>NZ_JADOVH010000011.1 GCF_015751965.1 Frigoribacterium sp. CG_9.8 | reverse complement strand
TAGGTGTTCTTCCCACGGAGGTTGTGTGCGTGGCGTGAGTTGAAAAGGTGAGGACCTCCGGTATCGATATGGGTTACGACACTCATTCGATCAAACGGAGGCCCTCATCTCTTACGTTACTCATCGTCATGCTCCGCTGACGCCTGAAGGGCGCCGCAAACTTGTAGAGCTGGTCATCGACGGCCACTGGGTGCAGGCCCGAGTTGCCGAACGATTGCAGGTCTCTCGTGCGACGGTCTCCAAATGGGTGCGCCGCTACCGGGTGCAGGGTCTGGCTGGGCTTACCGACCATTCGTCGAAACCGTGGTCGTCACCGACCAGGACTGCGCTTCGGACGGAACGGCGAATCATCGCTTTGCGGTTCTCGAAACGGTGGGGACCCCACCGGATCGGTTACCACCTGCACCTGCCCCAATCGACGGTCTCGAAAGTTTTGGCCCGCTACCGGATGCCTCTGCTGGGTCACATCGATGTGAACACCGGCCTGGCCGTCCGCAAAGCCAAAGCGGTCCGCTACGAACACGTCACACCAGGGGACATGATCCATATCGATGTGAAGAAACTTGGCCGGATCCCCGCCGGCGGCGGGTGGCGGACTCTCGGCCAGGCAGGAAAGAAGAACAAGAAGAAATCGGTCCCGACCGGCTACGCGTTCCTGCATTCCACGATCGACGACCACTCCCGCGTCGTCTATTCAGAAATCCTCGGAGACGAGAAAGGAGTGACCGCGGCAGCATTCTGGTCCAGAGCAAATGCCTACTACGAGTCGCTCGGGATCACCGTGAAACGAGTCCTATCGGACAACGGGTCCTGCTACCGGTCAAAGCTGTTCACCGTCGCACTCGGCACCGTGGCCCATAAATTCACCCGCCCTTACCGGCCGCAGACGAACGGGAAGATCGAACGGTTCCACCGCACCCTCGCGTTCGAATGGGCCTACGCCCACCACTACAGCTCCGACGCCGCCCGAGCTGCGACCTACGACGCGTGGGTGCATAGCTACAATCACCACAGACCCCATACCGGCATCGGCGGCAAA
>NZ_JADOVH010000010.1 GCF_015751965.1 Frigoribacterium sp. CG_9.8 | reverse complement strand
GGCGAATTCAGGTGGTGAGTGCAACACCCTGAGTTCTAGTGGGTATTTTCGATGGCAAGACCTGTTTCGCCGTTGGCTGTTCGGTTGGCGTTTTGGAAAGGGTTGGACGAGGGGCTTGCGACGTCGGCCGCTGCGCGGGCCGCGGGGGTGTCGCGGGCGACGGCGTATCGGTGGCTCGGCGAGGATCGGCAGGTGCTGCCATTACCTTTCCGAAGTTCCGCTGTCATACGTCCCGGGTCGTTATCGTTGCGGGAGCGGGAAGAGATCGGCTTCCAACTCGCCCAAGGCCAAGGGGTGCGTCAGATCGCGGGCCTGCTCGGGCGGGCGCCATCGACGATCAGTCGCGAGGTGGCACGGAACCGGGTCTATGACCGGTACGTGCCCTCGTTGGCGCAGGAGCAGACATGGGCGCGGGCCCGCCGACCACGACGACGGAAGTTGGACGGGTTAGCGTTACGGGAACAGGTCGTGTCGATGCTCACCGAACGGTTCAGCCCCGAACAGGTCGCTGGCCGGCTCCGGCTCGAGCATCCCGAGGATGTGGAGATGCAGGTGTCCCACGAGACCATCTACCAAGCCCTCTACGTCCAAGGCCGCGGCTCGTTGCGGCTGGAAGTCGCGACCGCGTTGCGGACCGGACGCGCACGGCGCCGCCCCCAGAAACCGGATGGCCCCAAGGCGGGGCGGTTCCAGGGCATGGTGATGATCTCTGACCGGCCGGCCGAGATCGAAGACCGTGCTGTTCCCGGTCACTGGGAAGGCGACCTCATCATCGGCTCAACGTCGACGAGGTCCGCGATCGGGACTCTGGTCGAGCGGACCAGCGGGTTCGTGAAGCTGCTGCACCTGCCCGGCGACCACACTGCCCTGACCGTGTCGACCGCGATGATCAAAGCGATGAACACACTCCCGGAACAGCTACGCCGGTCGGTGACCTGGGACCAGGGACGGGAGATGGCGAAGCATCAAGAGATCACGATGGCGACCGGGATGCCGATCTACTTCTGCGACCCACACTCGCCCTGGCAACGAGGCAGCAACGAGAACACAAATGGGCTGCTGCGGCAATATTTCCCGAAGAGCACCGACCTCTCCTTCCACGGGCCCGGGATCCTGGACAATGTCGCCGCGGAACTCAACGCAAGGCCTCGGAAACGTCATGGCTACCGCACCCCAGCTGAGGTCCTCAGCGAGATACTCTCGAACCAGTCAAATCAAGCCGGTGTTGCGACCACCGCCTGAATTCGCC
>NZ_JADOVH010000009.1 GCF_015751965.1 Frigoribacterium sp. CG_9.8 | reverse complement strand
CATAGCTACAATCACCACAGACCCCATACCGGCATCGGCGGCAAATCACCCATCGACCGCGTACACAACGTCAATGGGAAGAACACCTAGGCAACTCATAGGAACGCTGCGGCCAACCTCCCGACACAGCACATTCACACCTGTGACTGAATCGGGGAATCGATGCCTTTTAGCGAATCTGCACCGTTCGCAGCGGCACGCCGGTGGGCACTCATGGCTTGCTCAACGGGAGCCCTTGCTACGGCTATGGTGGTCCTCGGGCCGCTGTCGCTTATCGGTCCAGCGGAGGCTCGCTCCCTGCAGATCGGGCTCACTGGGGTAGTCCCCACTGACGTGTCCACTGTTTCTCCGATCACTGTGGGCGCAGCAGCGCACTGGGTGTTACGCCCGTCAATTCTCTATGTCGTGCCGCCCACGGTTGGGGGTGCAGCCCGTTACCCGCTCATCGCTCTGCCCGGTCATCCAGAAGTCGGTGCGTACGACTTTGCAGCCCACGGCTTCGTTTCCGCGTTGGCCCAGCGAGTGGACGCTCTCGCTCGGGCTGCAGCGGAGCTGAAAGCCGAGCAGGAAGCCGCAGTTGTGGCTGCAGTGCACGCAGCCGCTGAGGAGGCTGCAGCGCAGGCTGCAGCTGATGTCGCAGCCAGGGCGGTGCTTGGCTTCGTGCAGCGGGTCTGGACCAGTGGCTTCCAAAATGAGATCAACATGTGCCGCGGAGCCGTCGACGTGACCGCCATCTACCTAGTGCGGGTGATCGCAGAGCACAGCAGTTGCGGCGGAAGTCGATTTCCGAACGCTGCGGGCGCTATCGTCACCATCACTGGACTGGATGCCGGCCGTTACCGCGTGATCGGGGTAGTCGCTCGACTCAACGGCGAGGTCGACCATGCCGAGGACATACCGCGCGGCTATGACCTGCTCTACCAGACCTGCGTCAACGGCTTCATCGACATGCGGTTCACAGCGCTTGAGCGAATCGGGTAGCGATCCGGATTCTGCAATGGGCATTGTGCGATCCGGATTCTGCGATGGGCATTCTCGGCCGGGTATTCGGCACCGCAAGTGCGATGCTCCGAGGGAAGATGAGCTAGCCCACCGACCGACGGCGTGCTCGTTGGTGGTGTAGGAGGTCGGCTTCACGCCCTCGTCTCCTGTGTGAGTTCTGTCAGGGGGCGGCTTCGCATCTCTAGGACCGTCAAATGCATGCAATGTTGACACTCGGATCGGCGTGCAGGCCAGCGCGGTCAGGCCAGTGCATGCAGGCCAGTGCGGTCAGGCCAGTGCGAGCAGTGCGGCAGCGACGAGCGCGAGCACGAGTCCGATCACCTGCACGGGAGCGATCCGTTCGCGCAGCACAATCGCGGCGAGGATGATCGTGCCGGCGGGGTACAGCGCCGTGAGCACGGACTGGATGGTGAGTTCGCCAAGACGCAGGCCGAGCAGCAGCAGCGCATTGGCGATCGCGTCGGTGACGCCGGCGATGATCGCGAGTGCGACTCCCGGCTTCCACCCGCCGATCGCCGGTGGGATGGCTCCGTGTCGATGCGCCCAGAGCGCGCCAACCGCGATCGTGCCAAACATCACCACGGCATTGACGGCCCGACTCACCACGAGAGGCACCAGTCCGGAGTCATCCGGAGTCAAGTCGATCAGAATAAGAAATACGCCGATCAGCGCGCCAGCACCAATCGCCATCGACAGTGCCTTGAGCGATGGCCGCACCGCCTCCCTGCCCGGCACGAACCCCACGAGTACGACGGCCACCAGCGCCACGACGATGGCGATATTGCCGAAAACGTTCGACCGCTCTCCGCGCAGAACGCCAGCGAGAACCGGCACCACGGCCGAGATCACCGCAGTGAGCGGGGAGAGGATGCTCATCGGTCCGATTGCGAGACAGGCGTAGAGCAATACGACCGCGAGCGCACCCGTGATGCCGGTGATAGCGCCGATGAGCACCGCCTTCGTCGACCAGACGCTCGGTACGATGCCCAGACCGGCCACAAGTACTGCAAGACCGGATAGCCCGCCGATCGCGGTGACCCGCACGACGCTGATCCGTTTTGCGGCCATGCCCCCGGCGAAATCTGCTGATCCAAAAATGAGCGCGGCAACGACGCCGATGAACACAGCGAGCACGGTGCACCTTTTCTGGTGGAAGACCTCAACGGTAGCGGGAACTGCCAGTGACCATTTGGTGACCGCCCTTCCGCCGATAGTGCGGCAGCGACTAAGGTGCACATTGTCCCCCGATAAGGGGTGGACCTGACCGTCTGTGTGTGACATGCCCCCCAAGGAGACCCGAGCAGCCATGGCACTTACCCGTTCCCGTCGATTCGCTTTCCCGGCGATTGCGCTGGCCGTCGCACTCGGCATCCCGACGCTTGCCGCTTCTACTGCTACTGGCGCTGCTACTGCCGCCGATACCCCGGTCGCCATCGACATCCTCAGCTTCAACGACTTCCATGGCCGCCTCGAGGCTTCGTCGCCAGCAGCGGGCGCGGCTGTGCTCGGTGGGCTGGTGAAGTCATTCCGGGCGGCCAACCCGAACACCCTGGTCGTCTCGGGGGGAGACTCCATCGGGGCGTCCACGTTCACGAGCTTCATTCAGAAGGACCAGCCAACGATCGATGCCCTGAACGCGATCGGAGTCGACGCAAGCGCCATCGGCAACCACGAACTCGACCAGGGGCAGGCCGACCTCGAGAGCCGCGTGATCCCGGCAACGAACTATCCACTACTCAGCGCCAACATCTACAACAGGAGTACAGGCCAGCCCGCGTTCCCGCAGTACGCACTCAAGCAGGTCAGCGGTGTCACCGTCGGCTTCATCGGCGCGACGACGGATGAGACACCCTCGCTGGTGAACCAGGCCGGGGTCGCGAACCTCGAGTTCCGCGATATCCCCACCGAGGTAAATCGGGTGGCCGACCAGCTCAGCGACGGCAACGCGGCAAACGGTGAGGCTGATGTCATTGTGCTTACAATGCACGAAGGCGCAGCGGATGCCACCCTCGCGAGTGCCACCGGTGACTCTGCGTTCGGTGCAATCGTTACGACGGTGGACGCCAATGTCGACGCGATCGTGTCCGGTCACACCCACCAGGCCTACAACTGGCAGCTGCCGATCCCGGGTACCGACCGCACTCGTCCGGTGCTGCAGGCGGGCAAGTATGGCGAGAGCTATGGCCACCTCTCCCTCTCGGTCGATCCAACGACGAAGGCGTTGCTGGCAATCAGCTCAGAGGTCAAGCCACTCTTCGGTGCATTCGCCCCGGACTCTACGGTTTCCACGATCGTCGCCGCCGCCGTGGCCGCAGCGAAAGACCAGGGCTCGGTGCCCGTAGGCGAGATCACCGCCGACTTCGCGCGGGCGCGTCAGAGGGATGGGACCACAGAAAACCGCGGCGGGGAGTCCCCGCTCGGCAACTTCGTGGCCGACGTGCAGCTGTGGGCCACCAACGGTAAAGCCCAGGTAGCGCTGATGAATCCGGGCGGTCTTCGCACCGACCTCACCTACACCGCCAGTGCAAACACGCCAAATGATGTCGACGGTCGCGTGACCTACCAGGAGGCCGCGAGCGTGCAGCCCTTCGCCAATACCCTTGTGACAAAGACGCTCACCGGTGCTCAGCTCACGCAAGTGCTCGAGGAGCAGTGGCAGCCGGCCACCTCCACCCGTCCATTCCTCAAGCTCGGCGTCTCCCAATCGCTCAAGTATCGGTACAATCCGACGGCGGCCGCCGGCAGCCACATCACCGGCGTCACGGTGGATGGTGCGCCCCTCATGCCAACGGATTCGGTCTCTGTTGTGGCGAACTCCTTTCTCGCCTCTGGCGGTGACAACTTCATGACACTAGCCAAGGGAACGAACGCCGGTGACACCGGCAAGATCGACCTGCAGAGCATGGTCGACTACTTCGTCGCGAATCCCGTCGCATCCCCCGACTACGCGCAGCGTGCCGTTGGTGTCACTCTCTCGTCTGCCGCTGCCACCGCCATCACCACTGCCTCACCGGGTGACGCGGTGACCCTCGGACTCTCATCGTTGCTGTTCTCGAACGGCGAGCCGAACTCCGGCACCGCGACCGTGAGCGCCGGGGGTGTTGTGCTCGGCCAGGCAACCATCGATCCCGCGATCGTAGACACGAGGGATGAAACCGGCCGGGCATCCGTCGAGGTCACCATCCCGACTGGCACACCCGCGGGCACACTGGTGCTGACGGTCGCTGTGCCGCAGACCGGTACCACGATCGACGTGCCGCTCACCATCACCGTGCCACCCATCACCGCGGTGGATGTCCCGGCGATCAGCGGCACCGCCAGGGTCGGCCGCACTCCCGCGGCGACTCCGGGCAGCTGGAGCGTCCCCTCGCCGGAGGTCACCTACCAGTGGAATCGCGCGGGGGTACCCATCGACGCAGCACAGGCCGCGACCTACACGCTGGTGCCAGCGGATGCCGGAGCAGCGATCACCGTCTCGGTCACCGCTACCGCGCCGGGCTTTTCTCCCGGGGTTGCGACCTCCGCATCCGAGATGGTGGATCGTCTCTCATCCTCCACCCACGCCCGCATCGACCGCGTACTGCAGCGCTCTGACTCTGCGGTCCTGTACCGGATCGTGGTCGCCGGAGCGGCACAGGGCCGCAGCCTGATGCCGACCGGCGACGTTGTCATTCGAGATGGGAGCATGGTGCTCACCACCGTGACCTTGACCTCCGGCGACAGGGGCCGGGTCACGGTGACGCTGCCGAAGCTCAGCCGCGGCATCCATCTGCTCACCGCCACCTACAGCGGCAACACGCAGCTGATGGAATCTACGTCGGCTCGCTCACCGGTGTTCGCCTTCTGACAGTAGCTAGGCTTACTAGGTGGAATTCGCCTATCACCGCCTCGCCCGAAGTTCCCCCGCCTATCGCTGGTGGAAGCCGCTCGTCACCGGATTGATCGCTATAGGCTTCTTCATCGGTTTCACGATCGTGCTTGTCATCCTGTTCCTCGTGTCGACGCTGGTCTTCCCCGAGGTGCGTCCGGTGCTTGAGGCCCTGCTCACCACCGGTGAGATCGATAACAGTCTCCCGGTGGTTCTGGCGTTCACGCTGTCATCCATCGCGGTCATGCTGCCCTCGATCTGGCTCGCTCGCCTCATCACGGGTCCGCGTCCGGTGGGTCTGCTGTCGTCGATTGCCGGCCGACTGCGCTGGCGGTGGATGGCGCGGCTCATCCTGCCCGTGATCATTGCCTACGGCGCCTCGACCCTGTTGTCGGTGCTCGTGCTTCCCGTGCTGACCGATGAGTCGATCCCGCCCGTTGTCGTGTCGTCGAACACCTGGATCACGGTGCTCGTGGCTGTGCTGTTTGTGCCTCTGCAGGCGACCGCCGAGGAATTCGTCTTTCGCGGGTACCTCGCTCAGATGATCGGCGGCTGGCTGAAGCATCCACTGTTTGCGATCCTGCTGCCGGTACCGCTCTTCGCCATCGGCCACCAGTACGACGTGTGGGGAATGATCGACGTTTCCGCTTTTGCCGTGGTGGCCGGATGGCTGGTGTGGCGCACGGGCGGGCTCGAGGCGGCCATCGTCGCCCATGTAATCAACAACACGGTGATCTTCATCATCGGTGCTTTCGGCCTCGTCGACGTGAACTCCACGACGGGCAGTGGTCTCTCGGTCGTGATCTCCGTTCTTACGCTGGCACTGTATGCCTGGCTCGTGATGCGCTCGGCCAAGCGCTTCGGTCTCGAACGGATGCGGATTGTCACGCTGCCTCCACCGCCGGACCCGCAGAGCATCGTGATCAGCGAGGGCGATGCCGAGAGCGCTGTCACCCCCCAAGGCTAGAATTTTGGACAGTGGAGTGCAACGCCACAGATGAGGGGCTGAACGGTGAGCTGGAGTGCGGACATCCCCTGGGATCCGGACGACCTCGAGCCGCCGGATGAGTTCGAATACGAGCCCCCCTCTCGCGCAGGCATGCCAGCTGAAGACCGCGGGCCGATACGAGCCTCGTCTTCCCAGTACTCCAGTTCGAGTGATGCACTTCATACGGTGTTCGGGTACGACAACTTTCGTGGGGACCAGGCCGAGATCATCCAGCAGGTCATCGACGGCGGTGACGCTCTCGTACTCATGCCCACCGGCGGTGGCAAGTCGCTGTGCTATCAGATTCCCGCACTTGTGCGTGAGGGCACCGGGGTGGTCATCTCGCCGCTCATCGCCCTCATGCAAGACCAGGTGGATGCGCTCTCCGCTGTCGGTGTACGCGCGGCGTTCCTCAATTCCACCCAGGACCAGGAACAGCGCCGGGGGGTGGAGCGCGCGCTCCTGAATGGTGAACTCGATCTGCTCTACCTTGCGCCCGAACGGCTGCGGGTCACAGCCACCATCGACTTGCTCGACCGCGCGTCGATCTCTCTCTTCGCCATCGATGAAGCGCACTGTGTCTCGCAGTGGGGCCACGACTTCAGGCCCGATTACCTGCAACTGTCGATGTTGCACGAGCACTGGCCACGCGTGCCACGCATTGCGCTCACCGCGACGGCAACGGAGCAAACCCACCTTGAGATCCAGAAGCGACTGCAGCTGAGCGATGCCAGGCACTTCGTCGCGAGCTTCGATCGACCGAACATCCAGTACCGCATCGCCGCCAAGAATGCACCGCAGCAGCAGCTACTCGAATTGCTGCGCAGCGAGCACCCGGGGGACGCCGGCATCGTCTACTGCCTGTCCCGGGCATCCGTTGAGAAAACAGCCGAGTTCCTGATTCAGAACGGCACCTCGGCCCTGCCGTACCACGCGGGTCTCGATTCACGGGTGCGAGCGGCGAACCAGTCCAGGTTCCTGCGCGAAGACGGCATCGTGATGGTCGCTACCATCGCATTCGGCATGGGTATCGATAAGCCGGATGTGCGCTTCGTCGCGCATCTCGACCTTCCCAAATCGGTCGAGGGCTACTACCAGGAGACCGGGCGTGCCGGTCGGGATGGCCTGCCGTCCACAGCGTGGCTTGCGTACGGATTGCAGGATGTGATGCAGCAGCGTCGCATGATCGACGGCTCAGAGGGGAATGCCGAGCACCGTCGCCGACTCGGCCAGCATCTCGACGCGATGCTCGCGCTGTGCGAGACCGTGGAGTGTCGCCGAGTGCAACTGCTCGGGTATTTCGGTGAGACATCTACAGCCTGCGGCAACTGCGATACCTGTCTCGCCCCGCCAGAGTCGTGGGACGGCACGGTGCCGGCACAGAAGCTACTTTCGACGATCGTGAGGCTGCAGCGCGAGCGCAACCAGAAGTTCGGAGCAGGACAACTCGTCGACATCCTGCTTGGTCGCAGCACTGCGCGCATCACCCAGTACGACCATTCCTCCCTGTCGACCTTCGGAATCGGCGGTGAACTCTCTGATCAGGAGTGGCGCGGCGTCGTGCGCCAGTTGCTGGCGCAGGGGCTTCTTGCGGTGCAGGGTGAGTACGGAACGCTCATTGTGACCGAGTCAAGCGCGAGGGTACTCGCGGGGGATCGGTCGGTGATGTTGCGCCGGGAGCCAGAGCGCGCATCACGGCCGGCCAAGACCCGCCGTTCTGCCGCCGTCGAGCTGCCCGCGGGGGCATCCCCGGTGTTCGAGCGACTGCGGGCCTGGAGGGCTGCTGAATCGAAAGAGCAGGGGGTTCCTGCCTACGTCATCTTCCACGATGCGACACTGCGCGAGATCGCAACCGCCACGCCAAACACCCTCGCCGAACTCGGCACGATGAGTGGCGTCGGCGAGAACAAACTCGCCAAGTATGGTGAGGCGATTCTCGAGGTGCTCGCCTCGTAGCCAGCGCGGTGGCGCGTTGGTGCGATAGTGCGGTGGCTCGATTAACGCGACTGCCGGTTTTTGTATGGGCGAGGCTCACCCTTCACGATCGGCGCTCGGCCCGTGCCCTTCGATGCCTTGGCCTTGCCGCCGGGTGGCGCAGCAGGGGCGGGCGGGCGATCATCAAATTCCGCGAGCTCGATGTGGGCCTGCTCGAGCAGCGCCATTCCGGCACTGGTGAGGGTGGTCGACCCCTGTCGGCGATCGAAGAGATCGGCTCCCACCTGCGCCTCGAGTGCCCGAATGGATGAGTCAAGCCTGGCACGCGAGATGCCGAGCGAATCGGCGGCGCGAATAAAATGCAGTTCCCCGGCGACCGCCACGAAATGCCGCAGATGGGTGATTTTCACGCACAGCTCCTCGGTTCCCGCCTGTTGCGGCGGATGCCTTCAGGGTACGCGGCCTGTGCCGTGCGCGGGATGACGCGGTGTGAAGCTCCTTCGGTGCACACAACCTCCGTGGGAAGAACACCTAGGCTCGAAGAATGCGCAGCTTCTATCCCGAGATCGAACCCTATGACTCCGGACTCCTGGATGTCGGAGACGGTCAGAGCATCTATTGGGAGACGTCAGGTAATCCCGACGGTAAGCCCGCCGTATTCCTGCACGGCGGTCCCGGCGGCGAGACTCAGCCGAACCATCGCAGGCTCTTCGACCCGGCGAAATACCGAATCGTTCTGCTCGATCAGCGCGGCTCGGGTCGGAGCCTCCCACATGCGAGCGACGCCGATATCGACCTGAGTGCACACACCACTTGGCATCTTGTCGACGACCTCGAGTTGCTGCGTCAGTACTTGCGGATCGAACGCTGGCTGGTCTTCGGCGGTTCGTGGGGCAGCACCCTCGCTTTGGCTTACGCGGAGACCCACCAGAGCAGGGTCTCTGAGCTCGTGCTGCGCGGCATCTTCACCCTGCGCAAATCCGAGCTCGACTGGTTTTACGAGGGTGGTGCCCAGGCGGTGTTCCCGGATGCCTGGGAGGGATTCCTCGCCCCGGTTCCGATCGGCGAGCGGAATACGCTTATTCAGGCGTACCACCGACTTCTCAACGATCCGGATCCCGCGGTGCACGGACCCGCTGCTGTCGCGTGGTCGATCTGGGAGGCATCCACCATCACCCTGCTGCCCCGGCCAGACGTCGTATCCGTATTCGCTGACCCGCGTTACGCGCTGGCCTTCGCGCGAATCGAGAACCATTACTTCGTCAACCGCGGGTTCTTCGACGAGGGCCAACTGATCCGGGATGCCAGCACGCTTGCAGACATTCCCGGGGTGATCGTCCAGGGGCGCTATGACATCTGCACTCCGGCTGTGACCGCCTGGGATCTGCACCGAGCATGGCCCCAAGCAGAATTTGTGATGGTGCCTGATGCCGGCCACGCGTTTGACGAGCCGGGCATTCTGTCCGCGTTGATCGACGCTACGGACCGCTTTGCGGGGTAGCAGCCCCACCAGCCTCTGAGGCGAGCAGCTCTTCCTCCCGGTTACGCGAGACTCCGCTGAGTCGGAGGGTTGCCAGGAATCCGAGTACCAGAAACCCTGCGGCCGAGAACGCTGCAACTTGCGTTGCGTCGCTGAAGGCGATGCGAGCATCCTCTGCAATCGCCGGATTCTGCTTTGCTAGGCCCGGGATTGCTGCACCGGCGCTATCGACTACGGCGTTCACGATCTGCGCGCGCTCGGCATCGGGCAGGTCAGAAAGGCGGGCATCAAGGGTCGTGCCAGCGGAGGTGAAGAGGATCGTGCCGAGGATGGCGATGCCGAGGGCCGACCCGATCTGGCGCGCTGTGCTGGAGGTTCCAGATCCCTGACCGCTCGCCTCGATCGGCACATCTTTGAGCACCACGCCGGTGAGTTGGGCGGTGGCAAGCCCGACGCCGAATCCGTAGACGAAGAGGAACGGCACGATCACCAGCCAGGTAGCGCTCGCCGAGATTACGAATCCCAGGCCAGCGACACCGATTACTTCGGCCACAAGCCCCACCCGCACGATTGTGACAGGGGAGACCCGATTGCCGAATGCACCGGCGAAGCCGCTCGCGACGAAGGATCCGATAGCGAGCGCCAGCAACACCAGGCCGGTCTGTAGGGCGTTGTATCCGAGCACGTTCTGCAGCCAGAGCGGGAGGGAGAGGATGATGCCGAATTCGCCGAGGGAGACGATCAGCGCGGCGATGTTGCCGTTGCGGAACGACGGAATGCTGAAGAGGCTGAACGCGAGGAGGGTGGTCTTGCCGACACGCTGGCGGTGGAGGCCCCACGCCACGAATCCGATGCCGGCGACGACTGTGATCGCAAACGCGATCGGGATCACCG
The DNA here is from genome assembly GCF_015751965.1 of Frigoribacterium sp. CG_9.8. Taxonomy (GTDB): domain Bacteria; phylum Actinomycetota; class Actinomycetes; order Actinomycetales; family Microbacteriaceae; genus Lacisediminihabitans. The sequence continues at coordinate 13,391 of NZ_JADOVH010000009.1, read as the reverse complement.
AGATCTCGAACGGCCAGATCCAGTCGCCGAACTTCGGTGCCGTATTGGTGAGTACCCACCCGTACGTGCGGCCCTCGATGAGTCCGAAGACAAGCGTCGCGCTCGTCACAATCGAGAGGATCGCCCCGACGACATCGATGCGTCTCACATCAGTGGCCTTCGATTCGATCACGAAGATCAGGGTGCCGATGATGATGAGGATGCCGAACGGAATATTGATACCGAATGCCCAGCGCCAGGAGAAGAAGGTGGTCAGCCAGCCGCCCAGCAGCGGACCGACCGCGACCATTCCGCCGATCGTTGATCCCCAGACGGCGAACGCGATGCCGCGCTCCCGGCCGCGGAAGGTGGCGTTGATGATGGAGAGGGTGGTGGGTAGGACCATCGCACCGCCGATGCCCTGGATCACCCGGGAGCCGATCAGCAGATCTCCAGTCTGGGCGAACGCGGCGAGGATAGACGCAAGGGCGAAAATCGTGACGCCGATGATCAGCACCCGTCGTCGCCCGTAGCGATCGGCAAGCGTGCCGAAGACGAGCAGCAGAGCCGCGAAGACCAGCGTGTAGCTCTCCTGCACCCACTGCACCTGGGTGGAGGTGATCGAGAGGTCCTTGATGATCGACGGTATCGCCACATTCACAATCGTCGAGTCGACGATGATGAGCGCGACGGCGATGCTGATGAAGACGAGACCCGCCCAGCGGCGTCGGGCAGAGCCCGCAGCGGCGTCACTCACGCGGGAATAACCTTTGGATCCGAGCCACTCGTCCCGCGAACCGGTGTGCTTCGAAGTCGCAGGATGCCGGTGATCGCGATCACCACCACGACAGCGCTGATAGCGGTGATGGCGGCCGGCATAGACGGCAGACCGCCGGTGAGGCGGGCGACCGCCAGCCAGGCGAGTCCCCAGGAAAGGGAGATGGCTGGCGTGAGCCGCCCCCTGCCGATAACTGCCAGGATCACTCCCACGAGACCGGCGACAGCCACGATCACTACGGCCCAGGCATCCGCTCCCAGTCCGAAGCCGCGGAAGCCGGAGGCCACGAGAAGCGCCGTGACGTTGGCGGCGGTCGCCAAACACACCCAGCCGAGGTAGAGGCCGACCGCGCCATCGGCGACGATCGTCTCGATGAGGTTCTTCGGGCGCGAGGACAGCGTGATTCGGAAGGCCCAAACCAGAACCGCGAGCAGTGCGACGATGATCGGCACGCTCGCGGCGAGGAATCCGAACTGGATGCTGAGGATCCAGGCCGCATTAAGAATCAAGGATGCGGCAATCGGGTAGCCGAGTCGCCGCTGACGCTCGTCGTCCCGCTGGCGCGGCAGGGACTGCCAGACCGCATAGGCGAGCAGGCCGATGTAGATGGGAGTCCAGATTGCGAATGCTGGACCGCCGGGCGCGATCGGGGTGGCATCCGCTGCGAGTGCACCGCCCGCGGCATCCGCAATCGGAGTGCCGCCTGCTGCCCCGGATCCGATGAAGGCACCGACCACGGCGACAATGGCACTCACCAGAACGACGGACTGCCGCACCGTCTCTCGCAGCTCGGTCATCGAGGGCTCCTAAATTATCAGCCAGCTGAGTAGTTTACGATAGCCCTAAAGATGACGACATGAAAGATGCGACGCGATGACCGATCCGGTCGAAATGCAGGCCTGGCCGACGGGCCGACTACTGTCGACAGCCGCGCGACTCGTCGAGCATGCCTGGGTCGAAGCCCTCGAACAGCGCGGATTGGCCCACGCCGGTCTGATCGTGCTGCACGTCCTGGGGGCGGGTGCACTCAGTCAGACCGAGTTGGCCAAGGCCGCGCGGGTCGAGGTGCAGACGATGTCCCGAACCCTTGAACGCCTTGAACGCGAGGGTTACGTCGCCCGCCGCAAGCACCCTGCTGATGGTCGTCGCCATGTTGTCACACGCACTCCGGCGGGAGCGTCAGCGTGGGAATCCGCACGAACGCTTGAGGCCGACCTGTTTCCGAGCATCTCCGACAATGTGGCAATGCGTGCCGCGCTGCTCGAGATCATCGAGGCGACCGCCGCCGACCGCTGGCAGGTCGAATAATCCGCGTACCACAGGCGGGAAAGAGCGCAGGGCCGGAGCGGCAGGTCAGACGTTGGCCTGGGCCGCGGCGGCTTCCTGCTCAGCGAGCTTCTTGTGCACCTCGACCATGTCAAGACCCTTCACAGCATCAATGACTTCGTCAAGTGCCGGTGCGGGGAGCGCGCCCGGCTGCGAGAACACCAGGATCCCGTCGCGGAACGCCATCAGCGTAGGGATCGACGTGATCCCAGCGGCGCTCGCGAGAGCCTGCTCCGCCTCGGTGTCGACCTTGCCGAAGGTGATGTCGGGATTCTTCTCGCTGGCGGCCTCGTAGATCGGGGCGAACATCTTGCATGGGCCGCACCAATCGGCCCAGAAGTCGACAAGGGTGATCCCGGAGGAGGAAACCGTCTCTTCAAAGGCATCCGTGGTCAGAGTGAGAGTAGACATGTCGGGGTAAACCGCCTAGTAGGTGTTCATATTCCCACTGCGTCACCGATTGTGAGATTCCTACAAGGGATGTCGACCTGTCGCCATGCCTTTCGTGCCTGGCGCACCACCTCCTTTGCGGGTCACGGCGTTGATCGTACTGTCGAAGATAGGCCCTCGAAGGCCCTCCGGATGAAAGGGCGATTCGCCATGACCAACCTCGCCGACCGCATCTCCTCTGTTTCCCCCACCGCATCCCGGCCCACGGCAGCCCGGTCCACCGCATCTCGGCCCACGGCATACCAACCAGCCGGCGCGCCGACAGACACGTCTGGCGAGCACATCGACACCTCCTGGCTGGGCGAATATCTGCTTGGCACCTGGGCGGATGCGCGCCGGGAATCCCGCACGCTCATGAAAGACAGCGCATTCCATCGTGACGACAGCCTCGGCCTCGATGCCCAACGAACGCGAGTGCTTGGCCAGTTGAAGTTGCTTGTCGAGTCCGGATCCGTGCTCAAGGCCTTCCCCTCTGCTCTCGGTGGCGCTGATGACCACGGCGCCAACATCGCCTCCTTCGAAGAGATCGTCACGGCCGATCCGTCTCTCCAGATCAAGTCCGGCGTGCAGTGGGGACTCTTTGGAGCGGCCGTGCTCCACCTCGGCACCCAGCGTCACCATGAGAAGTTTCTTCCCGGCATCATGAGTCTCGAGGTGCCCGGTGCGTTCGCGATGACCGAGACCGGCCACGGATCGGATGTCGCGGCTATCGGAACCACGGCAACGTACGACGAGGCCACGCAGGGGTTCGTGATCGACACCCCGTTCCGCGCCGCCTGGAAGGACTACCTCGGCAACGCCGCACTGCACGGCATCGCCGCCGTCGTGTTCGCCCAGCTCATCACGAAGGGCGTCAATCACGGGGTGCACGCCTTCTACGTGCCGATCCGCGACGAGAATGCCTTCCTTCCCGGCATCGGTGGTGAAGACGATGGGCTGAAGGGTGGGCTCAACGGTATCGACAACGGCCGGCTGCACTTCACCGGTGTTCGGGTGCCGCGCGAGAACCTGCTCAATCGCTACGGCGACGTCGCGGCGGATGGCAGCTACAGCTCCGACATCGAGAGCCCCGGCCGCCGCTTCTTCACCATGATCGGCACTCTCGTGCAGGGGCGCGTCTCGCTCGACGGGGCATCCGTCGTCGCCTCAAAGCTCGCCCTCTTCATCGCAATCACCTACGCCTCGCAGCGCCGTCAGTTCACCGCTGCGGATCCGACCAAGGAAGAGGTGATCCTCGATTACCAGCGCCACCAGCGGCGCCTGCTGCCGAAGCTCGCCACGACCTACGCCATGTCCTTTGCGCACGAGAAGCTACTCGCCGTTTTCGACGGCGTCTTCTCCGGAGCGCGCGCCACGGATGCCGACCGCGAAGATCTCGAGACTCTTGCTGCCGCCCTCAAATCGCTCAGTACCTGGAACACGCTCGAGATTCTCCAGGAGGCCAGAGAGGCCTGCGGCGGCGCCGGATTCCTTGCCGAGAACCGCCTCACCCAGCTGCGCGCAGACCTCGATATCTATGTCACCTTCGAGGGTGACAACACCGTGCTGCTCCAGCTCGTGGCCAAGCGCCTGCTCACCGACTACTCGCGCAAATTCACGGAGGCGGATGTTGCAACAGTGGCCGGCTACGTCGCCGGGCAGGTGAGTGACGCGGCCGTGAATCGCTCGGGCCTGCGTAAGCTCGCTCAGAATGTCGCCGACTTCGGCTCGACGGCACGGTCGGTGGGGTTCGTGCGCGACGCTGAATCCCAACGCCAGTTGCTCACCGACCGGGTTGAGACGATGATTGCTTCCCTCGCCGGGCGGCTGCGCACCGCCAAGAAGGCATCGCCGATCGAGGCAGCGGCGATCTTCAACACCAACCAGAACGAGCTGATCGAAGCGGCAATCGCGCACGCCGAACTGCTGCAGTGGGAGGCCTTTACCGAGGCGCTCGACGCCATCTCCGACCCGAAAACGGCGGAGGTCACCACCTGGCTTCGCGACCTGTTCGGCTTCGGGCTGATCGAGAAAAACCTCGCCTGGTACCTCATCAATGGCCGGCTCTCTGCTCAGCGGGCTGCGGCGATCACCGACTACATCGACGATCGCCTGCTGCCGCGCCTTCGACCGCACGCGCTCGACCTCGTGACTGCCTTCGGCTTCGAGCCTGAGCATGTGCGGGCGGCGGTCGCCTCCGGTGCGGAGCGCGAACGGCAGGATGAAGCAGCGAGTTACTTCCGCGCTCGCCGTGAGGCCGGGCAGGAACCGATCGCAGAAAAATCGCTCAAGAAGACCCGCTAGCTGTACTGCTGGCGAGGGGCGTTTCTTCCCAGCTGCAGGTCAGTCCCGGGCGACCGGCTCGACGTCAGTGACCGCCAAGAGCTCGATAATCTCAAGGGATTCCGCGACCGGGTGTGCCGCCGCGACCGTGGCATCCACAAATCCCTGCGTGCCTTCGATGCGCGGGTCGAGCCAATCATTCCAAAGCTCGGGGGGCAGCAGCACCGGATTTCGGTCGTGGATGTGCGCGAGGCGAGGCACGGAGTCCGCGGTGAGAATCGTGGTCGTCAGAGTCCAGAGCCCCGGATCGTCGTCGAGCGAGTGGTCCTTCCACCAGGAGTAAATACCGGCGAAGGCCAGTGATTCGCCCGCGGGTGCCCGCAGGTAGAACGGCGTCTTTTTCTTGGTGACCGCATCGGTCTGCCACTCGTAGTAGCCGGTCACCGGGATGAGTGCCCTCTGCGACCGGATCGCAGATTTGAATGAGGCCTTCCCGGTGATGCCCTCGCTGCGGGCGTTGAAGGTGGAGATCTTCATCTTCAGGGTCTTCGACCAGTTGGGGGTGAGCGACCAGCGCGCGAGTTCGAGGCGCCGAACCGGCTCGGGTGCGTCCACCATCGACTCGAGCACGACCGCGATCCGGTCGGTGGGGCGGATGTTCCATCCCGGCCGCCAATTACGAAAGTCTCCGCCGACCGCCACGAACTCTTCGATCAGGTCGTCGGTGCTCTTGTCCATCGCGAAGCGTCCGCACATGACTAAGAACGTACCGCGAAGACCGGAGCAGGGCCACGGCAGCGCGACTGCGGTCGGCCGCAGAGCTGGCTTGCCGTTAGGGATTCGTTAGTGTTTGCGCCCCGCACGTAAGGAGGTCATGAGGATTCACCGTGGTGCTCTGCAGAAGGTATCTACTCGAATGTTGTGCCTCAGCGGCATCGCGGCTCCCCGGTGGGCGCGTGTGAACGCAATTCGAACGGAGTTCCTGTGCTTGACATTGTGTATGTGCTCGTCGCCGCCGCCGCGTTCGCGGTGGCCGGTGTCGTTGCCTGGGGGGTCGAGAAGCTGTGATCGTCTTCAGCATCATCGCGGTCATCCTCGCTATCGCTGCCCTCGTCTATTTGGTTTACGCCCTCATCACACCGGAAGCCTTCTGATGGATGTGCTGTTCGGCATTCTGCAGATCCTCACAGCCGCGGTCATCCTCGTGCTGCTTTACCGGCCACTCGGTGACTATATGGCCCGTACCTTCACCTCCACGAGAGACCTCAGCCTCGAGCGCGGGTTTTATCGACTCATCGGTGTGGATGCGGCGTCCGAGCAGAGCTGGCGCTCCTACCTGCGCAGCGTGCTCGTCGTATCGATCGTCGGGGTGGTCTTCGTCTACCTGCTCCAGCGACTTCAGGCAGTGCTTCCTTACTCGCTCGGATTTCCCGCGATACCGGAGGGACTGTCGTTCAACACGGCGGCGTCATTCGTCACCAACACCAACTGGCAGTCCTACTCGCCCGACGTGACGATGGGGTACACGGTGCAGCTCGCTGGTCTTGCCGTGCAGAACTTCGTCTCCGCTGCTGTCGGCATCGCGGTCGTGATCGCCCTGGTGCGCGGCTTCGCCCGTCGCAGGTCGGGCACGATCGGCAACTTCTGGGTCGACCTCACCCGGAGCATCCTGCGCCTGCTCCTGCCGATCGCCTTCGTCTCGGCGATCGTGCTCATCATCGGGGGTGTGATCCAGAACTTCAACGGCTTCTCGACCATCTCGACGATCACCGGTGCGACCCAGTCCGTGCCGGGCGGACCGGCAGCGTCGCAGGAGGCGATCAAGCTGCTCGGTACTAACGGTGGTGGCTTCTTCAACACGAACTCCGCGCATCCATTCGAGAACCCCACACCCTGGACCAACGCCTTCGAGATCATCCTGATGCTCGCCATCCCCTTCGCCCTGCCGCGTACCTTCGGCCAGATGGTGGGGGATAAGCGTCAGGGCAACGCGATCGTCGCGGTGATGGTGTCGATGTTTGCCGTCTCGCTCACCGCACTGACGCTCTTCGAGACCCTCACCGGCGGTGCGGGGACCCGACTCGCCGGGGCGGCAATGGAGGGCAAGGAGCAGCGTTTCGGCATCTGGGGCTCGACTCTGTTCGCGACGACCTCCACACTGACGTCGACCGGTGCAGTCAACTCCATGCATGACTCGTTCACCTCCCTCGGCGGAATGATGACGATGTTCAACATGATGCTGGGCGAGATCGCACCCGGCGGGGTCGGATCCGGGCTCTACGGCATGCTCATCCTTGCCATCATCACGGTGTTCATCGCCGGCCTGCTGGTCGGCCGCACGCCGGAGTACCTCGGCAAGAAGATCGGTCCGCGCGAGATCAAACTCGCGAGCATCTACATCCTGATCACTCCGAGCATCGTGCTTGCCGGCACCGCACTGAGCTTCGCGATCCCGGCCGTAAACGCGGACGTTCTCACGACTTCGATCTTCAACCCCGGGCTTCACGGGCTCTCGGAGGTGCTCTAAGCATTTACCTCGGCGGCCAATAACAACGGCTCTGCATTCGCCGGGCTCACCGCCAACACTCCATGGTTCAACACCGCTCTCGGTGTGGCGATGCTGCTCGCCGTTTTCCCCGCCCTCCTCCGTGCGGTTCCGATCGTCATCCAACTTGCACTCGGCGCAATGGCCTTCGCCCTGGTGCTCGGGTTGCTCGTGGCCCTAGCCAGAATTTCGAATTTCAAGACCCTACGCGCGATCGCCGTCTTTTTTGTAGAGATCATTCGTGGAACTCACTCCTGGTTCAGCTTGTTTATATCTTCTTCGTGCTCCCAAGCGTCGGAATCAACATCGACCCGGTGCCAGCTGGCATCCTGGGTCTGGGCCTGAACTACGCCGCGTACCTGTCGGAAGTGTTCCGTTCTGCCATCCTGTCGGTCGAACACGGCCAAACCGAGGCCGCACTTTCATTGGGTTACACGCCCACGAAGACACTGTGGAAAATAGTCATCCCACAGTCGTTCGTGGTCTCCCTCGAGCCCATCGGCAACTACTTCATCGCCATGGTGAAGGTCACCGCGCTTACCTCGGTGATCGCGGTGACCGAAATCCTCAAGACAGCGAACATCCTCAACAGCCAGACCTTCCAAACCACCGCGATTTACACAGCCGCTGCAATTCCCTACCTCATCATTAGTCTCCCGCTGTCCCGAATCGTCGTGCTCCTCGAACGAAAGGCGCGATCCCTTAGCTGAAGAGACAATAATCAAGGTGCAGAGGGTGCATAAGACCTTCGTGTTCGAGACGAAAGCGAGCTTGTGGGGCCGCGTCCGCGGCCGCACAGACGAGATCAAACGGGTCGAGGTTCTCAAAGGCGTCGACTTCACTGTTGCCCGCGGAGAAACTGTCGTGATTATCGGATCGAGCGCCTCGGGCAAATGCACCCTCCTGCGCTGCATCAACAAGCTGGAAACCATCGAGAGTGGGCGTATTTATGTCAACGACCACCTCATCGGGTACCGGGAACAAGACGGCAAGCTGGTCGACGAGAAGGCCTCCATCACGGCCATGAAACGCACGGACATCGGTATGGTGTTTCAGCACTTCAACCTGTTCCTCAACAAGACCGCGCTTGGCAATGTTATGGCCCCGCTCCGCGACGCGAAGAAGCTATCCGCTACCGCCGCCAAAGCGATCGCGGTGCCGAACCTGGAAATGGTGGGACTCGTCGACAAACTGGATACCTACCCCAGCAAGCTCTCCGGCGGGCAGAAACAGCGTGTGGCGATCGCCCGCGCCCTCGCCATGGAACCCACTGTCACGCTCTTCGACGAGCCAACCTCAGCGCTCGACCCGGAGCTAGTCGGCGAGGTCTTGGCCGTCATCAAAAGAATCGCCCAGCTCGGTACGACAATGGTGATCGTCACCCACGAGATGCAGTTCGCCCGTGAGATGGCGAATCGCATCGTGGCGATGGACCAAGGACTTATCGTCGAAGAGGGTCCTCCCGAGGTGATCTTCACGAACCCCCAGCACGACAAGACACGCGCCCTGCTGAGTCGATCGGGGACAGCACAGCGGGGCTCTGAGGACTGACCGTCAATTACTGGCACGTCACCGAGTCAACTGAACTCGGGGCGGTACCAACGCATCCTTTCACCAGAAAGAAAGCGGCACGAAACCCGGGACGGTTCAAGGTGAATCGCTCTGGGTTTGATGGAGACTCGCGCTAGTTGATTTCCACCAGGTTAGTAGCGGTGGTTTGGCCAGCATAGAACGTCTGCTCGAACTCGGCGGGTGGGACGTCGCCGAGGTAGCCGTGGAGGCGCCAGGTGTTGTGCCAGTGGACCCATCCGAGAGTCGCGAGCTCGAGGTCTTCAACCGTCCGCCACGGGCCGGGGCGTGCGGGTCCGCGGACGAGTTCGGTCTTGTAGTAGCCGTTCACCGTCTCTGCGAGGGCGTTGTCATAGCTGTCGCCGACAGAACCAATCGACGGCGTGGCTCCGATCTCGCGCGAGGCGTTCTCCGTAGCGAATCGACGTGAATTGACTGCCGGCATCGCTGTGGCAGCGAAGATCTGCGTGGTGAGCACCGCGACCCCAACGGGCGATCTCGATCGCGTCGAGGACCATCTCGGTGCGCATGTGTGACGCGCACCGCCACCCCACGATCATCCGCGAGAACGCGTCGATGATGAAGCACACATAGGCGACGCCCGCCCAGGTCGGGACGAACGTGAGGTCCGTGACGTAAGAGCCGGTTCGGGGCAGTCGCAGTGAACTCCCGCTTCACCAGATCCGGGTGCCTCCACGACATCGGATCAGGCCGCGTCGTCTTCACGCGCTTTGTCCGGGTCGCGCCCTCGATCCCCGCAGCGCGCATCAGCCGGCCGGTCTGGTCGCGGCCGATGTCGTGTTCGGCCCGCCGGGCGGCCTTCCAGAGCTGGCGGACCCCGTAAACGGAATAGTTCGTCTCCCAGAGCGTCATCAGTTCCGGGGTGAGGGTGGCGTCGGTGACCGCCCGCGCCGACGGCGCGCGGTCCTTCGCGGCGTAGTAGGCACTCGGAGCCACCTGCAACAAGCTGCAAATGGGCTCGACTCGAAAGGGGGCGACCTTGGACGACATCGTTCTTGTTCGCATCGATGAACGCGACTACTTCCGGTGTTGGCGGCCCGGCTCCGCCCCGAAGAAAGACGCTGCTCTCTTCAGAATTTCGTTGGCCCGCTTCAACTCATGGACCTCCTGCTCGAGCTCCCGCAGCTTCCACGCTTCGCGCTGTAGTCACGCCCGTGACGTTACCGTCGTCGACGTCAGCCTGCTTGACCCACATCCTGACCGACTCGATCCCGTAACCGAGCTGGGCCGCAACCCTCTGGACCGTCCCGTGCTCGGTCCCGAGCTCCGCACGTAGCGTCCTCACCATCCGGACCGCAGCAGCCTTCTCCTCCGGCGAATGCCGACGTGTCGTCGGCTTCCCAGATCCTTGATTCGACACCATGACTCCATCCTCGTTTCCAAGGTCAGCAGTCTCCAACAAACCCAGGGCGCGCCAAGCGGTGGAGGCAACAGGGGTTATTTTCTTCTTCGAGATTAGCTTGCTGAGCTGGTCGGCCGGTCGCTCACACGGATTTGCGGCCGCGGCCGGACATGGTGCGTGCGAGCCACCCAATGATCGCGATGACCAAGAGGATGGCGCCAATCCAGAGCAGGAACTGGAAAGCCTGAACAAAACCACCGACAAGAAGAAGGACAACCGCGATCATGGCGACGATAACAAAAAGATTCATGTGATGTTCCCTTGGTATGGCGAGAAACAGTGGCGCTACCGGGTTCTTGGGCAATAAGTGCTTCGCCTCTGAGTCAGCCTAAGAATTGTGCCGATGTCAAACCTCAGGGGGTGCACTCTCCGCGACTAGGCATCAGTTGCAAGCGTTGGTGGCTGTTCGAGTCGGGAGTGCAGGGCTGCGAGGATGCGGGCGATGTCCATGGCGATGGCGGTCGCGGCGCCCATCGATGTCGCTGGCGCAGGGTCACGCCGTTCGTCCAGTTCGGTCATGAGGGACGTAAGCGCGTCCGCCGCGGCAGAATACGCCGTCAGGTCCGTTTTTCCCGAATCCCAGTCGCGGAGCACCGCAGCCACCGCGTCAAGGGCCAGGCTCAGCGACGGGCGCAGCTCCGGTTTCAGCTCGATGTCGACCGGGGTGCTCCACACCGCCCCGGTAAGGACATATGTGAGATCGCGCACGTGGAAGGTGACGGTTTCGAGGGCAGCTAGATCGTCGTAGTCAGCGTTCAGGTCTCGGTGGTGGATTCGAGCCCGCGGATTGGCTTTGCGGCTTTCGTCGGCATAGTGCAGCGCGGCCCGCACGTCGCGGGAGACGCTGACGACGGTGTCAGCGCGGGATGCCCAGCTGTCGTGCTCCGGCGGCCAGCTCTCGGCCAGGACTTTGGCGACCTCGGACAGATGATCCGCCAGCACCGAGCGATAGTTTGAGAGCTGACGGCCGACGGCGTCGAGGCTGAGCGCGGGAAAGATCAACATGTTGATCAGAAGCCCGACCACAATCCCGAAGCTGACTTGCGAGAGGTATCCGATGGAATATGCGTCGGCGTTCGGGCCGCCCACGATGAGCACGAACAAGACGGTGACCGGGATGTATTCGCGGTTAGCGCCTAACCACCCGGTGGCAGCGATCAGCGAACCGACGCCGACGGCCACCGAAATGGTCACTACGTTCGGCGCACTGACGACGAGCACTGCCGCGGCGAGCAGAATCCCGACGGCAAGGCCGCCGAGGGTTTGCAGGGCATTTCTCAGCGAACCCATGAGCGTGGGGTACATGCTCACGAGGGCGCCGAGCGGAGCGTAGTAGGGGTAATCGTCGGCGACCCCGGGCAAGTACGGCGCGACAGCCCAAGCAAGGCCCACGGCGACGGCGGCTTTGGCCGCCTGCAGCATGCGTGCCCTGGTTATCTGCGATTTCACCCGCCACGCTGTTCTTTTCACTGGTGCCAGCGTGATGCCTGTCATTGTGTTCCCATTTGATCACAGTACCCACGGGGCGCTCTTTGCCTCGATACTGTACCGGCCGGACCGTGGAATCTCCCGGTAATCGTCGGCGCACTAGCCGGACGGCCATATGTGGCCCACCACTAACGACAGCCGGTTAGTGCCCCAAGGATGATGCGGAGGTCTACAAAGGAGCGAAGAATCAACCGAACCTTTGATGAGACTGTAGGGTCCGCTTCGGGGCGCGTCAAGGAGTCAATCAAACGGGGGGCAGTCCCGAAGGATCCATATATCGTCTGGGCTTGATGTCGGCTTGGATGAACCACCTCCGCAGCGTCTCAGCGTCGCTGTTGAAGTTGGGCGGGAGGGCGCAGCACGCGACCCACATCGACGGGGAGTTGATCAAACCGTTACGCGTCATCCGAGGAGCTCGGTCGCGAAGATCTGTCGGGCGTTGGCTGGGTAGATCCGAAATTTTTCGCCAGAAAGAAGACGACAGGAAATAAGGAACGCATCAATCTGGTTGGAGCCGGGACGGAGTTTGGGCAGGACGCTGCGAAGGCAGAGCAGGGGGGGCAAAGCTCTGCACTGCAGCGGTGCAGGGCCCTACCCCGCCCGCACCAAATGTCGACGGTCGGCGCCGTTCTGGCAACTCGCGGCTCCGGTGCGCGAATGCTTACGGCGTGTCGGATCTCGTCCTGCGTGGGGAAGTCATCGAAGCCCCGCTTCCGGACCGATCCCCAGCGAGCCCGACTCCGAGCAGAAGAACGCCACTGGCCAGGTGTAGAAAATGGTCCCCGGTGTTCAGGGCCAGGATGTTGAGGGTCGAGTCCACGATGAAGAACCCGACGATCCCGAGAAGCAGGTACACCGCGCCGACGAGCGTGTTCACAGCCTTCGCCGCAGACACGTTTGAGAGACCACCAATCAGCAGGACCGCACCGATGAGCAGGTGAACAATGTTGTGCAGTGGGTTGAGCTCGAAGATTCCGAGGAGAAAACCACCCTTCATCGCGGCAAACCCGACGCCGGAAGTCGCGGCAAAGCCGATCAGACCGGTGAGGAGATACACGGCCCCGAATATTGTTGCAACCAACCTGTTGGGTGATTTAGTCATTGTGATGTCTCCTTTAGATTCCACGGTTCACACGTGCGTTGATAACTGTTCGGAGTTCCCGCTTTCTCGAGTCAGTATCGAACTTTGACACTTTTCTGTGCAAACATCATTTCTCTCGACGCGTAGCCCTACTGAGGTTTCTCCGAAAGGTGCCGCATTTCTCGACGGTCTGCTGCCCGAGGAATTCGAAGCGAACTACTTCGCTGGTAAAGCTGGCCCGTCAGCCGACGACGCCGCCAACAAAACGGCGGCCTGAGACCTCGGACGGTTCACGGCGGTCGTGTTGCCTCGCATCGTGCCAGCTTTCCACAGGACAGCAGACGGGAGCAGCTAACCGAGCCAGGTTCAATCGCTGAACTTACTTCAGTGGGATCCAGTGGGATCCAGTGGCATCCAGTGGGCTCCAGTGCGCTCCGGTAGTGGGTCTACTTGACCGCACCCGCGGGGCGCGCGTAGGTTGAAGGTGTTG
>NZ_JADOVH010000008.1 GCF_015751965.1 Frigoribacterium sp. CG_9.8 | reverse complement strand
GATCGAATGAGTGTCGTAACCCATATCGATACCGGAGGTCCTCACCTTTTCAACTCACGCCACGCACACAACCTCCGTGGGAAGAACACCTAGGCGTTGCGTGCGGGTTTCGGCACGGGGGAGAGCCGGGGCGACACCGGGATAAGTCCGAGGGATGCGACGTTCCGATCGCCGCCGAACACACCGACCGCGTAGCACTGCCAGCCCGGCCCGCCAGCGCCGAGCAGTTCGAAGCGTGCGGCTACCCCGCGAGCCTCCGGAACCGCGTAGGCCACCCAGGCGGTGCAGGCTTCGCGCGCGGTGGTGGCCGCAACAGATGCCGTTGTCAGTACGCCGGGCAGCACGAGGCAGGCGATGCCGACCACGACCACGATGCGCAGCACGAACCGCATCCGCCGCAGGCGCGGTGCACCTTCGGTCGGCACGTAGCCGGCCAGCTCGGGCTCATCGTCGTAAGTCATGTCCGAATAATCTTGCCACGCTGTTGGTCTGGTCATGCTGATCGTCTTGCCTGCGCTGTCGGTCTTACCTGCTCTGGGTTCTACGGTGCTGTTAGCGCAGTGGCGCCGTCGCGCGCGTGTCCTGTCGTCGGTAGGTCGCCGTGTCAACGCGGTATCGTGAATTATCCCCAGTCTCGAAATTGGAGGTCGTCTATGTCGACACCGCCGTCCGTGCCCGAGCCCGTCCCATCCTTGCCATCTGAGCCATCCCTGCCACCTGAGCCATCCCTGCCACCTGAGCCACCCGTGCCAGCCGCGCTACTGCCCGGACGGCTCGGCAACCCCGACAGCACTCTTGCCACTGACTCCCGTTCCGATCCGCGGATGCTTGCCGCGATGGAGCCGTTCCGACTCGGCGACCGCACTTCCCCACCCCGTGTCTCCCCGCAGGATCCCCTCGATGACCGACTCAGGTTCAGCCGACGGTCCGAGACCCGGCTCGAGGCACTCTTCGACGCGTTGCTTGTCGGCCTGCCACCGGTCGATGGCATTGTGCGATCGACCCGCACCATCCGAGGGCCAGGCGGCCGCGACCTGCTGCTCTCCATTCATCGCCCGGCGGATGTCTCGGAGCCGCTGCCGGGCATCCTGCATATTCACGGCGGTGGCATGGTGATGCTTCGCGGTGGCAATGCCGTTTACACCCGTTGGCGGGATGAGCTCGCGGCTGCTGGCCTTGTTGTGGTGGGCGTCGAGTTTCAGAACGCTGTCGATGAGACCGGGCATCATCCCTTTCCGCAGGGGCTCGACGACGTTACCGCCGCAACGAAGTGGGTGTCGGCAAATCGGGCCGAGCTCGGAATCTCCGCACTGGTGCTCCAGGGCGATTCTGGTGGTGCGAATCTGGCGCTGGCCGCCACGATCCGTGCCGGACGTGAGGGGCGCGCCGATCCGGTAGCCGCAGCCGCAGCGGGAATCGACGGTGTTTACGCCTCAGTGCCGTTCATCTCGGGACTCTACGAGTGGCTGCCGGAGCACAATCCGCCCGAGTTGCCCTCACTCACCGAGAATGATGGCTACTTTATGAGCAATGCGCTCAACAGCATCCTGCGAGACCTTTACGACGAGGGTCGCGCCAATCGCACCAATCCGCTGGCGTGGCCGTACTTCGCCGGCGTGGACGACCTGCGCGGCCTTCCGCCCCATGCCATCTCGGTCAACGAGCTCGATCCCTGCCGCGATGAGGGGCTCGCCTACGCGCAAACCCTCCGTGACGCCGGGGTGCCTGTTCTGGAGCGCACGGTTCAGGGAGTGTGCCACTTCGGTGATGAGCTTTTTCGGGCGGCGCTTCCGGATGTCTACGCCGCCTCCGTAGCTCACGTGCACGACTTCGCTGCCAGTCTGTAGTCGCTCCCGTCCCTGTCCCGTTCCAGTTCCAGTGCCAGTGCCAGTGCTAGTGCCAGTGCCAGTGCTGAGAGCGGACATTTGGATGACCCGGCGGGGTGTTGCTTCCACCGTTCGGCGCGTTGGAGGCGGCATCCGCCCTCGGCCGCACGCTTGCCCTCGCATCGAAGCACAGGCGTGCGCTGAGCTGCCCTAGTGCGAGCTGCCCTCGGTCTCGATCTCGGTGCGGTCACCGCTCCACAGCGTGTGGAAGGTGCCCTCCTTGTCAATGCGCTTGTAGGTGTGTGCCCCAAAGAAGTCGCGCTGTCCCTGGGTGAGCGCCGCGGGAAGCCGGTCGGCGCGCAAGCTGTCGTAATAGGCGAGGGATGAGGCGAAGACCGGCGCGGGGATGCCCGCGTGCGCGGCATCCGCAACCACATTGCGCCAGGAGTCCTGAGCCTTGGCGACGACATCGGTGAAGAACGGCGCGGTCACGAGCGACACCAGTTCGGGGTTCTCGGCGTAGGCCTCGGTGATGCGGTTGAGGAAGCGGGCTCGGATGATGCATCCGCCGCGCCAGATCTTGGCGATCTCCCCCTTCTTGATGTCCCAGTCATACTGCTCGGCACCGGCGACAATGGCGTCGAAGCCCTGGCTGTAGGCGATCACCTTCGAGGCATAGAGCGCCTGGCGAACACCCTCGATGAAGCCGTCGACGTTGTCCACCGGGGATGCTGTTGGTCCGGGAAGAGCGGCGGCTGCGGCACGCTGCGCCGGCTTCGACGAGACGGAACGCGCAAACACCGCCTCTGCAATGCCCGACACCGGGATCCCGAGGTCGAGCGAGGTCTGAACGGTCCAGACTCCGGTGCCCTTTGATCCGGCCTGGTCGAGAATCACATCGACAAGGGGCGCACCGGTAGACGCGTCCACCTGGCGCAGCACCTCGGCGGTGATCTCGATCAGGTAGCTCTCGAGCTCGCCGGTGTTCCACTCGGTGAAGATGTCGGCGATCTCGGCCGGGGTTTTGCCTGTGCCGCGACGGACCAGGTCGTAGGCCTCACCGATGAGCTGCATGTCGGCGTACTCGATGCCGTTGTGGATCATCTTGACGAAGTGTCCGGCACCGTCGTGGCCGACGTGCGTCACGCAGGGTTCACCGTCGACGACCGCGGCGATCGACTCGAGGATCGGACCGAGGGTCTTCCACGCCTCATCCGACCCGCCGGGCATGATCGACGGGCCCTTGAGCGCTCCCTCTTCGCCACCGGAGATGCCGGCGCCGACGAAGTTGATTCCGGTCTGGCGCACCGCTTTCTCACGTCGGATGGTGTCGGTGAAGAGCGCATTGCCGCCATCGACGATGATGTCGCCGGGTTCGAACACCTTCACGAGTTCGTCGATCACGGCATCCGTTCCCCGGCCGGCCTGCACCATGATCAGGGCGGCACGCGGCTTCGTCAGGGAAGCGGCGAATTCGGCATAGCTGGTGGTGCCGACGAAGTTCGCCTCCGGGTGTTCAGAAAGCAGAGTGTCGGTCTTCTCGTGGCTGCGATTGAAGACGGCGACGGTATTTCCCTCACGGCTCGCGAGGTTGCGGGCGAGGTTGCTCCCCATTACCGCGAGTCCGACCACTCCGATGTTTGCCTGTGCGTCAGCCACGATTGCTCCCTGTTACCTTTTCCGGTGCCGAAAAATTACCCTTCTCAGGGTAGTGCGTGTGGCTGGGGAGCTATTCTATGGCGCATGTCACAGCCACTCCTCGTAGTTATGGGAGTCTCCGGCTCCGGCAAGACGACGGTGGGGATCGCGCTTGCTGAAGCGTGTGCTGTGCCGTTTTGCGACGCCGATGACCTGCATCCGGCGGCGAATGTCGCGAAGATGGCCGCAGGAATCGCGCTCACCTATGACGACCGGATGCCCTGGCTCGCGCTCGTCGGTGCTGAGCTGGCCGCGGCATCCGAGGGTCTCGTCATCGCATGTTCGGCGCTGACACGGGTCTATCGCGAGACGATCCTCGCGGCGGCACCCTCCGCTCGGTTCGTGTTCCTCGACGGTTCGCGTGAACTGCTCGAATCGCGGATGCAGCATCGCCAGGGTCATTTCATGCCGGCGTCGCTTCTCGATTCGCAGCTCGCAACGCTCGAGCCCCTCGGCGCGGACGAGCCCGGCACGCGCATCGTGCTCGATGAGCACCCCACGGTGACGTCTATCGTCGCGCTGCTGGCGCCGCCGCCGGTCGAGTAGGTTGATTCGCGAACTGGGCCCACGCCGCCGGTTCCGATCGATTCGGCAGCATCGAGAGGCCGTGTCGGTGGAGTGCGGTGTTACGAGGTCAGGACCCGTGTAAACTCGGCCACTGTACTTCGGCGAGGGATGCTGTGCATCCGTTATCGACGCGGTGGATCGGGCACGTGGCTGCTGTCAGCCCCAAGTCTTTCCTCACGCTGATGCGTTCGAGTGGAAATCAATAGACGCGGGCACTGTGCTGGAACACAGACTGTGCTGAAACACAGAACGTCCGCGAAGGAGAAGCATGTCTGAGAAGAAAGCTCACAAGGAGCTCACCAATAAAATCGCGGCCGAGTCGCGCACCACCTTCGGCAAGGGTGTTGCCCGCAAGCTTCGCGCTGCCGGCAAGGTACCCGCGGTTGTGTACGGTCACGGCACTGAGCCGCTGCACGTGAGCCTCCCGGCCCACGAGATCGCACTGCTGCTGCGCAAGGCGAACGCGATCCTGGACCTCCAGCTCGGCGGCGGAGCCAACCAGCTCGCCCTCGTCAAGGACGTACAGAAGAACCCGCTCCGCCAGATCATCGAGCACATCGACCTCATTGTGGTGCGCAAGGGCGAGCGCGTCGAGGTCGACGTTGCGGTTCACGTGACGGGTGAGCCGGTCGCCGGCACCTCGATCGACCTCGATGCCAAGTCGATCACGATCGAGGCCTTGGCCACCAACATCCCCCAGAATGTCGTCGTTGACGTCGAGGGGCTTGAGGCCGGCAGCCAGATCTTCGCGAAGGATGTCACGCTGCCCGAGGGTTCGGTGCTCGTGACCGATCCCGACGTACTGGTCGTCGCCATCAGTATCCCGGGGGAGCAAGACCTGGGTGAGACCCCCGAGGTCGAGGCCTCTGAGGAAGTCGTCGCCGAGGAAGTCGTCGCCGAGGAAGTCGTCGCCGAGTAACCACCACCACCACCACCAACACCCTGCAAAGGCAGTCAATGGATGCCACGCAGTGGCTCGTAGTCGGGCTCGGCAACCCCGGGCCCGACTACGCCAGTAATCGACACAATGTCGGTCAGATGGTCTTGGCCGAACTCGCGGACCGGGCCTCGGCATCCTTCCGTTCGCATAAAACCAACTCGACGGTGGCGGAGGGGCGCACGGGACTTGAGGGCCCGCGGCTTGTTTTCGCCAAGCCCAATAGCTTCATGAATCTCTCTGGCGGGCCGGTCGTGTCGCTTCTCAATTTCTACCGAATCGAGCCGGCCCAGCTGATTGTCGTGCATGACGAGCTCGATATTCCGTTTGACAAGCTGAAGATCAAATTCGGCGGCGGCCATGGCGGCCACAACGGTATTCGGGACATAATCTCAGCCATCGGTACCGGCGATTTTGCCCGGGTGCGGGTGGGCATCGGCCGTCCGCCAGGTCGGCAGTCGGCGGCCGATTTCGTGCTGCGTGACTTCGGCTCCACCGAGCGCGCGGTGCTTCCCAACCTGCTGACGGATGCCGCGGATGCCGTCGAGTCGATCGCTCGCGACGGCCTCATCGCGGCCCAGTTGCGATTCCACACCATCGCCGAGTGACTCGCCGCGGGCGATCCGTGCCCGGAGTGACCTGCTCGGGTGATCCGTGCCCGGAGTGACCTGCTCGGGTGATCCGTGCCCGGAGTGACCTGCCGCGGGTGACTCGCCCCGAGCACCCCCTGTTGCCCACCAGTTCTGCAGGAGTTGTGCCACAGCATTCCCAGATCAGGTCACCGAGCTGGCATCCTCACTAACGCCGCAGACGCACCCGGCTTTCTCAATCGACATGGTAGAAGTCGTGACTTCACAGGCAGAAAAAGTCGCAACTTCTACCAAGTCGATTCAGGAGTTCACCGCCAGCATCGATCCCCGCACCCGCCAGGCGCCCGCACTCGGGCCGCACCCGCCAGGCGCCCGCACCATACCCGCACCCGCACGAATACGAACCCTGCTTCCACCGCACCCTGCTTCCACCGCACCGTGCCAGCACGTCAGTACACCTCCGCAGCCCCCGCTCAGCCGCCTGTCACTGCCCGCGCGTAGACTATATGCCGTGATACTTTCGGGCTTGAACCCTGCGCTTTTGCGCGCCCACACGTTCGAAAACGCTGTCTCCTGGGCATCCCGCAGCGCGGATTTCTCGCTCGTCGACGGCCTTCGCGCGCCGCTTCTCGCCTCTCTCCTCGCCGCGCGAAGCGCCAAGTCCAGCGCCCCGCAGGCACTCCTCGCGATCGTGGCGACCGGTCGCGATTCCGAATCCCTGCGTTCTGCTCTCGCCAGCGTGATGCCAGAGGCGCAGGTCGTGGAGTTCCCCGCCTGGGAGACTCTCCCGCATGAGCGCCTCAGCCCGAGCGCCGAGACCGTCGGCAAGCGCATCCATGCCCTTCGCATCATGCAGCGCTGGACGGATGCCCCGCAGCACGACCTCGTGATCGTCGCGAGCGTGCGGGCAGCCCTTCAACCCCTGGCCGATAATCTCACGAGCATCGAGCCGCTCGCCCTCACCGCTGGCGGCCGCGGTTACGATCTACCGGGCATCAGCCGTCAGCTGGTTGACCTGGCATATTCCCGTGTCGACATGGTCACCCGGCGTGGCGAATTCGCAGTGCGCGGCGGCATCCTCGACGTGTTTGCGCCAGTGGCAGAGCATCCGTGGCGCGTGGAATTCTTCGGCGACGAGGTCGAGCAGATCCGCCAGTTCTCGGTCGCCGACCAGCGCTCGATGGATGAGCCGATCCCCCTGGTGGAGCTGCCGCCGAGTCGCGAGCTGCTGCTGAGCGGCGCCGTGAGGCAGCGCGCCCGCGAGATGCAGCACGAGTTTCCGAGCCTCAGCCAGATGCTCGCCAAGATCAGCGAGGGCATTCCGGTCGATGGCATGGAATCGCTCGCACCCGCGCTCGTCGACCGGCTCGTGCCGCTCACCCATTACCTGCCGACGGATGCCGCGATCGCGGTCCTCGCGCCCGAGCGGGTCGCCAGCCGCGCTGTGAGCCTCGTCGAGACAAATCGCGAGTTCCTCAGTGCCGCCTGGAATGCCGCCACTGCCGGGGCCGAATCCCCGATCGACCTCGATTCGGGCGACTTCCTCAGCATCAACGCGCTTCGGGATGCCGCGGGCTCACGCAACTGGTGGACGCTGAGCAGTTTCGACAGCGGGAGCAGTTTCGATAGCGGAGGCGGATTCGACTCGGGTGCCGCAGCGCCCGAGACCACCGAGACTTCCGAGACCTCGGAGCTCCGCGACGGCGACCACTACATCCGCATCGGCGCGACGACCGTACCCACTTTTCAGGGCAAGGCCGACGGGGCGATCGATTACGTCGGCGACCTGTTGAAGGAGGGCTGGACCGTTGCGGTCGTCGCCGCTGGCCACGGCCTGGTCGAGCGCGCCGCGGAAGCACTCGGCGAGCACGGCTTCGCCGCCCGCATCGTCGAGACATTCCCGGCGGACGCCGAGACCGGCGTCGCCTACCTGCTCTGCGCATCCGTCGAGCACGGATTCGAGCTGCCGGAGATCAAGTTCGCACTGCTCAGCGAGAGCGAGTTTTACGGCCGGGCGGCCGGCTACGACGCCCGCCAGGTGAAGAAGCTCGCCAGTCGTCGCAAGAATGTGGTCGACCCGTTGCAGCTCAAGGCCGGCGATTTCGTGGTGCACGAGACCCACGGAATCGGGCGTTTCGCCGAGCTCGTGCAGCGCACCGTCTCGACCGGTGGACGCAACGCCGTCAAGAACAACCGCGAGTATCTGCTGGTCGAATATGCGCCGTCGAAGCGCGGCTACCCCAACGATAAGCTCTACGTTCCCACCGATCAGCTCGACCTGCTCACTCGCTATGTCGGGGGAGAGGCGCCAACGCTGAGCAAGATGGGCGGATCCGAATGGGCGGCCCAAAAAGGGCGCGCACGTAAGGCGGTGCGAGACATCGCCGTCGAGCTCGTCAAGCTCTACTCGGCACGCATGGCAAGCCGCGGCCACGCCTTCCCACCCGACACGCCGTGGCAGCGGGAGCTCGAGGAGGCCTTCCCGTTTGCGGAGACTCCCGACCAACTCACCACCATCGACGAGGTCAAGGCCGATATGGAGCGGCCGATCCCGATGGATCGTCTGATCTCCGGTGATGTGGGCTACGGCAAGACCGAGGTCGCCATCCGCGCCGCCTTCAAGGCTGTGCAAGACGGCAAGCAAGTGATCATGCTGGTGCCGACCACCCTGCTCGTGAAGCAGCACATGGAGACCTTCGCCGAGCGTTTCGCCGGCTTCCCCGTGCATCTGCGTGCACTCAGCCGGTTCCAGACCGACAAGGAGACGAAGGAGACGATCAAGGGAATGGCGGATGGCACGGTGGATGTCGTCATCGGCACCCACCGGCTCCTCAGCCCGAACATCGTGCTCAAGGATCTCGGACTCGTGATCATCGACGAGGAGCAGCGCTTCGGGGTCGAGCACAAGGACGCGCTGAAGAAGTTGAAGACCAACGTCGACATCCTGGCGATGAGCGCGACCCCCATCCCGCGCACACTGGAGATGGCGGTCACCGGCATCCGCGAGATGTCGACGCTTGCGACTCCTCCAGAGGACCGCCATCCGATCCTCACCTTCGTCGGTCCGTATCACGACAAGCAGGTGAGCGCCGCCATTCGCCGTGAACTGCTGCGCGAGGGCCAGATCTTCTTCGTGCACAACCGGGTCTCGTCGATCAGCCGGGTTGCCTCCCAGCTCGCCGAGCTCGTTCCCGAGGCGCGCATCGCTGTGGCTCACGGACAGTTGCCCGAGCATGTGCTCGAGCAGGTGATGGTCGACTTCTGGGAGCGCAAATTCGACGTGCTCGTCTCGACGACCATCATCGAGACCGGGCTCGATATCGCCAATGCGAACACCCTGATCATCGACCGGGCTGACAAATACGGACTCAGCCAGCTGCACCAGTTGCGCGGTCGCGTCGGGCGTGGGCGCGAGCGTGCCTACGCCTATTTCCTCTACGACGGTGACAAGCCGCTTGGCGAGGTGGCCCATGATCGGCTCGCCACGATCGCCGCCAACAACGAGCTCGGTGCCGGTATGCAGGTGGCGCTCAAGGATCTCGAGATTCGCGGCGCGGGCAACCTGCTCGGTGGTGAGCAGTCGGGGCACATCGCCGGTGTCGGATTCGACCTCTACCTGCGCATGATCGGCGAGGCAGTTGCGACTTTCCGAGGGGATGTCGCCGAGGGCCAGACCGAGCTGCGTCTCGAACTTCCGGTGGATGCTCACATCCCCGAGGAATACGTGGAGAGCGAGCGACTGCGTCTTGAGGCCTACCAGAAGCTGTCGACGGCGGCCTCTCCGACGGCAGCCCCCGACTCGATCGATCGGGTGCTCGAAGAGCTCACCGACCGCTACGGCGAGCCGCCCGTGCAGGTGCTGAACCTCATCGCGGTCTCGAGGCTGCGACGGATGGCGCAGAAGGCCGGCCTCTCGGAGGTCGTCACCGCGGGCGGTAACCTCCGTGTCGCGTCGATGGAGCTGCTCGACTCGATCCAGATCCGGCTGCAGCGGATGTTCCCCGGTGCCCGGTACTTTCCCCAGACGCACTCGGTGTCGATCCCCCTCCCGGTGCACCAGGGCATTCCGCTCGCGGATGCCGACCTCATCGAGTGGACCGGCCAGCTGCTCGTCGCCATCTTCGGTGCCGAGCTGAAGATCGCCGTCCCGCTGGTCGAGTAGCGCGGTCTGCCGCGCGTATCGAGACCTCGCCGCCCGCTTTCCCGCTGGTCGAGTAGCGCGCTCTGCCGCGCGTATCGAGACCCTCACGTCCCCGCCGATGGCAGACGAGATCGAGTGGCTCATCGTGTCCGAGATGATGTCCCAGGCTCGCCGTATTCTCTTTCGAGGAGCAGACACCGGATGCCTTTCACCGGCTGTACCCGCACTGACACGACGATCCCAATTCGGTCCCATTATGGGATGACAAAGCAAATCGCAGTCCGATTACCTGACGACCTGGTGGACTTTTTGGACGACTTGGTTGCGAGCGGCGAGGAAGTGAGCCGGGCAGCCATAGTCACCCGTGCGCTGAAACGCGAGAAGCGGCGGCTCGGAGCGCTGCGAGACGTCGAGATCCTGAAGCGGCTTGGGCCGGATGATGATCTGAACTCCCTGGCACGTTTCTCGGCCCAGATTCCCCAGGACATCGATTAATGCGCCCCATCCATCTTGCCTCGATGAACAAACTTCGCCCGGTGGTGGTCCTCACCCGCGAGACGGTACGTCCCTACCTGTCGCGTGTCACAGTCGCCACCATCACGACGTCCCGGCGCGGATTAACGGTTGAGGTCCCCGTCGGACGAGCGAATGGTCTCAACCATGATTCGGTGATCTCCTGTGACAACGTCACGACGATTCTTGTGACGGACCTTGGCGAACAGATTGGATTTCTGCTTCCCTCGCAGGAGCACGCACTCACGGAGGCGCTCAACGCGGCCTTCGACCTCGAATAGCCCTACCTCTCCCCAACCACAACTCATCGCGCTGGCGACTTGTCCACAGATCGACTGATCTCCCGCAGGGGTCCATCGACACCCGGCCACACTTGCGGCATGACAGTGATCCTCAAGGCAAACGGTCCCGCAGACCTTCTTGCGATGGCGCCGCCGATGGTGGGCTTCCTGCCCCGAAACGGTGTCGTGCTCGTCGCCTTTCGCGGCAAACGCACCTGCGGTGCAATGCGATTCGACCTCCCCCCATGCGATGATCCGGTCGTCCACAAACGCGTGGTGACCACCATCGTCGGCATGTTCTGCAAACTTCCAGAGGTGGATGCCGCGGTGGTGATCGTCTACACCGACGATGAGTTCGGCATCAGCAACGCGGTTCCGCAGGCGGCTTTTGCCGAGCTGATTGGGCGTCGTCTGACTCTTTCGGGCTTCGAGTTGCGTGAGTCGATCTGCCAGGCTGCGGATGGCTGGGCTTCCTATTTTGATCCCGATGTTCCGGCGGGCGGTCATCCACTCGCCTGGATCGGCGAGTCGACAGTCGCTCGGACGATCGATAGCCAGCGCGGAATGTTTCCTCCCCAGGCGTCGATGATCGATCGCGTTCCGCGCGCCGAAAAATCACAGCGATCGCGCCTGGCCAAGAGGCTCGAGGCCTACGACAAAGTCAGGGCGAGCATCGTGCGTGGTGACGGACCCATGCCGCCGAGCGTGTTCGACGCCGTGGAAGACCTTCCCCACTTCGCGGAGCGTGCGCTGGCCTGGGATGCTGCCGAGCTCGAGGTAAACGGTGCTCTCCTGGCCTTCGTGCTGCAGGGGCCACCCATTCGCGATCTGATCATGCTGCAGTGGTCGTTCGGTATCGAGGTCGGTGACCGGCTGTGGGAACGTGACCGACTCGACGGGTGTGCTGACGCCGACCTCGAAGACCTCGCCGACCTCGGAGACCTGATGATGGGCATCGGCCCGCGTCCCGATCCGCACAGGATCGAGGGTGGCATCGCGCTACTGCTCGAGCTCACGTCGCGGGCGGAGGATGTGAGGCGGCCACCGCTGCTCTGCATGCTCGCCTGGCTCAACTGGGCGCTCGGTCACGGATCCCAGGCCGGGCTGCATCTCGAAGAGGCGCTTGCCATTGCGCCCGGCTACTCGATGGCACAGCTGCTCCGATCGATGACGGGCACTGGCATCCTGCCGGAGTGGGCTTTCGAGGGGCCTTCTGCGCTTCTGTGATCGCGTCGATCGTTCCCATAGTGGTACCGTGCTCTCATGAGTGGTACACACACCTTCACTGTGGGAGATCGGGGAAGAGTGGTGCTTCCCAGCCGACTTCGGCAGCATCGCGGTTGGCCGGAGGGCACCACCCTTGTCGCAATAGAGACCGCAGCCGGTGTTGTCGTGACGTCTCGTGAGGAGCTGGAATTGATTGTGGAGCAGCAGCTTGCCGGTGTGAATCTCGTGGCCCAGCTGCTCGAGGAACGGCGCGCATCCGCAACACTCGACGACCGCGCGTGAACGTCTTCGACTCCTCCGCACTCCTCGCCTATCTCCGCCGTGAATCGGGCAGCGGTGTGGTGCGAGATCATCTGCTCGACGGGGGTGTGTGCAGTGCGGCCAACTGGTCCGAAGTGGCGCAGAAGGTGCGCGGAGCAGGTGCGGACTGGGCAATTTCCCGGGCATTGCTCCTGAGTTACGAACTTTCGGTGGAGCCGGTCACTGAGGCGGATGCTGAGGACGCTGCGCGCCTCTGGGCTATCGGTTCCAGACTGTCACTCGCAGATCGACTGTGTCAGGCCCTGACGGATCGCCTCGCGGCAACCGCTGTGACCGCGGATGCCGCCTGGCGCGATCTCCCCAACGTGCGGATGATTCGCTGATTTACCATCCGTCACCCTACGAACGCGGTCCCAGATTGTCCGCGAAATCACGAGGCGCCGGACCGCCGGGACGGCCAACCCCGGTCTGGCGATCCGAGCGCATTCTGCGTCTTTTCGCTGCGAAATCGCACAAGTCCGCTTCCTGTCTTTCTCGATGCGAATGTCGTGTGTTCGTGCGGCTTAGGCGAAGTTAAATGTCGGCAGTGTTGAGATACCGAATTCGAGGTCGGCTTTACGAGCTTTTCTTCGAGGGCTTGTCAGGGTCCTCAATTCGTGGGCAGGTTCATCTTGGCTGGCAACACCGCTCAGGTGGACTTGTTGCAGAAGCTAAGGCGATGCGGCAGAAGCCTCCCGGGTCCAAAACCTGCGCTGATATCGGGCGTTCTCCAGGTCCAGGCGATGATGCCGCTTGAAGGCGACTTCTGCGAACGGTTTCAGATCCAAGGTGCGGGCGACTGAGAAATTATCCAATATAACCATTCCGCCGAGGTCAAGTTCCGTGTGGTGATTAGGGCATAGACAGAGGAGGTTGTCGAGAGAGTCCTTCCCGATATGGGGCCTCCCCAGGGGCTTTACATGGGCACCTTCTGAGTAGGCGCGGCCGTCAGCGCCAGGGATCACCTCATCGCAAATTTGGCAGTGGTGTTCGTAGATCTTCTTGATCTCCCGCGAAAGTGCGGTGTCGCGAATGCGCCGTGAAACCGTCGTGGTCGCATAGGCCGGGTCTGGATCGGGGGCTTCACGGGTCACTAATGGAGCTTGCTCGGGTAATCGATCTAACTTGAATCTGACAATGTCGAATCCATCACGCCCTCTACGGATCCAATAATCGGTGACCTCGAATAGCCCGGCGTACACATAGCCGCTGAGGGGCGCATACGGCGAGCCCGAGTGTCGGCCGCGGATCACGCGAACGGGTAGGCCTTCCGCGCGGCTGGTTATCAGCCCCGCGTTCCCAGGAGCATCGATGGATTGATGGTCAATCTGGCGCCTGGTGTTCGAATCGTTTCCACCGTGGCCGGTATAGATGATCCAGTCACCGTGATCCTCGTCATCGACGTATCCTCCCGACACAACAATTGAATCAGCACCTTCAGCTCTCGTGCCAGAAATCCCCGCTTGAAGCGGGCGATGGACGTGAAGCTCATGAAGCTCCCTGCGGTCGATGAACGGCTGTCCCACTCGCACGGTATCCGGCGTACCAAAAAACCTTGACATGAAACCCCTCCTTCGCTCAATGTAAGGGAAACTTCGATATTCATGATCGGGCGAGCCCGATGGACGCACTAAGCAACCCCCACCCACAACCCATCCCGCGCCCGGGTCATCGCCACGTACAACTCTCGCCGATCGAGCTCGCGCCGCTCCGTCTCGGTTGAGTCCTCGGAGACCGGCGCCGGCTCGAACAGCCGCGGGGGAGTGCGCACCACCAGCACCTGCTTGAACTCATGGCCTTTTGCGCGCTTGATCGTGCCCACCTTGATCGCCTCAACCGGCGTGCCGTCGTAGGCGAGCAGCTCGATCGACTTGAGGCCGGCCGCAGCAAGCGCCTTGCTGACATCGCCGGCGGCGGATTTGGTGGGGGTGAGGATTCCGATGTCCCCCAGGTGCACTCCGGCGCGAAGGAGGCTCCGCTCATGTTCGATCAGCGAACGGTCATGACCAGCACGCGAGGTGAAGCGCGTCACCTCCGGTCGCGCGCCGTGCCGCACCACCTCGGAGGTGACATCCGCAGTGGAGGGCGCGCCCTCGATATCGACGAACTCGTCACCGGCGACCCGGGACAGGGCGAGGTCCGCGATCTCGATCGTGTTTCGGTAGTTCTTGGTCATGATCACGCCTCGGCCGGCGATCGAGATGTTCGCCTCCGCGAGCGTGTAACCGCCAGGGTAGATCGTCTGTTGGCCGTCGCCGATGAGGTTGAGACCGTCGGGTCGGTCGCCAGCGATGCTGTGCAGCATGCGGATCATTGCGCAGGAAAGATCCTGAGCTTCATCCACGACAACCGCACTGTATCCCTCGAGCGGTGTCTTCTTCAACGACTGCTCGGCGAGCAGGATGATGTCGGCGAAGTCGTGAACCTGCGCCTCGCGTAGCGCGAAATGGTACGCGCCGTGCAGTTGCCAGACCGCATACCGCTGGGCGCCGTTCAGCCCGCGCTTCCGGCCGATCCGGGAGAGGGCGGCATAGTGTTCGAACTTCGTGAGGCCGCGTCCCTTGATCACGCTGAGGATCTCGTCGCGCCAATAGTTCTGATCACTGTCAATGCGCGCGAGCTCGGTGTTCAGCCCGGCGGTGCGCCAGGCGCAATCGAAAGCGAGGCTTGCTTTGGCGGAATCAAGATGGGTGCCGACTCCGCGCTCGCGCAGAAGGTTGAGTGCAAACGCATGGATGCCGCAGAATTCGATCCGATCAACCACTTCAGGAGCCATCCGCTGCATCAATGACGACAGCACCGCCGGGAGCGTGCGCACGAACGTAGTGACGAGCACGGTACCCGGCCTCGTGCGGGCGATGTATGCGGCACGATGCAGCCCGACAACGGTCTTGCCCGTGCCAGCAGCACCACGAATGCGGGATGGGCCGTTGAACGATCGGCGGGCGAGTCGAGCCTGATCGGGGTGGAGAAAAGCCATCCATTCTTCGATCGGCTTCACCATGATGCTACAGAGCAGAGCATCTTCGATCTCTTGGAGTGTGATCAGCGCATCGTCGTAGCTCGTTTCGATAACCGGCTCGACCAGTGTCAGCTCGACCGCATGGGCGCGAGCGACAATCGGCGGAAAAAGCACCTCAAGCGCGGCACGAGCGGCATGAATCTGCACGGGTCGAAGTCGCGTTCCGCGATCGAGCAGATAGCGGATGGCCAGATCCTCACTCACGAGGTCGACACCGGATGCCTCACCCCGCAGCCGTTGTGTCTGCACGCCTTCGCTCCTGACGCCTCCATTGCCCATAAAGATCGCCGCCACCCTGATCTCACCGGGTGCGATGCCCACGTCGGCAAGGGTGCTCTCGGTGATCTCGCGCAGCGACCCGAAGTTTTCGAATCTCTCGGCGACATCATCCTGTCCCTGGAACACGCGACCGTTGTGAATGCTCACCTGTGTCCACGCTTTGGCGTCGATGAGGAAGACGCCAGACGGCCCGACCACGATGAAGTCGACATTTGCCGTGCGCGACCCCGGCCACGCGCGGTCGGCAAGGACGTGGTAATCCTGCTCGAGGAGAGGCTCCATCAGGCCGGCAAGTGAGCGTTCTCCGGCAGCCCCTGCCGAGTAGTTCCGGTACATCTGGCGCGCCTTCATGGACGCGTATTCGGCAGCTTCCGCTTCGGCCAAATATCGGGCGGCCTCGCCGGACGCCGAGTGACCTGCAGACATCGTCATTCCCCTGAACGTGATGGCCCGGCTGATGCCCGCTGGCTCATTCTTCGACCTATCCTCGCGGAATAACAGAAACTGGTCTATCGCCCGTTCGGGGGTGGTGACGTCTGCGACGATCCCATGATGCGGCGGTCCGTTTATTAGGTTGCGCCGCTTGTAAGGCGCTGATCCGAGCGGTGCGAAAGGTGCGGTGCGAAAGGTGCGACGCTGAAAAATGCGGTGCGGAAAGATGCTTGAATTCCCGGACCAGCACGCTATCGCCCAGCTCGGGGCCAAGGCAATCTTCGAGCTCGCCCCGCACGGCAGCGACTGTACGAACCCGAAGATTCCAACCCGCGTAACCACGACTGTGGTGCGGATGACGCTTGAGTCCGTGCTCAGCAGATTCGGTCAGGTCGCGTCCTGCTGAGTAGTGGAGTTTCTCAACACCGTGCGGGTCGGTGATTCTAGTTCAGGCGGTGGTCAGTTCGCGGAGGATCACCGGCTCGTCGATGACCTCGATCGGGTTGTTCATGACGGTCAGCTCCAGCATCGAGCTTTCCGAGAAGTAGCTGCGTTTGCCGGCTTCCCGCGGTGGTGCCGGTGTGTGGTGCGCCCGGGGTCGTGTAGTGCCGGTGTGGGACGCACCCGGTCGCCACTTCAGCTCGTCGAGATCCGCGTACTCGTGACAGCGTGACGAGAAAAGTCATATCCCAACCACCTTCTCGACGGGTCCCGGTATCCTCTCCTCCACAGGGGCGTGGTAAGAGCACTTATCCACAGAAAGTGCTGGTCAGAAGCATATTATGTTTGTAATATCGGTACTTGTGTGGCATAGTAATGAGTATGAATCCCCCATCCGCAACGCTTCTCGAGCAGCCCGCGGCGTGGTACGCCGCGTCGCCCGCTTCAGCGTCCGCGGAACCCGTCTTAGCGCCAGCGTCAGCGTCAGCGTCAGCGTCAGCGTCAGCGTCAGCGCCCGTGCCCGATGGCCCCGGAACGGAGCCGGGTTCGGGGGAGTGGGGTCGCCCCGGAATTGGCTTCGCCTGCAACCGCAACGGGGCATTCGAGCGTGACGAAGAAAGCACGGCGCTCGCCGAATCCTATGCCGAGGCATTCGCACGTCGGCGACAGAATGATGCGGAGCTGGTGCACCTGGCATCTGTCTCGCTCGAGATAACCGAAGCGACTGCGAGCGCAGGAATCGGTGCACGCATTGCTGCGCGGCGAGCGGATCGCGATGTCGCCGATTCGATCGCCGAAATCGGACTGATCTCGATTCACGAAGCTCTTCATATCTGCCGGGTCGCCCGCGGAATCACCGAACGCACCACGCTGCTTGGTGAACAGCTGCCGGCTCCCTATGAGCGAGTGCGCGAGGCATTCGAGAATCTGAATATCCCCGTGGATTCTGCCAGCGCGATCATCTCGGCGCTGGATGAGGCCGGCTCACGGGCTGGCGCCCTGGCGAATAATACGGCGAATAATCTGGCGCACAATCTGGCGCACACCGACGCGGAGACGAGAGAGAACTTTGCGGTCGCCGAAAAGCTGCTGGTCGAATTTGCTCAGCAAAACCCGGCGGATCAGGTGCGCAAACTTGCCGCACGCTGGCGTGACGCGCTCGATGTCGACGGCGTCGAACCTCGCGAAAAGGCCCTCACGCAGCTGACCTCACTCCACAGATTCGTGCGCGCGAACGGCATGAAGCGATACGTTCTCGATGCGGATCCGGTGGCCGCTGCCTATCTGGATGCCGTGATCGACGGGTATGTCGGTGCCACTATCCGGCGTCCGCGGTTCGATGGTCCAGGCAGTGATGGTCCAGGCAGTGATGGTCCAGGAAGTGATGGCATAGAGAACGACGCGGCAACGAGCGATGCGGCTCTGAACGACGCTTGCGGACGCGATGCGTTCGTGGAAGTGCTCGAAGATACTCGCAGTCTCGGGCAGATCGCGGCCGAAAGCATCGTGCAGCTCGCGCGTCACGGCATCGCCTGCACCAACACCGAAATTCCGGTCCGGGCGACGAGCATCGTGGTGCGGATGTCCCTCGAACAACTCATCACCGGCCTCGGCGCCGCCTACATCGACGGCATCGAAACACCGATCTCCGCTGGTACTGCGCGA
The DNA here is from genome assembly GCF_015751965.1 of Frigoribacterium sp. CG_9.8. GTDB lineage: Bacteria > Actinomycetota > Actinomycetes > Actinomycetales > Microbacteriaceae > Lacisediminihabitans. The sequence continues at coordinate 49,461 of NZ_JADOVH010000008.1, read as the reverse complement.
ATCATGGCAGCGGATGCCGAAATCATCCCGGAAGTACTCGGAGGCGACAGCGAAGTTCTCGACCTGGGCACGCGTCGCCGTCTATTCAGCCGAGCACAGCGTCTCGCGATCACCGAGCGGGACGGCGGATGCGCGTTCCCCGGCTGCGAAGCTCCACCCACCCACACCGAGGCTCACCATATCGAATGGTGGACCGAGGGCGGGCTCACGAATCTGGACAACGCAATTACAGTGTGCTCCCGACATCATCACACGGTCCATCGAGACCGCTGGGGAATTCGGGTCATCGACAACGTGCCATGGTTCGTGCCACCGAGCAGCATCGACGCCACCCTAACCCCGCGTCGAGGCGGAAAACTGCCCGACCCCAGATTGCCGAATCCCGCACGAGGGAACGATTGGTCCCTGTCGCGCTGATCGTACACGTGCGCGTGTGCGTGTGCGTGTGCGTGTGCGTGGCGTGTGCGTGTGCGAACAGCCGAGCAACCCTGCAACCCTGTAACCCTGCAACCCTGCAACCCTGCAACCTGCCACCAAATGCACGTCATCGGGAATGCCGCGGCACACGTGGCGCTTGCACCTGCAATGGCCTCCCCGACGAACACCCTCGACGTCGGATTTCGCTCCGAACGCGGACCGATCCTCATCGCGCTGATGGTGACGACCGGGCTCGTGGCGATTGACTCCACCATCCTCGCAACGGCGGTGCCGTCCATCGTCGGCGACATCGGCGGCTTCTCCGCATTCCCGTGGCTGTTTTCCATCTACCTGCTCGCCCAGGCAGTCTCCGTGCCGGTATACGCAAAGCTCTCCGACACCCTGGGACGCAAGCCGATCATCCTCATCGGCGTCGGTCTTTTCCTGCTCGGATCGATCCTCTGCGGTTTCGCGTGGAGCATGCCAGCCCTCATCGCTTTCCGGGCCATCCAGGGTCTCGGCGCGGGAGCAGTGCAGCCCATGGCCATCACGATCGCGGGAGACATTTACACGGTCGCCGAACGAGCGAAGACGCAGGGATACCTCGCGAGTGTCTGGGCAGTGTCCTCCGTCGTCGGACCGACCCTCGGCGGTCTGTTCTCACAATTTTTGTCCTGGCGCTGGATCTTTTTCGTGAACGTGCCGCTCTGCATACTCGCGCTGGTGCTGTTGGTGCGGGTATTCCACGAGAAGGTCGAGCGTAAAAAGCACACGGTCGATTACCTCGGAGCCGCCCTGCTCACGGCATCCCTCAGCCTGATCATTCTCGCGGTGCTCGAGGGCGGCCAGGTCTGGGCGTGGAACTCTCCGCAGAGCATCGGTGCCTTCGCGCTCGGTGGCATTCTGCTCGCCGGATTCGTGATCGCCGAAAAGTTTGCAGCCGAACCGGTGCTGCCGCTGTGGGTCTTCTCTCGCCGGCTGCTGCTCACCACCGCGTTCATCTCGCTGGGGGTCGGCGCGGTGCTCATCGGGCTCACCTCCTATGTGCCCACCTACCTCGAGCGTTCGATCGGGGCCCCGCCGCTCGTTGCCGGACTTGCGCTCGCCGCGCTGACCATCGGATGGCCCATCGCAGCCTCGCTATCGGGTCGGCTTTATCTGCGCATCGGCTTTCGAACCACGGTGCTGATCGGCATGGCCGTGGCGGTCACCGGCACCCTCGTGCTCGCCCTCACCAGCCAGTCTCCGAGTATCGCGCTCGTGGCGACGAGCTGTTTCGTCGTCGGACTCGGCATGGGACTTGTCGCGACCCCGAGTCTCATCGCCGCGCAAGCGAGCGTGCAGTGGAACGAGCGAGGTGTCGTCACCGGTACCAATCTCTTCTCGCGATCCATCGGCAGTGCACTCGGTGTAGCCATCTTCGGGGCGATTGCCAACAGTATTTTCGCCTCGACCGGTGGCAGCGAGAAGGTGCCGTCGACTGTGGAGGCGGCATCCGGTGCGGTGTTCATCGCCGTGGCGATTGCGGCGATCGCAACTGTCGCCGCGGCATTCGCGATGCCGCGGACGCCCGCCTTGCTGGCAGAGGCTCCGGATGCCGGCACAGCCGACCCGCAGCCGGCCGCCACCTGAGCCAGCCAGCAACTCAGGCGATGCGACTACCCCGCGAGAGCCGACCAGCCGGGGTCCTGGTGCGTGCTACCGCTCCGGCGAGAGCCGCCGCCGCGAGACCCAGTTGGATGAGCAACCCGACAGCCCAGCCGGGCACGGTCGATGCGATCAGCTCCTGCGCCGTGGGGTACGCAGTGCCGCTGCCGCTGCCACTGCCGTTGTTCGCATCCGCTCCGCACGCGTCATAGGTCACCGTGGCCGGTGGAGCGATCTGCGCCATACGGACGCCAGCCTTGATACCGCCGAACAGATCGGTCACGTTGCCGCGCGAGTCGAAGTTGGTGGGCACAGCATCCGCAAGCAGCACATAGGGGTTGGTAACCAGCACTCCCCAGAAGTAGTCGAATCGCGGCGCTTTCGTGAACTGGACGTCTCCGGGTGCACAGCTGGTGGCTCGCCCGTTCTCGTCGAACGTAACACCAGCTGTCGTCGTGATGGTCTGCTCCGACTGCATCACCAGCCCGCCGAGCGCGAACGCGATGAGGGTACCGATACTGAGCGCGGCAACTGCGAGATAGGTCGCCACGATCGAGAACAGCGGACGATTCAGCACACCCGACAGCCCGACACCGAGTGCGGAGACCACACCGAGCTCCACCGCGAGCACGAGAATCGACACCACGATCGCCCCACCACTCAGGCCGCCGAGCAGGGATGCGTAGATCAGAAATGGCACTGACACGGCCAGGAAACCGAAGGCGGTGATCCATGCCGCGAGAAACTTGCCGATCACGATCTGGCCAGTGGTGATGAGGGTGATCTGGGTGGTGGCGAGAGTGCCGGCATCCCGATCGCCGTTGATTGCGTTACCACCGAGCGCGGGTGCCACCAGCGTGCCGAGCAGCAGCACGAAATAGATGATCGTGGAGAAGATTGCCCCACCGCTGGTGGACTCCGCCTGGTTAGTCCCGAGCGCGATCGACAGCAGTATCGTCACGATGGCGATGAGCGCAACGAATACTCCGAGCAGCACGTACCAGGCCCGACCACGCACCCGCTGGCGCAGTTCGAGCGACACGATCACGCCGACACCGGCGAAGAAGTCTTTCATTCGCCACCACCTCGGTTCAGGTCGAGGTAGGTGTGTTCGAGCTCACCAACAGCCGGCGCGAAGGTGCTGATCGCCACACCCGAACCAACGAGCGCCGTGAGCAGAGCGGATGCTGCGGCTTCACCCTGCAGCGGTACAAGCAGTTCGTCCCGGTCGACGACGATCGCACCGGCATCCACTCCGGCGGCGAGAAGCGCTGACGTGAGCGCGGCACGATCCACCGCCCGAATGCGCCAGGGTCTCGCCGTGGATCTGGTGCGCGTGACACTCTCCACACTGGCCGTGACACCTCCCTGCAGATATACGGCTCCATCCGCCATCTCATCGAGTTCTGCAAGCTCGTGGCTGGAGATCAGCACGGCCTTGCCCTCCGAGGCCACTCGCCGCACCAGCTGGCGCAGATCGACGCGAGCCTGGGGATCCAGCCCCGACGCCGGCTCGTCGAGCAGCAGCACCGCCGGGTCATGCACGAGCGCCCGAGCGAGACTGAGCCGCTGTTTCTGGCCGCGCGAGAGCACCCGGGTCGGCTGGGCGGCGAGTTGCTCGAGTCCCACCAGTAAAATCAGTTCAGTGGCGCGGGCAGCGGCGCTTGCCGTATCCATCCGATACAGGCGAGCGGTGGTTTCGAGGGTGGCGCGCACGGTGAGGGCGTTCCACGATCCGAGCAGGTCGGGCATCCAACCGAGTCGGGATCGCACCGCAGCGGTGTCGGTAACCGGATCGAATCCAGCGATGCGGATCTGCCCGACATCAGGTCGCAGCAGCGAGGCGAGCATGAGCAGCAGAGTGGTCTTCCCCGAGCCGTTGGGTCCGATCAGGGCGGTCACTGTGCCGGGCCCGGCAACAAAACTGGCATCGCGCACGGCCTGCACCTCGCCGAATGCGCGCGCCACATTCTCGACGACGATGGATGCATCAGTGTCCGTGTCCGTGTCCGTGTCCGTGTCCGTGTCAATGTCGCTCACAGTTTAAACTTAGGGGCGTGACGGCGCTGCTCACAAGACTGCTGCTCACACCCGAACCCTGTGCACCCCGAACACCAGCATCGGAATCAGCACGAGTGATCGAAGGTCGATGAGGGCGTGAGCCACGATCACCACGAGGATGCTTCCGGTGGCGAGGTAGAGCACCATCAGCAGTGCACCGATCACCAGTGCCCCGATCATGCCAGGCCACCCCTGGTAGAAGTGCAGCACCGCGAACAGGAGCACACTGCCGATCACCGCTCCGGTCGCACTTCCGGTCGCACCAAAGATCAGGGCGGGCACAGCGAGGCGGAACAGCAGTTCCTCAACGACTCCCGCGTTGACCGAAAGCAACGCTCCGAGCACAAGCTCCGGCCGGTTGCGGGGAAGCAGCGCCCCAATATCGCCGATCATCGGCACGGACTCGGATCGTCGAGCAAGCGCCACCGCCACGATGGTGCCGCCGACGAGGGCGACAGCAACTCCGGTGGCGAAACCGGGCAGCAGACCCCCGGTGTCGATGAGCAGCGACCGCCACCATACCCCGATCGGCGAGCGGCCGACCTCCTGCTGAAACAGCGGCACGAACTGTGAGGCGAGCAGCAGGATGACCACCGCCGCACCACCGAACATGGCGAAGGATTCGAGCAACCATTTGCGCATCATCCGCTGCCGGTTACGGGTGCGTTCGAACCGTTTGAAGCGCTGGAATTCGTTGCGATCCTTCTGCACGGCGCGGTACACCAGGAGCGCGACCAGCCCGGTGAGCACCACCAGCAGCAGCACCCGGGTGGTCGGCACATCGGGGGAGAGCACACCCCATTCTGGCCCCGCGCACCCGGGGGAAGCTGCGCGCGGCAGGATTGAGGCATGAGCGAACCGCACAGCAGCCCAACACCCAGCAGCCCAACACACCCGAAGCTCGACGAACTGATCGCGGTGCTCGCTCGCCTGAGGGCACCGGGCGGATGCGCGTGGGATCGCGAGCAGACCCATGAGTCGCTCGTGCAGTACCTCATCGAGGAGACCTACGAACTCGTGGACGCCATCGAGGGTGACTCGGATTCACCGACGCGGCGCACCGATCTCATCGAAGAGCTCGGTGATGTGCTCTACCAGGTGATTTTCCACTCCGATCTCGCGGCAGAGGCCGGCCAATTCACCATTGAGGATGTCGCCTCGCACATGACAGCGAAGATGATTGGGCGGCATCCCCATGTTTTCGGGGATGCGACTGCCGACACTTCGGACGCGGTCGTGGCACTGTGGGAGGTGCGAAAGGCCGAGGAGAAGCCCCACCGCACGAGTGTGCTCGACGGCATTCCACAGGGTATGCCCTCCCTCGCGCTCGCCGATAAGCTCCTCGGGCGCGCGCTCAGGGCCGGGCTGGTCGGGGCGCATGCCGCGGGCTCGGTGCCAGCGCTGCTCGCAGTGCATTTGCAGGATGAGGAGCAGCTCGGTGCCATGTTGCTGGGCATCGTGTCTTCGGCGAAGGCCGGGGGAATGGATGCTGAGCGCGCGCTACGGAGCTCGTTGCGGGAGCTTCAGCGCGAGATCCGCGAGGCAGAAGCAGAGCACCGCTAGTGCGGTAGGGCGAACACCGGATAGTGGGTGGTGCCCCCCTCAACCCGAATGAGAGGGGCACCGCAGCCCGAACCGGCGGGTTTCACTGGAAATTACACAGCAAAAAGCCGCTTCGGGCACAGATCGCCGAATTACCCGATCCGACGACCCTGTATGTGGGTATCGCGCTTGCCGGTGAAGCCAGGCAGTTGATGCGCGATGTGTTGTGTTGTGTTCATGCACGTTGTTGTGTTCAAGCACGTTGTGTGCATAAGTTGTCTGGCCACATTGTGTCTGGGAACGCTGTGTATGAGACCGGTGCAATCGCCGGGTTTTCACACGCGGCGCGCCGAAGCGACTGCCCCAACTGTAACCCACTCACCGCTCGGTCTACGCCTGCGGCACGCGCACGCTGTGCTGGCTGAGGCTGTGTGTCTCGCGAACATGGAACAATCGAGGCATGGCCAGCCCGGTAAATCCTCCTCGTGGAATGCGCGACTTCCTGCCAGCCGAGAAGGCACGTCGCGAACGTGTGCTTGCGGTGATCCGCTCCGTTTTCGCCGCTCACGGGTTTGACGAGATTGAAACGCCGGTCATGGAGGATTCCGCGCGACTTCACGCAGGGCTCGGCGGCGACAATGAAAAGCTCGCGTTCGGAGTGTTGAAGCGGGGCCTCACGGCTGACGATTTCGCTGCGGCGACGGATGCACTCGATCTCGCCGATCTCGGGCTGCGATTCGATCTCACCGTGCCTCTCGCCCGTTTTTATGCCAGCCATCGGGCCGAATTGCCGGCGGTCTTTCGCGCCATCCAGGTGGCGCCGGTCTGGCGTGCGGAGCGACCGCAAAAGGGGCGGTATCGCCAGTTTGTGCAGTGCGACATCGACATCATCGGCGAGGCCGGTGTGCTCGCCGAGATCGAGTTGCTCACCGCGACGGCCGACACGTTCGCCGCCCTCGGTCTGACCGGCTGTAAGATCCGCATCAACGATCGCCGATTGCTGATCGGCATGCTTGACGCTCTCGGCTTCCCCGCGGAGTCGCACGACCAGGTGCTCATCACCATCGACAAGCTCGACAAGGTGGGTCAGGACGGCGTGATCGCCGAGCTGCGCGCACGGGAAGTGCATCCGGCTGCAGTTGATGCCCTCGAGCAGTTCTTCCGGCTGCCGCAGACCCCCCAGCCTCTGGGCTTCGGCGAGCAGGCGATCCGCGCGGCGCTGCCGGCTGGAGCGGATGGCGTGGGAGTGGACGCCGCGGTGCTGGCAGACCTCGTGGCGATCGGGCAGGCTGTGGCCGGAGCCGCAGGTCAAGCAGCGCAAGCAGGCCAAACAGCGCAAGCAGAGCACGCCGTGAACATATTCAGACCCCGAGTCGAGTTCGATCCCTTCCTCGTGCGCGGCATGGGGTACTACACCGGCACCATCTTCGAGATCGGGCATCCCGACCTGACCTATTCGCTCGGCGGCGGAGGCCGCTACGACGGCATGATCGGCCGCTTCCTTGGCGTGGATGTGCCGGCCGCGGGTTTCTCGATCGGCTTCGAGCGCATCGTGGATCTGGTGCAGCTGCCCGATAACGAGAATGCCGGCGGCGTTGCCCTCGTGTATGACAGTGACGTGACATCCGCGACCCTGATGCAGCTCAAAGCGGAGCTCATCGCGAGCGGTCGGCGCGTGCGGCTCGAGCGTGCACCGCGAAATCTGAAGCCTCTGATCGCACAGCTCGAGGCGTCTGGTTTCGTTGAACTGGCGACGGTGTCACGCGACACGACAACGGTGTCCGAACTGCGCATGCGCAGCCTTGTTGCCGATAAGACTGCCGCCGACAAGACTGCTGGCCAGTAGGCTTGCTAACGCAATTTCCCCCATCTGAAGGAGTCCCGTCGTGGCTTTGATCGAAGCAGTAGGTGCCCGCGAAATCCTCGATTCCCGAGGAAACCCGACGGTCGAGGTCGAGGTGCTTCTCGAGGACGGCATCGTCGCTCGCGCATCTGTTCCGTCCGGTGCCTCCACGGGCGCATTCGAGGCCTACGAGCTGCGCGACGGGGACAAGAAGCGCTACGGCGGCAAGGGCGTGCTGAAGGCAGTCGACGCCGTTCTCGACACGATCGGCCCGGCACTCGAGGGTTTCGACGCCACCGACCAGCGCCTGATCGACCAGGCCATGATCCAGCTCGATGGCACCGAGAACAAGAAAAAGCTCGGCGCCAACGCGATTCTTGGTGTCTCGCTCGCCGTGGCGAAGGCCGCCGCCGATTCGGCCGACCTCCCGCTGTTCCGCTACATCGGCGGACCGAACGCCCACGTTTTGCCGGTGCCGCTTCTCAACATCATCAACGGTGGATCACACGCCGACAACGACATCGACGTGCAGGAGTTCATGATCGTGCCGCTCGGCGCGGCATCCTTCAGCGAGGCGCTGCGCTGGGGTGTCGAAACCTACCACAGTCTCAAGTCGCTTCTGCAGTCGAAGGGACTCTCGACCGGCCTCGGCGACGAGGGCGGCTTCGCGCCGAACCTCTCGAGCAACCGCGAGGCACTCGATCTCATCGCTGCGGCGATCGAACAGGCCGGCTTCACCCTGGGGCACGATATCGCCCTTGCGACGGATGTCGCCGCCACCGAGTTCTACCGGGACGGCTCCTATCATTTCGAGGGCAAGCAGCTCTCGGCTCTGGAACTGACGGCATATTTTGCCGACCTCGCAGCCAACTACCCGCTCGTGTCGATCGAAGACCCGCTTCAGGAAGACGACTGGGAGGGCTACCAGCACTTCACCGCGGAGCTCGGACGCAAAGTGCAGATCGTTGGCGACGACCTGTTCGTCACTAACCCGCTGCGCCTGCAGAAGGGTCTCGACCTCTCCGCCGCCAACTCGATTCTCGTCAAGGTGAACCAGATCGGTACCCTCACCGAGACGCTGGATGCCGTCTCCCTCGCCCAGCGCGCCGGCTACACCGCGATTCTGTCGCACCGCTCCGGCGAGACCGAGGACACGACCATCGCCGACTTGGCCGTCGCCACGGATGCCGGGCAGATCAAGACCGGTGCCCCGGCCCGCAGCGAACGCGTCGCCAAGTACAACCAGCTGCTGCGCATCGAAGAGGAACTCGCTGAGGCCGCCGTATACGCCGGTCGCAGCGCGTTCCCCCGCTTCACGAGCTAGTCGCGCTTACGCTTCACGTATGACCAAGGACAGCCGCACCCGGCACCCGCGAGGGCGAGCTCAGCGAGTGCCGGTCCAGATGCCTGCGGAGGCGCCGTCGGGACAGTGGCTCCGCAGCATCCGTCTTTCTGGATTCGCGATCACCGCACTCGTGCTCATCGTGATGTTCATCGTCGTATTGGCCCCCTCGCTGCGCATTTTGGTGGAGCAGCGTCAGCAGATCGCCACCCTTCAGTCTCAGATCGCCGCCACGAAGACAGCGGTGGGCGATCTCACAAACCAGAAGGCCAGATGGAGCGACCCCAAATACATCGAAGCACTCGCCCGTGAGCGGCTCGATTACGTGTTCCCCGGCGAATTCAGCTACTTGATTACGGATGCCGCCGACGCTCCCACCACGGCGAACGGCCAGCCGATCAGCGACAAACTGCAGAGCACACAGGTCGACTGGGTAAAATCACTACTCTCCTCGGTGTTCACCGCCGGTCTTACGGATGCCCCGGCTGACAAGATCGTCGCACCGATCATCATTGGTCAGACGCCGCCTGGTCAGGCGCCGCCGGTTCAGACGCCGCCGGACCAAAATCAGTGAGCACCCCACCATTCGGGGCTCCTTCCGCGGCTGACATCGATGCGGTTTCCCGCCAGCTCGGGCGCCCCGCCCGCAACGTGATCGGCATCGCAGCACGCTGCGTGTGTGGTGCGCCAACGGTGGTGTCGACCCGCCCGAGACTGGATGACGGCACGCCCTTCCCCACGCTGTACTACCTCTCGCATCCGGCCGCGACCGCCGCAATCTCCACTCTCGAAGCCAACGGGGTGATGGCGGAAATGCAGCAACTATTGACTGACGAGTCGATATCCGCAGACTATTCGCGGTCCCACCTGGCCTATCTTGCCGATCGTGAGGGTCTCGAATTCGTCGAGGAGATCGCCGGAATCTCTGCCGGCGGCATGCCCAAACGGGTGAAGTGCCTGCATGCCCTCGTCGGACACTCCCTTGCCGCAGGGCCCGGAGTGAACCCGATTGGCGACCTCGCCCTCGAGCGGGCCGAGTGGTCGCCTCTGGTCTGCCAGTGCGGATGAGCACCGCGTGAAGAGAGGCACCGCGTCGGTGGCCGCAGCCCTGGTGCTGGGGCTGGCAGCGTCCGTGCTGGTCGCGGCTCCGGCATCCGCCGATAACATCCGTGACCGGCAGTACTGGCTCGCCGACTATGGAGTGCAAAAAGCCTGGGCCACGACCAAGGGTGCGGGCGTCACGATCGCGGTGATCGACACCGGCGTCGATGGATCCCACCCCGACCTCACCGGCTCAGTGATCGGCGGAACGGATGTTTCGGGCGTGGGCGCCTCCAACGGTCAGACTCCGGTCGGCGCCGACAGTAAGCACGGAACGATGGTGGCCTCCCTGCTCGCCGGGCACGGGCACGGAACCGGGGATGGCATTCTCGGGGTGGCACCGGAGTCGAAGATCCTCTCCGTCTCGGTGGGCTTCGGCGTCGGCAGTGTCGGCTCCGATGACCAGATCGCTCAGGCGGTGCGCTGGTCGGCGGATCATGGCGCCGACATCATCAACATGTCGCTGACGCGCAACACGCTGGACTGGCCGACGAGCTGGGATGATGCATTTCTGTACGCCATGGACAAGGGCGTGATCGTGGTGGCTGCCGCCGGCAACCGGGGCAGTGGCACCACCGAGGTGGGCGCCCCCGCAACCATGCCGGGAGTTGTTGTCGTCGCCGGGGTCGATCAGAACGGCAGAGCGAGTTTTGATGCCTCATCCCAAGGAATCACCCTCTCGGTCTCCGCACCGAGCGAAGGGCTCGTCGGAGCCGCTCCGGGTGGGGGCTACTACAGCTGGGCGGGCACGAGTGGGGCAACCCCCCTCGTCGCTGGCGTGCTGGCCCTGATCAAAGCCTCACATCCCCGGCTCAGCGCCGGCAACGTGATTAACCGCCTCACTGCGACCGCCCGATCCCAGGGCAACCCGATCGTGTATGGCAGCGGACTGTTCGATGCATCCGCTGCCGTCAGTGCGACCGTTGCGAGCGTGGCGACGAATCCGGCCGCTGAGCTGAAGGAATGGATCCGTCTGAACCGTCGGGCCGTTACGAGTGCGGATCCGATCCCCACAAACTCGCCAACCCGTCCCCCTACCGGCACCGCAGAGCCGACGGTGGTCGCGGCGCCGGTGAGTCCGTTCGGCCGGGTGTTGCCTGCCGTCGGCGACCTGCGCGACATCGGCATACCTCTGCTCGTCTATGCAGTGTTCGCGACCCTGGTGATTCTCGTGCTCCGAAGCATCCTGCGCGACGTTATTCGGCTGAGACGATCCGGTCGGTTTCGAGAGTCCAGGGCTGCCCGACGCAGGCCATAAGATTACTGATATGCCTAAAATCCTTATTGTCGGCGGCGGCTACGCCGGTTTCTACACCGCGCTCAAGCTGGAGCGTTCGCTGCGGCCGGGTGAGGCCGAGGTCACCATCGTTGATCCCCTCCCCTACATGACCTACCAGCCGTTTCTGCCGGAGATCGCGGCCGGATCGATCGATCCGCGCCATGCGGTGGTGTCTCACCGTCGTCACCTCGAAAAGACCACGATCCTTACCGCCAAGGTCACGGGTATCAGCCATGCCACGAAGACCGCCACGATCACACCAGAGATCGGCGATCCGTGGGAATTCGAGTACGACATCATCGTCGTAACGGCCGGATCCGTCTCGCGTACCTTCCCGATTCCGGGAGTTGCCGACCAGGCCATCGGTCTCAAGACGATCGAGGAGGCCACCGCAATCCGCGACCGTATCCTGACGAACTTCGACAAGGCTGCACTCCTGCCTGCCGGTGCCGCTCGCGATCGCCTGCTTACCTTCACGGTCGTGGGAGGCGGTTTTGCCGGTATCGAGGTCTTCGGTGAATTGCGCAGCCTGGCCACCGATCTGCTGCGGTACTACCCGACACTCTCGTTCGACGACACCCACTTCCACCTGATTGAAGCGACGGGCCGCATCATGCCCGAGGTGTCGGTCAAGACCAGCCTGTGGGTCATCAAGAGCTATGCCCAGCGAGGCGCCCAAATCCACCTCGAGACACAGCTGACTTCCGCAGTCGATGGAGTGATCCAGCTCTCGACCGGCGAGAGCTTCGAGACCGACCTCATCGTCTGGACGGCGGGCGTCATGGCCAGCCCGACGATGCGTCACACCGACCTCCCCGTCGAGGAGCGCGGTCGCTTGCGTGTGCAGGCTGACCTCCGTGTTGTCAACGATGACGGCGTCGTGGAGGGTGCCTGGGGTGCCGGGGATGTGTCGGCTGTTCCGGACCTCACCGGGGACGGTATCGCCGGATACTGCGTTCCGAACGCGCAGCACGCTGTGCGCCAGGGCAAGCTCATGGCGAAGAACATCACCGCGACTCTTCGTGGCGATCTCCCGCGGGATTACTTCCACAAGAACCTCGGCGCCGTCGCAACGCTCGGGCTGGGTCAGGGGGCATTCCAGGCTGGCAAGATCGGCATCACCGGAGTCCCGGCCTGGTTCATGCACCGCGGTTACCACGGACTCGCCGTTCCCATGTGGGAGCGCAAGATCCGCGTCTTCAGTGGCTGGGCGCTCAACCTGTTCCTGCGTCGTGACATCGTCTCGCTCGAAGCGCGGGAGACCCCCCGCGAGGCTTTCGCGACCGTCGCGGCGCGCCCGAAGGTCTAGCGCGCTGGATTAGCCCCTGTTCGGCGGTCCCCATAGCCCAATCGCCCCCATAGCCCCCATAGCCCAATCGGTAGAGGCAGACGACTTAAAATCGTCCAAGTCAGGGTTCGAGTCCCTGTGGGGGCACTCGCTGCGTGGCCTTAAAAACCCCGGGATTCCGGGTCTAAACGGGATTATTGAGTGGGCCGGTTGAGCTATTTGCCCACATTTTGCCCACATTTGAGGACATGGCCTGCACATTCAGCGCTACCGCAACACCGTCCAGATCGTCATCGAACAGGTCGGCGTAGGTGTCCAGGGTCATGCTCGCGGAGGCGTGCCCGAGCATCCGCTGCACTGCTTTGACGTTCGCGCCGGCACTGATCGCGAGGCTTGCGGCAGTGTGGCGCAGGTCGTGGGGGGTCACGCGCGGGAAGCTCGGATCGATGGCCTGGGCTTTCGTCACCGCAGCTACGAACCAGCCGTCGTGCGCGGATGGCGTTGCCAGATGCGTCATGCCGTCACCGAACAGCAGTTGGTCAGGTGACTTATTCTCGGCAGTCTTCGCCAGATGGAAGGTCAGCAGATCGGGGAATGGGACCGATCGGCTTGCGTGTGTCTTCGGCGTGCCGACGACGATGACGCCACCGACGCGCACCGCGTTCTCGCGAACTGACAACCGGTGGCGAAGTGTGTTGAGGTCCTTCAACCTCAGTCCCACTGCCTCGCCCCAGCGCAGCCCTGTGTAGGCGAGAGTGAGCAGAAGTGTGGCCTTTGCGCCGGCCTGTTCTGCCAAGAGACCGACCTGATTGTGAGTGAGGTAGACATGCTGCTTTTTCTTCTTTCGGGGCAGCGAGACGCGCCGCGCTGGGTTGGACGAGATCCGTCGATCGCGCAGCGCCACATCCAGGATGGCGGCCAATACGCCGAATGCGCGAATCACAACTGTCGCGCTCCGCGGCCCGGCATTATGAGCGGTCTTAGCGTCGCCGGTGCCGAGCTGGGATACCCACGTTTGCACTTCGCTATGACGGATGGTGCCCACCCCGATATCGCCCCACATGGGCTCGACGAATAATCGCCAGGCGATTTCGACAGCATCCCGTGAAGACGGCTTCAGGTGCGTCTGTGACTTGAGCCAGGTCGCACCGAGTTCGCCAATTGTGACTTTTGCTGCCGTGGCATCAACATATTCGCCGCGAGCTTTGCTGATCTCGATGGATGCGAGAAAGAGCTCGGCATCGCGTTTGGTTCGAAACCCACGCTTATCGGTCTGAGCATGATCCGGCTTCCGGTAGCGAACGCGATAGCGCTTGCCGCTGGCTGATTCGTAAGAGGTGATAGATCCCACCGATACTCCAAGCTGATCGTCTTTCGCCGACCTGGGTCGGGCCCTGGGCAATTGGGAATCAGGCTATGACAGACCTGAGACGAAATTATCCGAATGTTTGGAGCGTCCTACGCAAATTCTCGGAGGCAGGTTGGTTGGCGGGGCAGAAGAGGTCTTATTCACTTCCCGATACCGGCTCGTCGCTTTGCAGCGATCTCTAGGGGCCAAGATCACTCCACTTGCCAGCCAGCTGATTTCAAGTACGCCGCGAGCCGCCCCGTTTCCCGTCGCGTGTCGTTGAGCCTGGATTCAGTACTACGCAGCAGTGGGCTGTCCGGACCAGCTGATGCAGCCGTAGCCGTCTCCAGATCAAACATTGTTTGGAGGCGAGCGGCCTCACGGGTGAGGGCGGACCATTCGCGGAGCGCGTGCAATTCGGAGGTGGCGTTCCGCTCGTCCAATGACTCGGGCTGATAACGCCCGTCCTGTGACGACGCCAGCCAGGAGTCGAACTCGATGGCGGTCATACCCTCGAATGCTTGGCTCAGATTGGGCAGATCGAGGGGACGGTCTGGCTCGCCGAGCGGGGCGAGGAGATAGCTCATTGGCACCCGAAGTGCCATCGCGATATTGAGCAGCTGGCTGATGTCGAGGACGACCTTTCGGCCAGCTTCGATGTTCTCGATGATTGCCTCGGTCAGTGTGCCGCCCACGATCGCATCAGCGAGTTCGCGTGCGGTTCGAAGGCCTCGGGCTCGCCGGGCGGCTCGGATGCGGGCGCCCAAGCTCGACTCCGATCGAAAATCCTTCATTTCCATAGATTACAGCCATTTGGGTTGTGAAAACGACGACTCTGATCTATCTTCATAACAACAACCACTCACCAATTTGGTTGTGAAAACGACAGGAGAATCATGTCAGAGGAATTTATTCAGCCCTCGGTAGTCGGGGAGATCACGGGGCTGACGGTCACCGCTCTTGCGCAACTCCGGTACCAGGGCCGGGGACCATGCTTTTACAAGCCAACACCCCGAACCGTTTTGTACAAAAGATCTGAGATCATCGCCTGGGTTGAGGCCAGTGCCCAGACCCGCACCGGCTCCGCGGTCTACGTATGAGTTGCCGGGCGCCCAGGTGATGGGCCTTTACGCTGCGAAGAGTGCGATCCTCGTGGCTGCTCGGTTGAAGCTCGGCAACACTGCCGCCCGACTGCTGCTGCACATGGCGTTGGAGTGTTGGGACGAGAAGCGTGGCGAGCAGGAGCCGAGACGTTACTTCGGTGGCCGCGAGCTATCAGCGATTGCTCTCGGGTTCCTCGCCCCCGGCAACGGCAGCGCCGCCGCCTACCGGGCGGTGAAGCGCGCAATCCACGAACTTATCGACAGCGGCGCGATCACGAGGCTTCGCACCGGGGGACGAGGTTTGACCTCGGAGTACGAGCTGATGCTCGACAGCTCCCGACCCGCCGCGGCGTATCGGCCGTCGAATGATCCGAACGTGTTGCCGTTCACCGGCGGCCAGGGGGCCACAGATTTGTACCCACAGAGGGCAAGTTTTTAGTCCCCTAAGGGGGCCAAAAAGTTGTCAAGCAGGGGACCAGTGGCTGGTCCCCTTAACAGGAAGAGACCAGGAATGAACAAAACAGAACCAGTACGCGGGCGCGAAAGAGTTCGGAATTTTCGAAGCCCGGAATTTTCGAAGTTCGACACTGTCGGACTCACCAACTCCGGCAGTTACGCGGCCACCACATCGAGGATCACAGTCGTTCGTAACTTCCAAAGTTCAGAACTTGCGAACTCACGAACTGCCGTACCGCCGAACTCTGCAACTCTCGAACTTTCGAAGGCGGTGAACTCGTGAGGATCGTCGCAATCACGAACCAGAAGGGCGGGGCTGGTAAGACCACCACGACGATGAACCTCGCCGCTATCGCCGCGGAGAACTCGCGTGTGCTGGTCGTTGACGTTGATCCGCAACAGTCGACTACCTGGTGGGCCTCGACCGCAGGCGACGGGCTGCCGTTCGATTTCGCGGACGACACCGATCCGGCAACACTCGCTCGGATGCGGGATCTGCCCTACGACGTGATCTTCGTCGACACCCCGGGAAATCTCACCGACAGTCACATCCTCTCCTCGGTGCTATCGGTTGCAGATTTTGCGATTGTCCCGACGGAGCCGGAAGCGTTGTGCATTCCGCCGATGGTTCGAACTGTGCGGACGTTCATCGAACCCACCGCAACGCCTTTTCGGGTCCTGTTGAGCAAGATTGATATGCGGGTCCCCGGGCAGTTGGAAGATGCCGAGAAGCTCGTCGATAGTTTGGGTCTGCCGAGGTTTCAGCGGGCGATTCGCCGTTACAAAATTCACGCCGACGCGCCGATCGAGGGCAAGATCGTCACTCAATATCCGGAGTCCAAGCAGACGGCGAAGTCGATTGACGACTACCGGGCGGTGGCTCTTGAGCTGATGTCGATCTGGGCCAATACCGCTTCTGCGAGTCGATGATGGTCCGCGCAAATTTGGGCCAGTTGCTTGGCAAAGTCGGTGAGACGGTCCCACCAGCGGTGCCGAAACCTGATCCTGCCGAGCCTGCAATCCCAGCAGCAAAAGCTGCGACGGGCGCGCCTAAGCCTGCGCGAGTGAAAGTTCCCGCGGTGCCGACCTATCTGCGTTATGTGCGGAAGGAAACTCGGCTTCGCGAAGACCAGCAGAACCGACTCACGTTTGAGGCGAGGCGTCTGAATCGGGCGAAGAAAAACTCGGGCGCCCGGATCACCGAGAACTCACTTATCCGGGTCGCGGTCGATCTGCTCCTGGCAAAGATCGGTGCTGCGGTCGGCGACGACGAGGACGAAATCGGAAAGTCGATGACCTCGTGAGCGCCCATGAAATTTTGGGGTGGTGTTTTCGACAGGCCGAGGGTATTCACCCCCGTTCGAGGGTCAACAGTTACGTTGGCTGCTATTCCTTTGGGTGTTCCCAGGGCTGGAATACCCAAAGGAATAGCAAAAGCCCATTTTTCCCTGTACCACCGCCTCTGCCGAGGCGAGCTCGATTCCCAACCTCCCTCACCCAACAAGTTGTCCAAGGGAGGTTGGGAATTGAAGCAGAGGTGGTGGTACAGAAAAAAATAGAAGAAGAAAAAAGAAAAGAAAAAAGAAAAAGCAAGAGCAGATGCAAGAGCAAAAGCACGGCGATGCAGGATGTCGGAGGCCGTTTCAGATGGTGCAGTTGACGAAGCGTGACGAGGCGATGCTGGACTGGCTCAGTGTCGTTCGGATGGCTGATCAAGAAGCCGTCCGCTGGGCGTTAGCAGCCCTGCCGGACGGGCACGCGGAACAGCCGGTCGGGGTGCGGCGCGGTAATCAATGGATTGCCCGCCTGGTCGAGGAGGGGCTGGTGCAACGAGCCCAACCGGCGTTCAACGATCGCTCGATCATTTGGGCAACGCATCAGGGCATCGGCAAAGTAGCGCCGAACCTTTACCGTCAGACGACCCGGCATGAGATCGCGGTCGCCGCAGTCTCAGCCCGATATCTAGCCCGCGGGTACACCTGGTTTAGGGACCGGAGGCCGGCAAGCGTTCAGGACCACCAGGTCGACGGGGTGGCCGTCAAAGGTGACATTGTCGAACTTGTCGAAGTCGAACTGACGGCAAAAACTTTGGGCCGGTACAAACTGATCTGCAACTCTCACGCATCACGGATGACTACCGGGGGTATCACCCGAGTGGTGTACCTCGGAACCGCTGAGGCGACCCGGGTGGTTTCCAGCCAGGCGGACAAGTTCATCTTCCGCGACCACCGCCCAAGGCTTCTGACCTTGTCGACGTTCGACGTGCGCGGCCGCTGGATTGGCAGTGAAGCCCAACTATGGGACACCATGCCTGAACCGGTCGCGGGGGTAGGGACAGGGGCTGGGGCACTGGTCCCATCCGAGTTGCCGATTCATGAACTCTGGGACTCCGAGGCATCACGATGAGCACTGACAGCCGGATGGCCCTGGTGCCGTCCGCGGATCCGATGGGGGATACTGTGGGCCGTCTCATCGGGGCAGTGCTGGTGATCGGACTCGCCCTGATTGCTCTGCCGCTGATGATCCCATTGCTGGTCAACATAATGGTCTCCGACATCGTAGCCACACGTACCCGATTCTGGATCGTCCTCAAGTGGCATTGGGTTACCAACGCCATCGGTATCCTCCTAGTCACCTTGCTGGTAGCCGCCGAAATCTTTCTGCTTGCCGGGTGGATTCGCACAGGTCATGCCGGAACCTTCTTTGCCGGCAACTGGGCACCGCAGCTGCTTCCTGTCTTCGGTGGGTGGGCGATCGTGAACCTGCTCTCCGGCATTCTTCTCCTGCCGGTGGTCTGGTCGTACCGTCGTCGGCGGATCGCCGACCAAGTCCGCACCCGCCGTGTCCCCGACGTGCTTCGGCAAGAACGCATCGAAGCTGCCCGCAAACGCGCCGCGGACGGGGCAACGGCGAAACGAATCGGTGTGCGCCTGGACGGGAACACCGGCCGGATCGTCGGCCTGAACAAACACGTCATCTCGGTGCCCCATCAGGTTGCCGGTCGGCAGTCGTTCGGGTTCATCAACCTCCCCACCGTCCGGGTCTTCGCTGACCGATTCCATGACCTTCGGAGAATGCGTGACTGGGTTGACCCGACCGGACAATTTGTTGTCCTCCCCGATACGTCTTCGGCGGTCCGAGCACTGATCGTCGCCGAATCAGGTAGCGGCAAAACAGTCCTCATCAACGGACTTGTCTTGTGCGCGCTCAAACACGGGTGGCCGGTGTTCGTCATCGACGCCAAAGGCGACCCGGCCGACGCCGAATCCCTGGTCGCGGTGGCTGTCTCCCACGGTCGCACCGCCAGCGTCAGCGGTCGTTGGGATCTGTTCAATGGCACAGCCGACCACGTCACCGCCAAACTGATGCGCCTCATGCCGGTCGCGGACGGCGCAAACCAGCACTACCTCGATGAAATTCGTGGGGTGCTGCAATCAGTGCAGGACCAGTCCCCGATACGCAGCGTCACCGACCTTCGCGAGCGTCTGACCAATCCCGGTGCTTACGTGCGGGACCAGTTCGATCTGATGATTGTCAACCAAACCGTCGACCGCAACGGCACCACCGCAGGGATGCGAGCCATGCACAGCCTGATGGTTGCGCTGCGACCCCTGGAGCGGTTCATCAGCGAAGACGGGTGGTCCTACGCAAAAGCCGCAACAGATATCACCGTCATTCCGCTGTCACCGGTCGACGATGCGCAAGCGAAACTGGGCGACCTGCTGATGTTGGACCTGCGAAACTTCCTCGCCGCCCGACTGCGGGCCCGGGACAAGTCCCCGGTCGTTGTCATTGTTGATGAGTTTCCGCAGTTGGTTACCGGCGGGCAAGACCCGGGAGATACGGCGGGCAGCCTGTTCGAAACTGCCCGCAGCGCCGGCGTCGGGTTGGTTCTCGCCACCCAAAGCCCCGCCGGACTGTCCAACGACGAAACACGACGTCGCCGCGCCCTCACCAGCGGTGCCGCGCTGATCTTCGGCCGATCCAAAGACCCCGAAGACGTCGTCAAATATGCGGGCACGGTGTTGCGGATGGAAGCCTCCGGGCAGGCTGCCGGTGATGAACTCGGCACCGCCCGCGCACAGCACACCTTCGTCATCCCACCCCAAGATGTGCGAGAAGCCGCGGACGGTGCGTTCTGGATCGTGCAAGGTGGCGCGATCGCCGCCTTCCGCGCCCTGCCCCACATCGCTGCAGAACCGCCAATTGACGGACCGTCCGACGTCGAATCCGAACCGGAGGTTGCGCTTGAGCATGCAGCGCCGGCCAAGCTCTCCCAGAAACTCCAGCTCACCGACACACCAGATGTTGGGAAGCCGAAGCTATGAGGGGCTCATTGAAGGCGGTCAGCATCCGTAATGGACGACACGATTGCGACACTGTGACGCTCGAGCAGCTCGAGCAGTTCGAGACATCCCGCAGTTGGTGGGTTCCCGTTCGTCCCTGCGGCGACGCCAACAGGGCGGTTCATCGCCTGGGCGGCTTCCGCGGTGCGAAGCGCACCGGAGGACACACCAGCTTCGACAATGATCGTCTTCGTCGTAATCGCAGCCAGCAGATACTTAGCCCGCCGCTGACCGCGCACGGTGACCGTTGGGGTGGGCGGCAACTCACTGATCGCAACCGAACCGCGCCCGACGTTGAGGCCACGCAGTCCCATCGCAGCGACAGTGATCGTTTCCCCGCCCATCGCCGCCGCGGCACGAAGTGCGAGCTGATCCACACCGTGGCTGGTGCTTGCAGCAATCACCCATCGCCGGTCGGCGAGCCCGGTCGTCAACTCGATCGTCATATGGACAGCCTCCACAGTTGGCTCCGTCGTTCCCGTGATCGCAACAGAGGGACGTCCAAGAACATCAACATCACCCTGGGTGAAAAGCACAAGCGGAGCGATCCGGTCGAGGGCATCCAACTGGGTTGGCCACTGATCGTGCCACGGCGTTACCGCACACACGTGGTTACAGGTCATGGACTGCAGAACATCTCCCACACGGGATGGGGTGGCGAAGGCTCGGATCCGTTGGCGCACCAGGTTCGACAGTGGTGCGGCTCGATCTTCTCCGTCGTGAACGGCCGCGACGAAAGCAACGGGACCCCCGAGCGTGTCAACACCGATCGCCACCCCAGGGTCTCCGCTCACCCCAGCGCCAGCCAGGGCAATCCGAGCGATGGTGTCGTCATCAAGCAGGCACAAGGTGGTCCCCATGGAAGGTGACAGTGCGTTGATAGTCATAGTCAGGCTCTCTCTTCAGATCGATCGTGTTTTTTGCCTTCTGGCAGAAGAGATCACGTGCGACAAGACGAGGCGAAGTGCCCACAGTTTCGGGCGAAATAAGCCCGCAGGGCGCACCCAAAAATGTGGGAACGCAGTCGAGGACAGAGTTACGATCGGCCGTCGGAAAGGTCAACAAACCCCCACAGGACAGCGCCGCGAAGCGGCTCCCCAATCCGTGTCACTCAGCCGTCAGCGCACTACCGCGCTGCGCGCGGTGATCCGCGGACGCAACCTCTGCGCACCCGAACGGGTCCCGAAGTCAGTAGAACGCCATACCCTCAAACGAGGGGTTCCTTGATGTTGCGCACGCTCTTACAAGCTCAGCTGCTCACCCATCACGGAAGGAAACAGTCATCATGACAAGTCACGACCTGATCGAGAACCAGACCCCCCAGGCATTTGCCGGAGCGCAACGCGCCAGCAAATACATCGAAACAGCCGCAGACCCCACCGAGGCACCCACACTACGGACCACCACCGAGGAAATACCCTCAATCGAAACGGATGCCGAGCCCACGACTTCCGTCGCGGGTGTCGACCACGCTGATGTCAACACCATTGATGTCGACACCATTGATGCATCCGCCGGCGATCCTGTTGGCAACGACATCATCACCGACGATTTCTCCGCCGCCGGCCGCGGCGGAGAGCCTTACCCCGAGGTCGACAACGTCGACCTCGGCACACTGTCAATTACAGAAGCACCGCGGGTAGCGCGCCGCGGAGCCCGCGGAATGCTCGCCAAGCTCGGAGTGAAGATGCGACCGGGGGCCGCGGAGCTGGCGGTGATTGATATCGCCGACCGGCAGCACCGTAACGAGGATGTTGTCCGCCAGGCGACATGGACCAGAGCCGTCAGCATCCTTGTCGCTAACCCGAAGGGTGGTGTGGGTAAGACACCGACCGCAGTCCTCCTCGGAGGGATCCTTGCTGCGATCCGCGGCGGATCAGTGTGCATCGTTGAAGTTTCCGACGATCCGGGAGCACTTACCTTCCGCACGGAAGGTTCCCCAACTCGTGGACTTGGGGAGCTTGTCCGCGATGCTGCCACGATCAGCAGTGCAGGTCAGCTTGCCGGCTACACCGCCCCGCAATCCTCCTTCGCCGCTGCCATCGGTTCGGTCGGCCCGCGCCTGCGCCTTGAAGCCGAGCAGGTGACCGCGATCGCCAACGTGATCGACGACTACTTCTCCATCCGAGTCATGGATAGCGGCAACCAACCATCTTCGACCGCATTCCGCGCAGCCGTGGAAACTACCGACGTGCTCGTAATCCCCATCTTCGATGCCGGGGATGCAGCACTCGAAGCCGCAGGGTTACTGGACGTCCTGCGCGCTGCAGGCGGGAAAAGCGCCGAGCTTGCCGACACCGCGATGGTGCTGCGACTCCACGACGGGCGACCCGAAAATCCGCAAGTTGTCAAACGGGTCGACAATATCCTCAGCTCCTACAGAATCGATCACGTCCACACGATCCCCTATGACCCGCACATCGCCGAGCGCGGCCAGCTCTCGCTCGGAAAGCTCGGGCCGGACACCCACTTCGCCATCACTGCAGCAGCAGCCGATGTTGTTGCCACCCTCCAGACCAACGTCCGTTGAGACGGGCAAGGAAACAGACATGACACTCACCGATGTACTCGCAAGTCTGCCCACGATCGATAACCCTCTGAACGGGATCCTCCCCAACTTCTCCATCTTCGGAGTTGAGTTCACAGCCCTGTGGCAGAAGCTCGTCGCCGGTATTTGGGCGGTCGGCATCATCCTCGCCATCGTATTTGTGGCTGTCGGAGTCACCCAAATGGCAGGTGCTTCCAGCAGCGGCAACCCTGCCGCCTACAAAGACGCCCGAACCCAAGCCATGTGGGCTGGAATCTCGCTCGGAATACTGGCGGCTCTGTCTGTCATCGTGGGCGCGATCCTCGCCTTCTTCGGATAGGACGCCACAATGCGAGAAGAAGCGAAGCGACTACGGCGGCTCTGGCTCTGGCTAACCGTCGGTGTTGTCGCCGCCGCTGCGCTGGTCGCGACAGGAGTCGCGCTCGGGCAGCGCCCCGTTGCGACCCCGACAGTTTCGCCGTCCGACGCGGCGAGTTCCAGTCCGTCTGCGCTGCCACCTCGTGCTGAACCGGATGGATGCCTCGGGGGCGCAGCCCGTGACGCGAACATGCTCGCGGCCGCAGTCAACTCGGCCGGAAACTCGCAGGCGGGGGCTGTCGGCGTTGCCGCGTCCTTCGTGCGCTGGATCCAGCGTTTTCCCTACCCGACCGCACAAGAAGCCCAACAGGTTGGCACGAGTGTTCTTGCCAAGCAATCGTTCACCTCCGATCTACCCGGCTACCTCGCAGCAAAACCCGACCTGTCCGGCGGCATAGTGCCGAGCGGCACCAAATACTTCATGAACACAGTGCCAGGCGTTTGGTACGTCGAGTCATCTAATCCCGACCGAGTAGTGGTGGCGATCGGAAGCGGTTATGTAATTGACGGCTCGCTCAGCTCAACGCTTCGATCATCCATCACAATTACGCTCACGCTGCAGGATGATCGATGGACCGTAGCGGATGCAAAGGGTGTGCGAACGCCCGCCGAGCTTTACAAGCTCGGTCACCCGTTCACGAGGGGCTGCTGATGGTGACCGTAACGGACAATGGCAACGGGTGGAACCCGATCGGCGGAGTTCAGGACCTTATCAACGGCGCCGCAGGTGCGATCTCCTACTGGTCGGACCCGTGGGGAAACACATTCAAGGCGCTGAAAGATGCTGCGGCGGGTTTGAGCCGCGATGTCTTGCCAGCGCTGACGCAAGCGACCCTCCCGAATCTGAACGCGCAGTGGTTCTTGAACGCTTATGCGGTCTCGTTTGCCGCCGCGATCTTCGTCGCGGTGCTGCTGCTAATTCCCCAGGTCTTGCGCACGGCGCGCGGTACCCAGGCAGGCCGCGACCTTGTGGATTCGGTCGGCCTCTACTTCGGCGTGTTCCTCGTGGGTGCGATGTTCGGTCCCGCCATTGGGATTGTGTTGGTGAACTTCTTCCACGCGATCTCGAACGACATCGTTGCGTGGGGGGTACAAGGTTCCATCGACGGGGTCATCACCCAGTTCCAGAAGATGATCGCCAATGCCGACCCGGTCGGGATCACCGGCGGTGTGCCGATCGCAGTGCTGCTGATGTTGTGCATGCTGCTCGGCCTGTTTCTTGTGCTGATGATGCTGATCGTCCAGCTTGTGACCCTCTACTTCACCGGCGTTCTGCTGCCGCTGGGGCTGGTGTGGATTATAGATCCGGGAAAGCGGTCGTTCGGGACGAAGCTGGTGAGCGTGTGGATTGGGATCCTCGCCGCCCATCCGCTGCTGTTCTTTCTGCTCGGTTTTGCGTTCACGATCATGGCGAACTCGGTGTCAACATTTGGCAACAACGCCAGCCTGCAATCCCTGGTCACCCTGTCGGTGGCAGTGATTGCACTATTTGTTGCCGCGCTTTCTCCGTTGCTGCTGATGAAGTTCGCACCGGTGATCCCGTCCGGCTTCGGTGGCACGAGCGGCCCTGCACTGTCGACACACTCGATCGGTGCACGCAACATGTCCGACGCGGGCCGCCGGTTCGACCGAGGAAACGGCCAACCGAAGGGCAACACTTCGGGTAGCGGATCTGGGTCCAGCGACGCCGGGCCGGCCGTTGGGGGAGAGAGAACGCTTGCCGGTGTCTCCGCTGCGCGAGCGGGAGCTACCGCCAGCGCGGCCGGTGCCGGTGCAGAAGGTGGTGCCGCAGCAGCAGCAACAACAGCGGCCGCAACATCAGCGGCTGCAACGACAACGACGGCGGCCGAGGGGCTCGCCGCAGCCGGTGCGGCGGAGTCTTCGACCGGTGTGGGGGCGGCGATCGGCATCCCGACGTTGGTTGTTGCGGCCGGGGCGATGGCGGCAACGCAGGGGCTGAAGGTAACCGAGAAGGCGGGGCAGCACGCTGTCGCGGCGATGGATGATTCGACAATCGGAAGCGATCGCACCTCATGACCGACACCCGAACTCGCGCGACCGTCCGCTACCTCGGCGGTGAAACCGGCCACCGGTCCTTCTTCGGCGGAACTCACTCGCGAACACGAATCGCATTGATCGCCCTGTTCATCGTCGCCGGCATGATTCTCACCCCGCTGATCGGCTGGCCGGGAATGCTGGTCGGAATCCTCGGCTGCGGGGTCACGTTTCTGGTGACAACAAAAACGCATCGTGGTTCCATGATCGAACGCCGTCTCCGACGCACCCGTTGGAAGAGCCGGATTCAGGCCGGAACTGATGCGTTCGAACCATTCGAGGTCGGTGCGTGGGACCAGGCGGAGCAGACTGTGCGCGACGCGCAGAGCTTGAATGGTCGTGCTCGTCGTCGAGCGCGTTGGAACTCGGAACGGTTATTGACGGCGATTCGCTCGAACCCCGACGGGTCGGACGGTATGGGTTGGCTGCAACACGGCCGCGGCGAACCAGGTATTGCCTGGCATGCCCCGACCGGTGAACCGGCCTACCTGTCAGTGACGTTTGTTGTCAGCGGTCAGCTTCGCGGCATCGAATCCTCCTCCGTGATGGCGAGGGCAGCCGAAGGATGGGGAACGTTCTTGGCCAGTCGCGCAGCCCCGTCAGTGTTGGTCGGCAACGTGCAAACCATGACCAGGGTTCTGCCGGCGGACACCGCGATGCAGGAATGGTGGGTCGCCGACGGGCTCGATGAGGACACCCCAACGGATGCGATCCGCTCCTACGAGGAAGTCCTCAGACTCACCGGGGAAGACGCGATGGTGCAGCGTCACTTCATCACCGTCAGCTGGCCGCTGAACACCTCATTCAACAGCACCGCAGTCAAGTACGGGGAAGGTCGCGACGGGTGGCGTGGACTGATGCGCCAAGAGGTCGCCTCCACCGCCCGCGGACTTACGGAGGCGAAGCTTGGCACGGTTGAGACCCTGACCGCGAGGCAGACGGTGGCGGTGATGCTGCATCAGCAGAACCCGTCCCGCCCGATCGACTTCGTCGCCGATGTCGACCCAGCCCGTGCCGGGATCTCCTCCCACGACGAGTACTCCGCCCACGTTGTTGCCGGCACCGACCCGATGACCGGGGCGGCTGTCGAGTGGTGGCATCGCACGGCGGCGATCAAAGCGGATGCGCTGGCTACGGCTCCCCGCACCCAACTGTGGTTATTGGATCTGTTGATTGGTCGGGATATGCAGTTCATCCGCTCTGTCTCTTTTCACATCCACCTCATTCCGGCATCCGATGCCAAGGCTGCCGCACGGCAGGACTTGGTGCGGGACGCGGCCGAGTCGCTTTCCCGTCAGGAGGCCGGCAAGTTCGACACGGACGACACGGACGTTGCGATGACGGCTGCCCGCCGGAGGCAAAGCGATCTGGTTTCAGGTTCCCACCATCACGGTGCATCGTGGATCGGATATGTGACCATTTCGGCCATAAGCCGGGAGGAGCTGGCTCGTTCCTCGCGTCAGCTTGAGGAGACCTGCGCGGCATCGTTGGGAATTGACCGGCTCGATTGGTTGGACTCGTACCAATCGGCGGCGTCCGGCACGACTTGGCCTATCGGCCGGGGTTTAGCCGGTGCTCGCACGTCACTGTCGTCGCGTATTTATGCACGCCTGGCAGGTAAGAGCGAGAAGGAGTCCATTTCATGACCGAGCAGAACAGCACCAGCCAGTCTCGACTATGGCGTGCACCTGTACTTCGGGCGTTCGCCCCACCGGCCGAACGCCCTACCGGTGATCGCGCCGATCACAGCGCTGATGAAAGCGGCGAAGACAGGGCAAAAGCGACCATCGTTCCGAGTGTTGAGATTGTGCCGTGGGCACAACCCGGCTCGCGGCTTCGCACCAACCCGCGGGCTGCTCGCCGCGGCTTCTTCGCCCCCACGTTGGACGGCGCGCCGACAACAACCCGGCAGGCCGAGATCCTGAACACAGCGTTGATCGGCCCGCCCACCGGCACCCGCGGTGTCGTCACCGGCCGGGACGTGCTCTCCCGCACATCGATCTCCCACGATCCGATTACGGCGTATAACTCCTCCCCGCGTGAGGTATCCAGTCCGAATGTGATCGTGATGGGAGATGTGGGTGCGGGCAAGTCCACTCACACCAAGGCCAACCATGTCCTTCGCCCCTTACTGCTGAAGGGTCGTCGTTGTGTTGTGTTCGACAAGAAGGACCAAGCCGGGGAGGGCGAATATTCGAACGTTGTTCGCCAGTACGGGTATGAGCCGATCAAGTTCACCCCCGACGGATCAGGCACGACTTTGAATCTGCTGGACCCGACGATCCTCAAAGGCACCGGCCTGCAAGGCCAAGCACGGCTGTTGAATATTGTCACCCGCCTCGCCCGCGGCGACCTGCCCCTGGACGCGTGGGAGGAGGAAGCCGTGCGGGCGGCCCTTCGGATGACGGTCGAGCAAGTCGGCGACCGGGCACCGGTTTTGGCGGATGTGCTGCCGAACCTAGGCAACGTGGCCGATGATCCGGACTACCAGACCCTGTCAGTCAGTGCCCGCGACGACCTCCATAAAGCTGGCCTGTCCGTCCGGTGGACGTTGAACGGGCTTCTGGATGAATATGCGGGACTGCTGGATGGTGAAACGTCCAAAACTGTCGACCTGTCGGGCAAACTCACCTCCTTCGACATCTCCCAGCTTCCAGATGATGGTGCTGCAGTTCCGGTGGTGATGGCGATCGGGAACATGTGGATGCTCGGCCGGCTTCGGAACGAACGCGGGTGGGCGACAACAGTCGTCTACGAGGAGGGGTGGCACATGATCGGCGGACCCTCCGCCCAGCTGATCAAAGCCAACCAGAAACTATCCCGAGGTTTGGGAATCTCCAACGTCTTCGTCATGCACAAAGGATCCGACATCCCACCGGAATCCCCCGGGATGGCGATCATCCAGGAAGCGCAAACAGTATGCATTTACCGGCAATCCCGTCCCGAAGACGCCCAGTGGTGCACACGAACATTTGGTCTGGCGCCGGAGACTGCGGAGACGATCGAGAAGCTGCGGGATGGGCACTACATCTTCAAGTACGGCTCCCATCCCGAAACGCATGTGCAGCACATCCTCTCCGACTGGGAAGCAACCATCACCAACACGGACGAAGCCCTCGCCGCCGCTGCTTCCACATCCGTAACCCGGCTGTGATCATGGGTGCCGGGACAAGTGGGTGCTGGAAAGTGAAGAGGTAGCGGTGGGGCTCAAGGCGGTCATCGCCATTGTTGTGACCGGACTGATGACCGCGCTCGGCGGTGCCGTCGCCCTGTCCTCCGGGACGGGGTGCGCGCCGGCCTCAATCGATGTCGCTGCCGTTTCGCACCTTAATACGACCATTTCGGGCTTCACCGGCGATCAGCTGGTCAATTCTGCCGCGATCATGAACGCAGCGACCGCCGCAGGAATGTCGCAGCAAGCGCAAATAGTCGGAGTGATGACCGCCATTGGTGAATCTGGGCTCCGGAACCTCACCTACGGTGACGACATCCAAGGTGTCATCAACCCGGACGGAACCCCGACAACGTCGCTTGGACTGTTCCAGCAACAGGCATCGTGGGGGAGCGCTGGGGACAGGCTCGACCCGGCACGGTCAGCGGCGTTGTTCTTTAGCCGTCTTGCCCAGCTTCCGGGTTGGGAGAAGCTCACGCCGACTGCGGCCGCGCACGCAGTGCAGGTCAACGCAGATCCGATCTACTACACACCGTTCGTGGGTCCGGCATCAAAAATTGTTGCCACCCTCGGGGCGAACTCCACCGGCGGCAGTTGCCCGATAGGTGGCGACTCTCAAGCTCTCGCATTGGAGCTCGTCGGCCACATCGACGACAGAACTCTCACTGGTGGCGAGGCGCCGTTGGATCAGATCCGGTCGATTGCCCAGGGCAAAGCTGTACCTGATTGCGGGATCGACGTCCGCATCTTGCAAATAATTGTCATCGCCGTCCGGAACTTTGATGCCGTCGGAGTCAGTTCCATCAACCGCAAATGCACCGGTGAAATTATCGGGGCCGGGGCGCTGTCATCCCACTTCATTGACGGTGGTGGTCATGCTGTTGACTTCAACAGCCTCGACGGCCGCAATCTGACCGGGGCTGATGGCCTGTCGCTGCGACTGATTGGACTGCTTGACCCGGTGGTGCCGGAGGGTTCGCGTATTGGCCAGTCACAATGCCGGACAGCATCCGGTGTTCCGCTGACCCTGCAACACTTCGGGCAACTCGAGGACTACTGCACCCACCTCCACGTGCAGGTGAAGGATGCGCCGGGGCAACTGACGTTGCCCTGAACCCCGGCGCCCGTACCCTGGCGCCTGAACACGTGCGGCCGAACCCTGGGGCTCGGTGCAGGCAAGTGCCAAATCTGAATGAGCTGCAGCGCAGCGCAGTCCTTGCGAGGTTTGTTGACCTTTCCGTTCGGATGACCGTAATTCGCTTCCTGCCCTTTCGTGCCCGGCTTTCGCGGCATATCCTCCCTCTCTTCGCTCAGTCCGGTATTCCACGACCAGGCACTCCAGTGCGTCCGCTTTTCAACGATCTCTTCTGCCGGAAGGCAAACAAAACAGTTGATCTGAGAAGAGAGAAGAACATGAACAACACACCCACATTTGACCAGTTGCAGGACCAGCACCAGAGCATCAGCCGCGACAGTCTCGCGCGTGCGGTCTGGTCGACCATTCTTGAACCGGGCGACCATGAAGCCGGACACCTGATCGCCCACATGAACCCAGCCGAAGCACTCGAAGCAGTCCTTACTGGGAAGGTCGAAACGGTGGACGGGATCCC
The DNA here is from genome assembly GCF_015751965.1 of Frigoribacterium sp. CG_9.8. Taxonomy (GTDB): domain Bacteria; phylum Actinomycetota; class Actinomycetes; order Actinomycetales; family Microbacteriaceae; genus Lacisediminihabitans. Next base: position 19,946 of record NZ_JADOVH010000008.1, on the reverse strand, counting down.
GGTTCGACCGATTCGGGATCGAGCCATCCCAAGGTATTCGAGCGGGACCGTAAACATGGCCTTCCGGATGGCCGCACGATACGGGGCAGAACTGGTCACTCCGGAACATCCGAATTGGCCAACCCGGCTCGGGGATCTCATGTTCAACACACCAGTTGCCTTGTGGGTGCGCGGCAACACCGAGCTACTCGCCGATGAGGTCGCGACTGCGATCGTGGGGGCACGCGCAGCAACCGGCTACGGCGAGCATGTGACGATGGAAATTACTGCCGGATTGGTCGAGCGCGGGCACACCATCGTCTCCGGTGCCGCCTACGGGATCGACGGGATGGCCCACCGCGCCGCCCTCGCAGCCTCAGGCCGGACGGTTGCCTACCTTGCCGGGGGAGTGGATCGGTTCTACCCCAGCGGCCACGACGCCCTGCTGTCTCGGATTGTCGAGACCGGTGCAGTGGTATCAGAACTGCCCTGCGGGGCAGCACCAACAAAGTGGCGATTTTTGATGCGTAACCGACTCATCGCAGCGAGCACCAAGGCGACCCTTGTCGTCGAAGCAGGGTGGAGGTCCGGGTCGCTGAACACGGCCGGGCATGCGATCGCACTCGGTCGCCCGGTCGGCGCCGTTCCCGGCCCAGTCACCAGCGCCGCATCAGCTGGATGTCACCGGCTGATTCGCGAACACATCGCCACCCTCGTCAGCACCGCGGAGGAGGTAGCCGGGCTGTAATCAGGGTCTTATCGGTTGGCGGGCAGCCCACAGCCTGCCCGCCAACCTCCCGCATTTCTCGACCCGCCGGCCCATTCGCCAGCCCGACAGGAGCGGGCAGGCGGAGGAACACTTGCTCGTGCGAACGACACACACCGACCGAGGAGCCGTGATCCGGCCCGATGTTTTTGCCCTTACAGGGGGCTTGTTTCTTTTGCTGTGAAGCCTGTGGCAGCGTCCGGCCGTGCGGGCTGCGCGCAACCGGCTTTCGCGGCATATCCTCCCTCGCTGCGCTCGGTCCGGTATTCCACGACCAGTTGCACTTCGCCCTCCCGCCCTCCCCGGCGACAAGTCGCCTTCACGGCAAAAAAACGTGGAGGGAGGAAGGGAAGAACCGATGAACACCAACACCCAGAACAGCAACACCGAGAACACCAGCACACGGAGCACCAACACCCGGAGCACCAGCACCCGCAGTGGCACGACGACGGCCCCTAAGTCCGGTCGGACGATCGAGGAGAAGAAGGCCCAAGCGGAAGCGCTCCACGACTCGATCAGTACCCAGGTGGAGGACTTGCGAAATACAAAGCAGTGGACCGAATTTCTGAAATTCGCTACCGCGTTTCACACCTACAGCTTGAACAACCTGTTGTTGATCCTGTCCCAACGTCCCGAAGCCACCCAGGTTGCCGGATTCCGCAAATGGCAAGGGCTCGGCCGACAAGTTCGCACTGGGGAGAAGAGCATCAAAATTTTTGGTTACTCGACGAAAAAGGTTACCGAGGAGGACGAAAACGGTGACAGCCAAGAACGACAAGTCGCGCGGTCCCCGATCCTGTCAGTTTTCGATATTGGACAGACCGACCCCGTCGAGGGTGTTGAAGTTCCCGGGTCGATCACAGCGCAACTCACCGGTGCGGACGATTTCGGCATCATCGACACCCTGTCCGCGCACCTGGTCGAGAACGGGTGGATGGTGGAGCAGCGGTCCATCCCCGGTAACAAGAACGGCCACACGAACCCTGAGCAAAAACTTATCGTCCTCGATGCAGACCTCAGCCGGGAGCACATGGCCAAAACCCTGATCCATGAAACCGCGCATGTTTTGCTTGGCCACACCGAGAACATGACCGACTACACCCTGCACCGTGGAGTGATGGAAACCGAAGCTGAGTCGGTTGCCTACATCGTCGCCGGGCTTGTCGGATTCGACACCAGTGCTTACAGCATCGGATACATCGCCGGGTGGGCGGACGCAGATACCGCACTGATCAAATCCACCGCCGGACGGGTGTTGTACACCGCACACCAAATCGCCGGAATTCTCACATCCAGCACCGAAAAAGACAACGATGACCCCGACGAGAGGCTAAATAGCGACGACGCGTAACGATCACCATGGGGAGGGGGCAGCTCGTGTGCTCCCTCCCTGGTCCATCAGGGGAGACTTCCGACGGACCGACCTTAGCCGCGAAACACACCGCGACACGGATAACCAACACCGAGGATGCCACCGCGCCGTAGTCCTAGCGAGTTGCCGGCCTCGCCCAAGGGCGAGGCCGGCAACCAACAAACTCGGTGGCCAATGACCGCGACCAATGAAGCGGTCCAACATATCCGGAAGCGAGGCGCGGGCATCTTCCGTTTGGGTCGAGCGCCAGGTAGCCCAGGGGATTACCCGTGGGCCACGCACCGCAGATCGACCATATTTACTGCGTCGCGGGCAAAATCCCATCGACGTCGAGGAGAACCGACTTCCCGCTTATATTCGAAAGTATGTTCTACTAAATGAGTGGGAGAGAATAAGCGCTACGGAGGTGCGATCGGGCGCGAAATCGAAGAGGCTGTGGTGCGCCCCAAGCCCACCGGCCTCAGCGACGCGGAGCTCGACCTGGCCCACCATCCCATGACGGAGGCAGATACTCCGATCGCGGTGCGCGCCTACGTCCGCTTCCACGAAGCGGTCATCCGACCAGATTGTGAAGCTATCGGCTGGACTGATCGAGCAGTCAAGATCCGCTTGACCATACGCAACGGGCCGGTAAGCGAAGTCTGGGTGTGGGCCTCCGCCGTCGAACGGCGCGATCACCTGTAACGGCGCAACCATAGCGGTGCACTCGTAACCGGGCAACCATGGCAGTGCACGCGGCGACGCAGTACGTTCGTACCCATGTGTGGCCGATTCACGATGACTAAAGAGACCGACGAACTAATCAACGAATTCGTTGCCGAGGGCGGCGACTTCCGTGACTGGCGGCCGTCCTACAACATCGCCCCCACCGAAACGATCCCATTGCTACTCCAATCAGCGAAGGGCGACGGTGAAGTTACGCGTCGCCTCGAGCCAGCACGCTGGTCGTTAGTGCCGAGCTGGTCCAAGACCCTGAAATTGAAGTATCCGACCTTCAACGCGCGAGCCGAGTATCTCGCCTCCAAAGCCACTTGGAAGGGGCCGCTGTAAACGCATCGAGCCCTTGTGCCGGCATCGGGTTACTTCGAACGGCAAACCTTTTCCGACGGCACAAAGATCCCGCACTACATTCACAATCCCGGCGGCGAACTGCTGATGCTCGCCGGCTTGTACTCCTGGTGGAAAGACCACAGGGTCCCCGACGACGATCCAAACGCATGGACTCTCACGACGACGATCCTCACCTCCGGTGCGGTCGACGAGCTGCTCCACATCCACGACCGAAACCCGGTAACGCTCCCGTCCGAGTGGTGGGATCGTTGGCTCGACCCGGAACTTGCGGGCACCCAAGAACTCGTCGATGCCGCCGTGCAGGCGGCGCTGCCGGTCGCCAGATCCCTCGCGGTGTACGAAGTTGCACCGCTGCCATTTCGAGGAAACGGGCCCTATCTCATCGAGCCGGTGATCGCGCTCGAGGGGACCGAGGACTGGCTCAGCACCGAAAGCTAAGTAGCGCTGGCCCCGGTCGTACAACTCACACCACAGAATCACCAGCATCTCAGGTAGTCAACTCGTGCGCCGTATCATTCGTGCACCAGTGGTGTCTACGCCTCAGACGGCGCAGAGGGTTCGGGAATAATCCAGTGGGCGAGGCCGCGTTCCTTCCTGAACGCCTTGGGCGATTCGTCCGTTATGTGCTTCCGCGAATACCGAGCCCGGTAGGGTTCTGACACAGCCACGGGGGCTTATATCTGCTAGCGAATAGAGACAGCATGGCAAAGGTTCCAAAAGCTGGCTGGTACAACCCTGGCGATTCGGTACCAGTGGGAACAAAACAATGGTGGACCGGTGGGGCTTGGGAACAGCGATTCGCTCCTGGTCCACCGACCGATAGTCCAACAACGCCAGGGTGGCACCGCCCCTTCGGAGAGCCCCACCTGCGGTGGTGGTCGGGTAGCGAGTGGAGCCGTGCTCGCTGGTCGGAGTCGGGGCACACCTCGGTTGCAGAGGACATCGGTCAGAGCATCATCGTGTCAACAACGCTGGGTGGCGGAGACGCTCACGCAATCGCCACGATCATAAATACGCTGAAATCAACCTACCCGCCTTGTCGGATTGTGAGCTTGAACACCTACACGAGCGCGGTGGTTGCGGGCACAAATGTTGTCGTGGTCGTTGAGTGGGCTGGCCCGTCACTAACGCTGGATCAGCCGTAGTGAGGATCTTCCAGAGTAGCGAGCACAGGTAGAACAGGTGTCTTCAGGTCAACGTTCAGCTGCGTTGGCTCCAGCGGAATGTCGAAGTTCGTGCTGACGAAACGCTGGCGATGTGCTCGCACGCCAAGCTGGTGAAGAAGTGCCTAAGCGGTGTCTCACCTCACTCAGGAGAACGGGATCCGAGGTGACTCGTCCTGCCGCTACCGTACCGTCTGGTTCGATGACGATGTATCCATTTTCGAACAATGCGTCACACCCAAATAGGCAGACAAGCATTGCGACGGCATCGAAGTCCCATCGTTCACTATCACTGAGCTCTGATCGAGGGACGATATGACCCGCGACAAGAAAAGCCGACGGCACTGCTCGCGCGCAAACGCCACAGATCGCGTTGCCAGCTCCGAGCAGCGAGGCCCTCAGAGCACCCTGTTCTTTGCGAATTGTTGACAACGTTTGAATCTGAGGCCAATGCGACGAGTGAAATCGAGGCCACGGTTTTCTGGTTCTAGTTTGCCGGTTCTTGGGTTCTGACGCTGGGGAGGCTGTCGATGCCGCGTCCGCGGAGTCGGTAAGAGGCGCCCTTCAGCGTGAAGACGTCGGCGTGGTGGACGATCCTGTCGATCATCGCGGCGGCGACGGCTTGGTCGCCGAAGACTCCTCCCCAAGCGCTGAAGGGCAAGTTGCTCGTGAGGATCAGTGAGGCGTGTTCGTAGCGACTCGAGACGAGTTGGAAGAACAGGTTGGCGGCGTCTTGCTCGAAGGGGAGGTAGCCGACCTCGTCAACGATGATCAATCCGTAACGCCGCAGCTTCGCTAGCTCGGCGGGCAGCTGGCCGTGCCGGTGGGCATCGCTGAGGCGGGTAACCCAATCGGTTGCGGTGGCAAACAGCACCCGCTGTCCGTGCCGGGCCGCGACGATTCCGAGCGCGGTGGCGAGGTGGGTTTTCCCGGTTCCGGGCGGTCCGAGGAGGACCACGTTGCGGGCCTCGGTGAGGAACCCACCCGAAGCCAGCGCGCCAACCTGTTGCCGGATCGCGGGTTGTGCGTCCCAGTCGAAGTCCTCGAGGGTTTTCCGGGAGCCGAACCCGGCAGCTCGGATCCGCAGCTCTGCGCCGGAGGCATTCCGGGCGGACACTTCCCGTTCCAGGACTGCAGCAAGGTAGTCCTCGTGGGTCCAACCCGCGTCCCTGGCCTGCTCCGCGAGGCGGGTCGCGGCCTCGAGGATGCGGGGTGCTTTCAGCGCGGCCGCGAGATAGGTAATCTGCTTCACCGCATCGGAAGGCATCTTTGTGGCGCTCACGAGGCGGCCTCCGTCCCGGTAAGTCCGAACGCCCTGTCGTAGTCAGCCAGGTCTCGGGTGAGCTCGTCATCGATGGTGATAGCGCGAGGGGATTGGAACTGTTCCCGAAGCCGCCTCGCGGTCGCAACATGGGCAGCATCGGTGATCGTCGATCCTCTGGCCCAAACCCGGGCATGTTCGGTGATCACCCGTCCCCCGAGACGCACCCGCACCCGTTCCAGGTCCGCCGTGACGTCCACGAGGCGGCCGATCGCGGTCGGGTCGACGGAGTAATCGTTCGAGTCGACACGAACGTAATAGTCGCGTCCGAGCCGGACCCGACTCCGCCAACCCAATTGCAGCACGATCGGGGGCAAGGGCAGCATCGCGGCCCGGTCAGCATCGAGACGATCCACCGGGCGCACTTTGATCGTCCGCACGACCCTGGAGTTCGCCAGCTGAAGCCAGTCGCCGAACTGGGTGTTGAAGTCCGCCGGCGAGGCGAACGTGCGACCCGGCATGAAGGAGGTTTCGAACCAGCCGATGCGGCGTTCGACGATCCCTTTCGATTCCGGGTCGCGGGGCTTGAGTAAAACCAGCCTGGCGGCCAGCATCCCCATGAACTCGGTCACCCCGTGCGCGCGGCGCGGTCCCCGACCAATGCCGGGCTCGTTGTCCCAGATCAACCGTCTCGGGGCCCGGCCGAGTTGCTGGAGCAACTCCCACGACCCCAGCAGCAGGTCCTCCGTTTTGCGGGTCGGGATCATCCGGCCCAGAACAAACCGCGAATACGCCGGAACGATCACCAGCACCGGCAACAGTTTCGCGCTCCCGTCCTCAAGCGGAATCTTCCGCGGCGGGAACCACAAATCACACTGCGCCGCATCCCCGGGCTCCCAGACAAGACGGTCCGCCGGATCGACGCGGCGCTCCTCGGGCCGCAACCGGCGCACGTTGTCCCGGAACCAGGTAATCGACCCGGACCATCCAACCCGTTCCGCGATTACCGTCGCCGGCATCTGCGGGAACTCGGCCAGCAGGGCGCGCACCCGTGGCTCGAACGGCGAGAACGACGTCGGCTGCTCTAACCGCTCATACCTTGGCGGGCTCGTGGACGTGACCGCCCTCGCGACCGTCGACCTCCCAACACCCAAATCTCTTGCGACCTGCCGCTGCGGCACCCCGTCCGCGACAAGCCTCCTGATCAACGCCCAATCTTCCAAAGTGATCACCCATCCAATCTGCCTGGGTGGCCTCATTTTCGAACGTCGCTATGGCCTCATTTTCAAACGTCGTCGACACGAATTCGGGCGATCGCTTCCGCATCGGTCAGCCCGGACCCCGCAGGCCAGTCTTCGTGCGGCCTTCCTGGAAGCGAGCGGGAAGGGGTTTTCACGTCTAATTCCTGGAGCAGTGCGTCAGCATCGATGTCGCTGAGAGGCGAAAGGTAGGCCTCACGGGGAACACCTAACCGAGACAAGGGCCCTGGAGTTCCCCAGGCGACTAGCTCAGCAACGCGGTCGCGGTGAAGCTTCAGATCGATTGCAATGGTCTCGACTCGGACAAGTTTCCCTGCATCATTGGCCTCGGATTCACGAGGCCCTCGAGGATAGTTCGACGGTCGCGGCCAGTCGATGGCGCTGGATACGACTCTGCTGACTGCCCTCACGAAGGGAGCGCCATAGTGAAAGACGATGTCATCGGGCGCCAGATCTTGTAGTGCACGCCGATTCTCCGGCAGCACATTATTGACCCTGGGACGTGTCCACAAAGTCCCGTTCGGAATCGCTGTTCGAAAGTTCTTGTTCTGGCTTGCCCACCAATAGCTCATAGGAGTCATTATCTCCAGAGCCGCCGCTTGCGGCGACCTGTTGCAGCTGCTGCCTCCTGCTGTTCGAGCCCTCAGGATCTGCCTAGTTCAACACGGTGGCTATCTGTTCGGCCGGCGGAACGGTCAAATGCTCCGCGGGAGGTAATGCCAGTTCCCTCGAGGTGTGCGAGGTGGCACCGCTGCCATTGCGAGGGCACGGACAATATCTGATCGAGCGGGCGACCGCGCTCGAAGGTACCGAGGACTGGCTCAGCACTGAGGGCTAAATAGCCCCGGCTCCAATCGTGCAACCCACAACCCAAAACCCACACCACGATCCACACATCTGGGTCATCTGGAGGAGGTCGAAGGGACTGGCCAGTTCGCGTCCAATGTGACGATGCCGTCTGCTATTTACAAACCGGCTGTTATCGGTAATTAAGGCCGTGATGAAGCCGCTACGGGATGGGCAGAATCGTTCCGACCCGGAAATTGCTTGCCCGTCAACGGAACGGCGCATGGGTTGATGCGCATGACACACTGATCAGTATGGGATTTTTGAAGCCACTTAAGTCTAAGGTCAACTCAAACGTATGTCCCTAGAACTCGCTCAGGCCGAGACGAGAGTCGGAATCTGGGAAAAAGAGCGTCTAGCTAAAGATGGCAGCAATTCTCATATGAAGGAGAGATGGCTCCCCGATGAGCGGCTTAAGGTAGCGAGACTTCGAGCGGAACTCGACGATATAGGTGACGCAATCGACTTGAGGGTCTTTGGCTTGCCAATAAAGGGGGGCCAAGACAATCCGAAGCGCGCTCACCGCTGGACGGTTGACGACCCTGACTGGGAGAGTGCAAGCAGCGCGCCACTTATGCTTCCGGCCAGAATCAACGACGATGACGATGACGATGACGACGACGATGACGCAACTTTGGTCGAACTTTGGGTTTTTGACCGCAGTGTGTATCTTGCGCTCGATCCGGATCTCACAGCTGTCGATGTAGTCGCTCTCCTAAACCAAGAGAAGAACACGCGGCGGCTTGCGCTGCAGAAGGCGCACTCGCTCCAGTCGATGGCCGAGCAGCTCGACAAGCCTCGGCAGCGGCAGCGAATCCCTCAGGAAGTCCGCCTCGAAGTTTGGCAACGCGACAGTGGCAGGTGCATCGATTGCAGCAGCCAGGCGGATCTGGAGTTCGACCATATCATCCCGTTCGCAATGGGTGGATCGAACACAGTGCGAAACCTGCAATTGCTATGCGGGGAATGCAACCGTCGCAAAGGCATGACCCTCGGTTGAGTTTTACCCACCTGAGCCCGAACGAGCCAGCATGGCCGCTGTCAGCGTTCGAGTCGCAAAAACAGTGAGAGATTGCTGTCGACGGGCAAACTTGGCGTCAGCGAAGAGCGCCGAGTCAGTCGTTGGCGGCTGCCTCAAGTTGTTCCGCGCTGAAACCGAACATTTGGTCTTCGTCCTTGCCGCTTGACAACCAGATGTTGGCGGCATCGGACACACTGATACTTTCCATCGCTACTGCTCCCTCGGTGTTGATTAGACGAACAGTGCTCCACCGTTCGTGATGACGAAACTCTAGCGCTGGTTCTGTCGCGTGTTGTCGGAGGGTCCGAGCATCTGAGGGGACTGAGGACTGGCTCAGCACCGAAAGCTAAGTAGCGCCAGCCTCGGTCGTGCAACCCACACCGCACCACCCACACCGCGAACCACAGTATCGGCGCCGTGTATGGGAGGTCGAGGAGGCCGGGCCGTTCGCATCCAAGGCGATGATGCCGTCTTCCTATTTACATACCGGCGGTTATCAGTCATTTTCTAATTGATACGAACTCAGGTGAGTACGCTAATTCATCGAGACGGCGCCAATGACTCGATATGCGGGCTCATAACCCAGAGGTAGCAGGTTCAAATCCTGTCCCCGCAACGAAAAGAAAGAGGTGGTCGAAAGCCGCTTCCGGAGAAATCCAGAAGCGGCTTTCGACGTTCGATGAACCGGTTGACTACAGGTCTGACTACATGTTGCGTTGGGCACGCTCATGTTTTGACGGGACAGCACCCCCCAGGCTGAGAAGTTCAGCAGGCCGCTGAGAAGCTACGCTACCGAAGCGCCTGCATATGAATTACGTTCTGTGAAACTTCCATCCGTCTAAGTCAGACCAGTGATAGATCTCACCGGTTCCACCATCTAGCCAAAGGTCGGTCACTTCGGGTGGACAGCGAAACTCTCCCCACGTGAAGTACGACGGCGAGACCGGAAGCAGACCTCCATCTTCACCGGACCCAGCCATTAACAAGTAAAGATGGCTCCTTTGAGCGTTCAATCTGCCGCTCTCGACTTCAAGCTTCATCAGCTTGCTGGACACCAGTTCAGACTCGTTTAGGTAAGTGCTCAGTCGATTGAGGTACGGCTGATCAAGCGAGATCGGAATATTCGAGTTCCAGCTTCCAATCGTGATCAGGTTTCGAGCGTTCGTGTGTACAAAGGCATAGACGTCTGGCGCAACTTGCACCGGGTTTGCTCGTTCGGCAGAGGTATCAGCAACCATCAACTGAGAAGCAATATCTCGAGAGAGCTGCCCAATCCCGGCACGAGTGGCTGGCATAGCCCAGCCGTATTCAAAGGCCAGTGCCCAGGAAGCGGCACCAGAGTACTCATCCAGCAATTGGCGTTCAAAGTGTCGCAACTGATTGCTGTCCCGGAGAAAATTCCGATCGAGCGTAGATGTGACCTCAGCAATCTCGAATTGTCCGTCAGCGCGCTCCAGCGTCAGGTCGACTGCACCTTGCCTTCCATCTGTATCTTCAAGTCGCGGTCGTAAGTGCGTCAGGATCTGAAGGTATGTAGCCGCCCGGACCTCGCCGGGCTTAGCTCCCACGAAGTCCAACTCACGCTCGCGATGCGTGTCTTGCGAAACCGATAACCATGCTTTCTCCACAGAGGTACCTTCAGGACACCATCCACTCAATAGGTTTCGGGGCATCAGCGCTCGTCCCGAAGGGGAATGAGGGTTTGATCGGATGAATCGAAGTGCTCTTTGCCGATGACTGGCTCGTGAGGCATGGTTTGAGAGTATCGCCCGCCCACTGGCGATACACCAAGCGTAATAATCAACTCACCCGAGCCCGAAGTACCGCTCGAAGAACCCGGCAAACCGGTCGAGTACTCGCTGTTTCTTCTCACCGTGGCCGCCGCCCGGCGAGAACCGCGACGCGGGCGGCAGTACCTTAGTGATCGCCACGCCGGTGGTCTGAATGACGCCATCGCGGAAGGCTCGGTTGATGAACTCGCGGGTTGCATCTGCATCGAGGCCCTCGTCGATGATGAGTTGCGTGAGCTCAGCATCCCGTCGGGTGGTGACGAAAGCGGCCCACTCAGAGTCGACTGAGCCTGCGACGGAGACGCGATCGACGAAAGCCTCGATGAGGTCTTTCTTGTTGCGCAAGCTGGGTGAAGCGTCGATCGCGCGGGTGATCTCGGCGCGAACCTCTTTGTCGTCGCCGTCGCCGCGCTCGTCGCGGTATTTCTGCACGAGCAGCAGGATGTAGTCGACTGTGATTTCGACCTGCTTGATGAGCTCAATCTCGAAGACAAGGTCGTCGTTGATCGTCTCCTTCTCGTCGGTCGGACGACGCAGAGAGGCGTAGATGTCGAGGTATTCCGAGCGGTAGTCCTGCATCTGCCGCTCAGAGAGGATCTCGTTGCCCTCAAAGTCGTCAAACGAGGTCAAAATGTTTTGCAGCCGCAGAATCGCACCGAGCAGGGCAATGAAGTCTTTCTGATTCTGCTCGCCGACGATCTGCTGGCCCGGCGTGAAGCGGTCGAGCAACTCCGTCACCTTCGCCGCATACTCCGTGTAGTACTCGCCGTAGGGCTTGAGTACCACCACGCCCTGCGCGTTCTTGTTGCCGAACAGTGCGATCGCACCGTTGGTCTGCTGCTCGAGGTCGCGAAAGCTGACGATGTTGCCGTATGTTTTCACCGAGTTCAGGATGCGGTTGGTGCGTGAGTAGGCCTGGATCAGCCCGTGCGAGCGCAGGTTCTTGTCGACCCATAGGGTGTTGAGCGTTGTTGCGTCGAACCCGGTCAGAAACATGTTGACGACAATGACGACGTCGATTTCGCGGTTCTTGAGCCTCATCGACAGATCGGTGTAGTAGCCGGCGAAGCCATCAGAGCTTGTGCTCCAGCGCGTGCCGAACATGTTGTTGTAGTCGGTGATCGCCTCGTCTAAAAACTGCCGCGACGGCAGGTCAAGGGCCGCGGTGTCGAAGCCCTCTTCGTCGAGAAAGCCATCAACTTCGGCCTCGTTGGCGGCGAACGAGTAGATGATGCCGACTTTCAGGCGCTGAGCATCCGGAATCGTCGACTGCATCGACCGGAACGCCGAGTAGTAGCGCTTCGCTGCGTCGATCGAGGCTGTGGCGAACAGGGAGTTGAAGCCGCGCACCCGCCGTTCCCCTAGTGCGTAGTGTTCGCTGCGCCGGGTCTTCTGGTCGAAGTGTTCCAAGATGTACTCAACAACCATGCCGATGCGGGTCGGATCGAGCAGCGCACGCTCGGTGTCGATGGCCGACACCTGCTTATCGGTGAGCCCCTCGGGCAGCTTGATCGTGTTGACATAGTCGATCCGAAACGGCAGCACGTTCTTGTCGGTGATCGCATCGACGATTGTGTAGGTGTGCAGCTTCTCGCCGAAGGCCTGCTCGGTGGTCTTCAGCTGCGGGTTCCCGCCCGATCCGGCGTTCTCGGCAAAGATCGGCGTGCCGGTGAATCCGAACAGGTTGTAACGCTTAAACGCCTTAGTGATCGAGGCATGCATGTCGCCGAACTGCGAACGGTGGCACTCGTCAAAAATCAACACGACGTGGCCGTCGTAAATCGTATGGCTCTTATCCGACTGCACGAGTCGCGCCAGCTTCTGAATTGTCGTGATAACAATGCGCCGCTCCGGGTCAGCCAGGTGCTTCGCCAGTTGCGCGGTCGACGTCGACGCGTTCGCTGACCCTTTCTCGAAGCGGTCGTACTCTTTCTGCGTCTGCCAATCCAAGTCTTTCCGGTCCACAACGAAAAGCACCTTGTCGACGCTCGGCAACCGCGACGCAAGCTGTGCGGCCTTGAAGGAGGTGAGGGTCTTGCCCGACCCGGTCGTGTGCCACACGAACCCGCCGGCCGCGATCGTGCCGAGCTTCTTGTAGTTGGTGGCCACCTCGATGCGCTGCAGAATGCGCTCTGTCGCGACGATTTGGTAGGGGCGCATCACCATCAACTGCCGGTCACCCGTCAGCACGCAATAGCGGGTCAAAATGGCGAGCAACGCATGCTTGGCGAAGAAGGTCTTCGTGAAACCCACCAGGTCGCGGATGGGCGTGTTCGCAGCATCCGCCCACCACGAAGTGAACTCGAACGAGTTGCTCGACTTGCGTGTGCGTGCCCGCCCTGCAGCATCCTCAATGTGCTGACGCCGTGTGGTGTTTGAGTAGTACTTTGTCAGCGTGCCGTTGCTGATCACAAACAACTGCACGTAGTCGAACAAGCCAGAGCCGGCCCAGAAACTGTCCCGCTGGTAGCGGTCAATCTGATTGAACGCCTCACGAATATCAACCCCGCGCCGCTTCAACTCCACATGCACCAGCGGCAACCCGTTGACCAGAATGGTCACGTCGTAGCGGTTCGCGTACTTTCCGCCACCATCAACAGAGCCACCGTCTGCGCCGCCGGCTGCGACCTCGTACTGGTTGCTCACCTGCAGACGATTGTTGTGGATGCTGTTCTTATCGATCAGCGCAATGTTCTTCGTGCTGCCGTCATCCCGCCTGAAGGCGTAGACGTGGTCTTCTTGCACGCGCACAGTCTTCTGCACCGCACCATCGCTTGCGCCCACCACATACTCGGCGAGCAACCGCTGCCACTCGTCGTCAGTGAAGGTGACAGCGTTGAGCGCTTCGAGTTGCACGCGGAGGTTTGCGAGCAGTTGGGCCTCTGAGTGGATCGTCACGTACTCATACGCCTGGCCCTGCAGCAACCGGATGAACTCCCGCTCAAGTTCTGCCTCCGACTGATACGCGGCCGACGTCGCCGGGTCGGTGACGAACTCTGCAACGACCGTGCTTTCCGAGCTGATCGCGATCGGCTCGAATCGGCTCGCGGGTGCGTCAGACATCTATGTCACGCTCCTCCCAGGCGCCGTACGTACCGCCTGGCCAGGTCCACTCGATGCGACCGTTGCAGGAGCGGCCAAGCGCTATCGCTCCCGCCGTTGAGGGCGAACGGAATGGTATGTCACGCGTTACCCGACCTTTTCCGTTCTCGACCGAAATTGACCCGTCTGCTACTAATCGCTCATGTTGCGCACGGTACGACGCGTAGGCACGTTGAGTGCTTTCGGCGCTGCCCACGCCACTCCAGGCGGCCCGGACAGTCGACCCTGCGAGCACGGTGAACTCGTCACCGATAACCTGCGCGCGTGCGTCAACTCCCGCCTTGGCGTGCAGGAGAGTGAAAACCGGAGAAGCGTTCTCTGCCAATCCAGATGCTGGAATGGCAGGACGAGTGCGGATCGCATTGACGCCGAGGACAGGCAACACAATTTGAAGCTGAGCGATGAATGCTTCCATGTCTGAGGCCTGCGCTTCGGACAGCTTTCGACCTTGCGGCGTGTTGTCGTTCTGCAACTCGACCCTGGCGGCTTGCCGGGCGAGTTCCACAAGCCTCGCCTCAAGGTAGCCCCAATGGCCTTCGTTGAAAGCGTCATCTTTCGCCGTAATGATGACGACACGATCCCAAAAGTCCTTCTTGGTCGTATGGTCACGAAAACGATTGATGAAGTTCTCGGTGCGCCCGATATAGCACTGGGCGATACCAGAAGAGTCGTCATCACCGCCGAGCAATAGATACGCGCCGTTCCGTTTAACCTCACTTCGCTTGAGGATGTTCGCCAGTTCCGGCCGAGGGCCTGCAAGTACGTGCCCTGTCCACCCGGCGATCTCTGCGGTCGTAATGCCGCCGGGGGCGCCATCCACCAGGAAAATCTCAATGTGCTTGCCGCTCACGATGCCTCCTCGAAGGTCAGTAGTTTGTCGCGGTAGTGCTCGTACTGCTTACGGCGGGCCGCGAGCTCGGCGGGGAGACCGACGCTTAGGTCATTGACGAGGGTGTCGAACTTGTCCAGGACCTCGACGATCCGCTGCTTCTCCTCCAGAGGGAGATCGGGAATCGGGATTTGGTTGAGATTCGCCTTGTTCAGCTTCGGCTGGGCAGCCCCTGAGATGAAGGGAGCAAGATCGATGGAGTTCAGGTAGATCTCGACGAAACGACGCTCGACATAAGTGCCGAACTTCAGGACGTGCGCGTGGTTGTTTACCCACGTCTTGCCCGAGATCGAGAACGCGATCGGCGTTGAACGGGCCAAGAGATTCGCGCCGTCTTCGGAGACCAGGAGATAAGCCCCGTCGAAAATGAAGTCGCTCACGTAGTCCACTACGCCGGAAGCGCCGTAGTAGGGGATTCCCCCGGGTATGCGAGCGTCCTTGGTCACTGGTCGTCTCTTGCTGTCCAGATTCTTGGCCAGTTCACCCAGTAGCCGAACCCTCCCTTCATCGTTAGCCAGCAGTAGCTGACTTCGATAGTGGCCATACTGGCGGCTCCGCGCTTCCAGCTCCGCTTCCAGCTCCGCTTCCAGCTCGGTGAAGTTGTCCAAGATTCTCACGATCTCGCGCTGCACTCCGAGAGGCGGGACAGGGATTCGAAACCGCTTGAACTCCTGGGTCTTCAGGTTCTTCTGCGCGCCCTGGCTGCTGCAGCCATATATCTCGGGCTGCATGTTGAAGAGAACGTAAGCAAGAAAGTCTTTATCAACGGATTCGTCGATGGGATTAAAGGTAAATCCCGAGTCAAGCATCCAGAACTTGCCTTCTACTTTGCGCACACACTTCGCCGACATCGCGAACCGCGAAATTACGTACTCATTTTCACGGTTGAAGGCGTCAGTACGAAAGCTTTCACCACCACCGCCGTATACCGGGTAGCGAGTGCCCGCATCGGACATCTTTGTTACTCGAGTGCCGAAATTCAGCTTGATGACACTTCCGAGCTCTCTGCGAAGAACCCCTCTAGGACAAAGTTCCTCGATCAGGCCATCAACACGACTCACTGCGTACCTTCAATGTCGGCGACGATGGCATCAATAGCTGCGCGCAGCTCGACCTGGCGTTCAACGATGCGGGCGATCTCCGCGTTGAGCTCGGTGATGTCGACGGCCTGGCGCAAGTCTTCGGCTGTGACGTAGGAGGAGACCGAGAGCAGGTAGTCACGCTCGGCGATGGCGCTATTCGGCACGACGGTCGTGAAGTGCTCAACGTCGGCACGTTCGATGAGAGTGGTCAGGATGCGGGTGCGGTGGGCATCCGTCAGCTTGTTCTTGTTGCCGCTGCGCGTGAATTCGGCGGACGCGTCGATGAAGACGACATCGTTCGACTGCTTGGACTTCTTGAGCACGAGAATGCAGGTGGCGATGGTGGTGCCGAAGAAGAGGTCTGATGGTAGCTGGATCACAGCGTCCACGTAGTTGTTGTCGACCAGGTATTTGCGAATCTTCGCCTCTGCGCCTGACCGGTACATGACACCGGGAAACTCGACGATCGCCGCCGTGCCGTTGACGGCCAGCCAGCTGAGGATGTGCATGGTGAAGGCGAGGTCTGCCTTCGACTTGGGCGCGAGAACTCCGGCGGGGGCGAAGCGGGAGTCGTTTATGAGCAGCGGGTTCGCATCACCCTCCCACCTGATCGAGTAAGGCGGGTTGGAGACGATCGCCTCGAACGGCTCGTCGTCCCAGTGCGCCGGATCCATGAGCGTGTCGCCGTGCGCCAGGTGGAACTGTTCGTAGGGCACGTCGTGCAGGAACATGTTGATGCGTGCCAGGTTGTAGGTGTTGAGGTTGATCTCTTGGCCGAAGTATCCGCCTACTTTGCCGGGGCCGAGTACTTTCTGAAACTTGAGCAGCAGCGAGCCGGAGCCGACGGCCGGGTCGTAGACCTTCTTCAGTTCGGTCTTGCCCATGCTGGCAATTTGGGCGAGCAGCTCAGAGACCTCTTGCGGTGTGTAGTACTCGCCGCCCGACTTGCCGGCGTCGGCTGCATACATTTGCATAAGGTATTCGTAGGCGTCGCCGAACGCGTCGATTTCGTGGTTCTCGAAATCGCCCAGGTTCAAGTCGCCGATGGCGTTGAGCAACTTGACCAGCTTTTGGTTGCGCTGCGCAACAGTGGAGCCGAGCCGGTTCGAGTTGGGGTCGAGCTCTTGGAAGAGGCCCTTCAGGTCGTCTTCACTCTCCGTGCCGACAGCAGAGCCCTCGATGTTCTGGAAGATACGGCCAAGGGTTTCGTTGAGGTTCTCGTCTGCGGCCGCAGTGCTCTTGACGTTTCTGAAGAGCTCGCTCGGGAGGATGTAGAAGCCCTTCTCTTTGACTGTTTCGGCTCGGCCGAACTCGGCTTCAGGGTTTTGGAGCTTCGAATAGTCGAAGGCTTCATCGCCGGCGGCTCGCTCTTGCCGGTTGAGGTAGGCGGTGAGGTTTTCGGAGATGAAGCGGTAGAAGAGCATGCCGAGGACGTAGCTCTTGAAGTCCCAGCCGTCGACTGACCCGCGCAGGTCGTTTGCTACCCGCCAGATGGCCTTGTGGAGCTCAGCGCGTTGGGCCTCGCGGGTGGTGGGAGTCATGGTGTTCAGCGTAGTGAAGAGGGTCCCCATTCACTGGCACGACCCCCGCACTGTCGACGCTCACTATGACTCGTCGCGCGTCTCGTGAGCCGAGCGTGATGACTCCCACTGCCCGCAACACGAGAGTGCCGTCCGCCCGCTGGGTGCTGTGAACTTGGCCGGTATATGTCGGCGTTCTGTCACCGCTTCGTGTCGCTTACGGTCGAGGTCATTGGTTCGTCGATTAGCGCGCGTGACCTTCGGTAGAACGTCGCGCGGGACATCCCAAGGTCCCGCGCCACCTGGGCGACGGGTGTGCCACCTTGGATGAGGCTGAGGGCACTGCGAATCTGACTGTCAGTGATGCGCCTCGGCCGGCCCCCAAGGTTTTGGCCGGCTGCTTTGCGTTTACTGATCGAGTCGACGATGCGTTCGCTTTTGATCTCGTGTTCCATCTGCGCGAGCGCGGCCATGATCGTGAACAGCATTGAGCCCATCGGTGTTGACGTGTCGACGTCACCGCCGCCCAAATTCAGAACGCGCAGCCCCGCACCGCGACCTCGCAGCTCGTCGGCGAACGCGAGCATGTTCTGAGTAGAGCGGCCGAGCCGATCGAGCGTCGTGATCACGAGAGTATCGCCCTCGATTAGTGCGTCAAGTGCTCGATTGAATTGGGGCCGGGATGCTTGCGCGCCGGATACTCCGTTATCCACGTAGAGGTCATCGCGCCTAACGCCGGCAGCCAAGAGATCTATCTGCTGTCGGTCCGAGGACTGCTGTTTCGTCGAAACGCGTGCATAGCCGATCAACTTCTTCATGGGGGCCTCCCGGGTGTCGCATAAGTAATGGTGTGTACTCAGATTTAACCAGAAGGTTTCGATACATAGTTACGAGAATCGTGGCAGCTAAACAAACCCGCGCGAATCCACGAAAACTGGCACGTCAGCGTTGCCTCGTCGGTGAGCTCGACGAGACGCCTCGTATCCCTAGGGTTGCGAGATGCTGAGATCGCAAAGCGCCGCCACGGGCTCGTCCGTAAGGCACCCGGTCATTCGGCTTAATATCGGGATACCTAAACGGAGGTCAGTCACGGTCGGAGGAGGCTGAATCCCCAGACCATAGCGAACACCACGACAGCGATGAGTGGGAAGAGCCAGTTCACGGCAATGAGCAGCAGGTGCCGACCGCGTGGTCGCTTCGCCTCGCCCTGAGCCTGCAGTGGTTCGACGATTTCGTCGTCGTCGCGGCTTCGAAGGGTCGCGACGGTTCCGATCACCGATAGGACAAGTAAGACAGCCGCGGTACCGACGAGCAGCGGCAGCGCAGAGAAGACCAGCCAAGCGTCGGATGCTGATCCCGGAGCGAAGAGCGCTGCCAATGCGCTCGTTACCCCGACGACGACGAGTAGCACAGGCGGGAGCCAGCGTTGCCGGATGACCGCTCGTGGGTAGAACGGGAAGGCGAACATCAGCGTCAAAAGCACGGGGATAGCAAGTAGCAGCAGCTGAGGAACCGAGATCAAGACGAGACCCTGATCGAACCAAGCGGTACTTGCCAGAGCGAAGACAAGGAACGTGAAGAGTCCCACGACCGGAAGGAGCACCGTTCTGACCGCTTGCTCTCGCGCATTCATGACAGGAAGGTCCAACGACGCCGCGTACTCTCGGGCGGCACCGAATGCTTCTTCCGCGCTCTGACCGGAGTCGGCCAGCAGCTCTCTGACGCTGGCAATTGCGTCGCCGATTGCGGGTCCGGAGACTCGGCGAAGGCGCAGCTCGACGGTGAAGTCCTCGATCCACGTATCGTCGGTCATTGTCGTCTTCATGGGGTATCCGTTCTTCCTGTCGGTGCGGTGTTCAAATAGTCATTACCATTTGCGGTGAAGCGCAGCCACTCGCTTCGCGTTCGTTCCAGTTCGCTGCGTCCACGGTCAGTGAGTGAGAAGTATTTGCGGCCAGGACCGGCGTCACCTGGTCGCCATTCGACGGCGACGAACCCGGCCGACTCATAGCGGCTGAGAAGGGGATACAGCGTGCCGCCCTTGACTGTGCCCAGCCCATTGGCTTCGAGGTCGGAGATGATCGCGTATCCGTAGGAGGCTCCCTGTTCCACGGCACGCAGGGCGAACATTCCCAGCACCGCGCGCATCCAGTCGCTCGGCCACGCGCTGGTCAGCTGCACTTCTTCCTGATGTTCCGAGTTCATAAATAGATTGTCTCTCTAACTAGTTAGCCATGTCAAACACGCTCATGCCCGCACCTTCGATTCGACCCGTCGCCGACAGCATTTTCTTCTAACTGGACGAAGGCTACGCGCGCGTAGGTGGGGCCGCGTCATAGCCCGCGAGTCGGCCCGTCGCGTTGCGATTTGGTGCGGTGGGGCTCGTTCTCGAACGGATGGTGGAACTGACATAACCGCCGCGTTACCCGGTGCCGCGTGCGGGCGTCGTGGGCATTTCGGCGCGGGGTGACCGTGCGCATGCCGAGCTGGTCGCGGTGGGCTTCATCACTCCCGTAACGCCGTGCGCTGCTGCTGGTGTCGCTACCGAGTGGCGTTTTGTTGGGCGCGTGCTGCATCGACGGCGCGGTCGGCGTAGCTGATATGGGGGTCTGCCTCGCTCATCCTGCCGCGGTCGCGGCCGCCCATGTGTGGAGCCCATCGGGGGTGAGGCTGGCTCACTCGTTCGAGTTGAGGCTATCCGCTGTCTCGTAACCAAAGTGCCTCGTAACCGGCGAATTCAGGCGGTGGTCGCAACACCGGCTTGATTTGACTGGTTCGAGAGTATCTCGCTGAGGACCTCAGCTGGGGTGCGGTAGCCATGACGT
>NZ_JADOVH010000007.1 GCF_015751965.1 Frigoribacterium sp. CG_9.8 | reverse complement strand
ATCGATGCCACCCACCACCACTGGCGTATGAGTGTCGCCGGCGATAGTCGCCAATTTGACACCGTCATCACTGAGCAACTTGCCAACGATCGGATCGCGTGGACCAGCACTGCCGGGGAAGTCGACCACGGGGGAGTGATCACCTTCCACAAGCTCAGCGACTCCGCTTCGCGTGTGGCGGTGCAGATCGACTGGGAGGCGGAAGGGGTCGCGGAGAAAGTTGGTGCGGTGTTGAATGTGCCGGACCATGCGCTCAAAACAGAGCTGGGCCACTTCAAGGACCACGTCGAGGCCGCACCATCCAATTCGTAGTGAACACACCCACGCACCGCCGGCTTCCGGCGGCAGCGATGACGAGGGCTCAGATGGATATTATTTTTTACCCCTCTTGTGGGGGACATAAAGCAGGTTTACCGCCGGTCGCTGATGGAGCTTTCGCTTTGTCGGCTCCTGGATTGGGCGGATGCTGGCCCTCAGCATTTGCTTGCTGGCCGTGATGCGTCCCAGAGGTGCGGCCGCAATTTGTTTCGGGTGTGAACTTTGAGGATGAGGAGAGCGTAATGAAGGCTGTTGTATACAGGGGACCGAAGCAGGTCAACGTTGAAGACGTGCCCGACGCCAAAATTGAACGCCCCACTGACGTGTTGGTGAAGGTGACTACGACGAACATTTGCGGGTCGGACCTGCACATGTATGAAGGTCGCACCGATTTTGAGGTCGGTCGCATATTTGGTCACGAAAACATGGGAGAGGTGATCGAGGTCGGTAACGGCGTCGACCGGGTGAAAGTCGGGGACCGCGTCGTTTTGCCGTTCAATATCTCTTGCGGGTTTTGTAAGAACTGTGAGCGCGGGTTCACCAACTACTGTTTGACCACCCAGCCGAACCCGGCCATGGCGGGCGCGGCCTATGGCTTCGCTGGGATGGGTCCCTACCCGGGAGGCCAGGCCGAGATGTTGCGGGTCCCTTACGGGGACCACAACTGCTTGCGTCTCGGTGAGGATGCGGTGGAGAAAGAAAACGATTACGTCATGCTGTCGGACATTTTTCCCACCGGGTATCACGCCACAGAAATGGCTGGGGTTATCCCGGGGGATTCTGTTGTCATTTATGGCGCCGGCCCGGTCGGGCTGATGGCCGCTCTTTCTGCCACGATTAAGGGTGCATCCAAGGTCATGGTTGTGGACCGTCACCCGGATCGACTTCGACTGGCTGCCGAGATCGGTGCGATCCCAATTGATTACTCGACAACTGATCCTGTGCAGTTTGTGTTAGATCAGACCAAGGGTTTGGGTGCTGATCGGGGCTGCGAGTGTGTGGGCTACCAAGCCCACGATCCGCAAGGCGTTGAGGATCCGGCGATGACTTTGAACAATCTGATTCAGTCGGTGCGGTTCACTGGGGGTATTGGTACGGTCGGCGTGTTTCTGCCGGCCGACCCGGGCGGGCCCGATGAGGATGCTCGGCAGGGCAGGATCCCGATCCAGTACGGATTGCAGTGGTTGAAGGGCCAGACCATGGGAAGCGGACAATGCCCGGTGAAGAAGTACAACCGTCAACTACGGGACCTGATCGCTGCGGGTAAAGCAAAGCCGTCGTGGATCGTCTCGCAGGAAATTTCGCTCGATGGGGCGGCGGATGCGTACCGCCACTTCGATGATCGGAATGACGGCTGGACCAAGGTCGTCATCAAACCCCAACTGCAAAGCGCCTAACCGGATGTGACGTCCGGCGAGACTGGATGGCCAACCCTCCAGTCTCGCCCACTCGCTCCGTCAACTCTGCCCGCCCCGCTATTTGCGATCTGCGTGTTCCCCACCCGGCAGAGCTAAAGACGCGCACTGTGCTCGAAATCGAGACCGTTGCGAACGGTAAAGGACAGATGCCGGGTCCGGCTGGGGTGGTGCCCGGCTCCTTCACGATCAACATCAACAAATAGAAGTCTGGAGAGATCATGAGTAACTATGTAGTTACGAACCCTGCGACCGGGGACGTTGGACCAAGTTTTGCGTCGGCCACGGATGCTGAGGTGATGGAGGCTATCGAGGCAGCAGATCTGGCTCATAAAGATTTTTCTCACCGCACAACAGTGGCCGAACGGGCCAGGTTGATGCAGAGGGTCGCGGACCTGCATGTGGAGCGTCGGAAGCATTTGGCCGACTTGATCGTGCGGGAGATGGGTAAACCCGTGGAGGTGGCGCTCGGGGAGGTTGACTTCGCGGCGGAAATCTACGGGTACTACGCCACCCATGGTGAAGCTTTTTTGGCCGATGAACCCATTGACCTACTCGCCGGTGAGGGTTCGGCGTTTATGCGCAACGCCTCTCTGGGTGTGCTCATTGGTGTTATGCCATGGAACTTTCCGTACTACCAGGTTGCCCGTTTTGCGGGACCCAATTTGGTGCTTGGCAACACGATCCTGCTCAAGCATGCTTCGCAATGCCCTGAGTCCGCTGCAGCCATCGAACAGATTTTTGCGGACGCGGGTTTCCCGGCGGGCGCCTACCAAAACCTCTACGTGTCCAGCGATCAGGTCGCGGACATGATCGCGGATCCGCGGGTGTGCGGTATTTCTTTGACCGGTTCCGAGGCCGCCGGTGCGGCAGTTGCCGAGGTCGCCGGTCGTAACCTGAAAAAAGTTGTTCTTGAACTGGGCGGATCAGATCCCTTCATTTTGCTCAGTACCGACAATATTGACGAAGCCGTTGACGCGGCCGTTTCCGCTCGCCTGATCAATTCCGGCCAGGCCTGTAATGCAGCGAAGCGTTTCATCATCATCGGTGACCTGTTTGACCATTTCATGGAACTGTTCACGGCGAAGATCGGCGGTGTGACGCCTGCAGATCCGACCGTGTCAAGTACGACAATGGGTCCGCTTTCCTCACTCGGTGCCGCCGAGAACCTTGAGGAGCAGCTCCAACGTGCAGAGGCCCAGGGGGCGACAGCGGTCCTTCGCGGGCGACGGGATGGTGCTTTCTTCTCGCCATCTGTTCTGACTGATGTTTCTCCGCAGAGTGACGCTTACCGGGAGGAGTTCTTCGGTCCGGTAGCGGCGATCTATCGCGTAGAAGATGAGGCTGAAGCGATAAAAGTCGCTAACGACACCGCGTTTGGCCTCAGTTGTTACCTTTTCACCACCGATGCGGTGCAAGCCTTACGGGTGGCTGACCTGATCGAGGCCGGGATGATTTTCATCAACGGTTCACTACTTGACAGTGCGGAGCTTCCCTTTGGTGGTGTGAAGAGGTCCGGCTTCGGCCGCGAGCAGGGTCGTCTCGGAATCGCGGAATTCGCGAACAAGAAACTTATTCGCATTCTTCGGTAACACAGGGTCGCACGGCAACTGTCCAGTTCAGAATTCGCTGTTCGCTGTCCGTTGCCACCTACGCGGACCCGGCAGCCCGATGTGTCTTCCTGCTGGCTGGCAGACCCGGAATGGGAGGATATTTTCGATGTCGTCCGCTGTGCCAATTGTCGATTCGTGTCATCGATCGGGAATGAGCCGGATTTATAATCGGGAACCGCGCAGTCTCGACACAATCTCACCATGAGACTCGTACTGTAAACAGTTCCAGCCTCGTCATTACTTCCCAAGGGAGGCAATCTTGTCGCCTTGTCTGAGTGTTTTCATCGTGCTCGGTGTTTGCCTGGCGGCGATCGGTGCCCTCTATCTGCTCGGACGAGCCGTCTCGGTGTCCCGTGACACCGTCGAGGTGCTGCCGTTCCAGTCAGGTTGGCGGCCCCGGGAACATGCTCTGTCGAGATTTCACGCCCGGTGGTACCCTCTCACATTGGTCTTCCTGGCGTTCGACGTGGAAATGCTGTTCATGTTCCCCTGGGCACTCGTCGTGGCCGAAAAAGGTCCCGCGGCGATCATAGAAATGTTCGTCTTCCTCGGAGTCCTGGTCGCCGGCGTGGTCTGGGCATGGCGAGAAGGAGCATTCCGATGGGTGTAATCGACTGGATTGCCGGCGTTGGAACGAAACGCGTACACGTGCTCGTGATCGAAACGCCCGGCGCAAGCCTGCTCCGCATGCGCGTGCAGGCAGCGATTGCGGCCCGCGGTTGGGTCGAGGCGACCAGCCCCGCGGATGCGGATGCTCTTCTCGTCTGCGGCAATCCCGGCAGCCCCCTTTCTGAGCTGATCGGGGCCGTGTGGGAGCAGATCCCCTCCCCCCGTCACCGTGCGATGCTCACAGAGCCGGGCACCCTTCTGGAGTTTCTCGACGCCATCCCGATAGCCCTCCAGAACGAGCGAAGCCAGCGCGCTGACGCCCACGATCGGCCCCAGCACGTTTCAATGTCGCCGGCAGACGGTGCGCCCGATATGACGAGGGTGGACACAAGCGATACGCCGGGCATGCATCACTCGGAGGCCGAAGCCGAGCCCCCGCTACCAGACGACTCGGGGCACGACGTCTCGATGCACACGGACACTATGTACGAGGGCACTCCGCAGAAGAATTCCGGTTCTAATCCCGCAATGGACATGAATATGTCGGGGCCGGCAGGGATTCCTCTGGCCGAGGGTGACCAGGACCGTGACGGACTCGAGATGGATGTCACTCACCTCACACTCGGCCCCATCCTGGCCGCGTGGCCTGCCGACCTCGTGCTTCACTGCACCCTGCACGGGGATGTAGTCGCCGACGCCCGCGTGGAACGCCTGCCTTCTGGTGTGGCCACGACGGAGCAGCCAGCGGTGGCCTCTCAGCTGTGCGATGCCGCCGCACGCCTCCTGAGCGTTATCGGCTGGGATCCCGTCGCCCGACAGGTCGATCGACTACGGAACGACATCGTTTCCGGTGTCCCGCCGCAGGACGTCTCCCGCCGCCTGAACAGGCTGATCACGCAAATCCGCCGCTCACGGACGCTCCGGTGGTCTCTGGCCGGGATTCATGCGCCGGGAGCGAGACCGGCCCGAGATCGCCTGCTCGGCTGGTTGCAGTCCGCGCAAGAATCACTCATGGCCGATGAAAAGCGACCGTTTCACATTCCTGTCGGCGAACTCGCACTATCGGAAGTGGATATCAGACTCGCCGTTCTGGGACAGGAACTATCGACCGTCCGCCTCATCATCGCAAGCCTTGCTACGGGCACCTCGCCCAGGGTGGTGCTCGGTCATGAGTAGCCCGGCCGCCGGTGGTGCTGTGGGTGCTGTTGTACTGCTGCCGTTAGGGGTCGCCGTGTTGGCGTTGGCGGTCGCGTCCGTGAATGGGGCTGTGAACGCTCGCGCCGAAGGCGGTGCAGTGCGTGACGGCTTTGCCGCACCAGTGCGAGAGACAGCACGGCTCATCCGTCAACAGCGTCGGACCCTGCCAGGGGCGGATTCGTTGTTGTGGCGGATTGCCGGCGCCGGTCTGGGTATCGCAGCAGTTCTGCAAGTCGTAGTCATCCCGTTCGGCGATGTCACGTTCGCGGACTTGCCGGTGGGGTTGGTGTGGTTCAACGCGATAGACGTGTTGTTGTGGGCGCTGTGGTGGTTGCTCGGCTGGGGTGCCAACAGCACGTGGTCACTGGTTGGGGGATACAGGTTTCTCGCACAAGCGCTCTCCTACGAGATCCCGCTGATGTTCGCCCTGACCGCCCCTGCGATCGGCGCGGGGAGCCTTCGGCTCCTCGACATACAGGCAGCCCAGCAGTCCGTTTGGTTTGTCGTCTGGATGCCGGTCTCCTTTCTCATCTACGTCGCATCGGTCGTCGCATTCTCTTCCTGGGGTCCCTTCCAGAGCGCTGTCGGTGTTGACATCGGGCAGGGTGTGCTCGCTGAGCTCAGCGGCATAGATCGGCTTCTGGTTTTGGGCGGTCGTTATGCGGTCCTCGTCGCCGGTGCAGCATTCTCCGTGCCGCTTTTCTTTGGCGGTGGCAGCGGACCACTGCTGCCGGGCGGCATCTGGGTCGTTGTCAAAACCGCCGTCGTGCTGGCCGGGATGCTGGCTGTGGGCCGCATGGTCCCCACCATTCGGCCTGATCGGCTGGCTGAGATCGCATGGGTGATCGTGGTTCCGTTGGTTCTGGTGCAACTTGCGGTCGTTGCGGTCATCGTCGCAGTGAACGGAGGCGCCCTATGATCGTTGCCCTGATCTTCTGGGCCTTCGCAGCCCTCGCTGTCGCAGGCGGTATCGCTGTCTTCGTGGTCAATTCCATGGCTCGTGCCACCTACGCTCTTGCGGTGTCGTTCGTCGCGGTCGGGGCGATGATCGTGATGCTGCACCTGGACTACATCGGAGTAATCACCATTCTGATGATGCTGATGGAGATGGCGATCATGGCCGTTTTCATGGTCATGTTCATGGGAATGAACCCGGCCCTGATGCCGATGGACATGACCCACCATAAACGCCGTTCGGTGATCCTCGCTGTCGTCGTCTTCGCTGTCCTGGTGGTAGCGATCTTCCTGATCCCCTGGCCGGCCCGTACCGGCACCCCTGCCGCCGATCTGACCAGGTCTCTCGGGGACGCGATCATGGGTACGAAGATGCTCGTCATGCTGGCGATCAGCCCGGTGCTGTTCGCGACCATCGTCGCCGGCCTGGTGCTCGCCAACCCGCGGGGCCGCTACGACCGATACGGCGACCAACTCGATCGACGCACCACCGACGGACACCCCGACCCTGACGACCCTGTTCGTGGAGGTATCGGCCGATGACACTGCAGTTTGTCCTCCTTGTCGCCGCCGCCCTGTTCGCCATCGGAATCTACGGGGCGTTGTCCCAGCAGGTGGTGGTGATGGTCATGATGGGAATCGAATTGATGATCAACGGTGTCCTTCTCGCCGGGGGTGCCCTGTGGTGGTTCCTGGCCCCCACTCCAGACGGGCAGACCCTCCTGCTGGTGATCCTTGCGGCGATGACGGTGGAGATGGCGATGGGATTTGCCGTCGCCACCGTCGTGCATCGATCCCGCAACTCCGACATGACCGACTCGGCCACGGATCTCGCCGGATGAGCGGGATCCTCATTCTCATCGTCTTCCTCCCGGTCGTCGCCGGCGTCACCCTTCTGCTGCTCGGTCGGCGCGCCGACCGAGCAGCCCCGTCCGTGTCGATCGGGGTCGCCGCGGGGATCCTGGTTGCCGCGGTACTGGCCGCGCTGCTCCGGCCCATCGTCGTGCTCGGCTTCGTCTCGGCGACAGGGGCGACGTTCGGGGTGGACGGACTGACCGCCGTACTTCTGCCAACGATCGCAGCGATCACCCTACTGATCCTGGTCTTCGCGGTCGCCGAGAAGACCCGGCCTGCGGCCCGGTTCCACGGGCTCATGCTGGTCTTCGTCGCGGCTGTCATCGTGACCGTGACCTCGACGACTCTGCCATCGCTGCTGGCGGGGTGGGAGATCATGGGTGCCACCTCCTACGCCCTGATCGGATTCCACTGGCAGAAGTCCCGCACCATGCCCGCGGGTTTCGTTGTGTTCACGGTCACCCGGACCGCCGACCTGGGCCTCTATGTGGCTGCCGGAGCTGCTGTTGCCGGTGGCATCGGCTGGAAATTGACCGACCTCGCGGACGCTCCCACTCCGTGGGTGCACGTGATCGCCGCCGGAATTCTCGTGGCCGGACTTGGCAAAGCGGCCCAGCTGCCGTTCAGTTTCTGGCTGTCCCGAGCGATGGAAGGACCGAGCGCGGTCAGTGCCCTGTTGCACTCCGCCGCGATGGTCGCCATGGGCGCCTATCTGTTGCTGCGTCTCGCACCCCTGCTCCAGATCACAGGATGGGCTGGCCCTGCCGCCGCATGGATCGGTGCGACCACCGCGATTGTCCTCGGAATTATCGCGCTCGCCCAAAAAGACCTCAAGCAACTCCTGGCAGCGTCCACCGCTGCGCAGCTTGGATTCGTGATTCTTGCCGCCGGGGTCGGCGCGACGGCTGGCGGGACTGCGCAACTGATTGGACATGCCGCGACCAAGGCTCTGCTGTTTCTCGTCGCTGGTGCCTGGTTGACCGCCACCGGCACGAAACAACTCGATGCGCTGAGTGGCGTCGGACGACGATGGCTCATCCTCGGCGGGGTGTTCCTCTTCGGGGCATTTTCCCTGGCCGGCCTCCCTCCGTTCGCACTGTGGTGGACTAAGGACGCTGTTCTCGCCGCTGCTCTGGCTAACAGTCCTGCGCTCTATGCCGCCGGCCTCATCGGTGTCGCTTTGTCCGCCGCCTATTCCGCGAAGATGATCGCCGCCGTGTGGGCGAAACCTCCCGCCACCGAGAGGGCGCGAATCGAGGAGCACCAGTGGGATTCGGAGGGCAATGGCACCCGCGCCGTCCCATCCGCAGCTCTCGTGCCGATGGTCGTGTTGGCTGTCGCGGCGCTTGTTCTCGGCGTCCTTGCCATGCCTGCGGTTTCGGCTCCCTTCCGATCGCTGCTGGGGGCTTCGAGTGAACCGGAAAGCTCTCTTGCGGAGCTGGCCGCGTCGGCCGTGATTGCCGCCATATCCGTGATTCTGGTCTTACGACGTGGGGTACGACCGTTTCGTTTCGGGTTGGCCTGGTTCGGTCTTGAGCGCGCTACCACTGTGGTGATCGTGTCCCCGATCCAGCGTTTCGCCCAGGTCCTGTCCCGATTTGATGAACGCCTTGACCGGTCAGTCGATGGATCAGCACAGTTGCTGAGGGATATCGCAGGCAGAGCTCGCGCACTCGATCGTGCCCTCGACCGGAGTGTCGACCGGGTCGCGACCGGCGCGATCGCCTTGGGTCGGATTGCCCGGAAAGCGCAGACCGGCAACATTGCTGACTATTACGCCGCCGCGGCCGTCATCACCGTGGGCGCGGTCCTGTTCCTGATCGTTGTGAGGTAGCCCGTGCTCAGTATCGTCATCTTCCTTCCCCTGGTGGTCGGTATCGTGCTTGCCGTCACCCGGCGCCTCCCCCCGGCTGTGGCCCACTGGGTGTGGCTGGGAACAACCCTCGTCGACCTGCTGCTCATCGCGCTCATCACGGCACCACGACCGTCGGGGACCGCACTCCTCGGCGAACAGCAGCTCGTGTGGATGCCGGGTATCGGTTCCAGTTACCACGTCGGCATCGACGGTCTCTCCCTGCCGCTGTTACTGCTGACTGGTGTCATCTTTGTCGTGTGCGCCCTCTGGTCACTTCGCGTGACCGATCGTCCGCGGGCTCAGGCAGCCCTGTTCCTGTTTCTTCAGAGCACGTGTATGGGGGTGTTCTCGGCCCAGGACCTGATCCTGTTCTTCGTCTTCTTTGACCTGTCCATCGTCGGGATGTACTTTGTCATCGCCGGATGGGGCCACGGGGATGCCCGCCGATCGGCCCTCAAATTCTTCCTCTA
Organism: Frigoribacterium sp. CG_9.8; assembly: GCF_015751965.1. Classification (GTDB taxonomy): domain Bacteria; phylum Actinomycetota; class Actinomycetes; order Actinomycetales; family Microbacteriaceae; genus Lacisediminihabitans. Next base: position 104,621 of record NZ_JADOVH010000007.1, on the reverse strand, counting down.
CACCTTTCTGGGCTCCCTGGCACTGCTCCTCGGCTTCATCGGCCTCTACCTCGGAGCATCGCCCCACACTTTCGATATGGTGCAGCTGTCCCGAAACGGTAGTTTCACCGGAACATCCCTTGCCGCAGGTTCGATTCTCGCGGCCATCGTGGTGGGGTTGGCAATCAAGACGCCAACGGTCCCGTTCCATTCCTGGCTGCCTCCCGCGCATACCGACGCCCCCACAATCGGCTCCGTCGTCCTTGCTGCTGTGCTTCTGAAGATGGGCACCTACGGTTTCGTTCGGATCGCGATTCCCATGCTCCCCGGGGCATGGCGAGACTACGCCTGGGTGATTGTCGTTATCGGCATCGTCTCGGTGCTCTACGGTGCCCTGGTTGCGATGGCCCAGACGGATGTGAAGAAAATGATCGCGTTCACGTCGATCAACCACATGGGATACGTCATCCTTGCCGTCGGCGCTGCCGGAATCGTCGGCCGCACCACCGAGCAGGCTCAGCAGTTGGCGATCACCGGGGCGGTGACCCAGATGGTCTCCCACGGGCTGGTCACCGGGGCACTGTTTCTGCTCGCAGGAGTCTTCTACGACCGAACCGGAAGCTACGATCTTCGCGACTATGGTGGGCTCGCCCGCCCGGCACCACGCTTCGCCGGGTTCTTCGCGATCGCCAGCTTCGCGTCCCTCGGTCTCCCCGGATTTAGCGGCTTCATCGCCGAATTCCAGATCTTCACCGGCAGCATCGGCACCACCTGGTGGACCTTTCTCGCCCTGCCCGGCATCCTCATCACCGCAGCTCTGCTGCTTCGCGCCTTTCAGCGCGTATTCACCGGCAGCACCGAGAACCTGTCCATCCGATTCCGGGACCTCGACCGACGTGAAACGGTTCCGTTGGTGATCCTCATGGGCCTGTCGGTGGCCATCGGTGTGATCCCTGGCCCGCTTCTGGCGATCATCCAACCGGCAGCACAAATTCTGGTGACAGGGCTGACCCCATGACGGTGACGAACATGAATTACACCTCACTCCTGCCTGAAGTGGTGATCCTCGCGGCCTCGGTCATCACCCTCCTCGTTGGGAGCTACCTCCCGCGAAACCGGCAGATTTTCACCCGCTGGTTCAGCCTCGGCGCACTGATCGTCAGCGCCGGCACGGCCGTACTCGTGCTCGGCCAGCCTTCCACCGAGATCTTCAGCGGTACCTACGCCATCGATGCCCCGACCACAGTCATCCGGATCATTGCGCCTGTCTCGGCCGCAATCGTCATCGTGCTTGGCCGAGAGGAATTCGTCGGATCAGCCAGGGAGAGCGAAACGTATGCGCTGCTGCTGCTGGCAACGCTCGGTACGGTCGTCGTCGCCGGGGCAACCGACCTTCTGGTTCTCATGGCCGGATACCTGTTGGCGAGCATTCCCTTATACGCGCTGATCGGCCTGTCCCGCACCGCCCGAGCAGCCGAAGCGACTCTGAAGACCTACCTCATGGGCGCCCTGTTCGGGGTGCTGCTTCTGGCCGGGCTAACCCTGCTGACGGGACTGTCCGGGACCAGCAGTTACACCGGAATGACGGGTGCCCTTGCACACGCACCCGCCCCAGCCGTCGCTGCCGGCATCGTAGGAGTGATCATCGGCTTGCTCTTCAAAGCGGGTGGTGTCCCCGGGCATTTCTGGGTTCCCGACGCCGCCGAAGCCTCCGGGATCAGCGTTGCCGCTTTTTTGACGACCGTACCGAAACTCGGAGCCCTGGTTGCGTTGGCCCGCCTCGTCATGACTATGCCCACAACAATCGACGTGCCGCTGCTCGTCGCCGTTCTAGCCGCACTGAGCATGAGCGTCGGAAACCTGGCAGCCCTAGCACAAAGCAACGTACGACGCCTGCTCGGCTGGTCGACGGTGAGCCAGGTTGGTTACTTGCTTATGCCGGTCGCGGTGATCTCCCTCGCCAAAGGCGCCACCACTGCGCTCTTGGCCTATCTAGTGTTTTACGCAATCACGAACTTGACAATTTTCGCTGTTGTGGCCTGCTTCCCCGGCCGGGATACGCTCGCGCACTGGGCCGGGATCGCCAAAAGTCATCCCTGGCTGACCGGCACGATAATTATCGGGGCATTGAGCCTAGTAGGCACTCCGCCGACCGCCGTGTTCTTCGGAAAACTTGCCGTGTTCACCGCAGCCTGGGACGGTGGGCAGGGATGGCTCGTCGTCGTTGCCGCCGCCAACACGGTTCTCAGCCTGGTCTATTACCTCCGACTTTTTGTCAGCCCGTTCCAACGGCCCAACGCCGGAGCGCCGGAAATCTCACGCAGCACTGTTCCGAGAACAGCGCGTGCAACCGCACTGGCGCTAGGCGCCACGACGCTTCTGCTCGGCCTCGTGACTGCCGCATTCGGTGCCATCGGGAGCCTTTGAACCACCCCTCGCGATGGTGGGGCTTGATAGCTTGGACACGCCGAGAATATTCGGTGCCAGGAAGGGTCACCGGTTCGTCTTGTCTAAGGATCCTTTGGTGAGACGCCGCAATCAGGCTGTGTCCCGTTGATCCGTCCCACGAACGCCGACGATGTCAACCATTCCATGCGGCTGACTGCGAAAAACACGCCCGGTCAATACGCCACAAATCGGACGGTGGTTTCTAATGGTCGATGCAACAGTTGGACGTTTTTTGGCTGTTGTGAACTGTGTTTGAAAGGCTATCTCAGTGTGCGTTCGGGCGTGTCGCGCTCGGCTTTGAAACGGTTCTGTGGGGTGTCGTAGTCGAGAGTTTTCCGGGGGCGTTGGTTGAAGCGCCCCAGGTTTTCTGCCGCTCCTATGCGGGGTGCGGCTCTCGGTTGAGGGTCGCGTAGTGGGCTTGTTCGAACTCCACTGGTGGAACGTTACCGCGGGAGCTGTGCAGGCGTCGATTGTTGTACCAATCGACCCAGCCAGCGGTCGCAAATTCGACGTCGATGATGGTGCGGTAGGGGCCCTCGTGGAAGACCGTCGTGCGGATGCATTCGGCTTTGTAGAGGCCGTTGATACTCTCCATGAGGGCATTATCGTATGCGTCACCGACGGACCCGATCGAGGGCAGGATCTCCTCGAGAGCGAGATGATCGGTCAGCCGAACCGAGGTGTATTGCGACCCGGCGTCCGAGTGATGGATCAGCTGCCCAGCGACCGCGGGGTGGCCCTCGCGACCTCGTTCCCACAACGCCATCCGCAACGGGATCATGACCAGGTCCGTTTCCTTGGTTGTCGAGGCGTGCCAAGCGATGATCCGTTGGGCGAACACGTCGACGATGAACGCGACGTAAACCCATCCGGCCCAGGCCCGCACATAAGTGAAATCGGTAACCCAAACCCGGTTCGGGGCCTGCGCGGTGAAGTCCCGGTCGAGCAGGTCGCCGGCGCGTTTGCCATCCTTCGCCGGGATCGTGGTCCGGATCCCTTTATCGCGGCGAACACCCGGCAATCCCAGTGTTCGCATGGCCCGGTCGACAGCTCCAGCGCTCACGTCGGGACCTGCGGTGCGACGCATCAGCGCGGTCATCTTCCGCCGACCATACAGCCCCTCGGGAGTCATCTTCCGCCGACCGTGGGTATCAGAGATCCACACGGCAGATCGGACCGCATCGATGACCTGAGCGTCGGTGATCGTCCGTGCTGCCGGACCTTGCCGTCGCTCAGGATCGGTAGGTTCGTGCGGCGACCTGGCAGCCCTGCTCACGCAGAACCCGGCAGATCGACTCGACCGCGAAACCCTCAGCCCTCATCGTGTCGATGAATCCAGCCATCAACGATTGCGGGGGTCGAGTTCCCCCACGAAGAAAGTCGTCGCCGCGCGAAGGATCTCGACGTCCTCACGAAGCCGCCGATTCTCAGCCTTGAGTTTTCTGATCTCCGCCAGCTCCTCGGTCGTGACACCCCCACGTTGGCCACCATCGACCTGTGATTGCACGACCCACCGGCGGACGGTTTCATGGCCGACACCGACCTGTTTGGCGACCGCAGCTGACGCCGCGGTCAACGACGGGTACTCACCGAGGTGATCAGCAACCAAACGCACAGCGCGGGATCGAACCTCGGAATCAATTTTCTTAGGCATGTGCTCATCCTTGCAACTCAAAAGGAGGCGGCATCAAACCTGGGGCGCTTCAGGTCGTCTGTCTTGCGGGTGGTGCCGGGCATACGTTGGGCGACGAGTGGCGGAGTACTGCTGAGAGGCTAATCAAACATTATGGGGAGAACACGGGGCCCACGCTTCGACCCTTTCGATTCTTGCGAAGTAGATCTATTTCATTTCGCGGTGGTGGTGGTGACGTCTAAAACGCGTGCGATTACGTCGTCTGCGACCTTCGCCAGGGTGAGGTTGTTGTTTCTGGCGTGGGCGCGAATGGCGACGAAGGCATCGTTCATGGTCATTCCGGAGGTGGCGGCGAGAACTCCCTTGGCTTGTTCGATCAGAATCCGAGAATCGAGGGCATGTTGAAGTTGCGCGGTGATGATGCTGGAGCCTTTGATGGTGCGTTCTTGAAGGATGCCGATGGTGGCGACGTCTGCTAACGCTTGAGCTACGGCGATGTCGGCCGGGTTCAGTTCTCTGGTGTGGGTGCTGAATAAGTTCATTGCGCCGATGATCTGACCGCGGAGTCGCAATGGTGTTGCGTGTACGGAGAAGAAGCCTTGTCGAATGGCTTCGGCTGTGAATTTGGGCCACTTTCCGGCGTTGTTCTGCATGTCGCCGACGGTGACTGCTGTGCCGGTGTGGAAGCAGTCGAGGCAGGGACCTTCCCCGGCGGCGATCAGGGTGAGTTCGACAAGTTGCGCTTCTTCGCTGGTGGAGGCGATGAGTTGCAACTCTCCGACGGCGTCGACGAGGAGCAGTCCTCCTGCTTCGGTATCCAGGATGCGTGTGCATTCCTCGACCAACCAGTGGAGGAGGTCGACCACATCAAAGTCAGTGACGAGGGTATCGGCGAGTTTCACGAACGCAGCACTGAGCTGAGCTTCCCTGCTATTGGCGGTCATGCTGATCGTCTCCTGCTTGGTGAGTGGTTTAGAGGGGCAAGTTATCAAATGCGAGAGTGCGGGTAACCACGTCGCGTGCGACTGAGAGGACGGTGCGTCCTTGAGCGAAGGCATAGGCCTGCAACCGTGAGTAAGCGATGGTTGCGGTGGTATCCAGTTGGACGAGGATCATGCCTGTGGCTTGATGCACTTCCCGGCGCAGCGCCGGCACCGCTACCGATTCGGGAACATCGTCGGTGGCGAAGGTCATAGCTCGTTGCACGGCGGTGCTTGCGATCGCGGACGCAATAGCGAGAGCAGATGACTGATGGTCTTGATCCAATCCGCCAGGAGTGTCTCGGTACAACGTTGCCGCCCCTACGGTGGCTGCTCCCATTCGTATGGGGAAGGAGAAGATGGCCCCCACATTCAGCTGCCCCACCGATGCGGCAAATATCGGCCACTGCTCATGGGAGGCGGAGGAGACGTCGGGCAGCAGCACCACAGTGCCGGTTTTGGTGGCAACCCATTGGGGTCCTTCACCGAGCTCGAACTGGATTTCATCGAGGCGAGCAGCGACCGTATCGCTGGCGCACAACGCCACTTGAGCTCCCGAGGAACTGATCACCGTGACCGAAGCTCCCGAGATGGGGAGGTCGTTGACGAACGGCTGACACAAATCCAGTCTCGCCGAATTGTGCCCCTCAGTGGGATTCCCACTTGCGTCAGCCATCATCACCGTCGCGGTGATCCGCTGGCATGGACAGGGGTAGTGCACAGGAAAACATTGAGACCTCTCTCAGTGGAGCTGCGTCGGGTCAGTGACTCAACCGTATCGCATATGCACCCACTCCGTCACGAACGTGTCCGCACGAGAGGTTGTTTGTCTTATTGGTCGGGAGGCTGAGAACATCCCACCGCGGTAGTGATTGACTTCGCTGATCGTGGGCGGCACACTTAGCCAAGTCACTCTTGTCCTCGGTGTCGGTTGATTTTGCAATCGAATAGAGGACTTTATGCTGCACGCACCCGTTTCTCCTACAAATCTTGCCGAAGGTTTCCGAGTTGCCAGCACCGGCGCGGTCTCCGGCATGCGGCAATTTTCTGACGAGGTGTTGATTCTGGAACCGGTTTCGCCGCACTCGTGGAGGGTTTGCGATAGTCGTATCCCGGAAGGGATCGCCGGTCGGATGGTGGCGTTCGTGGATGAACGGGTCGGCCAATTCGAAGTGATGCAAATCGCAGCGAAGTTTGTGTGGGAAACGTTCGAGACGATGGATTTTGCCCTCCAGCATATTTCAGCCTCGCAAGCCGAACTCGACCAGGTTCGAGCCGGGGGAGATCTTTCATGGGTCAGCTGATAGTGATCGGAGACGGTTTGGAACTGGTCCGAACATCGCGCACGGACTGGCGGGTGGTGGATTCTAGAGCGCTGCAGTCGGACCCAGGGCGTGTTCTCGGTTTCATTGAGCGAATGAGGTACTCGCGCTACGAGTTGCTCTGGACAACGGAACCACCTCGATGGGCTTATGTTTCCTCCCTTCGATTGGCAGCGGCTGCCTTCGCCACAGAGCCGACGTACAGCGGCGTTACAGAACCCTCCCGCATCGTGGAACACGTCCCCGTGACCGCGCCGTTCACCAGCCCTCACTACCGTCGGAACTTCACCTCAGCCAGTCCACGGCGAGAAAGCTGACAAGGCGACGTAGCCGTTGCGCCGCTGCGGCGCTGCGGCGTTGCGCCGCTGTGGCGTTGCGCTGTTGCGGCCAGACCTTTGTAAAGCACTCCGCCGCAGGTTCCGCGCACGGGCGGGCCTCTCGAACAGCGTCCAGTGTGTGCGGAGTTGGCCTGTGTGACCTTTTGCAAAGTGGGGTACTTGACCGCATCAGCAGATCACACGTAAGTTGATGGTGTTGCTCCAGATCTCGGCGGCGGTCATTCACCGTCTGGAGAAAACATGAAATTTCTGCCGATCATCGTTGGCGTAATCGCAGCCGTGCTGCTGCTCATCGGCCATCTGGTGCAATCTTTAACCGTCCTGAACTACATCGGCACGCTGCTGGTCATCGTGCTCGTCATCATTCTGGCCAGAGGCCTCTCAGAACGGTCGAGTGTGTGAAAATGCGCGGTCATTTGTTCGTTCGATTTCGAAAAGCGACAGTGCCCGTCAGAGCGGTGGGGTCCGAAATTGTTGGAGTCCGCCAGGCGTCCAGGACGAGTGATCGATGGTAGAGCCATTAGTTCGTCGCATGCCAGATCTTGTTACTGATTCGATGTTCGCTGAGGGTCGAGCGGAAACCCTTCGTTATCACGAAGACCTTTATGCATCCACACCTCTTGGGGCCGCGAATTCTTGGCTGCTAGAGCCCGATCAACTGGTCCTGAAGGCGATAGAACTTTCCCGCGGAGCCAACCCAATTCTGGCGTTCGACTTAGGTGCCGGCGTTGGCCGTCACACGATTCCGATGGCTCAGGGCCTGGCTGCTGGGTCAAAGGTGATTGCTGTCGATGTGATCCCGTCGGCGATAGCCCACCTGAAAACTAATTGTGCTGCGGCAGGCGTGTCGGACATGGTGACACCGGTCGTGGGCGATCTGGAGAAGTTCACCTTCGACACCAGCATGGTGGCGGGTCTCATCGTCGGTTTCTCTGCGGTTGAACATGTGAGCAGCATTACGGCCATGCGCGCCCTCCTCTGCCGGTGTGCTGCAGCTACAGCCCCCGGAGGTCTGGTGGCCCTGGGTATTTTTGCCGACCGGATCGAGGAACTTGTCGATGGAACTATTCGACCAGCGCTGGTCGAGTTCGACCTCGACTCCATGACCGTGCACACGGTGCTTGATGAGGTCTTTCCGTCGTGGATCATCGAATACACCCACACCGGTGCCGAACATGTGCCCGAGGAGCGTGATGGAATTCCATACCAGTTGGAATCGACACTTATCCAATTCATCGGCCGAAAACCCCGCTGATTTCGTGTAACCCGGGTGACTGCGGGCCCTTTAGAAATTGTTCCGGGCGGTGAATGACGCTTGGCGATGAGAAGTTCTGAATCACGGAAATCACGGAAATCACGAGGACCACAATTAACACCGCGTGAGGCAGGCACCATCACAGCGGTAGGCAGTGAGCAGTGAGCAGTGAGCAGTGAGCAGTGAGCAGTGAGCAGTGGGTGGGGGGAACTGGGAGGAGATGCCTGATGTGTTTTCCGGTTCTGGAAGTCAGTGCTGAACTCTTCCCTGAGATGCGTCCCGCCATGCAGGATGTTTGGCAGGACGTGGGCCTGAGTGGGTTCGGTTTCCTGGACCTTCCTTATGGCTCGTGCCGGGGTCATGAAGCCAGTCAGGGAGGACACCCACCAGCACTGCAGTATTTACTTCGCCGTCAGCCGGTCGGGCTGCGCTGGGGATACCAGCGCGTGTGGGTGCGGAGTCACCGTAGGTGCGAGAACAAGTCGGTCGGTGGGGCTGGAGAACGAGTTTGCGCAAGTTGGGAAAGGTCTTTGATGGCGTCGTCGAGGGTTGTGTGGGTCTGCCACCGGAACCCGTCATTGATCCGCATCACCTCATAGGTGCCATCGCGTTCTTCGACGCACCCGATGAGCCCCCCGGCGTGATCCGGGACGGGTAGATGTCGCACGACCCAACTTTTTGTAGATGTTTGTTGCACCAAGATTTGGTTATCGTTGCACGCGGTTCCGACCACAGACGAGCGAACGTCGTAAATTTGGGCCAGTTCATCAATGTCCGCGAACTTCGGCCCGACAGTCGATGGTGTCATTGCTCCTCCTGAATTAGAACGGATGAGATCCGCCGCCAGGATCTGGAGCAACACCCAAAACTGTACGCTTCGATCCTCGCAACCGCTACAGGCGGCCCAGACAATGGCCTGAGACGTCCCGGTCGAGGTTCCCCTTAGGGCGGCTCTGGAAGTCGCATTTCGTCCTCATGTCCGTTCTTCGGTGCCACCGTCAAATTCTGCCTGCTTATGATCTCTTGTTGGTCCTTTGTCTTGTCGGCACAGTTTTGCCACCGCTTCACTGGAGTCAGTTCAGCGGGAGGGTCTGCTCCGTCGCTCGGAAACGGTTCACGAGCGGCCACAGATAGTCGGCCGGTCGTCCGTCGAGCAAAGAAAGGTCTGCGGCGTCGGTAACCAGAACAACTTCCGCGAACTCTGGTTCGCGCCCCATCGATTGGTCGGCGAGAACAACAGAGGCGTGACATTGACGGATGAACTCGGCGGGCAAGCTTGGGGCGGGGAAGAAAAACCCGACGTTTCCGTTGGTCGTGCGGGCCACTACTCAGAGGGTGAGCTCGTCCGGGGCGGCAGCAATTCCTGTTTCTTCGGTGAGTTCGGCTGCGGCATGGCGTCGCAGTGCGGTAGTTGTGATTTCCTGGCCCGGCGGCGGCGGCGGCTCGAGGTTGCCGCCAGGGAATTGAATCACTCCTGGACTGCTCGTCGATGCTGACATGTGGCCCACCAGCAGGCGGCCATCTAACGCGGGTTGCAGCACGCAGACGAATACCGACGACAGGGCGGGCGCGGCGCGGATCTGCCGAACCGTGCGGTAGCGATAGGTTGCGCGGGACCAGCTGACCTCGAGGTGAGGGGAGATCTGGCGGAAGTCACTGCAGAGAACTACTGGCCCATCGAACAAGGTCGGGTTTGCAGGCACCATCTCATCCCATACGCGGTCCACCGCGGCGAGCACCTCAAGCGACAACGCGGGGCCCGGAATCTCGTCAAACCGAACGTCCAGAACGTCGAACAGCATGACGCCGGACCCGAGGTCGCTGGGGTGCATGTGGGAAGTATTCCATGAACGCGCTCCTTCGGATCTCCGTGTCGGCACGCGTTGAAAACTGGTATCGACCGATGGCCGCTGATTGTTTGTCACCCAGCGCGGAGCACAGACCAGTTGGTCGGGTGAAATCGCTGTACCAGGGTATGGCTGGTCGGTTTGACGGTCGTAGAGACACTTTTCAGTCCCCTGGTCGGTGAACGGGTAACCTCGGCCCATGGATCTTCAGCTATCTGGTCGAGTGGTGCTCATTGTCGGTGGAACTGGTCTGATCGGATCAGCCATCGCGACGCGGGCCGCTGAGGAGGGTGCAATCGTTGTAGTCGCTTCGCGCCGCGGTGGTGTGGGCATTGTTATGGATGCCCGGGATGATGAATCGGTTGCCGCTGGGATCGAACAGATTGTGGAGCAACACGGTCGCCTGGATGCTGTTGTCGTAAGCGCGGCGCCAAGCGCCCAGACTCTCGATCCGACCCGTAATGCCGAACCTGCTCAGGTCGCGGAAGCGTTCGAGGGGAAGACTCTTTCGTTTCTTAGAGTGGCCAACGCGGTCATCCCGGTAATGCGTGCCGCGAACTTCGGCCGAATCGTGGGAATCAGTGGACAGAACGCCTTCATCACGGGAAATATCGCCGGCTCGATTCGGAACGCCGCGTTGATCATTACAGGGAAGAATCTGGCGGACGAACTTGCAGACACGGGTGTGCATGTCATGACAGTGAGTCCCGGAATCGTGTCCGAGAACCCCGAAGTCACGGTTCATCCAGGTAAGCCTGGGGAGTCTTCCCCCGCAGAAATTGCAAATTTGGTTACCTTTCTCATCTCCCCACTATCGGCCATCTCGGGCGAGTCCATTGCGGTTGGTCATCGCGTTCGCGGCACAGTCAGCCTGTAGACACCGGCAACTACCAAGAGGTGGGTGATGTCCGCAGCAATGGTTGCCCGATTTCGACATACTGCTGTTTCGCACACGTCAAGCTTCAACTGTGTCTAGGTAAATTCGACTCGGTGTGGTGCGGCAAATAAGCAGCGCGAAACCCCTTCCGAACTCGGGTTTCTATTCGCTGATAATGATGATTATGACAAGTAGACGATATGTCGTGATCTATCGCTACTAGATGAGTGAGTCCTAATCGGGGCTTGGCCGCGTGGAGGCTGTTAATTGTTGGCAGAGGGTGTTAAACCCTGTGTGTGAAAACCGACCTCAACACCCTCCTGACCACACTGTACAACCATCTCGACGACCGGATGCTGCCCGCGCTCGGCTTTTCGCGTGATCACCACCCAGGCCGCAAACCCGTCCTCAGCGACGTTGAGCTGCTCTGCCTGATCGTGGCCCAGCACCTGCTCGGCATCGCTTCGGAGCGGAAATGGATTCGCTACGCCCACACACATCTGCTGGGTATGTTCCCGTCGCTTCCGCAACAATCTGGGTGGAGCAAACGAGTACGCCAGTCCACCGGATTGCTATCAGCGGTGATCACCGAACTGGCACACGACACACCGTCCTGGGGTGAGATAGCCCGGCTGATCGACTCGACCCCTGTGCCCTGCGGCAAGTTCCGCAAAACGGTGAAACGCTCTGACCTCGCCGGCCACGCCGGTTACGGCTACTGCGCCTCTCACTCCCGATACTTCTGGGGATTTCGCCTCTACCTGGTCTGCGCACCCGACGGAATGCCTATTATCTGGGGACTTGCGAACCCGAAAATTGGGGAACGGGAAGCCGCCGAAACGGTGCTCCGCCATGACAAACATTTGATCCGCCCCGGCCAAATCATCATCGGCGACAAAGGCTTCGCCGGCAAAGAATTCGAAACCTTCATCACCGGAGAACTCGAAGCAGAACTCATCCGCCCCGACCGAAAAGACGAGAAGCCCCGCTTCGGGAAACTCGGCAGAATCCGCCAATGGGTTGAATCGGTGTTCGACACTATGAAAGGACAACTCACCCTCGAAGACCACGGCGGGCGCACCATCCCCGGTGTTTACTCCCGCGTCGCCGGACGCTTACTCGCCCTCGCCGCCGGAATCTGGCACAACTAGCTCATCGGAGAACCCAACAAACGATCCCTCATCGCCTACGACCATTAGGAATCACTCATCTAGGCGGGCGCGCACCTGGATGGGTCTTGTACACCGGCTTGTGCTGAGCGCGGCTTCGTTGACTCTCCAAACCTCGACCGGGGTATGGCGAAGAGCTTCGAACGGAATTGACGCATTCTCCTGACCAAGATGGTGTGAGGAGTTCTCCGCTAATCCCACAAGGTAATGAGAGGTAAACAACTGGGTCTACCGGTTTGGGCTGCGAAAGCGCACAGTTGCCATACGGAAGCTGGGTGACCGCCGGCCGCCTCAGACCCGTACCCCCAGGGTTAGGCGACTATTCCGGCGGTGACACAGCCCGACCTGCCACAACCGCAGGGCGGCGAGCCTCACTCGTGCGGACGACCGGTTGCCGATCCGCGTGAACTTGCGCGGGCCCCGCCGGACGCACCCGGTGGGATGCCGCCGCGGCCGCCATCATCCCTGCCCTGAACGGAGCCGCTCTACGGAGCCGCTGTGCGGCGCTCTTTATTGGTCGTTTTTTGTCTGTCTGGCCGGTCATCGTAGTTCGCTTCGCACCTGACGTTTCAGCCTTTCGCGGCATATCCTCACTCGCTTGCGCTCCTTGCGGTATTCCACGGTCCCTGCACTTACGGTGCTTTCGCTCTCAATCGATTCTCTTTGCCAGCCAGGCAAAAAAATTTCTAATAAAGGTGGCTGGTCTGGGACTGGCTGAGAGACTGACGGTCGGCTCTGACGCTGCGTGACTCAAAAAAATATGACCTGCGGCGAGGTGGTGTCTTGTTACTGACCCGTCCACACGTTGGGGCCGGCACGTTGGTCTGTCTGTTCGATGGCTTCATAGAAGGTCGTCCACGATTCGGGTCAACCGGCTCGTGTGACTCGTTAGAGATTCGCCTCGCAACACTCATCTCCCAGACCGACAAAACCAATTGTTCGCCAAGGGAAAGGAGGCCGCGGTGACTACCGTGGCAGAGCAGTACGAGTATGTCGTGGGAGTAGATACCCACGCCCGAACACACACCTATGCCGTCCTTGATCCGGGCACCGGTCTTACGCCAATACTTTCCCAAAGGCACTGACCTGTCGCGGTGGAGCGCGAGCGATCTTGAAGCTGTCGCTCTCGCGCTAAACAACCGGCCCCGCAAAGTGCTCGGCTGGAGAACCCCCGCGGAGGTGTTCAGCAAGCAACTACAGTTACTCCAACAAGCCGGTGTTGCAACGATCGGTTGAACTCGCCCAATACACATCGATCAAACTCACCGAGACGGTCGCGTTGGAGGGCCTGGTCCCCTCGATCGGAATCATTGGCGACGCCCACGACAATGCTGCGGCTGAAACGGTGACGGGGCTTTATAAGAATGAGCCGGTAGCGAAGAACTCGTCGTTTTTCTCCGGCCCGTTAAACGACGGTGCCGCCAACAAAACGGGGGCATGAAACCCGGAACGGTTCGTACTGGATTGAGCCTGTCCAAGATCAGGGGTCAAGCGCTGTGTAGCCGTGACCCTGATTGGTGGACTCCTCGAAAGAGAGAATGTTCGTCATGGGAAGCAAACGTCGGGAATTCGCTTCTGATTACAAGGACGAGGCCGTGAAGCTGGTAACTAACACCGGCAGACCTGTTGCGGTCGTCGCCCGTGAACTCGGCATCGTCGAGCAGACGTCCCTAAATGACATGGCGCGGGAGCGCCTGGTGCAGAGCTGGGCTGGCCCATGAGCTGCCCCGTTCACCGTTCGGCTTGCAGGCGAACTGCGTCCCCCTTCATCGGGCCTGCTTGCCGATACCGACCGAGAACGTCTCGCCGGCGAGCAGCGCTCTGACGGGTGAGCAGCACAGGCTCACCCGTGGTCCGGTGACCTATGTCTTGACCCCTGAGTACAGTCAGCACAAGGCAGACAGTCTCTGAGCTGGCCACACCCTTCGTGTCAGAGGGGACCGACAGCGACCGCTGACCCGGGCACTTACAAAAAAAGGAACATACTTTGGCTAAGCAGACACGTTTCACCTTCGATGGCGGCGCTGGAACCTACCTCGGAACGGCGATCCTCGGAGCGCTCATCACTGTATTCACGCTCGGTATCTGCTACCCCTTCGCTCTCGTTCTCACGGAGAGGTGGAAGGCAAAGCACACGTTCATCGACGGGCAGCAGCTGGTCTTCACCGGATCGGGCACCGGCCTGTTCGGACTCTGGATCAAGTGGTTCCTCCTCAGCGTGATCACGGTCGGAATCTACCTGTTCTGGGTCGCGCCACGTCTTCAGGCGTGGAAGACCACGAACCTGGAGTTCGCGAACTTGGTTGCGCCCCTGCAGGCGTTCGCCGCCAGTTCTGCCGGGCAGAACCAGCCGGTGAACATCCAGATCTCCTAGCCGCCTGATCGTGAACCCCGTCACTGGGCGTGAGGTCATCGCTCGGCAGTGGTCGTAAGAACCGGGATTGCGGGCCATAGAACGTGGGTGTGCCGCAGGCAGAAGAGCGCGCGTTACACACACCGCAAACAGGTCAGGTTGGAAGAAGCGGACGAATACGCTTTGGAACAACCGCAGGCAACCGACGTTGGATCAACTGCGCAAGCTCCTCGCGCACCTAAGCTTCCTTCACGGCCGCCGCCGAGGCTCCCAATTGGCTGGTGCTCTCCCGCGCGTCGATTGGGGGACGATGCCGCAACGCTGCTGCGCACAATTTCACCGACCAAGCGTTCGCGTTTGCCCTTAACGGCAGTGCGCTTAACGTCTCATGTCCTCATATGACGGGTCTCCAGCCGCACCCGATCGAGGTGTCCTATCGTTAGATCTCCCCGATGGACCTGCACGAAAGGCACAGTCTTGACGACGACAAGCATCAGCGAACAGGTTGACGAATTCAATGTGGGCTTCACCGCGCAGATCGGCCCCGATCTTTCGGCGGTATTTGATCGGGAGCAGCAGGACTTGAAGAGCGCCGGCGTGCCCGTTGATGCCATTGCAGTCGGTGACATCGTCCCCGACGCTCAACTCGTTGGCCTCGACGGACAGATCGTGAACCTGCTCAGTGTCACGGCCGGTCGGCCCGCCGTGCTGGTGTTCTACCGTGGCGCCTGGTGCCCGTACTGCAACATCACACTGCGCACCTACGAGCGTGATCTTCGGCCGGAGCTTGATCGTCTCGGAGTTGCGCTGGTCGCGATCAGCCCGCAGAAACCGGATGGGTCCACCGCTGCCGTCCAGGGCGGCGAACTGAACTTCCCGGTGCTGTCCGATCCGTCCAACGACTTCGTTCGGGCCCTCGGAATCGTCACGGAGCCGAGCGCGGCGGCACGGGTTGCCCACACCGAGCTGGGCTTCGATGTCGCCGACAGTAACGCCGACTCCACGGCTGGCATCCCGTTTCCAACCGTGATCATCATCGACGCGAATCACACCGTGCGCTTCGTCGACGTGCACGTGGACTACACGACGCGCACCGAGGTTCCGGCGATCCTCAAGGCCCTGGCTTTCGCGTCCTGAAGCACCGTCAATAGTCAGGCCTCTGGCATCCATCCTGTTACGGCGAGGTTGGGTCTGCTGCTCGGTTAGCTGGCAGTAGCCGAAATCCCCTGAAAACATTGGTGACAGGGGATTTCCTCGACGATGTGAGGCGACCACGACACTCTCCGCGTGCTCCTCGTCCCGCGTTCTACAAGCCCTGCTGACGCAGCAGTTCCGGAATACGCTCGCGGAAGGGGAAGAACCCGCGCGCGGCGTGTGGCCAAGCGAGCGTGTCCCAGCGCCGCCTGACGGCCGCGAGCGTCACTGCCTCGGAGGCGAGAGCGGCGCTGAGCGTCAGCATCCGTTGCTGCACCGGGCCTACCGGTGCGTTCGGCACCACCACCGTATCGAGGTGTTCGGATTCCGCCCACTTCAGAACTGTGGAGGGGAGCGCGTCGGGTAGCACTCTCGCCGGTCGCCCGAGGGCGTCTATGGCCCGCTCGGCAGCGTCATCGAGGGCTGACGCCGTGAATCGACGCACTGCATCCGAGGCTCCGGAGGGCGAGCGCTCGTCGGCATCGGTGGATCCGGCGATAGCCACGAGTCGGCTATTCGAATCAAGCCAAGAAAACTCGGCGCGCAGGCTTGCCGCGTCCAGATCCTCTTCGTGCAGCAACAGCCCCACTCGGGCGCCCGATGGGGTGGACTCGGCGGGAGCAATCGGTGCCCGCGTTGGCAGTGGCTCTTCGACGATCGCCCGTGCCGACGTGGCGAGTCCCGATGGCGAGAACCGGCCCTCGGTGTAGCGAGAAATGTTCGATGCCGTCGCGAGGTAGGTCTTTCCGGCGGTCTGGAGCCCGGCAACCCAACGCCAGGAGAGCGTGTTGGAGGCGGCATCGCCATCAAGAAGGTGTCGATAGAAGAAGTCCGCACCGAGTTGCCACGGCAGGCCGAGCGTGAAGATCCAGATGCTCGCAAACCACATACGGGTGTGATTGTGCAGGTATCCGGTGTCCACAAGCTCACGCACCCACGCATCCATCGCATCAATGCCACTGCGCCCAGCGATAGCTTCGCGGTAGCCTCCGGAGTGGGTGTCACCTGCGAGCCCGAGCTCGGCCACATCGCGGCGATACCGTCGCCACACCTCGGGATTCTGCTCGAGCCACCCTTTCCAGTACGTGCGCCAAAACACTTCCTGCACAAATTTTTCGCATGCACCGAACCGATGTTGCTCAAGCACAACCGAAACCACTTCGCGCTCGGTCAGCAGTCTGTGGCGGAGGTACGGGGAGAGACCGGAGACGTTTTCGCGGGAGGGTCCAGTGTCGTGGTTGCGGTCTCGCGTGTAATCCATTCCTGCATGAGGGAGGAACAGGTCGAGGGTTTCGAGGCCAGCAGCTCGGGTAGGAGTAAACATCTCTCTCATGATGCATCATCTGAATTTGAGAAGGTCCCGGTCGGCCCCCTGGGGCAACCCAGAACTCTTCGGCAGACGTGCGGCCGAAACGCCCGGTGGGACTCCCCACCGATGACCGCCGCACGGAGAGCCCTCTGTGGCTAAATAAAACGTGCGTCAAACAGCCACCCGCGCTGATCGGACACTGCCGGGTGCGCCTGACCCGTGAGGCCATCGAGCACATCAACCGCCACTCGGAAGCGACGGCCATCATGTCCTTCGAGCCAATCCTTCGCTCCTGGCGCAATACCCGGGCCGTGACCTTGCGCTCCGCCCTGAATCTTGAGGCGCTCGCTGAGAACTACGGGCAACTCATGGCGGGCTTGCAGCCTCACAAGGGTGCTGAAATCACCACTCTCAACCGGTTCGCATCAGTTCGGCAAAATGACGGTTACCGATCAGGGTCAACGAGGATCGACCGCAGAGCCGGTGCAAGGAGCTGGAGGAGCGATTCAGCATTCCCATCGGCGAGAGCGCTGACCGAAAATCGTCAGTCCTGTTGAGTGAAATTCCCCACAAGAGGTGCCTTCCGCACAGATGGCCTGCCGCATAGTTTGGTCACCTAAAACAATGCGAAGATTCGGCCTGCTTTTGAGAGGCTTTGTCGATGCCAAGGGTGATGTCCCCGGGGGTGATGTTTTTCCGGCGGAACTTCCGGCCGGAGCGCACCTCAATGTGAGCCGCCGGGCAGCGGATCGCGCCTTGCCAAACACCTCGACAGGCGAGGGCCGGTTTCTTCGTTGAGCGGAAAGTGATCAAGGTTGTCAGGCGCGATACCAGCGGACTGTGAGGCTTGTCTTCGCGGTCGAATTCACGAGCTCATAGCCGGGGGCGCACTTCCTGCGGGCGCGAGGCGCGCAGGGTCAGCTCTATCACCCACGACTTCTTCACCTCGGCAAGGAGTTTCTGGTCAGCCTTCGTCAGCGGGATGATCTTGCGGATCAGATCGAACGCCTCACCGATCATGGCGGGCAGCTCCCCTATGTCAACGGTGGAAGCGCGATCAAGAATCTCAGCGGCAACAACGGGGTCGACACCCTCGAGCTTCAGGAGCGCGAGGATCTCGCGGGCATCCTTCTGGCCCTTCTCGGAGAAGTGCCGGTCGAGAAGCGCCGCCATCTTGGTGGCGATGTGCGCTTCGAGTCGCAACAGGGTCCACTTCTCGAACAACAGCTCGTCGGGATACTCCGCGAGCACCTCGACTTTGAGGCGCAGCATGCCGCCAAGCTGGGATTCGTAGGGCAGGTAGATGTCGAGGTGCACGTCGTCGATCGTCGCCCGAAGTTTGCGCCCCTGATGGTTGTTACTGGGGGATAGGTCCGTCATCAGCTGCTCGAGCTTGTGGCGACTCTCTTAAGAGGTGATGAGATCGATGTCGAGGCTAATCTCCCCGCCGACACGAACGAAGGTCGCCCAGCCGCCGATGAGAATCGACGGCTCGAGGTCGTGACCGAGCCGGTCAACTAAAGCGCGGATGACTCCGCTCTCGTCTTCGTACAGATTAGGCACTGGTGCGTTGCTCCCAGTCGGCCTCGGCGAACAGTTTCGCCTTGAGGGCGCGAGTGAATTCGGCTGCCTGCCATCCGGGGCTCGCCCATAGGTCGGCGTAGGTTTGTGCGAGGCTGGCGTATCCGGATTTCCAGGTGCCTGCCGCCAGTGGATCTTCTGCCAGGATGATGACCTCGTCTCCCGCGGGGAAGTCACTTTGAGACAGTCGGCGGGTCGTGTAGACAATCCGCCGGCCCAGATCGGCGACGGTGTTTTGGCCGCCGAGGTAGTGCACTGCGGCAGTGCTGCCGCTGATCGCGTAGTCGATTTGATCGTCATCGAGAAGTTTTTGGGCGGCGGGCAAGGTTGTGGACACCATGGTGTCGGCGCGCAGGTTGCGGTGCGCTGCGAACGCTTCGAGAAGTTTCTCGGGCGAAACGACCGTGTACCCGCGGCGCGAGTTCGGGCGGACAGCACCAATATCGACAAGTCGCCCGAGCGCCTGGTGAGTCGTCGACGGTGCGACCGACGCAGCCTCAGCGATATCGTTGATGCTGTTCCAATTGCGCCGACTCTCGAGCGCCGCGTCGGCCAAAGTGCGCCAGACTATTTCTACGTTCTTCATCGCACCATGCTCGCAGGTTTCATATAAATATGAAAGCAAACATCCGTATTTATACGGAAAAGACGGAATGTCGCTTGCCAACACTCTGCCCACATCTGTGGGCAAATGAAGCAGATCGTAGATGGTCGTTATCACTCAAAAACGTTGAATCTCCGGGAAAATTTACCACTTCCCGAATGGTCGCACGGGCATTTTTTAGAGTTCGAATCCCAAGCCCTCCGCACAAGTAAAGCCCCTTAGGCCGCCGGATTCACGGGGGTCTTAGGGGCTTCACGGCCGTTGAACGCTGGCCCACCGAATTCACTAGCGACAATAGGTTGCCATCGTCGCTGACGCGCCCGTGCTGTCATCGCTCGCACCTCGCACCTCGCACCTCGCACCTCGCACAGCGCGGCCCCTCCCTTGACACCGGTAGTCCGGAGAAGTTAGCGTGCTCGCGTGGCTGGTCCTCCGACCATTCACGGTGATCACAGGGGATCCCGCACATGTCGTCGTATTCTCAGGGCCCGTCGCGTCCGCCGCTGCTGGAATCCACCATCGGCGATCACTTTGAGGGCACTGTGGCGCGATTCCCGCATCGTGATGCACTCATCGAGGTTGCGACCGGCAGGCAGTGGAGCTATACCGAGCTGAACTCGGTCGTGGACCGGTTCGCCCTCGGGCTTCTCGTCCTCGGCATTCAGCGTGGCGACCGGGTAGGCATCTGGTCCCCCAATTGCGCCGAGTGGACAGTCGTTCAGTATGCGACCGCCAAGGTCGGTGCGATCCTCGTGAACGTGAATCCAGCGTTTCGGACCGTCGAACTGGAATACGTGGTGCGGCAGTGCGGAATGCGCATGCTCATCTCCGCCCCCTCCGACAAAAACAGCGACTACCCGAACATGGCGCGTGACGCCCGCGCGAACTGTCCCGAACTGCGCGAACTCGTCTTCATCGACGGCGACGGCGACGGCGACGGCCGCCAGAGCCAGCCGGGCGAGTTCAGCTATGCAGCGCTGCTCGATGCTGGCGCAGACAGCTCTTCCATCGGACTTCGCGAGCGGATGGATGAGCTTTGTGCGAGCGACCCGATCAACCTGCAGTACACATCGGGCACGACCGGTTTTCCGAAGGGCGCAACACTCACCCACCGCAACATTCTGAATAATGGCTTTTTCATCGGCGAGCTACTGCACTACACCGAACATGATCGCGTCGTAGTCCCGGTTCCGTTTTATCACTGCTTCGGCATGGTCATCGGCAATCTGAACATCTACGCGCACGGGGCCGCTGCCATCATTCCGGGGCGCGGCTTCGCGGCATCCGCTGCCCTTCAGGCTGTTCAGGATCACGGTGGCACCTCGCTCTACGGGGTGCCGACCATGTTCATGGCCGAGCTGGCCCTGCCGGATTTCAGCGACTATGACCTGTCCACCCTGCGCACCGGGGTGATGGCTGGCTCCACCTGCCCGGTCGCCGTGATGAACCGGGTGATCGGCGAGATGAACATGGTCGATGTGGCTATTTGCTATGGCATGACGGAGACCTCACCTGTGTCGGCAATGACCCGAAGCGACGACACGATCGAACGTCGCACATCTACGGTTGGTCGCACGATGCCGCACCTGGAGAACAGGATCATCGATCTGCAGACCGGTGACATGGTGGCGCGCGGCGAGATCGGTGAGCTGTGTACCCGCGGGTACAGCGTTATCTCCGGCTACTGGGATGAGCCGGAGAAGACTCGAGATTCGATCGACGACGAGGGATGGATCCACACCGGCGACCTCGCGAGCATGGACACCGAGGGGTACATCACGGTGGAAGGGCGCATCAAGGACATGGTGATTCGCGGGGGTGAGAATATCTACCCGCGCGAGATAGAGGAATTCTTGCTTCGACACCCGCGCATCCACGATGTGCAGGTGATCGGTGTTCCCGATGAGAAGTACGGCGAGGAACTGATGGCCTGCATCATCCTCGCTCCAGGAGCCGACACGTTGACCGCCGAGGATGTCGCCGAATTCTGCCGCGGGCGCCTTGCCCATTTCAAGGTGCCCAAGTACACGGATGTCCGTGAGAGCTTCCCCCTGACCGTCTCGGGCAAGATTCGCAAGATTGACATGCGGAACGAGGCGATCGCGCGCCTAGCCGAAACGATTGTGGTGCCAGAGCCGGAGCCAATATTGAATTCGAGCCGGCGCGAGTCGAGAACGGTCGTGGCTGAGGTCGATTCACACGGCTCCCTGCCGTGACAATCCGTGCGAGCAGCCGGGCATCGCGTGCCCGGCGGGCGCTCACATATCCCTTAACATTCGAAAGTATGTTCTACTAATTGCATGGGAGAGAACAAGCGCTACGGCGGTGCGATCGGGCGCGAAATCGAAGAGGCCGTAGTGCGCCCACGGCCGATCGGTCTCAGTGACGCGGAGCTCGACCTAGCTCACCATCCCATGACTGAGGCGGATGCCCCGATCGCGGTGCGCGCGTACGTCCGGTTCCACGAATCGGTCATCCGACCGGATTGTGAAGCCATCGGCTGGACCGACCGGGCGGTCAAGATCCGCCTGATGATACGCAATGGGCCGGTAAGCGAAGTGTGGGTGTGGGCGTCCGCCGTAGAGCGGCGTGAGCACCCATAGCCGAGCGCTCAGCGCCGAGCGCTCAGCGCCGAGCGCTCAGCGGATTGTGACCGCACCCGGCTGCGGGTCTCCGGCTGCGGGTTTAGGGCGTCGCGGCCTTGCATGCCTCGACGAATGCGGTGATATCACTCGCGGATACCTGCGCTGGGGAGTCGGCGACCTTCTGCATGCTGGCGATGAGGTCGGTAGCCAGCCCGGATGCTTCGGCTGCTTTCAGCAGATCGGTCACCCGCGCTTGGTCCTCGGCGCTGATCGTTCCGTCGGCCAGCGGGGCACAGATTCGTTTGGTCAGCTCGGCGCTCACGGCCGCCTTCGCAGTGGTGGCCACATCCTTGGCCCCATCCGACACCGCGGTCTCGAGCTGCGAACACCCGACCAGGGCAAACAGGAGCGGCACAACCAGCAATGCAGGGAGGCGGTGTCGCGGGGATGACGAATTTTTCACAGTTGCCTCGTTTTGTGAGCGGTCGTGTCGTGGGCTGTCGTTTCGCGAACGGTCGTGTCGCGAGCGTTCGCGATGAGCAAGTCGCGCTGTGCGGTTAGCGAATGCCTATCCGAACAGCTCGCCGAGCCAGTTTTCACGCTTCTTCGGGCGGTACCCGTCGCGGCTGTCACCGTTGCGGCTGTCTCTGTCACGGCTGTCACTGTTGCGGTCGCGGTCGTTGTATCCGCGGTCACTGCGTTCGCCATACTGGCCCGAACCCTGTTGTTGGGTCGGGTATTGCTGCGGCAGCGCGGTGGGTGCTTGGGCGGGTGCGGGGGTAGCGACTGCGGCGAATTCCTTCTCGGCACGGTCGATAATCTTGTCTAATTCGCCGCGGTCGAGCCAGACGCCGCGGCACTCCGGGCAATAGTCGATTTCGACGCCGCCGCGCTCGCTCATTACGAGGGTGGCTGAATCTGTTGGACATTTCATGAGCTGTGCCTCCAGGTCGTCGTTCCTGAAGCCTAGGGGCATACGCAGGGAGATTTCCTGAGTGGCGATGCCACCCGATTCCCCAGCCAGGTGTGTGCCATAATCTGCTTATGGATGCGGATAAGCAGGTTTGTGGCCGGTACCCGGATAGCCAATATGTCGAGTTGGCAGTTGAGATCTTCGGGATGCTCGCCGACGCGACCCGGGTGCGAATCATTCTCGCCCTCCACAACGAGGAACTCGCGGTGAACAATCTGGCTGACATCCTCGATAAAACACCGGCATCGGTGTCGCAGCACCTCGCGAAACTGCGTCTGGCCCGGATCGTATCCACTCGCCAGGTGGGCACGCGAGTGTTTTACAGCCTCGCCGACGAGCACGCGAATCAGCTCGTCAGCGCCGCGATCTTCCAAGCCGAGCACAGTCTCGGCGGATCCCCCCGGCACCACCATCCCATTGATCGACAGGTCACCACATGAGCACTCCCCGCGACCATTCACATGACTCCGATGTCCACGACCACGACCACGACCACGCGCACGACCACGGGCACGACGACCACGGGCACGACGACCACGCGCACCACGCGCACGACCACGCGCACTCACACCCGGGCGGCATCAAGGGATTCTTCTACGGGTTGTTCGTGCCTCACACGCACGACGCTGCCGACTCGATCGATGACGCCCTCGAGGCCAGCTCGCAGGGTGTGCGGGCACTCAAGATCAGCCTCTTTGTGCTGCTCGCAACCACCATCCTGCAGTTCTTGATCTTTCTCATCAGTGGCTCGGTCGCCCTGCTTGCCGACACGATCCATAACTTCTCAGACGCACTTACCGCGGTGCCGCTCTGGATCGCATTCATCCTCGGCCGCCGCATCGCCACCCGGCGCTACACCTACGGTTTCGGGCGCGCCGAAGATCTCGCCGGCCTATTTATCGTTGCTGTGGTCGCGCTCTCCGCGATCGTTGCCGCCTGGGAATCCATCGATCGCCTGTTCCACCCGCAGAGCCTGCAGAATCTCTGGCTTGTCGCCGCCGCCGGATTGATTGGATTCATCGGCAACGAAATCGTCGCCATTTACCGCATCCGGGTCGGGCAGAAAATCGGCTCAGCAGCTCTCGTCGCCGATGGCGTCCATGCGCGACTAGACGGGTTCACTTCCCTCGCAGTGTTGCTCGGGGCCATCGGTGTCATGCTCGGGTTCCCGCTCGCCGATCCGATCATCGGCGTCGTCATCTCCGCCGCCATCATCGTGCTGCTCTGGGGAACCACTAAAAGCATTGGGCGGCGACTCATGGATGCCATCGAGCCTGCGCTTGTCGACCGCGCTCGACACGCTCTCGAGGGCATGCCCGGAGTCATCTCCGTATCTCGAATCCAGCTCCGTTGGGTCGGACACCGCCTGCAGGGAGCGGCAACCATCCACGTCGCCGACGCACCTCTCTCCACTGTCGAAGGCACGGTAAAACACGCAAGGCACCGTGTGAGTCATGCCCTCCCGAACCTCGATGATTTGTCGATCACCGCAGCCACTCCGGTGAAACCGCATGCCGACGGCTGAGTCTCCTGCGTGGTCAACCCGGTGATGCCCTAACCCAGCTTGATTTGCCACTCGTGTGCTAAGAATTGCCAACCGGAGGCGGATGCTCCGGCACTTCTCGTTCACTATCGAATGGATGCACTATGGCCCAGCTGCACATCAAGTCAGGCACCAACTGGGCCGAGACATACGCGCGCTGCCGAACCGCGGCTCCGGAATCGTTCGATCCGGGGAGCCTTCGCAACCTGATCGGGGGCGACTGGGTGCCAGCCGGGGAATCCAGCGTGCACAGTTCACCCATCGACGGCACGCTGATTATTGGGCCTCCGCGCATCGATCACCAAACCGCAGTCGATGCGGTCGCTCTGGCCGCTGAACAGCACGCTATTTGGCGGGGGACACCGCTCGCCGAGCGAGTGGCTAGGGTCACGCACGCTGTTGACCTGTTGGAATCGCAGCGCGATCTGCTGGCAATGCTGCTGGTCTGGGAGATCGGCAAACCCTGGCTGATCGCTCTGGCCGATATCGACCGGTGCATCGATGGAGTGCGCTGGTACCTGGAGCAGATCCCGCGTCAACTCAGGGTGGGCACCTCCGAGGAACGCACTCCGCTGTCCGGCCCGGTGTCCAACATCGCGTCATGGAACTATCCGATGAGCGTGCAAGTTCACGCCGAACTCGTGCAGATTCTTGCCGGGAACGCGGTGATCGCGAAGACGCCATCGCAGGGCGGTTTTCATACGCTCACCCTGGCCCACGCGATGATGCACCGAGCGGGTCTACCCGTGACCCTCGTTTCCGGGGTCGGCGCCGAGCTCGGCGACGCCCTCATCCAATCGCCCCAGATCGGGGCTCTCGCCTTTGTCGGAGGGCGTTCCAACGGGCGCAAGGTCGCCGTCACCCTCGCGGATACGAACCGTCGACACATCCTGGAACAGGAGGGACTGAATGCCTGGGGAATTTGGGAGTTCTCGCAGTGGGATGTGCTCGCGGGCCATCTGCGCAAGGGATTCGAGTACGCCAAACAGCGCTGCACCGCCTACCCGCGATACGTGATCCAGCGCCGGCTGCTACCTGAGTTTCTTGATGTGTACCTGCCCATGGTGCGCGATCTCAAATTCGGGCATCCGCTTGCGGTCGCAGATGATGATGACGCGCTGCCCGTGCTCGACTTCGGACCGGTCATCCACGCCACCAAGGCCACTTCCCTGGTGAGCCAGTTCGAAGAAGCCCTCGACAAGGGAGCCGCTCCTATCTACTGCGGGATCCGCGAGGATGGCCGGTTCATTGTCGGCCAAGACACCAGCGCCTACATAGCTCCCGCAACAGTGCTCGACCCGTCGACATCGTGGTCGCTTCACCACGCCGAGCCCTTCGGACCCCTCGACTCGATTGTTCTCGTCGACACCGAAGCAGAACTCCTCGCTGCCATGAACGTGAGTAACGGCAACCTGGTTGCATCCATCGCCACCGACGATCCGGATTTCGCAACCCGGGTCGGCCACGAACTGCGCGCGTTCAAGGTCGGGGTCAATCGCCCGCGAAGCAGAGGGGACCGAGAAGAGGTATTCGGCGGCCTCGGCGCCTCCTGGACCGGCGCATTCGTTGGCGGGGATCTGCTCATCGACGCGGTGACCGAAGCGCCCGCAGACGTCACTGAGCATTTGTTCGGAAACTTTCCCAGCTATTCGAAGCTGCCGGTGCGCTGATTCGGCGGCTCACGCGAATCCGGCGGCTAAAGCAGGTCCGTCCTCTACAGCGGGTCAGTCTTCTAGAGCGGGTCTGGCGGAGTCGGCGGATCGATGAAGTCGCCGGCCTGTCGCCTGAAACGGGCGAGGATGCGAACGAGGTCGGAGAGATCCTGCGGTGACATTCCCGGCTGCTCAAAGACCGTGGAGTTGAGAGCGGGTGACGCTTTCGTCACCACCTGGCGGCCGGTCACCGTGATCGTGACAATGGTTGCGCGACCGTCGGTGGGGTGAGCGGATCGAGTCACCAAGCCATCGCGCTCGAGCCGATCCACGGTGTTCGTGACGCTCGTCGGGTGCACCTGAAGTCGCGCACCGGCGCTCGCCATCGGCAACTGCCCGTCCTTGGTGAAGCTGAGCAGCGTCAGCATCTCGAATCGGGCGAACGACAGGCCGAACGGCTTGAGCGTGCTCTCGACCCGACCGAGCATGAGCTGCTGGGCGCGCATGAGAGAGGTGACGGCGGCCATGCCATCGGCGGCTTCCCGCCACCCATGGCTCAGCCACTGGCGTTTCGCTTCGGCGATCGGATCGCTGAACAGTGGCGTCGATGCTGCCATCCGCTGAATCCTCTCGTCCGCTCGGTCCACTTACGGTACAGGGGATTGCTACTGCCGTTGATGCTTCGCCTGGGTGTGTATGCAGATGGGTAAAGTAGTAGGAACTAGTTGTATCTGTTCGGAGTCACAACTAAATTGTTCTGGGCGGGTCTGCCGCGTAGCATCGGGTTCAGTTCGAAAGATTGGCGCATCAATGAAGATCATCGTGCTGGTAAAGCAGGTGCCCGACACCTGGGGCGAGCGCACGCTCAACACCGCAACGGGCCAATTGGATCGCGCGGCGAGTGACGCTGTCATCGACGAGATCGATGAACGAGCGCTCGAAGTTGCACTCCAATTCAAGGATGCCAACGATGCCGAGGTAATCGCGCTCTCGATGGGCCCGTCGAGCGTCACCGAAGTGCTGCGCAAGTCGCTGGCGATGGGAGCGGATGCCGCCCTGCACGTGCAGGACGACGCACTCTCCGGATCGGACCTCTCCCGCACGGCCGCGGTGCTCGCAGCGGCGATCACCAAGAGCGGCTTCGATCTCGTGATCGCCGGAAACGAGGCGACGGATGGTCGCGGTGGCGTCATCCCGGCGATGATCGCTGAGCACCTCGGGGTGCCGAGCATGACCTACCTCGACTCCTCCGAGATCGTGCCGGGCAGCATCCGCGGCGTTCGTGGCGATGAGCACGGCACTGTTGCCGTGCACGCCTCGCTTCCCGCGGTCATCTCGGTGACCGAAGCCTCGGCCGAGCCGCGTTTTCCCAACTTCAAAGGCATCATGAGAGCTAAGAAGAAGCCGCTGGATGTCTGGTCCCTTGCCGACCTCGGGCTCGATGAGTCCGGATACGCGCCAGGCACCGAGATCACCCGCACGACCGAGCGCCCGGCGCGCACCGCTGGCACGAAGATCGTCGATACGGGAGACGCGGGCATTCAGCTCGCTGAGTTCCTCGCCGCCGGCCGCCTGATCTGAGTGGGGAAATAGCCATGACACACGCACTCGCTTTCATCGAGATCTCCGCCAGCGGCGAGATCCGAAACACCGCAGCAATGCTCATTGCCGCCGCCGCCCAGCTCGGTACGCCGGTCGCGGTGGTAGTTGCGGCTCCGGGAACGGGTGACGCAGTGACCGCACAGCTCGGTGCACTGGGTGCCGCCCAGGTCTACCTGGCCGAGACCGACACGGCCGGCAGCCTGCTCGTCGCCCCCCAGCTCGCGGCGCTGGAGGCGGCATCCGCAGCTCTTCAGCCGTCAGCCATCGTGCTCGCGCATTCGATCGACGGACGTGAGATCGCCGGCCGGCTCGCCGTTCGCCTCCGCACCGGGCTCCTGGTGGATGTTGTCGATGTGCGCTCCGAGGCTGGTAACGTCATCGCCACCCACTCCGTCTTCGGTGGCGGGTACACCGTCGAGGCCACCGTGCCAGGCGGTGGTCCCGCGATTGTGACCGTTCGCCAGGGTGCGATCGAGGCTCGAGCGGATGCGACAACGGCGACTCTCACAACAGAAGCGGTCATCGTGGACGCCGCTTCGGCTGCGGTCATCGATGCCGTGCACGACGCCGTCGTGGCAACGGATCGACCTGAACTGCGAGGGGCGGCGCGCGTCGTGTCCGGTGGACGCGGACTCGGTTCGCAGGCCAACTTCGCCCTGGTCGAGCAACTCGCTGACGCGCTCGGAGCCGCCGTGGGAGCATCCCGTGCTGCGGTGGATGCCGGATACGTGCCTCAGACCAGCCAGGTGGGCCAGACCGGCATCACCGTCTCCCCCCAGCTCTACATCGCGCTCGGAATCTCGGGCGCGATCCAACACCGAGCGGGTATGCAGACCGCAAAAACCATCGTCGCGATCAATAAGGATGCCGACGCTCCGATCTTCGACATTGCCGACTTCGGTATCGTCGGGGACGTGTTCACCGTGGTGCCGCAGCTCATCGAAGCCCTCGGCACTCGCGCAGAATGATGGCACTGTCGCAGACGATATCCGGCTTTCGCTCGAGCCGGTGGTTCGCGCTGGTGTGGATCGCGCCAGCCGTTCTCGCAGGGCTCTTCCTGCTGGTTCTCGCCGCGCGCGGAATTCGGGCGAGTGAGGGCGGCCAGTCGTTTGTGACGGCGTTCCCGGGAGAATCGGCGCTGCCCTGGTTCGCCCCGGTGGGATTTCCGGCCTGGCTCGCCTGGCAGCACGGGCTCAACGCCTTCTTCCTGCTGTTCATCATTCGCAGCGGTTGGCTCGTGCGCACCACCAAACGGCCGGATGCCTACTGGACTCGTAACAACTCCGGCCTGATCAAGACACCGGGAAAACCGGTGCGAATCAGCCTGAACCTGTGGATGCATATCTCCATCGACACCCTGTGGCTGCTCAACGGCGTGCTGTTTTACGTGCTTATTTTTTCCACCGGGCAGTGGACACGCATCATTCCGACCCGCTGGGATGTCTTCCCCAACGCGATCTCGGCAGCACTGCAGTACGCCTCGCTCAATTGGTCGGTCGAGAACGGCTGGGTCAACTACAACTCCCTCCAGGTGCTCAGCTACTTCTTGGTGGTCTTCATCGCGGCGCCGCTCGCGTTGATTACCGGTATCCGGATGTCGCCGGGTCTTGCGGTGCGCTTCGCGCCGCTCGACCGGATCTTCCCTCTCCCGGTCGCGCGAGCGATCCATTTTCCGGTCATGATCTTCTTCGCCGCGTTCACCGTCGTGCACGTGACCCTCGTGCTGGCCACTGGGGCGATCAAGAATCTGAACCACATGTACGCCGGCAACAACGGCTACGGCTGGGGCGGATTCTGGATCTTCGCGGCCTCGATTGTAATCATGGTCGCCGCCTGGATCGCGGCGAAGCCGATCGTTCTGCGCGCGATTGCCGGCACTTTCGGACATGTGGGCCGCTAGAACTGCCAGGCCGCTAAACCCGCCAGGCCGCTAAAACCGCCAGGCCGCTAGAACTGCCAGGGGTAGGGCGACCAGTCGGGTTCGCGCTTTTCGAGGAAGGCATCCCTGCCCTCCACCGCCTCATCCGTGCCATAGGCGAGGCGGGTGGCTTCGCCCGCGAGCACTTGCTGGCCGGCGAGTCCGTCGTCGATCGCATTGAGCGAGAACTTGATCATGCGGATCGATGTCGGCGACTTGCCCAGGATGGTGCGTGCCCAGTCCAGAGCACTGGTTTCGAGCTGCGCGTGCGGCACAACGGCGTTGATCGCCCCCATGTCGTAGGCCCGCTGCGCCGAATACTCCTGGCCGAGAAAGAAGATCTCGCGGGCGAACTTCTGCCCGACCTGGCGGGCGAGGTAGGCGCTTCCGTAGCCTCCGTCGAACGACCCGACGTCGGCATCGGTCTGCTTGAACCGTCCGTGCTCCGCGCTCGCGATGGTGAGGTCACAGACGACATGCAGCGAGTGCCCGCCGCCTGCAGCCCAGCCCGGCACGACGGCGATGACGACCTTGGGCATGATGCGGATGAGTCGCTGCACCTCGAGAATGTGCAGGCGGCCCGTCGAGGCGCTGCCGTCTGCGTACTGGTAGCCGTCGCGACCGCGGATCCGTTGATCGCCGCCCGAGCAGAACGCCCAGCCGCCGTCTTTCGCACTCGGGCCGTTACCGGTGACGAGCACGACCCCGATGGCGCTGTTCTGCCGCGCGTGATCGAGTGCGCGGTAGAGCTCATCCACCGACTGAGGTCGGAATGCGTTGCGCACTTCCGGGCGATTGAACGCGATGCGGGCGATGCGGCCCGTCGTGTCGTGGTGGTAGGTGATGTCCGTGAGTTCGCCGAAGCCATCGACCTCATGCCACACGGTGGGATCGAACAGTTCAGAGACGAAAGCCATGTGCCCAGAATAACGAGAACCGCTGTCGCGCCGCCCCGACCGTTGGCAATTGGCAGGTGGGTGCGGGTCAGAGCAGCGCGGCGCGACGACTGACCCAGAGGGCATACTGCGCCCACGGGTCATCCACTCCCGCCCTCAGCTCGCTGGTGTGTTGAAACAGGGCCTCGTGCTGCTCGAACCATTCGGTGCGGGGGATGCGATGGCCTGCGAATTGCGCGTGACGTCGCTGCTCGACGAGCCGGTCGCCGCGCTCGAAAGCCAGAATCTCCTCGTGGGGCAGGCTCGCGAGGCGACGACGCGGGTTGCCGGAGGTGCCGATCTTGATGCGGCCCCGGAAGCGGATGTAGTAGACGACATCCACTCGCAGTGCCGATGCGTCGTGGTCGGGGATGTCGCCGACCTTCCATTCGCAGATGGCACAGAGCCAGCCCGAGGGGTAACAGACGCCGAGCCGGGAGCCGCAGGCGAGACAAGGGGAGGGGAGGCGGTCCGTCACTCCAACGCGGCGCGCGACCCAGTCGTGTGCCGCCAGCAGGTGCCTGCCGCACAGGCCGAGTGCGGAATCGGGATCAGCATCCGCGTGGCACGGGCCACTTTTCTCTGCAGCACATTGGATAACAACACATTGCGTCATAACGGCACGCTAGCGACTGCCTCCGACGCCGACTGCGCCACTCTCATTCGGCGTAAAAGCCGCCCGTGTAAGCTTTCCGAGACTTGCGCAGCCCCGCGCTGCTTTTTCCCTCACGTTATGCGCCCCGCCTGGCCTCGCCGAAAGGATCCGCCATGAGTGACCTTCGCCCTCGTTCGCGCTCGATCGGCGGCATCGCCCGTCATGGCCGTTTGCGGTCGTCCCGTCCGATTGTCACCGTGCTCAAGTTCGTCGGGGCTGCGATTGCCGTCGTCGCCGTGAGTGCGGCATCCGTGGCCGGCATTGCCGTGGCCGGAATCGCTAGCAAAATCAATTCTGTGGCTCTGCCCGGAGAGAAGCAGGGCCCCCCGCCGGACCTCGGATCGTTCGAGGGTGGCTTCAACGTGTTGATCGTGGGCAGCGACACCCGGGCCGGCCAGGGCGGGCAGTTCGGCAAGGACGACGGAGTGCTCAATGACGTCACCATGCTCGTGCATGTGTCCGAGGATCAGTCCAACGCGGTGGCCGTGAGTATCCCGCGCGACATGGTGGTGCCAATTCCCGCCTGCCCCCGCGAAGACGGTAAGGGCAATTACAACTCCATGTCTGCCCAGCCGATCAACAACACGCTCGCCTACGGTGGGCTCGCCTGCACCGCACTCACAGTTGAGAAGCTCACCGGGCTCAAGATCCCGTTTGCGGCGCTCATCACCTTCCAGGGTGTCATCCAGATGTCGACTGCCGTCGGTGGTGTGCCGGTCTGCGTCAATGGTCCGCTCATCGACAACTACAGCGGCATCAATCTGCCCAAGGCCGGCAGCTACACGCTCGCTGGAGCGGATGCCCTCGCCTTTTTGCGCAGTCGCCACGGCGTTGGAGATGGCAGCGACCTCGGCCGCATCAGTTCGCAGCAGGTATTTTTGTCTTCTCTCGTGCGCACAGTGAAGAGCAATGACACCCTCACGAACTTCACCAAGCTGTATGGCATCGCCACGGCGGCCAGCCAGAACATGACGCTGTCGAACAGCCTGAAGAACGTGAACACCATGGCGTCACTCGCGCTGGTGCTGAAGGGCATCCCGCTCGACCGAATCACGTTCGTGCAGTACCCGGGCACGACCGGCGTCAGTGGGGTCTATGAGGGCAAGGTGGCACCACTCACCAGCGTCGCGACCGCACTGTTCGCGAAGATCAAGGCGGATGAGTCGTTCAGCCTCGACTCCGGCACGGGACGTGGCTCTGTCGCAGATCCAAACACCTCGCCGGAGCCTTCGGCATCCGCGACCCCGGCACCATCATCCTCCGCGAGTGCCCCGGCTCCGACGCCGACAGCGGATGCAGTGACCGGGGTCCTTGGACAGACCGCTGCGGACTACACCTGCTCCAAGGTGAACAGATAAGCGGTCACCCGAATCCGGGAGCAAGAGGTCCCACCGCCACGGCGACGAATGGGCCTTCGTTCAGAGTGCCGCTATGATTAGAGACGTCTACTGGGAGCTGTCGCATAGTTCGGCCTAGTGCACCACCCTGCTAAGGTGGAGAGGGGGCAACTCCTCCGTGGGTTCAAATCCCACCGGCTCCGCACTGTAAAACCGCTTCTGAGAAGCATGGTTCCCCTCGAATGATGATCGTCGAGCAACACCTGGTCCGAGACGATGCGGCTAAAGCAACTTCATGGCGACCACAGCTGCGGTCGAGTTGGCGGTCACGCGGTTTGTCGATCAGCGGTCCGCTCCCGGCCGTGTGCCTCCACCGGAGGACTTCGACATCACTGGTCCTGCGGTGCACTCAGCCTCGTGAATTTTCTGCAGGCCGGACTAATTCGACCTGCCACTGCCCGTTGAGACCTGCCCGTTGAGACGGTGCGGGGTTCTCGAGTGACCTGCGTCATGCCCGCGCAAACCCCTGTCCAGGGGTGATGTTCCGGTTGAGAATCTGGGTTAACAGGCTTGTGGGCTAAAATCTTTAGCTATGCCCGAACCTGGGCAACGCTCCGTTAGCCGAGTTGACCTCTATGAGAGAAGCCGAAATGTCGAGAAAACTTAGCCGGACCGACAGCAAAAAGGGCGCTGATACGGCGTCTGAAGGAACGAAAACTCCGCTTCTGCCGCGCCGATTGAAGGTGTCCGACGTCAACGTGGTCGACCAGTCTCGCCTAAAGAAAGCACTCGGTGGGACCATCGTCGGCAACACGATGGAATGGTACGACGTGGGGGTGTTCGGTTACCTGATCACGACGATGGGCCCCGTGTTCTTGCCGGAGGCTGACAAGACCGTGCAGACGCTATTCCTGCTCGGCACTTTTGCGGCCACATTCATCGCCCGCCCGTTCGGTGGTGTCTTCTTCGGCTGGCTTGGCGACAAGATCGGTCGCCAAAAGGTCCTTTCAATGACGCTGATCCTGATGGCCGCCTCGACTTTTGCGGTTGGTCTGCTCCCGAGCTACGCCATGGTGGGAATGCTCGCCGCGGTGCTTCTGGTTTTCACAAAGCTCCTGCAGGGATTCTCGACCGGTGGAGAGTACGCCGGCGCCACAACTTTTGTCAGTGAGCATTCTCCCGATAAGCGCCGCGGATTCTTCGCAAGCCTGCTCGACATGGGTAGCTATCTGGGTTTCGCCATCGGTGCCGCGCTCGTTTCGGTGCTTCAGATAACGCTGGGACAGTCGGTAATGGAGGACTGGGGCTGGAGACTTCCGTTCCTTATCGCCGGGCCCCTTGGCCTCATCGCTATCTGGTTCCGAATGAAGATCGAGGAATCCCCCACCTTCCTGGCAACTCTGGAGGCGAAGGATGTCCACGCTGGCAACTCGACCGCGGCCGAAGTTCCTGCAGCCAACGGCCCCCTGGCAATCTTCAAGGCGCACTGGCGCGGGATCGTCGTTGCGATGATCCTTGTCGCAGCCGCCAACACGCTCGGGTATGCGCTCACCTCGTACATGCCGACCTACCTGACCAGCACCAAAGGATATGACGAACTGCAGGGCACTCTGCTGACTATCCCGATCCTGGTGATCATGTCGCTCTGTATCCCGCTGACCGGCAAGCTTTCCGACAAGATCGGTCGCCGTCCGGTGCTCTGGATGGGTTCGATCACCGCCATCGTGTTCTCAATCCCGGCGTTTTTGCTGATCGGCGTCGGTGAAATTTGGTCCACCCTGCTCGGCCTCGCGCTGATTGCACTTCCCGTGACGTTCTATGTGGCGAACCTCGCCTCGGGCCTCCCGGCGCTGTTCCCAACCAAGAGCCGATACGGGGCGATGGGAATCGCGTACAACTTCTCTGTCGCAATTTTCGGTGGCACCACACCATTCATCATCGCTGCGCTGATCGCAGCCACCGGTGATGACATGATGCCCGCCTACTACCTGATGGGCACCTCCGTGGTCGGTGGTATTGCCATCTTCTTCATGCGGGAAACCGCCGGGCTGCCATTGCTCGGGTCGATGCCGAGCGTGGACTCTGTGCACGAAGCCCGGCAACTCGTCGCCACCCAGGACGACAACCCCAACCTGAACACCGACCAGATGCCCTTTGACGATAGCTATGAGCCACCCAGCACGTCGATTGAGCTTGTGGTGCTCGATGATGAGCCCGAGCCGCTCAAGGTTTAGTCGCACTGCTCAGTACGATCTGCTCAGCACAACCTGCTCAGTACACGAGCACCTCTGGCATCAGGTGGCACCAAGTTGAGGTGAGTGAGACAGACCAAGGGGCGCGCCTATTTCGCTACCCGGGTCCGCCGCGGCGCCAACACGAAAAGTGAAACGAGAGCTGCCAAAGCGATCGTCGCGGCGAAGATGGCAGCGAGGTGGAGTTGGAGAGGTCCACCGGCGTACATCGTCACTCCTACGGCCACAAACGTCAGGCTCAGCACGGCCAGTGCGCCTCGCTGCTGTCTCCGCAGTCCGATCAGGATGAGCAGTGCCGGCACCACAAACAGCACGATGCTGGCACCCCCCATCGCATTCACCAGGCCAACGAAGGGCTGGAGCGCGGAAGCCCCGTTGTAGAGCCCCCGGGAGAACATAGCGGTGCAGTGAAAGAGGAGCCCAAGAACTCCCACCCCGACCAGCACTGCGTCCAGGATCGAGAGTCTCACCGCTCGACCCATGACCGGCAGCTGCGGCACAACGATCCGTGCCAGCACAATGAGGGCGGCACATACGGCGAGGGTGATTGAAAGTCCAGCGGTCATGAGATCGCTGCTTTCGGGCTGTCGAGAGGGTGCGGCGTCGTGAAGTTCACCCGACCAGTATGAACACCTCTCGTGAGAGCACGTCCGGCGCGGCGAATCCAGGCGATGCGCCGGTGCGCGTTGCAAACCTCCGTCTACGCGGTGTCCCTTCACTTTCTGCCCTCTGATCAGGGGTTCAGATGGATCCTGCGGTCGGAAAGAGAATAAAGTCCCCCGACTTCGCGGCTATGCTCTGACAAATCATCAGATGACCGTGTCGCAGTTGGTCGATCGCTGGTGCATAACCTGGAGCCACCATGACAGACCCGAAACCGGTGTTCCGCGTCGGATGGACATTCATCCCGATCGTCTACCGCTCGATTGCCGTCGTAGCCGGATCCGGCCTTGTCCTGTCCATGGTCGGCTGCGCTGGCGCGGCGCCTGCGGTCGACTACATCCCAACGGCAAAACCACGCAGCTCCACCAGCGCACAACCATCGGCATCGCCGGCACCGGCGGTGGGTTTCACCGAGAGTGACCCGGGAGATCCGTCGACGGTGACCGGATCCACAGATCCAACCGCGGTGGCAATTTCCGACGGCACAGCGACGAACACCACTGCGATCGCGCTCCTGGCAACGCTCGCAGTCAAGGGCAAGGCACCGAAGACCGGGTACGACCGCACCGCAAACTTTGGTCAAGCCTGGTTGGATGTCGACCGCAACGGCTGTGACACCCGCAACGATATCCTCGCCCGCGATCTCATCACCACCGTGAAGGCTGGATCGTGCAAGGTTCTCAGCGGGTCGTTCATCGAGCCGTACACGGGTCGGAGCATGAATTTTTTTCGCGGCAACACCACCTCCACTCTCGTGCAGATCGACCACGTGGTCTCTTTGTCAAACGCCTGGCAAACCGGTGCACAGCAACTGTCCCAATCGCAGCGGTTTACTTTCGCCAACGATCCGCTCAACCTGCTCGCCGTCGACGGTCGTTCGAACAGCCAGAAGGGCGACGGCGACACTGCCACCTGGTTGCCGTCGAACAAGGCGTTTCGCTGCGACTATGTCAGCCGGCAAGTATCGGTGAAGGCAACATATGGACTGTGGGTCACTCAGGCTGAGAAGGAAGCCATGGTGCGAATCCTCAGAGACTGCCCGAACGCGCGTGCCTTGACCTCCTCATTTGCCCCCGCACCGGTCGGGGTCGTGCCGGTGCCTGCTCCAGCCGTCCCTGCTCCAGGGTCCACTTTCTATGCGAACTGCACAGCGGTGCACGCAGCCGGAGCCGCGCCGATCCGCGCGGGCGATCCTGGATATGCACCGAAATTCGATCGCGACGGTGACGGTGTGGGCTGCGAATGAAACGTGCCTGACTGCGACCACAGGTGACCAAACCCAGGTGCAGCGTGACCGGCGGCTCGGGCTGCGTCTAGTGTTAAGATCGAGCACTACCCCACACCTGGGGGGTTTGGCGTCGCTGCCGGGTGCACTGAGGAGGCACTGTCGTGATGGTATCCAGCGGCCTGAAGATCGACTGGACCCAGATGCCGACCTACAACACGATTATGGCGGTGGCGGCGGGGGCTGCTCTGCTGACGCTGGTCTGGTTTGGGCGTTCGCTGCTGAAAAAAGAGGTCACCCACCTGGAAGGTTGGTCGCTCGCTCTCGCCGTGCCGGGTGCAATCCTCACCCTGACTGGCTTGCACATGACACTCACGTGGCCGTTTGCGAAGTATTTCCCTTTCGACAACATCATTTTTGGTGAGCCGAGTCTCGCCTTCGGTGTGCTGCTGCTCGCCGGTGCCCTCTACCTGTGGAGACGCGGCACGGTGATCGAGGCGTCGGGTGATCCGCTGATGCACCTGTCGAAAACCGTGCGGCCGCTATCCATCTTTATCTTCGGGATGGTCTTGCGCTCGGGGCTATCGCGATCGCGGGCCTGGTCTTCCAACTTTTTGCAGCGCCGCCGGAAGAGCCGATCAGCGGGGCGTTCGCAAAATACCCGTGGGTCGAGGCGATCTTCATGTCTGGACCTTTCGGCATCACCGGTGTGGGCGCCGTGCTCTTCCCATTCGCTCTGCCGAGGAAGACACAGCCACCGACCGGAACGCGGTTGCAGCTGTTCATCGCAATTCTCTGGGGATTGAGCGGATTCGCACTACTCGTTTTCGGTGCGCTCAACTACTTCACCCACATCGGCCTCATCCTCAACACCATGTGAGAAGACGCCCATCCCTCCCGCAGCCAGCGCCGTGCGCCGTGATGGCCGTTGTCTGGAATTGCGGTCGTGTTCGCCCAATGCGGGCAACCTGCGCGGCTAGGGGAAGGCAATTTGCCCCTCCCGTTCCCGATCTAAGGACACATTGTTATGACGAAGACCAGCACTTCTCTTGATTGGGTGACCACTCTCGTCTCCTACGACACCACGAGCCGCTTTTCCAATCTGGAGTTGATCGACGTGATGAGGCAGGCGCTGGTCGCGCTCGACCTCGATCCGGTGCTCGTGCCGAACGCCGACGGTACCAAAGCCAATCTGTTCGTCACCATCCCCGCCCACGACGGCTCCATGACCGGCGGGGTCATGCTCGCCGGGCACACCGATACGGTTCCCGTGGACGGCCAAAAGTGGGATAGCGACCCGTTCGTCGCCGAGATCCGCGGTGACCGGCTCTACGGCCGCGGCACGGCTGACATGAAGGCGTTCAGCGGCGTGATCCTCAGCATGCTCCCCGAATTTCTGGGGCGTCGCCTCAGCGCGCCGCTGCATCTGGCCTTCACTTATGACGAAGAGGTGGGATGTCACGGCGCCGTCACTCTGCTGAAGGAGCTCGCGTCGCGGGGGATCAGCCCAGATATCTGTTTCGTCGGCGAGCCCACCAGCATGCGTCCGGTGTCGGCCCACAAGAGCAGCTACCTCTACCGGGTGAGCGTGACGGGGCTCGCGTCGCACTCTTCGAACACTCCCAACGGTGTGAATGCCATCGAGTACGCCGCGCGCGCTATTGCGCTCATTCGGCAGATTGCCGACCAGCACCGGCTGGAGGGTCCGTTCGATACGAGTTTCGAGGTTCCGTACACGACCGCGAACGTTGGCATGATCGACGGCGGTGTGGCGGTGAACACGGTGGCTGACCGGTGCGAGTTCGAGTTCGAGTTCCGCACGATCCCTGGTGTGGATCCAACCGGGGTGATCGGGGCAATTACGGACTTTGTTCTCGGCGACCTGCGCGCGGCGATGCGTGAGGAGAACGCGGCCGCAGACATCCGCATCGATGCCATTGGTGCCGTGCCGTCATTGAGTGCCGATGGCACGGGTGCCGCGTTACACCTTGCGCAAGCTCTCACCGGGAGTTCGGCAGAGGATGCCGTTGGCTACGCCACAGAAGCCGGCCTGTTCCAGCTGGCCGGAATCGATACTGCGGTGTGTGGCCCCGGAAGTATCCGGCAAGGGCACACGGCAAATGAGTATGTGGAGCTCGCGCAGATCCAGGCCTGCGAAGAGTTCATGCTGGCGTTGGCCGAGCACCTCTCCGCCGACTGATTCTTGTCGAGTGCACCTACGCCCGCAGTTTCCCGCGACGTTCACGAAAAGAGACCGCATGACTGACCGCACACCTGACCTCTCCTCCGTCGCGACAACGGCGCCTGACACGCTCGAGCTGATCGAGCGCAAGAAGCAGGCGCGAAAGGCCGTGATCGCGGCCTCGATCGGGAACGGCCTCGAATGGTTCGATGTCATCGTGTACGGCACCTTCGCCGTGACAATTTCGCGGCTGTTCTTTCCCACCAACGATGCGACGGTGTCGCCGCTGCTCGCCTTCGGCTCGTTTGGGATTTCGTTCATCATGCGTCCGCTCGGCGGGATATTCATTGGTCGCTACGCCGATAAGTCGGGCCGCAAGGCTGGCATGCTGGTGTCGATCTCACTGATGTTCCTCGGCACGCTCATGATCGTACTTGCGCCAACCGCCGCCATGATCGGCGTGGCTGCTGCGGTGATCATTCTGCTTGCCCGCTTGCTGCAGGGCTTCGCGGCGGGCGGGGAATTCGGCACGGCTACTGCCTTTCTGGTTGAGCACGCACCGAACCGCAAGGCGTTCTATGCCAGCTGGCAGGTCGCAACCCAGGGGGCGGCGATTCTGCTCGCCGGAGTGTTTGGGTTCTTCCTCAACACCTATTTGAGCGCGCAGAGCCTCAGTAGCTGGGGCTGGCGGGTGCCATTTATCTTCGCCCTGCTGATCGGACCGGTCGGGTGGTACATCCGCTCAAAGATGCAGGACACTCCCGAATTTCTGGCCATGGAGCCGTCGAAGTCCCCTCTCAAGGACACCTTTGTGGCCAACGGCGGTCGGCTCTGGACGATGGTTGGCGTCGTGGCACTCGGCTCGGTGAGCATCTACACCGCCCTCTACATGCCCACCTACGCAACAGTCAACCTCGGGATGTCGCCACAGATCGCATTTGTCTCGAC
This sequence comes from Frigoribacterium sp. CG_9.8, assembly GCF_015751965.1. GTDB lineage: Bacteria > Actinomycetota > Actinomycetes > Actinomycetales > Microbacteriaceae > Lacisediminihabitans. The sequence goes on along the minus strand of NZ_JADOVH010000007.1, from coordinate 65,262 downwards.
ACTCGTGTTCGGTGTCGTGATGACCTTCGGGTCGCCGTTCATTGGCCGGCTCTCGGATGCGGTGGGCCCGGCCCGCGTGATGACCTGGGCCGCGATCGGCACGATTGTGCTCGGGATTCCGCTGTTCGTATTGATCAACGCGAGTCCAACGCTGTGGACCATCGTTGTCATCGAGCTCGTGCTCGGGGTGCTGGCCACGGGCTATTTTGCGCCGCTGCCCGCCCTTATCTCAACCATCTTCCCGGTGCAGGTGCGCACCACGGGCATGTCCCTCGGCTACAACATCGGGGTGACGGTATTCGGTGGTTTCGCGCCGGTCATACTCGTCGCCCTGATCGCGTCCACCGGGTCACTGCTCGTGCCGGGGTTCTATCTGGTGTCCATCGCGGCACTGTCGCTCGCGAGCGTGCTCGTGTCGCGGAAGGCGTTTGCACAGCGCTAGTGGAGCCCAGCGGTAGCGGAGCACAGCGAGGCTCCGAGTGTGGGTGACAACTGGGGCCGGGCATCCGAGGTTTCAGGCTGTCGTTTCGAGACTGCCATCGACGAGCTTGACGATCATCGAACAGTCTTTTGCTGCGTTGCCTGAGTCGATCAGGCGCTGGAATAGCTGCTGCACATGCTCGCCGATCTCCAGGGGGATATCGACGGCGACGGCGGCGGCGATGGCGAGGTTTATGTCTTTGTTGGCCAACTCGGTGGTGAAGGTGGGAGCGAAGTCGTTGTTTGACGCCGCGGTGGGAACCACTCCAGCCACCGGGTACCACGTGCGCAACGCCCAGCTGTCACCGGAGGAAACGGAGGCGATATCCCAGAACACCTGCTTGTCGAGACCGAGGCGGTCGGCAAGTACGGCCCCCTCCGCCGCTCCAGCCAGATTAATAAAAAGCATGAGATTGTTGCAGATCTTTGCCGCCTGGCCGGTCGTCGCGGCTCCGGTGGCGATGATGTTGCCCGACATCGGCTCGATATAGGCGCTGGCATCTGTCACGGTGGATGCTTCCCCGCCGATCATAAACGTGAGGGTGCCGGCCTGGGCGCCGCTCATCCCACCTGACACCGGGGCATCCACGAAGCGGAAGCCGGCGACGGCAGCGGCATCGTGCAGAGCCCTCGCAGACTCCATGTCAATCGTTGAGGAGTCCACCAGCAGTGTGCTCGTGCTGGCGTGCGCCAGAACGCCATGGTCACCGAAGTAGACCGCTCGAGCATGTTCACCCTTTGGCAGCATGGTGAAGAGAACATCAGCGCCATCCACGGCTTCGGCAATGCTGGTGACGGGTCGGATGCCAGCCTCTGCGGCCGCGCTGACCGCCTCAGAGTTGAGATCGAACCCGCGTACAACGTGCCCAGCCTTGACCATGTTGGCTGCCATCGGGCCGCCCATGTTTCCTAATCCGATCCACCCGACTGTAGCCATTGGCGTGAGCCCCCTTGCTTTTATCGGGCCGTGGCCCGTCCATCACCTGTCGCGCGGGCCATCAGCCTACTTCGCCGCCGTGGCCAACCGCTCCTGCGTGCGCCGCACATCCTCGGCATCGACATCATGCAGCGAGATTCCACGGGTCTCCTTGAGCGTGAGCACCGTGACGGCGGTGATGATGCAGGCGGCCATGAGGTACAGCGCGACCGGTACTGAAGACCCGAACGCACTCAGCAGGCTGGTGGCGATGATCGGGGAAAGAGATCCAGCCACGATGGAGGTCACCTGGTAGCCGAGCGAGACCCCGGAGTACCGCATCCGGGTGGGGAACATCTCCGCCATAATCGACGGCTGCCCGGCATACATCATCGCGTGGAAGAGGAGGCCGATGGTGACCGCTGCCAGGATGAAGGCCTCGTTTCCCGTGTCCATCATCGGGAACGCGAAGAACCCCCAGGTGCCACCGAGAATCGCACCGGTCAGGTAGACCGGGCGGCGGCCGAGCCGATCAGACAGCCGGCCCACCAGAGGCATCGCAGTGAACTCGATTGCGCTGGCGACCAGCAGCAGAAGCAGGATCCGAGTGGTGTCGAACTCCACCACCACCTTGAGATAGGTGAGCGAGAACGTGATCACGATGTAATACAGAATATTTTCCGCAAAACGAAGCCCCATCGCGGTGAAGACGGCGCGAGGATAGTGGCGGAAGACCTCGATCATGCCGTAGCTCTTCTCGGCGGTAGAGGCCTGTGCGGCCTCGCTTGCCTCCCGAACTTCCCGCGCCTCGACGAAGATCGGCGCGTCACTCACCTTGGTACGGATGTAGTAGCCGATGGCGACGATGATGACGGAGAGCCAGAAGGCGACGCGCCAGCCCCAGCCGAGGAAGGCCTCGGTGGAGAGGGTTGCGGAGAGCAGGAAGAGCACGCCGGTGGCGAGCAGATTGCCCATCGGTACGGCGGCTTGCGGCCAACTCGACCAGAATCCGCGGGACTCGTTCGGGCTGTGTTCCGCAACCAGCAGCACTGCGCCGCCCCATTCGCCGCCTACCGCGAAGCCCTGAACGAAGCGCAGGACCACCAGCAGCGCCGGCGCCCAGTAGCCGATCTGGTCGAAGACGGGTAGGCACCCCATCAGGAAGGTCGACCCGCCCACCATGATCAGGCTCAGTTGCAGCAGTCGCTTTCGACCGTACTTATCTCCGAAATGTCCGAAGACAATGCCGCCGATGGGCCTCGCAAGGAAGCCGACGGCATAGGTGATGAAGGCGGCAATGATGCCGTCGAGCTGGCTGCCTGTCGCAGGGAAGAACAGTGGCCCGAAAACCAGAGTGGAGCCCGCCGCATAGAGAAAGAATTCGTACCATTCGACCGTTGTGCCCGCCATCGAGGCAATCGCGACTTTTTTCAGGCCTGACGGTGCAGTCTGGGAGTGTCTCGTTGCGGCATTGGGTGTACTCATCCAGCACTCCTTCGGTGTCTTCGCTGACACACTTCGCTTGGGTGCAACCGGCGACAGATCCTCGGTGTCCTGCATAAGTTGCACTTACGAGCGTGATCTCCGGGGGCAGGCGCGTCAATGTCCTTTTGTGCATCGGGCATCTGCAAAAATACACATCCGCGAGCGCGTGCTCGCGATCGCACTGACGCCTGCGCAACGCGGTAGTTGTTCCTCTGCGGCACGGCTGAGCCTGTTCGAGCGTGTTCGAGCCGACAGAGACCTGTCGAACAGGAACACACGCGGCTGAAAGGAGACAGGAACTACATCGGTAGGGTCCGCATGATGTCGCGCACATTTTCCAGCCCGATTTCGACCTCGGCAAAGCTCGTGCTCAGGGGTGAGAGGCCGATGCGCAAGCCGTTGGGAAAGCGGAAGTCCGGGATGATGTCGCGCTCCCAGAGCAGCGGTGTGACCTTCTCGAATTGCGGATGCTGCAGCGTCACATGGCTTCCCCGCTCGGCGTCGGCGCGCGGACCACCGACGGTCACGCCGAACTCGGAGAGGTTGGCCTCGGCCCAGCGGATGACGAAGTCGGTGAGGCGGAGCGACTTCTCGCGAATCGCCGCGATACCAACCTCCTCGATCAACTCGAGCATGTCGTGCATCGGTACCATCCCGAGCACCGGCGGTGTGCCGCTCAGGAAGCGACGCATCCCGGAGGCGGGTACGAAACCGTCGGCCATCGCAAAAACATTGTCAGCGCCCATCCACCCCCAGATTGGCTGGTGCAGGGAATCCTGGAGGCTCGATCGCACATAGGCGTATGCGGGCGCACCCGGCCCGCCGTTGAGGTATTTGTAGCTGCAGCCGACCGCGAGGTCGACATCCCACTCGTCAAGGAAGGTCGGCACCGATCCGGCGGAGTGGCACAGATCCCACAGGACCAGAGCACCGCACCGGTGGATCACGTCGGTAATCGCTGGCACATCGGCGATGTAGCCGGAGCGGTAGGCGATATGACTCAGAACCACGAGCGCCGTGTGCTCGTTGACCGCATCGCGAACGAGCTGCGCGGTGACTCCGCCCTGCGGATCGGCTTCAATCCACCGCAGCGTGAGTCCACGCTCGGCAGCAATCCCCTCGAGCAGGTAGCGATCGGTCGGGAAGTTGTCGGTGTCGATCACGATCTCGGTGCGTCCGGGCCGGGCATCCACTGCCGCGCGGATGAGCTTGTAGAGCAGCACAGTTGTCGAGTCACCGACGACGGTCTGCCCGGCGGCGGCGCCGAGTGTGACTCGACCGATTCGATCCCCCAGGGTGAAGGGCAGTTGCATCCACTGTTCGTCCCATGAGCGGATGAGCCGCGAGCCCCAGGCGCCGGTGATGAACTCGGAGACCCGGTCGACCGTCACGGCGAGCGGACGCCCGAGCGAGTTGCCATCGAGATAGGCCACCACCTCGTTGCTTCCGATGAACCGGGCAGTGAACCCAGCCAGCGGATCCGTCGCGTCAAGCTCGCGTGCACTGGGAAGAGTGGTGCCAATGGTCATGTCGGGATCTCCTCTAGGTGAGTGACGGCAACGACGATGCTCGTGCAGAGCCAGTCGACGAGGCCGGTTGAACTGTCGTATGCCGGGCCGGGTATAAACGATACGGCGAGTGGCTGGTCGAGCGGTGGGAGGATGCCGCCGAGCGATCCGATCACGGAATCCCCGTCTGGCAGGCATGCGCAGAGCGCGTCGAGTTCCCGACGATTCAACCCGACAGGCACCGGGCCGTTGCCGAGATCGGTGCCGTAGTGCACCCGTCCACCGACCGCAGCAAACCTCTCGAGATTGCTGACGGCCCGATCGAAGTCGGCCCCGTAATCACCCCAACCGTGGATGTCGATGGTCGAGATCCACGACATGCGGCCCGCCATCTATCGCAATAGTTCGTCGTCGATGTGCTCGGTCCACGGCGTATGGGCAAGCGTGTCGACCCCGGCGGTGAGCGCGCGCTCGGCCTGGCCGGCTCCCTCCGGGTGCGCTATGACGGGCAACCCGGCCCGGTGAGCGATCGATACGACCGCCGCGAGCAGATCATCCGGCCACACGGGTCCTCCGTCGCTGTTCAGTGCAATCTTCGCCACGCGCCCACCGATGCTGAGGATGTGGGCGACGGCGGATTCCGCATCCGCCGGAGTATGAATCTCCCGGGCAGCCGCTGCCGGAGCCCAGTCGGATGTTCCCGGATATCCGCCACGGGCCGTAAGTATCGGTCCCGCGATGTCGACGGTCGGCCCTCCGAGATGCGCACCTGCGGGCCAGTGGCGCGAGATCTCCGGATCCCAGCCGAGGTCGAGCACCCGCGCGATGCCGTGGGGCATGAGCTCTGCGGCATCGACGAGTCCGAGGTGCACATGGCTGTCGCAGAAGCCGGAAAGGATCATCCCGTCGATCCAGCAGTCATCGATGAGCGCTCGACCGGCGCGCATCGACGCCATTACGCGCCGATCTCGTTGCGCACGGCGAACAGCTCGGGAAAGAAGGTGAGGCTGAGCGCTCGTTCGAGAAACTGCACGCCGCTCGATCCGCCGGTACCGCTCTTGATGCCGATCGTGCGCGACACCGTGCGCAGATGGCGAAAGCGCCAGAGTTGGAAGTTGTCTTCGAGGTCGACGAACTCTTCGCACGCCTCATAGACCCGCCAGTTATCACTCGACGACCGGTAGATCGACACGAACACCGGAACGAGCTCTGGCGTGAAGACGTGGGCGAGGGTCACGTCGCGCTCGAGCACGGCGGTCGGAATCGGGTAGCCCGCGCGAGCCAGAAAGTGCAGAAACTCGTCGTACAGAGTCGGCTCCACCAGAAGTTGCTCGAGAACGGCGTGCGCTGTCGGCTCGCTCGCGAACACGTCGAGCATCTTGGCATTTTTGTTGCCGAGCAGAAACTCGACAGCGCGATATTGATAAGACTGGAATCCGGATGACGTTGCCAGAAAGCGGCGAAACTCCACGTACTCGGAGGGAGTGAGCGTCGCGAGAACCGACCACTGTTCGGTCATCGAGACCTGGATGTGCTTCACCCGTGCGATGCGCTTGAGCGCTGTGCCGAGGTCATCCCGCTGCAGCGCAGCTCGTGCCGATCGCAGCTCATGGATCATCAGCTTCAGCCAGAGCTCGCTGGTCTGGTGCTGGATGATGAACAGCATTTCATCGTGATGAGCGGGCGTAGATCGCAGATGCTGGGCATTGAGAACATCGTCAAGCGCGAGATACTCGCCGTAGCTCAGTTGCTGCGAGAAGTCGGTGACGATGTCGGTCTCCAGCTCGCGGGTGTTGGCGGAGATCGCTTCCGGGTCGCGTTCGTCGGTCATCGCGCAACAGTATCAATCGGGCGGCGGTCATCCTAAGGAATGAAAGTTGGCGTGCGGCATCCGCTGTTACGGATGTTGTGAGCCGCACCGGGTGGCGCCTCGACAAAATCAGCCGCGAACTTGCCGCCACCCTCGGCCTCTCGGCGGGAGTCGTGCCGACCAGAGTGGCTGGTATAGTCGGGGGGTTGGGTTTTGCCCGACACATGCGCCCGTAGCTCAGCGGATAGAGCAATTGACTACGGATCAATAGGTCGGGGGTTCAAATCCCTCCGGGCGCACATCGAATAACGGGTTTGAGCAGCATTTCTTCTATAATGCGGCCGGGCCTGGTTTGGTTTTTGCTCACATCCTGCCCACAGTCGAAAAACGTTTGGCTCGAATTTCGGTCGAAGTGAGGACTCTGCGCTGAGTCCTAGCCCAGTATTTCTCTGGGTTTTGGTGCATCGGGCGAAGTTGACCTATCGACCTCGGAACAGAGGGTCAATGGTGTTCATCTATGGGGGCTGCACGCCGGTGCGGACCTTCGACGAGATGCCTTGAGCGGACCAGCGCACTGTGAGCTCGACGGGCAGCGCCGTGCGCATTCCGCTCAGCCGACTGGGTGAGAGCGTCGAGCTGGAACTTTCGGCCCTCTTCGGCTCGAATTGGCCGACGGAAGGTCATGCCCGCCATCCTCCTTCCTGAGCAGATGATGGCATCAGGCGGCGGCGGCGGCCCGGCACCAAACAAACGCGTTGTCGGGGACCCATACGTCAAACTGACACTTAACCGTGCAGCAGACCGATACACCGCCTGAAGCAAGGATGCCGTCACTCACTAATCCGGGCTTCGGCTGAGCATGAGACTGCCGGCTGCAATTGCCCACTTGCGCTAGGTCAAGTGTCATTATTGTTCGCGGAAACCCTCATCATGAGTGTGTCCTGGCCCTTGCGGAAGGAAGCGCTCCCGGAGCCACTTGCACTATTGCAAACGCTTCCAGTAGTGTGACGCGAGGGTTTGTCACCTCATTTGCCGAGTTCCGTTTCCGCGGCTCGCTCGTAATCGCCCGTTCCCAATGGAGTGCGTCGGCGTGGTCCGCCGGCGCGCGATCAAGGAGTTTCATCGTGCGCAGATCAATCCGTCCGTTCATTGCAGCGGTGGCCGGCCTGGCCCTCGTCCTGACCCTGAGCCTCGAGGTGGGAGCGACAGCGCCCCGGGCGGATGCAAGTCCGCCGGGTGCCAAGGACGTCACGGCGACGCTCTTCGAGTGGTCTTTCGCATCGGTCGCACGGGCCTGCACGAATACCCTCGGTCCCAAGGGGTATGGATTTGTCGAGGTCTCGCCAGCCCAGGAGCACATCCAGGGCTCGCAGTGGTGGGCCTCCTACCAGCCGGTCAGCTACAAGATCGCCGAGCGACTCGGCAACGAGGCCGCCTTTTCGAGCATGGTCAGCACCTGCCACACCGCCGGTGTCAAGGTCGTGGCTGACGCGGTGATCAACCATATGAGTGCGGGTTCCGGCACGGGCACGGGGGGCACCGTCTACAGCAAGTACAGCTACCCGGGCTACTACCAGGACCAGGACTTCCACTCCTGCCGGACCCCGATCACCAACTACAGCGACCGCTTCAACGTGCAGAACTGCGAGCTCGTCGGCCTCGCCGATCTCAACACGGCAAGCACCTACGTGCAGTCAACCATCGCGGCGTACCTCAACCACCTCAGCGCCCTCGGTGCCGACGGTTTCCGGATCGACGGCGCCAAGCACATAGCCGCGACCGACCTCTCCGCCATCAAGGCAAAGCTGACCAACTCAAGCGTCTACTGGGCGCAGGAGGTCATCGCCGGCGCAAATGAGGCGGTCCAGCCGGGCGAATACACCTCGACCGGCGATGTCGACGAATTCCGTGGGGCCTTCGACCTCAAACGCATGTTCACCAGCGACAAGATCGCCTACCTGAACACATGGGGCGAGTCGTGGGGCTACCTCGCGAGCAACAAGGCGCGAGTCTTCGTGGACAACTGGGACACCGAGCGCAACGGCTCGACCCTCAGCTACAAGGACGGCAGCACGTACACGCTCGCGAACATCTTCATGCTCGCCTGGCCTTACGGCTCGCCGAACGTGTACTCGGGCTATGAATTCAGCAACACGGATGCCGGCCCGCCGACGGGCGGCACGGTCAACGCCTGCTACAGCGACGGCTGGAAGTGCCAGCACGCCTGGCGGCAGATCGCGAACATGGTCGCCTTCCGCAATGCCGTGACGGGCACCTCGGTGACGAACTGGTGGTCTAACGGCAACAATGCGATCGCCTTCGGTCGAGGGAGTGGGGGCTTCGTCGTGATCAACCACGAGGGTGGCGCAATCAGCCAGACGTTCAAGACCTCCCTGCCCGCAGGAAGCTACTGTGACGTCCAACACGGCGACCCCGGCGCGGGCGGATCCTGTTCGGGCCCAAGCTACTTCGTCGCCGCTGACGGAACCTTCACCGCTACCGTGGGCGCCGGTGACTCGATCGCCCTGCACGCCGGGGCCCGTACATAAGTGGATAGCCAACGCCATAGCTGGGGCTTCCGCGGCCTCGATGACTGGCCGACACTGACGTGCATATTGAATCGCCCTTGGGTTTCGTTCCAGTGGAGTCCCGCATGGTGGTGTAACGCATGGTGGCCTACCGCGTCGGTGATGGCGTGGACGCGGTCACCGTGTGATCGTTCGAGGAATCTCTGACAACCCACTCGAAGGACATCAACACGATGACCGTTCCACATATTGTCGACCCTGCGACAGTTCTCGGTGAGGCCCTCCCTGATGCGTCCCCTGACTTGATGTGACGTCTGCTGCAGACCATGATCAAGGCGCTGCTGTCCGCTGATGCCGATTCGGTTGTCGGCACCGAATGGGGCAAACCAAGCCTTCAGAGCGCCACCCGTCGAAACGGTTACCGGCATCGTGATCTGGATACCCGGGCCGGGGCGATCGATGTCGCGAGCCCGGAGTTGCGTTCCGGGACCTATTTCCCGGAGTGGCTGTTGGAGCGTCGCAAACGCTCCGACGCGGCCCTGGTCACCGTGACCGCCGACCACCACCAGGGACGCACCCCTGCTACCTCGCCGGGGGTTTGCTGTCCAAGAACAGCGACTATTTCCTGTGGTGCTTGTGTTGTGCTGCCTATCCATGCAGCAGAGCCGTCAAGCTGGTTGAACCCCTCATTTTTCGGCGAAGACGACTACCTCATTGGTGGCGCTGTCATAGACGAATTGGAGCGCTGCCGATTTCGGAAACGCGGACCGCAAATCTGCGGGGAGGCCTGCGGCATCCGCTCTGAACTGAATTCTCGGGGGAAAATTGCCTGACGCGCAGCCGATGCGCAACCGCCCGGCGAATGAACTCGCCTTCGGGTCGACGGTGACCGCGGAGGGGTAAAGATTCAGACAGGCATCATTCGACCCACCCCCGTAGCCGACAGTAACCACGGCACGAAGACCATCAAACTCCGTGAAAGCCTGAGCCTGGAGGTCACGGCCGAACTCAGATCCGAAGAAGTAGGAGGAGACCTTATACGAAGGATCCACCGACAACCGGACGACCTCGCGAGCACCCGCCTGCAGGGGATCAATTTGTGGGCGCTGGTTCAGGACCAGCGCACCGGCGAAGATGATTGAAGCGACTGCCAGCCCGAGGGCGATCAACAAGCGGGAGCGGCCCACTCGCGACAACGGTCGGAGTTCTGTCTTGGCTGGAAGTGCTGTCTCGTCTTCGACTGGGGCCGACGCAGTTTCAGCCTGCTGTGTCGACGTGACGCCAGCCTGCTCTGCCGACGTGACGCCAGCCTGCTCTGCCGGCGTGACGCCAGCCTGCTCTGCCGGCGTGGAGCCAGCGTCGAAATCGCCAGAGTCAATGAACGCAACCGACCCACGCACTGCGCCCTCAAGCTCACGAAGTCTCTCGAACGCGCCGGGGTCACGATGAATATCGGCATTCGGCCCGTATGCACGTTTGCGCAGCACCTGCAGTTCTTCATCATTCGCCGGCGTCATGTCAGTGATCCTCTCACCACTCCCAGACCGATATCTGGCCAGCAGTGCAACGCCTGGGGCCTGAGCCGGTGGCGTCGCGATCACCACCTCAACTTCCTTGGGCCGCGCTCCACATGGTGACCTGAGTGGTGCGCACGCGACGCGGTTGCTGCAGAGTGAAGAGGATTGAGCCTGCGACATCCTCAGGGGTCAGTACGTCCTCGAGCCAGGCGTCCCCGGCGGTGCGCCCTGTGCCGATTGCGAACTCGGTGCTCACCGCGGCAGGGCACAGTGCCGTGACACGGATACCCGACTCGCGCAGCTCACGGTCGATCGCCCCGGCGAAAACGAGCTGTGCCGCCTTCGTTCCGGCGTAGACCGCCTCGTCTGCGCCTCCGTTGATCCCCGCAACGGAGGTCACGATTACGATGTCACCGCCGCCGGCTTTGAGGAAGGTGGGCACGACGCTGCGAACTCCCCAGACCGTTCCGGTGAAATTCGTGTCGATCATGGTCTGCATTTCCTGATCGGTGCCGTCGACGATTCCGCCGTAGACGCCGATTCCCGCGGAGGCGACGAGCGAGTCGAGGCGTCCGAATTTCTCGAGGGCGACCGCCACCAGGCGAGCGTTGGTGGCCGCGTCGGCGATGTCGCCGGCAACCCACACGACTGAGTCGCTGCCGAGTTCCGCTTCGAGATCGGTCAAACGCTCTTCGCGACGCGCGGTGATGGCAACCTTCGCACCGGCCTCGACGAGCAGGCGCGCTGTTGCGCGCCCGATTCCTGCGCTCGCGCCCGTGACGGCGACGACCGTTCCGGCCAGGGATCGGGTTTCAGCAGGCATTTCGGCTCCTCGGGATTGGCAAACGTTTTCCGAGTAGTAATCTAGCATCAGATTTGAACAGCAAATGGAGGTGATGTTCCACATGAGCACTGGCCTCGCTGGCCGCATCACCATTCGCGAAGTCGCGGCTGATGCAGGCCTGTCTATCTCAACCGTGTCTCGGGCGTTGACCGGTGCGAGGGTCGTCGCCCCCGACATCGTGGAACGTGTGCGCAAATCCGCCAACCGGCTGGGATACCGGGCGGACTCGGTCGCTCGCTCGCTGCGCACTCAGCGCACGGACACTCTCGGCCTCGTGATTCCCGATATCACGAACCCGTTTTTTCCGGCGCTCGTGCAGGCCATCGAGCATGCGGCCCGCACACAGGGACAGAGCGTGCTCATCGTCGACGCTGATAACGATCCGCAGGTGGAGCGCGCTGCGCTCTACACACTTCTCGACCGCCGCGTGGATGCCGTACTCATCTCTCCCGCGCACGCGACGGAGAGTCTTGAGGCGCTGGCCGAGACCGCGCGGGTGGTGCCGACCATCCAGGTGGACCGGGTGATCGATGAAGCGCTTCCCTGGGTGCGCGTGAACCAGTCCCAGCCGATTGATGAAATTGTGGGACGGCTGCGCAGCGGCGGGCGCGAACACTTCGCGTTCGTGGGGCAATCGTCGACGATGGCGACGTCATTCGAGCGTGAGGGTGCGTTCGCAACGCTCATGGAGAACGCATTCCCCGAACAGTCGCTGCGGGTGGTGCGGGGAACGCTGACTGCGGCATCAGCCGATGTAGCGGTGCAGCAGATCATGCGCGATTGGCCAGAGACCGACGCCATCATCTGTGCGAACGACATCATTGCGGTCAGGGTGTTGCAGGAGCTCCGCTCATCGATGCAGCGTCGGAACGTGGCCGTGTCGGGCTTTGACGACACCCTTATTGCCGAGGCGATGGGACTCACCTCGGTGCGCCAGCCAGTCGATGCTCTGGCGAGCGCGGCGTTGGCTGCGGCATCCGGCGTGCCAGGGGTAAGCCTTCACGTGGAGCTGTTTTCGACGGTGATCTTCCGTACTTCGACCAGTTAGCTGGCGCGAGGCCTGCGAGCGCAGGAGAGAGTGTGGGCTCCCGTCTCAGCCCGAATGTCTGAGCCCGAATATCTGGAGCCGAATGTCTGGGGCCGAATGTCTCAGCCTGAATGTCTGGGGCCGAGAGCGGATGGATCGCCGCCACGCCGCCCAGATCGGGTGACCCGCCGGTCAGGCCGGAGAATCTCCGCTCTCAGCGACACGGATGTTGTCACCGGTGCGGCGCGGATGGTCGGCGCAAGAGAAAAAGATGGACGTCGTGAGCGGGGCAGACAATCCCCGGCATCGGTGAGAGGGTCCCCATGACGGCACTGACCAGCCGCGGTGCCCAACCCGGAGTCGAGCGCAGCTACGGAATCAGCGGAATTCACGGAATCCACGCCCACGCCCCGGCGCTCACGCTGACGCTCAGGCGACTCAGGCGACTCAGGCAACTCGGGCGACTCACGCTGACGCTGACGCCGGCGCTCACGCGACTCAGGTGACTCCGGTGACTCTCCACCGCGTCAGCAAATAGCTCACGGATACTGCCCCGGCAACGCACAGCATTGTTGGCACGAGCAGCGCCGGTCCTTGATTGGTGAACTCGATCACGAGAACGATCGCGGTGAATGGCGCGCGCATCGTGGAGGCCATGAAGGACGCCGCAGCGACGAACGCGAACGCAGCCACCGGGCCACCCGGCCAGATGAGCCCCCACAGCCCACCGAGTGCTGCACCCAGGCCCGCGCCGATCGCCAGCGAGGGTGTCAATGTGCCACCCGCCGCACCGCTGCCGATAGTCGCGGTCGTGGTGACGACTTTCACGATGGCGAGCAGCCCGAGCACACCGATCGGCAGCAGGCCGGAGAACGCGGCCTGGCCGAGTGACTGTCCATTGCCGAGCACCTCCGGGAACGGGATGGCGACCAGCCCGACGGCTGTGAACACCACAGGCATCACAATCAGAATCCACCACGATCGCGGGCGAATGCTTTCAGCCCACCGCGCCACGCGAACGAACCCGACCGCAGCGAATCCGAGCACCGGTCCGGCAATCGTGGCCCAGACGAAGAGGGACGGGGTCAGGTCGAGGGGAGGCACGCTGTACAGCAGCGTCGCTGGCATGACGGTTTGGGCCACAACGGTTGCGATCGCCGCGGTTGCCAGTGCGGGAAGAGCGGTAGCGAAGCTGATTTCGGCCAACAGGATCTCGATGGTGAACAGCGCGCCACCGAGCGGCACGCTGTAGACCGCGGCGAGGCCCGCACCGGCACCACAGGCGATCAGGATGCGCCGTTCCCGGGAGCTGACGCCGGCCGTATCGCTGAGCCATCCGGCGATCGCGGCGCCCAACTCCCGCGGGGCCAACTCTCGGCCAATCGATGCGCCGAGCCCGACGATGATCACCTGAAGCCCGGCGTTGATCACGGTCGAGACGGGGGGCATCCGCGTGCCGGTCATGCTCTGTTCGACGGAAACGACGCTGGCGCCCCAGCGGCGCAGGGCCCACCAGCCCGTGCCACCGATCACTCCGGCGATGGCGAGTCCCGCGACGCGCTGCCAGGGTGGAGCGTGGCTGATCCCGTCGAAAAGGGCGCCGGTCGAATAGCCGTAGGCCAGATGCTCGATTCCACGAAGAGCGAGGCTCACGGCGAGGCCGCTGATTCCGGCACCGATGCCGACCAGTAGCGAGACCGCAGAAAGCCGAGCTAGCCAGGAGAACGAGGGCTGCAGCGCACGGGTCACCTACCGGTCTCGTATCGCTGACGGATCACCGCGATGAGATCCTCGACCGTGGGCACCCCGGCGAACCCGGTTGGGGTGCGGTAGATGCGGCAGGCCAGATCCGCTGTCCGCCCGTCGCCGTCAAAAGCGTCGATCCCGTCCAACAGGATGGTCGGTGAGCCGGCAAAGGCCACCGCTGCCGCGTCGTCACTTGAACTCAGCAGATGAAGCTCGATCTCGGTACTCGAGTGGCCAGATTCATCCAGAGCGGCTCGCACTCGAGTTTCGGCCTCGGCGGAATTCGGGCAATCGGGGATGTGCAGAATCTCGACTCGCATACCCCTATTGTGCTCTCGTTGCCAGTGCACGATCCATTCAGATTGGTGCCCGCTGGCACCCGGGCAGCTGTTGCACCGCTGCCGCTGACTCAGATCGTGTGCAGGCCGCCCGAAGGCGGGCATAGATGTCGACGGGCTCGACCCGGGCCTCGATCGGAGATTAGCCGTGTCGCGTCGTGCTGTGCGCTTGGAAGACATCGGCCACCCGGTCCCACCAGGCAGCGGTCGCCGCGCGCTGGGTCTCGGCGATGGCGCGCCCGGCGGTAGCTGTGGCGTTCCGCGCCTCCCACACTCGAGCCACCAGCGCTGGGCCGTCGCCGGCAAGCAATGCGGTCACCGGCAGAATGCCGTTCTGGGAGAAGTTCTCGAGCGCGCCGGTGAGTTTCACGCTGGTGTAGTCGTCGACTGGGATTCCGATGGTTGCGACCCCGGCGGGCACTGCGAAGACCGCCGGGTGGTAGCGACTGGTGACCACGAGCGATGCGGAGCGGGCGATGCGCGCCGCCGCCCGGGCATCCGTCGGAACGGCCGCCATCACCCGTTGGGACTCCATTTGCGCCATCACACGCTCGTGCACCACGGAATCGCCTCTCACCCGCGAGTCATCGAGAGAACCGAAGTGGGCGAGAAAAATGATGTCGAGGTCGGCTGTTGCGATAACTTCGTCGAGCAGGTCGGCGACGGCCGTGATGACGGCGTCGCGGTCCGCATCCCCGACATGGTTGGCGAGGGTGACGACACAGTACGGAAGAGCTGGAAGTGCCTCGCCGAGCAGGAAGCTGGCATCGTCGGCACCCAGCCGCAGCCGATCGGTCGGCGCTGAAAGCCGCTTCGCAACCGCGAACGAGGCTGACTCGCGCACGCTCACTAGCCGAGCGATACCGAGCAAACGGCTCACGAGCGCAGAGTCCGCCTCGGTGAGCTGTGGGCCGAGGGTCTGTCCGCTCACGACAACCGGACGGTCGAGAGCATCCGCAATTCCAGCAATGGCCAGACGTTCGAAGATGTGGGACGGCCAGGTGGAGGCGAGGTTGCCGCCACCGGTGACCGCAACACCGTCGCTTTCGCGGATGGCGTCGATCACGGCGTGCGCGGAATCATCGTCGGGCAGCAAGCCAGTCTCACCGGCGGCGGTGCGAACTACCCGGTCGAGGCGATCCTCCTGGGCCTCGCGGCCTCCGGCAGTCGGGGCGAATCCGATTCCGCGGATGGCCTCCACGCGGGAGACCTCGTCGCTGTAACGCGCAACGGTCTCGCTCGGGTTGGCCGAGATGGCGACCACGGATTCGAGACCGCGTGTGCGCATCGCGTCGATGAAGGCTTCGAACATCGCCTCATCGCCAACGTGGATCATCTCGTCGATCACGCCGACGTCGCCAATCGCTACTACGCGCACGCGTGCCTCCGAGGCTCTCAATTGGCGCCGCATCGTGCGAGCCCCATTTACGTTAGCCGAACTGATCGGGCTCCTGATCCGAACCCGGTGATTGCCGGAGGCGACTGGCGAGTGGCGCACGGCTCGCGTACCCAGCACACCCCCACCAGATTCTCAGGGAAGCCCCGATTATCATCGGGGGGTGGGAATCCAGACATCGCTAGACGCAGTAGTGCGGGCCGACCGGCTGGTCGACTCGATGCGACTTGCCGATGATCTCGCCTTCGAAGCCAGTCGTGATGGCGGCGCGCGCACCGTGCGAGTGCTCACCTTCGCCTTGAACAGCGAAGACCAACTCGCGGCTATCGCTGCGACGCACGCCCTCGCGCAGATCTTTGATGAGCAGGCCGACATCGCCCTCTCGCGGTTGCTGTCGAGCAGTCGCGGATTCATGCGCGAGCACGCGGCCTGGGCGCTGAGCCTACGGCTGCCCCGATTCGATACCGTCGGCAGGCTTATCGGCCTCGTCTCCGATGGCGGGTTCGCCGGGATGGTAGCCCAGCGCACCCTCGAACAGTGGGGATCCCCGGTCGCGGAACACCTGGCGATCGGACTCGAGTCCGCACTTCTCGGCATCGATGATCCCGGGGCACGCTACCGGCTGGTGGAAACCCTCGGGCTGGTGCGCAAATCCGTTGCCACACCGGCCCTGGTTCGCATCGCAACAGACATCGGCGAAGAAGAGTCGGTGCGGGTTGCCGCGGTGTCCGCGCTCGGCCAACGCCGCGGTGATCGAGCGATCGTGACCGTGCTCGATGATCTCTCCCGCACAGACGGCTATCTGGCGGATGTCGCGCGCCTCTCTCTCGTCGATCTCTCGGACGAGTCCCCCGTCGCCGACGACACCCACCGCGGTCTCACGATCGCGCAACTTTTTTTGCACGCCGACCTCGACGCCGGACTCACCCAAGCCGGAAGCGGTGATAACGGCGGCATCGCCACCCTGCTGGTGCGTCTCGGGGATGCCCTCATCGCCGACGAGAGTGACCCGCCACGGGTCGAGCGGGTCATCACCCTGTCGCGAGGTTCCGTTGCCGATGCACTGCAGAGCGTTCAGGACATTGGCTCCACGAGATGGGGTCACGACTACGGGCGCGTGCCACTGCTGAGCGAACCGGTGCAGTCCGCGAGCGCCTGGCCGTTGCGGGTAGCCGCGCGCCGAGGCATCCGCCGCATGCTGCGTGCCGCTGGTGGCGTGGACCTGCTTCACCTGCGAATGGCGGATGTCGGCAGTCTCGCCGCCGCCGATGTCGCGCGTGAACTCGATATTCCGGTCGTATTCACGGTGGCACCTGACCCGCACGCGGTCATCCACTCTCTCGATCTTTCCGGCCGGCTCACCCGGCAGAACTTCGGCGAGGTAGACGAGGTGGAGCACTTCTGGTTCCGCACACACCTCGTGCAGCAACTCGCTGCGAATGCCGCCCACACCGTGTTGTTCCCCCGCCCCTCGCTCGCGCTCGACATGAGGGAACTGGTGGGGATCGACATCACTGCGCATCCGGAACGGCACACGATCGTGCCGGAGGGCATCGACCTCGAGGTCGTGGACCGGGCCGTGCAGGAGAGCGCGGGCCATGCCGCGGGGCAGCCTGCTACGGGATCGCTCCAGGAACTTCGTGACCTGCTCGAGTCGCTGCCGCCGGAGCGCCGAGGCCTGCCGCTGCTCGTGAGCGTCGGCCGTTTCCACCGGGTGAAGGGCATGGCCACGATCGTGGATGCGTGGGCGAACAGCCCGCTTGCAGACCGGACAAATCTTCTGCTGATCGGCGGAAACCTGATAGATCCGTCCGCCGATGAACGAGAGCAGCTCGAGCTGATGGATGCCATCATCGCCCCAGCGGATCGCTTCGCCGCGGGTCTGGTGTTGTCGGGTCACCGCCGTAACGACACGGTCGCTCGCTGGGTAGCAGCGGCCCGTTTCGGCCTGCCCGGGCTCGCGGCTCCACACGGCATTTATGTGTGCGGAAGCCTCAAGGAAGAGTTCGGCATCGCCCTTCTCGAGGCCATGGGTTCCGGGCTGATGGTGGTCGCCCCGGACGGCGGCGGGCCGGCCACCTACGTGGAATCCGGCGTTACCGGATTTCTGACGCCCACCTGGGATGTCGAACTGCTGCGTTCGGCGATGGTCAAGGCCCTCGATGCCTCCGTTGCCGAAGCCACTCCCGACCGGGCCACAGTCTCGCGGTCAACTGTGGAGGAGAGCTTCACGATTCAGGCGATGGCTCGCGCTTTGTCGAACGTGTACCAGGGAGTGCAAGACGAGGAGAGTGAATCGCGGGGCTGGTCGTTCGCGGCGCTGTGACGCTGCTCATCATCAGTCCCGACTATGCGTCGCACCTGCTTCCACTTGCCTCGCTCGGTACCGCGTGGCGTGCTGCCGGGCAGCGTGTTGTGGTGGCGACCGGGCCGGCAACGGCCGACATTGTCGAATCCTTCGGCTTCGAGCGCATCAATCTGCAGCTCGGCAAAGGTTCGAACCCGGGAGTGATCCGCGCAGAGCAGCAGCCAACCGGCGAAGATGACGCCCTGCGTGGCTTCTTCGACGCCACCAGGCGTGGCATGGTCGAGACCCTCGCATTCCAGGCCGAAGCGCGCCTCAGCGACCTCATGTGGGAGCCGGTACGGGTCGCTCGTGAGGTGCAGGCGGTGGTGGCCGCAATCCAACCCGACGCGATCATCGTCGACCACCTGGCCTTCAGCGCACGGCTGGCTCTGGTCGCCGCCGGGGTGCCGTATGCGGATGTCGTTCTCGGGCATCCGTCCGCCCTGCCGGTCGGCGATGAGGTCTACGGCTTCCCGCCGATGTGGCCCGCGGCCTTCGACCCCTCGCCGGAAGAATTGCGGATGCTTCGCGACCTCTGCGACCGGGTGAGCGAGTCGTTCACCGCCGAGTGGAACACCGCGCTCGCTCAGCTTGCGCCGAATGCGTCACCGTCTGCGAGCGCGTTCGGTGAACACGGCGAGCTTCTTCTGCTCAACTACCCGTCTGAGCTCTCCCCACCGGCCCGCACCGCCCTGCTGCCACCGCACCGCTTTCTCGGTTCGGCGGTGCGCGAAGAGGCGCGCGATGCGCAAGTGGAGGCCTGGCTCGCGGCCAGTGACGAACCCTTCGTCTATGTGAGCTTCGGCAGCTTCCTGTCGGTGCGGGCGGATGTTCTCGGGCGCGTCTGTGAGGCGCTCAAGCGGCTGGGAATTCGTGGCGCGATCGCCAGCGGATCGGCCGATCCGGCACAACTGGGCGAGCTGCCAAGCGAGTGGCTCGTGCGGGAGTTCCTTCCGCAGGTGACACTGCTCGAGCGCGCGGCGGCCGCGGTGACCCACGGGGGCAACAACAGCGTCACCGAAGCGATGACCTTCGGGGTGCCGCTGGTGGTGTTGCCGTTTTCCACCGACCAGTTCGCCGGTGCAGCAGCCCTCGACGATGCGGGTTTCGGTATCGCGCTCGCACCGAACACCGCAACGGCTGCCGAGTTATCGGATGCCATACTCCGGGCACTCGACCTCCCGACCCAGTCGCAGACGGCGCTCGCGGCACTGTCTGCGAGCCTGCGTCACGACGTGGGAAGCCGTCGGGCCTTCTCCGCCGTGGCATCCGCTCCTATGAGCTGACGCATCGCATCTCGGCTCGACCGGGCGAGGCGGTACTGCTCCATCAAGGCGGCATTGGCGTCGTACTGATCACCCTCGCGCACCTGCGTCGCGTGGTGAAGTGCGTAGACGACACCCTCGTGCCGACGAGGCACCTCATCGAGGAGTGTCTCGTGCGCCACATACCAGGCCGCATCTTCGAAGCCCCAGCCGCGGAATCGCTCATCCTGGCCGCCGTGGCTCCACCAGCTCTGCGGAGTGGTGACATAGACGCCGGAGCATGCGCCCTTGACGAGTTCGAAGTCGCACTCCTCGAGCGCAGTTCCCGCCGTGAACTGAGCCGTGCCCGGCAGGCCTAACCACTGGTAGCGGGTGTACGGCAGGTGCACCAGGCCGGATGTCGCCGCCGCCGCGATCGCCGCGAGGAGTGGTTCACGCTGCGGAATCGTGTCGGCATCGTTGATTACGACAACCTCACCGACGTCCTCGATCGAGTCGATTCCGAGGTTGCGGCACCGTGCCAGGTTGAAGATTTCATCGTTGGAATCGACGGTGCGGATGTCGACATCCCCGAGGTTTTGCACGTACCAATCGACCACCGCATCGACAGCCGCTAGCCGGGATGGCTGAGGACGCCAGGGGATCAGAACAGTGAGCATCGGATAAGCATATGTCGGTCGTGGAGCATCAAATTTCCGGCGGTCAATCACTCTGCAGACACACTCAGCCGCATCGAACGTGGGCGCACAATTTCGGTGTGTTCCTCTGGCGTTAGTCTGATCACTTATGACCCCCGCACCCGTCCACATTGCATTCACCGTCTCTGCCGAAGTCGCCGATGCACTGAAAGATCGGCGCCCCGTCGTTGCGCTCGAGTCCACGATCATCTCCCACGGGCTCCCGCGCCCGCGCAACCATGAAGCGGCGAAAGAGTTTGAGCAGATCCTGCGCGATGCCGGCGTCACCCCGGCCACTATCGCCGTGCTCGACGGGGTGCCTCAGATCGGGCTGGATGCTGACGGTGTGAGACGAATCGCGCAGGAGGATCTGGCGAAGGCGAGCGTGCGTGACCTGCCAATGCTCGCGGCGTCCGGGGCATCCGGAGCGACAACGGTCGCAGCGACCGCGCACCTCGCCTGTCTCGCCGGCGTGCGCGTCTTCGCCACTGGCGGCCTCGGCGGGGTTCATCGCGGCGCGAGCAGCACCTTTGACGAATCTGCCGACCTTTCCACGCTCGCGGTCACTCCGGTCACCGTCGTGAGCGCCGGGGTCAAGTCGGTGCTCGACATCGCCGCAACCCTCGAGCGACTGGAGACCCTCAGCGTGCCGGTGGTGGGCTACCGCACCACCGTCTTCCCGAGCTTTTGGCTCACGGAGTCCGCATTCACGATCGACTGGTCGGTCGAGACGGCCGCCCAGGTCGCCGCGATCATGCGCAGCCGGGATGCCCTCGGCCTCGGCCAGGGAATGGTGGTGGCCAACCCCATCCCGCGCCACCAGCAGTGGGATCCCATCGAACACGACCGCGTGTTAATTGAGGCGCTTGACGCCGCTGACGCTGCCGGAATGCACGGCAAGGCTGTGACGCCATTCCTTCTCGGCTTCATCGTCAGCGCATCCCAGGGACGCAGCCTCGAGGTTAATCTCGATCTCGCTCGCAACAACGTTCGGCTTGCCGCCGAGATCGCCATCGAATGGAGCGCACTCGGTGCCTGAGCGAGCACGCATAGTGGTCTTTGGGGATGTCATCGACGACATCGTTGTGGTGCCGACGACCGCGATTCGGGTCGACACCGACACCGTCTCGATCATTCGCAGTGCGGCTGGCGGCTCAGCGGCGAATGCGGCCTGCTGGATGGGGTCGTTCGGTGCCGAAGTGGACTTCGTCGGCCGCGTGGCACTCGACGACGTTGCTCGCCACGGCACGCTGTTGGGCTCAGCCGGGGTCACGCCGCACCTGCGTGGAGATGAAAACCTGCCAACCGGAACGATCGTCATCATCGTCGATGGTGACGCCCGCACCATGCTCACCTCCACCGGGGCGAACGCGTTGCTCAGTCCCGATGACGTCAGCGATGAGCTGCTGGATGCTGCGGCCCTGCTGCACTTCACCGGCTACAGCCTGTTCGGACGCGTCGATGACACCGCGATCCGCCGTCTCATCGAACGGTGCGCTCGCCGCGGGGTGCAGGTGTCCGTCGATCCGGGCTCGGCTGGATTCCTCGCCGATTTCGGCGCCCGGCGTTTTCTTGACGCCGTCTGGGGGGCGAGCATGATCTTTCCTAATCGTGAGGAGGGTCGGGCGCTCACCGGTCTCGATGACCCGGAGTCGATCGTGCAGCATCTGCTCGAGGGTTTTCGGATGGTGGCGCTCACGCTCGACACGGGTGGGGTGCTCGTTGCCGCGCGAGGCAGGCCGAGCGTGCAGATCCCCTCACTTGTTGTCGAGCGGGTGGACCCCACCGGAGCCGGTGACGCATTTGCGGCCGGGTTTCTGGCGAACTGGGTTGTCTCCGGCGACGATCTGACCGCGGCACATGCCGGTGTCGCCGCGGGAGCGATGGCTGTCGCCCAACTCGGCGCTCGTCCTCCGGTGGCCGCGAAGGTGTGAGATCCAGCCGCGTGCACTCCAAGCGGACTGCGGATTCAGCCGCGAGCTCCCGCCTGCTTCACCTGCTCATAGGCTGCGAGCGCGACAGTGCGCGACTTCTTCAGGTCCACGATCGGCTCCGGGTACTCGGCGGTGCCGAGCTCGGGAATGTAGCGGCGCTGGTAGATGCCGTTGCCGTCGAACTTCTCGGCCTGCAGCAGGGGATTGAAGATGCGAAAGTACGGTGCGGCATCCGCTCCCGACCCCGCCACCCACTGCCAGTTGCCCGGGTTGCTCGCTTCGTCTGCGTCGACGAGGGTGTCCCAGAACCACTGTTCGCCGATGCGCCAGTCCACGAGCATGTTCTTGATCAAAAAGGATGCCACCACCATGCGCACCCGGTTGTGCATGTAGCCGGTCTGCCAGAGTTCGCGCATGCCCGCGTCGACAAGAGGTATTCCGGTTCGACCCTGCTGCCAGGCGGCGAGGTCACGCGGATCGGGTGTCTGCCACGGGAAGGCATCGAAGTCGGCGCGGAAGTTCTTTTCGTGCAGGTCGGGTGCGTGAAACAGGATGTTCCAGTTGAATTCGCGCCAGCCGATCTCACTCAGGAATTTCGGGGTGTTGCGGCGGGCATCGGCGTCGAGCTCGCCGCGCTGGGTGCGCTGCCAGACCTGGAACGCACTGATCTCGCCGAATCTTAGGTAGGGAGACAGGCGAGAGGTGGGTTTACCGCCGGGTGCATCACGAGCCTGGTCGTAGTGGGCCAGGTCGTTGGCAACGAAGTGCTCTAGTTGCGCTCCCGCCGCTTCCTCGCCGGGAGTCCAGGCCTCGTGGATACCCTCTGCCCAGTCCAGGTTCGTGGGCAGCAGCATCCAGTCGGCGAGCGTATCGCTGGCAAGCCCAGTCACCCCGGACAGCGTCGCGGGTGCCGGTGCGGGCAGTGGCTCGCGGGGAGGCGCGGCGGCGAGGCAGGCTCGCCAGAATGGGGTGAACACGCGAAACGGTGTGCCGGATCCGCTCCTCACCGTCCAGGGCTCGTGCAGCAGGTTGGCCTGGAAACTCTGCACCGTGAGGCCGGCCTCGCGCAGGCCCGACTTGAGTGCTGCATCCACATCCCGCTGCGATCCGCCGTAGCGGCGGTTCCAGAAGACCGCACCGGCACCGCAATCGGCGACCAGCCGCGGTAACTCTGCCGCTGCGGCACCACGTCGCAACACGAAGGTGGCCCCGACGCTGCGCACGGCAGCCGCAAGCGCTTCGAGACTGTGGTGCAACCACCAGCGGCTTGCTGATCCGAGGGGGCGGATGCCGTGGCTCTCTTCATCAAGCAGATAGAGCACGACGACCGGTGCGCCGCGCTCGGCGGCGGCGGCAAGAGCCGGATTGTCGGCGATCCGCAAGTCGTCTCGCAGCCACACAATCGTCGGGTGGTCAGCGGGTTCGCGGGGTTCGGGCATACGCCCAACAGTACGAGACCCCCATGGAAGATTGCCCGTACGGTGTGCTTCCCGACAACCCTGCGCGGCGTTCGAACCGGCTCGCGCGTCGTGCGCACCGGGGCTCCGGGCTAGTGCGCTTCGGCGATTCTCAATCGGTTGCAGAGTTCGGCGAGCACCTCGAGTTCGGCTGTGCTGAGGGTGGCACCCATCCGCTCTGCGATTGATGCCACATGGCTGCGCGCTACACGGCGGAAGAGCTCGAATCCGGCCGGGGTCAGGGTGACGTTCACCCCTCGTGCATCATCTTCGTCGTGGGACTTCGCGAGCAACCCGCGCGTGGTGAGGCGATCGACCAACCGGCTCACGCTGGGCTGCGTGAGCAGCACATGCTGGTTGAGATCCTTCATACGCAATTGCCTGCTCGGCTGACGGGACAGATTAAACATCACGTCGTACTCGTTGAGGGAAATCTCACCCGGAGGAAATTCGCTGTTGAGGTGGCGCATAACGGAGACCTGGGCACGGAACAGTGCCTCCCATGCGGTGACCGCCGTCGCCTTGTCGCTCACGGACATCCTCCCAATCCGGATATAACTCTACGGAGGGGGAGGGCGGATGGCACGCTACCGGGGGCGAAGTTGGATGCCAATAGAACTGCCCATTGTGCGAAACCGGGCGTTAAACAGGACTGAGGGCCGGTTTCAGAGGCAAGAAACCGACCCTCTCCCTTGCACCAAGAGTGTCCTGCAATCACATTCAGCAGAGGCTGCCACAGCAAACAACTTCTGCTCTTGAACTATATAACAGACCGGTAACGGAATGCCAGTTATCCAACCGTTATTTTTCTGGGAAATTGCCAAATGCCTTATTTGACGTCTCGCGTGTTGGCGCTCCGCGTGGCGATTGATGGCGTCGCGTGCGGTGTCATCCAAATCCGCCGAGTGTCACTCTCCACGGCAATGGCATTGTGGAGGCGGCTAATCGGGATCTCGTCTGTCCAGAGTCGTTCGACTTTTCGAGGGGTCTGCTGTCGAGACAATATTTACGAGCTCGCGCGTAAGAGGCCCGTTCATCGGGCTTAAAGCCGGGGCACCCAAACGGGCACTTGCGAAGAAATCGTCGTCTGAATCACAGCCTTGGCGGGGGAGTGTCCGCTCAGCATCCCACTTACGGGCATCTTGTTGGTCGAGGTTTTGACGTGAACTTGACTCCCGGTTCTGTGCTCCTCACGCGTATCTTTGAGCTCTCCTGCGTCAATCTCAAGAGGTTCACCCCAAGAAAAAAAGTCGACATAAAACCCAGGAACGGTCAAGGGCAAGCTTTTGCGCTGGCTCTGCACTGCAGGGCACTGATCTTGCTCTTCCGCTATCCGCAACCGCTGGGTTCTGGGCTTGATTGTGGGGTACCGTGAAGCCACAATCAATGATCGAGTCATAGGGATGGCTGTAATTGACACGGTCACGTGGCGTAGCTGGTGCGGTTGAACAGGCCTGGGTTCCGCTGATAGGTGTGGTGTATTCGAAGAGGCTGGTTCCGATCAAACGAACCATGCTTTATTGCTTGTTTGCCTCACCACTTTTCTTGGCGATCGCGCTTGTAGTCGGCAGGGCGGTGGCGGGTGTTCCCGTATGGCTCGTTATCGCGATTTTTGTCCTCCCGTTCGTTGGTGTGATGGTCGGGTTTGCTCTTCAGCTCAGGCTTGGTTCGCTCATCTCGTCGGACTTGCGAGCTGCAGGCCATCCCGTGCGAGAAGCATGCTTTGTACGGTCGCCGGCCGACTTGGCAGCATGGTCAACCCGCAACGGAATCGCTAGCGAGACAATTGCCGCAGTCGGCGATGGTAGCCAGGGAAACCCCCCAGCCCACATGGCTCCAGACCGGGGGGCTCTCGCTACCCCGACGCATTCGATTCAAAGCGGGGGCCGAGCACTGCCCTCATGGTCGGAGTTGATGGGTGCCGACTATGCGCTTCGCTTTTCATCAATACGACTTTTGTCCATATTCGCAGCCCCGTCACCATTTCTGGTTGTGATTGCGTTGGTCTGCGCGGCCATCAGCGGGGGCAACGTGGAAGAGGCTGCATGTGCAGGAGCTGCCGCGTCGGTTGTCCTGATTTGTGTTGCTGTGGCTCGACTCCAAATGTTCGGGAAAGGCCTCGCGGTGGACCTTGACCGGGCCGGTTATCGTATCAATCGCCCGCCCCTCATCAGGAATAAGGGGTCCTTCATTCTTTGGCAAAACGAAAATCAACTTACCGCTGAAATCATGGCCAGAGTCGGCCACGGCACTGCTCCGATCAAGAAATAGGGCTGCAAGATCCCGCGGCGAAGAGTGCAGAAACATTGCTTGGTGGGCACTCGACAGGGGTAAGAATTTCCTACCAGCAAGCAAGGATCCAGGTCACCTCCCGATAGGCGTTTACGGTTCCACCAGCGGCAATTGCCATCTCGATGGTCGAGTGGCATCGAAGAATCGAGACCAAGCGCAGCCTATTTGCGCAGACCAGGCACCGAATGGCGTTCAGCGGATGTCGTGGTCGGGATTCTGGGCGTCGTAGGCGGTCCGTGACTGTCCGATGCTGTCGCGGTGTTCGAGCGACCAATCTGCGAGTTGTTTCACCAGGTGGGTGAGGCTGCTCCCGGTAGCGGTCAGTTCGTAGGTGACCTGTGCGGGGACGGTCGGGTAGACAGTCCGCGTGACCAAGCCGTCGCGTTCCAGGCGGCGAACGGTGAGGGTGAGCATGCGTTGCGAGATTCCGTCGATCGCTCGTTGCAGTTCGCGGAAGCGTCGAACGCCGGAGGCAAGCTCGACGATGACTAGGACTGACCATTTGTCGCCCACGCGGCTGAGCACATCGCGAATGCCGCAGTCGGGATGGTCTTCATTCCCGCAGGGATCGAGCAAGGCGGTTACTTGGATTAGCCATGAGTGACAGCAAAGTCGCCGACCGCGGCAAATCGAGGGCGAAGCACTTGTGGTGGACCGTACCTTTGGCATTCGTGCTCGGGGTGCCACTTTGGTCAGTGGCTGGACTCACTTGGTGCGGGATAAGTGGATGCACCGGCGGCGGGTTTGGCGTCGATTCGCGCCATGTGAACATCGCTG
The DNA here is from genome assembly GCF_015751965.1 of Frigoribacterium sp. CG_9.8. Classification (GTDB taxonomy): domain Bacteria; phylum Actinomycetota; class Actinomycetes; order Actinomycetales; family Microbacteriaceae; genus Lacisediminihabitans. Next base: position 38,918 of record NZ_JADOVH010000007.1, on the reverse strand, counting down.
TGGGTTGCACAATTAGCGCCGGAGTACTCATGTTCGTCGCAATCGCCGCCGTACCGTGGTTTCGCTCAGTCGTTGGGCGGTTGTTTATCGCGTTGGGAATCGGGGCGGCGTACGCGATCCTGGGTGCCGTGATTACCCACTCGCATTAGGCAACGTGATCTTCATCCGTGACGTCGTTCAACCGGCTTCAGGGTCGAAGTCGTGGGCGGACCGTGAGCACCAACCCATTCCCGCTGAGGGTTCCGCTTCTGACACGAGGTCGGCATGCTCGGCGGGTGAAGACTGGGGCAGCGTCGATCGAGTTAGGTTTCTGGCGCGAACTCTTCCGCAATGATTCCCATTGAGGGTGTTGCTCGATAGGCCTCGATGGTCTCGTCAGCGAGGATCTGATCGATCGCATCCTCGGTACCAGCGACATAGACGCTCATCCCATAGATGTCGTTTCCGACCAGCCAAGCCCCGTCAGCTGGGACCCACCACTGTGGGGTGCGAGACCGTGGCGTTTCTTCGACAGATTCGCTGCCATCATCGAGGTCACCGGAGAGAACCAACATCGGTCGGCCCGGGGTGAGCTCAATCGTCACCGCGGGACGAAGATCGTCCTGAAATCCCGCGTATCCTTCCCAAACGAGGAAGAAGCACTCGGCGGGGGTCGTCGTGTGAGCGCGAAGGATCCTGGCCAGGCTACGCGCCGTTTCAGGATCGAGCGACCCTTCATCCGGTCGACCGTTGGATCGATCGTCCGCCACGTCGTACCACTCGGTCGTCGCGTCAACAACGAAGCCTCCGCCTGCGATCGATGCCCACGATGCTCGCGGGGCGACGTCGGATCGTACGGGATTCATCACCCTCACGAATGCCGCACCTTTCAGCGGAAGGTACGCACCAATGGTCCGCTGCTCACCCTGTTGAGCTGCCATCGCTGAAACCACAGGTGGCACGGAAGTGGCCGGGTTCAAAGTCATGCCAGCACTCTACGGTTGGCTCATCGAGAGCACCACCCTCAACCGCCCGGTCATGGTTCCGCCAACGGGCCTGCGTTAGCGCCCGTAGTGGTATCGACATCCGGCGATACGGACTTCGTCATTCTCGACCTTGTAGATCAGGCGATGTTCGTCTGTGATCCGACGTGACCAATACCCGTGGAAGCCGTGCTTGAGGGGTTCGGGTTTTCCGATGCCTTCATTGCCGTTGCGAATAACGTCGCTCAGGAGCGTATTGATGCGCTTGAGAATCTTGCGGTCTTGCGTCTGCCACCAGCAGTAGTCGTCCCAGGCATCCTCGTCCCAGATCAACTTCATTCGTTAAGGTCGTGCTGCGTGCCGTGGCCGGCCTCGAGTCGATCGATCGATCCGAGGAGGCGGCGCGCGTTCGCGGGGTTCTTCAGTAGGTAGGCGGTTTCCTTGAGCGACTCGTAGTCGTCGAGCGAGACGATGACCACGGGTTCGTGTCCTGCACGAGTGATAACAACTTCTTCTCGGTCATCCACCACTGCTGAGAGTGTCTCGGCGTACTTCGCCCGGGATTCTGAATATGTCATGGTGCGCATTGGGATCCTTTCACGTACAGAAAATTGTACGTCACCTTGGTTGCGACTACAAGATGCACCCATAGCTCCACCATCGTCGCGTAAGCCGTTCGGCGAGGGGGAATGTCTGAGGTTGCTTCACAGCGTCCGCTGCGATGAATCGCGTGTGGGCTCATATGCGCATTGCTTATCCGCAGTACGTTGGGTGAGACTCATTTTGAGTCTCGTTGAGGGGGTTTCGATGCGCTCGTCTGCTCCAATTCCAGGCGATCCGTGGCCACACGACATGTCGCTCACCATCGAGGATGACCCACATGCGTTGGTCGACTTGCTGTGGATTCGGCAAGCGTGGAACCTGAATCCGACTGGAGATAATCTGCCTCCGCTCCTCTCCAATTTTTCCACGTCCACGTCCGCGGGTGCCGAAACGCTCCTGTCGGATAAATCTGCTGAGTGGCAGGAAGCATGGCCTTCGATGTGGCTCGCGTGCCTTGAGCATGCGGGCCAGATCCGCGACCCGTCCATGTTTGAGCAGCTTCATCAGACCGAGAACGGATCCGTTGAACGCCTTGATCTGTTGCAGAAGCTTTCCGGCCCGAGTTGGCGTAACAGCTACGGTGACGAGGCCTTCACTGACCATTACCAGACGTGGAATCAGACTCGGTTCGAGATGAGTTCCCAGCGCCACATCCGATCTTGGGATGAAGAACCGGAGCGGGTGACCCTTGCCGCTGTCATCCCGGCATGGCAGTCCGGAATGACCAAAGTAGTCGTGATTCCCTGCGAGGGTACATACAGCCGAGTGATCGGGCAGCACGCCCTGCTTGTGACGGCGGAAACGCGGGCCGACAACGAACGGTACAGCGAAGCTCTCGAGCTGTTCCACTGACCGTTCCGCTTACGGGCGGCCCGGCCTGTCGAAATAGCGCCTCGACCGCGCTCTCGTGAGCACCTGAAAAGCCGTCCGGTGACCGTCCCACGTCCGGGCGGCTCCGTCCGTGACCTGGCGCAGAATCATCCCTCCGCGTGAGCTGAGGAGAGAAGGATGACGATCGACACGAGAACGTCGGAGGTCAGCATTGAAGCTCGTGGTCGACGGTCAGCACATCGCGCCGCGACCTCGTGCCGAGTTCGAAGACACGGTCGCATCGGTCGGCAACCCGATGGTCATGGGTGACAACGAGCAGTGTCTTGCCGTAGTCCTTTTGCAGGTCGAGCATCTCGGTGAGCGCGATCTCCGTCATCGCATCGTCAAGGGCTCCGGTGGGCTCATCCGCAAGGATCAACTCGCCCGGTTTCAGGATGCAGCGCGCAAGAGCGACCCGTTGACGCTCACCTCCGGAGAGCGTCATGACTTTGTCGTGGGCTACGTGCTGCAGACCGAGCCGGCCCAGCAGGTCCATGATCTGGTTCTCTTTCGTTCGCCGCCGCCCTCTCACGCCGTGGAGACTGATCAAGATGTTCTCCATGGCCGTCGAGGCGCTGATGAGGGCGAACGACTGGAAGAGATAGTTGATGTGGTCGCGGCGCAGGGCCGACGCTGCCCGGCCGTTGATACGCGGAAGAGGCGCGCCTCGGAACCGAACCTCGCCGCTGGTTTGTCTGTCAAGAAGTCCGACGATGTTCAGGAGCGTCGATTTCCCGGAGCCGGACGGCCCCACGATCGCGACCGATTCACCGCTGCTGACCTCGAGGTCTACCCGATCCAGAACGGTACGCGAACCGTACTGCTTCGTCAGGTCCTTGATTGCGAGAAGAGTGGTCATAGCCGGTCCGTCCTATTCATTGAGTGTCGTGCTCAGCTGCAGCCGGGAATACCTCCGTGCGAGGAACACGAACACGATGAGTTGAACCGCAAGCATGATGGTGTTTCCCAGGACGGCGCTCCTTGAGAGAGACAGTGCGGCCGCTGTTGTGGCGACGACACCAACCACGCCGATCAATGCGAGGGCGGGTGCGAAGATGCTGACGGATGAATAGCCAAGCATCCGCTTGACGGCCAGGGCTTCTCGATACGTGGTCGAGTACAGCTTCGTGAGCGCCACGAGCATGATCAGACAGAACAGGCTGAGGAAGAGAATCACCGCACCAAAGAGCTGCAGCACGGATTGAATGGTCTTCGTGAGGCCGGCAACGAAATCGCTGACCGGGAGGAACTCGACCTGATTGTCATCGAGGTGGAACGACGCCAGGTATGACGGGTTTGTGTAGCTCGTGGCGGCGTCCACGTCGAGCTTCACGTAGCTGTTCTCCAACCCGACCGCAACCAGGCTCTCGCTTTCGAACGGAACCATGTTCTCCGGCGTGGTGACGAGAATGACGGCGTCGGTGGCGCCTTGGCGCCCGGCCGGATCGGTGCTCCACGAGAACAGTGGCTCCGCCGGACGGTAGCCCTCGAACCTGACGATCCGATCATCGAAGAAGGCTGTGCGGATTGACGGTTCGTAGGAGATGTCGCTCTTCTCCGTCAGCCATCCCCGCATCGCGGCTTGCGCCGAATCGTCCCACGTCTCGGGGATCAGGAACACACGTTCGCCTGCTTGTGCGCGGGCCACGAGATCCGCGTTGACCGTGAAACCTTGTGCGGCGAGGTAGTTCGGAGAAGCGGCGACGTACCAGAAAGGCTGTTCCGGGACAGATGCGTAGACGCCCGACCACGCGTTGAGCACGCTTCGGTCGAAGTGTTGAGTGTTGACCAGGCTCACGCCCGGATCGTCGGCTATCGCGCTGTACCATTCGTAGAAATCGCGTTGGTATTGACCCGACTGCCCGGTGAAACTCGCCTGATCCTGTCCTACGTCCGTGCGGTACAGGATCTGCTGAGCGGCGACGGCCGACCACGATTCGCGTACAGCTGCGAGCGTGCCGGCCTCCTTGATCGGGCCGTCGAGATAGACGAACGTCAGGGTGAAACCGGCCACCGCCACCACATAGAAGCCTGCGAGCACACCGAGCAGCAGTCGCTTCGAGAAGCGTCCGAGGATGGCATCGACTGGTTTGATCGCGATAAGTGCCACCGCCGCGATCGCCACGCACCCGAGCGCGGGGAGAGCCCCGACTATAGCGGCGCTCCAGACCGCACTGAGCATCGTGAGGTTGAGTTCATATCCCGGCGCCATCGCGAGCGTGAGGACCATCGAGAGCCCTGCCGCCACGACGACAGCCACCACCACGGGACGGAAGAGCGAGAACGCAAACCCCCACCGTGATCGTCCGAAAAGAAGATGTACTCCGAGAACACGGAACGCGCGAACAGCTTCGAACACGAGCACAAGAAGCAGCAGCAGTGCTGCGGCGATCACGAAGCCGCCAAGCAGGCCCGCGGTCATCCCACTGTCCGTGTTCTGGCCGCGGAGGGGCGTGAGCATGTGTTCCGAAGAAAGACCCGTCACGGGTTCGAGCGCGCTGGCCAACTGGGTCAACCGCTCCTCGCCCCCTCCCACGACGCGGTAGGTGCCGTTGATCGTGCCCGAACTCTCCACGAGTCGGGCCAGCTGCACAACTGTTATCCGCGGAGCGAACATGAGCTCCGGAACGTCGTGGATCACATCCGCCGCGTTGGCGTCGAGACCGATCGACGCAGCGGGATCGGCGCTGACGAGATCTTCGATCTGGCCGGTGCCGAACAGGGGTGTACCGAGGAGGCTCAGTGCGAGCGACGGCGGAGCCTCGGACGCCGTCGCGACGCCGATGCGCATTCCGGTCAGCGTGCCGTCGGCATCAGCCAGCTCGTGGTCCACCCTGACGACAGCGCTCGTGGGGTCTTCGCTGAACTCGCCGAAAACTGCGAGAACACCGGCCGCACGCTCCTCCGGAACGTTGTAGAGGTAGATCTGAGTCGAACCGCTCGGATACTCCTCGACCTCTTGGAGGAGGATGTTTCCCTGGTTGAGGATGAAGAGCACACTCATGAGCGCGCCGATGATAATCACGAGCGCCGAGCTCGTTATTTTCGACCACACGGCCATGCGTACCCCCGTCAATCCTTCTCGTCGCAGACCCCTCACCGGCCGGCGAATACCGCACGTGCCTCTCACGAATCCGCCCTCTTACGACGGCGACTTCGTGGGAGGCACATTTTCCTGCGCGGAGGACCTAGCCCCGAGCGTTCCAGTACGCCGTCGCCTGGGCCGTACCCACGAACTGCTCAGCGTGCGCTTTCACCCCCGGGCTCTTCCACCCGGAGAAGGTGGTGTTCGCGGTGGCACTGTGCTCGTAGACGCCCGACTGAACGTCAGAGAAGCTCGTCACGCCCCAGATGCGTCCGTAGTCCCAGCTGATCGCGGAACCCTTGTAGTAGACAGTCTGTGCGTTTGCTACCCCCGCGCCTGCCGCCACCAGTGCAGTGGAGAGCAGGACGATCGAGAGTGTTTTTTTCAACGCCTTCATTGTTTCCCCTTTTCCCATCAACTCGAGCGTGACCGACGGTGACGCCCCCCATGCAGCCGTTCCCCTTCAGTCGGAGTCGACAGTCAGCGCCGCGACCCGATCTCAAGCTATAGGAAGGGGCCGATCGCGAAACCCCCCCCCTTTGAGCCAAGCACGCCAAGGACTCGGCTGAAAGACAGATTTGCGAGATTCTCATGAGAATCAATCTCAGGCGAGCCAGGGATGCCAAACTTTGAAGAGCGTGGTCCCCACGGACATGAGTCAGGACGGGCGCACGTCCTGATTCTTCTTTGGTCTGGCCCACGCGCCTCCAGGAGTGTCGGCTCCTGCTTCGCTCAGGGTTCCCTTCTGACACAGCAACGGCGCGCTCGACAATCGGCCCCACTGGCCGCGGATCCGTCGCGCAGGGGGTCCGGCTTGCGGGCCCGTCCGCCCCTGGTTGGGCTAGTGGTTACGACTTACTCGAGCGGCGCTTCGACTTTGAGCTGTTTGACTTGAATGATCGACGAACCGACATCCGAGCTGTGTGACGGCCAAGTTGTGGTCGTAACCACCGAGTAATACCCCGCGGATCGTCAGCAGGGCTCAGCAGATCCGAGCTGAGCCTCGTCTGCGCCACAGCACCCGACGAATGCAGCAGCTTCGCGAGCGCTTGCGGTTTTCCGGGTGGATTGGGCGCGGAGCTCTTGATCGCATTCGCGGAGGGATAAGGACCTTCGAGCTTCGCCGCAGGCGCGAACTGGGGGTGTTGATCATGGATCCCTGAGCCCATAGTTTAGGAAACGGTTAAGGGGAAGTCACATGTTGTCGCTTGTTTATCTGAGCTCGGAGAGTTACCCGTACACAGATAGTGATCTCGCGACATCGCTGACGATTTGGCGAGCGAACAATCAACGACTCGATATCACCGGGGTTCTGCTCTACCGGGACGGTCAAATCCTGCAGCTGCTGGAGGGACCCGAGGACGCTGTCCGCACAATGTTCGCGGTGATAGCTCTTGACCCGCGCCATAAACAGGTTCAGAAGTTGTCGGAAGAAATAATCACTGAGCGCGATTTCCCGAACTGGAGCATGGGCTACCCGCCAGCCATCGACACTCGCACCCCGCACTTGCCCGGGCTGAAACAATATCTTTCATACCTCCGCCGAAATACCCCAAGGGACGGAATTACATCGGTGGCACAAACCGTGTCTACCTCAGGTGGTCGGAAGCCGAGTCTCTAGATACCCGGTGCCACACTCCGCGGTGCGCACCATTCGACTACCCCATCGACCCCTTCGGCTACCGGCGACCCGATCGGGTCGAAGAGCGAGCTTGGGCGGTCCCCTGCCATGGATGGAAACAGTGCCCGCCGCATGTTCCGCTATCGGGCAGCCTCAATGTCGAAATGCACGCTGAAATCGGCTTCGACGAGCACAGTGGAAAGCCGCCCGCTCATCGTCCGGCTTGCGGGCACCGGTGATAGCTAGTTGTCGAAAGAGGCCCGACGAGCGCGTCGAGAGTGGATGGCACGGCGACTCACGACGGGTATATTCCCACCATGGTTATACTCGACTGATGACTGAGACCACGTTTTGGATTTTGACGGCACTTGCTGCGGGGAAGCGGCACGGCTATGCCCTGCTTGGCGACGTCGAGCGGCTCAGCGGTGGGACTGTGAAATTGCGGGTGACAACGCTGTATGCGTCACTGGACCGGCTTGATCGTGACGGTCGCATCCGTTCCGCCGGGGATGAAATTGTTGACGGTCGTGCGCGTCGCTATTACGAGATCCTCGACTCAGGCCGCAATGAACTCGTTGCCGAAGCAGACCGGCTCGCATCCCGGGCCGCGGTCGCGAAAGTGAACGTCAGCCGTGGCAGGTCCGTCCAACAATTTCCCGCTGTCTTGACGGCGACCGTATGACTGCCCACCGACGCCGACGCTATCAGCGCTTGCTGCGTTGGTATCCCGCAAAATGGCAGCGAACCAACGCCGCGGTGGTCCTCGGCACTCTGGAGGAGAACGCAGACAGGCTCGGGCACTCGCGGCCCACTGTCGGAGAAGTGTGGTCGCTGCGCGCCCACGGCATAGCCGAACGGGGAAGCCCTGCTGTGATCATAATCGCGGCAGCATTGGGGCTACTGCTCAATGTTGGGCCCGTCATCGTGTTGCTCTCCGGTGCTGCGGCTGATGATCCGTGGCAAACGGGCTTGCGTGTCACCGCACAGTTTGCCGGCGGGTTTCTCATCAGTACCGCAGCTGGAGCGCTACTGCTGCGCGGCGGCCGCATCGCTGCGGAATCCGCGTTGGCTGCCCTCGCATCATCCGCAGTAGCGTGGGCCCTCGGCGGGGCTGCTCTCGCGGCTTGGGGTGTCGGATTCAACGAAGCAGACGCGGGGACTTCGAGGAGCTGGTTCAGCGATGCGTTCCCCATCCTCGCCGGATGTGCATGGTTTTCGGGCTCCTGCGCCCTGTTCCTCATAGCCCACAGCCTCCTGCGGCCACTTCGCTTGCAAACCCTACGCACGATCCTCTCAACATTGCTTGCGATCCCGACCGCCCTCGCACTTGGTCTCTCGTCGGTGACGCCAACCATCCCGCTACTCGGCGCAGCCGTCGTTCTCGTCGTAGCCAGCTTTCAACTTGGCACGCGACCTACGAGAGCAAAGCGTGTCACCTACCACCGCCAAGCGCTGAATCAGGGACAGCGAACCCGTATCGCTACAGTGGCAGCGATTGCCGCAGTCCTCGGCTTTGGATGCGCCGCATTCGCCCTCATAGGGAGTACCTGGCTCCCGGCAGTGGGCGACGGCACGGACGCCATGCGCGTCGGAATTCTCAGTGGAGCAGTGATCGCAATCATCACCGTCATTGCAGGTGCAGTGGTGCTCGTGAGTCGTCGTGGGCGCGTCGCACTCGCACCGGCCACCGCCGCGATCGGCGCGCTGATCTGCGTCGCAGTCAGCTACTCCCTCAGCATCGACCATGCTGTGGGATGGCCCCTTCTCATCCCGGCTGCAGCCCTGACCGGTTTGACAGGTGGATTGCTCCTTGCACCGGCACTTCCCGGTCCAGCCTTACTTCGAGCATCACTCGTCACGGCTGTCAGCGTCGCGCTTGCCGCCGCGCTCGGTCTCATCGTGATTACCGCGATATCTTTCATCGCTCCGTTCCTGGCCGTCATTCTGGCCGTCAGCATGGCCCGACGACCCCGAGGAATAAAAGTGATACGCAATGTTGCAGGCCCGCTCGGAAAGGAAGGGCTGGAGCAGGCGTCACCGTAATCGCCTCACGGTGGTGGATCCGTTACCGCCTATTCCTACCCCGCTGAAAGTTCCCCTTACGGGCGGACGATACGGACGAAAAGTGGTCCCGAACGCGCTCTCGCGCCGACTGGAAATCCCGCCCGTAGGTCGTCCGTCTTATAGTCGGCCTTTGGTACGCCGGCGCCATGGGATGGCAAGGTCAGAGGCGAGCCTTTCAACGGTTCTTCGCTCCAGCAGAGTCATTTATCGCTTGCGAGCTTCAACCTCTGGCGACTAGCACGAGGAGTGCGGCGCTTGGCCGAGTAGCGGCCTGCTCAGCGGGTCGATCAAGTCATGAGGCGGGCCGACTCCACGTCTATGAGAAGGGATATTTGTTCGAAGGGCGCGACCCCGTAAGAGCAGGGTCTACTCTGCCGACATGGATAAACGCACGTTCGAATCAACCAACGAGACGCCGAACCATGTTCCCCTTCCGGACGATCTGAAGAAGGCTATCCAGTTCGCCGCAAGAAACACTCAAGACCTGTTGATAGAAAGCAAACGAGCGAGCGAACGTCTCGATTTGCTTGTTCGAGAAGCCGCAAGTGCCGGCGCGAGCGCGAGAACTATCAGGAGCGGTGCCGGAATTTCTTCGGATGTAGTCGAAAGAATCGTGGCTGGTAAAGCATCTTGGAGGATCTTCACTGAGAGTTCCGCAAGTTGAGGTTGTTGAGCCGGACGGTGGCTTCTATGACATGGCAGGCGTGAATCATCGATGCCCGTGACGCTGGCTTTCGATAGACGTCCCGGTGAAGGTCCCGCTTGCGGGCCGCGAAAGCTTGGCTTCCGAATAATCGTGAGGCGTGCGACCTTCTTTGGGCAATATGGCCGGGCAGAGACAGGTTCTCTTCCAGTTTCTTCGCTGTGATGCCGGAGGTTGGCCTGTTCCGGTCTGCGTCAGGCGAGGGTGGTGCGGGTGTCGGCGGCGTCGATGAGGTGTTGGTCGTGGGCGGCCACGAGCACGACGATGCCTTCGTCGGCGAGGGACCGCAGCATCTGGATGACGGAGTCCGCGCTTGCACGGTCGAGGCTTGCGGTCGGTTCGTCTGCTATCACGATGGCCGGCTCGAGTAGCAGAGCGCGGGCGAGAGCTACCCGTTGGCGTTCCCCACCGCTGAGCTTGTCCGGGTAACTTCCCGCGCGATTGGCAACACCGAGGCGATCAAGCAGTTCGGATCCTCGGCGCACGAGAGCCTTCGCCCGGCGGGTTGGCACCGCTGGCAGCAGCACGTTCTCCAGCGCAGTGAGTCGAGGCACGAGGATCCCGCCCTGGTCGAGGTAGCCGACGGTGCCGCGCCGGCGCGTGGTGATCTCATCATCCTTGGCACCGTCGAGGGAGGTACCAGCCCAGATCACTTCGCCGAATGTCGGTTGTACGAGGCCGGCGGCGACCCGCAGGATGCTGGTTTTGCCCGATCCGCTTCGGCCGGCCAGGCAGTGCATCTGCCCGGCACCAAGTGTGAGGTTGTAGTCGTCGATGATGGCGAGGGGCTCCTGGTCTGCCCGGTCGTAGTGGATCGTGACGGCACGAAGTTTCAGCGCCGCGACATCCGCAACCAGCGCATCAGCCGCGATCGATGTCTCGATGGTCATTGCGCTGTTGCCTTCCGTCGGACGAACAGAAGAGTGAGGGACGCCACGATCGCCGCCCCTGCTCCGGTAATGAGAAGTGGGATGGTCGCGGTTGACCCGAGGAGTTGCGCACCGCCGTATGTTGCGGCCGTGGCGAGCAGGATCGCCGGGATTGCTACCGTTGCGGCCTCCATACGCTGGGCACTTCGCAGTTCCGGTGCGGTCCAGCCCATCGCCCGCAGCGCCGCCCACTGGGGGGAGCGGCGGGCGAGATCGAGGCGACGGGCGAGTACCGCGAGGATGATCCCGGAGGCCAGAGCGACCGTCCCGAGCACGACCTGAAAGAGGGCAGCCTGGCCGGTGGTGAACTGTGCGAGCAGACTGGCTCCTGCCTGGCGGCGCCCTTCGAGAAACGCATCGGCAAGTCCTGCGGTGGAGAGCGCGACGATGAGCACGGCGACGACCTGGGTAATGGAGGTGAGCAGGTGGATGCGGGCTTGACGCAGTCCGAACGTGCGAGTGCTGCGGCCGCGAAGACGCAGCATCCGTCGCCCGCCGGACTCTCGGACTCGCACCGCACGCGCTGCGGCTCGCGCACCGAAAACCACCGCGACCACCGATGTCAGCACCACAACAGCGACACCGATCGCAGCGATCAGGATTGACACTTGCTGAAGCCCGGACAGGGAAACGGCCACAAGTCCGGCAGCGAGGACGATGAGCGCCCCGGGTATTTCTTCGGCGAACATCCAACGGCGGATATGGCCACGTGTCCAGCCGATCTCACGCATGACGGCAGCTTGGCCGCGGCGGCGCGGGATGGAGGCGAACTGAACGGCGCCGAGCAGCAGCGCCGTCGACCCGAGGGCGATGCCGAGTACGGACAGGGATGCGGTGGAGACAGCGATATCAGCCCGGGCTGCTGCGCCCAGTTCAGACCACTGCTGCGTGAGTTGGCCGAGGCGCCCGACCTTCTGTGTCTTCTCGACGCTGCTCACTCCGAATGCGTAATCGGCGACGCCTAACTTCACATTGGTGGGTGATGACCCGGCGGCGATCGTAGCCTTCAGGCCCAAGTTCTGGATTGCCTGGGTCACTGCGATCACTTTCGATCGAGCGGCTGCGGTGAAGGAGCTGATCCCGGACACGCGGACTCTTACGGCGTTCACGGGAGCTATTTGCCCCCACGCCCCGGCGCTATAGATTGATGCGATCGCGGTGGTCCGAGCGCCGACGATACCCAATCCGGTGACGTTTGGTTTGAGAGTCGCGCCCGTGTCAGTTGTCGAGGCGACCGGTTCATAAGCGCCTAAGGGCACGTAGCTGAGTGACGATTGCGTGTTGATCGCTGAGGAGTCGGAGAAGTCCCCGACGGGCACCGCGAGAGTGCTGTTTTTGTTGTTGGCAAGCATCCTGGTGCCGATATAGGTGCTTTCAAAGCCAGGCTTTTCACCGTCTTTGGATAAAGCGAATGCACTCGCCGGCCAGTTCGCGTAGTCGGGTGATGGATCTTTGAAGCCTTTCGCGCTGAGTTCATAGCCTTGGCCGGCTGCTCTAGACGTACGCCCGGGAGTGCTCACACCCACTGCTTGGAACAGTAAGGCGCTGCTGGACCCAGATGGCGTGGTCTTGTCAAGCATGGTTCCGGGCCACGCTATCGAGGCCTCTGTGCTGACGAAAGGATTCAGCAGCGCGCTCACATCGCTTGTGCTGGTACCGACGAGTTTGCCCGTGTCGCCGCGGGTGAGAGCCTGCGGCAGAAGATACGGCGAGTTGAAGCCGTCCGAGTCTGGGTTAGGCGACGCAGTGCCAAAAGACTCGACTGTGAGTTGCATTGTCAGATCGGTAGACGGTTGCGAAGAGATCAGCACGGGGGCGGCTGGCTGGGTGGGACTGTCTCCGATGACAATCTGTGAGCTTAGGAAAGACTTCGCGTAGCGGTTGTCCGTTGAATTCGCCCAGTCGAGCAGCTGCGCCGACGTCGTCGATCCGGATGGCTTCAACTTCACAAGGGGATCAAGGAATGCGCCTGCCTTGCCGAGCAGCTCCTTCTCGGCTAGGGGGTCGATAAGCGTGATGTGCGCTGTCGCGCTCGGCGTGCCCCTGTTCAGGTCGAAACTCCAAGTCGATGAGCTGGTGTTGTCAGGGCGCGAGATGCTGTCGCCGTTGATGCCCCAGATCCCATTGGCAGGTGCCGCGGCGCCAGGCTTTGTGGTGACCGATTTCAAAGAACCAGCTTCCACGGATTGGTCAATGACGATGTTCTGGTTGTTCTCCGACACGACCCGTGTCCCCAACCCGTCATCGGTGGTGAACGTCGTCGTCAGCCGAAAGGCCTGCGGTGCTTCGGATGCGTGAGCCGCCGCGGTGGCGAGCATCATTTTTATTGTTGACAGCTTAAATCCGGGCACTATGACCTCGCCGACGGGCGCCGCGACGCCAACCCCGTCGAGTGCCCGAATTTTTTCCACGTCATTGAGAGTGAGACTGTGTTGCGCGTTCCCGAGCGAGTTGGGGAGCAGCAGCCCGTCGACATCCGTCGCAGCATCCTTCGCGGTAACAAGAATTTCGTAAGCACCGCGCCAGTTCGCATCAAGGGTCTGTTGCAGCACGATCGCGGCCGCGCTCTGGATTCCGGAGGCCGATAGCGCAACGACCGCCAACAACACCACCGCGATCACTCGGCTACGATCCCGCGAGAGGCGCCGCACCGCACTCGGAACAGCACGCCCGGTCATTCCGGTTCCGCAGCCTTGGACATAAAACCGGAGCCTAGCGCGCACCACCCGTTGACGTGCGCGCCTCGCTGAGGGAACAATGCATCACACCTGCCTGCTCGGCGCAGGAGCGGTACCGACACGCGTAAATGACCCGCACAGCTGCGCCATCGACCCATGGGTTTCGCCGATCAGTATCAGTTGAGCGTCCGGCCTGCCAACCGTCAGACTCGCGCCTGCTTTCTCGCCGGGCTCTCGGGCGGGCTGGGGCGCAAGCTGCTCGGCCAACGCTAGGTTGTGATGATGACCTCGACTCGTCACGCTTATCTTCTTATGGCTGAGTACACGGTGGGCGACAATGTTCTCTGGCAACGATTGGGGAGAACGGATGAAGACGATAGTGAGGTTGTTCAGCTCCTTTCCACGGGTCTTCGCAAGGATCTGAAGAATTGGAACTCAGTCTTCGACATGATCAGCGCGACCGGGTTTAAGTTTTCGAGCGACGAAGTCGAACTTCAGCATCGAATTGACGCCTTCCTTCTCTCAGCTCGTGTGCAGCGAGAGCTCGGCCCCAGCATCGAGATCTGGTGTGCCGCTGGCGGCGGAGACAACTTCTTTGGTGCAGGTGGTCGACACCCGGTGCCAGGCGCCTGGTATCCGCAAATCCTGGTCAGAACAGCCGAGGCAGGAACGGCTTTGTTCGATTGGGCCCCTCGGGCGAAGTCTCCCGTCACTGCTGAGCAAGTACACCTTCGCCCTTCCACAGCCACGAAGCTCGCGGAATGGCGGAGCCAAATGCTTCACGCGACAATGCCGGAACAGATCGGAGGCCTCGCGCACATGGAGGCCCGCGCGATCGGTCTCGAAGTGACGGCGGAGGTACAACAAGACATTGGAATCGGATCAAACGCATTGTTCTTCGGCGGAGGAAATCCCCAAGCGAGCTAAGCCAGGACCATTGAGGATTTAGAGTCCTTAGCTGTAGCACTTGCCGTTCCACTTACGGGCAGCCCGTTAGCCGTCCCACATAAGCCGTGATGCGGGTGATGGAACGGCCCGGGGCGTGGTCGCTCACGCCCCTATCTGTTCAGAAGAAGTCGAGGGCGAAGTGCACTGCTGTCGGGATGAGGAGGGCGTCGGTGTCGGCGGGCAATCGTCATCACCAGTTCATTGTTTGTTCTCCTGAACGTAGGGGTCGGGGCCTTACGTTCGCTAGGCGACCGCAGATTGAGCGGCCGACCGTCGAAAGGATCCACCCCCGTGACCTCAAAACATCCGCTCATTCCTCGCTATGGCAAAGCGCTCGGCGCCGTCGCTGTGAGTGCTCTACTCATTGCCGGATCGGCCACCGCACCGGCACTTGCCGAGGGCAGCGACTCCCCCGACTCGGGAGGACACGCGCACTCAAAGCGGGAGCATGTGCTTCTGCTTTCGGTGGACGGACTGCATCAGAAAGACCTGGACTGGTACATCAAGACCCATCCGCAGTCAGCGTTCGCAGCCCTCGTCGGGAACGGCACCAGCTACACCCACGCCCAGACTCCTGTGCCGTCGGATTCGTTCCCCGGCATGGTCGGACAGGTGACCGGCGGCAATCCGGGCACGACCGGCATCTATTACGACGACAGCTACAATCGTGCCCTGCTGCCCGCTGGCACGACGAATTGCGCCAGTGCAGCCCTCGGAGCCGAAGTTGCCTTCACCGAGGATGCCGACAAGAACCCCCACTCCTTGGATGCCGGAGCGGGACTCGCTGGGCTTCCCGGCAGCATCCTCTCCCTCACCGGACACCCGGAGACGCTGCTCAACCCCGCCGCCCTTCCGGTGGACCCGAAGACCTGCACCCCGGTGTATCCGCACCAGTACCTCAAGGTAAACACGATCTTCGAAGTCGCCAAGGCTGCAGGACTCACCACAGCATGGTCTGACAAGCACCCCGCCTACGAGATTCTGAACGGCCCGTCGGGTAAAGGGATCGACGACTTGTTCACCCCGGAGATCAACAGCGCGGCACCCGCCTCGTACGGCAGTTCCGACTGGACGAAAAACAATCTCGCCACCCAGCAGTACGACGGTTACAAGGTGCAGTCCGTACTCAACGAAATCGGCGGTACCGACCACTCCGGCACGGTGAAGCGACCGGTTCCAGCGATCTTCGGCATGAACTTCCAAAGCGTCTCGACCGCCGAAAAGCTGCCGACCTCAAACGGCCTGACTGGCGGATACCTGGCGGGCGGCGTTGTGCCCGGCCTGCTTCTGAGCAAGGCCCTCGACTATGTGGATGCCGCACTCGGCCGCCTGCAGTTGGCCATCGCCTCTCACGGGCTGGCGAAGCGCACCACGATTATCCTTTCGGCAAAGCACGGTCAGTCTCCGACCGATCCCGCCGCTCTGGTGCGCGTTCCCGACGCACCGATCATCGATGGCCTGAACGCCGACTGGAGGGTCGGTCACCCGACCGCCGCCGATCTCGTGGTCTTCTCGACCAATGACGATGTCATGCAACTCTGGTTGAGCGATCACTCCGCCGGCGCGGCAGCATTCGCGAAAACCTACCTCTCGACACACTCGGCCGCCGGCAACACCATTGCCGGAACGGCGAAGACCGTGGCAGCATCCGGACTCAGCACGATCTACGCCGGAGCTGAGGTAGCGCGGTACTTTGGCACCAGTGAATCGGATGCTCGCTACCCCGATATCTTCGGACTGGTGACCACCGGTGTGGTCTACACCGGCGGAAAGTCGAAGATCGCGGAGCACGGTGGGGCGAGCGCCGACGACCGCGATGTTCCTCTCGTAGTCTCGACGGTCGGCGCCTTCGATGACCGGGACGACAACCAGTCACGCACCGTTGATTCGGCGGTCGAGACGACTCAAATCGCGCCAACCATCCTGAAACTCCTCGGGCTCGACCCGAAGCAGCTGCAGGCTGTTCGAATCGAAGGAACGGACGTGCTGCCCCGGCACTAGAGCGGTTCGGCCGGGACGGTCGACCCGGATGGTCAGCGGATGAGACGCACGGTGTGCTCGGATCGCTAGACCGGGGTCGACTGTCCCGGCGTTTCGGCGCCCGGCGTTTTCGCTATCACTCTGAAGCCGTGGACGTGAGGCTGACGAAGGGTGAATAAGTAGATCAGTAGATCGATGGATCAGGTGCATATTGGGTGGGTCGCGCCAGGTGGCGTCCGCGGTCCACACCTTGGCTTCGGTCCACCGGTCGGATTGGGGTCCTCACGGCGCGTAAAACTGAGGATGTCTGGTTGATCAGGGTAAATAGTGGTTACCACGACAGCTATTGACCATCCCAAGAGGACCTCTCGTAGCGGCAAGTTTTCCATAGATCCACGTCCTCGTCAGCGACCTTCGACGAAACGAAACTCGTGTCGGCCGCCGGGGATGACTGCCAATAGGGCGTGTTCCGTAATCACCTAACCAGCGTCCCATTCACGGTTCCCCTTACGGGCGGCTGATCTGGGCGAAAAGTGGTTCAGAGCGTGCTCTCGCGATGGCGGGTAATACCGTCCGGTGATGGTCCGGCTTGCGGGCACGACTGACGCCTACCGATCAAGCCATCTCAGCTGTTACCTGCCAGCACAGTAGACCCGGCACTGTTTTCATCAAGTACATTCGTTTACCTCGAACGCGGAGTGGCGGGACAGAAGCACGTGGCTTATTCACGCAAGCAGGCTTGTACGATCTGACACACAGTTTCAATGACTGGACAGCTGAAGACAACAAAATATTGAAGGACGTCAGCGGGGTGAAGTCACATTGAACCGTCCCGGAAATCGTGCCGCATTTATTCTGGCGAAAAGACAAGACTCGGGCCAAGAAGTGCCCGGTCAAGGTTCCCCTATCGAGGAGGCCAGTGTGGATTTCTACGAGGGCGCTGGTCGCTACTCCGGCATGAATACCAGTTCAATGGTTGTTTCAAAGTGTTGGGTGAGTTTGAACGCAAGAGCGAGGCTGGGCGCGTAGCGGCCCTTTTCTATTGAGATGATCGTCTGACGGGATACCCCTACAATTTTGGCCAGTTCTTCTTGCGAGTAGCCGTGGCTGCGTCGAAGTGCGGCGATGGAGTTTTTCACTTGTCTTCGTTGACGCTGCGGCGCAGCATTGCATAGCGGATCCAAAACAGGGCAATGCACAGCGCGACTAATCCGTAGACTTCCAGCGCCGTAATGAACTGCTCGTTTATCACCAGCCAGAGACCGAACGCGACCGCTATCACGAGCGCGTATGTGAAGGCGTCGGAGCCAGCGTGCTTCGCGAGTGCGTGTTCGATGCTGTCTGGCTCGGCCGTGCGGTTTTCCTTTTCTAAGTGCTTGCGAACCAGCAAGCTGCCGATGCCAGAGCTGAAGACGATCAACCCGTAGAGAACTGGTGGAAGGAAGGCAAGCTCATTGGGTAGGACGTGAGCCAATGCCCATACGGTCAAAATTGCGATGACCCCACAACCGACAAAAGTAATCCAAGCGCGCATTCCACTCCTACGTAAAGGAAACTGTACATAACAGTAGCATCGGCAATGGTCGACGTAAAGGTATCTTTACTCAGCGGCGGACGAGTGCACAACGTCCGCGAAAGACTCAGTGAAGTCCGCTTACCGCAGTCACCGCTCGCGGACGTGATCGCGGCAGGAGGAACGAAGCACGCCTCTGGCAACACCGGTGACCGTTCCCAAGTGACACAGCGTCCACACGCTTATTCGATGCGTGGAATGGCCGTCGCCCCGTCGCATTGAAGGTTCCGGTCGGGGCAGTATTCATGTACATTTCCAGATTTGGGTTGTACACTTGGGCTATGTCCATCGTTAGCGTCGCGGACGCACGCAACCACCTTTCCGACGTCATCGCTCGCTCACAGAGCGAAGCGGTGTTCATCGAGCGCCGCGGTCAACGTGCCGCGGTGATTGTCAGTCCCGAGCGCTACGAGCGGATGCTCGAAGCGCTCGAAGACTCCGAAGATGTCGTCGCGTTTGACGAAGCGATGGCAGAGGAGGGCCCCAATGTTCCCTGGGCCCAAGTGAAGGCCGATCTGGGCTGGACATGACCTACCAGGTCGAACTGCGTCCTGCCGCGGTTCGTGCGTTGAGGCAAATTGACCATCAGGATCGTGACCGCATTCGCGGCGCGATCGCACTCCTCGGTGAGGATCCACGGCCACCAAGTGCCAAAACACTGCAGGGGCGCTCCGGATTCCGAGTTCGCATCGGGAATTACCGCATCATCTACACGGTCGATGACGACATCCTCGTTGTCGCAGTGATCACGCTCGGTCATCGCAGCAACGTCTACGACCGCTGAGCACCCTCAGGCGGATCCACTTTCCGCGGCGCTGACCTCCTACAGAGGGTTCCCCCATCACGACAGCTGAGTATAACCAGTTATACTTCGATCATGAAGACTGCAATCTCGATCCCGGACCGCGACTTCGAGCGCTTCGAGCGGGTGGCTGGGCGACTTGGAATGAACCGATCAGAGTTCTTCCGCCTCGCTGCTAGTCGCCTCGTCGAAGAGTTGGAAGGAGAAGCTGAGTTGACGGCGCAGGCCAATGCGGTAATCGCACGGGTCGGACAACCATCCGCGGAGAGCCCCTTCCTTCGCGAATCTGAGCGCACGGTGCTCGAGGGATCGGAGTGGTAATCGCCCATGGCGATGTCGTCTGGGTCGATTTCGGCTCTCCGCGAGGTTCCGAACCAGCCAAGCGCCGTCCAGCCGTTGTCATGCAGGAGAACTGGCTGCTTGCCACGGACATTGCGACCGTGCTCGTGGTGCCGCTGACGTCGAATGTTGCGCTCGAGGCCTTCCCTGGCAACGTACTCGTGCCGGTCGACGCATCGGGGCTTGGGCTTGACTCAGTTGCAGTGGTGTCGCAGATCGGTCCGGTCAGCCGGGAGTTCGTAGAACCCTATCCGGTCGGACATGCCCCGAGTTACGTCCTCTCAAGGATCGCCGACGGCATTCGATTGACCTTGGGTATATGAGGCCCGCATGATGCGCGGCGGCTCATGAAAGGATCCCCGTCGGGATAGGGGCTCAGCAAGTGCCCGTTCCGCCTTCCCCAGCGGGCCTCCGGGGGCTTCGCTGATGCAGGCACTCTCGGATGTTCTGATCAGCGACCAGGTTCAAGATCCTTGCGATAGGAGAGGGAATCACCGTGCCCGGCATTTGGCTCTATTCGCGAGGTCACAACGAACCCCAGCTTCGAGACGACCTGTTGTGAGGCCGTGTTCCAGTCTCGGATAGTCGCCCACAAGCGGGTGTAGCCCGACGACTCCGCCCATTCGAGGACTGCAGATGCAGTCTCAGTCGCGAGACCGTGGCCCCATTCTCTTCGAAGAAACTCATACGCAAGCTCGGGCTCATCTTCCTGCCCATGTGCGTTTGCGATCAGACCGCAGCAGCCGATGACCTCCCGGCTGTCTTTTCGCACCGCAGCCAGCAGCCCTAAACAAGGCTGAACGTATTCGTCCCGAATCCGGTCTTCGAGATCTTCAAGGGACGGGCGATGTGTGTGGGTGGAGGTTGACAACTGGGGTCAGTCTCCACGTGTGAGGTGTGGGCCCGTTTTGTCAGCTTCATCCAGAGCTGTCATCGTTGCCGCTGCGATGACGCGTGCCCACTTCTGATGAAGTGCTTTCCAGGAAAAAAGGTCCCCCACGAACATTTTTCCGACCCGCAAGTCCGGGAATGGCACGAATACGGTGTTGGGTCTGTGCAAGGTGGCCGCCAGTGTGACCTGATTGAGACGGTGGATTTGCAGTGTCAGTAATTTGCGCACCCACAGTGGCATGTCCTGAAAGTCGCCCATTGGGGGAATTGCGGCCAAAATAATGCGGCAATCAGCTGCGGCACGATCCTGAATGTGATCTATGACTGTCCCCAGATTGGCGGCCCACCGTGTTGAGCTTGTGGCGAGCAGTACGTCGGGGATACCCAACATGATGATGGCTACATCAACGTCGGCGGCCCCCAGATCATCCATTTGCCCCACTTTCGCGATGGTGAGGTCTGTAGCACCGATAGTTGCCCACCGGCATCCGCGCCTACGATCGTGGGAGATCAGCCGAGCTGTGTGGGACGCAACGGTCATCCCGTGTTCTATCACACCGTATCCGGCAACTGCCACATCACCGATGAATAGCAGATGGTCAGGGTCCGAACCGGCAATAACCAATTCCGGCTCATCTGCCGGAAATGGGCCCGAATTGACCTCTTGTTTGTATAACGCAAGCGGCATCCGCAACAGTGGGTGCGCACAAAACACGACAACATCGACAAAGAACGACCGCAGCGCACTTTTACCACTTTCGCCGTTCTGGAAAACCACAGATGTCTTCTCTGTCTGGCCTTCGGATGTGGCGAACTGACCCCGATGGAATGACCTTGCATTCGGAGCTACGGCCTGCCGCAAATACGACATAACCCTCAACTTTCTCAGCCTCAGGAAGTACCCGATAGTCCCACTTAATGGGGCAGCCCGACATCCACAGTTGGAGCACTGAACCGTCCCGGATTTTGTGCCGCGTTCTTTTGGTTAAAAGACAGGATTTAAGCCGAGAAAGAGCCCGGTCGAGGTTCCGCTTGCGGTGTGATCGTCTCGTCCGACGACCGCATCACTATGGTTTAGGAGTGAATGACGTCCAAATTATCCGCGCGGAGGATGCTCGAGGCATTGCGTTCGAAGCCGATGGTTATGTGCTCGTGGGTGAGAGTTGGGGCGCTCGGCTGCGACTGTCCGAGCCGCCTGACCTTATGAAGATCCGTCAGGCCGTTATGCGGGCAGAGCAATCAGGGATCACGGTCCAAGAGCTACCCGTGGAGTATGCCGATGCTCTCTACGATCTTGAACTGGCCAATAACGCTGACTACCCCTATACGCCCGCGACCTTCCAGGTACCGCCCGAGCGAGACGCTATTCGTGGGCTTTGGCAGTCGGGAAAGAGAATCTTTGGTGCCCTCGATGGTGGTGTTCTAGTTGCTGCCGCAGTCGGCCAAATCGTCGATGGGGTGGGAGACAACGATTTCGCTTCTGTATTGGAGAGTCATCGGGGTCGCGGGCTCGGCGCTGCGGTGGCGGCTCTATCCATTCTGACTTTTGCGGCAGAGGGGGTCCGAATGTTTTCCGCTGGGGAGCTGCAGTCAATGCCGCCAGTCTCGGCCTCGTGCAGTCGATGGGGTTTCACGTCGAAGAACGATGGCGGAGCTATTCGCGAGGCTGAACGTGCTGCTTCGAAGTGTGCAGTTTCCTTCCACGCAACTCCGGCGCCCATAGGGTTTCTGTCCCAATAGAAGTACCGTCTCTGCGATCGACTCCGGCGATGTTGACAACGTCGGTATACCTAAAGTCTGAACACCACGATCAAGGTCAGTGACGAGCTGCGAGATCGATTGAAGGTGCAGGCTGCGCGAGATGGCCTAACTTTGAGGGCCCATCTGGCTCGCCTCGCTGAGGCGGATGACCGCGCACATAGGTTGAGCGACCTCAAGACTGCGATCGCCCACACGTCGGACGCCAGTGTGGCGCTCTACGCAGCGGAGACCGCCGAGTGGGAACGTACCGAACTCGCCGATTTGACTGCATGAGCGATCTTGAGCTTGCGCCGGGCGTTGTCGCCTGGGCGACTTTCTCGACCCCTAAACCCCGGACGAACGCTCGCCGGTCTCGCTCAAGACGCCGCTGGTGCGATCATCACCGAGTAGGTCATACGAGGCCAAGGTCTGCAATAACTTGATCCCACGGTATCGGTATCGGTTGCGATTGTGTGCGACGCATTTCTTCGCGCGATTCCTCGGCCGCGCGAATATCCGCCATGTCTTCCGCCAATTCGATCAGGCGCTCTAAGTCGTCGGCGTCGATCACGGCTGCGGTTCCGCAAGCCGTTGCCGATGGACACACCATCCATCGGCACGTGGGTCCGTAAAGTGCCTCAGCCAGCGGCATGCCGCCCGGACCGTCCGGTTGCGGCGGTTGCTAAGGCTTCCATATGCAACGCGCGCGGAGGTGCGACGAAATGCGGGTGGGCTTCATAGATACATCTGGACGACCCTACAAAACGCTGTTGACCTCAGGTGTCTGCCCAACGGGGCCATGGCCACCCCTCGCGAGAGGGACGATGGGACTGCGGTCGATTCGGTTGGCTCCAACGCTGTGAGGACTGAGGTCCTCGCCGGATGGATGTTCAGCATGCCGAAAGCTTTGCCCCTGGAGTTCCGCCGTGACGTCGTCGCGGTCGCGCGTTGCGGTGGAGCGCCGATCGCGCGCATCGCGAAGAACTTCGGAATCGGAACGACGTGTGTCGTCGACTAGTTGCTGGCCTCGCCGTAATTGAAGGTGGTCGTGCATCCGCCGTCAACCGTGACGATCGATCCGGTCATGAAGGATGCACCGTCCCCGGCAAGGAAGACCGCAACGCTCGCGACCTCGCTCGGCTGCGCCTGTCGTCCGAGTGGCTGCATGGCCGCCGCTTTTTCTCGGCGGGCCGAAGCATCAACGAGCTCCTCGGCGCTGAGCAGAGCTGCGCGACGCCCCAGGCTTGTGTCGATGTAGCCGGGGCAGATCGCGTTCACGCGAATCTGGTCGGGGCCGTAATCAACTGCGAGCTGGCGGGTGAGGTGGATGATTCCCGCTTTGGTTGCGCAGTACGCGGCAGATTTCGGCGCAGCCACAATTCCGTAGGTGGAGGCGATGTTGATGATTCGCCCGTCACGTTTCGCCAAGAAATGTGGGAGTGCAAACTTGCTGCAGAGAAAGGTGCCGCGGAGGTTTACGTCCAGAACTCGATCGAAGTCATCCGGCTCGATTTCGTGCAGCCGGGCGGAGGACCCGCCCATCCCGGCATTATTCACGAGAATATCGATCCCACCCAAAGCGCTGACCGTGGTGTCGATCAGGTTCTGGGCTTCCGCCGCCACCGAAATATCTGTTCGAACAAAGATCGCGGACCCGCCAAGGGCCAGGATTTCGCGCACGGTGCGTTCGCCGTCTTCGACAAGAACGTCTGACACCGTCACGGCCGCCCCCGCCTCGGCCATGGCCAGGGCGATGGCGCGACCGATGCCATTTCCGGACCCTGTGACGACGGCAACTTTTCCGAGCAGTGTTGACATGTTCTTCGCCTTTTCGATTCGCTTAGTTTGTTGTGGAGCCAACGGATGGAGCCGGTACAACCCGGTCGACGAAATCACGAACGACTCGATTGAATTCCTCGCGCTCCTCGATCTGGGGTGAATGGCCGGACTTTTCGAAGATCACCAGCTCGGCATTCGGTAGCAGTCGGGCGATGGTCTGCGCCGAGCTAACCGGAGTGATCCAGTCTTCGCGACCCACTGTGACCAGCGTGGGCGCCTGGACGCCAGCCAGGGAACCGGTGAGGTCGTAACCGGACCAATTGTGTTGAAAACACCAGTTGTGTGACTCGTGTCGGTAATAGCCGGCCTCGACTGCGGCGGCTGATTTCACCGGGTCGTATTCGAAGTCGTACAGCGGAATCAGTTCGGCCCAGCAGGCTTTCAGATCTGCATCATCCCGAATGTTGCCGGTCCAGTATCGATTGAAATTCTCCCAATTGATCTCTACCCGATCCTTTCGCCGGGCGTTCTCGAAGGCAAGCTCGAGGTTGCTCCCATCAGCGGCCGTGTCACGCAACAGGATCGCTGAGACGCGTTCGGGATACGCGACCGCGTACTCGAGCGCGATGAATCCGCCGTACGAGCCACCGGCGACGACGATCTGCTCGGCGCCGGACCATAGGCGGAGGCCCTCGATATCGGCAGCCCACTGCTCGTGCGAATAGGGCGGGATCCCGTCACTCAAGCCGCACCCGCGGGCGTCGAACACGATGACGCGAAACCGGTCTGCCAATCCGCCAAACGTTTCGCGCGGTTCAGCCAGCGACCCGATGCCTCCTCCGCCGTGGTGGGCGATGAGCACCGGACCGTCTTCTGGGCCGAATGCCTCGACGTTGAGTCGACAACCGTTGATAACTACATTCATGGTCTAGTCCAATTCCTGTGGGCCAAGGGCGAGTGCTGGGTGAGGCGCCAAATTAAAACAGTGAATGCCCACCATCGATGGACAGTGTCTGGCCGCTCACCCAGCCGGCGTCCGGCGAGACGAAAAACCGAACCCCACGCGCGATGTCTTTCGCCGAGCCGATCTTTCGGGTGGCGATTTGGCCAAGCATCGCCTTCTGACCCTCAACGCCATAGCTCTCCCACTGGGCCTGTGTGGTGGGGTTTGACAGAACGAAACCAGGAGCGACGCAATTGACCGTGATTCCGAACTGGCCCAGTTCGTGCGCGAGTTGACGCGTGAAGGCGATCTGTGCGGCCTTTGCGGATGCGTAGGCCTGGATCCCCGTGAGGCTCACGCTCCGCCCCGCGCCGGAAGAGATGGTGACGATTCGGCCGTACCCGCGAACCTTCATCGAGCGGGCGGCCGCACGGGTGCAGTTGAAGGTCGTTCTGAGGTTGGCGTCAAAGACCGCGGTCCACGCATCATCGGTGAGCTCATCAATCGGAGTGTGGGTTTGGCCCACCACGCCACCGGCGTTGTTGACCAGGATATCGATGGGGCCAACACCGGCGAAGAACCTTTCGGTCGCGTCCGCATCGCTGAGGTCGATAGTGTCTCGGTCGACGCCGTGAACGACCGCCCCAGCTTCGCGAAGATCGTGTGCGATGGCTTGCCCGATTCCCTGGGCGGTTCCGGTGACGATCGCGACCATACCGTCTAGGTTGTTCACGTTTTTCAATGCTCCTCGGGTTGATGAATTACGGCTTATCGGTGATTGCCAGCTGCCGGACTCCCCCGGTGTCAACGTCGTCACGGTTGTGGGGCGCTCGTGATTCACGCGGACCAATCCGCCTCAGCGTGGAGACCATTTTGGCCCTGGAGAACGCCGCGGGCGAGTTAGTAATCGGGCGAGAACAAGACCACCGACATGGCTCGTCAGCGGGGTGGGATTTCTGATTCTGGCGGGTGCAGTGATCGCAGCTTAGCCCGAAAGAAATACTCGAGAGCAATGTTTCAGAGATATCAACATCGTGTTTCAGACATAATAATTTCACAGAATTAGCTTATTTTGTAATTTTCTTTACAGCTGCTGATGGTTCGATATAGGTTAACGACAACTCTTCGGTCGTGACGCTGGCAGTGGCGGATCGGCAGAAGAAACCAAGCCGATCACAGCGATAAAAGGCGAAGAGAAAAGGAAGCAGTTGATGAACAAGAACCATCGGACTATTTTCATAAGTCTGATTGCGATAAGCGGGATGATCCTCACCGGATGCAGCGCCGCGGCAGGCAGCAACAGCACGGCAACCGCAGGGCAGCCTGTGGCGGGTGGCGATCTCAGGATTGCCCGCTCGAGCGACGCAATCTCGATGGACAGCACATCGGCTTCGTTCGAAAACTACTCGATCGAGGTGTACCAGAACATCGGCGAGTCCCTCTTCACCGTGACCGACGACGGCAAAACCGTGAAGCCATGGCTGGCCAGCGGGTACACAGTATCGAGCGACAACCTCACCTACACGATCGCACTCCGCCAGGGCGTCAAGTTCTCGAACGGGCAGCCCCTCACGGCAAAGGACGTGAAGTTCTCGATCGACCAGGACACCAAGACAGCCGACACCGGCTGGGGCTTCATCAACGCAGCGATCGACAAGGTCACAGTCGTTGATGACGCAACCGTCACCGTGTCGCTCAAGTACCCGTGGGCGCCGATTCTGGCTGACCTTTCACTCTTCAGCAACGCGATCATTCCTGACAACTACGGTGGCAAGACTGCCGCGCAGTTCTTCGAGGCCCCTGTCGGCACTGGCCCGTTCAAGTGGGATGAGTGGAAGAAGGGTCAGTACCTCAAGCTTGTCAAGAACCCGAACTACTGGCAAAAGGGAAAGCCGCTCCTGGACAGCGTTACCTACAGCGTTGTTCCCGATGCCAACACCCGCAAACTCCAGCTGCAGGGAGGCCAGACTGATATCGACAACACGCCAGACTGGGCGAGTTTCGCGTCGCTCAAGTCGAGCCCGGGCGTGAAGGTTTTTGCCTTCCCGTCGACCCAGATCGATTACGTCGCGATCAACCAACAGCGCGCTCCCTTCAGCGACATCCACGTTCGTCGCGCAATCGCCTTCGCTATCGATCGGAAGGCGTTAGTCAAGGCAGTGCTCTTCGGCAATGGCAGTGAGGCGAACTCGCTCATCCCGCCCGGAACGCCGTTCTACGACAAGAACGCTCCGGGGCCGAGCTACGACCCGGCCAAGGCGAAAGCAGAGCTGGCCATGTCGTCCCAACCGAACGGCTTCTCGACTTCGGTTCTCATCCGGTCGGGTGACGCGAATCAGAGCTCGGTTGCTCAGATCATGCAGGCTGAGCTAAAAGCCATCGGCATCACCATGGAGATCAAGCAGCTCGATGCGACGGCAGCCAAGAAGGCCGCCATCACCTCCGAGTTCGACATGAACCTCTCTGCCTGGACGATGGATATTCCGGACCCGGACGAGTGGACGACCTTCGCGACTGACCCCACTAGTGGCAACCACTCGGCGTTCACTTTCTACAACAACCCGGTCGTCAACGATCTCAACAAGAAAGCACAGCAGGAGACTGACCCGGCCAAGCGCGAGGTGCTCTATAAGGAGCTTCAGAAGACGACTGGTAATGACGCGTTCTTGACCTACCTGTACTACTCGCCGTACGCGTTCGCCACCTCAGACAAGGTCGGCGGTTACAAGGTGTCCCCGCTTCTGACCTTCCACCTCGAAAACGTCTACAAAACCAAATAATTCGCACCTGAGAGAGGCGGCCACCTCGGCGGCCGCCCCTCTCCCAGGGGGAGGGAGCTCCGGATGCTGCATCGACTGAATTTTATTCCTGGCCGACTTCTTCGGGCTGTCCCGGTCGTCTTCGGAGTCACCATCGTCGTCTTCTTGATGGTTCACCTGCTTCCAGGGGACCCGGCGATCGCGATCCTGGGTGACAAGGGAACACCTCAGCGCATCGCCGCCTTGCGGGAACAACTCGGCCTCAACCAGCCGCTCTGGGTGCAGTATTTCTCCTTTATCGGGCGACTTCTGCAGGGCGATCTCGGCGACAGCCTGGTCAATCAGCGCCCCGTCTCGGAGGTGCTTTTCCAGGCCATCCCGGTAACTCTCACCCTGCTGCTCTTCGCCTTGGTGATAGCCATGGTGATCAGCATTCCGCTCGCCGGAATCGCCGCCACTCGGCCGAACGGTGCCCGTGATCTCCTCGTTCGTATCTTCACGCTGCTCGGTCAGGGAATGCCGCAATTCTGGGTCGGGATCATGTTGATCCTGCTCGTCGCGGTCAACCTCCGCCTGTTTCCCGTCGGCGGATACGGGCTGACAGATTCTGAGCATCTGTATTACCTGTTTCTGCCAGCACTGACATTGGCGATCTCGATGTCCCCCACCATCATTCGCAGCCTTCGGACGTCAACGATCGCCGCGCTCGGGTCTGACTATGTCGCAACCGCGCGCTCGAAGGGCTCCGGAGGAAGCGGACTGTTCGTTCACCACGTACTGCGCAATGCTGCAATCCCCACCATCTCGGTGATCGGCGTCAACCTTGGATACCTGGTAGGCGGCTCGATCGTCATCGAGCGGGTGTTCGCCGTTCCCGGCCTCGGCTCCCTCATGCTCACCGCAATTTTTTCGCGGGACTTCACCACCATTCAAGCTGTCGCGCTGTTCATCGCGCTGTTCGTCATCGTGGTCGGCATCCTGACCGACGTGATCTATACCCTTCTCGATCCGCGGGTCAATTTCAGCAGCAAGGAACGAGCATGACCACGCCCACTGCCCTGTTGTTCCTCGCCCAGGAAAAGCGGCGCAACACTCGAACCCGTTCGCTCAAGGCCTGGTACCGCAACCCCTCGTTGATTGCGGGCCTGATCGTGGTGGGGGCCCTCGTGCTCGTTGCGGTGCTTGCACCGGTGATCGCGCCGTTCGACCCCGTGAAGCAGGATCTGCAGAACTCGCTGCTGGCTCCCGGCGGGGCACACTGGCTCGGCACAGACAAGTACGGGCGAGACGTGCTCTCGCGGCTGATCTGGGGCGCCCGAGTCGACCTGCGGATCGGTTTCATGGCGGTTCTGATCCCGTTCGTCTTCGGCTCAGTCGTCGGTGCTCTCGCCGGCTACTTCGGCGGCTGGTTCGATTCGATCGTCATGCAGATCGTCGACATCTTTTTCGCCTTCCCGTTTTACGTCATGGTGATCGTGCTGGTGTTCCTGCTCGGTGCCGGTGAGGTGAGTATCTATCTCGCGATTTCGGCAATCTCGTGGGTGGCCTACGCCAAGATCGTGCGGGGCGAAGTCTTGGTGGTCAAGAAGCAGGACTACATCGTCGCCGCGCGGCTGGGAGGCATGTCGCACGGCCGGGTCATCGTGCGTCACATCGGCCCGAACGTCATGTCGCAGGCAATCGTCTACGCGATGAGCGACATCGTCCTCGACATCATGGCGATTGTCACTCTGGGCTACCTCGGTCTGGGAGTTGCGCCACCCACCGCGGAGTGGGGAAGCATGATCCTCGACGGCCAGGAGTTCATCACCACCCAGTGGCAGCAAGCGACCATCCCCGGTCTCGTGATTGTGGTCACAAGCCTTGGGCTGTCGTGGATCGGCGATGGGTTATCCGACTTGCTCAGCCCGGAGAGAAGAAAATGACAACACCAGCTCCGCTGCTTAGCGTCAACAACCTCAGTCTGGGAGTCGTTCGATCCGGTCATAGACCAACGGTTATCGTCGACGACGTTTCCTTCACCGTCGCCAAGGGTGAGCGCTTCGGAATCGTCGGAGAATCCGGCTCCGGAAAGTCCTTGACCCTGCGCGCCATCGCGGGCCTACTGCCGGCCGGGATCGACGCTCTCTCCGGATCGGTGACGTATGAGGGCCGCGACCTGTTCAGCACCTCGTCGGCTGCTCGCCGCAAGCTGATGGGGCCCGAAATCGCGATGGTGTTCCAGGAACCGATGACGGCGTTGAATCCGGTCGTTCGGGTGGGCGAGCAGATCGCCGAGGGACCACGCCGCCACCTCGGGCTGTCGCGGGCGGCAGCAATGGCGCTCGCCATCGAGATGATGGCAAAGACGGGAATCCCCGATCCGGCCAAGCGGGCACGGGCATTTCCGCACGAGCTCTCCGGCGGTCTCCGCCAGCGCATCATGATTGCGATGGCGCTCTCGTGCCGACCGAAACTGCTGCTGTGCGATGAGCCGACCACTGCGCTCGATGTGACGGTGCAGCATCAGGTGCTGCGCCTGCTCGAGCAACTCTGCGATGACTTCGGCGCGGCACTGATTTTCGTCACTCACGACCTCGCGGTCGTCAACCAGACCTGCGACAACCTGGCCGTCATGTATGCGGGGCACATTGTCGAATCCGGGCGGGTCAAGGACGTGTTCCGTGACCCCCGCCACCCATACACCAGGGGGCTTCTCGACTCCGCCCCCGACTTCGATCAACCCGACCGGGCGCTCGTGCCGATTCCCGGCTTTCCACCGAACCTCGCCGACCGGCCATCCGGATGCGCCTTCGCGCCCCGTTGCATCCACGCGCAGCCCGGCTGTCTCGTTGCATCCCCGGCGCTCGAGTCGCTGGCACCGGGGCGTTCGGTGGCCTGCATAGAGTCCGACTCGATCTTTCAAGGGGTACCGGCATGACCACATCCGCTGTGCTGAGGGTCAGCAACATTTCAAAGAATTACCATGTCCCAAGCCCCATCCTAAGCAAGCTTCGGCCGGGGGCACTGCGTCGGGAATCCCTTACGGCGCTCGACGGCATTGATCTCGAGCTGCGGGCCGGTGAGATCCTGGCCTTGGTTGGCGAGTCCGGCTCGGGCAAGTCGACCCTGGCCAAGATTTTGGTCGGAAGCGTCGAGGCGTCTGCCGGTCAGCTCGACTATCGCGGGCTCCCGATGCCGGTTCGGCGCGGCCGCGATGCGACGCGGCGTATTCAGATGGTCTTCCAGGACCCCTACTCCTCGCTCAATCCACGGATCACGGTCGGCGCGATCCTGGCTGAACTCCTGAAACTGCACAAGATCGTGCCGCGCAACGAGGTGCGGGCAGAGAGCATTCGCCTGCTCAACCTGGTCGGGATGCAGGAGGAGGCGCTTGACGCATACCCCAGCCAGTTCTCCGGCGGCCAGCGCCAGCGTATTGCCATAGCGCGCGCCCTCGCGGTGCGGCCCGATGTGCTCATTGCCGACGAACCGGTGTCCGCTCTCGACGTCTCGGTGCAGGCCACGATCCTCGAGTTGTTCACGTCGTTGCGCGTTGAACTCGGGTTAAGCATCCTCTTCGTGGCCCACAACCTTGCCGTCGTGCAGCACCTCAGCCAGCGGGTTGCCGTGATGTACCTGGGGCGAATTGTCGAGGTGGCTGAAACGGCTGAGCTCTTCGCTAACCCCCGACACCCTTACACCCAGGCACTGATCGGCTCGATTCCGCGCATGTCCGAATCCAGCGTTAATCTTGAGCTGGTGCTGGAAGGCGAGCCGCCAAGCCCCTACGACATTCCCAGTGGGTGCCGTTTTCACCCGCGATGTCCAGCTGCCGTTACGGCCTGCCGAGAGATCGATCCTTCGCTCACCGCTGTCGCTGCCGACCACCAGAGCGCGTGTCTTCTCGCCAATGAATTGCCGGCGTTTTACCCCGTCGCCACGTCCTAACTGCACGCTGTGCAGCTTTTTCGAGCCCAAAGTAGGAGGAAATGTGAAGGTCTGGATCTCATTCGATATGGAGGGCGTCGCCGGGATAGTCGACTGGGAACAGTGTCGGCCGGGCAGTGGCGTACCGTATGCCCTGGGCTGTGCACTACTCCAGGACGAGGTCAACGCGGCGATCGAGGGCGCTCTGGCCGGTGGTGCAACAGAGATCGTGCTCAATGACTCGCACAGCACCATGGCAAACCTCGATCCGCGCAAAATCGCCGGCAATGCCCAGTACATTTCAGGGCGGCACAAGCCGATGTATATGATGCAGGGGCTCGATGCCAGCTTCGACGCCATCTTCTTCGTTGGCTATCACGGATCAATCTCCGGTCCGCCCTCGACCCTGTCGCACACTTACAACCCCGAAGTAATCTCCGGCGCCAGGGTCAACGGTCAATATGTGGGAGAGAGCGGGATCAACGCGCTCGTGGCTCATCATTTTGGAGTGCCGATCGCCCTGGTGACGGGTGACTCCGTTCTGCATGAGGAGACTAGGCCGTTCGCGCCGGACGCAGTGGAGGTCGTGACGAAGGAATCGATCACCAGGTTCAGTGCAAAGAATCTGCATCCGGCAGTGTCGTGCGCGGCGATTCGGGCTGGTGCTGAGCTGGCAATGCGCCGAGTTGGCGAAGGCGCCGTTGCGACCCCACAAATCAGCAGTCCAGCCGCTTTGGATCTTGACTTCCAAACGGCAGACATGGCCGAAGTCGCTACGTGGGCACGCGGGGCGGTTCGCACAAGCGACCGGGAGGTCAGAATCGAGGGAGAGAACTTCTTGAATATCTTTGAGTCATTCGTCGCGGTCAATTACATTACGCGTCAGGCCGGTGGCCGCTGATGCCCGATGCGACCCAGCTACCAATCACCGTCATATCTCTCGATCCGGCACCGACAGGGTTTGCGTTGGCCATTCACGGGGGTGCGGGCGGCCAGATTCAGGAGCTGTCCCTCGTTGAGCGCGGAAACTACTCCGCCGGACTCGCCGACGCCTACCTGGTCGGCGAGGCCATCCTGGAAGCCGGCGGGAGTGCGCTCGATGCCGTCTGTGCGAGCGTCGAATCGCTCGAAGACAACCCGCTGTTCAACGCGGGCTTCGGCGCGGCGCTCACGGCAACGGGGGAGGCTGAGCTGGATGCGGCGGTCATGACCGGAGCTGGCCGGGCCGGTGCAATCGCGGTGTCTCGCCACGTTAAGAACCCGATCGGAGCCGCACGAAAGGTGATGGAAGATACCGAACATGTTCTGCTGGTCTCTCCGAGCAAGGGGCTCATCGAAAGCTGGGGGCTCGAAACGGTCGAACCGAACTACTTCGTGACGCAAGCACGCCTGTCCCAGCTCAGAAATGTTCAGTCGGAGCTGATGGCTGCTTCTCGCCACGGCACTGTCGGGGCGGTCGCCGTCGATTCTCGCGGCCACGTCGCAGCCGCAACTTCTACCGGCGGAATGGTCAACCAGAGCGAAGGCCGAGTGGGGGACACTCCGGTGATCGGCGCCGGTAACTACGCCAGGGACGGTGTGGTTGCCGTCTCGTGCACCGGTGAGGGCGAATCATTCATCGAGGGAGTTGTCGCCCACGAGATCTCAGCGCGGATACGCTATCTCGGTGCCACCGTGGCTGACGCTGTGAGCGGCACAATTGCGGACGAACTCGGCAGCCGAGGTGCCAATGGCGGGATCATCGCCGTTGACCCGTCCGGTCGGGTGGTGGTCGCCTACAATTCCGATGCCATGTTCGCGGCATATCGACACGACGGTGAACTGGTGACACTGACTTGACTCGAACTGGCTTGGGGGTGCGGTTTTTGGACAGGTCGATCCACCACCGCTTGCCCGCCGATTACGTCATGTGTCAGGGGAAACGATGATTCTGATCAAAGACGAGATTTTCGCGAGGATGGATGAGCTGAGCGCTGCCATGAAGAAAGTGGCACGTGTGCTGCTTGCTGATTATCCGAGTGCGGGGCTCGTTTCAGCGGCGTTGCTCGCGTCGCTCGCCGGCACCAGCACTCCGACCGTCTTGCGGCTGGTGGAACGATTGGGCTTGGGTAGCTATCCCGATTTCCAAAAGGCGCTTCGAAATGAGATCACCCATCAAACGAGCAGCCCCGTCAATCGGGCAGCGCACAGCACGGTCGAGCGAGTTGGTGGCTCGTTCCTTGAGGCTGCGGCCCGGGATCGGATCGCCCTAATCGAGCAAATGTTGTCGATTGTGCCCCCGACCGAGTTCGACCAGGTCGTGGCATTGTTGGCATCATCGCCTCGGCACGTGCTGATCTCGGGGGGCTATTTTTCGAAACAGGTCGCCCGGACCCTCGCGCTTCAGCTCGAGCAGCTCATTCCGCACGTTGGCTTTGCGGATGACCCACTCGGTCACGACACCCTGAAATATTTGGAGCTGAGACGAGACTCCGTCGCAATCATCATTGACCTCCGGCGCTATGAACTGTCATCCAGACGAGTATCGATGATGGCCAAGAAGCAGGGCGCGACCGTAATCGTCATAACCGACGAAGAGCTATCACCCTGTGCTGAGGATGCCGACTTAGTGCTGCCGATTCCCGTCGGTGGAGTGCCCTTCGATTCGTTCGCTGCACTGGTCGTCCTTGCCGAGTGTCTCGTTGAGGCGGTCTTTCACCGCGTCGGCAAGAAGGGTTTGGAGCGAATGAGACAGTGGGAAAACGCCGTCCAAATCCACCGGACCTTCAAAGACACCAGTGCCCGCGAGGCTAGGGCAACGCCGGAGCGCGTTTCTCAAACATCAGCGTAGTTTCTACAAACGCGGCCGCCGAGAGCAGCCTCTGGTCCCGCCCCAGCGGTGCTGCGAGTTGCAGCCCGATCGGCAGCCCCGCGGAATTCCAACCACAGGGGAGCACGATCGCTGGGTCGCCAGTGACGTTGAACACCCCGGAGAAAAGGCCTTCGGCCTCGCCTTCGGGCGTATCTATCGGGGGTGTGGTCGCCGGAGCAACAAAGGGAACAGCCGGGGTGAGAAGAACATCGATATTGCCGAAAACATCGGCGGCGGCAGGTAACAGGCTCAGTCTCAGGGCGAGCGCCGCAGAATATTGTTGCTCGCTGATTTCGGCGCCACCGACCAGCAACCGAAGGGTTTCTGGGCCGTAATGATGCGGATCCGAGCCGATGCGCGCGCCGTGAATCTGCCACGCCTCGTACAGCAGGATGTCCTCGAAGGTCGTGCTGACGGCATCGAGCGCCGCACCATCGACTTCAATAATCGAGCATCCGGACGAAGTCAGCGTCGTGATCGCATTCCGGAGCACCACCACGATCTCCGGGTCGAGAATGGGCAGGTCGAGCTGACCGGCGATGATGCCGATGCGAAGCGGCCCGGCCTCGGCATCCGGAGTTTCCCCGGTCAGGGCAATGAAAACCTGCTCCACCGCGGCGACGGTCGCGCCGAGGAAGCCGACGTGGTCAAAGCTTGGCGCGAGTGGTTCAACCCCGGCCAGGGAAAGTGCTCCATAGCTCGGTTTGAACCCGACGGTGGCGCAATAATGCGCCGGAATGCGGATCGACCCGCCGGTGTCGGTGCCAAGTGCGATACTGCAGGCACCAACCCCGACCAGGGCCGCTGACCCTCCGCTTGAGCCGCCTGCCGTGCGGTTGCGGTCGAACGGGTTGAGGGCTTCCGGTACGTCAGGGTGCGGGGCC
This sequence comes from Frigoribacterium sp. CG_9.8, assembly GCF_015751965.1. Classification (GTDB taxonomy): domain Bacteria; phylum Actinomycetota; class Actinomycetes; order Actinomycetales; family Microbacteriaceae; genus Lacisediminihabitans. The sequence continues at coordinate 4,005 of NZ_JADOVH010000007.1, read as the reverse complement.
CCCGCTGCGTACTCGAGCAGTGAGGTGGCAACAAAGAGGTCGGCACCGGCCGTGCGCAGCGCCGCCACGACCGGGGCATCTTTCTTCGCGGGTTGGCCCCGCATCGCCTGAGGGTTTCCGTTTCCCCGCGGATGCCCGCTGATATCGATTATGTCTTTTACCGCGATGGCAATGCCGTGCAGCGGGCCGGCAGCAGCCCGTTGAGGGGCGGGAAACATCGCCACAACAGCATTGAGTGGTCGCCCCAATCGCTCGGTTCGCTCGTAGGTTGCCAGGAGGTCGAGGTTGGCTCTGTCTTTCGGGCGATCGCCGCACTCGATGGCGCGAACTAGTGCGGCCACCTGCGTGGTGAGCGGGCCAGTGAGAGCCCCGGAGATGACGCCCGTGCCCGGCTCGAAGAATGGAGGGGAGGCACTCATCCGGCTCAGCGTTCCCTCGAGGTCGCGTGGGTCAAAGTCGTCAATTGCTTCGGCCCGAGTCGGACACTGATCGAGAACCTCGCGGGCGAGCGCACTTAACAGCGGTTGCCAGTCAAGCGCGTTGAGCGATGCTGCCGCTGACAAGCCCGAAGTGGAAACGGCCAGAAGCACCGCCTGCTTAGCAGCAAACGACCAGAGGCAGCCCTGGATATTGTCGGTCGGTCGGCCAGACGGGAGCACGGCGGCCAGCGACTGCACTCGTGCAGTGATCTCCGTGCTCGCGACTTCGCCAACAAATACCGTTCCCGCGCTTCTCAGCAGTATTCGTCCCGGACTTAGCTGTTGCGCATCGATTGTGGCTAGCGCGGCGAGAATCCGCTGGGAACCAAGCGCGGTGATCAGCGGTTCCGAATGCGGTGTGGTGTTGAGACAGACCAGTAAACCGTCTGGGGCCAACCTGTCGCGGACCAGCCCGGCGAACGCCGATGTCATGTAGTCAGCGTCAGTGAGCACCACCACCCCCAGCATCTCAGGCAGGTCTGCGGGTGATACTCCGCGCGCCCGCACTTTTACAGTGTCGATCGGGCCCTCGATGGTGAGGCCAAATTCGTTGATGGTCACCACTCGCGCGGCATCACTGTCGCACAGAACCACCTCATGGCCGTTCCGAATTAGCTCGGCTGCGACGGTGCAACTGATCGCTCCCGTGCCGATGATCGTGAACTTCATGGCGGGTTTCTCCTCGGGTCGGCTTGTATTGTCCAGATGCTCACGTGCCGGAAATGCCTTGGTCGACTTAGAGGACATGATTTCGGACGCCAGCGACCAAGACGAGTGCCTTCGTTGCCAACACCGAATTTTTCCGAAGGGATATTCGAAAGGTTTCATCGCGCAGGCGGCCCGAAACTCAAGGGTTTCAGGGATGAAACCCTGTAGTGACTTTACGGCACGACATGGGACGCGTTGGGGGTCGGAGCAGTCTGGGCGCCGAGATCGCGGATACGACGAGCTCACGTTGCGAACCTATGCCGATGTGCCGTGGAATGCACCGTTCTATGCCACGTGTGGCTTCACCGAAACTGAGCCGGCGACGGACTTCCGCCATCATCTCCATCTGATCGAAGAGGGACTCCGCCTGGGCCGATACGGCCGGCACCCTTGGCCGGGATACCCCCGCCAAGAACGGTAGATTCGAGCCCATCATCGACATCGACTGTGACGACCCGAACCGGGCGGACGTTCTCCAACTCCTCACCGAGCACCTGGCCGACATGTTCGCGACGTCGCCGCCAGAAAGCGTGCACGCCCTCGACCCGTCAGCCCTGTCGCACGAGTCCGTGACGTTCTTTACCGCGCGGGAGGATGGCGCATTGCTCGGTTGTGGTGCGCTGAAAGAGATCGACGCTCAGCAGGGTGAAATCAAGTCGATGCGCACGATATCGGCCGCGCGGGGGCGTGGCGTGGCCGCTCTGGTGCTGACTCGGATTGTGGATGTCGCGCGCCAACGCCGCTATGAACGCCTCTGCCTCGAAACGGGAACCGAGCATTTCTTCGCACCGGCGAGGAGGCTGTACAGCCGCAACGGTTTCACCGAATGTGAGCCGTTCGGGGACTATCTGCCTGACCCGAACAGCGTCTTCATGAGCCGGGTGCTGAACGCCGAAGGGTGACCAACGGCTGCAGTTGCACGCGAACATCGTGCGCGGTCCGAGCGTGCTCGCTGGGAATGTAACCCAGCTTCGTGGGCTTAACTACCTCGGTCCCAGTTCCTTACGTTTGGAGAAAGCTTTTGCTTACAGTCAATTCCTACGCCGCCGCCTCGGCTACCGATCCGCTCGTCGCGACGACTATCGAACGCCGAGACGTCGGACCGAAAGATGTGCTGATCGAGATCGCGTACTCGGGCATCTGCCACTCCGACATCCACACCGTGCGTGGTGAGTGGGGCGATATCCAGTACCCGCTCACCGTCGGCCACGAGATCGTGGGTGTGGTCACGGAGATCGGATCCGAAGTGACGTTGCACACGGTCGGCGCCCGTGTGGGGGTCGGCTGCATGGTGAACTCCTGCCGCGAATGCGTGAACTGTCTTGCCGGCGAAGAGCAGTACTGCCTCAAGGGGAACACCGGAACTTACGGCTCAGTCGACCGCGACGGCACCATCACCCAGGGCGGATACTCCACCCATATCGTCGTCGTGGAGGACTTCGTACTCTCCGTCCCGGAGAGCATCCCCTACGAGGCGGCCGCACCTCTGCTCTGCGCCGGAATAACCACTTACTCACCGCTGGCACATTGGAATGCCGGGCCGGGCACACAGGTCGCCGTCGTCGGAATGGGCGGCCTCGGCCATATGGCCGTGAAGATCGCGCACGCGATGGGCGCTGAAGTGACCGTGCTCTCGCAGTCGCTCAGCAAGCAGGAAGACGGATTGCGTTTCGGAGCGGATCACTACTACGCCACGAGCGACGCTGCGACTTTCACCTCACTGGCAAACAGTTTTGACCTCATCATCAACACGGTTAGCGCCAAGATCGATCTGCACCAGTACCTGTCGATGCTCGCCCTCAATGGCACGATGGTCAATGTCGGTGCCCCGCCAGAGCCGCTGCCGCTGCAGGTGTTCACGCTGTTCAACAACCGTCGCTCATTCGCCGGTTCCGGCATCGGGAGCATCCGCGAGACCCAGGAAATGCTCGACTTCTGCGCCGAGCACAACATCGCCCCCGAGGTCGAGATCGTCTCCGCCGACGGCATCAACGCCGCCTACGAACGTGTGCTCGCCTCAGACGTGCGCTACCGCTTCGTGATTGACGCGGCGACCTTCCGCTAGAAGCAGTCTCTGGGCGAATGCTGGTTGGGAAGGTGTGACCGTACTCTCGGTCACACCTTCCCGTTTCACTGCGCAGCATCCCGAGTGCGATCGAGCACAAAGATCCCCTCTGACGAGGTCAAATCCACCTGGGTGGTGTGGTGTGGGTCACTGGCGGGCTGAGACCCCACAAAGACGCTCACTGACCATCGCGAGCTGTCAAGAAATGGCCCAAGATGCCAATCCGCGAAGCGATTCTGCAGCTGGAGAGGGGAACCCGATGCCGCGGCATCCTGATCTGCGGGCCCTCCAGCAGCCTCGACGGTCGTGCCGATGATCAGGCGCCCGCCGGGACGCAGCAGTATCGCGGCTGTGTTGAAAACAAACTCGAGTTCGGCGGTAGTCAGGAAAGCCGCAACGTTTCCCGCGAGCAGCAACGCGTCATACCGATCGGGTAGCCCGGCGTCCAGCAGGGTCCTGGGCACGAGGTCTGCCGCTCCGAGTTGGCGAAACCAAGCGGGATTCGATAGCTCTAGAGCGATGTTGAGGATGCGTACTGTCGGGTCAATGCCATAGGACTCGTGCCCACATCGGCGCAGTGCAGCAACTGCGCTCCCGTGGCCGCATCCGACATCGAGGATTTTTGAACGTCGGCACGAAATCATGTCTACGAAGCGCGGGCGAATTCAGGCGGTGGTCGCAACACCGGCTTGATTTGACTGGTTCGAGAGTATCTCGCTGAGGACCTCAGCTGGGGTGCGGTAGCCATGACGT
>NZ_JADOVH010000006.1 GCF_015751965.1 Frigoribacterium sp. CG_9.8 | reverse complement strand
GTGCATAGCTACAATCACCACAGACCCCATACCGGCATCGGCGGCAAATCACCCATCGACCGCGTACACAACGTCAATGGGAAGAACACCTAGGCGTGCCACCACGGTGCTGGCGGGCGCCAAAACCGCGTGCCTCAAGAAGCGTGCCGGTGCGACGCACGAAGGGGCCCGACCTTTCGGCCAGACCCCTTCGCCAACTCAGACGGTGGCAGTTACAGCTTGCCGTAGACCTGCGACTCGAAGGAGTCGACGTTGCCCGTCGCGTACTTGTAGATCGAGACGTAGGCCTCGGTCGGGTCACCGTTCTTGTCGAACGAAATCGGACCAGAGAGACCGTCGTAGTCGATGTCCTTCTTCTCGGCGATCAACTTTGCGCACTCAGCAAATGTCGTGCACTTGGTGCCCTTTTCAGAAACTGACTGAAGGTTCGCCTTGATGGTCGGTCCGTCGGCCTTGCCACCCTGGAGGGCCGCAAGAGCCGTCACCACAACAGCGTCGTAGGACTCCGCTGCGTAGCTGAAGACGTTCAGTTCCTTGCCACCCTGCTTCTTGACCAGGGACTGCATGTCAGCCTGGAACTTCGCGGTAGCCGCGACACCCGGGCTGGAGAACTGCGCGCCGGCGATATCGACGTTGGTGTCCTTCTTGGTGATGACGCCGTAGTTTCCGTCGGTTCCGTAGAACTTCTTGAAGTCGAAGCCCTTCGCCGCGAGCTGCTCAGCAATCGTCTTGATCTCGTCGAACGAGATGACGACGAGGGCATCAGGCTTGGTCGCAAGCAGCGAAGTCAGCGCGCTGTTGAAGTCGGTGGAGGCCGGCTCGAAGATCTCTTCACCGGCGATGGATCCGCCACCAGCGAGGATGGACTTCTTCACGTTGGACTCGAGGCCGGTTCCGTAGGCGTCGTTCATGTACAGGATGGCGACCTTGGTGGCACCGTCCTTCAGGATCTTGTTACCGAGGATGCGACCCTGCAGCACGTCGGATGGCGCCGTGCGCCAGTAGTATCCGTCGTCCGCGTAGTTCGAGAAGTCGGGAGAGGTGTTCGCCCCGGAGATCTGAACGACCTTGGCCTGGGTGATCTGGTCGATGATGGTCTTCGAGACCCCCGACGATGCCGCACCGACGATGGCGGCTACACCAGAGGCGAGAAGCGCCGTCGCGGACTGGGTCGCGATGTCGGTTGAGGTGTCGCCAGAGTCCTTGTGGGTCACGGTGATCGTGAGCCCGGCCTTGGCCGCGTTGATGTCCGCAACCGCGAGGTCAACTCCCGCGATCTCGGGCGGGCCAAGAACCGCGAGGGTTCCGGTCTGCGGAAGAATGCTGCCGATCTTGAGGCTCAGGTCCTTGCCGCCAGTGGTAGTTCCGCTGCTGGATGCGCAGGCGCTGAGAAGAAGCGCGCTGACACCGAGGATCGCGATACCGCTGATGGTGGACTTGAGAGCCCGTGAGCGGGAGGCCTTGGCCTTCGCGAAAACGCTCATGATGCTCCTTGCGTAGAGGTGAAATGAGGACGTGACAATACGGGGTACTGCACTTATATCGAAGTTATTGCCCCGGAGGTCCGGACACAATACGCGCAGGTTACAGCCACGTAACACAGCACAATCGTTACTTTCCGTTACTTCGGCACCGTTCCCCGGTCGAAAATCTCCGTTTTCACCCTGCTGGATGCTCGCGTTCAGCGCGCCTGCGCCGGTGCGCGACGGGTGCGACCGGCGCGACCGGCCGAGACGAAGACATCCACGGTGAGGATCACAAGGGCCACCCAGACCAGTGCGAAGCCGATCCACCGGGCAGGCGGCATGTTCTCCCCGAGCACGAAGACCCCCACGATGAACTGGAGCACCGGTGCGAGGTATTGCGTGAGTCCCAAATAGACGAGAGGGAGCCGCCGTGCTGCGGCGGCGAAGAGCAGCAGCGGCACAGCGGTGATGACACCCGTGCTGGCGAGCAACACGGTGTGGGCGAGGCTCACCGTACCGAAAGTAAGGCCGGCGCTTGTGCCGACGACGGCCAATTGAACGAGTGCCACCGGCACCAGCCACGCCGTCTCCAGCGTGAGGCCGCTCACTGCATCCACCGCGGGGCCGACGCGCTTCTTGATGAGCCCGTAGAACCCGAAGGAGAAGGCGAGCACCAGGGAAACCCAGGGCAGCGCCCCGTAGTTGACGGCGAGTACGACCACGGCAAGCACGCTCGTGCCGACGGCGATCCATTGGGGCATCCGCAGCCGCTCCCGCAGAAAAATCACGCCGAGCAGAATGGTGACGATGGGATTGATGAAGTACCCGAGTGAGGCCTCGATCACCTTGCCGTCGAGGGTCGCATAGACATAGACCTGCCAATTGACGTAAATGAAAACCGCAGCAAGCCCCATCGTGAAGACGATGCGCGGCTGGCGCAGGATCGCGATCAACGCGGGCCACTTGCGCGTGACGGTGATGATGAGTGCGCAAAACACCAGCGAGAACAAGATGCGCAGTGCCACGATCTCGAATGCGCCAGCGGGCTGCAGCAAGAGGAAGTAGAGCGGGAGGATGCCCCAGAGTGCGTAGGCCACCACGGCCATCACGACGCCCGATCGCTCCGTGGACTGCTGGGGGGATCTGGGGCTGGACATCATGGGGATATTACGGCAAAAAGAGGCGGGCCCATTCCGACGATGTCAGAATGGGCCCGCCGACGAGTGTTGTTCTAGTGGGTGACGACCGCGAGAACGTCGCGAGCCGACAGCACGAGCAGGTCCTCCCCGCCGTACTTGACCTCGGTTCCACCGTACTTGGAGTAGATGACCTTGTCGCCGACGGCGATGTCGAGAGGGATGCGGTTGCCGTTGTCGTCGATGCGACCCGGTCCTACCGCGACGACCTCGCCCTCCTGGGGCTTCTCCTTCGCGGTGTCCGGGATGACGAGACCGGAGGCAGTAGTCTGCTCGGCTTCGACCTGCTTGATGACAATGCGATCTTCGAGCGGCTTGATGGAGACTGCCACGATTGGCCTCTTTCTTGGTGTACTTCGAAATCTGGAGGGTTAGCACTCCCTAAGGAGAGAGCCAGAGGTAGCTTAGCCGCGCGTTAGCACTCCTGCAAGGTGAGTGCCAGTCGCCGGCTTGGTACGGTGGAGCGATGGATTCCTCCGAGCTGGTCGAACTGCTCTCTAGCGACGGGCTGAGGCTGCTTGATTCATTGCCTCCGTGGCACTCGAGTGCGGATGTGCTCAAGACGGTGACTGACCTCCGCCAGGCCGGTCACTCTCCTGGACTCGTCGCCGCAGTGCTCAGCCAGTCGAAGCTCCGCGCGAAGGCAGCGGCGAAGTTCGGTCCGTTCGCCGAGCGGATGCTCTTCACCGAGGCTGGGCTGGAGCAGGCGACCCGACTGCGGGTCGCAGCGCTGCATGCCGGACGCTTCCACGCTGCTGGCCTCACCCGGATCGCCGATCTTGGCAGCGGGATCGGGGGCGACGCACTCGCCATCGCCTCCCTGGATCTCGAGGTGACGGCCGTCGAACTCGACGAAGTGACCGCTGCCATCGCCGCCTACAACCTTGCGCTCTGGCCGAATGCCACCGTCGAACACGCCGACGTCACGACTTTCGATCTCGACGGTTTCGACGGGGTGTATCTCGATCCTGCCCGCCGCACCACCGGCCACCAGAACACGGTGCGGCTGTCAGACCCGGCAGACTATTCGCCAACCCTCGAGACCGCCTTCGGGATCGCCGACCGCCTCCCCGCCGGCATCAAGCTCGGCCCGGGAATCGACCGTGACCTGATCCCCGCCGAGGCGGAAGCCCAGTGGGTGTCGGTCGACCGTGATGTCGTCGAACTCGGGCTCTGGTTCGGCGTGCTGGCCCGCCCGGGCATTCGCCGGTCTGCCCTGGTGATCGGTGAGCACGGCATGGCCGAACTCACCTCGGCAGAAGACAGTGCGGATGTCGAGACCGGCACGCTCGGCAGCTACCTGTACGAGCCCGATGGCGCGGTCATCCGCTCCCGATTGATCGGCGACCTCGGCCGCCGCATCGGGGCGATGATGCTGAGCGACGGTATCGCCTACCTCACCTCGGACGAAGCGATCGAGACGCCCTTCGCCGCATGCTTCCGCGTGATCGAGAGCTTCCCGCTCGACGAACGGCGGCTGCGCAAGGAGCTGGCCGCCCGAGGCATCGGCTCGCTAGAGATCAAGAAGCGTGGAGTGGATATCGACCCCGCGATGTTCCGCAAGAAACTCTCACTTCACGGCCCAGCCTCCGCGACACTCGTGCTCACCCGCGTCGCGGGCAGGCATACTGCGCTGCTCTGCGAGCGCGTCACCTTCCGCACATCCTGAGGTAAAAACCCGCTCCGTGCGCGTGGCCGTCGCGTTGCTGCACGCGCGCGGACTCAAGACCCGGGCGAAAACGCGAGGCCGAGCGCGTGCTGAAGACCGGGCCGACCGTGAAGACCGTCAAACGACTGATCAACTAGGGGTTGTTCATGCCGTTCATGTTGTTCATGTCGAAGGCGCCGTTGGGGATGCCGATCGCGATCAGCGCGATCCAGCCGATCAGCGCGATGATGGCGATGGCCAGCCCGACGATTCCCGTGATGATGGCGGTGAGCCAGAATCCCTTCGCCCCGGGTCCCTCGCGCTTGCGGCCGAGAATGCCGAGCACGAGCGCACCACCGGGGATGAAGAGCTGTAGCACCGAACCGACGATGGGGAAGATGACAACCCCGGAGCCGAGGATTCCGACAATTCCGAGGATCATTCCGATCAGGCTAAGCGTCTTCGGCGTGGCAACGCCACCCGTCGCGGTGTAGGGCGGAGGCGCCACATACCCGCCAGCGGGAGGTGCGGGAGGCAGAAGCGGAGGCGCTGGGGGTGGGGTCACCGGTGAGGCTGGCGGCGGTACCGGCGGCACAGCGCCGTTGTCGGGGTCAGTCATGGGTTGCTCCTAAAAGAAAGATGCATGAAAAAGATGATCGAAAAGGCAGTTTCCAGCCTTCCATCGCACAAGCGGCAAGTCAAACCGCGGCACGGGTGGTCCGACGCCGATTTCAGGCCTGGACGACCGTAACCGGCAGGGTCGAGTCAGCACCGAAGGAGAGGGCGGATGGTGCGTGGCCGGCCGCGATGAGTCGCGCGGCAATCGCGGCAATCATGGCCCCATTGTCGGTGCAGAGGGCCAGCGGAGGGATGCGCAGTTCGATTCCAGCGGCGAGGCAACGCTCCGCTGCGACCTCGCGCACGCGCGCATTAGCGACCACACCACCACCGAGCAGCAGTCGGGGAACTCCGAGATCGAGACAGGCGGCGACGGCCTTCGTGAGCAACACATCGGTGACCGCTTCGCGGAAGCTTGCCGCAACATCCGCCACCGGCACCTCCTCGCCCAAATCCTGTCGCTGCTCGACCCAGCGCGCCACAGCGGTCTTCAGTCCAGAGAACGAGAAGTCGTAGCGATGCTTCGCCATATCTTTCGGCTGGCTGAGCCCACGGGGAAAGCGGATGGCCTTCGGATCCCCGCCCACCGCGACCCGGTCGATCTGCGGTCCGCCGGGATACGGCAACCCGAGCAGGCGGGCGACCTTGTCGAAAGCCTCGCCGGCCGCATCGTCGATCGTCTCTCCGAGCAACTCGACGTCGGTGATCAGATCGCGCACGTGCAGGAGCGAGGTGTGCCCACCCGAGACAAGGAGGGCGATGGTCGGAAGTTCGATGTCGGTTCCGTCGTCGCGCAGCACGTCGGCACCCACGTGCCCGACGAGATGGTTGATCGCGTAGATCGGTTTGCCGAGAGCGACGGCAAGCGCCTTCGCCGCCCCGACTCCCACCATCAGGGCCCCGGAGAGCCCGGGTCCGCTCGTCACGGCGATGGCATCGAGCTCGGCAAGTGTGACTCGCGCTTCGGCGAGTGCGGCTTCGAGTGCCGGGCCGAGCGCCTCGAGGTGCGCGCGGGCCGCGATCTCCGGCACCACGCCACCGTAGCGGGCATGCTCGTCCATCGAGGAGGCGATCACGTTGGCAAGCATGGTGGTTCCCCGCACGATTCCGATGCCGGTCTCGTCGCAGCTCGTCTCTATTCCCAGCACGAGAGGGCCCGAGACGAGTGGACCGGGTTCAGGAGGGCCGGCGGTCACCGTCCCACCGCCGGTCACTGTCCCACCGCCGGCCGGGTCACGGGGTCAGGCACGGCAAGTCGCATGACGATCGCATCCACCGCATCCGGCTGGTAGTAGCCGACTCGCACCGCGATCTCCTCAAATCCCAGGGTCTCGTAAAGACGTTTCGGCCCGGGATTATCTGCTCGAACCTCGAGGAACACCTCTTTCGCACCGCGCGTTCGCGCCTCCCGGATGAGCGCGTTCATGAGCGCTCGCCCAAGTCCCCCCCGGCGGGCGGCCTCGACTACGGCGATGGTCTGGATGTCGCCCTCCTGCGCACCACGGGGCGCGAACAGCCCCGCATAGCCGTCGAGCACTCCCGGGAACCCCACGCGATCGGCGACGAGGTAGTAGCACTGCGGATTGCGTAAGTCGCTGAGCATGGCGTTGCTCGACCAGGCGTCGGTGCCGAAAGTACCCGTCTCGAGTTCCATGATGCGCGGGAGGTCGGCGGTGGTTGCCGAGCGAAGCTGCCAGCTCACTCAGCTCACCCGCTTCGGACCGGCCGACACCGTGACATCCGGGGCCCGAAGGTAGAGTGCCGCAGGCCCGGCGAACGGGCGGTTGTGGAAGAACAGTCCCTCGGCGAGCAGGCCGGCCGATGCGGCGGAAACCTGTGCAGCATCGATCCGTTCATGCCTCGAATAGTCGGCCACCACCGCGGGCAATTCATCGGGTCGACACAGCCCCGGTCCCTGCACGCGGATCGGAAGGCCGACCGAGTCCACTCCGGAGTAGGCGGAGAAGTGGACCTCACGCCGGCGGGCATCCGTCACGACCAGCAGTGGGCTGTCATGACCCGCCGCGTAGAAACCCCAGGCGACGGCGTCGTGGCTCACCACCCGCACGAGCGGCCGGGATGCGCCGAAGGCGAATGCCTGTGCAGCAGCGATGCCCACCCGCAGCCCGGTGAATGGCCCCGGGCCCATTCCCGCGGTCACTCCGGAGAGTTCGTCGATCGCCACGCCGGAGCGTTCGATCGCCTCACGGATCGCTTCGCCGATCACCTCGGCGTGGCGGCGGGTGTCTGCTTCGTTCACTTCGGAGAGGATGCCGCGATCCCGGTCCACGACGGCAACGCTCGTACCGGCGGAGGTGTCGATGGCGAGCAGCATCAGTCCAGCCTAAGGTCGTGCCAGCGAGCGCCGTGCCCGGTGATAGTGACGAGGCGCGTCTCCACCGGTTCATCCCCGTCGCCGATCTCCACTCCCGCTCCGGTCGGGCGCCGGATGTCGATCTCGATCCAGTGCTCGGCAACACCCTCGAGCATCCCGGCCGCCCACTCCACGACCACGATCGATGCCGACCAGTCGATGTCGAGATCGTCGAGCTCTGCCGCACTGCCGAGGCGATACGCATCCACATGCACGAGGGGTGCGCCATCGCCGATGCGCCGATGGGTGCGGGCGAGCACGAAGGTGGGGCTCGTCACCGATCCGCGCACACCGAGCTGGCCACCAAGACCCCGGGTGAAGGTGGTTTTACCTGCACCCAATTCGCCATTGAGCGCCACGAGATCACCGGCTCTCAACTCGACCGCGAGTCTCGCTCCGAGCTCGGCCATCTGTTCCGGTGTATCAATCCCGAGCTGCATAGGTCCACTCGATCCGGCCACCGAGGCGCGTGACGATCTCGTAGTTGATGGTGTCGGCGGCGTGAGCCCAGTCATCGACCGACGGCACTCCGATCGCGGGGTCACCGAACAGCACCGCGCGATCACCGAGAGCGACCGGGTCGTCACCAACGTCGACAACGAACTGGTCCATGGCGATGCGGCCGGCGATGCGGTAGCGACGCCCGTTGATCGATACCTCGCCGCGGCCCGATGCTTGGCGCGGGATGCCGTCGCCGTACCCGAGTGGAACCAGCGCGAGGCTCGTCTCGGCGGTGGTGCGGTAGTCGTAGCCATAGGAAACACCGCTACCCGCCGCCGCCCGCTTCACCGAGACGATGCCGGCACTCAGCTCGAGCGCCGGGCGCAGACCGAGATCGGCAGAACTTGAATCATCGAAGGGTGACAATCCGTAGGTACCGATGCCAACCCGCACCAGAGAGAATCGTGCCGTCGGCACCCGGAGCGCCCCGGCGGTCGCCGCGAGGTGAAGTAGTTCAGGGGTGAGCCCGGCCGCGAGCGCCGCGGCGATCGCGCGTTCGAATGCCGCAACCTGAGCGCGGTCTTCTGCCTCGCCGGCATTCGCCAGATGACTCCACAGTCCACTCACCCGCAGCCGTCCGGTGCGCTCGTGCTCTGCAGCGGCCTCGAAGAGGGCAGGCCAGTCCGGCTCCGCTGCACCATTGCGACCGAGACCCGTGTCCACCTTGAGCTGCACGGAAGCCGTGCCAGCGGCATCCGCCACGCAATCCAGCTGTTCGAGGTAATGCACTCCGAGGTCGATGCGGGCGGCAATGGCCTCGTCGAACGACACGTGCGGACCATGCAGCCAGGCGAGAATCGGCGCGTCGATACCTGCTGCACGCAACTCCAGCGCCTCGGCGATGTCCACGACGCCGAGCCAGTCTGCCCCGGCGGCAACAGCGGCACGGGCCACCGGCACGGCACCATGCCCATAGGCGCGGGCCTTGACGACGGTCATGAGCCGGGCATCCCCGATCCGGCCTCGCAGGGTGCGAATGTTCTCGGCCACCGCATCCAGATCGACGCGGGCCTCACGAAGCGGGCGCGTCATAAGTGTGCTCCGGAATCGGGCGAGCCGGGTCCATCGGCAATGACGTAGGCGATCGCGATACCGGCATCGTGACTCATCGACAGGTGAATGGCGGTGATGCCGCGGGCCTGCACGATGTCGGCGAGCGCGTGATAGACCACGATCGATGGGTTACGCAGGCCATCTGAAACGACAGCCATGTCATGCCAGCGCACCCCGGTTGAATCGCCAATCGCTTTGATCACCGCCTCTTTCGCTGCGAACCGCGCCGCGAGAGAGTTGAGGGATCTTCTCACTCCGTCATCCCACTGTTCGCTCTCGGCGAACAAGCGTGAAAGGACTCCAGGCGTCCGCGTGGTGGCCCTCTCAAACCGGGCGAGATCGACGACATCCACTCCGATGCCGATAATCATTACGGTGCCTTTCGTGCTCTATTCGAGCGCTATTCCACCGTGACGGACTTGGCAAGGTTGCGTGGCTGGTCGACGTCGAGGCCCTTCGCCGCGGCGAGTTCCATGGCGAAGATCTGCAGCGGTGCCACGGCGAGCAGCGGCTCGAACAGTGTCGAGGCGAGCGGGATGCGGATCACGGTGTCGGCATACGGCAACACCGAGACATCCCCTTCCTCGGCGATCGCGAGGATGCGAGCGCCACGCGCCCGGATCTCCTGGATATTGGACACGACCTTGGGATGCAGCGAATCCTTCGCGCGCGGGCTCGGCACGATCACGAACACCGGTTGCCCCGGCTCGATGAGTGCGATCGGGCCGTGCTTGAGCTCACCGGCGGCAAAACCCTCGGCATGGATGTACGCCAGCTCCTTGAGCTTGAGCGCACCCTCGAGGGCGACCGGGTACCCCGCGTGCCGGCCGAGGAACAGCACGGAGCGGGTGTTCGTCATCCAGCCCGCGAGCTGCCGGATGGCGTCGTGCTGTTCGAGCACGGTGGCGAGCTGGCCGGGCAGAGCCTCGAGTTCGCCGAGTAGACCGGAGATCTCAACCGCCGAGAGCGTTTGGCGCACCCGGGCGAGATGGAGGCCGAACAGGTAGAGCGCGGCAACCTGGGCGACGAACGCTTTGGTGGATGCCACGGCCACCTCCGGCCCGGCGTGGGTGTAGATCACGGCATCAGATTCGCGAGCGATGGTTGCCCCCTGGGTGTTGCAGATCGAGAGCGTCTTTGCCCCGGCCGCCACCGCGTATTTGACGGCCATCAGGGTATCCATGGTCTCACCGGACTGGCTGATCGACACGACCAGAGTGCGGGCGTCGATCACCGGGTCCCGGTAGCGGAACTCATGCGAGAGTTCGACGTCCACGGGGATACGCGCCCACTTCTCGATCGCGTACTTGCCGAGCATGGCGGAATAGTTTGCGGTACCGCAGCCGAGGATCACGATGCGGTCGATTCCCTGCAGGGCATCATCGCCGAAAGCGTCGAGTTCCTGCAGGCGAACCGCGCCGTCTGCGATGCGGCCGAGCAGAGTCTTGGCGATCGCCTCGGGCTCCTCGCTGATCTCCTTAGCCATGAAACTCGACCATCCGCCCTTTTCCGCTGCCGAAGCATCCCAGGCAATCTCGAATTCCTCGGTGTCGACCGGGTTGCCGAAGAAGTCGGTGACAGTAACGCTGTCGGCGGTGATGGTCACGAGCTGGTCTTGGCCGATCGCCATGGCGCGGCGGGTGTGCTCAACGAAGGCCGCGACATCCGAGCCGAGGAAGTTCTCTCCATCGCCGAGCCCGATTACCAGTGGCGAATTTCGGCGCGCTCCCACGACGACGCCAGGCTGGTCTTCATGCAGTACGAGCAGTGTGAACGCGCCGTGCAGCCGGTCGACCACGTTGCGAAGAGCCAGAGCGAGGTCGCCGGTCTTCTGGTATTCGAGGCCGACGAGCAGCGCTGCGACCTCGGTATCGGTTTCGCTGGTGAAGACCGTATCGGGGTGGGATCCCACCAGCTCAGCCTTGAGCTCGGCGAAGTTCTCGATGATGCCGTTGTGGATAAGCGCGAGCTTGCCATCGTCCCCCAGGTGCGGATGCGCGTTCTGGTCGTTGGGGCCGCCGTGGGTCGCCCACCGGGTGTGCCCGATCCCAGTTGCTCCGTTCGCCAGCGGAACGCTGTCGAGGTCGTCAATGAGCACCTGCAGCTTGCCCGCGCGCTTCCTGGTGTGCAGCACGCCCTCCGGGTCGATCACCGCTATGCCGGCCGAATCGTAGCCGCGGTATTCGAGCCGACGCAGACCACCAAGCAGTACCTCGATGCTCTGGTTGCTGCCGACGTAGCCCACGATTCCACACATGAAAGACGATTTTACGGTACTTCGGGCGCGCATCCGCCCGGTCGGTAGGCGACACGGGTCTCCGGTAGCCTGTTTTCTTATGTCAGACAAGGCCCACTCGACGCCGGCCCACGCGACACCCGTCCATCCCTCACCTTTTGTCGAGATCGAGCGCGCCGACTGGGCTGCACTCGCGCCGACCACTGAGCGTCCCCTCTCGCCAACCGAGATCGTGGGACTGCGGGGTCTCGGCGACCGACTGGACCTGAGCGAAGTGACGGATGTCTATCTCCCCCTCAGCAAGCTGATCAGCCTCTATGCGGTGGGTGCGCGTCAGTTGCACCGAGACACCAGCCGCTTCCTCGGCCACGATTCACCCGCGACTCCGTTTGTGATTGGAGTGGCTGGATCCGTCGCGGTCGGCAAGTCGACGAGCGCACGTCTGCTGCGCGAACTGCTCTCGCGATGGAAGGGGACGCCTCGGGTCGAACTAGTGACCACCGACGGTTTTCTGCTGCCGAACGCCGAACTCGAGCGGCGCGGCCTGATGCAGCGCAAGGGCTTCCCGGAGTCCTATGACCGTCGCGCACTGCTCCGCTTCGTCATGAAGGTGAAGAGCGGTGCCGAGGAGGTGCGCGCTCCGTTCTATTCGCATCTCAGCTACGACATCGTTCACGATGCCGAAATCGTGGTGCGGCGCCCCGACATTCTCATCGTCGAAGGGCTGAACGTTCTGCAGCCGCCATCGTCCGGTCACGGCCTGGCGATCAGCGACCTCTTCGACTTCACCGTCTATGTGGATGCCCGCACGGCCGACATCGCCCGCTGGTATGAAGAGCGGTTTCTCAAGCTTCAGCGAGGTGCGTTCACCAACCCGAAGTCCTACTTCCACCGGTTCGCGAGCCTCAGCCATGAGGAGGCGGTGGCCCGCGCCGCCGACATCTGGACGCGCATCAACGAGCCAAACCTGCTGCAGAACGTGCTGCCGACGCGATCGCGAGCCGACCTCGTGCTGCGCAAAGGAACGGATCACGCGGTGAACAGCGTGCTCCTCAGAAAGCTTTAGCCACTACCGCTGCCGGCGGGTCGAGCGCGCAGCGTCAGTGCGCGAGTTGCGTTCGCACCACATCGGCCAGCAGCGTGGCGATCGACTCGGCCGTCGAATGATCTGCAGCCTCGACCATCACCCGCACCATCGGCTCCGTGCCCGATTTGCGCAGCAGCACCCGTCCGGTCTCGCCGAGACGCTCCTGCGCCGAATGCACTGCATCCGCCACCACCGAATCGGAGGCGAGGGCATGGTGGTCCACCCCGCGCACATTGATCATGATCTGGGGATAGACCGTCATCACGCTGGCAAGCTCCGCGAGCGATTTACCGGTGCGGGCCATCTCGGCGAGCAGGTGAAGGCCGGTGAGGATGCCGTCGCCGGTCGTCGCAAACTGGCTCATGATCACGTGCCCGGACTGTTCACCGCCGAGGCTCAACTTCTTCTCGTTCAGCGCCTCGAGCACATAACGATCACCGACAGCGGTCTGCAGCAGCGTGATTTCGTGCTCGGCCATGGCAACTTTGAGGCCGAGGTTCGACATCACGGTCGCGACGAGAGTGTCGTCGGTGAGCAGGCCGCGTTCCTTCATCGAGACCGCGAGGATCGCCATGATCTGGTCGCCGTCCACAGTCCGGCCGAGGTGATCGACGGCAAGACAGCGGTCGGCATCACCATCGTGGGCGATACCGACATCGGCGCCATGCTCGAGTACCGCACGCGCGAGGTTGTCGAGGTGGGTAGATCCGACGCCGTCGTTGATGTTGTAACCGTCCGGCTCAGAACCGATCACAGTGACGGTGGCACCGGCATCTGTGAACACCTGCGGTGAGATCCCCGCAGCGGCTCCATTGGCGCAATCGAGCACCACGTGGATGCCCTCCAGTCGAGAGGTAAGCGTCGACAGGAGATGGAGCACATAGCGATCTTCCGCATCCGCGAACCGGCGGATGCGTCCGACCTCGATTCCGGTCGGGGCCAGCTTCTTCTCCGTCAGCGCAGCTTCGATGCGGTCCTCGACCTCATCCGGCAACTTCGTTCCGCCAGCCGCGAAGAACTTGATGCCGTTGTCGGGAGCCCCGTTATGGGATGCCGAGATCACGACGCCGAAGTCAGCTTTGATGTCTGCGATGAGGAAGGCTGCCGCTGGCGTCGGGATGATTCCGGCGTCGAGCACATCCACGCCGGAGCTCGCAAAGCCGGCCATGACAGCCGCGGCAATGAACTCACCGGAAACCCGCGGATCGCGCGCCACCACCCCGACCGGCCGGCGCCCGGAAGCACGGCGACCGTCGGCGAAGCGTCCTTTGCCGAGCACAACGGACGCGGCTTGGGCAAGCCCGACAGCCAACTCGACCGTAATAACTTCGTTCGCAAGGCCCCGAACGCCGTCGGTGCCGAAGAGGCGAGGCATAGTATCCGGAGCGCGGAAGCGTGTTAGCGCTTAGAGAACTGAGGAGCCTTACGTGCCTTCTTGAGTCCGGCCTTCTTGCGTTCCTTGACGCGGGCGTCACGGCTGAGGAAGCCGGCCTTCTTGAGGGCCGCGCGGTTGTTCTCCTCGTCGATCTGGTTGAGCGAGCGCGAGATGCCGAGACGCAGTGCGCCAGCCTGGCCGGACGGGCCACCACCGGTGATGCGGGCGATCACGTCGTAGCTGCCGAGCAGGTCGAGGATCTTGAATGGGTCGTTGATGAGCTGCTGGTGGAGCTTGTTCGGGAAGTAGTTCTCGAGGGTGCGACCGTTCACCGTGATGACGCCGGAGCCGGGCGCAATGCGCACTCGGGCAATGGCCTGCTTGCGGCGTCCGACGGCGGCGCCGGGAACGTTGAGAACGGCACGCGGTGCCTTGGTCTCGGCTGCCGGGGTCGTCTCGGTCGAGTAGCTTTCGAGAACTGCTTCGTCGAGTGAATCTTCGATCTTCGCCATGATGTTGGAAATCCTTATTTTTTCGGTGCGCGCTACTGCGCGACCTGGCCGAGGGTGTAGGTCGTGGGCTGCTGTGCAGCGTGGGGGTGCTCGGCGCCGGCATAGACCTTGAGCTTGGTGAGTTGGGCGCGTCCGATCGAGTTCTTCGGGAGCATGCCGCGAACCGCTTTCTCGACCGCGCGGGTCGGGTGCTTCTCGAGCATCTCGATATAGGTCATCGAGCTGAGCCCGCCCGGGTAACCCGAGTGGCGGTAGGCCCGCTTCTGCGCGAGCTTGGAACCGGTGAGGGCGACCTTCTCGGCGTTGATGATGATGACGAAGTCGCCCATATCCATGTGCGGGGCGAAGGTCGGCTTGTGCTTGCCGCGAAGGAGGACCGCCGCGTGGGTTGCGAGGCGCCCGAGAACGATATCGGTCGCGTCGATGATGACCCAATCACGCTGGACATCTTCGGGCTTGGGAGAGAAAGTGCGCGTCACAGTACTACTGCTTTCTAGTGTCGAAATGAGGTGTTCGTGAATCCCACTCCGATGGATGTTCGCGAGACGATGTCGCCGCGAACGCTGCCGGTGGAGGGCTCAAGTTCGTGATGCCGCCCGCATACAGCGAGTGCACCAAGGGTAAAGGTTAGTCGCTCGAGCCCACTGCGGTCAAACCGGCCCCGATTCCGGATGCGGGTGGCGCGGATGCGGCCACCGGCCGCCGGTTACGTGTGGTCAACGCGCGGGCGGCCAGCTCCGCTTCTGGCGGATACCCCACCTCGACAAGGGTCAGCCCCTTTGCCGGAAGCACCTTGAATTCGCTCGGTCGGTTGAGTTCGTCCCGCAACTCCACCAGCCGGGCCGACTCGAGCTTGGACTCCCCCACCGCTATGGTCGCCCCGACGAGGGATCGCACCATGCTGTGGCAGAACGCATCCGCCCGCACCTCCGCGGTCAACACCCCGTCATCAGAGCGAGTCCACTGGAAATGCTCGAGGTGGCGCACCGTCGTCGCCCCCTCCCGCGGCTTGCAAAACGCCGCCCAGTCATGCAGGCCGAGAAGATCGTCAGCGGCATGGTTCATGCGATCGAGGTCGAGCACGGCCGGATACCAGACCGTGTGACCCCGAAGCAGCGGATTTCGGGGGGCCGAGGCATCCGCCACCCGGTACTGGTAGCGCCGCCAAGTCGCCGAGAACCGCGCATCGAAACCGTCGGGGGCGAAGGAACCGCGCGACACGTAGATGTCGGCATTCAGGCCAGCAATGCCGTTGAGCCGTCTGCCCAGGGCCCGCGGACCGTCAAATCGCTCTCCGGGCGCGAGCGGCGGAGTCTTGCCACGCGGACGCGACAGCACTCCGAGCTGCTCCTTCGTCACGTCGAGATGCGCCACCTGCCCCGTCGCGTGCACCCCGGCGTCGGTGCGACCGGCGACAGTGAGCGGCTCCACCGGCCCGTGCTTGCCGAAGATGATTGCCAGTGCCGACTCGAGTTCACCCTGAATGGTGCGCAGACCGGGCTGCGACGACCAGCCAAGGAAGTTTCCGCCGTCATACGACAGGTCGAGCCGGATTCGGGTCTTTCCTGGAGCGGGTCCCGACACTTCCGGCGGACCGTGCAGGATTATCGCGCCTGGGAGATTTTCGACGCTCACGCCTCACAGCTTAGATCGAATGGTGTGCGACGACCCGCGGAGTTGACCTCTCGCTCGGTCGCGACGAAACTCGAGGTGATTCATTATGTCGTCCTCGCCCAGCGTTCTCGATCCTCCGGCTTCCGCGTGCGCGCGGATGCCGAATAGCGGCGACTCATCGTTGGGCGGCTCCCGATCGGCGCGACTCCCCGGTCTCGACGGCCTCCGTGCCCTCGCTGTGGTGACCGTAGTGCTCTACCACCTGGGGTCTGGCATCCTCCCCGGCGGATTCATCGGTGTCGATGTCTTCTTCGTGATCAGCGGATACCTCATCACCGCAGTTCTGGTGCGTGAGAAGGATGCGCACGGCCGCATCCGGCTCGGCAGGTTCTGGATGCGTCGGGCCCGACGCCTGCTCCCCGCTCTCGGCCTTGTCGTGGTGGTGTCGGCATCCGCCGCCCTCTTGATCGGCGGCAATCCTCTCGTGCACCTGGGGCGCCAGGTGTTCGGAGCCGCGACTTTCAGCAGCAACTGGCTGTCGATCGCCGCAGCCCAGAATTATTTCGACGAGACCGCACCGGAGCTGTTTCGCAACCTCTGGTCGCTCGCGGTCGAGGAGCAGTTCTACCTGGCCTGGCCACTGGTAATCCTTCTCGTGCTCGCGGTGCGTTCGCGGGCGGCACGAGTGCTCATCGTCCTCACGATCGCGGTCGCATCCGCCGCGGCGATGACCATTCTCGCGGCGGCCGGGGACCCCACCCGGGTCTACTACGGCAGCGACACCCACAGCTTCGGCCTCGCAATCGGTGCTGCCCTCGCCATACTGCATCGCGACTGGCCAGCGAGCAGCGCAGCTCTGGCGCGCCGTGTGCTCCCGGCAATCGCGGCATTCTCGATCGTGGGGATCGTCGCCATCGCCCTCGGACTCCCTGAGGGTGCCCCGCTCACCGAGCGTGGCGGGCTGGCACTCGTCGCGGTGCTTGCAGCACTGGCGATTGCTGGCACGGTCATCTCCCCCATCTCCCCTGTCAGTGTCGCTCTCGACTGGCATCCGCTGCGCTGGATCGGTGAACGTTCTTACGGGCTCTATCTCTGGCACTGGCCGGTGTGGGTGCTGGTAACGGCCGCACTGCCAACCGTGTCGCCGAGTGCGGGCGGTTGGTTGATCGCCGCAATCGCGCTGGCCATCACGGTCGCGGCGGCAATGATGTCCTACCGCTTCGTCGAACAGCCGATCCACCAATTGGGGTATCGCGCCGCCATTGCGGGATGGCTCGGCCCACGCCCGAGGCCGGCAGCGCGTATCACCGCGATCGTGACAGCCACGCTTCTCATCGTGGCCTTCATGGGCGCCACCGGTGTCGCCATCGCCGCCGATCCGGGAACGACCGATGCGCAGGCGCTGATCGATCGGGGGAAGAAGTCGGTGGCGCCCGCCACCCCCCAGCCCTCTTCGCGCGCAACGCCCCCCGTAACACCTTCGCCCTCGACCGGGTCACCCGATGCGTCGCCAGCTGCCTCGCCGCCTGCCTCACCGCCTGCTTCGCTTGCGGCGCCCCCGCTGCCGGCTCCTCCCCTGCTGGCCCCCGCTGTTCCACGCGGGGATCAGATCGACGCGATCGGCGATTCCGTCATGCTCGCCTCTGCTCCCGAGCTGCAGGCCGGGTTCCCTGGCATCCAGATCAATGCCGTCGTGTCGCGGCAACTGTCATCGGCCCCGGCGATCGTGCAGGGGATGCGCGACTCCGGCACGCTGCGGCCGGTGCTGCTCATCGGTCTCGGAACCAACGGGCCGATCGATCGCGAGTCGCTCGACCAGATCCGATCTATCGTCGGTGCCAGCCACGAGATCATTGTCGTGAATGTGCAGGCACCCCGGGGCTGGACCGACGGGGTCAACGACACCCTCACCCAATTCGCACAGCAATACCGCTCGGTCGAGCTCGCCGACTGGCGCGATGCGATCTCGTCGCGACTCGACCTTCTTGCGCGGGATCAAATCCACCCTGGGTCGGCGGGCGGAGTCATCTACGTACGCGCCGTGACGGATGCCCTTCAGCGGCTTACTCGGCTACCAGCTTTCGCAGGCCCGCGCGGTCCATTCGCTCCCCCCGACGCTCCCGGGCCACTCTTGCCCGCGACGCCCCCCTAACTCCCCTCCCCCAATCCCCCAATCCCCCAATCCCCCAATCCCCCAATCCTCCGTTGAACTGTCAAAGAGTGTCGCAAGCGGTCCCATTAGGCGACACTCTTTGACAGTTGAACAGCGGGGAGGGGTCGTTTAATTGGAAATGACCCCGTCCGGTGGACGGGGTCATACCTTTCAGTGCAGGGTTATTTTGCCTCGGGGGCAGCATCCTCAGAAACAGCAGCATCCTCAGCCACCGCAGCATCCTCAGAAACAGCAGCATCCTCAGCCACCGCAGCATCCTCAGAAGCTGCAGTCTCCATCGCGGCGACAACAGGTGCCTCCACAGGCGCTTCAGCCTTCGCGGCCTTCTTCGCCGACTTCGGCTTCGGAGTTACAGGCTCAAGCACCAGCTCGATCTGCACCATCGACGCGTTGTCGCCCTTACGGAAGCCGAGCTTCGTGATGCGCGTGTAGCCACCCTCTCGGAACTCGACAAGCGGCGCAATCTCGGTGAACAGTTCGTGCACAACAGTCTTATCGCCGATGGTCGCGAGAACGCGGCGACGCGCATGGAGATCCCCACGCTTGGCAAAGGTAATGAGCCTCTCGACAAGAGGACGCATGCGCTTGGCCTTCGTCTCGGTCGTCTTGATGCTCTTGTGGGTGAACAGGGCAGCCGCGAGGTTCGCAAGCATGAGGCGCTCGTGCGCCGGTCCACCGCCGAGGCGGGGTCCCTTAGTTGGTGCAGCCATTAGTCATTTCTCCAGGTGTGAAAGGTTAGGTACCGAGTGCCTAGTTTGCTTCTTCGACGTCGTCATAGCCGCTGTAGAAGTGCGCGCCATCAAATCCGGGCACGGTGTCTTTGAGGCTTAGGCCAAGCTCAATGAGCTTGTCCCTGACCTCATCGACCGACTTCTGCCCGAAGTTGCGGATGTTCATCAGTTGCGTCTCCGAGAGAGCAACCAGTTCGTTGACGGAGTTGATGCCCTCGCGCTTCAGGCAGTTGTAGCTGCGCACAGACAGGTCGAGGTCCTCGATGGGCATGCTGAGTTCGTTCGAGAGCACGGCGTCGACCGGAGCCGGACCGATCTCAATTCCCTCCGCAGCCGAGTTGAGCTCACGAGCCAACCCGAATAGCTCGGTCAATGTGCGACCGGCCGAGGCAATAGCGTCACGAGGGGTGATCGCGTTCTTGGTCTCGACATCCACCACGAGGCGATCGAAGTCGGTGCGCTCTCCGGCACGCGTCGCCTCGACGCGGTAGGTGACCTTGAGCACCGGCGAATAGATCGAGTCGATCGGAATCTGCCCGGCTTCGCTGAACTCATTGCGGTTCTGCGTTGCCGATACGTAGCCACGGCCACGTTCAATGGTCAGCTCGAGCTCGAATTTCGCCTTGTCGTTGAGCGTTGCGATAACGAGCTCAGGGTTATGGATCTCGACACCGGCCGGAGCCGAAATGTCCGCGGCGGTAACCTGGCCAGCGCCCTGCTTGCGCAGATATGCAGTGATCGGCTCGTCGTGCTCGCTCGAGACGACGAGCCCCTTGATATTCAGGATGATCTCGGTGACGTCTTCCTTCACACCGGCGATCGTCGAGAACTCATGCAGCACGCCATCGATCCGGATGCTCGTCACAGCAGCTCCCGGGATCGAGGAGAGAAGCGTGCGACGAAGCGAGTTGCCAAGGGTGTAACCGAAACCGGGTTCAAGCGGCTCGATGATGAACCGTGAACGGAACTCGGAAATGTTCTCTTCGGTAAGAGTTGGACGCTGTGCAATCAGCACTGGTGATTCCTTTCGGCGAAGTGTCCGCTATTTGACACTTGTGCGTGCGGCGGGTGGCGGGCCCGTCGTTGTATTGAGTTGTGATCGGTGGTGCTTGTAAAAATTGGAAGCGTCTTGGTCGAGTTGGCCCCTCGAGATCCCGTCTCGCGGTGCTGTCAGGGGTCTCGAGCCGCTCGCTGGCGCTCGCTGCTGAACCGGACGCAGGGTGTGGCGCTTTACGCCTACACTCTGCGTCGCTTCGGCGGACGGCATCCGTTGTGTGCTTGGGGGGTGACGTCGTTGATCGATCCGACCTCGAGGCCAGCAGCCTGGAGAGAACGGATCGCGGTCTCGCGGCCTGAGCCGGGTCCCTTGACGAAGACGTCGACCTTCTTGACACCGTGCTCCTGCGCCTGGCGAGCAGCAGACTCTGCCGAGAGCTGAGCCGCGAACGGGGTCGACTTGCGCGAGCCCTTGAAGCCCACGGTTCCTGACGACGCCCAGCTCAGCACGGCCCCGGTCGGGTCGGTGATGGTAACGATGGTGTTGTTGAATGTCGACTTGATGTGAGCCTGGCCCACTGCGACGTTCTTCTTTTCTTTACGACGCGGCTTGCGAGCGGCCGATTTTGGTGCTGCCATGGTGTTCTCCTAAAACCTGTATGGCGATGCGAGCGATGCTCGCTATCGGGCCTTCTTCTTGCCGGCGACGGTGCGCTTCGGGCCCTTACGGGTGCGAGCGTTGGTCTTGGTGCGCTGTCCGTGAACCGGAAGGCCACGGCGATGACGAATGCCCTGGTAGCTGCCGATTTCGACCTTGCGACGGATGTCTGCGGCGACCTCGCGACGGAGGTCACCCTCTACCTTGAAGTTTCCTTCGACGTAGTCGCGGAGCGCGATGAGCTGGTCATCGGTGAGGTCCTTGACGCGGATTTCTCCGCTGATTTCGGTGTCCGCGAGGGTCTTGAGTGCCCTCGTGCGGCCAACACCGTAGATGTAGGTCAATGCGACTTCGACGCGCTTATCGCGCGGGATATCGACTCCTGCTAGACGAGCCATTGTGGCTTCTCCTGGTTGTGAGTGGAGGTCTGTAGCAGCACCGGTGCAACGGCCTCCGACCGCTGGTGTCCCCGGCTGAAACCGGTTCTGGTGTTGCTATGTGATGTGCGTATTGAGTTATGCGTACCGGTTAGACATGGACGCGAAGCCCGTGCCGACCCGGCAGTCGAATTGGCCGCTGGCCACCCTCGACTAGCCCTGGCGCTGCTTGTGACGCGGGTTGTTCTTGCAGATGACCATGACGTTGCCGTTGCGACGGATCACGCGGCAGTGCTCGCACATGGGCTTAACGCTGGGAGCGACCTTCATTGTTTTCTTCTTTCGCTGTCTTCGTACCGATTCGGCATTTCGCCGAACAGGCCGTTACTTTCCTGCAGTCGTTCGCCGGGATGGCGCTACTTGTAGCGGTAGACGATCCGGCCGCGGGTCAGGTCGTAGGGGCTCAGCTCCACGATCACACGATCCTCAGGAAGGATGCGGATGTAGTGCTGGCGCATCTTCCCCGAAATATGGGCGAGTACTTTGTGACCGTTGGTCAGCTCAACGCGAAACATTGCGTTGGGCAGAGCTTCGACTACTGCACCCTCGATTTCGATGACACCGTCTTTTTTGGCCATTGCCTCTTCGTCGCTAAAAGTATTGATTGCTGGTCGTGCGGTTGGATTGTGGTGATTCAGACAGAGTTAACCTGGCAGTTGACACCAAGGGACGAGCTTATGCCAATCCCGGGCGTTTTGCCAACTTGTGCTTATACTACGCATTCGCTCGTCACGAACAGCGAGAGCAACAGCGCCACGAACGACGTCGCGAACCCCGCACCGAGCGGCATCGCGACGTGCAACAGGTCAGGCAATCGGCACCGGGACCACCCCAAGCGGGGCGAGTCCTGCAGCACCGCCGTCTTCGGCCGTGAGCACCCAGATTCCACCGGCGTGAACCGCTACCGAGTGCTCCCAATGCGCCGCCACCATGCCGTCACGGGTTGCGACGGTCCAGTCATCGTCTCGGGTGAAGGTCTCGATACCGCCGAGCGTCACCATCGGTTCGATGGCCACGACGAGACCCGGCTTCACCTGCGGCCCACGCTCGCGCACCCGGTAATTGAATACCGGTGGCTCCTCGTGCATTGAACGGCCGATACCGTGGCCGACGTAGTCCTCAAGGATTCCGTAGCTCCCCTGGGACTCGATGTAGTCCTCGATCTCGCCGCCGATGTGGTTCAAATAGGCGACCGTAGCCAGTGCGGCAATACCGCGCCAGAGCGACTGTTCGGTGACATCCGAGAGCTTCTGCCGCTCAGCCACAACGGGCAGGCGGGACGGATCAGGCACGACCACGCTGATCGCCGCGTCTCCGTTCCACCCGCCAAGCTCTGCTCCGCTGTCGATCGACACGATGTCCCCCGGCTCGAGAAGGCGGGGGCCCGGGATACCGTGCACGACGTCGTCATTGACCGAAGAGCAGATCGTGTGTCGGTAACCCGGCTCTTTCATGAAGTTCGGGACGGCACCGAGCCCACGGATTGTCGCCTCCGCTATCGCATCGAGTTCACCGGTCGAGATGCCAGCCCTGATGGCGGATCGAACAGCGGCGAGGGATGCTGCGGTGGCTAATCCCGGCGCGACCATGAGCCGCAACTCCGCCGGTGTCTTATAAATATTTTTGCGGAGGCTCACTTAGCCGCAGCCACGATTCCGCGGGCAGCAAGTGCGTCACTGATGCGCGAGCTCACCTCGTCGATCTCACCGAGCCCGTCGACCTCAATCAGTAGCGCGCGATCACGGTAGACGGCGATCAGCGGTGTGGTCTCGTGGCTGTATACCTGCTGGCGATGACGGATCGCATCTTCCGTATCATCGGTGCGACCCTCTGCAATCGCACGTTTTCGCAGCCGTGCGACCACCTCCTCCTGGTCGGCAACGAGCTGGATCACCGCATCAAGCGACTGACCCCTGCCCGCGAGCAGTTCGTCGAGGTACGTCACCTGCTTAAGAGTTCGGGGGTACCCATCGAGGAGGAACCCCTCGAGGGCATCCCCCTCGGCGAGACGGCCACTGACGAGCGCGTTGGTCAGAGTGTCCGGAACGTAATCGCCGGCATCCACAATCGCCTTCACTTCGATGCCGAGTGGGGTCTCTTCCTTGATGTTCTTCCGAAAGATGTCACCGGTGGCGATCGCCGGGATGGCGAAGTTCTCGAGCAAACGAGCTGACTGCGTACCTTTGCCCGCCCCGGGCGGGCCGATGATCAGCAGCCGGGTCAACGGAGAAGGCCCTCGTAGTGGCGTTGCTGCAGCTGCGAATCGATTTGCTTCACAGTTTCAAGTCCCACTCCGACGATGATCAGGATGCTCGCGCCACCGAACGGGAAGTTTTGATTTGCACCGAAGAGGCCGAGCGCGATCAGTGGCACCAGCGCGATCAGTCCGAGGTAGATGGATCCGGGAAGAGTCACGCGAGTGAGCACGTAGTCGAGGTATTCGGCGGTCGGCCGACCGGCGCGAATACCCGGGATGAATCCGCCGTACTTTTTCATGTTGTCGGCGACTTCCTCCGGATTGAAGGTGATTGCCACATAGAAGTAGGTGAATCCGACGATGAGGAGGAAGTACAGAGCCATATACAGCGGGTTGTCACCGGTGCGGAGGTTGTCAGTGATCCAGGTGACCCACGCGGCGGGAGCCTTGCCCGCAGCAGGCTGGTTGAATTGGGCGATCAGGGCAGGCAGATACAGCAGCGACGATGCGAAGATGACGGGCACGACGCCGGCCATGTTCACCTTGATGGGGATGTAAGTGTTGTTTCCGCCATAGGTCCGCCGCCCGACCATTCGCTTTGCGTACTGCACCGGGATGCGCCGCTGCGACTGTTCAACGAACACCACCAGCCCCATGATCACAATCCCCATGAGGATCACGAGGAGGAAGACCTCGAAGCCCTTCGCCTGCTGGATGGCCCACAGCGAACTGGGGAATCGGGCCGCGATCGAGGTGAAGATGAGGATCGACATTCCGTTGCCCACGCCGCGCTCGGTGATGAGCTCGCCCATCCACATGATCAAGCCGGTGCCGGCCGTCATGGTGATGACCATCAGAAGGATGGCGTACCACGCCGAATTGGTGATCAGGGCCGAGCACTCCGGCGTGCCGGTCGATGTGGGGAAGAGTGCGCCGCTGCGGGCGACGGTGATGAGGGTAGTCGACTGCAGCACACCGAGGGCGATGGTGAGGTAACGCGTGTACTGCGTCAGGCGTGCCTGTCCGGACTGGCCCTCTTTGTAGAGAGTATCGAAGTGCGGAATGACCACGCGTAGCAGCTGCACGATGATCGACGCCGTGATGTACGGCATGATACCCAGCGCAAAAATGGACAGCTGGAGTAGTGCCCCACCGCTGAACAGGTTAACCAGTTCGTACAGACCAGAAGTACCGGAGTTCGCCGCCAGGCACGTCTGCACATTGCCAAAGTTGACAAATGGCGCCGGGATGAACGACCCCAAGCGGAAGAGCGCAATCAGGGCGAGCGTAAAACCGATTTTCTTCCGAAGATCGGGGGTGCGGAAGATCCGCGCTACCGCTCTGAACAACGATGCCTCCTGGTGAGAATTCTGGGGCGAAGCAGGTGGCCCTTTCGGGCCACCTGGACGGCTACGACTCGGTCGAACGCCGGGCCGAGGCCCGGCGGCGACTTCAGTTTACGGAACCGCCCGCTGCAACGATCTTCTGCTCAGCGGAGCTGGAGACCTTGTCAACTGCAACATTGAGCTTAACCGCAATGTCACCATCGCCAAGAACCTTGACCTTCTCGTTCTTGCGCACGGCACCCTTGGCCACGAGATCGACGATGGTTACGTCGCCTCCGGAGGGGTACAGCTCTGCGAGCTTCTCCAGGTTCACCACCTGGTATTCGACGCGGAAGGGGTTCTTGAAGCCGCGCAGCTTCGGAGTACGCATGATGCTGTTCAGGTTTCCACCCTCGAGCCCGACGCGCACTTGATAGCGGGCCTTCGTTCCTTTGGTTCCACGACCCGCGGTCTTTCCCTTGGATCCTTCACCACGTCCCACTCGGGTGCGATCTTTCTTCGCACCGGGAGCCGGACGGAGGTGATGCATTTTGAGCACCTGCGGACGCGCCTCAGTGACCGGCTGCACTACCTTTTTGGCCGGTGCGGACTTGGTCGCCGTCGCCTTGGGGGCAGTTGCCTTTTTGGGGGCTGCCGCGGTGGCTGTAGCAGATTTCGTATTTTCAGCCATTAGTCAATCTCCTCGACCTTGACCAGGTGAGCGACGGTGCGAACGTAGCCGCGGTTCTGCGAGTTGTCTTCGCGAACCACGACATCGCCGATGCGGTGGAGCCCGAGGCTCCGCAGGGTGTCGCGCTGGTTTTGCTTCTCACTAATTTTGGACTTGATCTGGGTCACCTTCAGGCGAGCAGCCATCAGACACCTGCCTTTGCATCAGCCTGGGCACGCAAGAGGCGCGCAGGTGCAACATCCTCGAGCGACAGACCACGACGTGCGGCGACCGCACTCGGCTCCTCGAGCTGCTTGAGGGCTGCAACGGTTGCGTGCACGATGTTGATCGTGTTGGACGATCCGAGCGACTTGCTCAGCACATCGTGGATTCCGGCGCACTCGAGTACGGCACGCACGGGTCCACCGGCAATAACTCCGGTCCCGGCAGATGCCGGCCGAAGTAGCACGACGCCGGCGGCGGCCTCGCCCTGCACTGGATGCGGGATGGTCACGCCGACGCGGGGAACGCGGAAAAAGTTCTTCTTCGCTTCCTCGACGCCCTTGGAGATCGCAGTCGGCACCTCGCGGGCCTTGCCGTATCCCACGCCGACCAGTCCGTTGCCGTCGCCGACAACGACGAGGGCGGTGAAGCTGAAGCGACGACCACCCTTGACGACTTTGGATACGCGGTTGATGGTGACCACGCGCTCGAGGAACTGGCTCTTCTCAGAGTCGCGGCTCCCGCGCTGCTGGTTAGGGTTGCGCTCGCGTCCGCCGCGGCGCGCCTCGCGAGGCTCGTTCGCAGCCGGCTCGGTTGCGGCCGCAGTCTCGACGACCGAGACGGTCGGTTCGGCTTCGGTTGCCACAGGTGTCTCCTTGCTGGTGTTAGTCGTGTCGCTCACAGGTCGAGTCCCCCTTCGCGGGCGCCTTCGGCGATGGCAGCGACGCGACCCGCGTATTTGCTTCCACCACGATCGAATACAACGGCGGCGATGCCGGCGGCCTGTGCACGCACGGCGACGAGCTCGCCCACCTTGCGCGCCTTGGCGGTCTTATCACCGTCGAATGTGCGCATGTCTGCTTCGAGGGTCGATGCCGAGGCGAGAGTGAAACCCTTGCTGTCGTCGACGACCTGCACGAAGACGTGGCGGGCTGAACGCGTGACCACGAGACGCGGTCGAAGTTCGGTTCCGACGATCTTCTTGCGAAGACGTGCATGCCTGCGGCCCTTTGCGGCCGACTTGCTCTTGCCTCTAGTTCCGAGAGCCATGATCACTTACCACTCTTTCCGGCCTTGCGGCGGACTACCTCGCCTGCGTAGCGAACGCCCTTGCCCTTATAGGGCTCCGGCTTACGCAACTTACGAATGTTGGCGGCAACTTCTCCGACAGCCTGCTTGTCGATGCCGTGCACCGTCAGCTTGTTGTTGCCTTCGACGGCAAAGGAGATGCCCGCCGGGGGATCGACCGTGATCGAATGAGAGAATCCGAGGGCGAACTCCAAGGAACTGCCCTTCGCGAGCACACGGTAACCGGTGCCGACGATCTCAAGACCCTTCGAGTAGCCGGTCGTGACACCGATGATCTGGTTAGCGATCAGAGTTCGGGTGAGGCCGTGCAACGAGCGCGACTCGCGCTCGTCGTCCGGACGAGTGACCAGAAGCTGGCCGTCCTCGATCTTGACCTCAATCGGGCTGGCGACGGTGAGCGCGAGCTCACCCTTCGGGCCCTTGACGGTGACGGCTGAGCCGGTCACCGTGACATCGACCCCAGTGGGGATCGCAATGGGAAGGCGTCCAATTCGCGACATGGCTGCTCAGTACACGTAGGCGAGGACTTCCCCACCCACGCCCTTCTTCGACGCCTGGCGGTCCGTGAGGAGGCCGGATGATGTCGAGAGGATGGCAACGCCGAGGCCACCGAGAACACGAGGGATTTCGGTCGACTTCGCGTACACACGGAGGCCGGGCTTCGAGACCCTCTTGATTCCCGCGATGGAGCGCTCACGGTTTGGTCCGTATTTGAGGTCGATGGTGAGAGTCTGGCCGACGCGCGCGTCTTCGACCTTCCATCCGCCGATATAGCCCTCGTTCTTGAGGATCTCAGCAATGTGAGCCTTGAGCTTGCTGTTCGGCATTGACACGGTGTCGTGGTATGCCGAATTAGCATTGCGCAGTCTGGTCAGCAGGTCTGCGACCGGATCTGTCATTGTCATGATGGTCATGCCTTCCTCACCCGGTTTCGCCAACTCTTACAAAATTGGCGACCTTGATGATCGGTGGTGCTGTGGACGAAATTATCTGGCCTGTGCGGGGGTGTTCTCCGCGTTGCGGAATGGAAAGCCGAGCGCCTTGAGCAGCGCGCGACCCTCATCATCGTTTCGGGCGGTGGTCACGACGGTGATGTCGAAGCCGCGAACGCGATCGATCCGATCCTGGTCGATCTCGTGGAACATCGACTGCTCCGTGAGACCGAAGGTGTAGTTGCCGTTGCCATCGAACTGCTTGTCCGACAGGCCACGGAAGTCGCGGATGCGGGGAAGCGCGAGCGAGAGGAGCCGGTCGAGGAACTCCCAGGCGCGGTCACCGCGAAGCGTGACATGGGCGCCAATCGGCTGGCCCTCGCGGAGTTTGAACTGCGCGATGGACTTACGAGCGGCGGTGACCTGAGGCTTTTGGCCGGTGATCGCGGTGAGGTCTTTGACAGCCCCGTCGATGATCTTGCCGTCGCGAGCAGCCTCGCCGACACCGGTGTTCACAACGATCTTCACGATTCCGGGCACTTGGTGCACGTTCGTGAAGCCGAAGTCCTTCGCCAGCTGGGCAGAGATCTCGGTCTTGTACTTCTGCTTGAGACGCGGCTGGGCTGCCTTGACAGGTGCCGTGCCAGCTGCAGTTGCAGTGTCAGTCATTAGTCGGCGTCCTTCTCAGTTGCCTTGGTGGTTTTGGGTGCGGCCTTCGCCTTGGGAGCTGCCTTCACCTTCGGGGCGGCGGCTTCGGTCGCGACCGGAGTCGTGGACTCCTCGCCACTCACGATTCCATCGGTGACGACAACGACGTCAGCGACAACTTCGGCCGTATCGGCTTCTGTGTTGTCGGCCTGTGCGCTGTCGGCCTTCTTGGAGTCAGCCTTCTTTGCAGACGCTTTGACGGGCTTGCGACGCGAGTCCTTGAAGTACCGCGTGCGGGTGGTCTTGCCCGTGGCATCCGTTTCGACCGTGAAGCCGACGCGAGCCGGCTGCTTGGTATCAGGATTGACCAGCTGCACGTTCGACACATGGATCGGCGCTTCGCGCGTCTCGATGCCGCCGGTCTTGGTGCCGCGGTCGCTCTGGCCGACGCGAACATGCTTGGTGATGTAGTTGAGTCCCTCGACGACGACGCGGTTCTTTTCCACAAGCACCTCGATCACCCGCCCCTGCTTGCCACGGTCGCCACCGCGAGGCTGGCTGCGGCCGCTGATGAGCTGGACGAGATCGCCCTTTTTGATGTTCGCCATGGTTACAAGACCTCCGGTGCAAGCGAAATGATCTTCATGAACTTCTTATCGCGAAGTTCGCGACCGACCGGTCCGAAGATGCGGGTGCCACGAGGGTCGCCGTCGGCCTTGAGGATAACAGCGGCATTCTCGTCGAACTTGATGTATGAGCCGTCGGGGCGACGGGTCTCTTTCTTGGTGCGCACGATGACCGCCTTGACGACGTCACCCTTCTTGACGTTGCCGCCAGGGATCGCATCCTTTACCGTGGCGACGATGACATCGCCAAGGCCGGCATAACGACGGCCGGAGCCACCGAGTACGCGAATCGTGAGCAGCTCCTTGGCACCGGTGTTATCGGCGACCTTGAGCCTGGATTCCTGCTGAAGCATTTAGGTGTCCTTATACGAAGTAGGCGCGGGCCTACTTGGCCTTTTCGAGGATCTCAACCAGGCGCCAGTGCTTCGTAGCACTGAGCGGACGGGTTTCGTTGATGATGACGAGGTCGCCGATTCCGGCCGCATTGGCCTCGTCGTGCGCCTTCACCTTGGAGGTGCGGCGGATGACCTTGCCATAGAGAGGATGCTTTACGCGGTCCTCGACCTCGACGACGATGGTCTTGTCCATCTTGTCGCTCGTGACATAGCCACGACGGGTCTTGCGGTAGCCGCGGTCGGCCGCCGTCTCTGCGGCGTCAGTGCGTGTGATTTCGGTTGCCATTACTTCTTCTCCTCGGCGGATGTGGCAGCCGTGTCAACAGCAGCCGACTCGGCAGCCGCCGGAGCGACTTCCTCTGTCTTCTTGGTCTTCTTTGCAGCCTTAGGGGCTACCTCAACCGGGGCCGGAGTGGCACGGATACCGAGCTCGCGCTCACGGATCACCGTGTAGACGCGGGCAATATCGCGCTTGACCGCGCGAAGTCGACCGTGGCTGTCCAACTGGCCGGTAGCCGACTGGAAGCGCAGGTTGAACAGCTCTTCCTTGGCTTTCTTGAGTTCGTCGATGAGTCGCTCATCTTCGAATGTGTCTAGCTCGTCTGGAGCGAGCTCTTTGGAACCGATCGCCATTATGCGTCGCCTTCCTCGCGCTTGATGATGCGTGCCTTGAGTGGCAGTTTGTGGATGGCACGGGTGAGCGCTTCGCGCGCGACCTCATCGCTGACGCCGGCGAGCTCGAAGAGCACGCGACCCGGCTTGACGTTGGCAATCCACCACTCGGGGGAGCCCTTACCGGAACCCATGCGGGTTTCAGCTGGCTTCTTGGTAAGCGGGCGGTCGGGGTAGATGTTGATCCACACCTTCCCACCGCGCTTGATGTGACGGGTCATCGCGATTCGAGCTGCCTCGATCTGGCGGTTGGTCACATAGGCGGGAGTGATGGCCTGGATGCCGTACTCACCGAACGTCACCGTTGTACCACCGGTCGCCTGGCCGCTACGGCCCGGGTGGTGCTGCTTACGGTGCTTGACCTTGCGGGGAATCAACATGGCTCTAGCCCTCCACTGCTACTGCTGCCGGAGCAGCATCTGCCTTCGGAGCGGTTGCAACTGCCGGAGCAGCTCCACGACGCGGTCCGCTATCGCGGGCACCATCACGACGGTCGTCGCGGCGCTCGGGGCGCGTTGACTTGGCGTTAGCCTGCTCGCGAGCGAGCTCCTTGTTCGTGATGTCACCCTTGTAGATCCAGACCTTCACGCCGATGCGCCCGAAGGTGGTCTTGGCTTCGTAGAAGCCGTAATCGATGTTCGCGCGCAGAGTATGCAGCGGAACGCGACCCTCGCGGTAGAACTCGGAGCGGCTCATCTCAGCACCGCCAAGACGACCGGAGACCTGAATGCGCACACCCTTGACCGTCGGGGTGCGCTGGGCACCCTGCAGACCCTTGCGCATCGCACGACGGAACGCGACGCGAGCGCTGAGCTGCTCCGCAATTCCCTGTGCCACGAGCTGGGCCTCGGCTTCGGGGTTCTTCACCTCGAGGATGTTGAGTTGGATCTGCTTGCCCGAAAGCTGTTCGAGATCGGTGCGAATGCGCTCCGCCTCGGCGCCACGACGGCCAATCACGATGCCCGGGCGGGCGGTGTGGATGTCGACGCGGACACGGTCGCGGGTGCGCTCGATCTCGATGCGTGCCACTCCGGCGCGGTCGAGGGAGGTCTTGAGCAAGTTGCGGATCTTGATGTCTTCGGCGACGAAGTCGCTGTAGCGCTGTCCGACCTTCGTGCTGTCTGAGAACCACCGAGACACATGGTCAGTGGTGATGCCCAGGCGGAACCCGTAGGGGTTTACTTTCTGTCCCATTACTTCTTCCCTGCCTTCGCAGTTGTTGAACCCTGCGCGGCCGATGGACGCTGCGAAGTCGCAACAGCGGTGTCTTTTTGGTCCGGCGTGGCCAGGATGATCGTGATGTGGCTGGTGCGCTTCAGAATCTGGAATGCGCGACCCTGTGCACGGGCCTGGAAGCGCTTGAGTGTCGTTCCCTCGTCGACGTATGCCGATGAGACGAACAGGTCTTGCTCATCCAGGTAGCTGTTGCTGGCATCCGCCTTGACCCGCGCGTTGGCAATGGCCGACTCGACGAGCTTGTAGACGGGAGTGCTCGCGCCCTGCGGCGCGAACTTCAGAATCGCGAGTGCCTCGTGCGCCTGCTTGCCGCGGATCATGTTGACAACACGACGAGCCTTGGTGGCAGTGACGCGAATGTGCTTCACGCGAGCCATGGATTCAACCATTTCTCTGTACCTTTCCGTCCCCGCGCTAGCGGCGACGACCCTTCTTGTCGTCCTTCTCGTGTCCACGGAAGGTGCGGGTGGGAGCAAACTCTCCGAGCTTGTGCCCAACCATCGTCTCGGTGATGAACACCGGGATGTGCTTGCGTCCGTCATGCACCGCGATCGTGTGACCGAGGAACGACGGAATGATCATCGAGCGACGTGACCAGGTCTTGATAACGCTCTTGCTGCTGGCTTCGTTCGCCTTGGCCACCTTGCGAAACAGGTGGTCGTCGACGAAGGGGCCCTTTTTAAGACTGCGTGGCATCCTTTACAACTCCTACTTGCGCTTCTTGCCGACATTGCGGCGGCGGACGATGAGCTTGTCGCTCTCTTTGTTGATGTGGCGGGTGCGGCCCTCTTTTTGACCCCACGGGCTGACCGGGTGGCGTCCACCGGAGGTCTTGCCCTCTCCACCACCATGTGGGTGGTCGACCGGGTTCATGGCGACTCCACGCACAGTCGGGCGAACGCCCTTCCAGCGCATCCGGCCGGCCTTTCCCCAGTTGATGTTCGACTGCTCGGCGTTGCCGACCTCGCCGATCGTGGCGCGGCAGCGCGCATCGACGTTACGGATTTCACCGGACGGCAAGCGAAGCTGTGCGTACGGGCCGTCCTTGGCGACGAGTCGAACGGATGCTCCGGCCGAGCGAGCCATCTTGGCTCCCCCGCCTGGCTTCAGCTCGATCGCGTGGATGACGGTACCGACCGGGATGTTGCGCAGCGGCAGGTTATTACCCGGCTTGATGTCTGCGCCGGAACCCGACTCGATGATGTCACCCTGGTTGAGCTTGTTCGGGGCGATGATGTAGCGCTTCGAGCCATCCACGAAATGCAGCAGCGCGATGCGCGCCGTGCGGTTCGGGTCGTACTCGATCTCAGCGACGCGGGCGTTGACGCCGTCCTTGTCGTTGCGCTTGAAGTCGATCACGCGGTACTGGCGCTTGTGGCCACCACCGATGTGACGGGTCGTGATGCGACCGGCGTTGTTACGGCCACCGGTCTTGGGCAGCGGTCGAAGAAGTGACTTCTCCGGGGTCGAGCGCGTGATCTCGGCAAAGTCTGCAACCGAGGAACCGCGACGACCGGGAGTCGTGGGCTTGTACTTACGAATAGGCATGGTTTTCTCTCCTCGGTCCTTAGCCGACAGCGGTGAAGATGTCGATGGAACCGGACTTGAGGGTCACGATCGCGCGCTTGGTGTCTTTGCGCTTACCGAGACCGAACTTGGTACGGCGGGTCTTACCCTTTTTGTTCAGGGTGTTGATCGACGCAACCTCGACGCTGAAGATCTTCTCGATCGCCAGCTTGATCTCGGTCTTGTTCGAACGCGGGTCAACCACGAACGTGTATTTGCCCTGGTCGATCAGGCTGTAGCTCTTCTCGGAAACGACCGGCGACAGGATGACGTCGCGGGGGTCTTTCTGGGTTGCGATGCTCATGCGGATGCCTTCCCGGTGGTAGCTAGTGCCCGGCGTGCCGCTGCACGCTCCGGGCTGACGCGCTTCTTGCTAACGGGAGCGTCGTCCTCGGCAGCCTCGACCGGTGCGGTCTTGACCGGGCCGGCGACGAACCCGTCGAACGCGCTCTTGGTGAACACGATGTCATCGCTCACGACGACGTCGTAGGCGTTGAGCTGATCCCAGGTGAGTACGTGCACTCCAGGAATGTTGCGCACGCTCTTCTGGCTGACGGTGTCGTTGCGCTCGATCACGATGAGCACCTGGCTCGAAGTCGCGATGCGGGCGAGCAGCGCGACGATCGCCTTGGTCGACGGCACAGCCCCGACGGAGAGCGAGTCGATGACATGGATGCGTCCGCCACGGGCGCGGTCCGAGAGGGTGCCGCGCAATGCTGCCGCAATCATCTTCTTGGGGGTGCGTTGGCCGTAGTCGCGGGGGTGCGGTCCGTGGACGATTCCACCACCGGTCATCTGAGGAGCGCGGATCGATCCCTGGCGGGCACGACCGGTTCCCTTCTGCTTGAACGGCTTGCGACCGGCACCGGATACTTCACCGCGGCGCAGCGTGTTGTGCGTGCCCTGACGAGCTGCGGCGCGCTGGGCGACGACAACCTGGTGAATGAGCGGAACGTTGGTCTGCACGTCAAAAATCTCCGCGGGGAGGTCGACGGATGTGACCTTCTTTCCCAGGGCGTCGATGACGTCGAGCGTGTTTGTGTCGGCCATGGCCCTACACTCCCTTCACTGCGTTGCGGACGAAGACGATGCGACCCTTGGCGCCGGGAACAGCACCCTTGACCAGGATCAGGTTCTTCTCGAGGTCGACTGAGTGCACGATGAGGTTCATCGCGGTGACTCGGTCTCCACCCATGCGGCCGGCCATGCGCATTCCCTTGAACACGCGTGAAGGCGTGGAGGATGCACCGATCGAGCCGGGCTTGCGGTGGTTGCGGTGCGAACCGTGAGACGAAGAGACACCCTTGAAGTTGTGTCGCTTCATGACTCCGGCGAAGCCCTTGCCCTTGGATGTTCCGACGACGTCGACCTTTTGGCCGGCTTCGAAGATGTCGACCGCGATCTCCTGGCCGAGGGTGTACTCGGCGGCATCCGCGGTACGCACCTCGGTGAGGTGGCGGCGGGGTGTGACCCCAGCCTTGTCGAAGTGACCGGACGCGGGCTTGTTCACCTTGCGCGGATCGATCTGGCCGTAGGCGATCTGCACGGCCAGGTAGCCGTCTACCTCCTCGGAGCGCAGCTGGGTCACGACGTTCGGTGTGATCTCGACGACCGTCACGGGGATGAGCTTGTTATTTGCGTCCCAGACCTGGGTCATCCCGAGCTTCTTGCCCAGCAGTCCCTTACTTGTCTTAGTAGTAGCCATCAGTCGCCTACAGCTTGATCTCGATGTTGACGTCGGCGGGGAGGTCGAGTCGCATGAGCGAGTCGACGGCCTTCGGCGTCGGGTCGATGATGTCGATGAGGCGCTTGTGGGTGCGCTTCTCGAAGTGCTCGCGGCTGTCCTTGTACTTATGAGGAGAACGGATCACCGCAATGATGTTCTTCTCGGTCGGCAGCGGAACCGGGCCGACGACAGTAGCACCGGCACGGGTCACCGTGTCGACGATCTTGCGCGCCGAGCTGTCGATGACCTCGTGGTCATACGACTTAAGTCGGATGCGGATCTTTTGTCCCGCCATGTGTGACTCACTCTCTTTAAGGCATCATGGCTTCGCGGCGCGCGCTCGGCTATTGGATGCTCGGTTTGCTTCACCGCTGCTACCTGCTCAGCTGCTGCGCACCACTGTTGTTGTGTCAATTACTGCTTGCCCAATAGATCATTGGGATGTCTCTCATCCCGGCGTTCGGGCGTAGTGCCCTCGCGCCGCACGCAGCTATTGCCGCGTGCAAGGGAGTCGATCAAGTCGCGTTCTGCTACCCGCGGCCCAAATGGTGACGCTGTGCGTATAACGGCACGGTCTCGCATCTGTGCACTGCCTGGCAGTGATCCCGGCGCAAAGCCGGTTTTGTTGAACTAGGAGAGTCTGCCACAGGTTTCGCATTGCTGCAACCCGGGCGTGTCGCTTTGGGAGTGTCGGCTGGCGATCACCGGTCGACCAGCGCTTTCACCGTTCGACGATTGGCGGTCACCAGGGTCACCATTCCGGCAGTGAAGATGATTGCACCGGCCAGGAGCGCCTCGGCGCCACCGAAGTAGAGATGCACCGCGGCGCCAATCGCAGCACCGATTCCCATGGCGAGAATAGCCGCGAGCCGCGGGAACCAGTTCTTGCCGGTGCCTCCGGCGAGTCGGCTGTCACGGGCCAGATTGGCGAGGGTATTCGTGACGACGATGGTCGTGACATCCGAATTGCCAACCGGTTTGACCGCGGACACCTGCGCTCCCATGACCACCGAAAGAACGGCGGTGACGGTGAGCAAAGCCGGGTGCGGAAGTGTCTGGACGATGAGCCAGTAAATCGCCGATCCAATGATCAGCACCGCTCCGGCGATCAGAATGGCGCGGCTGGTGGTCGGCAGCCCCTTCCTCGCCGACTGCCCAACGATTCGACCGCCGATCATCGACCCGAGTGCGAACCCGACGAGCGCGATGGCATAGTTCACAATGAGCGCGGTTCCCGCTCCCACGAGGCTGAACCCGATGAAGAGCACGTTGCCCGTCATGTTGCCGGTGAACACACGGTCAAGCGCAAGGTAGCTCACCGCGTCGATACATCCGGTAGAGGCGGTCAACAGCAGCAGGCCGGTGACGAAGTGGTGCCCGACGGGGAGCAGAGGAAAGCGCGCCATCGATCTAACGGTAGCGGAATGGACTCCCCCTTCGAGTGCTGCTGCGCGTTCGCGAGGACATTTACTCGACAAGAAGGATTCGCAACTCTGATTCTGCCGCGCTCACCCGGGCGGGGTCAATGGTGATTCCCGCCCGATAGTGGTCAACGATCCGCGGATCCACGTAACTTTTCTTGGCGATGGACGGGGTGTTGCCGAGTACCCGGGCGGCATCCCGCATCGCCTGTGCCAACGCACGATCCCGCGCTGCCTTGCGCTGCTCGGCACCGTGCTTTGCCAAGCTGGTCGCCGCCGCGACAGTGCCGTGAAGCGTGCGAAAGTCCTTAGCGGTAAATTCCCCACCCGTGCGTTCCTTCACATAGGCGTTGATATCGGCGGCAACAACGGGATGCCAAGTGGACCCGTCTTTCCACGCCAACAACCGCGCGTCCGGACCGCGCCGCTTCAGAGCACGAACCCCTGTGGCGAGGTCGACATCCGTGATCTCTGACTGCCACTCCTGGCCGCTCTTCGCCGGAAAACTCAGGAATACCGTGTCGCCACTGACTGTGACGTGCGAGCAAAGCAGAGTGGCGAGGCCATGGCTGCCGTTCGCCTCGGCGTATTGCTCTGATCCCACGCGGAGCGAGCCGGTGTCAAGCATGCGGAACGCGGTGGCGAGGGCACGCTCGCGCGTCGGTCTGGGTGATCGCAGGTCCATCGTCACCCGCCGACGCGCAGCGGGCAGCGATTCGGCGAGACTCAATGCGCGATCGAACTTTATCCGGTCCTTCTGCTCACGCCAGCTCGAGTGATAGAGGTACTGTCGGCGACCGGCCGCATCCATGCCCGTCGCCTGGATGTGTCCATTGGCATGGGGAGCGATCCAGACGTCCGTCCACGCCGGAGGGATGGCGAGCTGTTCGATGCGAGCCCGAGGCTCTCGGTCGGTGATGGGATGCCCGCCCGTGTCGGTGTAGGAGAAGCCGCGACCGGCCCGCGCCCGGTGAAATCCGGCAGCAGAAAAGTCACTTCGGCGCAGTCGGGGCATACTTCCACCCTAAGCGGCGGAGTCGCGGCGGCATCTCGATACCCGCGTCTCACCCGGGCGGGAAACGACGAAGGGCCCCACCCCTGCGGATGCGGCCCTTCGTTCGCGCTTGAATCAGCGCCGTGCAGGTGCTACTTGAGAATCTTTACGACAGTGCCGGCGCCGACGGTGCGGCCACCCTCGCGGATTGCGAAGCGGAGGCCCTCTTCCATGGCGATCGGCTGAATCAGGTTGACCGTCATCTCGGTGGTGTCACCAGGCATGACCATCTCGGTGCCCTCGGGCAGGGAGATGACGCCGGTGACATCCGTGGTGCGGAAGTAGAACTGCGGGCGGTAGTTCGCGTAGAACGGGTTGTGACGTCCACCCTCATCCTTCGAGAGGATGTAGGCGTTGGCCTCGAACTCGGTGTGGGGCGTGACCGAACCGGGCTTGACAACAACCTGGCCGCGCTCGACATCCTCACGCTTGGTTCCGCGAAGAAGCAGTCCGACATTCTCGCCGGCGCGCGCATCTTCGAGGGTCTTACGGAACATCTCGATGGCGGTCACGATGGTCTTGGAGGACTTCTCCTTGATCCCGACGATTTCGACCTCGTCGTTCGGGTGCAGGATTCCGCGCTCGACACGACCGGTGATGACGGTGCCACGACCGGTGATCGTGAAGACGTCCTCGACCGGCATGAGGAACGGCTTGTCCATCTCGCGAAGGGGCTCGGGAACGAACTCGTCAACCTTGTCCATGAGGTCGGCAACAGTTGCCGCCCACACCGGGTCACCCTCGAGTGCCTTGAGCGCAGAAACGCGCACGACCGGGGCCGTGTCGCCATCGAACTCCTGGCTCGAGAGCAGCTCGCGAACTTCGATCTCGACGAGCTCGAGGATCTCCTCGTCGTCCACCATGTCGGTCTTGTTCAACGCGACGACGATGTACGGCACACCAACCTGGCGAGCAAGCAGCACGTGCTCGCGCGTCTGCGGCATCGGGCCGTCAGTGGCGGCAACAACCAGGATCGCGCCATCCATCTGGGCGGCACCGGTGATCATGTTCTTGATGTAGTCAGCGTGGCCGGGAGCGTCTACGTGTGCGTAGTGGCGCTTCTCCGTCTGGTACTCCACGTGGGAGATGTTGATCGTGATTCCACGCTGCTTCTCCTCGGGGGAGTTATCGATCTGGTCAAACGCGTAAGAAGCGTTCAACGTCGGGTACTTGTCGTGCAGCACCTTCGTAATCGCAGCCGTCAACGTGGTCTTACCGTGGTCGACGTGACCGATGGTACCGACGTTGACGTGTGGCTTAGTCCGCTCGAACTTTGCCTTCGCCAATTGGTCCTCCTCAGGACTTAGGTGTAGGCGCCCACGGCTCGAATTGTTTCGGGCCGTGCGCGCTACGGGGGTTTGGATTTAGATATTTTACTTGGACAAACAGCGGAAGCTATTCGCCCTTGTTCTTTTGGATGATCTCGTCGGCGACCGCGCGCGGCACCTCAGAGTAGCTGTCGAACGACATCGAGTACACTGCGCGCCCGGATGTCTTGGACCGGAGGTCTCCGACATAGCCGAACATCTCCGACAGGGGTACCTTTGCGGCGATAACCTTCACGCCGGTCGCGTCCTCCATCGACTGGATCTGCCCACGACGTGAGTTCAGGTCGCCGATGACGTCTCCCATGTACTCCTCCGGGGTACGCACTTCGACGGCCATCAGCGGCTCGAGCAGCACGGGATCGGCCTTACGAGCCGCTTCCTTGAACGCCATCGAGCCGGCGATCTTGAATGCCATTTCCGAGGAGTCGACATCGTGCGAGGCACCATCGAGCAGGATCGCCATGACCCCGACCATCGGATAACCCGCGAGCACGCCGACCTGAAGCGCGTCCTGGATGCCGTGATCGACAGAGGGGATGTACTCGCGCGGGATCCGACCACCGGTGACCTTGTTGACGAACTCGTAGCTCTTTTCGGCGGTCACCTCCATCGGCTCAAGCGAGATCTGGATCTTAGCGAACTGGCCGGAGCCACCCGTCTGCTTCTTGTGAGTGAAGTCGTGCTTCTCGACGACACGACGAATCGTTTCGCGATAGGCGACCTGGGGCTTTCCGACGTTCGCTTCGACACCGAACTCGCGCTTCATGCGGTCGACCAAGATGTCAAGGTGAAGCTCACCCATTCCCTTGATCACCGTCTGGCCGGTGTCGACGTTCTGCTCCGTGCGGAACGTCGGGTCCTCCTCAGCGAGCTTCTGGATCGCGAGACCCAGCTTCTCCTGGTCGGCCTTCGTCTTCGGCTCGATGGCAACCTCGATGACCGGCTCCGGGAACGTCATCGACTCGAGAACAACCTGGTTCGTCGGGTCGGTGAGTGTGTCACCGGTTGTCGTGTCCTTGAGGCCGATGACCGCGTAAATGTGACCGGCCGTGACGCTGTCGACCGGGTTCTCCTTATTTGCGTGCATCTGGAAGATCTTGCCGATACGCTCCTTCTTGCCCTTGGTCGCGTTGACTAGCTGGGCTCCGGAGTCGGCCCGACCCGAGTAGACCCGGATATAGGTGAGACGGCCGAAGAAGGGGTGAACCGCGACCTTGAACGCGAGCGCGGCGAATGGCTCGGTCGCATCCGGGTGGCGAAGGATGACCTTCTCTTCGTCGCGGGGGTCATGAGCCTCGATGGCTGGCACGTCGAGCGGTGTCGGCAGGTAGTCGATCACCGCGTCGAGCATCGGCTGAACCCCGCGGTTCTTGAAAGCGGAGCCGCACAGCACCGGGTAGATCTGGCTCGAGATGGTGAGCTTGCGAATCGCAGCCTTGATCTCGGCGACCGAGAAATCGGTGTCACCCTCCATGAAACGCCCGAGCAGCACGTCGTCGGTCTCGGCGACAACCTCGAGAAGAGCGGCACGGTACTCGTTCGCCTTCTCCACCAAGTCGGCCGGGATCTCTTCGATGTCGTATTTAGAACCGAGCTCGACGTCACCCTTCGAGTCTCCGCGCCACGTCAGCGCACGCATCTCGACGAGGTCGACGACCCCCTCGAAGCTGTTCTCAAAACCGATCGGGAGCTGGATGACGAGGGGCTTTGCACCGAGGCGCTTGATGATCGTGTCGACCGTGTAGTAGAAGTCGGCCCCGAGCTTGTCCATCTTGTTGACGAAGCAGATGCGCGGAACGTCGTACTTATCAGCCTGACGCCACACGGTCTCGGACTGGGGCTCAACGCCCTCCTTGCCGTCGAACACAGCAACCGCACCGTCGAGCACGCGGAGCGACCGCTCCACCTCGACGGTGAAGTCCACATGCCCGGGGGTGTCGATGATGTTGATCTGATGCTTATTCCAGAAACAGGTCGTCGCCGCAGACGTGATGGTGATGCCGCGTTCCTGCTCCTGCGCCATCCAGTCCATCGTGGCTGCACCATCGTGCACCTCACCGATCTTGTGGGTGATGCCCGTGTAGTAGAGGATGCGCTCAGTTGTGGTGGTCTTGCCAGCATCGATGTGAGCCATGATGCCGATGTTTCGGACCTTGTTCAGGTCGGTGAGCACGTCTTGTGCCACGGGGTGTCCTTACGGTTCAGAAGTGAATAGATGCTGGGGAAGGTGCCTGAAACTTCAGTCGCAGGCTCCCTCGGGACTGGCGTCGCGCAATCGCTTGCGCGACTGCCACAGCTCCAGCGTCTACCAGCGGTAGTGTGCGAATGCTTTGTTGGCGTCAGCCATCTTGTGGGTGTCCTCGCGACGCTTGACCGCGGCACCGAGGCCGTTGGATGCGTCGAGGATCTCGTTGGTGAGACGTTCGGTCATGGTCTTCTCGCGACGGCCCTTGGCGTAGGTGGTGAGCCAGCGCAGCGCGAGAGTGTTGGCGCGATGAGGCTTGACCTCGACCGGTACCTGGTAGGTCGATCCACCAACGCGGCGGCTCTTGACCTCGATGGTTGGGCGCACATTGTCGAGCGCTTTTTTCAGCGTG
Source organism: Frigoribacterium sp. CG_9.8 (assembly GCF_015751965.1). GTDB lineage: Bacteria > Actinomycetota > Actinomycetes > Actinomycetales > Microbacteriaceae > Lacisediminihabitans. The sequence continues at coordinate 89,241 of NZ_JADOVH010000006.1, read as the reverse complement.
ACTACGGCATCCGCACCGTTTTTGGTCGACACTCCGACGAGCGCGTCATAAACGATTCGCTCTGCGAGGCCCTTCTTGCCATCAAGAAGGATCTTGTTGACGAGCTGGCTGACGATCGGGGCTCCGTAGACCGGGTCCGCGACTACGGGACGCTTCGGTGCTGGTCCTTTACGAGGCATTACTTCTTGTCCTTCTTCGCGCCGTAGAGGCTACGGGCCTGCTTGCGGTTCTTAACAGCCTGGGTGTCGAGCGCGCCGCGCACGATTTTGTAGCGCACACCGGGGAGATCCTTGACACGACCGCCACGGATCAGCACCATCGAGTGCTCCTGGAGGTTGTGGCCCTCGCCGGGGATGTACGCGGTCACCTCGGTGCCGTTGGAAAGCTTGACGCGAGCGACCTTGCGCAGCGCCGAGTTGGGCTTCTTCGGGGTGGTTGTGTACACGCGGGTGCACACCCCGCGCTGCTGCGGGTTGCCCTTGAGGGCGGGCGCCTTGGTCTTGACGACCTTGGGGCTACGGCCCTTGCGGACCAACTGCTGAATGGTGGGCACTGCATACTCCTTGTATCTATTGCACGGTGACAGATGTTGCGTAGCATCCGTTCCGACGTTCTGTAGGTCCGTCGGAATCGGTTTGCACCACACGCGAATCGCACGAGAATGTTCGATCCTGAATGGTATGCCGTGGGGGCTGAAGATCTTTCACAGACCCGCAAACCCAGCTTGTGTGGCTGATGTCGAGCCGGTCCTGCGCCTGGAAGAACTGGACGCGATTCAGGCGCGCAACAGGGCACACACGTTCCCCATACTACGTGCTGCCTGCACCCGCGGTCAAATGACTCCGCATGTCCCTGAGCGAGAAATCGAAAGGCCGCTTACTCGCGACGGTCGTGATCATCACGGTTCTCCCACCACCACCGGGGCGTTCGCGCCGCTCCCCCGCCATCGCGATAGGAGAGCAACACCAGGAAGGCCAGTGCGACAACGAAGGCGATCACCGCGACCGCGATCGCAAACGGTCCGATTGCATTCGACCCGAAGAAAAGGAGAGAGACAAGCAGTTGTCCCTTGCCGAGGGAGTAGAGGGCTGATCCGATGATGAGGAAGGAGAAGTAGGTGACCACCGCGGTGATGATGGCATCAGTGAAGAGGAACCCTCGCCGCCGGCCGAAAGCCACGAGAATCGCGTAAAGTGCGGCGGTCGCCACGGCAAACATGATCGGCGCGATGAGCGGCCCGGCATCCCGCTCAGTGAGCACCTCGCGGTCGGCGAACAAGCTGATGATGCCGCTGGCCGCGATGGCGAGCGCGAGGAACAGTACGGCGGCGAACACCGCTATCGTGCGTGCAAAACGTGATCGTGCATCCACTCGCGGTTCACCCACCCGGCAGCTCAGGCGGTGGCTTCTGGCGTGCCGTAGCGGGCTTTCTCGTATTCTGACGTACGCGCCGCCGACTCGCTATCGAAGGTCTCGCGCGCGTCGATGTTGCGCGCCTTCATCCTGCGCCCGCGGGCACTAATGAACGCACCCATCCACATCGACACCTCACGGGCGACCAGTGCGGCGCCGATGATGAACGGGCTGGAGAGCGCGGTGGCGAGCAACCGGGCAGCCTCCGTCGCTGTCTCGCCCAGCACGTTGTTGACCAGCAGTCCAGTGGCGACCGTTCCGAAGTAAACGAACAGCCCGACTAAGAGGCTGCCGAGCACGTAGGACCACCAGGAGGCGCGGTTGGCGAGCATCACAACGATCACGAAGCCCACGAAGAAGAAGATTGCGGGGGTGTAGAAGGCGAGCGAGCCAAAGAAGTCGAACTGGAAGACACCCACCTCGACCGCGCGGATTGTGGCGATGACTAATGCGTATAGTCCAGTGAAGACGACGGTGGAAAGCAACGCGATGAGCACACCGAACCCGCGATTGCCCTTCTTGATCGGCGGCACCGGTGCCGGCACGTAGACGGTCTGCATCGAGGCGGCGGATGTCGCAGCGCGCGGCGGCGGCTCATCGGACGTTGAGGCTGGCCCTGTTTGCGTGGCTGCCGGCGGTGTTTGCGTGGCTGCCGGCGGTGCTTGCGTGGCTGCCGGCGGTGTTTCCGCGGCTGCCGAACCGCTCGCGGCGGCGTCTGGCTCGGCCGCGGACGGCGAGGAGGGCCGCGCTGGCGGAACCTCGACGAGGTCGTAGACCGGCTTTCCGTTTGCCTGCTCCGCTGCTACTGGCTCATCCGCGGAGGGTGCCGTGGTGGTCGGCCGAGGCTCGACGGCGTCAGTCGACTCATCGCCTCGATGGAGGCCCCCTTGGGGGGTGGGTGTCTCATTGCTCATGATGTCGCTCCTCACGGGCTGGCCAAGCCATCCCTGATGGTCACGTCAGCCTAGCAACGCCTCGCCTATTTGGTGCTCGCCTCGCTTGTAGCGCTCGCCCCGTTCGCGAGAATCACGTAGACGAATCCGCCGACCGTTGCGTCAACCGATCCCGCCGCGGTCTTGTCAGCCGGTGGCTTGGTCGACATCGTTGTGACGAGGAAAAGTCTCGGACCGGTTTGCAGCCCCTTGACGAACTCCAGCACCTTCAAGTACGGCCCCTTGAGGGACAGCTGGACCGGTATCGCAATGAAGTTTGCCGCGGTGATCTTGGGGTTTGTCACCAGTCCGGGCGCCGTGGGGGCTGCGGGAGCACTGACAGGCACGTTGGTGGGAGCGGGCGTCGCGGTGGGAGACGAAGTCGCCGAATTTCCCACCGCGGGTGCCGCCGCGACAACGACCGGGGGTGTGTATGCCTTCGCGTCGGAGACGGTGATGGAGTTCACTTCGACCTGGTGTTCGCCCGCCAGGTAGTCGAGGTCGGTGACGAACGCCGAGATCTGTGCGCTCGAGGGCACGGACTCGCGCAGGACGGCGGCGTCCCGGGTGAGCTTGGTGATTCCTTCGAAGTCAGTTTTGAGCTTGGCAATCGAAGCGGAGCTCGCGTCGTTGCGGGTCTGCGTGGCTGCCAGGTCGTCGCTGGCTAAGGTCGCGGAGGAGAGCTGCGGTTGGATTCCCAGAAACCAACCCAAGACCACCACCACCACCATGGCAAGTCCCGCACCGATAGACCACAGTCTGTTCGAATCCATGTCACTTTCCCTTCGCCGCGAAGCGGTTAGTAAAGGCCGCCTCGTTGATGTGCATGGTTATGGCGACCGAGTAAATGCCGGTGACGTCATCGCGAATGACCGATCCGGGGGATGCGTCCGCGTAGCCGGGAAGCCCGGTGAGCGAGTTCAGCCAGACCGGCACTTCGGGCAGGGTCGCGCTCGTGGCCGCAAAACTGAGAGTTGCCACCCTCGCCCCCTGCGAGGGCACCGATGCCTGAGCGTAGGACTGCAACGGTGACCCCGCCTCGATAGTGACGGAGGTGAGGATAACGTTGGCTGGCAGAGTGGCCTGCACCTGATTGAGGTACTTCTGCCAGTCGATTTCGGTGGAAGTTCCCACCAGCTGTGCCGCTTCCACCAGGCTCACCTCCTGTTGCACCGATCGCACAGTGCCGTACTTGCGCTGTTCCACGAGCAAAGCGGCAGTCCTGTTCTGTTCGGTCGTCAGGTTCGCCTGCATCTGCATCGCCCCCAGAGCGGCCGCACCCGTTCCCAGGATCATCACCAGGCCTAGCGCGGCGACTCCCCACCAGAGGCGCCTGCGAATCGTTCGCGCTGTGCTGTAGAGCCGCAGTTCCGGTGGCAGGAGGTCTGCGCTCGGCTCACCTCCGACGACCAGTGCCCCTGCCACGAAGCGGCGGCTCATGAGAGCTTCCCCAGGGCGAGTCCCAGCGCGACCGTTATCGATGTGCGGCTGCGGTTGATCTGGTCGGCGTCGAGCGAACGCGCCAGGGTGATCGTCGAGAACGGGTCCGCTTCCACGACCGGGAGCTTCATGATCTCGGCAAGCGCCTTCTGAAAGCCGATGAGCTGCGCACCACCTCCGGTGAGCAGGATCTGCCGAATGGGTTCGTGCGGCCGCAGTGTTGTGAAGTAGGTGATGCTGTTGCGCAGACTCGCCAGCAATTCCCCGGTGACCTCGTAGAGGATCGCGACCACCCTTCGTTCCTCCAATGTCGAGACTTGGCGGGCAAGTCCGAGGCGCTTCTTCTGCTCCTCCGCCTGTTTCACGTCGAGTTTGAGCCTGAGCCTCAGCGCCTGCGTCAGGTCCTCGCCGCCGGCGGGGATGATGCGCACGAACTGTGGCACGCCGTCGGTCGCGATGACCACAGTGGCCGCATTTGCGCCGACGTCGATCAACACGATGGTGCCTGTCACCTGAGGCCGGGTGATGAGAACTCGGCTCAGGGCGAAGGGAATCAGATCGACCTTCAACGGGTTGAGGCCCGCCTCCTGTATGGCTTTCACGTTGCCAAGCACGGCATCCTTGATGGCCGCGATGAGCAGACCATGCACCACGGGACCATTTTCGCCCACCGACTCGGAGATCGGATAAAAGTCGAGAAGGGCGTCGGCGACCGGCACGGGAAGCATGTCCTGCACCTGGAATGGAAGAGCTTCGCGAATGTGCGCGAGCGACGCCCGCGGCACTGTGGGGTCACGTGCGAGAACCCGCTGGTTGCCCATTCCGAGCGCCACGTTCTTGGTCTTGAAACCCCCAGTCGACCACAGACGTTTGATTATGGCGCCGACCGCATGCGGTTCGAGCACTTCACCGCGGCTGACAGCCCCTTCGGGGAGGGGCAGCTCAAGAAATCGAACCAACGTCGTTTTGCCGGTCGAGGCACCGCTCACCTCAACAGCTCGCACCGAAGTGCTTCCGATGTCGACGCCGACAACATTTCGTGCCATTTTCATCTCACTTTTCTGACCCGACAATGCGGGTCAAGCCAATCCGACTGCGGAAAGATAGCCACGCGCGATCGAGTTGCCGAAAATTGCCCCGATCCAGGCCCCGACAAGCATCCATGGCCCGAAGGGAATACTGGACTTGCGGGTTGCGCGCCGAAACACCATGAGCAGGAGTCCGAAAAGTCCACCGATGAAGAAAGCACCAAAGGCGCCCACAACCAACTCCCCCCAACCCAGGAAACCGAGATAGAGCCCGATCACCGCAGCGAGTTTGACATCGCCAAAACCCATACCCCGGGGGCTAACGAGTGCCAAAATTAGGTAGAACAAGAACAGGCTGACCGAGCCGATAACAGCGCGTATGAACGCAGAGGAATCCGATCCGAGTACGGCCGCAGCACCGAGCAGTACGGTGCCAACGACGAGGCTCGGCAACACGATGCGATTGGGCAGCGTGTGAGTATCGATGTCAATGAGAGTGAGCACCACGCTTATCGACCCGAAATACAGGAAGGCGACAAGCGCGAGCGTTGTGGCGGTGACCTCTGACGGTCGGCTGAAGCCAGACGGGACGCGGGTTGCCGAGAACCACAGCACCACAAGCCCAAAAAGCGCCGCAGTACTCGCCTCGACGAGAGGATAACGGGCCGAAATCGGCGTCCGACAATCTCGGCACTTGCCACCGAGCAGGAGCCAGGAGACGACAGGGATGTTGTCGTAACCCCGAATTCGGCTGCGGCACTGGGGGCACGCGCTCGGCGGCGATACGATCGACAGCCTGAGCGGTACGCGGTGGGCGACCACGTTGAGGAATGACCCGATCAGCAATCCGAGACTGCCCGCGAGAATGGCCGTCACGCTACCCCGCGTTGAGGGTGCGAATCGCGGTGCGAGGACCAATGACGGCGATGAACGGTGTGGGTGTCTCGCTCGAGTTCGTCCCCGCAAATAGGTTGACCCCCGGAATGCCGATCGGCACGTAGTTCAGCGTGAAGGCGTTGGAGGTCTTCGTTGAGCTTGAGTAGATCTGGCCCCTCCAGACGTTCGCCGAGTTGGTGACCGGGCACGGCGAGTAGATCATGGCCGCTACTCTGGAGCCGATCGTGACGTTGTTGGTCATGGTGAAGCTGCCACCGCTTGGGCAGTCGGGAACGTGATTGTTGAGGGTGCCTCGATCGGGGATGATGAACCAGAGTTTGCGGTTGATTGCCGTGGCGGATTGGAAGTTGTTGTTGCTGAGCTTGAACGAGTTGGCAATGATGACCAGGTCACTGTTCATGTTCTGTGTGGAGCTCAGCGCGCTCAAGTCGAGATTGCAGGTGCTGGCGTTCAGCACCGTGGGGGTGAGTGACGCCAGCACGGTGGTCATGGCGGCTATGAATCCCGGTCCGCTGCAGCTGCTCCCGGAAAGGGGGATCTCTGCGAATCCTCCCGGCTGCCAGTCGGTGATGGGGTAGGGATAATCGACCCAGCCCGGTACAAATGGCAGAGTTGGGACGGCCATCCCTGTATTGTTCTGGGTGATCGTGCCCGTAACAGTTCCGCTGTTGGAGACGGTGCCGGCGACGACCACGGATCCTCCAACGGTCGTTGAGTCCAAGAAGACGGACGCTCCGGCGCCTGGCCCGGCTACGATGCTGCCTCCGACCGCTCCCTAGACTTCACTGGCCCGGCGGCGAAGACGCTCCCGTCGACGATGGCCAAGTTGGAGAGCGCGACCAACGGATAGGTTCCGGTCGACGGGCTCACTTTGCCATATACCCGCGAATTCTGCAAGTCGATTGTGCCGGATGCGTACAGGTCACCATCGATGACACACCCGCTCGCGAGTGACGCCGCGCCCGATCCGAGAATGACGTTGCCTTTGATGGTCGACCCCGAGGTGCAGTTCATGCTGCCCGACAGGTACTGGATGGCGGGGAGGACGGTTCCGCCCTGCGTGATCGTGAGATTGTTGACCGTCGTGTCGGTCTGAGCATAGGAATAGATAGACGCGCCGGTTCCCGTGAGATAGGGCAAGGCAGTGAGCGTGTACGGGTAGATCGCCGACAACTTGCGTGTATTGCCTGAGGCGTTTCCCGCCAGCCCGAAGGTGTCCGCCGTACCGATCGAGTTGCGCTTCAGTCGCTTGACCGCCGTCGTGGTCGGGCATCCGCTCACCCATGAAGTGTCGACGTCGGGCACCGGCGAGGGGTCAACATTGGAGTAAGAGACGTTCACGGTGAAGATCGGCGCGGTTGTGCTCACGTACTGGGTCAGACAGCCCCCGGCTGGGGTTCCCAGGCTGGCAGCCGCGAAGTCGATTCCGCCCTCTGCCGCCGCCTGCGCCTGCACCCCGGAGCGGATCGCCGTGCTGTACCCTACCGCGTAAATCGTGCTGGAGGTCACGGTAAGCGCAATGATGGCCGCCACCGCCGTCAACCCGATCGCGGCGAGCAGCGCGGCACCGCTTTCCTCTTTTCCTACCCTACGGAATCTGGCGTCTAGAAACATGGCGAGCTCACTGTCGGGGCTTGAGGAGTGTACGTGGTGGTGGTGATCTTGACGTAGGGCTGGGAGTCGGCCGCCACATTGAACGTGAGGTCGACACGCGAACCGGCGGGGGCCGTGAGTGAGGCTTCGATGGCGATCTGCGCGGTCTCGTGGTCGCGGATCTCACCGAGCAACACGACATCCGGATCCGACCGCAGAATCGACCGCAACGCGCTGGCGAAGGTGAGTCCAGCCTTCGGATTGACCTGCACCTGGTTGATGCCGTCCATGCGGTATTCCACCGGATCCTCGACCGTGATCACATTGATCTCGGGCTTCGCCACGGAGCGGAGAGTCGCGTACAGCGTCGTCGACTTACCGGATCCCGTTGGTCCGGTGACGGGGATCATGCCATACGGCTTCGAGTACGACTTCTTATAGACTTCGGCGTTTCTTTTCAGCAACCCGAGATCGTTAAGGCTCATGCTCGAGCCGGAGTTGTCGAGGATTCGCATGACGACCTTCTCGCCCCACACCATGGGCAGAGTAGCCACGCGAAGGTCGACCTTGCGGCCACCGTGGATCACCGAGAGGCGGCCATCCTGCGGCTTGCGACGCTCGGCGATATCGATGTCGCTCACGATCTTGAGCCGGGAGATCACGCCATTCTGGATCTGCTTGGGCGCTCGCTGCATCTCGTGCAGCACCCCGTCGATGCGGTAACGCACCCGCATCTCCTGCTCAGCGGGCTCGATGTGGATGTCTGACGCACGATCCTGGATCGCCTGGCTGATGAGCAGGTTGACCAAACGTACGATCGGGGCGTCGTCTTCGAAGGCTTCGGGATTCACCGGCCCCATGTCGGCGGAAGGCCTGCCCTCTTCCTCGAGGGCCGTAGTGAGGTCGTTGAGTTCCCCGTCAGCCCGGAGCAGCCGATTCATGGCATTGCGCAGATCCTGGCGCTCCGCAACCACCGCATTTACCCGCATCCGGGTTGCGGCACGGATGTCATCGAGGGCAAAGATATCGCCAGGATTCGTCATAGCAACGGTGATCGTGTCGCCAGCAACCGAGAGCGGTAGGAGGTCATAGCAGCGGAACAGCGCGGCGGGTACAAGAGAGACAGCAGTGCGATCGATGGGAAAATCGACGAGTTCCACAAAAGGCAGATCGGCATGCGCGGCAAATGCAGACGCGACCTGGACGTCGGTGATTATCCCCCTGTCGATCAGTTTTATGATCTGGAGTTCATCGGTGGCAGCATCCCCGGTGATTTCATCGAGACATTCGATCGGCATGAAGCCACGAATGATAAGAATTTCAGCAATTGAAGACACTTCCACGGGATTTCAGTGTTGGCGAATCGGGAATTTTCGAACAGAAAGAGAAGAACTATCTTTTCGGGAGTTTTAGGCCATCTGCGCTTGAGCGCCAAACACAGTCCCGCAATAGGGGGGGGTAGGACCGTTTGCCCCACAACCGTGCCGCAGTGATGTGAGACGTTAACGTACGAACGGCCCCTCGCCGCAGCGAGAGGCCATTCGCAGACCAGGTGCTAGTTGTAGGTACCTGGCGTGTAGTCATCCGACGAGAAGCTGTCGAAGTCGACGAACGAGAGATCCGCTTCGCTGAACGACGAGTCGTCCGTGAAGATGCGGTTCGGGTAGCGCTCGGCTTTGGCTTCGTCTGTCGCCTCGACGGAGACGTTGCGGTACCTTGGCAGGCCGGTTCCGGCGGGAATCAGCTTTCCGATGATCACGTTCTCCTTCAGGCCCATCAGCGGGTCGGACTTGCCCTCCATTGCGGCCTGCGTGAGAACACGCGTGGTCTCCTGGAACGACGCGGCCGACAGCCACGACTCGGTCGCAAGCGATGCCTTGGTGATACCCATGACCTCCTGGCGAGCGGACGCGGTCTTCTTGCCCTCGGTGAGCGCCGAGCGATTTAGCTCGTTGTACTTGAGGCGGTCGACCAGCTCACCCGGAAGGAGCCCGGTGTCACCGTGATCGACGACAGTCACCTTGCGGAGCATCTGGCGAACGATGACCTCGATGTGCTTGTCGTGAATCGGAACACCCTGCGAGCGATATACGCCCTGCACACCACTGACGAGGTGGATCTGCACCGCACGCACACCGCGGACTCGAAGAACTTCCTTCGGGTCGATCGCACCGACATGCAATTGCTGCCCGAGGTCGACGTGCTGGCCATCCTCAACGAGAAGGGTCGCGCGCTTGAGCACCGGGTAGGCGATCGGCTCGTCACCGTTATCGGGGGTCAGGATGAGCTTGCGGCTGCGGTCCGTGTCCTCGATATTGATGCGACCGGCGGCCTCGGCGATGGGTGACGCACCCTTGGGGGTGCGAGCCTCGAACAGCTCTGTGACGCGCGGCAGACCCTGAGTGATGTCATCCGCGGATGCCACACCACCGGTGTGGAAGGTGCGCATTGTGAGCTGCGTGCCTGGCTCACCGATCGACTGGGCCGCAATGATACCGACGGCCTCGCCGATGTCAACGAGCTTGCCTGTCGCAAGTGAGCGACCGTAGCAGGTCGCACACACACCGACCGCGGACTCGCAGGTGAGCACCGAACGCACCTTGATGGTGTGCACGTTGGCGGCGAGCAGGGTGTCGAGAAGCACATCGCCCACGTCGGCACCGGCCGTCGCGATGACCTCGCCGGCGTCGTTCACCGCGTCTGCAGCGAGGCTGCGAGCGTAGACCGAGTTCTCGACGTTGACATCGAGCGACCAGTTGCCTGCGGCATCCTGAACGGCGATCGGCATGTCGAGGCCCTTTGAGGTGCCACAGTCGTCCTCGCGGATGATGACGTCCTGCGACACGTCGACGAGTCGACGGGTCAGGTAACCGGAGTCAGCGGTACGAAGAGCGGTGTCGGCCAGCCCCTTGCGAGCACCGTGAGTCGCGATGAAGTACTCGGCAACCGAGAGTCCTTCGCGGTAGCTCGAGATGATCGGGCGGGGGATGATCTCACCCTTGGGGTTCGACACGAGGCCACGCATACCGGCGATCTGGCGAACCTGCATCCAGTTACCGCGGGCACCGGAGGTGACCATGCGGTTGATCGTGTTGTCGGCTGGCATGTTGTCTTCCATCGCCTTGGCGACTTCGGCCGTTGCCTTGTTCCAGATCTCGATGAGCTCCTGGCGACGCTCGGCGTCGGTCGTGAGGCCCTTCTCGAACTGGGTCTGAACCTTCGTGGCCTGCTTCTCGTAGCCCTCGATGATCTGGCGCTTGTTCGGCGGGGTGAGCACGTCGCTGAGCGCGACGGTCACACCGCTTCGGGATGCCCAGTGGAATCCGGCGTCCTTGATGCGGTCGAGTGCCGCGGCGACCTCCACCTTGGGGTACCGCTCGGCGAGATCGTTGACGATCGCGGAGAGCTGGCCCTTGTCGGCGACGGCCTCGACGTACGGGTAGTCCTCGGGGAGGGTCTCGTTGAAGAGTGCCCGGCCGAGGCTCGTGTTTACGAGCACCGGTGTGCCGACTACGAACCCAGCCGGTTCCTCGCCCTCGTTGAAGACAACATCCGACAGGCGGATGCGCACCTTCGCGTTGAGGTCGACCGAGTGCTGGTCGTGAGCCAGGATCGCCTCGGCGATCGAGGAGAACGCGCGGCCTTCACCGACGACACCCTCCTTGAGCGTGGTGAGGTGGTGCAGGCCGATGATCATGTCCTGGGTCGGCAGGGTGACCGGACGACCATCGGACGGCTTCAGGATGTTGTTTGAGGCGAGCATCAGGATGCGCGCCTCAGCCTGGGCCTCGACGGACAGCGGAAGGTGCACAGCCATCTGGTCACCGTCGAAGTCGGCGTTGAATGCCGCACAGACGAGCGGGTGCAGCTGGATGGCCTTGCCCTCCACGAGCTGAGGCTCAAACGCCTGGATGCCCAGACGGTGAAGCGTCGGCGCGCGGTTGAGCAGCACGGGGCGCTCGCGGATGATCTCCTCGAGTACGTCCCACACCTGCGGACGCGACCGCTCGACCATGCGCTTGGCGCTCTTGATGTTCTGCGCGTGGCTCAAGTCGATGAGGCGCTTGATCACGAATGGCTTGAACAGCTCGAGTGCCATCTGCTTGGGCAGACCGCACTGGTGCAGCTTGAGCTGCGGGCCGACGATGATGACCGAACGGCCGGAGTAGTCGACGCGCTTGCCGAGCAGGTTCTGGCGGAAACGACCCTGCTTGCCCTTGAGCATGTCGCTCAGGGACTTGAGGGCGCGGTTACCGGTTCCGGTGACGGGGCGACCACGGCGACCGTTGTCGAACAGCGCGTCGACGGCCTCCTGCAGCATCCGCTTCTCATTGTTGACGATGATCTCGGGGGCACCGAGGTCGAGCAGTCGACGCAGACGGTTGTTGCGGTTGATCACACGACGGTAGAGGTCGTTGAGGTCGGAGGTCGCGAAGCGGCCACCGTCGAGCTGAACCATCGGGCGAAGCTCCGGCGGGATGACCGGTACAACCTCGAGCACCATCGCAGCCGGCGAGTTGCCGGTCTGCAGGAAGGAGTTGACTACGCGCAGTCGCTTGATCGCGCGGATCTTCTTCTGGCCCTTGCCGTTAGCGATCTGGTCGTGCAGGTCGTCGCTCTCGGTCGCCAGATCGAAAGCCTGGAGCCGCTTCTGGATGGCCTCGGCGCCCATGTAGGCCTCGAAGTACACGCCGAAACGGTCCTGGAGGTCGTGGAACACGGCATCCTCGGGCTTCAGGTCGCCGACCTTGAGGCTGCGGAAGTCATCCCACACGCGCTCGAGCTGGGCGATCTGCTCATCGAAGGACTTTCGGGCCTGGCCCATTTCCTTCTCAGCGACGTCCTTGGTGCGGCGCTTCTGATCGGCTTTCGCACCCTCTTCTTCCAGGGCTGCCAGGTCGGTCTCAAGGCGCTGCAGACGGTCGGCGATGCGGGCATCGCGCTGACTCTCCAGCTCCTTGATCTCGAGACCGATCTCCTTTTCGAGGCCGGGCGTGTCTTCGTGACGGCCGTCCTCATCGACAGAGATGACCATATAGGCGGCGAAGTAGATGACCTTCTCGAGGTCCTTCGGCGCCATGTCGAGCAGGTAACCCAAGCGCGAGGGGACTCCCTTGAAGTACCAAATGTGGGTGACTGGGGCGGCGAGTTCGATGTGGCCCATGCGCTCACGGCGCACCGACGACTTCGTCACCTCTACGCCGCAGCGCTCACAGACGATTCCTTTGAAGCGCACGCGCTTGTACTTGCCGCACGAGCACTCCCAGTCGCGGCTCGGTCCGAAGATCTGCTCTCCGAAGAGGCCGTCTTTTTCGGGCTTGAGGGTGCGGTAATTGATCGTTTCGGGCTTCTTGACTTCACCGTGTGACCAGCGACGGATGTCGTCAGCGGTTGCGAGGCCGATACGAAGCTCATCGAACGTTGTTACGTCGAGCAATTTTTCTCCTACTTTAGAAAAACTTTTAAAAAAGGGTGTCTGCGATCGTGACCAAAGAGCCTTAGCTGGTTCAGATGTCGTCGATCGACGAGTTCTCGAAGCGCGCGGAGATGTTGATACCGAGTTCCTCCGCTGCGCGGTAGACCTCGTCATCCGTGTCACGCAGGCTCACTGCGGTTCCGTCAGCCGAGAGCACCTCGACGTTCAGACACAGCGACTGCATCTCCTTGATGAGCACCTTGAAGCTCTCCGGAATACCGGGCTCCTGGATGTTCTCGCCCTTGACGATGGCTTCGTAGACCTTCACCCGACCGAGGATGTCATCCGACTTGATCGTCAGGAGCTCCTGCAGTGCGTAAGCGGCACCGTAAGCCTCGAGAGCCCAGACCTCCATCTCACCGAATCGCTGTCCACCGAACTGCGCCTTACCACCCAGCGGCTGCTGCGTGATCATCGAGTACGGTCCTGTCGAGCGCGCGTGGATCTTGTCGTCGACGAGGTGGTGCAGCTTGAGGATGTACATGTAACCGACCGATACCGGCTGCGGGAATGGCTCGCCGGAGCGGCCATCAAACAGCTGGGTCTTACCGGACGATCCGATGAGGCGGTCGCCGTCCCTGGTCGGGTTCGTCGAGTCGAGCAGACCCTCGATCTCGGCCTCGAGCGCACCGTCGAACACGGGGGTCGCAACCTTCGTGCCCGGAGCGGCCGACTTGGCTTCGTCGGAGATCTTGGCTGCCCACTTCGGGTTGCCCTTGATGTCCCAGCCCTGCTTCGCAACCCATCCGAGGTGGGTCTCGAGAACCTGACCGAAGTTCATCCGACCGGGGATACCGAGCGGGTTCAAGATGATGTCGACCGGGGTTCCATCGGCGAGGAACGGCATGTCTTCGACCGGGAGGATCTTGGAGATGACGCCCTTGTTGCCGTGACGGCCGGCGAGCTTGTCGCCCTCGGTGATCTTGCGCTTCTGGGCGATGAAAACGACGACGCGCTGGTTCACACCGGAGCCGAGTTCGTCATCACCGTCCTGCGAGTCGAACACCTTGACGCCGATGATCGTTCCGGCCTCACCGTGGGGAACCTTGAGCGAGGTATCGCGAACTTCGCGGCTCTTCTCATTGAAGATCGCCCGCAGCAGTCGCTCTTCGGCCGACAGCTCGGTCTCGCCCTTGGGCGTGACCTTGCCGACCAGGATGTCACCGGGACGAACCTCGGCGCCGATACGGATGATGCCCCGTTCGTCGAGGTCGGCGAGCAACTCCGGGCTCACGTTCGGAAGATCGCGAGTGATCTCTTCCTTACCGAGCTTGGTGTCGCGGGCGTCGACCTCGTACTCCTCGATGTGGATCGAGGAGAGGGTGTCATCCTTCACCAGGTTCTGGCTCAGGATCATCGCGTCCTCGAAGTTGTAGCCCTCCCACGGCATGAATGCCACGAGCAGGTTCTTTCCGAGGGCGAGTTCGCCGTTCTCCGTCGCTGGCCCGTCCGCAAGAACCTGGCCGACCTCGACGCGGTCGCCCGCTGAGACGATGACGCGGTTGTTGTAGGAGGTTCCCTGGTTGGAGCGGTTGAACTTGCGAAGGTAGTAGTCCTTGGTTCCACCATCGTCGAGCTGCACGGTCACGACGTCAGCCGAGACCTCCGAGACAACTCCGGCACCGGTTGCGGTGACCACGTCGCCGGCGTCGATAGCCGCGTAGCCCTCCATACCGGTTCCGACCAGCGGCGACTCGCTGCGCAGCAGCGGCACGGCCTGGCGTTGCATGTTCGCACCCATGAGGGCGCGGTTTGCATCGTCGTGCTCGAGGAACGGGATGAGCGAGGTCGCAACCGACACCATCTGGCGCGGCGAGACATCCATGTAGCCGATGTCCTCGATGGGGAAGAGGTCAACCTCTCCACCCTTCTTACGCGCAAGCACGCGAGGCTCGGCGAAACGGGCATCCGGCGTCAGAGGCGCATTCGCCTGGGCGACGACGTACTCGTCTTCCTCGCTGGCGGTGAGGTAGTCGATGGTCTCGGAGACGACACCATTGATGACGCGTCGGTAGGGAGTCTCGATGAACCCGAATGAGTTGATTCGAGCGAACGACGCGAGCGAACCGATCAGGCCGATGTTCGGGCCTTCCGGGGTCTCGATCGGGCACATCCGGCCGTAGTGCGAGGGGTGAACGTCTCGCACTTCGACGCCGGCGCGCTCACGGGACAGACCACCCGGGCCGAGCGCCGACAGGCGACGCTTGTGGGTGAGACCCGCGAGCGGGTTGTTTTGGTCCATGAACTGCGACAGCTGCGAGGTACCGAAGAACTCCTTTATCGCGGCGACGACGGGGCGCACGTTGATCAGGGTCTGCGGGGTGATCGCTTCGATGTCCTGCGTGGTCATGCGCTCGCGAACGACACGCTCCATGCGGGACAGGCCGGTGCGCACCTGGTTTTGGATGAGCTCGCCGACCGCGCGGATGCGGCGGTTACCGAAGTGGTCGATGTCGTCCACGTCGAGGCGGAGGTCAACGGGCTTGCCATCGCGAGTGCCCGACAGCGTCTTCTGCTCGTCGTGCAGGGCAACCAGGTACTTGATTGTCGCGAGAATGTCCTGCTGGCTGAGCACGGAGTTCGACAGCTGTGCGTCGATCCCGAGCTTGCGGTTGATTTTGTAGCGACCGACCTTTGCCAAGTCGTAGCGCTTGGAGTTGAAGTAGAAGTTGTCGAGGAGTGCGCGGGCTGCCTCGGCGGCGACCTGCTCTCCCGGGCGAAGCTTGCGGTAGATGTCCTTGAGCGCCTCATCCTTGGTCAGGATGTTGTCCTTCTCGAGCGTCAACTCGATGGATGCAAAGCCCTTGAACTCTTCGAGAATCTCTTCGCTCGTAAGGCCGAGGGCCTTGAGGAACACGGTAACCGACTGCTTGCGCTTGCGGTCGATTCGCACTCCGACCTGGTCGCGCTTGTCGATCTCGAACTCGAGCCACGCACCGCGGCTCGGGATGATGCGTGCGGAGTAGATGTCCTTGTCGGAGGTCTTCTCCTGCTGACGCTCGAAGTACACGCCGGGCGAACGCACGAGCTGGGAGACGACTACACGCTCCGTGCCGTTGATGACGAAGGTGCCCTTGGGGGTCATCAGCGGAAAGTCGCCCATGAAGACGGTTTGGGTCTTGATCTCACCCGTGAGGTGGTTCATGAACTCGGCCTCGACGTACAGGGGCGCGGAGAAGGTCTTCCCCTTCTCCTTGCACTCGTCAATCGAGTACTTCTTCTCTTCGAGGAATGGATTCGTGAACGAGAGTTGCATTGTCTCGCCCAGATCTTCGATCGGAGAGATCTCTTCGAAGATCTCCTCGAGACCGGTGAGGGCCGGGAGGTCCTGACGACCCGATGCCTTCGCCTGTGCGGCGCGTTCCTTCCAGAGGTCGTTACCGACGAGCCAGTCGAAGCTCTCGGTCTGGAGTGCGAGAAGATCGGGAACTGTCAGCGTGTCGGTGATCTTCGCGAACGAGAGGCGCTCGGCTGAGCGTCCGTTCGTGGGAGATCCCTTTTTCGATGAGTTCGTGGTGGATGCGTTGCGAGCAGCAGCCAAGGAAATAACCTCCGGTGGGCGGTGTTACCCGCCCCATTGCTAAGTGGGGAGTTCAGGCGGTGATGGATTTCGCTTCGGGGGTGTACCCGTCTTGAACGAGCGCAGCCGACCGCAATATGAAGGCATAGTTCTCCTAGAAGCGCAAGGGACCACTATAGTTCGGATCCAGCCCCGATAGCAAGCGGTTTCTTGAGCCGGTTCCCAGCATCGCCTGAAATCTGACCCGGGGCAAGATGGCGGCCTTGGCCTATCTAATCAGATTTGAGTGGCGCTCACCCCGAATTCCGTGTAACTTCCGACCAGGTGAAAACTCGCACCCGTCGTGATTCCCGCTGACCTAAGTCCCACTGTGTCAGCCATGACCAGGTCGACCACTCCACGAGGATCCCGATGCCCTCACGCACCCTGCCGACGATTCACACTGCCGCCCGCGTGCTGTCCCCGCTGGTGCGACCATCCCGATCCCCTCGACGCTCGACACCCTCCACGCTCAGAGCGGTGGCTGCAGCAACGATCGCCGCTGTGCTGCTCAGCCTGAGCGCCGTCGACGGCACTGCCGCAATCGCCGCGCCCGTCGGAGTTCAACCCGTCACACCCGCCACACCGGGCGCCGTCGTCGGCTGGGGCGACAACGGCTACGGGCAGACGTCCGTACCTGCAGGGCTGACCGGAGTGACCGCGATCGCCGCCGGTGTGCTCCATTCCCTCGCTCTGAAGGCCGATGGGACCGTCGTCAGCTGGGGCGACAACCGCTGCCCGCAGACGGACGTGCCTGCAGGACTGTCCGGAGTGATTGCGATCGCCGCCGGCACGTACCATTCCCTCGCTCTGAAGACCGATGGAACCGTCGTCGCCTGGGGCTACAACGTCTTAGGGAACACGGACGTGCCTGCAGGACTGACCGGAGTGACCGCGATCGCCGCCGGTAATTCTCATTCCCTGGCAATTGGACAACTGGCTCCAACCTTTACAGCGGATGCTCCGTCGTCGTCAGTCGAAGCCGGTGCAAGCTTCTCGACCTAAACGTTTGAGGCATCGGGTGTACCCACCGCGATGACGTTCACTATCAACTCTGGTGCGCTGCCAGCAGGTACCACCCTCAGCTCTGCCGGGGTGCTCTCTGGAACCACCACCACGGCCGGCACCTACACCTACACCGTCACCGCCAGCAACGGGGTTTCCCCCGATGCAACAAGTGCCTCGCACACAATCGAAGTGACCGCCGGTGAGTTCGCGGCTGTTACCGTAACCCCGGCAGGGGGCACGGTTGCTGCAGGTGGAACGCAGGCGTTCACTGCCACCGGGGCTGACCAGTACGGAAACACCCTCGGCGATGTCACCTCCGCCACCACGTTCACGATCACCCCGGACGGCAGTTGCAGCACCAACACCTGCACCGCCACTTTTCCGGGAGCACACACGGTCACTGCTACCAACGGAGCGGTAAGCGGCAGCACCGAACTGAGCGTGATCGCCGCCGCTTTGCCCTACGTGTCAGGGTGAGTTGAGGCCAGTAGTCAGAGCAAGTCCGCCGTGCGCGACGAGAGCCCGATGATTAAGAGCACCAGTCCCGGCACGCACGCGGGGGCCCGACAGCGCGGCGGTCGTTCACCCCAGCGCAGAAACTTGACCACCTGGCCGCGCATGAGTACGCGATCTCCCGGAACGGGAGTGGATCATATTTGCGGGAGCAGGGCATCTATTCCTCGCAGATAACGCAAGCAGAACCAGTCCTTTTCAGTGGTGGACTTCGACGATCACCGGACGCAACATGGTGAGTCGGGCATCCATCCGCAGGATGTTCTCCGGGGTGACCCCGATAGCAGCGAGCGTCTCTCCCAGTCTCACCACGAGCAGGTCGAAGGCCTGGTGGGTGACCTTGAGGCCAGCGTGAGCATGGCGCATGCTACGGCCCTCGTAGTTTTCCGGGCCATCGAGGGCGACGGTGAGATAGGCGTGGAGATGGAACCTGAGAAGGGTGCTGTCAATCGTGGAAAACCAGGATGACAGCAGGGGGTCAGCGCTCACCCTCTGCCAGTAGTCGGCGATGACGGTCGTGATCGCAGCGTCTCCGCCAATCTCTTCGTACAAACTCATGGGATTTCTTATACCGATTGGTCTACCAATCCAGTGTCGTCTAGAACTTTCAGCGGCGACAACGCCCCCTTACTGTGGTACCCCTAATGAGGCACGCCCGGGGTGGTGAGTGTGGCATGGTCGTGAGAGTGACCGAACATCCCTCTGCAATTTTGAAACTCAGTGGCTACCGAGCCGTGATCGAGCCCGACCGCTGGGTGCCGGGCAGCTTCACCCTCATTGTGGACGGCACCCCGCAGTCGCACGTGAATCTCGAAGATCCGAGCCAGCTGTTCTTCGAATACATCCAGCGCATCGGGCATGTAATCGACCAGCTCGGGATGCCCGGTGAGCCAATCACAGCGGTGCATCTGGGGGCAGGGGCCCTCACGCTCCCCCGCTACATCGAGGTCACCAGACCGGGATCGCGCCAGCAGGTTGTGGAGTTGGAGACCGATCTTGTTGACCTCGTGCGTGCGCATCTCCCTTTGCCACGCAACGCGTCGATCCGGTTGCGTCACGGGGATGCGCGGGAGGTGCTTAGCAAACTTCCCGATGGCCTTCGCGGAGCAGTCGATCTTCTGGTTGTCGATGTCTTTAGCGGAGCCCGCACCCCCGCCCATGTCACCAGCCTGGAGTTCTACCGCGAGGCTGTTGCCCTGCTGGAGTCGGACGGCATCATCGTCGCGAACGTCGCCGACGGCCCGGGACTCGCCTTTGCGCGCGGCCAGGCGGCAACGCTGCTTTCGGCGACCGGGCATGTTGCCGCCCTCGCCGAGACCCAAATTCTGAAGGGGCGGCGATTCGGCAATGTGGTGATGGTGGGGTCACGGGCGCCACTGCCACTTGATTGGCTGCCCCGACTCCTCGCCGGCGGACCGCATCCGTCGAAGGTGGTGGAAGGAGCGGAGCTTCGCAACTGGATCGCCGGAGCCTCGATCGTCACCGATGACACTGCCGTTCAGTCCCCTCCCCCGGCGAAGAGCATCTTTCAGGTTGGCAATCGCGACTGATCGCGATTTTCTCGGCAGAAAGGGTCAGACTCGGATGATGCTGAGCCCTTCATTACCGCTCACGATCGTGGCCGTCATTCTGCTCACCGGTTGCACGGCACCGCCAAGATCCGGCACGACTTCGTCACCTCCCGCATCCGCCCCAGCCGACGCCCTCCGGCCAATCGGTGACCCGACAGTGCTGGCGACCGGCCTTGCTGCGCCGTGGTCGATAGTTCGGCTGGGCACCACCGACTCCACGCTCATCAGTGAACGCGACTCTGGCACTGTGGTGGAGCGAGAGCCGTCGGGGCAGCTGCGTACCGTTGGTGTCGTGCCCGGTGTCGTACACGCGGGCGAGGGAGGCCTCCTCGGCCTGGCGGTTGATCCATCGGATTCGGACCATTGGCTATACGCGTACCTCACGACCGCCACGGACAACCGCATCGTGCGGATGCCACTGCTCAGCACATCCGGCTCCTACCGGCTCGGTGCGGTGAGCCCGATTCTCACCGGGCTTGCGAAGGCCGCAAATCATGACGGCGGTCGCATCGCCTTCGGCCCGGATGGCATGCTCTACGCCACCGTCGGCGATGCCGGGCAACCCTCCCGGGCTCAGGATCCCGCCTCGCTCAACGGCAAGATCCTGCGGATGACGCCAACCGGTGCCGCGCCGCGCGACAATCCGATCAACGGATCCCTCGTCTATTCCCTCGGCCACCGCAACCCCCAGGGCATCGCCTGGGACGCGGATGGGCAGCTCTGGGCTGCAGAGTTCGGCCAGAGCACCTGGGACGAATTCAACCGGATCGAACCCGGTGGGAACTACGGTTGGCCCGAGATCGAGGGCATCGGATCGAAGAAGGGTTTCATCGATCCGGTGTACCAGTGGCCCACCGCCGAAGCCAGCCCGAGCGGGCTCGCCTTCGTTGGTGGCACCTTCTTTCTCACCGCCCTTCGGGGGGAACGGCTCTGGGCGATCTCGCCGGGCAGCAACGCCGCCACCGCACTGCCCTTTCTCACCGGTTCCCTCGGCCGGCTGCGGGATGCCGTGCCCGGTCCGGATGGCTCGCTCTGGCTACTCACCAACAACACCGACGGGCGCGGATCAGCCGCTAAAGAGGACGACAAGCTCGTCGAAGTGCGACTGGATGTCGCTCGCACGGGTTAATCTCAAAGGAATGATTACCGGCTGGGATCCTGAGACACTGCGAGAGCGCGTCGATCGTGGTGCCATCGAATTGCGCCTCGCCGAACTCGGTAGTGGGCGAAGTACAGCTGCCCTCAGCGAAAAAGCGGAACTGCTGCGATTGCTCGGTCGCAATGGTGAGGCACTCGCGGCCGCCGAGCAGGCCTTTCGGCTGGCGCACTTCAGTGGCGATCGCGAACAGCTCACGGCCGCTCGACTGCGGCGAGCGCGAGTATTCCAATATCAGGGTGAGTTCGATCGGGCTCTTGCCGAGATGACGGCGGTGCGAGCGACCGCACGGCTCGAAGAATGGGCCTCACTCGAGGGGTCGGCTGCGTTCTCATCTGGTTCAACCCTGTTCGACCTGGGGCGCTACACAGAATCGCGTGATGCGTTCGCCGCTGCGTTCGACATCCGCACCGGCTCAGAGGCTCCCTCGGCCGAAATCGAAGCGGCTCGTTTCGCCCTCCAAATCGCTACCCGGGAGGCAGCGGCATATGGCTGAGCTGGTGCGGGTGCGCCGCTGGGCCGACGCCCTGATTACCCTGCACCTAGACCCCGCCTGGACCTTCGGCTTCGACTCGGCGAAGACTCGCGCTGGCCTCTGCAATTACACTCTCAAGACCATCAGCGTCTCGCGCTATCTCGCCTCGAGATATGAGGATGACGAGATCCATCAGGTGCTGCTCCACGAGGTTGCTCATGCGATTGCCGGCACCCGCGCCGGGCACGGACCGCACTGGAAGGCGATCGCAACGGATCTCGGCTACGAAGGCAAACGCCTCCACGACGGTGCCATCGCTAACGAACTTGCACCGTGGGTCGGAGCGTGCCCTGCGGGTCACCTGCATTATCGGTATCGCCGCCCGACCCGCGCTCTCGCCTGCGGCAAGTGCTCACGGCGCTTCGACGCGGCTCACACGATCGCATGGACTCACCGGGCGGTGACGCGGACGCGCTGACTGCGCCGCGGTGCTGGCTGGGCGTCAGCGGTTCGGATCGAATGCTGCCGCCAGGTGGGTCACGACGTTTTTCCAGTGGCCAAGCATCATCCGTCGTTCTTCTCGGTCGGCAAGACGCTCATGCTGGATGACGATGGTCGTACCGCCGTCCACCTCTTTCACCGAGACCTGGAGCACAGTGTCGTGCGGCCAGTCGTCGGGGCGCCAGGTGAGACGTATCTTCGCGTTCTCGGTATAGGCCCGCACCTCGCCGGTGACGCCATCCGCTGTTCGGTAGGTCTCGCCCTTCACCTGCGGCAGTGTCGTGTCGCCGAGCCAGAGGGGAAGGCCCTCGCCAACGATAAACTCCCAAGCGACTTCGCTGCGGGCAGGCACTGTCTGTCTCACTCCGACGTCCCAGCCGGCATCCGGCTTCTTTCCCGTGGTGTCGGTCATCGCGGTCTCCTTCATGGTGGGTCCTGTGAACGTAGCCCGTAACCGACTATATTGGTTACATGCGCGCAACACGCCGCACGACCGGCCAAGAGCTGACCCTGGGTGACGGCCGCCGCTGGTGGTTCGATTCCGGATCACTGGCGATCGACTTCGCATATACGGGTTCGATGGGCACGGATGCACTGGGCACGAGCTCGATTGGCACGGGTCCAGTATGGGAGGGCGCGCTCGCAGAGATCCTGCATGAAGCATCCGATCTCACGGCCTGGCTCTCCAGGCGGTTCCCCGAGGTTGTCGACGACGCGACCGACCGCGACCTGATCGATGCACGGACACTGCGGGAGTCCCTGGCGCGTGCTGCAACGGCGCTCAGCA
Source organism: Frigoribacterium sp. CG_9.8 (assembly GCF_015751965.1). Lineage (GTDB taxonomy): Bacteria > Actinomycetota > Actinomycetes > Actinomycetales > Microbacteriaceae > Lacisediminihabitans. The sequence goes on along the minus strand of NZ_JADOVH010000006.1, from coordinate 66,892 downwards.
GCCATCAGGAGATCCCCTCGGGCGACATCGATGTGATCAATCTCTTCGCGTCGACTCCGGATATCGCGCCGGCGTTGGACAGCGGAACACGCCAAGCCGGCCGCTCCCGAGCCAGAGCCAGCCACGCGCTGTCTGTGGTGGCTCGGGAGGCCGTCGAGTTGTTCGCAGCCAACCCGGCCGATCGCATCCGTCAGTGCGGTGCGGATGGTTGCGAGCTGATCTTCTACGACGAGTCCCGCTCGAACAATCGCCGGTGGTGCTCCATGGATCGTTGTGGAAACCGGGCGAAGGTGCGCGCCCACCGGGCACGCACCTCGTGATTCCTGAGTCTGGTGACAGTCGGGTCTAGCCGACCTTCACCTCTTTCCAGAACGCCACATAGTTTCCGAAGTTCTTGCCGTCGGTGCGAGCGAACGCGCTCTCGTGCGGGTTCGGATAGCTCCATGCGCGGTCTTGCAGGGTTGCATCGCCGTCCTTCACGTTGAAGAACTGGCATTCGCCCTTCCACGGGCAGTTGTACGGCGTCGCGCTGTCGACGAGGAATTCACTCTTGACGCTCGACGGCGGGAAATACCAGTTGCCCTCGATCTTGATGAGGTCGTCCTGCGGGGCGTCGGCGATAACGACGCCGTTGAGAATTGCCTGGGTCATGATTCCTCCTGTAAAAAATGTGTGTTTATTTTCAGTGGAACGCTACGCGCGCAAGCTGAATTCCTTCAGGCACCGATGGCAGACTTGAGCGATGCAAATCCTCCTCAAGCTTGTGCTGGACTGCTCTGCGGATGCCGCGTGGGACGCCGTGCGTTCTCCGCGTGGCATGCAGCAGGTCTCGGCACCGTTGACCACCTTCGAGTCCCTCGAACCCGGAGGTTTTCCCCCAACGTGGTCTGCCGGCGAGCACACGGTGCGGATCTCGAGCTTCGGCGGTGTCACTGTCGGGGACCAGGTGATCGGTATTTCATATCCCGAGCGCGAGGACGATGTGCGAGTGCAGGTCGACACCGGCCGCGGACTCAGCGGCCCACTTGCTCTCGTCACCAAATGGCAGCACTCAATCGCGATTGCACCCGCGCCACACGGTCGCACCCTCTACCGCGACCAGTTGGTGTTCGAGGCTGGCGCGCTCACCCCGCTTCTGTGGCTGGGCTACTGGGCTTTCTGGCAGTGGCGCGGTGCCCGCATCCGCGCGCTCGCCCCATCGTGGGAAGCACACGCGTGATGACTGTCAGTGTTGCGAGTGCCTCATGAGCGCAGCGTTGGATGTCGCTGACTGGCGGCGTCGGGTTTCCGCCCTGTACGCCGGGGTGCGCGTGGCGACGGATCTCTACGCCGCGCACGACCTGTGGCGTCGGGAACGGGATCGGCTCTTCGCGGAGCATCCGTCCTCTCCCCTAATGCCCGCGGACCTCGCCGCCTTCACCGGACTGCCGGTGAAGCCCTACGATCCGGACTGGCGGTTCGAGGTAGCGGTGTCACCGGCCGAACCACGGCACCTGGATTTCGAGACCGGCACCGACGGGATTGTGCCGTTCGATCTGATCGGTGTCGTCGAAGTCATCGGTGTCGGCTCCCTCGATGTGTGGAAGCTCGGAAGCTACGGCGGCGGATTATTCCTGCCGGTGAAGGATGCCCTCGCCGGGCTCGCCGGTGGCACTTACGGGGGTGGCCGCTACCTACTCGACACGATCAAGGGAGCGGATCTGGGCCCCGGCCGGGCCGCCGACTCCCTCGTTCTCGACTTCAACTTTGCCTACAATCCGTCCTGTGCCTACGACCCGGCATGGGCCTGTCCACTGGCCCAATCCGGCAATCGTGTGGAGGTAGAAATTCCCGTCGGCGAGCGATATTCGGGCGTTCACTAGCGGCACCTGCTACTCTAGGATCACCTGCGAGATCATCCTGATCTCCCTGCGTCGTTGAACGCTCCCTCTTCTCCCCACAACTTTCCAGTTGTGCGGGTCGTAGATACTTTCTCCGGCGATCGATTGTGGCCACTGTCACTCTCGCCAATCCACACGGCCCCGACCTGCTCGGATGCCCGATGTGTAACGATTCGAAAGTTTAATTCTTGTCAGAAAACATTTCCTCCTTTGGTGCGCTCGGCGTGCCAGCACCCCTCGTCGCGGTTCTTGCAGCGCAGGGGATCGACTCACCGTTTCCGATCCAGGTCGACACCCTTCCCGACACGCTCTCCGGGCGCGACGTACTCGGCCGCGGTAAGACCGGCAGTGGTAAGACCCTCGCTTTCGCCATCCCGATGATCGCCCGTCTCGGCGGCAAGCTCGCCGGAGGCCAGCGCCGCCCCGGGCGCCCCCTCGCGCTCATCCTCGCTCCGACCCGTGAGCTCGCCACCCAGATCACGGTGGCGCTCACCCCGCTCGCGGATGTCTACGGGCTCAAGTCCGTCACCATCTTCGGTGGTGTCTCGCAGCAGCGCCAAGTGGCCGCACTCAAGGCAGGTGTCGACATCGTCGTTGCGTGCCCCGGACGCCTGGAAGACCTGATGAAGCAGGGATTCGTCTCGCTGGATGCGGTGGAGATCTCGATCCTCGACGAGGCTGACCACATGGCCGACCTCGGCTTTCTTCCGGTCGTCACCCGAATCATGGACAAGACCCCGCAGTCGGGCCAGCGCATGCTGTTTAGCGCCACGCTCGACAACGGCGTTGACCGGCTCGTGAAGAAGTACCTCCACAATGAAGTTCTGCATTCCGTTGACGAGGCGACCTCGCATGTCAGCGCAATGACACATCACGTTTTCGAAGTTGACTCGGTGGAGTCCAAGCACCTGCTGGTGGAGAAGCTCGCCTCGGGTACCGGTCGCCGCATCCTCTTCATGCGCACCAAGCACCACGCCAAAAAGCTCGCCAAGCAACTCACCGACGCCGGCATCCCCTCTGTCGACCTGCACGGCAACCTCTCGCAGGTGCAGCGCGACCGCAACCTCGCCTCCTTCGCTGCCGGAGACACCCGCGTTCTCGTGGCAACGGACGTCGCGGCCCGCGGCGTACACGTCGACGACATCGAACTCGTCATCCACGTCGACCCGCCAGCCGAGCACAAGGCATATCTGCACCGATCGGGCCGCACCGCCCGCGCGGGCAAGGAGGGTGAGGTCGTCACGATCGTGCTCCCGACCCAGCGTCGTGACACAGCGGCACTGCTGAAGAAGGCGGAAATCACCGTCACACCGCAGCAGGTGACCGCCGACTCGGCTGCAGTGACCGCTCTGGTTGGCGATGTTGCTGCGTGGGTCAAGCCTGCTCCGCGTGCCGCCGCCCAGGTGCAGGGCGCTCCACGTGCCCGTTCCGGTGGACAGCGTCAGTCGCAGGGTGGACGCTCCGCCGGACAGGGTCGCTCGCAGGGCGGATCACAGGGCCGTTCGGAAGGCGGCTCGCAGGGTCGCGCGCAGGGCGGATCACAGGGCGCGAACGCTCAGCGCAAGCGTGCCAATCGCGACGGTGCCGCAGCCGCCGGCGGTTCACGCAACTTCTACAGCACCGCGAGCGGAGAGAGCTCCTCGGCCGCACCACGCACGGGCGGATCGCCCCAGGGCGGTGCCGGTCGTGCCGGATCCGGTGGCGGACTGGTCGGTATGTCTCAGGGCGGCGGACGCCGTCGAAGTGGCGGCGGCAGTGGCGGCGGTCGCTGAGCGCCTCACCGCAGCCCGGTAACACAAGAGCCAAGTAATACCGGTGAATGTGCTCGTTCGACAGGTTTGGTTCTGTTCGAGCGGGCACATTCGTGTCAGCAGGGGCCAATCCCGGTGAAATGGACCGGTCGCGGCGGCGCCAGCGTCAGAAAAGCCGACCGCGTCAGAAAAGCCGACCGCGTCAGTAAAGCCGACCGCGTCAGTAAAGCCGACCGACTGAGGCGAGTGCCGCTCGCACGAGCGCACCGCGACCGCCCTCCATCTCGGCGGAAATCAAATCGGATGCCGCCTCCTGTGGGCTCATCCAGGTGAGCTCGAGGGCATCCTGGCGGGGGTCGCACGTGCCAGTCACTGGCACCACGTAGGCGAGAGAGACCGCGTGTTGGCGATCGTCGGTGAACTGAGACCCCGGAAATGGGAAGTACTCGGCGACCAGAAATGGGATAGGGCTCGCGGGCAGTAACGGGAAGGCCATCGGTCCAAGGTCCTTTTCGAGGTGACGAAAAAGCGCCTCGCGCAGACTCTCGCCGTACATCACGCGGCCCGACACGAGAGTTCGGGTGATCGAACCGGCCGAATTGGCACGCAGCAGAATCCCGACCTCGGTGACTTGGCCGACGCCATCCACGCGCACCGGCACCGCTTCCACATACAGAAGAGGAAGTCGTCGTCGCGTTTCTGCGAGCTCCTCATCGGACAGCCAGCCGGAATTCGGATCAGGGGTGCCTACGAAGCTCATATGCCATTGTCACGCATCAGCGGAGCGCATAACGACAGGGACAGGGCCGACTGACAGTGCCGACTGTCAGGCGCTTGCACCAAGATGGTCTGATGAGCGATGTGCTCGGGCGATTTTCCCCGGCGACCCGAGACTGGTTTTCGGGTGCGTTCCCCGCGCCTACTCCTGCCCAGCTGGGCGCTTGGGACGCGATCACCGCCGGGTCGAATGCCCTAGTTGTCGCCCCGACCGGATCGGGTAAGACCCTCGCCGCCTTCCTGTGGGCGATCGACCGGTTAGCGACAACCCCTGCACCGGATGACCGCAACCTCCGCACCCGCGTGCTGTACATTTCCCCCCTCAAAGCCCTTGCCGTCGACGTCGAACGCAACCTGCGGGCTCCTCTGGTCGGTGTCACCCAGACCGCCAAACGGCTCGGGATGTCGCCCCCGGAGGTCACCGTCGGCGTGCGTTCCGGTGACACCTCCTCGGGCGACCGCAGGCTGCTGCAGCGCCTGCCCCCGGACATCCTGATCACAACTCCGGAGTCGCTCTACCTGATGCTCACGGCCTCGGCCCGGGACACGCTCCGCGGTGTCGAGACGGTGATTATCGACGAGGTGCACGCCGTCGCGTCGACCAAGCGCGGTGCCCATCTCGCGTTGTCGCTCGAGCGACTCGACCTCCTGCTCGAGAAACCCGCGCAAAGGATCGGGCTCTCCGCGACGGTGCGACCCCGCGAAGAGGTGGCCCGATTCCTCGCCGGTAGTGCCCCGGTCACGATCGTCGCGCCCCCGTCGACGAAGAAATTCGACCTGAGTGTCGTCGTGCCCGTCGAGGACATGACCGAACTCGGCACGGCACCGGCAGTGCGCGAGGGATTGGCAGCGGCATCCACCGAGACAGTGCAGGGGTCGATCTGGCCGCACGTCGAAGAACAGATCGTAGACCGGATCCTCGAGCACCAGTCCACGATCGTCTTCGCGAATTCCCGACGACTGGCCGAACGTCTGACTGCCCGACTCAACGAAATCTACTCGCTGCGGCAGGAGGAGTTCGAGCTGGCGCTGGTCGGGGTGGCGCTCAAACCCTCCCTCGCAGGTTCGGTCGGCGCTGGGGACGCGGAATCGCTTCGCGATTCGCCCAGCTCCACCGCGCTGCTCGCTCGGGCCCATCATGGCTCCGTATCGAAGGAGCAACGCGCCCTCATCGAGGATGACCTCAAGTCTGGGCGGCTGCGCTGTGTGGTGGCAACCAGCTCCCTCGAACTCGGTATTGACATGGGCGCGGTCGACCTCGTGATCCAGGTCGAGTCTCCCCCGAGCGTCGCGAGCGGCCTCCAGCGCGTCGGGCGGGCTGGCCACCAGGTCGGCGAGGTGTCGAACGGCATCATTTTTCCCAAGCATCGGGCCGACCTCATCCACTCCGCTGTCGCAAGCGAGCGGATGTCGGCCGGGCTGATCGAGGCGATGCGGATCCCGCAGAATCCGCTTGATGTGCTTGCACAGCAGACCGTCGCCGCCGTCGCCCTCGACTCCCTCGATGTGGACGAATGGTTCGACACCGTTCGGCGCAGCGCCCCCTTTGCAAATCTGCCGCGCTCGGCCTACGACGCCACCCTCGACCTGCTGAGCGGACTATATCCCTCCGACGAATTCGCGGAGTTGCGCCCGCGCATCGTCTGGGATCGTGTCGCCGGCACGATCACCGGTCGCCCGGGAGCGCAGCGCCTGGCGGTGACCTCCGGCGGGACCATCCCGGATCGCGGCCTGTTCGGAGTCTTCATGGTGGGATCGGGCACCGGGGATCGAGCGCCGGCGCGAGTGGGCGAGCTCGACGAGGAGATGGTCTACGAATCCCGGGTCGGCGATGTCTTCGCGCTCGGCGCCACCAGCTGGCGAATCGAAGACATCACCCACGACCGCGTGATCGTGAGCCCCGCATTCGGACAGCCGGGCAAGGTGCCGTTCTGGCGAGGTGACGGCATCGGACGTCCAGCCGAGCTCGGGCGCGCAATCGGAGAGTTCACCCGAGAGATCGCCAGCGGCTCGTCGACGGATGTGCGCACCCGCGCCGTGCTCGGAGGGCTCGACACTCGCGCGGTGAATAACCTCGTGGCCTTTATCGACGATCAGAAGAAGGCGACCGGCCATGTGCCCAATGACCGCACACTCGTCGTTGAACGTTTTCGTGACGAACTCGGGGACTGGCGGGTAATTTTACATTCCCCGTACGGCATGCAAGTCCATGCGCCGTGGGCTCTCGCGATCGGAGCGCGAATTCGCGAGCGATTCGGGCTCGACGGCGCCGCGATGGCGAGCGACGATGGCGTGATCCTGCGCATCCCCGACACCGAGAGTGAACCACCCGGCGCGGAACTTTTCGTCTTCGAAGCGGCCGAACTGCGCGACATCGTCACCGAGGAAGTGGGCGGATCCGCGCTGTTCGCCTCCCGGTTTCGCGAGTGTGCTGCCCGAGCGCTGTTGCTGCCGCGCTACAACCCCGGCCGCCGCTCGCCTCTCTGGCAGCAGCGCCAGCGGGCCTCGCAGTTACTGAGCGTTGCGCGCAAATACCCGAGCTTCCCCATCGTGCTCGAGACGGTGCGCGAGGTGCTCCAGGATGCCTATGACCTACCGGCACTTACCCATATCGCCGAGCAAATCGAAAGCCGCCACATTCGTATTGTCGAGACCGAAACAGAAGCGGCGTCGCCATTCGCCCGTTCATTGCTTTTTGGATATGTCGCTGCGTTCATGTACGAGGGCGATTCACCACTCGCCGAACGGCGCGCGGCCGCACTGTCACTCGATCCGACGCTGCTCGCCGAACTACTGGGTCGCGCCGAGCTGCGGGAGCTGCTCGACCCGGCGGTTATCGAGCAGCTCGAGCGTGAACTGCAGAGGCTGGCACCGGATCGGCGCGCCCGCGACACAGAGGGCATCGTCGATCTCTTGCGCATCCTCGGTCCGCTGACCGAAGCGGAGATCGTCCTGCGCCTCGATGCGGCAAGCGGGCTCGTGGGCCCAGCACTCGAGGCTGCTCTTACCGGCCTGGCCCGATCACACCGGGTCTGGCGTGCTGGCAGCGAACGCTGGGCGGTCATCGAGGATGCGGCACGCCTGCGGGATGCACTCGGCACACCGCTTCCGATCGGTATCCCATCCGCATTCATCGAGCCGGTGGATGACCCGCTCGGTGATCTGGTCAGCCGCTTCGCCCGCACCCACGCCCCCTTCACTGTGGCTGCGGTCGCCGACCGTCTCGGTCTCGGAACGGCTGTGGTGCTCACCGCCCTTCGTTCGCTCGCGGGGCAGCGGCGCGTCGTCGAGGGTGAGTTTCGGCCGGGAGCGACCGGAAGCGAATGGTGCGACGTCGAGGTGCTGCGCCGATTGCGCAGCCGATCACTTGCCGCCCTCCGCCATGAGGTGGAGCCGGTGGACGCCGCGACCCTCGGCCGATTCCTCCCCTCCTGGCAGCATGTCGCCGAACCCCTGCGCGGTGTAGACGGCCTGGCCACCGTAATCGACCAGCTCGCCGGGGTCGCGCTGCCGGCATCCGCCTGGGAGTCGCTGGTTCTTCCCGCCCGGGTCAAGGACTACTCGCCGGTCATGCTCGACGAACTGACCGCTGCGGGAGAGGTGATCTGGTCGGGCGGCGGCGCACTCCCGGGCAATGACGGCTGGGTGAGTCTGCACCTGGCCGACAGCGCAGCCCTCACCCTGCCCGAACCGACGGGAGCCGAGACCACCGAATTGCAGCGTTCGATCCTGGCCAGCCTCACCGGCGGCGGAGCGTATTTCTTTCGGCAGCTTTCCAACGCGGTGGGCAGTACCGATGACACAGTGTTGACAGCGGCGCTCTGGGATCTCGTCTGGTCGGGACTCGTCACCAACGACACGCTGTCGCCTCTTCGCTCCTACCTCGGGGCAAGTACGACCAAGGCACGGGCGATCCCACGCTCGCGCGCGTACCGTGGCCGAGCCCGGCCCACGATGCCGAGTACCGGCGGTCCACCGAGTGCGGCTGGCCGCTGGTCACTGCTGCCACTTGCGGAACCGGATGCGACGGTGCGCGGCATCGCGACGGCGGAATTGCTGCTCGAGCGCTACGGTGTCGTCACCCGGGGGGCGGTCGTGAGCGAAGGCATCCGCGGCGGGTTCTCGCACGCCTACCGGGTGCTGAGCGGGTTTGAGGAGACCGGTCGCGCACGCCGCGGCTACTTTGTGGAGGGTCTCGGTGCCGCCCAGTTTGCCACCGGCGCTACAGTCGACCGGCTACGCGCGTTTGCCAGGGAACCCGACTCCGAGCACGAACCGGTTGCGATCACGCTTGCTGCGACCGACCCGGCGAACGCCTACGGTGCTGCGCTGGCGTGGCCGACGTCATCTCCCCTCGGGGGTGCTGTAGTCGGCGGAGGTGCTGTAGTGGAAACCATCGCTGATTCGAAGCGGGGTCATCGTCCCGGTCGCAAGGCGGGAGCTCTGGTCGTGATCGTTGATGGTGCGCTCGCTCTGTATGTGGAGCGCGGCGGGAAGACCATGCTGACGTTTGCGGCGGGTGACCGTGCGCTGACTGCGGCGGCGCACTCGCTCGCGTCGGTCATCCGCCGTTCGGGGGGAAAATTGAAGGTCGAACGCGTGAACGGGGACTTCGTGATCGGCACCGGCCTCGGTGATGCCCTCGTCGAGGCGGGATTCACGGTCACGCCGCAGGGACTGCGGCTGAGAGGGTGACGAAGGTCGCTTCGGGAGCCCCGGGACTTGTTGATTCGAGAGGCGCGAACCTGGCGGTCGGCACACTGGCGGTCGGCACACTGGCGGTCGGCACACTGGCGGTCGGCACTCCAAGACGCGCGCCATAATCGAAGAATGACAGGACACTGACATGCCAGAGGGCGACACCGTTTACCGCACCGCGATAAATCTCGACGCTGCGCTGGCCGGGAGCGCACTGACTCGCTGCGACATCCGCGTGCCGGCATTCGCCACGGTGGATCTCACCGGCGACGTCGTGGAGGGCGTGGTGAGTCGGGGCAAGCACCTGCTGATCCGGGTGAACGCACACAGTATCCACAGCCACCTCAAGATGGAGGGTTCCTGGCACGTGTACCGGCACGGCACGAAATGGCGGCGGCCGGCATGGCAGGCGCGTGCCATCCTCGCTACCGCAGACTGGCTCGCCGTTGGGTTCCAGCTCGGCACCCTCGACGTGGTCGCGCGCGACGACGAAGAGAGTGTGGTCGGCTATCTCGGCCCCGATCTGCTCGGCCCAGACTGGAACGCGGATGAGGCGCTGCTGCGCCTCACCGCCGATCCAGCCCGCGCGGTCGGCCTTGCTCTGCTCGACCAGCGCGTCATGGCCGGGCTTGGCAACGTCTACCGAAACGAGTTGTGTTTTCTCAGCGGGGCACTGCCCACCCGGCCGATCGGGGACATCGAGAGCCCCAAGAAGCTGGTGGCACTCGCCCACCGGCTGATCGACGCCAACAAAGATCGGGTCGAGCGCACCACCACCGGCACACTGCGGGGTGACACCGACTGGGTCTATCGGCGCGAGGGCAAGCCGTGTCTGCGCTGTGGCACCCGCATCGAACGCGGCAAACTCGGCGAGTCGACGCTGCAACTGCGCGACACCTACTGGTGCCCGCAGTGCCAGAGTTGAGAATTCCCGCCTGCCTGGTCCTGCTCAGCGGCGTCGGGACGCCAGCAGAAACAGGGTCGCAGTCGCGGTCGCGAGCCCCAGGACCACCAGGAGCGGGGCGGCGATCGTGTAGATCAGCACCAGGTTGTAGTCGAACGCCGTCCCTGAGCCGCTGAGCCGATCCATCCGATCTGCGATTAGAAAAATGGTGAGCACCCCGGCTGAGACGAACGCGACACTGAGTGCCAAGAGGCTGGCGAGGTAGGGATCGAAACGCCGAGCAATGCGAGGCTGCTGCCCGGGGATGCCTCCCACGGCAAGTGGCCACTCGTCGACTGTGACCGAACCCGCCGGATCCTGCGGAAGCGGATGCTCAATCAGCTCCGGTGCGGAGGTCCGGTTCGCAACGGAAGGCGGCTGCGGCTGCACGTTCGAATCCTGCGCGTTCGAATCCTGCACGCTCGGCTCGCGCAACCTGGGGTCATAACCGGGCTGGAAAGCCGGATTGAAGCGGGGGTCGAACCGGCCGCCGGTGGGGGAATCCGTCATGGTGACACTGATCCTAAGCTCCCCATAATCCAGCGGGTCCGAATCGCAGGACTTTAGACCCGCGAGGCCTCGAATCGCAGATGTTAGGGTTGCCTAAGTTGGGCCTGCAAAAACACGCTGGTCCTGTTACCGAAGGGGTTCACGCAGATGGGCTACGTCAAATCCGCACTCCTCGATGAGAAGGGCTACGTCATCCTCGATGCGTATGACCAGGCCGCGGATCCGCAGGAGTGGACGGATATCGAGTACGTCGACTGGAAGTCATCCGGCGTCACCCGTTTCGCACCCCTGGCCAGCGCGTTCGGCAACATCGAGGTCAACGGATTCTGGAACCACACCCCGCCGCGCACCGACAAGGACGGCGTCTGGATCGACTCCCAGGTCGCTAAGGCCCCGCGACTTGCCGCTCGCGCACTCGAGCCCGGGGCCAACGTCGGTCGCTGCCGCGTGATCGAACTGCAGCCGAACGTCTACTCCGACACGCTCTACAACCTCCACCAGGACGACAACAATCGACTGAACCCGGATGGCTCGGGCTGGATCGTGCGCGGATTCTTCAACCTCAGCGACGATGCCGAGTCGTTTATGACGTTGCGCGAAGACCGTTTCGACCCGACCAACGAGGTGCGCATCGCGCTGCCAGCGGGGGCACAGATCATCGTCGACACCCAGCGGTTCTGGCACGCGGTCTGGCACAAGGGACCGGAGCCGCGATACTGCCTCATCACCTCATGGGAATCCGGCCCGCAGCTCGATTCCTATATCGAGAAGCACCACGGCACCAACGTGCACGAGAACCCGTACCTCGCCCCCGAGGTAATCGCATCCGCCCAGGCAGACGTGCAGCGCCGACTTGCCGAGCGTGCTGCGGCACTTGCCACACGGGGTGCACACGAGAGCGAGCTCGACGACGGCTCGATCGATCCCGAAGCTTAACGGCTACGGCGATCACTGGAGGACACCGGATGCTGCCACTCGCCGCGCTCGACGGTCAGGTCTCGAGTTGGCTCGACCTGTTCGGCCCGATCCTCTTCTACGCGATCGTCTGGGGACTCGTCTTCGCGGGCACCGGACTGTTCGTCGGCGTATTCATCCCCTTCATCACCGGGGACTCCCTGCTCTTCGCCGCGGGCATCCTCTCGGCCGGACACGGTGGGGTCAACATCTGGGTGCTCGCAATCGGCGTGGGAATTGCGGCCTTCCTCGGCGACCAGGTCGGATTTTTGCTCGGCCGCCACTACGGGCGCCCCTACCTGGATCGGCGCACCGGAGCGTGGGTGCAGCGCAGCATCCGCCGCGCGGAGAAGTTCTACACCGATCTCGGATGGTGGGCGGTGGTCGTGGGGCGGTTCATCCCGTGGGGCCGAGTGCTTGTACCGCCGATCGCGGGAATTGCGCGCATGGACTATCTCAAGTTCGTCGCGGCCAATCTGGTCGGTGCGCTCGTCTGGGGAGTCCTGCTCACCGTGACCGGGTATTTCGCCGCGAGCATCCCCGTGGTCAAGTCAGCCGCCTATCTGATCGGGGGCGCTTTCATCCTCGGCGCGATCATTGCCGGAATCATCTCGTGGCGACGCAACCGGGCAGCCTTACGATTCCAGTGAGAGAAAAAAGCAGTTTTTGACCGTTTTTGTGCAGTGAAATGCAGCTTCCGATCGTGGTGCTCTCCTCGTTGCGGCTTGTGCCGCGCAAAGTCGAGGTACACACGGGATAATGAAAGCGAGGGGAGGTGCGCAATGGAGAAGCTGGTTTACGCAAACGCGGTGGAGTACGAGATTCCCGAGTCTCTCGGATCCCTGTCAGGGCCATCGGCCGGTGTCATTGAGCTGCCCCGTTCGCTCTATTGGGGACCCGAGAAAACTGTTGACCTGGCGAATCCGCCGGACGTGCAGCGCATGTACCAGGCAGTTGTGCGCATCGGAACAACGCAGCAGCAGGCCGAGTGGCTGAATCGCGACATCCTTCTCACCTCATGGCACTACCTCGTTCTTCCGGTGCGTTGCCTTGCACTTTGGGAGACGGCATTCCCTGAGTTGACGAGTCGCTAGAGGTGGCGCTGACCGAGTCACAACGGGCGGTAATAGTATCTGGTCTTGGCGCAGCGCGAGGGTTCGGTTTCGCCCTGGCGGGACCTGGAGCTCTCATCGAGCACGGGATCGCCTCCCGCCCAACAGATGATGCTGATTGGTTCAGCACCATGGAACACGCCGGATTCTTCGACTTGGCAGTGGAGGCGGTGACAGAGAGATTGCAAGAGGATGGGTTTGCCCTCCTTCCCGTGAAGCGGTCTAGCACATTCTTCAAATTCAATGTGAGCACCCCTGGCGGCGAGGTCGTCGAAGTGGACATGAGTCTTGATTGGCGCAGGTACAACCCGGCGGAAATCGCTATCGGTCCAGTCCTCGATATTCAGGATGCAGCGGCTGCGAAGGTTGCGACGATATTTTCTCGCGGCGAAGCCCGTGACTTCATCGATCTGTGGTGTATCCGGAAGACAGGCCTGTGGTCAGACACCGAGCTCTTCGCTATGGCCCAGGATCGCGATGATCGTATCAACGTCCCGATGTTCCGCACGATGTTGGCTGAAGTCGGGAGGTCTCGGGACCAGCGGTTTGCTGACTATGGACTCACCCTCGACCAAATAGCTGATATTCGCAGTGCGGCGACCGAGTTCAGCGCGCATATCGAAGACGCCGAGCCGGGCGATTTCATTCTCCCCGACCACACGGGGGCGGTTCACGTCAAAGCCCATGCAAATGGTCGGGGCGGTTTCACCCGCCATCACTGGCGGACGCTACCTCCCCGGAATTAGACCTTTCCCGTTCCCGCACCGCTACTCTCCGTGCTTGGGCCTCACGGATCGCGACCCGTGCCTGGACACCCCAGAGGCTAGTGAATTGCTGGGTTCCGGCCTCATCGAACTGTGAGTCGTATGCCTCGCGGTAGCTTCGCTCGGGTCTGCCATTGTGTGGTTCGAGGTAGCGGCGGATGTCCGTGGAGTAGCCGGCGACCCGGTGCACCTTCTGATGTAAAAGCCGCATCAGTTCGAGCAGATTGTTGAGCCGGACCTCCCTCTGTCTACCTGCGTAAAGTTGCGTCCAGGTGCTACCGCAGAGCCTGCGGCAGCAGGGCGATGACGACGAACGCTGCCGAGAGAATTCCGGTTACCACCACGGCGATGCCCAGGCGAATGAGATGCGGATCGCGCCAGGCGATGACGGCTCCAGCGAGCAGGGTCAGAGCCGCGACCAGCACAGCCGGATAAAACGTGAAATAGCTGAGCACCGCACCGGCATCGCCAATCAGGCCGATCTCCGGGTTGACCGTGGCGAGGATCACCGCCAGCGCGGTGAACCCCAAATCTGCTGCAGCAAGCACCGCTAGCGCGAGAACGGCTCTGGTTGCGACGGTCGCTATGGTTGCGATGGTCGATGCCGATACCGATGCCGATGCCGATATCGATACCGAGCGCCGACGCGGAGCGCGGAGTGCTGTCACTGTGCCATGCCATCCACGGCTATGGTCTCCACCGCCGCGGCATTCACCGCCACGGTACCCACAGCCACTGTACCCACAGCCGTGTTCAGCATCAGAGAGCTCACCGCCCCCGAGGCTTGCGGGGGCGTGAACGCTGCGATGCGCGCGTTTTTGCTGTGGCGACGTTACGTTTGGTATCCGATTTCGGTCGCGGCGTCTTGGGGGTCGGAATCGCGCGGGAACTGGCCTGGGTGCGACCACGCACAATACCGACGAACTCGTCGATCTGGGCGGTCGTGCGGTCCTCGAGCCAAGCGATCGCGATGGTTGTGACCGCGGCATCCGTCACCGCACGCGCGACGACGTCCTTGCGCGCGTGCATGCGGGCGATCGACTGCGGCAGGATCACGATGCCACCTCCGACGGCGACCAGTTCGATAGCATCCGGGGCAGACAGAGCATCGGGCACCCGGTCCTCTCCCGCCAGATCGGCGAGAATCACGCTGTCGACCGCAGACAGCGGATGCTCCTTCGGCACGATCACGACGGCGATCTCGTCGTACAACGGGATGATGCTCAGATGTTCCCGGACAACGGGGAGCCGAACAAAACTGACATCCGCGAGACCCTCGTGCAGCGCGGAAACCTGGTTCGCATCATCCGTCTGGAGAAAAGCGAGAGGGATACGGCGCTGACGCTGCTGCCAGGCACGGGTCCAACGCGTGAGGGTGACACCTGCCGCGAAGGCAATGGTGAAGTCGGCGGGAGCGTCGTCCACGGGCACCTCCCTTCGCTTGCGGGCTCACACGCAGCGGAGCGCTGCAGGCGTCTCAGGCTATACGCTGGGCGCATGACTCCGGCGAAATCCTCCCTGTCGACGAAAAACCCGCAGACCATGAAACCTGCCACGGCGGCCCAGAAACTCGGGGTCTATCTGCCCGCTACGCCCGAATCCTTCCAGGCCGAGCCCGTCTCCCGCCAACAGCTCAACCAGTGGATCGCCGATCCGCCCGAGTGGCTGGTGGAGTTGCGCAAGACTGGGCCGCACCCGCGTCCCGTTGTCGCCCACAAGCTCGGCGTCTCCAACGCCGGACTCGCCCGCGGCGACGTCACCGAGCCCCTCACCACTGATGAGATCTCCGCACTGCTGCAAAAGCCGCCGGCGTGGCTGGTGCGCGAGCGCGCTACCCATGCCGAGGTCAACGAAGAGAACGCCCGCGTGAAGGCCCTCAGGGCGTACAAGCGCTCCCAGCGCGACGAGGGTGCCGCGCGCGCCTAAAGTGCTCGCTCGCCTGCAGCACCGCAACGTTACGCGGGCGGCAAGGCGACCATGCGGCCGTTCATCAGCCATGCGGGCCAACGTCGGACGGCATGGCTGACAAAGAGGCGCGCGGATCCGGGTGGAGTTACGGGCGCGGAGCCGGGGCATTGGCGAAAGCCGCCAATAGCTCACCGATGCGGTGGTCGCTGTCCAACGGATGGCGCAGGGGCATGGCGGTATTCAGTAGATAACTGTTGCGGCGACCTTCGCGGACGCGATCAAGATAGCCGGCATCCTCGAGCTCGGTGACGATGCGTTGAGCGGCGCGCTCAGTGATGCCCACCATTTCGGCGATGTCTCGCAACCTGGCGTTCGGGTTTTCCGCCACGCACAGCAGAACGTGGGCGTGATTGGTCAGGAATGTCCAGTGCGCCATGGCGACACTCTACCGTTCACGGCGAGATATCTCCCTAAATGCATCTCGCGACTTCTTTAACGTGCTACGTTTTTCCTGTATTAAAATACGGGTTATAGAAAAGGTGCGTATGGTCGAAACGATGCTCGCGGTGGGTGCGCTCGCGGCCACCGTTTTCGCGGCGATCGGTGGAGCCGTAGTGGGACGCTGGTCCGCGGATCTGGGGTCGCGAATCGCCGTGTATCTCACCGCAATTGGCTGGATTGCCGCGATCTGTCTCGCTCTGCTGCGCATAGTGACACCCGGCGTGAAAGGTACCGCCGGGGTGGCGCTGCCCGGTCTCACTATCGACCGGTTGGCGGTGCTGATGCTGGTGCTGGTGTTGGGGCTGAGCACCCTGATCCAGTTCTTCGCCGTGCGTTATCTTCGAGGAGACCCCCGCCAGGTGTGGTTCGTCGTCACCGCCAACCTGGTGACAGCCGCAACCGCACTGATGGTCTGCGCCAGTACCGTCCTCGGATTCGGTCTGGCCTGGATCGCCGCGGGTGCCAGCCTCATCGCATTGTTGGCTACTTACTCACACCTGCCCCAGGCTCGCGACGGAGTACGCCGCACCGCCATCCGCTTCGCCGTGGGTGACCTGCCGCTGATTGTGGTCGTGGTCGTGTTGTTGGTGATAGCGGGCGGGGATGTGGCCTTCGCCGATCTCGGCAGATCGATGGCCGCACTGCCCCCCGCCCTGGCCACTGCGCTCGCGATCCTGCTGGTAGTTCCGGCACTGGCCCGATCCAGCCAGGTGCCGTTCCACGGCTGGCTGCCGGCGACACTGGCCGCACCGACTCCGGTGTCAGCGCTGATGCACGCCGGAGTTGTCAACGCCGGCGCCATCCTCATACTGCGTTTCTCCCCCGCGATCGGCGAGTCCGTCATCGCGATGGCAGTGGTCTTCTGCGCTGGCGCACTGACGCTGGGGTTCGCATCCGCCGTGCGATTGGTGAAGCCGGACGTGAAGGGTCGCCTGGTCTTCTCGACCATGGCGCAGATGGGCTTCATGATGCTCGCCTGCGGGATGGGCGCGTTCGCAGCGGCCGTGTTCCATCTCATCGCCCACGGCCTCTTCAAATCCACACTCTTTCTCAGTGCCGGATCCGGGATCGCACGAGACGCACAGCAGCGGGCCTGGCCCAGCCGTCAACGTGTGCGCTGGCCTCAGGCGACCGCGTCGCTCGCACTGGCGGTGGCGGTGCCAATCGGGTCGATTATCGGGGCCCGCGTACTTCTCGGTATCCAGTTGACACCCGCAAGTCAGGCGCTTCAGATCTTCGTGGTTTTCACCGCCGCGGTGGCACTCGGAACTACCCTCCTGGCACATTTTTCGACGACAACGGCAACCCTGGGGAGCCTGGGGATTGTCATGTTGACTTTCGGATACACGGCTCTCATCAGTGTTTTCGATTCCACCCTGAGGTTTGCGCCTGCACCGGCCGCGGTGAATGCCTGGTGGCTGATTGTGCCGGGCGGAGCGCTGCTCGTGTTGCAGCTGCTGCAACACGTGCGATCGGGTACCCGCATCAGCCACCGCCTCTATGCCCGCGCTCTCGCCGCTGGCACCCCCATCACCGGTGCGAGCCGGCACCCGATCAACAGCCCTGAAGGAGCGTTGTTATGAGTCTCGAAATCCGGGCGGCAGTGGCCCGCGCCACCCGCACGGTCACTCCGTTGTGGCCGCTGTCATCGTTTATTGCTGTCAACCCGTTGGGCGCCCACGAATCGGAAGACTTTGCGCTGGCCACGGTGGCGCGGCCGCGAGCCGCATTCCTTGCTGACTATGACCGGGGACGCATCACCGACGCTGACCTGATCGCTGCGGTACTCGAGCGTGTTCCCGAATTGGCCGGCGCAGCAGCTGTCACTCTCGGTCCCCGCGTCTGGACCGCAGCCGAGCTCGTCGCGTTCGAGCTGGTTCAGGCCGACCATTCCAGGCTGCCAGCACCGTCGGCACCGGAGCCAGACCTCGTGGATGAGCTGGTCTCGAAATGGGTCGCCGCGTACCTCGATCCGCACCCGCTCTGGCAGATGCCACACCGCGACCGGGGGCCCTGGGCCGCCTGGACCGCGCTGGCCCGTTACGATCCCCACCTCCCATCGGCGGCACGGCGACGACTGCATGATCTCCCACCTACTGCCGATGACGGGCTCGCCATCGCGCTCGTGCGACTCGGTGTGCACGAAGGAGATTCCGAGCTGGTTCTACAGCGGGAAGCGCAGCGATTGCCCGGGTGGGTGGCCCACATCAAGTGGCGTGCCGGCCACGTCGGAGACATCGACATGACCTCTTACCTGGCGATCCGCATCACCCTGCGATGGTCACTCGGCCTGCCATTACCGCTGCCGCTCCCACTACCGCTGGCTCTGGCTCTGCCGATACCGCTGCGGGGGACCGAGCCAACAGCCGACCCAGCCGGCGCCCGGGAGCGGGCCGCGACACTCATCTTGACGCTGTCGGGGCATCCCGGACCCTCTGACACGGTCGCGCGGGTGGCGCGGATCCTCGCGCTGCACCCCCCGCAACTGCACGCGTTCGCGTGGCAGAGCGCCTACGACGAGCACTATCGGCGGGAGCTCGTGACGGCGCTGGCCCGCACCACGGCTGTCATGACCACCACCGAAACCAGCACCGAAACCACCATTCCGAGCCTGCAGGTGGTGATGTGCATAGACCCGCGCTCAGAGGGAATGCGCCGCCACCTCGAAGCCGACCCCACCGTCGAGACCTACGGTTTTGCCGGATTCTTCGGTGTGCCGATCCGCTTTGCCAATTACCAGGCTCGAGGCAGTATTGACTCGCTGCCGGCACTGCTTTCCGCCCGCCATTCGGTGACTGAGGTCCCGACCGATGCACGTCAAGCCAAGCGGCACACGACCGCCCTCCGGGTTCGGGATGCTTTCGCTGCCGGCTTGCACGCGAGCGAAACCACCCCGGCTGCACCGTTTGCGCTGGCCGAGACACTCGGCTGGTTCCACGGTGCGACTTCGCTCCTGCGCACGCTCTGGCCAGATAGCATCCGAATTTCCGAGCGGTTGCGGCGAAGCACCACGCCCGAGCTCACCACAGAGGTGACGATCGCCGATGCCTTCTCCCTCGGCGAGCGCGCCGCGCTCGCCGAAACCGGCATCCGCATGATGGGCTTGGATCGCTGCGCTCCCCTCATCATCCTGACCGGTCACGGATCGACCAGTGCGAACAACCTGTATCAGTCAGCTCTGGACTGCGGAGCCTGCGGCGGAAACCCGGGTGCAGCCAACGCGAGAGCCGCTGCCGCAATCTTCAACGACCCTCAGGTGCGCCGCATCCTTGCCGAGCGGGGGCTCCCCATCCCTTCGACGACTCTCTTCGTGGCGGCAGAGCACAACACGGTGTCCGACCGCATCGAAATTCTTGACCGGCAGATGATTCCCGACAGCCATTCGATCGCTATCACCGAATTTCTGCATACCCAGATTATCGCAGCGGATCGACTGGTGCGGGAGCGGGCAACCCAGCTGCCCGGTGCTCAGCGACACTCTCTCAAGCGGCTGCGCCAGCGCGCAACCGACTGGGCGGAGGTGTATCCCGAACTCGGTCTCGTCGGTAACGCCGCGATGATCATCGGGCCTCGAGAGATGTCGAGGGGAGTGGATCTGGAGCGCCGTGTTTTCCTGCACTCCTACCGACCCGAATCTGATCCCGATGGATCCGCGCTGGAAACGATCATGACCGCTCCCCTGGTTGTCGCCCAGTGGATTAATCACCAATACTATTTCTCCACCGTCGACCAGAAGCGATGGGGGGCAGGCACCAAGACCATCCACAATGCCATCGGGACGATCGGTGTGATCTCCGGTCACACTGGCGACCTCAAGCGTGGGCTGCCTCTTCAATCGGTGGCCGTCGGCAACCGAGACCTACACGAAGCGATGCGGCTCAGCGTGCTGATCCAGGCACCACTCGAGCGAATAGGAGCGATAGTCTCCCGCAACCAGGTTCTTCGACACCTGTTCGACAACAACTGGATCACCCTCACCGCGCGCGACGAACCGAACAGCCCCTGGTACCGATACGGCTCTTACGGGTGGACTCCGGATCTGCAGCTCGGCACAACCCAACAAGGAGAATAACTATGGATCCGCTCACCAAGATGACCCGAATCGAGATCGTCATCCCCGGCCGCGAGGCTCAGCCGGTGAGGGAACTCATCGTCTCCGCAGGAGCCACCGGCTACACGTCCGTCTCCGGTGTCTCGGGAATCGGGCACCACGGACCACACTCTGGCGCCCTGCTGTTCAACGAGTACGACACCCTGACGATGCTCATCACCGTGCTGCCACCCGACAAAGCACCCGACCTCATCGGTGCAATCAGGAGGCTGCTCGACGGTGGTCCCGGCGTGATGTTCGTCGCCGACACGTATGTCAGCAGGCCCGAATACTTCGCATGAGAACCCATCCCTACACGGGGGCAACGGTTGCGTTCGCAACCATGCACGGCAAGCAATATCTCGCCCAGCAGGCATTTCACGAGATCCTTGACGCCGACGTTATCGCCCCGGCAGGGCTGGACACGGACCAGTTCGGCACCTTCTCCGGAGAAATTACCCGCACCCTCAGTCCGCGCACAGCGGCCCAGGTGAAGGCACGCCTCGGTATCCAATTAGCGGGCACTCCCTACGGGCTCGCCTCCGAGGGCAGCTTCAATTCTGGATTCGGATTCCTGGTCGAGCACCACGAAGTACTGCTGTTCATTGACCAATCCCGCGGCATCGAACTGGTCGAAGGTGTCATCGCCACATCCCCACTACCCCCCGCACGAGAGATCAGCACTGTGGATGACGCGCTCGGCTACGCGGCGGCCGTCGGACACCCTGAACAGGGCCTGATGCTCCGCGGCGGTGCGGTCGGGGAGTTGATCGAGAAGGATCTCATCTCCGTCGAGTCACTACCGGGCGTCGTCGAACGGACGCTTCGCCTCAGTGCCGGCTACCCGCTCACCATCGCGCCTGACTATCGAGCACACCGCTGCCCCTCCCGTGCCGACGTGATCACCACACTCGCCTACCGGATGGCGAGACGGCTGGCTACTGCCTGCCCGGAGTGCCATACCCCGGGATTCGGGCAGCTCGACGTCGAGCGCGGACTGCGCTGCTCCGACTGCGGGCAACCCACCCGGGTCATTGCAGCCGACATCCACGGCTGCGGTCTCTGCCCCCACACCGTTCGCATCCTCCGACCGGACCGGGTCGCGGCACCCCAGTGGTGCGACTATTGCAACCCCTGATCACTCGGATCACGGGCGTTGCAACGACCTCACGCATAGACTTTCATCTATGAATTTCGCAGACTCTCCGACCGAGCATCCCCGTCTCGATCGTGCAGCAGCCGAGCGGATCGCGCGCGGGCTGCGAGCGATGGCCGACGCGACGCGAGTGCAGATTCTGAGCCGGATCGTCGACGCACCAGCGGGGCGTCGGGCGGTCACCGAACTCGCCGCCGAACTCGGCCTCAGCCAACCCACGGTAAGCCATCATCTCCGCCTGCTGTCCGATGCCGGCATCCTCGAGAGCACGCAGGACGGACGTCTGGTCTGGTATTCGATCGTGCCGGCGAAGCTGGTCGACGTGTTCGATTCCGTGCAGGGTGATCCGATCGCGGGTGTCATCGCACCGCCGATTCTCAAGCGAATCTCCCGGGACCTTGCGACTCGATTCGCTGGAACCTTCTCGCCACAGACCGTCTCGGACTATGTGCACGACAGCTACCAGCTACTGGCCGAGCGTGCTCGAATCACCCGCTACCTGCCCTCGCTCACCTCGAGATTCGCCGCCGACCGGCTGCGGTCGCTGGCGGATGCCGACGGCATCCGCCGCGATTCGATACCGGATGTTCTCTTCGTCTGCGTGCAGAACGCGGGGCGTTCCCAACTCGCGTCTGCGATCCTGCGCTCACTTGCCGGCGATCGGGTGCGAGTTCTCACCGCCGGATCCGAACCTGCCGGTTCAATAAACCCCAAAATCGTCGCAACACTCGACGAGATCGGCGTCTCGATCGACGGCGAATATCCCAAACCGCTGACCGACGAGGTAGTGCGGGGTGCGGACTACGTCATCACGATGGGCTGCGGCGATGCCTGCCCGATCTATGCGGGACGCCGCTATCTGGACTGGGACCTGCCCGACCCCGCCGGGATGTCACCGGAACAGGTGCGGGCCGTGCGAGATGACATCGACGCCCGCGTGCGTGAACTCCTTGCCGATATCGACGCTGCGAACGCGGCCTGACGCGGCCTGACACGAACCATGACCGCGCCGGGCAGGTCGTCCCACCAATGGACAGACCACGGGTCGATCCATTGGGAAAGCAGGGCAGGTGACGACCGAACTACCCCGTGGCTTTGGTGACCGAGTTCGAGAACACGCTGTCACCCTGCGCTGTGCGTGCCGCAACCTGAAACTGGTACAGCGTGCGTGAGCGCAGGCCCGACACCGTGATGCCCGTGGTTGCCTTCGCGGTGTGCGCAAACGTGGTCCAGGCTAAGCTGCCGCTGATGCGGAACTGGACAACATAATCCGTGGTGATGCCACCGTTCAGTGTGAGTGGCGCCGTCCACACCAGGGCTACCGCCGACTTCGTTGCCGTTCCAGCTGACAGGATCCGCGGCGCGCTCGTGATGCCCGTCAGCGTCGGCACCGTGACTGTCGACGAGAAAGCACTGTCACCCTGCGCCGTTCGCGCAGCGACCTGAAAGTCGTAGCTTGTGCCTGGCATGAGGCCCGACACTGTCTGGCCGGTCGTCGCTGTCGCGGTGTGGGCAAAGGTCGACCAATTTGACATGCCCGACACGCGGTACTGCACCAGGTAATCCAGGATGGTGGCGCCATTGAGCGTGCTGGGCTGCACCCACGTCAACGGCATAGTCGTTGTCGTGGACGAGCCAGCGGCCAGGCTCCGGGGTTCGGTGGGGACACCGGTCTGCACATTCAGAAATGAAATGTTGAGAAGCAGGTTGGGCGTGCGGGTGGCACGGCTGGACGGATATCCGGCAATATACCGAGGCCAGAATTGGTCGGCATACTGCACCTTGTTTTTCGCAGCGCTATCGACAACTGCGCTCTGAACCTCCGCAGGCCGTGCCGACGGATGCGTCGCGAGATAAAGCGCCGCAGCACCGGCCACGAGCGGCGTCGCCATGGAGGTTCCACTGAGCGTTCGGGATCCCGTGCCGGCAAAGTCGAGGGACGGGATCGCCGCGCCCGGAGCGAGGATGTCGACGCAGGTGCCGTAGTTCGAGAAATACGTTTCGAGATCTTGCGTGTACCCGGACGGTGCAGCCCCAGATCCGTCATCGTAACCAGTCGCACCCACCGTGATTGCGTCGACGACACGGGCAGGCGATGTTCCGTTCTCAAAGACGCCCTGGGAGTTGGTCGACCCCAAGCACGCATCGTCGCCGAAGCCGTCCGCGCCACCGTTACCCGCGGCCACGACGACGGTGATGCCCGCATTGATCGCAGCCTGGGTGGCACTGTCGACGAGAGTGTCGCCGCCGATGGCGCCAAGACTCATGTTGATCACCGCGCCACCGCTGGAGGGTCTGTTCGCGATCACCCACTCGATTCCGGCCACGATCGTGGACGAATAGGTGCTCC
Organism: Frigoribacterium sp. CG_9.8; assembly: GCF_015751965.1. Classification (GTDB taxonomy): domain Bacteria; phylum Actinomycetota; class Actinomycetes; order Actinomycetales; family Microbacteriaceae; genus Lacisediminihabitans. The sequence continues at coordinate 43,498 of NZ_JADOVH010000006.1, read as the reverse complement.
CGCTGCAGTCGAACACTCGCACTGGAACAATTCGGGCGAGCTTGGCAACCCCATACGTCGTGGAGGCCACCGTTCCCGCGACATGGGTTCCATGTCCGTTGCAGTCTTTGGTGCTGGTGTCGTCGCTCAAGTCCATAGGCGTGCCATGGTCTCCACCGGCCAAGTCGACGCCGGGTGCGACGCGCCCATCGAGTTCAGAATTCTGTCGGATAAACCCCGAATCGAGAATAAAGACCGTCGCACCCGCACCGGCGGAGCTCGGATAGGTGTAACTTCGCGCAGTGCCACTCGGCGTGTAGTCAACCTGATCGATCCGATCGAGATTCCACGGCGCAGGATTCTCGGTCTGGGTATCGAAGAGTACGACCAGGGAATCCACCGAGACGGCGGCCGCTGGGATACGCGCTCGAATCGCGGCGAGCTGCTCCTGAGTCACCGTCACTGCGGCCGCGGACGCGACGGTGGTGAACTCCTCCGTGACGGACACACCCAGGGCATTCAGCTGGCTCACGAGCGCGCGGGTATTCCCGGGCTGCGTCGTGATGACGAGTTTCTGTGTTCCCTCAAAGGAGTCAGCGACGGTCTTTCCCGACGGTGCTGCCGTCTTCGCCGGTACCGGTGTCGCTGTCGGCGCTGGTGTCGGCGCTGGTGTCGGCGCTGCTGTCGGCGTAGCTGCCGCTGTCGCTGTCGCTGTCACTTCGAGTTGCGACGCACCCATCTGCCGCGCAGGCGAGGGGTCGATCGCCCGGGCGGGCGATGAAGCGGCTGCATCACCGAAGACCAGCGAACCAGCCAGAGCAGCCGCGACGAAGGCGGCCACTACGGCCGCACCACCAGCAACACCAGCAACACTGCGACGCATCTCAAGGCTCCTTGGCAACGCTCTTCAGACCGCCACCACAGAGCGACCCGACAACTATCAGTGGCAGTCGACCCTGTGAAGGTCATTCTTTATACTGTTTGACCACGTGCCGATCCGCTGAAAATTTATCTGCGCCCTCAACACCGCCACCGCAGGGCGAAACCCGGGCACCGGCGTCGTATTGACCATCACAGCTTCGCGTCGACGTGCCAGCCTAAGATGCTCAAATCGCCGATCATGGCGCAACATCGTGGGCCGGCGAAATCACAGTGCGACACCACACACTGTCCGCTCGCTGCTTGCCCCGCCGGCCACCCACAGAAGAGACCTTTCATGCGCTTTCGCTCGATCGCCGTAGTTGTGCTGCTGTTCGCTTCCTTCATGGATCTTCTCGACACCACAATCGTCAACGTCGCCCTACCGTCGATTGAAAAGGATCTGAACGCCACCTCGGCTCAGCTCGAGTGGATCGTGTCTGGCTACGTTCTCTCCTTCGCGGTGCTCATCATCACCGGCGGCCGGCTCGGTGACATCTACGGTCGCAAGCGGCTGTTCCTGATCGGTGTCGCCGGGTTCACCCTCGCGTCGGCGTCCTGTGCGGCCGCAACCAGCGGCGATATGCTCGTCGTCTCCCGCGTGGTCCAGGGGATCTTCGGTGCGATCATGATCCCCCAGGTGCTTTCGATCATCCAGGTGCTGTTCGCTCCTAAAGAACGCGCGGGGGTTTTTGGAGCGCTCGGTGCGATCTCCGGACTCGCCGCCGTCGCCGGACCGCTCGTCGGTGGCATCCTCGTCACCCAAAATGCTTTCGATCTTGGCTGGCGCAGCGTGTTCATCATCAATGTGCCCGTGGGCGTCGCGTTGTTCATCACCTCAGCCTTCTGCATTCCCGAGTCGCGGGCGACCCAACGTGTGCGGCTCGACGTGCTCGGAGTAATCCTGATTTCAGCGGTTCTGTTACTGCTCGTCTTCGGGCTGATCGAGGGCCGCGCGCTCGGCTGGCCAATCGGGATCTGGATCATGATGGGCGCCAGCCCCGTGCTGCTCGCGGTCTTCATCTGGTACCAGAGCCGACGCGATAAGAAGACCGGCTCCGCCCTCGTGCCGCCCTCGCTGTTCCACAGCCGTGGCTACTCTGCCGGCGCGCTCACCCAGTTCTCGTTCAGTGCCTCCATCGGCGCTTTCTTCCTGATCCTCGTGTTGTACCTGCAAATCGGACTCGGCTTTTCTGCGATCGAGGCCGGGCTCACCACCCTGCCATTCAGCCTCGGTGCTCTTCTCGGCAGTGGCATCGCGGTGCCTCTCGGCCCGCGCCTTGGCAAGGGTCTGATTCTGCTCGGTGCTCTCGCCCAGATCGGCGGCTACCTGTGGATTGCGCGCGTTGTGGATGCCCAGTCCAACGCTCTCATCGGAGCGGATCTGATCGCGCCGATGGCGCTGGCCGGTCTCGGGCTCACCCTCCTCGTCGTGCCACTGACCGACGTATCGCTTGCCCAGACATCCGTCGCGAACGCCGGGGCGGCATCCGGAGTGCTCGGCACGTTCCAGCAGGTTGGCTCCGCGATCGGGGTCGCTGTGGTGGGGGTCGTCTTCTTCGGCGTCGTCGGCGATAAGTTCTCGCCAGGCGCGTTGCGTGACGCCTTCCTCGCGGGAATGTGGATCCCGATCACGGCCCTCACGCTGGCCGCGTTGCTCTGCTTTCTGCTCCCGAGCGTGAGTCAGGTCGCCACGCACAAAACTGAGAGTGAGCTCGCCGACACCGAGATCCCGTCAACAGAGGATGCGATCCCCGCCTGATCCTGGCCTGATCCCGGCTACGCCGCGCTGGCTGCCGGCACCTCGCTGAGACGCCCGGTCGTCACGTCGTAGATATAGCCGTAGACGGGGATTGTGCTCGGCACCAGCGGGTGCGCCTTGATGCGTGTGACATCTTCGAGCACGCTTGCAGCCTGGTCGGAGATGGTCAGCCAGTCGATGTACTGCGCTTCAGCGGAACCCGGCCCGGTGCCGACTTCGTAGAACCCGGCATCGCCAAGCGCTGCAGTCTCCAGGCTGTTCGCCAGCAGTCCACGAATGACCCCGTCGGTGAAGAACTCCATTCCGCAATTCGTGTGGTGAATGACGAACCATTCCTTCGTGCCCAGGAGCTTGTGGGAGATGACCAGCGAGCGGATGGCATCGTCGGATGCCCGACCGCCCGCATTGCGGATGACGTGTGCGTCCCCCTCGCTCAGACCGGCATACTTGGCCGGGTCGAGGCGGGCATCCATGCAGGTGAGGATTGCGAAGCCGCGGGCAGGAGGCAGCGCGAGCTCGGACTTGCTGCCAAAGTCTGCTGCGTACGCGGTGTTTGCGGAGAGAACTTCGTCGAGCACTGACATGGCAGATTCCTTCAAGGTCGATACCGTTGGACTTCGTGGCCACGGTGCTTTCAGCCTACGGATCGCCTGCAGCGGGATCGCGAATGTTGCGTAATGTTCCGTCAGATTGGGAGCGCCGCGAGTGTGCCGATGGGGTGGTCCACGTGACAGTGCCGTGAGGGTTCTCCCGGCTGGGCCGTTGCGTCAAGGCCTGGGGGTCGTTCCGACCTAACTCGCGGCCCGACAACGACCTGAAACAGCATTTTATTGGCGGAACCGGTGGGATTTGAACCCACGGTGGGCTCTCACCCACACAACTTTTCGAGAGTTGCACCTTCGGCCGCTCGGACACGGTTCCGTCGTTGATTCTAGTACACCGTCGAGATCGGTCACGGGACACGGTACCTAAAATGGGGTGGTGGACGCATTGCCGTGGATTGGTGCCGGAGCCCTGGTCGTGGTCTCAGCCTCTGTCGTGGTCTCAGCCTCTGTCGTGGTCTCAGCCTCTGTCGTGGTCTCAGCCTCTGTCGTGGTCTCAGCTTCGGCCGTGGTCCTCATCCGCTCCCTTGTGCTTCGCCGTCAGCGCGGAGGAGCGGACCGGCTGGCGCGAACCCTGCACCTCAATGCCCGCTGGTGGCAAGAGCAGCGGACCAGCCATGGCGAGTTACTCTATGTGGCAATCGGGGACTCGGCAGCTCAGGGAGTTGGCGCGAGCCAGCCGGGCCGCAGCTACGTGGGACTGATTGCGCAGCATCTGCATAAACAAACCGGGCTCTCGGTGCGGGTAGTGAATCTGAGCAGTTCCGGCGCCCGCGTGCGCGAGGCAATATCACTGCAGCTCGCACCGCTGCGACTGCTCGCCCCCGACATCGTCACGGTCGCGATCGGCGCGAACGATATGGCGACCTTCGAGCAGGATCGCTTCACCCGCGAGCTCACGGAGCTCTACGACTGCCTCCCGCCCGGCTCGATCGTCGCTGAAGTGCCCTCCTTTTATCTCGGCCCCTCCGAAAAAAACGTGCGGTTGGCCAACTCGATAGTGCATCACCTTGCCGCCGCGCGAGGCTTCGAAGTCGCACCCCTCTATGCAACGACCCGGCGTCAGGGTGCTGCGCTCTACGCGCTCAACCGGGTGGCAGCCGACTTCTTCCACCCCAACGACCGCGGCTACCGGGTGTGGGCATCCGCATTCCTCCCCCTCATCGATCGGATTGTGCTCTCCACCGGTGATGACCGGCCGAACCGCAGTGACGGCGGCCTCGCCTAGGCTGTCGAGCATGGCACGAGTCCAGTCCAATTTCCGCTGCACGGAGTGTGGCTGGACCACCCCGAAATGGGCTGGTCGCTGCGCAGAATGCCAAGCCTGGGGCACGATTGCGGATGCTGCGGACTCACCGTCCCCTGGCGGCCGCGGTCTGCGTGCCATCACCCTGAGCGAGGATCGCGTTGCTAAGTCGATCGTTGCGATCAGCGCTGACGAGGTAGCTCATCGGCCGAGCGGTATCGCCGAATTCGACCGGGTGCTCGGCGGTGGAATCGTTCCTGGCGCCACCATCCTGCTGAGCGGCGAGCCGGGGGTCGGCAAATCCACGCTGCTGCTCGAAGTCGCGTCGAAAGCCGCTGCGAATGGCATGCGCGTGCTCTACGTGACCGCCGAAGAATCCGTGAGCCAGGTGCGACTTCGCGCCCAGCGCACCGGTGCGCTGCAGCCACTGCTGTTCCTCGCCGCAGAGGTGGACCTCGCCACCGTGCTCGGACAGATCGACCAGGTGAAGCCCGACCTGCTCATCGTCGACTCAGTGCAGACCGTGGCATCATCGCTCGTTGATGGGCTGGCCGGTGGTCCGTCCCAAGTTCGGGAAGTGGCATCCACTCTCATCCGTGTGTCGAAGGACCGCAACCTGCCCGTGCTGCTCGTCGGTCATGTGACCAAGGACGGCTCGATCGCCGGCCCCCGACTGCTCGAGCACCTGGTGGATGTCGTGTGCCAGTTCGAAGGCGACCGTCAGACCTCGCTGCGCTTCATCCGTGCCCATAAGAATCGCTTCGGACCGACGGATGAGGTGGGCTGCTTCGAGATGACCGGCGACGGTATCGCCGAAGTCGCCGACCCGAGCGGGCTGTTTCTCTCCCGCGGCACAGTGGCCGTCAGCGGCACGTGCGTCACGGTCGCGGTCGAGGGGCGCCGTGCGCTCCCCGTGGAGGTGCAGGCACTGATCGTGAAATCCAGTGCACCGAATCCCCGACGGGTCACCAACGGGGTCGACTCCTCCCGGGTGGCGATGTTGCTCGCGGTGCTCGAACGTCGCGCGGCCCTCACACTCAGTGAGTGCGATGTGTATGTCTCGACGGTCGGCGGCATCACGCTCACCGAGCCCTCCGCGGATCTCGCCATCGCGCTGGCTATCGCCAGCGCATTCAGCAACCTGGCTCTCCCTGGTTCGCTCACCGCCGTCGGGGAGATCAGCCTTGCCGGCGAGATCAGGGCGGTGTCACAGGCGAAGCAGCGCATCGCGGAAGCACGGCGGCTCGGCTACACGACGGTGATCGATGCCGAGCACGGGCTGTTGCGCGAGGCCATGCGCAAGGCGTTTGACCTCGCCGGCACCCAGCAGCCGGACGTTCCCGCGTTCTGAATCGCAGTGGCCTGCCCGCCGGACACTAGTTGAGCAGGAACTGTGCCGTCACCTTGGAGCTGAGCGATCCCACCTTCACTCCGAGGTGGTAGCTCGCGCCACCGGCGGTCACCGGTGGACGGCTCGCGTCACAGGTGCTCGTGGCGGAGCGCGTGCGGTCCCAACCAATCGCCGGGGTCGTGCGCACCTCGCCGGCCTTCAATGTGACCGGGGTGTCAACGGCCGCCGTCTGGCAATCCTTCGAATTCCAGATGGTTTCCGAACCGCTCGTGATGATCAGTTCCTGCTGGGTCGAGCCGAGGTTCATCGTGCACGCCACGGTGCCGGTATTGGTGATCGACATGCTGATCTTCGGCTGTTCGGTCGAGGCGTAGGTCGTTTTATCGGTCACAGCAAGGAGTGTGATTCTGGCCGGGACGCAGGCCGCTCCCGCCGCGGGGACCGACGCAGCAGTGCTCGGCTTCACCGAGGGTGATGAGCCGGGCTTCGTCGTGTCTGCGGGCGTTGGACTCCCCGAACCCGGCCGTACGACGATGAGGATGATGATCACGATCACTGCGAGCACGCCAAGACCGAGGATCAGGCGGCGGCGCCAGTACACCCTCGGTGACTGCGGGCCGACAGGGGTTCGAAACGTCGACATGGCCTAAGAGTAGCCAGCGCACTCGGTTTTCCCCGGTATTTGCGGGGGTGTTCCCAGCGACATTCTAGAAACCGGGCACCGGTGAATTCAGGGGGCTACACCACACGGGATCCTAGGCACCAGGCATCCCAAAATTAGGCCCGCGACGGAAACGATCATGCTCTCCATCACCGCCATGCCTTACGCTGCCGACGGTCGGAAGGTCGAGACCGATGATGACCGGATCGTGATCGCTCGACCGATACGGGCTCACCTCATAGAGGTTCGTGAGGTTGGCGTTGAACCGGCTGTACTCCAGGCCAACCGACTCGACTGAGTTGATGTTCCAGACATCCGCCCCCGAGACACTGCTGTTGGCCGCCGACGAAGCCAACACGTGGTCGAGCGAACCAACCATGCCACCGAAGGCATAGGTCTGCTTGCCCGTCTTGGCAACCTGGTCGATGTACCCGGCGGCGGCAATCGTGAGGATCGGGTCCTCCTGCCCATAGGAGTTGAAGTCACCGACAAGGACCACCCGGTCGGTCGTCGCCGCGGTCTTTTGCTGGTCGGCAAACGCGAGCAGCGCCTTCGCCTGCCGAGTGCGATCCCCGTTGTATGCGCCCTGGCCGGCATCCACGTTATCGCCGGTGGCGCCTCCCGGACTCTTTGACTTGAAGTGGTTAGCGATCACGAGAACAGTGGATCCCGCGACGGCCCGCACCGGCTGAAAGGCTTGCGCAAGCGGCTCGCGGGCGTTGGTGAAGTCAGGTGACCCGATGAGGATCGTCGACGCCCCGACCGGCTTCGCGGTGGCCGTGCGGTAGATGAAGGCGGTGCGGATGACATCCTCATCAGCTGTTGCCGGCACCGCTGACGGCGAGCGCACATAGTCCCAGACAGGCGCCGTCATTTTCCGGTCGGCGTTCTTCTGATCGGCGTTCTTCTGATCGGCATTCTTCTGGGCAGCAGCATTTTGATCGGCATTGAGGGCGGCAACGAGAGTCGCGACCGCGGCATCCCGATTCTGGCCGAGCCGTGCCGAGTTCTCGATTTCTTCGAGTGACACTACGTCGGCACCGAGTGCGCCGATTGCCGAGACGATCTTGGCCTGCTGCCGTTGGAAGCTCGCCTCATTGGCCGCACCCCGCACACCACAGCCGGGATCGTTGCTGTTGTTGACCGTGATGGGAACGCCCGCACGGTCGGTGTAATAGGTGCAACCGGTGCGTTTCTCCCCCGTGGTGGGAAAGTAGTTGAGCACGTTGAAGGTGGCTATTGACAGCGTGCCGCCGACCTCTTGCGGTGCGGCTGTGCGGGTGCTCGCGAAAGTGGCTGGCTGCACGGTCGACGCATTCGCCGGGGTCAGCTCCGTGGTTGGCTGCAGCTTCCACGAACTGTTGCGGAAGTCGAGAATCACCGGCCGGGTGAAGGATACCGGCGCTCCGATTCGTAGGGGTACCGCCAGGCTCAACCAGGGCAGCGGCTTCGAGGTGTTTGCCGACGCGAGAAAATTGGTGCTCGCCCCATCGTCGAGAGCCACGCGGATCGCCGCATTCTTGGCGATTACGGCCTGGTAGCCGGGCGAACCGACCGGTGCAACCGAAGTGGGCTGCTGCAGTGGTTTTGTGTCGTGGGCCAGCCCAATCTGGCCGTATTGATTCGTCGAATAATTATCGGTCACCGTATAGGCCCCCTGCGGGGCCACCAGCATGCCCTCGAGTGATTCGCGCGCGGCATCCGTCGCCGGAAAACCGACAGTGGCCGGCAGCGGCGCGACGACACCCGTGCGATCGAGCTCGGTAAGCCCGGCGGCGGATGTGACGGAGAGCTCGGTGAGGTTGCTGAACTCGCTCACCGCGCCGGTGACCCTCACGTAGTCGCCGATCGTCACGGATGCCACGGTGCTCGGGGAGTAGACGAAGATGCCATCCGACGCGGTGTGGGTGTCAAGGTCAAGTGCTCCCCCGGTGCCAGCGGTTTGCAGATAGAACCCGGCGAACCCGCCCGTGGGGTAGGCCGCGGTCACTACGCCAGTGGTCTCCACTGTGTTGCCGACTTGCGGGCTGACATCCGTCGTGCCCTGGATCTGGGCAATCAACAGTGCAGGCGGTGAACCGACGGTGCCCGAGGCGTGCGCCTCACTCGATAGCGGAGCCAGCGGTGCGGCCACGAGGGCAGCCACCGCCAGGAATCCGATTCCGGTCCGTCGAATGAATCCCGGTATTGCAGTCATAATTACCCTCTCCGAGTGAACACAGCAGCGTGGTCAACGCACGCGACGCCCAGCCAACGATCCTCTGATGACAGGAACAGGGCGTGAAAGCGAACGCAGGGTAAAGACTAGGTGACCACCCTCATTCGGGGGCAGAATTTACAGTATTTTAATCATCCTCGTGTTGCCGAGGGTGTTGGGTTTCACCCGGGCGAGATCGAGGAACTCGGCAACCCCCTCGTCGGGCGAGCGCACAAGCTCGAGGTACACCGCCGGGTCGATCGGCTCCTCAGTCATCGGCTCGAAGCCGTGCCTGGTGAAGAACGGCACTTCGAAGGTGAGGCAGAACAGTCGGCTGAGACCCAGATTGCGAGCATCCGCCTCCAGCTGCTCCAGCAGGGCATGGCCCACACCCCGGTGCAGCCAGTCATCGGTGACGGCGAGGGTGCGCACTTCGGCAAGATCCTGCCAGATCACGTGCAGAGCACCACAGCCGATGGCTCTACCGGCCGCGTCTTCGGCAATGCGGAATTCCTGGATCGCCGCATAGAACACAACAGAATCCTTGCCGAGCAGGATGCGCCGCTGCACGAGCGGTTCGACGAGGGCCTGGATGAACGGCACGTCACTGGTACGCGCTGCTCGAACTGAAAAGGTCATCCGTAGAGTTTAAACGCACAATCGAGCCTGCCAAAATTCCGACAGGCTCGATTGGTGATGTGCGTCTTAGGCTTCCAATGCCGCGATCTCCGCTTCGAGCGACTCGCGACCCGGCTGGCGCCCGGTCGTGAAGACGAATGCCCCATCGACATAATCGACATGCACGTGGTCGCCCGCGTTCAGGTCACCGGTGAGGATGCGCTCGCTCAGCTGGTCTTCAACCTCGTGCTGGATGGCACGGCGCAACGGCCGGGCTCCGAGCGAGGGGTCGAATCCGACCTTGATCAGCTGTTCCTTGGCGGGAACCGCGATCTCCACGGTCATGTCTCGATCCAACAGGCGCTCGGAGAGACGCTTGATGAACAGGTCCACGATCTGCAGCAGTTCGTCCTTGGTCAGCTGCGGGAAGACGATCGTCTCATCGACCCGGTTGAGGAACTCCGGCTTGAAGTTCTTCTTCAGCTCTTCGACAACCTTGCCGCGCATCCGGTCGTACCCGGTGGCAGTGTCGGCGGAGGAGGTGAAGCCGAGCGGTGTGCCCGAGATGTCCCGCGTTCCGAGGTTGGTGGTCATGATGATCACCGTGTTCTTGAAGTCGACGACGCGACCCTGGCCATCCGTCAGACGTCCCTCTTCCAAAATCTGGAGGAGCGAGTTGAAGATGTCGGGGTGAGCCTTCTCGATCTCATCGAACAGCACCACGGAGAACGGCTTGCGACGCACCTTTTCGGTGAGCTGGCCGCCCTCTTCGAAGCCGACGAACCCGGGAGGGGCACCGAACAGTCGAGAAACCGTGTGCTTCTCGCCGTACTCCGACATGTCGAGCGCGATCAGCGCGTTCTCGTCGTCGAAGAGGAACTCGGCAAGTGCCTTCGCGAGCTCCGTCTTACCCACACCGGTCGGACCGGCGAAGATGAACGAACCGCTCGGGCGCTTCGGGTCCTTGAGTCCGGCGCGGGTGCGACGGATGGTCTTGGACAGGGCCGAGATGGCCTCTTCCTGACCGATGACGCGCTGGTGCAGTGCCTTCTCCATGAAGACGAGACGGCTGGTCTCCTCCTCGGTGAGCTTGAACACCGGGATGCCGGTGGCCGCAGCAAGGACTTCGGCGATGATGCCTTCATCCACTGTGCCTGTCGATCCGGCCTCGCCGCTCTTCCACTTCTTCTCCAGGCGCAGGCGCTCTCCGAGCAGCTTCTTCTCTTCGTCACGAAGGGATGCAGCCTTCTCGAAGTCCTGGTCTTCGATCGCACCTTCCTTGAACCCACGCACCACGGCGATCTTGTCGTCGAACTCGCGCAGCTCCGGCGGAGCCGAAAGGATCGACAGCCGAAGGCGTGCGCCGGCCTCGTCGATCAGGTCGATCGCCTTGTCCGGTAGGAAACGGTCGGCCACATAGCGATCGGCCAGGTTCGCGGCCGCGACGATAGCGCCATCCGTGATGGAGACCTTGTGGAACGACTCGTACTTGTCGCGGAGTCCCTTGAGGATATTGATCGTGTGCGCGATGGAGGGCTCGTGCACCTGAACGGGCTGGAAGCGGCGCTCGAGTGCGGCATCCTTCTCGAAGTGCTTGCGGTACTCGTCGATTGTGGTGGCTCCGATGGTCTGGAGCTCACCGCGCGCGAGCAGCGGCTTGAGGATGGATGCGGCATCGATCGCGCCCTCGGCAGCTCCCGCACCGACGAGGGTGTGGATCTCGTCGATGAAGGTGATGATGTCACCGCGGGTGCGGATCTCCTTCGTCACCTTTTTCAGACGTTCCTCGAAGTCACCGCGGTAGCGGCTCCCAGCGATGAGCGAGCCCAGGTCGAGCGTGTAGAGCTGCTTGTCTTTCAGCGTCTCCGGCACGTCACCGCGCACGATGGCTTGGGCGAGTCCCTCAACGACAGCCGTCTTTCCGACGCCGGGCTCACCGATCAGCACGGGATTGTTCTTGGAGCGGCGGGACAGGATCTGCATGACCCGCTCCATCTCCTTCTCGCGCCCGATCACCGGGTCGAGCTTGCCGTCGCGCGCCGCTTGGGTGAGGTTGCGCCCGAACTGGTCGAGGATCTGGCTCCCGCCCTGGGCTGCAGCCTGGGTATCACCGCCGACGGAGACCTGCTCTTTGCCCTGGTATCCGGAGAGCAGCTGGATGACCTGCTGGCGCACCCGGTTGAGGTCGGCACCCAGCTTCACGAGCACCTGGGCTGCGACACCTTCGCCCTCGCGGATGAGACCGAGCAGGATGTGCTCGGTGCCGATGTAGTTGTGACCGAGCTGCAGCGCTTCACGAAGCGAGAGCTCGAGTACCTTCTTTGCGCGGGGCGTGAAGGGGATGTGGCCGGTCGGCTGCTGCTGACCCTGGCCGATGATGTCTTGGACCTGCTCGCGCACGGCGTCAAGCGAGATGTTGAGCGACTCGAGCGCCTTGGCTGCGACGCCCTCACCCTCATGGATGAGACCCAGCAGGATGTGCTCGGTGCCGATGTAGTTGTGGTTCAGCATCTTGGCTTCTTCTTGCGCCAAGACGACGACCCGGCGGGCTCGGTCGGTAAATCGTTCGAACATGTTTACTCCTCTGGCACCTATGCAGGTGCGGTGCCGTTATAGAGAGAATAACCAGCGAACCCTGCGATTACTGCCCCTGTTCGCCGCAGGCGTGACGAGTTTTGCCGCCGGGTGCGTGAGGGCATCCGAATCCTCATTTCCGGGCTGGACGACGGATGCGTGACCTACGGCTCCGTCCCCAGTGAGATTAACGGTGGTGGTCGTTGTCGATTTTCGTTATGAGGCCGGATGTAGCAGGCCAACCAACTCACCGGGAATCGGTCGCTGGTGCGAATCGCTCGCGCGGCGGCGGCGGTGTTGATCGCGTTTCGACACCGACGGGCTCACCTGATCGTCGGTGACGAAGACTCTGGCATCCGCTGCAGGCTCGATGAGCTGCTCGAGGCGCGTGGGATGACGCTGACCCGGCTGAGCGAGCTGGTGGGCGTGAGCATCGTCAACCTCAGCGTGCTGAAGAACAACCGGGCGCGCGCCATCCGCTATTCGACGCTCGCCGCCATCTGTCGGGCGCGGTCGCGCTCTTGAGTGCGAGGTGGGAGAGCTGCTCGTCGTCGACTGACGCTGCGAGTCACCCGTGACTGGCGCGGGGGTCGTGGACGATCATCGATGCCCGCACGACTTTGATTCAGACTTTTTGCAGACTATGAAAGAATGCACTCATGAATGAGTTGCCGGATGCAGGAATCCGGGAGCGCAAACGAGCCGCTACTTTCCGCACCATCTTTGTGGCGGCTGCCGAGCTCGCTCTCGAGGTCGGACTCGAACACGCGACCGTTGACGCCATCAGCGACCGGGCGAACGTGTCATCCCGGACCTTTTTCAACTACTTCGCATCCAAGGAGGATGCCGTGCTCGGCATCGACTCGCGCGGCGCAAGTGACCCGGCGATCGAGCACCTGTCCACGCATCGCAGCGGCGACGTGCTGCACGACGTGGCGTCCCTCGTCTATTCCGTGATCGCCGACTCGAGCATCATCGAAGAGTCCCGCGACCTACGAAAACTCGTGCTCGAGAAGTACCCCCAGCTTCTCACCCGACAGATTCTGCGGGTGAGCGCAATGGAGGATCGTCTCGACGCTGTGGTCGCCGACTGGCTGAGGACCGAACCGAATTTTGCGACCGACACCGACGAGCAGCGCGAGGAAGCCGCACAAATCCTGCTCGGCGTCTGCCTGTCGGCGATGCGGGTCGCGATGAAGAATTGGCCGCATTCCAGCTCGCGTGATCCACGCGAGAACTACACCAAGGCGGTGGATCTGCTTCGCTCGGTGATGGCGGGAGTTTCGTAACGACCGCCCCAGTTGGCCTCCTCTCGAGAGACCATCTCCCGTTTTTGCGACCACCCCCCTGTCGATACCGGTGGGTGGTCGGAAAAACGGGAGATGGTCGCGCGGGAGATGGTCGCGCGGGAGGGGGTCGCGCGGGAAGGGGGGTCAGGCGGGAGGGGTGCGGGCGGGTGGCACTGGTGGGTGCGCACGCTCGGCCGCCGCACCCTCAGCCGCCGCACCCTCAGCCGCCGTTCGCTTGGCCACCGTTCGCTTGGCCACCTTCTACTTGGCCACCGTTCGCTTGGCCACCTTCTACTCGGCCGCCGTTCGCTCGGCCACCGTTCGCTCGGCCACCGTTCGCTCGGCCACCGTCTGCTCAGCCGCCGTCTGCTCAGCCGCCGTCTGCTCAGCCGCAAAGCGGGCGCGCTCTTCTACCTCGATTGCGGCATAGACCGTGCGCTCGGTGCGGTCTGCGCGGAAGATCGCGCGCATCATGAGCCAGAAGATCAGCCCCACCAGCAGCGTGGGAATCAACGAGTACGCCGCGTTGGCCCAAAAGTTTTCGATCACCGGTCAAGACTACGACTCACGGCTGGGCGAACGGCGGCCGAGCTGTTGGATGCCGATAGCGCGCTGATCAGGCTGGGCACCCTTCTTCTTAGCGACCGGAGACTCCCTATTTGACCAGGGGAAAGAGGATTGTCTCGCGCACACCGAGCCCGGACAGGGCCATGAGCAGGCGATCGACACCCATCCCCATACCCCCGGATGGTGGCATCCCGTACTCGAGGGCGCGCAGGAATTCCTCGTCCAGACGCATGGCCTCTGGATCGCCCGCAGCGGCGAGTTTTGCCTGCTCGACGAACCGCTCACGCTGGATCACGGGATCCACCAGTTCGGAATAGCCGGTCGCGAGCTCGAAGCCGCGCACATAGAGATCCCACTTCTCGACGAGACCGGGCTCGGTGCGGTGGTCGCGTACGAGAGGCGAGGTGTCCACCGGGAAGTCCATGACGAAAGTGGGGCGGGTGAGGCCAGGCTTCACGAAATGCTCCCACAGCTCCTCGATGAATTTGCCCGGGGTCGGCTGGCCGACCTCCACACCCACGGAGTCGGCATAGCCGCGCAGCTCGTCGAGGGGGGTGTGCGCGGTGATCTGCCAGCCGGATGCCGCATTCAGCGAGCCGAGCATGGTGATGCGATCCCACTCACCGCCGAAGTTGTACTCGGTACCGTCGGCGAGCGTCACGGCCAGACTGTCGCCGATGGAGAGCGCGGCCTTCTGGATCATCTCCTGGGTGAGATCCGCCATCTGGTTGTAATCGCCGTAGGCCTGGTAGGCCTCCACCATGGCGAACTCGGGCGAGTGCGTGGAGTCCGCACCCTCGTTGCGAAAGTTCCTGTTGATCTCGAACACCCGCTCGATACCACCGACGACGGCGCGTTTGAGGAACAGCTCGGGGGCGATACGCAAGAAGAGTTCGGTGTCGAACGCGTTGCTGTGGGTGACGAAGGGCCGTGCGGATGCCCCGCCGTGCATGGTCTGCAACATCGGGGTCTCCACCTCGATGTAGCCGTGCTCATCGAAGGTCTTACGCAGGGAGGCGACGGCGGCCGAACGGTCGCGCACCATGCGGCGCGCACCCTCCCGCGCTATCAGGTCGAGGTAGCGGGCGCGCACCCGGGTCTCCTCATTGAGCTCCACATGAAGGTTGGGCAGCGGGCGCAGCGTCTTCGCTGCGATCTTCCATTCCTTCACAAGCACACTCAGCTCGCCTCGGCGGCTGGAGATCACCTCTCCAGAAACGAAGAGGTGGTCGCCGAGATCGACGAGATCCTTCCACTTCAGGAGCGACTCCTCACCCACCTCGGCGAGCGAGACCATGGCTTGGATGCGCGATCCGTCGCCGGACTGCAGCGACGCGAAACAGAGCTTGCCCGTGTTGCGGAGGTGCACTACGCGGCCAGCCAGTCCCACGGTGACGCCGGTGACGGCATCCGTTTCCAGGTGCTGGTACTCAGCCCGCACGGCGGGAATCGTGGTGGTGATCGGCAGCCCGACGGGATAGGCCTCGGCGCCGGAGGAGATCAGGCGCTCACGCTTGCCGAGGCGCACCCGGGTCTGCTCGGACAGCTCTTCTTCCGTCGGTTCTGGCGGCGTGGTCTGCTCGGTCATGCGGGTGTACTCCTGAAGGTAGCGGCTCGCCCAAGCTTACGGTCGCACGGTCGAACGCTTTCGCGGGGGCGGGAGGAGTCCTGCCCATACACCATGGCGGTGGGATGCCTCGGCGTCAGGGCTTCCCCGCGTCGCGCACCAGCCACGGCGGGCGTATACGGACAATCCGGGGCAGCTTGCCGACCCGGATTGTCCGTATACGCCCGGGGTGGGGCGGGGCGAGGCGGGGGGTGGGGCGGCAAGAGGTGGGGGCGGAAGGAGGCCCCGGCGCTAGGACCGCGCGGTTGCGAGGAAGATCGCCGCGTTATCGATGAGACGCGTTGAGCCGACACGCGCCGCGACCAGCACGATCGCTCGCCCCTGATAAACATCGTCGACCGGGAGGAAGGTCTGGGGGTCGACCACCGCGAGATAGTCGAGCTGCACGAGGTGCTCCCCCATCAGCACCGACTGCGCGGCGGCGAGAACCGCATCGATGCCCCGGTCAGCGGATGACTCGGCCGCCTCGAGCGCGATGGATAGCCCCCGTGCGGCCCGCTTCTCCTTCACGTCAAGAAACCGGTTGCGACTCGAGAGGGCGAGACCGCCGTCTTCGCGCACCGTCGGCACGATCTCGACCGCGACGGGCAGGTTGAGGTCAACGATCATCCGCTTCACGAGGAATACCTGCTGGGCATCCTTCTGCCCGAACAGCACGACCGCGGGTTGGGCGACGTTCAGGAGTTTCGACACCACCGTGAGCACGCCGTCGAAATGTCCCGAGCGGGTGTGACCCTCGTAGAGCGAGCCGACCCGACCGGCAGTGACACGGGTGTCGCTCGAGCCCGTCGGGTACATCTCGGCAACACTCGGGGCGAAGACCGCGCTGACGCCGAACGGCTCCAGCTGCTTCAAGTCTTCCAGCAGGGTACGCGGATAGCGGTCGATGTCCTCGGTGGGACCGAACTGCATCGGGTTGACGAAGATGGAGACGATCACCAGGTCGGCGATCTCGCATGCCCGCTGGGCGAGCGCGAGATGGCCCGCGTGAAGTGCACCCATCGTGGGCACGAGGGCTATGCGTTTTCCTGCAAATCGGGCTTCAGCGGTTATCTCTCGCAGCTCGGAAATTGTCTCGGCTACGGCTATCGGCATCCCTCGATGCTAGTGCCACGAGTGTGCAGCCAGCAGATGTCGCTGCCCATTACACGTGTTGTCAGTTGAGACCTGTGTCAGTGCGAACGGCGCAGCGCGTTCTCCACCGATGACCGCACAAGCGGCCCGAGCACAGCCCCTGGCGATTCGATGCCGATCGAGGCAAGCAGGCTCGTGGCCTGGTCAACGATGGCGCTCGAGAAGCTCGTCGCCGTCGCGATCGCCTCCGCGTAGGCGGGGCGATCCTCCTCCGCGATGATGATTGGCTCGCCGCCCATCTCGACAACGAGCGCCTGCCCGATCGGCTGCACCGGGCCCGGCGCGGTCACCGCGAAGTATGCTCCGACAAGTTGCGCGATATCGATGGTGGTACCCGTGAATGATACGGCTGGATGAATGGCAAGCGGAATAACGCCGGCCGCGATAGCGGGAGCGAGCACGGCCGTGCCGTACTCGGCCGCCGTGTGCAGCACGAGCTGCCCCGGCTGCCACGCGCCCGTTGACGCGAGCCCAGCAACCAGCGCCGGGAGCTCAGCGGCGGGCACCGCAAGGATCACCAGTTCGCTGCGCTCGATGATCGCCGGTACATCGAGGATCGGCACACCGTGGAGCATCGCCTCCGCACGTTCGCGACTGGATGCCGAAATCGCGGAGATGCCGACAACCGCATGTCCGGCACCGGCGAGGGCGGCCCCGAGCACCGGGCCGACGCGGCCGGCACCGACGATCCCCACTCCGAGGCGGCCTGAGCGGCGGCGGGCATCCTCCTCGCGGTCAGAGGCGGGCCGGGAATCAAAGGTCATGCGGAAAGCTCCCCAGAACGCCAGCGGTGAGAGGTGTCAGCGTAGCCGGAGCGCACTGCGACCTCGGCCACTTCGGTAAAGAATGCCAGAGCGGCAACCTGATCCACGGCTCCGAGGTTTGCCGTGATTGGCCCGTGCACCGTATGCAGTTGAATCGAGGCGAGGCGCAGTCGGCGCAGAAGCGGCCCCTGGTGCAGCCCGACGCTCTGCAGTCGCGGCTGCGGCACGATGATCAGGCGTCGCCAGATGGCTCCCTTGCGAAGCAGCAGCGAGCCGGGAACGATTGCGAATCCATTGCGACGCCAGGACAACGGCCGCAGCCAGATCGCGCGACGGGGCGAGTTGGTGAAGCCGTCAGAACCACCCGAGGTCATTCCGCTTTCGATGAACGAGCTCGCCTCCTCGCCGACGAATTCCGGCAGTATGAGCTTCAGCACGGCCGTGACATCCGCTAAATTACCCACCGGAAGGATGGTCGTGTTCGCCTGGTTTGCCGAACCCCGACTCGAGGTCTGGCTGGCGCGATTGACCCGAATCTGCCACCAGCCGGCCGGGCGCCAGAGCAGCGACTGGCTGACCTCGATCGAGTGAATACGTCCGGGCGGCAGCGTCTCGTTGCTGGTGGACAAGAGGCCGAAACCGATGCGTACGCCATCCGGTGTGCCCGCGATCGTGTAGCGCAGCGACTTGGAGAACCGGCGCACGTAATAGCCGCCGAACCCGATAATGCTCGGAAGCGCGAACACCAGCACGAACAAGCGGCCGGTCACTGAAATCCAGATCGCGGCCCCAATGATGACCAGCACTGCGATCACAGTGCCGGTACCGAGGAACATCGACCCGAACAGTCGACCGAGATGGATCTTCACCACGGACTCGGGCGGTGCGGCATCCGGATCCAGTTCGGGCGCGCGGAATTCGGTTATCCGCCGGTCCAGCAGCGTGCCCGTTGGTGCTACCGCGGGCTGATCGATAGCGGACTGGGCGATAGCCGACTGGTCGACAGCGGACTGGGCAACAGCAGACTGGGCAACAGCGGCACTCCCGGTCGCTGACTGCCCCGCCGTTGATGCCTCTGTGACGCGGGTTCCGGATGCCCGGCGCAGTATCTCGCGGCGCAATTCATCGGCCGCAACCGAGCTGAGATAGGAGAGCTGCACATTCGCGTCGTGACCGGCCTGGCTGATCTCCAGCTTCGCCGCACCGAAGAGCCGGGCGATGAATGGCCGCACGATGTTGATGCCCTGGATTCGGTCGAGCTGCGCCTTGCGATTGGTACGAAAGAGCACGCCGGACCGCACCTCGACCACTTCGCTGGTGATGCGAAAGGTGTGCATCCGCCAGGAGACAAAGAAGCCGCCGATCAAGACGACCAACAGCAGCGCGAGCACCCCGAGCACCTGCAGAATGATGCCGTTTCGCACGACGTAGTCCACGGGATCCCCGCCGTTGTCAAACCGCGGAAGAAACAGCCCGAGCAGCCGCTCGCGCAGGTTGCTTGCGACGTAGCCAAGCACGACGATGAGCGCGAAACCACCCTTCAGCAGCGGGGTGGCGGGGTGGAGTCGATGCCACTCGCCGTCGGTGAGATGCGCGACGACCTTCGGCACCCCGACCAGCCCCGAAGCGGGAACAGAGGCTGGCACGGAAGCGGGCCCAGTAGCAGGAGTCGAGGGCTCGGTCACAGTCCCGCCCGACGACTCTCCGCAACCGACACAAGGTGGTCACGCAATTCTTCGGCTTCCGCCTCGGTAAGGCCGGGGATCGTCACTCCGGCAGCAGCCGCAGCCGTGACGAACTTCAGTTCGCTCAGCCCAAGCCCGCGGGCGATCGGGCCGCGATTGATGTCCACAAGTTGCATGCGTCCGTAGGGCACCGCGACAAAGCGCTGCCACATGATGCCGCGACGAAACAGCAGGTCATCCCCTCGCAACTGGTAGCCGATGGAACGCACCCGTCGAGGGGTGAGCGCGAGGTTCACGATCGAGACGAGTGCGAGGACGGCGAGCACCACCACGGCAATCCAGACCTGAAGCAGAAACATCACCACTCCTGCGGCAAGCAGTACCACGAGGGATCCGGCGCCGCCCGCCAGTTCGACCCAGACCAGCCGCGGAGAAACGCGACGCCAGGTCACCCCGGGCAGTTCGAGCCGATTCATGCTGGTCCTCGCCATCCTCACCGTGTCACTGCTGTACCGGCACGGCCCGATTGCCCGAGCCTTCGTCATCGTCCGGCGGGATGCTGCACATATTTTCGGCTATCAACCCACCGACCAGCAGGCCTGCCGCCCCGACGAGCGTCACCACCACCTGCAGAACCGAGCCTACTGCGGGCATGACGGAGCGGCTGAGAAGGTAGACGAGCACGCCAGCGCCAAAGCCGGCAATAAGCGAACCACCCAGTGCGCTTGCCTTGGCGAGCACGAGCACTCGCGTCGAGTAGTACGGATCGATCGGGTGCACGGTTTTGCCACGAGTCAGTCGGCGGATCGGCAGTGCGAGCACCACGACCATGACTCCGATGGCCAGAAGCGCGAGTCCGAGGGTGAGCGGTGGCAGCACGATTCGGCGCCCGGATGTAGCGAGTGCGGCTTCCAGAAATCCGCCGCCGACGCCGCCGATCAGGGCGAGCAGCACGGGAGTCAGGACGCTCGTGCGCTTCATCTGCGTGGCCGTTTCAACTGCGCCGCCGTTTCAACTGCGCTGTGCGTTTCATGGCCGCGTCCACAGTGGCGCCGCTTCGAACAGCCAGACCTCATCGGAGAACGCGACCGTGAGCGAATCGATGCGGCCATGCCCGCGGATCTCGGCATCCGGATCCACTTGCAGCCAGGGCACAATCACGAAAGCGCGCTTAGCAGCGAGCGGATGCGGGAGGGTGAGGTCGACCGTCTCCCGCAGCAGCCCGGCGAAGTCGATGATGTCGAGATCGAGCGTACGATCACCCCACCGTTCAACCCGCACACGACCGTGGTCGGCTTCGATGCGATTCAGCTCCGGAAGAAGGTCTTCGGGATCCAGCGCACTCTGCACGAGCATCACCGCGTTGAGGTAGGCAGGCGCCTCGGCATCCGTCCCCGTTGTTTTGACCGCGTGAGACTGCACAATTGCCGAGGCCGCAGTCACCGTGACATCAGCGAGCGCGTCGATATCTCGAACGGCGGCCCGCAGGTTCTCTTCGCGGTCACCAAGATTCGACCCGAGCGCGATGACGGCCGGGAGCACAATCCGGCGTCTCACGCGCTCGGGTGAGGCGCTCGGCCGCGCGTGATCGTCACCGAGACGTCGCCGAAGGGCACCGTGATCGGCGCAGAGGGCTTGTGGATGGTGACGGTCGTCCGCACGGCGCGCTCGTAACCCAGCGCGATTGCAGCGACCCGCTCGGCCACGGTCTCGATCAGGTCGACCGTATTTTCCTGCACCGCGGCATAGATCGCCTCGGCCAACTCTCCATAGTGGATCGTCTTGGTCACGTCGTCGGAGGATGCAGCCGGTGCGAGGTCGATCACGATCTCAAGATCGATAATGAACTCTTGGCCGTTCTCGCGCTCGAAATCCAGCACACCATGGTGAGCGAAGATGCGCAGCCCGGTGAGGCGGATGTTATCGACCGGAATGACTTCACCCGTCGCGACCCCGTTCGCGACCCCGTTCGAGACTCCATCTTTTGCCACTGTGTCGCTCATGGTTGCATCGCCTCCCAGACGTCGAGGGCGTCCCGTGTGACCGCCACATTGTGAACACGTACGCCCCAGACCCCGGCCTGAGCGGCCAGGGCACTGATCGTTGCGGTGGCGGGGTCCCGCGCCGAGGTGGGAGCATCCGGCGCGACGAGAGCTCCGAGGAAGCGCTTGCGGGATGCCCCGATCAGGATCGGATAGCCGATCGCGTTGAGGGCTGCGATGTTGGAGAGCAGCTGCCAGTTCTGCTCGGCCGTCTTGGCGAACCCGATGCCGGGATCGAGGATGATTCGATCCGGACGCACCCCGCTCACAATGAGCTCGGCCACCCGGTTCCTCAAATCGTTGCGCACATCACACAGCACATTTTTATCGTGGGTGCTCGGTCGGCCCGCATCGCCCGACGCATTCGGCCCGCGCCAGTGGCTGGCCCTCCAGTGGCTTGCGACGAAATGCAGGCCGGTCTCAGCGGCAACCTTCGCCATGGCGGAATCGGCGAGTCCGGCCGACACATCGTTGATGATCACCGCACCGAGTTGCGCCGCCGCCCGCGCGGTGGATGCATTCATGGTGTCGACACTCACCGAAATTTTACGATCGACCAGCGCTTCGATCACCGGGAGCACACGGCGCTGCTCCTCGATCGCTGCCACCCGTTTCGCCCCCGGACGGGTCGATTCTCCCCCGACATCCACGAGCTGGGCGCCGGCGGCCACGAGCTCTTCTGCGTGTGCCACGGCGGCATCCACCTCGAGGTAATCGCCGCCGTCGCTGAATGAATCCGGCGTCACGTTGACGATCCCCATGATGCGCGGGCGGATGAGGCCGATCGGACGATCGGGCCCACGGGGGGCACGTTCGTCATTCACGGCGTGACCCCGATCAAAACCATGATCTCGGCGCGTTCGACGGGGCGGGAGAGGATGCCGCGGCTCGCGAGCGTGACGATGGAGCTGCGCGTCTGCCGGCTACCCCGCGCGGTCACACAGCCCTGCGTTGCATCGAGCACCACGAGAACACCACGAGCATCGAGGCCGGTCTCGAGGGCATCCGCGATCTCCTCGGTGAGGCGCTCCTGCAGTTGCGGACGCGATGCAAGCGTCTCCACCACCCGGGGAAGAGCGCCGAGCCCGACGATGCGATCGTCCGGGAGGTAGGCGATGTGCGCAACCCCGGTGAATGGCAGGAGGTGGTGTTCGCACATGGACCGGAATTCGATGTCCCGCACGAGCACAAGCTCACCGATCTCGGACGAATCGGGTACGAAGTCCACACTCGGCGCGAGATGATCGAGCGGATCCTCTGCGAGCCCGGCAAAGAACTCGCCGTACGACTGCGCGATCCGCTTCGGGGTACTCGACAGTCCCGCCCGGGCCGGATCCTCGCCGATGGCGGCGAGGATCTCGAGCACGGCCGCTTCGATCCGTGCGGTGTCGATGGTCACGGTAGCGAGCGCACGGGGACTAGGCGGTGGCGATGTCGGGACTCTTGCGCGGACGAGGCGTGCGGGCCTTCTTCACCGGTTCCGAGGTCACGCCACCGTCGACCACTCCAGCATCGATTGGCGCCTTCTGAGGCACGACCACGGGCGGCAGAGCCGACACCGGACGGTTGGTGCTCGACAGCCACTGGGGCCGTTCCGGCATCTTTTTCACGTCCTTGAAAATCTCAGCGAGCTCGGTGTGATCGAGCGTCTCCTTCTCGAGCAGAGCCGTAGCGAGCTTGTCGAGAATGTCGCGGTTCTCGTTGAGAACCTCCCACGCCTCGTTGTGCGCGTTCTCAATGAGGGTGCGCACCTCGGCATCCACCTGCTCAGAAAGTCGCTCGGAATAGTCGCGCTGGCTGCCCATATCGCGGCCGAGGAACATCTCGCCCGATCCGGAACCCAGTTTGACCGATCCGATGTTCGATGACATCCCAAACTCGGTGACCATCTTGCGCGCGGTCGAGGTGGCTTTCTCGATGTCGTTGGAGGCCCCGGTGGTCGGATCGTGGAACACCACCTCTTCCGCCACGCGCCCACCCATTGCGTAGGCGAGCTGGTCGAGGAGCTCGTTGCGGCTGATCGAGTAGCGATCCTCGAGCGGGAGCACCATCGTGTAGCCGAGGGCGCGCCCGCGGGGCAGGATGGTGACCTTCGTCACCGGGTCGGTGTTGCGCATGGCGGTCGCGACGAGCGCGTGCCCGCCCTCGTGATAGGCCGTGATGAGCTTCTCGTGGTCGCGCATCACCCGGGACCGTCGCTGCGGACCGGCCATCACGCGGTCGACGGCCTCATCCAGCGCCCGGTTGTCGATGAGCTGGGCGTTAGAGCGGGCGGTGAGCAGTGCAGCCTCGTTGAGCACATTGGCGAGATCGGCGCCGGTGAACCCGGGCGTCTTGCGTGCGAGCACTTCGAGGTCGACTCCGGCGGCCAGTGGCTTGCCTTTACCGTGCACCTCGAGAATCTTCTTGCGGCCGAGCAGGTCGGGAGCGTCCACTCCGATCTGGCGGTCGAAACGGCCGGGTCGCAAGAGTGCCGGGTCGAGAATGTCGGGACGGTTGGTCGCCGCGATCAGGATGACGTTCGTCTTGACGTCGAATCCGTCCATCTCGACCAGGAGCTGGTTGAGGGTCTGCTCGCGCTCGTCGTGCCCGCCCCCCATACCGGATCCACGGTGGCGTCCGACCGCATCGATCTCGTCGACGAAGATGATGGCCGGGGAGTTCTCTTTGGCCTGTGAGAAGAGGTCCCGCACGCGGCTCGCGCCGACGCCGACGAACATCTCGACGAAGTCCGATCCGCTGATCGCGTAGAACGGTACGTTCGCTTCGCCGGCCACCGCGCGAGCGAGCAGGGTCTTGCCGGTGCCGGGAGGGCCGTAGAGCAGCACGCCCTTCGGGATGCGCGCGCCGACGGCGAGGAACTTGGCCGGATCCTTCAGGAAGTCCTTGATCTCCTCGAGCTCTTCGATCGCCTCATCAGCACCCGCAACATCAGCGAACGTGACTTTCGGGCTCTCCTTCGACACAAGCTTCGCCTTCGACTTTCCGAACTGCATCACCTTGGAGCCGCCGCCCTGCATGCTCGAGAGCAGGAACCAGAAGATCAGACCGATGATGATGAACGGGATGACGAGGCCGAGGAGCGACGACAGCCAGTTGCCCTTGTCGACCTGGTCGTCGAACTTCGTGCCTGAGGCGTCGACCGCTTTCACGATGTCGGCGCCGCGGGCCGTCGCATAATAGAACTGCACTTGCTTGCCATCGGCACCTGCCGTGGCGAGCGTGAGGTCGACGCGCTGTTCGGCATCGACGATCTTCGCGGAGGAGACTCTGTTGTCCTGAAGGAGGGCGAGACCGTCCTTGGTCGTGATCTCCTTGAATCCGGATCCGCTCAGAAGGCTGAAACCGACTGATACGACGATGACCGCCAAAAGTACATAAATGAGGGGGCCGCGGAGAAATCGCTTGAAATCCATAGTGTTCCGGAGGTTAATCCCGGCACCTTTCTGACGAAGAATTGTGTCTGAAGGCTACCCGAGGGGCACTGGGTGGCTGCTGCATGTTTGCCGTAGGCGTAATCCACGCCGCGGGTCTCGAGACCCGCCTACGCGTAGACGTGCGGCGCCAACACGCCGATGTCCCGATAGTTGCGGTATTTTTCCGCATAGTCGAGCCCGTAACCCACCACGAAGGCGTTCGGGATCTCGAATCCGACGTACCGCACTTCAACGGCCAGCTTGGCCGCGCCCGGCTTGCGCAGCAGCGCGCAGATCTCCACCGAATCCGCTCCGCGCGTGCCGAGGTTTGCCCGGAGCCAGGTGAGCGTGAGTCCCGAGTCGATGATGTCTTCGACGATGAGCACCTTGCGACCATGCAGGTCGGTGTCGAGATCCTTGAGAATACGCACAACACCGGATGACTCGGTGCCGGAGCCGTATGACGAGACAGCCATCCAGTCCATCTCGATCGGCAGGGCGAGCTCCCTCGCAAGATCTGCCATCACCATCACTGCGCCGCGAAGCACTCCGACAAGCAGCAGCCGCTCCCCGGCGTAGTCCACCTCGATTCGGCGGGCGAGTTCGGCGATCTTGTCGCGAATCTCCTGCTCGGTGATCAGCACACTCTCGAGGTCATCGGCGATATCGCTGTATTCCATGGAGACATTCTTTCATCGGCGGGGCAGGTCGTCGGCACCCTCTTCGGCCCGACTCACCCCCGGGTCGAACGAAAGTGAAGCAGTCCGCCGACTCTCTCAACGCAGATACCCGGGAGGTCGACGCCAGCCTGTCCATGCCAGTCGATCACCAACCGGCCCACCTCGAGCGTCTGCGATCTGGTGAGACTCACACCGAACTCCGCAAGCACCGTGGCGCGGATGATCCGCTGCCGTAGCGCCGGCGGATTGTGCTCGAGCGCCCGGGCCGCGAGCGAGATACCAGCCTCGGCATGATCGGCCAACTCTTCGAGTTGATCTGCTGCGAACCGGTCGAGTGCGTCACTATCTTCCCTGGCGAGGTCGGCCGTGCGGGCAAGCGCCTCGGCGAAACCGGGACCAAGCTCTCGTTCGAGCAGCGGCAGCACGCTCTGACGAACGCGCACCCGGGCGAATCGCTCGTCATAATTTTGCGGGTCGTCCCACGGCTGCAGCCCGGAATCGGCGCAGAACTGAACGGTCGTCGCCCGAGCGACAGCGAGGAGCGGACGACAGTAAATGCCGCTCTGGGCCGCCATCCCCTTGATGCTCCCGAGCCCGCTGCCGCGTGCCAGCCCGAGTAACACGGACTCGGCCTGATCGTCTCTGGTGTGGCCGAGCAGCACCCGGACCGCGCCGGTCTCGTGCGCCGCGGCGGCAAGGGCGGAGTATCGCGCGATGCGGGCGGCGGATTCCGGTCCACCCTCGGCCCCGACGATGACCGCCGTCACGATCACCGGGTCGAGCCCGAGAGCGCGCGCCTGGCGTGCTGCCCGTGCCGCGACATCCGCAGAGTCAGACTGGAGGCCGTGATCGACGATCACCGCACCGGCTCGGATGCCCGAGCGCGGTGCCTCGAAAGCGGTGGCGGCGGCGAGCGCGAGCGAATCGGGTCCACCGCTGAGTGCCACGAGCACCAGAACATCCGCGGATGGCAGGAACGCTGGTGTGAAAGAGGACAGACCTGCGCGCACCGCAGAGCGCACGGAAGCAATTGCGGGAGTCAGTCGAGGTCGTGTGCTCATCCGATAACGTTATTGCGTTATCCACCGAACTCTAGGAGCGCCCCATATGGCCAGCTACGACGCGATCATCGAGATCCCCAAGGGCAGCAAGAACAAATACGAGGTGGATCACGTCACCGGCCGCGTCTACCTGGATCGGGTGCTTTTCACCGGCTTCGTCTACCCGACCGACTACGGCTTCTTCGAGAACACCCTCGGCCTCGACGGCGACCCGGTGGACGTGCTCGTGCTTCTCGACCACCCGCTCTTCCCGGGCGTCGGCGTGAAGGTGCGACCGGTCGGCGTCTTCAACATGACGGATGACGGTGGATCTGACGCCAAGGTGATCGCCGTGCAGGCGAAGGATCCGCGCTGGTCGTGGATTCAGGATGTCGATGACATTCCGGAATACACCCGCAAGGAAATCGAGCACTTCTTCGAGCACTATAAGGATCTTGAGCCCGGCAAGTGGGTCAAGACCGAGGGCTGGGGCAATGCCGCCGAAGCCGAAGCGATCATCCAGGCCGGCATCACGAAGCTCGCCGAAGAGGGCGCGCACTAACCATCCGAGGTTGTGGGCCTGTCGAGATCGAAACTCGCCGGGCCCTCGTGGTCGGACTATCGGCCGCTCGGCGAAGCGGATGCCGGGCTAAGACTCGCTTAGAACCCGACACCCCGTGCTGCCATGAACGGCGCGGGATCAATCGGTACTCCGCCTGGGCGCACCTCGAAGTGCAAGTGGCAGCCGGTGGAGTTGCCCGTACTGCCTACCTTCGCAATCTGCTGGCCCGCTTGCACCTGCTGGCCGGGACGCACGAGGATTCCCCCGGCGACGATGTGACCGTAGCCGGTCGATACGCCGTCGCCGTTATTCATGAGGATGAAGTTGCCGTAGCCGCCACTGGGACCGGTAAAGGTGATCGTGCCGGAGTGTGCCGCGAAGATCGGGGCGTAGCAGCCGGGAGCCAGGTCGATTCCGCCGTGCAGAGCCTCGTATCCGGTATAGGGATTGACGCGCCAGCCAAAGGGACTGCTGACCCGACCGGCCGACGGACGCACCCATCCGCTCGGGCTTGCACTCGAACCACCTCCGCCGCTGCCGCCCGACGACGGTGGATGCGCCGCGGCCCATTCCGCGGCGGCCTTCGCGGCTGCGGCTTCCTGGGCGGCCTTGAGCTTTCTTGCCTCCTCAGCGCGGTATTCGACGCCCTCGTTGTAGCCGGCTTCGGTGGTGGTCGAGTTGGTCGCGAGAATCTCGCGCTGGGCCTCGAGTCGACCCTTGTTGGCCTCCTGCTCCGTGAGAGCGGCGGCAGCCCGTTCGGACGCGGCATTCGCTTCTTCGAGAGCCGTCTGCGCTGCAGCCTCGAGCACTTTCAGAGCCGCCTTCGCGACAGTGGCCTGGTCGGTGAGCGCCTGTGCGGAATTCTGATCCTGAGTAGCCTTGTCGTACAGACCAGCCGACTGGTCCTTCACCATGCTGGCCAGCCCGAGCTGGGAGAGCAGGCTCTGTGACTCGCTGCCATTGAAGAACAAGCGGGCGGAGAGATCACTGCCGCCGGCGCGGGCGAGGCGGGCGGCAAGCTGGCCGGCCTGCTGCTTGGACTTTGCGGCCTTCGCCTCGGCGACATCCGCCTGCCGCTGAAGCTCATCAGTGCGGAACGACGCTTCATCGAACTTCTGCCGGGCATCCAGCCACTCGGTGCCCTTTTGTTCGGCAATCATCCGGGTGGATTCCACCTGTGACTGCAGCGCGATGAGGAACGCGTCGAGCTTTTTGATCTGCGCTTCCTTGGCTGCGACACTGTTACGGGCGGCCTGCACATCGGCCCAGGTGGGATATTCCGCCGCGAAGGCAGACTGGGTGGACTGACCGAGAACAGTGGCCGCGACCGCGACGGCGAGCGCGGTGAAAAGCGCCGTGCCACGGGTGCGGCGAGTGCGACCGATACCGACCGTGGATCGCGGGTCACGCCGGTCTGCCGCAATGCGGCCAGTCGCGTTGGCCGCTCGGCGTGCGAGCAAAGTCGATTTCATCAGTCCCCGAGTCGTACCGCAGATCCTCCGCGGCCACCTAAGAAGTCACATTGGTAACACTGTTAACACCAGAAACAGTAGCAACTGGGCGCACTTGGCGCCAGCCCCGGGCACATCGGGCGCCCTCAGCCGCTCAAGTGCGGATTCAATTGGCCAGTTCGACGCCCATCGAACGCATGAACGGTATCGGATCCTGGGTTCCGCCGTTGTGATGAATCTCGAAGTGCAAATGGCACCCCGTCGACATGCCGGTGCTCCCGACGCGGGCGATATTCTGGCCGACTTGCACCCGCTGCCCGACGCTGACGAGAATTCCACCGTCGACGATGTGCCCGTAGGCCGTCTCGAAGCTGCTGTCGCCATCATTTTGAATGCGGATGTAGTTGCCATACCCCCCGTAGGGTCCGGCCAGCACGACTGTGCCGCTGTGCGCGGCATAGATCGGGGAGCCACAGCCGGCGGCCAGGTCGGTGCCGGCATGAAGGGCATATGCGCCGGTATAGGGATCGATGCGGTAACCGTAGGGGCTCGAAATGTATCCACCGGCCGGACGCGCCCATCCTCCGGACGACACCTGCCCTGCCGGGGGTGCCGCGGCGCGCTGAGCAGCAAGGGCTGCCGCCGCCGCCTGGCGGGCAGCCTCGACACCTGCCGCGTAGTCGGACTCTGTCTGGTTGGTGTTGGTCACCAGAATCGCGAGCTGGGTAGTGAGCTGAATCTGGTGCGCCCGCTGCTCGGTGAGAGCGGCGGCGGCAGCCACTGCGGCAGCGGCAGCGGCTTGGGCGGCTTTCTCTGCCTCGGCCGCAAGGTTCTTCAACGCTTCTTTTGCGACATCAGCTTGGTCGGTGAGCGCTCGTGCCACGTTCTGGCTCTGGGTAGCTTTCTGGTAGACACCCGCGGATTGGTCTTTGACCATGCTCGCAAGACCGAGCTCGGAGAGCAGGATCTTCGCATCACCGCTGTTGAAAAACAGGGTGCTGCTGAGGTCGCTGCCGCCGGAACGCGCGAGTCGGGCGGCAAGCTGCCCCGCCTCCTGCCTGGCATGATGTGCGCGAGCCTGGGCATCATCCGCCTGGCCCTTCAACTTGAGCGCCTTCGCCGCGGCGTCATCGTAATTCTGCTGTGCTGCCTGAGCTGTCGCGCCCCTCTGCACGGCCTCGGCCTGGGTCGAATCGACGGAAGACTGGAGCGTCGCGAGAATTTGGTTGAGCGTGGCGATCTCCGCCTTCTTCGCCGCTTCGCTGCTCCGCGCGTTCTGCACATCGGTATAACTCGGATAGGTGGTGGCGAGGGCCCCGGAGGCCGAGCCGACGACGCAGCCGCTCACCAGCACGCAGATCACCGAGAGGATCGCCATCCAACGGCGTGGGCCACCGCGCAGCCAAGTACTGCGCCCCGCGCGTCGTGAAGTGCCGCCGTTGACGAGCGCCATCAATTTCCGATCTCGTCACATACGTCTCCTTTGGTCACTCTGGTAACAGGAACAACATACGTGACATTAGCGACCTCGGTCTGGGATATCCAGTGTCCGCCCATGGTGACTGCATTCGCCGCCTTACCGCCGCGACCGCGCTGCCGTTCGTCAGCCATGCTGCCGAACATGTGCCCGCATGGCTGACATTCGGGCGCATGGTCGCGGGCGCGGCTGGCCGACATTCGGGCAGCAACAGTCCAACCAAGCCGAATGGCCAACCAGACTGAATGGGCACGCCTCAGTTCGCGAGTTCAATGCCGTTGTTGCGCATGAACGGCACCGGATCGGTGGCGTTGCCGCCCTGCCGCACCTCGTAGTGCAGGTGGCATCCGGTGGAGTGACCGGTGCTCCCGACTGCCGCAATCGGCTGACCGGGGCCCACAGGCTGGCCAACGCTCACATGGATACCGCCGTTGACGATATGGCCATAGCCAGTAGTGGTGCCGTCGCCGTTATCGATCTGCACGAAGTTGCCGTAGCCACCGTTCGGACCAGCGTAGACAACTGTTCCCCCGTGGGCGGCGAAAATCGGGGAGTTGCAATTGGCGGCGAGGTCGGTGCCTGCATGGAACGCGTACGCGTGGGTGAATGGGTTGATCCGAAAGCCGAAGGGGCTGGAGATGTGCCCCCCAGAGGGACGCACCCATCCGGTACTCGAGATCTTGCCGGCCCCGAGCCCGGCGAGTTCGCCCCACAGAGCTTTGATCCCGTCCACGTATTCGGACTCGAGGTGATCCACGTTCGTGGTGAGGGTGGCGAGTTGCGCCTTGAGGCGAGCCGAGTTGTCGCTCTGTTCGGTGAAAGCGGATGTCGCGGCCGCCGCCGCTGTGATCGCCTCGGCGAGTGCCTTCTGCGCGATATCCGCGAGGCGCTTGAGGGCCGCTTTGGCAACATCCGCCTGGTCGGTCAGGGATTGGGCGGTGTTCTGGTCCTGGATGGCCTTCTCGTAGATGCCAGCGGACTGGTCTTTCACCATGCTTTGGAGGCCGAGCTGGGCGAGGTAGGCCTTGGAGTCTCCCCCGCTGAAGAACAGACGGGTGGAGAAGTCGGTTCCGGCGGAGCGGCTGAGCTGGGCGGCAAGCTGACCGGCCTGCTGCTTGGACTTCGCGGCTTTGGTCTGGGCGGCATCCGCCTGGCGCAGCAGCTCGGCGGCCTTGACAGCCGCCTCGTCGTACTTTTGCTGCGCCGCCTGATATTCGTCGCCCTTGTTGAGCGCAACAGCCTGGGTCGCATCGACGGCAGCCTGCAACCCAGCGAGTAACCCCTGCACACGGGTGACCTCGGCCTGAGTTGCGTCCTTATTCTGGCGAGCCGCCTGCACGTCGTCCCAGCTGGGGTACTCGGCCGCGAACGCGGAGGTTCCCGACCCGCTGAGAATTGACCCGGCCGCCAGCACCGCAAGCAGAGCAAGCAGCGCTACTGAACGCCTACCGCGCATGCCACGTGCAGAACGGACACGCAGCCCGCCGTCGCTCCCAAATGCCATTTTTCCCCGAAGTCTCGACAACACTCAGAACCTATATCTGCGGGCCACCGAATGCCGGCATCCGCGCGGAGTGGCGAACGGATGCTTTCTGCATGCGTTTGCACCCTGTTGTGGTTTGGTAATGGGGCTGGGCTCCCCTATGCTTATCCCTCGGCAGCTATGAAGGATCTTTCTTCACGGCCCCATCGTTTAGTGGCCTAGGACGGCGCCCTTTCACGGCGTTAACACGGGTTCGAATCCCGTTGGGGTCACAAAACATAGCTTGGCCCTGTAGCGCAGTTGGTTAGCGCGCCGCCCTGTCACGGCGGAGGTCGCCGGTTCAAGTCCGGTCAGGGTCGCAAGGCACGGTCATCTCTCGCCAGAAGGCCGTGCCTTATTTTGTATCCCGCTCTAGTCTGATCTGAGTGCGATGCACGGCTCTGTAGCTCAGTTGGTAGAGCGTTCGACTGAAAATCGAAAGGTCACGGGATCGACGCCCGTCGGAGCCACTGGCCCTATTTCCTGAGCTTCTGCGGGGAGTAGGGCCTTTTTTACGGCTTCTTAAACTCGCTCTCGGGATCTGTTGAACACATTTTGAGCACAACTGCCGCTGGCACTACGAGGTTCAGAGCCTCTGCCAGAGCGTCGAGGTCGTCGTCAAACAGGTCTGCGTAGACATCCAACGTGATAGCGGCAGATGCATGTCCCAACATCCTCTGCACTGCTTTCACATTCGCACCAGCGGAAACAGCAAGCGAAGCGGCCGTATGACGGAGGTCGTGAAGGGTCACTCGCGTTATCGACGAGTCACTCTTGATGGCCGAGGCGACGGCCGCGTCGAAAACACGGTTTCGGAAATTTCCCGCCCGAAGCACGGCCCCCGCAGAACCGACGAAAACAAGGTCATCAGGATGTTTCCCCTCACAACGAAGCCGAAGGCGGGGGGTCAAGAATTCCGGGAACGGTACCGATCGCCGTTCGTGCGACTTTGGAGTAACCCAGGTGATCAACCCACGGGGTTCGGAGACAGCTTCGGCGATCTCGACTCTGCGCCGGGAGATATCTACTCGATCGGCCTTTAACGCGGCCATCTCCCCCCAACGCACTCCTGTGTACGCAAGGAACAACACGATATCGGCGCTCTGCCCGCACCGCTCGGCTACCTGCGCAAGTTGTTCGTGGGTCAAATACCCTCGTCGTGTTTTCACTATTCGAGGAAGGCGAACATCTTCGGAGGGATTCCGCACAAGCCGGCCATCTCGAACGGCAAGCGTTGAAAACGCCAGAGAGCACAAGATGTTGTTGCCGCACCATTGACGGGCCGAGTTTGTTGGTGAGCTCCGATACCCACCGCTGCACCTCAGAGTGGGATACTTCGCTCAGGCGGATATCCCCCCATGCAGGCAGTACATGCTTGTCGAGAGCGTGACGGTAGCCAACTCTGGTCGTCGGCTTGATCTGCAATTGCGCCGCAAATCACATTTCCGCGGCCTCTCGAACGCTCATTCGCGATCGGGTTGCATCGATCCACTCTCCACGCATTTTCGACACCTCAACCGTGGCAAGGTGTTGCTGCGCATCCCTTTTGGTCGTGAATCCTCTCTTCATCGTCTGACGGCGGTCTGGAGTTCGATATCGCACCAAATACCGTTTGCCCGAGGCAGTCTCGTAAGGCTCCACTGTTCCCAATTCGACTCCTAATCGCCCATCCAACTTTTAGACGTGCGGCCCACCTATCGCGATTGAAGTTCGAGGTCGCCGTATACCCATCCCGTGACTTCCGCCTCCTGCCTAAGTCAACGGCACAATCTCGATGTGATGAAATTCAATGACCACATGGCTATCGTTCCATGGCAAGAGAAAATCGGGACGCCTGTCGATCTGATGGATTCGACCGTGGGACAAGGGCACCGCCACGGCCACCTATAGCCGGGGGGTTCGTTCCACCAACCACCAGCAGCGCCGTGAACGGATCCTCGACCCGGCGGAGCTTGCAGCACTCCCTTGGGGACGGGCGGTGATCCTGTCTTCGGGTGCCCGTGCTGCCCTGATTCAGACTGTGCCGTGGATGGTCGGCCGTCACGCCGCCGCAGTGCGTTCATCGATCGCCGCCCACGACCCCGGCTCAGCAGCATGTGCGCCACTGCCCCCCGTGAACACGCCGCCATTGACCACAGGGCCGGTGGTCGCGGCGCCGGTGGCCACGGTCGACCCGGATGTGAATCCGGACCAGCTCTGATGAGCGGCGACGTCGCGGAGTGGGACGAGGAAGCTGTTAACGCCAACTGAAAATGGGGCCATTTCTGCCAACTGAAAATAGTGCCACTTTCGTGTAGTTCTAGTGTGCCGTAGTTGCGGCGGGTTGATGTTGCTTGAGTCGGTAACTGTTGCCTTTGAGGCTGATGACGTCGGCGTGGTGAACGATGCGGTCGATCGTGGCGGAGGCGATGGTGAGGTCTCCTAATACGTCACCTCAACGAGCGAACGGCAGGTTGCTCGTCAAGATCAGAGACGCGTGTTCGTAACGCGAGGACACCAGTTGGAAGAACAGGTTCGCGGCGTCTTG
Source organism: Frigoribacterium sp. CG_9.8 (assembly GCF_015751965.1). Lineage (GTDB taxonomy): Bacteria > Actinomycetota > Actinomycetes > Actinomycetales > Microbacteriaceae > Lacisediminihabitans. The sequence goes on along the minus strand of NZ_JADOVH010000006.1, from coordinate 9,807 downwards.
GTCGAAGGGGATGTAGCCGACCTCGTCGACGATAAGCAGTCTGTAGCGGCGTAGCCGGGTCAATTCGGCGGCGAGTTTGCCACGCGAGTGGGCCTCTTGAAGTCGGGCGACCCAGCCCGTCGCCGTATCGAAGAGGACCCGATGGCCAGCCTTGGCGGCCTTGATCCCGATGCCGACAGCGAGGTGCGTTTTCCCCGTTCCGGGAGGGCCGAGCAGGACAACGTTCTTCGCTTCGGTGAGGAACACACTCGTGCCCAGGTGCGCGATCAGGTTTCGGTCAGCGGAGGGCTGGTGCTCAAAGTTGAAGTCCTCAAGCGTCTTGAACCCCGGGGACCTCGCCGCCCTGATCCGCATTCCGGCACCGAAAGCTTCGCGTTCGGATACTTCTTTAGAAAGAACCTCAGCGAGGTATTCCTCGTGGGACCACCCCGCGTCGCGGGCCTGGTCGCCGAGGCGGCGGAACGCTTCGCTGATCCTGGGTGCTCTTAAAGCTCGGGCGTAGTATTCGATCTGCGATGCCGCTTCCGGACCGATCATGACGCGACCGCCAGCACGGATGGTGCCGGTTCAAGGTCGACGTTGAAAAGTTCGTCGTAGCGGCTCAACGATGCGATCTCGACGGTGGTTGTGCTCGGGGACCGGCGGGCGCGTTGAGCTTGGAACGGGGCACGCAACTCGGCCGCGCGCAGGACGTGGGCAGGGTCTGTGACGGTGAGCTGCCGAGCCCACTTCCGGCGGTGTGAGGCGATGAGGACGCCATCATGGTGGACGATGACACGGTCAAGGCTCGCCGCCACGTCGACGACTCGGCCGATCATGGCGGGGTCGACGGAGTAGTCGTTGCTGAAGGCGCGAACGTAGTAATCGCGTGGCAGTCGGACGCTGTTGCGAAACATGACCTCCGGTGCCATCGGCGGGAGCCCGCGCATCGCGGCCCGGTCTCTGCTGATGAGGTCACTGGGTCGACCTCGGCGGGACCGGGAGAGACGGTTGTTTGCCACGGGTAACCACGCGGCGAGCTGCTCGTTGAAGTCATCGGTGGAGGTGAAGACGCGGCCTGACATGAATCGGCTCCGAAAGAACCGATTCATTCGTTCGACCATGCCCTTGGACTCTGGATCGCGAGCTTTGAGCAGTTTGATCTGGGTGCCGAGGGTCCCAGCGAAAGCGGCAGCGGGCTCGGTGAGTTTTCCACGGCCAATGCCCGTCTCGTTGTCCCACGTCAACCGGGTCGGGACTGCTTCAGCTTCTTGCAACAGGGACCACATCCCGCCGAGTAGGTCCGCGGTCGTCCGCAACGGCAACATGCGCGCTTGGATGAACCCCGAGAACGTCGACGTCATCACCAGAACCGGTGGCGCCGCAGCCCGGTCATGTCCCAGCGGCAGGTCCTCGTGAGGGAACCAGAGATCGCACTGGGTCTGGAATCCGGCAGGATGCACCAGCCGATCCGCAGGATCTGGAACCGCATACTCCGGTCGGAGCTCAGCGACCTTGGCCCGAAACAACGATGGAGACCCCGACCAGCCCACCCGTTCGGCTGCGGTCGCGGCCGGCATAGTCGGCGTGGCCGCGAGAAGCACCCGCACCTGACTAGCGAACGCATCAAAACTCGACCCCGTCGACTCCCGCTGATACATCGGAGATCTGTCCACGGCCAACACCCGATCGACCGTCCCCCGAGCCACCCGACCAGTCGTGCTATCTCCCGTTTCGAATGCTTCCCCGTCGAATAGAGGTGGCGAATTTCAGCCCAATCGTCCAATTTGATCACCTTCCATAATGGTTGGTGGCCCTATTTTCAGTTGGCGTTAATGACCCTATTTTCGGTCGGCGTCATCAGGCCGGTTCTTCGATCGCTCCCTGAGTTTCGATGCTGTCTCACTCCCTTGGGCCGAATGAGTTGGTCAGAGACGGCAGAGCGTGTCCGGAATTTCGAGATCGACAGCCACAGTGGAACACGAACAGCAGGGTGGCGCAGGTCACCGTGCGTAACTGGCCATTGCCTTGCTGCTCGCACACACCGACACACGCACAACTACGGCGGCGTAACCTTCTGTTGTTGCTCTAGATCCTGGCGGCGGGCTGTATCCGTGCTCTGTCAAGGAAGAACAATGATGGTTTCCCTCAAACGGCCACTACTCACCAGTACCCGCGAGGGGTGGTTGAAAACGCCGTTGGTGCCTGGCACTGTCAGTCGCCGCTGGCATCTCGGACCACACACTGTCAGTGTGATGTGCGACGCGGCCCGGTCCTGGTGGCTTCGATGAGCACATCAATCACCGCCTCATCTGACACACCTCCCGTGATAGCCGCGGGAGGTCATCGGTTTGCGCCCGTCGCGGCCCGTGATGAAGTCGGACTGACCGAGCAAACACGAAGCGACGCGGTAGTCAGCGTTCTCCGCGACTGGGTCCACAATCCGGGCAGAAACTACGTCGAAGGGATCTCCAATGGGTCAACTCGTTTACAGTAACGCCAACCCGGGAATCGAATTCCACGACCGAACCCTCGCCCATCTCCAGATCGTGATCATGATCATGATCATGATCATGATCAAACTGCGTCGCGGCGAATCGTTCGGATTCTGCTTCGACCATGGAGCCAGCGCGGGCAGCGGCCGGACCACAATATGGCTCTCCCCCGCCATCCCACTGCAATTCATCTATCTAGGCAGCAGAGATCCCTCGATCAACAAACTGTAGCTCGAGGCTCTGGCCGCCTCCTCGAACAGCGCGGCAGGCCTTCGCGTGATCGTCGAACCACCCCAGCAACTTGACCTCTAAACAAAAGCAGTACCGCCGCTTCGAACCCAGCGGGAGGACCACCGGGTGGAGTTTCCCGCCCTCGTGAGAGCACTCTTTAGAACATTTTTGGGCCGGAAGGGCCGCCCGCAAGCGGAACCACCATCGGGCGGCTGATGCTAAACATGGTGGGCACCCTGTAGCGATCGGTGTGTTCGAAGCGTAAAGTTTGAGTGTTGCTCCAGATCTTGGCGGCGGATCACATCCGTTTTCGAACCAGGAGGAGCTATGACACTTTCGACCGCCGGACCCAACCCCGCGAGTGTGGTGGAACAAAGTCAGGATCAGGACGTCCATTCATCAGCGGATGTCAGCAGCCACAATGATGACTCAATCCTGGTCCAACAAACATCCCGGAAAAGCTGGGTCGTGCGACACACACCGGCCCCGGATTGCGTGGGGAGTCTTATCGGGTGCGTCAAAGAACGAGACGGCCTTTATGAGGTGATGCGCATCAATGACGGGTTCCAGTGGTACAACTTCATGACCCTCGACAACGCTATCCGAAACCTCGCCCGACTGGCGCATACCCGGGCTACTTCCTCACCAGCCGACCTGTTCTCACCCCGGCTATGAACGCTCCCCGACACACCCCAGTGGTTCCTGCGCGGCCGCTGCCGGTATCGGACAAATCATTCCTACCCCGACCTGCCCACGGTGAAGTGCTCAGTGGAGCGCTGGTGGGCGTCCTTCACGACTGGCTGGACAACCCCAGAACAAACGTCAAGGAAGGCCCTGGGAAAGTAGCGTATTGAGTTCCACCTGGCGAGTTGCCGCCCGATAGCGGGACGTCCGAATCTCATCGTCGACGATTCCAAGTCCATGTCGAAGGCGAAAAGTGGCCAAGGCTCGGGACCATGCGCGTTGAGCCAGGAGGAAGCCATATTCTGGCTGCCGAATTTGTGCTGGACGTAGTCGAGCAAATCATCGCCGTAGATAATCACGTCGGTCTGGTACATCGAAAACACGGGTGCGGAAGGTCGGATGGGATCAGCCGGAAAAACCGGTGGCCGTACAACGGAACAAGCTTCGTCCATTTGGCCGGCGGCTGCTCTTAGGGCGTGTTCATCCCACCGTTCACGTTGAGGGTCTCCCCGACGACGAAGCTGGATTCTGCGGAAGCGAGAAACACGTACGCCGGCGCCAGCTCGGCCGGTTGCGCGGCTCGTCCCATCGACGTCTCGCTGGATCCGAACTCGGGGAGCGTCTCTGGGTCCACGCCGCACGTGACCTGCAGCGCGGTCCAGGTCGGCCCCGGTGCGACAACATTGACTCGGATGCCGTGCGGGATGAGCTGCTGGGCCAACCCCTTCGAGAGGTTGTTGATTGCGCCTTTGGTGCTCGCGTAGTCCAATCGATCCGGTGAGGGGGTGTAGGCCTCGAGCGACGCGGTGTTGATGATCGTCGAACCGGGTTCGAGGTGGGGCAGAGCCGCCTTGACGATCCAGAAGAGTGCGAAGACGTTCGTCGCGTAGGTCTGCTCGAACTGCTCATCGCTGAGCTCCGCGAGCGTGGGTTGCCACACCTGCTTGCCGGCGACGTTGACGACCGCGTCGAGTCCGCCCATGGCGCTCACCGCTGTGTCGACGAGCGCTCGGCAGTAGGCCGGGTCGGTGAGATCGCCCGGCACCAGCGTCGCGGTCCGACCAGCCCGCTTGATGACGTCGGCAATGTGACGCGCATCCGACTCCTCTTCTGGGCGGTACGACATCGTGATGTCGGCTCCCTCGCGGGCGAAGGCGATGGCCACTGCGCCGCCGATGCCGGAGTCTGCTCCCGTGATCAAGGCACGCCGGCCGGTGAGTCGGCCGGTTCCGCGGTACGTCGCCTCACCGAGGTCGGGGACCGGTGTCATCTGCGACTGGATGCCGGGCTCGTCTTGCTGCTGGACGGGTGGGCTGATGACGGGGTAGCGGGTGCGCGGATCGCCGAAGGTGTACTGGTCTGGCTTCGCGGGGGCGGGTGTTGCGGTGGGCTTTGTCATTTCTGTCTCCTTGCCGAGCGGGATGCGCCGTCGGCACCCGAGAGCTCTTCGATGGTGATGGCCGCGTTGATCAGCCCGATGTGGCTGAGGCCCTGGGGCAGATTGCCGAGGAACGAGCGATCGCTCGGCTCGATCATCTCGGCGAGAAGGCCCACGTCGTTCGAGAGCTGGACGAGTTCGTCCATGAGCGCCGTGGCCTCGTCATGGCGACCCACGCAGGCCAATGCGCTCGCCATCCAGAAGGAGCAGGCGACGAAGGCTCCCTCCTCCTGATCGGCTCCGCTGTAGCGATAGAGCAGCGGGCCCCTGCCCAACTCGTTCCGGATGGCGTCGATGGTCGACGACATGCGGGGCCCGCGGTCGAAGCCGCTCGTAGCGTGCAGCAGTACCGAGGCATCCAGGCTTTCGTCTCCGGCGTGGGCGACGTAGGCCTGGAGCGCATCAGACCAACAGTGCTCGTCGATCCAAGTTCGGATCTCGTCACATTCGGCTCGCCATCGCTTCGCATCGCCGGGCATGTGGCCGGCCTCGCACAGCTGGGCCGCAGCATCCAGCGCCTGCCAGCAGCCCATCTTCGAGGAGGTATTGTGGTGCTGCTCCTCGAGCTCCCACATCCCCGCGTCTTCCTGTCGCCAGGTTCCAGCGGTGCGTTCGGCGAAGGATTCCAGCAGCCGGCCCGTCTCCACGTCCAGCACGTTACCGGCGTTGACGTAGATGCGAATCACGTCGAAGAGGTCGCCGAAGACGCTGAGTTGCACCTGATCGGTCGCCCGGTTTCCCGAGACCACCGGGCCGATTCCCCGCCACCCGGGTACCTGGTGCGTGGTGACCTCCCCCGGGAGCTCACCGCTGAGTGTGTAGAAGATCCGCAGTTCGGGACCGTGATCCTTGAGCGCCCGGAGCAGCCAGGCCACCGCCGATTGCGTCTCCTCCCGCAGACCGAACCGCACCAACGAGTGGACGGTATAGGCGAGATCACGCACCCACGCGTAGCGGTAGTCCCAATTCTTGCCCCCGCGCAGGCTCTCAGGCAGCGAGGTCGTCGGCGCCGCAGCGATCGAACCGGTCGAGGCGAACATGAGGAGCTTCAGTGCGAGCGCGCTGCGCTGCACGTGGGGCGCCCAGGGGCCGTCGTAGCTGAAATCCTTCGACCAGGCGCGCCACGCGCTGATGGAGCGGTCGACGGCGGCATCCGTATATTTTCCAACCGGAATGGGAAGCGGGCCATCCGATGTTCCTGCGACGACAAGCAGGTGTCGCGACCCCTTCGACGTCGTGAATCCACCCGCTATCGCGCGATCGCCGCCGCCGCGCGGCCCGTGCTGGATGCCTCGCACGGTGAGGTTGACCGTGTCGATTCGCAGGATCTTGCCGAGAGGGCCGTCTTCGACCCACGGCGACGACGAGGCGAAACGGGTGCCCGGCGCGACCTTCCAGCGGAACTTCACGGCGCCCCGGATCCCCTCGATACGACGCGCCAACTCGACCCACGGCAGGCGTCCGGCGAGGCCCGTGACCAGCGCGTCCGTGACGCGGGCGACCCCGGACTCCGTGGTGAATGTCGTCCGCAGCACGTTCGTCCCGCTGAGGTAGCTGCGTCGCACGGTGTAAGGCTCGGTCGGCGCGAGTTCGATCTGACCGCCGCCCTCGGCATCCAGCAACCGGGCGAACACCGGGGTGGAATCCATATCGGGAATGGGGAGCCAGTCGACGCTGCCATCCCGGGCGATGAGCGCAACCGTTCGGCCGTCCCCGATCGCGGCATAATCCCGCAGATCGACATAGCCGTCGGTGCGGGCTTTCGTGGCGACCATGTGGCAACCTACCGCGCTGCCCTGAGGATGGCATCCGCGGTGCGGAGCGAAAGTGCCATCATCGTGAGGCCCGGGTTCGCGCTCAGCGAGCTCGGGAACACCGAGGTGTCACAGATCCAGAGATTGGGGATATCGAAGCTCCGACCGTCGGCGTCAACCACCCCGACGTCGGCCGTCTCGCCCAGCCGGCAGGTCCCGAGCGTGTGAGCAGATCGCGGCAGAACCAGGATGCCACCGCCACCCGCCGCCGACACGATGTTGGTCATCATCGTGACCGCGTGAGCCTCGATCGCCTTCTCGTTCTCGCCCGCAGTGAAGGTCACGTGCGCCTTGGGCACGCCGAGCTTGTCGACCTCGTCAGAAAGGGTGAGCCGATTCGCGTCGGAAGGCAGGCATTCCGCGTTGATCCCCAGACCGGCCATGTACGGGTACCGCTCGAGCGCCTCGGTGAGTTCCGGACCCCACAGTGAGCTGCCCCGGATCAGCGTCGTCGCGAAGGTCAACGGCATCGCCCCGAGGCTCTGCATCAGGTAGCCGCCCACGAAAGCGGCGTCAGGCGGGCGCACCATGTCTTCCGAGATAATCGACGACGGATAGCCGCGATACGACCGCATCAGCTGGTCGAATCGTCCCCAGACCTGCACGCCACCATGGGCCATGAAATTTCGGCCGACCTGGCCGGAGCTGTTCGCGAGTGCGTTGTGCAACAGCAGCCGCGGAGTCTCGATCCCGCCGGCGCTGAGTACCAACATCGCGCACCGTTGGCGGTGGTTGACACCATCACGTCGATAGATCACGGCGGTGACGGCGCCGGATTCGTCCGTTTCGATGGTGTGCACTGTCGAATCAGAGCGGATCTCGGCCCCGCGCGACAAAGCCGCCGGGAGGTAACTGGTGTCCATCGACACTTTCGCGCCGTTGCGGCATCCTTGGTGGCAGGCGCCGCAGTTGACGCACGCCTGGCGCAGTCCGAATCCCTCCTGCTGCCAGTCCTGGCTGACGACAGCGGCGGGCGCATCGGTCGCGCGGATGCCGAGCACCTCGCATCCACGCATCATCATCTCCGACGAGGCGTTGCGCGCAACCGGCGGCAGGGCGTAGCGCCGATCAGGGTCCCAGGGATAGTCGGATGGCCCGGAAACACCGAGGTACTGCTCGACGCGGGCGACATAGGGCATGAGTTCGGAGGGGGAGATTGGCCAGTCGACACCCTGACCCGTCTCGCGGAGGAACGACATGTCACGCGCGTCGGGGCGCGGCGTAAAGGCACCCCAATGCAACGTCGAACCGCCGACACCGCGGCCGCTGTTGTTGGGCCCGAAGGCGGTCGGTGTTTCGCCTCCGCTGAGCCGCTCATCCATCCAGATGATGTCGACTGCCTCGGTCTCGTCGGGCGTGTGGTCGCCGGGCTCGAAGTTCGGGCCGGCTTCCAGCACCACGACCCTCAACCCGGCCGACGCCAAGGACGCGGTCAGAGGGGCCCCACCAGCCCCTGACCCGACGACGATCACATCGACCTCGTCGGCGTTGTCGAACACGCGCATGCCGCTCAGGTTCATTCGGTGCCGCCGCCGCTCGGTTCCCAGGCTTCTCGGCGGCCGGCTTCGAGAAGGGTGAACCCGTGCTTGCGGACGCCGTCGCCACCGTTGCCGAAGCCGTCGTACTTGACGCGTGAGAAGGTCGCCGGGTGCGCCATCCACTGACGAGCCAGATCCACGCGAACGTCTTCGAACCAGAACTGCAGCTGCTTCGAGCTCATCGTCGAGGCCTCGGCGACGAAGCTGCCGTCGATCAGCTGCGCGATCATCTCGCCCTGTCGCTCCGGGGGGTGAACGCCGAATCCGATCAGCGCGTCGAGGCCGAGGCGATAGGCGTTCACGTCGGCGGGCAACGCCGCGTTCCGCCAACCGTCGCCGCCTCCGCGACCGAGCTGCTGGTCGACACGAGCGGCGAGGTCGATCGCGTCATCGCTCTGCGGCACAAGTCGCTCGCCGATGTCGCGCAGTGTCGCCAGTTGCTCGCTCGACAAGACCAAGGGTTGGTAACCAGGGTCATCCGCCAGCGCCCGCCGGGACAGGATGCCGCGAGTTCGCTCGCTCGTCCGTTCCGACGCGATGACCCGGCCGGTGCTTAGGGGAACCCCCGGAGACGTTCCTGCATGGTCACGCCAGAAGGTCAGGATCGCGGCGGCGACCTCCTGAGGACGCTCGATCGGCAGAAGATGGGCGGCATGCTCGATCGTCACGAACTTCGCCGCCAGGTAGGTCGCCCCGTTGAGGCGGCGCTGCGCGGGGTCCCCCAGCTCCCCATCCTGGGCGCCCGAGACGATGAGAGCTGGCACTGCCAGGTCCCCGACTTCTGAAGACCAGTCTTCGCGACTACCCCTCTCCAGCCAGGCGCGCCAAGCCAGCGGGTCCGTGCGCCGCACGCCCGACACCGCACTTGCCATGTCCGTCTTGGCGAGTGGCTCGGCGATGTTGGCCTCGACGAACTCGCGTGCCGATTCGTCGCTCAAGTGGCCGTCGGAAGACAAGTGGCTTTCTGAAGCCCAGCCGATCATCAACTCGCGGCGGTCCTCTGCCATCGGCTCGGACGTCACGGGAGATGCGGCCAGCAACACGACGCCGGCTAGGCCGAAAAGGGGCGCCCGACCAGACAGAGTCCACGCGGCGATGATCGAGGCGATTTTTCCGCCCATGCTGTGGCCGACGAGCATCCATCGCGCAGCACCATGCGCACGGATCCGGCGGATGACGAACTCGACCGTCTCCTCCACCGAGGCCCCGTCGACCCACGCCGTGTCACCGAACCCGGGCAGATCGATGGCGACTACCTCGATCTCACCAGCCAAGGCATCCCGAAGGTGAGCGAACTCGGCAGAACTCGCGCCCATGGCATGAAGGCAGAACGCCACCGGCCGCGCGGATGGCCGGGCGCTGTTGCTTGACATGACACCAGCTTGCCGGAAGACCGCCGATACTCCAAGGTCTTGACAAGGACCGCCGAGCGGTGAGCCGAGAATATTTACCGAGTGAAGCATTTAAGCAACGGCTCGATTGGCGAGGCCGACCGGACAGGTGCCGTCCTCCCCGGCAGTGCTGGTCCACGCAATCCGATCGTTGGCAAGTTGCTCAGTGATGACGGTGTCAAATTGGCGACTATCGCCGGCGACACTCATACGCCAGTGGTGGTGGGTGGCATCGAT
>NZ_JADOVH010000005.1 GCF_015751965.1 Frigoribacterium sp. CG_9.8 | reverse complement strand
CAACACCTTCAACCTACGCGCGCCCCGCGGGTGCGGTCAAGTAGACCCACTACCGGAGCGCACTGGAGCCCACTGGATGCCACTGGATCCCACTGAAGTAAGTTCAGCGATTGAACCTGGCTCGGTTAGCTGCTCCCGTCTGCTGTCCTGTGGCAGGCATGGGTGATGCGAGGTAATGGGTCGTGAAGTCGTCATAAAACGCTTCCTTCTCCGCGGATCAGCGCCGCGTGTCATATTCGCTGCCTAATCAGTTGAGACAGGCCCGTCCGGGTTGTCAGGTGTGTTCAGGACGTCCGACACCGCGGAGTCGAAAACCACCAAGTGCACTCGTTCGGTGCCGTATTTGCTGAAGAAGCGGGCCACTTCTCCGCCTCCCAGCGAGAAGCCGACAAGGATCACGTCGCTCAGCTCGAGTTTGATAAAGAGCGTCTGAAGGTTTTCGGTGAGAGTGTCGAAGCTGTACCCGGTGTGGTGCTTTTCGCTGTAGCCGAATCCACGGCGGTCATAAGCGATGACGCGATAGCCAATGCCAGAGACGGCAGGTGGTGTTCTTGAAGAGTGATGCGCGGTGACCTCAGTCACGATGTGCAATCCATTTCTTACCGGCAGTCGGCGGTGCCCCGACCAGCCGTCAGACCGCGAACCGGTTTCGGTCGTAGGGTCGCATTGCCGAAGAGGATTGACTCAAGCGCAGACTGCGCGTGGGTCCATCGAAGCGAATATCGCCACCAGAAGGGGCGCCGAGTAAACCGTTTGACACGTCACTGGTGCTGGCTTCGCACGATGCTTGAAGCGAGATGAGTGAAGCGTCCAAAGCACCGATACGGAGGGCAGTGATACTTCCCCAGTTGGGATCACTGAAAACCACCAAGCGGTAGTGGCTTTTTTCCTTCCCTGTGCGCCTCATGCTCATCCGGACATGTGGTTCCGGTACTGTCGGGCTCGTGCGACGAGGCGCGATATCGATGCTGTGTTTGCAGCGATCCGGATACCACCTATCTCGAAAGCCACCCCATGACCGCAGCCAACGCAGGCACCACCAGTCCCCCCGCACTTGCTAGTCCAATAGTGAGCCCTGGTACCCGCCGGGCCTATGCGATCTTCATCGGGTTCACGGTGCTATTCATTTTTCTGCAATCCGTGACCGCGGGGAACTTCATCACAAACGGTATCCCCGGCAGCGGCAAAGAAATTTGGACCACCATTCACGGGCTCCTCGCCTACCCGACAATGGTGTCCGCTCTCGCCTCGACCGCGATCGCTGTCCGCGGGCTGCGAGGGATTACCGGACTTGTGCCTCTCACCGGGATTCTCTTCCTCGCAACCGTGGCCCAATGGCTCACCGGACACATGATCTCCACCCTCGGACTGAACTGGGTCACTCCCTACCATGTCGTTTTAGCGTTCGTGATCTACGGACTTGCGATCGTGCTCTCGGTCCGCTCCGCCGCCCTCCGCCGGATGGAAAACACCACCGCAGAACGCAAGTAAAAACAGCACATTCGGGGGCTGAAAGGCCTGCGGGGAGGACTTGCCCTTCTCCAGACCAGCGAAGCATCCGGCGTGCGACCGAATCACTGCACCGACAGATGATGGTGGGTGTAACGCTCGCTTTCGCCAGCGTGGCCGCTTCAACACACCAGCATTCACGAAACGTTCAACCCGGGTGGGCGGGCGCGGGAGCCTCCCGGGGTTTCACGGATACACGATCGGGCGGGCGAATATCACCCCTAGATTATGGGACGCCGTGCTGGTTGGCTGGGATTATGAGTGAAGAACACGGCTCCGAACCGAATCCGCCGGGGCAGCACCCTAACGAACCGCACAACAATCCCAACCCTGCCCAGCGGTTGAACTGGCTTCGAGCGGGAGTCCTCGGGGCGAACGACGGCATCGTGTCCGTCGCCGCAATTGCTGTCGGTGTGGCCGGGGCCACGTCAGCATCCGGGCCCATCCTGACGGCCGGCCTGGCAGCTCTCGTCGGGGGCATGGTGTCCATGGCATTGGGTGAGTACGTCTCTGTCAGTAGTCAACGCGATAGCCAACGGGCCCTCATCGCTAAAGAACGACGCGAACTCGATAACTCTCCGGAGGAAGAGTTGCGTGAACTTGCGGGACTGTATCAAACGAAAGGGCTCAGCACAGCTACCGCCCGCCAAGTTGCCCAAGAACTTACCCACAACAACGCCCTCAAAGCGCACCTTTCCGTGGAACTGGACATCGACGAAAACGACGTAGTCAGCCCCTGGAATGCTGCATTCGCCTCAGCGGTCTCCTTCGTCATCGGGGGTGTCCTTCCGTTGATTGCGATCCTTCTGCCACCTCAGCCTGTCCGTGTTCCGCTGACCTTCGCCGTTGTTCTGGTTGCGTTGGCCATCACGGGATCCCTCGGCGCATATCTTGGTGACGCCCCCCGAGGTCGCGCCACCATCCGCACCCTCATCGGAGGCACCCTCGCTTTGGCGGCAACCTACGGAATCGGCACCCTGCTGCACACGCAAGGAATCGGGTAGACGAAACCATTCGGGTAGATCCGCTGCTGGGACAATAACCGAATATTCTCGTGCGCCGAGCTGGCAAGACCAATGGCTGTCCGTTGCAATTCGGCTGATGTCATGGCCGTGTCGGTGACAACTGAAAACAGGGCCACAGGTGATCTGCAGACATCCCCTGGAGTTGGTGCTGGTTCAGTCCCGTTACATCAGCAATAAATTGCCGAACAGGCATCCAACCCTCAGCCGACAACCAAATAAGGTCAACTCTTGTTCGGTTTGGCCCAAACGCTCACGCTCAAAATCAAAATCAAAATCAAAATCAGAATCGGGTTCTCTCTGGTGTAGCGTGAAAGCCACTTGCTCTAGATCTCGGCGATGACAACCGTCCCCCGACGTTTACGAGAGCCAGATGATGATTAGTTCTTCCGCACCGCAGCCAGCGACCGAAGGCACCAGACGACCTGTCGACCCGGGCGACGTCGACCTGGGAGACACTCAGTCGATCGATATCACCCCGTTCCTTACCGCCAGTTCTGTGAATCTTCACAAAATCGAAGCATGACAACGAGGCTCAGATCCGGATCCGGATCCGGATCCGGATCGGTTTTCGCGTCTGCGTTCACGGTATCCCCGGTGGTAACAGGTGCTCCCAAGCAGCCTCTCGGGTCGGTGTCCTCCGCCCGGAAAAAGGCCATCCAGTGCAATGCCGAGGTCCGACTTCGCGGGACAACCGGTCCACAAGTTCGCGTCGTGGCCTGGGAGCACAGCCCTGCGATTGCAATACTCCCCTTTCAAAACTGATGTCATAACGTCGACTACAATGGAATAGATGAACGCAGATAAGAATATCTCAGGATTCGAGTACCCCGACGACCCGTTCGATCCAAAGGAACTTCTCACCAACGACGCGGTCGGAGGCGAACCGGTAAAGCCGACCGGTCATTACGCCGGACCCGAAGGGTCAGAACCCCTCGAAGCGACTCCCGAGTACGCGGAACACGCACCCAATTCGGAAGATGGCCCAACCGATCTGGACGGCCAATAGTTGTAACAGAGGGGCACTGGGTCGAACTCGACCCGCGATCTTTGCCAATTTTCACCCGCTCGGCCATGGAACTAAAAGCTGGTTGAGGGAACCGCAACCGTCGCTGTTGTTGAAGGTGCCGTTGATACTTACTGGGTGTCATTGGTGACCCGGCCAGTCTGTATGCCCCCTTTCGTTTTACGACCGCATTGTTGGTCCCACTTTTTCTTACTCCCCCATCGAAAGGACTACCCGTGCCCACTCTTTGGGACGAAGTCTCTGTTGGCCGAATCACATTGCCGCACCGTCTTGCCATGGCACCGATGACGCGAAGTCGCGCGTTACCCGACGGAAGCCCCACATCCCTCATGGCTCAGTACTACACACAGCGAGCCTCGATGGGCTTACTGATTACCGAAAGTGTTCAGCCCTCCGGCGACGGACAGGGTTACCTGTTGACCCCGGGCATCTACCGACCCGAGCATGTGGCTGCATGGCGCCAGGTGACCGACGCCGTGCATGCAGCCGGAGCTCACATTTTTCTGCAGTTGATGCACGTCGGCCGAACCTCCCACCCCGACAACACCCCGCACCACCGGCAGGCCCTGGCCCCATCAGCAATCACCCCAGGAACCGAAATATTAACGTCCGCTGGAATGCAGGCGTCACCCCAGCCGCGCGAAATGACCAACGATGACATCGTGAAGACCATCGCCGATTTTCGGCATGCGGCCAGACAAGCCATCGAGGCCGGTGCGGATGGCATCGAGCTGCACGGTGCCAATGGGTATCTGCTGCACCAGTTCCTGTCGCCAAACGCCAATCACCGAAGCGACAAGTACGGTGGCTCCACCAAAAATCGGTCACGTTTCGTCATCGAGGTCGCGACTGCCGTGGCCGATGAGATCGGCTCTGACCGCGTCGGTATTCGACTCTCCCCCGGGCAGGCCACCGGCGGCATCGACGAAGGCAACGGTGTCGCGGAGCAATACCACCACCTTGTCGCCACGCTTGAACCCCTGGGCCTTGCATACCTGCATCTTGTACAGATCGGGGACGAAGAACTGCTGCGCCATATTCGACACACATGGAGTAGCGCCTTGCTTGTTCACCGTCCCGGTCGGGACCTCGACACTCTCAGCAATGATGTTGAGACAGGAACAGCCGATATCGTCCCGGTCGGACGTTGGGCCCTGGCGAACCCGGACTTGATCGAGCGCCTACGCGACAACGCACCGCTGAACGAGCCGGACCCGAGCACCTTTTACGGCGGGGGTCGGGCCGGCTACACCGACTACCCCACATTGAACGACTAACCGCAGGAATAAGAAGAAAAATTATCAGCCCAAAATCACAGCTGACAACCGACACGTGATAGCGAATGCTGACCAGCGTCTGCATTGTCTCGAGAAAAAGTCAAGACCCCAGGACTCGGACCTGTTCGATGACGATCTGGACGACGTTGCAGGGCGTTTGGATGAGGGGCTAGCGAAAACAAATGTGGGCAAACAGGTCATCGAGGACCCAGTAAAGCCCCTTAAATCCCTATGAGTACGGGGATTTAAGGGGCTTTACTTGTGCGGAGGGCTAGGGATTCGAACCCTAGAGACATTTCTGCCCACCAGTTTTCAAGACTGGCTCCATCGGCCGCTCGGACAGCCCTCCAGAACAGAATGAGTTTAGCCGACGGGATCGGAAGCACCGTTCGACAGAGTCGTCGGTGACGTCTGTCATCCTCCGGCACCGTCCAGCATCCTCCGGCACTGTCCAGCCAATCGAGTTGGTAGCACTTGCGACTTGGCGGGCAGGTGAAGTCACAACGTCTACCAAGTCGAATGGGGATGAGCGCGCGCTTCCCGGCCGATCACGGAGTCGCTGTGGCGATTGACCGGCGGGGGGCACCTGCATAACTCCTGCAGTTTTCCGGCCGAGTACCCGCCACCGCCTGTTCTCAGCAGAATCCCGTCGGCCGCCCAAAAAGTGCAGGAGTTGCGCAAGCCCGGACGGAATGAAACGCGACGGGGGCGTGACGAGACAACGGCACAGCCACGACCGCAGGATGCCAGACCCTCAGAATGTGCGGAACAGCTCCGCGATGCCGTCATCGAGATCGGAGAGCGTTACCTCGTTCGCCACCGCGAGCACCTCATCCGGAGCCTGGCCCATCGCGACGCCACGCCCCTCGACGGATGCCCAGCGCAGCATGTCGATATCGTTGCGTCCGTCGCCCACCGCGATCACCCGCGAGCGGGGGATGTCGAGCCACTCGCGCACCCGCTCGAGGGCGGTCGCCTTGTTGACGCCATCCGGAGCAATGTCGAGCCACGCTGTCCAGCCGACGTTGTAGGTGACCTTGTGCAGGCCCATCTTCTCGACGATGGTGAGGAACTCCTCGATCTGATGCTCCGGCGAGATCACCACCACCCGGGTCGCCAGATGCGCACCGAGCTCCTCGAACGGCACCTGCTCACTCGAAATGCCGAGCGCCGACTCAGGGAAAGACCCGGTGTAACGGTAGAAGCCCTCTTCGTCTTCCACCGCATAGCTGACATCTCCGAGGGTCTCCCGAATCGTCGCGAGCACCTCCGACGGATCGAACGCATCAACCGCGACGCGGGAATAGCCGCTCGGGGCATCGACATCGCGTCCCAGGGTGATCGCGCCATTGGAGCAGACGACGTATCGCGGTGTCAGCTGAAATTTCTCGAGCACAGACAGGGTCATCGACACCGACCGTCCGGTAGCCAGCATCACTTCGTGCCCGTCGTCGCGCACGCGCTGCACTGCGGCGATCACGTCAGCAGAGATGACGCCGTCCTCCGGCATCAGTGTGCCGTCGATGTCGAGTGCGACCAGCCAGGGATCGATCACGCGACCGGCTCCATCAGTTCGAGGCCGCCGAGGTAGGGCTGCAGGGCGAGCGGCACCCGCACCGAGCCATCCGCCTGCTGGTGCGTTTCGAGAATCGCGACCAGCCAGCGTGTGGTCGCCAGCGTGCCGTTCAGCGTCGCGACCGGCGTGGTCTTGCCCGATTCGAGCCGGTAGCGGATGTCGAGGCGCCGGGCCTGGAAGGTGGTGCAGTTGCTCGTGGACGTGAGCTCGCGGTACTCGCCCTGGGTGGGCACCCAGGCTTCGATGTCGAACTTGCGTGCGGCGCTGGATCCGAGATCCCCGGCGGCGACATCGATCACGCGGTAGCTGAGACCGCAGGCCTGCAGCATGGATTCCTGTAGCGCGACGAGCCGGTCGTGCTCGGCCTCGGCATTCTCCGGAAGCACGTAGCTGAACATTTCGAGCTTGTTGAACTGGTGAACGCGCAGGATGCCACGGGTGTCGCGTCCGCCCGAACCGGCCTCTCGGCGGTAACAGGTGGACCACCCGGCGTAGCGGGCGGGACCGGCGGAGAGATCGAGGATCTCGTCGGAGTGGAACCCGGCGAGCGCCACCTCGCTCGTGCCGGTGAGGTAGAGGTCATCGGCGGGGAGGTAGTAGATCTCGTCGGAGTGAGCACCGAGGAATCCGGTGCCATCCATGATCTCCGGGCGCACGAGAGTGGGGGTGATGAGCGGTTCGAAGCCTTCGGCGAGCGCCGTGTCGAGGGCCAGGTTCATCAGAGCGATCTCGAGGCGCGCTCCGATGCCGCGCAGAAAGTAGAAGCGGCTGCCCGAGACCTTTGCCCCGCGGGTCATGTCGATGGCACGAAGCTTCTCGCCGAGTTCGAGGTGATCCCGTGGCTCAAAATCGAACGCCGGCTTCTCGCCGACCTCACGCAGAGTAACGAAGTTCTCTTCGCCGCCGGATGGAACACCGTCGATGATGGGGTTGGCGATTCCTCGCACCGAGCGGGTGAATTCCGCCTCGGCATCCGCGGAGACCTGGGCGAGCTCCTTGACGCGGGTGGCGAGCCCCTGGGCTTCACCGAGCAGCCGGGTCTTCTCTTCCCCGCTCGCCTGGGCGACCTGCTTGCCGAGGGCCTTCTGGGTCGACCGCAGGCTCTCCGACTCGGAGATGGCGGACCGGCGCTTCACATCGGCTTCGACAGCAACATCGACGAGTCCGTCGGACTCACCCCGCGCCCGCTGCGATGCCTTGAAAACCTCGGGATTGTCACGGAGGAGCTGCGGATCAATCACCCGTCCAGTCTATTCAGCGATGCCGTACGTTAGATCACGTGACCGTCGCCCCGCAGCTCCCGGACCGCCACGCCGCTGTCATCTACAACCCGATCAAAGTGGACCTGCCGAAGCTCGAAGCGCAGGTCGCGGAGGCTGAGGCTGCGGCGGGCTGGGGCACGACCCAGTGGCACCCCACCTCAGTGGAGGATGCCGGGCAGAGCGTGACGAAGACCGCCATCGAGCACGGCGCGGCCGTCGTGCTCGCTGCCGGCGGCGATGGCACGGTTCGCGCCGTGGCCGAAGCGTTGCGCGGGTCCGGGGTGCCGATCGCGATCGTCCCCTGTGGCACCGGCAACCTGCTCGCCCGCAACCTCGCGTTGCCCCTCACCGACCAAATCGCAGCGATCGGCGCCGCCTTCACTGGCACGGATCGTCGCATCGACCTCGGAATCGCAGAGATTGAGCGGGCAGACGGCAGCTCCGAAGAGCACACCTTCGTCGTGATGGCCGGCCTGGGACTGGACGCGAAGATGATCGCGCTCACCAACCCGAAGCTCAAGAAGGCGGTCGGATGGCTCGCCTACATCGATGCCGGAATGCGCGCCATTCCCGACCTCAAGCCGGTGAAACTGCACCTCAGCATCGACGGGGCACCGGAGCGCACGACGAGCGTCCACACGATCATCGTCGGCAACTGCGGGAGCCTGCCCGGGGGCATCCTGCTCATGCCGGATGCGAAGCCCGACGACGGTATCCTCGACATCGCCGCGCTCAAGCCGAGCGGGCCCTTCGGCTGGCTGAAGGTGTGGAACAAGGTGACCTGGGAGAACGGCGTACTGCGTAAGAGCGCACTCGGCCGGTCGATCATCGACCTCACGAAGGATGTGAAAGATGTGTTCTACGCCACCGGAACCGACCTGCGGATGACGGTGGAGCAGCCACAGGGGTTCCAGCTCGACGGCGACGAGTTCGGTGAAGCCAAGTCCGTGCACGCCTGGTTGGACGCCGGTGCACTCACGGTGAAGGTTCCGGCGTAGGTTCCTCGTATTCTGCTGGTGTGTCGGTCCAGCGGACCGCCCTCAGGAAGAGCAGCCCGGCCGCAGAGGCGAGGCCGACGAGGGCGAAAATCGGCGCGACCGACGTGCCGATCCGCACCCAGATGATCGGCCACGGCATTCCCGCACCACTGCCACTCGTGTCATAACTCTGCTGGGTGGAAGAAATCCCCCAGCACAGCACGATCACCGTTGCGATAAGGATCACAGTGGCGAAGCCCAGCACCCGCTCCGACGTTCTCATGAGCGCCTGCGGAGGGCGAGCCAAAACACGAAGCCGAAGAGAACGGCGAGGCCGACGGTGATGAGCGGGCTCGAGAACGCATAGATGATGACGCCGACAAACCTTCTCTGCGAGGCAGTCGAGGACTCGGATTGGTTGGAGTAGTTCGTGATCCACTGGGAAACAGTCAGCCACGCCCCCAGCAGGATAGCGGCGGCACCAGCGAGCGGGATCACGAGGAAGTAGGGATTGCGCCGCCGCGGTGCGGGCTCGGACTCCATCACCAGCGGGCCGCTTTCGGTCGGGGATTCGGCCGTGATCCCCTCTGAAGGAGACCGCTCGCCCTCAATCGGCACAGGGCGCACCGGCACCTCAGCGCCGTTGTACCCACGCTGGAACTCCGGCCGATACCGGGGATCAATCGACGGCGATTCGTTCTCCATCCCTACATCCTTGCCGATCACCGAGGATGCGTGACTACGCCGTGCCGCCACCGATCAGCCCGTCGAGCCAGCCACGCGCCTCGGTGAAGGCCGCATTGTCATAGCGCGGTGTCACGGTGATCGGCATTTTGTCGGCGCGCGGGTAGGAGCCGAGGAAGATCACCCTGGGGCTGAAACGTTTGAGTCCGAGCATGGCGTCCGCGACCCGCTCATCGTGGATGTGACCGTCGAGGTCGATCACGAAACGGTAGCGGCCGAGAGCGTCACCGATCGGCCGGGAGGCGAGCAGGCTCATGTTGACTCCGCGAGTGGCGAACTGCTCGAGCATCTCGAGCAGCCGCCCCGCCGTGTCATCCGGCAACTCCACGATCACGCTGGTCTTGTCTGAACCGGTCGGCTCTGGCAGGCGGGTCGTGCGGCTTACCAGCACGAAGCGGGTGACGGCGTTCGGGTTGTCGCCGATCTCGCTTGCAAGCACATCGAGCGGGTAATGGCCGGTGATCCCGGGGGGTGCGATTGCGGCATCCGCCGTCGTATCCGACAGCAGCGACGCCGCAGCCGCAACATTGGAAGTGGCAGGAAGATGGCCATGGTCTGGCAGGGCGTCGTCGAGCCAGAGGTGACACTGGGCGTAGGCCACGGGATGCGCATTGATGACCCGCACATCCTGCAACCGCGTGCCCGGCCTGCCCACGAGCACGAAGTTCACCGGCACGAGATATTCGCCGATGATGCGCAGGTTCGGGATGTTGGCGAGCGCATCCTGGCTTGCGCTGACTCCGCCCTCGATCGAGTTCTCGATGGCGATCATGGCCGCGGTGCTGCGCCCCGACACGACGTCGTCGAGAGCCTGTCCCACGTTGTTGACCGGCTGCCAGGTCTTGCCAGCGGCATCCGCCACCTGGGCGAGCGCGGCCTCGGTGAAGGTTCCGGCCGGACCCAGATAGGAGTAGGTATCGTCGAGGTTCGTCGGATGCGGCATAGCGCCGAGCTTATTGGCTCTGCTGGCCCGGCTCTCACTGCAGGAGTTATGCATTAGCGACCGGACAGAATTGCCCGGGGTGCGAGACTTGCCCCATGAATGCTCGCGCCGGCCAGAGGGCCCAGACTTCCGACCTCATCGATGTGCACGCACTGCTCGCGGCCTATTACGCACTGGTTCCTGACGTGAGCATCGCCGAGCAGAAAGTGGCGTTCGGCACTTCCGGGCACCGCGGATCCAGCCTTGACCGCGCCTTCAACGAAACCCATATCGCGGCCATCACTCAGGCCATCGTGGAGTACCGCGCGGGTCAGGGCATCACCGGGCCGCTCTTCATCGGCGGCGACACCCACGCTCTCAGCCGTCCGGCAGAGACGACCGCGCTCGAAGTGCTCACGGCAAACGGGGTGAATGCCCTGGTCGACGAGTTCGGCGACTTCGTGCCCACCCCCGCCATCAGCCACGCGATCCTCCGGTACAACGCCAACATCGCAGCGGGCGAGCCGCAGGCCGACGGGATCGTGGTGACCCCGAGTCACAACCCCCCTCGCGATGGCGGATTCAAGTACAACCCGCCGCACGGTGGTCCAGCGGACAGCGATGCGACCAACTGGATCGCGAACCGAGCGAACGAGATCATCGCCGAGGGCAGCCGCGCAGTAAAGCGGGCCGAGCCCTCCGGAGTCGGCACCTATGACTACCGGGGCACCTACGTGAACGACCTCGAGAACATCATCGACATGGCGGCGATCAAGAAGGCGGGCGTGCACATCGGCGCGGATCCGCTCGGCGGGGCGAGCGTGCACTACTGGAGCGCCATCGCCGAACGCTACGGTCTCGACCTCACGGTGGTGGGCCCCGGAGTGGATCCGCAGTGGGGATTCATGACGCTGGACTGGGATGGCAAGATCCGCATGGATCCCTCGTCGGCATCCGTCATGGCGAGCGTGTTGGTGCACAGGGACGACTACGACGTGGTCACCGGCAACGATGCCGACGCCGACCGGCACGGCATCGTGACTCCGGATGGCGGGCTCATGAACCCGAACCACTACCTGGCTGTCGCCATCCAGTACCTCTACAGTCATCGTCCGCAGTGGAGCGCGGATGCCGCGATCGGCAAGACCCTCGTTTCCAGCTCGATGATCGATCGGGTCGCCGAGTCGATCGGGCGACGACTCTGGGAGGTGCCGGTGGGCTTCAAATGGTTTGCACCCGGGCTCGTCGATGGCTCCGTCGCTTTCGGCGGTGAGGAGTCCGCCGGGGCGAGTTTCCTGCGCACGGACGGCACCGTGTGGACCACCGACAAGGACGGCATCCTGCTCGCCCTCCTCGCAAGCGAGATCATCGCGGTCACCGGCAAGTCCCCCAGCCAGCTCTATACCGAACTCACCGAGAAATACGGCTCACCGGCATATGAGCGAGTTGATGCCGCGGCGACTAAGGCGCAGAAGGTCGCGCTCAGCAAACTCAACGGCTCCGCAATCACGGCAACCGTGCTCGCTGGCGAACCGATCATCGCGAAGCTCAGCGAAGCGCCGGGCAACGGTGCCGCCATCGGCGGTGTCAAAGTCGTCACCGAAAACGCCTGGTTTGCGGCCCGCCCGAGCGGCACGGAGGACGTGTACAAGATCTACGCCGAGTCGTTCCTCGGGGCAGAGCACCTGAAGCTCGTGCAAGCCGAGGCGAAGTCGATCGTGGACGCGGCACTGAACGGTCAGGGCGCGTAGGCCGGCGCTGCTGGCAGGTGGAAAAACTCCTCAAGCGTCGTTGCCCCGGTGCGCTTCATCTCGGTGGAGAGTGACTCCCCGACATAGCGAAAGTGCCACGGTTCATAGATGTATCCGGTGGCCGCAGTTTTATCAGCGGGGTAGCGAAGCAGATACCCGAATCGGTATGCATTCGCCGCGAGCCAGATGCCTTGCGGGGTCTGGCCGAAGCAGGCGGCAAGCGCACAGGTGAGCGGTAAGGCGCTGATATCGGCGGCGAGCCCCGTCTGGTGCTCGCTGAAACCGGGCCTGGCACTCTGCGAATCCGCGCCGGTTTTGCCCGCACTTGCGACGTAGCCACCGTAGATCTCCACCTGAAGGGAATAGGAGCGGTACGCGCTCTGCAGCTGCATTGCGCCCGCACCCTCCGCCCTCGCCGCAGCGAACATAGCAATCATCGCGTTCGCAGCTTCGGCACGCAGGGAAGGCGGATTGAGATGCGGTAGCGGCGTCTCGACGAGGTCGGACGGAGCAAACGAGGCCGGTTGGAGCGGCCGCAGCTTGTCGACCACCAGCCAGATGCTGGTCGGATCATCGATCGAGAGTGCGGACCTGTCGAAGAACGAAGGCGTCGGTGTACGGGAAGGGTGAGCCGCATTTGTTGGCGCAGCCACGGTCGACCGCGCCGTGGAACCACTGTCTGAATCAGGAGCGCAAGCGAACAGCGGCACCAGCACTGTAAGCACGACAAACGCTGCCATGACAGAGCGAACAGGCCGGTGACGCACGACTCCGATAGTAGCTGTGAGAACACCCAGAAGTTGGCTGTGTATGACTTGCATAATGCTTGCCATGCGTATAACTTTGCAGACTACGCAATATTTTCTGCTGCTGATAATTGCGTGTTAATCGGTGGCGATTTTTATTTACACGCCCCCTTGCCATACAGATCGAGGATTCATGTCACGTGCCGACACTGCAACCCGGGCCAAGGAAGTCCACGAGTCCGGTGGGATCATGACCCACCGCCAGATCCTCTTCGTGCTGTACGGCCTGATGGCCGGCATGTTTCTGTCTGCACTCGACCAGACCGTGGTTGGAACCTCCATCCGCACCATTGCGGACGACCTCGACGGTCTCAGCCAGCAGGCCTGGGTCACGACCGCCTATCTGATCGTCTCGACGATCGCCACACCGATCTACGGCAAGCTCTCCGACATCTTCGGCCGCCGCCCGCTGTTCATCTTCGCGATCTCCGTTTTCATCATCGGCTCCGTGGCCTCTGGCTTCTCCACCTCGATCCTGGAGCTTGCCGGATTCCGCGCGATCCAGGGCATCGGCGCCGGTGGCCTCATGGCGTTGCCACTCGCGATCATGGGCGACATGCTCGCCCCCCGCGAGCGCGCCAAGTATCAGGGCTACTTCCTGGCCGTCTTCGGCATCTCGAGCGTCATCGGTCCGCTCATCGGCGGTCTTTTCGCCGGCGCACCATCCATTCTGTTCATCACCGGATGGCGCTGGGTCTTCCTGATCAACATCCCGATCGGCATCATCGCCCTGGCCATGGTGCTTCGATTCCTGCATCTGCCGAAGCGCAGCATCAACCGACGGGTGCGGATCGACTGGTGGGGTGCCACCACCGTGATCATCGCCGTTGCGCCGCTGCTTCTCGTTGCCGAACAGGGGCGTGACTGGGGGTGGACATCAGGTTTAGCCATCGCCTGCTACACCGCCGGCGGACTCGGGATCATCGCGTTCATCATCTCGGAGAAGCTGATGGGGGATGACGCGCTCATTCCGCTCACGCTGTTCAGATCGTCGACCTTCTCGGTCGCCACCGTCCTGGGTGTGCTCGTCGGTTTCGGCATGTTCGGTGCGATCTCCACCGTGCCGCTTTACCTGCAGCTCGTGAAGGGCTCCACCCCGACCGAGAGCGGATTCCAGCTGCTGCCGATGATCCTCGGCCTGATGATCTCTTCGATCGTGAGCGGCCAGCTCATCTCCCGCACCGGCCGTTACAAGATCTTTCCCATCATCGGCACCGGATTCATGGTGACGGGATTCCTAATCTTCACGACGATTACGGCGGACACGAATTACCTCGTGCTCGCCAGCGCGATGCTCCTTGTGGGCCTCGGCCTCGGCCAGCTTATGCAGACACTCACCATCGCAAGCCAAAACTCGGTTGGACCGCGAGACATCGGAGTGGCGACGTCATCATCCACTTTTTTCCGGCAGATCGGAGGAACTCTCGGCGTCGCGGTCATCTTCTCCGTGGTCTTCAGCACGGTCGGCGGCTTCATCAAGGCAAACTTCACCAACCCGGGCACGCTCCGTGCGGCACTCGATGCGGCACTCAACCCGGCGATTGCAAATGCGCCAGCCAACCGGGCAATCATGTCAAAGATCTACGACTCGATCGTCGGCCCGATCAAGTCGAATCTTCCCTCGCAGGTCGATCTCTCGAATGGCACAGCGCGCGCACAGGTCGTCGACAGTGTCCTCGCGAAAATCACCCCCGGCAGCACCAGTGGTGGTGGAGCAAGTGCATCGCTCGACGGCAACACCTCGTTCCTCACCAACGCCAACCACGCTCTCGCTGCGCCATTCCTCAGCGGCTTCTCGGACGCGATGGTGAGTGGATTCTGGGTGAGCCTCATCGTGGTTTCCGCTGCATTCATCCTCAGCTTCTTCCTCAAGGCGACGCCACTTCGCGAGAAATCCGCCATCCAGGAGGTCGCCGAGCAAGACGCCGCAATTCTCGCCACGCGAGCCGCCGAGATGATGGGCGCGCCCCTCGAGCCCGATACGAGTGGGGGCAGACGACCGGGTGATGCCTCGGCCGACTATCGACTCGGAGCAGCTCCGAAACGGTGAACCGCCGGGCGAATGGCCCGGGTGCCATCGCGGCGGCTGCACAGTGAGCCGGCCGAGCGCTGCTGGCACGTCACTCGAACGCGATACCCGCCTTCGTGAGTCGCGCGCGGATCACGGCAAGGGCATCCGCACTCTCGTCGACGAGCACGAAACGGCGACCGAGGGATGCAGCGACCGCACCGGTCGTTCCTGAGCCGGCGAAGAAGTCGAGCACCCAGTCGCCCTCACGCGTCGAGGCCTGGATGATGCGGCGCAGGATTCCCTCGGGCTTCTGCGTGGGGTAGCCGGTCTTCTCCCGTCCCGTTGGCGACACGATGGTGTGCCACCAGACATCAGTCGGGAGCTTGCCGCGCGCCACTTTCTCCGGCGTCACGAGACCCGGAGCCATGTAGGGCTCGCGGTCGACAGTGGTCGAATCGAAGTAGTACCCCCGTGGATTCTTCACATAGACGAGGATCGTGTCGTGCTTCGCCGGCCAACGGCTCTTCGACTTGGCCCCGTAGTCATAGGCCCAGATGATCTCGTTGAGAAAGTTCTCGCGGCCGAATAGCGCGTCGAGCAGCACCTTTGCGTAGTGCGCCTCGCGATAGTCCAGATGAAGGTAGAGGGTGCCGTCATCGGCGAGCAACCGCCAGGCTTCGGCGAGGCGCGGCTCGAGAAAAGTCCAGTAGTCCTCGAAACGATCGTCGTAGCTCATCAGGTCGCCGCGGATGCGCTCGTACTGCTGCCCCTTGAACCCACGAATCGGACCGGATGCGGAGCGCACGCTTGTCGTGGACTGCCTGGCCTGCGCGCGCCCGGTATTAAATGGCGGATCGAGGTAGATCAGGGTGAAGACGCCGTCGGGCAGGCCGGCGATGGCCAGGAGGTTGTCGCTATGGATCACGCGGTGCGGTGATTCGGGAGTCCAGTCGGTGCGCATCTGCACATTCTCCCGCACACGCACACCACCCTCTTTGCGACGCCCGGTCGCCGACCGTAGTCTCGTGTGATGTCAGATGTTGTACACCATCTCCCCGAACAGAACCGTTATGTCTTCGCCACAGACGGCGTCGAAGTCGGGCTCACCGACTACCGGCTCGTTGACCACGACATCCACATCACCCATACCGAGATCGAGCCATCGATGCGCCGCACCGGGCTCGCCTCAGAGATGGTACAGGCGGTGCTCGATCACATTCGAGCCGAAACCGACTACCGTGTGGTCGCCGACTGCCCCTACGTCGTGACCTGGCTGAGGCGCCATCCGGAGTACCAGGCGCTCGAGCAGCGCACCTGAGCTCTCTTCCGCGCTCCCGCCCGGTGATTGTTTCCGGGCGGTGGCCGGGGGTGGCGTGCTAACCGCGGGGTGGGCGGGTGAGATCGATGGTCACGCGACCGCGGTAGATGCCGGCCTCCTGCGACGGCCGCACCGGATCTCCGGCGAGCGGAGCCGGAGCGGGCAGGATGGTCTGGCGATCCAGTTCGATCGCAGCCTCGTGCCGGGCCGGTGCAAATATCTCGTCACCGATCCCCATCAGTCCTGCGCCGTTTCCGGCACTGCGGGACTTGGTCTTACCGACGATGTCAATGAGTCCGAACCGCTGGCCGAGGATGCCGAACAGCACAAGGCCGACGACCACGCATCCAAAAATCCACCAGTTCACCCGACAAGGTTACGTGACACCGCTGTCGGTCGAGTCATCCTCGAGGTGGATATCGTGGCGTTACGGCACTCGATAGAGCCATTCCTCTGTGCCAAATTTTTCTGTGACAAGTTGCTCAGCGCGGGCGAGCTCATCGGGGGTGACGTCATCCGGTGTCGCGCCGTACAGCCGCGTGAAGGTCTGCTCCATACGCTCGATGATCGCGGCCCGGCTCAGCCCGGTCTGGCTGCGCAGCGGATCCACTCGCTTGTTCGCACTTTTTGTGCCCTTGTCGCTCATCTTCTCGCGACCGATACGCAGCACCTCAACCATGCGGTCACCGTCCATGTCGTAGCTCATGGTCACGTGGTGCAGCACGGCACCGGTCCCGAGCCGCTTCTGCGCTGCGCCGCCGATCTTGCCGCTCGGGCTCGTGATGTCATTGAGCGGCTGGTAGGAGGCGTCGATTCCGAGCGACTTGAGGGCGGTGATCACCCATTCATCGAGAAAAGCGTAGGAGTCGGCGAAGGTCATGCCGTGCACGAGATCGGTCGGCGCGTAGATCGAATATGTGATCACAGAGCCCGCCTCCATGAACATTGCCCCGCC
This sequence comes from Frigoribacterium sp. CG_9.8, assembly GCF_015751965.1. GTDB lineage: Bacteria > Actinomycetota > Actinomycetes > Actinomycetales > Microbacteriaceae > Lacisediminihabitans. The sequence continues at coordinate 226,416 of NZ_JADOVH010000005.1, read as the reverse complement.
ACCGCTCACCCGGCGAACCACCTGGAAGCCGTATTTCGCCGCATTCTCGAGGTCGACCTCGTTCTTCACCGACTGGAAGCTGCCGATCACGACGCCAGGCGTATTCCATTCCCAAATGCGCATAGTCGGCTTGCGGCGCCCGGCGCCGACCTCCTCCGAGAGAACCTGGTCGAGTGCCATCTGCAGCACGGGCGGATACGCGGCACCGTGGATGAACTGCCAGTCGTAGTCGGTCCAGCTGGTGGCATTCGCGAGTGAGCGTCGCACCGCTACCGCCACGGCATCCGGCGAGAATCCGAGCATTATGACGTTGTGGGGCAGCGCGCCCTGCACCGCGAACGCGATCGCGCTGGCGTCGCTGTCTTCGGAGAGGCCGTTGACCGCCTCGTTGATCAGTGCCAGCGCGCCGTCCGGTTCGAGGAAGAAATCGCCGGCGAGCCGGAAGTTGGCGATTCGATGGTCGATCACGTCGAGGTCGACGACCACGAGCTTGCCGCCGGAAACCTTGTACTCACCGTGCATGACTGTGCCTTTCATCGAGCGGATTCCAGCCTAGGCCTCGGGTGGCGAGCGCGGGCTTCACGCCGGCATCGCGGCATCGATGAGGATGCCGGCAGCACGACGCGCATGACCGGCGGCTTCCCCGGTGCCAGCGATCGCCGCCGTGGTCTGGGCGCCCTCGGCCAGAATGGAAAGCTGGGGTGCCAACGCCGGGTCCGCGCCAGCAGCGGCAACCAGACGGGCCACGTACTCCTGGAATCCCGCCTTGTGCTCCCGGGCACGCTGCGCCACTGCGGGAGCTATCGACCCCAGCTCCGCAAAGGCATTAATGAACCCGCACCCGCGAAAAGTGTCATCAAGAAACCAGTCCGCCAGAAAGTCGTAGATTGCGAGCAGTTTTTCGCGAGGTGCCGTCTCGCGCGCGACTCGCTCGGTCACGCCGTGCGTCCACAGCGCGTGGCGACGGTCGAGCACCTCGAGCACGATCGCGGCCTTCGACGGGAATACCCCGTAGAGGCCCTTCAGCGAGACACCGGAGACAAGCCGCAGTTCATCCATGCCCACAGATTGGATGCCGCGGGCGTAATAGAGGCGGTCCGCCGCATCCAACACCCGCTCCCGCACGTGCTCATCGACCATTCAGCAATCTTAGTTGCTTTGAGAACGTTCGTTCTCTAAGTTGGGATCAATGAGAACGATCGTTCTCACATTACGCGAGGAATTGGTCATGTCGACGATCACCGTCGGAACCGAAAACAGCTCGAACATCGAGCTCTAGTACGAAGATCACGGATCGGGCCAGCCGGTCGTGCTGATCCACGGCTATCCGCTCGACGGATCGTCATGGGAGAAACAGAGCACCGTGCTGCTCGAGGCCGGCTACCGTGTCATCACCTACGACCGTCGCGGATTCGGCAAATCCACTCAGCTGACCGTCGGCTGCGACTACGACACCTTCGCCGCCGACCTCAGGGTCGTGCTCGACACCCTCGACTTGACCGACGTCGTGCTCGACACCCTCGACTTGACCGACGTCGTGCTGGTTGGCTTCTCAATGGGCACCGGAGAGGTAGCCCGATACATCGGCAATTACGGGACCACCCGCATCGCGAAGGCTGCCTTCCTTGGCTCACTCCAGCCCTTTCGTGTGAAGGCCGACGACAACCCGACCGGGGTACCGCAGGAGGTGTTCGACGGCATCCGCAATGCGGTCAAGGCCGACCGTTCCGCGTTCTTCACCGGCTTCTACCAAAACTTCTACAACCTCGATGAGAACCTCGGCAGCCGGGTGAGCCAGGAGGTCGTCGACGTGAGCCAGTCGATTGCTGCCGGTTCATCGTTCTACGCCTCGGTCGCCGCGCAGCCCACCTGGCTCGAAGACTTCCGTGGCGACATCCCGAAGATCGACGTGCCCACGCTGATCGTTCACGGCACTGCCGACCGCGTGCTCCCGATCGATTCGACCGGCCGCGTCTTCGTCAAGTTACTACCATCGGCTGAGTATGTAGAGATCGAGGGTGCCCCGCATGGCATGCTCTGGTCGCACTATGCAGAGGTTAACGCCGCACTGCTCGCATTCCTCGCGAAGTAGCGGGTCCCGAAGTAGTGGGGCTCGACGAGTGAGACGCCCCTGCTGGCGGTGCGAACTACTCGACCATCAAGTGCGAGGAGAGCCATCCGATCGTGTCGGCGTAGACCTCGTCGCGGTTGGTCTCATTGAAGATCTCGTGGCGAGCATCCGTGTAGATAATCAGTTTCACATCGCTGAGCTTCGACCGGGTGAGGTAGTCCTGCGCGAGTAACTGCGCGCTGCGCACCCCGCCGAGAGTGTCTTCGCTACCGATCTGAATGAGCACCGGGATGTCGTGGGCCAGATTCCTCGCCGGTCGGCCGAGCAGGCGAAGACTGTCCCTCACCCCGAACAGTTTCATGCCGTTGGCCTTGAAGGTGAGTGGATCGTTGAGGAATGCCTGCCCCACCGACTGGTCACGGCTCAGCCATTCGTATCCGGTCGTGCCGAGGTGGGCGTGCTTCTTGGCGAGGTCACCCCCGTTCATGTGAATCAGGGTGCGGTAGGCGGTGCCGGTGAGTATCAGCGCCTGATAGTCGTCCGCATGCTCATTGATGATCGACTGCGCGATGAGTGATCCCCAGCTGTGGCCGAGCAGCGCGAGGGGCAGCCCTCCATTCTCGTCACGGATGATCGGCAGCAGCTCCCGCACCGCGCGGATGGTCGAACGGATGCCCCCCGGGCCGAGCTTGCCGAGCTGCGAGTGGTCGCCGCCCCACTGCCCGAGACCGGTCTGGCCGTGTCCGCGGTGATCATCGGCATAGACGGAATACCCGGCGGCAACGAGCTTCTGGGCGAGCTCTTCGTAGCGTGCGGCGTACTCGCCGAGGCCGTGCGCGATCTGCACGACGCCGATCGGTTTGCCCGCCTTCCACTGGAGGAAGTGGATCGTCACGCCATCGGAATCGACGAACGTGCGCTCCTGCCGTACGGCGGTGAACTGGACCATCGGGCCTCCTTGCAGCGCGCTGTTCGCGAGTGCTTCAGTGTAGAGGCAGCGAGGGCGGGTTGCGGCTGAACCGCACGCCCACATGCACGAGCCGCGAGCCCGGCACGAGTCCGAAGTGGCCACACTCCTTAGCATGACTAATAAGCTATGCTAAGCAATATGGCACCGGATAATCTGAGCGACGACCAGGACCTGCGCCTGACGATCCAGCGGCTGGCCCGCCGCATCCGCTCCATGCAGGCCGACGATGACGTGACAGAAGGCCAGCGCGCCGTGCTGTTCGCTCTGTCGAAGAACGGCACCCAGACTCTCGGGTCGCTCAGCGAGCACGAGCGGGTGACACCACCGAGCATGAACCGCACCGTCAATGCCCTGGTGCAACTCGACCTGGTGACTCGGGAGCCCGCGCCGGATGACGCTCGCAAGGTGAGCATCGACCTCTCGGCCTCCGGTCGCGCTTTCATCAGCGAGACCCGCCGTCGTCGCGATGCCTGGTTCACGACCCGACTCGATGCGCTGCCATCCGACCAGCGTCAAATGCTGCGCGAGGTCGCCCCGATCCTGCGGGACCTGGCTGACCGGTGAGCGCAACGTTCCGCTCGTTGAGCGGTTTCAACTACCGCGTCTGGGCGGCCGGAGCACTGGTCTCCAACGTGGGCACCTGGATGCAACGCACTGCCCAGGACTGGATCGTGCTGACCCAGCTCACCAACCACGATGCCGCAGCCGTGGGATTCGTGATGGCACTGCAGTTCGGACCTCAGCTGCTGCTGTTGCCCCTCACCGGCCTGGTGGCAGATCGCTTCGACCAGCGCAAGATCATCATGGCCACGCAGGCGGCCGGGGGAGCGCTCGGGCTGGGACTCGGCATCCTCACCGTGACCAACCAGGTGCAGCTCTGGCACGTCTACGTGTTCGCCGCGCTCCTCGGCTGTGTCGCCGCGTTCGATGCGCCAGCCCGCCAGACCTTCGTCTCCCAGCTGGTCGGCGGCAAAAACCTCTCCAACGCAGTCGCCCTCAACTCGGCATCCTTCAGTGCGGCGCGGATGATCGGACCCGCCGTCGCCGGGCTCCTCACCGCCGCTGTGGGGGCCGGGTGGGTTTTCCTGATCAATGCCGGATCGTTCGGCGCGGTGCTACTTTCGCTGATGTTCCTGCGGGTCGGCGAGTTGCAGCATTCCCCGCGTGCGAAAGCGAAGAAGGGCAACCTCGTGGAAGGTTTCCGCTACGTGCGATCGCGGCCCGACATCATGGTGATCCTCGTCATGGTCTTCCTCATCGGCACCTTCGGCCTCAATTTCCCCATCTTCATCTCGACAATGTCGACGACGGTGTTCCACCGGGGCGCCGCGGCGTTCGGGGTGCTTTCCTCGGTGATGGCAATCGGATCCGTCATCGGCGCGCTGCTCTCGGCGCGCAGGGACAAGCCGCGGCTTCGATTCCTGTTCGTGGCATCCGCGGTGTTCACAATCGCCTGCACCGCCGCTGCCCTCATGCCGAGCTACTGGGCTTTTGCCGCCGTTCTTGCGGTGGTCGGTCTCGCGTCACAGACCATGATGACGACGGCAAATGGTGCCGTACAGCTCTCCACGCCAGCGCCGGTGCGCGGCCGGGTGATGGCCATCTATATGGCGATCTTCATGGGCGGCACTCCGATTGGCGCCCCATTCGTCGGCTGGGTTGCCAATGAGTTCGGGCCGCGGTGGGCACTCGGCGTTGGCGCAGCATCCGGAATCGTGGCGACTATCGTCGGCCTGCTCTGGCTCGTGAAGTACCAGCACCTGCGTGTGCACTACTCGCGGCGGCGGCTGAGCGTGTCCCACGACGGCCGCGCGCGCGCAGCGGAGCTCGCAGCAGCGGAGCTCGCGGCAGCAGAGGCCATCGCGCAAAAAGGCTGACCCAGCCTGCCCTGCGCGGGTCAGCTCTCGCGGGTGATCTCCACCGTGACGAACAGCGCCGACTTGAACGGGCCGGCGTAGACGCCACGCAGCGGGGGCACGTCGTTATAGTCGCGGCCTCGACCGACGGTCACGTGACGGTCTCCGATGTCGATCTGGTTGGTCGGGTCGAATCCGCGCCACTGATGGCCGCAGAACCACTCGATCCAGGCATGAGATTCACCCGCGACGGTCTCGCCGATTGCCGCGTTGGGCTTCGGATGCAGGTAGCCAGACACATACCGGGCCGGGATGCCGACCGACCGCAGTGCACCGAGCGCGAGGTGGGCGATGTCCTGGCAGACTCCTGTGCGGTGTGCCCACGCCTCCGTGGCGGTCGTGTGCACGCCCGTGACACCCTGCCGATACTCCACGCTCTCGCCGATCTTCACGCAAATGGCAAGGGCTGCTGCGCACAGATCACCCGTGCCGTCGGCGATCTCCCGCGCGAGAGAAATCACCTCAGCGGGCGGCTCGGTTCGCCTGGTCTGCCGGCGCTGCTCCACGTATTCGGTGGCGCGTTCCGCAGCCTCGGCAAGGTCGGCCCAACTGATCGAATGCTCGGCATGATCGCGCGGCCGCACCTCGACGAGGCTCGTCGCCGTGAGCGAGAGTTCGGTGTGCGGGGAGAGCACCTCGAATGACGACACCCGACTTCCCCAGTAGTCCACATAGCCGTGCTGGGCGGACATCGGCAGAATCTCGAGATGGGAATACAGCACAAGCTGGTCGACGCCGCTGGCGGGAAGCATCCGCGCCTCGTTGTAGCTTGCCGTCACCTCTCCGCCGTAATGGAAGCCGGTCAAATGGGTGATACGAAGTCTATTCACGTGTTCTCACCGACCCAGCTCGGCGCGGCATTGGTCAGGAAGTAGCGCTGGCGGATGGCCTCGGATGCCGCGCTCGTGGCGGCCTGCACGCTGTCCATGTGCAGAGTGAGATCCTCCAGGATCTCAGCGATGGGACGGTATTCCAGCTCGCTGCGGATCTGCCCGAGCAATCGCTGAGCCTGGTCGGAGACCCCGACTCGGTCGGTGCGCGGCTCGATATCACACAGACACATTTCGGCGCGACGTACCGAGAAGAGGATGCTTCGCGGGAACAGCCGATCGAGCAGCAGGAACTCGGCCGCATTGCGTGCGCTCGGCACTCCCCGATAGGTGCGCAGATAGGCCTCGTAGGCGCCGCAGGATCGAAGGATAGTGGTCCACGACGGTCCGCTCGCCTCGGTGAGGCTTCGGGTCGCCAGAAGTCGCGCGGTCATATCCGCGCGCTCGATCGAGCGCCCGAGAGTGAAGAACTGCCAGGCCTCATCGCGGCTCGTCGCCGACTCGATGATACCGATGGCGAGCGCGGCACGTTCCCGCACGAAGCCGAAGAACTCGTGCACCTTGTCGGCGGCGATTTTGCGAGGCATCCGTGCCCGGGTGGTGTTGAGGCACTCCCACAGTTCGCTCGATACGATCTCGCGGGCCCGCCGGGCATTCTCCCGGGCCGCACCGAGCGAATAGGCGATGGATGCCGGCTCGGAGCGATCCACGGCAAGGATCTCGAGCACACTCTGCCGGGTGAGCACCCGATCCTCCGGCACGTGGCTGCCCATCACGCTGAGGAGCGAGCGGCAGGCGAGATCCTCCTCGATCCACGGGTCTTCGAGCAGCAGCTGGAGGTGCACATCGAGGATGCGCGCAGTGCCGTCGGAGCGCTCGATGTATCGCCCGATCCAGAACAGACTTTCGGCGATGCGGCTCAGCACGGGCTGACTTCCGTCTCGGGGCACCCGGATGCCGGGCTGCCGCTGCCGGATGACGGGCCAGTTCGGACAATCGGGGCCGGCATGCCAGCCCGGTTTGTCCGTAATGGCCCGGATTGCGAGGCGCACCCGGATTGCTGCTGCTGCTCCTGCTGCGCCTGGCCGAGCGTGCGGTCGCGCGGAGCCTGGTCGATATGGTGCACCTCGGAGTTGATGATCGGCACGGCATCCATTGCTGTGGCCTGGTCGGCAACCAGACCCTGGATGGAGTGGCGCAGCACCTGCAGCGGGTTCTCGCCCACGACCCAGGTATCTTTCGATCCGCCGCCCTGCGAGGAGTTGACCACGAACTCACCCTCGGGAAGCGCGACTCTGGTGAGGCCACCGGGCAGCACCCAGACATCCTTGCCGTCATTTACCGCGAACGGGCGCAGGTCGGCGTGCCGCGGGCGCATGCCATCTTCGACGAGCGTGGGAATGGTCGAAAGTTGAACCACAGGCTGCGCAATCCAGCCACGCGGATCAGCCAGCAGGGTCGAGCGCAGCTTCTCGAGCTCGGCGGGGCTGGCAGCGGGACCGACAACGAGACCCTTGCCGCCCGATCCGTCCACCGGCTTGATGACGAGCTCGTCGAGACGGTCAAGCACCTCCTCGAGCGATGCCGGATCTTCCAGCCGCCGGGTATCGACATTGGGGATGATCGCCTCCTCGCCGAGGTAATACCGGATGAGATCGGGCAGGTAGGTGTACACGAGCTTGTCGTCGGCCACGCCGTTGCCGATCGCGTTGGCGATGGTCACGTTGCCGAGTCGAGCCGCGAGCAGGAGACCGGGGCTGCCAAGCATCGAATCCGCACGAAACTGAAGCGGATCCAGAAACTCGTCGTCGACCCGGCGATAGATCACATCGACACGCGTCGGGCCGGATGTTGTGCGCATCCACACGCGACCGCTCGAGCAGAACAGATCGCGGCCCTCCACCAGCTCGACCCCCATCAGTCGGGCGAGAAGGGTGTGCTCAAAATATGCTGAGTTGTAGACACCGGGAGTGAGTACGACGATGGTCGGGTCATCCACCCCCTCCGGTGCGCTCGCGCGCAGAGCCTGGAGCAGCTTGTGCGGATAGTCCCCCACCGGACGCACCCGCATGGAGACGAACAGTTCGGGGAGGGTCTGCGCCATCACCCGGCGATTCGAGATGACATAGCTCAGGCCCGACGGCGCGCGCTCATTGTCTTCGAGCACACGCCAGGCACCCTGTTCATCACGGATGAGGTCAATACCGGAGACCTGGATCCGCACGCCGTTAGCCGGATGGATGCCAGCGGCCTCCCGGTGGAAATGACTCGAGGAGCTCACCAGAGCGGCGGGGATCACCCCATCCTTCACCGCGTTCTGAGCGCCGTAAATGTCGGAAAGAAAGGCCTCGAGGGCGCGAACACGCTGTTTTATCCCGGCTTCGACGGTGACCCACTCCGCAAGCTCGATCACCCGCGGAACAGCGTCGAGCGGGAACGGTCATTCCTCGCCGGCGAAGTCGAACGTGACGCCCTGCGCAAGGTAGGAACTGGCGAGGGCATCCGTGCGGCCGCGCAGCTCATCCTGCGTCATCTGTGCAAGCGCGGAATGAATCTCACGGTAGGCCGCGCGCACCGTGGACGGGTCGGCGAACATCTCATCCCATGGCGCCGACCCGATCTTACGACCCTTCACCGACCGGGTGGCGTATCCCTCGAACAGGCCTTCCATGGCTTTACCTTAGGCCCCGCGTGTTGCAGCGTTGTTTCGACCGCGCGTCGCGCCCAGTGCCGGCCGGTCCCTGTCGATATTCACCCAGCGCCCGCCCAAAAAGGGGAAACCCTACACATGTTTCAGTATGTGTACGGCAACCCTCGAACGTCGCGTCCAGATCTTGCTCGACCCCGCACAGTACGCCGCACTCGAGCACGAGGCCTCGGTGCACCGGCAGAGCGTGGCCTCCCTCATCCGCGAGGCGGTCGATGAGCGGCTCAAGCGCAGCAAGCAGACGAAAGTAGAGGCGCTCGAGCGGCTGTTTGCGAGCGCGGACGTTACCGGCCAGCCGATCGTGTGGGAGGAAGTCAAAGACTCCTTCGAACGCGACTACTTGCGAGACCTCCCATGAAGGACGATTCGATACTGCTCGACACTGCCGTCGCGATCTACGCGCTCGGCATCGATAGCGAATGGCGCCTCCCTTGCCAAGCAGTCCTCACCGCGGTGAGTCGCGGCAATCGACGGGCCTATGCGAGCGTCGAGATGATTCAGGAGCTCGTGCATCATCGTCTTCGCCGAAGTGGCGATCACACCCGGTCAGCCCAGCAGGGTCGGGGCGCCGCCGCTATCTGCACCCTGCTCTTCTTCGACCGCGAGGTGCTCGACCTCTCGCTCGACCTGATCGAGCACATCCCCATGATCCGGGGCAGGGATGCTGTGCATGCGGCAACCGCGCTCGCCTACGGCATCGACACCATCGTCTCGCCCGACCACGCCTTCGACGGCATCCCCGGTCTCACCCGGGTTGACCCGCGCGACTTCAGCTGAGGTGGCCCTCCCCGCCGGCGCGTATCTCGCTGTCGGCTGGGCCCGAGCCCTCCTGCAGCTCGACATGCGGGTTCTTCACGAGGTTGAAATACCAGACCGGATGCTTCGGGGCCCCGCCGAGTGAAGCGACGACGGCATACTCACCCTCGTGTTCGACGCGCATCAGGGCGGTCTTCCGCAACATTCCGCTCTTCGCGCCGACCGATGTCAGCACGGTGACAGGCATACCTTTCATCTCGCCGCCCTCGGCGCCGTTGGTCGCCTCCACCAGCTCGGCTTGGACCCGCGCCCAATCGGACGTGCTCGGTGCATAGTTGCCCTGCAGAGGCATAGTTATTCCGCTCCCCGCCAGTCGATGACGATTCCGTTGAGATGGTTGCGCTCCGGGGTGAAGAGGCGCCGGTAGGTGGCGTCAGCCTCGGTCCAGTTCACCTGGTTGGTGATGAGCGGGTCAAAGTCGAGCTCACCGGAGACAATACGGCGCAGCACGGTGCGGCGCACTTCGGAGGTGCCGATGAACCACGGGAACACAGCATTGATCTGGCGTTCATGCGCGAGTTCGTAGGTGAAGGAGACCTGGTCGGGATAGACGCCCTCGAAGACCATGGTGCCCTCGAAGCGCAAGCATTCGAGCGCACTGTCGATAAGCGCCGCTACGCCGGTGGACTCGATCACCATGTCGAATCCGTCGGGAAAGTCGGGCTGCAGCTGCGACCACGGCGAACCGGCTGAGCCGTCGATCACCCGATCGGCGCAGTGCGCAGCGGAGATGGCCCGGCGCTCCGGCGAGACCTCGGACACCACTACATAGGCACCACGGTCGCGTGCGAGCATTGCCGTTGCCTGCCCGATCAGCCCCTGCCCGAGCACGAGCACGGTGTCGCCACTCTCGAGCCCGGCCTTATCGATGGCATTGAGGCCGACCGCAGCTGGCACGAACAGGGCGGCCATGTGGTACGAATCAGTCTCCTCGATTGGATACGTCAGCTCGAGGTCTGCGACGAAGTACGCGCCATGGGTACCATCGCCGAAGCAGGCGACCGCCTCACCGAGCGTGAGGCCGTGTCGCTCTTCTCCATCACCAAACGCGACGATATGGCCGACGCCCTGATAGCCGGGGGTGAATGGTGCCGGGCCCCAAGAGGGTCGCTCCCCGGTGGCGGCCAGCATCTCAGTACCGACACTCACGCCCGTGAAGTCAGTGCGGATGAGCACCTTCCCCGGTCCCGGATGCGCGACGGGGCGTCGCCCCAGCTCAATGCGGCCAAACTCGGGCACGATAAGCGCGGGAGCGTCGGCGGGAATCTTCGTCGGCATGATCCGTCTACGCTATCGTCTCGCACCGCCGGTTCGGGCTGTGATGCGGCCTGCCGAGCAGGCGTTGGAGGATCGGATGCCGTTCTGGAAATCTTGCCCACCACCAAAGCCGCCAGACCGACATTTGACTTATTCAAAACAACTGCTGTCGTTGGATCCATGATGCATTCGGGTTCCGGAGAGTCGGCCAGCCTGGCAGTCTCCGTACGAGCCGCCGGACTGAAGGTCACCGCGCCGCGGTTGGCCGTGCTGGCAATGCTGCAGGATGCCCCACACTCCAGCGCAGAAGATGTTTTTGCTCGCGTTCGGAGCGAACTACCAACAACCTCTGTGCAAGCCGTGTACGGAGTGCTGGCAGCGTTTACCTCCGCAGGTCTAGTGCGTCGTACCGACCCAGCGGGCTCGCCCGCACTGTTCGAGTGTCGGGTCGGAGACAACCACCACCATATTCTCTGCGTTCAGTGCGGGGATCTGAACGATGTCGATTGTGTGATCGGTGCGGCTCCCTGCCTCACCCCGTCCGACGTTTCGGGATTCACCGTTCTCGCCGCTGAAGTCACATTTACCGGCATCTGCGCCAGCTGCCAGCTGCAGCCAGCGCTCGAAGAAACGGCGTAGCGCCAGACCCGCGCCTTGCCGGTATTTTCCATCGGAGCAATAGCGCATCCGCTCGCAGCCTTCATTGGCGACCGCAACAGGCCATCCCGACACATCGTGATGTCGTTGGTCGGTCGACCAGGAAACGGCCGCGGTCTTCTCACCCTGCACAGAACTTCTGTCTCGTGCGCGAGATGACCTGTTGCGGGGAGTTGCCGAGGGCCGCGAGCGACCCACAGGCATCACTCGTCGCAGTCGCAGGCCCGATATCCACTCCATCAAAAATTCCACCCGCAAGACTCACCAATCGAAGGACATCACCATGACAACCACACACGAAATCAACCTCTCCGCTCTCTTTGACCTGCCGAGCGAGCCGCAGGATGTCGCAGCCGCGAGTCACCTGGCCTCCGACTCCTACGTCTCCCTGAGCACCGCCCGGTCGGCGCACCGCGAGGATGGTGGCTACGTGACCGTTTCCGAGCGCGTGGCGACGGCCGACCGCTCCCGCGGCAGCTATGTCTCCGACGCCATCGCATCCGCAACGTCGGCCGGCAGCTACATCTCCCGGTAATTGCTGCCCATTACCGGCCACCGTACCGCGCACTCGCGTCGCGGTACGGCGCGCAGGTGTCGTGATTGACCCGCAGGGCTCAACCGCCTACCCAACCGCCCGCCCGGGCCAGCGGGCGAGGCGGGTGGGCCTTAAAAGACGATTGGGGGAGCACCTCCGGCGCAAACCGATGCATACTTGTCTAACAATGTTGTCGCAAAGCGCCCCCGCTGTCACCGAAAAGCGGCCAGCCCCCCTCCGAACCACCTCGGTGCCCGAGGCCGTGTACGAGGCTCTTCGGGAGAGTATTGTCTCCATCGCAGAGCCGCCCGGTGCGGTGTTCACCGAGACCGCGATCGCCTCCCGCTACGGCGTCGCCCGGCCCACGGCGAAGGCGGCCCTCGAGAGGCTCGTCGCCGAAGGATTGCTTGCGAGGCGGGCCCACCACTCGGCACAGGTTCCGGAGCTGAGCCGGCACGATATCGATGACCTGTACGGCAATCGCGCCATCCTTGAAGAGGAGGCGATGCGCCACCTCGCCCTCGAGGGTGTCGTGCCGGTTGCCGCGCTCGCCAGGCATCGAGAGCTGCTCGAGAACGTGAGATCCGACGACCGCGCCGCCCTCGCCCGCGCCGACATCGACTTCCACCGGGCGCTCGTCCTCGGGCAAAGCAGCCCGCGCCTTGCAAAGATGCACGGCCTACTGATGGGCGAGATCGAACTCTGCATCGGGCAGGTGCAGTCGCACCAGTTGATCCGGCCGACAGATGTCGCCGAGCAGCACCAGGGAATCCTCGACGCCATCGCGGCAGGCGACGCCGCCCTGGCCGGTCGGCTCACTCGCGAACACATCTTCACCGCACGGGACCGACTGCTGAGCAAGTTCGACGCAGACCACACCGTCGACCGTCCGGAGGCGCCATGAGAACCATCACCGTCGCGGTGCCGGACGAAGCGATGCTCCACCGTCTGGCGCCGATCGAGAGAGGGACAGAAATAGGCGGCGGCAGCAAAAATGGAACCGGCACCCCGACCGAAATCGCCCTCGTCCTCTGGACAACGGAGGACGCCCCGCTCGACCGCCCGATCGACCTGTTGGTGCTGCCGTACTCGGTCTCCGCGACTGCGCTGCCGAAGCTCGCCGACTCCCAGGTCTTCGTGGTGCAGAGCCAAGCGCTCGGGTATGACGGCGTCGCCGAGCACCTACCCGCCGGCATCGCCTACTGCAACGCGGTCGGTGTGCACGAGGGTGCGACCGCGGAGCTCGCGCTGGCCCTGATCCTGTCTAGCCAGCGCGGCCTGGATGTCGCGGCGCGCGCCCAGCCGGCTGGCCTGTGGAAGCGGGACTGGTATCCGGGGCTTCTCGGGAGCTCGGTTCTGATCGTCGGTGTCGGCGGAGTCGGCAGCGCGATCGAAACGCGCCTCGCCCCCTTTGATGTCGCGATCACCAGGGTTGCTCGCAGTGCGCGCAGCGACGACCACGGCCTCATCCACGCCATAACCGACCTACCAGCGCTGTTGCCCCTCGCGGATATCGTCATCATTGCCGTGCCTCTCACCGGAGAGACCACGAAAATGGTCGACCAGACCTTTCTCGGCAAGATGAAGCCGAGGGCCCTGCTCGTGAACGTGTCGCGTGGGGCGATCGTCGACACGGATGCCCTGACCGAGCGGGCGGGCGCGGGAGCAATTCGCGTCGCCGTCGACGTCGTCGAACCGGAACCGCTCCCCGCGGACCATCCGCTCTGGATGCTGCCCGGCGTAATCATCACCCCACACCTCGGCGGCAATATCTCGAGCATGTCTTCGAGGGTCGATCCCCTCGTGCGCCAACAGATCGCCCGCCTGCGCAGCGGCCTCTCCCCTCTCAACATCGTCGTCGACAGAAGGACACAACCATGAAACTCGAACGCCACTTCCCGAAGATCCGCGACCTCGCACCCCTGATGCACTTCGCCACACCGGAGTTCAACGCGAAGAAGCGTCGGCTCGAGAAGGCACTGACGATTCAGGATCTGCGCGCGATCGCCCAGCGCCGCACCCCGAAAGCCGCCTTCGACTACACCGAGGGAGCCGCCGAGGCCGAGATCTCGCTCGGCCGTGCGCGCCAGGCCTTCGAGGACATCCAGTTCAACCCATCGATCCTTCGGGATGTCTCGGTGGTCGACACCTCCCGAACGGTGCTCGGTGGCCCAACCGCGCTGCCATTCGGTATCGCCCCGACCGGCTTTACCCGCATGATGCAGTCAGAGGGCGAGATCGCGGGGGCCAGCGCCGCGGCTGCCGCGGGCATCCCGTTCTCGCTGTCGACCATGGGCACAACCACGATCGAAGACGTGAAAGCAGCGAACCCGAACGGGCGCAACTGGTTCCAGCTCTACATGTGGAAGGATCGCGACCGCTCGATGGCACTCGTGGACCGGGCCGCGAAGGCCGGGTTCGACACCCTGCTGGTGACGGTGGATGTTCCAGTGGCCGGTGCGCGCCTGCGCGACAAGCGCAACGGATTCTCCATCCCGCCGCAGCTCACCCTCGGAACCGTGATCAACGCCCTGCCGCGGCCGGAATGGTGGATCAACTTCCTCACCACCGAGCCCCTCGCCTTCGCCTCCCTCGACCGGTGGTCCGGCACCGTGGGCGAGCTGCTCGACACGATGTTCGATCCGACCGTCACTTTCGATGACCTCGCCTGGATCAAGAATCAGTGGCCGGGCAAGCTCGTGGTCAAGGGAGTGCAGAACCTCGATGATGCCAGACGACTCGCGACGATGGGGGTCGACGGCATCATCCTCTCGAACCACGGCGGTCGCCAGCTTGACCGCGCACCCATCCCGTTCCACCTGCTTCCGGATGTCGCCCGCGAGGTGGGGAAAGACCTCGAAGTTCACCTCGACACGGGCATCATGTCCGGGGCCGACATCGTCGCCGCCATCGCCCTCGGTGCGGACTTCACCCTCGTGGGTCGTGCCTACCTGTACGGCCTCATGGCGGGTGGCCGCGAGGGAGTCGACCGAATGATCGAGATCCTCGGCGAGCAGATCACCCGCACGATGCGCCTGCTCGGGGTCACCACGCTCGCCGAACTGACACCGGCCCACGTGACGCAGCTCGAGCGACTGGCCCCTCGGGCACTCAGCAGCGCGGCGGCGAGCGCACCGCGATCTACGCCGCGCACCGCCGCTAAGCCAGCGGCTTCACCGAATACTGCGCCACCAAAGACTGCACCACCAAAATCTGCACCACCGAAGACTGCACCACCGAAAACCGGCCCGCGCAGGTCACCGATCGCGTAGCTGACGCGTCCACGAGCGGACACAGCTCCCCTAATAGCCCGATTATTCGGGCAGTCCCAACTGGCGTCGCGCCTCGTCGATGGTCTCGAGCACGGCAATCGAGACATCGAGCGGATGCAGCGGTGACTCGGTCATCCCGTCAGCAATGTGCTGCGCCGCGGCGACCGCCTGCCACACCAGTCCGTCGCGCCAGCGCAGCGGCGTTGGATCGTCCCAGCGCAGCGGTTCATCGGCGCCATCCCGGTACAGGGTGAACCCTCCGGGAGCGATGAACGGTGCATCAATGTCGACGCTGGCGAGGGAGCCGCTCACCGTGGCCCGCACCGGGGTCGACACGATCATGCTCGTGCTCAGTTGGGCTTCAGCGCCGCTCTGGGTGCTGAACAGGATCGCGGCCTGGCCATCCACTCCCGTCGACGTGATCGAACCACTCGCAACAACCCGGCTGGGACGACCGAGCACGAAATGCGCGAACCAGATCGGATACACCCCCAGATCGAGCAGCGCTCCGCCCCCGAGTGCAGGATCGTACACTCGGCTCACGGGATCGAAGTCGAAGATCGAGCCGTAATCCGCAGCGACGAGGCCGATATCCCCGAGCATCCCATCGGCTAACAGTGTGGCGATCACGGTGGTCTGCGGCAGAAAACGCGCCCACATCGCCTCCATCGCGAACACTCCGGCTGCGCGCGCAGCCTCCGCGATCTCCCGCGCCTCCGCTGCCGTGAGTGCGATCGGCTTTTCGATGAGCACATGCTTACCCGCGGCGATTGCGAGCAGCGCGAGCGCGCGATGCTCACTGTGCGGGGCCGCCACGTAGACGATATCGATGCCAGGATCCGCCACCAACTGCGTGTAACTGCCGTACACGCGATCGATGCCGAATCGAGTGCCGAACGCAGCGGCCCGCTCATACGAGCGCGACGCAACCGCGTGCATCCGCTGGTCTGAATTGGCATGGAGGGTCTCGACAAAGGCAGCGGCGATTCGGCCGGGGGCAAGCACTCCCCAGCGCAGCGCCGGACCACCCCTGAGCGGAGTCGCAGACGATTCGGGAAAATGGTCCATCGCTTCACCCCCTGGCCGGTCACCCACAGTTGGAACGATACTCGACGGGGAGGGTCCGCTGCACCTGCGAAACACGCGCGGGAAAATAGCACTCTCCCGGGAGGACACCCAAGATTTGTGGAATCCACAACATTAGTTTCGACATCCACAGAATCCCGGTTGCACGCCGAGGTTGACGCCGAAACTGAGTGCGGACGGCCGCAGAACGAGTAGCGGTCGGTCCGCCGATGAACGGAGCCAAACCAATGACATCGAAAAAAATCAGCTGTGGGGTTCTGGGCGCACTGGCGCTCAGTGTGGTCCTCATCTCGGGAAGTGGCGCCAGTGCCACGGCCGCAAACAGCCCCGAACTATCGTCCGCCGGGGTCACTACCTGGATCGTGCCTCAGACCCAGCAGGGCGGGAACTATTGGACGGCGGAACGGATGAAGGCGGCCACGCCGGGCGACGCGCTCGTGGCCAACAGGTCATCAGCGGCCGTGAAGGCAGCACAGTCACAGCCGGTCACGGCCGGGAAGTCCGTCAGCGTGCCCGGCCAGCCGGCGGCCAAGAAGGCGATCCCCGCCGCGACACAAGAGTCGACCGTCAGCCATATCGGTAAGGTCTTCTTCACTCTCGGTGGCACCGATTACGTGTGCTCGGGCAACGCAATTGCCGCCACCAACCGGAGCACCGTCGCTACGGCCGGGCACTGCGTGAATGAGGGACCCGGTGCATTTGCCACACGCTGGGTCTTTGTTCCCGCCTATCAGAACGGCACTGCTCCCTATGGACAGTGGACGGCCACCGCACTGACCGCACCAACCCGGTGGACCTCCGGGGGTGACATCAGCTATGACACTGGATTTGCGCGGGTGGCGCCGGTGAACGGCACATACCTCAGCAACATCGTGGGGGCGTCAGGCGTTTCCTTCAACCAGGCACGGGGGCTCACCTACAAGGCATTCGGGTATCCGGCCGCTGCGCCGTTTACGGGCGCCACGCTGCAGTCATGCAGTGGCACCGCGCAGCCTGACCCCTACGGCCAGTCGCAGTCGCAGGGTATCCCTTGCGACATGACCGGCGGCTCCTCCGGTGGCCCCTGGTTCATCGGCAGCAGTTCGGGCGGATCACAGAACTCCGTCAACAGCTTCGGTTACACCAGCGTGCCGAACACGATGTTCGGCCCGTACTGGGGTTCGGTCATCCAGAGCACGTATTCGTCGGCCGCAGCCTAAGGATTCGTGTTGTCCGGCGTTCCCGCCTCGTGCGGGGGCGCCGGGTGCTCGTCGTGCGGGCGAGTTCGTCAGGAAACCCAGCTCATTGGCCGACCGGAACGGCGCCGACCGGAACAGTGCCGATGCAACTCGGCCGTGAGAGCTGCAAGCAGGGTTATCGGCGCAGTTCGAGGGTGCAGCACTTGACGCCGCCGCCGCCGAGAAGCAATTCGGAGAGGTCGACGCCGATGGGGTTGTAGCCGCGCTCGCGGAGCTGTCGCTCGTAGTCCGTGGCGCGCGAGGCGATCACCATGTTGTAGCCGTCGCCGAAGGAGTTGAGGCCGAGCACAGCGGCATCCTCCTCCGTCACCAGAATCGCGTTGGGAAAACGCTCACGCAGCACCGTGAGACCCTGCTCGTTGAAAGCACTCGGCAGGTAGGCGATGTTGGGCCCTGACCCGTCCGGTCCGACGTAGCCCGGCTGGGGGTCCAGCACGGCGATCGCGGTATCGAGATGGTAGAAACTCGGGTTCACCAGCTCGAGTGTGATGACGTCACGCCCGTACAGCTCGGCGAGCTCCTGATGGCTGTTGGAGGCACTGCGAAAACCGGTGCCGGCGAGGATCACATCGCCGACGAGGAGAAAGTCCCCCTCGCCCTCGTTGATGTTGTCCGGCACCTTCACATCGAAGCCATTCTCGCGGAACCAGTCCATGTAGGCCGGTCCCTCGGGCTGGCGCTCCGGGTAGGTGAAGCTCGCACCGTAGGCGATGTTGTCGAGCACGAATCCACCGTTAGCGGCATAGACCATGTCGGGCAGGCCGTCGATCGGATCGATGAGGTGGACATCGAAGCCGAGGTCGAGGTACGTCGCGTACAGTGCCTCCCACTGGCGCACTGCGAGCGCGGTGTCGGTGGGGAGCTGCGGATCCATCCAGGGGTTGATCCGATACACCACCGTGAAAAACTCGGGGCGACACATGAGGATGGTGCGCTTGGACGGGGTGCGGACAGTGGCAACATTCGTTGCAGGCATGGTGGCCGACACGAGGGCTCCTTTGGAGATCGGGGTGTGGGGTCATTCCAGTCTCACACGCACAGTTGTGAGCTTTGGCCGCGTAGGGCGCACGAAATCTTTGAAGATAGCGTGCCCAGCACAACAATGCACCATAAGGTAAGAACATGGACAGTCTCGACTACGGCATCCTCGACTTTCTCCGCCACAACGCGCGCGCCGGATACGGTGATATCGGCGAGGTGATCGGGCTCTCTGCGTCCGCGGTGAAACGCCGCGTGGACCGGCTGGTTGCCGACAAGGTCATCCGCGGGTTCACCATTCAGGTCGATCCTGCGGTCGAAGGTCTCGGCACCGAAGCATACGTCGAGCTCTTCTGCCGCGGCACCGTTGCCCCGGAGGAATTGCGGCGCATTTTGTCGGGCATCCCCGAGGTCGTGGATGCCGGTACCGTCACGGGGAGCGCGGATGCCATCGTGCACATGCGCTCTCGCGATATCCCATCGCTCGAACTCGCGCTCGAGCGAGTGCGGGTAGCCCCCAACGTGGACCACACCCGTAGCGCGATCGTACTGTCGAAGCTCATCCACCGCGCACGCGAAGCATAGGCGTCGCCGGCCTCAGCGCAGCGCGGCCCGCGCAAGCTCGAGAGCATCGGCAGGGCTGATCCGTAATTGGCGGATGCGGGAAGCGAAGGCCGTCGCGGCATCCTGCGCCTGCCGCCTGGTCGCGTCTCCCGAGGGGGCAATAAATGAGCCGGCTCGTCCACGTGTCTCGATCACGGCATCCCGTTCCAGCTCGCGATAGCTGCGTGCGACCGTATTGGCAGCAATGCCGAGGGCATCAGCGAGACCGCGGACAGTCGGGAGTTTCGCGCCGGCTGCGATTGCACCAGCGGCAACCGCATCGATGATTTGCGCGCGCAACTGCTCGAACGGCGCAATCGACGATGACGCATCCACCTTCACGGTAACGCCACCGATCGAGATCTCTCGCGGTGGGACCATGGAAGAATTCGTCATTGGAGCCTGCCGCGATAGGCGACCGGATGCGTAGTTCGGGTACACACCCGGCCGAGTGTGCACGGCCGTGCTCGGGATACCCGGTCGCATTGGGATCACACTGTTTTCTTCCCAAACAAGAGTATGTCGGGACTCCCAAGGTTCTCACAATGGCAGGCATGCGGCCAGTTCGGGGGTGTACAGCAGCGTTGGCCTGTGGATGATCGCACTTCGCAGCCATCGCACTTCGCAGCCATCGCGCCGAGTGCCGGACGCGCGGTTCGACGCGCGGTTCGACTCGGGTTCGACTCGCGGTTCAACTCGGGTTCAACTCGGGTTCAACTCAGTGACGCAGTGGGTCGCCAAGCGACGGGTCGGGTGCACCGAAGCGGTGCGCGGTCATGCTGATCGCCTGCTCCCGCAGGAACGGGAGTAGCTCGATCCGGCCGGAGGTGGTCACCGGGCCGGCATAGATCGCCACATCTGGGTCGCCATCCAGCACCGTTGCAAGCGCGAGCCGGTCCCCGCCGAGCAGACGGATCCGGCTGGGCCGGGCCCCGGACTGCACGCGGGCGTGCCAGCGGGCATCCGTCTCCACGACCACGGACTCGATTGCCACCGGCTGCAGCGCGGAATTCAACAACCGCAGGAGTCTCGACGCCACGGGGACCGCGGAACTGATCGAGAGTGGTGCTCCTGCCCGCGTGGCCGCCGCGATCGTGCGAACGAGTTGGGCTGGGGATGCCCCCTCGGCCAGGCGAACTGTTACGGGCACCGATCGGTAGCGCAGCACATTGCGCTCGACATCGAGATCCGAGGCATCCCGCACCATGCCATATTCAGTTATCCAGGCGCGCTGGTCACTTTCAGCCCCGGCACGCACGCGATCGAACTCGAGGAACTCCATGCCCTGCTGCGCCGCTTCGATCACGCGCGCGACCTTCTCGCTGAGGCCGTCGAGAACGACCGTGCGACCGGGCTCCGCGAATACGGGCCGCCAGTCGCCGAGCGTGAGCAGAAAGTTCGGACCGCCAGCCTTCGCGCTCCCACCGACGGTCGACCGTTTCCAGCCCCCGAATGGCTGCCGACGCACGACGGTGCCGGTGATGCTGCGGTTGATGTAGAGGTTGCCAGCCTGAGCCGTCGCGACCCACAGCGCGATCTCGGCGGCATCGAGGGAATGGATGCCCGCAGTGAGTCCGTAGTCCGGAGCATTCTGCAGCGCGATCGCCTGTTCGAGCGTGTCGGCTCTCATGATTCCGAGCACCGGGCCAAAAACCTCGGTGAGGTGGAATTCGGATCCGGCGGTCACCCCGTCTCGCAGTCCGGGCGACCACAGTCGGTCGCTCTCATCCAGTGAGCGCGGTTGCACCAGCCACGACTCTCCCTCGGAGAGGGTGGTCAGAGCCGCGCGGAGTGCACCGGGCGGAGGCTCAATGATCGGCCCCACCACGGTGGTCGCCTCCTGCGGATAACCCACCCGCAGCGTACTGACCGAATCGATGAGCTGGCGGCGGAACCGCTCGGAGGCCGCGACGGATCCGACCAGGATCACGAGAGATGCCGCTGAGCACTCCTGGCCCGCGTGCCCGAATGCGCTCATCACGACATCCGCGGCGGCGAGATCGAGGTCGGCGCTCTGGGTCACGATGATTGCGTTCTTGCCACTCGTCGCGGCCAGTAGCGGGAGGTCGGGGCGCCAGGAGCGGAACAGCTTCGCGGTCTCCCAAGCACCGGTGAGGATGACGCGATCCACCGACGGATGCGCGATCAGTTCACGGCTGAGGTCGCCCTCGTCGAGATCGACAAGGCTGAGCACGTCGCGAGGTACCCCGCCAGCCCACAGCGCCTCGACCAACACAGCCGCGCTCCGCCGTGCCTGAGGTGCCGGACTGATGATCACGCCAGCGCCCGAAGCGAGGGCTGCGAGCACGGAACCAGCCGCGATTGCGACGGGGGAGTTCCCTGGCGGCACGACCACGATCAGCTTGGATGGCTGGAATTCGGCATCGGCGACCCGGTCGAGCTCGCGGGCGCATTCCGCGTAATAGTTGGCGAAGTCGATGGCTTCGCTCACCTCACCATCGCCCTCCGGAAAAGTCTTGCCGGTCTCGCTCGCCATCACCTCGATCAGGTCGGCCCGGGCCGCGGCAAGCGCCTCACCCGCGCTGTGCAACACGGTGGCCCGGGTATCCGATCGGCGCTGCCCCCAGCTCTCCCCGGCCCGGGCGGTGGCAGTAATCACGGCCTCGAGAGCGGGAAGACCGGTGATGCGGGCGGCAGCGACGCCGGTATCGCCGAGCGTCGATGTCGCGACCCGGGACAGGATCTGACGACCCCACTCCCGATTTCCCGCAATCGACGGATCCGTATCGGGTTCGTTGACGAACGCGCGTGGCGCGGTGTCCACTGCAGCGATCGGCACCGGCTGCCGCCGGTCCTGCACGCGATGCGGTTCTGGAACTTCGTCCCAGTGCCCGTCAAGCGAGTCGAGAAAGCGCCCGGCCTCCCGATCGAAGATGCCGGCATCGAGCGCGAGGTCGAATACTCCGGACAGAAAATTCTCCGGTGCCACATTCTGCTCGAGGAGACGGATGAGATGAGGGGTCGCCGAACCGAATTCGCCCGTGCGCACAACGGGTGCATACAGAAGCAGGCCGCCGGTGTCACGCGTGACGGCATCCGACAGCCCGGTTGCAATGCCGAGAGTCGACTCGAACTCCACTCGTGTCTCCACCCTGCGCTGCTTCGCGAGCAGCCAGGCCCAGGCGATATCGAACAGGTTGTGGCTGGCGACTGAGATGCGCACGGCGTCGGTTCGCGTCGGCACAAAAGACCAGTCCAGGATGCGCTTGTAGTTGGCATCGGTGTCGCGCTTCGTGCCCCAGGTGGCGAGCGGCCAGCCGTGCAGTGTGGCATCCACTCGCTCCATCGCGAGGTTCGCACCCGTGACGACACGCACGGTGATGCCGGCTCCACCCTGTGCTCGACGTTGGCTCGCCCACGCGGTGAGACCCTGCATCGCGCGGAGCGCATCGGGAAGGGACGCCTGAATGACAATTCCGGCCTCGAGATCCTTCAGTTGCGGCTGTTCGAGGATGCGGCGAAATACCTCGATCGTGAACTCGAAGTCGCGAGATTTCTCCAAGTCAAGGGTGATGAATTTGCTGGTGGGGGATGCCGCAGCCCACTCGTAAAGCGGTGTGAGCCGCATGACAGCCCGGTCGACCGCCTCGTCAAATGACCACATCGAGAGCTGGCTCGTGACAGCGGAGACCGTGAGTGAGACGCAGTCCACGTCGTCTCGCTGCAACAGCTCCCTGGTGCCTGCGAACTGTCGATCGGCCTGGTCATCGCCGAGCACAGCCTCGCCGAGCATGCTCAGATTGAGGCGGATGCCCGGGCGGCGGCGTGCGCGAATGCTGCGGTCGAGCTGTCGGGGGCTCGCATCGAGCATGAGGTGGCTCACGATGCCGCGCAGCACCCACCGCGTGAGAGGCACGATCGGCCACGGAAAGAGGGGAGCGAACCCTCCCGCAAGCTGGATCGCGGCGCGAAGATACCAGGGCAGGGACGCCGGAATAGCACGGGAGAGCTGTTCACAGTTGCGGCCAGCTACCCGCAGATCCTCCGGGCGCACGACACGATCAAGCAGCCCGATAATGAAGGCGAGACCGCGCGGGTCCCTGAGCAGTGCAGCCAGGCGCCCTGCCGAGCGGTCGGACGCGACATCCGCACTCTCGACGAGCCAGCGACGCACCGTTGCCACGGCCTCCGCGGCGAGCAGATCGGGGCTCGCGGGCAAATCGGCAGCGGTCGAAAGCATGCATTCAGACTACTTGGGTGCACCACGGGCGGGGATTTCGGGCCCTCGCGAGAGAGCCGCCCTCGTAGAATCTGATTTATGGCGAGCAATCTGCAAGACATCGTGATCGTCGGCGGCGGCCACAACGGTCTGGTTGCGGCGGCCTACCTCGCCCAGTCGGGTCGATCCGTTACCGTGCTCGAGCGGCTCGACCACCTCGGTGGCGCGGCGGTCTCGGCGCAGGCCTTCGAAGGCATTGAGGCGCGACTATCCCGGTATTCGTACCTTGTCAGCTTGCTGCCATCCGCCATCATCCGCGATCTGGGGCTGGAGATTCGCCTCGAACGCCGCCGGTACAGCTCCTACACGCCGCTGCCCGGCACCGATCATGGACTGCTCGTTGACAACGGCGATACCGCTGCCACCCGCCGCTCCTTCGAGTCACTCGGTGCCGACTTCGATGCCTGGCAGTCATTTTACGAACGCACCGCAGCGCTCGCCCGCGCCGTATTCCCCACCGTGACCGAACCGTTGCTTCGTCGTTCGGAGTTGAGACGAATGGTCGGTGAAGCTGACTGGACCGACTTCATCGAACGCCCGATCGGCGAGGTCATCGAGCGCAGCTTCCACAACGACCTCGTGCGTGGTGTCGTGCTGACAGATGCCCTGATCGGCACTTTTGCCCCGGCCAACGATGAAACACTCGCTGCCAACCGCTGCTTCCTCTACCACGTGATCGGCGGGGGAACCGGGGACTGGGATGTTCCAGTCGGCGGAATGGGCGCCGTCACCAGTGCCCTCACGAGTGCTGCCCGCACGGCCGGGGCCACGCTCGTGACCGGAGCCGATGTGGTGTCGATCACCCCCGACGGCGAGGTGCGCTATCGCCTCGGCACCAACGAACACAGCGTGCACGCCGGTACCGTGCTCTCCAATGTCGCACCGCAGGTACTGTCCCAATTGCTCGGTGACTCCGGCTCGCTCGGCCTCTCCGGAATGCTCGGCGAACAGATCGCGCCGGTCGAGGGCGCACAGGTGAAGGTCAATCTGCTGCTACGGCGACTTCCTCGTCTGCGTGACGCATCCCTCGATCCGGCTGCGGCATTCGGCGGCACCTTCCACATCAATGAGGGCTACGAGCAACTCGAGCGGGCCTTCCGTGCGGCG
Source organism: Frigoribacterium sp. CG_9.8 (assembly GCF_015751965.1). Classification (GTDB taxonomy): domain Bacteria; phylum Actinomycetota; class Actinomycetes; order Actinomycetales; family Microbacteriaceae; genus Lacisediminihabitans. The sequence continues at coordinate 202,133 of NZ_JADOVH010000005.1, read as the reverse complement.
AGTGCTCGTAACATCCCCACCCCCCTCCCAGCGGAGATCTACTGCCATTCGCTTACTGATCCGAGCATCCTCTCCCCGGAGTTGTCGGCCTCCGGTGCCCAGACCCTCACCGTCTTCGGACTGCACACGCCGCACCGGTTAGTCACGTCGCACAATGCGGCCGACCTCAGGCAATTGCTCGAACGGGCAGTGATCGACTCGCTCAACAGCGTGCTCGCCGAGCCGATCGAGCCACTTCTGCTGACCGATGCCGCGGGCCGCCCCTGCATCGAAACCAAGACCACGTACGACCTCGAGTTGGCTCTCGGGCTGCCCGGAGGCAACATCTTCCACGCTCCGCTGTCGTGGCCCTTTGCCGAAGACTCGGCCGATCTCGGCACTCCGGCGGCGCGCTGGGGTGTCGCCACCGCTCACGAGAAAATCCTGATCTGCGGAGCCGGCGCACAACGCGGCGGTGGCGTGAGCGGGCTCGGCGGTCATAACGCTGCGATGGCTGTGCTCGAGGGATAGTTCCCTGCGCTGCGGCTCCCTTTGCCTCTCACCTCAGAGCTGGTTAAACTCGGTGTCAGCGGTGTGATGAGAGCGCTGCGGGATCAGAGGAGCTTCGCCATGGCAACATTCGACCAGTTCGCCAACCAGGGCGGCGCCGCCGCGGGCGACGAGTCAGAGGTGGCTGTAGCCAAGGCCGAGGCCGAGGAGTTGCTACGCCAGAGAGCGGATGTCGCCCAAGCTGCAGACTTTGGTGGCGGCCCGCTCGGTGCCCATCCCGAGCCCGCCGAGGAAGAGCAGGCCGCCGAGCCCGCCGAGGAAGACAAGGCCGACTCCGTCTAGGAAGCCCGCACCGCCCGCACCGCGGTCGAAGTCGCACGTCGCACGTCGCACGTGAGGGGTCATGATCGCATGCCAAGCGGCTCCGTAAGCCTGCGAAGGTGACACTCGAGAAGGGTGGGCCTCGCGAAACCGCGGCCCCGCGAACCCCAGTGCACGGTGCACGGTGCACGGTGCACGGTGCCAAAATAGTGGGGAACTCAGTCCCACTCCCTGGGAGCGGCGGCGCGCGCGGCCGGGAGTGCGACATCCGCGGCCCATCGTGCCACCCATTCGGGCAGCGGATGACCGGAGATGTCGATGCCGGCAACGGCGGCGAGTTCGGCCGTGCCGACGGTGCCGCCGGTCTTCCTCACGAACCGGCCGCGCGTCGTTGCACGAGCATAGATCTCACCCGCAACAACAGCTCGCTGCTCAACGTAGACAGCCTTCGCGTCGTAACCGACAATGCGGGTTTCTAGCGTGAAACGCTGCCAGGGCATCAGCGAGCGTCGAAAACTGATCGTCTCATCCGCCATCACCGGGAAGATCCCGGCTCCGATCAGCCGGGACCAGACGCCGCAACGCTGAAGCAGATCCATGCGGCCGAGGTCCATTATCGACAGGTACACGCCATTGTTCATGTGGCCGAGCACGTCAAGATCGGTGGGGAGTACGCGAAACGTGATGCGGCCGACATCGTGGGGATCCAGCCGCGGACCGTTGCGGCGCAGCCAGACAAGAAAGGTACGAAAGATGAGGTGCACGAGGCAACGCTAGTGGCGCCGGTGATCCTGGATCGTCATCCGCGGCCCAAAGCGAGGCTTCGCGAAGCCACTCGCCTCGATCAGTCGCATCACGCGCTGCCGTTGGCCGGCCCAGGGGGCGAGCAGTTCCAGCATTCCGTCGTCGTCGACGGGCGACCCGATGAGGGCCCAGCCGACGACCGCAGGTAGATGGTAGTCGCCGACACTCACCGAGTCGGCGTCACCGTGGGCGCGCTGGGTGGTCTCCGCCGCAGTCCAGATGCCGATGCCGGGCACGCTGCGTAGTCGTTTCGCCACCTCGGCACCTCCTCGGCCAAGAGCCAGCGTGCGCTCGAGTCCGCTGGCGACGGATGCAGCGGCGATCGCCGTGCGCGAGCGCTGCGGGTCGACACCCGCCGCATGCCATTCCCAGGAGGGAATCAGTCGCCAGGCGCCGGCGGAGGGGAACACCCGCATGCCGCTCGGTGCAGGCCCCGGTGCGGCCTCCCCGTGGGCGCGAACGAGCGTTGCCCAGGCCCGGCGGGCCTCCTTACCTGTCACTTTCTGCTCGAAGATCGCCGCAATCATCATCTCCAGCACGAGGCCCGTGCGCAGCAGCCTCAGCCCGGGATTGCGTCGCTGTGCCTCGAGCAGGAACGGATTGCCCGACACATCAAAGTCGCCGGCGTCATCTCCGGCACCGAGCAACTCTGGCACCGCCGCGATCGCCCACTCCGCGCCATCCCCCCACGCGGTTGCGTCCACCGTGCCGCGGTTCTGGGCGAGGTGCAGTGTCGCCGCGCCGAGTGGCGTCGGCAGCGTTCGCCAGACGCCCGAGGCATCCCACTGCATCGTGGGGTCGGCGGTTCCCCGACTGAGCGGTCGCAGCGTCTGGGCGAGATCGAGCGGGTGCGGCGGGGAAAAGCTGCTTCGCAGCGGTGCCGGATCCATAGTCTCGAGACTACGGGTGGGTGAGTGCCCCGGTAGGCACACCGGCAGGTCCGGGCGATGGTTATCAACAGGAAGGGGTGGTGAGATTGAGTGCTCCCATTGAAAGAGGCCCCGTGACACCCGCAACCCCACCAGTCCCGTCGTCGTCGAAAGCCAGCCGCAACGGCAAGCTCGAGGCTTTTCGCGCCGGCGAAAAGCGTCGCGCACGCGTGCGAATCATCGCCATCACGAGCGGGATCGTGGGGGCTGCGGCCGTAATCACGCTCGTGGTGACGTCGATCACGCTGACGCCGCGGCCCGCCGCTACTGAATCCGCCAGCGGCAGCATCCGGGGCGTCACGACCTTCAGCAACACGGCCGGGCACGTGGAGGGATCGGTCTCCTACGATCAAACCCCACCGGTTGGTGGGCCACACAGCGCGCTCTGGCTCAATTGCGGGATCTACACGCAGCCCGTGCCGAACCAGAACGCGGTGCACGATCTGGAGCACGGTGCCGTCTGGGTCACCTACGATCCATCGCTGCCTGCCGCGACCGTCAGCTCGCTGCGTGACCTGATGCCCTCCACCTACACCCTGCTGTCGCCCTACCCGGGTCTGCCTGCGCCGATCGTGCTCAGCGCGTGGGATGCCCAGTTGGCGGTGTCGTCGGTGACGGACGCCCGAATCGGGCAATTTATTCAGAAGTACCGGCAGAGCGCGAGCGCGCCGGAGCCCGGAGCTCCCTGCACGGGTGGGCTCGACGCGCCGGGCAAGCTCTAGCCCGAGGGCGCGTCGGCTGTTGCCCGCGCGCTTGCCGAAGGCCGGGGGGTGAAGGGCGACCGCCCAACCTACGGGATGATGGGCACATGAGCATTGGAATTCTCACCAGCGGTGGAGACTGCCCCGGGTTGAACGCGGTCATCCGCGGCGCCGTTCTCAAGGGCACCCAGATCTACAACAAGAAATTCGTCGGCTTCCGGCACGGCTGGCGCGGTGTCGTCGAAGGCGACGTCATCCCACTCGAGCGCAAAGACATCCAGGGCATCTCAAAGCAGGGTGGAACCATCCTCGGCACCTCCCGCACCAATCCGTTCGAGGCAAACGGTGGAGCGGATGTTGTGCGAGCCAACATGGAACGTCTCGGCGTCGACTCGCTCATCGCAATCGGCGGAGAGGGAACCCTCGCCGCAGCCAAGCGCCTGACGGACGCCGGAATCAAGATCGTCGGCGTGCCCAAGACCGTCGACAATGACCTCTCAGCCACCGACTACACCTTCGGTTTCGACACCGCCGTGCAGATCGCGACGGATGCCATGGACCGCCTCCGCACCACCGGCGACTCGCACGGCCGCTGCATGGTGGCCGAGGTGATGGGGCGACACGTCGGCTGGATCGCCTTGCACTCCGGAATGGCAGCGGGGGCTCACGCCATCCTCATCCCCGAGCAGAAGACCTCCATGGACCAGATCGCTGCATGGGTGCAGTCCGTGGTGGACCGTGGACGCGCACCACTGGTCGTCGTGGCCGAGGGCTTCCACCTCGACACGATGGATGACGCCCACTCCGAGCGCGGACTCGACGCGTTCGGGCGCCCCCGCCTCGGCGGCATCGGCGAACTCCTTGCCCCGGAGATCGAAGCGCGAGTGGGAATCGAGACGCGCGCGACGACTCTTGGCCACATCCAACGCGGTGGTACCCCGACTGCATACGACCGGGTGCTCGCCACACGCTACGGGATGGCGGCGGTCGACTCCGTGATCCACGCCCGCTGGGGCCGTATGGTCTCACTCAGCGGCACTTCCATCACCCACGTTGCCTTCGAGGATGCCCTCGGCAAGCTCAACACGGTTTCTCAATCCCGCTACGACGAGGCTTCGATCCTGTTCGGCTGACGTGAGCCGTCGGACAACCCTGATCCGGGATCTGCGCTGCTGAGGCGGGCCTGCTGAGGCGGGCCTGCTGAGGCGGGCCTGCTGAGGCGGGCCTGCTGAGGCGGGCCCACTCGGTGAATCCACTTGGTAGCAGTTGCAGGTTTTGCGCCGTGGGAGTCGCAACTGCTACCAAGTCGAATTCTTCAGACCTGCAGATCCGCGATCTTCAGACCCGCAATCTTCAGACCCGCAGTTTTCAGACCTGCAGACCCGCAGACCCGCAATCCCGCAGACCCGCAGACCCGCAGACCTTAGACCGCGGGGGGCAGACCGCAGGCAGCACAGACCGTCGACCTCGGAGCGCAGGGCTCGGACCGCGGGCAGCTCACTGCGGGCGTGGCCGCCGCCGCAGCGCGAGCCGCCGCCGGCAGCGCCTCGAGGATGCGAGAGACCGCCGCATCGTCATGCGCGGCCGTGACGAACCAGGCCTCGAACACCGACGGGGGGAGTGACACCCCCGCATCCAGCATGGCGTGGAAGAACGGTGCGTAGCGGAAACCCTGCTGTGAGCGCACATCATCGTAGTTGCGCGGCTTCGTGGGGGAGAACGCGAACGAGAACAGGTTGCCGGCCCGCTGCACGGAATGCTCGACGCCCTCGGTGCTGAGTGCGGAGGACACGGCGGCGGAGAGCTGGTCGGCGACCGCATCCAGGCGCGCGTACACCGAAGCATCCGCCAGACGCAGTGTTGCGATCCCAGCGGCAACCGCCACCGGATTGCCGCTGAGGGTTCCGGCCTGGTAGACCGGACCGAGAGGCGCGAGAAAGTCCATGACATCCGCACGGCCACCGAGCGCGGCGAGCGGAAGTCCACCACCGATGACCTTGCCGAAGGCGAAGAGGTCGGGCATCCAGCCCGCGCCGTCGGGCACCACACTGGCGGCCTCGAGCCCCCACCAGCCGGCCGGGCCCACTCGAAAACCGGTGAGCACCTCGTCGAAAATCAGGAGAGCGCCATGCTCTCGCGCAATGGCGGCAAGCTCGCGGTTGAATCCGCGATCCGGTGGTACGACCCCCATATTGGCGGATGCCGCTTCCACGATCACCGCGGCGATCTTCGATCCCTGCACGGCGAACAGCGCGCGAACAGCATCGAGGTCGTTATATGGCAGAACAATGGTCTGCGCGGCGGTCGCGGCTGTGACGCCGGCCGAGCCGGGCAGCGCGAGTGTTGCGAGTCCCGATCCGGCTTCCGCAAGGAGCGCGTCGGAATGTCCGTGATAGTGCCCGGCGAACTTCACCAGAAGATCGCGTCCGGTGAATCCGCGGGCGAGGCGGATGGCCGTCATCGTCGCCTCGGTACCGGTGGACACCAGGCGGATCTTCTCGATCGCCCTCTGCACAGTGCCGGTGAGCTGACCAGAACTGTTGGTCGACTCAACGCTTACACGCTCACGCACGAGTTCGGCCAACTCGGTCTCGCCGGGAGTGGACGCCCCGAACGACAGCCCGCGCGCCGCACTATCCTGCACCGCTTTAACGACGGACGGATGCGCGTGCCCGAGAAGCGCAGGCCCCCAGGTGCTGACGAGATCGACATATTCGCGACCGTCAGCATCCGTGATGTAGGGGCCGCGTGCCGACACCATGAATCGCGGCGTGCCGCCGACCGAGCCGAACGCCCGCACCGGCGAATTGACACCGCCCGGGATAGAGAGCTTCGCCCGGGTGAAGTAGGTCTCGTTCGCGCCCATTAGAAGCACAGTCCCATCAGAAGCACAGTCCCATCAGGAGCACAGTCCCATCAGAATCACAGTCCCATCAGCGCAGCCACGCTGCCAGTTCGACGGCCCAGTAGCTGAGGATTGCATCGGCTCCGGCGCGTTTGATGCTCAGCACAGACTCTTCGACCGCTCGGCGACGATCGATCCACCCGTTGGCGGCAGCGGCCTCGATCATCGCGTACTCGCCGGAGACCTGGTAGGCCCACACCGGCACCGGGCTCACTGCGGCGGCATCGGCAAGCACGTCGAGGAAGCTCATCGCGGGTTTCACCATCACGATGTCGGCGCCCTCTTCAATATCGAGCATGACCTCGCGGAGGCCCTCTCGACGGTTACCGGCATCAAGCTGGTAACTGCGACGATCACCGACGAGCGATGAATCGACGGCTTCACGGAACGGCCCGTAAAACGCCGACGCGTACTTGGCCGCATAGCCCAGGATGGCGGTGCCGGCAAAATTATTGGCGTCGAGAGCATCGCGCACAGCGGCGACCTGGCCATCCATCATGCCGCTGAGCCCGAGCAGCTGGGATCCCGCGGCAGCCTGCGCAACGCCCATGTCCCGGTAACGCAGCAGGGATGCGTCGTTATCGACGCTGCCGTCCGCGGCGAGCACTCCGCAGTGGCCGTGATCGGTGAATTCATCGAGACAGAGATCGGTTTGCACCACGATCGCGTCCCCCACCTCGGCAACGACTGCACGGGTGGCCAAGTTGAGAATGCCGTCGTCAGCCGTCGCGCCGGATCCGATGGAATCCTTATGCTCAGGAACGCCGAACAGCATGACACCCCCGACGCCAGCATCGGCGGCCTCGACCACCGCGCGGCGCAGCGAGTCGAGTGAATGATTGACCACGCCGGGCATCGACGAGATCGGTACCGGTTCGCGGAGCCCCTCGCGCACGAACATCGGCAGCACAAGTTCAGCCGGGTGGAGCCTGGTTTCCGCAACCAGGCGGCGCAGGGCCGGAATTGCGCGCAATCGACGGGGACGGATGCTCAGCCCGGTCATGAGGAGGCCACCGGCCCATCAGAAGACCCGCCGTTGTTGTCGCGGGAGCCATCCGCGCTGTGGTCGTCACCGTTGGAGATCACGTATTCAGCCAGACCCTCCACGAGGGAGCCCGCGGAGCGGGATTCAGCGATCACGTGCACGGTGAGTCCAGCAGCGCGGGCGTCGAACGCAGTGCGCGGCCCGATGGCGGCAACGACGGTCTCGCCGAGGAGCGGTGCGAGCTGTGCCTGCACCTGCCGGGCCACGCTCCCAGAGGTCACGAGTACGGCGCGGATGCGACCGGACGCGACATCCGCCGCCACATGCTCCGAGACCGGCACGCCGACCGTGCGGTAGGCCGAGACGTACTCCACCTCGAGTCCGAGGGTAGCCAGTCCGGCGACGAGAGTCGGCTCGGCGATGTCTGACTGCGGGATGAGCACGCGTCCAACGATGTCGGAGGCCGGCCACTCCTTCACGAGTCCACGGGCCGAGTTGTCGCTCTCTGGCACGAAGTCGACACGGTAGCCCGCGAGGATCAGTGCGGCGCTTGTCGTCTCGCCGACGGCCGCGATGCGGGTGCTTGGTGGGATGGTGACCTGCTGGCTGATCAACACATCGACAGTCGTTGCGCTGGTGATTACCAACCAGTCGAACCTGCCATTTTCGAGGCGCTTGAGGGCATCAGAGAGCTCCATCGCGTTCTCGGCGCTTGCAAAGTTGATCATCGGCGCGATCACGGGAACGGCGCCGTAGGTGCGGAGGTCGGCGGCGACCAGGTCGCCCCAGTTACCGCCACGGGGCACGAGCACCCGCCATCCGGCCAGTGGTTTCAGGCTGCGGCACGGGCTCATGCGAGCGCTCCGATCGGCGCGATATCGGCCGCTCCGAGAGCGAGAAGTTCGGCGGCGACCCGATCCCCGAGCTCGCCGGGGAGTGCGGCTCGCTCGGATGCGCTGCCTTCGAGAACGAGGGCGTGCGAACTGGTGAGTGATTTCGTGCCGTCGGGTGCGTACACGGTGGCGGTGAGGAAGAGCATGTCTCCGTCAACGACACCCGCGGCCCCGATCGGCGCGGCGCAGCCAGCCTCGAGGCGTGCGAGCACTGCGCGTTCCGCGAGGACGGCGAGCCGGGTGGAGGAGTGATCGAGGGCTTTCAGCATCGCAGCGAACGAGCTCGAGTAGCTGTCCCGCACCTCGATAGCCAGTGCCCCCTGACCGGGAGCAGTAGCCCACTTCCCGAGCTCGAAGAACTCGCTGACCGCATCCAGTCGCCCGATCCGGCCGAGACCCGCAGCGGCGAGCACAACGGCGTCAAGCTCACCATCGGCGACCTTGCGCAGACGGGTATCGACGTTGCCGCGGATGTCGACGACCGTAACATCCGGCCGCCAGCCGCGCAGCTGGGCGGCGCGGCGCGGCGAGCCGGTGCCAACCCGTGCCCCGGGAGCCAGCTCCTCGAGGGTGAGGCCGTCACGGGCGCAGAGGGCGTCCCTGGCATCCGCCCGCTTCGGAATCGCACCGATGCGCAACCCGGGATAGGCATCGGTGGGAAGGTCTTTGAGGGAGTGCACGACGAGATCGCAGGTGTCCGCGATCAGCGCCTCGCGCAGGGCAGAAGCAAACACACCGGTACCGCCGATAGACGCAAGTGAGGCAGTGGAATGGTCACCCTGGCTGGCGATCGGTACGATCTCCACCCCGAGACCGGATGCCTTGGCAACGGCTGCGGCGACCAGTCCGGTCTGCGCGAGGGCGAGCGCGCTGCCTCGGGTGCCGATGCGCAGCGCACTGCCGGCACCGCTCACGGAATCTGCCCCCCGAGCGCCGGCTTGAATCCGAGTCGCTCGTTCTCGCAGCATCCGGCGCGGCACACGTCGTACCAGGGGCCGAGCGCGGTGAGCGACGGACGTTCGGCCACGGGCAAAGCATCCCGACGCTCGAGAACGAGATCGATGAGCCCGGAGACGTAGGCCGCATGGATGCCGGGAGTCGGCACTCGAATCGCGAGCACACCGAGCTCTTGTGAGGTCTCCATCGCCTCGGTGTCGAGATCCCACTTCACTTCCATGTGGTCACTGACGAAGCCGAGGGGCACAATGACGACCGCGCGGATGCCCGTGGCAGCCAATTCGCGGATGGCATCGTTGATGTCTGGCTCAAGCCACGGCTGGGTGGGTGGGCCACTGCGTGACTGGAATACCAGGCTCCACTCCACCTCGACGCCTTCCACCACGACCTCCGCGACCGCCCGGTGCTGGGCGGCGTAGGCGCCACCCTCACCGAAGTCGCGGAACGGCGGACCGCTCTTCGCGGCATCCGACGACGGGATCGAATGGGTCGAGAACAGCACATGAGTCTCGTTCAGTGGAATACCAGCCGCGGCAACCTCGGCGAGGCCCGTGCGCAGACCCTCGATGAACGGCGTGACAAACCCGGGGTGATCGAAGAACTGGCGGATCTTGTCGATCTGGATCACACCGTCGAGTCCGGTGTCAGTGAGCGCAGCGGCATAATCTTCGCGGTACTGGCGGCAGCCGGAATACGAGCTGTAGGCGCTCGTCCCGATGGCAATGAGCTTCGTGAACCCGCGGTCGTGTGCCTCGGAGACGGCATCGCGGATGAAGGGCGGCCAGTTGCGGTTGCCCCAGAGCACCGGCAGGTCGATGCCGCGACGTTCGAGTTCGGCTTCGAGCGCTACCTTGAGGTCGCGGTTCTGCTGGTTGATCGGGCTGATGCCGCCAAAGGCGCGATAGTGGTGCGCGACCACTTCGAGACGTTCGTCGGGGATACCGCGGCCGCGAGTCACGTTACGAAGGAACGGGATGACGTCATCCTGTCCCTCTGGCCCGCCGAAGCTCGCGAGCAGAATTGCGTCATACGCTGTCGGCTCGGTCACGTGCTCCGGACCGTGCTTCGCGGCATCCGTCGCACCGCGGACCAGTTCGTCGCCCAGTTGACCGGCGAGCTCGCCATTGGTAATTGTCATCGCAGGATCTCAGCAATCTCGGCGACCGGAATGCGGCGGCCGGTGTAAAAGGGAACTTCTTCGCGCACGTGGCGGCGCGCTTCGGTCTGGCGCAGGTGACGCATCATGTCGACGAGGTCGACCAGCTGTGGCGCTTCGAGCGCCAGGATCCACTCGTAGTCGCCGAGGGCGAAGGATGCCACGGTGTTGGCGAGCACTTGCGGGTAGGCGCCGCCCTTGCGTCCGTGATCCGCCAGCATCGCTCGGCGCTCTTCGTCGGGCAGGATGTACCACTCGTAGGACCGCACGAAGGGGTAGACCGTCAGCCAGGCCTCCGGATGCTTGTCGCCCATGAAAGCGGGGCGGTGGCTGGCCGAGAACTCGGCGTCCACGTGAACACCCATCGCGTTCCAGGTGGGCAGGAGGGTGTGGAGCAGCGCGCTGCGACGCAGTTCGCGCAGAGCCCATTGGAGTTTCTCCGGCGCTCCGCCGTGCAGCCAGATCATCAGGTCGGCATCGGCCCGAAGGCTGGAGACGTCGTAGAAGCCGCGCACGGTTACCCCGGCCGCTTCCACGGTGGCGACGGCTGCGGAGAGCGAGGCAGAGTCATCGCCCACCGGCACTGTGCCGTCACGGCGAAGGACGGCCCAGAGGGTGTATCCGGTCAGCGTGTGGTCTTCGAGGGTAGTGGCGCTCTCACCGGGACGCCCATCCGGAATCAGGGTGGTACTCATACCTTCTATCCTCCCCCGCATTACTGCGAGAACACAAAGCGGCCATGCGCCGGTGCGGGAGAGCATCTGTCGTATTGCCGGTGATGAAACCGTCTCTAGTCGTCGCTGAAGATCGCCCAGGCAACGATGCCGCCGATGACGATCGCGGCTGCGATCGCTCCGACCTTCCACGGTACGGGGTTCTGCTCAAAGGACGCCTGCGCCCTTGCTGTCAGTTTGCCGACCCGCTTCGGCACATCGAGCTTGTCCTCGATCGCGTCGAGCGTGCGCTCAAGCTCCGAACGGGTGGCAGCGATCCGGGTTTCGATCGACTCGCCTACTGATTCATCACTCATCGACTCTCCCGCTTTCCCAGACCCGTGAGGGCGTTCACATCTTTTTTCACGCTCGTGATGGTCTTGGTCGGCGTCGGCGGCACTCCCCGCTTCACCTGGCGCACACCGATGAGCAGGAGGACGACCATGATCACGAGCAGGATGGCGGCCACGATGAGCGCGGCGAGCCAGCCGGGCACGACGGTTGCAAACGCCAGGATAGCGGCCGTGATCAGCACTGCGAACAAACAGAAGGCGACAAATCCCGCACCGATGAAGAGACCGGCACCGATCCCGACGTGTTTGAGCTTGGCGATCATCTCGCTCTTGAGCTGCTCGATCTCGTTTTTTACCTGCCCGATGACCAGGCGTGGCAGGTCAGCGATCAGGGCAAAGAGCGACTTGCGGGCCGTGCTGTCGTCGTTCACGACGCTCTACTCAACGCTGGTGGAGGCCGGCTTGGCCGCCGATGATGAACGCGCGGGCGCAGATTTACCCGATTGGGATGTGCCCGATCGCTTTGCAGCTGATCGAGTTGTGTCTGACCGCTTTGTGTCTGACCGCTTTGTGCCTGATCGCTTTGTGTCTGATCGCGTTGTGCCTGATCGTGAGACGACTTTTTTCGCCCCGTCACTGAGAAAGTCGATGACCCCGGATGCCCTGCCCTGGGCGAAATCCAGTGCGCGCTCTTCGGCCTTCTTCACCTGGCGCTGCACTCGCGGGTTGCTCCAGAGCGTGTCGGCGGCCCGTTTAATTTGCTCGTAGCGGTCCCGCCCCGCCTTCGCGCCGAGCACATACCCGGCCGCCAATCCAACAACAAGCAGAATCTTGCTTCGCATGGTTGCTCCGTTCTGTACGTGCCCGGATGAGCATATGAATGCTCCCTTTCCACAGTAGCCCCCGGGGGCTACGCCCCCATATTCTTCAGCAAACGTCCAGATTCGAGCCGCACCTGGGCAATGACGGCAGCAAGGCCGGTTCCTGCAACACCTTCACCAATGACGGTCACGCCCTCGATGGGTGCCGGCCGGTCCGCCGGGGCGCTCCAGTGCACCCGGGCAAACTCGACGACGGATGTCGCGGTCAGGGCGACCCCGAGCAGCACCCCGGCATCCCGCAGCGCGAGATCGCGCAACTCGGAGTCGGTGAACTTCTCGGCTACTGCGCCGTCATACGACAGTCGAAGTACATGGCGATGGCGCGCCGCCCGCGCGGCCAGCCAGTCCCACTTGGCCGTCCCATGGGTGAGGGCCTTGGCCTGAAGTTGTGAGCCGACGGGCGGGCGGGCGACCAGCACGCCAGTGCCTCGCGGTGCAGCATCCAGTTCCGGCGCATCCACAACGAGCGTCGCGAGCACGATAGCTGCAGTAGCGGCCACAGCACCTTCGGCCGTCAGAGGTGCCGCGAGAACCACGGTGTCGGCCTGAAGAGTTTGCCCATCGACCAGAGTCGCGGTCGATGCGCTGATCGCCGCCACCGGGGAGTTGAGTCGTACCCTCACACCGAATCGCTCAAGATCACGGGTCAGCGCTTCGACCAAAGAAAATATCCCGCCAACCAATCCGGAGACCGCTGTGCCAGCCGGGGCAGACTCCCGCAGCGAGCGAACTCCGTTCGACAGCGACCCGGTAGACAGCATCGCCGCCCGAAGCCCCGGGGCGACAACATCCACATCGAGTTCGTCAGGGTGTCGGGAGTGGATGCCGAGCGTTACCGGTGCGACCAACCGTTCGAGCACGCGTCGGCCCATCCTCCGCCGCACCAGGCGCCCGAGGTTGCGTTCCTTCGACCCGGCAAAGCCGAACATCAGGGCGTCGAGCTGGCCACGCAGTGCGCCCCAGAACCCGACGACCTCAATCACGTCTGCCGCGAGCGCTATGCCGGGGATTCCGAGGATGCCAGTGCGGGGCATCGGGTGGGCGAGGCCCTCGGCCGTCAGCAGCCACGCTCCCCGCGGGTTCGGGCGGGCGACATCCGCTCCCAGGCCCAGCTGCTTGGCCAGGTCTTCGACAGTGTTGCGACGGGTGGCGAAGCTCTCCGCGCCGGCATCGAGGTCGATCCCCGCGACCGTATGGCGGGCGACCTTGCCACCGAGATGATCAGAGGCCTCAAGCAGTGTGACGTGCAGTCCGCCGAGTGCAAGGTCGCGTGCCATCACGAGACCGGCGATCCCTCCGCCGACGACGATCGCATTAGGCATGTGCAGCACCATCCCGATGAGCGAGCTGCACGATTCGGGTAAGCACGTCGGGGTCGGTCTCCGGCGGCACGCCGTGGCCGAGGTTCAGCACGTGGGAAGTGGCCGTTCGTCCGCGAGCAATCACGTCGAGTACGTGAGCTTCGAGCACCGGCCAGGGCGCGGCGAGCATGGCCGGGTTGATGTTGCCCTGCAGCGGCACTGCTGCGCCAAGACGAGCGGATGCCGTATCCAGGGGCAGCCGATCGTCGACCCCCATCACATCGGCTCCGATCGCGTGCATTGAGCGCAGCAGTTCACCGGTGCCCACACCGAAATGCACGACCGGCACCGCGAGATCGGCGACGTGCGCGATCGCCTGGCGGGAGAATGGCGCGACCCGTGACTCGTAATCGGCCACCGACAGCGACCCCACCCAAGAATCGAACAGCTGCACAGCGCTGGCGCCAGCAAGCACCTGCGCTCGCAGAAAGGCTCCGGTGACGCCCGCTGCCCAGGTGAGCAGGGCATCCCAGACGAGCGGATCGGCGTGCATCAGGGTGCGAGCGCGCAAGTGGTCCTTCGATGGCCCACCCTCCACGAGGTAGGCGGCCAGGGTGAACGGTGCACCCGCGAAGCCGATCAGCGGGGTGGTGCCGAGTTGCGCGACCGTGCGCGCGACGCCCTCGGAGATGGGAGCGAGGGCATCCGGGGCAAGCTCACGGAGAGCCGCGACATCCGCCGCCGACCGGATGGGGGCCCCGAGCACCGGGCCGCGACCCGGCACGATATCCACGTCGACGCCGGCGAGCTTGAGGGGAACGACGATATCGCTGAAAAAGATGCCGGCGTCCACGCCATGGCGGCGCACCGGTTGGAGGCTGATCTCGCTCGACATTTCCGGGTTGAGACACGCGTCAAGCATTTTGGTGCCCACCCGCAGCGCCCGGTACTCCGGCAGAGAGCGGCCAGCTTGGCGCATGAACCAGACCGGCACGGTGTCTGGACGGTCCCCGCGATAGGCCCGGATGATCGGGGAATCGGCCGTACGACCGTCCATGAGCGGATGACTAACGGGAAGGTTCACATGCTTAAGTATGGTCGAGGGCCCTGCGAGTCGCGCGCGCGTCGACCCCACATCTTGCGGACGTAAGCTATAAGGGTGCTTATGTGTCTGACCGCCAACCACCGCAACACCAGTTTTGAGATGCTCGAGAAGCTCTCGATCGGTGCGCCGCGGGCGGCTGGCATCCTCGTTTCCGACAGCGTCGCCATCTCGGGTGCCGTCGTGCTTGCCACCTGCAACCGTTTCGAGGCCTACCTCGAAATCGATGACTCGCTTGCTGCCGATTCGGCTGCCGCTATGGAGAACTCGATGCAGGTCATCGGGCTGGCGAGCGGCGTGGATGCGGAAGAACTCCGATCGTCGGTAACTGTATTGAGCGGTACTGACGTCGCCGAGCACCTGTTTGCGGTGTCGAGCGGACTGGAGTCAGTGATCGTGGGAGAAGATGAGATCTCGGGTCAGGTGCGTCGCTCGCTCGCACAAGCCCGGATCGCCGGCACCACGTCATCCGGTCTCGAGCGGCTATTCCAGAAGGCAGCGAATACGTCTCGCGAGGTCAAAAGTCAGACAGCCGTTGGCGGCGCCGGACGTTCACTGGTGCGGCTCGGCCTCGAACTTGCGTCAAGTCGCATCGTCGACTGGTCCTCCTCCCGCGTGCTCATCGTCGGCACCGGACAGTATGCGGCGACCACCGTCGCGGCTCTTCGCGATCGCGGCGCAGAAGACCTCACAGTTTTTTCCCCGTCCGGTCGCGCGGCGAAGTTCGCTCTGCGTCTCGGCCTCACCGCGAGCACGAATCTCGTCACAGCACTCGCGGCTGCCGATGTTGTGATCACCTGCACGGCATCCGAAGCTCCTGTTGTCAGTGCCGCGCACCTGGTTGCCGGTGATCGGCGTATCGTCATCGACCTCGGTCTTCCCCGCAATGTGGATCCCGATGTCTCCACGATCACCGGCATCGAACTGCTCGACCTCGAGACGATCAGCCTGCACGCTCCGCTGGAGGAACTCAGCGCCACCCGCGACGCACGGGCTCTGGTGAGCAGCGTCGCGAGCGAATTCGCTGCGTCCACTACGGAGCAGCAACTCACTCCCGCGATAGTCGCCCTGCGCAGCCACGTCTTCGGGCTGTTGGAGGCCGAGATCACCCGGGCCCACTCCCGCGGTGACGAGGATGGACGCATCGAAGCCGCTCTCCGCCACCTCACCGGCGTGCTGCTCCACACGCCATCTGTTCGCGCTCGGGAGCTCGCACGGGCGGGCGACGGGCAGTCCTTCAGCGATGCGGTGACCGCCCTCTTCGGCATTGATGCGGTTTCTGAGACTGCGACTCAACTCACTCGGGACAACCTAAGCGCCTGACGCTAACAGCACATCCAGCGCTTCAGGCGGGTCTCGAGCCTTGGGTCCCGCCAGAGCCACACACCGTCCTCCTTCACGCCGTCCTCGCTTCCGACGTCCTCATTGCCGGGCGGCGCGCGTTGGACTCTCTAGATCATGCGGGAATCCTTCCTCGTCGGCGTCCCAATCGACTCGGTAGCAGTTGTGACTTTGCCACCGAGTGAAATCGCAACTACTGCCACGTCGATTCACACAAGCGAGATGCTCGAGCACTGGTGGGGACCCGAGGGTGGAGCTAGTACACGTACTCAAGCAGGTCGAAACCGAACACGCGCATCGCGTCGAGCACGCGGAGTCGTGCTGCAAGATCGGTTTCACTGAACTGCACGGTGACGGCATAGGCGACGCCGCTGCGGGATCCGCTCAGGAGGCCGGCCTCCGCGCGCACCCCCGCGTCGGTGCCGGTCTTATGAATGAGGCGCAGCCCCAGATCCGGCGTGCGGTGCGAGAGCGGATCCAGCCCGAATGCACTCGACACCAGGGAGAGATCTGGATTGTGGGAGAGCCAGTCGAGCACACGCGTGCTGGTGACAGTGTCGACGATCTGTCCGGCAGCGAGCGCGGAAAACAACCACGCCAGCTCGGCGGTGGATCCGATCGACAGTTGCGGCGCATCATCCTGACCACGATGGTCCCGCACGAGATCGAGCAGTGCGGTTCGCGCGAGCCCGAGAGACTCACCTCGCGCCCGCACGGAATCCAAACCGACCTGGCGAAGAAGCACGTTCGTGGCGAGGTTGTCACTCGTGGCTCCGACGAGAAGGGCCAAGTCGACCACCGGAAAAGCGGGAGCTTGCAGCTGCTGCCAGATGCCGGAATCGCCCACCGCGTCACCCGGTGTCTTATCGAGAATGCCGAACCCCGAAGCATCCCGGGCGGTGATGCGTGCCGAGACCTCAATGAGCAGGAGGATCTTGCCCACACTCGCTGTCGGCATCGCGACCTGATCATCGATTGAGACCAGGGTGCGACCGGTGCGCAGGTCGATGACACTGGCGGATACCGCGGCCCCCGCATAGGCCAGTTCGGCAAGAGCGGAGAACCCGGCGGCAAAGCTCTCCTCCCCGCCGACTCCGCGATGGCGGCCAGTGCGCTGTGCGCGCAGATGCTCCCGGCGTTCGTTGTCCCGGGTGGTAGCTACCAAATGGTCACGCGCTCGTCGGGATTGAGCCACAGCGCATCCGACGCGGTCACGGCGAAGGTGTCGTAGTAGCCGTCGATGTTGCGCACGATCTGGTTGCAGCGGAACTCGTTGGGAGAGTGTGGATCGGTGGCGATCAGGCGGATGACCTCCTCGTCACGCCCCTTCTGCTGCCAGGCCTGCGCCCAGGAAAGGAAGAATCGCTCGGCACCAGAGAGCCCGTCGATCACCGGAGGCTGCTCGCCAGCGAGCGAGATCAGGTAGGCCTTCCATGCGATCGACAGGCCGCCGAGGTCGCCGATATTCTCACCGATGGTGAGAGCGCCGTTGACATGATGCCCGGGCACCTGGCGGGGAGCGAGCGCGTTGTACTGCGCAATCAACGAGCCCGTGAGCTTCTCGAACGCCTCGCGGTCAGCCGCGGTCCACCAGTCGGTGAGTCGGCCATCTCCGTCGTACTTCGAGCCCTGATCATCGAAACCGTGGCCGATCTCGTGGCCGATCACCGCGCCGATCGCGCCATAGTTGGCCGCGGCATCCCGGGTCTCGTCGAAGAATGGATACTGCAGAATCGCCGCGGGAAAGACAATCTCGTTGAACCCGGGGTTGTAGTACGCGTTGATGGTCTGCGGTGTCATGAACCACTCGTCGCGGTCGAGCGGCGTGCCGATCTTGCCCAGCTCCCGCTGGAATTCGAACTCGCTCGTCGCCCGCACATTAGCGATGAGGTCGGTCGGGCTGATCTCGAGGCGGGAATAGTCGCGCCACCGAACCGGATAGCCGATCTTCGGCGTGAACTTGTCGAGCTTCTCGATGGCCCGCAGGCGGGTGGCCGCGGTCATCCAGGCCAGTCCGGTGATGCTCTGGCGATAGGCCTCGACGAGGTTGTCGACGAGCACATCCATCGCTACCTTCGCCCCCTGCGGGAAGTACCGCTCCACATAAATGCGGCCGACGGCCTCGCCCATCGCGCCCTCCACGAGCGAGACGCCACGCTTCCAGCGGTCCCTGAGCTCGGGGGTACCGGTGAGGGTGCGGCCGTAGAAGTCGAAGTTGGCCTCGACGAAGTCATCGGAAAGATAGGCGGCAGACGAGCGGATGACCTGCCAGCGCAGCCAGTCGGTCCAGGCCTCCAGATGCCCGGCATCCAGCAGCGCCGCAACACCATCGAGGAACGACGGCTGCCTGAGCACCAGCTCATCGAAGACGCCGGCTGGAGCATCCAGCGCATCGAGCCAGCGATTGAGGTCTGGCCCGTCGGTCGCCGACGCGTTTTTCGACCCGGTATTTTCGGGCCCGCGCGATGCGCTCGTCACGAGGTCCGCCCAGGTGCTGAGGTTGTAGGTCTTCTCCGAGTCGCGCGAGATCACGTTGTCCCAGTGGCATGCGGCGATGGCGGTTTCGAGGGTGAGTACACGGGCGGCGCGCTCCGGGGCCTGATTTGCGCCGGCAAGTGAAAACATTTTCGCCAGGTAACCGACATAGGCGGTTCGAATATCGGCGAATTTCTCTTCGCGATAGTAGCTCTCGTCGGGAAGACCGAGTCCACCCTGCTCAAAAAGTGCAATATAGCGTTCGGGGTTGCCCGGATCGTTATCGATATATAGCTGGAAGAAGCCGCTCACACCCTGACGCTCGAGGCGCCCGAGGGTCTCGAGCAAGCTCGGGATGTCGCTGACCGCGTCGACCGATGCAAGGTCATTGGCCAGGGGTGCAGCACCGAGTTCGTTGATGCGCGCCTCGTCCATATAGCTCGCGTAAAGATCGCCGAATTTGTGCTCCTCGGTGCCGACAGCAGAGCCCTGCGCCTCAACGATGATCTCGCGCACGGCATTTTCGGCCACTTCTGCGAGTACGTGAAATGACCCGTAGCGGGCCTTGTCCGAGGGAATCTCGGTGCGGTCGATCCACTTACCGTTCACATGCCGGAACAGGTCGTCCTGCGGACGCACCGCCGGGTCGAGTTCGTCTCTGTGGATACCGGACGGGAGCGGGGATGCGGTGGTCATGACGCCCAGCTTAAGCGGTGCAAATGGCCGCCCGGTGACAGCTGTGACAAAGTCGGCAAGAGCAATTCGACTAGAACTCCCGGGTCATCCCTGGCACCGCGAGTTCCACCGACGGGAACCCGGCGAGCGCACGATCGCGGGCATCCGGAGCCTCACAGTGGGTCAGGAGAAGGTGCTTCGCCCCGGCAGTACTGGCGAGCAGTGCGGCATCCTCCGGGGTGCAGTGAACGGCACCGGTGGGCGGATGCTGCGACGCCCCCGCCTCACAGAGCAACAGGTCCGCGCCCTCAGCGAGCTCGACCAGGCCTTCGCAGTACGCGGAGTCACCGGAGTAGGCGAGCACGGAGTCGGCAGCCTGAACGCGGAGTCCGAACGCGGGCATCCCGTGATCGAGCGGACCCCAGCTCAGAGAGAGTTTGCCAACGACTGCGTCGTGCCACCCGCGCATCTCGGTAACCTCGAATACCTCGTCCATCACGGCCGCCGATCGGTGACCGAGGAATCCCACCATCCGCTCGACCAGTCCGGGTGGTCCGATCAGTGGCAGTGGGCGCGCGCGCGGCGGGCCGGCAAATCGCAGCGCGTAGTACGCGGTGAGCAGGTCGGCCGTGTGATCGGCGTGGGCGTGCGAGATCCAGATGGCATCGAGATCGCGCACTGCGACATGGCGTTGCAGCTCGGCAAGAGTGCCGGTTCCGGCATCCACCCAGATCGAGGTGTCGCCCTGCTGAACGAGATAGCCCGAGCACGGGTTGTCGGGTCGGGGATACGGCGCGGCTGTGCCGAGAATCGTCAGTCTCATAGTTACTAATGAATCACAGCTACTCATGAACCACAGACACCGGCTAGCCACAGACACCGACTAACCCGAGGGCGGCGCCGTCGTTGTGCCGAGATGAAATCGCGAGGTGAATGACACGGGAAGCGGATGCTCACCGCCGAGCAGTGCAATGACCGCGCGACCCGCCGCCCGTCCCTTCTCCACCGCAGGCTGCACCATCGTGGTCAGGTCGTATGGCGCAATTCCGTCGAGTTTCACCCCGTCAAACCCGACGATACTCAGGTCGCGCGGCACGCCGAGTCCGAGCTGCTCGGCGGCGCGGATCACTCCCACCGCAAGCAGGTCGCTCTGCGCGATCACCGCAGTGGGTCGTGTGCTCGGGTGCGACAGAAGCGCCAGACCGGCAGTGAATCCCTCGTCGATGCTGCTCACCGCAGCCATCATTCCCGGCGCATCCGTAAAGACCTCCCGCACCCCTCGGATGCGCTCACGCGCGGTGTATCCGGTACTCGCCGCGATCGCCGCCTCCGTGAGCACCCCGCGAGTACGCCGGGCATCGAGCGGCAGCGTCACCATCCCCACCCGACGGTGGCCCAGCTTCGCGAGATGGCGGGCGAGGGCGTGGGAGGCACTGCGATTGTCGAGGTCGATCGCGAGCACATCGTCCATCGGCTCGGCCTCGATCGCCACCAGTGCGATCCCGCGCCGGCGGAAGATTGCGACCTGGGCCGCGAGGTTGGTGCTGCAGCCGATCAGCACCACCGCATCCACTGGTGCATTGCGGATGCTCGCAGCACCCTCACCGTTCTCGGTGAGCAGCAGGAGGCCGGCCCCGACGGATCCGGTCTCGTCTGCGATGCCATCGAGCATCGCGATGTTCATCGGGTCGCGGAAGGCATCGCGAAGGCGGTCCTCGATGACGACCCCGATAATGCCGGAGCGACCGTGCCGAAGCGACTGCGCACGGGGGTCGGGACCCGCGTAGTCCAGTTGGGCAGCGGCGGCGAGTACTCGAGCGCGAGTGGCCGCAGACACCGGCCCTGAGCCGCTGAAAGCGAGGGATGCAGTGGATGGCGAGACCCCGGCGAGCGCGGCAACAGCGGCTAGATTGGGCCGTGCCCGCGCCGCTGTTGCCTCGGTATCCATGTTTTGTTAGCGTAGTCGAATCGGTTCGATCGAATCGATTCGATACTTTCCAGGATCCCCCGTGACTGTCACCCAATCCAGATCCGCCGGGCTTACGCGCCCGCAGGTGCTTGCCTGGCGAAACGCGCTGTTCGCGATCTTCGGTCTATGCGGCCTCTCGATGGCGAGTTGGGCATCCCGTATCCCCGCCGTGAAGGAAGCCCTCGGAGTCTCGACCTCGTCAATGGGCATCCTGATCTTCGGTATAGCGGCTGGCTCAATCGTCGGCCTTCTCGCCTCGAGTCATATCATCGCCCGCATCGGTGCACGGCGCACCATCGCAGTGGTTCTCACGGTCGGAGCCGTTGGATTCGCCCTCGCCGGATTCGGGGTCACGGTGGGCCCGAGCTATGCCGTTGTCATGGTGGGACTCATCATCTTCGGCTCGATGTTCTCGATCTGCGATGTCGCAATGAACCTCCAGGGGGCGGTGAACGAGAGGGTGCTTGCACGCTCGGTGATGCCGATCTTCCACGCCTTTTTCAGCTTCGGAACGGTGGTCGGTGCGGCCCTCGGAGCCGGCGCCGAAGCCATCCGCCTGCCCATTGCGACACACCTGCTCGTCGTCGCGGTGATCTTCGCCGGAGGCGCACTCGTCTCGGTGCGATTCCTTCAATCGGAGCACATCATCACCGAGGAGGCCGTTTCGCACGACGACCACTCGATGACCTGGCGCGGGCGCCTCAGCATCTGGCGCGACCCGCGCACCCTGCTGATCGGTCTCGTCGTGCTCGGCATGGCCTTCACCGAGGGCTCAGCGAATGACTGGCTTGCACTCGCCATGGTCGAGGGTCACGGCACCGCGAAGGCGACCGGTGCGCTCGTGCTCGGCATCTTCGTCGCGTCAATGACGGTCGGGCGCTTGGCCGGCGTGAGCCTGCTCGACCGCTTCGGCCGCGTGCCGGTGCTGCGGGGATCGGCCGTACTCGCCGCCATCGGGCTGGTGATGGTGATTTTCGTGCCCGTGCTCTGGGTCTCGATCGTGGGCGTGGTGTTCTGGGGGCTCGGGGCATCACTCGGCTTCCCGGTGGGGATGTCCGCGGCCGCCGATGATCCGAAGACCGCGGCCGCGCGAGTGAGTGCCGTGGCGACCATCGGGTATTTCGCCTTCCTGGTCGGCCCGCCCGTAATCGGATTCCTCGGGCAGCAGATCGGCCTGCTTCCTGCCCTTCTCGTGGTGCTCGTGCTTGTGCTTGTCGCCGGGCTGGCCTCCGGGTCGGCGCGGGAGCCTCTGCCACCGAAGGTGATGGCGAACTAGCCTCGAGGGATGACTCCATCGATCTCCGGCTCGGCACCCGTCGACAACGTGTCACTTCGCACCGCTGTCGAGGCGTTCGCGGCGGACCCGAACCAATCCACCTACCTCGATGTGGTGCGCGGATGCCTCCAGGGCAGGCTTCTGCTCGATTCGACCGGGTCCGATCGCCCCACCGTCGAGGCCGATGGCAGCTACAGCTTCGCGGCCGGTGCAACCCTCAAGTTCGCGGCCGGCAGCGGACCCGATGGCCGGCTCGCACTATTCGCATTCACCTCGCAGCAGCAGATCAACCGGATGCATCCCGAGGATCTGATAGCTGTGCAAGCCCTTGTGCAGCCCGCTGCCGGAGCACTGCAGCTCGCCTCGACTGATGAATACGGCTGGCTCTACATCGACCCAGCCGGCCCGACCTGCGCGATTTCCCATCGCGATGCGGCGTTCGCGTTGCTCGGGAACCGCAATGATGCGGTCAAGGCAGCCCTCGAGATCGACGACCCGCACATGGGCAAGACGGCAGTGCTCGATGCCCTCGCCACGAACGGCCCACTGCTGCTCGCGGTCGACACCGAGTCGGTGTCCGCTCCCGGGGTAATCGACGGCCCACCCGTGCGCATCCGTGAGTCCGTCGATCCCGACGGCCAGCCGGTGCTCCTCGCCTTCACCTCTGGCCCGGAGGTGAGCGCCCACAACATCGCGGACTCCTTCGCCACAAAGCCAGCAGCTGAGGTGATGCGCGATGCCACCACGGCTCCCTACCGCGGGCTTGTGATCAACCCAGGCGGACCGTCGATGCTGCTGTCCCCAGCCGAGCTTCACGCTGTGCTGCAGCGCATCGCATCGCCAACACTGCCCGGCTGAGACGGGGCAACTATGCTCGTCGGGTGCGTCTTGTCATTGCCCGCTGCTCCGTCGATTATGCCGGCCGCCTGAGCGCGCACCTGCCCCTCGCCACACGCCTGCTGCTGCTCAAAGCGGATGGCAGCGTGCTCGTGCACTCGGACTCGCTGAGCTACAAGCCGCTCAACTGGATCAGCCCACCCTTAGGGGTGTATTTCACCTAGCGAAGGCTGTCTATTTCGTATTACGATGAGTTTATGAAGCGCATCATCCAAGCCCGTGAGGTCGACGAGTCGCAGGTCGACGAGTGGGTTGCCGAGGCTGAGGCGGGTTACGACGTCGACCAGCTCCGTGCCCGCTGGGGTCGCACTCCACGTGGCACCGCGCCTGCGCAGGTGATTCCGGTGCGACTGACGACCGACGAACTCGCCGCAGTCATGGCTCGGGCGGAACGGGAAGGATTGAATCGCTCCGAGGCAATTCGTGCGGCTATAGACGAGTGGACACACGTCGCGTGATCGTTCGGGCGTCGGCCCGGAGGCACGGTGTCACCGACGAGGACGCCATTACGGTGGCCAGTGCCCCGTTGGTCGCCGGGCCGCTCGATGATGAGAACCCGCATCGCCAATTGCGGATCGGATTCGACACCCAGGCACGGCTCCTAGAAACCGTAGTCCTGGTCTGGGACGACGGCACCGAGGAAGTCATCCACGCGATGAAGTGTCGACCTAAGTACCTCGACCTCTTCGACTGAGGCGACTCATCGGAGGATCGGAGACGATCACCATCAGAGAACCTCGGTCAAGCGACGACCAAGCGAAGTCTGGAAGCGCGCGAGGTGGCCGTCGGGGTCAGTGACGAGAAACTGCTCGGTTCCGGCTTCTTCGTTGCTGCCGACTCGGCACCACTTCGTCTCGGGTCCCATGAAGAGTGGATAACCAGCTTCACGGAGAGACGAGAGGATCGGTCTGAGGTCGAGGACAGTGATCTGGAAGTTGACCCCGCGCCCCAATGGACGGTCAAGCGGCGCGGTAATCCAGTTTCGACCGACTTGGTACCGAACGGCAGTGAGCCGACCCCGTACTCTGGGCAAGTGCGTCTTGTCATTGCCCGCTGTTCCGTCGATTATGCCGGCCGCCTGAGCGCGCACCTGCCCCTCGCCACACGCCTGCTGCTGCTCAAAGCGGATGGCAGCGTGCTCGTGCACTCGGACTCGCTGAGCTACAAGCCGCTCAACTGGATGAGCCCACCCTGCACGGTCGCCGCGATCGAGCCGGATAAGCAGCAGGCGCGGGCGGGCGTCGCGGAGATCTGGAAGGTTACGCAGGCGAAGACGGCCGACCTGCTCGTGATCTCGATCCACGAGATCCTGCACGACAGCGCCCACGAGCTCGGTGTCGACCCCGGCCTGCAGAAGGATGGCGTGGAGGCGCACCTGCAGAAACTTCTGGCCGAGCAAATCGAGCTCGCCGGGGATGGCTGGCGTCTGGTGCGCCGCGAGTACATGACGGCCATCGGCCCGGTCGACATCCTGGCGACGGATGATACGGGTGGCAGCGTCGCGATCGAGATCAAGCGCCGCGGGGACATCGACGGTGTCGAGCAGCTCACCCGCTACCTCGAACTCATGAACCGGGATCCCCATCTCGCCCCGGTGGCCGGTGTCTTCGCGGCACAGGAGATCAAACCACAGGCGCGGATGTTGGCCGAGGACCGCGGAATCCGCTGCCTGCTGCTGGACTATGACGCCATGCGCGGCCTCGACGACAGCGACCACCGACTGTTTTGATCGCTGGGCCGGCACACCTCGATCAACTCCTAGGATTACAACAGTGATCGGATTACGACAGTGACCACGCCCTGGAGCTGCTTCCTTTTCGACCTCGATGGCACGATCATCGATTCGGCACCCGGCATCACCGCGAGCCTCGCCTGGACCTTCGAGCGTCTGGGCCGCCCCGTGCCGAGCCAGGCTGAGCTGCTGGCATACGTCGGCCCGCCCCTCCTCGACTCATTTCGTGACCTGGCCGGGATGACGGTCGATGAGTCCCACCATGCCCTCGATGTCTACCGCCCGCACTACCTGCAGACCGGCGTGTTCAACAGCACGGTCTACCCGGGTGTTGCGTCGCTGCTCAAGCGGATTCACGAGAGCGGGATCCCGATCTCGCTCGCGACATCGAAGCCCGAGCTTCCCGCCACCACCGCACTCGACTTCTACGGGTTGGCCCACTACTTCACGGTGATCACCGGGGCGTCCGAGGACGAGGTGCGCAGTCGAAAGGCGGATGTCGTCGAAGAGGCCCTGCGCCGACTGGTCGCGCTCGGTGCCGATACGAGCACACCCGTGATGGTGGGCGACCGCGAGCACGATGTGCACGGGGCGGCCGAGCACGGTGTTCCCGCAATCTTCGTCGAGTGGGGGTACGGCACTGACGCCGAGCAGGTTGGCACGATCGGCGTGGCCGCCACCGCAGAGGAGCTCGGCACCCTGTTGCTCGGCTGAGTCGCTGGCCTCCTCCGGCACCACATCCACAACGACTTGACGAAGCTCATCCAAGCGGCGACCGTAGAGGCATGACACCTCTGACAATCCTCTTCATCGGCGGCACCGGCACGATCAGCTCTGCGGCGAGCGCCCGCGCCCTCGAGGAGGGTCACGAGGTGACGCTTCTCAATCGCGGCCAGACCACCCTGCGTCCGAGCTCTCGTGGAGCGGAGGTGCTCGTCGCCGACGTGCGAAACCCCGCCTCGGTGACGAGTGCCCTGGCGGGCCGCGAGTTCGATGTCGTCGTCGACATGGTGGCATTCACTCCCGAGCACGTTGCACAGGACATCGAACTCTTCTCTGACCGAGTCGGGCAGTATGTGTTCATCTCCTCGGCATCCGCGTACCAGAAGCCGCCGCTGCGGCTGCCGATCGTTGAGTCGACCCCGCTGCGCAACCCGTTTTGGCAGTATTCGCGCGACAAGATCGCCTGCGAGGACCTGCTCGTTGCGGAATATCGGGCCAGCGGATTCCCCGCCACAATCGTGCGCCCCTCGCACACTTATGACCGAACGAGCCTCCCGCTCAACGGCGGCTGGACCGCGATCGACCGCATGCGCCGGGGCGCTCCGGTCGTGCTGCACGATCACGGATCCTCGCTCTGGGCGCTCACTCACGCCCGCGACTTTGCGGTCGGATTCGTGGGGCTGCTCGGCAATCCACACACGATCGGCAGCGCCATCCACATCACCTCTCACGAACTGCTGAGCTGGACCCAGATCACCCATCTGCTGGCGGATGCCGCGGGCGTCACCCCGAACATCGTGCATGTCACCTCTGAGGCGATCGCCGCAGCCGACCCCGACATGGGTGCGGGCCACCTCGGGGACCGCAGCCACTCGATGATCTTCGACAACAGCCTGGTGAAGTCGCTCGTGCCGGCCTTCAATCCCACGATCGGCTTCGCAGAGGGTGCACGCGAGATCATCGGCTGGTACGACGCACATCCCGAGCAGCAGGTCGTGGATCCCGAGCTCGACACGCTGTTCGACCGGCTGGTGGCCGGCACGGCGTAGTCGACCAGGGTCGGCCCGAGGAGCGTGCACGTTGACCACCTCCCGTTTTACTCACCACCCCCGTGTTTCCACGTGGTGATGGTCGCAAAAACGGCAGGTGGACGAGGAGAAGTGAGAAACGGGAGGTGGACGATGAGAGGTGCGCGCCCGAGACCTTACCGCGCGAGCCGCTCCACCACCGCGCCGAAGACCCGCGGGAGAGCGGATGCCGCTGGCACGATCGCCGCACGCAGGGGCGAGTTCGCCGCGGCTACCAGCCCTGCCGTAAGCACCCGGAAGTCCCGGGTGCGCTGCTTCCACGCCCGCTCGTAGCCCGCCGGATCATCCCGTGCGATGCAGTCGATCGCGGCCTCGGCCTGGGCGAGTCCCACGCGAATGCCCTCACCCGTGATCGCGTCGACATAACCGGACGCATCGCCGACGAGCAGCACGCGCCCGACTGACCGCCGCGTCGTGCTCTGCCGAAACGGCCCGGCACCGCGCAGCTCACTCGCCGGCTCGGCACCCGCGACCAGCGCAGCAAGCGGACGGATGCCGGCGAGCGCAGCATCGAAGTCGAGCCCTTTGCGACCGAGCATCGCGATGCCGACAACGCCGTCGCCCACGGGTGTCACGTAGGCCTCAACGGTCGGCGTCCAGTAGACCTCGATCAGATCGGTCTGCGGATCGGCGCGAAAGTGCCGCCGTACACCGTAACGGCGACCGCGGGCCGCGACCGGTCGCTCGAGGCCGGTCAGCCGGCGCACGGTGGAGTGCAGGCCGTCCGCCGCCACAAGATAGCGGGCCCGGATGCCGGCGGCCGTCACCGAGGTCGCGTCCTGCTCGAGGGCATCCACCTTGCCGCCGACCACGTCAACCCCAAGGGATCTGGCCCGCTCAGCGAGCGCGTCGTGCAGCGCTGTACGCCGCACCCCTCGGCCCTCACCGGATGCGAAGCGGTGATCAACGCGAGTTTCGACTCCACGAGAATTCAGGCTGCGATAGCTCACCCCGCGCAGCGCGAACCCCGGCGGATCGACGCCGAGGCGGGCGAGGGCGGGCAGCGCCCCGGGCATCAGCCCCTCACCGCAGGCCTTATCGATCGCACTTCCGGCAGCACCACCATCGGCGCCGGCGCTATGACGCGGCTCGACAACGGTGACCGTGAGTCCGCGCAGCCGCGCCTCGATCGCGGTCGCAAGACCCACCGGGCCACCGCCCACCACGAGAACATCGAGAAGGTCCGCCGTCATGCCGCAGCATCCAAAGTCTTGAGCGCCCGCTCTTCGGTGGGGATGCGGAACCCGAACAGCAGGATTGCGTTCAGCACCGTAAATGTCAGCGCGGTCACCCACGCGGTGTGCACGAGCGGCAGTGCAATACCCTCGGCGATCACGACGACGTAATTGGGGTGGGTGAGAAAGCGGTAGGGACCACCGGTGACCCGCCCGAGGCCGGGCACGACGATTACGCGGGCGTTCCACTGACGACCGAGCGTGCCGATGCACCAGTAACGCAGCCCCTGGCAGGCGATAGCGATCACCAGCATCGGCCAGCCGAGCCAGGGCAGGAACGGGCGATCGGCGAAGAACACCTCGGCGAGGCAGGCGAGCAACATGCCCGTGTGCAGCACGACCATGAATGGATAGTGGCGCTGCCCAAACTCGCGGCCACCGCGCTCGAACGCCCATGCCGCGTGCCGGGCGGAGAGCACGACTTCGACGATGCGCTCGGCTCCGGTCGCGAGAATCAGGATGCTGAACCAGATCACGTCGGCCACCGCAGCAGAACCAGCTCGGCACTCACTCCCGGACCGAGGGCGAAAAGAGTGCAGGTGGTTCCGGGCAGGTGCGTCTGTGCCAGCTCATCCGCGAGGATATGCAGCACCGAGACCGACGAGAGATTGCCGACAGCGGCGAGGGACCGCCAGCTGTTGTCCAACGCCCCGTCAGCGAGCCCGAGCGACGACTGGAACTGCTCGAGCACCCGCGGCCCGCCCGGGTGGGCGATCCAGGTGTCGATATCGGCTATCCCCAAGTCGTTATCGCCGAGGAAGCTGCTGGCATCCCGGCCGAAATTCGCCTCGATCACATCGGAGACCTGGGCGGTGAGGATGATGCGAAAGCCGGTCTCACTCGCGGTGAATCCAATGACGGACTCGGTGTCGGGGTAGAGCGCGCTGCGGGTGTCCACGACATCGGGGCCGGTCACGGGCATCCGCTGTGCTCGCGCGTCTCCCACCATGATGACGGCAGCGGCACCGTCGCCAAACAGTCCGGTGGCCACGAGGTTAGCGGTGGAATCATCGTCGCGCTGGAAGGTGAGGGAGCAGAGCTCGACGGCGATCAACACCGCGACGCTGTCGGGATGCCCGGCGAGGTAGTCGGCGACGCGCGCGATTCCGGCGGCTCCGGCCACGCACCCGAGGCCGTACATCGGCACTCGCTTCACGTCGGAGCGCAGCCCGAGGCGGGCAACAAGAATCGCATCGATCGAGGGAGCGGAGATTCCGGTCACGGAGGTGAACATGAGGTAGTCGACCTCGCCCGGCTCGATCCCCGCGATCGCGAGCGCATCCCGCAGCGCCCGTTCGGCCAGGTCGGTCGCCACCTCGATAAACATGTCATTCGACTGGGTGAAGGTGCTGGCGTTCCGATAGCGCTCGATGGGCATCACCAGGTGCCGCGTGTCTACGCGACTACCGGCATGAAGTCGGCGCAAAACGGCTTGCTTGGTGGGATCCGAGGTGACCATCGGTGCGATCGTGTCCGTGATCTCGGACTGTGCGTACACGTTGCCCGGCAGTGCAGGAGCGACGGCGACTATTCGGGCCATCCGGCGACGCTAACACTGTTGCATGCACTGTTGCGAACCAGTTGCGAACCAGTGGCGTGCTTGTTGCGAACCAGTGGCGCGCCTGTTGCGAACCAGTGGCGCGCCTGTCCAGCATCAGTTGAGCGGTCGGGCGTGATCACGTGACAGACATCCGGGGTCGCGCGTTGGCCCTAGCGTTACTTCCATGACCGCCGCATCCGCCCCCCGATCGCCAGCTCGAGACGCGGGTGCGCCGTTCGGGGCGGTCGGACTCGTCGCGATCGGCCTCATCTGCCAGGAGGTCGGCGCATCTTTCGCGGTGCTGCTGTTTCCCGCGGTGGGCCCGATCGGCATGGTGGCCCTTCGACTCGCTTTTTCGGCGGTCGTACTGCTCGCCATCGCCCGGCCGCGGCTGCGCGGTCACAGTCGCTCGGACTGGCTCACCGTGATCGCCTTCGGCGTGGCGCTCGCCCTGATGAATGCCCTCTTCTACGAAGCACTCGCCCGCGTGTCGCTCGGTGCCACGATCACGATCGAGGTGCTCGGACCTCTCGTGCTCTCGATCGTGCTGAGCCGCCGCGCCTCAAGCTGGCTCTGGGCGGTGCTCGCCTTCGCCGGAGTGGTGATCCTGAGCCAGGGCAGCTTCGGCGACCTGGATCCGGTCGGAGTCGCATTCGCATTCGGCGCCG
Source organism: Frigoribacterium sp. CG_9.8 (assembly GCF_015751965.1). GTDB lineage: Bacteria > Actinomycetota > Actinomycetes > Actinomycetales > Microbacteriaceae > Lacisediminihabitans. The sequence continues at coordinate 172,084 of NZ_JADOVH010000005.1, read as the reverse complement.
CCGCACTGTGGGCCGCGTACATCCTGCTCTCCGCCCGCACCGGGGCGCGGTTTGCCCGGCTTGATGGTCTTGCTGTCGCGATGACCGTTGGTGCAATAATTACGGTGCCCTTTGGCATCACCAGCGCCGGACCAGCGATCTTTCAGCCCAACATCCTGCTTCTCGGAGCGGCCGTCGCACTGCTGTCATCGACGATCCCGTACACCCTCGAACTTGTGGCTCTTCGAAGGCTGCCATCGGCGACGTTCTCTATTCTGATGAGCCTCTCGCCGGCGATCGCGACGACGGCCGGGTTCCTGATCCTCGGGCAAACGTTCACCTGGGTGGCCTTCGTGGCGATAGGCCTCGTGATCACCGCAAGTATCGGCGCCGTGCTCTCGGCCTCCCGCACGGCTCAGGCTGGCCAGACGGATGCCGGTCTCGGCGAGCCGCTCAGCTAACCGGTCGGCGAGCCCCTCAGCTAACCCCTCAGCTCCCCCAGGTTTGGCAATGCACAGACGGGTTAGTCTAGGGAATACGGAGCCAAACCTAGGGGACGAACGTGTCTGAAACGAAACGCAGTGGGCTGCTGCGCTCGATGCTCGGACTGTTCGGCTTCAGTACCCTCGCTGCCGTGCTCATTGTCGCGCTCGCCACGCCAGCCATCGTCGTAACGAGCCAGCTCACCAACAATGTGGCCGGCCTGTTTGGGAACCTGCCCGACTATGTGAAGATCGGCAACCAGTCCCAGCGCAACGTCCTCTACGGGCTCCGCGGCGGCGTGCAAGTGCCATTCGCGCAGGTCTTCGATCAGAATCGCCAGGAAGTGGCGTGGGACGCGGTCTCGCCGTTCGCAAAGGATGCACTGGTCGCGGCGGAGGACGTGCGCTTCTATTCGCATGGCGGTGTTGACCTCGCGGGTATCGCACGGGCAGCGATCAATAACGCGACCGGAAACGATCTGCAGGGTGCCTCGAGTGTCGAGCAGCAGCTCGTGAAGCAATTGGCAATCCAGCAAGCGATTGCAACAATCAGCGATCCGAAGAAGCTGGCAGCGGCCAAGGCTAAAGCTCAGGAAAACACTCTCGATCGCAAGCTGAAAGAGGCCAAACTCGCCATCGGACTCGAAAAGAACTATACGAAACATCAGATCCTGCTCGCGTATCTAAACATCGCCGGTTTCGGCGGAAACACTTACGGGATCGAAGCCGCGGCCGAGCAGTATTACTCCACGACTGCTGCGGGCCTCACTCTGGCCCAGTCCGCAAGTCTTATCGCCGTTGTGCAGAATCCTCCCCTGCGCAACCCCGGCTCATCAGACAACTGGGAACGCAACAAGAACCGGCGCGACCTGATCCTCGCGACCATGCTCACGGAGAAGATGATCACCGGTGCGCAGTACACCGAGGCTGTCGGCACTCCGGTTGACGCCACAACGGTCAAGGTCAAAGCGGCGACCAACGGATGCGCATACGCCTCGGCCGCCAAGGCCTTTTGCGACTACGTGATCAAGAATGTGAAAAATCTGCCCGGTCTAGGGGAAACCCAGGATGATCGCCTTGCGGCATGGCGGCGCGGCGGCAACTCGGTGTACACCACCATCGACTTGGACCAGCAGGCTGTCGCTGAGAAGGACCTCGCTCAGTACACGCCAGCGGACGATCCACGTTTCCCTTTCGGTAGCGCCGTTTCCACTGTGCAGGTCGGCACCGGGCGCATTGTGATCATGGCTCAGAACCGAGGATTCGATGACACCGGCGAGGGTGATCCGGCGTCGACGACCGCGGTCAACTTCAACACGGATAAGGAGTACGGCGGGTCATCCGGTTTTCCCGTGGGATCCACCTACAAGCTCTTCACCCTGATCAACTGGCTGCAGAACGGCCACGGTATCCAAGACACGGTCAATGGAAACATCCAGACCTATCCCGCCCGGTCCAAGTCGTTTCCTGCGGCCTGCGACGGGGGTTATTACCCGCTGGGTGAAAGTTATACACCCCGCAATGACAGCGGATACAGCGAGGGCCAAATGAGCGTCTTGAACGCGACCAAGGGCTCGGTCAATGCGGCATTCATGAATATGGCGTCGCAGCTCGACCTCTGCGACATCCGCAATGTGGCCATATCGATGGGCGTGCACAACGCCGACAATCGTGAGCTCGATCACGGGCCAGGGTCGATCCTCGGAACCAACAACCCGTCGCCGCTCACGATGGCCAGCGCCTATGCAACAGTGGCCAGCGGCGGCAAGCTCTGCCGGCCGATCGCGGTCGACAAGATCGTGGGGCCGGATGGCACGGAGTTGCCCGGCCAAGCGCAGAGCTGCACTCAGGTGATCAGTCCCGAGGTGGCCGCCGCCGCCGCCTACGATCTGCAGGGCCCGTTGCAGCCCGGCGGTACGGGCGCGATCGCTAACCCCAGGGACGGAACAGCTCTCTTCGGCAAGACCGGCACCGCTGAGGCCTTGCACAGCTATATGGTGGCCTCGAGCACACAGACCACAACCGCTGTCTGGATCGGCAACATCCAGGGCGATCAGAACATGCGACGCATCTTGATCGGCGGAATCCTCACCTCCAACCTCCGCACCTATGTGATGAAACCGATCCTGGCCTCACTGAATGCCAGCACGGTGTACGGCGCAGGAGGTACCTTCACTCAACCAACCGGCACCCTGCTGCGCGGCTCGACCTACCGTGCACCGACTCCCGCACCAGCGCCGACGCCTCCGACCGGCCCCAGCAATGGAAACGGCGGAGGCGATAACGGTGGGGGCGGCGGTGGCGGTGGCGGCCGCAAGCCGTAGCACGTCATGCTCGCTCAGGCGCTAGTCTCGGCGGGATGACACCTGCATTGCCCGAGGCACCACTCGCCGGAATCCTCGTGGCCGACTTCTCCCGGGTGCTCGCTGGGCCGCTCGCCACGATGACCCTTGCCGATCTCGGCGCGCGTGTCATCAAGGTGGAGCGGCCGGGTACCGGCGATGACACCCGGTCTTGGGGGCCACCCTTCTCTGCCACCGGCTCGACTTATTTTGAAAGCGTCAATCGCAATAAAGAATCCATCTGCCTCGACTTGACGGATGCCGGCGATCTCGACCTCGCCCGTGAACTCGTTGCGCGGGCCGACGTCGTTGTGGAAAACTTCAAGCCCGGCGGCGTGCAGAAGCTCGGCCTTGGCTACGACACGGTGCGGGCCTCGAACCCCGGCATCGTCTACGCTTCGATCTCCGGCTTCGGCAGTGCTGGCGGCCGCGACCTGCTCGGATACGACTTCATCGTGCAGGCTCTTGGCGGACTCATGAGTATCACCGGCGAAGCGGATGGCGCGGCCCTCAAGGCCGGCGTCGCTCTCGTCGACGTACTCACCGCGAAGGATGCGGTGGCCGGTATTCTCGCGGCGCTGTTGCAGCGCAAGTCCACCGGCACCGGCGCACTGCTCGAACTGAATCTGCTCTCGAGCCTGCAGGGATCCCTGGTCAACCAGGCGCAGGCCTACCTCGGCGCAGGGGTGATTCCGGAACGCCTCGGCAACACACATCCGTCCATCGCGCCCTACGAGACCCTCGAATGCTCCGACGGACCACTCGCCATTGCGTGCGGTAACGACGGTCAGTTTCGACGCCTGGCCGAAGTGCTGGGAACTCCACAGTTGGCGGATGACCCGCGCTTTTCAGACAACGCCCATCGCGTCGCCAATCGGCCAGCACTCGTGCCGCTGCTCGAGGAGCGACTTCGGCTGTGCGACGCCGCGGAGTGGCAGCGTCGCCTGACCGAAGTTGGGGTGCCCGCTGGGCGGGTCGGCACCATCGCCGACGGTCTCGAGCTCGCACAGTCTTTGGGGCTCGAGCCGGCCATCGAAGTCTTCGATTCAGCCGGGGTTGCCGTCGCGACCCAGGTGCGACATCCAATCAGGTGGAGTCCACCGATCACCCGACGCAACTCCGCCCCACCGCTTCTTGGCGAGCAGGATGTGGCGGTGCGCGAGTGGCTCGCGCACCCTCTCAGCTGACTCGGTCTTGGTCGACTCTCTTGGGGTGCAGCAGGCTGCTCCGCAGGGCGATCCACAGCGTTGCAGCGATATCCGGGTCGGTGAGATCGACCCCGAGCAGCTCGGTCGCCACCGCGATGCGCTGACGCAGAGAATTGCGATGGATGTCGAGCTCACGAGCAGTTGTTTCCCAGTGTCCCCGGTGGGCGAGGTAGCTCCGCACCGTGTTGCGGAGGTCGCCGCGTGGATGGTGGGCGAGCGCGTCCACCCAGGTTTCTCCGCGAATGTCAGCAGACCCGTCCACGACGACCACTGCCGAAAGCGCGGCGGTGCGACAGGCCAACACCACCGCACTGACGGCAGCGGGGACGGTGACAAGCGGCATCGGCCGGCTGAGCGCAACGGCATGGCCTGCGGCAACCACTCCGGTATCTGCGTTGACCGCGGCGGTCTCGCCCAGAATGAAAATAGCGACGCCACCGACCGTGGCAGACAGCGTGGACTCCGGCAGGCCGAGGGACCCGACGATCCTCTCCAGCTCAGGCGAGTCCAGCACGCCCGGCCCGGCCCGGCGTACCGCAAGAATCCGAACGACTCCACCGATCGCGGGAAGGCCGGCATGCTCGGCGGCGAGGCGCGCGGCATCCGCGTGGCCCCCCAGGATCAACGCCGCGATCGTGCCGCCCACGACCACGGCCACCCGAGATGCCTCCTGCGCGCGCTGGGCGGTGACCGAGAGCAGCATGCACGCCGTGATAATGAGCTGACGGTCGGCCTTCTGCAGCCCCCGCCCGGCACCGACGGCAAGGAACCCCACTGTGCGCGGGCCAACGGTGATCGAGTGTTCGACGACATCTGTGCCGTTCACCGGAAAGGTGGCAGCCGAATAGGTGCCGACCAGGTCGAAGCGGGTGGATTCGGCGCGGAGTTGCGGCACGACTTCTGCCGCGGTGGAGGGCCAAATCGTCTCGGCGGTGCCGTCCGCTGGCAGGTAGGCCGCCCATCCGCCGAGCCCCTTGGCTAGCACAGTGACGATGGACTCGACGGCATTGTCACGGGTCGCCGCCCGCGCCAGAGCCGTCTGCAGGCCAAGCCGCGAAGCCAGGTCGGCCTGCTCCGACTTGCCAACCAGCTGCCAGAATCCCCTCGAGATGTGAAGAAAAGGCACGGCTTCCGGCACGAGCAGCAGGTCGAGAGAGGCATCGGCACACGCCGAAACGAGTTGCGGATCGACCCGGTCAGTGCCCGCACCGAGCCCGAGAGCAAGCGCCGCAACCCCCTTGTGCGCGAGTCGGTGCACGTAATCGCGGATGACTACGGGTCCGCCCCGAAGGGGGATTCCTGTGGTCAGCAGCAACTCACCGCCCTCGAGATATGGCGTTGGATCGGCAAGCTCTGAGATGTGGACACCGGTGAGCTGTTGGCGTCCGATCGGTCCGGTTACCGCCGGTCGGAGGTTGTTGCCGAGCCGTTCGCAGAGCTGCTCAAGCGTGACCATAACTGCGCTCTCTCATCGGGCGGGATGTCTTGTCTAAAGATAAGCATAAATGGGATAGAACATCCCATGACCAGAGCGCACACAGTGGCTAGCGTGATGGCATGGTGTCCACTCTCGCTCCCGTGCTGCAGTCCCGTCACATCGCCCATCCGATTCCCGGGCCACGGTCCCGGCACCTGCACGAGCAGCGCAGCAGCGAAGTGACCTCTGCGTTCGGTGCCGCGCTACCGGTCTTCATTGAGCGGGCCGAGGGCGGCATCCTGCTGGATGTCGACGGCAACCGCATCATCGACTTCGCGTCCGGTATCGCGGTCACGAGCGTCGGAGCGACGAACACGTTCGTGCAGGCCAGAGTCGCTGCCCAGCTCGATCGCTTCACCCACACCTGCTTCATGGTGACCGAGTACGAGGGATTCACCGAGGTCTGCCGCTGGCTCAATGCGCACACGCCGGGCACCTTCGACAAGCGCAGCGCGCTGTTTTCTACCGGAGCAGAAGCAGTGGAGAACGCGATCAAGATCGCACGCGCTGCCACCGGGCGTCCGAACGTGCTGGTCTTCGACGAGGCCTATCACGGGCGATCTCTGCTCACCATGGCAATGACCGCCAAGGAGAATCCCTACAAAATGGGATTCGGGCCGTTTCCCGAGCAGATCTTCCGCGCTCCGAATGCGGCGCCGCTGCGCTGGCCAACCGGACCAGAGAACGCCTGTGCCGAGGCGTTAGCCGCCGTCGAAGCGATACTCGCCGCACACGGGCCCGAGACCTTCGCGGCAATGGTTATCGAGCCAATCCAGGGCGAGGGCGGCTTCCTTGTGCCGGCGGATGGGTTTCTCACCGGGCTTCGCCGCATCGCCGACGAGCATGAAATCATCTTCGTTATCGACGAGATCCAGGCCGGTATGGGCCGCACCGGCAGGCTGTTCGCCAGCGAACATGAGGGTGTCGTCGCCGATCTCTTCATCACCGCAAAGGCTCTCGCCGGCGGGCTCCCACTCTCCGCCGTCACCGGCCGCACCGCTCTGATGAATGCCGTACACACCGGCGGACTCGGTGGCACCTATGCGGGCAATCCACTTTCCTGCGCCGCCGCCCTCGGTGTCTTCGAGGCTTTCGAAGACGGATCGCTTCTTGCCAACGCGAGAGTGATCGAGACCATTGCGCGCGCTCACCTCGAACCACTGCTCGATTCGGTCGCCGTGGTGGCCGAGGTACGCGGTCGCGGAGCGATGCTTGCCATCGAGTTCGCCGATCCCCTCACCCTGACTCCGAGAGCAGATGTCGCCAAAGCAGTCGCTGCCGCCTGTCACGCCGATGGCCTGCTCGTCCTGGTCTGCGGTACCTTCGGCAACGTCATCCGGCTTCTTCCGCCGCTGGTGATCGGCACCGATCTCCTGGAGGACGGGCTGCGGGTGCTCACCACAGCAATCAAGCAGCAGAACGGTGTGGCGTGACCCTCATCGCGGGCACTGGGGCGGGCGAGGCGACCACTCAAGCGATCACTCCGGCGGCGGCCGAGCTGACCGCCGAGGCGACCTGCGCGGAAGACCCCAGCTTCGATCCACATACCGGCAAGCGCACCGGCGCGGTCCCTCACTCGATGCCCGATGAGGTCTCCCGCATCCTCGAGCGTGCGAGCCGGGCGGCACCGACACTTGCCGGGCTCAGCCCCTCCATTCGCGCGGGCTGGATCGGCGCAGCGGCCGACGCCGTCGCGAACGCATCCGCTGAACTCGTTGAGCTCGCCGAAAGCGAGACCGGTCTCGTCCTCACCCGACTCGAGGGCGAACTGACCCGGATGGCGGCGAGCGCCCGGTTTTACGCGGCTGTCGCGCAGGAGGGCAGTTATCTCGGGGTCAGCCGCGACGATCTTGAGGGCGGATCGACCATCGTGCGCGGCAACTTCCCCGTGGGTGCGGTCGCCGTCTTCGGTGCAAGCAATTTTCCATTCGGATTCGGTGTCTTCGGTCATGATGTTGCCTCCGCTCTTGCGGCGGGATGCCCGGTGATCGTGAAGGCGCACCCCGCCCATCCGCGACTCAGTGTGCGGCTCGGCGAGGTGGTTCGGGATGCCCTGGCCAGCGCCGGTGCCCCGGAGGGCACCTTCGACGTCGTGGTGGGCTTCGACGCGGGGCTGCAGATCGTGGACTCCGATGTCATCCGCGCGGTAGCCTTCACCGGCAGCCAGCGAGCGGGGATGTCGCTTGCCGAACGCGGTGCTCGCCGTGGCATCCCCGTGTACGCGGAGATGGGCACGGTGAATCCGGTGTTTGTCACTCCCGCCGCCGCCGCGCACCGGGAGTCGATTGTGCAGGGATTCGTGGCGTCCTTCACCCTGGGAGCCGGTCAGTTTTGCACCAAGCCCGGCCTCATCCTCGTGCCGGCAGGTCACGGCTTCCTCACGGCGATCACTGCCGCGGTCTCCGTCGTGCACCCCGCCCCGCTCCTCACGATCGGAATCGCGGATGCCTACGCTCGAGGCCTCTGCGAATTGGATCCCGCAGGGGTATCGGTCGCGCCGGATCCTGCCGCCGGGTACGCCGTTGCCGCCCGTGCGATCGCTGTATCTCTCGACCAGTTGGTTTCCGGGTCCCGTCTGCTCGATGAGTGCTTCGGTCCTGTCGCGCTCGTGGCTGAATACATCGACGTCGCCGATGCCTTGGAGGCTCTCGACCGACTTCAGCCGTCGCTCGCCGCCTCGGTCTTCACCGGCACAGCCGACGAAGACGGCGACGATCCAGATGCGGTCGTCGCCATTACGCAGCTCACCCAGCGGGTCGGCCGCGTGGCTGTCAACACCTGGCCGACCGGCGTGGTGACAACCTGGTCGCAACAGCACGGTGGGCCTTGGCCTGCCACCTCCCGGCCGGATGCCACGAGTGTCGGCGCCGGTGGACTCGCCCGCTTCGTGCGCCCGGTCAGCCTGCAAAACGCAACACCCTCCCAGCTTCCGGCCATGCTGCGGCCGGAGAACCCGTGGCATCTGCCGCGTCGCCTCAATGGTCGACTGGTACTGTCCGAATGACTCCAACCAAAGGAAGATCCGTGCCCGACACCTCCGACCTCATCGATGTCGATTCCCTACTCAGCGAATCAGAACTCGAGTTGCGCCATTCGGTGCGTGACTTCGTCGATACCGAAATCAAGCCGCATATCGCGCACTGGTACGACGCCGGAGTGTTCCCGGTCACCCTCATCCCGCACCTCGCCAAGCTCGGGTTGCTCGGGATGCACCTCACCGGCTACGGCTGCCCCGGCCGGTCCGCGGTGGAGTACGGCATTGCCGCGCTCGAACTCGAGGCTGGTGACTCGGGGCTACGCACCTTCGTGAGCGTGCAGGGATCCCTCGCGATGACCGCGATCCACCGACACGGCTCTGAGGAGCAGAAGCTGCAGTGGCTGCCGCGGATGGCGGCGGGCGAGGCAATCGGATGCTTCGGACTCACCGAGCCCACGGCAGGGTCTGACCCCGGGAGTATGACCACCTTTGCCAGGCGTGATGGTGACGACTGGGTGATCAACGGCACGAAACGCTGGATCGGGCTCGCCTCGATCGCTGATATCGCCGTGATCTGGGCGATGACCGACGAGGGCATCCGGGGCTTCCTTGTGCCCACCGACACAGCGGGCTTCACTGCGACGGTCATTCCCCAGAAGCTGTCGATGCGGGCATCCATTCAGTGCGAGATCGAACTTGCCGAAGTGCGCCTGCCAGCATCGGCGATGCTGCCAAAGGCCAAGGGTCTGCGCGGTCCCTTCGAGTGTCTCAATGAGGCCCGCTACGGCATCATCTGGGGGGCGATGGGGGCCGCTCGTGACAGCTACCTGGCCGCCCTGCAGTACTCACAGCAGCGACTGCAGTTCGGCAAGCCACTCGCGGGCTATCAGCTCACGCAGGAGAAACTCGTGAATATGGCCCTTGAGATCAATAAAGGCACTCTGCTCGCGCTCCAGCTCGGCCGACTGAAAGATGCGGGGAATTTGCAGCCGCACCAGATCTCGATCGGCAAACTCAATAACTGTCGCGAGGCGATCCAGATTGCCAGGGAGGCCCGCGCCATGCTCGGTGGCAATGGCGTCACTCTCGAGTACTCGCCGATGCGCCACGCTAACAACCTTGAGAGCGTGCGCACCTATGAAGGCACTGACGAGGTGCACACCCTGGTAATCGGCAATCACATCACCGGAGTCGCGGCGTTCCGCTGACGGTGCGCCGCGAACCGGGGCTCCGCGCACCGTCAGCCACGTCTTATTTGAGGATGCGGATCATCTTGCGATTGACGAACTCCTCGATTCCAAAGCGCCCGAGCTCACGACCGAAGCCGCTGCGCTTGACGCCTCCGAATGGCAGCTCCGGGCTGTCGAGCCCGACTCCATTGACGAAGACCATGCCGGCCTCGATCTGATCGGCTACGCGCAGCACTTGCTCCGGGTCGGTGGAGAACAGGTAGGATCCGAGGCCGAACGGGGTGTCATTCGCTAGGGCGACGGCGGCGGCTTCGTCTTCTACGCTGTAGACGATGGCCACCGGTCCGAAGAATTCTTCGTGGTGGGCATCCATCGTCGGGGTCACTCCCGTGAGCACCACCGACGAAAAGTAGGTGCCGGTGCGATCGCCGCGAGCAACGACAGTCGCTCCCTGGTCGATCGCGCGGTCGACCTGCTCGTCAAGGCGATCCGCGGCCAGGGCTGACGACAGGGGGCCGAGCACCGTGCCATCCGCCATCGGATCTGACGGAGTCGCCGCGGTGAGTTTCGCGGTGAAGCGAGTGAGGAAGTCGTCATACAGATCCCCGAGCACAATGAAGCGCTTGGCCGCGTTGCAGGCCTGACCGTTGTTGTCGATGCGACCCGAGACGGCGGCATCCACCGTTGCGTCCAGGTCATCGGTGCTGAGCAGGATAAACGGATCCGACCCGCCGAGCTCGAGCACGACCTTCTTGAGGTTGCGGCCGGCCACCTCGGCGACCGCGGCGCCGGCGCGCTCCGAGCCGGTGAGCGAGACGCCGACCAGGCGCGGATCGGCGATGAGGTTAGCGATCTGCTCGCTTGACGCGTAGATATTGGCGTAGGCGCCCGCAGGGAATCCGGCGTCGTGGAAGATCTGCTCAATCGCCGCGGAGGATTCCGGGCACTGCCCCGCATGCTTCAGCAGGATCGTGTTGCCGAGCACCAGGTTGGGTCCGGCGAAGCGGGCCACCTGGTAATAGGGAAAGTTCCACGGCATGATGCCGAGCAGCGGGCCGAGCGAGGAGCGTCGGATAAAGGCGCTGCCCTCGCCGTCGAGCAGGTCGATCTGTTCGTCGGCAAGGAACTTCTCGCCGTTCTCGGCGTAGTAGGAGTAAATGGCTGCGCTGAAATCGACCTCGCCGAGGGCCTGATCCAGCGGCTTGCCCATCTCGCGAACGATGATCTCGGCGAGCGCCTCGCGGCGTTCGACGTGCAGGTCGGCGACCCGCTGCACCAGTGCGCTCCGCTCGGCGAGAGTGCTGGTGCGTGACCAGGTGCGGTGCGCCGTGTCGGCGGCGCCGAGGGCTGCGTCCAGCTGGGCGTCGGTGGCCGGCGGGAAGACGGACCCCTGAGCTCCGGTTGCAGGATTGATGACGACGTACTGGCTCATATGTGCTCCTCGATCTGAGTTCGTTCACGGCTCGCGCACGACAGCGTGCACCACATCGGGTCAACGAAACATGTTCTCAAATCTACCGGGAACGGGCCGGGGAGTGAAGCCAGGAAGTGAAGCCGGGGCTGGCTGCGCGCCTGCCTACACGCGGTTGACCGCTACCGCACGTGCGGCGCTTACCGAAGCCATATACGACGCGGTCATCCCCAGACCGTCTACCCCATCCAGCTCGCCTCGCTGCACTCCTCAGCAGCTGACGAACCGTACGGCGGCAACGACGGGGGGCTCATCGGAGTCCACTACAACCCGGTCGCCACCGGAGATGTTTCCCACGGGTGCGTGCGGCTGTCAAAGGAGGCGATCACCGCGGTCAACAGACTTCCGCTCGGCACCCTCATCAACATCGTGCCCTGACCCGCACCCCACTGTCGGCACCTCGCTGCACCGGCGCCATCGCTCTGCCCCGCAGTCATGATCGAAATGGTGAACGCGACGATGCTCCCTGATAATCCCACGCAAACTTCAGTCGCGGGTAAAACCGCCCCTCACCGTGAGGTTAGATTGAGCGCTGAGGTATCCCGCGATCTGCGGGTGCTCCAAGCGGGCTCCGCGAGGTTGAAGATATGGCCCGTGACCGCGCGCCCACCTCTGTTTCCTCGAAGATCCCCGATAGCGCGCTCACAGCCGAGCTTCGTTGATCCTTCCTGTCACGAAAGGTTCAGCAGTGTCTGACCCAGAAACACCTTCCACCCCCACCTCCTCTACGCGTGCCGATGTGCCATCCACGGGATTACAGATCGGTGTTGTTCGCGAAACCGGACCTGACGAGCGTCGGGTCGCACTCGTACCGCGCGCAGTCGCATCCCTCATCGCGAAAGGGCTCGATGTGGTGGTCGAATCAGGGGCCGGTGTCGCGGCACTGATGAGCGATGATCTGTACGTCGCCGCGGGCGCGATAATTGGCGACGCCTGGCGTGCGGATGTCGTGCTCAAGGTCGCGCCGCCCACCGACGACGAGATCGCGCGTCTGAAGTCGGGAAGCAGCCTCATCGGATTCCTGGCACCCCGAAACGCAGACAACAAAATCTCCGCCCTGCGCGATGCTGGCATCACCGGGTACGCGGTCGAAGCGATTCCCCGGAGCTCTCGAGCCCAGGCCATGGATGCGCTCTCATCGCAGGCTAATGTCGCCGGCTACAAGTCCGTGATCCTCGCCGCGTCGTTGTCGACCCGATTCTTTCCCATGCTCACCACCGCAGCCGGCACAGTCAAGCCGGCCGGAGTGCTCGTGCTTGGCGTCGGTGTTGCCGGGCTGCAAGCGCTCGCTACTGCCCGGCGTCTCGGTGGTCGCGCGACCGGGTATGACGTTCGTCCGGAGGTCGCCGACCAGGTGCGCTCGGTGGGGGCGCAGTGGCTCAGCGTCGGAATCGACGCGCAGGGAGAGGGTGGCTACGCCCGTGAGCTCACGGATGACGAGGTCGCAGCACAGCAGACCGCTCTCGAGACCGCGATTTCCACCTTCGACGTCGTCATCACCACTGCTCTCGTTCCTGGACGACCCGCACCGCGCCTCGTCACGGCTGCTGCTGTCCACGGAATGAAACCCGGCAGTGTGGTGATCGACATGGCGGGCGAGACCGGCGGAAACTGCGAGTTGACTGCGCCGGGCGAGACCATCGTCGTGGGAGGGGTCACGATCGCTTCCCCACTCAATCTGCCGTCGACCATGCCCGAGCATGCAAGCGAGCTGTATTCGAAGAACCTCACCGCGCTGCTCGACCTGCTGGTGCACGATCGTGTGCTTGCCCCCGACTACTCCGACGATATTATCGCGCTCTCCTGCGTCACGCGCGAACCCGTCACGAACAGGATCTGATCATGGACTACACCGGTTTTCTGGCGAATATCGCCATTCTGGTGCTTTCGGGCTTCATCGGCTTTGCCGTGATTTCGAAAGTGCCTAACACCCTGCACACCCCGCTCATGTCGGGCACGAACGCGATCCACGGCATCGTCGTGCTCGGGGCTCTCGTCGTGCTCGGCACCGCCGAGAATCCGGGCATCCCCCTGCAGATCATCTCGTTCATTGCGATTGTCTTCGGCACCGTCAACGTCATCGGCGGATTTGTAGTGACCGACCGGATGCTGGCGATGTTCAAGACTCGTCCGGCCAGTGTTGACTCGACCGACGGGAAGAACTGACCATGGACATCCTCGTCTACGTGCTCTACATCGTCGCCTTCGCGATGTTCATCCTCGGACTCTCCGGGCTGACCGCACCGCGTTCGGCGGTGCGCGGCAACAAGATCGCCGCGGCCGGAATGGCGGTCGCGTTCATTGCGACGCTCATCCACATCCGCACCACCAGCAGCTGGGTCATCATCATCGCAGCGTTGGCCGTTGGTGTAATCGCGGGAATCCCGCCCGCTCGCCGGGTCAAAATGACCGCTATTCCACAGCTGGTTGCCCTGTTCAACGGCGTAGGCGGCGGCACCGTCGCCCTGATCGCCTGGGGTGAGTTCATCGAAAGCGATGGCTTTACCGCGTTGCGCGTCAGTAGCGGCCCGCCCATTCCACTGGTCGTCGCCTCTCTCTTTGCAGCGATCATCGGATCACTGTCGTTTTGGGGATCGATCATCGCCTTCCTCAAACTGCAGCAGATTCTGCCCAGCAGGCCCCTCACCGTCGGCCGCCTGCAGCGCCCACTCAACGTTGTGGTGTTTCTGGGGTCAGTCGCCGCGTCGGTTGTCGTGGGAATCGGCGCAATCACCACGGGTGCCGCACCGATCTGGTTTGTGGCAATTCTCATCTTTGCCGGCCTTCTCGGTGTCGTCACCGTGCTCCCGATCGGCGGTGCCGACATGCCCGTTGTCATCTCGCTCCTCAACGCGCTGACCGGGCTCTCGGCCGCTGCCGCGGGGCTTGCGCTCAACAACATCGCGATGATCGTGGCTGGCATGATCGTGGGAGCATCCGGCACCATCCTTACCAACCTGATGGCGAAGGCAATGAATCGCTCGATTCCCTCCATCGTCGCAGGAGGGTTCGGTGGTGGAACCGGTGCCGCCAGCGCAACAGCCGGCATCGGTGACCAGCAGGCCAAGTCCACTTCGGCATCCGACGCAGCGATCAAACTCGCCTATGCCAACCAGGTGATCGTGGTGCCCGGATACGGGCTCGCCGTGGCCCAGGCGCAGCATGCGGTTAAAGATATGGCCAAGGTGCTCGAGGCGCGGGGGGTCGAGGTGAAGTACGCCATCCATCCAGTAGCGGGGCGGATGCCTGGACACATGAACGTGCTGCTCGCCGAAGCCGATGTCGCCTACGACGCGATGAAGGAGATGGATGACATCAACGCGGAGTTTTCCCGCACCGATGTCACCATCGTGATCGGTGCAAACGACGTGACCAACCCGGCAGCCCGCACCGATCCGAATTCGCCGATCTTTGGTATGCCGATCCTCAACGTGGACGAATCCCGCTCTGTGATCGTTCTCAAACGCTCGATGAGCTCGGGATACGCGGGCGTTGAAAACCCGCTCTTCTTCGCTGCCAACACCACAATGCTGTTTGGCGATGCGAAAAAGTCGGTCACCCAAGTCACCGAGGAGCTGAAGGCGCTGTAGCACGCCGGTGTCTCACCGATGCCCTCGCTGTCTCGCGTCGACCATCACCCGTTTTTCTCACCACCTCGCCGCTGACACACGGTAGTGGTGGGAAAAACGGGAGGTGGATGGTGCGGCCAAGCCCCGCAGACCTGGGTGGAGCCGCCCGGGAAAACGCAGAAACGGCCACCCTTTTCCGGGTGACCGTCTCCGTGTCATGCTCCACTACGTCAATTTACCGACGGGATCCTTTCGTGTCGAAAGGATCCCAACTGTGCGCGAGGGGGGACTTGAACCCCCATGCCCTCACGGGCACACGGACCTGAACCGTGCGCGTCTGCCAATTTCGCCACTCGCGCAGACTTAGTGACGCTACCACAGGAGGAACGCTCCGAAGGAGCCGGGCCGTGAACAGCACAGCACAGGCCGTGCGGCTAACATCAAATGACACGTCTGCACAGTGATGAGGGAGAACGTTGGGCCTGCTTGACAGCTTCGAGAAGGGTTTGGAGCGCGCCGTCAATGGAGCGTTCGCCAAAACCTTCAAGTCCGGCCTGCAGCCGATCGAAATCACTTCCGCGCTGCGCCGCGAACTCGACACCAAGGCCGTGGTGGTTGCGCGCGATCGCATTCTGGTACCCAACAACTTCACCGTTCGCCTCTCCATCGGCGACCATGCCAAGATCATCGCGCTCGGCCCGATCCTCATCGACGAACTCAGCAGGCTCGTGCAGCAGCACGCCGCCGCTCAGCACTATCAGTTCTCCGGCGGCATCACGATAACCCTCGCCGAGGATCCCGCACTCACGCAGGGCGTGCTCGGCATCGACTCCGTGAGTGTCAAGGGAACTGTTGCCTGGACTCCGGTGCTGGATGTCGCGGGTAAGCGTTACCCCATCGTCAAGAGCCGCACGATCATCGGCCGGGGCCACGATGCGGACATCACGGTGGATGACACCGGCATCTCCCGCAAGCACGTCGAGATCCTCTGGGATGGCACCCGGGCCGAGGTCAACGATCTCGGCTCTACCAACGGTTCGCAGCTCAACGGTGCCACCGTGCACAAAGCACCCCTCGCTCCCGATTCCGTCATCAACATCGGACGAACCCGTATCGTGTTCCGGGTGCTCGCCCAATCATCACCGGATGACAGGTTCTCCGATCACCGCGCTCGCGACGGCCGCGCCGACACCAACGGCCGCAGCGATAACAACGGCATCGGCGGCCGACGATGAGCGAACTCACTCTTCTTCTGCTGCGGTTCGGCTTTCTCATCATCCTCTGGGCGTTCGTCTTCGCGGTCGTCTACGCACTGCGTACCGACCTCTTCGGACAGCGCGCGCGACGTCTCCCCGCGGACATCGCGTCAGGCGCCGCATCGGCCCAACCGTTCGTCGCCTCCGCGGTCGCGCCGCCGGTCGCATACCCTGTAGCCGCCCCCGTAACCGCCAAGGGAGGCGGCTCAGCCTCGACCGCCACCGAGGCATTCTCGGTGCAACCCAACGGCCGCTCTTCCATCGGCATGGCAACCCGTCTGGTAATCACCTCCGGGCCGAAGGAGGGGCTTGAACTGAGCCTTCCCCAGGAGCCGCTCACCATCGGCCGGTCGAGCGAGAGCGGTCTCGTCATCCGTGACGATTACACCTCGACGCATCACGCACGCCTGATGCTCTGGAGCGAGGACTGGGTAATCCAGGACCTAGACTCGACCAACGGCACGTTCCTCAACGGCACTCGGGTCACGCTTCCCACGCCGGTACCGATCAACACACCGGTCCGGATCGGCACGACCAGTTTCGAACTTCGGCGGTAGGTGAATGGCCACATCGGGCAAGAGCACGGCCGTTTCGCACGTCGGAAAGATCCGGGTGAATAACCAGGACTCCGGCTATGCGGGCACCCAGCTCTTCATCGTTGCTGACGGTATGGGTGGCCATGCGGGCGGGGATGTCGCTTCAGCGATTGCCCTGAAGCGGATGATGGAAGCCGACCGCAAGTACGCCTCAGCCGCCGACGCCGAGTTCGCATTGCAATCGGCCCTCGGTGCGGCAAATACGATGCTTGCCGAGACCGTGTTCGAGCATCCCGAACTCACCGGCATGGGCACGACGGTGAGTGCGATTCTGCGCTCCGGCTCCCAGGTCGCGATCGCACACATCGGCGACTCACGCATCTACCTGCTGCGGGCTGGCACACTCTCCCAGATCACCGCCGACCACACCTTCGTGCAGCGTCTCGTCGACAGCGGCCGCATCACTCCGGAAGAAGCGGCCGTACACCCTCGCCGTTCCGTGCTCATGCGCGTGCTCGGCGACGTCGATGCCACCCCCGAAATCGACACCACCGTATTCGATGTTCTGCCGGGCGACCGGTGGTTGCTGTGCTCCGATGGCCTATCGAGCTACGTTTCAGACGTCAAAATATCACAGGTGCTCACTGCACAGACGGCAGTGAAAGATGCCGCGGATCGCCTGGTCAAAGAAAGCCTCGACCAGGGAGCGCCAGACAACGTGACCGTCGTCATCGTCGACATCGATGACACAGAGGAATCCGCGTCGTCGCCGGTGATGGTGGTCGGATCCGCCTCCGCCCCGCTCACGTTCGAGAGCGAGTCGGGCCGTCGTCCGCTTCGCCTGCCCAGCCTGCTGCTGCATCCACTCAAGTCAACGCAGGCGCACGAAGACAGTCATTTCGAACCGGAATCCGACGAGTACCTCGATGAGCTGATCGCCGAGGATCGCCGCCGTGCACGGCGGCGGCGCATCACCTGGCTCGTGGGCATCGCCGTTATTGCCGCGCTGGTCGTGGCGGCCCTGTTCATCGGCTACCGGTGGTCACAATCCCTCTTCTACGTGGGCGCCAACGGCCAGACTGTGGCGATCTACCGCGGCATTCAACAGGATCTTGGCCCGATCTCCCTGCACAGCGTCTACTCCGAGACGAGCGTGCAACTCGACAGCTTGCCGAGCTACACCCGCAGAACCGTGGAAGACACGATCGGCGCCACCACCCTCGCCGACGCGCAGGCGATCATTACACGCCTGACAGAGGCCAGCAGGTAGGGCACTGACATGACACGAACCGAAAGCACCACCCAGATCAGCAGTGCCGCGCGAACCGGCTCTGCTGAGACTGCCACCGGCGTTCTCTCCACCTTCACCAACTCGATCCGCCTGCGATTGCGTGAACCGGCGAAACTGCGCAATCTCGAGCTCGCACTGCTGTTATTCGCCTTCGGAATCGTCGGCGCAGCGATCGCCCTGGTCGAGCTCGGCGCACTCGGCAGCGTGCAGGGACCGGTGCTCGCGCTGGCAGCGGTGCTCGGGGTCATCATCCTGATCATTCACGTGGCGTTGCGCTTCGTCGCCTCCCAGGCCGACCCGTTCATCCTGCCGGTGATCACCCTGCTCAACGGTCTGGGCATCGCGGAGATCTATCGGCTCGACATCGGCAAGAACCAATCCGGCTGGGAAGCCGCTGGTGTGCGGCAGATCGCTTGGACGGCGCTTGCGATGCTTCTTGCGCTCACGGTTGTGGTGGTGATCCGCAATCACCGGGTGCTGCAGCGTTACCGCTACATTGCGATGTTTGTGGGGATCGCACTGCTGCTGCTGCCGATGCTGCCCGGTATCGGCCAGACGATCAACGGAGCCCGACTCTGGATCCGGTTCGGCGGTTTCAACTTTCAACCCGGCGAGCTCGCGAAGATCGCCCTCGCGATCTTCTTCGCAGGCTACCTGGTGACCGCCCGCGATAGTCTCTCGCTTGTCGGGCGCAAGTTTCTCGGCATGCGGTTTCCCCGGGTGCGCGATCTTGGTCCGATCCTGGTGATCTGGCTCGCCGCGATGGCAGTGTTGGTGTTCCAGCACGATCTCGGAATGGCGCTGCTGTTCTTCGGTCTGTTCCTCGTGATGACCTACGTCGCTACGGGGCGCCTGAGTTGGGTCGTCCTCGGGCTCGTCCTCTTCGTCGGCGGCGCTCTCATCGCAAGTCAGGTTCTCGGCTACGTCGGCGCTCGATTCACCTCCTGGCTTGACGCGTTCAACCCGAAGGTCTACGAAGCCGCCGGTGGCAGCTACCAGATCGTGCAGGGCATCTTCGGTCTCGCTCACGGTGGCCTGATCGGCACGGGATTGGGGCAGGGCAGCCCCGGAATCGTGCCTCTCGCCGAGAGCGACTACATCATCGCCAGCCTCGGCGAGGAGCTCGGGCTCGCTGGCGTCTTCGCCATCCTCGCGCTCTATTTGCTCTTCGTCTCGCGCGGTTTCCGAATCGCGTTTGCCGGACAGGACGACTTCGGTCGCCTGCTCGGAATCGGACTCTCCTTCGCCATCGCACTTCAGGTGTTCATCGTGCTCGGTGGAGTCACCCGGGTCATTCCCCTCACCGGCCTCACCACCCCATTCCTCGCCGCGGGTGGATCCTCCCTCGTCGCCAACTGGATCATCGCAGCCCTGCTGCTTCGGCTTTCGGATAGCGTGCGCAATCAGCCCCGACTGGTGGTGGACGCATGAACCGTCATATCAAACGCGTGACCATCGCCGTCTTGCTCATGTTCGTCGCGCTGTTCACCTCCACCACGATCATCGCTGTGTTTCAGGCGGATTCGCTCAACGCGGACAGTCGCAATGTGCGCACTCTCAATGACAGCTACTCAGCCGAGCGCGGCCCGATTCTCGTCGACGGCCAGGCGGTCGCGGAGTCGAAAGCGGTCGCCGACAAATACAAGTTCCAGCGCGTGTACAGCAATCCGCAGCTCTACTCCGCGGTCACCGGATATTTCACGCTGAACCAGGGCAATACCGGGGTCGAGGGGGCACTGAACGACTACCTCAGTGGAACAGCGAACGACCAGTTCCTCGCCAAGGCCAATTCGATCCTGCGTGGACAAACCCCCAAGGGCGGATCGGTCTCCCTCACCATCGAACCAAAAATTCAGCAGGCGGCCTGGGATGCCCTTGGCAACAATTCCGGCGCCGTGGTTGCGATCAACCCGCGCACCGGTGCCATCCTCGCCATGGTCTCCAAAGCCGCCTACGACCCCAATCTGCTTGCATCCCACAACTCCAACGATGTGATCAGCGCCTACAAGACCCTCCTGGCCGACCCGACCAAGCCCCTGGTCAACCGTGCCATCGCCGGCGACCTCTACTACCCCGGATCCGTGTTCAAGCTCATCACGACCTCTGCGGCCATCGACAGCGGCAGATACACGCCGCAGGACACCTTCCCAAACCCAAGCACTTTCACCCTCACGGGCACGTCACGAAACATCAACAACGCGGAAGGGGGCAACTGTGGCGGAGGTGCCACAGTCTCAATCGCCGATGCGCTTCGCCTCAGCTGCAATATCCCCATGGCTCAGCTCGGAGCTGCGCTCGGCGGCGAGGAGTTGAAGAAGTACGCAACCGCGTACGGCTACGGCCAGAAGCTCGCGATCCCGATGACCGTCACGCCGAGCGTGTACAACATCGGGGATGCTGCGCAGGTGCAGCTCTCGTCCTTCGGACAGTTCGAAGACCGCGTCACCCCGCTGCAGGTGGCCATGACCTCCGCGGCGATCGCCAACGGCGGCTCCCTCATGCAGCCGACACTCATCAAACAGATCACCGCTCCCGATCTCACTGTCATCCAACCCTTTGAGCAAAAGGTCTTCAGCCAGCCGATCACTCCAGCCACCAGCGCCACCATGACGCAGCTCATGATCAACAACGTGAACAGCGGTGCGGCGAGTAATGCGAGAATTAGCGGCGTGGATGTGGCGGGTAAGACCGGAACAGCAGAAACTGGCGCCGGCTCGCGATACACACTGTGGTTCACTGGGTTCGCACCGGCCAACAACCCTGAGGTTGCTATTGCGGTCGTCGTCGAAAATGGAACAGGCTTCGGTAATGAGGTCGCAGCACCAATTGCAAAAAAAGTCATAGAGGCGGTGCTGAACAAATGAGACCCACGAGCGGCCTCACTTTCGGTGGACGGTATCAGCTCTCCAGCCGGGTCGCCATCGGCGGCATGGGCGAGGTGTGGCAGGCCACCGACCTCGTGATCGGGCGAACTGTCGCCATCAAGATCCTCAAGGACGAGTACCTCGGTGATCCCGGCTTCCTCGAGCGTTTCCGCGCCGAGGCCCGACATGCGGCGCTGGTCAATCACGAGGGTATCGCCAACGTCTTCGACTACGGCGAGGAAGAGGGCAGCGCCTATCTCGTGATGGAGCTGGTGCCCGGTGAGGCGCTGTCCACCATCCTCGAACGCGAGCGGATGCTGTCAACCGACCGCGTGCTCGACATCGTGGCGCAGACGGCATCCGCCCTGCACGCCGCCCACTCCGCCGGGCTCGTGCACCGTGATATCAAGCCGGGCAACCTGCTGATCACCCCGGATGGCCGCGTCAAGATCACCGACTTCGGTATCGCCCGCATCGCCGACCAAGTGCCGCTCACCGCCACCGGCCAGGTGATGGGCACCGTGCAATACCTGTCGCCGGAACAGGCGAGCGGACACCCAGCGTCGCCCACCACCGATATCTACTCTCTCGGGATTGTGGCGTACGAAGCCCTCGCCGGCAGGCGTCCGTTCACGGGCGAGTCGCAGGTTGCGATCGCGATGGCACAGATCAACGAGGCTCCGCCCGAGTTGCCGGTCACGGTGTCCGAACCGGTGCGCAATCTCGTCTACGCCTGCATCGCCAAGAACCCGGCCGACCGGCCGGCATCGGCAGCGCACCTCGCGCGTGCCTCCCAAGCGCTCCGCCGTGGGGATGTCGCTGGTGCGGCATCCGCTGTGCCCGGGATTCTCGGCGCCGGAACCCTGCCTGCCCTGCTGAGGGAAAACCCCACGACCCAGGCCACTCGCCTGCTCACCACCGCTGACGCCATCGATTCACCACCGCCGAATACGGTGCCGACGAAGACCCGCAGCCCATGGACCTGGCCGCTCATCGCCCTGGTCGCAATCCTCGCCATCGTTCTCATCGGTGCGCTGATCACTCTGCTCGGCAACCCATCGCCGGCACCGTCCCAGCCGCCTTTAGCCACGTCGCAAACACCGTCTGCGACCCCCTCGTCTCCGTCCCCGTCGCCGACGAGCGACATCGTCAACATCAGTCCGACCATGTTCATCGGCGAAAAACTCTCCGTGGTTCAGGCGAAGCTCGACCAGCTGGGACTGGGGGCCAACATGGTGCCGGATGCGACGCCAGCACCCGACGCATCGAAGGTCGGCACTGCCTACTTCGTGAACCCCACCGGCAACGTGCGGAAGAACGACACCATCACAGTGCGCTTCTACGGTGAGGTTACCGCGACGCCCAGTCAGCCTGAACCACTCAGTCCGGGTGCGAATGAAGCCAACGTGGTGACCGTAACGATTCCCGCCTACACCGGCTGCCCCACCGGGTCGACGCTGTTGAACTTCGTCGTCACCGCGAGCACGGGATCCACCTTCGCGCCAGCCAACCCCGTTGGTCCGAAGGTGACCAGCCTCACCTGGACGCTTTCGGCAGTGCCCGGAACAAAAAACACGATGACTTACGTGGCGCAGTGCTCCGGTGCTGCCTCCCCATCGTCTCAGACCCTCGAGCAGGTGTCGGGTCCCTAGCCGACGGCCGCCGGGCCCCGACGCATTACACTGGCAAGGTCTTGCCCCCCGCACCACCCAGGAGATCATTCGTGACTGAAGGCAATCGGCTGCTCGCCGGCCGCTATGAGGTTGGTGCGCTCATCGGCCGGGGCGGTATGTCGGATGTTCACGTCGGAACCGACATCAGACTCGGCCGTCGTGTAGCGATCAAGTTGCTCAAGCCGGCGCTGGCAACGGATCCGCGGTTCCGCGTGCTGTTCCGCGAGGAGGCGCAGAAGGCTGCTCGTATGGCTCATCCCACGATCGTGCGGGTATTCGATGCCGGCGAAGAGACGGTTCGCGAGCCAAATGGCATCGAGTCCCAGGTGCCATACATCGTCATGGAGTTCGTCGACGGACGCCTGCTCAAGGACATTGTCGCGGAGGGACCGCTCGAGCCGAAGGAGGCCGTGCGCATCGTGTCGGGCATTCTTACCGCTCTGGAGTACAGCCACCGCGCACTGCTCGTGCACCGAGACATCAAGCCGGGCAATGTCATGGTCACCCAAAATGGCCAGGTCAAGGTGATGGACTTTGGAATCGCCCGAGCCGTCTCTGACAACTCCGCGACCGTCTCCGACACCAGCGCTGTGCTCGGCACCGCGCAGTATTTCTCTCCCGAGCAGGCGCGGGGCGAAACGGTGGATGCCCGCACCGACCTCTACTCGACCGGGGTCGTGCTCTTCGAACTCCTCACTGGTCGGCCTCCGTTCCGCGGGGATCGGGCCGCCGCCGTCGCCTACCAGCACATCAGCGAAGCTGCTGTCGCGCCGAGCATGATCAACCCACGAGTGTCGCCCTCGATCGACTCCGTTGTGCTCCGGGCTCTTGTGAAAGACAAGTTTCAACGGTTCCAGACCGCCGCCGAGTTCCGCCAGGATCTCGAGGATGCGAGTGCGGGCGGCGTACCGCCGCGCAAGCCCCCGGCCGGTGATTTCAACTCGACACTTCTCGGGGTGAATCCGTCGGCGACAGCCGGATCAGAGGCCACACTTCGCCAGTTGTCCACGCCTGCTGACACCCGCTCCATCCGCACCCAGAATCGGCCCCCCGTCGCCTGGATCTGGGTGGGGATCATCGCCCTCGCGGTAATGCTCGTCGCCGTGGTCATCTGGGTGGCGAACCTGCCGCCCGCCACCATCGGCAACAATCTCTCGGTGAACGTGCCGAGCGTGGCTGGGCAGCTGTATGACCAGGGCGCGGCCAAGCTCACCGGAGCGGGCCTCAAGACGACACGGCTCGAACAGGCGAGTTCCACGGTGGAGAACGGTCACATCATCAGCACGGAACCATCCGGCGGGGAGAAGGTGGCGCAAAACACCACCGTGCTTGTCACCGTCTCGTCAGGCAAGACTCCCACGTCGATTCCGAGCCTGAGCAACCTCACTGTCGAAGCTGCCAAGACAGCTCTTCAATCGCGGAAACTCGCCATGGGCACCAATACCCCGGAGAATTCGGCGACCATCACGGCAGGCACCGTGATCCGCAGTGATCCGGCAGCCAGCACTGCCGCGCGCGAGGGGGATGTGGTCAACCTCTTCATTTCCACCGGCCTTGTCGCCATCCCCTCTGTCGTCGGTGCCGACATCGGTAATGCGAATACGCAGCTGGGCGAATTACAACTCACCATCAGTCCGGTGGCCGATTCTAGCTGCGCCGGAAACAAAGTGACATCGCAGTCCATTACCGGCGACCAGCCACAACGGTCGACGATCACGCTCACCTATTGCAGCGGATGAGCACTCCGGTGGTCGACACAGGGCCGGCAGCCGCTAACCCAGGTTGACCAGCGGGGTGAGTCCTCGCGACGCCTCGCGAGCCGTCTCCAGCCCGGCGACCGTCAGCCAGCTTGCGATCATGCTGTAACCGCCCTCGGTGAGCACCGATTCCGGATGGAACTGCACACCGTAGATCGGGGCAGCTTCATGCCTCACGCCCATGATCACGCCACCATCGGTGCGCGAGGTTACGACCAGTTCGTCGGGCACGGTCGAATCGACGACGGCGAGGGAATGGTACCTGGTCGCCCGAAATGGCTGCGGAACCCCGAGGTAGAAGTCGCTGTCGTCGTGGGTGATCAGCGAGGTCTTGCCGTGCATGAGTTCCTCGGCGTGAGTAACGGTAGCGCCGAGCGCTTCGGCAATCGCCTGATGTCCCAGGCACACCCCGAGCAGCGGCAGGCCGCTCTCGAGTGCGGCCGTCACGATCGGGATGGAGACGCCAGCAGCTGCGGGCGTGCCCGGTCCGGGCGACAGCAGTACCCCGTCGTACTCGGCAATGCGCGCCGCAGCATCCCGTGCCAAGAAGGAGTCGTTGCGCACGACATCCGTCGCTGCACCGAGCTGAAGCAGATAGCCGTTCAGTGTGTAGACGAAGCTGTCGTAGTTGTCGATTACCAGAATTCGTGTCATGTTCCCACCGTCACCTCGTTTGTGTTCACGAAGGTATCGAGCCACGGGAACACAAAAAGTACCAACCCGGCGAGGACCGCCGTGAATAGGAATGCGAGCAGCAACACCCGCAGCCAGAGGGGGCCGGGCATCAGTCGCCAGAGTGCTGCGTACATGGCCGTCCTAACTCTTCGCCGTGACGGCCGCGCTGATGGCGGCGGGGGCCCCGGCAGAGGTCGGCTGCCATGACTCGAGTGCCGCATAGGCAATGATGCGCTCGGCCGCAGAGAACTCCGGATTGCAACTCGTCATCGTCAGAATACGATCGGTCGTTTCCGCACCGGCGAACTGGGGTACGGGGCTGAGCACGCCGACGCCGGTCGGTCGCACGTATTCGAGGCCACGGAAGCTGTAGGTGTAATACCCGTCCGGGGTGCGCACATAAATCTTGTCGCCAACCTGGAGGTTCGCCAGTGGCTTGAAGGGTGCTCCGTGGGTGGTGCGGTGGGCAGCGATTGCGAAGTTGCCGACTTGTCCGGGCATCTGAGTGTCTGGATAGTGCCCGATGCCGTTCCTATCGAGCACCTCCGCGGTCTCGACGCCCTCGGAAATCGATCGCGCATAGTCCGCACCGAAGCGGGGCACATAGAGCACCGCGAACTTCACGGTGTCCCGCGGCGCGCTTCCCACTACGGGCTCACCGAAATCGGTGGCCAGACCGGGCGAGGGGCTGACGGAGGGAGTCGCGGACGGGGTGGTGGCCGGAGCTGTGGCGTGCTGGCGACTCGGAGGCGTTTTATCCCAACCTTCGCCAAGAGCAGTCCCGGCTCTATTCTGGTCTGCACCCACGATGAGGTCGTTGAGCCAGACCTGCCAGCCGAGGAAGAGGAAGACCAGCACACCGCAGGTGACGAGGACCTCGCCGAGCACCCCGACGACGCTGGCGCGCGGCCGCGGTTTCGCCGGCACGGCACCCTCGCCCCCATCCTCATCCATGGGGTCGATTCTAGGCGTTTGGTCTGAATGCGCTGGCCTCCTCAGGCTATCCGAGGGGGTGCAACCCTTTCAGGCTAAGATTTTGGCATGGCAAAATCCACTTCGCGCTCGAATGCCGTTGGTTCCGACGAGAACCGCTCGGGAGACGACGCCCCTAACCCGGTGTGGTTCAAGCCAATCATGTTCGGACTGATGCTCCTGGGCTTCGCCTGGATCATCGTCTTCTATGTGAGCAACAACACGCTGCCTATCCCCTTACTCGGCCCGCTCAACATCCTCATCGGTTTCGGGATTCTGTTCCTCGGCTTCCTCATGACCACGCGCTGGCGCTGAGCTGGCCCAGACCACGCCATTTCCCGGGCCAATTACACCGGTGTAATTATCCCCACTGTGGAGAATCTTGTGGAAAACTATCCACTCAGCTTCCGATGAGTTGAACTCCCACGACGCTCGCGATGAGCAACAGAACAAAAACGACCGCGAGCAGTAGGAGTTGGATGCCACTTTTGCGGCGGTCCCGCGTGCGCACGAAAACGAATGCAACGAGCGCCCCGACCA
The DNA here is from genome assembly GCF_015751965.1 of Frigoribacterium sp. CG_9.8. Classification (GTDB taxonomy): domain Bacteria; phylum Actinomycetota; class Actinomycetes; order Actinomycetales; family Microbacteriaceae; genus Lacisediminihabitans. The sequence continues at coordinate 145,825 of NZ_JADOVH010000005.1, read as the reverse complement.
GCAGGCCACCCACGTGGGCCTGCCAGGCAATTCCGGGCACTATGAAACCGATGACGAGGTTGATCACGATCACGATGATGAGCTGGCGGCTATTGCCGCCCAAGTGCCTCGCAATGACAAAGTAGGCGCCGAACAGCCCGAAAATCGCCCCGGATGCCCCGATGACCGCCGAGTTCGGAGTGCTCAGCAACACCGCGACCGAGCCACCGAGGCCGCTCAGCAGGAACAGGGTTGCAAAACGCCATCGCCCGATCATCCGCTCCAGCTCCGGGCCGAGCACGAAGAGCGAATACATGTTAAAGAGAATGTGCAGGATCGAGCCGTGCACGAACAGCGAGGTGAGCATCCGCCACGGTTCGATTACCGTGTAGGGCGGGTAGTACAGCAGGGCAGTCACGATAGGGCTACCCTGCCCAACCAACTGACCGGTAAACACCTCGGCAACGAACACGAGCACGCACAGAGCCATGATTGTGTAGCTGACAATGGGTGTTCCCGGCTGCGCCAACCGGCGCACTGAGGTCACGATCGCCGGCTTGGTGCGCGGCGCGCTCTGACGCGATTCGCGCATGCATTCCGGGCAGTGCACACCGACCGCCGCCGGGGTCTGACATTCGGCACAGATCGTGCGTCCGCAGCGCTGGCAGAGCACGTAGCTTTGGCGGTCGGGATGCCGATAGCAGAAATTATCGGAACGTGCCGATCCCTCGCTCACTTAGCGTGCACGACAAGTCGACCGGGCCCGCGCATCAGGCTTCGTCGATCGACACCGAATTGATCACGATGTCGGTGAGCGGGCGGTCGCTGCGATCCTTCTTCACTGCCTCGATCTTCTTGACGACATCGCGGGATGCTTCATCCGCGACCTCACCGAAGATCGTGTGCTTTCCCTGCAGCCACGTGGTTGGCACGGTGGTGATGAAGAATTGCGATCCGTTAGTTCCTTTGCCGCCACGAGTTCCCGCATTGGCCATAGCCAAGAGGTACGGCTTGGTGAAGGTGAGCTCGGGGTGGATCTCGTCGTCAAAGTTATAGCCCGGGCCGCCGGTGCCCTGGCCGAGCGGGTCGCCACCCTGGATCATGAAGTCGTCGATGATTCGGTGAAAGACCACACCATCGTAGAGTTTGTCCTTCGAAACGGTTCCGGTGCCTGGATGAGTCCACTCGATCTCCCCGCTCGCGAGGCCGACGAAATTCTTCACCGTCTTCGGTGCGTGGTTACCGAACAGGTTGACCGTGATGTCACCTTCGGTGGTGTGGAAAATGGCGGTGTGGGTATGGATAGACATTTGTCCATTCTTCCACAGCAATCCCGAACGTTCGGGGTTCGTTCGGTCACCCGGCTTTGACTGCGGGGGGGTGCGTGGCAAGATTGGAGTATTCTCCGACGGACTACTGGAGGTCCCCCTTGACACTGTCACGTAAGCGCGCGAAAGAATTGAAACGTCTGAGGTCTGCCGCCTCCGATCTCTGGGAAGACCAGAAGGATCTGCTCGAGCATGCCTCTCACGTGGTTCGCGAAGCCGGTCGCCAAGCGGCCAATGCCGGTCGGGAAGAGGTCGTGCCGCGAGTTCGCGAAACCTACGACCACCGAGTACGCCCGGTCGTCGACCTGGGTGTCGCGTCGGGGCGCGCCGTTGCGGGCAGTGCCCGCGACAAAGTGCAACGGGATGTACTCCCGGCCGTCTACTCCGCTCTTGCGTCGGCTCTCGCCGTGCTCGAGGTATCCAAGGACCCGCGTGTTCGCGAAGCCCTCAGCAACGTTCGTAAAGCGGGAAGCCGGTTCGGCAGCACAGTCGGCATTGTGCCGGCGAAGCCCCAGCCCGGACCGGGCCGCTACATCCTCGTCGGTGTCGCGCTAGCGGCGGCTGCTGGTGTGGCCTACGCCGCTTGGCAGACGTTCCGCGCCGACGACGAGCTCTGGGTGAGCGATGACGAAGCGGATGACCCGATCGCGCCTATACTTCCACCGCGCCCGTAGCGCCGCCACACCCCGGAAGACACAGAAATGAGGAGTGCTCGTGCTGTGCCCGGGGAAACTGTGAAAGTGGAGCTTAGGAGAATCGAACTCCTGACCTCCGCCTTGCAAAGGCGGCGCTCTACCAATTGAGCTAAAGCCCCGTGGGCCGTTGGGCCACACCGGTGTTCACACACACGTGGGGATACCAGGACTTGAACCTGGGACCTCTTCGTTATCAGCGAAGCGCTCTAACCGCCTGAGCTATATCCCCATTGCCCAATTCACGCGCGGGCAGATACGAGAGTATCGCACCTGCCGAGTTTCACCGAATCGAGCGAAGGGCCCTGCTAGTTGTTCGTAAATCCGACCAGAAGCCCACCGGTAACACGCACGCTGAAGTTGTACAGCATCGCGGTTACCGCCCCGAGAGCCGTGCCGACGACAGTGTTCAAAATGGCGATGACCAGGGCAAACAGGGCCACCTGCCCCAGGGAGAACACCGCCGTCACGCTGAATTCTGGCTGGCCGAGGATGCTCTGAAACAGGCTGTCCAGGCTGCCGAAGATGCCCGTGCCGTCGAGCACAATCCAGATGAGCACGCTCACCACGATCAGGATGATTCCGAGAGTCACGCCGATCAGGAACGAAAGCTTCACTGCCGACCAGAAGTCGACGTAAACGAGCTTGAGACGAACCTGCTTCGTGGTGGCAGCCCGCGGGGATTTTCGCTGGAGCTTCTCGGCGATGCTACTCATCTACTGACTCACTCTCTCCGGGCTGGATCTCTCTGACAAGCGGCTCCTCTTCGGGAGCGTCCTGGTCATCGACTTCCAGTTTGCGTTCACTGTTTTTCGCTACTGCAATGATCTTGTCGTCGTCCGCGAACCGTGCAAAAACGACTCCCATGGTGTCGCGACCCTTGGCCGGCACCTCGGCGACAGATGAGCGTACCACCTTGCCACTGGCCAGAACCACAAGCACCTCGTCGTCATCCTCCACGATGAGGGCTCCCGCGAGGTCGCCGCGAGCCTCCTGCAGCTTGGCAACTTTGATACCGAGCCCGCCGCGATTTTGCACGCGATACTGATCGGCGGCGGTTCGCTTGGCGAAGCCACCCTCGGTAACAACAAAGACGAATCCCGTGTCCGCGACGACGGATGCGTCGAGCAGCGTGTCTTCATCACGGAAGTGCATCCCGATGACTCCGGAGGTTGCGCGGCCCATCGGACGCAGCGCCTCATCCGATGCCGTGAAGCGAATGGACATGCCCCTACGGGACACGAGCAGAAGGTCGGAGTCCTCCTCCACGAGCATCGCCGAGACCAGCTCATCGTCTTCTCGCAGGTTGATCGCGATGATGCCACCCGTACGGTTGGTGTCGTATTCCGACAGCAGCGTCTTCTTCACCAGCCCGCCACGCGTCGCGAGTGCGAGGTACTTGGCCACCTCATAGTCGCGTATGTCGAGGATCTGTGCGATCTCCTCATCTGCCTGGAGCGCGAGCAGGTTTGCCACGTGCTGGCCTTTGGTATCACGGCCGCCCTCCTGCACCTCATACGCCTTCGCACGGTACACGCGGCCCTTATTTGTAAAGAACAGCAACCAGTGGTGAGTGGTGGTGACGAAGAAGTGCCCCACGACATCGTCTGCCCGTAACTGGGCACCCTTGACGCCTTTGCCGCCACGGTGCTGGCTGCGGTAATTGTCGCTGCGTGTGCGCTTTATGTAGCCGCCACGGGTGACCGTGATCACCATCTCCTCTTCGGGGATGAGGTCTTCCACGTTCATGTCGCCATCGAAGCCGAACATGATCTCGGTGCGACGGTCGTCGCCGTATTTGGCGATGAGTTCCGTGAGTTCTTCACTCACAATGTCGCGCTGGCGCTGCGGGCTCGCCAGAATCGCCTGGAAGTCAGCGATTTCGAGCTCGATTTTCTCGCTCTCCTCGATTATCTTCTGGCGCTCAAGGGCGGCGAGGCGCCGCAGTTGCATCTCGAGGATGGCACGAGCCTGCTGCTCATCGATGTCGAGCAGTGTGATCAGGCCATCGCGGGCATCCTCAACCGTCGCAGAGCGGCGAATCAGGGCGATGACATCGTCGAGGGCGTCGAGGGCCTTCAGATAGCCACGCAGGATGTGTGCGCGCTCTTCGTGCCGGCGCAAGCGGAACGCGGTCCGACGCACAATCACGTCGATCTGGTGATCACTCCAAGCGGTGATGAAGCCGTCAATTGCGAGGGTGCGCGGGATGCCATCGACGATCGCGAGCATGTTCGCTCCGAAATTCTCCTGCAGCTGCGTGTGCTTGTAGAGGTTGTTGAGCACCACCTTGGCCACCGCGTCGCGCTTCAGCACAATCACTAGCCGTTGACCGGTGCGGCCCGAGGTCTCGTCGCGGATATCCGCAATACCGGAGATCTTCTGTTCCTTGACGAGCTCGGCGATTTTGAGAGCCAGGTTGTCGGGGTTCACCTGGTAGGGAAGCTCGGTGACAACAAGGCAGGTGCGACCTTGGAGCTCCTCCACGTTGACGACCGCGCGCATCGTGATCGAGCCACGACCGGTGCGGTAAGCATCCTGGATGCCCTTGAGCCCGAGGATCTGGGCGCCGGTAGGGAAGTCTGGACCCTTGATGCGCTGGATGAGCGCCTCGACCAGTTCCCCCTGCGAGGCATCCGGATTAGCCAGGTGCCAGAGCGCGCCCTCGCCGACCTCGCGGAGGTTGTGCGGCGGGATGTTGGTAGCCATCCCGACAGCGATGCCCACCGACCCATTAACGAGCAGGTTGGGAAAACGGCTCGGCAGGACGAAGGGCTCCTGCGTTCGACCGTCGTAGTTGTCTTGGAAGTCGACGGTCTCTTCCTCGATATCCCGCACCATCTCCATGGCGAGCGGCGCCATCTTGGTTTCGGTGTAGCGATGCGCTGCAGCGCCGTCGTTGCCCGGAGACCCGAAGTTGCCCTGACCGAGGGCGAGCGGGTAGCGCAGGCTCCACGGCTGCACGAGCCGCACGAGCGCGTCGTAGACCGAGGAGTCACCATGCGGGTGGAACTGACCCATGACGTCACCGATGACGCGGGTGCACTTCGAAAATCCCTTGTCTGGTCGGTAGCCTCCGTCATACATCGCGTAGATCACGCGGCGGTGAACGGGCTTCAGACCGTCCCGCACCTCTGGCAGCGCGCGCCCAACGATGACGCTCATCGCGTAGTCGAGATACGAGCGCTGCATCTCGAGCTGGAGGTCGACCTGCGTCACCTTGTCGTGCGCGAGGTCGATCTCCTTGCCCGCAATCTGCGGGTCGTCGCCTGGTGTGATTTCGTCAGCCATGTGTGTTCTTTCTTAGCGGTGGTGATCGAGTGGCGAATGTCTAGATGTCGAGGAAGCGAACGTCTTTCGCGTTCTTCTGAATGAAGCTCCGGCGTGATTCCACGTTCTCACCCATGAGGGTGTCGAAGATCTCGTCGGCCGCAGCCGCATCGTTGAGCGTCACCTGGAGCAGAGTGCGCGTGACCGGATCCATGGTCGTCTCCCACAGTTCCTTGTAGTCCATTTCGCCAAGCCCCTTGTAGCGCTGCACTCCGCTGTCCTTCGGCATGCGCTTTCCTGCGGCAGAGCCCGCGGCGAGCAGCGCTTCCTTCTCCCGGTCGCTGTAGACGTATTCATGGGGGGAGTTGGTCCACTTGAGACGGTACAGCGGAGGTTGGGCCAAATACACGTAGCCGAGATCGATCAGTGGCCGCATGTACCGGAACAGCAGGGTGAGCAGGAGTGTCGTGATGTGCTGGCCATCGACATCCGCATCGGCCATCAATACAATTTTGTGATAGCGGGCCTTCTCCGGGTTGAAGTCCTCACCAACACCAGCTCCAAAGGCCGTGATCATGGCCTGCACCTCATTATTGGCGAGTGCTCGGTCGAGGCGGGCCTTTTCGACATTGAGGATCTTGCCGCGCAGCGGGAGAATCGCCTGGAACTCCGGATTGCGCCCCTGCACAGCAGAGCCACCGGCCGAGTCACCCTCCACCATGAAGATCTCGGAGAGCGATGGATCTTTGCTTGAGCAGTCGCGCAACTTCCCGGGCATTCCACCGGACTCCAGCAGTCCCTTGCGTCTGGTCTGCTCGCGCGCCTTGCGGGCAGCGAGTCGGGCAGCGGATGCCTGGATCGCTTTACGAATCACATCGCGCGCCTGGGTCGGGTTGCGGTCGAACCAATCCCCGAGTTGGTCTCCGGCAATGCGCTGCACGAAGGACTTTGCAATGGTGTTGCCGAGCTTGGTCTTCGTTTGGCCCTCGAATTGCGGCTCGGCGAGCTTCACTGAGATGACCGCAGTCAGGCCCTCGCGCACGTCGTCACCGGTGAGGTTCTCATCCTTTTCCTTGATGATCCCCTTCTCCCTCGCGTATTTGTTTACGAGAGTCGTGAGGGCAGCACGGAAGCCCTCTTCGTGGGTTCCCCCCTCGTGCGTGTTGATGGTGTTCGCGTAGGTATGCACGGACTCCTGGTAGGAGGTGGTCCACTGCATTGCGACTTCGAGGGAGATCTTGAGATCTTTGTCCTCCAATTCGAAGGAAATAACATCCGGATGCACCACCTCGACCTTCTTCGCAGAATTGAGGTATTCCACGTAGTCGACAAGCCCGTTCTCATACATGTAGGTCACGCTGACGGTCTCTGTCTCATCGATCTCACGCTCGTCGGTGAGGGTGATCGATAGGCCCTTGTTGAGGAATGCCATCTGCTGGAGACGCGCGCGGAGTGTCTCGTACTCGAAGATCACGGTCTCGAAAGTATCCGGGCTCGGCCAAAAGGTGACCGTCGTACCGTGGTCCTCGGATGATTCACCCTTGGCCAGTGGAGCCTGCGGGGTCCCGTGCTGATAGCTCTGGCGCCAGACATGTCCCTGTCGACGCACCTCGACGTCCAGTTCCTTCGACAGCGCATTGACAACAGAAATCCCCACGCCGTGCAGCCCACCGGATACCGAATAGCCGCCGCCGCCGAACTTGCCGCCGGCGTGCAGGATTGTCATTACGACCTCCACCGTCGATTTTTTTTCCGACTTGTTGAGATCTACCGGGATACCACGTCCATTGTCGATGACTCGGATACCACCGTTTTTCAGCATGGTGATCAGGATCGTGTCACAGTACCCGGCGAGAGCTTCGTCCACGGAGTTGTCCACAACTTCGTACACGAGGTGATGCAGGCCACGGGGACCGGTGGACCCGATATACATGCCGGGGCGCTTCCGCACCGCCTCGAGCCCCTCGAGCACTTGGATCTGATCTGCTCCGTAGCTGTCTTCAGACTCGGATATAGAGCGATTCTCTGCCATGTGAAATTGGGCTCCTGCCGAGTAGATCGATTGTTCGTTCGCGGCTTGGGTTTCTCCACGAGAAACTGCCATGACGACCCGACAATCCTACCAAATCCACAAGGACAATAGGCGCGAATCGGCGATCTGGGGACTTAGGCCTAAGGCAGCGACCTATTTTGCCCTGTCAGCCATAAGTATCGCGTGGACCACGCCCTGGAATTGATCTGGGACCGCGTTTCCAGGAGGGGGCACCCGGCCCTTCGAAACGTATCGACTCGATGCCCGCATCCGGGTACCTCGCCGTGATGCGATTCATGATTTGCACACGCATGAGTCGAAGCTGTGTTGCCCAGGCAGTCGAGTCGCACTTCACGGTGAGTACGCCGTCTTCAATCCCGACCGGAGCAGAGCGATCCGCGGTGTCGGCTCCGGCGATCTCACCCCAGGAGGCGAGAATCTCCGACCGTGCAAGCGGCGAACTCCACCCCAATTTCACGGTCAGCGAGTCCACGACAGCGCCAAGCCCCTCGGGATCGCGGCCCCCGCCGAAGGGAATTGTGGAACCCGGTTCCTTCTTTGCCCGCTTACGCGCATCCGCGGTGCGGGTAGAGCCATCACCAAAAACACGGCGAAAGCGCAAGTAAACCGAGACTGGCTCGGATTCTTTCGGGGCATCACCCATCTCTTTCATGAATCTGGCCCCGTAATACTGATCGCGAGGGCTTGCCGGCGAAGAGTGGGGCCCGCGCGACAGCTTGGTGGGCGCAGCGTCACGATACTGTCCTCTCGACGATCGTGCCGCGACTGATATGAACGGTGTTACCAGTGAGCTCTTGCGGAACATCATCGAAGACCGCCGCGGTGATGAGCACCTGCTCGAAGTCGCGCACGGCGTAAGCAAGGCGGTCTCGCCGTGACTGATCCAGTTCGGCGAATACATCATCGAGCATGAGCACCGGATCCCCTGTGGAGGACTCCCGCCGCAGCAGGATCGCAGATGCCAGCTTCAGGGCGAGTGCAAATGACCAGGACTCGCCATGACTGGCATAGCCCCGCGCGGGGAGGGAATTCAGCTCGAGTACGAGGTCATCGCGGTGCGGACCAACGAGGGTGACCCCGCGCTCCAGCTCATGTCGACGGCGGCGGGACAGGGAACTACGAAACGCGACCGCGGCATCCGCCGCCGTAACCCCACCGTGCCGAAGTCCGACCGCGCCCGCCTCGTCATCATTCGCCTCGCCCGCCCCCGACGGGGAAGTGAAGATGCTGAGCTGGTTGGCGAGAGTCGCCCGGTGATCCTCGCCTGCAATCGATGTGTACGCAGCTGCCACTTCTGGCGACAACTCGGCGACGAGACCGGTGCGTGCCTCAATCAGCTGGGATCCGAGCGTGACCAGCCGCTCATCCCAGATGTCGAGGGTAGAAAGCAGGTCACCGCGGACAGCGGATGCCCTGGCTGACTTGAGGAGCGTGTTGCGTTGGCGCACCACCCGGTCGTAGTCCATGATCACTCCCGAGATCCGAGGCGAGCGCAGCACGAGCAGCTCGTCGAGAAAACGTCGCCGCACCGCCGGATCCCCCCGGATCAGTGCGAGATCCTCCGGCGCGAACAGCACGCTGGAGAAATAACGCGGCAACTCACGGGTCTTAATGACCGAGCGATTGATCTGCGCTCGATTTGGCGAGGAGCGGTTGAGTTGCACCTCCGCGAGAATCTGACGCTCACCGCTGACTAGACGGGCTCGGATGATCGCAGAGTCGGTACCCTGCCGAATCATTGCGTGGTCTACAGACACCCGATGCGATCCGAGCGTGCTGAGGTAGGCAAGAGACTCAACCAAATTGGTCTTACCCTGTCCATTGCTTCCGACAAATAGGTTCGCCCCGGAGGTCAGGGCCACCTCTGCGGAACGGTAGTTACGAAAATCAGTCAGGCTCAGATGGGTGACGATCACAGCATCAGTCGACCGCTTTGACCGAATGCCCACCGAACTGGTTACGCAGTGCAGCCACGGCCTTCATTGCGGGCGAGCCATTCGGTTGTCGAGAGACAAACCTGGCGAAAATCGAGGCGCTGATCGTCGGCACCGGCACCGCATTGGCGAGGGCTTCCTCGATCATCCAGCGTCCCTCACCGGAGTCTTCGACATATCCTTCGATGTCCGCAAACTCGGGATCCTCCTCGAGAGCTCGCACCAGGAGCTCAAGCAACCAGGAGCGCACGACCGTGCCGCGCTGCCAGGCCTTGAATGTGCCGGTGACATCTTTGATGATGTCGTCGCGTTTATCGAGGAGTTCATAGCCTTCGGCGTATGCCTGCATCAGGGAGTATTCGATTCCGTTGTGCACCATCTTGGCGTAGTGGCCTGCGCCAATCTCGCCAGCGTGTACGAATCCCTCATCCCGGGGGCCTTCGGGTCGCAGCGCGTCGAAGACCGGCATCAGGAGGTCGATGTTCTTCTTGCCGCCGCCGACCATCAGGCCGTATCCATTGGCAACACCCCAGACACCTCCGGAAACACCCGCGTCCACGTATTCGATTCCGTGTGTCGCGACCTGTTCGGCATGCCTGATGTCGTCGGTAAAGCGCGAATTGCCGCCGTCAATAATCACATCGCCAGCCGCGAGCAGCTCGGCTAGATCAGTAACCACCGAGTCGGTGATCGCGCCGGCCGGCACCATCACCCAGACGATACGAGGTGAAGGTAAGGCAGACACGAGCTCAGACAGGCTCGGGACATCTGTCACCGCAGGGTTGTGATCGTAACCGGTGACTTGAACGCCATTAGCCCGCAGCCGTTCGCGCATATTATTGCCCATTTTGCCAAGACCGATGAGGCCGATATGCATATGCGAACTTCTTTCGAGAGATGTCGCTGCGGAGTGGATTCGAAGCTACCTCAGCAGCAGGTTCGGCTGCAGGAGGTATTTGTAATTATCCGCGCCGGGCTGGTCCTTTGCGGACTGGCTGGTTATGAGCACTGGGCCTGGCTTGTTGGGATTCTCCGTTTTGGTGAACGAGATTCGCACAAACTCTGACCGCACCGCGCCAAGTCCATCCAGAAGAAACGCCGGTTTCAACGAGACGACAGTGTCCCCGCCATTCAGGTGCGCGTCGATTGATTCCGACGCCTGGGCCTGCTCTGAGCCGATGGCTTCGAGAGTGAGGCCATCGATGGTAAAGGTAAATCTCAGCGCCGCTTCACGCTCGAGCACCAGGGACACCCGCCGTACCGCCTCGATGAGCTCCGCGGTATTGATGACCGCGTAGTTGTCCACAGTCTCGGGAAATAGGCGCTTAACTGGCGGGAAATTCCCTTTGATGAGGAGGGATGTCACCGTCTTGCGGTCGGCGCGGAAAGCAATGAGCTCGCGATCGTCGGTATTGGTGATCGCCACCGAAATCGTGCCGCTGTGACCAAAGGTCTTGCCGATCTCCTGCAGCGTCCGTGCGGGGACAAGAGCGGTGAGGGTCTCTGCGGCCGGGGTCTCTCCCGAATCCCAGTCGATCGAACGCACCGCAACCCGATAACGGTCAGTGGCCACCATGGTGAGGCTATTGTGTGAAACTTCGAGCTGGACCCCGGTGATGACGGGGGTCACATCGTCGCGAGAGGCCGCCACACACACCTGTGCGACTGCAGTGGCAAAAGCCTCGGCCGGCAACAGTCCCGATCGCGCCGCGACTTGAGGAAGGGTCGGATATTCCTCCACCGGCATGCTGAGCAGGGTGAACTTCGCGGGGCCGCAAGTGACAGAGATCCGCCCGTCCTGGGTAGAGAACTGCACGGGTGCGTTCGGAAGCCGGCTCGCGATGTCTGCGAGCAGGCGCCCGGAAACGAGAATCTTGCCCGGCTCCTCGACTTCTGCCGAGATCTCGGTTTGAGCGGATACCTCGTAGTCGAATGAGGATAACGTGAGGCCGGTTTCGGTGGTTTCGATTAGCACCCCGCTGAGGATCGGCAGCGTGGTCCGCTGGGGAAGAAGCTTCACCGCAAACGAGACGGCTTCGCTGAAGACGTCACGATTGACTTGGAATTTCATGGGCACCCCTTGCTATCGAATCGGCCGTCGAATTGGCACGCTCGGAGGGAGCGTTGATCCGGGAGGTTAATACTGGCACAGCCAATGATTTCGTCCCACCCAAGGGTTATCCTCCCCAAAATAATTCTTATTAAGGATTAACACTCTTAACCGTTGTGTGATGTGTGGATAACCCGCTCGGGCGCCGCTGAACGCGGGGAATTACACCAGTGTGAGTTGTGGGGAACTTGGGGTATCCGTGGGCGACTATTTGTCATTCGTGACTGGCCCTCCGGTTGAGTTTCTACAGTTATGGTTTTCTGCGCACAGTGTTTATCGGCGTGTTCGAAAGTTATCCACAAGTTATCCCCACTGTGTGTGCCCCATCGGCCGCGATCAGATGGCGCCATAACGGTGATGTTGTTTGATCCGACTCGTCAGCTCGGTGACCTGGTTGTAGATCGAGCGTCGTTCCTTCATGAGTTCGGTGATCTTTTTATTGGCGTACATCACCGTGGTGTGGTCGCGATTGCCGAACAGTTGGCCGATTTTGGGTAGTGAGAGGTTGGTCATCTCGCGGCAGAGATACATGGCGATCTGGCGTGCGGTAGCCACTGCCTGTGACCGGGAGGAGCCGTACAGGTCGTCGACGGTGAGCTTGAAGTATTCGGCTGTGTGGTTGATGATGTCGACCGGTGCGATCACGTTGTCGTCGTCGAGAGTGATGAGATCTTTCAACACCGTCTGGACAAGAGCGAGGTCGACCGGTGTTCGATTAAGACTGGCGAAGGCGGTAACACGAATGAGTGTCCCCTCCAGCTCGCGGATATTCGATGAGACCTTGGTTGCCATGTACTCGAGGATCTCCGCACTCACCTGAAGCTTCTCGCTTTGGGCTTTCTTCCTCAGGATGGCGATACGTGTCTCGAGGTCGGGTGCCTGCACGTCAGTGATCAACCCCCACTCAAAACGTGACCGCATCCGATCCTCAAACCCGGTAAGGGCCTTCGGTGGCAGGTCGCTGGTAATCACCACCTGCTTGTTGTGGTCGTGCAGAGTGTTGAAGGTGTGGAAAAAGGCCTCCTGGGTTTCCACGGCGCGCTGAAGAAACTGGATGTCATCGATAAGGAGGATGTCTATCTCGCGATAGCGCGACTGGAAGACCGAGGCACGGTTATTAGCAATTGAGTTGATGAAGTCGTTGGTGAACTCCTCCGAACTCACATAGCGAACACGAATGCCCGGGTAGAGGCTTTCTGCGTAATGCCCGATCGCATGGAGGAGGTGGGTCTTGCCAAGACCGGAGTCGCCGTAGATGAAAAGTGGGTTGTATGCCTTCGCCGGAGCTTCGGCTACAGCAACTGCCGCGGCGTGGGCGAAGCGATTCGAACTGCCGATGACGAAGCTGTCGAAGTTGTACTTGGGATTCAGGCGTGAGTCAACACGCCGGGCGCCAGATGTAATAGATTCCGGCGGTGGCGCGGGCGCAACGGGTTGCTCGATGTAATCCTGGTTGCCCGTGTTCGTATTCGGGTGGGCCAAAGCATCATGCGCGATCTCGGGATTTACCACGATCGCGAAATTGCTGACCTGTTGCTCGTGGTCGAGTCCAGTCAGCGCATCGAGCAACGGAAGTCGGATGCGCTGCTCGAGCATGCCGCGAGTGAGATCGTTGGGAACTTCGAGGTAAATGGTTCCCGCCATCACACCCCTGGGCGCAACCAGGCTGAGGAAGCCCTGCAACTGTGGTGTGATTCGTTCGTCACCACGCAGAGTGGCAAGCACGGATTTCCAGATCGTCTGTGTCGAATCCGTGATGTCTGACATTGTTTCCCCGTTGTGGTTGAGTGCGGTTATGCACAGGTTTATCCACCGTTTGCGCAGTGTCACCACCTTAGTTCCGGTCGCATGTCGTTGCCGTGCTGTCCCCGGACAAGTGTGGATAATGTGCGAGATTCCGCCAGAGTTTGACCGCAGCACTTTAAGCCCGTATTTTTAAGCAGTTGACTTCAGCCTGATGGCTAACCTCCACTCCTCTGACCGCCCGGTGCTTTCCGAGCTGGTCCTGTGGAGTTCTGACACGCGAGAGAACTAAATCATGAGCAAGAGAACTTTCCAGCCCAACAACAGGCGTCGCGCCAAGGTGCACGGCTTCCGCTTGAGGATGCGCACCCGCGCCGGCCGCGCCATCCTCGGTGCGCGTCGTCGTAAGGGGCGCACCGAGCTCTCTGCGTAGACCGCGTCGTGTTGGCCAAAGCCAACCGGCTGGTCCGGGCTGATGACTACCGGCGGCTGGTACGCCGCGGCCGGCGAATAACAACGCGCCATATTGTCATTTACCTGCTCCAGGAGGATGACCTTCGGCCGCCACGATTTGGCTTCATCGTTCCAAAGACCGTGGGGATAGCGGTCAGACGCAACATCGTTCGCCGCCGTCTGAAGGCGATCGGTTTCGGCGCAGTCAGGGAACTGCCTCCGGGTACCGATGTGGTGATTAGGGCATTGCCAGGCTCAGCGCAGGCGGACTGGGATACCCTACGGAGTGCAGTCTCGGAAGTTCTGAGCGGGGGAGTCACACGAGCGTGAGTTCTGTCGCTGCTTTCGTGCTCCTTCTCCCCCGCAATCTCAGCGTGGTAGTTCTGCGGATCTACCGGGCTGTCATTTCCCCGCTTTACGGTGACGTGTGCCGCTATTACCCCTCATGTTCGTCCTATGCTTTGCAAGCCATTCAGCGGTATGGGGTGGTTCGCGGTAGCTGGATGGGAATGCGCCGGATAGCCCGATGTCACCCCTGGGCGGCCGGGGGGATTGATGATGTACCCCCACGCGACAAGCAAAAGTACGCGGTAACGCGGTTTGGATTTGTTGTATCGACGGCTACGGAAAGGTGACCCAGGTCCATGAACATCATTGACACGATTCTCTGGCCAATCAAGTGGGTGGTTGAGCTCATTCTCGTGGCGTTCCACGAATTGTGGGCGGTCATCGGACTCAACCCAGATGCGGGAATAACGTGGGTGCTGTCCATCGTCGGACTCGTGTTGGTCATTCGCGCGGCCCTCATCCCTATTTTTGTGCGCCAAATCAAGAGCCAACGCCGAATGCTCGAAGTTGCGCCCCAGCTCAAAAAAATCCAGGACAAGTACAAAGGCAAGAAGGATCAGTTCTCCCGTGAGGCGATGTCTCGCGAGACGATGGGGCTGTACAAAAAGACGGGCACCAATCCGCTGAGCTCGTGTCTCCCGCTCTTGCTTCAGATGCCGATCTTCTTCAGCCTGTTTTCTGTTCTGAGTAACGCACAGCATGTCAACGCCGACGGGTCGCGCGTTCCCGGTGTCGGGCTCCTTAACCCCACCCTGTCTGAATCATTCGGGACGTCTTCACTTTTTGATATCGCCCCCCTGCATCTTGCGATCAGCACCGCGAATGGCAATCCGGCGGTCATTGTGATTGCGATCATCATGATCATCCTGATGACCGCGTCGCAGTTCATCACCCAGCTTCAGATCATGTCCAAGAACCAGTCGGCGGAGATGAAGGCCAGTCCGATGTTCAAGCAGCAGCGCATTCTGCTGTACCTGCTGCCTCTGGTGTTTGCATTCTCCGGCTATACCTTCCCTCTCGGGGTCATGTTCTACTGGCTCGTCTCGAACTTCTGGACCATGGTCCAGCAGTTCCTCGTTATCAGAAATATGCCTACGCCCGGCAGTGAGGCAGCGCTGGAGCGTGAATCGCGCATGGCGAAGAGGGCACAGCGCCGGGGTTTCTCAATCATCGAGGATCAGCCTCTTGCGGTCGACGATGCCAAGATCAACACTCAGCGGGTGCAGCCAGTGAATAAGAACCGCTCCAAGAAGACCGGAAACAAAAAGTAGATCCCTGTCCGTTCCCTCGGCCTCCCCCGAAAGAAAGCGTCACCATGTCAGACACCATCCCACAGCGCGCCGACGACACTGCAGGGCCCGCTGTTCTGGCGAGTACAGCGACCGGCGCGACCAATTCACTCCGTCCTGATTCCGAACGTCCCAGTGCAGGCGACGGCGACTGCGCCACACTCGACGCGATGGGTGCCATTCCGGTGGTAGCCACTGAGGGTGCTGTGGTGGCGGGATCTGCTCGACTCGAGATGACTCGATCCGCCACCCAGTTAGAGGAGGAGGGCGAAATTGCCGCAGACTACATCGAGGAGCTCCTCGACATCACTGACCTCGATGGTGACATCGACATTGATGCTCACGATGGGCGAGCGTATCTTGCGGTGAACTCGAGTCTGGACAGCAATCTTCGCCTACTGTCAAAACCCGATACGGTCAACGCCCTTCAGGAGTTGACGCGCATTGCGGTTCAGGCGAAGACCGGAGTCTTCTCACGCCTGATTCTGGATGTTGGAGGGTCACGCCAGGCCCGCGAGTCCGAGCTCTCCCAGCTAGTGGGGCGTGCGGCGGAACGTATTGAGGGAGGGGCGCAATCGGCTGCTCTCCCCCCCATGTCGTCCTACGAGCGCAAATTGGTCCACGACCTCGTTGCCGCACGCGGCTTCGTGTCACAGTCCGAGGGTGAAGGCGCCGACCGCCACACGGTTATCACGCGCGCATAGTTTCACGTGAAACATAGAACGTCCGCGATGTCCGAAGAGACCAGCATGGAGCCCGCCGGGCAGGCACCTGTTGAATCCGAGCCTCCCCTGGCCGCCGCCCTATTTGGCGAGCAGATCAATCGGGCACGCCAATTCACGGCCGATCTCGTGGCCCATGGTGAGGAGCTTGGTCTGATCGGCCCGCTCGAGATGCCTCGAATTTGGACTCGGCACATCCTGAACAGTGCCTTACTGGCTTCGCTGATCAAGCCGGGACAGGTCGGTGACATTGGCAGTGGTGCCGGTCTTCCTGGCCTGGTACTAGCTATCGCCCGTCCCGACGCGCAGTTCATCCTGATCGAGCCGATGGAGCGGCGGGTTGAATGGTTACGCCGCGAGGCCGAGGCGCTGGAACTCGAGAACGTCGAGGTCGTGCGCGCCAGAGCCGAGGAGGCCAAGCTGTCGCCCTGGCTCGATCAGGTCACTGCCCGCGCGGTGAGCGCACTGGCAAAGCTAATCCCATTGACCGTGCCGCTGGTGCGATCGGGCGGGGAGTTGCTCTTCCTCAAGGGGGCAAGCGTTGATGCTGAGGTCGCCGCCGCCGCCACCGCGATTCGCCGCACCCGGTTGACAGCGGTCGAGGTTCTGACGCTCGGTGAGGGTGCCGCAGCGACTCGCGTCTTTCGGGCTACAGTTGATTGACCTCTCAGGCTAAGAATTTTGCGCGGTCGCGAGCCTACATTTTGCGATGGGGGCGCGCGCTGCGGGTCTGTGACGAGGGTCTGTGACGAGGGTCTGTGACGAGGGTCTGTGACGAGGGTGCGTGGGTGTGCCAAGTGAGTGCGCTCAGTGAAGGCTCGCGGCGTGAATGTGCGGCATGAATGTGCGGAGTGGATGTGCAACCAGGTGTCACGCGGAGTCCTCGAGAGGGTGCGAAATTGGTTGATCCTATGCAATTGCTTTTACCATGACACTGCGCACTGTCCCGGTATCGTGGCTGTCGAGCATTAGCCCCATGGCACGAGCCCCATGGCCTGCGTTTCCTGGCACGCGTTCCACGGCACACTGTCCACGGCACACTGTTGTTGCACTGCGGAGGTCCACCTCTCACCAACTGTCCTCGCTTCATTTTCGAGAGGTTGAGCATGACGAATCACCAGATCGAGAAGGTTTCACGTGAAACATCCGGATGACGATGGAATCCGAGTCGACTACGCTGCAGAGATTTATGCGGCGATGATGGGGGACACAGAAGAGGTGGGGAATACAGCAGAGGTGGGTGCCGCAGCAGCAGTGACCAGCTCGGCCACATCGGCACCTGCCACGTCATCTTTCACGTCATCTTCCGCGTCGGTCTCGATGCCAGCCGGGTCACCGTCCACCAATCTGCAGACCACGTCGGCCTCTCAGTGCGAGCCGTCGGCGGCTGCGGCGCTGCTGTCGGCGGCCACGCATGCGGGGCCCTCCGCCCACAGTGATACCCCGTTGGCGCGGGAGCTCTCTGAGATCACCCGGCGACGGCACGCGTTGGCAGCCGAGGTGCTGCCGGTGCCAGACAAGACACGCGTTCTCACGGTCGCCAATCAGAAGGGTGGCGTCGGTAAAACCACCACCACGGTAAATCTGGCCGCCGCACTCGCCCGGGGCGGAGCACGAGTGCTCGTGATCGACCTCGATCCCCAGGGCAACGCATCGACGGCCCTCGGCATTGACCACCGCGCGGAGACAGTGAGTGTGTACGAGGTGATCATCAATGACGAACTGATCGCGACTGTGATCCAGAAGAGTCCCGACTTCGACTCGCTGTTCTGCGTGCCCGCGACGATTCATTTGGCGGGCGCGGAGATTGAGCTGGTCTCGATGGTGGCGCGGGAACAACGGCTGCGGACGGCTCTTGAGAAGTTTCTCGCCGAGAGCGAGCAGCCATTCCACTATGTTTTTATCGACTGTCCCCCTTCGCTCGGTCTGCTCACGATCAACGCTTTCGTCGCCGCGCAAGAGGTGCTCATCCCGATTCAGTGTGAGTATTACGCGCTCGAGGGCCTGAGCCAACTTCTCACCAACATCAAGCTGATCGAGCGGCACCTCAACCCGGTGCTGGCCGTTTCGACGATTCTCCTCACCATGTTTGACTCCCGTACCAATCTGGCTAACCAGGTTGCACAGGAGGTGCGTGATCACTTTCCCGACCAGGTTCTCACGACGCTCATCCCCCGGTCGGTGCGGATCTCTGAGGCGCCGAGTTATGGTCAGACCGTGATCAGTTATGACGCCAATTCGCCGGGGTCGCTTTCGTATCTCGAAGCCGCTGCTGAAATCGCCAAAAGAGGAGCCCCGCAATAATGGCCGCACCAAAGAGAACCGGACTGGGGCGCGGTATCGGAGCGCTCATCCCCACTGACCTCGGCAGCCCCGCGCGCCCAGTGGATGTCTTCTTCCCGACCTCATCAGAGGAGGCCGCGGATGTTGCGGCCGATCAATTGGTCAGTGTGCCGGGTGCGCGGCTTGCAAACCTCTCACCGAACGACATCGCACCGAATGCGGCGCAGCCCCGCATGACCTTCGTACAGGAGGACCTGGACGAGCTCGTGGCCTCTATTCGTGAGGTGGGGGTGCTGCAGCCGATCGTTGTGCGTCCCATCACCGATGCGGCTCCGGGCCAGCCGCAATATGAACTCGTCATGGGTGAGCGGCGGCTGCGGGCCAGCAAGCTCCTCGGGCTGCAGAACATCCCGGCCGTAGTGAAGAACACCGCGGACGACGCGATGCTGCGTGATGCGCTCCTCGAGAACTTGCACCGCGCCAACCTCAACCCGCTTGAAGAGGCCTCGGCATACCAGCAGTTGCTCGCCGATTTCGGGATTACCCAGGACGAACTCGCTATCAAGATCGGCCGCTCCCGCCCGCAGATCACCAATACCATCCGCCTGCTCCGACTTCCAATTACGGTGCAAAATCGCGTCGCGGCCGGGGTGCTGAGCGCGGGGCATGCCCGGGCGATCCTGTCTGCGGGGGACGAGGCGACGATGGAGCGTCTTGCCGACAAGATCGTCAACGAGGACCTCTCGGTGCGCGCGGCTGAGGCTGCCGCCGGTGCGGTGACCACGAAGCCGGTGCGCACTAAACCGAGCGCCGGTCGGCGGCAGGGGCAGCTCGACGAGATAGCGGAGCGTTTGAGTGACCGGCTTAATACCCGGGTTAAAGTGAGCCTCGGTTCGAGCAAGGGCAGCATAGTGATCGACTTCGCAACGGTTGCGGACCTCAACCGGATCCTGGCCGAGCTGAACGAGCCGGGATTTGGATGATTTGCCGATCAGAGGCTAAATAATTACCTTTTGAGAATCCCTGATTGCCGCCTCAGCAAGCGCGGAATAGACCCAGCCGACGTCGTGTCCGGCGGCTTCTAAAGCGAGTGGAAGCAGCGATGTCTCGGTGAGACCCGGCAGTACATTTGCCTCGAGAAACCAAGGGATTCCCGCCGCATCCACAATGAGGTCGATGCGAGAAATGTGCCGCAATCCGAGGCACTGATGGGCGGTTAGCGCTGCCGTCGCGGCTGCCTCTGAAACAGCGTCGGGGAGCCGTGCCGGAGCATAGAAACGGGTCTCACCGGCGTTGTACCTGGCTTCAAAACTGTAGACACCGGCGAGAGGCTGGATTTCCACGGCGGGCAGGGCGACCGGACCGTCACCGGTGTCGATGATGCTGATGGCGATCTCTGTGCCGGCCACGCGGTCTTCTACAATCGCGACATCACAGTAGGTGTAGGCATCCACCATTGCGCGGGGCAGATCATCGCGATCGTCGACAAGGGTGACACCCTGTGCTGAACCGCCTTGGGCCGGCTTGACCACGAGTGGTACAGGCAATCCAGCCGAGAGACTGTCAAGGACGCTCGCCGCTCCCAGCTCACGAAACGCATCGCGGGAGAGGGCGATGGAGCGGGGCGTGTGCACTCCGGCGCGGGAGACGAGAACCTTCGCGGTGGGTTTATCCCAGGCGAGGCGGGCAGAGGCCGAGGTTGAGCCGACGCAGGGGATTCTGAGGAGGTCAAGAAGACCGCGCAGGGCGCCATCCTCACCGCTTGCGCCGTGGAGGGCTGGCCAGACCACGTCTGGGCGGGTGTCGGCGAGAAAGGCAAGGAGCGAGGCATCCGGATCTTTCAGGGTCACCACCAGCCCGTGCTCCTGCAGCCGGTCGGCGACCTGGCGGCCACTGCGCAGCGACACGTCCCGTTCGTGGGAGATGCCTCCGGCGAGAACGATGACGGACCTGGGGGGGAAGGTCATCGGCTATCCGATATTCGCGGGCGGGCTTGCGATTCCCTGCCTGAGGGGAATTGTCGCAAGCGGCGATGTCTGCGAGAAGGTGTTGAGCAGGTCGAGTTCACCGTTGACGACGACGGACAGACGGCGAATTCCTTCTCGGATGAACTCGGGGGTGGGATAACAAAATGACAGGCGGATGTTGTTACGCCCGCTGCCATCCGCATAGAACGCGGTACCGGGCGTGTAGGCCACCAGCTCCTTGATCGCTCGCGGAAGCATCGCTTTGGAATCCATGTAGTCGGGCAGGGTCACCCACACGTAGAAACCACCGCGCGGCACCGTCCAGGACAGCTGTGGCAAATATTCTGCGAGGGCCGCAAGCATCGCGTCCCTCCGCTCCCGGTAGATCGTGCGGAAGGTGTTGATCTGAGCCTTCCAATCAGCGGTGTTGAGGTATTCAGAGATCATGAGCTGGCCGAATGTGCTTGGCGAGAGGACGGCCGCTTCGTTGGCGAGGATGAGTTTTTCACGGATCGCATGCGGTGCGAGAGCCCAGCCGACGCGAAACCCCGGCGCGAGGGTCTTCGAGAAGGTGCCGAGGTAGACGACGCCGTCTTCATCGACCGAGCGCATGGCCTGCGGGGGAGGCGTGTCGAAATACAACAAACCATAGGGGTTGTCTTCCAACACCAGAATGTCGTTGGAATGGCAGATTTCGAGAATTTCGAGGCGTCGCTCCCAGCTGAGCGTCACCCCGGCCGGGTTGCTAAACGAGGGGATGGTGTACAGGAACTTGATCGTCTTGCCTGCGGCCGTCAGGCGGGCGATCGCCTGGCGAAGCGCCTCCGGGATAAGCCCGTGCTCATCCATCGGAACATGGTTGATGTCGGCCTGGAACGAATTGAATACCACCATGGCGGTGACGTAGCTCGGACCTTCCGCGAGCACAACGTCTCCCGGATTGATGAAGAGTTTTGTCACGAGTTCGAGCGCATGCTGGGATCCGGTCGTCACAACGACATCGTCGACGCTTGCGCGGATGCCCTCGAGTTCCATGACTTCGAGGATTCGCTCGCGGAGGGACTGGACGCCCTGCCCTGAGCTGTACTGGAGAGCCTGCAGTCCCTGTGTCGCCATCACCCGTTCGAAGGCGTCGGCGATGAGCTCTGGTGGAAGTGCGGCGACGAACGGCATTCCTCCCGCGAGAGAGACGACCTCCGGACGGGATGCCACGGCGAACAGCGCGCGTACCTCCGAGGCGCTGAGGCCCGCGGTTCTGTCGGCGTAACTGTTGTACCAGGGATCGAGGTTCGTGCCGTCGTTTGTCACGTCGTGAGTCATAGGGGTTCCGCGTTGTTCAGGGGATGAAGCTTCAAGAATAGTCGGGGCACGACAGAGGGCCCGTTCACTCTGCTGTGAACGGGCCGCGAACTCAGCGTCGTGTGAGTTCTACTTCAGCCACTCAGCGAAGTCGGCTTCGAGCTGGGGCTTCGGCTTGGCACCGATGACGCTCTTCACGACCTCGCCACCCTTGAAAAGCTTCATCGCGGGAATGGAGGTGATCTGGTACTTGGCAGCAATTTCCATATTGTCGTCGACGTTGACCTTGACGAGCTCGATCTTGTCGGAGTGCTCCGCCGCGATCTGGTCGAGAATTGGGCTGACGGCGCGACACGGGCCACACCATTCAGCCCAGAAGTCGACGAGCACGAGCTTCTCGGAGTCGAGCACGTCAGCCTGGAAGCTGGCGTCGGTCACATCTTTCGCAGTGGACATCGTGTTCTCTCTTTCGATTGGGAGTGGCCGTCAGGCCGGGATCTTCTCGGTGTTGGCAACGGTGTCAGCCATCGCCACCAGTTCTTTTGGGAGCGAGGCCAGGTAGTGCTCGGCGTCGAGGGCGGCCACCGTACCGGATCCAGCGGCCGTGACAGCCTGGCGGTAGGTGGGATCGAGCACGTCGCCGGCTGCGAACACCCCTGGAAGGTTCGTGCGGGAGCTTCGCCCATCAACTGCGATGGTGCCTTCGGCGGTGAAGTCGAGCATGCCGTGTACCAAGTGGGTGCGCGGGTCGGCTCCGATCGCGATGAACAGTCCGCTGAGGTCGAGAGACAGCTCCGAGTCATCCGCCGTATTGCGGAGGCCGACTCCGGTGACCGCGCTTTCGCCGTAGATGTGCTCGACGGTCTGATTGAAAAGGAACTCGATCTTAGGATTTGCAAAGGAACGGTCCTGCATCGTCTTGGACGCGCGCAGCGTGGCTCCACGGTGGATCACGTAGACCTTGTCGGCGAACTTGGTGAGGAAGTTCGCTTCCTCCATCGCGGAATCTCCTCCTCCGACGACCGCGATGGTCTTGTTGCGGAAGAAGAACCCGTCGCAGGTGGCACACCAGGAGACTCCGTAGCCGCTGAGACGTTCTTCATCGGGCAGGCCGAGCTTGCGATAGGCCGAGCCGGTGGCGAAAATCACAGACAGCGCTTCGTGCACGTCTCCGTTGCCCAGGGTCACCGTCTTCACCTCTCCACTCAGATCGAGGGAGGTGACGTCGTCGAGCACGATTTCGGTGCCGAATCGCTCGGCCTGCGCCTGGAATGCGGCCATGAGGTCCGGCCCCATGATGCCTTCGGGAAAGCCGGGGTAGTTCTCCACCTCCGTGGTCTTCAT
Organism: Frigoribacterium sp. CG_9.8; assembly: GCF_015751965.1. Classification (GTDB taxonomy): domain Bacteria; phylum Actinomycetota; class Actinomycetes; order Actinomycetales; family Microbacteriaceae; genus Lacisediminihabitans. The sequence continues at coordinate 123,011 of NZ_JADOVH010000005.1, read as the reverse complement.
GAGTTCACCGCCGGCCTCAACCGAGCTTGCGATCAGCAGGGGACGCAGGTTGGCGCGGGCAGCGTAGATCGCGGCGGTGTAGCCGGCAGGACCGGAGCCGATGATGATGGTCTGGCGCAACGAAGACAACTCCTTAGGTGGTGCGGATGTGTGTGGTGTCGGTTCGGTTCGTGCCCGTCCCACTGAAGGCTGTAACACATCCTATTCGCCCGATATTCCGCAAACCGGGTGTGCCCGGGAGCGCTCTACCGCCCGCGACGGAAACGCGCGGAGACAAGGCCGGTCACCGCACCAAGCTCCGGATTGCGGAACCCGGCAAGGAGCCCGAGGTAGACGATGCCCATCGTGCCGACGATCAGGATCATGGCCACGAGGGCAGGGATGCGACCCGACTGGGCGAATCCACCGACATCCAGTCCACCAAGCAGCAGCAGCAGCCCGAAGCCGACCGCCCCAGCCACGAGGGCGAAGCCGATGAATACCAGATAGCGGGAGACCACTCGGCGGCCGTCGAATCCGTTGATCCGGCGACGCACCAGAACCAGCGTGATAATCGCCTGGATTCCGAACGTGACGGTGGTGACGACGGCGATCCCGACAGCAATCCATTCGGTGTCGAGCACAGAGCAGGCGAGCGCCCCCGCGATGAAGAGGGTGGACTGGACGCACTGCACGAGGAACGGGGTGCGGGTGTCGCCCAGCGAGTAGAAGACGCGCTGGAGCACGAAGAGCACCGTGTAGAGGATCAGACCCGGCATAAACGCGAGGATGATGCGACCGAGCCCCACAACATTGGCGAAGCCGTCGGTAAAGAGCCTGGCGAAGGGGAAGGCGACCACGCAGAGGGCCACCGTCGCGAACACGATGAGCAGTCCGATCGAGCGAAGCGACTCGGAGAGGTCCCCACGGATTCCCGGGAGGTCGCCGGTGCTCGCGTGTGCGCTCATCCGGGTGAAGTAGGCGGTGACTATCGAGACTGCGATGACGGAAAAGGGCAGCATGAAGACGAGCCAGGCGTTTTGGAGGGCGAACACTGACGGATGGCTTCCCGACGCGATCGATGCGATCCGGCTCTGGAAGACCCCGGCGATCTGGGTGACGAGAACCATGCCGAGGAGCCAGCCTGCGGCCTTACCTGTGGCCGCGAGACCGACTCCGCGCCACCGAAAGTCGAGGCGGAAGCGCAGCCCAGCGCGACGCCAGAACAGGAAAAGCACGAGCGCTTGCGCGGTGACAGCGAGCGTAGTCACACCGCCGAGAAGGATGATCTTGCCCGGGCCCCAGTCGGAGACCGACGCGTTCTGTGCCGATCCGCCGAATAGCGCCATGAAGGCGACAAGGCCCCCGATGCTGACGATGTTGTTGAGCACCGGCGCCCACGTGAACGGCCCGAAGATCCGTCGGGCATTCAGCACCTCACTCAACAGGCTGTAGAGCGCGTAAAAGAAAATCTGGGGAAGGCACCAGTACGCGAAGCCGATGGCCAGCGAGACCTGCTCGGGAGTGAACCCACGCCCGGAGGTCGACTGGGACGTGTAGAGAGACACCAGCGCTGGAGCGGCGAGCGTCGCGATCACCGTCACAAGACCGAATACGACGATTCCGAGCGTGACAATTCGGTTGATGAACTGCTGGCCGCCGTCGTGATGGGCAGCCGCCTTCACGATCTGCGGAACAAGTACCGCACTCAACACCCCGCCGGCGACGAGGGCGTAGATGTTGTTCGGCAGCTGGTTTCCGACGGCAAATGCGTCTCCGGCCGCCGTAGTCGTGCCGATCGCGGCCACCAGAACGATGGTGCGCACGAACCCGAGCACGCGTGAGACGACCGTGCCGGCGGCGAGGATCGCGCTCGCCCGGCCCATTCCTCCGGGTTCGGCTGGGCTGGTGCCGACGCCTGTCATGGAGACGTCGGGGCATCGCCGACAGGGCTGACGGACCCCGAGGTAGCCTTCGCTCGCTTCGTCTTTCGGCGCCGGGCTACTGTGCGGTAGATGCCGAAGCCGAACACCCCCACTACGAATACGGCGATGACGGCAGTGAATGCGGTCTCCCATTGAGCCTGTACATCGACGTCAATTGTCGTCGGGGTGCTGATCTGCACATTCGTGCTGCTCGACAGTGCAACGGTGAGGGTGACCGGTCCGTTGGCATTTGAGGTGACCGGAACGGTGGTCTTTGCCTGCGATTGGGCCTCCACCACGAGTTCGACTCGATCCCGGTCGATGGTGATGATGGTGGATGGGGAACGCACGCTTACGTAGACGGTGACCGGCCAGCGCAGCTCGTTCGTGACCGTGATGGGAAGCGGGCTGTTACGCGAGGTGAAGACTGTGGCACTGCTCCGGGCAACTGTGACCGATTTCGTGACGAAGAAATTTGATCTGGCAAGATACTTTTCGGTCTCCGACGGCCAGGTGTCATCGCCGATCCAGGAGTTTGAGAGCAGAGCGAGCAGGGTCAGCCGGCGCTCGCCGGTGATCTCGCTCGGATCGGTGAGAACCGATGAGAAGTTTCCGGCCGTGGTCTCAGCGGCGAGGAGATCGGCCACCGTTGCGATGCGTTCCGCGGTCTCGGGCCGGGCCGTGACAGTGGCGGTAGCTGGCGCTCTGGTTGAGCCGGTCGCGAATTCGGCATCCGCCTCGGAGAGCGATGCAGATGCTGCCCACGGAAGTGTTGAGAGGGCCGCGAGAGTCTGTGCGAGACGGGCATTTGCTCCCGGCGACGCGCGGTCGAAAGTGGCAAGAAGGGTGCGCGGCAGCGTGGGGCGCTCACTCGAGACAACGGCAATCGCGGCCGACAGTTGCGACATGGCCTTCTCCCACAGTGCAGTGGTTGGAGCCCGTGCTGCGGTGTCGATGTACGTCGATAGGGCGTCATCTGAGACGAGTGCCCGGTGTGTGCCGACGAGTGCAGCGGAACTCGGTGTGTAGCCGAGATCTCCGTAACCGACATTGCCAGAACTGAGGATTACCGTTGTGAGTCCGCCGGCCTCGAAACTGTCGAGATCGCTCTCAACGACGCTTCCAGCGGCAGGCCACGCGATCGCGGGAAGGGTGTAGTTGAAGGCCTGGAGCGATAGCAGGTCAGGTAACACACTGCCCCCACCATTCGACGGAGCAGGGGTCGGTGTGCTGCTTGGCGTTGCGCTCGGTGTGGCGCTTGCTGCCCCGGGAAACAGCGTCGCGTCGATCGGGAAGCTCGTTGGTTTGAGGAGGCTGGAGGCCTTTGCCTGGCTTGCCGCAGCGAGGTCGGAGTCTCCATAGCTCAGGGGGAAACTGTTGTTGGTCGCCGCCTCCAGGCGGAGAAGCCAGGCGACCGCCGAGGGTGGGGTTGACTCGCCGAGGATGCGAATGGACGCAAGCACCCGCGGATCGATGCCGATTGTGACTCCCGGCTGATCGTAGGCTGCGTCGAGCTGGCGGGCGAGTAAGCCACCGTCCGCTGTATAGCTCGCCAGCAGGTCGATGGGAATGAGGCCATCCGCACTCGTGGTCACGGTGAGCGGCATCACGAGTGCGAGCCTGGTCTGCTGTACGCCGGTGCCCGGGTTCCAGACGATGCTGCTGCGCACTTGGCCGACTTCGGAACCGCCGCTGGATATCCGGATGGCGAGGGTGCGCGTTCCCCAAGCCGAAGCCCGCGTGCCGAAGTCGATGGATGCCGCTGGCACGGTGAATTGCATCGGTACGGTGCGCCCAGACGGCACTTCCGGTGTCGGGGCGGAGAGCACCTCGGTGCCGAGGGAATCCTCGGATGAGGTGGAGGCCGGAGCGAGCCAGCTTGAGAGCTCGGCGCGGGAACGCACCGCCGACCGGTTGAGCACGATGCTCGCCGTTCCGGCTGGGATGGCCTTCGCGGAGGGGTTCGCGACAGTGCCGGAGATCACCAGATCCTGCCCGGGTGCGAGTGATCCATACGCGGCCGGTACGAAGGTGAGTACGGCACTCGACCCATCCGTCGCCCGGATCGCGCCGGCCGCCGAGGCGGCGGCAACGCCGGGCAGGACGCCAGTTCCGGCGCTGGGCGCGATGGCGGCGCCGATGGCAAGCACCACCGCGAACAGGGATGTAAAAGGTCTCATAGCGAAAAGGGCCGGCGGAGTCAGTGCCCCGGCCGCCCTCCAGTGATTCTAGGGTCTCCACGCGTTGTGTAAGGCTCAGGCACTACGGCGGTGTGCGGTGACGCGCGCCGCTAGTGTGGGGGGCATGGAGAGTGTCGCTTCGGCAATTCAGCGACTGGCAGACCTCGCATCCACGCCCCATATCTCTCGGCTGTCAGCGGCGTTCGCAGCGGCGGGATTCGAGCTCGCTCTTGTGGGTGGACCGGTGCGTGACGCATTCCTGGGGCGTGCGCTCACCGACCTCGATTTCACCACCGATGCCCGCCCCGACGACATTCTCGCCCTCGTTAAGCCGATCTCGGAAGCGCATTGGGATATCGGTCGCGCATTCGGCACGATCGGTGCTCGCATTGACGGCCACACGGTCGAGATCACGACCTATCGTTCCGACGCCTATGACGGTGAGTCCCGCAAACCGATCGTCGCGTTCGGTGACTCCCTTGAAGCCGATCTCGTGCGGCGCGACTTCACCGTCAACGCGATGGCCCTGAGACTGCCGGGACGCGTGCTGGTGGATCCTTCCGGTGGGCTCGAAGATCTTGTGGCGAAACGTCTCACGACGCCTGGGGCGCCCGAAGACTCCTTCGGTGACGATCCGCTCCGGATGATGCGGGCTGCACGTTTCACTTCGCAGCTCGGGTTCACCGTGGACGGCCCGACCACCCGTGCGCTCCACGCCCTCGCTGAGCGTATTTCGATGATCTCGGTGGAACGGGTGAGCGATGAGCTCGGCAAGTTGCTGCGGAGCCCGGCTCCGCGGGCTGGACTCCAGCTGCTGGTCGACTCCGGCATTGCGGCAATCGTGTTGCCCGAGTTGCCAGCGCTCAGCCTGCAGATCGACGAACATTTTCACCACAAAGACGTGTACGAGCACAGTCTCACCGTTCTCGACCAGGCGATTGAGCTCGAGCAGTCGCGGCATCCTGGATCCGCACCCGACCTGATCCTGCGCCTCACCGCTCTCCTGCACGACATCGGAAAGCCAGCGACCAAGCGCACTGAGGGTGACGGCGTCGTCACCTTCCATCATCACGACGTGGTGGGGGCAAAGCTTGCGAAGAAGCGGTTGAGGGAGCTGCGCTACGACAATGACACGATCGCTGCCGTCGCACGGCTGATCGAGCTGCACCTGCGGTTCTTCGGATACACCGAGGGTGCATGGAGTGATTCAGCCGTGCGGCGGTATGTACGCGACGCCGGGCCGCAGCTCGAGCGCCTCCACATCCTCACCCGGGCAGATGTCACAACGCGCAACCGGCGCAAGGCCGACCGCCTGTCGTTCGCCTACGACGATTTGGAGCAGCGGATCGCGGCGCTGGGTGAGCAAGAGGAGCTCGATGCGATGCGCCCAGACCTCGACGGCGAGCAGATCATGGCAATCCTCGGCCTGAAACCCGGGCGCGAGGTCGGCGAGGCGTATCGCTTCCTGCTCGAGCTCCGGCTCGAAGAGGGCAGCCTCGGCGCGGATGTCGCGACTGATCGTCTCCGCGACTGGTGGGCAGCTCACCCCTGAACCGCGCCCGTTCCATCCCCGCCGCTCGCCGCCCCGCTCGCGTAACAGGCGCTCCTGAATTTGCGACGGGGTTCGAACGACGGGGTGGGCCCAGACGGACTAGCCGTGGTCGCGGATGAACTGCTCGAGCAACTCGCGAGCCACCGGGTCGGGATACTGCTTCGCCGGGCTCTTCATGAAGTAGGCGGATGCCGCCTCCACCGGACCACCGAGCCCAGCATCCAGGGCGATCTTGGCGGCGCGGATGGCGTCGATCACGACCCCTGCGGAGTTGGGCGAGTCCCACACCTCGAGCTTGTATTCGAGCGAGGTGGGAGCATTTCCGAAGCCGTGGCCCTCGAGCCGAACGAAGGCGAGCTTGCGATCATCCAGCCACGGGATGTGGTCGCTCGGCCCGATGTGCACGTCGTGCGAGTTGAGCTGGGCCTCGATATTGCTGGTCACGGCCTGGGTCTTGGAAATCTTCTTGGACTCGAGGCGGCGGCGCTCGAGCATGTTCTTGAAATCCATGTTTCCACCGACATTGAGCTGATAGGTGCGGTCGAGTACGAGGCCGCGCTCCTCAAACAACCGGGCAAGCACGCGGTGAGTGATGGTCGCTCCGAGCTGGCTTTTGATGTCGTCTCCGACAATCGGCAGTCCTGCATCGGTGAACTTTTTTGCCCACACCGGATCGCTCGCAATGAAGACCGGCAGCGCATTGACAAAGGCGATACCCGCATCCAGTGCGGCTTGGGCGTAGAACTTCGCACCGTGCTCCGATCCGACGGGCAGGTAGCAGACCAGCACCTCTGCGCCGGAGTCGCGCAGTGCCTGGGCGACGTCCACTTCGGGAGCCGGTGACTCGTCGACCAGCTCACGGTAATACTCGCCAAGGCCGTCGAGGGTCGGTCCGCGCTGCACGAGCACGCCGGATGTCGCCACGTCGGTGAACCGCAGGGTGTTGTTCTGACTCGCCCAGATGGCATCCGCCAGGTCGAGACCCACCTTCGCGGCATCCACGTCGAAGGCCGCGACAAAAGAGATGTCGCTGATCGCGTATCCGCCAAATCGTGTGTGCATGAGGCCAGGGACCACCTGGGACTCGTCAGCATTCGCGTAGAACGTGACCCCCTGCACGAGGGAGTTGGCGCAGTTTCCGACACCGGCAATGGCAACTTTCAGGGACATGCGTGTAGAGCTCCTTGATTGATAGTGATGCGACTGACTACACTAGGCAGGTTGTCTGCGAGCGATTGCGCATTCGGACAACGATGCCAAAACCCTCCTGTCACAGATCGTCTGTGGCCGTTCTAGTCCAAAGGAGGTGGGTTAGTTATGCATCAGTACGAACTAATGGTAATTCTCGATCCAGAGATCGATGAGCGCACCGTGGCTCCGAGCCTCGATAAGTTCCTCAACGTCATCCGCAATGACGGTGGTTCGATCGACAAGGTCGACGTCTGGGGACGTCGTCGACTGGCGTACGAGATCAACAAAAAAACTGAAGGTATCTACGCCGTCGTCGCCCTCACAGCGAACCCCGCCGCGACCGTCGAGCTCGACCGCCAGCTGAAGCTCAGCGAAGCGGTCATGCGCACCAAGGTGCTCCGCGCCGAGGAAGCCATCGCACAGGTCGCCGAGGCCGCACAGCTCTCAGCCGAGAAGGCCGCCCGCAAGGCAGCTGCCCCAGCGAAGGCCAGTGCAACCGCGGGAACCGCAACGAAGGCAGCGGATGTCGCATCCGCTCCGGCAACGTCAGTATCAACGGCAACTCCGGCCGCGCCCTCGGCTCCGGCAACACCTGCCGCCCCGGTCGCAATCGAAGCGCCTGCGACCGAAGCGCCCGCGACCGAAGCGCCCGCCGCCGCGGGTGCCGAGACCCCGGCTGGTAACTGACCCATGGCTGGCGAAACCGTAATCACCGTGGTGGGCAACCTCACGAGCGACCCGGAACTGCGGTACACGCAGAACGGGTTGGCGGTTGCCAACTTCACCATCGCATCCACCCCGCGCACCCTTGACCGGGGCAGCAACGAGTGGAAAGACGGTGAAGCACTCTTCCTTCGTGCGAGCGTTTGGCGTGAGTATGCCGAGCAGGTGGCAGGATCCCTCACCAAGGGATCTCGTGTCATCGCGATCGGCCGGCTCAAGCAGCGCTCTTTCGAGACCAAAGAGGGCGAGAAGCGCACCAGTATCGAACTCGAAATTGACGAGATCGGTCCGAGCCTCCGGTATGCAACCGTGCAGGTGACCCGCACCTCCCGTGAGGGCGGCGGTCCTGGCTCAAACGGCGGCGGCGCGCCCCGGGTCGGTCAGGGCGCACCCGAGCCGTGGGCAGCATCTGCTCCCGCCTCGGCGTCATCGGCAAGTGCTGCAGGCGGAGACGTCTGGAACACCCCGGGCAGTTATAACGACGAGACGCCCTTCTAGGCCGATCCCGACCGATCTCGATACGGTCGCTTGGCGACCTATTCGACCACCGAATATTCAAGAAAGAAGCAGAAACCATGGCTGGAAAGAGCAGCGGCGATCGCCGCAAGCCCCTCCGCACTCTCAAGGGCGGCAAGAACGCCGCCCCGGCGAAGTCCATTCGCGTCGGAGTCATCGACTACAAGGACGTTGCAACCCTCCGCAAGTTCATTTCGGAGCGTGGAAAGATCCGCGCCCGTCGCATCACCGGTGTCTCCGTGCAGGAACAGCGACTCATTGCCCGCGCGGTTAAAAACGCGCGTGAGATGGCACTGCTCCCCTACGCCGGCTCAGGCCGTTAGGAATCAGGAAAAATGTCAAAATTGATTCTCACGCACGAGGTCACCGGCCTCGGTGCACCCGGAGACGTCGTCGACGTCAAGACCGGCTACGGCCGCAACTTTCTCATCCCCCAGGGCTTCGCTGTCGCGTGGACCCGGGGTGGCGAGAAGCAGGTCGAATCGATCAAAGCCGCGCGTGTAGCGCGCGAGCACGCCACCATCGAGGAAGCACAGGACCTCAAGGCCAAGCTCGAGGCCACGACCGTGAAGCTGACCGTCAAGGCAGGCGAGGGCGGACGACTGTTTGGTTCGGTGAAGACGACGGATGTCGCCGATGCCGTGGCCGCTGCCGGGCTCGGTGCCGTCGACAAGCGCAAGATCGAGATCTCGTCGCCCATCAAAGCCACTGGACAGCACGAGGCCACCGTGCGCCTTCGTGATGACCTGGTCGCCACGATCACCCTGACGGTAGTCGCCGCAAAATAACGGCAACTCCTGCCCGCCAGGAACGAGTTCCCCGAGGGGATAGCAGGAAGCGCAAGCTTCTCGCTATCCCCTCTTTGCGTGTCAATTTATCGACCAATTCTTCGCCCTGACCGGGTTTTTATGCACAGCCCTTCACCTCTCAGTCCCAACCTTCAACCTGCACTCTAAGCATGTTTCTACACATTCCACGTTGATATAAAAAAAGCTGTTCAGACGGGATATATAGCTAATAAACCGATAGTTATCCCCAGCTGATTGCACAGGTTGTTCACACACTGTGCGGCGTTTCGCGCAACTTACCCACACCTTTATCCACAGGTCGTTGTTGTGCTGGCGGATACGGGCTTGCCGACCATGTGGCGGATCCCTAATGTGTACCAATGTGTCACGGGAGACCGGGTCGCAGGCGGGTTGGCTTGGCTGGATGTCGGAGGCTTTCGGTAGACCTGGGAGCGCCCCAATTGTGCAGCGGCGAACGCGGCACGCACCCCCCCCGCACCGAACACACGAACACCGAACACACGAATAGGCGCAGGCCGCGAAAAGAGAGAGTGGGCGAACGATGTCGATAGCCCACCTGGGTCTCGCGCCTAACCAGGGCGACGGCCAGCGTGACTCAAACATGCGTGATTCGAGCATTCGTGACTCGAACCAGCGGTCCTCCGACCGCGTGCCCCCGTACGACCTCCTTGCCGAACAGAGTGCGATCGGCGGAATGCTTCTCAGCAAGGACGCCGTGGCAGACGTCATCGAGTCTGTGCGTGCGGTCGACTTCTACATTCCGAAACACGAGATCATCTTCGACGCGATTCTCTCGCTCTATGCTCACGGCGAGCCGACGGACGTGATCGCCGTCACCGATGAGCTCACCAAGACCGGGGAGCTGGTCAGGGCTGGCGGGGCTGAGTATCTCCACACGCTCACCGGGATCGTACCCACCGCGGCCAACGCGGGTTTCTACTCGACCATCGTTGCCGAGAAGGCGGTGTTGCGCCGTCTGGTCGAAGCCGGCACCCGCATCGTTCAAATGGGTTACGCCAGCGAGGGCGAGGTTGTGGACCTGGTCAACAACGCCCAGGCCGAGATCTACGGCGTGATGGGTGGTGTCGAGGCGGAAGATTTCGTCCCGCTCACCGTCGCGGTCACGACGGCGATCGACGAGATCGAAGCGGCACGGGGGCGCGACGGCTCGATGACGGGAGTTCCCACCGGCTTTGCCGAGCTCGACGAACTGACGAACGGCCTGCACGGCGGGCAGCTCATCATCGTGGCCGCCCGCCCGGCACTCGGGAAGTCAACCCTTGCGCTCGACTTCGCGCGTGCCGCATCCATCAAATACGACATGCCGTCCATCTTCTTCTCGCTTGAAATGGGTCGCTCGGAGATTGCCATGCGACTGCTGTCGGCTGAGGCGGCCGTGCCGCTGCAGAGCATGCGCAAGGGCACGCTCCACACCGAAGACTGGACGAAGATCGCCTCGACGCGCGGGCAGATCAATGACGCCCCGCTCTACATAGATGACAGCCCGAACATGACCCTGGTCGAGATCCGTGCCAAGTGCCGCCGTCTCAAGCAGAAGGTCGGCCTCAAGATGGTAATCATCGACTACCTGCAGCTCATGACCTCTGGCAAGAAGGTCGAGTCTCGCCAGCAGGAAGTGAGCGAGTTTTCCCGCGCACTCAAGTTGCTTGCGAAAGAGCTGCAGGTTCCCGTCATTGCACTGTCGCAACTCAACCGTGGTCCTGAGCAACGTTCCGACAAAATGCCAGCCCTCTCCGACCTGCGCGAATCGGGATCACTCGAGCAAGATGCCGACATGGTGATTCTCCTGCACCGGGATAGCGCGTACGAGAAAGAGAGCACTCGTCCGGGTGAGGCTGACCTCATCGTGGCGAAGCACCGTAATGGCCCGACCAAGACCATCACGGTGGCATTCCAGGGCCACTTTTCGCGCTTCCAGGACATGGCCCCGGCGTAGCGACTGGTGTGCCGGTGGTCTGCTGCGGATCAGCAGTGACGCAGCACCGCCCCCGCCCGGGAATGCTCACGGGTAGGGCGGCGTAAACTGGACAGGTCACCCGATGGGCGGCGTCGCCCCCGTGCGGCAGGACAGGCAGGAGATGGTGAGCCGTGGCACGCATCTCCGACGCACCCGCCGGTGATGCAGCCGCCGGTGATGCAGCCGCCGATGCCGCAGCCGCCGGTGATGCACGTGCCGAGGCGCCCGAGTCTGCGAACCGAGCCTCCGATGAGGCCGCTGCCCAGCGTGCTGCGTACTGGCCAATGCCGATCGCCCGTGCCGTGCCCGCCGCTGCACTTGCGCTGGCCATTACCTTCTCCGCTGATCACTCGGCCCAATTTGGCCTCACAGTCTTCGGGATATTCGGGATCGTCGCCGGCCTAGTGCTCGGCGCAATGGCGTGGTTGCGCCTAGCCGACTCCCGTGTGCGCCCGTACTTCCTCATCCAAGCCGCGGTGACTCTCGTCGCAGGTGTCGTAGCCCTCCTTGTGAGGACAGGACACGCGAGCAGCAGCGAGGTGCGTTTTCTCTTTCTCGTGCTGACGATCTTTGCGGCGGTGACCGGGTTCCTCGAGTTGTACAGCGGAGTGCGAAGTAGGCGTCGATTTGTGGCATCCGGCGATTGGATTGCCGGGGGGCTAATCACGGTAATCGCTGCTCTCGCCTTCGTGTTGATTCCTCCGGACTATCGGCAGAATTATGCCGGTCCCGACCAGGTGAAGCGGGTGCTGGACGCCTCCGTCGTCGCGGTCGGCTCCCTCGGCGCCTGGGCCGCCATCACCGCGGTCTTCCTGGTGATCGCAGGGCTATCGGCCAAGTGGGGAACCCAAGCCGGCACGGTGGCACCCGCAAGCGGCGCAGCCGAATCGTCCCACCCGAACGGATCGTCCCATCCAGCAGAGAGCGAGAACCGAGCGTGAGCGCTCCGAACAGCAGCCAGCCGAGTCGTCGAGATCGTCTCCGTCCCTTCGAGTACGTCGCAATCTCCGCGGTGGTCGCGCTGTTCATGGGATTCGTTGTCGTGCTCAGCACACGTCAGGTAACCCTGGCACTCGTGTTCACAGGGATCACTTTTATCGTGTCGCTCATCTCTATTGCGATGCTTGCGCTCGCAGCAAAGCCGGGCGACGCCGAGAAGATCGATCTGACCGAGCAGGATCACCAGTCCGACAGCGGCCACTAGGCCCGCTCTTCAACTGCGCAGTTCGTGCGGGTCAGCGTGGAGCGGCGTACTCCACGAGTTCGCTTGCGAGTCCGGCATACCCGGCCGGGGTGAGGGCCATCAGTCGGGCCTTCGCCTCGGGCCCGATATCCAGTGCATTCACGAATGCGATGAGCTCTTCTTGGCCAACCCGTTTTCCGCGCGTGAGTTCCTTGAGCATCGCGTACGGGTCGGCGATGGAGCTGCGGCCGGCGGTGACTTCTGCGCGGATCACCGTCTGGATTGCCTCACCCAGAATTTCCCAGTTGCTGTCGAGGTCTTCGGCAAGACGAGCGGTGTTGACGGCAATCTCGCCGAGCCCGCGCTGGATGTTGTCAAGCGCGAGCACAGAATGCCCGAGGGCGACCCCGACATTGCGCTGCGTGGTGGAGTCGGTGAGGTCGCGCTGCAGCCGGGAGGTGACAAGGGTTGCCGCGAGAGAGTCGAGGAGGGCGCTGGAGAGTTCGAGGTTCGCCTCGGCATTTTCGAACCGGATCGGGTTGATCTTGTGTGGCATTGTGGATGATCCGGTGGTGCCAGCCTGCGGAATCTGGGTGAAGTAGCCCATCGATATGTAGGTCCAGATGTCGGTGCAGAGGTTGTGCAGCACCCGGTTGGCGTGGCTGATCCGCTGGTACAACTCTGCCTGCCAGTCGTGCGGCTCGATCTGGGTGGTGAGAGGGTTCCAGTCGAGGCCGAGTGACGTGACGAACTCGCGGGAGATCGCCGGCCAATCCCGGTTTGGATCGGCGGCGACATGGGCGGCGAAGGTGCCCGTTGCTCCGCTGAACTTGCCGAGATACTGCACCGCTTCGATCTGGGAGACGATGCGACGCAGCCGACCGACGAACACCGCGAATTCTTTGCCGACGGTTGTGGGGGTCGCGGGCTGGCCGTGCGTGTGCGCGAGCATCGCATCCGCCCGGTGATCCACTGCCCGCGAGTACAGCGCATCGATCACTCCGGTGATCTTGGGGAGCCACACTTCGTGTACGGCCGTTTTGATCGTGAGTGCGTAGGAGAGATTATTGATGTCTTCACTGGTGCAGGCGAAGTGTGTCAGTTCCGCGACATCCGTCAGCCCAGCCTCGATCAGCCGCGCACGCACGTAGTACTCGACGGCTTTGACATCGTGGCGAGTGGTGGACTCAAGTGCGGAGAGTTCGTCGATATCGGCCTGACCGAAGTCAGCAACCAGGGCGCGGAGAGAACGCGCCTGCTCGGGATCGAGCCGGTGGGATCCGAACATCTCGTTATCGGTGAGATAGAGCAGCCACTCAACCTCCACGTGCACGCGTGCACGGTTGAGTCCTGCCTCGGAGAGGTGTTCACCGAGCCCGGTGACGGCGGAGCGGTAGCGACCGTCGAGCGGGCTGAGCGGTTGTTCGGGAAGGGGATTCATGAGGGTACCCGTCGGATTCCTGGTTCGATTTGGCGGAACAGCGCCGCGCTGGCTTTTTCGATCATGCCGAGCACGCTGTCGAACATTGCGGCATCGGAGTAATAGGGGTCGGGAACATCAACCTGTGCAGCCTGTTCGCTGTCAAAGCTCAACAGCATTTGAACTTTGCCGCGGTCCTGCTCGGAATTGGCCCAGGCGCGAAGGATGCGCTCCTGGCTGCGGTCGAAGACCACAACGAGATCGAGGTTGTCGAACCAGTCCGGATCGAACTGCTTCGCGCGATGACATGACCCGTCGTAACCGTGTGCGCTGAGGGCTGATGCCGTGCGACCATCCGAAGGTTCACCCACGTGCCAATCTCCGGTGCCGGCGGAGATTACGGTGATGGCACCGTCGTAGCCGGCCTTCTTTACGAGCTCGCGAAAAATTGTCTCGGCCATTGGCGAACGGCAGATGTTTCCGGTGCAGACGAAGCAGATACGAAAGAGCGACGCCTCGTCGAGGGTGCGGTCGAAACTCATGCGCCCATTCTCCCGCAGATCGTCTCCTCCGCACATCCGGGCCGCCCGCACATCGTGCCGCCCGCACATCGTGCCGCCCGCCCATGTGGCGCCGATCATGCGGATGCTCCTCCACAGCTGTCGCAGCCCGCGACAATTGCGCGGCTTCCCTGTCCTCGGCAGCGGCGCGCCCCCCGGCAGCGCAGCATTGGCGGGGGAAAGGGGTGCGGATGAATACCGGTCCAGTGCGGGACAGCGGAATGGATATCTCCCTTCAGCAACAGCTATTCGCGCTTGATCTGGTGGCCGATCGACTTGCGGGCGCTCGGGCATCGCTGCCGTCTGACGGGGGTGAGGGGGTGTGGAGTGGTGATGCTCGACGCATGTACGTGTATGCCCTGCAGCAGCTCTCTGCCCTGGTGAATACGGCGTCTACCTGCATCGATGAAGCGATCCGCGACACCCGGCATGCTCTCGCCCTGCTCGATGCGGGGTCACGCTCTGGTGGCTCACATTCTGGTGGGTCCTTCGGCGAGGGCACCAGGGCCGAGGACACCAGGGCCGAGGGGCATCGGACTGGTGGCAATTATGGCCGGTGACATCGTCATCGGCGGCGGGGGCTCCATCGCGGTCGCCACCTCGGAGCTCTTCGAGGATGCACGACGGCTCAGTGAGCTCCGGATGCTGCTGTCGGACTGTCATCGGCAACTGGTCTCGATCGACCGGCTGGTCGGACTCGCCCAGCTCAACACCTTGACATCCCCCTCGAGCGCTTTCGCCGCTGAGCGGTCAATGGATGACGCGGCTGCGGCCCTCGCCCGTGCGGCCCCCTCAGCGGAACACCTTCACTTCGCCCTCATCGCCTCAGCGCATGCCTACGGCATCGGCGAAAGCCTCGCCGAGCGGTGTGCGCAGGATGTGGCCGGCCGGTTCGGCGCCATGCTCGGCCTGTGGTTGCCCGTGATCGCACTCGAGGTGTTGCCGGCGGCGATCGGCATTGGAGCCGGAGTGGCCATGGGAATCGCGCTTCTTCCACCCGAGCAGCGGGCCGCGCTCTTCCGGGCACTTCCCGACTGGCTGCGGGAGAAAAGTGTGGTGCTCAGCGATCCGCGGGTGGTGCAACTCGCGCGTTTCACGGTGATGAGCGTGGACGACTTCGGCGGCGGACTGCTGCGGCTGCCCCCGGAGCTTGTGCATGCCATGGGAGACGAGGGCCTGGGACTTGTGGGGCTCGCGACTTCCGCGAGCGTGCTTGTTTCGATCGCGGGCACGCGAGGTGCACTCGTGGAGTCTGCGGTATCCGTGACCCGATCCGGGCCCACTGTGTCGACGACTCGGGCGGAAAGCTACAGCGACCGGGCGGCTCGAATCCCCCAGGGTGCAGCCCAAGTGCGCATCGAGCGCTATTCACAACCCAACGGGCCAGCCAGGTTCGAGGTGTTTGTCGGTGGCACCCGGGACTTCTCGCTCGAACCCGGCGACGAGCCCTGGGACATGACGAGCAATGTGAACGCGATCGCGGGTCGGGAGGCGGGGGCGTACCGCGCGGTGACGCAGGCGATGGCCGATTCGGGCATCAGTTCCTCCTCGCCGGTGGTATTCACCGGCTATTCGCAAGGCGGACTCATCGCGGCCGAACTCGCCGCATCCGGCGATTACGACACCCGAGGTCTCTACACTGTCGGAGCACCGGCCGCGCAGGTCGCCGTGCCACCGAGCATCCCGTGGGTTGCAATCGAGCACACCGACGACCTCGTTCCAGCGGTCGGTGGGAGTTGGGCCTCCGCTGACCCGGTGCTGGTACGCAGGGAGCTCTTCGATGGCGGTCCGGTGCCGACCGATGTGATCTTGCCCGCACATCAACTGTCCAGCTACCGCGAAACAGCCGCCCTGGTCGATGCGTCGACCGACCCGCGTCTGGTCTCCGCGCTCGCGGCATTCGATCATTTTGGCGATGGCACCGCACGCGTCGAGTCCACCCTGTACCGCGGAGTGCGGCAGAGGCGTTAGCGCCGATCCCGCCCGACGATCGGACGGATGAGGATGCCGATGAGCCAGCTGAGCAGCGCGAGAACGACGGCACCGATCACGCCCCACCCGAACCCGTCGACGACGAGGCCAAAGCCGAGGAGACCTGAGATCCAGCTCACCAGTAGCAGGAGCAGCCCGTTGACCACGAGGGCGAGCAGTCCGAGGGTCAGAATGTAGAGCGGAAATGCCACGATGCGAATGAAGTTACCGATCACGCCATTGACGATGCCGAAGATCAGGGCGACAAGGACATACGTGAGCACCACCGCGAGGGTGTCTTGCGGTGGAAACGCCACCACCCTCACGCCGTCGGCCACGATTAGGGTCGTCAACCAGAGGGCGACGGTGTTGACCAGGAGGCGCACCAGGAATCTCATCTGTTAACTATGCCGTTCTGGGAGGGGGGCACGCAATCGGCCAGTCACCCCCCGGCCCGCATCTCCGCCTGCATCTCCGCCCGTGTCTCCACCTGTATCTCCGCCTGTGCCCCAGCCACACCAGCCGCGCTGCACGTAGGCTGCACGAGTGACCAATATGACCCCCGCCGTCGTGCGACTGCGCCCGGAGATCGTTGCTATGGCTGCCTATGCCCAGGGCAAGCCTGCCGACGCGGATGCGTTCAAGCTGTCGTCGAATGAGAACCCGTTTGACCCGATCCCCGAGGTCGTCGCCGCAATCGCTGCGAGTTCAGGGGTCAACCGCTATCCGGATGCCGCTGGCACCGAACTCCGAGCCCGGCTGGCGGTGCAGTTCGGTGTGCGCACCGAAGAAGTGCACCTCGGGGCCGGATCGGTGTCGATCCTCGCCCAGCTGATCTCCGCAGCGGCGGGAGCTGGCGACGAGGTCGTTTACCCGTGGCGCTCTTTCGAGGCATACCCGGGACTCGTGGCCGTCGCCGGCGCGACCGGCGTACCCGTGCCGAACACTGCCGATCATCGCCACGATCTGCCGGCGATGCTCGCGGCGATCACTGATCGCACTCGCGTTGTGATGGTCTGCAGCCCCAACAACCCCACCGGTGCGGTCGTCACCGACGCGGAGTTCGCGGACTTCATGGCCGTCGTGCCCGCACACGTTCTCGTGGTGCTCGATGAGGCCTACGTCGAGTTCGTCACCGATGACTCGGTGGTCAACGGCCGCACGCTCAGTGGGCGTTACTCGAATCTGGTCGTGACGCGCACCTTTTCCAAGGCCTACGGTCTTGCCGGATTGCGAATCGGTTATGCGGTCGGACCCGAATACATACTGGATGCCGCGCGTACGACATCCATCCCCCTCTCGGTGACCGAGGCTGCACAGCGCGCGGCCCTGGTGTCGCTCGACCACGAAGAGACACTGCTTGAGCGAGTTCATCGGCTTGCCGTGCTGCGCGACGAAGTGTGGAGCGCACTTCTCGACCAGGGCTGGAGGGTGCCCCGCCCGCATGGCAACTTCGTCTGGCTACCCACCGGCGAACACACCGCGGCCGCGGCACAGGTCTTTTCGGCCGCGGGAATCGTGGTGCGAGCACTCGGCAGTGACGGTATCCGGGTCTCGATTGGAGAGGCGCAATCAGTGGATAAGCTCTTATTGGCAGCGGCGGAGGTTGTGGGCACCCTACCAATGCGCCACCCCGCGCTCGCGTTAGATTAGAACGCCGCCGAACGTAATCAGCGATATCTGCGTGACGTATCCCTCGCCCAACAGGCACCCCGATCGACAACAGGACTGTGAGGCCAGCGTGGGAGCATCCGCACCGATGGTGCAACTTCTTTCGACGACCGGTGTGGTGCAGACGGATGACACGGCGGCGGAGTACCAGCCGTACATCGACGCCCTGACGGATGAGGAACTGCGTCAGTTTTACCGCGACATGGTCATAACCCGCCGGTTCGATCTCGAGGCGACCAACCTCCAACGCCAGGGCCAGCTCGCCCTCTGGCCGCCGAGTCACGGTCAGGAGGCCGCGCAGGTCGGCTCCGCCCGTGCCGCGCGGGCACAGGATCACCTCTTTCCGTCCTACCGCGAACACGCGGCCGGCATGATTCGCGGGGTCGACGTCGTCGATATTGTGCGCCTGATGCGCGGGGTTACCAACGGCGGGTGGGATCCGGCCGAGTGCGGCAACTTCCATCTGTATACGCTCGTACTCGGATCACAGGCCCTGCACGCCACCGGGTATGCCATGGGCATCACCCTCGATGGCGAAACCGGCACCGGTGATCCCGAGACCGATCGTGCGGTGATGGCCTACTTCGGTGACGGTGCGACCAGCCAAGGGGATGTGAGTGAGGCATTCGTCTTCGCGGCGAGCTTCACTGCACCGCAGGTATTTTTCCTGCAGAACAATCAGTGGGCCATCTCGGTGCCGGTGCGCGTGCAGTCCCGCATACCTCTGTACCAGCGCGCTGCTGGATTCGGCATGCCTGGCATCCAGGTCGACGGCAACGATGTGCTCGCGAGCTACGCGGTCACCCGCAAGAATCTGGACGAGGCCCGCGCCGGCCAGGGTCCCCGCCTGATCGAAGCGCTCACCTACCGCATCGGCGCGCACACCACCAGTGATGATCCGACAAAGTACCGGATGGATGCGGAGACGGCATCCTGGGTGGCGAAGGATCCGATCGTGCGATACGCCAGCTACCTCCGCGGTCGCGGGGAGGGCGATGATTTCTTCACTGCCACGGCATCGGAGGCCGAGGACTTCTCCTCCGACCTGCGCCGCCGCACCCTCGAACTCGTCGTACCGTCGACCGACCTCATTTTCGACCACATCTATTCGGAGCAGCATCCGGTGATGGCCGCGCAAAAGCAGTGGCTCGCCGACTACGAGGCCAGCCTGGGGGGCACCGCCCGATGACCGACGCATTACCGCTCGCCAAGGCACTCAACGCTGGGCTGCGCAAGGCGCTCACCGACGATGCCAAGGTGCTGTTGATGGGGGAGGACATCGGTCCTCTCGGTGGTGTCTTCCGGGTCACCGAAGGCCTGCAGGCCGAGTTCGGGGAACGTCGCGTCTTCGACACTCCACTTGCCGAGTCCGGCATTATCGGAACGGCGATCGGTCTGGCGATGCGCGGCTACCGCCCCGTCTGCGAGATCCAGTTCGATGGTTTCATCTTCCCCGGTTTCGATCAGATCACCTCCCAGCTGGCCAAGATGACCGCACGGCACGAGGGTCGCATTTCCATGCCCGTGGTCATCCGCGTCCCCTACGGTGGACACATCGGGGCGGTGGAACATCACCAGGAATCTCCCGAGGCGTACTTCGCTCACACCCCCGGCCTGCGCGTGGTGAGTCCGAGCACCCCGAATGACGCCTACTGGATGATTCAGGAGGCCATTTCCTCCAATGACCCGGTGCTGTTCTTCGAGCCGAAGAGCCGGTATTGGAACAAGGGCCCGGTGGACTTCACCGCCAGCGCGTCCCCGCTGCACTCGAGTCGGGTAGTACGCACCGGAACCCAAGTCACGCTTGTCGGCCATGGTGCGATGGTCAATGTGCTCATGCAGGCGGCCGAACTCGCCCAGCAGGAGGGTACGAGTGTGGAGGTCATCGACCTGCGCTCGCTCTCACCGATCGACTACGCGCCGATCCTCACTTCGGTTCAGAAGACCGGGCGACTGGTCGTGGCATCGGAGGCGCCTGGCTCAGTGAACATCTCCGCCGAGATCGCTGCGACCATCACGGAGCGGGCGTTTTACACACTCGAAGCGCCGGTATTGCGAGTCTCGAGCTTCGATGCGCCCTTCCCGCCGGCAAAACTCGAAACCGTGTACCTCCCGGATGCCGACCGCATCCTCGAGGCCGTCGACCGCGCATTGGCGTACTAGTTAAGGAGCATCGTGACCAGCTCAGAATTCACCCTTCCGGATGTCGGAGAAGGTCTCACCGAGGCCGAAATCGTGTCGTGGAAGGTCAAGGCCGGTGACGAGGTCGTGGTGAACCAGGTGCTCGTGGAGATCGAGACAGCGAAGTCGCTCGTGGAGCTGCCCTCTCCCTTCGCTGGCACGGTCACCGCGATTCTGGTGGCCGAGGGCTCGATGGTGGATGTCGGAACCCCGATCATCTCGGTATCGTCGGGCGCAGAGGTGCCGTCGGAAACGGATGCCGCACCGCTCGCCGCCGAGTCAGGCGCCGCCGAGTCGGGCGCCGCCGAGTCGGGTGTCGCCGAGTCGGGTGTCGCCGAGTCGGGTGTCGCCGAGTCGGGCGCCGCCGGTGGCGCCGTGCTGGTCGGCTATGGAATAAAGGGACACGTGGGCTCGCGCCGCAATCGGCCCGCATCCTGGGGCACATCATCCGGCGCCGGGTCAACGAGCACGGCGTCTGGAATTGCAGCTTCCGCGCCGGCCATCGCGCCGCGTCCGATCGTGGTGCCCGCGGCATCCGCGTCCGCGATCGTCGCGAAGCCGCCCATCCGCAAGCTTGCGAAAGATCTGTCGGTGACCCTGTCGGACGTGACCCCCACTGGGGTTGCCGGCGAGATCACGCGCGAGGATGTGGTGCGCCAGGCATCGCAGGGCACGCTGTTTCGCAACATCGAGACACCGGCCTGGGGCAGTGACCGCGAAGAGCGCCTGCCGGTGAAGGGGGTGCGCAAGGTGATCGCGGCCGCGATGGTGTCGAGCGCGTTCACCGCACCGCACGTGAGCTTATTCGTCGATGTGGATGCCACCCGTACCATGGAATTTGTGAAGCGACTGAAGAACTCCACGGATTTCGCCGGAGTGAAAGTTTCGCCGCTGCTGATGGTAGCGAAGGCCATGATCTGGGCGGTGCGTCGCAATCCAACGGTGAATGCGCAGTGGACCGATAGCGAGATCATCGTCAAGCACTACGTGAACTTCGGGATTGCCGCCGCTACCCCGCGTGGGCTCATTGTTCCCAACATCAAAGAGGCGCAGGAGCTTTCCCTGCGCGAGCTCGCCTCGGCGATCGAGCAGCTCACCCTCACGGCCCGGGACGGCAAGACCAGCCCGGCAGACCAGGCCGGTGGCACGATCACGGTCACGAACATCGGCGTCTTCGGCATGGATACCGGCACGCCAATTCTCAACCCAGGCGAAGTCGCGATCCTGGCGCTTGGCACGATCAAGCAAAAGCCGTGGGTGGTGGACGGTGAGGTGCGGCCGCGCTTCGTCACGACGCTCGGCGCGAGTTTCGACCACCGCGTCGTGGACGGGGATGTCGCGAGTCGCTTCCTCGCCGACGTCGCGAGCGTCATCGAAGAGCCGGCCCTGCTGCTCGACTGAGTGTGCCCCGGTCGATCATGCGCCCGGTCGACCATGCCCTTGGTCGACCATGCGCCCCAAAGTCAGCCATGCGGTCGAATGTTTTGCCGCATGGCTGACAGATGGGCGCGTGGTCGCATCCGCACCGGTACTATTGATAACGAAACTCATTACCGTTATCCATCGACTGTAGAAAATTACGCCCATGCGCATGAAGTACACACTCCCCCTCGTCTCCGGTGGCATCGCACTGAGCCTTGCGCTCGCCGGATGCTCGGCCGCCGCCGCTCCGCAGAAAGACGACGGACTCATCCACGTCGTCGCGTCGACCAACGTCTATGGCGACATCGTGAAGCAGGTCGGCGGGGATCGGGTGTCGGTCACCTCGATAATCGCTGACCCCTCGCAAGACCCGCACTCCTACGAGGCCGATGCCCAGGTGCAGCTTGCGCTCTCCCAGGCCGACCTTGTGATTCAGAATGGCGGGGGCTATGACGATTTCGTTGGCACTCTGCTTAAGGGCGCAAACAATCCGAAGGTAGTCCTGCTCAATGCCGCCACCATTTCGGGGTATGACCAGAAGCCGGCGACCGGCGGGTTCAACGAGCACCTCTGGTACGACTTCGCAACCGTGAAAAAAGTGGTCGAGAAAGTCGAGTCGTCTCTCACGAAACTCTCTCCGGCGGATGCTTCCGCCTTCGCAGCGCGAGGCTCGACCTTCACCTCCGCGGTGGGCGAACTCGAGAACACCGAGGCGCGCCTCAAGGCCACAGTCACAGGCGAAGGAATCGCAATCACCGAGCCCGTGCCGCTGTATCTGCTCGACGCCCTTGGCTTGGTGAACAAGACACCGGAGAAATTCAGCGCTGCGATTGAGGAAGGTACGGATGTCTCGCCGGTCGTGCTCGCCGAGACGCTCGCCCTGTTCAGCGACAATGCCGTGAAGCTGCTCGCCTACAACGAGCAGACCAGCGGGCCCCAGACCGAGCGGGTGCTCGCTGCGGCAAAAAAAGCCGGCGTGGCGGTTGTCGCGGTACGCGAGACCCTCCCGGCAGGCAAGGACTATCTCCAATGGATGACCGGCACCCTCGCGGAGATCAGCGCCGCCCTAAAATGAGCACGATGTCGAATGATGGCACCGCGATGATGACGCCGTGATGGCGCCGCCCGATGATGTCGCCGAGCTGGCGATGCCCAATGAAGCGACCGAACCGGGGGAACTCGAATGACGCCATCCGTTCTTCGGCTCTCTGCTGCGACACTTCGCTTTGGCGAACGCACCCTGTGGAATAACCTCAACCTCGAGGTGATGCCTGGCGAGTTCCTTGCGGTGCTCGGCCCCAACGGCACCGGTAAGACGAGCCTGCTGAAGACAATTCTCGGTCAGCAGAAGCTCAGCTCTGGCACGATCGAATTCCGTGGTGAACCGGTGACGCAGGGGAGTCGGCGGATCGGCTACATCCCGCAGCAGAAGCTGCTCGAACGTGGCACACCGCTTCGCGCCCGTGATCTGGTGGCCTTTGGTGTGAATGGCCATCGCCTCGGACTGCCGTTCAATTCACGGGCGGTGCGGCGGCAGGTAGACGAAATTCTCGAATCCGTCGGCGCGACGGACTATGCAGACGTGCCGGTCGCGACGCTGTCCGGTGGTGAACAGCAGCGTGTGCGCGTTGGCCAGTCCATTGCCGGCAACCCCAGCCTCCTGCTCTGCGACGAGCCGCTCATCTCTCTCGACCTGCATCACCAGCGCCAAGTGAGCGAGCTGATCGACGAGCAGCGGAAGGCGATCAACACGGCGGTGATCTTCGTCACCCATGATGTGAACCCCATCCTCGGGATGGTGGATCGGGTGCTCTACTTAGCCGGCGGACGCTTTCGGGTAGGAACCCCGGACGAGGTGCTGCGCAGCGAAGTGCTCTCCTATATGTATGACACTCCGGTGGAGGTGATCCGCAGTCGTGGGCGCATCATCGTGCTCGGTGCCCCGGAGGGTTACGGCGTGCACGACCATTTGGAGCATCACATCGGATCCGCAACGTGAACTCCGACCTCTGGAACCAGATCTTCGGTTTCGACAATTACGGGCAACTGCTCGCCCTGGTGAAAAACTCCATCATCGCCGGTGCGCTGCTCGGTGTCGTCGGCGGCCTCATCGGCCCCTTTGTGATGACGCGTGACTTAGCCTTCGCGGTGCACGGCATCAGCGAACTGAGCTTCGCCGGGGCATCCGCGGCGCTGCTATTCGGGGTGAATGTGGTTGCCGGGTCGATCGGTGGCTCCCTGCTTGCCGCGCTGCTCATTGGAGTGCTCGGAACAAAGGCGCGCGACCGAAACTCGATCATCGCGGTGCTGATGCCATTCGGCCTCGGCCTCGGGATCCTCTTCCTCGCCCTGTACAAGGGGCGCAGTGCCAACAAGTTCGGCCTGCTCACCGGCCAGATCGTGTCGGTGGACAACCCGCAGCTGCTCATGCTCGTGATCATCTCCGCGGTCGTAATCGCCGCACTGTTCGTGATCTGGCGTCCATTGAGCTTCGCGAGCGTCGATGCGGACGTCGCACGAGCGAAGGGGCTACCGGTCACCGCAATCTCGATCGCATTCATGATCCTGCTCGGGCTCGCGACGGCGGTGTCGATCCAGATCGTGGGAGCGCTGCTCGTGCTTTCGCTGCTTGTGACACCGGCCGCCGCCGCCATGAGGGTGACGGCATCCCCGCTTCTTACCCCCCTGCTCAGCGTTGCTTTCGCGGTGACCTCTGTGGTGGGTGGAATCCTGCTCGCGCTCGGTGGCGGTCTGCCGATCAGTCCGTATGTCACGACCATCTCCTTTCTCATCTACATCATCTGCCGGGTGATCGGTTCGCGGCGCACCCGCCGCGGTGATACCGGCCGGCTAGTGCCCGCAACATCGGGAACAGCAGCCTGATGACCCCTCCAGCCCGCAAGCGCAACACCTGGCAGCGCGAAGCCGTGCGCGAGGCCCTCGGAGCCGATGATGGCTTTGTCAGCGCCCAGGGCTTGCACTCAACCCTGCGCGAATCGGGCTCACCGATCGGGCTCGCTACCGTGTACCGTGCGCTCGCAGATCTTGCGTTAGAAGGCGAGGCCGATTCGTTGCAGTCGCCAGAGGGCGAGAGCCTCTACCGCGCCTGCACGTCCGGTCAACATCACCATCACCTGATCTGTCGCAAGTGCGGGCTCACAGTGGAGATCGAAGCGGATGCCGTGGAGCGGTGGGCCCAGTCGGTCGCCACCGAGCACGGCTTCACTGCCCCGAACCATGTCGTGGACGTGTTCGGACTGTGTGCCGCCTGTTCCTGACTCTCGCCGCCGCCTTGCGAAGCATCCACCGCATCCGTAGTATTGGACGCTGCTGCGCGCAATCTGTGCTGCGGCCTGTACACAAGCCCACCTGTTCGCTCGGCGGGATGTGTGTGCCGACAAGAAATCTTGGGTAGGGACACCTCGTCCCTACGGTAATCGGAGGAAAACCATGGCCGCAGTGTGCCAGGTGACTGGAGCCGTTCCCGGCTTCGGACACGCAATTTCGCACTCGCACCGTCGGACGAAGCGTCGCTTCGACCCGAACGTGCAGAAGAAGACGTACTACGTTCCGTCGCTCAAGCGCAGCGTCACGCTGACGCTCAGCGCCAAGGGCATCAAGGTGATTGACGCTCGCGGCATCGAATCAGTGGTCAAGGACATCCTCGGCCGTGGGGTGAAGATCTAATGGCAAAGCAGCAGGACGTCCGACCGATCATCAAGCTCCGTTCCACCGCGGGTACCGGTTACACCTATGTCACCAAGAAGAACCGCCGCAATGACCCCGACCGTCTCGTGCTGAAGAAGTACGACCCGGTAGTCCGCAAGCACGTCGAATTCCGCGAGGAGCGCTAACAATGGCGAAGAAAAGCAAGATCGCTGCCAACGAGCAGCGCAAAATCGTGGTCGCGCGCTACGCGACCAAGCGACTCGAGCTGAAGAAGGCGCTCGTCGATCCCACCTCTTCAGACGCCGAGCGCGAAGCCGCACGGCTCGGTCTGCAGAAGCTGCCGCGCGACGCCTCTCCGGTGCGCGTTCGTGGTCGCGACGCCATTGATGGTCGCCCGCGTGGGTTCCTCAGCCAGTTCGGGGTTTCCCGCGTGCGGTTCCGCGATATGGCGCACCGGGGCGAATTGCCCGGTATTACGAAGTCAAGCTGGTAAATTACAGGCGGTTGTAGGGGTTTATGCCCCTGCGGCCACATCCTGATCCACCCACAGGCCTGTTCTCTCGAACAGGGCTGTTCGTTCTGACACGCACAATGTCCGAGGAGGACTTCAATGGCTGACAAGTCACTAAACCGTACCGAGCTCGTCGCGGCAGTTGCCGCTGAGTCTGGCCAGAGCCAGGCTGCAGTCAATGGCGTCCTTGACGCCCTGTTTGCAACCCTCGCCACTTCGGTCGGCGAAGGCACCAAGGTCACGATCCCGGGCTGGCTCGCGGTCGAGCGCACCCACCGTGCTGCCCGTGCCGGTCGCAACCCGTCCACGGGTGAGGCCATTCAGATCAAGGCGGGCTACGGCGTGAAGGTCAGCGCCGGCAGCAAGCTCAAGGCTGCCGCCAAGTAATTTTCGGCCTCTCACAAGGGGATGTCGGCCTCGCGGTCGGCATCCCCTTGAGTCGTTAAACGGCACTGTCGAACGGGGCTGTGGCTCAGTTTGCTCGCCTAAACTGGGGGCGTGCCTCGGATCGTGAAAATTACCGGTCCAGCGCTGCTTCTGGTCGTTGCCTTCGCATCCTTATTCGCCGCGCTGGCGTTCGGTCATGCCGCGGATGCCCCGAAGCTCATCGATCCCGGAGCCGTTGTGCGCTACGGGCTCCCGATCGCGACCATGATGTTCAACCTCGGTGTTGCCGTCACCCTCGGCTCCCTTGTGCTCCTCTGTTTTGCCATGAGCGACACGCAGCCAGAGTTTGCCCGCACACTGGATATCGCCTCCGCTGCTGCCGGCTTCTGGACTATCGCCTCCGCAACGACCGGCTTTCTCACCTTCATGGGCTTTTACACGAAGCCGATCACGCTCGACTCCACCTTCGGGGCGGTGCTGGGAGGCTTCATCAGCAACACGGAGATCGGGCAGGCCTGGCTGGCAAGCACGCTCATTGCTGCCGTGGTGACGGTGCTCTGCTTTGCCGTGCGCAACCGCACGATGCTGGTGTTTGTCACCGTTCTCACGGCGGTCGGCCTGGTGCCGCAGGCGCTGCAGGGCCACTCGGCGGATGCCGCCGGGCACGATGCCGCCGTCGCCTCGCTTGGCCTCCACGTGGTCTTTGCCGCGACCTGGCTCGGCGGGCTGCTCACCATCGTGTTCATTCGCAAGACTCTTGCGGGCGGGCGGATCGGGCCGATCATCTCCCGCTACTCCACGATCGCCATCATCTGCTTCGTCGTGGTTGCGGCATCCGGTTATGTCAATGCGGCCCTGCGGGTCGGCACGATCTCCCAGTTGCTCACGCCATACGGCATTCTGGTGCTGGTGAAGATCTTCGCCCTGCTCGCGCTCGGGCTGTTCGGCGTGGTGGAACGACGGTTCCTGGTGGCGAAAATGCAGTCATCGGCCAACAGCGGCAATCGCTTCTTCTGGGGGCTCATTGCGGCTGAGCTCGGTTTCATGGGACTCGCCTCCGGCGTGGCAGCCGCCCTGGCGAAGACCGCCACTCCGATATCACAGGACGCCACCCTCACCAGCCCGGCCTGGATCCTCACGCAGGCTCCTCTGCCTCCGGAGCTCACTTTCTCGCGTTACTTCACCACCTGGAGCTTCGACATCCTCTGGGTGCTGCTCATCGCGTTCCTCGCGTTCTTCTACATCGCCGGTGTGGTGCGGTTGCACCGTCGCGGTGACCGCTGGCCGGTGCATCGGCTCGTGCTCTGGCTTTCCGGGCTCGCCCTGCTGTTCTGGGTGACCAACGGCGGCATCAATGCGTACGAGAAGTATTTGTTCAGCGCACACATGCTCGGCCACATGCTGCTCGGCATGATGATCCCGGTGCTTCTCGTGCCCGCGGCGCCGATCACCCTCGCCCTGCGCACCATTGCGAAGCGATTTGATGGCAGTCGCGGTGCGCGCGAGTGGATCATGCTGTTCGTGCACTCGCGGCCGTCCGCTGTACTGTCCAACCCGATCGTCGCCGCCGCGATCTTCGTGGTGTCTCTCTGGGTGTTCTACTACACGCCGTTGTTCAGCTGGGCGACCACGGATCACATCGGCCACACTCTGATGATCGTGCACTTCCTGATCACCGGGTATCTCTTTGCACAGACACTGATCGGGGTCGATCCGCTGCCCTACCGGGCGTCGTACCCGATGCGGTTACTCGTGCTGCTCGGCACGATGGCGTTCCACGCATTCTTCGGGCTCTCCCTCATCACCGGCACCGGCCTTCTGCTTGCCAACTGGTACGGGGCGATGGGGCGGGCCTGGGGGGTGAGCGCCATTGCCGATCAACAGATCGGTGGCGGTATCGCCTGGAGTGTCGGTGAAATTCCCACGATCATCCTGGCCATCGCGGTCGCAGTCATGTGGTCGAGAAGCGATGCGAAAGATGCCAAGCGGCTCGACCGTAAGGCGGAACGCGACGGCGACGCCGAGCTGGTGGAATACAACCGGATGCTGGCGGATCGGGCCGGGCGACGATAGTCACCCTGACTGCAAGTATTGCGTCAGTACTGCGGCGTGATCACGGGACTGCCACCGGTGTCGAAGGTGATGAGGTAGCGCACCGTGAACGGTACGTCCTTATCGACGGTGGAGAGGCTGCCGTCGAAGATGGACTTCACCTTCACGGTGAGGTGGGCGGCGGCGGCGGTTTCGGGCACCTGCCACGCGCCGACCGTGCCGCCTGGCACGATGGCGACGATCGGGTAGCTCACGATCGACCAGGTCGGGGCATCCTGCACACGGTCGGTGATCTGCTCCCCCATCGGACATCCGGTCGGCAGTAACACCTTCTGGGTCGTGCACGCGGCCAGATACCGGTTCAGCTGCTTTTGCACCTCCCGCACGAAGGCTGGGTTGGCGTGGATGTCGACCGTCGCGTTGGCGACGCCGGTCGGTTCGGCGACGCGCGTCGCCACCCCCGCGGCGTCGAGGTAGGTGGAGGAGTGGCTGAGCACGACTCGGCTCGGGGTGAGCACCCGATAGGTGTGCGGTTGGCCCGCGGTGACCGGGGGAAGGGTGACACCGTTGGCTTCGATTCCACTGCCGTGTTGCACGGTGACATTCAGCAGGCCCTGCGGCGTCTCAGTGAACCGCCAAGCCGAGAAGACCCCGAGTCGTTGGCCGGTATGTTGCACGACGAAGGACGAGGTGCCCTCGCCGCCGCCGATCGAGTAACCGTAGGTGACGGTGTGACGGCCGCCCCCGTCATCCGTGTCGCTCACCAGGCGGATGTCCGTGAGAGGCGCGAGCGTCGCCGGCGCGAGAAGCTCGTTCGTTCCGGTCGCGATCGTCGTGACTCCCGGCATCCGCAGCGCACCGTCCACGTCGCGTCGGGCGACGGAATCAAGGTAGGAGGACACGAACCCAGAAGCGCTGTAGACGGTGAGGTTGAGGGTCGCTACCGTACCGAGGAATGCCAGCAACAATGCCCCAGCCAACACGAGCCAGCGGGCAAGGATTTGGGGTGGCATCTCCACATCCTAAGGTGGTGCCTCAATCGCAGGTTCTCTACAGGCGGCCGCCGCGCGGAGATCCATGCATTGCTGCGAGGCGTAGATTGGGGTGCTGGCTTTGTGCCGCACAGGGAGGAGCGCCGTGGCCGAGTTCGCACTCTCTGCTGAGCAGGCGGCCGTTTTCGAACTCATCGAGAATACCCGCGAGAACATCTTTGTCACTGGCCGTGCCGGCACCGGCAAGTCCACACTGTTGAACCACCTGTCCTGGAATACCTCGAAGCAGGTGGTAATCGCGGCGCCGACCGGAGTCGCTGCGCTCAATGTGGGTGGGCAGACCATCCACTCGCTTTTTCGGCTGCCGATCGGGGTGATCGCCGATCAGGCGATCGACCAGGTGCCCGAGCTGCGCAAGTTGCTCAACACCATCGACACCCTGGTGATCGACGAGGTTTCCATGGTCAACGCCGACCTGGTGGATGCCATCGACCGCAGCCTGCGCCAGGCGAGGCAGAAGCCCTTTACCGCTTTCGGTGGCGTGCAGGTGGTGTTGTTTGGTGATCCGTACCAGCTCGCCCCAGTGCCGGGTGATGCCGACGAACGGGCGTACTTCACCGACCAGTACCGATCGATGTGGTTCTTCGATGCCAAGGTCTGGCAGGAGACCGAGTTGCGCATCTTCGAGCTGACCACGATCCACCGCCAGCACGAGGCCGAGTTCAAGTTCATGCTGAACGCGGTGCGTCATGGAATGGTCACCGCCGAGATCGCGGCCCGCCTGAACGAGACCGGAGCCCGTACCGCTCCAACGGATGGCGCGATCACCCTCGCCACCCGAAACGACACGGTCAATCGCATCAACGCGGCGGCCCTCGCTCGCCTCCCGGGCGCCGTGAAGACGGCAAAAGCCGACGTCACGGGAGAGTTCGGTGGCCGATCATTTCCGGCCGACGAATCGCTGCAACTGAAGGTGGGTGCGCGGGTGATGTTCCTGCGCAACGACTCCGCAGGTGAGGGCGGCCAGCGCTGGGTGAATGGCACGGTCGGCACCGTCACGAAGATTTCATCGACGGTGTTCGTGGAGGTCGATGGCGTAGTTCACGAGGTGCAGCCGGCCATCTGGGAGAGGTTCAAATACACCTACTCCGCCTCGACCAAGACGTTGAAGAAAGATATCGTCGCAGAATTCACGCAGTTTCCTCTGCGATTGGCGTGGGCGGTCACCATCCACAAGTCCCAGGGTAAAACCTACGATCGCGCGATCGTGGACCTCGGATCGGGCACCTTCAGCGCGGGCCAGACCTATGTGGCACTGAGTCGGCTCACCGAGCTCGAGGGGCTGTACCTTTCGCGGCCGCTTCGACCGGGCGATATTCGTGTGGATCCCGACGTGCAGCGGTTCATGAGCGGCGTCTCGGCGCTTCCGGGCATCGACGCGTAGCTTTAGCTGCCAGGTACGGTGAGCGGATGTCCGAAAGAGTGGAAAATTCGGCTGGTGCGAGCATCCGCGGAGCTGAGGCTGTAGCGACCGGCAGTGAGCGGGTCGTCGGTCTCGCCCGCGGTGAGGGGTGGCGCGGAGACGCGCTGCTGTTGCCTCGAGGGCCTCGGTTAGGTGACCCTGGGTGTATCCGGGTGTATCCGGGTGAACCGGTGCTAGTGACCCATGCCGGGCATGTTCATGTTCATCATGCCGCCCATGGTGCCACCGTGCTCCAACGCCACCGATCCGGCCTGGGTTGCCGCGAGAGCCGGGGTGGTGAGCCCTCCGACGAGAATGCCGGCCAGGATGACGGCGGACAGGTATCTCACCGCGCTCGCGGGCTGTGCTACCGCAGTGGGCTGCTCGGCTCCGGACTGCCGGCGCAGGGTCATGCTGAGCATTCCGGCGATGAAGAGTCCGAACAGCGCAGCGATGACCATCGGCACGAATCGCAGCGATGAAGCGATCTGTGGTGCTGAGAGCAGAGTTGCGGTCACCGTAAGCAGGCTCCAAAGCAGCACAGGTGCAAGTGCTCCGGCCTGTGCGAGCCGCGGCACGAGAAGCCGGTCTTTCGCGAGGATCAGCACTCCCCACACGAGTTCGGCTAGGCCAAACATCGACAGCAGAACGCCGATCGCAAGGGGGGAGCTGATCACGAGTGCCAGGTGGATTACTCCCGCACCGATGGCTGCAAATGACAACCATGAGCGTGTGATGACAGACATGACAACTCTCCCCTGCAATCGATCGAGCGGATGCGGCTACGCTGCGGCGTGGGCGCGAACAGCTTTGTCGGCACCGATCCCGACACCGAGCAGGACCACCGCGCTGGCGAAGTGCAGAACATTGTCCGCGGAGTTGATGGCCAAGATATTGGCGGATGAATTCAGGATGAAAAGGCCAACGATCCCGAGCAACAGGTAGGCCGCGCCGACGACGGTGTTAACCGTCTTGGACGCACGCACGCTGGATAGTCCAGCAATGAGCAGGGCCGCACCGATCAGGAGGTGAGCCACGTTGTGGAACACGTTGACCTCGAAGATGCCGAGCAGTAGGCCGCCCTTGACATCGAAGAATCCGATGCCGGAGGTCGCGGTGAAGCCCAGCAGGCCAACAAGAAGGTAAACCGCGCCGAAAACGGTGGCGAGCAGGCGATTGGGTGATTTAGACATGATATTTCTCCTCTACAGCTCGACGGGTGTCTCGCTTGACTAGGTGTTCGTGGCCCTGCGCCGGCGGGTTTGGTCGATGTCATTGCGTGATGCGTGACCAGCCGCAAGGTGGCGTTCCAGCAACGACCAAACCGGCGCGCTGAAGAATTCCGTCGATCATCGACAACGCTCCAACGGTGTCCAGCAGGGCCATGAGCCTCTCGGTGACCCCAGTGGTTGCAATTCCTGCGCGCAGAATTCCTGCGCGCAGGTCAGGCATGTTGACCCGTTGCCCTTGGCCGGCCGCTGCGTCAGCGTAACTTTCGAGCCAGGGCAGGCGATGGACCATTGGATATCGCCCAGATCAGCGAGTTCGGTATGGCGCAGCCTAGAGGTGGGTATTTGAGGCTCCCCCTTCGGTGGAGAGCGATACGCCGCCCACCGGTGGGGTCGGGCGTGGTGAAGAGCGCACCATCGAGCGAGCTACTGTCTCGAGTGTCACCGAGAAATGGTCCAGGTCGGCTGCGCCGAGATCACGCGTCGCGGTCTCCAGAAAGGCAAGGAAATCGCGGTGCACCTCGAGCATCGTTGCGTGCGCGCGAGGGGTGAGCTCAAGGTAAAGGCTGCGTCGGTCGTTTGGGTGATCCACCCGGTGGAGAAGCCCGACATTCACTAGTCGGCGGGAGATGAACGTGATCGCCGCTGTAGTCATGTCAAGGTAGCCAGCGAGTTGCTTCGGCGTGACGCTGACTTCGGCAGCGACCCGGAACAATGCGCGCAACTCGCTGGCTGAAAGTCCGGCATCCTGCCCGATCCGCTCGCGGTTATACTGCATAGCGTTGACGAATTCCACCGCGGCTGCCGGGAACCCGGCAAGGGTATGCGACTGGCTGGTCTCGGTGCTCATTAGACCTCCTGATCCGGGTGTTCGCGTCGAGTCGTGAAACCGGTGAGGAGGGTTGCGCGACACGCGCTTGCCACCATTTGACTTTGGTACTAACTTATCGTTTTAATCAAGTTACTCACTCACATTCACACCAGTCCAAGGAGGACCCAGTGATTCCCGACATTCTGTCGCACGGGCAATATTCCACCGTTTACAACTTCCTGTCGCTTGTCATCGCGTCACAGTTGTTCACCGCTCTATTTTTGCTCATCTCACTTCCGAGAATCCTGCCTCGCTACCGCCAGGGGATCACGGTCGCAATTATGGTCTGTGGTATCGCCGCGTATCACTACTTCCGCATCTTTGACAACTTCAAGGAATCGTTCGTGACGAAGTCGGTCGGCGGAACCGGAGACTACTCGCAAGCGGCAGGCACTTCTTTCAACGAGGGCTACCGTTATGTTGACTGGCTCCTGACAGTACCGCTGCTGCTGGTCGAGCTCATTGCTGTGCTCGCGCTCGCGCAGAAGGTGCAGTCCGGCCTCCTGATGCGCCTCGTTCCGGCGTCGGCCCTGATGATCATCCTGGGTTACCCGGGCGAGATCAGTAACGACAACGGCCTTCGCGGCCTGTTCGGCCTGCTCTCGAGCATCCCCTTCGCCTACATTCTTTACGTGCTGTTCGTTCAGCTCAGCAAGTCGCTGAGCGTGCAGCCGGTCTCGGTTCGCAGGACCCTCGGAAATCTCCGTTGGCTCCTGCTGCTCAGCTGGGGCGTCTATCCGATCGCATACCTGCTTCCGCTGCTCAATGTTGGCGGAGCGGATGCCTGGGTCAGCAAGCAGGTGGGATACTCCATCGCAGACATCGTCTCCAAGTGTGTTTACGCCCTGATCATCTTCGGAGTCGCCAAGGCGAAGTCCTACGAGGAGAACTCGGCATTTGCGCTCGCCGAGTCCATCGAAGTGGCCACCGCAAGCAAGTAATTCCCGTCGCCGATCCGCTGGTCGGCACCGTCAACGGCGCGCTCCCCCAGGGGGTGCGCCGTTCGGCGTTAACGCGCAACTGTACGCACGATGTTGGGGTGCGCACTGGGCGCTTGCAGGGCAGCGGGGATGTTGACATCACGGGTCCACCGTGCTTTGGCTCTACACCCGGCTAGGCCTTCGCGGCTGGACTGCCGGGGCAAGACACGCCAGCGCATCCCTAGTCCGCCGTACTCTCCCGGTCACGTGGCTTCTTGATGACCTGCACTGGCGCAGTGAACCCCTCCCGCTCAAGTGCAATGGCAAGAATCTTCTTGCGGGAGAGAAACCAACCGAGCACGAGCAGCGGAATGATCAGCACGAGCGACCCGATAGTGAAGGTGCCGATCGGGTAGTCGACGGCCATCAGTATGAGCACGATGGCCAGGAATGCCAGAGTCGCCCACGACGTGTATGGGGCACCCATGAGTCGAAACGCAGGTCGCTCGAGCTTGCCCTTCTTCGCCCAGGCCATCAGTCGCATCTGGCACAGCACGATCGTGCCCCACCCGGCTACGATCCCCAGGGCAGAGACATTCAACACGATCTCGAACGCCTTGCCTGGCGCGACAGCATTGAGCCCGACGCCGAGCAAAGTGACGCATGCGGTCAGCAGGATGCCTCCGAATGGCACACCACCCTTGGTCATTTTGGTTGTGAATTTCGGGGCGGAGCCGTTGAGACCCATGGAGTGCAGAACACGACCGGTCGAGTAAAGACCCGCGTTGAGGCTGGAGAGCGCGGCCGTGAGAACGACGAAGTTCATCACTGAGCCGGCGATTGCGCCCGTCTGGGAGTTGCCAAGAGATGAGAAGAAGGTAACGAAGGGGCTCACACTCGCCGAGAACGCGGTGTAGGGGAGCAGGAGCGACAGCAGCACGATCGAGCCGACATAAAAGATAGCGATGCGCAGGATCACGGTGTTGATCGCACGCGGGAGCACTTTGCCCACGTTTTGGGTCTCGCCTGACGCGGTGCCGACGAGCTCGATGCCCGCGTATGCGAAGACCACACCCTGCACGACGAGCACGACAGGGATGAGTCCGGTCGGGAACACACCGCCGTTGTCGACCAGGATCGACCATCCCGGGCGCACAGTCTCGCCGCCGACGGTCATCGGAAACTGGATGGCGAGGAACACGATGCCGATCACGAGAAATGCGACGAGAGCGACGACCTTGATGAGAGCGAACCAGAATTCCATCTCGCCAAAGACCTTCACGGCGACGAGGTTCAGGCTGAGCACAACGGCAAGGGCGATGAGGGCGAGCAACCACTGCGGGGCCGAGGTGAAGAACGACCAGTAGTGCAGGTATAGGGCGACCGCGGTCACATCGACAATCGAGGTCATTGCCCAGTTGAGAAAATACATCCAGCCCGCGGCATAGGCAAATTTTTCACCGTAGAACTCACGGGCGTACGATACGAATGATCCGGATGATGGGCGGTGGAGCACGAGTTCGCCGAGGGCACGCAGGATAAAAAAAGCGAAAACGCCGCAAATCGCGAAGACGAGGGCGAGTGCCGGTCCCGCCCCGGCGAGGCGGCCACCGGCGCCGAGGAATAGACCGGTGCCGATAGCGCCGCCGATGGCGATCATCTGCACCTGACGTGGCTTCAGTCCGTGTTTGAAACCCTCTTGCTCATGCGAGAAATCCTGCAGTTGAAAGTCGTCGCGAGTGCCGTCGCTCGTTTCACCGCCCGGGCCCGGTGTCTGCTTGTCGATCGAGGTCATCGTCATCCATCCAGTCAGGGGGACGCCTGTTCAGCCGCCTGTTCCGGCCTGTCAGCGCCAGAGCAATGCCCCAACATGCCTGGGGATCACCGCTCACGCTCCGCCATAACCCTAGATGAGGGAGTCCGACGACCGCTGAGCCGGGGCGCATTCCCCCGGGAAGGCTGCCGCCGGCGGTCGTTCAGGACACGGCGCGCGGGCGAAGGTCTGGAGCACGGAACCTGACACCGTTGATTACGCCGGAGCCTCGACCGGTGAACAAATCGTCGACACAGCTGGTGACTACTCAGGAGATGTGCCGTTTGGACTCCACGGAGTCGGCACCGTCGCCACCTCGCTGATCATCTCATCGAGCGGACCCTGGTCAATTTCTCTTGCACCGCTCGCATCCGTCCCGGCCACAGCATTTCCCGCTGCCGGCAGCGGTGACCAGGTATTCCGGTACGACGGGCGGGCAAACGACTGGATGGTGACAAAATCCAACGCCATCGGTGGCACGTTCGATGTGCGCCAGTACTTCGGCGGCATCGCAACCGACGCTGCGTACTCAGGAGAGGGCAATTACTCGGGCCACGCGCCAATAAACGCAGGGTCCTCACTCATAGCCATCCCTTCGCGCGACCACTGGACGATCAGTGCCTCGCGTTGACGCCGACATTCTTGAAAGCATCGAGACCTGGCGAATTTGATCGCGTTGGATGGACCGTATAAGTGACAGGAGTCCCGACCATGCTCATGAGATAGGTGCGCGTTTCGAAAGCCGACGGTTCACAATCGGTTGATCTTCAGCGGGACGCACTTTATGAAGCCAGCGTCGACGAGCAGCAGTTGTACCAGGATCGCGCGTCGGGGAAAAAAGATGACCGGCCGGGGCTCGCGGCGTGCCTGAAGTCGCTGCGGGACGGGGACACGCTTGTTGTCTGGAAACCGGACCGGCTGGGCCCGGACTTGCACCGTTTAGTTAATACTGTCCACGACCTCACCGCTCGAGGTGTTGGGATGAAGGTTCTCGAGGGGCCGGGTGCGGCGATCGACATCACGACCGCGGCCGGCAAGCTGGTGTTCGGAATTTTTGCTGCGCTGGCTGAACTTGAATGATGGTTAATCTCAGAACGGAGCGTCGCTGGGCTCGCCTCAGCTCGAGCACGGGGCCATATCGGCGGCCGACCCTTCACGATGCTTCCCGCGAAGGTACGCACCGCGCTGGCCGCTATGGGGAGTTCGGAGACAAAAAGTGGGGAGCTGTGTGACGAGCTTGGGATTTCCCGACAGACTCTTTACCGCCACGTCTCGCCTGCCGGCGAGATTCGCGTAGACGGCACTCGATTTCTCAATCGAAAACCTTGATAAGTACGTCGAGAAGGTTAGGCCCTCAGGCAGTGCCGCTTGACGGTACTTGCTTGGGTGGGCCGCAAGTGGAAGAAGAGATCGTTGATTTTGTCATGCCGATCGTCGCTCTATTGGGCATCGCAGATCGGGTGGTCGTTTGATGTTGGCTACTTCAATCTGTCACAGAAAGCAGCCCAGTCAGAAGACATCATGCTGAAGCTGGTGCTTTAGCGGTCTGAGTAAAATTGGAACCGGCGGCGATGGGCTCCGCTGTGTTTGCGCCACCGTGCGGGGTAGCGGGTTACCGCGCGCTTTTGGCGGGGTAGGGGAGGGAGATTGTGATGACCGCTCCGGGTTGTGTGTCGGTGCGGGCGCTGGCGACAATGGTACCGGCGTGGCGGTTGGCAATTTGTTGCGCGATGGCGAGGCCCAGACCGGTGCTGGTGTGCGCGGTCGCTCGTGAACGAGAATCATCTAGTCGGGTGAAGCGATCAAATATTCGTTCCCGATCGGTCTTAGCAATGCCGGGACCGTCGTCGGTCACGGTGATGTAAATGTTTTCCGTCTCGACGACGTGAAGCTCAACCGTTACCTCGGTTTTTGCGAAATCGGCGGCGTTATTGAGGAGATTAGCGATCATTCGTGCGAGATCTCGGGCGGAACCGGGCATTCGCACAGCGTCGAGGTGTGAGATCCGAACGGTCACTGCGGTGTTCTGTTTCACGCGGTGAGCGTGATGTAGACGACGCACTTCTTGAACCAGGACCTCATCTAGATCCACATCTGGAGCCGCGTAGTTGGTTTGGTCCTCGCTGACACGGGCCAGAAAGAGCAAATCTTCTAGAAGTTGGGTCATGTCTTCGGTTTGCGTCTGGATTGTTTGGAACACGCGTTGCGGGTCTTCGCTCTCGGGGTGTTCCAATGCCACATCGATCTGTGCACGGATGGCCGCTAAGGGACTTCGTAATTCGTGGGAGGCATCGCCGACGAAACGACGTTCCTGGTCTGCTGCTGCAGCCAAGCGGTCAAGCATGTCGTTGACTGTTCGGGCGAGCCGGCCAATCTCATCGTCTGAGGGCGGCACGGGAACTCGTTGGGTGAAGTCGCCCCGAATTTGGATAGTGCGCCTGCGAATCTGCTCTACCGGTCGTAGCGCTCGTCCTACTGCGAACCAAACCGTGCCGACCACGATGATCAACAGGATGGGCAAACCAATACCAAGCAGCAATACCAGACTCTTTGTGGCCGAATGGAGCTGCGCCAATGAGTTGGCTACATACACCCAACCTGGCCCCGAAGGAAGTTGGATAGGTTCCGCGGCGACACGAACAGTATCCGATCCATCTCCAATAGGGGCGTTATCAATTGTCAGAAGCGTTGTCTGTCGCTGCCGCGGCGGGATGTTCAAAAGCGCGCGCTCTCCGGCAAAGTTTTCGGTTGACGAAACAACTATCCCGGCACTGTTGATGATCTGGACAAGGGATCCATCGTCGCCGCTGCTGGGGATGGTGGATTTCATGCCGTTGGCTGTAATTGCGGCCGAAACATCTTCCGCGCGAGTAACCGCTGCGGTGTCGAGGTTATTTTGCAGTGAGCTATCTACTAACGCCACCAGTACGATCGCTCCAATCAACAGGGTGACGGCCAATACAATGCTTGCAGCTGCGGCCACTCGTTCGCGCACGCCGCGGCGGCGATACCGTTTCAGAAGGTTTGCTTTCATCGGCGGGCCAGGCGTTCACTCGCAAATCGGTAGCCGACCCCGCGAATAGTTTCGATGTCCTCGCGTTGGAATGGCTTATCTATTTTGCGACGCAGATACCCGATGTACACTTCCACCACGTTCGAATCGATATCGAGTTCGGCGTCCCACACATATTCGGCAATCATCCCTTTACTGACGATGCGACCCTGATTTCGCATAAGAAATTCTAATAATGCGAATTCGCGTGCCGTGAGCACAATCTGTTTCCCGCCGCGGGAACACCGAAATGTTTCCGAGTCGAGAACAAGGTTTCCCACGGCAACCGTGGTGGAGTGCTCCGCAGGAACCCGCCGAAGCAACGCCCGTAAGCGTGCCCGTAACACCACGAAAGAAAACGGTTTCGTCAGGTAATCGTCCGCTCCGAGGTCCAACGCGTTGGCCTCATCATGCTCAGTATCTTTTGCTGTGAGCATCAAAATTGGGGTCGGAGACCCCGCAGCCCGCAACCGGCGACACACTTCGTACCCCGACATCATGGGAAGCATGATGTCTAAAACGATCACATCAAACACCCCTTCAGTCGCCTCTACGAGCCCCTGTTCGCCGTCACCGGTAACCGTGACCACAAATCCGTCCGCACGCAGACCTCGGGCCACCGCATCCGAGATGACCGGATCATCCTCGACTATCAAAATTCGTTTTGCCACGGACCCACCTGCTTTTCCCTAACACGATGTGTGCACCCACGCTGGCGGCGCTGATTCGCCGATCTCGTTCGCTCAGCTTTCCACACCACCTCTGTGTTTCGACGATCTCTTTACCTATCTGGCACCTCTTATCTGGCTCTTATTTC
This sequence comes from Frigoribacterium sp. CG_9.8, assembly GCF_015751965.1. GTDB lineage: Bacteria > Actinomycetota > Actinomycetes > Actinomycetales > Microbacteriaceae > Lacisediminihabitans. Next base: position 83,975 of record NZ_JADOVH010000005.1, on the reverse strand, counting down.
ACGGTGGCACTCTGAGAAATGTCCACCCCAACTATCGAAGGAGAACAACTCACATGTCTAAATTCGCCATCAAAACCAAAGTCGCACTCGCAATCGTGGCAACGCTCGGACTCGGCGCCCTCGGAACCACTGCCGCCATCGCAGCTGCCCCGACACCGACTCCCACAACAAGCACCACCGATACCGGTACCGGAATCCCGGCGACCGGTCCCTCCACGACAAGCGACGTGCCCGAGGCAGGCGACGTCGCCGACGCTAACAACAGCAGCGACACGAACGACGTGAACGAAAAGGCCGAGGTGAACGAAAAGGCCGAGGTGAACGAAAAGGCCGACGTCAACGACGCGACAGAGACGACAGACACCGCTGATGTTGCAGGCACACCGGATGCCGTGGACAGCACTGATACCGGCACTGGCACCACGGTACCGACCCCCCTGGCGACCGGTACCGTCACACCGTAGAAGTCCCAGCAGGTCGCCTGAAGGCGATGGGGCTCGAACCGCTGAGTGAAGAGTATGACACTGGTCCGACCGGGATGCACATTGCTCCGGTCGGACAAGTCGCCCAGGGCGATAGACATCGGAAAGAATGAATGAACACCATCACCACATCGACAATGTTGGTCCTGCCATTGCGGCGACTCTCCATGGTCAGTGCTGGGATCACACTGATGCTTATCACTCTTATCACCGGTGTGGGGGTGCGCTCATTGGGGCCGCTCACTCCAGAGATAGGGGCTCTGACATTCTTTGGACCTCGGGTACCCGCACTTGAAACTATCGCCCTGGCAATCCACTACGGGTTCGAACCTCTTAGCGCCTGCATCCTGACGGCAGGTGTTTGCCTGGTATTGCTGTTGGTATACCGAGACGTTCTCCGGGCGCTGGCGTTCGGATCAATTACCGCGGTCGGATGGGTCGCCGCCGAGGTCGGAAAATACACCATTTTCCGCCCACGTCCGCCACACGGAATCGTACACTCGGTCATTATCGAGACCGCGAACGACAGCTTTCCCAGCGGCCACACCTCTTTCGTCTTCTCCCTCGTCTGCGCCGTGGTTCTAGTTCTCACCCGACCCGGCGCAAAACGACCACTGATGATCGCAGCAGGCACAGTCCTCGTTGCCACTGTCGCTTTTTCCCGGATCTATCTTGGCCTGCACTACCCGAGCGACGTTATCGGATCCATTCTGATCAGCACCGCTGCTCTATTCATCTGGCTCCCGATCTGGAACCGATACATCCACCCAACTTTTTTACGGATCACATTTCCACCGTCGCTTTTCACGCCCACTCCACGAGGTTAATTCCTCAACCACCTTTCGTCTTTGGTGGCGGCCAGAGACCAAAGGTGCTGTACCCCTCCCACAACCGGCCGAGGGAAACGCATCTATCGGGGTGCCTTGCCAGGTTCGATTTCCTGGGTTCTCCACCAAAACAAACAGCTAAACAAGCAACGCAGACCAACCACGACCGCCCGCACCGAACATCCGAGCCCACTCGGCCAGTAAATGTTTCCCCAACCCACAAACAGGGCGATCTTTTCTGTCCGCGAGCTGAAGAGCACCGATCCAACAATCGCTTCCCCTGCAAAACTCACCTATCGTCGCTTCACACCCAAGGAGATCGTCATGACGACACCCCAGCGCATCGCACCGTTCACTGCCCGACAGATGATGAATAAAGTCCCCGAAGTCACCGCAATATTTTGGATTATCAAAGTTCTCGCGACAACAGTCGGGGAAACCGCCGCGGACTACCTCAACGTGACCCTCAACTTCGGGATGACCGGGGTAAGCCTGGTGGTGGCCGCGTTGCTATTAGCAGCACTCGCGCTCCAATTTCGGTTAAGACGGTTCGTCCCGGCAGTGTATTGGCTCGCGATTGTTCTGATCAGCGTTGTGGGAACTCTGATCACCGACAACCTAATTGGCATCGGACTACCGCTGGTGGCGACCACAATCATCTTCGCTCTTGCCTTGACCGCGACTTTCATTTTGTGGTTTCGATCCGAACGCACCCTCTCGATCCACTCGATAACAACTACCCGACGGGAAACGTATTACTGGTTGACGGTGCTTTTTACATTTGCTCTCGGGACAGCCACGGGTGACCTCCTCGCCGAGGGGCTCAAGCTTGGCTATTTCGCATCCCTGATGCTTTTCGCTGGCGCCATCGTCGCTGTCTCCATCGCGTACTTCGTCTTCTCGCTCAATGCGGTCCTTGCGTTCTGGATCGCGTACGTTCTCACCCGCCCGCTCGGAGCATCAACCGGGGACCTGCTCGCGCAATCCCCAGTCGACGGAGGCTTAGGCCTTGGAACTACCCTAACGAGCATCATTTTCCTTGCCGTGATCCTCACCCTAGTGACAGTCCTCACCGTGCGCCAACGCCTAACCAAGTCAATCCCTTCCGCTTCTCAACAGGACAAATAAAAGATTCTGACCCTTTGGGAAAATGATGAAAGGTGCCGCAAGAACAGCATGCAGGCGGGTAATGAAATCCGTGCAGACGACATCTGAAAACGACACCAGGCGACGATAACGGAGTCGGAACGGTCGGAGCTGCAACGGTTACGTAAAGAGAACGCTGATTTGAAACTTGATCGGGCGTTTCTAAAAAAACGTCCATCTTCTTCGCGTAAGCAAGCGTCGGATACGAACGGGGAGCGTTCGTCTTGATGCTGGTGGAGAAGACCAGTTTCAGCATCTCCCGGATGGCTCGATTGCTTTAGGTATCCCGTTTACGGCTACTACGCCTGGCTGTTGCGGAAGCCCTCGAAGCGCACGCTGCGTCGGGAGACGATTGAGCAAAAGGTGATGTGGTTCCGCGGCGACTCGGACGAGGTCTACTGGTCCCCGCGAATCCTTGCTGACCTCCGCGGGGATGGGGAGATCATCTCCCGCAAAACCGTCGCCTCAGCGATGAAACGCCTCGGATAGGTGGGAATCTGCCCGAGAAAGTGGAAGACGACGACGGTCATCGGTCACGAAGACGCGTACCCGGTCGATATGGTGGAACGGCAGTGGGACGCAGGCGCGCTCAACCAAGTGTGGGTCGGTGACATCACGTATCTGCGGACGTGAGAAAGCTGGGTCTTCCTGCCCACGGTCATCGACGCCCACGGTCATCGACGCCCACAGTCGTCGGGTCATCGGGTGGGCGATCGCCGACCACGTGCGCACCGATCTAATTCAGGACGCTTTGCAGATGGCGCTTGTGTTGCGCGGCGAAAAGTTGGCACCTGTCATCTTCCACTCGGACCGCGTGACCCAACACGCATCCGCCCAAATCACCGCGTTCGCTGAGGCGAATGGCATCATCATATCGATGGGATACACCGGCATTTGCTGGGATTGTGACACGATCAGCTCACCAGGCCAGGTCGCGGCTTGACCCGTGTTGGGATTGACCGCCGCTTTATTGCCAGCGTGTCCTTGCGTTGATCTGTCAGGCGTGATCGGGCCTGGTGTTTAAGGTTTCACTTGGCCAAGCTATGTTCCAAGAGGGGCCTTTCCGTGGGTGTTTGCCACTCGCGTGTGTCGTCACCGTGCTGACTGACTTCTTCTCGTGGAATTGCTTGTTAACACCTCACGAAAGGTCAGCCATGAGTTCACCCGTTCTGAAACACCCTCGAAAGACGCGATCGACGCTCCACGGCCAAGGAGTGATCCTCGGCGTAGACACTCACAAAGATGTTCACGTTGCGGCGATCCTGACGATTGCGGGGGTCCTCCTCGCCACCCGCAGCTTCGCGACGACGAGCGATGGCCATGCTGCGACACTGGTGTGGGCTCACCGCTTGAAGCGACGTGAACGCAGCAGGAATCGAATGCACCGGTTCATACGGCTCAGCGCTGATGAAGTACCTCCAGACGCAAAACGTGAAAGTGTTCGAGGTGAACTAACCAGACCGGGTGCTGCGACGCAAAGCGGGCAAGACTGACGCGGTGGACGCGGAGGCTGCAGCCCGCGCAGTTATCGCCGGACGATCACTAGCGACTCCGAAGACGGGTATCGGTGCCGCTGAAGAGCTTCGCCAAATGCGGCTGGTGAAATCATCGGCAGTGAAGGCGCGAACGACGGCCATCAACCAGCTGAAAGGGCTTGTTGTCGGTGCCGAGCCCTCCCTCCGGGACCACTCCACTGCTGCGGCAGTTCTTCCCGAAGGGCACCAACCTTTCACGATGGAACGCTGACGAGCTCGATGCCGTCGCCCAGACGCTCAACAACCGACCACGCAAAACCCTTGGCTGGAGAACACCCACAGAGGTCTGGACCGAACACCTACTATTGATCGAATGAGCCGGTGTTGCGACGACCGGTTGAATCCGCCGACGCTGCCACGGTCCGAGTGGAAGATCGCGCCGGCCTCGATCACGGTGGTTGCCGCGGCACTCTTCAACGCATTCTCGACTAGTTCGGTGCGCATGTGATCAGCGATCGACCAGCCAACAACTTTTTTCGAGTAGCAGTCGATCACGGTGGCCAGATAGATGAAGCCCTGCCAGGTGTGGATGTAGGTAATGTCGCCGACGAACTTCACCCCGGGCGGTCGGCGGTGAAGTTCCGCTTCACCAGGTCGGGCATGGATGCTGCGGCTGCGGCGTCCGTCTCGGTCGTGACCCGGAACGGGCGCGGCTGACAGGCGACAAGGTCCTCGCGGCGCATGATCTGGCGCACCAGCTCCGGGGAACACTCGGTGCCTTCCTCGGCCAGGTCGACGTGGATGCGCCGATACCCGTAGGTCCCCTCTGACGCGTCGAAGAAGTGCTGGACTCGTGCAGTCAACGCTTGCCTGCGGGCCGCGGTGGCCGATTGGGGGCGGCCCAACCAGTGGTAGAAACCAGAGGTCGATACCCCCAACCAACGGCGAGAAGGTCGTTGCCCCGGCCCGTGATGTGGATCGCCAGCAGGCGCACAATCATCTGGTTGACCTCGCTCACGACGTAGGACTCATCGTGGTCAGGAAAGTCGCCGCGGTCGTAGTGCTTCACGTTGTTGTAGTTATTCGCAATGGCACGCGCGAGTCCGATCCGGTCTCGTATGCGTTCGGGCCACAGTACGTCGAGACCATCTAGGCAGCGGTAGACGTAGGTCGCGGTTGTCTTGTGCCCGCGCTGGCTGTAGGTCGCGCGCTCGCCCGGGCGCTCGCCCAGGATGCGGCCCGCCGCTTCCATGCTCATCGACGTCGATATCACGACGTCCTCGATGAAACGCTCCTTGCGGCCAAGAACGCTCGCGCTCGGCAGGATAAATCGCTCCCACACACCGTAGTTGTCAGACCACGCCGAGAGTCCTTCGACTCCAATCTGTGTCATATGCGCGAGTGGGCGTCCCAGCTCCTTCTTTGACGGAAGCTCGGTGCGCCGCTCCCGATAGGTGCTTCTACTGATCACCTCGGTGAGTGGGTGCTCGTAGACGCGTCCGCCGTTCATTCGGGCAGCGAATCTGTCGTCGCGCAGCTTGTGCTCACGGAACGAGAGCGGTCTGCCGAACAGGAAGACTAGGAGGTTCGCAACCTTGCGCTGCTCCACGAAGTGCTCCCAGAAGGGCATGGGCCCCGAGCTGAACTTGCTCTCAATGTGGACGTTGTCGTCCACGGTCGTCTTTCGGTTGTACCCATCTTGCGCAGGCGAGTGAAACCAGCCCGCGCGGATGGCCATCGTTGCACCGCCCTGCTGCCACGTGATGCCATCATCTCGATGCAGCAGCATCGTCACCGACTGGACGCGTCCTTCTTCGTCGGTGCCACTATCGCTGCTCACCGCAGACAGACGTGACCATTCGTTCAGGCCATCGATGCGGCTCCGCATTTCTCCGATTAGAAGCGGATCGGCCAGAGCGCCATCGCGGTCACCAAGAACAGCAAGCGCAGGGCGCACCGAGCCAATCGAGGCGCGCCGACCGCCCCAGTTCTCGGAATGTCCACTCCACGCGATGTCGAAGAGCGAGATTGTGCCCTCGGGTGTTAGCAGAAGCATGTTTGTCGGCGGGGCCTGATCGTTGAACCAAGACTGGACATGACTGAACTGGGTGACGCCCGGACTCGAGAGATACGGAACTTCTACGATCGCGCCGCTGTCCCGCGTCAGCTGGAAGTTCGCGCCAACATATGGCGTGTCTTCGACGCCGTCGATCAGCAGGCCGCTCAGGCTGTCGCCGAACTCAAGACGTCTCATTCCCATAAGCAGATTCTGGCGTAAGGGGACGACACCGTGACTTGGGGTACTCCTTCTAATACGCGCTTTGGATGACCGATAACAGCCGATATGTAACGTGCGCGCGCCTGTTGGACGCAGCCCTCCGGTCCCTGACCGAAAGAGTCGCCTTCCGAGCCACAGTTGTGTTGAACCAAGTCTCATCAGTCGCGCGAATTGGACCGAAAGTCTTGAACCACATGAGAATGGTCCCAATTTATGCGAAAGCTAATACCGGCTGACGACAGGGGCAGATTTATCAACTTTCATTGGGATTTATCATCTGGACTGATAAAACACAGTTGACTGGGAACTGGCAAAAAGTGTCAGCTTCGTCGCGAAAGGTGTCACCTGCACCAAGAATTGACAAACGGAGCGAGCGACGGGAATCGAACCCGCACTACCTGCTTGGGAAGCAGGAGTTCTGCCATTGAACTACGCTCGCGCGGCCGCATCTAACACATGGTGCAGCGGCACTCATGAATACTAGCAACGACGGGTTCGGTAGGCTCTGTGCATGCTGCTCTCGGACCGCGACATCAAGCTCGAACTCGACTCCGGACGCATTCGCCTCGAACCCTACGAACCCGCGATGATCCAGCCGTCGAGCATCGACGTGCGACTCGACCGCTTCTTCAGATTGTTCGACAACCACAAGTACCCCTTTATCGACCCTGCTGAAGATCAGCCCGACCTCACCCGGCTCGTGGAGGCGGCGCCCGACCAGCCGTTCATCCTGCACCCGGGCGAGTTCGTGCTCGGCTCCACGTACGAGCTGGTGACGCTTCCGGATGACGTGGCCGCGCGTCTCGAGGGCAAGAGCTCCCTTGGACGGCTCGGCCTGCTCACCCATTCCACTGCTGGCTTCGTTGACCCGGGATTCAGCGGGCACGTGACGCTGGAGCTGTCGAACGTGGCGACGTTGCCGATCAAGCTCTGGCCTGGGATGAAGATCGGCCAGCTCTGCTTCATTCGATTGACGTCGCCGGCCGAGAAGCCCTATGGATCCGCCGAGTACTCTTCTCGTTACCAGGGGCAGCGCGGGCCGACCGCATCACGGTCTTTCCAGAACTTTCACCGCACTGACATCTTGCGCGACGAGAGCCTGTTGGACTGAGTGGGGTCTCGATACGCGCGGATGACCGCACTACTCGACCAGCGGGGGCGGTGACCGCGCTACTCGACCAGCGGGGGCGGCGACCGGCGGGGGTTACGCGCTGAGCTGTTCCAACTGCCAGCCGAGCCACGGGCTGAACGCAAACGGGGCTGCAGTGACGGCCCCGTGCAGCAGGTGTGGCTCGAGCCAGACGAACTCTGACACTTCGGCGGGGTTGGGCTGCACGACATCCGTCGTCACCGCACGGTAGACGGGACAGATCTCGTTCTCCACAATGCCGGACGCGTCGACCGCTCGGTAGCGAAAGTCGGGTAGCACGATCTGGAAGTCGGTCACGGTGATGCCGAGTTCGTGCGAGGCGCGCCGAACCATGGCATCTTCGAGCGACTCTACGGGGGACGGATGCCCGCAGAAGGAATTGGTCCAGACCCCGGGCCACGTGAGTTTGGACAGGGCACGGCGGGTCACGAGCACGCGCCCACTTGTGTCGTACACATGGCAGGAGAATGCCAGGTGCAGCGGAGTGGAAACACTGTGCACGGTCGACTTGTCGGCTTCGCCGATGGGCTCTCCCGATTCACCCAGGAGCACCACAAGTTCTGTGCCACCCTGCACGAGCACTGTGCTGCTATTCATGTGCGTCCGATATCCTAACGATGTGTTCGTCCATGATCTGAGGTGTCCTTCACAAAAGCTCAGATCGCGGGTGCCGATCATATTGAAACGTGTTTCCAGCCTAGCCGCCGTTGCGCCGGCCCCCGGTGCACCGAGCAGGATGGTGTGATGATCAGCGACAGTAAATCTCCGGATGCCGGGTCGGGTGCCGTGGCGCCGGTCGGCTCGAACCTGTACGACCGCGTCGCCGAGGAGACCGCGAGCGTCGTCATCCGTCGTTACTCCACCTCGTTCGGGTTGGCCGCGCGACTGCTGGCACCGCCCGTGCGGCGACATGTCGAGAACATCTACGCCCTGGTGCGGGTGGCGGACGAGGTGGTAGATGGAGGAGCGGCGGACGCCGGACTCGATCCGCTTGCCGTCGCGCGAGTGCTTAATGACTTCGAGCGTGACACCGAGGCCGCGCTGGACTCGGGTTACAGCACCAACTTGGTGATCCACGCCTTCGCTCGCAGCGCGCGCGCCAATGGCTTCGGTCGCGAACTCACACAGCCATTTTTCGAATCGATGCGCATGGACCTGGTTCAGACCGAGCACGATGTGGAAAGTTTTGAGACCTACGTCTACGGATCTGCAGAGGTGGTCGGCCTCATGTGTCTCGCGACCTTCGTGCAGGGGATGTCCCTCACGCCCGCGGAGGCCGCCCGCCTAGAACATGGAGCACGCAAACTCGGTGCAGCCTTTCAGAAGGTCAACTTTCTCCGCGACCTGTCGGCCGACTTCGAGACGCTCGGGCGAAGCTACTTCCCCGGTGTGAACGTCGAATCGTTCAGTGAGGCGCACAAGATCAGGCTGCTCGACGACATCGACTCAGACCTGCGCGATTCCGCCGCCGTCGTTCCCCTGCTTCCTGCCAATTCGCGTCCCGCTGTCGCGCTCGCCCAAGGGCTCTTCACCGAGCTTGCCCTGCGGCTGCGGGCGACGCCGGCCGACCGACTCGTCACCTCCCGTGTGCGCGTCCCCAACCCGGTGAAGCTGCGCATTGCTGCCGGCGCACTGGCTGGCCGCACTCCACGATCTTCACCCTCCTCAACCCGCACGACACCATCGAAAGCAGCATCATGAGTAGCATCATCGTCATCGGCGGGGGTATTGCCGGCCTGGCCTCCGCAGCCCTCCTTGCAAAAGACGGTCACGAGGTGACCCTGCTCGAGGGTCGACCCGATGTCGGCGGCCGCGCCGGTTCCTGGGAGCGCGATGGCTTCCGCTTCGACCTCGGGCCGAGCTGGTATCTGATGCCGGAGGTGTTCGATCATTTCTTCCGACTGCTCGGCACGACCGCTGATGAGCAGCTGAAATTAGTAACCCTCGATCCCGGTTACCAGGTGCTGTTCGAGGGTGTAGCCGAGCCGCTCAACATCACGGCAAGCCGAGCAGAGAACCTCGACCTGTTCGAGAGGATTGAGCCCGGATCCCGTCTGAAGATGGAGAAGTATCTCGACTCCGCGCGTGATGTGTACGAGATCGCCAAGAGACGCTTCCTCTATTCGAGCTTCGCCGACATCCGCCCGCTATTGCGCCGCGATGTGCTTTCGCGCACCGCCACCCTCTTCTCGTTGCTGCTCACGCCGCTCGCCACCTTCGTGCGGCGCCGAGTGAAGGATGCTCGCCTCCAGCAGATTCTCGGATATCCGGCCGTCTTCCTCGGCTCCTCGCCGTATATCGCTCCGAGCATGTACCACCTGATGAGCCACCTCGATCTCGAGGGCGGCGTCATGTATCCGATGGGGGGACTCACCCAGGTCATCCTGCGCATCGAGGCTGTAGCCAGGGACCAGGGAGTGACCATCATCACCGGCTCCCCGGTCACCGCGATCAACACGCGCGATGCCGTTGTCACCGGAGTCAATTTCACGGATGCCGCGGGCGCGACCCACACGCTGGCCGCCGACATCGTGATTGCCGCGGCCGATCTCCACCACACGGAGACGAAGCTGCTGCCGGTGGCGCTGCAGACCTTCCCGCAGGAGTACTGGGACAAGAAGGTCGCCGGACCGAGTGCTCTTTTGATCTACCTGGGCGTGAAGGGCGAGCTGCCGCAGCTCGAACATCACACCCTGTTCTTCGCCCGCGACTGGAAGGCGGGGTTCGACCAGATCTTTGGCGAAAACCCGTCCATTCCCGATCCGGCATCTATTTATGTCTGCAAGCCGAGTGGAATCGACCGGTCCACCGCACCCGACGGATACGAGAACCTCTTCGTACTGGTGCCCATCCCGGCAGACCCCACCATCGGCAAGGGCGATGTAGACGGCGACGGAGATACCCGCATTGAGGTCCTTGCCGACCGGGTGATTTCGCAGATCTCAGAGTGGGCTGGCATCCCGGACCTTGCCTCCCGCGTCACGCTACGCCGCACGATGGGCCCCGGTGACTTCGAGAGTGATCTCAACGCGTGGCGAGGCACCGCCCTCGGGCCGGCGCACACGCTGGCACAGAGTGCAATGTTCCGTTCCGGAAACAAAAGCAAAAAGGTCGAGGGATTGTTTTACGCCGGCGGGTCCACGATCCCCGGCATCGGTCTTCCGATGTGCCTCATCAGTGCGGAAGTCGTGCTCAAACGCATCCGCGGCGACCGCTCGACCGAACCTCTCACTGAGCCGCTGCAAAGCACCTTCTCCTGATGGGCCTGCTGTATCTGGCGGCGCTGGCGGTCGCACTCACCGGCATGGTGATTCTCGACCGCCGATTCGCACTGTTCTTCTGGCGCGATGCGAGGCGGGCGGCGATCGTGCTGGTGGTGGGCCTCGTCTTCTTCGGAGCGTGGGATCTCTCCGGAATCGGCCTAGGAATTTTCTTTCGCGGTGAAACGTCCTTCATGACCGGACTGGTCATCGCGCCGGAGTTGCCCCTGGAAGAGATCTTCTTCCTGGTGTTGCTCTGCTACCTCGCAATGAATCTGTTCGGCGCACTTTCTCGATGGCGGCGGAGGCCAGCCGTGCCGGTGACACAATCCAAATCCACGATTCCGCCCCAATGAACTATTGGCAGCTCAACGCCTTCTTCCTCGCTGCGGTGGCGGTGGTCGGATTCCTCGCGGTCGCCAAGAGCCGACGCGCGATGCCCTGGCTGGCGATCGCCGGCACCCTCGGCATCCTTCTATTGGTCACCGCGGTGTTCGATAACGTGATGATCGGCATCGGGCTGGTCGGATACGACACCACCAAGATCAGTGGTGTGTTCATCGGAATCGCGCCACTTGAAGACTTCGGATACGCTGTGGCCGCCGCTGTGCTGCTGCCGTCGGTCTGGCTGCTGCTGCCCGGGAGGCCGCGTGAGGAACCTTAAGAGCCTGTTTGTGGCGTCTCGGCCGCTGAGTTGGGTGAACACGGCCTTCCCCTTCGCCGCGGCCTACTTCATGTCGACGCGCCAGATCGACCTGGTGCTGATCGTCGGCACCATCTACTTCCTCATTCCCTACAATCTGGCGATGTACGGCATCAATGACGTGTTCGACTACGAGTCGGATCTGCACAATCCACGCAAGGGTGGACTCGAGGGCGCGCTGCTCGACCCGAGTGTGCATCGCCTCACGCTGCTGGCGGTCGTCATCTTCAATGTGCCGTTCTTGGTTTTCTTCATCGTGGTGGGCAGCCCGCTGTCGTGGGTGGTTCTCGCTCTCAGCATCTTTGCGGTGATCGCCTATTCGGTGCCCGGTCTGCGCTTCAAAGAGCGCCCACTTCTCGATTCGCTCACCTCGAGTACTCACTTCGTCTCGCCGGCCGTATTCGGCTTCGTGCTTGCGGGAGCCGGTTTCACGCCTGCGCTGTGGGCACTGTTGGCCGCGTTCTTCCTCTGGGGTGTCGCCTCCCACGCATTCGGTGCGGTGCAGGACATCGGGGCCGATCGTGAGGGAGGTATTGCATCCATCGCCACGGTGATCGGAGGGCGGACGACTGTGCGACTGGCCTTCTCGGCCTATCTGCTCGCGGGCATCCTGCTGCTCTTCACCCGCTTTCCCGGTGCGTTCGCGGCAATTCTGGTGCTGCCGTATGCGCTCACCGTGCTGCCCTACTGGAACATCACGGATGTCAACGCCGCCAACGCGAACCGGGGCTGGAAGCTGTTCCTGTTTATCAATTTCACCGTCGGGTTTCTCGTGACGATGCTGCTCATCTGGTACGGCACGCTCACGGCGGGCTGCGGATCCGCCTCATTCGGCTGGTTCGCCTACGCGCCGCTCAGCAACACTGGGCCCATGCCGTTCCAGTACTGCGGCTGAGCTTGCCGCGCCGCAGCATCCGTATTGCGAGTCGGGCCGGCGCGACGCCGCGTATCCCCCGCCGACAGGTTGAGGGCTAGGCACAGGGAAACCACTCCGCGATGCTGTCAGCCGCGCGGCGGTGTGCAACGAATCGGCGGGTGATTTCTGCGATTGCGTCCGCGAGGGGGAAGATGTCGCGAGTGACGAACTGGTCGTCGTGATCGGCGGCCACCGGGTGCCAGTACACACCGTCGGCGGTAATCGTCACCTCGGGGATGAGTGAGTCGACAGTGAGTTCGATGCCGGAGTCGGCGACACCGCGGTGCGCCAGCGCGCGAATCACCTGGTCCTCACGCGCAATTCCAATGGTGTCAAGGAAATCGTGGAACGGTTCGAGCTCGTGCATCTGGTCGGCGGGCAGGGTGGCCGCGACCTTCACTCGGAACCCCTCTTCGTGTGCGATACGGATGCCGGCAATTGCTTTCGCCCACGACCCGGACCCGCGGTGACTGTCATGAACGGCTGGAGTGGCCGAGTCGACGCTGATCTGGAGGATGACTCGGGAGCGATCCATCCGGCGCAGGCGCTCGAGTCGCGCGCCGCGAAATAGCATTCCGTTCGTGAGCAGCGTCGTGGGGAGTTTCTCAGTGCAAGAGTTCACGAGAACATCGATGTCATTGAGCAGAAACGGCTCGCCTCCCGTGAGGATGAGCTCGCCGACACCGGCGGCGGCGGCCTCACCAGCGATTTGCTTGAGCCGGTCCACTCCGATTGCTCGGCGTTCAGCCTTCGGCGACGAGCGAACGCAGCAGTAGTCGCACGCCAGGTTGCAATCGAAGTTGGTGTAAACCCACACTCGTGATCCGGGCAGCTGGCCCGGGTCGAGCCCTGCGAGCGAGTCGGGGGAGCGCCCGTGCAGAACGGTCACGGTCAATCCTTCGATTGACACGATCTCGTTTCCGCTTGAGGCACACCACGCGGAGACGATGTCGAGCGCTGCATCCCGGTCGCCTTCGCCGAGCCTCACTTCTACCGTGCGGCCGGTCGGCACTCGCCCGATACCTTCGATGAGGTCGAGCACTACGCTGAACGCCATCGACTCAGCCGACCGGGGTTGTGCCGGCACACTGATGCTCACCATCGGTCGGTGATCCCCTGTTCTTTCACGGCGGCGACGAGGGAGGCGTAGCCGTCGAGCTTTGGTGGAACCCAGGCTTGCAGGCCCTCCATTTCGAGGATCGGTCGATGCTGCGGATTCTCCCAGTCCATGGCGAGCAGATTCGCGACCCAGGGGTCCGTGCGCTCGACCGCGACTGACGGCATCGCGGTGAACGTGCAGTGGCTGTATTCGGGGGAGGTCCAAAATGATTCGAACGCACCGGGAAGCAATTCGCCGCGCCCGATGGCCTGCCAGGTGTTGATGCCGATTGCTGCGGCATCCGCTCGATCCTCGAGCACTGCGCGAAGAGCATCGAGTTCACTGCGACCGGTGTCGCCGTGTTTTCCCACATCACTATCGATGCGGGTGAGAGTTACGTCACTCTCACCCAGGCCCGCCTCCTGCAGGAAGTGAACGGGAAGGATCGCCGCCTGTGCCGAATCACGCGACCCAAGAACGAGGCGACGTCCCCGGAGGCTTTCGAGGGAGGTAAACCCGCTCCCAGATCGAGCGACGAATACGGTGGTGAAAACGAGATCCGTGTCGCGCGACGCGAGTGCGCGGCACGCACCATCGGTCTGGCCGGCAGTGCGTACCCAGGCGAGATTGGTGTTCCAGGCGAGATCGATCGAGCCCGAGATGAGTGCATCCACCTGCCTGCCGTAATGGGAGAACAGCACAAAGTCGATCGGTGTCGAGGTCTCGGCAAAGTAGTCCCGCATTCCCTCCCAGATCGGCACGACGTTCGGGGAGTAGGCAACCGAGCCGATAACGAGCGGAGCGGTCATGCGGCGGACCGTGCCGTCTCGGGCACCCGGGTGTCGGCAGCGGGCTTCGGTGCATCAAAGAGTGGCCTGCCGGTGATCGCGCGACCGTAGAACTCGTAGAGCACGTCCGATGTCGGGGCCATCACGTGGCCCGCTCGCGCGTCGCGGAAGTACCGGTCGATCTGCAGGTGCTCGGAAAACGCTGCTCCGCCGCACACCCGCATGGCGACATCCGTGATGCGCAGTGCGGCATCATTCGACGATGCCTTACTGCCGAGCACGAAGAGGGGAGTGTCGTCTTCGGGGGTCGCGACCTTCGATGCGGCCAGATCGAGGTAGGCGCTCGCGTTGGCGAGATCGATCGACATCTTTGCGAGCTGTGCCCGGATGGTCGGTAATGACGACAGGCTTTCATCAAGGTGCTCGAGCCGCGCTCCCATCGTGTGACGCACCGCGGCATCGACTGCCGCCCGGCTGAGGCCGATCGACACGGCGGAGTTGCCGAGGTTGAACCACGGCAGCACGTGGCCCATCATCAGATCGAATCCCCCACCTGCTGCACCGAGGCGGAACTCTTCGGCAGTGTCGACCTCGACAGTCATCGGGCTCGAGGAGTTTCCGCGGAATCCCATGCCGCTCCAGGGGCGATCGATCGAGAGGCCGGTCGATCCGGCGGGGATCGCGAAGAGGTCAACGCCGTCTCCGTCCGGCGTTCCGGTGGATACGACGTAGACGTCAGCGTGGCCGGCTGACGTGACCCAGCTCTTCTCCGCGGACACCCGGATGCCGCTTGGTGTCGTCGCCTGACGCGAAACGGGTGCCCAGAAGTGCGAGCGCGACCCCGCTTCGGAGAACGCGAGCGAGGCAAGCGAGCGGCCGCTTGCGAGTTCGCCGAGCAGTCCGGGCATCCCTTCGGGTGGCGCGGCGGCAACGGGCATGGCGGCGCTCACGTGCATGAGGTAGATCATCGCGGTCGATCCGCAGGCGCCAGCGAGGGCGCTGGCCACCCGCACGAGCTCCCGCGGTCCCTGCCCCAGTCCGCCGACTTCGGTCGGAAGAGTCAGTCCGAGCAATCCGGATGACCGTAATGCGGCCACCGTTTCGTCGGGGAATCGACCGGCGGTATCCACGTCATGGGCATTCTCCCTGGCGATCTCGAGTACGGGATCCAGTCGTTCAGCAATATCGATCACGGTCTGCCTTTCATCGGGTCCTGCGGGTGGGCTGAGGAAGATGGTGAGAGTGAGAGCGAGAGGAGTCCGATGCCGAGCCCACCGACGACCGCCATCGTCGAGGCATCACCGCCGAGAGGTCGGATCGAAAGGGCGAGCCCCACGACCTGTGCCAGGGCGCCAAGGATGAGGAGAGTTCCGGCGATCAATCGCAGCAACCGTTGCCCGATAATTGCGCTTGCGATGGAGAGTACGCCGCTGACCACCAGGAGTCCCGCTCCGACCGGTCCGATGTTCACGAAACGGAACTCAATGGGGAGTGGACCGCCGAACACGAAACCGGCAAGCGCGATCGCGGCGACACCGGTGAGGATCGCACCGCGATCGGCCGCACTGGATGGGCTGGATTCGCGGCTCACGACAGTCTCAACAGGAGTCGTGAGAGGCGACCGGATGACGCCGACCAGGTTTCACGCATCGCGCCGTCGACTCCGTAGCTTCGCCCGGCTGCGGTCGCGAAGATCGCAAGGTGAGCGAGCCCCATGAGGTAATAAGACCACTGCCACTCATGGGGTGCGAACAGAACCGAGAGGGTGATTGCCACCGTCTGGCCGATGCCGACAACGGCCCAGAACCGAGTGGCGAGACCGATGAGCAGGAAAGCACCCAGCCCGCCCTCAATCAGGAGCGTGAACCATCCGAAGATCTCGATGTTCGGCAAAACGATCGATTTGATGAAGGCCGAATACGGGGCGGAAACCGGATGCTCGACCGCCTGGCTCGCCCAAAAGTACAGGCCGTTGTTATTCGCCCGGCCGAAACCCGGGGGCACCTTCCACGCCACATTCTGTATCCACATGAGGGCGACACCGCAGCGGAGCACGGCGATCATGATCGAAGACACGCGCGTCACACCCGGTGTATTGACCTGTGGACTGACGACATTAGCCATGGGATCCTTTCGAGGATCCCAGTAAATCCGTGTTGGGCCGCCCGCACAATGGCCAGTTCATTAAGAGACCCTGACAGCTCGGGGGCTGCACGCTGTCCGCTTCGGTACCGCGCCGAAGCATTCGTTGCGGGTTTGTTCTTGCTCGAAGGGTGTTGTCCTGCGCGAACGGTCCCATTCCTGACGGGAGGGAACAATCGCGCTAGTTGAGCCGTGCCTTCACCGGGATCAGCAGCAGGAGGCCCGCCAACAGCACGATCACGATGCCGAGGATGCCCCAGTACTGGGCACCGGAGACGGCAACGAAGAGCGTGAACAGCCCCGGAGCGAGGAAGCTGACGGCGCGGCCGGTGGTGGCGTAGAGGCCGAACACCTCGCCCTCTCGTCCCGCCGGGGTGATCCGGGCCAGGAAGGTGCGGCTGGCGGACTGTGCCGGACCGACGAATAGGCAGAGGGTGAGCCCACCGATCCAGAAGGCGTTGGGTCCGAGATCGTGAGCGAGGAAGACTCCGAGCCCGGCAATGATGAGCCCGACGAGCGAGACGACGATCACCGGTTTCGCGCCGAACCGGTCGTCGAAGACGCCGGAGATGAAGGTACTCACGCCGGCGACCACGTTGGCCGCGATCGCGAAAATGATCACCTGGCTGCTGGAGAATCCGAAGGTGCCCTGCGCCAGGATCCCCCCAAAGGTGAACACGCCGACCAGTCCGTCGCGAAATAGCGCGCTCGAAATCAGGAACAGCACAGTGTTACGAGACTCCCGCCAGAGTGCCGCGATATCCCGGGCCAATACGCGGTAGGAGGCGAAGAAGCCCACCCGCACGCGCCGATTCTCCCGGCTGATCTCCGGCACGGCAAACAGGATCGGCAGTGAGAAGACGAGAGTCCACAGTGCAGCGATCACGGCGATGAGGCGGATGTTGAGGCCGTTGTCGTGCGTCACGCCGAAGAACCCGCCCGAGTCGGCAGTGAGCCCCACCAGACCGAGCAGCACGAACAGCAGCAGGACGATGCCGCCGAGATAGCCGGCCCCCCAGCCGAGCCCGGATACCCTGCCAACGGTTCTCGGCGTGGAAACCTGCACAAGCATCGCGTTGTAGTTCACGGTCGCGATCTCATAGAAGATCGTGCCGACCGAGACGAGACCGACGCCAAGCAGGAAAAATGTGGGCTTCCCCTCGACGAAAAACATCAGGGCGGTCATTACGACGACGACCCCGGTATTGATGGCGAGCCAGAGTTTGCGGCGTCCCGAACCATCCGTCCGCTGCCCGAGAACGGGTGCAATGAGTGCCACAACCAGTCCGGCGATCGCGAGCCCGCCACCCAGGCCCGCGGAGAGGGATGCTTCGGCTGCGGCGTATGCGCGATGCGCGGTGCCGGTGGGCGAGGCTTCGGCGTCGCGGGCGGCGATGAGTGCAGGATCAACGAAGTAACTCGAGGTGAGGTAGACCGTGAAGACGAATGTGGTGATGACGGCGTTGAATGCTGCCCCGCCCCAATCCCAGAATGCCCAGGCCACAACCCAGCTGCGCGGGATTATCTTGCCCTCCTGCAGGTCCAGCCCAGCAACGGTGATCGCGGTGGCGTTCACCCCGCTGCGGGTGGGTTGCGCACTCGAGGGGCTTAGAGGATCGCTGTCCGACATGACCACACAATAGTGGTCTCAAGCGAATTACCAGCCACGTTCCACGGAGTCCACTGCGCGGATTTTCACCGGTTGTGTGGGCACAACACCAGAATCGTGTTTCGCACCCTCCGCGCCTGAGCAGATCGCGTCAGTCGACCACCGACGCCGTGTCGGAAACGATCTCGGCAGCGGGGTCAGTGGCGGGGTCGGTGGCGAGGTCGGCCGGCTTACGTCCGCGTGCCGAAAGGCGGGCACGCCCCGCCCGGTAGAGCTCGAACAGGATCGGGATGCCGGAAATCAGCACGATTGCGATGATGAAGTACTCCGCGTACTCGGCGACGAAGTCGATCTGTCCCAGGAAGAAGCCGACCAGCGTGAGCCCAACGCCCCACAGGAAGGCGCCGACCAAGTTGAAGGTCACGAAGGTGCGGTAACGCATGCGGCCCACCCCTGCCGCCACCGGCACGAAGGCACGGAACACCGGCAGGAACCGGGCCATGACGATGGCCTTGCCACCATGCTTGTCGAAAAAAGCGTTCGTCCGCTCGACGTTCGCGGGGTTGAAAAACCGACTCTGCTCGCGTGCAAAGACGGCTGGCCCGGCCTTGAGCCCGATGTAAAAGGCCAATTGGTCCCCGGCGAAGGCGGCAACGAAAATCACCGCAGCAGTGACCCAGATCGGCACTCCCACGACGCCGGTCGCGGTCAGCAGGCCGACGGTGAACAGCAACGAGTCTCCGGGCAAGAAGGAGAGCACGATGAATCCAGTCTCGACGAATACGACACTGGCGACACCGATGAGGATGAATGGTCCGAACCACCGAACCAGCCAATCGGCGTCAAGAAAATCAAACCCAAAGAGCAGTGGAACCATAAAATCGTCCTTTCATGCCCCGCGAAATAGCCCCCCAGCGTGGATGGCATCCAGAAACTCCCCCAATAGTTTAGGCGGCGTTTCTGGACACCCGGGTGCGTTTATCTCGTGGAGACCTCGATGACCCCACCATCGCAGAAGCCCTGATGCATCATTGATCCGTGAACGAAATCGATCAGGGCTACCCCGCCGGGTTCTTCGAGCGTGGTGACCCCACGTCCGATGCTGTCTTTTACCGGCCGCCGAGGCTCGTCACCCACATTGATGCCGCCGCGATCAGTGCTGTCTCCGAGCTGTACGCGCAGCTCGGAATCGATGGATCGTCAGACGCTCGCTGGCGGGTACTCGATCTGATGTCGTCGTGGGTGTCGCATCTGCGCACCGCCCCGCACGAACTGGTCGTGTTGGGGATGAACGCGGCGGAGCTCGACGCCAACCCGATGGCCACCGAGCGTGTCGTACAAAACCTGAATGTCGATCCGCTTCTTCCGTTCGCCGACGAGTCTTTCGATGCGGTGCTGTGCTGCGTATCGATCGACTATCTCGTGCGACCCGTCGAGGTGCTCCGAGAGGCCGCACGAGTGTTGCGGCCGGGCGGCCAGGTCGTCATCACCTTCTCGAACCGATGCTTTCCGACCAAAGCGATTCGCGGTTGGCTCGACACGGATGATGAAGGTCGTTGCGCCATCGTGGTCGATTATCTTTCTCGAGCCGGAGCATTCACTGACGCGCGAGTGGGTCTTCGTACGCCCGCGGCACGGGGGTATCGGGGGGATCCGCTCTACGCGGTGACGGCGCGACGCGCGGTGTCGTAGGCGGTGTCGCAGGCGCTGTCGTAGGCGGACATGGCACCATCCGCGTGTGGTGGAACGATTCCTCAGGTTGAGCTCCTAAGGTCGGCACACCGTTCGTCAATCGCAAAGGACAGGAAGCACCATGCCAGATTCCGAAGGTTGTGTCATCGTAGGAGCCGGTCTCGCCGGCGCTTCGGCAGTTCGTGAGCTTCGCGAGCGCGGCTTTCTCGGCCGCATCAGGCTCATCGGTTCCGAAGCGCATCGACCGTATATCCGCCCGCCGCTGTCGAAGGATTACCTCAGCGGTTCGGCCGACCGGCAGTCGGTCTTCGTTGATCCCGAAGCCTGGTACGCCGAAAACGACATCGAACTGCTTACGGGCACGGCGGTCACTGCCGTGCATCCGGCACAGCATCTCCTCGCCATCGAGAACTCCGCACCGATCGGATACGAGAAGCTGTTGCTCGCCACGGGCTCGGCCCCGCGGCGGCTGACGATTGCGAATGCCGACCTGGCTGGCGTGCACCACCTGCGCACGCTCGACGATGCTGAAGCACTGCGCCCCCTGCTGGCAGAGGGCGGCCGACGTCTTGTTCTGATTGGGTCCGGTTGGATCGGCATGGAGGTAGCGGCGACCGCCAGAACCCTCGGCAATGAGGTCACGATTCTCGAGCGAAACCCGATCCCTCTGGCTAACGCGCTCGGCGATGAGCTCGGCACTGTATTCGCTGAGCTGCACACCGAAAATGGCGTCGACCTCCGGCCCTCCGTCGTCGTCGAGAGCATCGCCGGTGCGGATGGTCGGGTAACGGGCGTTGTACTCGCGGGCGGAGAGGTGATTGCGGCTGACCTCGTGCTCGTCGCAATCGGGGTGATTGCGAACACCGGGCTTGCCGATGCCGCCGGCCTCGCAATCGACAACGGCGTGCTGGTGGATGCGTCCCTCGTCTCGAGCGAGTCAGACATCTACGCGGCTGGCGATGTCGCGAATGCGTATCACCCCGTGGCCGGGATGCATCTGCGCAGTGAGCACTGGGCGAACGCCCGCAACGGCGGCAAGGCTGCCGCCCGCTCGATGCTCGGCGAGGAGGTGTCCTACGACGACATCCCATACTTCTATACCGATCAGTTCGATCTCGGGATGGAGTATTCAGGGTTCGGCCCCCTGGCCCAGGGAGCAGATGTTGTCTATCGCGGAGATCGCGCCGGGCGTGAATTCATTGCGTTCTGGCTGGCCGGTGGTCGTGTCGTCGCCGGAATGAATGTGAATGTGTGGGACGTGAACGACGCAGTGCAGGGCATCATCCGCCGTGCCAATGTCGTCGATCCCGCCCGGCTTGCGGACGGGAATGTGCCGTTAGACCTGCTGTGACCTCGGGATCACCGGGCACGGCTCCGGGCGCCACGATACCGCCAGAGGCCGAACGAGACCAGGATGGCGGCGAGCAGCAGCGAGAGCACGAGCGACTGCCGCGTCTCCGGCAGCACCATCATGCCTACCAGCAGGCCGACGATGCCGATGATCGCTACCCAGGTGAGGTAGGGGAAAGCCCACATCTTCAGCTCGAGGGCTGCTGATTCCGTGCGACTCATCCGACGGCGAAGAATCAGCTGGGAGGTCGCGATGACAAGCCACACGAACAGGGCAATTGCGCCGGAGGTGTTGACCAGGAACAGGAACACGGTGTCGGGGGCGAGGTAGTTCATACCGACGGTCAAGAACCCCACGACGGTCGAGGCGAGCACGGCACTGCGCGGCACGCCCCGCTTCGAGATTGTCGACCAGCTCCGGGGCGCGTCGCCGCGAACCGACAGTGAGAACAGCATCCGGCTTGCCGTATAGAGGCCCGAGTTCAGGCAGGACAGAACGCTGACAAGCACGATCACGTCCATGATCGTCCCTGCCCCGGGAATGCCGTACAACTCGATCGCGGCAACATACGGACTCTTGGCGACGGACGCCGAATCCCAGGGCAACAGCGTCACGACAATGGCGATGGAACCGATATAGAAGATCAGAATTCGCCAGACAGTCGAACGCACCGCCTTTTTCACGGCGTCGACCGGATGTTCCGACTCACCAGCGGCGATGGTCGCGATCTCGGCGCCGAAGAACGAGAACACGACCACGAGCACACCGCCGAGAACCGCCCCGCCACCGTTCGGGAAGAACCCACCGCGACCGGTGAGATTGTCGAGGCCCGGCGCATCCACACCCGGCATCAAGCCGACAATAGCGATGACGCCGAGCACCAGGAAGATCGCAATCGCAGCAACCTTGATCGAAGCGAACCAGAATTCGAACTCGGCGAAGGACTTCACCGAGGCGACGTTGGTGAGGGTGAGCAGCACCATCAGGATCAGCGCCCAGATCCACTGGTCGACGCTGGGGATCCACCGGTGCACGATCGCGGCACCCGCAGTGGCTTCGATACCGAGAACAATGATCCAGAACCAGGCGTAGAGCCAGCCGATGCTGAACCCGGCCCAGCGGCCGAGCGCGCGGTCGGCATAGGCGGAGAACGAGCCGGTCTCCGGGTTGGCAGAGGCCATCTCTCCCAGCATCCGCATCACCAGGATCACCACGACACCTGCGGCTGCATAGGCCACGAGTATCCCCGGTCCGGCCTGTTGGATAGCGGCGCCCGATCCGACGAACAGTCCGGCACCGATGACGCCGGCGATGGCGATCATCGACAGGTGACGCGGTTTGAGTGTCTTGGAGAGGGTGCGTTCGCCCGTGGTGGGGGGCGTGGTCTCACTCTTTCGCGGGGCAGTCATCTGACTCCAGCTTGTTGTAAAAAACCCCCGGTGCGACGGTGTCACTGGGGTGGCCGATTGTGGATGGCCGTCTGATCAACCTATGCCGCGACGCTCCCGAGCGACAAACCGAGCGACAAACCGAGCGACCGGCAGAGCGCAAACAGCGTGAAACTGATAGTTGAGCCGGATCGACTCAAGTTTTGCGGTTTCGGCTTGACAAAGTTATCCACAGGTTTCAAACTTGAGTATGTGGGACTCAAGTTCCACTCTGAATCTCAATAAACAGTCCCAACGCAGCACCGCACAAGCAAGGAGAAAGCGCACATGGCTCGAGCAGTAGGTATTGACCTCGGAACCACGAACTCCGTCGTCTCGGTCCTCGAGGGTGGAGAACCCACCGTCATCACGAACGCCGAAGGATTTCGCACGACGCCGTCTGTCGTCGCCTTCACCAAGGACGGAGAGGTGCTGGTCGGTGAGACCGCGAAGCGCCAGAACGTCACCAACGTCGATCGAACGATCTCGTCGGTCAAGCGCCACATGGGCACCGACTGGACCGTCGACATCGACGGGAAGAAGTACACCCCGCAGGAGATCTCCGCGCGCATCCTGGCCAAGCTCAAGCGTGATGCAGAGCAGTACCTCGGAGAAGCAGTGACCGACGCCGTCGTCACTGTTCCCGCCTACTTCAACGACGCCGAGCGCCAAGCCACCAAGGAGGCCGGTGAGATCGCCGGACTCAACGTGCTTCGCATCATCAACGAGCCGACCGCGGCCGCTCTGGCCTACGGCCTCGACAAAGGTAAGGAAGACGAGCTCATCCTGGTCTTCGACCTCGGTGGCGGAACCTTCGACGTGTCATTGCTCGAAGTGGGCAAGGACGACGACTTCTCCACTATCCAGGTGCGTTCCACCTCCGGCGACAACCGCCTCGGTGGAGACGACTGGGACCAGCGCGTCGTCGACTACCTGATCAAGCGCTTCAAAGATTCGACCGGCGTGGATGTTTCGGGCGACAAGATTGCGAAGCAGCGTCTCAAGGAGGCGTCGGAGCAGGCGAAGAAGGAGCTCTCGAGCTCCATGAGCACGAGCATCCAGCTGCCCTATCTCTCCCTGACGGAGAACGGCCCGGCCAACCTCGATGAGACGCTCAGCCGCGCCAAGTTCGAAGAGCTCACCGCAGACCTGCTCGAGCGCACCCGCAAGCCATTCACCGACGTCATCAAAGAGGCCGGGATCAAGGTCGAGGATGTCGCCCACGTGGTTCTCGTTGGTGGATCTACCCGCATGCCTGCTGTTGTTGAGCTTGTCAAGAAGTTGACAAATGGCCGCGAGCCGAATAAGGGCGTCAACCCGGATGAGGTCGTCGCCGTTGGCGCGGCCCTCCAGGCCGGCGTGCTGAAGGGCGAGCGCAAGGATGTGCTGCTGATCGATGTGACCCCCCTCAGTCTCGGTATCGAGACCAAGGGCGGCATCATGACCAAACTCATCGAGCGCAACACGGCCATCCCCACCAAGCGCAGCGAGACCTTCACCACCGCGGATGACAACCAGCCGTCCGTGGCGATCCAGGTATTCCAGGGTGAGCGCGAGTTCACCCGCGATAACAAGAACCTCGGAACCTTCGAGTTGCAGGGCATCGCCCCCGCGCCCCGCGGCATACCGCAGGTCGAGGTTACCTTCGATATCGACGCCAACGGCATCGTGCACGTGTCCGCTAAGGACAAGGGCACCGGCAAGGAGCAGTCGATGATGATCACCGGAGGTTCATCGCTGTCGAAGGATGACATCGAGCGCATGGTGCGCGAGGCGGAGGAGCACGCCGCGGAGGACAAGGAAAGGCGCGCAACCGCCGAGACCCGCAACACCGCAGAGCAGCTCGCCTATTCCACCGACAAGCTCATCAAGGACAATGCCGACAAGCTTCCGGATGATGTGAAAGCAGATGTGCAGGCCGATGTCGACGCCCTGAAGAGCGCGCTCGCCGGTGAGGACGACACGGCCCTGAAGGCCGCTTTCGAGAAACTCACCGTCAGCCAGCAGAAGCTTGGCGAAGCGATCTACTCCCAGGAGCAAGCCGCAGCGTCGTCCGAGGGTGCAGCCGAAGGCGAGCAGGCACCCGGCGCAGGCGATGAGGACATCGTGGATGCCGAGGTCGTCGAAGACGAGCCGGAGGCCGGTAAGCCCGGTGCTGACAAGTCGGACTCGGGCAAGTCCGGTTCTGACAAGTCGGATTCTGACAAGGCACAGGGCAAGAAGTAACGCTGATGGCAGCCAACAAGAATCCGAAAGCCGGTAAGGGATCCGGTGATGACGAGAACGCGAGGGCTGAGGCAGTGGCGGCGGCGGAGGCTGCAGCTCTGGCCGAGGGCCTGATCGAAGCACAGGGTCCGGATGTCGAGACCTCGTTCACCGACGACGATCTCGCCTTCCTCGCCGGAGACCCCGATGCGGGTACAGTTCCAGCGGCGAATGACCCAGCTGCCGAGATCCTCGGAGATCTCAAGCGCGTGCAGGCCGAGTTCGCCAATTACCGCAAGCGCGTCGAGCGTGACCGGGAGGCGAACCGGGAGGTGAACATAGCCGAGGTGGTGAAGTCACTGCTCCCTGTGCTCGACGACCTGTCACTCGCTGAGGCTCACGGTGATCTCGCGGAGGGGCCCATGGTGGTCATCGTGGCCAAACTGCGCGCGAGCCTCGAGAAGTTCGGGCTCACCGTAGTCGGGGAGAAGGGCGACGTGTTCGACCCTCACCAGCACGAAGCACTCGTTCAGTTGCCGACACCGGGGGTGACGGTCAACACCGTCGCCGACGTGATCGCTCCGGGCTACAAGCTCGGTGAACGCCTGCTGCGACCTGCCAAAGTAGCAGTCGCGGTACCCGCAGAATAGAAGAACTAATGCTGATCAAGTAGATCGTGCAGCGAGAGGTGTCGGGATCCGATCTCGACACTTCTCGCGCAGCGAACCGGTCGATCACCGACCAGGTACGAAAGGAGGCGCCTGTGGCCAGCCAGGATTGGTTCGATAAGGACTTCTACGCCGTTCTCGGTGTCTCCAAAGATGTCACCGCGGCAGAACTGAAGAAGTCCTATCGTAAGCTCGCCCGCAAATATCACCCGGACTCCAACCCGGGCAATGCGGCAGCCGAGACGAAGTTCAAGGAGATCAGCGAGGCGAACTCCGTTCTCGCCGACGTTGAACAGCGCAAGGAGTATGACCAGATGCGGGCCATGGGCCCGGGCCGCGCTCGATTCACTTCCGGTGCGCCCGGCCAGAGTGCCGGATTCGAGGATGTCTTCGGCGGCATGTTCGGCCAGGGCGGCCAGCGCGGTGGACAGCGTCCCGGCGGTTCGGGCGGTTTCGATGACATCTTCAGCGGCATGTTCGGCCAGGGCGGCTACGGCCAGTCCTCCGGCGGATTCCGGGGAGCTGGCGGCCCGACACGCGGCCGCGACCAGACGGCCGCCACCACTCTCGACTTTCTCACGGCCATCAAAGGTGACACGGTGAAGCTGCAGCCCGCGGAGGGTAAGCCGATCAGCGTGAAGATTCCGGCCGGAGTGAGCGACGGTCAGAAGATCCGCCTCCGGGGCAAAGGGGAGCCGAGTTACGACGGTGGACTGCCAGGCGACCTGACCCTTACGGTAACCGTGCGTCGGCATCCGGTGTTCGAACGCGACGGACTCAACCTGCGGGTGGATGTGCCGGTCACCTTTACTGAGGCGGCGCTCGGCGCGACCATCGAGGTGCCAACTCTCGGTGGTGACCCGGTGAAGCTGCGGGTGGCCGCGGGAACGCCATCCGGTCGAATCCTGCGGGTCAAGGGACGCGGTGTCACCACCGATAAAGGTGTTGGTGATCTGCTGGCGACCGTGCAGGTCGCTGTCCCCGCGCACCTGACCGCGGATGCCCGCGAGGTGCTGGAGAAATTCGCCGCACTGCAACCCGACGAAAACCCCCGCGCCGACCTGATCGCCAAGTCGCGGTCCTGAGCGGAAGAGGCACGGCAATGGAAGCGACCGATCCTGTCTTCCCGATCGCGATCGCGGCTGAACTCGCGGGGATGCATCCGCAGACACTGCGTCAGTACGACCGCCTCGAGTTGGTGGTCCCCCAGCGCACCTCCGGGCTGTCCCGCCGGTATTCGATGCGGGATGTCATGCAGTTGCGCGAGATCGCGCGGCTGGGAACCGAGGGTGTGAGCCTCGAAGGCATCAAACGGATCCTGCAGCTCGAAAACCAGGTTGCTGCTCTCGCCGATCGCGTGCGGGAACTCGAGCACGTGCTCGCCGATGAGCTGCTGTCGCGCCCGGGCAACCGGGTCTTCGCCGGCGGAGGAACCGGCGAGGTGGTTTCACTGCGAGCCGGAACCCGTGCAAAGCGCAACACCCAACTCGTGGTCTGGCGACCACGTGACCACGACTGAGGCACCGATGAATACCGAGTATCCCCCCACAGTTATCACCGGAACACCGAGTGCAACGCGTGCCTGACATCGATCTGGATCGCCTGCGCCGCTGGCCCGACGTGGAGGCGCCCAACCTGTTTGCGGTGGATGCCAGCGATCGCCTCATTCTCGATGAGGCATCCGACACCGTCGCCTCAGCCCCGCCGGGCTCTGTCGTCGTGATCAACGACCATTACGGTGCGCTCGCGATCGGAGCTGCGGCACACCTCGGCGCGACCGCAGTGCGAGTGTTCCAGGATGCTCTCGTGGGAGAGGCCGCGCTGTCGGCGAATGCCCGCGGCGTCACGACCGAGGTCCGCAACTTACCGCTCGGCCGCGAGTTGCTCCTCGGCGCGACCGTCGTGCTGCTGCAGGTGCCGCGCTCGTTGGCCGAGCTCGACGAGATCGCGGGTGAGATCGTGCGCTGGGCCGATCCTGGCGTTGTCGTCTTCGCCGGTGGACGCATCAAGCACCTCTCCCTGACGATGAATGCTGTGCTGACGAAACACTTCGGCAGGCTGGATGTCTCGCTCGCGCGCCAGAAGTCCCGCGTGCTGATCGTCCGGGAGCCGCTCGCCGCAACCAGCGAGTCCTCGGTGCTCCAGTTCCCCGTTCGTGAATATCACGATGAGCTCGGGCTCTGGGTCTGCGCCCACGGCGCCGTTTTCGCAGGCGCAAAGCTCGATCTCGGTACCCGGCTACTGGTCTCCGTGCTCGATGGTGTGCGTGCCGATGCGGTGACAGCCATCGATCTCGGCAGCGGCACGGGCATCCTCGCGGCAACCCTTGCGCGGTCCCGGCCCACCCTCGCGGTAATTGCCACCGACCAGTCGGCCGCGGCAGTGGCATCCTCCCTCGCCACCATGCAGGCGAACGGCCTCTCCGACCGGGTCACCGTGGTGCGGGATGACGGCCTCAGGTCGCAGCCCGACGCGAGTGCAGACCTCATCGTGCTCAACCCGCCATTCCACGTGGGAGCGACAGTGCACACCGGACTCGCCGATCGCTTGTTCCGGGATGCGGCGCGCGTACTGCGTCCCGGGGGAGAGCTCTGGACCGTTTATAACTCGCACCTCGCCTATCGGCCGACCCTCGAGTCGGTGATCGGCTCTACCCGTGAGGTGGTGCGGAACACCAAGTTCACGGTCACGTCGTCCAGGAGACGCGTGCCCGCAGCACTACCGACGAGCGCGAGCGATCCCGACTCGCGTGGGGAAAGGTAACCCGAATGGCCAATCTGCAAGGCGCTTCCGCCGCTGATCAAGACCGGCAGACCGCTCTCGAGAAGTACGGTGTCGACCTCACCGCAATCGCGCGCACCGGCAAGCTCGACCCGGTGATCGGTCGGGATGCGGAGATTCGTCGGGTGAGCCAGGTGCTCACCCGACGCACCAAGAACAATCCCGTGCTGATCGGCGCGCCGGGCGTCGGAAAGACCGCGGTGGTCGAGGGGCTCGCCCAGCGCATCGTGGCCGGAGATGTGGCCGACTCTCTCAAGGGCAAGCGTCTGGTGTCACTCGACGTCGCATCCCTGGTCGCCGGTGCCAAGTACCGTGGCGAGTTCGAGGAGCGTCTCACGGCGGTACTCAAGGAGATCAACGACGCCGAAGGTGAGATCATCACCTTCGTCGACGAGCTTCACACGCTCATGGGTGCGGGCGGCGGTGAGGGCTCGGTTGCGGCATCCAACATGCTGAAGCCGATGCTCGCGCGTGGCGAGCTGCGTCTCATCGGCGCGACCACGCTGGATGAATACCGCCAATACATCGAGAAGGATGCTGCCCTCGAGCGGCGATTCCAGCAAGTGTTTGTTGGCGAGCCATCGGTCGAAGACACCATTGCCATCCTGCGCGGGCTCAAGGGCCGGTATGAGGCACACCATAAAGTGGCCATCGCGGACTCTGCGCTCGTGGCTGCCGCATCCCTCAGCAACCGCTATATCAGTGGACGTCAGCTCCCTGACAAAGCAATTGACCTCGTCGACGAGGCGGCAAGTCGACTCAAGATGGAGATCGATTCCTCTCCGGTGGAGATAGACCAGCTCAAGCGCGCGATCGACCGGATGAAGCTGACCGAGCTCGCCCTCAAGAAAGAGAAGGATGCCGCCTCGAAGGCGCGCCTCGAGAAGCTGCGCACCGAGATGGCCGAGAGGCAAGACAAGCTGGACGGCCTCAACGAGCGGTGGGCCGCAGAGAAGGCGTCACTGCAGGGCGTCGGAGACCTGCGGATGCGCCTCAACGACGCTCGGATCGGGCTTGATCGCGCCATGCGCGAGGGTCGCTACGAAGATGCCTCTCGCCTCGACTACGAGGTAATCAAGAAGATCGAGCGCGATATCGCCGCCGCCGAATCGGTGGAGACAACCGAACCGCGCATGGTGAACGAGCAGGTGACCGAGGAAGATATTGCGGCCGTCGTCGCGGCCTGGACCGGTATTCCGGTCGGTCGCCTCCTGCAGGGTGAGACCGAGAAGCTGCTCAATCTCGAGAATGAGCTCGGCAAGCGCCTCGTCGGTCAAAAGCCGGCGGTTCGTGCGGTGGCGGATGCGGTGCGCCGATCGCGCGCGGGGATCGCCGACATCGATCGGCCGACCGGATCGTTCCTGTTCCTCGGACCCACCGGCGTCGGTAAGACCGAGCTCGCTAAAGCCCTCGCCGAATTTCTTTTCGATGACGAGAAGGCGATGGTGCGCATCGACATGAGCGAGTACGGTGAGCGGCATTCGGTCGCACGGCTGCTCGGTGCCCCTCCCGGCTACATCGGCTATGAGCAGGGTGGCCAGCTCACCGAGGCGGTGCGTCGACGCCCCTATTCCGTCGTTCTCCTCGATGAGGTTGAAAAGGCGCACAGTGGCGTCTTCGACGTGTTGCTGCAGGTGCTCGACGACGGGCGGCTCACCGATGGCCAGGGTCGCACCGTGGACTTCCGCAACGTGATCCTCATCCTCACCTCTAATCTCGGTAGCCAGTACCTGGTCGACCAGACGCTGAGCGCGGAGGCGAAGGAGGATGCCGTCAACGCGATGGTGCGACAGGCCTTCAAGCCGGAGTTCCTCAACCGCCTCGACGACATCGTGATCTTCAGCGCCCTCTCCCGGGATGACCTCGCCCAGATCGTTGAGCTCTACATCGACCGGCTCACCCGGCGCCTGCAGGACCGCCGGCTCGACCTTGCGGTGACTCCGGATGCTCGCAGCTGGCTCGCCGAACGCGGCTACGACCCCAGCTACGGAGCGCGCCCGCTTCGCCGGCTGATGCAGCACGAGATCGACGACACCCTCGCAACGGCGCTGCTCAGCGGCGAGATCCGCGACGGGGACATCGTGGTGGTCGACCTCGACTCGGAGACCGACGCGCTCAGCATCCGCAGGGGGGATGCGCCGCCGATCGAATAGCGGCGCGCCCGTGTCTGTCTCACCCACGCGGTGTTCGCCTACACCCGATGTCCGTGTGCACTCGACCGGTGAATTACGCTGGATAGATGCGCGCAACAGTTATTCATGGCGAGGGTGACATCCGCCTCGAAGAGGTTCCAGACCCCCAGCTTTCCACCGGCGGAGACGCCATCGTCAAGGTCGTCGCGGCCTGTGTCTGCGGTTCGGACCTCTGGCCCTATCGGGGGGTGACCCCGACGAAGCATCCGCACCGCATCGGGCACGAGTTCGTGGGGGTCGTCACCCAAGTCGGGGCGGATGTCTCGAAGATCCGTGTCGGTGACTTTGTGATCGCGCCGTTCTACGACTGCGACATGACCTGCGTGAACTGCCTCAACGGCGTGAGCACCTCCTGCCTCGACGGCGGCTGGTGGGGCGCGGATGACCGCCTCGGCGGGTTCGCCGACGGTGCCCAGGGGGAGTTCGTGCGTGTGCCGCACGCTGACGGCACGCTTGTCGCCACTGCTATGCAGCCAACGCCGGACCAGATTCCCGGCCTTCTCACTCTTGCCGACGTGATGGGTACAGGACATCACGCGGCCCTCTCGGCGGGGGTAACCCATGGCGACTCCGTCGTAGTGGTGGGGGACGGCGCGGTCGGTCTCTGCGCGATCATCGCGGCGAAGAGGCTTGGCGCCACGCGCATCATCGCCATGTCCCGTCATGCCGACCGGCAGGCGCTGGCGACGGAGTTCGGAGCCACTGACATCGTCGAGGAACGCGGTGATGATGGTGTCGCCCGCGTCAAAGAGCTGCTCGGCGGCGTGGGAGCCGATCGTGTTCTGGAGTGCGTCGGAACCAAGGAATCGATGGACCAGGCGATCCGCTCTGCCCGTCCCGGAGGTCGGGTGGGTTATGTCGGTGTGCCCAATGGTGGGTCCGAGTTGCCGATTCGCACCCTCTTCGGCGCCAATATCGGTGTCGGCGGCGGTGTTGCGCCCGTGCGCAATTACATCGAGGAACTGCTGCCGGAGGTGCTCTCCGGAGCTATCAACCCCGGGCGGGTATTCGACCTCGAATTGCCGCTGGATGAGGTTGAGCAAGCCTATGCCGCAATGGACGATCGTCGCGCGGTGAAGGTGCTCCTGCGGCCATAGTCTCTCGCCGCGGGCCTGGTCGCTCGCCGTGGGCCTGGTTGACCATCTCCCGTTTTTACTACCACCCCCCTGTCGAAACAGGGTGGTGGTCGTAAAAATGGTAGGTGGTGGGGCGGATGCGGAGCAGGGTGGGGCGGATGCGGCGCGGCTAC
The DNA here is from genome assembly GCF_015751965.1 of Frigoribacterium sp. CG_9.8. Taxonomy (GTDB): domain Bacteria; phylum Actinomycetota; class Actinomycetes; order Actinomycetales; family Microbacteriaceae; genus Lacisediminihabitans. Next base: position 52,535 of record NZ_JADOVH010000005.1, on the reverse strand, counting down.
GCCCCCATTTCCTCCACGATTGCGGCGACGAATGCGTCCACGTCTGCTTCTGTGGTGTCGAACGCGGTCATCCAGCGCACTTCGTTTGCTGCCCGGTCCCAGTCGTAGAAGCGGAACTTCTCCTTCAACCGGTCTGACGACTCGTGGGGAAGCACGGCGAACACCGCGTTGGCGGTCGTCTTCTGGCTGAACGTGAGATTGTGGATGCGTCCTTGCGCAATTGCGTCGTCGAGAGTGCGACGTAAGTGGCCGGCCATTGCGTTGGCGTGGCTGGCTGAACGACGGTAGAGGTCGTCGGTCAGCAGTGCCACAAGCTGTGCAGAGACGAAGCGCATCTTCGATGACAGCTGCATGTTGAGCTTGCGCAGGAACATGAGGCCTTCGGTGATCTGCGGGTTCAGCACCACGATGGCCTCGCCGTAGAGAAGCCCGTTCTTGGTGCCGCCGAAGCTCAGGATGTCTACGCCAGCATCCGTTGTGAAGTCGCGAAAGGGCACCCCGAGCGCCGCGGCAGCGTTCGAGACGCGCGCGCCATCCATGTGCAGCACCATCCCCTTCGAGTGCACGTGCTCTGCAATGGCCCGCACCTCATCGACCGAGTACAGCGTGCCGAGCTCTGTCGTCTGTGTGATACTCACCGCGAGCGGTTGTGCGCGGTGCTCGTCACCCCAGCCCCAGGCCTCGCGGTCGATCAGCTCGACAGTGAGCTTGCCGTCGGGGGCCGGGACGGTGAGCAGTTTGAGGCCGCTGATGCGTTCGGGGGCGCCATTCTCGTCCGTGTGGATGTGCGCGGTCGCGGTGGCGATGACGGCACCCCACCGAGGCAAAACAGACGTCAGTGCCGTGACATTAGCGCCGGTCCCGTTGAAGACGGGGAAGGCCTCGGCCTGCTCGCCGAAGTGCTCCCTGATGACCTCCTGCAGGCGGGCCGTATAGACATCCTCACCGTAGGCGATCTGGTGGCCGCCATTGGCGTCTGCGATCGCGGCGATCACTTCGGGGTGGGCTCCCGCGTAGTTATCTGAGGCGAAGCCGCGGTAGTTCGTGTCATGAAGCGTGGTCATTACCCCAGTCTGCCACCCGCATGGTGTCCGTCCCCGCTGCTCAGCGGGCCAGCGCCTCGCGCAGCTTCACCCGGCCGCCCATCCGGAGCACCGCGTTCTCATAGATGCGTGCGCCGATCACAATGACGAATGCCGTCGAGACCAGGAGGATCGCCAGGGACAGCAGCGGCTCCCACCACTGGGCGGTACCGAGGAAGATGCGCATCGGCATGCCAACCGGAGCAGAAAACGGCACATATGACATGATGCCGAGCACAATCGGATTGTCGTTGAAGAGGATCACGAGCAGGTAGGGCACCATCACGAGCGTCGTGACCGGGGAGGTGACCGAGGCCATATCCTCCTGCCGGGAGACCAGGGACGCGGCGGCGGCGAACAGAGCAGCGAGCAGCACGAACCCGAAGGCGAAGAACACGATGAACCAGCTGATCGACGGGCCGAGGGCGCCGAGCAGTGCGGACTGCCCGGTGACTAACAACCCAACGCCGGAGAGGATCGCAATGAGCGCGATCTGGCCAAAGGCAAGGATGCTGTTGCCGAGAACCTTGCCCGCGAGCAGGGTGCGCACCGGGATTGCCGACATGAGGATCTCGACCACGCGTGTGGCCTTCTCCTCCACGACACTCTGCGCGATGGTGGACCCGAAGGTGACAGCCGACAAAAAGAACACGATCCCGAAGCCGAGCGAGACGATGTAGATCAGCAACGGATTCTGCTTGGAGGGCTCGAGCACGACGACATCGGGCGTCACGCTTACGGCGGCGACCACCGCAGCGGGAGGCGAGTCGCGAGCGATGACGGTGATGCCGAGCTTGGAGACCGAGGAGTTCGACACGATGGCCGCTTCGACGGCTCCCGAGCGCACCAGCTTCTCCGCTTCAGCGCGAGTGTCGACATCCGTTCTCGCAAACTGCGGCAGGTCGGGCAGCGCGTTGATCACCGAGCGCTGCACGGCGATCTTCGCCGGCTCCGCATTGGCGCTCACGATGCTGCCAATCACGATCGACGCCAGAACGGCAAGGAGCAGGATGCCCGTCGAAATGAGGAACGCCTTACTGCGAAGCCGCACCGTGATCTCGCGATTAGACACGAGAAGCGTGCTCTGCAGGAAAGTGGGGGCGGTGGTGCTCACTGGATGACCTCCCGGAAGATCTGGGCGAGGGATGGATGTCGCGGACCGAACCGCTGTACCGCACCGTCCGCGACGGCGCGTTTCAGAACGGACTGGGCGACGGCGGCATCCGCCGTCTCGAACAGCGCGTGGCCGCCGTCGAAGTCGATGACGGTGACACCGGGCGCCTCGCGGAGCCAGCCGAGATCTCCGTCGACGTCGAGTTCGTAGCGGTCGCGGCCGTATTCTTGCTGCAGCTGTCCGCGGGAGCCACTCGCGCGGATCTCGCCATTGGCGATGATCACGAGGTCATCGCAGAGGCGTTCGACGAGATCGAGCTGATGACTCGAAAACAGCACGGGGGCGCCGTCGGATGCGGCATCCCGCAGCACCGTGAGCACGGAATCCACTCCGAGGGGATCGAGTCCGGAGAACGGCTCGTCGAGTACAAGCACCTCGGGCTTGTGCACAAGGGCGGCGGCGATTTGCGCGCGCTGCTGGTTGCCGAGGGAGAGACTGTCGACGGTATCGTTTGACCGGGCGGCAAGGTCGAGACGCTCGAGCAGACTGGCCGTGCTCGCCGAGGCGTCACGCGCGGTCATGCCGTGAAGCCGACCAAAATAGCTGATCTGCTCGCCGACCTTCATCTTGGGATAGAGACCACGCTCTTCGGGCATATAGCCGAAAATGCGCCGGTCACTGGCGGTGAGCGCCGACCCACCAAGGCTGACCATTCCGGAGTCGGCGGACAACACCCCGAGAATAATGCGCATCGCCGTGGTCTTGCCCGCGCCGTTCGCACCGACGAAGCCGGTGATGCGGCCCTCCCCAACGCCAAAGCTCACCTCGCTCAGCGCGGTACGGCCGCCGTACGTCTTGGTTACCCTGTCGACCTGCAGCATCCTGATCCCGTCTCCTGTTACTTCAACCGTACGAGATGGCACCGCACCCGGCATCCCCCGCGAGAAGGGATTTCACACTCCACTGTGCAGAGGAGGCGCAGGCAGAGGAGGCGCAGGCGGAGAAGGTGCAGGCGGAGGAGGTGCGCTCAGCCGCGCACCACGATGCCGTGCTCGTAGGCGAAGACCACGGCGTGCACCCGATCGCGCAGCGTGAGCTTCTGCAGCACCTTGGAGACATGCGACTTGACCGTAGCCTCGCCAACGTAGAGCGCGATTGCGATCTCCGCATTGCTCATGCCCAGCGCGAGCAGCCCGAATACCTCGCGTTCCCGCCCGCTCAGGTCATCGAGTGCGGCGCTCGGCGTCGGCACCTCCGGTGCGCGGTCGGTGCACCGCTCGATCACTCGGCGGGTGACATCCGGAGCAAGCAGCGCGTCGCCCCGGCCGATGATCTGCACCGCTTCGATGAGTTTTTCCGGTGTCGAATTCTTGAGCAGAAAGCCGCTGGCCCCTGCCGTCAATGCATCGAAGAGGTAGTCGTCGCGATCAAAGGTGGTGAGGATGAGAACGCCGGTTCCGGGTGCCTGCACCGAGATGCGACGTGCGGCCTCGAGCCCGTCCATTACGGGCATCTGCACATCCATGCAGACGACATCGGGGCGGAGTTCGAGCACTCGATCCACGGCTTCTTCGCCGTTCCTGGCCTCACCGACGACAGTGATACCCGGTTCGCTCTGCAGAATCACGGAGAAGCCCGCGCGCACGAGGTCCTGGTCGTCAACGATGAGTACGCGCAACCCGCCTATCAATCCAGCTCACCGGTGGGGATGCGGGCGCGCACGAGGTACCCACCACGAGCGCGCGGGCCGATGTGGATGGTGCCGCCGACGGCATCCACTCGCTCGCGCATTCCCCGCTGGCCGAGCCCGGCACCACCGGCGTACGAAATGTTTGCGGAGCCGCTGTCGCCGATCTCGAGCTCGACCGCGTCGTCGAGGTAACGCAACCGGAGATCGATCTCGGCGCCAGGGCCCGCGTGTTTGAGAGTGTTCGTGATGGATTCCTGCGCGATCCGGTACAGGGTTACTTCGACGGTCGGTGGCACCGTGCGCTGAACGCCGACCGTGCGCGAACGCAGCGGTACGCCTGCCGCTCGGGCGTCCGCGGCCAGGCTTGAGATCTGGTCGATCCCGCGCGTGGTCGCACTATCGATGCCCGGGTGTTCGTCGTCACGCAGGATCGTGAGCATCCGATGGAGTTCGGCTACCGCGGTGCGGGCACTCGACTCGATCGAGCGCAGGGAGTGGGTGGCTCCCGCAGGATCCGTTTCCATGACCAGCCGGGCCGCACCCGCCTGTACGCCCATCACGGAGACGTGGTGCGCGACGATGTCATGCAGATCCCTGGCGATGCGCACGCGCTCGAGGGTGAGCGCCCGGTGCGCGTTGAGCTCACGCTCTGCGCTGCGTTCGGCCGTTCGATCGACGAGAGCCCGACGCTCGCGGGCAGCGGCCCAGGCTCGGTCGCCAAAGTAAAACGCGCTCCCGAAATAGAGCAGTGTGGTCACGATCTGCAGCAGGCCGATGGCGACGATCGGCGAGATGGCGCTGCTTCGGGTGAGGTTCGCGAGTGAGGTCGGGTCGGCCGCACTGGCGACGAGGGCGGTGAAGAGCCAGATGAACATTCCGATGACGATCACCACACGCACGATGGTGGCTCGCATCCGGTGACGTCCCCAGGCTCCGACCGTGTACATCGCAATGAACAGCGAGATGTTGGCGAAGAGCGCTTCCGGTACCGCAAAAATATGACCGAGTGCGAAGGCGCTGGAAACGACAATCGCGACCGCTTGCGGCCAGCGTCGACGCACGGCCAACGGCGCCGCGCAGATGACCACAAACAGGGAGCTGACCCAGATCGGAGCCGGATTTTTGACGTAGCCAGCGCTCTGCGTCAGCAGCACACTCACGGCGGTCGCCCCTAGCATGACTGCGGCGAGAACAACATCATGTCTGTGCTCTCGACGCGTAGGCGCCGGTCTACTCCAGGTGTGCTCCCCCGCGGTGCCACCTACCGGCTTCAGATCTGCCGGGCTCGGGGATTGCCGCGGTTGGCGCACGGTGGTTGGCTCGGTCACCCTGCCAACGCTAGTCCGTGCCGCCATCCGGGCAATCACTCGGGCAACCGCTCGGGCCACCGCCGTAGCCTCAGTCGCGCCCGGTTAACCCCGCCGTCGACTCGATCACATCAGCCATCTTCTTCGAGAGGGCCTCGTAGAACATCGACAGCGGAAACTCGTCGGGCAGCACCGCATCCGTGAATCCCTTGGGCGGGCCATCCAGCGGCAGGTCGCGGGTCGCCCAGAGCGAAGCGGGGTGCGGCGTGAGCGTTTTCGACACCAGCTCATAGGCCGCGAGCCAGTGGGCGGTCTTTGGCCGGTCGGTCGAACGCCAGTAGAGATCCTCGATCTCTCTCCCCAGTGCAATCACCGCCTGCGGAACATCCGCCCAATCGATGGTCAGTCGGGTATCCGTCCAGTGCAGCACGTGGTGCTGGTGCAGCCACGCAAATAGTAGCTGGCCGCCGACGCCGTCGTAATTGCGCACTCGGGAGCCGGTGATCGCGAAGCGGAAGATCCGGTCGAAGAGCACCGCGTACTGCACGAGCTTTGCGTGGTCGCGCGTCACGCCGTCGGTGTCTTCCGCAAGTTCCAGCCGAACCGCCTCGCGGTATGCCGTCAGATCGCAGCGCAGTTCCTCAAGTGAGTAAAGGAAATACGGCATCCGCTGCTTGATCATGAACGGATCGAACGGCAGGTCACCTCGCATATGGGTGCGGTCGTGAATGAGGTCCCACATCACGAAGGTCTCTTCGGCCAGGTGCTGGTCATCGAGCAATCGGGTCGCATCTGCGGGCAGATCGAGCTTCGTGATGGCGGATGCCTCCCGCACGACCCGCCGGAACCGTGCCGCTTCCCGGTCGGCGAAGATCGCGCCCCAGGTGAAGGTCGGCACGGCGCGCATGGCGATCGTCTCGGGGAACAGCACCGCCGAGTTCGTATCGTATCCGTCGGTGAAATCCACGAAACGAATAGGAACAAACATCGCGTTGGAATAGTCGCCGGCCTCCAGGGCTGCGACGAACTCCGGCCAGATCACCTCGACGAGCACGGCTTCGATCAGTCGATCGGTGCTGCCGTTCTGGGTGTACATCGGGAACACGACCAGGTGGCGCCGCCTATCCACGCGATCGCGCTGCGGCTGGAAAGCTGCGAGCGAGTCGAAGAAGTCGGGAATGAGGAATCCGTGATCCGCCCAGCGTTCGAAGTCGACCGCTGCAGCAGTGAGGTAGGCCGCATCGTGGGGGAACACCGGCGCGAACGCATGTAGGCCTTCAACGATCGTGGTGACCAGGGCACGGGCATCCGAATGATCTGTGCTGTTCGGGATGCTGCCGTCGTGCACCTGAAGCGGTCGCAGCGCCGAGACGGCGGCCTTGAGCCCGAGCCAGGGCTCCCGAGATTCGATGGGGGTGCCAGCGCCGTCTTCGAGAACCTCAGGCTCCCCGACTATCGCGCTGCGAATTGCTGATGCGGCGTGTGACATGGTTCGACCTCCGACCCCGACAGAATAAAGAAAAGGACGCTGGATGCGTCCTCTTCGAGATTAGCTGCACAATCGCGCCGTTTGGTTGTCCCGGGCGCGGAAAAGTTGCACATGAGCGGGGGTTCCACGCACGTCTCTTGCGGGCACTGCCCTACCGGAAAAAGACATCAGCGGACCGGTCATTCGGGCGACCGGTCCGCTGGATCGCCTGGGTAAGGGGCGAAATGACGTGAGATTCGCCGTCATCACTCGATTCGGGGAAATCAAGGGGGTAATCCGAGCGACGAAACCGCATCCGTACTTTCATACATGAGACAAAGTACCAGTATATTGGTCCTCCAAAAGGGGGACAGCTCCCCCCAGTTCGGGGCTTAATCGATATACCGTTTACTGGCTATCCGCGGCGGCCTCCAGCGCGGCAGTGGGTACGGAGATGAGGCCGAGCATCCGCAGCGCTCCCTGCGCCGCGGAGCGGTCGTGGTCGCAGGCCGCATCGATCAGTCGCTGTTGGGACTCGCTCAGAGCACGGAAGTCGATGAATTCCGGCAGGTATAGGCTGCCGAGCTGAACGAGGTGTACCACCGAGGTGATCCCGCGCACGAGCGCCGGATTAGCAGACAGGGTCACCAGGTGATGAAAAAATTTTGCATTGGCCATGGCGATCTTCTGCGGAAGCAACTCCGCAGTGTGCTGCTCTGTCAGCCCAGCATTTTGCTCCAGATCGGCTTGTGTACTCCGATCGAGCAGCCGGTTTGCGTATCCGAGGAAGAGCGCGTGATCGTCGCGCATCTCACTCAGCAGCTCCGGGGTGACGAGCGGCATCACCTCGTTGACCAGTGCGCTGTACAGGGCGACCCAGACGATCATTGCATCCGCCGTCTGTTTCGGGCTCACCAGGGCGACGCGGGTGAAGCGGCTCGCGGATGCCTCGACAATACCGATCTCGCGCAGGCGTTGAAGCGCTTCGCGCACCGGTGTGCGGGACACGCCGAGTTGCCCAGCGAGCTCCGAGTCGCTGATGCGCTGGCCGGGAAGTAAGCGCCCCTCGTGGACCGCGGACAGCACGCGATCAAACACGAGGTTCACCACCGCGCTCGTTGCGAAAGACGAGGCGTCTTCGTCGTCGGCTTCGATCATCGGAGGGTCACTCACCGTCTCGACCCTAGAGGAGCCAGCATGAGATCTACAGGGTACTTTTCTCCCGCGCCGCTCGCCCGCGCTGTTCGGCCGTGCCAGGAGGGCATCCCTAAAAAATCATGGGTCGATCGTCGTCGTCTTCCACGTCGAGACCGAGGTCGACGACCACGGGCACATGGTCGCTCGGCCCATCACCCTTGCGTTCGTTGCGGTGGATGCTCGCCGCTGTTACCAGTTGGGCGAAGGCGGACGATCCGAGTATGAAGTCGATGCGCATCCCCTCGTTGCGAGGGAAGCGGAGCTGCTGGTAGTCCCAGAAAGTGAATCCATCCGGCACACGGGGACGCACGACATCCGCCAGCCCGATCGTCTCGAACTGCGCGAAAGCCGCGCGTTCTCGGGCAGAGGTGTGGGTGCTGTGTGCGAAGTCCCACGCGGGCCAGACATCGGTATCGAGGGGGGCGACGTTCCAGTCGCCCATCAGCGCGAGCGGGGTGTCGGGATTCTCGGCAAGCCAGGTTGTCGTGTCGCCGGCGAGTTGCGATAGCCACTCCAGCTTGTAGTCGAGGTGCGGATCGTCGAGGCTGCGTCCGTTCGGCACGTAGAGACTCCACAGGCGCACGCCTTCCACCGTGACGGCCATTGCCCGGGCCTCGAGCGGTGGCCCACCCTCAACTTCGGTCTTGCTGAATCCGGGGGCGGAAGGGAATCCGAGCTGTACGTCGTCCATCGGCAGCCGACTGGCGAAGGCGACGCCGTTCCACTGGTTGAGCCCGTGCAGCTGTACCTCATAGCCCGCCTCTTCGAAGAGCTCGAACGGAAACTGATTCTCCCTGCACTTGATCTCCTGCATGCCGAGAACGTCGATGTCTTCCCGCCCGAGCCAGTCGACCACGCGGGCGGCCCGCGTTCGGATGGAGTTCACATTCCAGGTAGCAACACGCATGGGACCACTTTAATCGCTCGCCTCGGCCAGCAGGTTCGGCCAGCAGACTGTGCCTCCCGGAATCGGTTCAACAAAATCCGCCAAGTAAGATCGGGGCCGTGAACGACGCCAGGCAGCAGCTCATCGACTACATCTGTGAGGGAGCCGTGTTTCACGGCGACTTCACTCTCACGAGTGGCAAGAAAGCCACGTATTACGTGGACTTGCGCAAGGTGAGCCTCGATCACCGGGTCGCCCCACTCATCGGCCGGGTGATGCTCGACCTGATTGCGGATGTCGCGGATGTCGCCGCCGTCGGAGGAATGACCATGGGGGCTGACCCGATTGCGGCCGCCGTGCTGCACCAGGGCGCCGCCCGAGGGCTGTCTTACGACGCCTTTGTCGTGCGCAAGGAGCCGAAGGATCACGGCCGCGGTCGCCAGGTCGAGGGTCCGGATCTCACCGGCAAGCGCGTGATCGTGCTCGAAGACACCTCGACGACCGGGGGATCCCCACTCGCCGCAATCGAGGCGCTCAAGAAGGTGGGGGCAGAGATCGCCGCCGTTGCTGTCGTCGTCGACCGTGACACGGGAGCACGCGAGGTGATCGAGGCTGCAGGCTATCCGTATTTCGCTGCTATCGGTCTCTCTGACCTCGGCCTCTCGAAGTAGCACATCACCTCATGGCGGCGGGTAACGACACGGGACCTCACCCACTCACTTCACCCTTCGACTGGGGTCTTGGCAGTGCGGATATGCCGGATGCTGCCCCGCTCGTGCCCGCCATCCCCACCACGACTCCAGCGGTGTATCGCCCGGAGCCCTACTTCACCTCGGACTCGGACGGCCACTCAGACGACGACCCTGATGCCGACTCGGATGCCGACCCTGCGGCGTCCACCGACTCCTTCGCCGCCTCGTCGACTGCCCTGCCCATCGATTCACACACTGCCTCACCCATCGATTCACTCTTCGGCGAAACGCAGTTCAAGGACTACGAGGGCGAACCACTGGTAGGTCCGCCACCGCCGGGGCTCAATCCGTTTGCCGGAATTTTTGCGGGTGCGCCAGATGGCGCTGCGCTGTCGGCATCCACTGATTCCCCGGTCATTGACGAGCGCACCACCTCGACCGCATTACCGCGGCGCAGGCGACGTGCTGCGTTCTCGAAGAATGAGGGGCTGTTGTTCTGGCTTGCGGGTGGAGCGATCGCACTGCTTGTGCTGGTGGTGCTGTTTGTCATCGGCACGAAGATTGCCGAGGTGCCGACGACTGTCGGGGCCTCGACGAGCGCGACGCCGAACCTCTCGCCGTCAGTATCACCATCGGCAGCCTCGACCTCGGGCACAACCGGCCCGGTTGCTGTGGGAATCCACCTGTGGAGTGACTTGCGCGGGGGCGAATGTGTCGATCCGTACTCGAGTGCATTCGATCTCAGATTCACCGTGGTGGCCTGTGGCGCACCGCATCCGGCCCAGATGGTGTTCCGCGGCACCTTTCCCGGCGAGCAGAACGCGACATACCCCGGGCTCGAATCGCTTCAGTCCCAAATCAACCTGCTGTGCTCGGCACCCGGGGTGATCGACCTTCAGACTGCGGGTGCGTACAGCGATATTCAGTTTCAGGCGTCGTATGCCGCGACGTCTGACGAGTGGACCGCGGGTCAGCACGACTACTTCTGCTTCGTAAAACGCGCCGGCGGTGAGGCTATTACCGGCAGTGTGGCCGGCACACCGGTCAAGTAGTGTCGCTGGCCGCTGGCCGCGGTTGGACTGATCGCGCCGGGGGTGGATCGCGCGCGGGGGTCGGCGTACAGTCGGTTCAGATTTCGTCGGACTCGATCGGCTCTTGCTCGAGCAGGTCTGCGACGCTGTTGAGAATTTCATCCGGGCGAAATGGATATTTGTCGATCTCCGCCTGGTTGCTGATGCCGGTAAGCACGAGAATCGTGTGCAGCCCGGCCTCGATCCCGGCAATGATGTCGGTGTCCATGCGATCGCCGATCATGCCGGTGTTCTCCGAATGGGCGCCGATCTTATTCATGGCCGAGCGAAACATCATCGGGTTCGGCTTGCCAACAACGTAGGGCTCCCTGCCGGTGGCCTTCGTGATGAGAGCGGCGACGGCCCCGGTCGCCGGCAATGGTCCGTCGGCACTTGGGCCCGTGGCATCCGGATTCGTCACGATGAAGCGCGACCCGGCGACGATGAGTCGGATGGCCTTGGTGATCGCCTCAAAGGAGTAGTTGCGGGTCTCGCCGATCACCACGTAGTCGGGCGCGGTCTCGGTCATGATGAAACCGGCTTCGTGAAGCGCGGTCGTGATGCCAGCCTCGCCGATCACGAACGCCGAGCCGCCGGGCGCCTGCGAGGCGAGAAAATCGGCGGTGGCCAAGGCTGAGGTCCAAATGCGGTCCTCTGGCACGTCGAGCCCGGATGCCTTCAGTCGCGCGCTCAGGTCGCGCGGTGTGAAGATCGAGTTGTTGGTGAGCACGAGGTATGGCTTACCCTGGTCGCGCCACTGCTTGAGTAGATCCGATGCCCCGGGCACGGGATGATTCTCATGGACGAGAACGCCGTCCATGTCGGTGAGCCAGCATTCGATTTCACTGCGGTCCGTCATGGGGCAATAGTACCGAGCGCGAGTAGCCTCCTCATGAACGGCCTCCCAATGCTGAGGCTCGCAATGCTGAGCCTCCCGCTGCTGAGCCTCCCGCTGCTGAGCCGCGCAATGCTGAGGCTCCCGCTGCTGAGCCGAATAGGGTTTGGTGCTTTTGCCGCGCCGTGCTGGTGGCTGTGCCTACTCACCGCCGCGCTGCTGGGGTAGCGGCAGTCTCGATACGGCCGCTGTCGCCAGGCGTTAGCTGTGGGGCCCGATCAGTGCAGCGGCTACCCTGAAAGGCGTGCCAACAGAACCGCCAGCAGACCCGCCAGCAGACCCGCCAGCCCCGAGCGTCGAACTCACCACTTATGGCGTCGGCCCATGGAAAGGCCCGATGCCGACCGAGCCGTTCTACGATCCGGCGCTGCTCGAGAAGGGGGACTCGCGCAACGTCGTCGATCGTTACCGCTATTGGACGATGGAGGCGATCGTCGCGGATCTCGATCTCACGCGACATCCGTTCCATGTGGCGATCGAGAACTGGCAGCACGACATGAACATCGGATCGATCGTGCGCAGCGCCAACGCATTCGGCGCCGATACGGTGCACATCATCGGCCGCAAGCGCTGGAATAAGCGCGGCGCTATGGTCACCGACCGCTATCAGCATGTGATGTATCACCCGGATGTCTCGAGTTTCGCGCTCTGGGCGGCGGATGCTTCGCTGCCGGTGATTGCGGTCGACAATGTGCCCGGATCGGTGATCATCGAGACCTTCGAGTTTGCGCCAGCCTGCATCCTGCTGTTCGGGCAGGAGGGTCCGGGACTCAGCGAAGAGGCCATCACCTGCGCGACATCCATCGTCGAAATCAGCCAGTTCGGCTCCACCCGCAGCCTCAATGCATCCGCTGCTGCGGCAGTGGCCATGCACTCCTGGGTTGTGCAGCACGCGACATTCGGCTGAGGCTCCGGGCACGGGCAGCTTGACGCGAACTGGCTCGGGCTCGGGCACTGGCTCGGGCAGGTACTTGCGCAGACGCACGCGCATGCGCTTGCGCTCGGGCAGGCGCACGCGCTGATGAATGCACGTACTCACGGGATGCCCCGGCTTCGTGCGCCGGGGTGCCCGCCGCAGTGGTGCCCTCCATAGTGGTGCCCTCCACAATCGTGCATTCCGTAATCGTGCATTCCGTAATCGACGTGGTAATCGTTGCGACTTTGGCGCCTTAGAACCCGCAACGTCTACCAAGTCGATTTGTTGAGGAGTGCGGCGCGAGAGTACGCGGGTGGCCACGCGGGTGGGTGACCGGCCACACGCATCCGCTCGCCGTTACGCCCCGATCGGTGACGGACGCAGCTCCCGCAGGATGCGGAATCGGCCCTGACGCATCGCGCCGAGCACCGAGACCGCGAGTGAGCCCATCATCCAGAGCAGCAGTGGCAGGATCGATGACCAGACGCTCGCGCTCAGTCCGCCGTACATAAGCTGGCGGATCCCATCCACGGCATGACTCATCGGCAGCGCCTGGTGCAGAGCGGCGAGCGGACCGGGAAGGGTCTGCCACGGGAAAGTGCCGCCCGCGGTAACCAGCTGCACCACCATGAAGACGAGCGCGAGAAACTGCCCGACGCTGCCGAGCAGCACGTTGAGCGCCAATACGATGGCCGCGAAAGTCATCGCGACGAAGGCCATGAAGGCGACAAGCCCGATCGGGTTGGCCACCGGCAAGTGGAGGGCGAGCGTCACCAGGGCGAAGAGCGCGACCATCTGCACGATTCCGAGCAGCGCAGGGGTGAGCCATCCCGCCAGGGTGGTGCGGATGGGACGGCGCACGGCGGTCAGCGCCCGACGGGATAGCGGACGCACCAGCAGAAAAAGAGCATAGATGCCGATCCACGATGCCAGGGCAAGGAAGAAGGGAGCGAGCCCGGCGCCATAGTTGGCCGCCTGCGTGATGGCGCTGTGCTTCACGGAGACCGGGTTGGCGATGAGGTGCGCCGTGGCTTGTCTGCCGGCCAGGGTGGTTACCGGCACCTTCGTCACAGCGTCGAAGAGGGACGCCTCGAGGGTCGCGGATCCGCTCGCCAGCTCCGCAGCGCCAGTATTGAGAGCGGATGCCCCGCTCGAGAGCATGCCTGCCCCGCTCGACAGTTGCGCCGCCCCGGCCGCGGCGGAGTGCACCGCGGAGGCGAGAACCGGTGCAGATGAACTGAGCGCTGCCGTGCCGCTGGCAAGCTTGGCCGACCCTGCCGCAGCCGCCGTGAGGCGTGGCACCAGTTGCGTGCCGATGCCTGCGGAGACCTGCTCGGTGGCTGTGGCGAGCCCGGCGAGCTGGGCGGTGACCTGCGCGATCTCCGCCGGAGTCGCTCCCGCGAGCGTGAGAGCACCGATGATCCGTTGCTGCTCAGCGGACTGGGGCGCCAGGCTCGCCGCGACGGCCGCGCCCGACTTCAGCGCGCTGGCCGCTTGGGCTCCGGCCGCCAACCCACTCGCAAGCGATGCTGCTCCGCTGCTCAGCTGAGCGGCAGCGGATGGCAGGCCCGAAGCTGTAGCGTCGAGCTGCGCAAGACCGCTCGACAGTGACGCTGCCCCACCCGCGAGCGAGGAGCTACCCGAGCTCAGCGCTGCTGCACCGCTCGCGGCCGTGGCCGCGCCATCCGCCAGACTGCCCGCACCTTTGTCGGCTCTCACCAGACCGTCACGGATAGTGCCGCCCGCGCCAAGCAGTGAAACGGATGCTGCCGCCCCGACCTGCTTCGCGATCTCGACCCGCACGGCCTCAGCCGCCTGCTTCGCAATTGTGGTGGAGAGGTAGCTGTTGGTGTCGTCGGTGGTGAGCTGCAGTCGCGCTGACCGGGGAGTGTCGCCCGATGCTGAAGCGAGGCGGCTGGAGAAGTCAGAGGGGAAAGTGATGCCGAAGTCATAGGTGCCGTCCTTCACACCGGCGGTCGCCTGTGCCGCGGTCACCGTGATCCAGCCGAACCGTTTATCGCTCAGCAGGGACTTCGCAGCGGTCTCGCCATAGTTGATGGCGGTGCCGTCGACAGTGGTGCCGGTGTCTTCAACAACGAGTGCGGCTGGCACCTTGTCGAGGCTCGAATAGGGATCCTGGTTGCCCCAGAGGTAGAGGCCGCCGTAGACGAGAGGCACGGTCATGAGCGCGATGAGCGAGGCGATGCCCATTCGGCTCGAGGTGAGGCGTGCGAATTCGGCGCGGACGAGAGGGTAGATCTTCACGACGGAGCGCTTTCAGGAGAGAACGAGAGGGAGGGTTGGGCGGTTTCCGGTGCCGGTTCCGGCACTGGCTCCGGCACTGGTTCCGGTGCTGAGCCATCCCGGGCGCCGAGTGACACCAGAATCCCGGCCGTTGCATAGTCGGTGACGATGGCCACGGTTATGCCGCGCTCGGCGAGGGCCGCGAGCGGTCCGTACCACTGGGATGGCTCGCCGCCGTGGCGCTCCGGTGAGGTGACGATGAGGCCGTCAACTCCGTCGCGCAGCACGGCGAGCTCGCTGAGCAGGCGGATGCGATCCGCTGGCGGCAGCGCACGAACCGGCAGTGTCGCGTAGCCCGAGAGGCCATGATCGGCGAGGAAGGAACGCACTGCCCGGCCGGAGGTGGGCTGTCCGGCGAAGGAGAACTCCTCGGCCACGATCGTCTTGAGGGCGATGCCCGGTGTCGGCTCGGCAATGACCGGGGTGTCTACGAGCGCGGTGCGACGCCGCAACTGATCCGCATCATCGCGCCCATCTACGAGCACGCGCCCGGAGTCGCAGCGGAGACGTCCGGCCAGGAGCATCGACACCAGCATCGGTCGCTCATCCGTCTGCACGGCGACGACGACGGGCACCGGTCCGTCCACGATCAGGTCGAGGGCGGGAACTGCGGCACCCGGGCCGCGCCCGATGGCAGCCCGGTGCAGTTGAACGCGCATCAGCCCCGGCCCCGGGAAGTATCTTCGATGCTGGCGTTGCCCCCTGCGGCCTCCGGGTCAGCTGGCCAGTTCAGCTCCGAATGCCCATCGATGAATTCGCCGGCATCACGCCAGCCGAGGCCGATAGTCGCGAGTGTCATCAGCATGACAAGCCGCCCTCCCTCGCGGGTATCGAGCGGATGCGCCGTTGAGTCCTCGAGCACGACGAGAGCGGTGTGCTCGACCAGCCGGGCGAGTCGCTCGACCGGCAGATCACCGCGCATCGAGCCATCCGTCTGTCCCTCGATGATTGCGGTCCGAACGTTGGCGCGGATTGATCCGAGCGCTGCGGCGGTATGGAGCGCGAGCGGACCGCGCACAGCGACGACGGCCATCACGCGCACGCTCTCCACCTCGCGCCAGAGAGTCGATGCGATCAGGGCAAGACGCACCAGTGGATCGGGATGGGTCACCGACTCCACGGCGGATGCCACGCGGCGCGCACCCGCGGTCACGAGTTCGAGCTGCAACTCTTCCCGATTGGCGAAGTGCCCGTACACCGAGCGACGACTGAGGCCGGCCTCCGCTGCCACTGCTTCGAGGGACGCACCCGGGTCGAGATTGAACACGATCCGGGCGGCGGCGAGTAGCGATACGCGATTCGCTGCGGCATCGCGACGCGGAAGGCGTTTCGCAGGGGAACTCATTGCTTCAGTGTAATAATTTGCACAGGCGTGTGCAAGTTATGGCATGCGGTCCCGCAGAGCGATGCAGGCCAGAGTTCGCGCACGCGTGGACCCTGCGAAATCTCAGGAATTGGTAGGATTGGGGCTCATCCCCGTTAGACGTAAGGATTCGCCATGCCCGCGATTGTCTTGATCGGCGCCCAGTGGGGCGATGAGGGCAAGGGTAAGGCCACCGACCTTCTCGGTCCCCGCGTCGACTACGTCGTCAAGTTCAATGGCGGCAATAACGCCGGGCACACTGTCGTTGTCGGCACAGAGAAGTACGCCCTGCACCTTCTGCCGTCGGGGATCCTGAGTCCCGGTGTCATCCCGGTCATCGCCAACGGTGTTGTGGTCGACATTGCAGTGCTGTTCGAGGAGCTCGATGCCCTGAGCAGCCGCGGAGTGGATGTCTCGCGACTGCTGGTCAGCGCGAATGCCCACATCATCACGCAGTATCACCGCACCCTCGACAAGGTGACCGAACGCTTTCTCGGTAAGCGGCAGATCGGAACCACAGGCCGGGGAATCGGGCCGGCATACGCGGACAAGATCAATCGCGTCGGCATCCGCATCCAGGATCTGTTCGACGAGAACATTCTTCGCCAGAAGGTCGAAGGCGCCCTCGATGCCAAGAATCACCTGCTGGTGAAGATTTACAACCGTCGGGCGATCAGCGTCGATGAGATCGTCGATGATCTGCTGCAGTGCGCAGAGCGTCTTCGCCCAATGGTCGCCGATACCGGCCTGATCCTCAGCCAGGCTCTCGATGCCGGCAAGACGGTTCTATTCGAGGGCGGCCAGGCGACGATGCTGGATGTCGACCACGGAACGTACCCGTTCGTGACGTCGTCGAACTCGACCAGTGGCGGTGCGGCGACCGGATCGGGTGTCGCGGCCAACCGGATGCAGCGGGTCATCGCCGTCGTCAAGGCGTACACGACCCGAGTTGGGTCAGGACCGTTCCCCACCGAGCTGCACGAGGAACCGGGAGAATTCCTCCGAACGAATGGTGCCGAGTTCGGGACAACAACCGGGCGCCCGCGTCGTTGTGGCTGGTATGACGCCCCAGTCGCCCGCTACTCGGCACGCATCAACGGTGTCACCGACTTCGTGCTCACAAAGCTCGACGTGCTCACCGGGCTCGAAACGATCCCGGTCTGTGTTGCCTACGACATCGACGGTGTTCGCGTCGAGCAAGTGCCGGTGTCGCAGTCGGACTTCCACCACGCCGTCCCGATCTACGAGGAGTTCCCCGGCTGGACCGAAGACATCACGGGCGTGCGAATATTTGCGGACCTGCCGAAAAACGCGCAGGACTATGTGCTCGCGCTCGAAGCGATGAGTGGTGCGCGAATTTCCGCGATCGGGGTAGGTCCAGACCGCGAAGCCATAGTGGTGCGCCACGACCTCCTGACCTCCTGACCCCACATCCCCGTCCCCACGTCACCCCCACAGGTCAACTGTCAAAGAATGTCGTCCGGCACGCGATTAGGCGGCCTTCTTTGACAGCTGATCTGGGGTATTCCGGGGTCACACGACGCTGAAGCCCTCGGGCATTGGGCGGCGTCCCGTGAGCGCGAGCAGGACATCCTCACCCGATCCTCGACGAGAGGCCACTGCCGCGGCGAGAGTGACGGCATCCTCCACTGCAGAGTCGGGAAGGGAATGGGCGAGTCCGGTTGCCCGCGAGAGATCGATGGTGTGAACCACCAGCTCGAAGACCCGGGTTCGCAGATACTCGGGGAGCCGGATGCCCATTCCTCCGATTGACACGATGCGGTCTGACGGCTGCGACTCTATGACGTCAGTGGCCCGTTCAAGCGCCGACGAGACCTGTGCCACCGGATGCTCACCCAGCCACTCGCCGGCCTCAACACCGCGGGCGGCGACTGCCGAATCATCCGTGAACGCGAGGTAGGCGGTCGAGTAATAGGCCTCCGCTGTCGCGATCGTCACGTCTCCCGGCTCATCCTGCAGCAGGTAATTCTCCACGGTGAGGATGGCACGGGCGGTGTGTCCGGCGAGGCTACGCACCGTCCACGCCCCAAGTCCGGGCGCCGACCACTGATCATCGCTGATCTCGCCGAGCAGGTGCACGAACGCGCCGGCGGAGCTCAGGAATAGTGTGGTCTTGGTCACGCCTGCAATTATTCACCACTGATGGCCTTTCGAAATCGCACCTTTGCCCTGTCAGACTGGAGCGCATGACCGCGACCCGTCCCGAGGCCACCGATGTTTCCGGCCGATTCGTGCGCCTCGAGCGTTTGCGTCGCGAGCACCTCCCCGCGCTCGGAGCGGCGATCGGGCATCCCGTTGTCTTTGCCGGGGGTTTCGGTGGTGGGTCTGCCGCCTACCGTGATTCTCCAGCGGGCTTCATTGAGTGGGCCGAGAGCTTCTTCCGGTGGGACGACTGCAACCCCTATGCGATTTTCCTGGTGGGCGGGCCACACGATCGTGAGCTCGTGGGCACGACGACACTTGCGGACTTCGACCTGGCGCGCGAGGCCGCCCATCTTGGCTGGACCGCCTACGATCCGCGAGTCTGGGGTACCGCTGTGAACGCCGAGGTCAAGCTTCTGTTGCTCGGGATCGCCTTCGACTGCGGATTCGGCCGAGTAAAAATCCAAGCGGATGCCCTCAACGAGCGTTCGTGCGCGGCCATCGCTGGCCTCGGTGCAACCTTCGAGGGCATTGTGCGCCGGGATCTCCTTCGCGCCGACGGCAGCTGGCGCAACAGCGCGGTCTACTCCATAATCCGTGATGACTGGCCGCGGGTGCGAACCGGGCTCGAGCAGCGACTTGAGCGTCACGGGGATCGCCCGGTGCTCTTCCGCACGCGCTCGATGACGTAGCTCTCTTGTGCGCCGAGCCCATCCGCACGTGCTCGATGACGTAGGGCGGTGCTCGGATAACGCCCAGAATTAGATGGTCGGCTGAAGCCATGGAAATTTCATATACCGCAATCGCCCACGCTACCGGGGGTGGCCGCGACGGTCATGTTCGTTCGGAAGATGACCGGCTCGACTTCGACACCCGGCCACCGAAGGAACTCGGTGGCAGCGGTGAGGGCACGAATCCCGAACAACTCTTTGCTGCCGGATTCTCCGCCTGCTTCCTCAGCGCCATCCATGTCGTCGGGCGGTCGTTGCAGCTTGACACCAACGATTCGGCCGTCTCGGCAAGTGTAAGTATCGGCAATGACGGCTATGAGGGATTCGGTCTGGCCGTCGAGCTCGACATCTACACGCCCCGTGTACCGGCTGAGCGTCGCCAGGAAATCGCGGATGCCGCCCACCGGGTCTGCCCCTACTCCAACGCCACCCGGGGCAACATCGACGTTACGCTCACGTTGGTCGACTGAGCACGAGGCGCTGGCGGGTAGTCGCGGTCTCTGGCGGGTACCCTCGAATCATGCCTGACTCTCTCGATCCCGCCGCCCAGCTCTTGAGCCTTCGCCAGAGCATCGACAACGTAGACGCCGCTCTCGTGCATCTCCTCGCCGAGCGATTCAAGTTCACCCAGCAGGTGGGGCGGCTCAAGGCATCCAGTGGACTGCCGGCGGCGGACCCGGGGCGCGAACTCGAGCAGATCACCAAGCTCAAGGCGTTGGCATCCGAGTCGCATCTCGATCCCGCCTTCGGTGAAAAATTTCTCAACTTCATCATCGCCGAGGTCATCCACCAGCACGAGCAGATCGCCAGCACCGGAGCAATAGCCACTCAGGCCTGAGCCCAATCCCGCTCGATCCTCAGCTCAACTGTCAAAGAATGTCGCCTAACTGGTCGCCAGGCGACATTCTTTGACAGTTGAACTTGCAAGTTTGGAGTGGGACGGGGGTCAGCCGCGCCAGCCGGCCGCCGTCAGGGCCGTGTGCACTTTGCCTAGCAGGGTCGCGCGCGCCGCCATCAGCTGCTTGTCGACGCGGATGACCCGCCATCGCTCCTCCATCAGCCCGTCAAGACGCGCGATATCCACATGAAATTGATGTTCCTGGCGGTGCACAGCGCCGTCATACTCGAGCAGTACCCGGTATTCCGGGAAGGCGAGATCGCCATGTGCGATCAACGCCCCGAACCGGTTGTAGATTTTGTGGTTCACGACCGGCTCCGGAAAACCGGCTCGAATGACGATGAGTCGAAGCATCGTCTCGCGCGCCGAATCGGTGCGGGCCCGCAGGTGCAGCAGAGCTTCACGCAAATTGGTCACGCCGGGGCGGTGGCCCCAGGCGTCAATCGTCGACACTAATTCGGCCCTGGATGCGAGAGGATGCTCCCGCTGCAGGAGCCCGTCGCCCATCACGATCAACTCGTCCAGCTGGAGAACGGCCGCAAGCTGGCACCATGTGTCGACGGCGGAGCTCACCCGCAGACCGTCCGGTAACGTCTCGATCCGCGCACTCGGCATCAGCTGGTGACCACGGATGCCGCGGAGCCGGGGAAGACGTGCGGGCGCGAGCACCGCGACATCCAGAATTAATGGCAGATGACGCTCGGGCAGGCGAAGGCCGAGCAGGGTCGCGGCGGTCAGATGGCTGAAGAACTGGTCGGATGCTAGCCTGACGGCAAACGCATGGGCAAGGGTGCTGATGCTCGGAGTCACTGCCGTCGCCGCGGCCACCCGCACCGCGAAGAATGGCGCCGCGAGGTCCGATCCGCGCAGCCGTCGCTTTGTCACGCCAGCACTTACCGCCTCGGGCACTGTGAACACACGCTCAGACAGGCTCGGGGGAATAGCTCGGTGGCGCGACATCCCCCCACTGTGCCCGCTCCCGCAAAAATGCCGCCAAAACTATCCCCAGCCCTGCCGATCAACGGTCAAAGAGTGTCGCCTAACGCACTGTCAGGCGACACTCTTTGACCGTTGATCGGCAGGGTTTTGGGACTAGTGGCCTACTACTGGGCCGAAGTGCTCAGCTAGCGTGCCGCGGTGGGTGGCGCGCAACTCGTCGAGAGTGATGACGAAGTGGTCTTGCACGTCGAGAGTCGCGCCCGCAGGTGCGCCGCGTTCCGCATCCGTAGACGTAGATACAGACGTAGACGTAGACGCATCCGTAGACGTAGACGCAGACGTAGACGCATCCGTAGACGTAGATACAGACGTAGACGTAGACGCATCCGTAGACGCAGACGTAGACGTAGACGCAGACGTAGACGCATCCGCAGCCGCATCCGCAGACGCGCCGAAGCCGCCGCCATCCGTCACGCCGACGCGCAGGGCTGGCACACCGCGCCCCTCGCACAGCCCGATGAAGCGCACGTCGTCTTCGCGCGGCACCGAGACGATCGCTCGCGCACCCGACTCGCTGAACAGGGCGGCCGTCGCATCCACTCCGTCGCGCTCCATGAGCTCCGTGATCCACAGCCGGGCGCCTACACCGAAGCGCAGAATCGACTCGGAGACGGCCTGGATGAGCCCACCGTCTGAGAGGTCGTGCGCGGAGGCGATGATGTTCTGCTTCGAGCCCGACTTGATGAGCCCGGCGAGTGCCTGTTCGGCGGCGAAGTCCACGAGGGGCGGACGACCGCCGAGATGGGAGTGGATGACTCCCGCCCAGGCGGATCCGTCGAGCTCGTCGCGCGTGGTGCCGAGCAGGTAGATGTTGTTGCCCTCGTCCTGCCAGCCGCTCGGGATGCGGTCCGCGACATCGTTGATCACTCCGAGCACAGCCACGACCGGGGTCGGATGGATCGGCACGTCACCGGTCTGGTTGTAGAACGACACGTTGCCGCCGGTGACGGGAATCTCGAGCTCGAGGCATCCGTCCGCCAGCCCTTCGACGGCCTGCGAGAACTGCCACATCACCTCGGGGTTCTCCGGCGAGCCGAAGTTGAGGCAGTCGGAGACGGCGACCGGGGTTGCTCCGGTGACGGCCACATTGCGGAAGGCCTCAGCGAGGGCGAGTTGGGCCCCACGGTAGGGGTCGAGGTAGGCGTAACGGCCGTTGGCATCGGTGGCAACGGCGAATCCGAGGCCGCTGCCTTCGTCGATGCGCACCATGCCGCCGTCATCCGGGAACGAGAGCGCGGTGTTGCCCATGACATAGCGGTCGTACTGGTTGGTGATCCACTCTTTCGAGGCGAGGTTGCCGCTGCCGAGAAGAGCGATCGCCTGCTCCCTCAAGAGGGTGGATGTCGCGGCGCGGGCCAGCGACGATGACGAGTCTGCCTGCAGGGCATCCTGCCAGGTCGGGTAGGCGACTTCTCGCTCGTACACCGGGCCGTCGACCGCGACGGTGCGTGGCAGCACATTGACGATCTCTTCGCCGTGCCAGTGGATGATGAGGCGGCCGGTGTCGGTCACCTCGCCGAGTACGGAGGTCTCGACATCCCACTTCTCGACCACAGCGAGGAAACCGGCAAGCTTCTCGGGCGTCACGATCGCCATCATGCGCTCCTGGCTCTCGGACATCAGAATCCCTTCTGCCGTGAGGGTGGGGTCGCGAAGCAGCACCTTCTCGAGTTCGATGAACATTCCGCCGTCGCCGTTGGAGGCGAGCTCCGACGTGGCGCAGCTGATGCCGGCGGCCCCCAGATCCTGGATGCCCTCGACCAGCTCCTGCTGGAACAGCTCGAGGCAGCACTCGATGAGCACCTTTTCGGCGAAGGGGTCACCCACCTGCACGGCGGGTCGCTTGGTCGGGCCGCCCGCAGAGAAGGAGTCAGAGGCGAGGATGGATGCTCCGCCGATGCCATCTCCGCCGGTGCGGGCTCCGAACAGCACGACTTTGTTGCCCACGCCGCGGGCATTCGCGAGGTGCAGATCTTCATGGCGTAGCACTCCGACGGCAAGCGCGTTGACGAGCGGATTCGCCTGATAGACGGAGTCGAACCAGGTCTCCCCGCCGATATTCGGCAGGCCGAGGCAGTTGCCGTAAAACGAGATTCCGGCGACGACACCGTGCACGACACGGGCTGTGTCGGGGTCATCGATCGCGCCGAAGCGCAGCGCATCCATCACCGCGACCGGGCGCGCGCCCATCGAGATGATGTCGCGCACGATTCCCCCGACGCCGGTCGCGGCACCCTGGAATGGCTCGATGTAGGACGGATGGTTGTGGCTCTCGATCTTGAAGGTCACGGCCCAACCCTGGCCCACATCCACGACGCCCGCATTCTCGCCCATGCCCACCATGAGGTTGGTGCGCATCTTCTCGGTGGTCTTGTCGCCGAACTGCCGCAGATAGATTTTTGACGACTTGTAGGAGCAGTGCTCGCTCCACATCACCGAGTACATCGCGAGTTCACCGCTCGTTGGCCGCCGCCCGAGAATCTCGCGGATCGACAGGTACTCTGCCTCCTTGAGCCCGAGGGCCGCGTAGGGCTGCTCCCTGTGGGGAGTCACCTCGGCATTCGACACGGTGTCGGCGACGCTGGTCGAGCCAGCAGTGGCAGAAGTGGCGGCAGGAATTGCTGGGGTAGTCACGGGCGAAAGTGCTCCTGGGTCGAGGGAGTGCCGGATGTGACAATTCTACCGGGCGAGCGCTTTGGCGCGGCCCGTGCGGCATCCGCGAGACAGCAGCAGCAACAGAAAAAGTAACAGCAGCAACAGCAGCGGCACATGCACCCGCCACGCAGCCGCAGCCTCCCGGGAACCTAAACTGGGCAGGTGACCTCGATCGGCACGTCCACCGAATCCCCGGTGCGGCGCGCCGTCAGCTGGGGGCTGATCCCGGCCGTCATCCTGTGCTCGTCTGCCCTCTTTCTCTTCTCGCTGCGGATGCCGCTGATCGGTTACCCGATGGTCGCGATCGGGCTCGGCCTCGCCTGGCTTTTCGACCGGCGCGGTCTCACCGTCGGCATGGCGAAGGATTTTCTGCTCATCGCAATCGGCCTGGTGATCGTGAGTTCGATGTCGGTCAAGGCCGATATCGGCTGGGTCAACTTCTTCCTGCTCGGCTTCGTGCTGGCGTCTGCGGTTGCGGTGCCATACCTCATCTCGCGCTATGTTTTCCGGCAGCACATCATCCGGTTTCCGTGGAAGGGCATGTGGCCCTGGACGCCGCTGCAGTGGAGCTACCTTGTGCTCGTGCTCGCCCTCGGCTGGCTGATTCTGCCGTTCTACTTCATCACCTCAGGCGCCTACCTCAACTGGCCGGTCGTTACGGCACCGGATGAGATCGGCCGCCTGTTCGTCGGCGTCAACTTCGTGGGCACCTGGGACGAACTCTTCTTCATCTGCACGGTGTTCGTGCTGCTGAAACGCCACTTTCCCATGTGGCAGGCCAACCTGCTGCAGGCAATCGTCTTCGTGTCATTCCTGTGGGAGCTTGGCTACCAGTCGTGGGGGCCGCTGCTCACCATCCCGTTTGCGCTGCTGCAGGGCTACACCTTCACCATCACCCGATCGCTCACCTACGTGCTCGCCGTGCACCTGCTGTTCGACCTCGTGGTGTTTCTGGTGATCGTGCACGCGAGAAACCCCGGAATGATCCCGTTCTTCCTGGTCTGAACCGGCCTGGTCTGAACCAGCCTGGTCTGAACCGGCCTGGTCTGAACCGGCCTGGTCTGAACCAGCCTGGTCTGAACCGGCCTGGTCTGAACCGGCTCAGAGAAGCGCTCAGTGCGAACCGGGCGGCCCGACGATCAGCAGCACACTGAACACGACGACGACACCGCAGCCGACGATAGCGCCCAGGGCGAGCGGATGCCGCAGCAGCATCCGCAGGGCGCGATCGGGCAGGCGATGGTCGCGTGCGTCATCCGTCGCAGCCAGGCGGAACGCCCCCGCCAGTCGCCCGCTGCGCGTCAACCACAGCTCGACCGGGATCGTGGCGTAGGGAATCACTGCACTACCGATCGCCGTCGCGGCCACCTTCAGCGACCAGCGCTGGTTCAAGCCGACGATGAGGGCCGTTGCCGCATAGGCAAGAAAGACGAAGCCGTGAACGCCGCCGCCGACGCTCACCGCGATGTCGAGTTCGAGGGTCGCTCGAAGCACAAGGCCGGTGATCAGCAGCGTCCAGGTGATCGCCTCCGCGATCGCTAGTCCACGGAAGAGACTGAGCGGGGTGACGGTGGGCTGCGCGTGCGCGGGGGAGGTCACGACCAGCGTCAGGCGGCAGCAACCAGGGACGCGATTGCGCTCGCGAAGACGGCGAGCCCATCAGTGCCATTGCGCATGGCAAGGGCGGTGTCCGGGCCGAAACCCTCTTCGGTCGCGTGCTCCGGATGCGGCATCAAGCCGACGACATTGCCGCGGGCATTCGAGATGCCGGCGATGTCGTTCAGCGATCCGTTGGGGTTGACGCCGAGATAGCGGAAGACGACACGGCCCTCGCCCTCGAGCCGCGCGATCGTCGCGGCGTCGGCGATGAAGCCGCCCTCGCCATTTTTCAGCGGGATGGTGATCTCGGCCCCGGTGGGAAACTGGTTGGTCCAGGCCGTCGAGGTGTTCTCGACGCGAAGCTTCTGGTCGCGACAGATGAACCCGCCGTGGTCGTTGCGGATGAGTCCACCCTCGAGCAGGTGTGCCTCGGTGAGCATCTGGAACCCGTTGCAGATGCCGAGCACCGGCATCCCCTTGGCTGCCGCTTCGATGACCTCGGCCATGATCGGGGAGAGCGAGGCGATGGCGCCACAGCGCAGGTAGTCGCCGTAGCTGAAGCCGCCGGGCAGCACGATCGCGTCGACGCCCTCGAGCGAGTGCGAACCGTGCCAGAGAGCCACCGGGGTTGCGCCAGCGAGGCGCACCGCACGCTGGGCATCACGGTCGTCGAGCGAGCCGGGAAAAGTGATGACACCGATGGATGTCATGCGCTGGCGGGCGCGGGGTGCACCGAAATCGACACCACGTCTTCGATCACGGAGTTGGAGAACATGTCATCCGCGAGTTTCGTGACCTCGGCGAGCACGGCATCCGTTACTTCATCCACTGTCACCTCAAACCGCTTACCGATACGGACCCCGGAGATATCGGAGATTCCGAGGCGGTGCAGAGCGCCTGCGACGGCCTTGCCCTGGGGGTCGAGAAGCTCGGGCTTCGGCATGACCTCGACGACGATTACGGGCACGAGACACTCCAAGAGTTCGTCTGCGGGTGAATTTTTCCAGCCTACCGGAGTGCGCGGATCCGACCTCCCGCACAGCTCCCGTGCCGCAGTGACAGGTGATCGGTACGCTCGATGCATGTTCACCAAGAAGAAGGCCAGCCCTCCCGCACCCAGCGCTCGCCCTCCGATGCCACTGTGGAACGACAGCTTCGGACGTCTTGCGCAGCGCTCGGGGCAGGCGCTGCTCGTGCTCTCCATTGCGGTGATCATCGTGTTTGCCGCGACCAGGGTGCAGCTCGTGGTGGTGCCGGTGCTGATCGCGCTGATCGTGGCATCCGCGTTCCGTCCGGTGGTTCGCCTGCTGGAGAAGCGGATGCCGCGGGTCGCCGCCGCGATCATCTCGCTGCTTGCCGGGGTGCTCGCGTTTGGCGGAGTGATCACGATCGCGGTATTCCAGGTGCAGTCGCAATTCACCACGCTGCAAAAGTCGGTGAGCTCCGGCATCACCACCATCGCCGACTTCGTGCAGAACGGTCCGATCAGTTTCGATGCGAAGCAGATCAGTGCGGTGCAGAAGACCCTTGTCGACTTCGTCACGAGCGCGCAGTTCGGATCCGGCGCGCTGGCCGGGGTATCCACAGCGGCCGAGCTCGTCACGGGGGCGGTGCTCACGGTGATCGTTCTCTTTTACTTCATGAAGGACGGTCCGATGATCTGGGCATTCCTGATCACTCCGTTTCGGTCGGTCGTGCACGCCAAGCTCCGCCGTGCGGGAAACAGTGCAGTCGAGACCCTCGGAGGCTACGTGCGGGGAACGGCGATCATCGCGCTTGTCGACGCGGTCTTTATCGGGGTGGCCATGCTGATTCTTCAGGTGCCGCTGGCAATCCCGCTGGCGATTCTCGTGTTCATCGGTGCGTTCATCCCCCTCATCGGTGCGACGGTCACTGGAATCATTGCCGCACTGGTGACGCTGGTGACGAACGACCTGACCGCGGCGATCATCGTCGTGATCGTCGTGATCGCCGTCCAACAGCTCGAGGGCAACTTCCTGTCGCCGTACGTGATGGGCAAGTCGCTCAAACTGCACGGTCTCGTCGTGCTGCTGGCCCTCACCGCCGGCACGATTCTCGGCGGAATCTTCGGCACCCTCATCTCGGTACCCGCCGCGGCGGTCGCCTGGGTGATCATCAAACATTGGAATGACCGGATGGTGCCGGAACCCGGTACCGACACCGACACTGATCCCGCTACCGCCACCGCTAAGCGGGCGTCAGCCGCGGCGTGAGTACTGGCGGCGCAGCGGTGCAAGCAGGCTGAGCGGCACGGAGTCGAGCACAAACTCCGCCCATTCCCGGTATCCGGCCGGCCCGGGGTGGAACAGATCGGGAGACCAGAACGTCGGTGTGTATGGCGGGGGTTTTGGCAGGGCAAACACCTTATCCAGGCCACGCACGGCAGCGCGGGCGGCGTCGTCGAGGCTGGCGGCGTGCAGTGCGAGATTCCAGCGCAGTGGGCCTTTCAGGCTGCGGAAGCGGTCGAACCGGGGCATCAGCGAAACCAGGAGCAGGGCATCCGGGTTCGCGGAACGCAGGCGGTGAACGATCTCGCGAACGTCCCGCGCGAAGGCGCGACGGGAGCGCAACTCGAGTGCATCATTGGCGCCGATCGTGAGAAACACCACGTCGTAGCGGTTCGTCGTTGCTTCGTCGATGAACCGCGTGAGGATATCGCGTGCGGTCGCGCCGTTCTCACCAATGGCCTGCCAGGTCGTCCCGCGGTCGAACCGATCTCCGAACTCGCGAGCGAAGCTTCCCGGGAGCGCCTCGCTCTGGCTGTCGGCCCCGACCCCGGCTGCGGTCGAATCCCCGAGCACGAGCAGGCGGATCAGGTCGGCGCCCGGCAGCGATCCAGTCCAGGGAAGTTCGGCGTCCGGCAGGCGCGGGATGCTCGCGCGCGCCATTCGCGCCTGAACCAGCAAAACGGGGGCGAGCGGTATCGCGGCAGCCCGGCTCAGGAGGTTCGGGCGAAAATTCTTCACTCCACCGATGTTAGGCCGCTCATGCCAGACGGCCTGACAGTGTGGGATGCGGCGGCTCAGGAGGGTGCTGCGGTCACGCGGATCCCATTCGCCCAGGGGTCGTCAAAGCTGAGGGTCGGCCCGTCGTGACGGGTCGGGATGCCGTGGTGTGACATCCGCTCGCCGAGAGATCCGAGGTCGTCAGCTCCGGGTACGACGATATCGACCTGGCCGAGTCCGAGCGTGCGGCCGCGGCGACCGGCCCCTACGCTGTTCCAGATGTTCATCGCCATGTGGTGGTGGTAGCCGCCCGCGCTCACAAACAGGGCGGAGTCGCCGTACATGAGGGTCTGCTCGAAGCCGAGACGGTTTACGTAGAATTCCCGGGCTGAAGCGATATCGCCCACTGCGAGGTGCACGTGACCGACGACGGCCCCGCCGAAGTTCGGAGCGGTGACGGCGGCCTCGGTGAGGTGCTCTTGCAAGAAGACATTCGGGTCGAGAAACAGCGTGGACATCTCGACCTGGCCGTACACCCAGCCCCATTCTGCACGATCGCGGTCCCAGTAGAGCTCCACCCCGTTGCCCTCGGGGTCGGTGAAGTAGAAGGCCTTGCTCACGAGGTGGTCGGAGCTGCTGGTGAAAGTGCCGGGGGCTTTCGTCGCAACCGAATAGACGGATGCCGCGAGCGCGGCCTCCGAGTCGAACAGGATCGCCGTATGGAATAGCCCGGCATCGCGCGGACTCGCCTGAACGAGCTCGGGGGCCGCCCACAGGATGATCAACGGGGTCGTGCCGCGGCCGAGGGTCACGGTGTCGGCGGTGGAGGCCAGCACGTTGAGCGCCACCGCGTCACGGTAGTAGGCGGTCATCCCGTCGAGGTCGGCGACGAGCAGGGTCACGGACCCCATCGAGGTGTCGGCGGCGAGGAGGTCAGTTGCGGTCACTCCACCGATGTTAGGCCGCCCGCACTCGGCTAATTGCCAGAAAAAAGTCGCGGTCTGCTGCATCCGTTTGCCGGTGGAGGGGGGAAGTACTAGATAAGAGCATGATCACCATGCTTCGGAACTGGAGTAGAAAAATGAAAACTCGAATCATGGCCGGCGGAGTCGCCGGTGCCTTCATACTCGCCGCGCTCGCGGTGCCGATGTCCGCTTCTGCAGCCACCAACGCACAGCTGTCGGTACTGCACGGCATTCCCGGAGTCACCGTGGATGTCTGGGTGAATGGCAAACTCACCATCGACGACTTCAAGACCGGCACCCTCGCTGGCCCGCTCAGCCTGGCGCCGGCCACCTACTCGGTAGCAATCACGGCCTCCGATGCCACTTCTGCGACGGACAAGGTCGTCATCGGCCCGGTTGACCTTCCGCTCGCGGACGGGGGCAACTACACCGCAGTCGCGCATCTCACGACCGACAACAAGCCAACGGCGACGCTGTTCACCAACGACATCTCGAAGACGGCCGCTGGTGAAGGACGACTGACAGTGCGCCACGTAGCAGCGGCTCCAGCCGTTGACGTGCTTGCTGGCAGCACCCCGGTTATCGAGGGCCTCACCAACCCGAAGGAGCAGATCCTCAACCTCGCACCGGCCACCATTTCGGCCTCTGTCGTCGCTGCGGGAACCACCACACCTGCACTCATCGGGCCGGCTGACGTGCCCGTTGTCGAAGGCCAGAACACCATCGTCTACGCCTACGGAAGCCTCGAGGGAGAGAACCTCGCCGTGGCAGTACAGACTATCACCGGACTGCATACCCCGCCGACCGGCATCCCCGCCGGACAGACCGGTGAGGCAGCACGCGCCGAGTCCACACAGCAGACCCAGTCCGCAGTTGGCATCGGAGCACTCGGATTGCTTCTCGCCGCTGCCGCTGCTGCCGTCGTGGTAGTCGCTCGCCGAAACGCCGGGTCACGCGCCTAACGGCGTTTGATCGACACAGAATCACAGAGTGAAAATGACGGGAAGAGCCAGGCTCGGCGCCACACTTGCGGTGTGCCTGGCCCTCCCCGTGCTCGCTGGCTGCACAGCGGTCACGGGCACAGGGGTCGCGGGCACAGCGGCCCCACGCTCCACGGCATCGGCGACACCGCCACCCGCGGCATCCGTTCCCCGCATCCCGACAGCAGACGCCTCACTCACGGCCAATGCGGCGGCTGTGGTCGTGGCACCGGTGCGCATCCAGCTAGACCGGCTGGGAATCGACATGAAAGTAACCTCTGAAGGGCTCGATGCGGATGGCGCGATGGCCCTTCCACCCAACGCTGCCGACGCGGGATGGTACCGCTACAGTCCCGGGGTCAACTCTCGAGCGGGCGCCACTGTCATCGCGGCTCACATCGATTCCCGGGACGACGGGATCGGGCCGTTCAGCAGGCTCAGGAATGCAACCGCCGGAGACAGGCTCACACTCACCGGAGCGGATGGCTCGACGGTCGCCTACACGGTGACCGAACTGCGGCAGGTCGGCAAGATCGACGCCCCCATGGCCGAAGTCTTCGACACCGCGGGAGCTCCGCGACTCTCACTGGTGACCTGCGGCGGGAGCTACAACTCGAAGACGGGGCACTACGTCGACAACGTCATTGTCACGGCGACCCCGGTCGCAGCGGCAGCCTCTGGCAACTGATCTTTCGCGACCCGAGTGGCAAACGACTATCGTGGGTGGGAACAGGGTCTCCTCTCCGGGTGACCACACCCGATCGGCCGCCGGCAGGATTTTCGTGTCTGACCTGCTTCACAATCACGACGAGTCGTCTCTCGTCACCAGCTTCCAGGCGGGTGATGAACGCGCCTTGGCCACCGTGTACGAGCGTTGGGCACGACTGGTTTACGGCATGTCTCTGCGATCGCTCGGCAACTCTGCCGATGCCGAGGACGTGACCCAGAAGGTTTTCGTGGCCGTCTGGCTGGGTCGGGCGACTTTCGATCCGACCCGGTCCCGAATCTCGGCCTGGCTGGTGGGAATCACCAAGAACATGATTGCGGACGCTCACGAGCGGCGGGCGCGTGATCGTCGTGACCGGGAGGCACTCATCCAGAGTCTCGACCGTGAGGTGACCGACTGGCCTGACGATATGGCCGAACGGCTTGTGGTGGCGGATGCCCTTGCCGACCTCCCAGAGACACCACTGCGCATCATGAGACTTGCGTTCTACGATCGGCTTACGCACACGCAAATAGCCACGCGACTCGATCTGCCACTCGGCACGGTAAAGAGTCACATCCGCCGAAGTCTCGACCGGCTACGAACCAGATTGGAGGTGAGCGATAATGACTGACCAACCCGAACACAGTGACCCAGAGGTCCTGGCCATGATGGCGATGGGCGAGCCCGATATCTCGCTCACCGACGAGTTGCACGTACAGGGCTGCTCCGGATGCCTCGACGAACTCACCAGCCTGATGCGGGTGGCAACTCTCGCCCGCTCCGGTTCGCCCCTCGATCTTCCCCTCGATGTTCCGGGGCCGGCAGTCTGGGGATCCATCAGCCGCACCCTCGGCCTCTCACCCGATGTCATTCCGGCACCGTTCGAGGCCGCGGCAGCGCAGGCCATTGAGGAGAACACCGATGCGCCACTGGCGCCTCGTGCCGAATCATCCGCCGGGTCATCGACGCTGACCCACCATGTCGGCCGGCGCCGCCGTCGGTTGATTGCGCCGATTCTCGCCGGTGCACTCGCGGTCGTGGTGGCAACCGGGGCGATCCTGGTCGCGACCAACGTGCTCGCTCCACCGGTCGTCACCCCGAAGCCGACCATCTTGGCCCAAGCGCGCCTGAGCGCACTCCCCGATTGGACCGGCTCCTCTGGCGAAGCGATTCTCGAGAGCACGAGCTCAGGGCGACAGGTCGTCGTCACTCTTTCGGAGTCGCGGGATGCCCCGGGCTATCGCGAGGTCTGGTTGATCTCGAGCGACCTCACCAAGCTGATCAGCGTCGGCGTGCTCGTGGGCACTCGAGGCGTATTCACAATTCCTGCCGACGTGAATATCGCGGACTATCCCATCGTGGATATCTCGAACGAAAAACCCGACGGCAACCCAGCCCACTCGAGTGATTCGATCGTGCGCGGCACGCTGTAGCGGTCTGCGACCGCGCTGCCGCGTGTCAGCCATGCTCCACAACATTCGGGCGCGCGGCCGACGACCGAGGGCGCGGATTCGTCTCGCTTACCCGATCACGAACGGGTGAGCCTCTCGATCAACTCCCGGTAGCGGGCGGCGGTCTGCTCCACGATCTGTGGCGGGAGGGCCGGTGGCTCGCCAGTGGCATCCCAGTTCGCACTCAACCAGTCGCGCACTATCTGCTTATCGAAGCTCGCGAGCCGGTTCTCGCCACCGGCGGAATAGGCCTCGAAATCCCAGTACCGGGAACTGTCGCTCGTCAGCACCTCGTCCGCGAGGGTCATGACACCGGTGTCGCGGTTGGCACCGAATTCAAATTTGGTGTCGGCGAGGATCACGCCGCGATCGTCGGCGATGGCGGATGCCTGCGAAAACACCTCGAGGCTGAGATCACGCAGCGCCGTGGCGATTTTCGATCCCACCAGCTCGACCGTGCGCTCGAAGGGGATGTTCTCGTCATGCGCGCCGAGTGGCGCCTTCCAGGCCGGCGTGTAGATCGGCTCGGGAAGTCGATCCCCGTTGGTGAGGCCGGCCGGCAGGGCGACGCCGCAGACCGTCTGGTGCTCCCGGTATTCCAGCCAGCCGGAGCCTGCGAGGTATCCGCGCACCACGCACTCGATCGGGTACATGTCGAGGGTGCGCGCGAGCATCGCCCGGCCGGCGACGGCATCCGGAATCTTCTCGTGCACCGAATCGCCGCGCAGCTCATGGTCTGCGACGAGGTGATTGGGCACCCCGGCGAGCCGGTCGAACCACCACAGACTCAGTGTGGTGAGCAGCTCTCCCTTGCCCGGGATTCCGGGGGACAGCACGTGGTCGAAGGCGCTGACCCGGTCACTCGCGACCATCAGCACACGCTCGGCTCCGGCGAGGTCCGCGATCCCGGTCTCGATGTACAGGTCGCGCACCTTGCCGGAGTAGGCGTGAGTCCAGCCGTCTGCGGTCAGATCCGCGCTCATTCGGCGACCCGCAGCGCGATATCGGTGCGGTATTGGCCGCCCTCGAGGTCGATCGCCTCAAGCGCGCGATAGGCGCGGGATCGGGCCTGCCCAAAATCGCTGCCGGTGGCGACAACGCTGAGGACGCGTCCACCGGTCGCGACCAGGGAGCTTCCGGACAGTGCCGTCGCCGCGTGAGCCACTGTCACGCCCTGGATCGCCAGCGCGGCATCGATGCCAGTAATAGTGCGGCCGGTGACCGGGGTCTCGGGGTAGCCCTCACTCGCGAGCACCACGGTGACGGCGACATCGTCGGAGAACTGTGGGCGCGCCATCCCGCCGAGCGCTCCGGTCGCCGCGGCGAAGAGCAGTCCGCTGAGCGGCGTGATGAGCCGGGGGAGCACGACCTGCGTCTCGGGATCGCCGAAGCGGGCGTTGAACTCGATCACCCGCGTGCCTGCCTCGGTGATGATGAGTCCGCAATAGAGCAGCCCGATGAAGGGGGTCTGTTCGGCCGCAAGGGTGCGCACGGTCGGGATGGCGACGGTGTCGATCACCTCATCGACAAAACCGGCCGGGAGCCAGGGCAGGGGAGAATACGCGCCCATACCGCCGGTGTTCGGACCCTCGTCGTTGTCAGAGAGGCGCTTGTAATCCTGGGCGGGCTCGAGCGGGAGCACGTTATGGCCGTCGCTGAGCAGGAACAGGGAGACCTCCTGCCCGTCGAGGAACTCCTCGACGAGCACGCTGCCCTGCCCGATCCAAAATTCGGCGTGAGCGACTGCGGCATCCCGATCGGCAGTGACAAGTACGCCCTTACCCGCGGCAAGGCCGTCTGCTTTCACGACATAGGGGGCTCCGAACGCATCGATGGCTGCAATCGCCTGATCGAGGCTGCCGACCCGGGTCGCGCGGCCGGTCGGCACCCCTGCGACATCCATGATCCGCTTCGCGAAGGTCTTGCTGCCCTCGAGTTGGGCGGCGGCCTTACCCGGCCCAAAGACCGCGATGCCGCGCTGACGCAGGCGATCGGCGACGCCGGCAACGAGCGGTGCCTCCGGACCGATGATCACCAGCTCGATGTCATTCTCGAGCGCGAAGTCGGTGACCACGGCAGGATTCGCGGGGTCGAGAGCAATGACCTGCACTTCTGCGGCGATGCCCGCATTGCCGGGAGCCGCGATGATGTCGTGGTCGACATCCTCACGCAGCAGTGCGGTGATGATGGCATGCTCACGAGCACCGGAACCGAGGACGAGGATTCTCACGTGGCAAGCGTACCCACCCACCGCGGCGGCCGGAGGACTCGCATCCGGTGGCCTTCGCCACGCTTCGCCACGCTTCGCCACGCTTCGCCCGGCACACCCAGCATCACCCGGCAGACTGGGGCTATGGCCCACCGTCAGCGATCCGCCGAATCCGCCGCTCCGGTCGAGAAGCTCTGCGCCTCCTGCGGTCGCCGTATCGAGTGGCGTGCCAAGTGGGCACGCGACTGGGAGTCCGTGCGCTACTGTTCCGATGCCTGCCGACGCCGGGGTGTTACCGAGGAAGACCGGATGCTCGAAGCTGCGATCCTCGCACTGCTTGCCGCCCGCCCGGCCGGGGCAACCATCGTCGATTCGGATGCGGCCAAAGCCGTCGGCGAGGCGAACTGGGCTGAGCTCGCGGAGCCGGCCCGCCGCGCGGCACGCCGGCTTTTCGCGGCGGGGGAAATCGATATCCTGCAGTCAGGCACGGCCGTTGACGCTTCTACGGCGAAGGGCCCGCTCCACTTGAGGCGCCGCCGGCAGTAGAGCGAGGCCCGCGGTTAAGCGGGAGCGGCCGCCGTGCCAAGCTAAGCGGATGACTCCACGCCACACTCTCCTCGCGCTACTGGTCGTGGTGATCTGGGGTGTCAACTTCGTGGCCATCGATCTTGGTCTCACCGATGTGCCCCCGCTGCTCTTCCTCGCGATGCGTTTCATCCTCGTGGCCGTTCCCGCAGTCTTCTTCATCCGGCCTCCAGCGATCGGATGGCGCAATATCCTGTTGATCGGCGCCTTCCTGAGCCTTGGCCAGTTCACCCTGCTCTACCTCGCACTCGCGCTCGGCATGCCGCCCGGACTTGCTTCGCTGCTGCTGCAGACGCAGATCGTGTTCTCGGTGATCGTCTCCTCCCTGCTGCTTCGGGAGCATCCCACCAAACGTCAGGCCGTGGGAATCGTGATCGGCATGATCGGTCTGGCTGTGGTCGTCGTCGGTCACACCCGTTCTGCACCCTGGCTCCCGCTCGTGATCACCCTGCTCGCGGCACTCTCCTGGGCGATTGGCAACGTGCTGTCACGGCGGGCGCGTGCGGCATCCGGACTCGCGCTAGTGGTGTGGTCGGGACTGGTGGTTCCCATCCCCTCCTTGGCGCTTGCGCTTCTGGTAGACGGACCGCAGGCGGTGGGATTCTCGCTCGCCCACCTGTCGCTCGCCGCGATTCTCAGCACTGTGTACACGGCGGTCGCCGCATCCTTGGTGGCCTATACGATCTGGAACTCCCTGCTTGCTCGCTACCCGACCGGCGCGGTGGTGCCGTTCACCCTCCTCGTGCCGGTGATCGGCATCCTCGCTGCCTGGGTGGTGTTCGATGAGCGACCGGCTGGCAGCGAACTCATCGGCGGGGCGATCATGCTCGGCGGACTCGCAGCCGCTGTGCTCACCCGGCGTCCGCGGGCAATCAGTTTTGTGCCGGAGTGATACTGCATGAGCGATGCCGCGCGAATAACGCAGCGCGTGCGCAGTGCAGCGCGTGCGTAACGCAGCGCGTGACACCGGGATAGCGTAGAAGCATGGGCAAAGCACGCATTACGGATGCCGCTGGCCGCGACGCGGTGAAGCGCGCGCTCGCGACAGTGGCCGATCGCGACACCGAGGCTGCCGCCGCGCGCTACCTGCTGCAGGTGCTGGCGGATGGCGCCCCGGGCAACTCTGTCGAGGTGCGTGTTCCCCCCTTCGGCGCCGTGCAGTGCATCGCCGGTCCCGGCCACACACGAGGAACCCCGCCGAACGTGGTGGAGACGGATGCGCTCACCTGGCTCGCAATTGCCACCGGGGGCACTACATGGGCTGACGCCCTCGAGCACGGGCGGATCGCAGCATCCGGATCCCGTGCCGATCTCTCCGCCCACCTGCCGCTGCCCTGGGCTGGGGCGGTTACCCCGCAACCGTCTGGGACAATAGGGGCATGACCCCCGCCGCCGAGCCGCACCCCGAACCGGATACGGAGCCTGAGTCGGCGCAGCCTGGACCTGAGCAGCCTGGACCTGAGCAGCCTGAGTCGGCGCAGCCTGACCAGCTCGAACCCGCGGAAACCACTGTTGAGACCGAGGTCACCGTTCGTCGGATTCCCCGGTACTCGCGGTTTCTCATCATCGGGGCCGGGGTTGGGGCCATTGCCACCTTCATCCTCACCGCGTCATTTCCGTCGGATCCGTCGGTCGGGTTTGGCGCACTTTTCGGCTACTTTCTCCTCTTCGGAATGCCGGCTGGGGCGCTGATCGGCGCCATCATGGCGATTCTGCTCGACACTGTGCTCACCCGTCGCGCCCGCACCGGGATGGCCGAGCGCACCACGGTGGATCCGCTGCCCTATGACGACGAACCTGCCGATAGTGAGGCGCCCGAATCGTCCGCAGAAACCGGTAACCGGTAGTTTCAGTAATTGACTCAGATGCCTTGCTGCCCGAAACTGTCGGAGCGGGCACCGAACACTGCTCTGGCTCGCGCCCGTCATGGTCGCACGTCATGGTCGCCCTCGCCATCCGGTCCGGCCTCATCATCGCGGTGCTCACGGTTCGGGCAACTCGAAGATCCGCTGATGCCCACCTCGCTGAAGACCCAGCACCCTACAGACTCAGCGACCTGCAAGCCCAGCAGCTCGGCCCCACCTCAGCTGAGCTGCGTGTGCTCGACCCAGGCGAGGTATTCCGGGGACACAGTGCCGGTCACATAATCACCGGTGAAGCAGCTCATCTCGAGGGCCTTCACATTCGAGCCCTCGAGGATAGCCGCCTGCATATCTGCGACCTCCTGATAGATCAGGTAATCGGATCCCATCTCCAGCTTGATCTCGGGGATCTTGCGATTGTGGGCGATCAGCTCATGCCGGCTCGGCATGTTGATGCCGTAGACGTGGGGATACCGCACGGGAGGCGCAGCCGAAGTGAAGGTGACCTTGTTGGCGCCCGCCTCGCGGGCCATCTGCACGATCTCCTTCGAGGTCGTCCCGCGCACGATGGAGTCGTCGACGATCAGGATATTCTTGCCGCGAAACTCGGAACCCATGGCGTTGAGTTTCTGCTTCACCGACTTCTTCCGCTCGGCCTGGCCGGGCATGATGAACGTGCGGCCGATGTAGCGGTTCTTGTAGAAACCCTCGCGGTATTCGATCCCGAGCTTGCGGGCGACCTGCATCGCGGCCGGCCGGGAGGAGTCCGGAATGGGCATGACCACGTCGATGTCGCCGCGTGGCGTGTATTCGGCGATTGTGTCGGCGAGGCGGTTGCCGAGGCGAAGCCGCGCGTCGTATACCGAGATGCCGTTCATGATCGAGTCGGGGCGGGCGAGATAGACGTACTCGAATGAGCACGGCACAAGGGTGGGGTTCGTGGCACATTGGCGCGACGTCATCTCGCCGTCTAACGCGATGAAGACTGCCTCGCCCGGCGCGATGTCACGCACGAGCTCGTAGCCGCCACTCTCGAGTACGAGGGACTCGGATGCCACGATCCAGTCACTTCCGACGAATCCGCGTGCCCGCTTTCCGAGCACGAGAGGGCGGATACCGAAAGGATCCCGGAATGCGAGGAGACCGTATCCGGGAATCATCGCAATAGTGGCGTAGGAGCCCTCGACGCGCTCGTGTACCCGCTCGACGGCCGCGAAGATCTGATCGGGATCGAGGTCTGGCCCGGTCACCTGCTCCTGCAGTTCGTGCGCGAGCACATTGACCAGCAGCTCGGTGTCGGAATCGGTATTGAGGTGCCGACGGTCAACATGGAACAGCTCTTCGGTGAGCTCGCGCGTGTTGGTGAGGTTGCCGTTGTGCACGAGCACGATTCCGTAGGGGGCGTTCACGTAGAACGGCTGGGCCTCCTGCTCGTTGAAGGCGTTGCCTTTCGTGGCATAACGCACGTGCCCAAGCCCCATATTGCCTGGCAGGCTGCGCATGTCTCGGGTGCGAAACGCCTCGCGAACCTGGCCACGCGCCTTCACCATGTGGAAAGTACGCCCCTCAGCGGTGGCGATGCCGGTCGAGTCTTGGCCCCGGTGCTGCAAGAGCAGGAGGCTGTCATAGACCTGTTGGTTGGCGGGTTCCGAAGAAACGATGCCGACAATGCCGCACATTCTCGGTGAGTCTCCAGACCGTAGAGTTGGGGGTGATTTATCCCAGTCTTCCACGCTTTACGAACGGACGATGAATGGCTGACAAGTACGCGGAGGCAGGCGTCGATACGGCGGCCGGAGACCTCGCCGTCGAACTGATGAAGTCGGCGGTCTCGGCCACCCACGGATCACGCGTCGTCGGCGGCGTGGGAGGGTTCGCCGGACTCTTCGACGTGTCGTTCCTCACCTCTTTTCAGCGACCGCTGCTCGCGACATCCACCGACGGTGTCGGCACAAAGGTCGCGATCGCCCAGGCCATCGATAAGCACGACACGATCGGGATCGACCTGGTGGGCATGGTCGTCGACGACATCATCGTGGTCGGAGCAACGCCACTGTTCATGACCGACTACATTGCTTGCGGCAAGGTCGTGCCGTCTCGCATCGCGGACATCGTCGCCGGCATCGCGCGCGGCTGCAGCGAGACCGCGACCGCTCTGGTCGGCGGCGAGACCGCGGAGCATCCCGGACTTCTCGCACCGGATGACTACGACGTCGCCGGAGCCGCGACGGGCGCGGTCGAAGCTGGCGCGCAACTCGGTGCCCATCTCGTAGTGGATGGTGACGTAGTCATCGCCCTCGAATCATCCGGTCTGCACTCCAATGGCTTCTCGCTCGTGCGCCACATCGTGCGGCAGGCACAGGTCTCCTACCTCGATCGCTCCGCTGAGCTTGGCGGCCTCGTCGGTGAGGTGCTGCTCGAGCCCACCCGTCTGTATACGGTGCCACTGCTCGGTCTGCTTGCGGATGTCCCGGGCGTGGTGCATGCGCTCAGCCATGTGACCGGGGGTGGCATCGCCGCGAACCTCGCCCGCGTGCTGCCGGTCGGCAGCTGGGTCGAACTGGAGCGAAGCACCTGGTCGCCAGCGCCGGTGTTCCGGGTACTTACCGACTGGGGATCCCTCAGCCTGGAAGAGGCCGAGGGCACCTGGAACCTTGGCGTCGGCATGATTGCCGTGGTCGAGGCAGCGAGCGCTGGCACCGTCATCGCGCAGCTAGCCGCCAGCGGCATCCCCGCCTGGACTCTTGGTGTCGTGTCCACCGCGCCGCGGGACATCGCTGGCTTCGATGCCTCGCCGGTGCGGCCGGCAGATTCCTCGGCCCGCTCGGGACCGGCGGATTGGGTGCAGGGGGCTAAGGGCGTCGATGGCGGGGCCGTGCGCTTGGTGGGCCGTTACCGCGACTAACCCGGCGGGGCCCGTCCCTCCCCTCCCGCTTCTCGCCGTAATACCACCCCTGCCTTTTACGACCACCGTCGTGTCTGAACACGGCGGTGGTGAGAAAAAGGGGAGGTGGTCGGCGACCGGGGCCCTACGCGGTCTTGTTTTGGTCGGGCTCGTACTCGTCGTCAGTGATTTCTGACGTACCGGGGGAGTACGAACTCGCGCTGAACTCCGGCCACTTCTCGAGATCTTCCTCGAGTTTGGGGTCGACCGGGGCT
The DNA here is from genome assembly GCF_015751965.1 of Frigoribacterium sp. CG_9.8. GTDB lineage: Bacteria > Actinomycetota > Actinomycetes > Actinomycetales > Microbacteriaceae > Lacisediminihabitans. The sequence continues at coordinate 12,620 of NZ_JADOVH010000005.1, read as the reverse complement.
CCCGTGACGGGATGGGTGAGCTCACGTTCGAGCGCGTTGTAGTTGGTGTCCGGGCTGAAGTACTTCAGCTCACGAGCCACCTTGGTGTGCTTTGCTTTTTGACGGCCGCGCCCCATGGCTTGACCCCCTCACGATTCTGATCCCGAACAAGCGGTGCCTTGACTGGCGAGCAGCTGCCCGGAATTGACCAAATAGGGAACTAAAATCTAAAGGCCAACTTTAGCATGCACGCGATGCCCGGCTGCCTCCGTTATGCGGCATCTCAGCGGCGGCTAACGTAGACGCGTGACATCTTCGCCTGGTTCTCCCTCAGTCGTCGTAATCGGCGCGGGACAAGCCGGACTATCCGTCTCCTTCTACCTCACCCGACTCGGGCTCGAACCGGGTTCTGATTTTGTTGTTCTCGACCGCGGTCCGGTCACCGGCGGCGCTTGGCAGCATCGCTGGGAGGCGCTTCGCATCGGCTCGGCACACCACATCAACGACCTGCCCGGCATGGATGAGTTGGGCATCAGTTTCGATTCCGCCGACCGCACCCAGCCGGCGAAGCATGTCGTGGCCGACTACTACGCCCGGTACGAAGCGCACTATGGACTCCAGGTGCGGCGACCGGTCGACGTGAAGCGGGTGTTCAATCGCGGTACCGACCTGGTGGTCGGATTCGAGATGAACGGCGGTATCGGAGCACTCGAAACAGACGTCGTCGTCAATGCGACCGGCACGTGGGGCTCGCCATTCGTACCCTGGTATCCGGGCCTCAACGATTTCGCCGGACGACACGTTCACACCACGCAGTACAGCTCGGCCGCCGACTTTGCGGGCCATAACGTCGTCGTCGTCGGCGGGGGAACCTCGGCAATCGGCTTCCTCCTCGAGTTGGAGGGTAACACCGAAAGCCTCACCTGGGTCTCGCGCCGACCGATTGAGTTTCTCGATGAGGGAGAGCTCAACATGGAGGACGGTGCACGAGCGGTCGCGGCCCAGGACGAAGCAGCGCGCAGCGGTCGAGCTCTGCCGAGCGTCGTGAGCGGCACCGGGGTGCCCCGAACTCGCCGTATCCAGGCTGGTATCGATCGGGGCACGCTGGTCGCCAAACCGATGTTCGCGTCGATCGAGCCGGATGGGGTGCGCTGGGCCGACGGGACATTCCAGCTCGCGGATGCGATTGTCTGGTCCACTGGGTTCCGTCCGGAGCTACGACACCTCGCTCCCCTCAAGCTGAGGGAGAAGGAGGGCGGAGTCAGCGTCGGCGGGGGATCGTCCTGGAAGGACGGTCGTATATTCTTCGCCGGGTATGGACCCCAGGCGAGCACGATCGGAGCGAACCGAGCCGGCCGGCAGATCGCTCGCCAGGTCGTCGCGCTGCTGTCGAACCTCTGACCTGCCCGCGCGAGGCTGACCCCTTCGCCACCAGTACCGCTACGGCTGGTACTGATTCAGCAGCAGAAACCAGTACACGATGAAGTAGGCCGCCATTGCAGCGCCGAGACCAAGCACGAGGTTGATGACGACGTTCGCAACCGCGGCGCGCCAGCGTCCCGAGAGGGCAAATTGCAGGGTCTCGACCGAGAAGGTGCTGAAGGTCGTGAGGCCGCCTGCAATACCGGTGAGGAGGATGAGGTGGAGGCCGCTATCGATGATGCCCCCGTCAGAAAGCGCCAGCACCCCGCCGCCGAGCAGGCACCCTGCCACGTTGACCACGAGCACTGCCCGGGGAAACCGAGTGGCGCGGATGAACGCGAGCGAGATGCCGTACCGGGCGAGGGCCCCGAGTGCACCGGAGGCGAGCACCGCGATCACCAGTGCCGGACTCACTCGTCCACCATGTCAATCTCCAGCGGTGCCTGCCTCGGCCGCCGTCCGAGGCTGAGCCCGAGGAGCGCGGCACCGAGGCCGAGCACGAGGGAGAGCGCGAGATACAGCACCGCGAGCATCCACGCGCCACGCTGCGCTTCGGACAACAGCGAGACGATGAGCGCTGAGAACGTAGTAAAGGAACCGATCAGGCCGGAGCCGAGGCCGACCTTGAGCCAGTTGGGAGTGTTCGACCGCCGCCAGAGCGTTGCGACCAGGGCACCGAGAGCGAACGATCCCACAACGTTGATGAGCAGGGTGCTGAGTGGAAAATCAGCGTCCCCGTGGGGGATCACGGTGTCGAGGGTGAGCCGGAGTCCGGTGCCGACCACCCCACCGGCGACCACAGCCACTGCCTCACGCCAGCCAGGCATGCGGACTACTTCTGGGTCGAGGAGGAGTTCCTCGCCGCGGACTTCTTCGCAGCTGACTCCCGGGCGAGGCGTGCGGCACGGTCCACCTGGCTCTCGGCACGTCCTCCGCCGAAGAGGACGCCCGCTTTCGGGGCCGCAGGCGCGGCTGGCGGAAGGGGCTTGCGCAGCAGGGGACGCCGGGGTTCGCCACGCCGGGATTCGCCGGGATACGGGCGATACGAGCGGGTATACAGGTTGCGTGATGAGTCGAGTAGCCACGGCACCAGCGCGATCGTGACACCGTGCACGAGCATCAGCTTCTGGCGGATGCGGCGGGCCTTGTGGTTATGCAGCAGGTTCTCCCACCAGTGGCCCACGATGTACTGCGGCGTGTAGACCGTGATGACCTCGGAGCCGACTTCGATCCGACGCGCCTTGATATATGCAGTCAGGGGCATGCTGATATCGCGGTAGGGAGAGGGCACGATGCGCAACGGCACCTGGATGTTCATCTCGTCCCACTGCTTCGACAGCTGCTCAGAGGCCCGGTCGTCGATGTTGATATGCACCGCTTCGATGCTCTCGTGACGCGCGGCGATGGCGTAGTCGAGCGCCTTGAGGGTCGGCTTCTGCATCGTGCCGACGAGCACGACCGCGTGGTCACCGGTGGCGCCGAACGTGGTGGTGGAGTCCACTTCGATATCTTTGGCCACCTTGGCGTAGTACCGATTGATCCGAAGCATCAATATGAAAAGAACAGGCATGATTGCGAACACCAGCCAGGCGCCGTGGGTGAACTTGGTGATCGTGACCACGATCAGCACGATGCCGGTGAAAGTCGCACCGGTGGCGTTGATCGCCCGGCTGCGCCAGACCTGGCGGCGTTCGCTCTGTGACAGCGTCGCGGTGCCGTCGCGCAGCATCCGGGTCCAGTGCACCACCATGCCGATCTGGCCGAGGGTGAAGGAGACGAAGACGCCAATGATGTAGAGCTGGATGAGCTGAGTGAGGTTGGCACGATAGACGACCAGAAGGAATATCGCCGCGCCGCTGAGCACGAGTACCCCATTGGAGTAGACGAGGCGGTCACCTCGGGTCTGGAGTGATTTGGGCGCGTAGGAATCCCGAGCGAGTACCGAGCCGAGCAGGGGGAACCCATTGAAGGCGGTGTTGGCGGCAAGCAGCAGCACCAGTGCAGTTGTGCCCTGGATCACGTAGAACATGAAGTATCCAGCCCCGGGGAAGGTGGCAGCCGCGATCTGTGAGATCACACTGGTCTGGGGCGCGGTCGTGCAGTTTTCAAAACCGATGAGGTCACACGCCGACTCTGCGTAGTGCACCTTACTGATCAGCGCGAGAGTCGTGATCCCAATGAAGAGCACGATCGCGATGGAGCCCATCAGCACGAGAGTGCGCTGCGCGTTTTTGACCTTCGGGCGGCGGAACGCTGGCACGCCATTGGCGACAGCCTCGACACCGGTGAGGGCGGAACATCCGCTGGCAAAAGCCCGCAGCAGCAGCAGGATGAAGGCGATCTGGGTGAGGCTCGCCGGATCCTTGACGGTGAACTCCGAAGATGCCGCGATCGGGGCGTCGCCGAGCGCTGCGCGGGTGAGCCCGACCCCGATCATCAGGGCAGTGCTTCCGACGAAGAGGTAGGTCGGCAGTGCGAATGCCCGGCTCGATTCTGCGACTCCGCGCAGGTTGATCGCGGCGAGTAGCACCACGAATCCGACCGCTAGTTCGACCCGATAGGCGTTGAGCGCAGGGAATGCGGAGATGATGTTGTCGACCCCGGAGGCGACGGACACCGTGACGGTGAGGATGTAGTCAACCAGCAGTGCGGATGCGACGACCAGCCCGGCCTTCTCACCGAGGTTCTTGTGTGCGACCTCGTAGTCACCGCCGCCGGAGGGATAGGCCTTGATCAACTGGCGGTAGGAGGTGACAACCACGATGAGTAGCAGCACGACAGCGGCGGCAACCCAGGGTGCGAAACTGAGGAAGGCGAGGCCGCCAAGGGTGAGGATCAGCAGCAGTTCCTGCGGCGCGTAGGCCACTGATGACAGCGCGTCGCTCGCGAAAATGGGCAGCGCGAGCCGCTTCGGGAGCAGCTGGCCCTCCAGTTTCTCGGAGGCCAGCGGTTCACCGATCAGCCAACGCTTCGGCGACCGAACTTCGGTATTCACGATGTGCGACACTACACCGGAACCGCGCGCCCGTCGAAAACTGTTTCCGTCACATCCGCCGCACCATCTCGCGTTTTTACGACCGCCGTCGTGTGTTGACAGGGGGGTGGTCGTGAAAACGGGAGGTGGATGTTCGCGTCGGCACGGTCAGCAGCGGGATCGTCAGGTTCACCATCGGACCGATGAGCAGCGCGAACAGCAGCGTGCCGATACCGACGTTTCCACCGAGCAACCAGCCAATGGCCAGTACCGTCAGCTCGATCGACGTACGCACGATCCACAGGCGCCAGCCCCAGCGGCGGTGGATTCCCGTCATAAGACCATCGCGAGGGCCGGGTCCGAATCGCGCACCAATATAGAGGCCTGTCGCGACGGCGAGCAGTGCAAGTCCGCCGGCGAAGAACACCACCTGCTCCCACAGCTGCTGTGCCACCGGTAGTAGCCAGAGGCCGAACTGGGCACTTGGCCCGATCAGCAGCACGTTGAGCAGTGTGCCGAGGCCGGGTTTTTGGCGGATGGGGATCCAGAGCAGCAGCACAAGAAGTCCAACGATATTCGTGATGAGACCGAACGGTAGCCCGGTCTGCCGCGCGATGCCCTGCGTGAGGACATCCCAGGGCGAGACACCGATGCCGGCCTGCACCATCAGCGCGATCGCGACCCCGTATAGGAATAAACCTATGAGCAGCTGCGGCACACGGCGGATCATCATGGGTCAATCCTCGCTGAAGTGGTGTGGCTGAAAGAATGGACGTTACTCCCTCGAGAGTATGCAGACCCCCAGAGAGCCCTGAGACAATTCGAGGGAGCACATGGTCGTGCGCTTTTTCCTGCCACCGCTCCTGAGAGACTTCCCCGTGCATCTGTTTTCAGTTTTCAGCCTGCGCAACCGCGCCCTCATCGCGCTGGTCACCATCGTGATCGGAATCTTCGGTGGTCTGGCCCTCACCTCGTTCAAGCAGGAGCTGATCCCCTCCCTCTCGCTGCCCTCGGTGTTCATCGTCACCTCCTACCCCGGCGCATCCCCCGACGTGGTGAACACCGACATCAGCACTCCGATCGAGAGCGCGCTTCAGGGCATCGAAAATCTCGATTCGACCACGGCAACATCCAATACCTCGGCATCGACCGTCACCGCGTCATTCGCATACGGCACCGACATAGCCACCTCGGAGCAGAAGGTGCAGCTCGCCCTCGACCGAATTAAGACGCGATTGCCCTCGAGCGTCACGCCGCAGGTCATCACCTTCAGCCTGAGCGATTTACCGGTCATCCAACTCGCGGTAACCAGCGACATGGACGCCAACACCCTCGCCTCCAAACTCTCCACCCTCACCGTGACGAACCTGAAGCAGCTGAAGGGGGTCAGCGACGTGAGCCTGCTCGGGGCGGCATCCCAGCGGGTGACGATCACTCCGGATGCTGCCAAACTGACGGCCGGTGGCCTCAGCATCCAGTCGATCAAGACTGCGCTCACGGCCAATGGCACGCTGCTGGCGAGCGGATCGATCACCGAAGACAGCAAGACACTCACGGTTCAGTCCGGTTCCCGCATCGCCACCACCGATGAGATCGCGGCCCTCCCACTGCTCGGTTCCCGGGCGCTCACCGCCCCGACGATTGCGGATGTCGCCACCGTTGCCGTCGTCAACGATCCGACCAGCGGCTACTCGAGCGTCAATAGCAAACCTGCCGTCACCCTCAACATCACGAAGTCCGCCATCGGCAACACGGTGACGGTGTCTCAGATTGTGCGCGACGATATCCCGAATCTCGAGAGGCAGCTCGGGTCTAACACGAAGTTCACCGTCGTCGCCGATCAGGCGCCCTCGATCACCCAGTCGATCGACAGCCTTGCGCAAGAGGGACTGCTCGGCCTCATCTTCGCCGTGATCATCATTCTGGTCTTCCTGTTTTCCGTGCGCTCGACCCTCGTGACGGCGATCTCGATCCCGGTCTCGGTGCTGATCACCTTCATCGGAATGCAGGCCGCGGGCTACACCCTCAACGTCATCACCCTCGCGGCGCTGACGATCGCGATTGGTCGAGTCGTGGACGACTCCATCGTCGTGATCGAGAACATCAAACGGCACATCGGTCTCGGCGAGGAGAAGCTGCCAGCCATCCTGACCGCCGTGCGCGAGGTCTCCACAGCCGTGACCGCCTCCACGATCACCACGGTCGCAGTGTTTCTGCCGATCGCGCTCGTCGGTGGGCTCACCGGAGAGCTGTTCCGCCCCTTCGCCCTCACGGTGACGATGGCGCTGCTCGCGTCGCTGTTCGTGTCCCTCACGATCGTGCCGGTGCTCGCCTACTGGTTCCTTGGGAGCAAGAAGGTCGCGCACAAACATTCCGGGGATGTCGCTGTCGAGCAGGTCACGCAGGTCACGCGGGTCGAGCAGGTCGAGCAGGTCACGCGTCTGCAGAAGGTCTACCTTCCGGTCATCCGCTGGACCCTCAAATCCCCTGCGATCGTGCTCGTCGCCGCGCTCGTGCTCCTGGCGGGTAGCGGGCTGCTTGCGACAAGCCTCAAGACCAATTTCATCGGCAATACCGGGCAGAACACGCTCACGGTGACCCAGACACTTCCCCTGGGTACCAGCCTGGAGACCCAGGATGCCGCGTCGAAGGAGGTCGAGGCCACCCTGAGCAAGATCACGGGTGTCGACACCGTACTGCTCACCATCGGATCCGGCGGTAGCGCGCTTCGAGCGGCATTCTCCGGTTCGGGATCGAGCATCTTTTCCGTCACCACCGACCCGGCCGCCGACCAGGCAAAGCTGCAGGCGACCGTCGCATCCGAGCTGAAGACGATCACCGGCAAGGGTGAGCTCGCGGTCGCTTCCGCCCAGGGCGGTTTCACCTCGTCTGACATCCAGGTCAACATCACTGCTGGCAGCGATGCGGATCTGCGCGCGGCATCCGACGCCATTCTCGCCACGGTGAAAGACCTCGCCGTCGTTTCGCGCGCATCGAGCAACCTGTCGGCCTCACTGCCATACATCGCGGTGCAGATCGACCGGGCGAAGGCGGCAGCGGCCGGGCTGAGCGAGGTGCAGGTCGGTGGCATCGTCACCCAGGCGATGAACCCGAGCGCCACCGGAAACGTGGTCATCGACGGCAAGACCCTGTCTATCTACGTGAACAACACGAACGCTCCGACAACCACGGACGAGTTGAAAGCATTCTCGATTCCCACGGTGGCCGGCATCGTGCCGCTCAGTGATCTCGCCACAGTCTCCACGGTGAACGGACCCTCGAGCATCACCACTATCAAGGGGCTGCGCAGCGCTACCATCACCGTCACGCCAGCGACGGATAACACGGGGAGTGCCTCAGCAATCGTGACGGCCGCTGTGGCCAAGGCGAGCATGCCGGCGAGTGCCACCGCGACGCTCGGCGGAGTGACCACCCAGCAAAGCGACTCGTTCAGACAGCTCGGACTCGCACTGCTCGCCGCAATCCTGGTCGTCTATGTCGTAATGGTGGCCACGTTCAAGAGCCTCAGGCAGCCACTGCTGCTGCTCGCATCCATTCCGTTCGCAGCGACCGGCGCAATCGTGCTCCAGGTGGTCTCCGGGGTGCCGCTCGGTGTCGCATCGCTGATCGGGGTGCTCATGCTGATCGGAATCGTCGTGACGAACGCCATCGTGCTCGTGGATCTGATCAACCAGTACCGCACACGCGGAATGAGGGTGACCGAGGCGATCATCAACGGTGCCTCCCGCCGTCTCCGGCCGATCCTCATGACCGCCCTCGCGACGATCTTCGCTCTGTTGCCCCTCGGTATCGGGCTCACCGGCAAGGGTGGGTTCATCTCGCAGCCGCTCGCGATCGTCGTGATCGGTGGGCTCGTGTCATCCACTCTCCTCACGCTGATCGTGCTGCCGGTGCTCTATTACCTGGTCGAGGGTGCGAAGGAACGCCGCACGGATCGTCGCGCGGCGAAGGCGGCACTGCCGGCGGTGGCTGGCACGCAAAGCTAGGCTCGTCGGATGGCCACCCCCGATTTCGTGCTCGCTCTGCGCGAGAAGATCGGGCACGATGAGCTCTGGCTGCCGGGTGTGACTGCCGTCGTGTTGCGTGGTGTCGGGGGTTCGGGAGGTGCTGAGGGTCCTGAGGTGCTGTTGGTGCGGCGCGCTGACAGCGGCGCCTGGACGCCAGTAACCGGCATCGTGGACCCCGGTGAGGAACCCGCCGTCGCTGCTGAGCGCGAGGTGCTTGAGGAGGCGGATGTTGTCGCGCACGCTGAGTCGCTGTCTTGGGTCAAGGTGATCGATCCCGTGACCTATCCCAATGGTGACCGGTCGCGATATCTCGACTTGGTCTTCCGCTGCAGTTGGGTATCGGGGGAGCCGTTTCCGGCCGATGGCGAGAACACCGAGGCCGCGTGGTTTTCGCTGGACGCCCTGCCGGAGCTGTCCGATGACATGGGCGCACGCATCCGGAGTGCAGTTGATGGTGCCGAGGCTGCTCGTTTCGAGCGTTGACGCTCCTCGTGCACACATTGGTACCAAATTGATGCGCTTTCGGCGGGCATCCTGTAACATGGCCGGGTCGGCTCTTGACATCGCGAGATAAACGCGAATGGGTTTGTAAGTCTTTTGGGCCGGTTTCCCTCAGTTCTCGCCATAAGAGAATGCCTCCAGCTACTCCCTGGAATACGTGGGAACAATCACGTATGTGAAACGGTCCTGGCCAAAGACTGCCCGGGTTCCAGCAGAAGCACTGCTTGTTGGCAGTGCACTGCCATGCAATTAAACACAACCCGGAAATACCACCATGCCTTTCGATAAAAAAGCGGCCTCAGGCCGACCTGTCAAGAAGTACAACTCCGCCGGGCCCGCCAAAAACGGGAGCCGAAGCGAGGGCCACCGCGGGTTTCATAACGACGCCCCGGTGAAGAAGCGCTGGAATGCTGATGAGCGCGCCTCGCGCACCGGTGACCGCCCGGCCGGCGCTGAGCGTCCGGCATCCACAGATCGCCGTCCGAACTGGACCCCGACCACCGAGCGTCCGGCTCGGCCCTCTTACGGCGACCGCCCGCAGCGTACCGAGCGCCCGTCCTACGGCGAGCGCACTGAGCGTCCCTCCTATAACGATCGTCCGGCTCGCCCGTCGTACAACACCACCGACCGCCCGGCCCGTCCGGCCTATAACGACCGTCCGGCTCGCACGGAGCGTCCGGCCTATAACGACCGACCGGCTCGCACCGACCGCCCGGCACAATCTGATCGCTCGTATAACGACCGACCGGCTCGCACCGAGCGTCCGGTCTATAACGATCGGCCGGCTCGCACGGAGCGTCCGGCCTATAACGACCGACCGGCCCGCACGGATCGTCCGGCGCAGTCTGATCGCTCGTATAACGACCGTCCGGCTCGCACCGACCGCCCGGTCTATAACGACCGTCCGGCTCGCACCGATCGTCCGGCACAGTCTGATCGCTCGTATGGTGACCGTCCGGCTCGCACGGAGCGTCCGGCCTACAACGACCGTCCGGCTCGCTCCTATGACGACCGCGCACCCCGCCGAGACAGCGACTATTACCCGGCCAAGAACGACGCGAAGTCGATGGCTTTTGCTGCTCACGAAGATGTCGTGCTCGAGCGTCTCGAGGCCCAAGTCATTACCGCGGGCGACGCGGCCGGTGTCACCTGGAAAGACCTCGGCATCGGCGACAACATGTCGCGCCAGCTCGTGCTGATGGGTGCAGAGACACCGTTCCCGATCCAAGCCGCCACCATCCCCGATGTCCTCGCTGGCAAGGATGTTCTCGGCCGCGGTAAGACCGGATCCGGCAAGACGATCGCTTTCGGCGCTCCTCTCGTCGAGCGCCTCATGGAGAACATGGGTGGCGCCGGACGTAAGCCGGGCCGCAAGCCCCGCGCGCTAATCCTGGCCCCGACTCGTGAGCTCGCCATGCAGATCGACCGCACGGTGCAGCCGATCGCCCGCAGCGTCGGACTGTTCACCACGACAATTGTCGGTGGCGTTCCGCAGTACAAGCAGGTCTCCACCCTCCAGCGCGGAGTTGACATCGTCATCGCCACCCCCGGTCGCGTCGAGGACTTGATCGAACAGGGTCGTCTCGACCTGAGCGAGGTCTTCGTCACGGTGCTCGACGAGGCCGATCACATGTGCGACCTCGGCTTCCTCGAGCCGGTTCAGCGCATCCTGGAATCCACGAAGAAGGGCGGCCAAAAGCTGCTGTTCTCCGCAACGCTCGACAAGGGTGTCGCTACCCTCGTCAAGCAGTTCCTCAAGGAACCGGCCGTGCACGAGGTCGCAGGTGAAGACCAGGCCTCCTCCACGATTGACCACCGCGTTCTGCTCATTGAGCAGCGCGACAAGACCCGCATCATCGAGGAGCTCTCTGCTGGTGAGGGCAAGACACTGATTTTTGCCCGCACCCGCGCGTTCGCCGAGCAGTTGGCCGACCAGCTCGAGGATGCCGGCATCCCGGCCACCTCGCTACATGGTGACCTGAACCAGTCCCGTCGCACGCGCAACCTCCAACTGTTGACCAGCGGTCGGGTCAATGTGCTTGTGGCGACGGATGTCGCGGCCCGCGGCATCCACGTCGATGACATCTCCCTCGTGATCCAGGCCGACGCGCCCGACGAATACAAGACCTACCTGCACCGCTCCGGCCGAACTGGCCGTGCGGGCAAGGCCGGAACCGTCGTGACACTGATCTCGAAGGCGCGTCGCCGTCGAATGGACGAGTTGCTCGGCCGCGCCGAGATCACGGCATCGATGGTGAACGCCGCTCCCGGTGATCGCGTGATCGAGGAGCTTGCCGCGCTGTAGCAATCCGCTCTGACGGAGGGCGTCCATCCGGATCGGCTGGGCGCCCTACGTCGTAAATATCGCACACGGCGGTGAGCACGTCGGCGAAGATTGCCGCATGCCGTTCTTCCATTTCTTTGCATCTCGATCTGCCGCCTCACTGCGTGCGGTGACGGCTGCAACGGCGCTCGCAACAGTCCTTATCGTGGTTTTTACCTGGCTCCCGCCCGATCAGCCACCTGCTGCAGCGGTGCCGGTGCCGGTGCTTGATTTGCCTGTCGCGACGGGCGCGGTTTTCGATCCCGGCTACATCCTTTCCGACGAGGTTCTCTCCGATTCGCGATCGATGACCGAACTGCAAGTGCAGGCCTTCATCGCCGAACGGGCACCTGGCTGCGCATTCACCAGCGCCACCATCTGCCTTCGTGCGTATAGCTCCGAATTGCCCGCCCGACCAGCCTCAGATGGCGGCCAGTGTGCGGCTATCGAGGGTGAATCCCGCGTGCTCGCCAGTCGGATCGTGTTTCGGGTGGCCCGGGCGTGCCAGATTAACCCGCAGGTGCTGTTGGTGATGCTTCAGAAGGAGCAGGGGCTCATCACCACGGTGTCACCGACTGACCGTGCCTACCGGGTCGCAATGGGATACGGATGCCCCGATTCTGCGGCGTGCGACACGGAGTTCTACGGCTTCGCCTCCCAGGTCTATCGAGCGGCACAACAGCTGCGTAACTATCTGCTGGATCCCGGATACTGGCGCTACCGGGTTGGACCGGTCGCGGTTCAGTTCAGCCCGCGCTCCACGTGTGGGGCGGCAGTAGTGAATATCCGCAACCCTGCGACGGCAGCCCTCTACAACTACACGCCGTACCAGCCAAATGCTGCTGCTCTCGCGAATCCGCGCGGGCAGGGCGACGCGTGCTCGTCATATGGCAACCGCAACTTCTGGGTCTTCTTCACCGAGTGGTTCGGCTCGCCCACCACAAGCTGAGTAATTTCGCGACTCTCCTGCGCGCCAGGCCGCGTCTTCGCCCCGGTGTGTCGCGAAACACGATGGACCTGGAGCACCCCTAGTGAGAGGGGGTACCTCTTCTAGTCCTGAGGGTGTCAGTAAAAAAAATGGGGGTCAGTTGACCGGGCGGTCCTCATCCTGGATTCGGCCTGTTCTGGCCTAATTTTACGATGGGAAGACCGCTCCAATCTGCATTTTCTGAATGGCCGCTCGCTCGAAATGGGGGGTACGGACTGCTTTCTCGGTGAAACCCACTACGAACGAGTGGGGGAAAAAAAGACTGATCACGCCAACGTTGGGTGCTAGCTTCATCAGACATGAGGCGCTCCTTAGGTGTTCTTCCCACGGAGGTTGTGTGCGTGGCGTGAGTTGAAAAGGTGAGGACCTCCGGTATCGATATGGGTTACGACACTCATTCGATCA
>NZ_JADOVH010000004.1 GCF_015751965.1 Frigoribacterium sp. CG_9.8 | reverse complement strand
TTTGATCGAATGAGTGTCGTAACCCATATCGATACCGGAGGTCCTCACCTTTTCAACTCACGCCACGCACACAACCTCCGTGGGAAGAACACCTAAGTGGAAGAGCGCTGCCTTGTCCTCTGACAGGGGCTTAGCTGGACTCTTTCGACTTCTCTTGGTCGGTGGCGAGGGTTCCGAGGTAGAGCTCGATGACCTTCGGGTCCTTCATCAGGTCGCGGCCGGTGCCGGTGTAAGCATCCGTTCCCTGGTCGAGCACGTAACCGCGGTTGCAGATCTGCAGCGCGCGACGCGCATTCTGCTCGACGATCATGATGGAGACGCCGGCACGGTTGATCGCGGCAACGTTAATGAAGGTCTCATCTTGGCGGACCGGAGAGAGCCCGGCGCTCGGCTCATCGAGCAGCAGCACACTCGGCTCCATCATGAGGGCGCGGGACATCGCCACCATCTGGCGTTCTCCGCCCGACAGCGATCCGGCGCGCTGCTTGAGGCGCTTGCCGAGCTCGGGGAAGAGGCTGGTCACAAAGTCCAAGCGGGGCTTGTACATCTTGGGCTCCTGGTAGATGCCCATCTGCAGGTTCTCTTCGATGGTCAGGCTGGGGAACACATTGTTGTTCTGGGGCACCATTCCCACGCCCTTCGACACGAGCTTGTCTGCCTTGAGCCCGGTGATGTTGTCGCCGTTCAGCATGACGCTGCCACTGCGAATGTTCACCTGGCCGAAGATCGCCTTCAGCAGGGTCGACTTGCCCGCCCCGTTCGGACCGATGATGCCGACGAGTTCCCCCTTGCCGACATGCACGTTGCAGCCGTTCAAAATGTTGACCCCCGGCAAATAGCCAGCCACCAGATCCGTGGTCTCGAGTACCATCTCGCTCATTTGTCGTCTCCCTTCGACTCTGTCGTGCGCGCGCCGGGTTCGGGATGTTCCGTGGAGGGGTCGACGTCGATTCCGGTTTCCTGGCCGGCTTCGATCTCATCCTCGATCTCATGCTTGACGAGGGCGGACTCCATGCCCTCCGCGATCTCCATCTGTCCGGTGAGAGTTCCGAGGTCGGTGTCGTGGTGCGCGCCGAGGTAGGCATCGATCACGGCCGGATCGTTCATCACGACCCCCGGGGGACCCTCTGCGACGATGCGACCCTCCGCCATCACGATCACCCAGTCGGCGATCTCATTGACCATGTGCATGTCATGCTCCACGAACAGCACGGTCATCCCCTCGGCCTTCAGGTCCAGGATGTGGTGGAGCAGAGACTGCGTCAACGCGGGGTTGACCCCGGCCATCGGCTCGTCGAGCATCACCATTTCCGGTTCGCTCATCAGGGCACGTGCCATCTCGAGCAGCTTGCGCTGTCCGCCGGACAGACTCGCGGCATAGTCTTCAGATTTGGTGTCGAGCTTGAACTTCGTAAGCAGCGCCATGGCACGCTCGGTGATCGCATCCTCGCGCTTGCGCCAGAACGGACGGATCAGCGCAACGAAAAGATTCTCTCCCCCCTGCTCCTTGGCGCCGAGCAGCATGTTTTCGAGCACCGTCAACCGCCCGAGTGCCTTGGTGAGCTGGAAGGTGCGCACCATCCCGAGCCGCGAGACGCGGAACGCGGGCATGTGGGCGAGATTCTTGCCGCCGAACTTCCAGGTGCCGGTGTTGGGCTTGTCGAATCCGGTGAGCAGGTTGAAAAAGGTGGTCTTGCCTGCTCCGTTGGGTCCGATGAGAGCGGTGATCGCACCGCGCGGAATCTCGAGGTGGTCGACCTCGACGGCCATCAATCCACCGAAATGGCGGCTGACCTTGTCAGCGATGAGGATCGGGTTGATCTTGGCAACGCCGGGTACCGCGGGGCCGGCAACGAGTTCTGCGGGGGGAGTTCGATTAGACACTGAACTGGGCGTCCTTCTTTTTGCCGGAAATTCCCTGTGGTCGGAAGATCACCAGGATCATGAGAGCCACGCCGACGATGACGAAGCGGATTGGCCCCTGCTGGATAGCGGTAATCGGGATCACTTGAGCATTCACCCCGAGGCTGAGCAAGCCATCCGAGAGCGACAGCGTCACCCAGAAGATGATCGACCCGATGACCGGACCGAACACCGTTGCCGCCCCGCCGAGCAGCAGGATCGTATAGAGGAAGAACGTGAGCTGTGTGCCGTAGTTGTCCGGCTGGAGCGATCGCGGCAGGATGAACATCGCACCGGCGAGTCCGCCGAAAACTCCTCCGAGAACCAGGGCCTGCATCTTGTAGGAGTAGACGTTCTTCCCGAGGCTGCGCACGGCATCCTCGTCTTCGCGGATTCCCCGGATCACGCGACCCCACGGGCTGCGAATGAGCAGGAAGACCAGCAGGAGGGCGATGCCGACGACAGTCCAGCCGACTATTCGTAACCACCACTGTTCGGAGGTGTAGGTGAGCACTCCGAATCCAAAACTTCCCTCGGGCAGCGGGTTGGTCGCGTTGAAAGTTGCACCGGCACCGTTGATTCCCTCCGAACCTCCGGTGATGCTCGAGAACTCCGGCGTTTTCACCGACAGTCGGATGATCTCCGCCGCGGCGATTGTCACAATGCTCAAGTAGTCCGCCCGGAGTCTCAGGGTGGGGATCCCGAGAATGAGAGCAAAGATCGTTGCGGCAACGATAGTGGCGAGAACGGAGCCGTAGAGCGGCCACTGCCACTTGACCGAGGTGATCGCGAAGGCGTATCCGCCGATGGCCATAAATCCGGCTTGGCCGAAGTTGAGTAGCCCGGTGAAACCGAAGTGCACGGCCAGTCCGATGGTCGCGAGCGCATAGGCGGCCGTTGTCGGCGAGAACAGTTCGCCGAAAGAGAGGGGAATGAAGTTGTAATCCATGCTGTGTTTCGCTCCCTTATCCGACGCGGTCTCGTCGACCGAGTATGCCCTGCGGGCGGAAGAGGAGAATGAGGATCATGACCACCAGGGCGGCCACGTACTTCAAGTTCTCCGGAATCCAGATTGTCGACACGTTGATGAAGACGCCGATGACGATCGAGCCGATAAGGGCTCCAAAGGCCGTGCCGAGGCCACCGAGCACGACGGCTGCGAAGATCAGCAGCAGGATCGACGCTCCCGTATCCCAGCGCAGTGATTGGTAGTACCCGACAAACACCCCGGCGAGGGCCGCCAATGCTGCCCCCCCGATCCAGACGGTGCGGATGACTCCCTCGACGTCGATTCCTGACGCTGCAGCAAGCGAGCGGTTATCCGCTACCGCTCTGGTCGCCTTGCCGATCTTCGTGCGGAGCAGCACGTACGCAACACCGAGCAGCAGGAGGATGGCGACGACGGCACCCGCGACATCCGTGAACTTGAGGCTGATCGATCCGATCACCAGGAACGGTTTCGTGGAATTGGGGAGCGTGAGTCGGTCGGATCCCCAGAAGAACACGAAGACGTAGCGCAGGGCGAGGGAGAGGCCGATCGTCACAATCATGAGCGGAATGAGGCCGAGGTTGCGCTTGCGCAGGGGCCTCCAGAGGGTCTGGTTCTGCACATACCCGAAGACGCCACCGAGCACCACGGCGAGGATAATCGCGATCCAGGCCGGCCAGCGCAGAATTCCACTGAAGGTGTAGGCCATCAGCGCGCCGAATGTCACGAGCTCGCCGTGTGCGAAGTTGTTGAGACCGGTGGTTCCGTAAATAAGCGAAAGGCCGATGGCCGCCAGTGCGAGCAACAGCCCGAAAATGAGGCCGGTGACCACCTTCGACCAGAAGATGCCCCACCACTGCGCGCTCGTTTCGTTGGCTGTACCACCGCTCGGCCCGGGCGGAGTCGATGCGCCGATCGCACTGTTCGCTGGTGAGACCAGGAAGTTCGCCGGCACTTCGGTGTTCTGCGCGAACACCTCGACCTTGCGTGGGTTTTGGTTTGGGAATCCGGCCCCGGCGGGCAGCGACTTTTCGTCGATGGTCACGGTGTAGGTACCTGATTTCGCGAAGCCGATGAGCACTTTGCCGTCGGCACCGGTGATGACGGTCTGGTCGAATCCGTTTGCCCCGGTGACCTGCACATTCACGTTCGGCACCCCCGATTTGTCGGAGTCGAGTCGAATCCACACCTGCATCGACTGCTTGGCCGTGGTGGGATCCACCGGGGGGCTGGAGGCCGCAAAGGCCGCATTGACTAACGCGGGGCTGGCCGAGAAAGCGAACACCGCGAGGAGCACAGCGGCAATGCCGATGAGCCAGCGCGTTCGATGCGGGCGGGCACTTGGTACGAGTGTCACGGAACCTCCAGGACGCGCGCCAGCCGGGACAAAGGGGGTTCCCGGGCCTTTCTGGCGTACGTCGTCGTTGACGTTACCTACGGATTGTGTCCCCGGTGTTTCGTCAGGGCCACAATCTGCTGGTTGGCTAATTATGGGGGTGGAAAAGCTGAAGGTCTAACTCAGTTAACATTGGATACCGGATTCACTGTCGCAGCCCGGGTGTTTTATCATCACAACTCGCGCGAAAAATGAGGTCTTCATGGAGCAGCCGGATCCCTTCGGTTTCGTTGGGCTCACCTATGACGACGTGATGCTGCTGCCGGGCCATACCGACGTCATTCCCAGCGAGGCGGATACCAGCACCCGTCTCAGCCGCCGGATCACCGTGGCCGCCCCGCTACTGTCGTCGGCGATGGACACCGTCACTGAATCGCGGATGGCCATTGCGATAGCCCGCCAGGGTGGCTTCGGAGTGCTTCATCGCAACCTCTCACTGACCGACCAAGCCGACCAGGTTGATCGGGTGAAGCGCAGCGAGTCGGGCATGATCACGAATCCTGTGACAACCTCGCCGGATGCAACGGTCGCCGAAGTGGATGCGCTCTGCGGACGATTCCGTATCTCCGGCCTCCCGGTCGTCGAGAGTGACGGGACTCTCGTCGGCATCATCACCAACCGCGATATGAGATTTGTCTCACCGGCCACGAAGGCCTCGACTCTCGTGCGCACCGTGATGACGCGCACCCCCCTCATCACCGCGCCGGAGGGGATCGACCCGGACGATGCGATCGCCATCTTTGCGAAACACAAGATCGAGAAACTGCCGCTCATCGACGCATCCGGCCGCCTGCGCGGTCTGATCACGGTGAAGGACTTCGACAAGTCAGAGCAGTATCCGAATGCCACCAAAGACGAAAACGGTCGACTGCGGGTAGGAGCGGCGATCGGCTTCTTCGGGGACGCTTGGGAGCGTGCAATGCTGCTCATCGACGCGGGGGTGGATGCCCTGGTGGTTGACACGGCCAACGGTGACAGTGCCGGGGTGATCGACATCATCCGTCGGCTGAAGAGCGACCCGGTTGCCCGCCATGTGGACATCATCGGGGGCAATGTGGCAACTCGCGGTGGTGCGCAGGCCCTGGTGGATGCCGGCGCGGATGCCATTAAGGTTGGCGTCGGTCCCGGCTCGATCTGCACCACGCGCGTGGTGGCTGGGGTGGGGGTGCCCCAGGTGACTGCTGTGTACGAGGCGTCGCTTGCGGCGCGTGAGAGCGGCATCCCGGTGATCGCGGATGGTGGACTCCAGTACTCGGGAGACATCGCGAAGGCGCTCGTCGCCGGAGCCGACACCGTGATGCTCGGATCGCTGCTCGCGGGCTGCGATGAGAGCCCAGGCGACCTGGTCTTCGTCAACGGCAAGCAGTACAAGAAGTACCGCGGCATGGGGTCGCTCGGCGCGTTGCAGAGCCGCGGGGAGAAGACCTCGTACTCGAAGGACCGTTACTTCCAGGCCGATGTTCCCTCCGACGACAAGCTCATCGCCGAGGGGATCGAGGGCCAGGTGCCCTACCGTGGTCCGCTGTCCGCCGTTGCATACCAACTGCTGGGAGGGCTTCGCCAGTCGATGTTCTACACGGGTGCCCGGACCATCCCGGAGCTCAAGGCCAAGGGCAGGTTCGTGCGCATCACCGCCGCCGGCCTCAAAGAATCCCATCCCCACGACATCCAGATGACGGTGGAAGCGCCGAACTATTCGCGCTAGTGGATAGTCGCTAGTCGTCACTCGTGCTTCGCCCCCAGAAATGAACTGGGCGAGTTCGGACATTCCGGGCCGGCACGCTGGCCCGGAAGGTCTGAACTCGCCCGGGGATGGCTGCCGGGGATGGCTGCCGGGGATGGGCTCCAGCGAGGCTGCCCGTGTGACGGCTCCTCCACAGGCGGCATGCGCCGTCCGCCCACCACCGATGGGCCGCTGTGGCCTCGAGGCTCGAGTGGCTGCGGCACTGTCGGGGGATGCAGACAATCGCCTCGATCCATGACATCACTTTCGTTTCCGAGCTTTCCCAACACGACCTCGACGGCAGGCCATTCCGTCGGGGGGTGAAACGTGGCGATGCGGTGCGGATCCATCGCGGTGCCTATCTGCCGATGAGCGTGTGGCGCACCCTTGATAGTCACGAGCAGTATCGATACCAGGTCATCGCGGCCACCGGTGCGAGTCGAACGCATCCGGTGCTCAGCCACAGATCTGCTGCAGTGGTGTGGGGTGTGCCGCTCATCGGGCCAATACCACGGCTGGTTGACGTGCTCGCGAGCGAGGCGGCAGGGAGCCGCACCGAAGGATCATTCCGGCGTCATGCAACCAAGCACATCGACAGCGAAATCGAGGTGGTGGATGGGGTCGCAATCACGAGCCTGCGCCGCACGATTATCGATCTCGCGCTCACGCTGCCATTCCCTGCGGCAGTTGCTGCCCTCGACTGGGCTATTCGACCTGGCACTCCACAGACTCCGAAACCGTACGTCACGCTCGATGACCTCTTCGAGGCGGTCGGGGTGCTCGAGGTCACTCGCGGGCTTCGGAGGGTGAGCCGTGCCATCGAGTTCGGGGACTGCATCTCGGGCTCCCCCGGGGAATCAGTCAGTCGCGCGGTGATCCACGAGCTTGGTTTCCCTGTTCCGGTGCTTCAGAAACGATTCGATGATCGACTGGGACTAATCGGATTCACGGATTTCTGGTGGCCGGAGTTTCGGCTGATCGGCGAGTTCGACGGACTCGCCAAGTACATCAGGGAACAGTATCGAAAGGGACTTTCCGTCAATGACGTCGTGATGGCCGAGAAAAAGCGCGAGGATCGTCTTCGTGCTCTCGGGCCGTCCGTCGCGCGATGGTGCTGGGAGAATGTGATGGCTCCCCGGTCACTTTTCGCGCTGCTGCGAGAAGCGGGATTGCCTTCGTCGAGGCTGAGTGCGTGAAACCGCGGGCTCGGGTGTCGGAGATCTTGCAACCGTGGGCCACTTCGGACACCCCGGGTCGGCACGCTGGCCCGGAATGTCCGAACTCGCCCGGATTGATCCCCCCCGCTCTGCCCGCCCGCCTGCCCAACCGCAGCGCGAGCATCCCCCGTCGCGTACCGCAGGTAGGGTTGTCCCCGTGAGTGACGTAGAGATCGGCCGCGCTAAGCGCGCTCGCCGGGTGTTTGCCTTCGATGACATCGCCATTGTGCCGAATCGCCGCACCCGGGACCCGAAGGATGTGTCGGTCGGCTGGGGGATTGACGCATACCAGTTTTCGATCCCGTTCATTGCGGCTCCGATGGACTCGGTCGTATCTCCCGCCACGGCGATACTCATGGGCAACCTCGGTGGTCTCGGGGTGCTCGATCTCGAAGGGCTTTGGACGCGCTACGACGACCCGGAGCCACTGCTTGCAGAGATCCGGGCACTCGCACCGAGCGAGGCGATCCGCCGCATGCAGAAAATCTATGCCGAGCCGATCAAGCCGGAGCTGGTGATCTCCCGCCTCGCTGAAATCCGCGCCGCCGGGGTTACCGTCGCCGCAGCGCTCTCTCCCCAGCGCACCCAGGAGCTGCACAAGACCGTGATCGAGGCCGGCGTTGACCTGTTCGTGATCCGCGGGACGACCGTGAGCGCCGAACACGTCTCCCAGAACCAAGAGCCGCTCAACCTCAAGAAATTCATCTACGAACTCGATGTACCCGTGATCGTCGGTGGCGCGGCGGGATATACGCCGGCACTGCACCTGATGCGAACGGGTGCGGCTGGTGTGCTCGTCGGCTTTGGCGGGGGAGCGGCATCGACGACGCGCGCGAGTCTCGGCATCCACGCTCCGATGGCTACTGCGGTGGCGGATGTCGCGGGTGCGCGCCGTGATTACATGGATGAATCCGGCGGACGCTATGTGCACGTGATCGCCGACGGGGGTCTTGGCACCTCGGGGGACATCGCCAAGGCGTTCTCCGTCGGAGCGGATGCAGTGATGCTCGGCTCGACGCTCGCTCGTGCGAACGAGGCACCCGGGGGCGGATGGCACTGGGGAGCTGAGGCGCACCACAGCGAATTCCCGCGCGGCAACCGAGTCGAAGTCGGACAGGTTGCACCGCTCGAACAGATCCTGTTCGGACCATCCACAGTTGCGGATGGCACGGTCAACCTCGTCGGCGCGCTGCGTCGATCGATGGCAATCACCGGATACTCCGACCTCAAGGAATTCCAGCGGGTCGAAGTGGTGGTCGCGCCCTACCAAAAGTAGGACCAACACGTAGGCCCCACCCGCAGCGGCCAGAAATAAAATCCACAAGTGGCGGCCAGCAGTACAGACTGGAAGTGCGCACGGGAAGTGCAGCCAGGCACTGCAGATCGAAAGCAATACCGAAGGTGCGGAGACGCATAACTGACGGAGGCACAGATGGCCAGACTGAAGACGGTTACCCGTTCATCGAAACTGGGACCGGATGAGCGCGCTGCCGCCATAGCCGCGCTCAAGGAAAAAGAACTCGACATTCTGGTCGTGGGGGGTGGAATTGTCGGCACAGGCTGTGCCCTCGACGCGGTAACCCGCGGTTTGAGTGTTGGGATGGTCGAGGCACGGGATTGGGCCAGCGGCACGTCGAGTCGGTCGTCGAAGCTCGTACACGGTGGCATCCGCTATCTCGAGCAGCTGGA
This sequence comes from Frigoribacterium sp. CG_9.8, assembly GCF_015751965.1. Taxonomy (GTDB): domain Bacteria; phylum Actinomycetota; class Actinomycetes; order Actinomycetales; family Microbacteriaceae; genus Lacisediminihabitans. The sequence goes on along the minus strand of NZ_JADOVH010000004.1, from coordinate 295,003 downwards.
TTTTCGACTCGTGCGCGAGGCTCTCATCGAGCGGGGTCTTCTGCTGCAGCGGCTCGCTCCCCATCTGGTCAAGCCGGTGCGCTTCCTTTACCCGCTCAAGAAGCGCGTCATCGAGCGGCTCTATATCGGGGCGGGCATGCTCCTGTACGACATCTTCAGCTATAGCGGCGGTCGCCCACCCGGCGTTCCCCATCACCGCCACCTCTCCAAGACGCAAGTGATGCGCTCCATCCCGAGCCTCGCCAACGACGCGCTGATCGGCGGCATCACCTACTACGACGCCCAGGTGGATGACGCACGCTACGTTGCGAGCCTGGCCCGGACGGCATCTTTTTATGGCGCCCACGTTGCCAGCAGGGTGCGCATCGAAGGTTTCATCAAGGTCGGTGAGCGAGTGGTCGGCGCCACAGCCCACGATGTGGAAACCGGCGAGAAGTTCGAGATCCGCGCTAAGCAGGTCGTGAACGCGACCGGTGTCTGGACTGATGACACCCAGTCGATGGTTGGTGAGCGCGGGCAATTCAAGGTGCGGGCATCCAAAGGCGTGCACCTGGTCGTTCCGCGCGATCGTTTCCAGTCGAGCATGGGGCTGCTGCTTCGCACAGAGAAGAGCGTGCTGTTCGTGATCCCGTGGGGCCGTCACTGGCTGATTGGCACGACTGATACCGATTGGCACCTCGACAAATCGCACCCGGCCGCGACCGCTGCAGACATCGACTACATCCTCGAGCATGTCAATGAGGTTCTCGCAGTCAAGCTCACCCGGGATGATGTCGAGGGTGTCTACGCGGGGCTCCGTCCGCTGCTTGCCGGTGAGTCAGACCAGACCTCGAAGCTCTCGAGGGAGCACATCGTGGCGCACAGCGTGCCTGGCCTCGTCGTCGTCGCTGGCGGAAAGTGGACCACCTACCGCATTATGGCGAAGGATGCCATCGACGCGGCAGCAGCGTCGCTCGATGCAAATGTGCCCCCGAGCGTGACCCAGGACATCGCACTGCTGGGAGCGGAGGGCTACCAGGCGGCGTGGAATAGACGGGCGAAGATCGCTCAGGCGTTCGGAATGCATACGGTGCGCATCGAGCACCTGCTGAACCGTTATGGCGTGATGACGGATGAGCTGCTGGACCTGATCCGCCAGACGCCCTCGCTCAGCACCCCACTTCCCGGAGCTGACGACTACATCGAGGCCGAGGTGGTCTACGCGGCAACGCACGAGGGCGCCCTGCACCTCGAGGATGTGCTCGCGCGCCGCACCCGCATCTCGATCGAAGCCTGGGATCGGGGAATCTCCGCAGCCCCAGTCGCGGCCAAGCTCATGGGCGATGTTCTGGGCTGGGATGCCGGGAAGGTTGGTCATGAGACCAGCAACTACCTCAAGCGCGTTCAGGCCGAGCGGGACAGCCAGCTCGAACCCGATGACGAGTCGGCTGATCGAGTGCGGCTCGAAGCGCCGGACATCATCTCCACCAGGTAGTTACAGAGGGTGCGGGCGCGCGCCCACACCTGGCCGCCTGAGTTCTAGACGGGAGCGGCTCAGGGGCGTCACGGTAGACTGAGGGTCGATTTATACGGGTCCTGAAAGGGTGCGCACAATGGTCGATGTCCGACGGGTGAAACTCCCGGGTGTGGGTGTTCTTCACACCTTCGTCACCGCTGATGGCGGCAAGGCTGGCGTCATCACCCACCGCTCCGGACACAGTGATCTGATCACCTTTGCCGATGAGGAAGATGGATCGGATGCCAGCAAGGTTTCACTGCGCCTGAGCGAAGACGAGGCTCACACCCTCGCCGAACTGCTCGGTGGTACCCGCATCACGGAGGGCCTCGACAAGCTCGATCAGATCCCCGGTCTTTCCATCGACTGGTTCACGGTGGACTACGACGACCATATCGCCGGCCAACAGCTGGGCAACCTCGCCTCCCATGGCGTCGTGGGCCTGACGGTCGTCGCGGTGGTGCGCGGCGAGTCAGCGAACCCGGCTCCCGCCGACGACTTCAAGGTCTTTCCCGGCGACACACTCGTGGTCGCTGGCTCCCCTGAGAAGGTGAACAAGGCCTTCAACTTCTACCGCACCGGTGAGATCGCATTTGCCACCAGGACTCCCGTCGACCCACCGCCCAGGGGCTAGAGGTGCATCTGGGCGAAGAGCTCGCGATTCTCGGAGCACTCCTGCTCATTGCCTATGTTTTTGGTCGGTTGGGCAAGCTGATCGGCTTGCCAGCCATTCCGGTCTACATGCTGGTCGGCTTGCTGGCCAGCCCGAACACCGGATGGTTCCCTCTCAACTTCGATTCCGGCAAGATCGAATTGATTGCGGTCTTCGGACTGATCCTGCTGCTGTTCAACCTGGGCATCGAGTTCGACCAGGATGAGTTCTTCGGTAACGCCGGCAAGCTAATCGTCTCCGGCGGGTCGTACATCGCGGTGAACATGGCTGTCGGTTTCGCCTTCGGATTCTGGGTCGGCTGGGGTACCCGTGAAGCTCTGATCATCGCCGGTATCACCGCGACCTCATCGAGCGCCATCGTCACCAAGCTCCTCATCGAGCTCAATCGGCTTCCCAACCGCGAGACGCCGATGATCCTCGGTGTCACTGTGGTCGAAGACATCTTCATCGCGGTCTATCTCGCCATCGTGGGTGTCGTCCTCAGCGGTGAGACGGCAATCTGGCCGGTAGTCGGCAAACTGGGAATATCGTTTCTGTTCCTCGTGGTGATGTTCACCATTGCGCGCTGGGGCGGTAAATGGGTGTCTAAACTTTTCCGCACAAAGGATGACGAGCTCTTCACCATCCTGTTCTTCGGGCTCGCGGTGGGCTTCGGAGGCATCGGCGAGTTGCTCGGCGTCACGGATGCGATCGGCGCGTTCCTGATCGGGCTCGTGCTCGGCGCCACCAAGTACCGCTCGAAGATCGAGCAATTCTCGCTGCCGATGCGGGATGTCTTCGGCGCCTTTTTCTTCCTGAATTTCGGGCTCACGCTCAATATCTCGCAGTTTCCCACCGTCTTCCTCCCGGTGGCCGGTGCGGTCGCGATGACGGTGCTACTCAACACGATTGCCGGCCAGTTCGTTGCCCGGCTCAATAAGCTCGGACCGCAGGCCGGTATCAACGCCACAGCAATCCTGCAAAACCGCGGCGAGTTCGCGCTCATCCTCGCGACACTGTCGATCAGCGCGGGTCTCGACAGTCGGATCGTGCCGTTCGCCGGTCTCTACGTTCTGGTGATGTCGATCATCGGACCGATCCTGGCGGCCAATTCTGAGAAGATCGGCGCCGTCATCCTGCGCACCAAAAAGAAAAAGAACAGGGCCGCAGCCAAGCCAAACGTCATGATGGCGGAGGAAAATATCGCCCTGGTCGAAGCGGCGACCGCGGGGCTCGATGCCGGAGACCCCGATCATGCAGTCACCGCAGCCGACCGGCTGATCCAGCAGGCGATGCTGCAGTCAGATGCGCAGGCTGAACGCACCAGGGATCCGGAATATTGAACACATGACCGAGGCAGAGACAGTATGGACGGTCGCTCGCCGCCCTCGATGGATCGCGGCACTTGTGCTCGCGCTACTGGTGGCTGCCGGGTTCGCCGGACTCAGCCAGTGGCAGCTCGCGCGGGCGATCGCCACCGGTACTGTGATCGAGCGCGATACCGAGACGGTGTTGCCGCTGCAGGATGTCGCGAAGCCACAGTCGCCCGTGACCGACCGTGCGACCGCGCAGCTCGTGACCGTGACCGGACGCTGGAACGCGGTGGACTATTCGATCGTGAGTGATCGGTTGAATGCCGGAACCGCCGGCTACTGGGTCGTGGGCCACTTCTCCGCAGAATTGGGTTCTGGCACGGCGAATCCCGGCGAAACGGCTGGGCTGGCTGTGGCGGTCGGATGGTCTGCGGATCGGGCCGGTGCAGCATCCGCTCTCACGGCCCTCACGACCCTCGGGGCGGAAGCTAGTGGGTCGGCAGTGCCGATCACGGGACGCTACATTCCCGCGGAAGGTCCGCAGGACAGCGACTTCGAACGCGGCAAGCTCTCGACGATGACGCCCGGGGCGTTCCTCAACACGTGGAAGATTCCGGATGCTGCGGGAATCTACGGCGGTTACCTCACGTCGGCCGTCGCTGCGCAGGGCCTCACGCGGATCGATTCGCCGAAGCCGTCGTCGGCCGTCGAACTCAATCTGCTGAATATCTTCTACGCCGTCGAGTGGGTGGTTTTTGCCGGCTTCGCGATCTTCCTCTGGTACCGCCTCGTGCGCGACACCTGGGAGCGGGAGCGGGAAGAGGCCGAGGAGGCACACGCGGCGGCGAGCACCGCTGCGGAAGCCAAACCGGCGCAGGTAAACTAGCCCAATGGCGCTTCGACCCCGACTGTCTGACTTCCCGAAAATCCGCGGGGCGGTGAAGTGGTACCGGGTGTCCTCCTATGTCACCGGCACGCTGCTGTTGCTCCTCGTTCTCGAGATGGTGCTCAAGTACACGCCCATCCAGCGGGAAATCGAACTCGGTGGTTCGCAAGGCCTGCTCGCGCTGGTGCCGGACGGCACAGTGAGCGCGATCAACCTGTCCACGGCGATCCTCATCGCGCATGGGTGGTTGTATGTGGTTTACCTCTTCGCCGACTTCCGGCTGTGGAGTTTCATGCGCTGGCCGTTCCTCCGATTCATCCAGATCGCGCTCGGTGGTGTTGTTCCATTCCTCTCCTTCATCGTCGAGCACTTCATCACGCGTCGCGTGCGCCTCGAGCTCGCCGAGCTCGAACAGGCGGCTGCGGCTGCTCCCTCGGAGGTAACTAATCATTAGCGCGACACGCGGCGAGACCGACCACCGTCCCGTACTCATTGTCGACTTCGGCGCCCAGTACGCCCAGTTGATCGCCCGCCGGGTGCGCGAGGCGAACGTCTATTCCGAGATCGTGCCGCACACGATCACTGCGGCAGAGGTTGCAGCCCTCAATCCGGCCGGCATCGTGCTGAGCGGAGGTCCATCGAGTGTGTACGAGGTCGGTTCACCGACTCTCGATCCGGGCATCCTGAAACTCGGAGTCCCCACCCTCGGTATCTGCTACGGCTTCCAGGTGATGGCTCAGCAGCTCGGAGGCGAGGTCGCCAACACGGGGCTTCGCGAATACGGCGCGACCGCTGTCACCCTCGCGGCCGGCTCTTCGACGCTGCTCGGCGACCAACCGACCGAGCAGACCACCTGGATGAGTCACGGTGACTCGGTATCGAAGGCGCCAGAAGGATTTACTGTGCTGGCGTCGAGCGCATCCACTCCGGTTGCGGCCTTTGCCAGCGATGAAAAGCGGATGTACGGGGTTCAGTGGCACCCGGAGGTGAAGCACTCGGAGTTCGGCCAGCGCGTGCTCGAGAATTTCCTGCACGACGCTGCGGGTATCCCCGCCGACTGGAACAGCGGAAGCGTTATCGCCGAGCAAGTCGAACGCATCCGGGCCCAGGTCGGGTCGGCGCGGGTAATTTGTGGCCTCTCCGGCGGTGTGGACTCTGCGGTAGCCGCAGCGATTGTGCACCGAGCCGTCGGTGACCAGCTCGTCTGCATCTTCGTGGACCACGGGCTGCTGCGCCAGGATGAACGTCGCCAGGTCGAGGAAGACTATGTGGCCTCCACCGGGGTGCGACTCGTGACCGTCGATGCCGTCGACCGGTTTCTCGACGCGCTCGCTGGCGTAAGTGACCCGGAGACCAAGCGCAAGATCATCGGGCGCGAATTCATCCGCTCCTTCGAGGCGGCGGCCGCTGAGCTCGTCGCCGAGGCGGCGGGGGACGGCGCGTCAATTGACTTTCTCGTGCAGGGCACGCTCTACCCGGATGTCGTCGAGTCGGGTGGCGGCACGGGAACCGCGAACATCAAGAGTCACCACAACGTGGGTGGCCTGCCCGAAGACCTGCAGTTCGCACTCGTCGAGCCGCTGCGCGCCCTGTTCAAGGACGAGGTGCGGGCGATCGGGCGTGAGCTCGGACTGCCAGAGGTGATCGTGGGCCGCCAGCCGTTCCCCGGTCCAGGACTCGGCATCCGCATCGTTGGCGAAGTCACCCGCGACCGCCTGGAGCTGCTTCGGAAGGCGGATGCGATCGCTCGCGCCGAACTCACCGCCGCCGGTCTCGATAAGGAGATCTGGCAGTGCCCTGTAGTGCTGCTTGCGGACGTACGCTCCGTCGGCGTTCAGGGTGACGGCCGCACCTACGGTCATCCGATCGTGCTGCGTCCGGTGTCATCCGAGGACGCGATGACTGCCGACTGGACCCGACTGCCCTACGACGTGCTTGCCCGTATCTCAAACCGCATCACCAATGAAGTCGCCGGGGTGAACCGGGTGGTGCTCGACGTCACGTCGAAGCCGCCGGGCACCATCGAGTGGGAGTAGCTCGCCGCTGACCGCTGACCGCTGACCACGGTGCCGCGAACTGCGGCATCGTGTCGCTATAGCGGCGATAGAGCGACAACTTGGCGCAGTTCGTGAGGATTGCGACCCACGAATGGGTAGCGTGGGACGCCGCGGGATGCTGGGGCGCTGGTGGGACTTTAGCGGCGCAGTAGGGCCAGCAGGCGCAGGATCTCGAGGTACAGCCAGACGACGGTTACCATGATGCCGAAGGCGGCGGTCCAGCTGTAGATGCGAGCCGCGCCGCGCTGAACTCCGGTCTTGATGCTGTCAAAGTCGAGCACGAGGGAGTACGCCGCCATGATGATGACGAGCGGGCCGAGGATGACGCCGAGCGGAATGCCGGCGATGCTGAAGCTTCCACTCATGCCGTAGGGATCGGAGTTGAGGCCGGTTGCTACCCCGATGAAGTTGATCAGCGAGAAGACGCCGTAGCCGATCATCGCGATCAGGAAGACTTTGGTGGCCCGCTTCGACGCGCGAATCTTGCCGCTCACGAACAGAGCCAGAGTCACACCGACGACGACCAGGGTTCCGAGTACCGCCTGAACGGCGATGCCGGGGAACTTGGATTCAAAGAAGACCGTGATGCCACCGACGAAGATTCCCTCGACCGCGGCGTAGCTCAGTATCAGCGCCGGTGAGGGCTTCTTCTTGAAGATGTTCACCAGGGCGAGCCCGAAGCCGACGATGGCCGCCGGCAGTGCGAGCGCCGGGATGAACCAGCCGACTGCGGCACCGACGAGCAGTATCACGAAGGAGATCGTGATCTTGACCATGGTGTCTTCGTAGGACATGCGGTCCGTGTCGGACGGCGTGGCAGAGGGCACACTGTACAGCTCGGTCAACTGGGCAGCGGTCATGCCCTCGGTTGACACTTTCGCCACAGGATTCGCCTGCAGTTTCGCCACGACATCGCGATTCTCTGAGAATGCGGGGGAGCGGTTGAATGCGGGGTTTGATGTGGGCACGTCCTCAGCTTATCGGCCGAGGGCTCGGAGAGGCTGGGCATTGCCCTGCTATTGCCGCAGGTGCGTGCGCACCGCGATCCAGCGCGCGATCCAGGCCGCGCCGACGATCACCACCAGCGAGACACCGACCACGATCGCACCGTTGCCATATTGCGGATAGAGCAGTGCGAGCATCAGTCCACTCGCCACCGGGAGCAGTGTGGCCAGGTAGCTCGCCCCCGGGCGCTGTCGCAGCAGCAGCCAGAAGGCGAGGGGGGCGGCGAGCAGCACAGCGGCTACCGATCCGAGCAGCAGAGCGCCGACGAGGAGCACACTCGGACCAACAACCGCGGCGCGAGCAACACCCCGAGCCGGCACGATCAGCCACCCGGCAATGTGAGCGCAAGCGCCAACCACGATCAGGCCGTTTGCATAGACGGATCCTGCCTGCAGCAGAAGGGCACCACCGACGATGAGCGCGAGTGCTCCGGCATGGCGACCGCGATAGCCTCCCCAGCGCAGCTGAAGCTCCGCGGTCGGTTCTTGCCGGCGCACTGCGGAGCCCACGCCATCAACCTCGCGGACTGAAGAGGGCGATCGCCACGATGATGATCAGTATGCCGCCGCCGATCGCCACGGCGATGCCGAAGATGAGGGCGGCATCCATCCGAGGGCGAGGCAGTGGACCATCGTCTGGTTCGTCAGAGCGGATAGCCGATGGGATCGGCTCGCGCTGCGGGATCGGCTCGCGCTGCGGGATCGGCTCGCGCTGCGGGATCGGTTCACGCTGCGGGATCGGCTCACGCTGCGGGATCGGCTCGCGTTCTGGGATCGGCTCGCGTTCTGGGATCACAGGAGCGGACGGCCCGTGCGTGCTGCTGTTCTGCGTGCTGGTGTTCTGCGTGCTGCTGCCCTGCGGGGTCGACACTGTGGTGCTCGCCTTGCTCGCAGCCGGGATGGCGGAGCCGCAGGTGGTGCAGAACTTCCAGCTCGAATCGAGCGCAGCCCCACAGTTCCTGCACTTTGCCATGGCCACGAGAGTAGCAAGTCCGCAGGGCGGGGCATCCGCATCCCGTAGCGTTAAGGGTGTGACGCAGATTCCTCTCCTCGTGATCGGCCATCGCGGAGCGAGCGGTTACCGGCCGGAGCACACCCGGTCGGCCTACGAACTTGCCTTCGAGCAGGGCGCGGATGCCGTGGAGCCCGACCTTGTGGCCACGAAGGACCGCGTGCTGGTGATCCGCCACGAGAACGAAATTTCGGGCACGACGGATGTCGCATCGCATCCCGAATTCGCCGACCGTCGCACGACGAAGGTGGTCGACGGGCAGACCCTCACCGGCTGGTTCACTGAGGACTTCACCTGGGCGGAGCTCACCACCCTGCAGGCAACCGAGCGGTTGGCGAAGCTGCGGCCGGCCAACACAGAGTTCGCGGGCGAAGGCATCCTGCGACTGGTGGACCTTCTTGCGCTGCTCGATGCGGCGCCGCTGAGTGCACTCGGTGCGCGGATCGGCATGGTCGCCGAAATCAAGCACGCGAGCTATTTTGCGTCGATCGGTCTGCCACTGGACGAACTCTTTGCGGCGGAACTACTCGCTTCCGGTTGGACCGATGACGACCGGCTCACTGTGGAATGCTTCGAGCTCACTGTGCTTGGGCAGATCCGTGACCGGGGTGTGCGGGCGCGCTACGTATTTCTCGTCGAGCCGGTGGGATGCCCGGCAGACGAGGTGGCGGCGCGAGGTGACGAGGCCCGCACCTACGCGTCCTATCTCACGGCGGACGGGATGCCGGCGCTCGCCGCATCCGTGCACGGGATCAGTGTGGACAAACACATTCTGCAGGCGGCGGATGCCTCGGGCTCGGCAGTTTCGGCACCGTCGGTCGGCACCGAGCTGGTCGCGCGCGCTCATGCTGCCGGGCTCACGGTCTTCTGCTGGACGCTGCGGGCAGAGAACGCGTTTCTCGCGAAAAATCTGCGGTGTGGCACATTCGCTCGCCAGTTCGGCGACTGGAGAAGCGAGTTTCTCGAGCTGATGCGGATGGGTGTCGACGGGGTATTCGCCGACCAGCCCGACCTTGCGATCGAGGCGCGCACAGCGCTGACGAGGCCACCGGTGGGCCAGTAGGCAGCCTGCGCCCACGATCCGGTGATCGATCAGGCCGCCTGCGGCCGTGTCGAGATCCGCAGCTATCGCAGAATCGGCATCCGCTCTTCGGCCTCCTCGGATGCCGCAAACGACTCCGCCCGCTCCGTCAGCAGCGCCCGAGCCGCAAGCCCGATCACCGCGCTGTAGGTGGGGTAGGCGAACTTCACGTTCGCCAGAGTTGCCACGTCGATACCTGCGGCCATCGCGGTGGTGACCGACTGCACCACTTCGATCGCGTTTTCGCCCACCGCATGCGCGCCGAGGATCAGTTCCCGTCGACGATCGGCGATCAGCATGAGGAACCCGCGTTCGCGGTCATCGATTACCGCGCGGTCGAGGGTGGAATAGTCCACGCGGGAGACGACGCACTGCGGATCGCGCTCGCGCGCTGCCGCCTCGGTGAGCCCGACGCCGGCGTAGTCCGGATCGGTGAATCCACCCGCCGGCAAGAGGTGGTGCGGAGTGCGGCGGTTCGCGTCGAGCACCGCGTTCTCTGCGGCGGCTTCGCCCTCGAAATGCGCGGCCTGCACGAGCATGTCGCGCCCGTTCGCATCGCCGACCGCAAAGATGTGCGGGATGACCGTGCGAAAGTACTGGTCCACCGGGATGGCAGAGCGGGCGGGGGTGATTCCCGCGTTCTCGAGGCCGAGGTCATCGACATCCGCTGGCCAGCCGGTTGCCATGATCACGGCATCGAAGGAAGCGGATGTCTCGACTCCACCCTGCCGCCAGCGCAGGGTGAGCGACCCGTCGGCGGCGCGCACGATGCTGTCGACCCCGTCGAGTCCGGTGTGCACGTCGACCCCCTGCTCGACGAACGCCGTGCTCACCGCGTCGGAGATGGCGGCATCCGAGGCCATGAGGATTCGGGGGGCGACGTCGAGAAGGGTGACCGCGCTGCCGAAGGAGCTGAAGACGGTGACGAGCTGGGCGCCGGTGTTACCCGCCCCGATCACGGCGAGGCGGGTGGGGAGCTCCGGGAGCGAGAGTAGGTCCTCGGGAACGACGGCAAGTTCAGCGCCGGGGATGGGAAGCCGACGTGAGTGACCTCCGACGCAGATGATGACCGAGTCGGCCGTGATGACACGACCGCTGTCGAGCACGAGGGTGGTGGCATCCGTAAATCGCGCCCGACCCTCGAGGATCAGCTCGATGCCGGCTGCGGCGAACCGGTTGGCTTCGGCTTTGATCGAGCGCACCCGGTCGACGGTGCGCTTTACCCGGTCCACGGTCTCCGGCCAGTTGAGTGACTGCTCGGTGAGGATGATGCCCCAGGATCCGGCCGTACGCATCTCGCGGGTGATCCGTGCGGTGCGGGCGAGAACCCGCGTGGGAACGCAGCCGGTATTCACGCAGGTGCCGCCGGTGCGGTCGGCTTCGAGCACGGCGACACGGGCGCCGAGCTCGGCGGCTCGCAGGGCTGCGGCTGTTCCGGCGGGACCGGCTCCGATTACGACGACATCGAAATTACGTTCGGTGGGGGTTACGGGCACAGTTCTCTCCAAAGGGGACGGTAATTAAGCCTAAGGGAGCGGTCATGGGCGAAGGCTGGTGACCGGCACCTTGGCAGAATCGTCGGTGCCGCGCTCTACACTTGGGGCAGTCATGACCTTCATCCTGGATCCGGCTGAGCCCTCCGAATCGCCGCTGCTCGCCGGCCTCAATCCCCGGCAGCGCGAAGCGGTGGAATACCGCGGCCAGGCGCTGCTCATCGTCGCGGGGGCGGGATCCGGCAAAACCAGCGTGCTCACCCGGCGGGTGGCGAGTCTCATCGGCAGCCAGGATGCCTGGCCGTCGCAGATTCTCGCCATCACCTTCACCAATAAGGCCGCGGCCGAGATGCGAGAGCGCGTCGAAGCCATCCTCGGGCAGGCTGCGCAGGGCATGTGGATCTCCACCTTCCACTCCGCGTGCGTGCGCATCCTTCGTCGGGAGGCCGAGCACTTCGGCTTCGGTAAGAACTTCACCATCTACGACTCGGCAGACTCGCGCGCGCTGATCAAACGGATTATCAAAGACCTGGATGCCGACACCTTCGGTTTCACCGTCTCGGGTGTTGCCGGCAAGATCTCCAAGCTCAAGAACGAGCTCAATGACGTGGAGTCCTACGCTCGCGGGGCGAACTTCAATGATCCGCAAGAGCGGGTGTTTCTCGACATCTTCCGCGAGTACACGCGCAGCCTGCAGAGCGCCAACGCGTTCGACTTCGACGACCTCATCGGTCAGACGGTGTACCTGTTCCGGGCCTTCCCGCAGGTTGCGGCGCTCTACCAGAGGCGCTTCCGACACATCCTGGTCGACGAGTACCAGGACACCAACCACGCCCAGTACTCGCTGATCCGGGAGCTGACCCAGCCGCCGCGCACCGACCTGCTTGGCGGTGCGACGGGCTTTGACGGGTCTCTCCTCAGCAACCCGACAAAGCATCTCGAGCCAGCATCGCTCACGGTCGTCGGCGACTCCGACCAGTCCATCTACGCGTTCCGTGGCGCGGACATCCGCAACATCGTGGAATTCGAACGCGACTTCCCGAACTCCAAGGTCGTGCTGCTCGAGCAGAATTACCGGTCGACCCAGAACATTTTGAGCGCGGCGAACGCCGTCATCTCCAACAACTTCGACCGCAAAGACAAGAAGCTCTTCACCACGGTCGGCGACGGAGACAAGATCGTCGGGTTCACCGGTTACAGTCAGCACGATGAGGCCCAGTTCATCGCCGATGAGATCACCGAGCTGCATTCCACCGGCAACATCGAGTACCGCGATATCGCCGTCTTCTATCGCACCAACGCCCAGACCAGAGCGCTCGAGGAGATCTTCATCCGCTCGGCCCTGCCCTACCGGGTGCTCGGTGGCACCAAATTCTACGAACGCGCCGAGATCAAGGATGCCTTCGGCTACCTCATCGCGATCGCGAATCCGGCCGATCCGATGGCGCTGCGCCGCATCCTGAACACGCCGAAGCGTGGCATCGGCGGCGTGACGGAGGCCACACTGCAGCGCTACGCCGAGACGCACGAGATCACCCTGCGTCAATCCCTCCGCCACGCAGCCACGATGGGCTTCGGCCCCAAAATCACCGGCGCCATCCTCGGCCTCGGTGCAATTCTCGACGAGGTGTCGCTCACCTCGGATACGGCACCGGTGGCCGACATACTCACCGCTCTGATTACGAAGACCGGATTCGTCGACGTGCTTCGGGCATCCCGCGACCCGCAGGATGAAGCCCGCGCCGAGAACATCGAAGAACTCGTGGCCGTGACCAAGGAGTTCGGCAAGAACAATCCAGATGGCACCCTGCTCGACTTCCTTACTGAGACCTCGCTCGTGGCTGCAGCTGACGATATCGACGACTCGAGCGGCACCGTCTCACTGATGACACTGCACACCGCGAAGGGCCTGGAATACGAGGCCGTGTTCCTCACCGGCATCGAAGAGGACCTGCTTCCACATCGGATGTCGGCAAACGAGCCCGGCGGACCGGCGGAGGAACGCCGCCTCTTCTACGTTGGCATCACCCGCGCGCGCCGCAAGCTTTACCTTTCTCTCGCAATGACCCGAGCGCAGTTTGGCGAGGTCTCGGTGGCGATGCCGTCGCGCTACCTGCAGGAGATCCCCCCCGAGCTCATTGACTGGAGACAGTCTCCCGGCATGGCGACCTCGCGCGGGGGTACCCAGCCGCGCGCGCTCAACGCCCGCCGCGGTGGATTCGGAGCGGAGGATGCCCCGGCGCTTGGCTCCGGCTACGGAGCGGCCAGCGGACCGGGAGCCACCGCCCTCGCACGTGCGGCGCGGGCCGAGCGCGCAGCGCAGCCGAAGACCGAGTGGACCAACCGGGTGACAAACGTCGTGCGCGATAACGGCGACCTGACGCTGGTGGCCGGGGATCGCATCCGCCATATCGACTTCGGTGACGGTCGCGTGAGCGCCGTCACCGGCATTGGGCCCAAGTCGATTGCCGAGGTGCAGTTCGATACCGCGGGGCGCAAGCGCCTGCTGATCAAACTGGCCCCGATCGAGAAGCTCTAGCGAGCTCCGTCCGCCGGTCTGGATCTGCCCGTGCTCGTCTCATCGATGCACGAAATGCAGGAACCAACTCACTTCTGCGTGCGTCTGCCCAGCCATCCATTGGGGTGACCTTGCGCTATTCCTGCATTTCGGATGGCGGCGCGGGTGGCAACGGCACTGTGGGTAGCTTTGATTTTTCTGAGTACACAGCGGGAACGGAATACCCCGACAGCCGGCCCGGTTAGTTGACGAGTATCCAACTCACAAGTACCTAATTCCCGCCCAATGAAAGAAGTGTTGTGCAGCTCTTCACCCCCATCACCCTTGGCGATCTCGCGCTGTCCAACCGTGTCGTCATGGCGCCACTCACCCGAATGAGGGCGGAGGCCAACGGTGTGCCGAACGACCTGATGGTCGAGCACTATCGCCAGCGGGCCACAACCGGACTCATCGTGACCGAGGGCACCTGGACCTCCCCGGTCAGCCAGGCCTACCCCGGCCAGCCCGGCATTTTCACGGCCGAGCAGATCGCCGGTTGGCACCGCATCACCGACGCTGTGCACGCGGAGGGCGGCGTCATCGTTATGCAGCTCATGCACGGTGGCCGGGTAACGCATTCCGAGATTACCCGGGGGCTCACCCCGGTCGCTCCGAGCGCGATCGCGATCGATGGCGAGACGCATACGCCGCTCGGCAAGAGAGCATTTCCGACTCCGCATGCATTGACAACTGACGAGGCCGCTGCAATCGCAACCGAACTCGCCACGGCCGCGACCAACGCGATCGAGGCCGGTTTCGACGGCGTGGAGGTGCATTCCGCGAACGGTTACCTTCTTCACGAATTCCTTTCCCCGGTCTCCAATGTGCGCACCGACGTCTACGGCGGATCCCCCGCTGCCCGCGCCCGCCTCGGCATCGAGTCGGTCACCGCCGTTGTGAAAGCGATCGGGGCCGGACGGGTCGGCATCCGCATCTCGCCGGCTCATGGCATCCAGGACGTTATCGAATCGGATCCGGATGAGACACGAGCAACTTACGACGCCCTCATCGATGGCATCGCCCCGCTTGGCCTCGCCTACCTCAGCGTGCTGCACAGCGATCCGGCGGGCGAGCTCGTGCAAGACCTGCGCGCTCGCTTCGGCGGACCACTGATGGTCAACAGCGGTTTCGGTGTCATCACCGGCCGCGACGAAGCAATGGACACTATCGCGAACGGCACGGCGGATGTCGTCGCCGTCGGCCGCCAGGTGATCGCGAACCCCGACCTCGTGGCGCGCTGGCGCGACGATCGCGAGCTCAACGAGCCGAACCCGAACACGTTCTACGGTCCGGGCAAAGTCGGTTACACGGATTACCCGGCGCTCGCAAGCTGATTGCTCGGTGTGGTCCGTGCGGACGGCGCGTCGAACGGACCACCGGCGTTAGGCCGCGGACGTACCTCACAGGAGGCAGTACGACTCTCTCGCTGCGGAAGGGTCAATGGGTAACAGTTGAGAGGATGCTGCAGGTGCTTGCGCAGCACCTGACCCAGTCGTCAGCCGAGACGCCGCAGCAGGTGGTTCTTCGGCCAGTGTCTCAGTCGCGCGGGCAGGCGCGGGTAAAGGCGAGCGGTGACATTCATCATCCGGTCGAAGCGACGCTGGCGCCGGTCGTTCCACGGCAGCGCGTAGGCCTCGCGCAGTGCGGGCGACAACAGGCCACCGCTGGCGAGCCGGGCGATCGGCATCAGTGCACGCATCCACAGCGGTCCGGATGCCGGGTGCAGCAACTGCTCGCCGACCGCGCGCACCCGATCATCGACTTCGAGCCTCGCCAGTTGCGCCTCCCAGTAGAGCGCGAAGGCCTCCCGGTCGACCGGCCAGAGGGCAACAGGCATTCCTAGGGCCGTGCCGACGATCGCGTAGTCCTGGTATACGGAATCGGCGGATTCCGCATCGAGCGGCCCGAACACCCGCGCGTGCAGGGTGGCCGCGGTGTCGTAGAGGGTCGCGGCCACCCAGAGCTGCAGCCCGGCATCCGAGGCATCATAGGTTTCGGAGCGCACCGGCGCGTGTGCGCGCTGCACCATGGACCGCATGGACGCGACCTGCTCTGGCGTGCCGAAGACCAGCGAATAAACGTATGTCAGCGTGTTGCGTAGTCGACGCAGCGGATCCGCGGTGAAGTTGCTGTGGTCCGCAACGGCATGACCGACCGCGGGGTTGGCGAGCTGGAGCAGGATTGCCCGGCCGCCACCGGCAAGGAGCACGGCTTCCGCTCCGATCTCTCTAAGCCCCCGGGTCTTCATCGCTCCATTCTGCGCCGTGTCGGATGAGCGTGGGCACGTAGGCTGACGCGTGTGACCGTCTCCTCAGTGCGCCTCGTGCCGCCGTCGTCAGGCCAGCTTGCGACGCGGTTTGCTCAGTTACGCGCGGAGCTCGGGCTCAGTGCGGAATTCCCGCCCGTGGTCGACGCGGATGCTCGATCGGTAGTAGCCCACCAAGTGCTTCCCGACATCGACTCGACCGCGATCCCGTTCATCACCATTGACCCGGCAGGTGCCACCGACCTCGACCAGGCGGTGCACCTCGAGCGCCGCAACGACGGCTATCTGCTGTGGTACGCCATAGCCGATCTGCCGGCTTTCATCGGCCCGAACGGTCCGATCGACGTCGAAGCTCGTCGCCGTGGGCAGACAATGTACGCGCCCGATGGCCGAATACCGCTGCACCCAACGGTGATCAGCGAGCATGCCGCGTCGCTGCTGCCTGGCGAGGTGCGCAGTGCATTCGTCTGGAGTTTCGAACTCGACGCGGCCGCGAACGTGACCGCGGTCAGCGTTGCCCGCGCGCGCATCCGCAGTACTCGCCGGTACGACTACGCCGAGGTTCAGCGTGAGATCGACGCGGGAACGGCAAGCGAAACACTGCAACTGCTGCGCGAGGTCGGCGAGAAACGCATCCTGCGTGAACACCAGCGCGGTGGCGCGAGCCTCAATCGTGCCGACCAGGAGGTCACCGAGGTCGATCATGTCTACCGGCTCGTGCGGCGCCAGTCGTTGCCGGTGGAGGGCTGGAATGCCCAGCTCTCCCTGCTGACCGGTATGGCTGCGGCCCAGATCATGATCGACGGGCAGGTGGGCATCCTGCGCACCATGCCGGCTCCAGGGCCGGAGGTGATCGAGCGCTTCCGGACCCAGACCGTTGCGCTCGGCTGGCCCTGGGAGCAGGGACTCGCCTACGGCGACTACCTGCGCACCCTTCGCCTGGACGAGCCGCGTCAGCTCGCGATCATGCATGCGGCCGGTTCGCTCTTTCGCGGGGCTGGCTACACCGTGTTCGACGGGAGCGCTCCGGAGATCACGGTGCAGGCCGCTGTCGCAGCACCCTACGCGCACACCACTGCTCCGCTGCGGCGGCTCGTCGACCGCTTCGTTCTCGTCATCTGTGAGGCGCTCATCGCCGGGCAACCGGTACCTTCGTGGGTGCGAAACACCCTGCCCTCGCTGCCGGCGATCATGGCCGCCTCGGATGCCATTGCGTCCCGGCTGGACCGGGGATCCATCAATGCGGTCGAAGCTGCTGTGCTGCGCGGTCGGGAGGGTGAAGTCTTCGACGCGATAGTGATCTCCGCCCGAACGGGCGGTGGCATCGTTCAGCTGGTGGACCCGGCTGTGGCGGCCGAGTGCAGCGGGGTGCTCACGGTCGGCAGCAGGGTGAACGTGACGCTGGTGACGGCGGATATCCCCACCGGCACGGTGCTTTTCAGCGTCTGACCACACGCAGCCAAGAATCAGCACCCAAGAATCAGCACTGTCTCACTTGACTGTCTCTCGAACCCGGGGGAGCACCGCGCGCGGCCGGGGGTAGAGTTCTCGGTGGCCCATATCTCTTGACGTCGAGCTATCTCGATGTCGAGACACCTACTGCCACACGAGACATACGAACTGCGGATTGGACACAGCAGCGTGGATCTATTTGAGTATCAGGCCCGAGATCTCTTCGAATCGTACGGGGTGCCGGTGCTCGCCGGCATCATCGCCGATACGCCGGAGGAGGTGCGCGCCGCGGCGGCACAACTCGGTGGAACCGTCGTGATCAAGGCGCAGGTCAAAGCCGGCGGGCGCGGCAAGGCCGGCGGCGTGAAGGTCGCCCACACTCCGGATGATGCGGCAACGGCCTCCGAAGGCATCTTCGGACTCGACATCAAGGGCCTCACCGTCAAGCGCGTCATGGTCGCCGCTGGAGCGCGCATCAGCCAGGAGTACTACTTCTCGGTGCTGCTCGACCGGGCCAACCGCAGCTACCTTTCCCTCTCGAGCTACGAGGGCGGTATGGAGATCGAGGAGCTCGCCGTGGAGCGCCCGGAAGCGCTGGCCCGCATCGAGATCGACCCGCTCGTCGGAATCGACCTGGCCAAGGCCACCGAAATCGCGATCGCCGCCAAGTTTCCGGCGGACGTCGTGCCCAAGGTTGCGCCAGTTTTCGTGAAGCTCTACGAGGTCTTTCGCGGTGAGGATGCCACGCTGGTCGAAGTGAACCCGCTCGTACTCACCGAGGACGGCGACATCGTGGCCCTCGACGGCAAGATCTCGATCGACGAAAATGCCGAGTTCCGTCACTCCAACCACGCCGCGCTTGTCGATACCGACTCCGAAGATCCACTCGAGGCCAAGGCCAAGGCGCTCGGTCTCAACTATGTGAAGCTCGACGGACAGGTTGGTGTGATTGGCAACGGCGCCGGTCTCGTGATGTCAACACTGGATGTCGTCAGCTACGCGGGCGAAAACTTCGGCAACGTGAAACCGGCCAACTTTCTCGACATCGGCGGCGGGGCATCCGCTGAGGTCATGGCCAACGGCCTCGACGTCATCCTGGGTGACCCGCAGGTGAAGAGTGTGTTCGTGAATGTATTCGGTGGCATCACCGCATGCGATGCGGTGGCCAACGGTATCGTCGGGGCACTAAAGAGCCTCGGGGACACCGCCTCCAAGCCGCTCGTCGTGCGGCTCGATGGCAACAAGGTCGACGAGGGCCGCGCCATCCTCGCCGCCTACGCGCACCCGCTGGTGTCGCTCGCCGACACCATGGATGACGGCGCCGCCACGGCCGCCGAACTAGCTTCGAAGTAAGGGACTACACAACAAATGTCGATCTTTCTCAATAAGCACTCCAAGGTCATCGTCCAGGGCATCACCGGCGGCGAGGGCACCAAGCACACCGCCCTCATGCTGAAGGCAGGCACGCAGGTTGTCGGAGGTGTCAACGCTCGCAAGGCCGGCACGACCGTTTCCCACAGCGCGATGGACGGCAGCAGCCTCGAGCTGCCGGTCTTTGGCACGGTTGCCGAGGCCATGACGCAGACCGGAGCGGATGTTTCCATCGTCTTCGTTCCCCCGGCCTTCGCGAAAGACGCCGTGCTCGAAGCCATTGCGGCTGAGATCCCGCTCGTCGTGGTGATTACCGAGGGCATCCCGATTCAGGACTCGGCCGAGTTCTGGGCGACGGCGAAGGCCTCGGGCAAGACACGGATCATCGGTCCGAACTGCCCGGGAATCATCACGCCCGGTGAGTCGCTCGTGGGCATCACTCCCGCGAATATCACCGGCAAGGGGCCAATCGGTCTGGTGTCGAAGTCGGGCACGCTCACCTACCAGATGATGTACGAGCTGCGCGACCTCGGCTTCTCCACCGCCATCGGCATCGGCGGTGACCCGATCATCGGAACTACGCACATTGACGCGCTTGCAGCATTCGAGGCCGATCCCGACACGAAGGCGATCGTCATGATCGGTGAGATCGGTGGTGATGCCGAGGAGCGTGCCGCCGATTACATCCGGGAGCACGTGACGAAGCCGGTCGTCGGCTATGTTGCCGGTTTCACCGCCCCCGAGGGCAAGACCATGGGCCACGCCGGTGCCATCGTCTCCTCCGGCGCGGGTACAGCCCAGGGCAAGAAGGAGGCCCTCGAGGCCGCCGGGGTCAAGGTCGGCAAGACACCGAGCGAGACCGCAACGCTCATGCGCCAGGTGCTCGCTTCGCTGTAGCTGCTATCGCCCACGCAAAAGCACCCCGTCGAAAGTTCGACGGGGTGCTTTTCGCTCTGTCTGATCGTTGCGCTGGTCGGGATCACCCTTCGTGCGCGACGTCCCATCAGCTCATCGAGTTACCTGACTGTCTCTACTTGACGTCCTCGTCGATCCAGTCGAGTGTTTTGGTGACGGCCTTTTTCCAGAGTCGGATCTGGCGGTCGCGCTCGTCGGCATCCATGTTCGGTGTCCAGCGAGAGTCTTCCTGCCAGTTGGAACGCAGTTCGCCGAGGTCGTTCCAGAATCCGGTAGCAAGGCCAGCGGCATACGCGGCGCCGAGAGCGGTGGTTTCCGCAACGACGGGGCGAACAACCGGGACTCCGAGGATGTCGGCCTGGAACTGCATGAGCGTGTTGTTGGCGATCATTCCGCCGTCAACTTTCAGCTCGGTGAGGTCTACACCGGAGTCGGCGTTGACCGCGTCGAGCACCTCGCGCGTTTGGAACGCGGTGGCCTCAAGCGCGGCGCGAGCGATATGACCCTTGTTGACGTACCGGGTCATGCCGACGAGAGCGCCACGGGCATCCGCACGCCAGTACGGGGCGAAGAGTCCAGAGAAGGCGGGCACAAAGTACACCCCACCGTTGTCGTCCACAGTCTTGGCGAGGTCTTCCACCTCGGCTGCGGAGCTGATCAGGCCCAGGTTGTCACGCAACCACTGCACCAGCGATCCGGTGACGGCGATCGAACCCTCGAGCGCATAGTGCGGCTTCGCGTCGCCGAGTTTGTAGCCGAGGGTGGTGAGGAGGCCGTTTTTGGAGTGCACGATCTCTTCGCCGGTGTTGAAGATCAGGAAGTTACCGGTGCCGTAGGTGTTCTTCGACTCGCCAGCGTCGAACGCCGCCTGGCCGAAGGTGGCTGCCTGCTGGTCGCCGAGGATGCCCGCGACCGGAACCTCACGCAGCAGCGAGGCGTCGGAGATGATGCCGTAGACCTCAGAGGAGGAGCGGATCTCCGGCAGCATCGACTTCGGAACTCCGAAGTCCGCCAGGATCGAGTCATCCCAGCTCAGAGTTTCCAAATCCATGAACATGGTGCGGGAGGCGTTGGTCACGTCGGTTGCGTGCACGCCACCGTCGATTCCGCCAGTGAGGTTCCACAGCAACCACGAGTCGGTGGTGCCGAACATCAGGTCGCCGGCCTCGGCTTTCGCGCGCGCCCCCTCGACGTTTTCGAGGATCCACACAATTTTGGTCCCGGAGAAGTATGTCGCAAGCGGCAGGCCGACCTTGGCCTTGTAGCGTTCGACGTTGCCGTTCGCCAACCGGTCGACGATCGACTGGGTGCGCGTGTCCTGCCAGACGATGGCGTTGTAGACGGCTTTACCGGTGTTCTTGTCCCAGACGACTGCGGTCTCCCGCTGGTTGGTGATTCCCACCGCGGTGATGTTGTGGCGGGTGATGTTTGCCTTGGAGAGGGCCTGGCCGATTACTTCACGGGTGTTGTCCCAGATTTCCTGCGGGTCGTGTTCGACCCAGCCTGGCTTGGGGAAGATTTGTTCGTGCTCGAGCTGGCCGGACGCGACAATCGATCCGGCATGGTCGAAGATGATGGCGCGAGTGCTGGTCGTGCCCTGGTCGATCGACAGAATGTAATCCGTCATTGGTGTTACCTCCATGTGGGTGATGAGTTGCGATAAAAACCGGGGCGGAAGAAGTCCGCCCCGGCGGAGTTTAACTACTGGGCTGCGGCGGCGATGACCGGGAGCAGCGGGTTGGCGAGAAGACCGGCGAGCACTCCACCGATGATCGGTCCGACGATCGGAACCCACGAGTATGCCCAGTCGCTCGAACCCTTGCCCTTGATCGGCAGGAGAGCGTGTGCGATGCGCGGGCCGAGGTCACGGGCGGGGTTAATGGCGTATCCGGTCGGTCCACCGAGCGAGGCGCCGATGGCAATAACCAGAATGGCCACGGGAAGCGCACCGAGAGCGGCGAGTCCGGCAGGGGATCCTGCGGTGGCGGTGCCGGGCTGCTGGCCGAAGCCGATCACGACGAAGACCAGCACAAACGTGCCGATGACCTCGGTAATGATGTTCCAGCCATAGCTGCGGATGGCAGGTCCGGTGGAGAACACGCCGAGCTTGTTGGCCGCCTCCGGCTCTGCGTCGAAGTGCTGCTTGTAGGCAAACCAGCAGCCGACCGCTCCGAGGAAGGCACCGATCAGCTGGCCGGCGATGTAGACGAACACCGTGCCGATCGGCATCGAAGACGGGTTATGCACCCACAGCCCGATGGTGACTGCCGGGTTGAGGTGGGCACCCGAGTAATACGCCGCGGTCACACCGACGAAAACAGCGAAGCCCCAGCCGAAGGTGACCATGAGGAACCCGCCATTGACCCCCTTATTTTTCGCCAGAGCAACGTTGGCGACTACGCCTGTGCCGAGGAGGATAAGCAGGAATGTTCCCACTATCTCCGAGAGAAATTTGAGTCCGAGACTGTCCACGTTGACCTTCCATGTTGTTGATCCACCGACCCTTCTGGCGGCTTCTTCGATCGGAATGCGATTGCGATCATGAGAAAACTAGCCGTGGACCAGCCGCTGAACAAGCCAGCCGGGGTGCACATGTGTGCACAGTTCACAGGTGCTATTCGCCTTCTTGGCACTGCACATTGACTCCACACCACCGGGAGTCACGGGCCGGTGTGCGCGCAGGTCAGGCCGCCCTTGTCCGATGCTGAGTTAAGTGCTGGTTTGGCTTGCGCGCGGCCATGCATTCCTTCATGATGGGAGGGTTGGAAAATTGGTCAACCTGCTTGAACATTCGTGCAGCTAAATCTGTCGCTGTGGACCCGAACACAATGTCATCGAGGAGGTATCGTGACTCTGGAATCGATCATCACCAATCCGGAGCGCACTCGCGACGCGCTCACCGCAGCCCACCTGTACTACATGCAGGACCTCACAATGGATGCCATCGCCCGTGAGCTGCACACCTCACGATCGAGCGTGAGCCGCCTGTTGTCCTATGCGCGGGACGCCGGGCTCGTCGACATCCAAATCCACTCTCCCGCCGACCGTGGATCGGAAGTCGCGCAGCAGCTGCTCGAACGCTTTGACATCGCCGCCCACGTCGTGCCGGTTCCCGATCAAACCAGCGATATTGACCGGCTCGAGCGTGTGGCACTCTCGGCGGCTCGGCTTCTCGGCCAATTTTTTGACTCCAATATGACGCTCGGGATCGCCTGGGGCTCCACCGTGAGCGCGATCAGCCGCCATCTGGTGCCGCGGGCGACGGAGAATTCACAGATCGTGCAGCTGAATGGAGCGGGCAACTACCGCACCTCCGGCATCGCCTATGCCAGTGAGATCCTGCGCCGGTTCGGTGACGCCTTCGGGGCGACGGTCGAGCAGTTTCCGGTCCCGGCATTCTTCGACTCCCCGGCAACCAAGCGAGCGCTCTGGGGTGAGCGCTCGACGCTGCGGGTACTCGAAATCCAGAATTCGATGGATGTCGCCCTCTTTGGGATCGGTTCCCCCCTCGCCCAGGTGCCGAGCCGGGTGTACATGGGCGGGTACCTGGAGCAGGCCGACTACGAGTCCCTCAAGCGCGATGGCGTCGTGGGAGACGTAGCGACCATGTTCTTTCGCGAGGACGGCACCTACGATCGCATCGCGTTGAACGAGCGTGCAAGTGGTGCCGACTTCTCCATGCTTCGCCAGGTGTCACGGCGGGTGTGCGTTGCGAGCGGAATCTCCAAGGTTCAGAGCATCCGAGGTGCCCTCGCAGCGGGCCTCGTCACAGATCTGGTACTCGATGAAAGCACGGCGAGGAGCCTTCTGGCCTCCTGATCCGGCGGGTTGGAAGGCGATCAGGTGTCATCTTCTCGCTGCTG
This sequence comes from Frigoribacterium sp. CG_9.8, assembly GCF_015751965.1. Taxonomy (GTDB): domain Bacteria; phylum Actinomycetota; class Actinomycetes; order Actinomycetales; family Microbacteriaceae; genus Lacisediminihabitans. Next base: position 271,586 of record NZ_JADOVH010000004.1, on the reverse strand, counting down.
ATGTGGCGACAGAGCAATGCCCTAAGCTAAGCCCACTCTCCGCCGGAATCGTCGCCATTTCGTTGGCCGGCCCCACCGCGCAGACTGAGCTCGACTCACAACCACTCATCAATGAAGAAGAGGTCCTCCATGAAAAAGCTCATCAACGACCCAGGTAATGTGCTGGCTGATTCCCTCATTGGGGTCGAGGCAGCCCATCCTGAACTGCGGGTTGACCATGTCAATCGCATCGTCTATCGTGCCGAACCGACGAGGCCCGGCAAGGTCGCACTGATCTCGGGCGGCGGTGCCGGGCACGAACCCCTGCACGGCGGATTCGTCGGATTCGGCATGCTCGACGCCGCGTGTGCTGGTGAAGTGTTCACCAGTCCGACCCCCGACCAGATGCAGGAAGCGACCAAGGTGGCGGATGCCGGGGCCGGCGTCTTGCACATCGTCAAAAACTACACGGGTGACGTCATGAACTTCGAGATGGCAGCCGAACTGGCCGAGGCGGATGCCGGCGTCAAGGTCGAGACGGTGGTGACGAACGATGATGTCGCGGTCGAGGATTCGACCTGGACTGCTGGCCGACGTGGAGTCGGCGTGACGGTGCTACTCGAGAAGATCGTCGGTGCCGCCGCCGAGGCCGGAGCTGATCTGGGTACAGTCGCCGCCCTCGCCCGGAAAATCAACGAGACTGGTCGCTCGATGGGCATGGCGCTCACGAGCTGCACCGTGCCGTCTGCAGGAAAGCCGACCTTCGAAATTCCGGACGACATGATGGAGATGGGAGTCGGCATTCATGGCGAGCCCGGGCGGCACCGCGTGCTGCTCGCGCCCGCCGCATCCATCGCCCAGCAGCTGGTCGAGCCGGTGCTCGCCGACCTCGACTTCACCGATGGACCAACGATCGTGCTACTCAACGGCATGGGCGGCTCGCCGCTGATCGAGCTCTACCTGATGTACGGCGAGGTGAAGAAGATCCTTGACAAAGCAGGTGTCACCGTGGCCCGCAGCCTCGTGGGCAATTACATCACCTCGCTCGATATGGCGGGATGTTCGGTGACAATTCTCAAGGCGGATGACGACATGCTGAAGTTGTGGGATGCCCCGGTGAACACCGCTGGCCTGCGCTGGGGAGTCTGACCGTCATGGCGGGTGGCACCGTAACCCTCGAGTCGCTGGTGGCCTGGCTTGCGCGTTTCGCCGAGCTGATGGCCGAGAACCGCAGCTATCTCACCGAGCTGGACTCCGCGATCGGTGATGCCGACCACGGGTCGAACATGGCGCGGGGGATGGCCGCAGTGATGGCGAAGTGCGATGCCACCCCGTCGGCAGCTGTCGACGAGCTGTTCAAGCAAGTGGGAATGACCCTCGTCACCTCGGTCGGTGGCGCGAGCGGTCCGCTCTACGGCACCTTCTTCCTGCGTTTCGGCTCGGCTGCAGGCCCGCTGACCGAATTGGATGCTGCGGCGCTCGGGGCGTGTCTTCGGGCCGGTCTCGGAGGAATTGTCGCCCGCGGCAAAGCGGAGCGTGGTGACAAGACGATGTTCGATGCCATGTCACCGGCAGTGGATGCGTATGACACCGCGATCGCTGGCGGCGCCGAGCTCACGGACGCGATAGCGGCATCTGCGGCGGCGGCGGCGGTGGGCCGGGATGCCACCGAGCCCCTCGTTGCACGAAAAGGCCGCGCGAGCTATCTCGGCGATCGCAGCGCCGGCCACCTCGATCCGGGTGCTACCTCCACTGCATTCCTGTTCCAATCGCTCGCCGAAGCAGTCGCGTGATCGTGGCGGTCTCGTGATTGTGGGTGTCTCGTGATCTCGGTGGTGGTCGTCTCCCACAGCCCCGCTCTCGCCCAGGCTGCCGTGGATCTCGCTCTGCAGATGGTGCCCGGGGTGAAACCGGCCATCGCGATTGCCGCGGGAGCGGGCGAAGGGCTGATCGGGACGGATGCGATGGCTGTTGCCGCTGCGGTCGACGATGTCGCCTCACCGGATGGTGTCCTCGTCATCATGGACCTTGGATCGGCGGTGATGAGTGCAGAGCTCGCGCTGGAATTCCGGTCGTCCGACACCGAAGTGCGACTCTCGAGTGCGCCATTTGTCGAGGGTATTCTCGCCGCGATTGTGACGGCCGCCGGGGGAGCGAGCCTCGACGACGTCGACCGTGAAGCGCGCAGCGCACTTGCAGCGAAGATCTCGATGCTCGGTGAAGCGACTGTTCCGGAGAGTGCGATCATGTTGCCGGTAAGTTCCGCGCCGTCGGCGGCCACCGGGCTCTCGGCTGAGGTGGCCGTAATAATCCCGGACGGCCTGCACGCCAGGCCGGCGGCAACGCTGGTCTCCACCCTTGCCAGCTTTGACGCGAAGCTCACCATTGCAAACCAGCGAACGTCCAGTGCGCCGGTCTCAGCCAACAGCCTCATCGGACTGCTCTCACTCGGGGCGAAGGCGGGGGATGTGCTGACGGTGACCGCATCCGGAGCCCAGGCCGGGGAGGCGCTCGCGAAGGTGATCGAGCTGATGGCCGACGGGTTCGGAGAACTCTGAACACGTGCAGCCCTGAGCATTCGCAACTCTGAGCATTCGTAACTCTGAGCATTCGCAACTCTGGGCCCGTGCAGCCCTGAGCATTCGCATTCGCGGCACGGCGGCCCGTCGTTACGGAAGGCCGCCAGTAGGCTCGCCAGCGGTATGAATCGTCCGCTCACCGCCCTCTTCTCCGCGCTCGAAGCGGTGCTCGTCGCTGCCATCGGGATTGCGATCCCGCTCGTGCCGCTCACCGTCCTGTGGGCATTCCAATACGGACTGCAGGTCGATTACGTCGTGTTCTGGCGCACAGCGGTCGACCTCTGGCTGCTCGGGTCGGGTGTTGACATCCGCTTCACCCTCGATCAGGTGCTGGCGACAGCCCTCGGATTCGATGGTGCGGCGACACCGTTCGTCGTCACGATCGCCCCCCTCGGCTTTGCGCTGGTGACAGTGCTGCTCGGAGTGCGTGCCGGGCGTCGAATCGGTGAGACCCCTCATCGACTGCTCGGCATGGTCGTTGCTGTCGCCGCCTTCGCCGCGATTTCACTTGGACTGACGCTCAGCGTGCTGCATCCGGCCGCACTGCCGTCCCTCTGGCAGGGAACGCTGCTGCCGCCCCTCGTGTTCACTATCGGGATCCTGATCGGGTCGGAGGTTCTGCGACCCGGCCATGCGGCCACGGATCTGCTCGGCGGCGGTGCCCGCGCTGCTGTGCTGGGTTGGCCCCCGGAGCTGCGTACCGTCATCGTGGCGGGGCTGCGCGGTGGCCTCGCCTCTGCGAGCGTGGTGGTGACGGCATCCGCTGTGGCTGTAGCAGTGCTGTTCCTGGCCAATTATGCTGCAGTCATCACGCTCTACGAGAGTGTGCACGCGGGAGTACTCGGCGGAATCGCGCTCACCATCGGACAGCTTGCGGTGCTGCCCAATCTGGTGATCTGGGGAGCATCCTGGTTCATCGGGCCCGGCTTCGCCCTGGGATCCGGGTTGTCGGTCACCCCGCTCGGCACCACGCTCGGGCCGATTCCGGCGATCCCGATCTTCGGAGCGATCCCTGCGCCCGGGACACTCGGGTGGGGATTCCTCGGTCTGCTTGTGCCAGTGCTGGCCGGATTCTTCGTCGCCCTTGCCGTTCGCCCGCGGCTGGTGCGCGAGTTCGGGCCTCGCGCATCCGCCCGCTTATTTCTTGCCACCGGTCTTGCAAGCGGTGTGGTTGCTGGCATAGTGCTCGGGCTCCTCGCGTGGGTGTCCGCCGGATCGGCCGGTCCGGGGCGCCTGGTGGAGGTCGGACCATCACCCTGGCTCGTCGGTGGATTCGCCGCCCTCGAGATCGGTGTGGCCGCAATCATCGGCCTGCTGGCCGAACGACCGTCCCGACGCTGAGGGAGGCGGCATCCGGTGCTCACCGCGCCGAAGCACTCCGATAAGCTCGGCGAGTGCTCTCATTGGTCGTGCTGATCTCCGGCGGAGGGTCGAACCTCCGCGCACTTCTCGAGGCCTCGGAAGATGCCGAGTTCCCGGCCCGCGTCGTCGCGGTGGGAGCGGATCGGGATGCCGACGGCCTCGAGCACGCAGAGGCCCACGGTATCCCCACCTTCGCCGCAGCGCTCTCGAGCTTTGATGACCGCGAGAGTTGGGGCGATTCGATCCTTGAGCAGATCCGTGTCTGGCAGCCGGATCTGGTGATCCTCAGCGGCTTCATGAAATTGCTGCCACCGCGGGTGATCGCGGCTCTCAGCCCGAACCTGATCAACACGCATCCGGCTTACCTTCCCGAATTCCCGGGTGCGCACGGTGTGCGGGATGCCCTCGCCGCTGGGGTGACCGAAACCGGCGCGAGCATCATCATCGTCGACAACGGGGTGGATGCCGGACCCATCATCTCCCAACGCCGGGTGCCTGTTCTCGCCGGTGACACCGAATCCACTCTCCACGACCGCATCAAGCCGGTCGAACGCGAACTGCTGGTGCAGGCTGTGCTCGACATCGCCAATGGCGCGATCGACCTCCGGAGAATCGCCGCCAATTGATAAGGGATGCACCATGAGCGCACTGATCCACAGCAGTTCCGACTACCGCACGCGGGACGCCATCCCGATCACCCGTGCCCTCATCTCGGTGAGCGATAAGACCGACCTGCTGCACCTCGCCGCGGCGCTCGCCGCCGCCGAGGTTGAGATCGTCTCCACCGGATCCACCGCGAAGACCATCGCGGATGCCGGATACCCGGTCACCGAGGTCGCGAGCGTCACCGGATTCCAGGAGACCCTCGACGGACGCGTGAAGACACTGCATCCGGCCATCCACGCTGGCATCTTGGCCGACCTGCGGCTGGCACGCCATGAGGAGCAGCTCGCAGCCCTCGGCATCCGTCCGTTCGAGCTCGTCGTGGTGAACCTCTATCCCTTCGTCGAGACGGTCGCCTCCGGGGCAGACGGCGACGGAGCGATCGAGCAGATTGATATCGGCGGACCGGCGATGGTGCGCGCGGCGGCCAAGAATCACGCGAATGTCGCGATCGTGGTCTCGCCGCACAGCTATGCCCAGGTGATCAAGGCGGTGACTCTCGGTGGCACTACGCTCGCCCAGCGCCAGCGGCTCGCGGGCGAGGCCTTCGCGCACACCGCCGCCTACGACACGGCCGTCGCTGGCTTCTTTGCTGCGAACATCGGCATTCGGGCCGAGCATCCGCGCGAAGAGGCAGACAGCTTCACCGTGACCGCGTCGCTCAAGAACGTACTGCGCTATGGCGAGAACTCGCACCAGGATGCATCGCTTTACGTCACCGAGCACGGTGCGGGAATCGCCCAGGCCATCCAGCTCGGCGGCAAGGAGATGTCGTATAACAACTACGTCGACGCGGATGCCGCGCTCCGCACCGCTTACGACTTCCGTGAGCCAGCCGTCGCCATCATCAAACACGCCCAGCCCTGCGGAATCGCGGTCGCCCGCGGCGCCGGCGACCCCATCGCATCCGCCCACCAGCGTGCCCATGACTGCGACCCGGTCTCGGCCTATGGCGGGGTGATTGCGGCGAACCGCACGGTCACGCTGGAGATGGCCCAGACGGTCAAGGACATTTTCACCGAGGTTGTGGTCGCCCCCGACTTCGAGCCCCAGGCCCTCGAACTACTGAAAACCAAGAAGAACCTGCGCCTGCTCAAACTGCCCGACAATTACACGCGCGAGCCTCTTGAGTTCACGCAGATCAGTGGTGGACTCCTCGTGCAGCAGCCGGATGTGTTCGATGAGTTCTCGAGCGACGGTTGGACCCTGATGGCGGGCTCCGAAGCGGATGACGCCACCCGCGCCGACCTCGAATTCGCCTGGCGCGCGGTGCGCGCGGTCAAGTCAAATGCGATCCTGCTTGCGGATGACGGGGCTTCGGTCGGTGTCGGTATGGGCCAGGTCAACCGCGTCGACTCGTGTCAACTCGCTGTCTCGCGGGCGGGCGATCGTGCGGCCGGGTCCGTTGCGGCATCCGACGCCTTCTTCCCGTTTGCCGACGGACTACAGATTCTGCTCGATGCCGGGGTGCGCGCGGTGGTACAGCCCGGTGGCTCTATCCGCGATGCCGATGTGATCGAAGCGGCGAAGGCCGCGGGTGTGACCATGTATTTCACCGCGGAGCGTCACTTCTATCACTAGCCCTGCGGGTCTCGACTACCGGCGGTGGCACAGCCGATCCATAATCGGCATCCAATAGAGTCTTCTCCCATGACTGTCTCGAGCCCCCGCGCTTCTTTCCTCCGACGATTCACCGGGGCGGTCGTTTCCGCACTCGCGGTCTCGCTGATCGCTTTGGCCGCGGTATCGCTGTTGTTCTTCGGAGGCAACCCGGCTACTCTCGCGCAGCTGGTCGATTTCTTCCTTGGATCGTGCCTCATCGTGTTCGTCGTACTCACCGTCTTCGCACTGATCGGCATCTATCGACACTGGTATCTGCGACTCGTCGGAGGCGTCATTGCGGGGGTTGTTGGTGCCATCGTTGGCTCGGCACTCACTCTGGTCACCGGTGGCTCCTCCCTCAGCGGAGCCGCCTTCGGCCAGTTGTTCTCCACCCTCAGCGGTCCTAACCTGCCGTTCCTGCTCGCCACGATTGTCGGCACGGTGACTGCCGGTTCCGCCATTTGGCACCACCTGGTGGGCCGGCAAGCGGATGCCTCCCCGCGCCGCACCGCGATCGTGCGCCCCCCGGCCCAATCCCTTGCCGACGGCCAGCTCACCCACATCGAGCGTGTCCCTGTCGATGTCGAGCGCGCCAACACGCAGTGGGACGAGTACGTCGCACTGCTGTCCAACGCCGGGTGGGACATCGTGGAAGTGCCGATCGCGACCGGGCAACCCGACTCCGTGTTCGTAGAGGACACCATGGTGATCTTCGGAGACGTCGCCATCATCGGCAGCCCCGGGGCCGAGTCTCGCGAGGGTGAGATCGTCGAGGCGGAGCGCACCGTCACAGAGCTCGGACTCACCGTGCGTCACATCGAGACGCCTGGCACCCTCGACGGCGGCGATGTATTGAAGGTCGGACGCACGGTCTTCGTGGGCCGCGGTGGTCGCACCAATGCGGAGGGCATCCGCCAGTTGCGTTCCCTCGTCACACCGCTCGGCTACACGGTGGTCGCCGTGCCGGTGACGAAGGCATTGCACCTCAAGAGCGCCGTCACCGCGCTGCCGGATGGCACGGTCATCGGCTACCCACCGCTCGTCGACGACCCTTCCGTGTTCGGTCGCTACCTCGCGGTTCCCGAGGCTGAGGGTGTCGCCGTCGTCGTGCTTGCGGATGACACGGTGCTCATGTCGTCGGCGGCACCACAGTCTGCTGCACTTATCGCCGACCTCGGCTATCGCGTGCTCACAGTCGACATCAGCGAATTCGAGAAGCTCGAGGGCTGTGTCACTTGCCTGTCGGTGCGGGTGCGCTGAATCTTTTTCGAGTGGCGCCGATTGCGCACGGAGGCGCTCGACGGCTCCTTCGGTGTGGATCCTGAGCCGGATTCATCAAAAGCCTTGCGGCCCGGGAGTGTGCTGGCATATCCTGTAGGGCTGTCCGGTCCTCCCCTACAAGGGGTCGATTCGTGGCCACACTGGTGAAGACACAACTGTTCCGGAGGACACCATGACCATCACTTATCTCGCAACTGCAGGCGCGACGCATGGTCCCGTTCTCCCGTTCCGCACCTTTATCGGAACCCGGTAACCATCGGGGCCGTCGGGATCCCCCGGCCGTCCCTCGCGATTCACCATCTGCCGTTCCGCGGACCGTGCTGCGTCCGCGGTCGTCATCCACACCTCCCACATGTTTGTTACCGGCCATCACCGAAACGGTGCGCGCCACCCAATCCGCAAGGAATCCTGTGTCTGCAGACAACTCCAACCGCTCCGCTCCCGCTCCAGAGGCCCCCGCAGTAAAACGTCAAGGCACCTTCGCCTCGATCGCGCGTATCTACCCCTGGGCGAAGCCGGCAATGCCGCGTATCTACCTCGGCATGGTGTCGGCACTCATCGCTGCTCTCGTGGCGTTGCTCATTCCGCAGGTGCTCCGTTCCCTGGTCGACGGCCCACTGCAAGACGGTGACTCGAGCCAGATCTGGTGGCCGGTCGCCGCGGTGCTCGGTCTCGGAGTGCTCGAAGCGGTGATGATCTGGTTCCGTCGCTGGTTCGTCTTGCAGCCAGGCACACATGTCGAAGCGGATCTGCGCAATTCCCTCTATATGCAGCTCCAGGACCTTCCGGTTAATTTCCACGATCGGTGGGCGAGTGGCCAGCTCCTTTCCCGCGCCGTTAGCGATCTCAATCTGGTGCGCCGCTGGTTCTCCTTCGGTGTCGTCCTGCTTGTTGTCAACACATTGACGATACTCATCGGCTTTGTTTTTCTGCTGTCGATCAGCTGGATCCTCGGTGTCGTGTTCGTGGTCTCGTCGATCCCGCTCTGGATTTACGGCTACCTCTTCGAGCAGAAGTACTCTGTGGTTGCGCGTCGGAGCCAAGACCAGGCCGGTGACCTGGCGACCGCCGTCGAAGAGTCGGTGCATGGCATCCGGGTGCTGAAGGCCTTCGGTAGAGGCCAGCACGCGCTGAAAAACTTCTCCTCGCGGGCAGAAGACCTGCGCGGCACCGAGATCGAGAAGGCCAAAGCCATTGCGGGCATCTGGCTCTGGCTTTTGATGGTTCCGGATGTCACCTTCGGACTCTGTCTGCTCTCGGGTGTCTGGCTCGCTGGAGCCGGCGAGATTTCGGTCGGCCAGCTGGTGGCGTTCTTCGCGACCGCCACCGTGCTGCGTTTTCCGGTGGAGTCGATCGGCTTCCTGCTCTCGATGACCTTCGACACGCGCACCGCAGTCGACCGATTCTTCGAGGTGATGGATGCGAAGAACACGATCGTCGATCCGGAGCACCCCAAGACGATCGAACAGCCAGAGGGGCGCCTGGTGTTCGACGGCGTGCACTTCCGGTACGCCGACTCGCCAAGCCAGTATGACGACCTGCTTGACGGCATCGACCTCGAACTCGAGCCTGGCGAGACCATGGCGATCGTCGGGCTCACCGGCTCTGGCAAGTCCACTCTCACCGCGTTGACTACCCGGCTTTACGATGTGACCGGGGGTGCCATCCGACTGGATGGTGTCGACATTCGCGATCTTGCCCGCCTCGACCTGCGCACGCACATTGCCATGGCGTTTGAGGACGCGACGCTGTTCTCGGCGTCGGTGCGCGATAACGTGATGCTCGGACGTCCGGAGGGATCGAATGCCGAACTCGCCGAGGCGCTCGATATCGCGCAGGCTGATTTTGTTTACGACCTGCCGCTTGGCATCGACACCATGGTGGGGGAGGAGGGGCTGAGCCTCTCCGGGGGCCAGCGCCAGCGTCTCGCGCTCGCCCGCGCGGTGGCGGCGCGGCCTGACGTGCTCGTGCTTGACGATCCGCTGTCCGCGCTCGACGTCGATACCGAGGCTCTCGTCGAAGCGGCGCTGCGCCGGGTGCTCGCCTCGACCACTGCGCTCATCGTGGCGCATCGCCCCTCCACAGTGATGCTCGCAGACCGGGTTGCACTGCTCGAACGCGGCCGCATCACTGCGGTCGGTCGGCACAGCGAACTGCTGGAGTCGAGCGACCACTACCGGTTCGTGATCTCGAGCTTCGAAGACGAAGAAAAACGAGAAGCAGAGGAAGTGAACGCATGAGCGCCGCCAATATCACCGGCGTCGAGGGCGAAGAGCGCAACGACTTCACCAAGGCGGAAAGTCGCCAGATCCGGGATCGCTCGCTGCGGCTGCTCAATTCGCTGTTGCGGCCGCTGTGGGCGCGCGTCACCGTCACGATCATCGTTGTGGTCATCTCGACCGCGGCGCAGGTCGCCGGCCCCGCGCTGATCGCGTTCGGCATCGATGCGGGTCTTCCCGCTCTCGTAGAGCAGGACTGGGTGCCGCTCGGCTTTGCGGTCGGCGCCTACCTTTTCACGGGAGTCATCGGTGCCGTGCTCATCGCCTGGTACACCGTGCTCACGGCGCGGATCAGTCAGGCGATCCTCATCGACCTGCGCAAACGGGTGTTCCTGCACACGCAGCGACTGAGCCTCGAATTTCACGAGCGCTACACCTCGGGTCGCATCATCGCGCGCCAGACCAGCGACCTTGATGCCATCCGCGAGCTGCTCGATTCGGGAATCAATCAGCTGATCCAGGGTGGTCTGTACATGGTGTTCATTGCCGTGGCGCTGTTCTCGATCGACTGGGTGAGCGGCGTCGTGCTGTTCGGATCACTCGTGCCGCTCGGCTTCCTGATCCGTTGGTTCCAAGTGCGCTCGCAGAAGGCGTTCCGTGAGACACGCACGGCATCCGCGCGCCTGATCGTGCAGTTCGTGGAGACGATGACCGGAATCCGTGCGGTGAAGGCGTTTCGCAAGGAGAAGCGCAACGAGAGTGAGTTCGCGGGTCTTGTGGAGGATTATCGTCTCTCTAACCTGCGAACGATCAAGCTCTTCGGAGTACTCGACCCCGGCCTCGTGCTCATCGGCAATGTCGCGCTCGCGGTGGTGCTGCTCGTCGGAGGTCTGCGGGTAGCGGAGGGGGGTCTTGCCATCGGCGTGCTGCTCGCGGCGCTGCTCTACACGCGGTCGTTCTTCGCGCCAGCGCAGGAGATGGCGATGTTCTACAACTCCTACCAGTCGGCGACGGCGGCGCTGGAGAAAATCTCCGGCGTGCTCGAGGAGCGGCCGAGCGTGCCGGATCCCACACATCCGATCGACCTGTGGAAAGCGACCGGCGAACTCAGGTTCGAAGGCGTCGAGTTCGCCTACACGGCGGACCGGGTGATCCTGCCGAGCTTCGACCTCGATATTCCGTCCGGGCAGACCATCGCGCTCGTCGGCTCCACGGGTGCGGGTAAGTCGACCCTCGCGAAGCTCATCTCGCGGTTTTACGACCCCTCGCGTGGCGTCGTCTCGCTCGACGGAATCGATCTGCGCCGGCTGCATCCCAAAGATCTGCGGCGCGCGATCGTGATGGTCACTCAGGAGGCGTATCTGTTCTCCGGCTCGGTGGCAGACAACATCGCGCTCGGGAAGCCGGATGCGACGCCGGAGCAGATTCGCGCGGCCGCACAGGCCGTCGGAGCCCACGAGTTCATCCAGTCACTTCCGAATGGGTACGACACCGATGTGAACAAGCGGGGAGGACGCGTCTCAGCCGGCCAGCGCCAACTGGTCTCGTTCGCGCGCGCATTCCTCGCCGACCCGGTCGTGCTGATCCTCGACGAGGCCACCGCATCCCTCGACATCCCGAGCGAGAGGCTGGTACAGGAGGGGCTGCAGACGCTGCTTGCCGACCGCACTGCCATCATCATCGCGCACCGCCTCTCGACGGTGGCGATTGCCGACCGTGTGCTGGTGATGGAGCACGGCATCATCGTGGAGGATGGAACGCCGCGTGACCTCATCGCGGGAACGGGTCGCTTCGCGAAGCTGCACGCGGCGTGGCGGGATTCGCTGGTGTGACGCTGGCTTTGGCTCGAGGTTCGTGGCTCATGGCACGTGGTTCTTGACTGGGACACCTGCCTCCCAGTCACGCTCAGTTCCGAAAGCCTGTCCCCCCGGAGCAGCCGCTGCATCTCCGCATGCGGGCCGCGGAATGTGGGGTCCGGGTGCCTGATAGCGGATTCCCGGAGCACACGCCGCGAGCGAGACCCCAGTTGCCGGCGTGGCGCCCCCATCTCCGCTCTCCGCAACGGCGCGCAGCCGGCGGCGCCCCGCTACGGGAACCAGCGGGCGGCTGGGAGATCCACCCGGAATACACCGGATGCCGACCGAATCAGCGGCGTACTCTCCGCTCGGAATTGCTCGAGTGCCTGCGACTCGTGGTCGACCGCGGGGTGGCCACTCGCGCGAATGACCCGCCACCACGGGAGCTCCGATCCGTAGTGGGCGAGAGTCTGGCCAACCGCCCGAGCCGCGTGTGATCCGACGGCCGCGGCGACATCGCCGTAGGTCACCACCCGGCCGGGAGGGATGGCCTCGACCACCGCGAGCACGCGGGAGACAAAATCATCCGACGCCTCGACTATGGTCGGTATTCCGGGGGTCGGGGAGTGGGACGCTCGGTCGCTGAGGTGCGACCCTGGATACCGGGAAGCACCACCGTGACGATGCGCACGATGGATCCAGCTACCGCTGTCAGGAACCGGATCACAGCCCCAGGGCGCCGATCTTCTCGCCGTACTGCGTCTCGCCAACGACGACGAAGCCGGTGTGGAGGAAGAACTGCCCCGGTCCTTCTTCGCCCTCTTCCCAGATGGCGGTGATGCGACTGTATCCGCGCTGCCTGGCCTCCTCAGCGAGTGCCCAAATGGCGAATCGCCCGACTCCGGTGCCCTGCGCATCTGCAGCGACGGTGACCCGCCAGATGCAGCTGCGGAACTCTTCCCGGGTCGCCTCCGGATCGAAGTTGCCCCGGATGAATCCGACCACGGTGTCGCCGTCGAGCACGACCCTTGGCCACGATGTCACCGGGCTCAGGTACGCATCCGCGATCGCGTAGGACGGGGGAGTGACGAACTGCTCCTGCCCGCGTCGAAGGGTGAGGCTGTTGGCGGCAACGATCGTTTTCGCCGACAACTCTTCCAGTCTCAGATCAACCATGAGCACAGGCTAACCCCCGGCACCGATTCGGGGGTAGTCACAGGCGTCGCAAGTCTGAAAAGTATCTCGATGTCGAGATACTTCGGGAAACCGGTAAGCTGTTATACCGAACACAGAATGCCCGCTGTATAAGGAGAATCGGTTGCCCAAGAGCCAGGTCGAAAAGATCAAGGTAGTAGGAACTGTCGTCGAACTCGACGGCGATGAGATGACACGCATCATCTGGCAGAAGATCAAGGACACGCTGATCCACCCCTACCTCGACATCAACCTCGAGTACTACGATCTCGGCATCGAGCACCGCGACGCGACTGACGACCAGGTCACTATCGATGCCGGCTACGCCATCCAGAAGCACGGCGTCGGTGTGAAGTGCGCGACAATCACCCCCGACGAGGCACGGGTCGAGGAATTCGGTCTGAAGAAGATGTGGAAGTCGCCGAACGGCACGATCCGCAACATCCTCGGCGGAGTGATCTTCCGGGAGCCGATCATCATCTCGAACATCCCCCGGCTTGTCCCGGGATGGAATAAGCCGATCATCATCGGGCGCCATGCCTTCGGCGACCAGTACAAGGCCACAGACTTCCGCTTTCACGGCAAAGGCAAGCTCACGGTCGAATTCACTCCCGAGGATGGCTCCGCACCCCTCAAGTTCGAGGTGTACGACGCGCCAGGTGACGGCGTCGCCCAGGTGCAATACAACCTGGACGATTCGATCCGCGACTTCGCACGGTCGAGCCTGAACTATGGCTTGACCCGCAACTACCCGGTGTATCTCTCGACGAAGAACACCATCCTCAAGGCCTACGACGGCCGGTTCAAAGACATCTTCGAAGAGGTCTTCGAGGCCGAATTCAAAGAAAAATTCGATGCAGCCGGTCTCACCTACGAGCACCGCCTGATCGACGACATGGTGGCATCCGCAATGAAGTGGGAGGGCGGCTACGTCTGGGCCTGCAAGAACTACGACGGCGACGTGCAGTCCGATACCGTCGCCCAGGGCTTTGGCTCGCTTGGACTCATGACCTCGGTGCTCTCGGTGCCAGACGGATCGGTCGTCGAGGCCGAAGCCGCTCACGGGACCGTCACGCGTCACTACCGCATGCACCAGCAGGGCAAGCCGACTTCGACTAATCCGATCGCCTCGATCTACGCCTGGACCCGCGGCCTCTCGCACCGTGCCACTCTCGACAACACCCCGGAACTCGCCCAGTTTGCGGAGACCCTCGAGGATGTCGTGATCAAGTCGGTGGAGGCCGGTCACATGACGAAGGACCTCGCGCTTCTCGTCGGCCCGGACCAGAAATGGGAAACCACCGAAGAGTTCCTCGACACGCTCGCCAAGAACCTGGCGGACCGCCTGGCTTAGCCCACCGACTCGTCTTTCCGAGCGCACGGATGCCTGATGGCGCCCGTGCGCTCGTTTTCGTGGAGCCGCCCGTCTCGCGGGCGTGCTCGAGTGGAAAAAATAACGGGAAAAAGTGTCCCCCAATCGCTTCGAACCCGAGCGGATGGGGGACATTCTCGTTACGGAACCATAACGGCAAACCCCCGAGCGGGGGTAGAACTCTAAGTTGAGACAATCACGCGCAGTTCTCGACTGCCCGGCAGAGATCCACCTTCTACGAAAAGGACCTATCTGTGAGCGTTCGGAAAGCACTGTATATTCGGAAGGCGCTTGGCGTTCGGAAGGCCTTGGCGGCTGTGGGGGTCGCTGGCCTGATGGCGACCTCCCTCGTCGCAGGCACCGCAGTCAGCGCCTCCGCTGTCCCCACTGGTATCGGTGGCCAGAACCAGACCACCTTTACGCCGGGACGGTACATCGTGACCCTGGCCGATCCGGCCGTGGCGACCTATCGCGGTGGCGTCAATGGATACGCACCGACGAAGCCCGACGACGGCGCACAGCTCAATGCCAGAGGCTCGGCGGCGAAGACCTACTCCGAATACCTGGCGACTAAGCAGAAGGATGTCGCGAACACCGCCACTGTGAAGATCGACCAGTCATACACGCTGGCTCTCAACGCCTTCTCTGCCACTCTCTCGGTGAAGCAGCTCGCCGCGCTTTCCTCAGATCGGCGGGTCGCTTCGCTGGCACCGGACGAGCTCAAGCGTGTGACGGCAACACCATCGACTTCGTTCCTCGGTCTCGATGGAACCGATGGCGTGTGGAACAAGATCGGGGGCCTCGACAAGGCGGGCAAGGGCATCGTGCTCGGTGATCTCGATACCGGAATCGCTCCCGAGAATCCGTCCTTCGCTGGCTCGGCGCTCGGAACGACAGCGGGTGCTGATCCCTATCTCAACGGCACCACCACGACTTTTGTTAAGGCGGACGGAGCTACCTTCACCGGAACCTGCCAGGCCGGTGAACAGTTCACCGCGTCCGACTGCTCCACCAAGATCATCAGCGCCAGGTACTTCCTCTCCGGGTTCGGTGCAGACAGGGTCGGAAACGCGACGACGGGCGAGTACGTCTCTCCCCGTGATGGCGACGGTCACGGATCACATACCGCGAGCACCGCGGCCGGGAACGCGCGAGTTCCCGCCTCGGTCAGCGGCACGAGCTACGGCACGATTTCCGGTGTCGCCCCGGCAGCCAAGATCGCCGTCTACAAGGTGTGTTGGTCTGGCCCGGATCCGTCGACGAGCACGGATGATGGCTGCGCCACGTCAGACCTGCTGGCCGGAATCGACCAGGCCGTCAAGGATGGCGTCGATGTGATCAATTACTCGATCGGCGGCGGAGCGGCCCAAACCACGGTCTCTCCCACCGACCAGGCGTTCTTGGGCGCGGCGGCAGCAGGGGTGTTCGTCTCAGCCTCCGCCGGAAACTCCGGACCCGCGGCATCCACCCTCGACAACGCATCGCCCTGGATCACCACCGTCGCGGCCAGCACCATCCCGAGCTATGAAGCAACTGTCACACTCGGCGACGGAGCAAAGTTCGGCGGGGCATCCGTCTCCGTCGACCGCACCGCGGGGGCGACTGCCCTCTCCGGACCGCTCGTAACCGCCGCGAGCGTCGCACTGGCCGGGGCCACGACACCCAACCTCTGCGTCACGAACTCGCTTGATCCGGCGAAAGCCGCCGGCCAGATCGTGGTCTGCGAACGCGGATCCAATGCTCGCGTTGACAAATCAGCCGAGGTAAAGCGCGCGGGTGGTCTCGGCATGGTGCTGGTCAATGTCGTACCGGGGTCAACCGACCTCGACGCGCACACCGTGCCGACCGTACATCTGGATTCGCAATATCACGACCGGGTTCTCACCTATGCGGCAACTTCGGGAGCGACAGTGACCTTCACCCCGGATAACACCGCCGGTGACACTCCCCCCACTCCAATCGTTGCGGGCTTCTCCTCGCGCGGCCCGGTGCTCGCTGATGGAAGCGACATCATCAAACCAGATATCTCCGCTCCCGGTGTGGCGATCATCGCCGACGGTGCTAACGCTGCCGGTGAGGCTCCGACCTTCCAGTTCCTCTCCGGAACCTCGATGGCCGCACCGCACATCTCCGGTCTCGGCCTGCTCTACCTCGGCGTTCACCCGAGCGCGACGCCGTCGGAGATCAAGTCAGCACTGATGACGACCGCCTACGACACCAAGGACGGCACCGGTAAGGCGGTAACCGATCCATTCACTCAGGGAGCCGGCCACGCCGACCCGACGAAGTATTTCGCGCCCGGCCTGCTTTACCTCAACGGCCTCGATGACTGGTACGGCTACATTCAGGGGGCCGGGTACGACGTGGGGGTCAACCCGATCGATCCGAGTAATCTCAACCTGGCCTCGATCGCTATCGGCTCCCTCACCGGCTCGGAAAAGATCACCCGAACGGTGACATCGACGCAGGCTGGCACCTTCACCGCGGCAGCTGCCGTGGCAGGTATCAACGCCGTCGTGTCCCCGTCGACGCTCACCTTCGGGGCGGCCGGTGAGTCACAGAGCTTCACGGTCACCTTTACTCGCACGACCGCACCGCTCGACGCCTTCGCTACGGGTTCCCTCACCTGGACCAGTGGCTCGACGTCAGTTCGCAGTCCGATCGCAATCCAGCCCGTGGCAATAGTGGCGCCGGCTTCCGCCAGCGGCACCGGCACCTACGGATCGGTCGACGTGACCGTGACGCCGGGAGGGGATGGAGATATCCCCCTCACCACTACCGGTCTCACCGCGGGAACTCTGCAGCCCGACCCCACCGCGGGTGGCGCGCCGGAACATTCGGGGTCGACCGCCTCTGGCACCACCTTCGAATACACGGTGGAGGTGCCAGCCGGATCCCCTTACGCACGCTTCGATCTCGACACCACCGACAACGCGGCCGATTTGGACCTTCTGGTCTACCAGCTTGACGCCGCGGGCACTCCGGTCGCAGCGTTCCAGTCGGCCACCGGTTCGGCCGATGAGCGGGTGAACCTCGTTGCTCCGGATGCCGGTAGCTATCGTGCCGAAGTGACCGTCTATGCGGCGCCCGCACCGACTACCTTCGACCTGCGCACCTATACGGTGGCGAAGAAGGGCGCGGCGCTCACCCTCACGCCGCCGGTGCTGCAAGGCAAGCAGGGGGAGCCGTCGACCTACACGGCCGCCTGGTCGAGCCTTGCTCCTTACTCGAACTATCTCGGGCTCGTGAACTATGGAGACAACGGTGCCTACACCGTCGTTACTGTGGTGACACAGGCCGATATCAAGCCGGGCACCCCGCTGAACACCGCTCCACCAACGATCACCGGCACTCCTGAGGTGGGCCAGAAACTCATCGCGACGCCCGGAACGTGGGATGTGTCAGGTTTGCGCTTCTCCTACCGGTGGCAGGCGGACGGAGTGGACATCCCCGGCGCGATGCGGGCGGACTATCGTGTTGCAACCGCGGATCAGGGCAAAGCCCTCACTGTGGTGGTGACGGCAACAAAGAATGCGCTGCCACCGGGCACGGCCACCTCGGCAGCCGTCACCGTGAAGTTCACCTCGGCCACCAGCCTTTCGCTCAGTCGTTCGGCGGTGTTCTCGTGGCAGCAGACGCGGGCCACGGTGACAGTGACATCCGGCGCTGCAGTGCTTCCGGCAGGCCAGGTCGAGATCACCGTCAACGAGCGGTCTGTTGCCGTGTTCCCGGTCGCGGCCGGGTCCTCTGGCGTGGTGACGTACGAGCTGCCGAAGCAGGGCAGAGGCCAATACACGGTGCGGGCAGCCTTCGTGCCGACCGCGGTCGACACCGTTGCCGGTTCGATGAGCCCGCCGAAGCGGTACGTCGTCATGTTCTAGCAGTTCCGCCTCGTCCACCTCCCGGTTTTCTCACCACCCCTGTGTTCGAACAGGGTGACGGTGAGAAAAACGGGAGGTGGATGTCGGGGTCAGGCGAGTTTCACCCCGTCAGCCCACACTCCGGTGACCTTCCAGTCGTGATCGAGCAGCACCGCGTCGGCCGCGAAGCCGGGGGCCAGGTAGCCGAAGCGCTCACCGTAGCCGATAGCGGTCGCCGGGGTTGTAGTGAGAGCGGTGATGGCGTCCCGAGGGGAGACTTCGGCGGAGTTGATTGCACAGCGCAGGGCGACATCCTGAGTGAGCGTTGAACCAGCGATCGTCGAGGTGCCCGAGAGCACAGCGAGCCCGTCACGCACGCTGACATTGAGGGAGCCGAGTCGGTAGTCACCGTCAGCCGAGGCTGCGGCGGCCATCGCGTCGGTGATGAGGGCGACGCGACCCGGTGCCGAGCGGAACACCAGCGCCGCGACATCCGGATGCACATGGAGTCCATCCAGGATCAGCTCAATGGTGACTCGGTCGTCTTCGAACGCGGCGATGATCGGGCCCGGTGCTCGA
This sequence comes from Frigoribacterium sp. CG_9.8, assembly GCF_015751965.1. GTDB lineage: Bacteria > Actinomycetota > Actinomycetes > Actinomycetales > Microbacteriaceae > Lacisediminihabitans. The sequence goes on along the minus strand of NZ_JADOVH010000004.1, from coordinate 253,100 downwards.
TGATGTATTCCTGGCATGGCATTGAACACATGGGTGAGAAGGCGGGCACCGCGATCGAAGGCTTCGCGGGTGAGATCGAACCCGGCATCGGTGTGTCCGATCGCGACCGTCACGCGATTTTCAACCAGCAGGTCGATTGCCTCCAGCGCACCCTCGAGCTCGGGAGCGATCGTGATCTGGCGCAGCGTTCCGTTCGCGGCGCCGAGCAACTCCTCAATCGTCCACGGCAGGGGGTCGAGCAGGAACTGCGGGTTGTGAGCGCCACGGCGATCTGGAGAAAGGAACGGGCCCTCGAGGTGAGATCCGAGCACGAGCGGATCGGATGCAGCGAGCTCGGCGACCACGCCCAGGCTCTCGCGCAGCTGAGCGACGGGGTTCGCCACGAGGCTGATCACCGAGCGAGTGGTGCCGTGCGCTCGATGAGCGTTCAGCGCGGCGGAGATCTCGTCGCGGCCGTTGTCGAATGAGTGGCCGCCGCCGCCGTGGGAGTGCAGATCGACGAACCCGGGCACGAACCACTGCCCGCTGACATCGACCAGGGTGTCGGCCTCGGGATGCTGCGGCCCGGAGCCGACGGATTCGATTGTGTTGCCGCGCACACGCATCCAGAAGTCGTCTACCTGGCCATGGGCGTCGAGTTTGCGAGCGCCGTGAAAAAGAGTGGTCACGCTGCTGTCTCCTGTGCCGCGTTACCCTCTGCTGCCACTTCGGCGCGGCCGATGATGACGCCGCTGAGCGCGGCCAGGATGCCGAGGATCACTCCCACGATGGGGAAACCGATCATGAACCAGACCGCGACGGCCGCGCCCATCACGAAGATCTCGACCAGGCTGCGGCCGACGACATCGAGGGGGAACGGCGCCTTCGGTGAGCGGAACAACCCCCACACGACGGCGGCGAAGAGGGGCGCGCCGACCATGAACAGCACTCCAGGCCACGGGAACGGCCAGGCCAGGTATCCCCAGAAACCGAGCGAAAACAAGCCGAAGAGCTCGAGGGTAAAGCGCAGTACCCGGCTCGGCCTTGAGCGGGCCGAAGGAGCTTCTGGCATCGTCACCTTTCCACGATAGCGACCGGTGGCGTCCAGTGGCGACCGGTGGCGTCCAGCATCGTCAGCACAGTCACATCCTCGTGCCACGGGTCGTGGGTCAGCGTGGCGTATGCTCGCAGAATAGACAGGTCTGGACAGGTGAACAGCACTGTCAACTCGACCGCCGCAAACCCGAGGGAGAACCCGTGAGCAGGACCGACACCACGCGAAACACCAGCGGCATCGAACTCAACGGAATCAACACGATTCACGAGTCGGAACGCAAGGGCAGGGCATCCAGCCTGTTCTGGCCGTGGTTCGGCGCGAATGTCTCAGTACTCGGCATCGGCTACGGTGCCTTCGTTCTCGGCTTCGGCATCTCGTTCTGGCAGGCAACGCTCGTCGGAGTGATCGGCATCGTCGTCTCCTTCCTGCTCTGCGGTGTCATCGCGCTTGCTGGCAAACGCGGCTCCGCACCGACGATGGTGCTGAGCCGGGCCACCTTTGGGGTGCGAGGTAACCGGGTGCCCGCGGTGCTGTCCTGGGTGCTCACCGTCGGTTGGGAGACGGCACTCACCGCGCTCGCCGTGCTCGCGACATCCACTGTCTTCACCGAGTTGGGCTGGGATGGCGGAGTCGCCACGAAAATCGTCGCGCTCATCGTGGTGGCGGCTCTCATCGTCGGTGCCGGGGTCGTCGGCTTCGACCTGATCATGAGACTGCAGGTGTGGATCACGGTGATCACCGGGGTGCTGACTGTCGTTTACATCGTGCTCGCTCTGTCCCGCATCGACCTCGGTGTCATCGCCGCTCTCCCGGCCGGCAACCCGCAGGCCGTGATCGGCGCCCTCGTGCTCGTGCTCACCGGCTTCGGCCTTGGGTGGGTCAACGCGGCCGCGGACTACTCTCGGTACCTGCCGCGCACGACGAAGAGTTCGACAGTGGTGGGCTGGACCACCTTCGGAGCCTCCGTCGCCCCCGTTGTGCTGCTGGTGTTCGGCCTGCTGCTCGCGGGCTCCTCGTCGAAGCTCAGCGGAGCGATCGGAGCGGATCCGATCGGGGCACTCACCACGATTCTTCCGGTCTGGTTCCTGATCCCCTTCGCACTCGTCGCCGTGCTTGGTCTAGTGGGCGGCGCGGTGCTCGACATCTACTCCTCCGGGCTTGCGCTGCTGAGTGCCGGCATTCGGATCCCCCGCTACGCCGCGGCCGCCATCGACGGTGTGCTGATGATCATCGGAGCGGCATTCGTGGTGTTCTTCGCCACGAGCTTCATCGGCCCGTTTCAAGCCTTTCTGGTGACCCTCGGCACTCCGATCGCTGCCTGGTGCGGCATCATGGTGGCCGACGTGATCCTGCGCCGCGCAAACTACGCCGAGGCTGATCTGTACTCGACCGCGGGACGGTACGGGGACATCCGCTGGTTGCCGATCGGGCTGATCGCGCTCGGCACGACGCTCGGCTGGGGACTCGTCACCAACACCTTCGGGGTTCCGTCCTGGCTCAACTGGCAGGGCTACCTGCTCGAGCCATTCGGCCTCGGTGGGCGTGAGGGACCGTGGGCGTATGCCAACCTGGGCGTGCTCGTGTCGCTGCTGATCGGATTCCTCGGCATTCTGATCTTCGGACGACGCGCCATCCGCCGCCAGGAGGCGCTACCGATCGAGGAGCCGCTCGAAACAGTCCCGCGATGAGCGACTCCTGGCTCGTTGTCATCGACATGCAGGTGGTGTTCGCAGATCCGAGCAGCGCGTGGTGCACCCCGGGTTACGCGGCTATCGAACCGACGGTCGTGCGCCTTGTGACTCACTTCGGGAAGCGGGTGGTCTTCACGCGGTTCATCGCTCCGGAACATCCGACCGGCGCCTGGGTGCCGTATTTTCAGCGGTGGCCGTTCGCGCTGGTGCACCATAGCGATCCGCTCTATGACCCGATGCCAGCTTTCGCCAGCACGGACCATACCGCGATCTCGCGCACCACCTTCGGCAAGTGGTCAGACGAGCTCTCCACCATCATCGGACCGGATGGCACGGTGGTGCTTGCCGGCGTCTCGACCGATTGCTGCGTGCTCTCAACCGCCCTCGCGGCAGCGGATGCCGGGGTGCGGGTGATCGTGGCAGAGGACGCCTGCGCCGGGCAAAGTGTCACTGAACATCAGCGCGCAATCGATGCAATGGCGCTCTATGGGCCGCTGATCGAGATCATGACGGCCGACGTGGTGCTCGCTCGATGAGGGAGCCGTGAGGGCACGATGAGAGCGTCGGGCGGTGCGCGGGTCACCGGGCTCAAGCACGAGGAGATCAACCGCATTCTCACCGGGGAGATTCGAGCGGGCAAGGTCGCACACGGTGCTCAACTGGCTGGTGAGATGGCCTTGGCCGAGAGGTTCGCGGTGAGCCGCACCACCGTGCGCGCTGCCCTCGCCGAACTCGGCAGGGCCGGTCTCATCAGCACTCGGTCGGGCAAGGGCTCTTTCGTCACCTACGACGGTCGGCCGCTCAACGTGCGGCTGGGGTGGGCGCGGGCACTCCAGGAGCGGGGTCTGGCCACGACTGTGCGGGTAGTTCGCGCCGAGCAGATGGAGGATGCCGCGCTCGCCGCAGCCCTTGGCGAACCGAGCGCGGAGTTCATCGCAATCGACCGCCTTCGTTGCCTTGTGGACGGTCCGGTGATCTCCTACGAACGGTCACGGGTGCGGTCGACCCCCCTGGCGATCGACGCGGTCGCGGCCGGGAAGGCCGCTGGATCGCTCACCCGGATGCTGCTCGAGGCCGACCTCGTTGCGTCGACCGGTGAGCAGTGGGTGGAGGTGCGGATGCTCGATGATCCTGACGCCACCATGCTCGAGCGCATCCCCGGGGCTCCATTCCTCTGGTCGCGCTGCATCACGCGCAACGCGGTTGGTGAGCTGGTGGAGCACGTGGAGAGCCTGCTCGATCCGGCGCATTTCAGTCTGCATTTCCAGTTTGCGGCACTGGAATGACGGCGCTGGAGTGATGGCGCTGGAGTGATCGTGCTGGCGCGAATCAGGGCTGGAGTCGCTCCATGGACCATCCTCCGTCGACAGCAGTGAAGACCAGCCGGTCGTGCAGGCGGGAGGTGCGTCCCTGCCAGAACTCAATGGCGCTGGGCACCACCCGAACTCCCCCCCAGTGTTCCGGCCGCGGCACGGTCGAGCCTTCCGGGTAGAGCGACTCGAGCTCGTGCATCCGCTCTTCGAGCACCTCTCGCGAGGCAACCGGCTCGGACTGTTCACTGGCAAGGGCCGCGAGTCGTGACCCGTGCGGGCGCGTGGCGAAGTAGGCGTCGGAGATCGCGGCATCCGCGCGATGTGCGACACCCCGCACGATGACCTGGCGGGTGAGGGAGTACCAAGGGAAGAGCAGCGACACTGCTGGATTCGCTGACAGCGACCGACCTTTGTGGGACCGGTAGTTCGTGACGAATTCGAAAGCCTCACCGTCGAGTCCCTTCAGCAGAACCGTGCGACTGCTCGGTGTGCCGTCCGCGTCCACGGTGCTCACGACCATGGCGTTGGGCTCGAAGATCTGGGCATCTTCGGCCGCGGACAGCCAGACGGCAAACTGGGCCATCGGATCTCGCAGCACCTCTGACTCGGTCAGGCCGGTCGATCCGTAGTCTGTGTGCCGTTCGAGTGAGCTCATGTGCCGATCCTAGGCACCTCGGCTGCGAGCGCCCCCACTAGCGGAAGATGATTGTGCGAGCCCCATCGCGCAGCACACGACTCTCGGCGAACCACTTGACCGCCTGCGTGAGGGTGCGCGATTCCTCGTCCTGTCCGATCGCCATCAACTCAGACGCGGTTCGGGAATGGTCCACCCGCACCACGTTTTGCTCGATGATCGGCCCCTCATCGAGATCACTCGTGACGAAGTGCGCGGTCGCCCCGATGAGCTTCACTCCGCGGGCATGGGCTTGGCGGTAGGGATTAGCGCCCATAAACCCCGGCAGAAAGGAATGGTGAATGTTGATGATGCGCCCCGACAGCTTCTCGCAGATCGCCGGCGACAGGATCTGCATGTATCGCGCGAGTACTACGAGCTCGATGTCGAACTGTTCGACCGCATCGAGCATGCGGTCCTCGAACGCCAGTTTCTGCCCCTCGGACGTCACAGGGTGCGACTCGAACGGCACACCGTAGAACTTCGCAAGCCCGGCGAGAGCGGGGTGGTTGCTCAACACGAGCGGGAGTCCCACCGGCAGGTGTCCCGCTCGCGCACGGAACAGCAGATCGTTGAGACAGTGGGCGGCCGTGGAGACGAGCACGAGCGTGCGAAGCGGCCGGCCGACGACATCCAGCGTCCAGGTCGCGTCATAGTGCGCTGTCACCGGGGCGATTGCTGCTTCGAAGGCCTCCCGGTTGACAGCGGATTCCACCTGCAGCCTCATGAAGAAGGTGCCAGTATCCGCGCTCGAGAACTGCTGTGACTCGGTGATGTTGCCGCCGGCTGTCACGATGGCTCCGCTGATCGAGTGCACGATGCCGGGACGGTCGGCGCAGACGAGGGTCAGCACCCAATGAGTTGAAAGCACAGAGGTCACGAATGCAGGTTATTGCCTCCCGTGGCGCACCCCTGGCAGGACAGGCCCTACTCTGGAGGGGATGTCGCATGAGCCGCGGCCTCCCGCGGACGGCGTTACGCTCCACCCCCTCCTCGAACGGATTACCGGTCTCATGACCGCGCCACGCACGACAACACCCTTCCCCTATTTCGCCCTCGTGACCGTCGCGGTCGCGGTCTTCCTGAGTGTCACAACCGAGATGCTTCCGACCGGGCTGCTGCCGGAGATGAGTGCGGATCTGCGGGTCAGCGAATCGCTGATCGGCATCACGGTGTCGGTGTTCGCCTTCACCGTCGTGGTGTCGACTGCGGCCCTCACGATTCTCACCCGGCGCATCCCCCGCCATACGCTCGTCGTGTCGGTGCTGCTTATTCTGGCGGTGAGCACCATGCTCGCCGCCGGCGCACCGAACTATGCCGCGCTCGTTGCTGCACGCATCCTCGGCGGCCTCGCGCACGGGGTGTTCTGGTCGGTCGTCGGCGCTTACGCCGCCTACCTCGTTCCGCGCGACCAGGTCGGTCGTGCGGTCTCCATCAGCCTCGGCGGAGGGTCGCTCGCCTTCGTGCTCGGGGTGCCCCTCGGCACGGCGCTCGGCCATGCGATCGGCTGGCGGGCGAGTTTCTTCCTGCTCGGTGTGCTTCTGGTGATCGGGGCCGGGTTCGTCTACCGATTCCTGCCCCGTGTTGACCATCTCGCTGAGGCTGCGGTGGTCAGTACGTCGACTGGCGGCATCCTCATTGCGGGCGGCGAGTCGCAGCAATCCCACGCACCGCGCCGAGATCACTCGGTTGTGGCGGTGGTCGTCGTCTGCGTGACCACCGCCATCATCATGATCGGTCAGTACAGCTTCTACACCTACGTCGCGCCGTTTCTTGTGCGTGCGGTCGGGCTCACCGAGGCGGCGGTGAGTCCAGCCCTGTTCGCCTTCGGCATCGCCGGATTACTCTCGCTGGTGCTCGTGGCGCTGGTGCTCGGAGCGCGGCCGCGCCTCTCACTGATGGTGTCTCTCGTGGTGCTTCTCTGCTCCGTGGTGCTGCTCGCCTTCGCACCCCGGGTGCTTCCGGTGGCGCTGCCGGCATTCTTCCTTTGGGGGTTAGCCATCGGCATCATCCCGCCCCTGTTGCAGACGCGGATGCTGCACGCGGCTCCCGCACGCATCCGCGACACCGCGAGTGCCTTTTACGCCACCGCATTCAATGTTGGCATCGGCGGTGGTGCACTTCTCGGGGCGGTTCTGCTCGACACCCTCGGGCTGGCATCACTGCCGGTGGTGTTCGCCGGTATCCTCCTCGTGTCGATCGCGTTCGTGCTCGTCTCCGACCTGTATCTGCGCCGACAACTGCCCCGTCGCGTGGTCGATCACTGACCTTTTGGCCAGCCTGTCAGGGAGTTGCAGCGGGGTTCGAGAGTCCCAGTCGGGGGTAGAGCACTCGGTAGCCCTCATCGAGGCCGCCGAGGAGTGCACCGAGAACGTGGCCGCCGTTGGGCACTTCGAAATAGGTCGTCGTCCATCCCGATGACCGAGCCGCAGCTTCCACCTTTTTCGCCTGGGTCACATAGCTGCCGTCGTTCGAGCCGACGGTGAAAATCCCGACCATATCCGAGTAGTGCTTGCCCGCAAGAATGGTCACTGGTTTGGTGGCCCCATACGCTGCTGTGTTGCCGGCGAAGGACTCCGCGAGCGTCCGCTTCGACCGGTCAGATCCCGGGTACTCCTCACCGGAGATGTCGAGCACATTGCCCCAGATGTCGGGGTGTTTGGCCCCGAGCGACAGCGCGCACTGGCCGCCGTTCGAATATCCGGCGATCGTCCAGTGTGCGGAGTCAGACAATACATGGAGGTTCGCCCGCGCCCACGCGACCACATCACCGACGAGAAAGGTCTCGGCCTTGCCCCACTTGGCCGTGTCGAGGCAGAGCGGATCGATCCCCGGATCGCCGAGTTGGTCGGCCACGAGCACAATCGGTGCGAGCCCGTTGTGCCTGGCCGCGAAGGCATCGAGGATCGTCTTCTGAAACGACGGGTCGGCATTGCCCGGCTGCCCCATGAGCATGATGACGAGGGGCAGAGGTGGCGCATCTTTCACGAGGGCGGCGGGAGGTAGATAGAGGCCGGCTGGGCGGGACCGGAAACCGGACAGGGTGTTGGGGATCGTCACGGCACCGATGGTTCCGATTGTCGGCTGATCCTTCGGCGGTATCCAATTCGCCCACAGGGCTCCACCGGAGAGGGGCGTCCGAGTCGGGGTCGGGGTCGGATCCGGGGTCTGTGGCAGCTTCGGCAGGGCGATCGGCGTTTCGGTGGAGATGCCAGCCAAGTCCGCGACGGTGCGATCGAGACCGAAGTCGGCGTTGATCCCCACGGTACCGGTGGCGGCGAACAGCACGATCGCCACCGAGGCGACCACTTTTCGGGGCCACTTCGATTTCCATAGGTTGACAATCGCGAGCACGATGGCGGAGAACGTCAGGTAAACCCAGAACGAGGTGGTGGCACTGAGATCCACGCCGAGGGTATCGGTCAACTTCACGATCGACAGCACGATGAAAGCGCATAGCGATCCGGCAATCAGCGCGCCGGTGCCGGTGACGATCCAGCGTCGGGTTGGCCGGCGAATGGTGAGGAAGGCCGCGGCGCCGAGCGCGAGCGTGTAGATAACAGGAACGAGCGGCCCATCGATGATGTTTATCCGCAGGAATACTTCCATGGCTGTCCTTGGTTCGGGTGTGACGAAGCTTGAGCATAGGACAGGGAGTGGACGGTCTATCTGGATGTTGCGGGTGGGCAGTCAAATTCGCGGATATCCCACCCGAGCGGTCGGTGATGCCCTTTAGACTTGGTCCATCACGACTGGCGTTCGGATGGGTACCCATCAGGGAGTGATCACCTCCACGTTTCGGCCGTTCGCCTGGGCCGAACCGGATAACCCTTCGTCCTGATCCGGTCACGCCAAGAGGAGTCATCCAGATGTCAAATACCGTCATTGCGTCCCATACCCTGACCGCGCCGCTCAGTGAGGTCGACCCCGAGATCGCTCTCGTGCTGAGCCAAGAGCTCGACCGCCAGCGGGGCACCCTCGAGATGATCGCGAGCGAGAATTTTGTGCCGCGCGCTGTGCTCGAAGCCCAGGGATCGGTTCTCACCAACAAATACGCCGAGGGCTACCCCGGCCGCCGATACTACGGCGGCTGCGAGTTTGTGGATGTCGCCGAGACCCTTGCCATCTCCCGCGCGAAAAGCCTCTTCGGCGCGGCCTACGCAAACGTCCAGCCGCACTCCGGAGCATCCGCAAGCGCTGCTGTGCTCGCTGCTCTTGCGAGCCCCGGCGACCGAACCCTCGGGTTGGAGCTCGCCCACGGCGGCCACCTCACCCACGGGATGAAGCTCAACTTCTCCGGCAAGCTCTACGATGCTCATGCATACGGTGTCGACCCGCAGACCTTCCTGATCGACATGGATGCTGTGCGCGAGAGGGCACTCGAGGTGCGTCCGCATGTGCTCATCGCCGGTTGGAGCGCCTACCCGAGGCACCTCGACTTCGCCGCGTTCCGCGCGATTGCCGACGAGGTCGGAGCGACCCTGTGGGTCGACATGGCCCACTTCGCCGGTCTCGTCGCCGCCGGGGTGCACCCGAGTCCCGTTCAGCACGCCCACGTCACCTCGTCAACGGTGCACAAGACCATCGGCGGGCCGCGCTCTGGCTTCATTCTCAACAACGACCTCGACCTGCAGAAGAAGATCAACTCCAACGTCTTCCCCGGCCAGCAGGGTGGTCCGCTCATGCACGTGATCGCGGCGAAGGCGACGGCTTTCAAGCTCGCGGCCGAGCCCGAATTCAAGGAGCGTCAGGAGCGCACCATCCGTGGTGCACAGATCCTCGCCGAGCGCCTGATGGCAGCTGACACCGCCGCCGTCGGCATCGACGTGATCACGGGTGGCACCGACGTGCACCTCGTGCTCGTCGACCTGCGCAAGGCCGCCATCCACGGCCAGGAGGCGGAAGACATCCTGCACTCGGTCGGGGTTACTGTGAACCGCAACGCAGTGCCGTTCGATCACCGCCCGCCGATGACTCCGAGCGGCGTGCGCATTGGCACGTCGGCGCTGGCGACCCGAGGATTCGGCGATGAGGAGTTCACCGAGGTTGCTGACATCATCGCGTCAGCTCTCAAGCCGACTCCGGATGTTGCGGCTCTGCGCGCCCGCGTGCTGAAGCTCACCGATGGGTACCCGCTGTACCCGGGGCTCGTCTCGCCAGCCACCTGGTCCTGACCACCCACGACCCCGCGAAGGGTCGATTTCGCATCCTCCCGCTCGCTTCGAGCATGTGAAGATGACACTCGGGGTGGGTGGAGCGGAGCGAAGTAGATCACGCGGGAAAGGAATCACGCATGACCGCGGTACGCATGGACGGGGTCGCCACTGCGAGCGCCGTCAAGAACGAACTCGTCGGCCGCATCGAGGCGCTTGCGGCCCGTGGTATTTGTCCGGGTCTCGGCACGCTGCTGGTCGGCAGCGATCCCGGATCGCTCTCCTACGTCGCCGGCAAGCACCGAGACAGTGTCGAGCTCGGCATCGAGTCGATCCGGGTCGACCTGCCAGCGGAGGCAACCGAAGACGAGGTGCGCTCTGCCATCCGGCAGCTCAATGAGAACCCGGCGGTAACCGGCTACATCATCCAGCTTCCGTTGCCGGCCGGTATTGACGAAAATGCAATGCTCGAGCTGATGGATCCGGCCAAGGATGCCGATGGCCTGCATCCAACCAACCTCGGGCGGCTCGTACTCGGGGTCGGCGGCGGCCTGCACTCTCCCCTTCCGTGCACCCCCGCCGGCCTGGTGGAGATGCTGCGCCGCTACGACGTGCCGATCGCCGGCAAACACGTGGTCGTGATTGGTCGTGGCCTCACTGTCGGTCGACCGCTCGGGCTGCTGCTCACTACAAAGGGAGTAGATGCCACAGTCACCCTCACCCACTCGCGCACTGTCGACCTCGCCTCAGAGGTGCGGCGCGCCGACATCGTGATCGCGGCGGTCGGTGTGCCCGGCCTCGTGACCGCCGACTGGGTAAAACCCGGTGCCGCTGTGCTCGATGTCGGCATCACCCGAGTGATCTCCCCCGATACCGGCAAGGCGAAGCTCATCGGAGACATCCACCCCGGTGTCGCCGAGGTGGCTGGCTTCCTGTCACCGGTGCCCGGCGGAGTCGGACCGATGACGCGGGCCATGCTGATGGTCAACCTCGTGCAGGCGGCCGAGCGGCTGTGAGCGACACTCGCCGTGGGCATGCCGCCCGGATGCCGGTTCCCGCCCGAATGCCCGAGAAGTTCGTCACTCCAGACCTTGATGCCCTCGGTGCGCTGGTGCGAGACGCGCGGGTCGGGCACTTCGCCTTTGTGGAAGACGGCGAGCCGCGCGTGCTCCCGATTGCGATCGTGGCAGACGGCGCGCACATCCTGTTGCACGGGTCCACCGGCTCGCACTGGCTTCGATTGCTCGCGACGGGTATCCCGGTCGCGCTTTCGGTGACCGCGATCGATGCCCTCGTGGTGGCGAGATCCGCTTTCGAATCCTCGATGAACTATCGCAGCGCCATTGCCTTCGGCAGCTGCGCGCCGGCAGCCGACAACGGACCGGATAAGGTGATCGCGCTCGATCTGGTGACTGAGGGGCTCATTCCCGGCCGCGTTGCCGAGTTGCGTCCAGCTACGGCGAAGGAGCTCGCGGCGACCCTCGTGCTGCGCATGACAATAGACGAGTGGACCCTCAAGGTTTCAGAGGGCTGGCCTGAAGACGGACCCGCGGATGTCGCTGGCCCGGCCTGGGCTGGCATACTGCCGCTCGCTACCGGGTACGAGCGGGCGATCCCGGCCCCGGACCTCGCCGCCGGCATCACACCACCGCATTCCGTGCGCACGCTGCTCGGGACTGTGTGACATACCGCTCGCCACCGGTTTCTGCGGTTATTCGCCGATGTATCCGATCGTGCAGGCGTAGCCCATCGCCGCTTGGCTCGGATCCCAGCCCGGCATGTCCGCGACCGTCGTTTTCGCGGCAGTGGATAGCGTCACCTTGCAGGCCTCGATGGTCGTCTGCGAATCCGTCGGCACGCTGAAGCCGTAGAGGGCGTTTTTCCACAGGCTGAGGTCCGGGCCCGGGTTGCCGCTCTGGAAATCGGCGATCGCGCGACCGCTGCCCGAGGTCGTCCAGACGAACCCACTCGAGCATGGGTACGCGGGGTCAGTCGCGGCGATTCCCTTACCGGTCACGGACTGGCCGTAGTAGACATTTCCGAGGGTGACAGTGATCGGGTGGGCAAACTGCTTGCCGGTCGTACTGGACGCGAGGTCCATCGGCAAGAGGATGCTGCCCTGAGCTGCCAGCGTCTCCGCGGTGACCGGTGCGGCACCGGCACCCGTGCTGCACGCACTGACGAACTCGGTGACGAGGGGCTTGGCATCCCGGTCGCTATAGGGCAACGGAGTGTGGGCTATCAATTCGATCGCGATGGTGTTGCCGGTCTTGTCGCGCACCTTTGCCGAGATGGTGAAGAGCACATCCTTCAGGTTCGGAGCACCGCTCGAGCTGGCCGAGGGGGTCGGTGTTGCTGACGGCGCCGCGCTCGGATCGGCGTCGGGAGGCGAGCTGCTGCAGCCGGCCAGCACCGTCATGATGAGGCTAGCGGTAACCGCGCCGGTGATCGTCTTGGCTCTCACTGCGGGCTCCTGCGTGCTCGTGGGGAAGGGAATCAGCTCTCGCGCGATGCTCCCTGCGCGGCCGTGACAACGAAAGTATCAGGCTGACCAAAACCATGTTCCGCGAATGCGCCATCGATCGCAACCCGAAGGCGGGAAAGTTCATCGGAGCGGATGAGAGCGATCGCCGCACCGCCAAAGCCACCGCCGGTCATCCGGGCGCCGATCGCGCCGTGTGACTGTGCGGTCTCCACGGCGAGGTCGAGTTCGCGCACGGAGATCTCGAAGTCGTCCCGCATGGAGCGATGGGACGCATCGAGTAGGTCTCCGATTCCGGCCGGTCCGAGGTCGCGAAGCACATCCACGGTGTCGAGCACGCGCTGGTTTTCGGTCACCACATGGCGAACTCGACGAAAGGTGACATCGTCGAGAACCCCGCGGGCGCGGGGGAGGTCGGCCACCGTGACATCCCGGAGGGACTCGACCCCGAGCATCCGTGCTCCCAGCTCGCAGGATGCCCGGCGCTCGGCATAGCCACCGGTGGAGTGGTTGTGGCTGACCCCGGTGTCGATGACCATCAGGACGAGACCTGCGGCCTCGAGACCGAGATCGACGATCTCGGTCTCGAGGCTGCGGCAATCAAGGAAGACGGCGCAATCTTTCTGGCCGAGCAGGGAGGCGGACTGGTCCATGATGCCGGTGGGAGCGCCGACCGCCACATTCTCGGCCCGCTGGCCGACTTGGGCGAGTACCTGGCGCGGCAGGGTGAGCCGCCAGACATCGTTCAGGGCAATGGCGACGGCGCTCTCGATGGCGGCGGAGGAGGAGAGTCCGGCCCCTACCGGCACGTCGGACTCGATGAAGATGTCCACCCCCGGAACTGCATCGAGGTCGGCTCCATGCTCGCTGAGCGCCCAGGCGACACCGAGCGGATATGCACTCCAGCCGTATAGCGCGCCGGGGGAGAGCTCGGCGAGTGGGATCTCCACGACCTCGTCGGCGAATGAGCTCGCCACCCGGATGATGCGGTCTTCGCGCAGCCCGAGTGACACGAATGTGCGCCGGTCGATCGCAAATGGCAACACGTAGCCGAGGTTGTAGTCGGTGTGCTCCCCGATGAGATTGACCCGGCCGGGTGCGGACCACTGGCCGGCTGGTTCATAGCCGAAGAGCGCGAGGAACTGTGCCTGCACCTCATCACGAATATCCACAGCAGTCACTTGGGGTCCTTTACTCGGGTGAGGACGTCCCGCACGAAGCCGGCCGTCTGTTCGGGGGTGACATCGCCGATCCAGGCGCCCATGGCTGCTTCGGAACCGGCGAGGTATTTAAGTTTGTGCTCCGCTCGGCGGGGAGACGTGATCTGCAGCATCAGACGGATGTCGTCGCGCCCGGCATTCACGGGTGCCTGGTGCCATGCCGCGATATACGGAGTCGGGGTGTCGTAGAGCTCGTCGACGCTGCGCAGCAGTCGGAGGTAGAGACTGGCGAGTTCCGCGCGCTCCTCGTTCGACGTCGCTGCGATGTCAGGCACCTGACGATGCGGAAGCATGTGTAACTCGATCGGCCAGCGGGCTGCGAACGGAACGAAGGCGGTCCAGTGTTCGCCGCGCAATACGACCCGCTCTGACGCAGACTCGAACTCGAGGATCGACGCGAACAGTCCGGGGCCGAAACGAGCGACCGAGTCGAGCAGTCGGGTCGTGCGCGGCGTGATGTATGGGTAGGCATAGACCTGGCCGTGCGGATGCTGCAGGGTGACACCGATCGCTTCGCCGCGATTCTCGAACGGGAAGACCTGCTGAATTCCTGGCAGCGCCGACAGGACTTCAGTGCGGTCGGCCAACGCCTCGATGACCGTGCGGGCACGCGACTTGCTCACACTGCCGAAGGCACCCTCGTGCTTCGGAGAAAAGGAGACCACTTCGCACCGCCCGATCGCGGGCAGACTGCGGCCGAGTCCGATGCGGGTGAGCTCGGCGGTCTCGAACGGAGCCGCGAATTCGGGGCCGAAGCTTGGCGATCGGTTCTCGAAGACGGCGACGTCGTAGACATCCGGAATCTCGGAGGGGTTCGTGGCACTCGCCGGGGCCAGCGGATCCTGGTCGGCCGGAGGCAGGAATACCCGGTTCTGGCGGGCGGCAGCGATCGAGATCCACTCGCCGGTGAGCGGATCTTGGCGCATGGAGGCGGTAGCTGGTCGCGGATCGAGATGGCGCGCATCCGGAGCACGGTGCGGGGAAAGGGTGGAGTCTGCGTCATCGAAATAGATGAGTTCTCGGCCATCGGCAAGCCGGTATTCGCGTTTGATGATCGATGACATGGGTGACTCTCTGCGGGGGAGGCTCGGACGGACTTTCGAAAACAACAGAACGTTACCCGCGATTGACAAGAAAACACAAGTAATCGAAGATGAGCGCATGACAGAAGCGAGCCTCCGTCCGCCTGCAGCGGCCCGGCGTGAGCAGATCCGGAGCATCGTCGACGAGCGCGGGTTCGCAACGGTTGCGCAGCTGAGCCGACTTTTCGGCATCTCCGCGGTCACCGTCCGATCGGATCTCGACGCGCTCGCCGACGTCAACGCCCTGCTCCGAGTGCACGGCGGAGCGGTGCCGGGTGGGGCCGCCTCTGGCCGGTCACCCGGGCTCGAGCGCCCGTTCGAACAGTCACTGCTCGCGAGCTCAGAGGAGAAGGCGCGCATCGGACGTGAAGCCGCGTCCCTGGTGCAGCCCAACCAGGCGATCGTGCTGGATGTGGGGACCACCACGACAGCAATCGCCCGCGCTCTCCTCGAGCGTGACGACCTGCAGGGCGTTGTCGTCATCACCAACGCGCTCAACATCGCGCTGCTGCTCGAGCCGGTGATTCCGCGGTTCACCGTGGTTGTCACCGGCGGAACCGTGCGGCCGCTTCAACACTCCCTCGTCGATCCACTCGCCGGGGTGGTGTTCGACCGCGTCCGCGCTGACCTCGCATTCATCGGCTGCAGCGGCGTGGATGCGGCATCCGGCATCACGAACGTCAACCTGCCGGAAGCCGACCTCAAACGCCGGATGCTCGAAGCATCCGCTCGCTGCATCGTGGTGGCCGACAGCTCGAAACTCGGGGTCACCCAACAGAGCCGTGTCGCTCCGATCGGCAGCATCGACACTCTCATCACCGGGATAGAGGCCGACACGCACGAGCTCAAACGGCTCACCGCCACCGGTCTCCGTGTGCTTCTAGCTGGCTAAGCTGACCGAATGCGCGCCCCAACCGGAGTCCAGTTCGAACTCTCCAAGTCGACCCCGAACGGCAAGGCAATTGCCGTGATCACCGAGGTGGCCGCATCGCTTCGGGTGCTCTCACTCGGCGGGATCGACCTCACCGAGCCCTACGGCCATGACGAGCTGCCATCTTTCTGCGACGGAATCGTGCTCGTACCCTGGCCGAACCGGGTGAGAGACGGCCTCTGGATGCACGAGGGTGCAGCCCAGTCACTCGATCTCACCGAGCCGGCACGGCATAACGCGCTGCACGGGCTGTTGCGTGACCGCCCGTACACGGTGCACGAACGCACTGCGGATGCCGTGACGCTTGCCGCGACCGTGCACCCCACCCGCGGCTACCCCTTCATCCTCGACACGACAGTGCGCTACGAGCTTGTCGACGACGGAATCCGGGTGACCCACGACGTGCTCAATGTCGGCGAGAAACGGGCACCATTCGCGGTGGGTGCGCATCCATTCCTGCGCCTCGGCGACGTGCCGACCTCCGAGCTCACCCTCACGTTAGCCGCGGGCACCCGCTTTGAGACGGATGCCAGGCTCAACCCGATCCGCGAGACAACTGTCGACGGCACAGAGTACGACCTGCGCGCGGGACGGCTGGTGGCCGGCCTCGATCTCGATGATGCCTTCGGTGGAGTCACCTCGGTTGACGGCGTGAGCCGCCACGGGCTCACTGCGCCGGACGGCCGCTTCGTCGAGCTGTGGCAGGAGTCCGACTTCGGCTACGTGCAGGTGTTCACCACGCGGATCTTCCCGAAGGATGGCGGTCTCGGTACGGCGATCGCGGTCGAGCCGATGACTGCGCCACCCGACGCCCTCAACAGCGGACAGGGGCTGCGCTGGCTGGAACCGGGCGAGAGCTGGGCGGGTTCCTGGGGCATCCGCTACTCTGGAGGCAACGAAGGGGAGTAGTTCCCTCGCACCGGGTCGTCACGACCGGTGTAGTCGGGAGTATCGACATGCTGGCGGGTCACGACGACCGGCCCGGTACCCCACCGAACTGGCGCAGGTCGTCGGTTCGGCGAACGAGACCTTCGGTCCGAGAGGATCCTGCGGCGACGCCCGTGGGATCGACGAGACCGAAAGGATCCCCGTGAGTTCGACGCCGAACACTCCCACAGCCGCTGACCTTCGTCGCTGGCGGCAGTACCTCGCCGACGAGAAGGCCGAAGCCGCCGTCTACCGCGACCTCGCCGGCCGTCGTGTCGGGGAGGAGAGGGAGATACTCCTCGCCCTCGCCGACGCCGAGGGGCGACATGAGCAGCATTGGTTCGAGCTGCTCGGCGACCAGGTCGGCAAGGCTCGCCGCGGCGACCTTCGCACCCGGCTGCTTGGTTTCCTCGCCCGCCGGTTTGGATCGGTCTTCGTGCTCGCGCTCGCGCAACGGGCCGAAGTTCGTTCCCCTTACGAGTCGGATTCGGATGCCACGGCAGCCATGGCCGCCGATGAACGGATTCACGTCGAGGTGGTGCGTGGCCTCGCCGAACGCGGACGCAACCGCCTCTCCGGTACCTTCCGCGCGGCCGTCTTCGGGGCCAACGACGGACTGGTATCGAATCTGGCGCTGGTGATCGGCATCAGCGCGAGCGGGGTGCCCAACCAGGTTGTACTCATCACTGGTCTCGCTGGCCTTCTCGCGGGGGCGCTGTCGATGGGGGCGGGGGAGTACGTGTCGGTGCGCTCCCAGAGAGAGCTGCTCGAGGCATCCACCCCCGATCCCGCAAGCAATAGCGCGCTCCCGAACCTCGACGTGGATGCCAATGAGCTTGCACTCGTCTATCGGGCGCGCGGCATGACGCCAGAGGCGGCGGCGGCCCGGGCAGCCGCAATGCTCGACACGAACAACCTGCGCGACCACAGTCTCGCCGAAAAGGATGCCCGGGTCGACGGGCACGAATTGGTCGGTACGGGATTCGGCGCCGCGATCTCGAGCTTTTGCTTCTTCGCCTCCGGCGCGGTCATCCCGGTGTTGCCGTACCTTTTTGGGCTGCAGTCAATCGCAGCTGTCCTGGTGGCAGCCGTGCTCGTTGGGCTCGCGCTGCTTGGCACGGGTGCCGTTGTCGGGCTGCTCTCGGGTGGGTCGCCCCTGCGTCGTGCACTTCGCCAGCTCGGCATCGGCTACGGGGCTGCGGCCGTCACTTACCTTCTCGGCCTTCTCTTCGGCACGTCGACGGGGTGACCGTGGAGGCTGCGCACCGGGCTAACGACGTGCCGATGGCCGGCATGCTTCAGAGGCCGAGCATCCGCAGGACCGCATCGAGGATGCCGCCAAGACCGACAGCTCCGGCGAGAGGCAGTAGGTCTGCGCGTGTGACGTGCATCCGCGGGCTTGAGCGGATGGGGCGAACCGGCCAGGTCACACTAAACGCCAACGGTTCGCAAGGACGACAATCCCTTGCGCTCCACCCCTCCCAGGCGGCCGCAGCGGCACGAGCGGCCGGGATGGTGGCGAGGACACACGAGTGGGCCCCGTCGGGCTCGAACCGACGACCCACGGATTAAAAGTCCGATGCTCTACCAACTGAGCTAGAGGCCCCTGTCGTTAAATCTACCGTGGATTGCGCGGCCGGCGAACGAGCGGGCTGTTACTCGCCGAGTTGCGCGCACTGTCTCGCCGGGTTGCCCGCGATGTCGTGCCGAGTTCCCCGCGATGTCCGCCGGGTTGCCCGCACTGTCTCGCCGGGTTGCCCGCGATGTCGTGCCGGGTTGCCCGAAATGCGGGCTTTCCGCGATGGCGAAGCGGCCATTGCGGGCAACTCGGCGCTACATGTTTCCCTGCGGTGCGAGCGCTTAGGCTGAGCGGATGACCGATGAGTTTCATAAGCCGACCCAGTTCTCTGGTGCCAAGTTCGACAGCTTCGTGGGTGGGGAAGATCCCGCCCAGATCAGTCGCGTTGCCCACGAGACCGCGGGTGCACTGCTCGTTCGCGTGCGGGAGAGTGCCGATCAGTCAGTGGTCGATCGACTTGTCGCCTTCACCGATGAGCACGGCATCGACGCTGTCGCAGAGCTCTGGGCTCGCGCAAGCCCGCGCAGCCTTCCTGGCGCACTCTGGCGCATCTACCTGATGCGAGCACTCGTGCGCCAAGACGCCGAGGGCACCGCCCATCTGTTTCAGCGCGGCACTGAGATCGCCACCACCATCGATCCGGTCGTAGCCGGTGCGACCGCACCGACCGGTCCTGCTGAGATCATTGCCCTCGCCGATCAGATTTTGCGAGGACTCTTTCAGGGTGACTTCGGGGTTGCCCTCGATCGCGCGGCAGCGTTCTGCCGCGTCACAGCGCTTGGGGCAGTAAGCGTCGCGGATGACGCGGACCTCACCTCTCCGGAGCGCGCATCCGAACTCACCACACGGGCTCTGCGGCTGTCGCAGACGGCGACGGAATTCGTCTCATGCGCCAGGCTCTGGCGGGCCGGAACCCTGGACTGACCTCAGGTGCCCACGCGGTCATTTTCATCATCTATGCGCGCCAGGTGCCAACTTCGCATCTTCCCTGCGCTGCGAAAGCTGCGAAGATGACCCTTCGGCGGAGATGACCCGGCGAGCGTGACCCGGCGAGCGTGACCCGGCGGAGATGACCTGCCGAGCGTGACGTCACGGCGGAACCATCCAGAGTCGATTGCTACACTTGACAACGGCCCAAAAGGGCCATCGCCGGACCGCAGTAACCCCGGGCTCCAATATTTGCCGCTTCGAGCGGCCTAGCGTCGTGAGGCGTTTCTGCGGCCCGGCACCATTCTGAGGTTGGCTGCTTCCCACCTGGCGGTCACTTGGTCCCCGGCCCCTCCCCACCTGCTGTCCACCTGGGCTCCGCCTGCTCCGAAGCTGCCCAATGTTGCACATCGCCATGTCAGTCGACTGCCCGACATCCGCATAATGCTGCGAATCAGCCGAGCGTCAGGGCTGATTGCAACTCGGACCAATCCCTTCAGCTGTCGGCCACGAACTCCTATTGTGACCCGCAGAGACGGTAATTGCCTAGGCTACGAATCGACGGCATACCGCCCGCGCAGATCGCACACAACTGAAGATCAGGGTGCTGCACTCGACACTCACCGGGAGTGTCTTTTCAGCGCCGCGCACGATTGCACGGAATGTTTGCAATGCTTATCCTCGTGCCCCGTGAAATCGACCGCAGCCAGGACTATGAATCCCTGCACAAGCCTGCGACGAAGGAAACAATGCTCGCGCAAATCGCGGGCGGGGATCAGGCAGCTTTCGGGGCACTCTACGACGAGATCGCCCCGAGAGTTTTTGGGCTCATTCGCCGACTGTTGGTCGACCACGCGCAGTCAGAAGAAGTAACCCAGGAGGTTTTTCTGGAGATTTGGCAGAACGCATCACGATACGAACCGAGCAAGGGCGGGGCATCCACCTGGATCCTCACCATGGCTCACCGGCGAGCGGTCGACCGCATCAGGTCATCGCAGGCCGGTCGTGATCGGGATGTAAAGATCGGCATCAGGGATTACGTTTCCGGCTACGACAATGTGGCGGACACGGTAGAGACGACCATCGAACACGAAAGGGTGAAGGAAGCCATGGCGCAATTGACCGAACTGCAGCGCCAAGCCGTCACTCTCGCGTATTACGGCGGATTTAGCCACAGCGAAGTGGCGACAATGCTCAGTGTGCCCATCGGCACAGTAAAGACACGACTGCGCGACGGCATGATCCGTCTGCGCGATGAATTGGGGGTGGCATCGTGACCGATCGCGAAGAACTACACCTCCTGAGCGGTGCCTACGCTCTGAACGCACTTGACGCTGATGAGAAGGCTCGGTTCGAGTCGTATCTGCTCACCTCCGAAGAGACGCGTGCGGAAGTGGCTTCGCTTTCCGATACGGCGGTGCTGATCGGACTCTCTACCGAGCCAGTCACCCCACCGGCAGACCTCAGGGGTCGGCTCATGGCTCAGATCGCCGTGACACCCCAGCTCGCACCGTTGCCAGCGTCACGTGCGACGCTCACCGCCGTGCCACCGGTGCTTCCGGTGTCACCCGAGGCAACGCGCCAGCAGACCGAGATCCAGCAGACCGAGAACCAGCAGACCGAGCGCCCGCTACCCGAGCAGCAGATACCCGAGCAGCAGGATGCTTCGGCCGCAGCCGTTCGCGCGGCGAGCCTCGGCACGCCCTCACCAGCCACGACAAAGGCCGCCGCTCGATGGGCTGGTGCTCACTGGGCTGGTGCTCACTGGTACACCCGCCCGGCTTCGATCCTGATAGCAGCGGCTGCCGCAGTCGCACTCTTCGTCGGGGGAAACATCCTCGGCCTGTCCGCCGGAAACGAATCTCAGCGGCAGGCATCCGCCATCTCGGCCATCGTGTCAGCGAGCGATTATCAGCAGGCCAAAGCGAATGTCGCCGGCGGCGGCACAGCCACTTTCGTCTGGTCGATGGGGCTGAAGCAGTCCGCTGTGGTGATCGACAAACTTCCGGAGCTCGCTGCAGGCAAGACCTATGCGCTCTGGTACATCGACTCGAAATCGAAGGCCACCCCGGCCGGAATCTTCAATGCCGCGTCATCAGGCACGACGGTGAGTGTGCTTGCAGGCTCGATGGGTGCGGGTGACACCATTGGCATCACGATCGAGCCGAGTGGCGGCTCAAAGGCACCGACAACCGCGCCGATCGTGGCAGTGCCGAGCACCTGACCTACGTCACCGGTCTCAATTCGCGCAGCAGCAGTATCTAGGCCGCGGCTGTATCGAGACGGCGGTCTGCCAGCGGGTCGCAAACTATCCGAACTTGCCGGACACGTAATCTTCTGTGGCCTGAATGCTCGGCTTCGAGAAGATGGTGTTGGTGTCGTTGTACTCGATCAGCCTGCCCGGCTTGCCGGTGCCAGCGATGTTGAAGAATGCGGTGCGGTCGGATACGCGTGAGGCCTGCTGCATGTTGTGGGTCACGATCACAATCGTGTAATCGAGCTTCAACTCTTCGATAAGGTCTTCGATGGCAAGGGTCGAAATCGGATCGAGGGCCGAGCACGGCTCGTCCATCAGCACGACATCCGGTTGCACCGCGATCGCCCTGGCGATGCAGAGGCGCTGCTGCTGGCCTCCGGAAAGGCTGGAGCCGGGGAGCGCGAGGCGATCCTTGACCTCGTTCCACAGGTTGGCGCTCTGCAGTGACCTCTCAACGAGTGAGTCGCCATCTCCTTTGGTGATCTTGCGGTTGTTGAGCTTCACCCCGGCGAGCACATTGTCGCGGATCGACATCGTGGGGAACGGGTTGGGACGTTGGAAGACCATCCCGACCTGGCGACGCACGAGCACTGGGTCGACGCCTGGCCCGTAGAGGTCATTGCCGTCAATCAGCACCTCCCCTTCGACGCGGGCACCGGGGATCACCTCATGCATGCGGTTGAGGGTTCGGAGGAAAGTGGATTTACCGCATCCACTTGGCCCGATGAAGGCGGTGACGGTGCGGGGTTCGATCGTCAATGTCACGTCTTCCACGGCCTTGAACTTTCCGTAGTACACGTTCAGGTCATTGACTTCGATGCGCTTGGACACGGGGTTCCTTTGGTTGTTCGCCGTGCTCAACGGCCGAGCTTGGGGGCAAAGATTCGTGCGATGATGCGTGCGCCGAGGTTCAGCAGCATGACAATGAGTATCAGAGTAAGCGCTCCGGCCCAGGCTCGATCCACGAAGTCGGACTGGTTGGCGCCCTGGTTGGAGTATTGCGTGTAGACGAATACCGGGAGTGTCATCATGCGGTCTTTGAAGAGGTCGTAGTTCACGCTCGCGGTGAGACCGGAGATGATCAGCAGTGGCGCCGTTTCGCCGATTACCCTCGCGATTGACAGCATGACCCCGGTCGTGATCCCGGCAATCGAGGTGGGAAGCACGATCTTGAGCACGGTGAGCCACTTCGGCACCCCGAGAGCGTAGGACGCCTCGCGCAACTCATTGGGCACGAGCTTGAGCATCTCCTCGGAAGAGCGCACGACAACCGGGATCATGAGTACCGAAAGCGCAACGGAACCTCCGAAGCCGGATCGGAAGCCGACGTCGCCGGTCACAAGTACGAAGAGGGCGTAAGCGAACAGCCCGGCGACGATCGATGGGATGCCCGTCATCACGTCGACCATGAAGGTGATGACACGGGCAAGCAGGCCGCGTCCGTACTCGACCAGGTAGATCGAGGTGAGCAGGCCGATCGGCACGGAGATGATCGCGGCGACCGCCGTGACCTCGAGGGTGCCGATGACGGCGTGAACCGCGCCACCATCGGCGCCGAGCACATTTCGCATCGACTGGGTCAAGAACGAGGGCGCCACCATCCGCGCCGCCCCGTTGATCAGCACCGTGTAGACGAGCGATACCAGCGGCAGCAGCGCGATGATAAATGCGGTGACGACGAGCGAGCTGGCAAGGCGGTCCCGCGCCTGGCGCGCGCCCTCAACGAGGTAGGTGATGACGAACAGCACTATATTGAACAGCACCGTGCCGAGGAAGAGTGCGCCGATCAGGTTGTACTTCTCGGTCACACCACCCATCTGCACGAGGGCGAAGACGCTGGCGAGCAGCGCCCAGCTGCCGAGCAGAACCATCCAGACCGCGCCCCGCGGCAGGCGGCCGGCGGTGAGGGCGTTCGGCATCGGGCCGGTGGTCGTGATGGCCATTAGTTCGCTCCCGAGAATGCCTTGCGACGATTCACCGCGACACGGGCGATCGCGTTCACGATGAAGGTGATCACGAACAGCACGAGACCGGAGGCGATGAGCGTGTTGATGCCGATCCCGGATGCTTCGGGAAACTGCAGTGCGATATTCGCCGCGATGGTGTTCGGATTCTGCGGGGTGAGGAGGAAGAAGTTGATCACCCTGGCCGGTGAGAGCACCATGGCTACCGCGAGTGTCTCGCCGAGCGCCCGGCCGAGGCCGAGCATGGAGGCAGAGATGATTCCGGGGCGGGCGAAGGGGAGCACCGCCATTCGGATCATCTCCCAACGGGTGGCCCCGAGGGCGAGAGCGGCCTCCTCGTGCAACTGAGGTGTTTGCAGGAAGATCTCCCGACAGACGGCGGTCATAATCGGCAGCACCATGACGGCGAGCACGATGGCGACCGTGAGAACAGTCTTGCCGGTGCCGGAGACAACACCACCGAACAGGGGGATCCACCCGAAGTTGGTGTTGAGGAAGACGAAGAACGGCTGTATCTCCCGGGCGAGCACGAGAACACCCCACAGGCCGAAGACGACGGAGGGCACGGCGGCCAGAAGGTCGATCACGTAGCCGAGACCCTGGGCGAGGCGGCGCGGGGCGTAATGGGAGATGAAGAGGGCCACGCCGATGGAGATCGGGATGGAGATGATCAGCGCGAGAGCCGCTGACCACACCGTACCGAAGACGAGGGGCCAGACGTAGGCCCAGAAGTTGGGGGCGGAGTTGGGAAGAGTGCCTTCTTTGGCGGTGATGGCCGGGATGGACTGCACGATAAGGAAGAGGGCAACGGCAGCGAGCACACCGAGGATGACCGAGCCCGCGATGACAGTACTGCCGGAGAATACTCGGTCGCCGAGTCGCACTCGGGCTGTGATCACTCCCGTTGACTGACGTGCCATTCCATCTCTTCCTGACGTGGGACGGATCGCGTGTCCGGGCCGGAACGCGATCTCGGCCTGGGCTGCGAACTGCAGGCAACCCAGGCCGAGCTTACGAGCTCACTACTTGATGGTAGCGATTGCCTTCGCAACCTTGGCGGCGAGATCCTTGGAGAGCGGAGCCGAGCCAGCCTGCTTCTGTGCGGCCGCCTGTCCTTCAGAGCTAGCAACGTACTGTGCGTACGCCTTCACGAGCTCGCCCTGGGCCGGGTCGGCGTAGGTGTTGCAGACGATCATGTAGCTCACCAGCACGAGCGGCCAGGCATTCTTGTCTGTGTTCTTGCGGTCGATCGCGATCGCGAGGTCGTTAGCGTCGCGGCCGGTGACAGTCGGGGACTTCGCCACGACATCGGCGGCACCGGAGGCGTTGATCTTCACGAAAGCGGAGCCGACCTTGAGCTGCGCGATGCTGAGGCCGGTTGCGCCGGACTCGTCAATGTAGGTGATGCTGTTGGCAGCACCCTTGACGGCGTCAGCGACACCCGAGGTGCCCTTTGCCGCGTCGCCGACGGCGTATGGGTAGGTCTGCGCGGCCGGCTTATCCCAGACGGTCGGCGCATTCGCGGCGAGGTACTCGGTGAAGTTCTGCGTGGTTCCAGAGTCGTCGGAGCGGTGCACAACGACGATCGCGGCAGACGGGAGCGCCGCACCGGAGTTCAACGACTTGATGGCCGGGTCGTCCCACTTGGTGATGGCACCCTTGAAGATGCCGGCGATGGTGGCGGCGTCGAGCTTCAGATCTGTGAGCCCGGCGACGTTGTACGCGATGGCAATCGGCGAGATGTAGATGGGAAGGTCGATTGCCTTGGTGCCAGCCATGCAGAGCGGCGAAGGCGTGGCGAGTTCGGTGTCTTTCAGCGCAGCATCCGAGCCGGCGAAGGCTGCGGCTCCCGCAATGAAGCCCTTTCGGCCGGCGCCAGAGCCCTGGGGGTCGTAGTTGACCGTGACCTTGGGGTTGGCGATCTGGAAGCCGGCGATCCAGGCGGTCTCGGCGGCGCCTTGAGCGGATGAGCCGATACCGTTGAACGTGCCGCTGAGCTTGCTCACCGGGGCTGCGGAACCGGACGTCGCGGGTGCTGCTTCGTTTGCTGCGCACGAGGATAGGACGATGGTGGCTGCGACTGCAATGGCAGCGGCGCTGCCAAAACGAGTGAACTTCACTGTGTTCCCTTCTGGGGTGGTGACTCCGGCTGGCATGCCGATCAGGGCACGGCCGCCGGGAAGACCGGTGCTGGTCTAAGAGGAGACGCTATGTGCGACGGGTGTCCACGCTCGTCCTAGAAGGTTAACAAAGGGTTAACGAGCTTCGAATTTCCGACCTGGCCGTGCCGGCCTTAGAGGAATGCCGGGCCGTGAGTCTCGACGGCGACGAGCGGGGCATCCGGATGCTCGGACGATACGTGCAGCACCGTGAACTCCGAGGTCGACAGCATTCCGGCCCGGCGCAGTGGAGCATCGAGGGGGGTGTTCGTGAGTGCCGCCGCCTCATCGATGATGTCCCGGATCACCGGTCCGTGGCTGCAGAGCACGACAGCGATGCCCGCAGCGAGGCGCTTGCGCACCATCTTGTGCACGCGGGCGACACCGTCTTCGAAGGCGTCCTGGCTGATGCCGGCGGACTGCTTCACGGGCAGGTCGGTCAAGGTCGCCACCGGTTCGATCGTCGCAAGGCAGCGCGCCGCAGGGCTACTGATGAGTTTTGCCGGTCCCCAGGCGGCGATAGCGGCAGCAACATTGCGGGACTGCTCGAGTCCGCGATGCATCAGCGGGCGCGTGGCATCCGGTCCGTCCCAGCTTGCAGGGGGAACTGCCCGACCGTGGCGAAGCACGATGATCGGGAAGGTGCGGATGGTGCCCGCTGCCGCCCGCGCCGAGAACCGGTCGACAACGTCGCGGTCGAGGTCGTAGCTGAGGACCGCACGCGCCGCTGTGACCGACAGCCACTGGACGGCCGTGACCTCCGCGTTGGCCACGAAGGTCAAACCGGCGATTGCGGCATCCGAGACTTCGGCTGACCAGTAATGCACGATCTTCTCGCGCCCGCCGGGCATCGTGTATTCGGTGGTGCCGAGCGGGGCTCCGAGTGTGACGACGAGTCCCGTCTCCTCGGCGATCTCCCGCACGGCGGTCTGCGGGGGAGTTTCGCCAGGATCGACCTTTCCCTTGGGGATGGAGACGTCAGCGCGATCCCCCCGGTGAACAATGAGCAGCTCAATGCCGCTCGGAGTCTCCCGCCAGCAGACTGCTCCCGCAGCCTGCACGACGGAGGGTCCGGTGAGAGTCATC
The DNA here is from genome assembly GCF_015751965.1 of Frigoribacterium sp. CG_9.8. Classification (GTDB taxonomy): domain Bacteria; phylum Actinomycetota; class Actinomycetes; order Actinomycetales; family Microbacteriaceae; genus Lacisediminihabitans. The sequence continues at coordinate 226,620 of NZ_JADOVH010000004.1, read as the reverse complement.
GCACTACTCCGGTGCGCTTTCGCTGGGACACCTGTTTCATCAGCACATTTTGCATGTCTTCGAGCAGAGAGCCGTCATCCGCCCGGTAGTGGCGCGTCCAGTTGCCATCGGCGGCGAGCTTCCAGTGGGCAATGTCGTCTGACATTGCGAGGTCGAACAGATCCTCGATCTGATGCAGGTGCTCGGGGTTAGTGAGCCTCACCAACGCCTCCACCCGGCGATCCAGGTTGCGGTGCATCAGGTCGGCGCTTCCAATGTAGACCTGCGGGTCGCCGCCGTTGATGAAGGAGAAGATGCGGGAGTGCTCGAGGTACCGACCGAGAATCGCCCGCACCTCGATATTGCCGCTCAGCCCCTCGACCCCGGGTTTGACTCCGCAGATGCCGCGTACCACCAACTCGATCGGCACCCCGGCCTCGCTCGCGCGGTACAGCGCATCGATGATGGCCTCGTCGACGATCGAGTTGAGTTTGATGCGGATACCGGATGGCATGCCACTCCGCGCATTGTCGGCTTCGATCCGGATACGTTTGATCAAGCCTTTCCGCAGGTGGAGAGGTGCCACGAGCAGCCGCTTGAATTTCTTCTCGATCGCATACCCGGAAAGCTCATTGAATAGGCGCGTGAGATCCTTGCCGACGGTGCCGCTCGCCGTGAGAAGGCCGTAGTCCTCGTAAATGCGGCTGGTCTTGGGGTTGTAGTTGCCGGTGCCGATGTGGCTGTAGTGCTTGAGAACGCCATTCTCCTGGCGGATCACCAGCGCAAGCTTGCAGTGGGTCTTGAGTCCAACCAGCCCGTAGACCACGTGCACTCCGGCTTTCTCGAGCTTGCGCGCCCAGGAGATATTGGCCGATTCGTCGAACCTGGCCTTGATCTCCACCAGCGCGAGCACTTGCTTGCCTGCCTCAGCGGCCTGGATGAGCGCCTCGACGATCGGGCTGTCGCCGGAGGTGCGGTACAGGGTCTGCTTGATGGCGAGCACGTTGGGATCTGCCGCGGCCTGCTCGAGGAAGGCCTGCACGCTTGTCGCGAAGGACTCATACGGATGATGGAGCAGGATATCTTGGCGCGCGATCGAACCGAAGATATCCGGGGCCGCATTCGATTCGAGCGGCATGAGCTTGGACGCGGTCGTCGGCACATGTCGGCGGTACTTCAGCGTCGGGCGGTCGATCTTGTTCAGCTCGAACAGCCCACCGAGGTCGAGCGGGGCGGGCAGCCGATACACCTCGGACTCGGTGATGTCGAGCTCGCGCACGAGCAGGCTGAGGGTGAGATCATCCATGTCGTCGGTGATCTCTAGGCGGATCGGCGGACCGAACCGCCGGCGAAGCAGCTCGCGCTCGAGGGTCTGGATCAAGTTTTCCGACTCGTCTTCCTCGATCACGACATCCTCGTTACGCGTGACACGGAACTCGTGGTGATCGAGCACCTCCATACCCGGAAAGAGGTCGCCGAGGTGATTGGAGATGAGGTCTTCCAGCGGGATGAAGCGCAGGAGCCCGCTGCCGTCATCCGGAAGCTGCACAAAGCGCGGCAGCATTGGTGGCACCTTGAGGCGCGCGAACTCATCCTTACCGATCTTCGGATTACGCACCCGGATCGACAGATTGAGGGAGAGTCCGGAGATATACGGGAACGGATGCGCCGGGTCGACAGCAAGCGGCATTAAGACCGGGAAGATGCGGGTGGCGAAGATCTTGTCGAGCAGGTCGCGATCGGCCTGTCCGAGGTCGGCCCAGGTCTCGATATGGATGCCGGCATCATCGAGATCGGGCTTCACGAGCTCTCGGAAGGCGAGCGCATGGCGCACCTGGAGCTCGTGCGCTCGATCCTGAATCAGGGCGAGCACGTCGGTGGCTGCTGTGCCGATATTGGTCGGAACGGCGAGCCCGGTAAGGATTCGACGCTTGAGCCCCGCAACGCGCACCATGAAGAACTCGTCGAGGTTACTTGCGAAGATGGCGAGGAAATTCGCGCGCTCGAGAAGCGGTAGTTCGGGATCCTCCGCCAGCTCGAGCACGCGGGTGTTGAAGGCAAGCCAGCTCAGCTCCCGGTCGAGATAGCGCTGTGCTGGCAGGGTGCCGTCGTCGACCCAGCTGGACTCGTCGTCGTCATCGTCGAGACCGTCGGTGGCCAATCCGGCATCGCCAAGGTAGGTCTCATTGCTCATATCTAAATCATCGCACTTCACGTGTTGCGGTCATCGGCAGCACTGTGAACGTCGCGTGAAGAGGCAGAGCATGACTTCTGCTGCGTGCGCGTTATCCGCGGTCTGAGGCGCGCGCGTACTGGATGTCGACTGTGTGGTCGGTGAATCCGAGGGAGCGGTACAGGCCGACGGCCGGCACGTTGTCGGATTCCACATAGAGGGCAGCAGTGCGGATACCGCGGGCGGCGAGATGCGAGAGGCCAGCGTCCATGAGGCGGCGGCCGAGACCCTCGCCCTGTCTCCGTGGATCCACGCCGACGACGTAGAACTCGCCGATCGAATCCTCTATCTTCAGCCAGCAAAAGCCGATAAGGGCGCCCCCGTCGCGCAGCAGGAGAAAGTCGTCTGGGTCAAACCACGGCTCGACCGTCAGCTCGGTGAGGTCTGGCTGGCCAACCGACCCCTGCTCGGGGTGCGAAGCGAAGGCGCGCGCGTTGAGCGCCAACCAGTCGTCGTCGTCGACTCCCGGCCGGAATCCGGTGGTCGAGCCGTCAGAAACCGGGGATGCGGTCACTGGCGCGCGTAGCTGAAGCAGCCGGCGCACCGGCACGAATCCGTGACTGGCCGCAAGGGTGCGAGCAGCCGGATGATCCCCGTGGGCCCATATTTTCACTCCCGGGGCGCAGCGCTGAAGAAGTTGCTCGAGCAGCCTGGTGCCGATCCCCTGCCCACGCTGGGCCGGATCCACCACGAATTCGGCCTCGGTCATTGAGTAAATTGCCGCCGAGTAAATTGCCGCCGAGTAGATTGCCGCTGAGTAGATTGCGGCTGCATCGCTGGCTGGGGATCCGAGCTCGAGCAGAGTCTTTTCGCCGGTACGCAGTTGCACGAGCGTGCCGTCGGAGAATGGTGGCTGGCCGTCGGCACCCCGGCACCGCTCGATCAGTGCGGCGAGCGATTCAGGAATTGACGGACTGGGCAAGGCGTTCCGCTTCATCTTCATAGAGATTGAATCGATAGCCGACATTGCGCACTGTGCCGATCAGTGACTCAAGGTCGCCGAGCTTGGCACGAAGTCGCCGCACGTGCACGTCGACGGTGCGAGTTCCGCCGAAGTAGTCATACCCCCACACCTCGCTGAGCAGTTGCTCGCGGGTGAAGACGCGGGACGGATGGGTGGCCAGAAACCGCAGGAGCTCGAACTCCTTGAAGGTGAGATCCAGTGGCCGCCCGTGAACCTTTGCTGAATAGCTCGCTTCATCGATCACGACACCGGAGGCGTGAATCTTGTTGCTGGTCTGGTCGAGTGCCTGGCGTCCGACGACGAGGCGGATGCGGGCATCCACTTCGGCGGGGCCTGCCGTTTCGAGGATCACGTCATCTACGCCCCAGTCCGCACTGACCGCGGTGAGACCGCCCTCGGTGAGCACGAGCATCAGGGGTACATTGACCCCGGTCGTAGTGAGGATCTTGCAGAGAGCCTTCGCGTTCGCCAGATCCTGCCGTGCATCGACGAGGACCAGGTCGCAACTCGGAGCCGTGATGAGCGACGCTGGCGAGGCGGGGATCTGCTTGGTTCGGTGACTGAGCAGTCCGAGAGCCGGGAGGACATCACTGTTGACGGCCGAAGTCAGGATCAACAGCTGTGCCAACGAGTCCTCCAGTGCCGCTCCACAGTCTAAAGGTACGAAGGCCCCCCCCGTCAGTCGCGGGTAGGGCACAATTGGGGCGTGACCACCGATCAGCCCGCCACTCGTCTCGCGCTGACGAGCGTGGTGCCCGTCTGGTCACTTGCGGTCATTGGCTCGGTTCTGGTCGGTCTGCTCGCGTCCCACGAGCACTACCTCGCCTGGTTGCCGCTCGTGCTTGCAGCGGATGTGCTGCTCACCTTCTGCATCCAGCTCGCGATTGTGCAGAAAGAGGGCCTCGTCGACCGTGTGATGGCCTGCCTTGGCGGCTCTGTCGCGATACTCGGCGTCGCCACACTGGTGCTTGGCGTACTGCAGCTGCGTGCCGCGTAGAATCGAACCATGTACCTCGGTCTTGAACTGTTCTTCATCGGCCTCCTGATCCTCGCCACTCTGGCCATCGGCTACGTCTCCGTGGTAGTGCTGTTCAACCTCTTCCGCGGCCAGCGCTAGAACGGGTCACTGCAATTAGGAACCACCGTGATTGATCTACCGGTCAACCTGCCCGCAGAGCTGGTGCCACTGTCCTGGCTGATCGGCGTCTGGGAGGGCACGGGGGTCGTCAACTTTCAGGTCGGCGAAGAGAACCGCAACTACGAGTTCGGCCACCGTCTGAGCTTCACTCATGACGCACTGCCGCACCTGAACTACACCTCATACACCTGGCTGCTCGATGCCGATCTCACCCCGCTAGCCACCGAGACCGGATACTGGCGGCTGAGCAGGCAGGCGACCGAGGGCGACCCGGGACCCGGACTGCTGCAGGGCGTCGGGCTCCAGCCATTCGCCACCGCGACGGCGGTCGAGACACTGCGCAACGCGACAGACGGCTTCGACATCGAGGTGTCGATCTTGCATCCGGGCGGCGTGAGTGAGCTCTATATCGGACAGGTCAAGGGACCGCGAATCGACCTCGTGACGGACGCCGTGATGCGATCGGTCACCTCAAAGGAACACACCGCATCCACCCGCATCTACGGATTGGTCGACAACCACATGCTCTGGGCCTGGGATCTGGCCGCGCTCGGCCAGGAACTCGCGACCCACGCATCCGGACGGCTGGCTCGCCTTGAGTGAGCTCAGGCGACCGACCGCTGTCGACGGGGCCGGAATCGATGCCGGCGTCGCGGCCCATTACGGCAACCCTCTTGCCGAGCAGCGCGCGCTGGCAGCCGGCGAGGCCGTGGTGGATCTGTCACACCGGGCGGTGCTCTCCATTTCCGGCGCGGACCGCCTGACCTGGATCAACTCGCTCACCTCCCAGCGGATCACCGCGCTGACACCGGGGGAGTCCACCGAGACCCTTCTGCTTGATGCGACCGGCAGGCTCGAATTCGCTGTGCGCCTGCTCGATGATGGAGTGGACCTCTGGCTGCTGCTCGAGCGCGAGGAGGCACCCGGGCTTCTGGCCTGGCTCTCGAAGATGGTGTTCATGCTGCGGGTCGAGGTGCGGGACCGCACCGCGGAGTTCGCCACGATCGGCACCCTGGGGAGCCCGGCACTGCTCGAATCCTCTGCGAATTCCGCACAGGATACTTCCCTCGTCGCCTCCCCCAACGCGGTGCCGCTGGTCTGGGTGGATCCATGGTCGGTCGTGTCTGCCGGAGGCTGGCAGTACGCCATCGTCGAGCACCACCCGGCGATGGAATGGACCTACAGCGAGGTGCTCATTGAGCGGGCTCAACTCGCTGGGCTCGAGCTTCCACTCGCCGGACTGCTTGCACTGGAGGCGCTGCGCATCGCGGCCTGGCGCCCGCGGTGTGCGACCGAGGGGGATGAGAAGACGCTCCCTCACGAGCTCGACTGGTTACGCTCGGCTGTACATCTCACGAAGGGCTGTTATCGCGGGCAGGAGACGGTTGCCAAAGTCCACAACCTCGGGCATCCGCCACGCCGCCTCGTGATGCTGCATCTGGATGGCTCGGATTCCGTGCTGCCCTCCCCGGGGGACGACGTGCTGCTCGGCGAGAAGACGGTCGGGCAGGTGACATCCGCCGCCCGCCATTTCGAGCTCGGACCGATCGCGCTTGCGGTTGTCAAACGCACCACCGACCCGCTCGCTGAACTCGCGGTGCGCTCGGAGGGAATTCTCGTGCCGGCAGCTCAGGAGATCGTGGTGCCGGTGGAAGCCGGTGCCGCCGCGAATGTGCCCCGGCTGCCCCGCCTCGGCGCGGCCCCTCGTTAGGGACTCAGTGCTGAGGATGATCGTGGGCAGGCTGCGCTCGGTCGTACCGCACCTGTTCGACCTCCGTGCCCCGGGGCAGCGCGTGATCGAATCACTCGTGCCCGCGCTGCAGATCGTGATCGCGGCATCCGCTGCCTACGCTTTCGCGCGCTACGGGCTCGACCACCCGGTTCCGCTGATCGCTGTCACGGTGACCATTTCGACCCTCGGCTTTGCGCGGGATGCCCGCCCCATCCGGGTGCTCGAGACGGCGATCGGCATCGTGATTGGCATCGCGCTCAGTGAGGCTCTGCTTCTCACGGTGGGCCAGGGCGTGTGGCAACTCGCCCTCGTGCTCCTGGTGACCCTGGTGGTGGCGCGTGCGCTGTCGCCGAGCAACGCCTTCGCTGTGGCTGCCGGGGTGCAGGCGATACTCGTCATGCTGTTGCCCGCTCCTCCGGGTGGTCCATTCGTTCGCAGCATCGACGGCATCGTCGGCGGCATCGTTGCGCTGCTCGTCACTGCGCTCGTGCCGAGGGATTCGCGTCGCTTCACGCGCCGGGATGCCCGCGCACTCTTCGCGTCGCTCACTGACGCACTCGGCTCCCTTGTCGTCGCGTTGGATAAAGCCGACCAGCCGGCCGCTGAGCACGCTCTCGAACGCCTGCGCAGCACCCAGCCGATCATCGACAACTGGGCGGCATCCGTCGACTCCGGCGTAGCCATCGCTCGGATCTCGCCATTTCTCTATCGGCGGCGCCCGGATCTGCAGGCGCAGGCGCGGGTGCTGCGCGGCATGGACCTCGCCACCCGAAATCTGCGGGTGATTGCGCGGCGCATCGACTTCCTTGTGCGCGACGATGTTCCACGCCCTGTGATCGGATCGATCATGGCGAGCCTGACAACCTCGGTGGAGTTGCTTGGACAGAGCCTCGATGATCCTCTGCTGGCAGACACCGTGCGGGTCGGACTCGTTGCGGTCGCCGAGCGACTTCGGCCCGACACCGTTGTCAAGGGCGCGCCGGTGACGGACTCGGTGGTCATCCTCATGATGCGGCCGCTCCTGGTCGATCTTCTGATGGCTGCCGATTTCCCGGCCGAGAAGGCGCGGGCGCTGCTGCCGGAGGTGTGAAGCTTAGCGGTGTCCCCACCTCCACACCACCACCTCCCGTTTTTGCGACCACCGCCCTGTTGGCACGGCGAGGTGGTCGCAAAAACGGGAGATGGTCCGGCGGGGACGGTTCGGCGGGGGCCGGGCGTCACCACTGGAAACCCTGCGGTGCCACCGCATCCCAATGCACGGTCAGTTCGCCGAGCTTCCAGCGCGACCGGCCACCCTGAACCGGCCAGCCGTCGTGCACGAGCCCCTGCGCCGTGGCGATCCACCGCTGCGACGGTCCGTAGACCGAGAGTGCGGCGTTGAACTGCCAGTGCCGGTCGAGATCCACCAGGAAGGTATGCACTCGCTCGCCCGGCACATTGCGATGGATCAGCACCTTGGGCAGACGCTCCGCCACGACTGATGGCCGCTCGAGGTCGGCAAGGCGCAGACTGACGGTGAGGCTGCGGGGGCCCTCGGCCGTGACATCCACCCAACTGGCTACACGCCCCACCTCGTTGCAGGTGCCTTCGACCAGTACCCCACCGGGGTCCAGACGAGATACCATCAGGTGCCACGCGGCGAGCACTTCGGATTCGTCGTATTGCCGAAGTACATTGAGGGCGCGGATGACCGTGGCCGAGCGCCCACCGGGCAGTGGCACCTCGAAGCCGCCGTGGGCGAAGCGCACACCATCCCGCGCAGAGAGCGCGGCGAGTGTCACCCGGGCCGGATCGATCTCCAGGCCAACCACTAGCACCCGTGGATGAACCCGAGAAAGCCGCTGGTGCAGCTCGAGGGTCGTCGTTGCGGATGCCCCGTAACCCAGGTCGACCACCAGCGGATCGGCCGTTCGGCGGAAGACGGAAAGCTCTGCGATCCACCGGTCGACGCGGCGCAAGCGGTTGGTGCCGGTGGTCCCACGGGTGATCGAACCAATGGGCATGCGTCGATTATCCCGCTCGCTAGAGTTGAACCATGACCTTTACGCTTATTCTCCTGCGCCACGGCAACTCCGATTGGAATCAGAAGAACCTCTTCACCGGATGGGTGGATGTCGACCTGAGTGAGCAGGGACGTACCGAAGCGAGGCGGGCGGGCGAGCTCCTCGCACAATCCGGCATCCTGCCGGACATTCAGTACACCAGTGTTCTCAAGCGCGCGATTCATACCGCCGATATCGCCCTGGATGTTGCCGACCGCGATTGGATCGACGTGAAACGCAGCTGGCGGCTCAACGAGCGTCACTACGGTGCGCTGCAGGGCAAGGATAAGGCGCAGACACTTGCCGAATACGGGCAGGAGCAGTTCATGACCTGGCGCAGGTCCTTCGACGTGCCCCCACCACCCCTCGACGACGACAGCGAGTTCTCGCAAGCCCATGATCCGCGCTATGCCGGGCTCGGTGCCGATCTGCCGCGAACCGAATCACTGAAACTGGTGATCGACCGAATGCTCCCCTACTGGGAATCCGAAATCACCGTTGACCTCGCCGCGGGTAAGACCGTACTCGTCACCGCACACGGCAACTCGCTGCGCGCCCTGGTCAAGCACCTCGACCACATTGCGGATGATGCGATTGCGGAGCTCAACATCCCCACTGGCATCCCGCTGGTCTACACCCTCGACGAGACCTTCGCGCCGATCGAGCCGGGCAGATACCTCGACCCCGAAGCCGCTGCGGCCGGTGCGGCGGCGGTCGCAGCGCAGGGTAAAAAGTAACTCACACCCCGACCGTCTCGCACTTATGCGACCACCCACCTGTGATACCAGGGTGGTGGTAGCAAAAACGGGAGACGGAACGCTCAGAGTTTTGCAGCGATCCAGTCGCCGGTTGCCAGGTACTGCACCTTTTTCGCGATGGAGACCGCGTGGTCGGCGAATCGCTCGTGGTAGCGCGACGCGAGAGTGGCATCCACTGTGTCGACCGCCGCGCCCTTCCAGCTCTCGCCGAGCACCTTATCGAACACGCTGAGGTGCAGTGCGTCGATTCGGTCGTCGTCGTTGCGGATCTCTTCGGCGATAGTCACGTCTTCGGTGCGCAGCAGCTGCGTGAGCTTTCGCGCGATCTGCACATCGAGTTGGCCGAGCTCCACGAAGGTCGCACGAAGTGACTTCGGCACCACCTTGTCGGGGAAACGGTAGCGGGCGAGCTGCGCGATGTGCTCGGACATGTCGCCCATCCGCTCGAGGGACGCGCTGATGCGCAGTGCGCTCACGACGATGCGCAGGTCGCGCGCCACCGGCTGTTGGCGGGCGAGGATGTTGATGGCCAGCTCGTCGAGGGCGATTGATGCTTCATCGATCTTGTCATCGTTGGCGATGACGGTCTCCGCCAGGGCAACATTCGATTCGTTGAACGCGCGAGTGGCGTTGTCGATCGATGTCTCGACCAGGGCCGCGATTTCGACGAGGCGCTCTTGCACCTCAGCCAGTTCCTGCTGGAATACCTCGCGCATTTCTCACGTCCCTTTCGCTGCGAGTCTTCATTCCCCGCACAGTTCTTTTGACCAGCCTGCCCCGCGGAGGTGAACGGCGGGGGAACCGCACCTGAACAAATTGCCAAGTGGCGGATCCGGTTACGGCGCAGGCGCAAGTCTGGCCCCCGGATGTTACTAATCTAGTCGCTATGGACTCCGCCCTGCTGGTGCCGCTCGCGCTGGCTTTCGGCGTCGTCATCGGCGCCGCGCTCACGGCGGTCTTTGTCGCCTCCGCACACCGTGGTCAGCGCGCGGTGGCAGTGGTGAGCACGGCAGTGCCGGATGGCGTAGACCAAGTGATCGAGGCCCTCGAGTCCGCAGGTGTCGTGCTCGATCCATCCAATACGGTCGTGAAGGCGAGCCCGGGTGCGCTGGCCTTCGGGCTGGTCTGGAACCAGGCACTCGTGCATCCGGAGTTGGTGACCATCGTGGATCGCGTTCGCCGCTACGGCGAGCCGATCACGCAGGAGCTAGAACTTGCCCGTGGACCATTCGGTGACGCGAATATCTACCTCTTCGTGCGGGCTGCTCGACTCGGCGCGCGATACATCCTGCTGCTTGCGGAGGACCGCACCGAGTCCTATCGGCTCGATGATGTTCGGCGGGACTTTGTGGCCAACATCAGCCACGAGCTCAAGACCCCGATCGGCGCGGTCGGGCTGTTGGCCGAGGCGCTCCAGGCCGCATCCAATGAACCGGACCAGGTGCGCCGTTTCGCCAAACGCCTCACCAAGGAGGCGGATCGCCTCGCGCGCATCACCCAGGAGATCATCGAGCTGTCCCGGCTGCAGGCGGCGGATGCTCTCACCAGCCCAACCGTCGTGGAGATCGACCACGTGGTCGCCAAGGCTGTCGACCAGAATCGTGTCGCGGCGGAGTCCAGCCGGGTCACTATCGTCAGCGGGGGTGATGCCAGTGCTGAGGTCTACGGCGATGAGCCGCTTCTCGCGGTGGCACTGCACAACCTCATTGCGAACGCAATCCAGTATTCGCCCAAAGGTTCTCGGGTCGGGGTTGGAGTGAACAACACCGACGGCATCGTCGAAATTGCCGTCACCGACCAGGGAATCGGCATCCCGGATGACGAACTCGACCGCGTGTTCGAACGCTTCTTCCGCATCGATCCGGCCCGATCCCGTCACACCGGTGGATCGGGGCTCGGCCTGAGCATCGTCAAACACGTCGTGCAGAACCACGGCGGCGACATCCGTGTCTGGTCCCAGCCCGGCAAAGGTTCGACGTTCACCATCCGTCTGCCCGAGGCGTCCCACGCCGCGGCGGCATCCCTGAAAGAGGCATGAATTGCGCATCCTGATCGTCGAAGACGAACCCTCCCTGAGCGAGCCCCTCGCCTTCCTCCTCGGCCGGGAGGGCTACGACACCGCCATCGCCGCCGACGGCATCTCCGCGCTGGCGGAATTCGACCGTAATGGCGCCGATCTGGTGCTGCTCGACCTTATGCTGCCCGGGATCGCCGGCACCGAGGTGTGCCGTGAGATCCGCACCCGCTCGCAGGTGCCGATCATCATGCTCACTGCCAAAGACAGCGAAGTGGATGTTGTGGTCGGTCTCGAGCTCGGCGCCGACGACTACGTCACCAAGCCGTATTCCACCCGCGAGTTGCTCGCCCGAATCCGCGCGGTGATGCGCCGCCGGGTGGAGACCGATGACGATGACACTGCCATCCTCGAGTCCGGTGATGTGCGCATGGATGTCGACCGTCACACCGTTGCCGTGCGCGGCGTCGACACGGCCATGCCGCTCAAGGAATATGAGCTGCTCGAGGTGCTGCTGCGCAACTCCGGGCGGGTGCTTACCCGCGGCCAGCTGATCGATCGGGTCTGGGGATCCGACTACTTCGGTGATACGAAGACGCTCGACGTGCATATCAAGCGCATTCGCTCGAAGATCGAGAAGGAGCCGTCTGAACCTCGGATGCTGCTGACCGTGCGCGGTCTGGGCTACCGCTTCGAGCCCTGACTCTGCGACCCTGACGCTGCGATCCTGACGCTGCGTCGCCGGTTCCCGCGATGTTCGGGTCTGCAGCTTCGAAGAGACTACGGAGCGGTGGTCGCCGTGGGGCTAGGAACTGGCACGACCGACGGGTTTGCCGACGGGGTCGTAGTCGGTAGCGGCGTGGGTAGCAGCGTCGAGTATTCGTCGAGCGATCCGTCGAGCACCGGAACGAGGAGTTGCTCGCCGGTCAGCGTTCCATACTGCACGAAGACCGGGAGGAGCGATCCGGCATTCGTATTGATGCCGGTGAAGATCAGCTGGGGGGTAGTGGAGGATCCGAAGGTCTTCACCTCGCCAGCCGTGAGCTGAATGCGAGTGTCGACCTTGCCCCGGGTACCGTCCGCGGTGGTGCCGTCATACTGAACGAGCACGTCTACCGGCTTCGGAGAATCGTTGATGAAGCTGACCAGAAAGCTTGCCAGCTGGCCGTCACTGGTAAGTAGAAGGGCGTTACGCACCTTCACTTGACCGACGGCGGCGCCCACTCCATCGCTCGGGTCGTAGCGTTTCAGGGTCGACTGCGGGGCAAAGAAGCTGCAACCCGTAGTGGCGAGCAGCAACGAGGCCGCCACGATGACCGTTGTGGCGATACGAGCTCTCACGGGACCCTCCAGAGTGGACCAGAAAATGGGCTTGCGGTGCGCGAGTGACGCGTGAAACCCACTTAAACTTTAGCGTACGGCGGCACACGGCGGCACACGGCGGCGCACCGCCCGGCGTCGAACCCGCGTCCAACCCGCGGTGCTGGGCCTCCAACCTGCGGTCCAGAAAAACGATGCTGATAGATAGTGCGCCACGGAGACGGAGTACCAGCAATGCGTTTCGGGGTCGGCACACACATCGGCACTAACGTCGGCACCAACGTCGGCAATGAGAATCCCACGACCATAGACCCGGCCATGGCCATCGACGTCGGTATCGTCGTCGTAGCCGCCGGTAGTGGTGCCCGCCTCGGGCATTCCGATCCCAAGGCATTCGTCGCCGTCGGCGGGCGCCCGATCCTTGCCCACGCTCTTGAAGGAGTATTCGGCACCGCCGAGCCGGCTCAGGTGGTGGTGGTGGCCCCCGCGGACCGCATCGATCAGGCACGTGAACTGGCGGTGGAGGTCGCCGGACCCGCACACGAATCGGTGACGGTCGTGGCCGGGTCCCAGTCGCGACAGGGCTCAGTTGCTGCCGGGCTTGCAGCGCTCGCTCCCGGCATCCGGATCGTGCTCGTGCACGATGCGGCCCGGTCGTTCACCCCGTCCGCACAGTTCGACGCCGTGATCGCAGCTGTGCGGCAGACCGGAACGGGCGTCGTCCCGGGTCTTGCGGTCACCGACACGATCAAACGGATGAATGGCGACTTCGCCGTCGCGACGGTCGATCGGTCGGAACTCGTCGCGGTGCAGACACCGCAGGGCTTCCCGCGGGAGCAACTTGCTGCCGCCTACGCCGACACGACCGCGGAGCACACAGATGATGCCGCGCTCTTCACCGCAGCCGGTCACGAGGTGCGGGTGATCGAGGGTGATGCGCTCGCCTTCAAGATCACGACCCCGTGGGATCTGCGTCGCGCAGAGGCACTCCTGCGACCGATCGATACAGCCACAACCCGCACCGGCATCGGTATCGATGTACACGCGTTCGATGCGAAGAGCCCGCTCTGGCTCGGCGGGGTCTACTGGCCGGGCGAAGTTGGTCTGGCCGGCCACAGCGACGGGGATGCCGTGAGTCATGCGATCTGCGACGCGCTGCTCTCCGCAGGGGGCCTCGGCGATCTCGGTTCGAACTTCGGAAGCGCAGACCCCCGTTTCGCTGATGCCCATGGTGAGGTCTTTCTCGCCGCGACGGTCGAGCGCGTGGCGGCCGCCGGGTTCTCGATCGGCAACGTCTCCGTGCAAGTGGTGGCGAACCATCCGAAGATCGGTGCCAGGCGTGAGGAGATCGAAGCGAGGCTGAGCGCGCTCGTTGGCGCCCCGGTGAGCGTCGCGGCGACGACCTCTGACGGACTCGGATTCACCGGGCGCGGCGACGGCATCAGCGTCATCGCCACCTGCTTGATCCAGCGCATCCAGCAGCGTCGCTGATCCCTAAGGGAGCACTCGGTAGGCTGATGCGCGTGACAGTGCGCCTTTACGATTCCCGCTCGCAGGGGCTTCTCGACCTTGTGCCGATTGTCGAGGGCAAAGTCGGCATCTATGTGTGCGGACCCACCGTGCAGTCTTCACCGCACATTGGTCACCTGAGGTCGGCTCTGGTGTACGACCAGTGGCGGCGCTGGCTCGCCTATCGGGGGTACGACGTCACCCTCGTGCGCAATGTCACCGATATCGACGACAAGATCCTCGCAAGTGCGACCGCGAGCGGCGGCACTGAAGAGTGGTGGGCTCTGGCCTACCGCTTCGAACTCGAGTTCAGTCGCGGCTACGAGCGCCTCGGCATCCTCGCCCCCACATACGAGCCACGCGCGACAGCGAGCATCCCGCAGATGCAGCAGTTGATCTCTGACCTGATCGACCGTGGACACGCCTACGTGGCCGCTGATGAATCGTGCGACGTCTACTTCGACGTGGCATCCTGGCCGGCCTACGGCGAGCTCACCAACCAGAAACCCGGTGATTTGGTGGCATCGGCGGATGCCCAGCGCTCATCGGCGGATTCGAGCCGCGGTAAGCGCGATGCCCGCGACTTCGCCCTGTGGAAGGGGCACAAGCCGGATGAGCCGGCGTCAGCCGCGTATCCGTCGCCCTGGGGCCCCGGTCGGCCCGGCTGGCATATCGAGTGCTCTGCGATGTCGCAGCAGTATCTCGGCACCCGGTTCGACATCCACGGCGGAGGCCTCGACCTGCGTTTTCCCCACCATGAAAACGAGTTGGCACAGTCGTCCGCTGCCGGGCACGGCTTTGCTACGGCCTGGGTGCACAACGGGCTGGTGAATGTGAACGGCCAGAAGATGTCCAAGTCGCTCGGCAACTCGATCTACGCCGCCGAGTTTCTCGATCAGGCCCGCCCGCTGGTGGTGCGTTACTACCTCGGATCCGCGCACTACCGCTCGACCATCGACTATCACGACGGAGCGCTGGTCGAAGCGGAGGCCGCACTCGACCGCATCGAGGTCTTTCTCGATCGTGCGGCCAGGCGGCTCGCTGGCACCCAGTTCGCTGGCTCGGGAGCACAGCTCATCCCCGACGAGTTTGCTGAGGCGATGGATGATGACCTCGCCATTCCGCAGGCGATGGCCGTGCTCCATGAACAGGTGCGGGCCGGCAACGCTGCCCTCGATGCGGAGGACCTCGGCAGCGCCGCCGCACTGCAGGCCCAGGTGCTGGCGATGACGGAAGTTCTCGGAATCAACCCGATGGCCGTAGAGTGGCAGACTGCTGCGGATGATCCGGCGAGCGTAGCGCTCGCCATTCTCGTTGAGAAATTACTCGAGGACAGGGACGCGGCACGCAGGGCGCGCGATTTCCTGGCCGCCGATCACATTCGCGATGAACTTGCCGCAGCCGGCATCCAGATCGAAGACACCCCGACGGGGTCGCATTGGAGTCTTGACTAATGAAGAGCAGTGGGGCGAACAAGCCGCGAGCGGGTGCCGTGCGCAAGAGCAGCACCGGTAAACAGGTGGGTTCTGGCGGCCAGGGCCGCCAGGCGCTCGAAGGCAAGAAACCGACTCCGAAGGCAGTCGACCGTCCGTATCATCCTGCAGGCAAGCGCAAGGCAGCGGATGACCGTTTCGCGGCCGCCGGCGGTACGAAGAAGCCGTCGAGCACCGGTGCGCCGCAGCGTTCAGGTGCGCCGCAGCGTGCCGCTGGACCTCAGCGCACGCAGCGGCCAAAGCAGACCGACGAGTTCGAGGTCGTCACCGGTCGCAACTCCGTGCTCGAGGCTCTTCGCGCCAAGATCCCGGTGACCGCGCTCTACATCGCGACCCGCATCGAATACGACGATCGCGTCAAGGAGGTCATGCAGATCGCGACCAAGCGCGGCCTGCCGATCCTCGAAGTGATGCGCCCGGAGCTCGACCGCCTCGCCGGCTTCGACTCTGTGCATCAGGGACTCGCTCTCAAAGTGCCGCCCTACGAGTACGCGCATCCCACCGACCTTCTCGACAAAATCGTGGCCAGCGGACGCGTGCCGCTTCTGGTTGCGCTTGACGGCATTACTGATCCGCGTAACCTCGGGGCGATCATCCGCTCGGTTGCCGCATTCGGCGGTCACGGGGTGATCGTGCCTCAGCGTCGCTCGGTCGGCCTCACCGCTGCTGCCTGGAAGACGTCGGCCGGTGCCGCCGCTCGTACGCCGGTCGCCATGGCCTCAAACCTCACTCAGACGCTCAAGGCATTCAAGGAGCGCGGGGTATTCGTGCTGGGCCTTGACGGCGAGGGGGACACCCCGCTGCCCGAGCTGACCTGGGCGAAGGAACCACTCGTCGTCGTGGTCGGCAGCGAGGGCAAAGGGCTTTCCCGCCTTGTCACCGAGACCTGTGACGCGGTGATCTCGATTCCGATCAGTGCCTCGACTGAGTCGCTCAACGCCGGGATTGCCGCCAGCGTCACCCTCTACGAGATCTCGAAGCAACGCGCGAAGAAGAAGTAGCCTCGCTCCTTCCCCCACTCGGGTTCATGAACAGCGATGCTGGCTCGCGTGCAGAGCGTATGAATTCATGACACGCGAGCCGGGTCAGACCTTCGAGCGCCAGTCGTCTTCGGCGATGATGTCAACCGGAACGGTGATCGTCCCGGTCGCCGGTGCGATGACCGTCGCCTCGTCCTGGCGTTGTCGCAGCACCGTGTCGATGTAGGAACTGACCGCCTCGGCGAGAGGCACGTCGCGGTTCTCGTTCTGCGACAGATACCACCGGTGGTCGAGCAGTTGGTGAAACACCTCCGCCGGTTCGAGCCGCCCCTTGAGGTCGCGGGGGATGGCACGGATCACCGGTTCGAACACCGTGGCGAGCCATTCGTGGGCCACCATCTCTTCGTCATCACCCTGTTTGTTGAAGGTCGCTGTGTAGCTGTCGAGATCGTTGAGCAAACGGCGGGCCTGGTTCTCCTGGGCGTCGAGCCCGGTGAGGCGAAGCAGGCGGCGCTGGTGATGTCCGGCATCGACGACCTTCGGCTGGATGCGCACCTGTGAGCCGGTGTCGTCGGTTCTGATCGCCAACTCCTCGATGTCGAATCCGAGCTCGTTGAGTCGTTCAACCCGCTCGTTGATACGCCACCGTTCGGAGGAGGAGAAGGATTCGGATCCGGTGAGCTCACTCCACAGGGTCCGATAGGCCGCAACGATACCGTTTGAGACCGCGACGGGATCCAGTCCCTCCTCCAGTCGCCCGCCCGCGGCCAAATCGAGCAGTTCGCCCGCGATGTTGACACGGGCGATCTCGAGGTCGTTTTCGCGCTGGCCGTTCGACAGTCCGTCGTAGAGCTGGCCGGTCTCGGCATCCACGAGGTAGGCGGCGAATGAGCCGGCATCGCGGCGGAAGAGTGTGTTCGACAGTGATACATCGCCCCAGAAAAAGCCGATGATGTGCAGCCGAACGAGCAAGACAGCCAGTGCGTCGACCGTGCGGGTAGCGGTTTCTGGGCGCAGGGTCTGCGAATACAGCGCCCGGTACGGTAGCGAGAACTTGAGATGGCGCGTGACGAGCACGGAGTCGAGTTTGCTGCCCTCGTCATCCGTTCGGTTGGTGATCACGGCGACCGGTTCGACGCACGGCACGTCCAGCTTCTGCAGGGTGCGGAGCATCTCGTACTCGCGTCGCGCGAGTTCTGAGGAGGTCTCCTTGATCGCGATCACGTAGCCACTGAGATGCACGAAACGAACGAGATGGCGGGAGATTCCCTTCGGGAGGGCGGCGATCACGCTGTCCGGCCAGGTGTCGAGGGGCAGATTCCATGGCAGGTCGAGGAGTGCGGGATCGACCGTCGCCGACGTGATGTTGAGGGATCCGCTCATGGGCACTGCCTAACGGTGAGGTGAAATAGACGAAAAAAGTGCGGGCGGCGATCATGCTCGCCGCCCGCACCGAAGGCCCGGGCGGCTTAGTCGGCCACGGCCTTGCTGAGGCGGTGGCCGGACTCGATGTCGAACGCGTGAACGTGCGCCGGCTCCGGCAGGATGTACACGGTGTCGCCGGCATTCGGGTGCGAACGTCCATCGACGCGGGCGACGAGGTCAACGCGCGAGCCGTCGATGTCGGTGTGGCCGTAGAGGTAGCCGTCCGCGCCGAGTTCTTCGACGAGGTCGACCGCCACCTGCAGACCTTCGCCAGAGGTGGAGACGCGCACATCTTCCGGGCGAACTCCGATGGTGACCTTCGTGTTGTCGGTCTTGCCCATGGTTGAACGGTCGAGTGCGGCCACAGCCGTACCGAACTTGAGACCCCCGTCGACGAGGTCCGCGGTGAAGAGGTTCATCGCGGGGGAGCCGATGAAGCCTGCAACGAAGACGTTCTTCGGGTTGGCGTAGAGGTCGCGAGGCGTTCCGACCTGCTGGAGCACGCCATCCTTCAGCACGGCGATCCGGTCGCCCATGGTGAGCGCCTCGGTCTGGTCGTGGGTGACGTAGACGGTGGTGACGCCGAGTCGACGCTGGAGGGATGCGATCTGGGTGCGAGTCTGCACGCGCAGCTTGGCATCGAGGTTCGATAGCGGCTCGTCCATGAGGAATACCTGGGGCTGACGCACGATCGCACGACCCATGGCGACGCGCTGGCGCTGACCGCCGGAAAGAGCCTTCGGCTTGCGGCCGAGATAGGGCTCGAGGTCGAGGAGCTTGGCGGCTTCGAGTACGCGGGTGGCACGCTCGTCCTTGTTGACGCCGGCGATCTTGAGTGCAAAGCCCATATTCTCGGCAACGGTCATATGCGGGTAGAGGGCATAGTTTTGAAACACCATCGCGATGTCACGATCTTTTGGCGGCACATCCGTGACGTCGCGATCCCCGATGAGAATATTTCCGTCGTTGACCTCTTCGAGACCGGCCAGCATGCGAAGCGACGTGGACTTTCCGCAGCCCGATGGTCCAACCAGAACGAGAAACTCGCCGTCGGCCACGTGCAGGTCGAGTGCGTCGACCGCCGGTTTCGTCGAGCCAGGGTAGAGGCGGGTGGCTTTATCAAAAGTGACTGATGCCATGGTTATTAGACTCCTTCACCGGCAGGTACGTGCCGGACGATCCGTAGTGAATGGATGGTAATGCGCCTCTAGTATGTCAGTGGTGTGCGGGTAGTGCCGTGGCGAAATCGATCTCGCGGGCTGAAACCTGGGGGCGTCTTAGTTTTTTCCCAGACACAATGTCTAGGGTTCTTAGGGCTCGTCTGACAACAGACTGCAGCAGCCGGGAGCCACGGCGTAGGTGGATAGCGAGTGAGGTTCGATGAGCGACGACGATTCGAGTGAGCGCGGTCTCAACACGAACGAGAGACGAGAGGCCGCGAGAGACAAAGCTCGAGTGCTCCGTGAGCAGCAGAAGAAGACGGATCGTCGCGGTCGCGTAATCCTGCAGAGCAGCCTCGCCGCCCTAGTGGTCGCCATCGTTGTGGTCGTCGGTCTCGTGATTGTGGACAGCGTGCGGCCCCCGTCCCCTGGTCCAGCGAACATGCTGAGTGACGGCGTCAAGATCGGCGAGGGCTTTGCCGGGGTACCGACCGCAGCTCTGCAGCCGGAGGGCACCCCAGTGCCCTCGAAAGCCAACGCTGCCAATGTCATAGACCTGCGCATCTACATCGACTACCAGTGCCCGTACTGCGGCGATTTCGAAGCTACGAACGCGGCGCAGATCAAAAAGTGGGTGTCGACCGGTGCCGCGACTCTCGAGATCCATCCCGTGGCCATCCTTGACCAGTTGTCCCTCGGCAAGAAATATTCCACCCGGGCCGCGAACGCGGCGGCCTGCGTGGCGAACTTCTCCCCGAACCAATTCTTCGACTTCAGCGCATTGCTGTTCGTCAACCAGCCGAAGGAAAACACCGAGGGGCTGACGGATGACCAGATCATTGCGCTGACGAAAAAGGCGAAGGTGGGCAAAGCTGATTCGATCGGCACCTGCATCACCGACCAGAGGTTCAAGTCCTGGACGAATGCTGCGACGGCTCGCGCGACGATGGATCCACTGGCCGGCACCGACGTGAAGAAGCTGGCAAGCACCCCCACCGTGATTATCAACGGCAAGAAATACGACGGTGCCATCGACAACGCTCTGGATTTCGCGACCGCGGTGTCCAAGGCAGCTGGAGACAGCTATAGCGAAAAGTCTTCTGCGACACCGAGCCCGTCCCCATCGGCCGGCACCGGGAATTAGTCTGCAGCACCCACCTCCCGTTTTTCCGACCACCCGCATGTTGAGATCGCGAGACGGCCGCAAGAACGGGAGATGGTCTCGCGAATTACGGAGCCCCCTAACGGATTCGAACCGTTGACCTGCTCATTACAAGTGAGCTGCTCTGGCCGGGCTGAGCTAAGGGGGCGAACGGGTCTCCATATTACGGGGCTTGCACCGGATGGGATGCCGCGGCCGATAACCTTGGCCCAATGACGACCGACGCCGCGCACTCCCGCACGGCTGTCGCCATCGGTGTGGCGGGGGCTGTGCTGGTGGGAGTGTTCACTGCGACCCAGTCGCGGGTGAACGGAGAGCTCGGTCGGGCCCTCGGTGACGGCTACCTCGCCGCGGTCATCTCCTTTGGCTCTGGCCTTGTCATCCTGCTCGTTGCGGTCGCCGTGTGGGCACCGGGTCGCCGCGGCCTCTCGAAGGCACTCGCCTCTGTGCGCGAGGGAACGACTCCGTGGTGGTACCTGTGCGGGGGAGCGGGCGGGGGCCTGTTCGTGCTCGCTCAGGGGGTCACCGGTGCGGTGCTTGGCATCGCGCTGTTCACCGTCGCCGTGGTCTGCGGCCAGACCATCAGCGGACTCCTGATCGATCGCAACGGCATCGGCAACACCCCGCCGGCTGCGATCACCGTCACCCGTCTGGTCGGCTCAGCGCTGGCTCTCGTGGCGGTCGGTGTGGCCGTGTCAGCGGGGTTCGGCGCTGACATCCCGGCGTGGATGCTTCTGCTGCCCTTTGCGGCAGGGCTTGCAGTGGCCATCCAACAGGCCGTCAACGGCCAGGTGCGCCGGATCGCAGGGTCGGCGCTCACAGCGACCTTCATGAACTTCCTTGTCGGCACGAGCGTGCTTCTCGTGGCCAGCCTGGTGCACTCGGCAATTGTCGGGCTTCCTGACCGTATGCCGACCAACCCCGTGCTGTACCTTGGCGGCCTGATCGGTGCAATTTTTATCGGCGCTGCGGTGATCGTCGTTCGCGTCACAGGAGTTCTGCTGCTTGGACTCGGGTCGGTTGCCGGCCAGCTTGTGATGTCGCTCGTGCTCGATGTTGTCCTGCCGGTCGCCGGCCAGGTGATCGTGGCCTCCACCGTCGTCGGCACGCTGCTCACGCTGGTGGCCGTCGTGATCGCTGCGATCCCCTCGCGAAAACTCAGGACTCGCGGAGCCGGACCGCGCTGAAGGCCGGACCCCGCTGAGGGGCGGGGCACGCTGAAGACTCAGAGCACGCTGAGGTAGCGCTCCGCAGGAAATACGGCGCGCTCTCCCGGCTTCTCGCGTTCTGGCCGTCCACCGACGTACAGCCAACCGAGCAGTTGCTCATTGTCGGCGAGTCCGTGCAGCACCCGGACAGGCTGCGACCGGGTGAGTTGACCGGAACGCCACATCACGCCCCAGCCTGCGTCGTCCAGTAACAGGCTGAGCATGTGGGCGACACCGGCCGCCCCGGCCTCCTGCTCCCAGTCAGCAATCTTGGGATTTGGCTGCACCGTCACGACCACGGCGATGAGGAGGGGTGCGCGCATCGGCTTGGCGGCGATTTTCGTGGCATCTCCGGCCTCCGCCCGGCTCGCCTCTGCAAGAGCGGTACCGAGGCGGGCGCGGGCATCACCCCGCAGTTCGATCAGGCGCCAAGGCGTGAGCGCCCCGTGGTCGGCCGCGCAGGCTGCGGCTGTCACCAGCGGCAGCAGTTCGTCGTGACTGGGCGCCTCGGCCGTCACAATGGGTTGCGAGCGGCGGCGGCGGACGGCATCCAGTAGTGACATCGGAGCCTCAGTCCTCCTGCGTGAAGTCCAAGGAAAGCGAGTTCATGCAATACCGGTCACCGGTCGGAGTCTGGTGGGCGTCATCGAAAAGGTGCCCGAGGTGCGAACCGCAATTCGCGCAGAGCACCTCGGTGCGGGTCATGAACAGGCTCTTATCGGTCTTCAGGATCACGGCGTCGGGGTTGACCGACTCATAAAAGCTGGGCCAGCCCGATCCGGATTCGAACTTCGTATTGCTTGCAAAGAGATCGGCGTGGCAGGCGCCACAGGTGTAGACCCCGGCACGCTTCTCATCGAGCAACGCACCCGAGAAGGCACGCTCTGTGGCGGCCTCGCGCAGGATCGAGAATCGGGTGGGGTCGAGTTCGGCCCGCCACTCGGAGTCGGTCTTGGCGATCGGGTACTGGGTCGGATCAGTGTTCTTACTCATGAGATTGGTCCTTTCGCAATCTTTCGCGGTGCTACTTCTCATTAAACTCGGCACCATGCCGGAATGTTCCCTCGTCCATAAATCATGGGGTCAACTCACAACCCTCGAGCTCTATTCGCTTCTCAAGCTGCGCACCGATGTGTTCTTTGTCGAGCAGCGGATCGACGAGGAAGAACTCGACAACCGCGATCAAGAAGCCACCACCGAACATCTGTGGATTGCGGATTCCACGGGCCCCGCAGCCTACCTGCGCGTGCTGGTGGACGCGAGGGCTTCACATCTCGACGCCCGCCATACATTTGGCCGGGTAGTCGTGCGGGCGGATCGTCGCGGCGAGGGCCTCGCACAGCTGCTCGTCACCCGGGTGATTCAGCAGCACGGTCACGAGTCGATGCTGTTGCACTCCCAGGAGTACATTGCTCCGCTCTACGCAAAGTTCGGATTCGAGTCTTTCGGCGAGAGTTACATCGAGGCGAGCATCCCGCACATCTCGATGTACCGCGCAGGCCGCTGAGTGGATACCTCTCTGTGGTATCGCAACTTCGGTGAGCTGGAGGCGCGTGGGCAATCAGCCATTTATGAGCAGTGGGCACTCGGTGTTGCTGATGATCCGGAGCTGATCGCTCTCATTGACGAGCTGCCGCTGCAGAAGCGGCAGCCCAATCTTGTCTTCGCCTGCGCTCGACTGCTCGGGGCTCCAGAGGGGGACTATCCGCGATTTCGGCGCTGGCTCGTGCAGCACTGGTCTGCGGTCGTGCCGGAGGCTCATGCCCGCAGCACCCAGACCAATGAGGCGAGGCGCTGTGCAACCCTGCTTCCGGCGCTGGCGCTTATCCCCGGTCCCCTTGCGCTACTCGAAGTCGGCGCCAGCGCTGGCCTCTGCCTCTTCCCCGACCGCTACAGCTACTCCTACGACGACGGGATACACATCGATCCCGCGACTGGGCCGAGTGAAGTGCTGCTCCAGTGCACGACGGCGGGGAACCTGCCCGGGCCCGTCTCGCTGCCGAACGTCGTCTGGCGGGCGGGTCTCGATCGTCGCCCCCTCGATGTGCGAAACGCAGGCGATACGCACTGGCTCGAGACGCTGGTCTGGCCGGAACAGCACGAACGTCGTGCACGGCTGCGCGCCGCCATTCGTATTGCCGCTGAAGATCCGCCTTTTCTTGTTCGGGCGGATGCCTCGGAGCTGGCCTCCCTTGCCGCAGAGGCTCCATCTGATGCAACTCTCGTCGTGCTCACGAGTGCGGTGCTCGTCTATCTGCCGTTCGCGGAGCGCATGCGATTCGTGGAATCCGTGCGCGCCCTCGGTGTCCGCTGGATCTCACTCGAGGGGGTACGGGGCCTGCCGACCGTTCGAGCGGCGCTACCCGATGACCATGGCTCCGACGGGCGCTTCGTGCTCGCGCTCGACGAGGTGCCACTCGCGTTTACCGGCCCGCACGGCCAGTCACTCGACTGGATCGCCGGCAGGTGACATCGCGTGCCACGCCCTTCCATAATCTCGGCGTGCGCGAGGCATCCGACTTTCCACAGCGAGCCAGCCCTAGTATTGCGGCAGAGCGGAGGGAGAACAGTGCCAGCCGAAACAGTGCCAGCCGAAACAGTGCCAGCCGAAACAGTGCCAGCCGAAACAGTGCCAGCCGAAACAGTGCCAGCCGAAACAGTGCCAGCCGAAGGACCGTCGGCGAAGTCGATACCTGCTGTGCCCACTGCTCTTTCCGAACGTGAGCAGCAGATTCTCGTGTTCGAACGGCAATTGTGGGCGCACGCCGGTGCGAAAGAGGCGGCGATCCGCGCGGAGTTCGATCTTCCGGTAGCCCGGTATTATCAACTGCTGAACGTGGCGCTCGACCGGCCGGAAGCCATCGCTTTCGATCCACTGCTGGTGAGGCGGCTGCAGAGGCTGCGGGATGCCCGCACCGACGCGCGATCCGCCCGGGTTCTCGGCACCTCCGACTCCACACACCAGTAACCCACGCGACGAAAAGAACTGATGGCGACCACACCCCCAGACCGCTTCGACAGCGTTCCCGACGACCTGTTGCGCACCGGTGCCCACCGGTCGGCTTCGACGCGGAGCCACGGCTGGATCGCCTTCGCCTGGGCTGCGCTTGCTACTGGCGTTCTGGTCGCAGCCGGGCTATACGGACTCGCCGTGATCCGCGGCACCATCGACCTTCCGTTCGCCGCACAGACTGCACCAGCGAGTGACACCCCATCACCCACCCCGACCACCACCACCATCGAGGCAAAGATCGATCCGGCACTGCCGATCTCCGTTCTGAATGGCACGACGCGGCCGGGTCTCGCTACCGCGGTCGGCAATAATCTCGTCACACAGGGATGGGCCGGGGCCTCAGAGCAGGTGGGGTCGCGCACAAACGCCGGCGCCACAAACATCACCGCAACAGTGGTCTACTACGGTGTTGCCGCCAACGAAGCGGCGGCGCGCGCGATGGTGCTGTCGCTCAAGGTCGGTGAGATCCGCCTCTCGCCGGCCTATCCCGGATCACCGATAACAGTGGTGCTTGGCAGCGACTACGTGCTTCCTGCAGGCTGATCCGCGTTGATCCAGCAAGCGGATCTGAGTGCGGATCTGGGTGCGGATCTTTGGGCTGATCCGCCGAGGCAATGTCCTCGAGAGTGGCGCCGGCGCCACTGCGCCACAGTCCACATCGGTGGGACTGCGCGAATAACCCCGTGTCACTGCCTCTCGGCGGTAGCGCGACGTTAGTCTGTGGCGGTGAAGCACACTTCGGCAGGGTCCCCGGCACGGTCACCAGATTGTTTACCGACACACATTCGGGCGGTGCTTTCGGTCACGCTCGCCATCGGACTCAGCCTCGCCATCGCGGGGTGCGTGCCGGCCAAGGCCACACCGACTTCCTCGACCACGCGGTCTGCTACCCCGACTCCCTCGCCGAGCATCTACACCCCACCACCCACGTCGATCGCTCCGCTGCGCGGGACGACGGTGCCAGCCGGATCTCTCGACCACGCGTCGATCGCGGCAAAGATCGACAATCTGCCTGCTGCACGGCCGCAGATCGGTCTCGAGAGCACGGACATCGTCTACCAGGAGCTGGTCGAGGGCGGACTCACCCGATACCTTGCGGTCTGGCAGTCCACCATTCCGGACCTGCTCGGGCCAGTGCGATCCATCCGCCCGATGGATCCCGACATCGCCTCACCCTACGGCGGCATCATCTGCTATTCCGGCGGTCAGCAGCGTTTCGTCGATCTCATGCGTGCCACGCCCGTGTACAACGCCATCCACGGTCAGTCAGATACTGCGAGCACCTTCTTCCGCACGCCGACCAAGTCAGCGCCGCACAATGTGCTGGTGAAAGCGAAGGAGCTGCTTGCCCAGCACACCAGCATCGCTGCCCCTGCCCAACAGTTTCAATATTCTGCTGACCCGTCGCTGTCGACCGCCATGACGGCTGGCACCCCGACAGCAGTGGTCAACTATGCATTTTCCGGTGTCACAAGCGGCAGCTGGACCTGGGATGCGTCGAGAGTGGTGTTCCTCCGCTCTCAGGGTGCTGGCCCCGACTTGGACAGTGCCGGTGCTCAGCTCTCCGCGACGAATGTTGTCGTGATCCGCGTCAGCGTCACCACCGACCTCGGCGTGCCGAAGACCAACCTGATCGGTTCGGGTGAGGCCTCGATCTCGAGCGGCGGACGCACTGTTCAAGCGACCTGGTCGAAAGCGTCGGCGACGGATCCGATCCATCTCGTCGACAGCGCGGGTGCCGCAGTGCGCCTTGCGGTCGGTAACACCTGGATCGAGCTGATTCCTCTGGCAGGATCCGTCTCTGTCGTCGCTCCCGGTTAGTCCTTCACGAGCCGGTAGCTCACTTGCACTCTCAGTGGGAGAGTGCCAGAATCGTCTAGCACTCCCTTCTTGCGAGTGCCAATAGCTGTTGCTTACATGACGTCCCGGAAGGACGAAAAACACACATGGCAAAGATCATTGCTTTCAACGAAGAGGCCCGTCGCGGCCTCGAGCGCGGCCTCAACATTCTGGCTGACGCCGTCAAGGTGACACTCGGCCCGCGCGGTCGCAACGTCGTGCTCGAGAAGAAGTGGGGCGCCCCCACCATCACGAACGACGGTGTTTCCATCGCCAAGGAGATCGAACTCGACGACCCGTACGAGAAGATCGGTGCGGAGCTCGTCAAAGAGGTAGCCAAGAAGACGGATGATGTCGCTGGCGACGGAACGACCACCTCGGTCGTTCTCGCCCAGGCGCTCGTGCGCGAAGGACTGCGCAACGTCGCGGCCGGTGCAGACCCGATCAGCCTCAAGCGCGGCATCGACAAGGCCGTCACGGCCGTCATCGCCGCGCTCGTCGCCGGTGCAAAGGAAATCGAGACCAAAGAAGAGATCGCGGCCACCGCATCCATCTCTGCCGGGGACCCCGAGATCGGCGCGCTCATCGCGGAAGCGATCGATAAGGTCGGCAAGGAGGGTGTTGTCACCGTCGAGGAGTCGAACACCTTCGGCACCGAGCTCGAGCTCACCGAGGGCATGCGTTTCGACAAGGGTTACCTTTCGGCATACTTCGTCACCGACCCCGAGCGCCAGGAAGCGGTCTTCGAAGACCCCTACATCCTGATTGTCAACTCGAAGGTCTCCAACATCAAGGACCTCCTCCCCGTCGTCGACAAGGTGATCCAGTCGGGTAAGCAGCTTCTCATCATCGCCGAGGACGTGGATGGTGAGGCTCTCGCGACCCTCGTCGTCAACAAGATCCGTGGCATCTTCAAGTCGGTTGCCGTCAAGGCTCCCGGCTTCGGTGACCGCCGCAAGGCTCAGCTCCAGGACATCGCGATCCTCACCGGCGGACAGGTCATCTCCGAGGAGGTCGGGCTCAAGCTCGAGAACGCCACCCTCGACCTGCTCGGCCGTGCCCGCAAGGTCGTTGTCACCAAGGACGAGACCACGATCATTGAGGGCTCCGGCGACGCTGAGGCCATCGCCGGTCGGGTCAAGCAGATCCGTGCCGAGATCGAGAACACCGATTCCGACTACGACCGTGAGAAGCTGCAGGAGCGTCTGGCGAAACTCGCTGGAGGCGTTGCAGTCATCAAGGCCGGAGCCGCGACCGAGGTCGAGCTCAAGGAGCGCAAGCACCGCATCGAGGATGCAGTGCGCAACGCGAAGGCCGCTGTCGAAGAGGGCATCGTCGCCGGTGGTGGCGTCGCCCTCATCCAGGCTGGCGCTGTTGCATTCGCCACCGAGGCGCTTCTCGCGCTGACCGGTGACGAGGCCACCGGAGCGAACATCGTCAAGGTTGCAGTGGACGCGCCGCTCAAGCAGATCGCCACGAACGCGGGGCTCGAGTCCGGCGTTGTCGCCGAGAAGGTGCGCAACCTTCCGTCGGGTCACGGCCTCAATGCCGCAACCGGCGAGTACGTCGACATGCTCGCCGCCGGGATCAATGACCCGGTGAAGGTCACCCGTTCGGCCCTGCTCAACGCAGCGTCGATCGCCGGTCTCTTCCTCACCACCGAGGTCGTTGTCGCTGACAAGCCCGAGAAGGCTGCAGCAGCGATGGGCGACCCGTCAGGCGGCATGGACTTCTAAGTCAGTACTAGCCAGAGCAGCATTAGAAAGCAGGGCGTCTCCCTCGGGAGGTGCCCTGCTTTCGTTGTTCAGCCGCGAGAAATGACGGGCAGCCTTCGCGGGCCGACACGCGACCCATCGTCAAAAGATGAGCACCCGACCAGCTCAGTGCGCAAACAGCTCAGTGCGCGAACAGCCGCGTGTTCGCCGCCTCGATCTCGGCATACTGTTGCCCGGCGTGGCCGAGCCCGGTGCTCAGTGCGGCAAGCACCTCTTCAACGCGCTGTTCGAGGCTCTTCCACTCGATCACCACACCCTGGAACGCCGTTGCCGCCGGGCCTGACCAGGACCCCTGCAGGCTGGTGAGCTGGCCATGCAATGCACCAACCTCACCCTGGATACGGCCGATGGTGGCTGTGGCTGCGGTTGTCGCCGCGAGTACCGCTTCGCTGTCGACCTGATAGCGCGTCATGTGTGCCTCCGTGAGTTCGTGTCCGCACACCGGATGGGTGGGATCGCGTCCTTCACGCTAACTCTCGGTCACAAACTGTCGTGCGGTGTCAGTCACGCTTGGGGACAACGGGCGGCGTGTAACCCTCTGGGAGGAGCGGCAGGCTGATCCGAAAGGTGGCTCCGCCTCCGGGGGTCTCTCGCACGGTCACTTCGCCCCGGTGCGACGCGATGATGCCGGAGACGATCGCGAGCCCGAGCCCACTGCCACCGGTCTCGCGGGTGCGAGAGGAGTCCGCGCGCCAGAAACGCTGGAAGATATTTTCTCGAATCTGGGGAGGAATTCCCTCCCCGTGGTCCACTACCTCGAGCACGCCCACACCCCGGGCTGCATCGACAGAGACGATGAGCTCGAGCGGTGAGTCGTCCGGAGTGAAGCGCGTCGCGTTGCCGATCAGGTTTGTCACGACCTGCCGAATCTTATTCTCTTCGGCGAGCACGACCGCGGGTTCCTCGGCAAGCGGGACGGCAGTCGGCGCAGTGGCTGTGCTGATCGCGTCGATCGCGATCGGCATCGTCGCGATCTCACCGCGCACCTGCCGACGGCGCAGACGGGCGAGCTGCGCTCCGGCAAACCGGATGGGGCTGGTGGTCGCGGTGCTGCCCGATGTGCGTGCGGGGGTAATCGTATCGACCGAATCGGCGGTGCCGATCCTGGCGGCCCGGGCATCCGTCGACATGGGCTGTGCCGCCGTTACGATCACAGTCACCGTGCGCTTCGGGGCGGATGCCATGGTGTCCAGCGCGGCATCGTAGGCGATCGGAACGAGGTCAACGGCGCGCAGCTGGAGAGGCTTCGCCTCGTCGATGCGGGCGAGTTCGAGAAGGTCCGAGACGAGCTCGCCCATGCGAATGGCTTCCTTCTCAATGCGTCCCATCGCCTGGGCCACATCCTCGGGTTTATCCAGCGCACCCATCCGGTAGAGCTCGGCATAGCCGCGCACCGAGACGAGCGGAGTGCGCAACTCGTGACTGGCATCCCCGACAAAACGGCGCATCTGGTCGATGGTGCGGGCGCGGTCGGAGAAGGCCCGATCGATGCGATTGAGCATGGTGTTCAGTGAGCGGTTGAGCCGGCCGACCTCAGTGTTCGGGGTATCGCCCTGCAGTCGCTGGCTGAAGTCGCCCTCAGCAATCGCGGCGGCAGTGGCTTCGACGCGGCGCAGCGGGGCGAAGGTGGATGTCACGAGCAAGCGGGTGAGTGCGGCGCCGAGCACAATCACCGCAAGCCCGAAGCCGAGGAAGATCACGAGGAACTGGTTGATCAGGTCGTCTGAGCTCTTCAGGTCGACGGCGACAACTACGGTGACGAAGTCTGGCGAGTTGACGATGTTGCGGGGAACGGCGACGATCCGCCACTGGTCGCCGCGCTCTTTATCCCAGACGGTGAAGGGAACCCCGCCCGCCGTGATCACCGAAGTGAATGGCATTGCTGGCAGTTTGGGCGCCGCGGTTGTGAGCGCGCCGTTATTACAAAGTTCATCGCCGTTGGTGTCGAGCACCGCGAGGTAATAGTCATTGATTCCGGGCAGGACATCGCAGGTTGTTGCGCCGACCTTGGTGTAGCCGGGCACAGCCAACGCGTATTTCGTCATCTTCGTGTCGGCGTCGGTGAGGAGGTAGTTGCGCAGCACCGTCATAGTGCCCACGCCCGCGACGAGCAGGCCGAGAGTGACCAAAAGCACGGTCACGCCGGTGATCTTGGTGCGCAGTGAGACGCCGCCCCACCGGCTCGAGAATTTTTTGCGCATCAGGATTCCAAGATTACGTCGCGTTGCCTGATGGTGCACCTCGCTGACCCTGCCGACATCCTGCCACTGATCGCTCTGTTTCTCGCACAGAGCGGGCATTCACCACACGCTGTTGCTAGACGCGGGCCGCTTTCAGCATGTAGCCGAAGCCGCGTTTGGTCTGAATCACTGGCTCCTGCGAATACTGGTCAAGCTTGCGACGCAGATAGGAGATGTAACTCTCCACGATGCCGGCGTCTCCGTTGAAGTCGTATTCCCAGACGTGATCGAGGATCTGGGCCTTTGAGAGCACGCGATTGGGGTTGAGCATCAGGTAGCGCAAGAGCTTGAATTCTGTCGGGCTCAACTCGATCTGCTCAGACCCGACGGTCACTTCGTGCGTGTCTTGGTCCATGGTCAATTCGCCGGCCCGGATGATGGCGTCTTCCTCGTCTTGCATAGTTCGGCGCAGGATCGCCTTGATGCGCGCGACGATCTCATCCAGGCTGAACGGCTTGGTCACGTAGTCGTCGCCGCCGACCGTGAGTCCGGTTATTTTGTCTTCGGTGTCATCCTTGGCGGTGAGGAAGAGGATCGGAGAGGTGTATCCGCTTGACCGGAGGCGCTTAGTCACGCCGAAGCCGTTCATGTCGGGCAGCATCACGTCGAGGATGATGAGGTCCGGTTCCTCCTCGAGCACTGCCGAGATGGCCTGCGCTCCGTTTCCCACGGCACGCACCGCGAAACCGGCAAACCGGAGGCTCGTCGTCAGCAGGTCGCGGATGTTTGGTTCGTCGTCAACAATCAGAATCTTCGGGCCATCGCTCATGTCCCAAGTATCTGCGCGTTAGCTGTGCATATCCTGGGTATCGGTGACGGATGATTCGAGCTTTTCATTCTCGGCGGGGATCGGGCTTTCCGTGGCTAGTGTGGTCAGATGGACCGCATCATTGGAAGTCGCACGTTCGACTTCGACCGGCAGGTCGCGGTCATGGCAATCATCAACCGCACCCCCGACTCCTTCTTCGACAAGGGGGCAACCTTTGCGCTCGACCGCGCGGTGGAAGCCGCACTCGCGGCGGACGCTGCCGGTGCCGACTGGGTCGACATCGGGGGAGTGCCCTTCGGCCGGGGAGATCCGGTGAGCCTCGCCGAGGAACTCGACCGCGTCGTGCCGGTGATTGCCGCCATCCATGCCCGCAGCGACGTGGTGATCTCGGTGGACACGACGAACGCGGAAGTTGCCCGGCTCAGCATCGAGGCCGGGGCATCCGTCATCAATGACACCAGCGGATGCTCTGACCCCGGCATGGCGGGTGTCGTAGCGGCGAGCAACGCCACCCTCGTGCTCACCCACAGCAACGGAGTGCCGCGCAGCGAGCCGCAGAGCCCCCACTACGACGACGTGATTCGGGAGGTGGTCGATTTCCTTCGCGATCGGGTGCGGCAGTCTGAGGCGGCCGGTATCCCCCGGAACCGCCTGATCATTGATCCGGGCCATGATCTGAATAAGAACACGGTGCACACCCTGGAGATCACTCGGCGCCTGCAGGAAATCGCTGCGATCGGTCTGCCGACCCTCGCAGCGGTGTCGAATAAGGACTTTATCGGCGAGTGCATCGACCGCGAGCAGGGGCAGCGCCAATCCGGCACCATCGCCGCAGCGGTGATCTGCATTATGAACGGCGCACGAATCGTACGGATGCACGATGTGCCGGCCGCCGTCGACGCGGTGCGGCTCACCGAAGTCGTGCTCGGATTCCGCCAACCCGTGCACGCGCGCCACAATGTCTGATGTGTGCTCCGCTGGGCGCTGTCTGATGGGTGCTGCCTGATGGGCGCAGTGCGAATTGACTGCCTGCTGCCGCTACCGGCTTCCGACCTCTCAGACGATGCCATCTCGGCACTCTACGATCGGGCGGATCGCTCCGTCCCCTGGCTGCGGGTCAACTTCGTCTCGAGCGCCGACGGAGCCGCGGCCGTGGACGGAGTATCGGGCGGACTCGGTACTGACGCTGATCATCGGATATTCGACCTTCTGCGCGAACTGTGCGACGTCGTGATTGTCGGCGCTGGCACCGTGCGCTCAGAGGGATACGGCGCGATGGTGTTGCCGCCAGCGTCGGCTGCGCGACGAGTCGCGCGCGGGTTGCCTGCGCATCCCGTATTCGCGATCGTCTCCAACAGCCTCACCCTCGACCCTGCCTCGCCCATCTTCACCGAGGCTCCGGTACGCCCGATTGTTGTGACGACGGAGGCTGCACCGCACGATCGGCGCACCGCCCTCGCGGCGGTGGCCGACGTTCTGATCGCCGGGCAGCAGCAGCTCGATCCTTCGATCCTTGTCGCAGCTCTCGCCGAGCGCGGCCTCACGCAGCAGCACTGCGAGGGTGGCCCGTCGCTCTTTGGCAGCCTTCTCGCGGCTGGCGCCGTGGACGAACTCTGCCTCACGGTGAGTCCGCAGCTCGTGGCTGGGGATGCGAAGCGGATTGCTGCGGGTGCCCTCGCGAGCCCACGCGACCTGGCTCTCAGTCAGGTTCTTGTTTCGGGCGACACCTTACTGCTGCGCTACGAACTGCGCCGCTGAGCTCAGGCGGCGATCGCGTCGCCGTCGAGGATCGTGTAGCTGTAGCCCTGTTCGGCGAGGAAGCGCTGGCGGTTTTGGGCGAAGTCCTGGTCGACCGTGTCGCGCGCGACGAGAGTGTAGAAGTTGGCGGGGAGGCCGCTCTCCTTGGGGCGCAGCAGCCGTCCGAGGCGTTGAGCCTCCTCTTGACGCGATCCGAAACTCCCGGAAACCTGAATTGCCACTGTCGCCTCTGGCAGGTCCACAGAGAAGTTGGCCACCTTCGAAACCACCAGCACGGTGATCTCGCCCTCGCGGAATGCTTGGTAGAGCCTCTCGCGCTCTTCGATCGGTGTCGAGCCGGTGAGCTTGGGCGCGTCGAGAGTCTCGGCAAGAGTGTCGATCTGGTCGAGGTATTGGCCGATAACCAAAATCCGCTCGCCCTCGTGCTTCTTGACCAGGTCCCGCACGACCTGCAGCTTGGCCGGGGCCGTCGCGGCCAGTCGATACCGCTCGTCATCGGCGGATGCGGCGTATTCGAGGCGCTCCTGGGCTGGCAAGTCGATGCGAACCTCGAAGCACGAGGCGGGGGAGATGAAGCCCTGGGCTTCGATCTCTTTCCAGGGTGCGTCGAACCGCTTGGGACCGATGAGGCTGAAGACATCCCCCTCGCGGCCGTCCTCACGCACCAGAGTTGCGGTGAGGCCGAGACGGCGACGGGCCTGCAGCTCGGCCGTGAGCTTGAAAACGGGAGCCGGCAGCAGATGCACCTCGTCATAGATCACGAGCCCCCAGTCGAGAGCATCGAGCAGTGCGAGGTGGGCGTACTCGCCCTTCCGCTTAGCGGTCAGAATCTGGTAGGTCGCGATGGTGACCGGCTTTACTTCTTTGACCTGGCCGGAGTATTCGCCAATCTCATCCGCCGTGAGGGTCGTGCGTTTGAGCAGTTCCGCGCGCCACTGCCTGGCGGAGACGGTATTGGTGACGAGGATCAGCGTCGTGGTCTCGACCCGGGCCATTGCACCGGCGCCGACGAGCGTTTTACCCGCGCCGCAGGGGAGGACGATGACTCCCGATCCGCCGTCTACAAAGCTCGATACTGCGTGGTTCTGGTACTCCCGCAAGTTCCACGCGGTGGTGTCGAGGGCGATCGGATGCGGCGTGCCCGGCGTGTACCCGGCGAGATCCTCCGCCGGCCAGCCCAGCTTGACCAGCTCTTGCTTGACCTGTCCGCGTGCCCAGGCCTTGATCTCATAGCGGTCGATCGCCGGACCCGTGCCGCGCTGGTCATCCGGGAGAAAGAGTAACGGAGCGATGCGCTTGGCCCGAACGATCTCGTTGAGCACCGCGGCATCCGTGGAGCGCAGGATGAGGGTGCCATTCGCGTCACGCTCGATCACGAGCCGACCGTAGCGACCGACGGTCTCGGTTATGTCGATGGAGACACTCTGCGGGATGGTGAACTTGGAATACTTCTCGAGAGTATCGAGCATATTTTCCGCGGTGTGGCCGGCCGCGCGGGCATTCCACAGACCGAGTCGGGTGATGCGGTAGGTGTGGATGTGCTCCGGCGCACGCTCGAGTTCGGCGAACACGGCGAGGTCGTGGCGGGCATCCTGCGCGGAGGGATGCGCGACCTCCAGCAACACGGTTCGGTCGCTCTGCACGATCAGGGGTCCAGACAACGCATCCACCTCGTAATCTTAGGTCACGTGAGTGGGTAGTGTTCCGGTGCGTCGAGTGTGCGCGCTACTTTGGCGGCGAGATGCCCGCGATGCGCGACAGCGGCAGAGTGCGCTCGATCGCAGCGCGATTGTCGCGTCCGCGAAGGCGTCCCGCTGCCACACTGGTCGGCTCGAGCTGGTAATCCACGAGAGTGCCATTCGGCATGGTCACGCTCACCGTGAGCGGAATCTTCGCCTTGATCGCGGCATCGAGCTGGCGCACCAGCCAGGCTTGGCTCGCCTCTTCTTCCTGGGGTTCACCGCCCAG
Organism: Frigoribacterium sp. CG_9.8; assembly: GCF_015751965.1. Classification (GTDB taxonomy): domain Bacteria; phylum Actinomycetota; class Actinomycetes; order Actinomycetales; family Microbacteriaceae; genus Lacisediminihabitans. The sequence continues at coordinate 192,141 of NZ_JADOVH010000004.1, read as the reverse complement.
CCGCAGTCGCTCGATAAGCGCGTCCACTGAATCGACCCCGCTCGCAGATGCTAATTTGGCATGGCGTTGCCGACGGAGAGCCACAATTTCGCCGCGGGCATCCTCCGCTGCAATCGGGTAGCGCGCATCGCTCACTGACCAAAAGATAACGTCGAGCGGGAAGCGACTTTCGGCGTGGGTCTCCGAGGTACGCTCGAAGCCGAGGGACGAGAGGCTCTGGTCGACGAGAATGGTGCCGATGAGCAACTCATCGTCTGACCGAATGTAGCTCCGAGCATCCGCACGGGCGTCGACGAGGCTCCCCACTCGCACCTGTCCGTAGCGGCTTGACGCCTCGCCGATGAGGTAGTTGAGCGGCTGCGGGATGCCGGTGAGCGAGATGCCGCCGAGAAACTCGAGGATCGACTCCGCTGTCTCACCCGCCGCCATCGCCCGATTGACGCTCGAAGTCGACACCCGATAGCTTGACGCGAGCGCACGGCTTTCGACGTCGGCAAGCGACCGCAGCCGGGCATCCACTCGGGGAGTCAACGGGCCGGGGGCGACGACGGAGAGATCGTGCTGCAGGTAGACCTGCTCCACTTCGGCGGGAAGCAGCGCGGTCATCGCACCTTCGGCCGCAGGGATGCCGTCGGCAAGCAGCAGTGCCCCTGGCCCAGTCGGTGCCTGGTTGGCTGTGATGCCGAGCAGTTCGGCGTCGCGGGTGTAGGCGCTGATGCGCTCATCCATCCATTCGCCGCCGGCCGGATAGAGCCAGTTGATGTATTCGTGCAGGCCGGACGCGCCGAGAGCATGGATACGCTGCCCGAGTAGCGTGCGGATGTCGACCGGGAGCCGGTCGAACCAAGCCGCACCGAGCGTGGCCCAGCGCGCACCCGTAGACCGCAAAAGCCATCCGCTGCCGCTCTCGGTGATCATCCACGATCCGCTTTCCCGTGCCACTAATCCGGCACGGTGAGCGACTGCGAGAAATATGGCAACCGATTCGAGGTCGACACTCATCGCGTGGGCAAGACGCTTGCTGTCGGGGAGGGCGACGCCACCCTTTTGAAGCTCGCGTGCCGGGTCGCGTTCAAGCTCGACCAGCAATTGCGTGATGCCGGTGATGGCGGCAAAAGCGCGTTCGGCACCCACCCGGTCGATGAATCGCTGGTCGACATCTGGCAGGGTTCCCACGGCGGCTGGGGCGCTCGCCTCGGTCAAATCGGCGAGCGAGGGAAGCCCGAAGACGGGCCAGGAGTTCAACTGGTCACGCACACTGCCGTAGGCGGTGAACCGATTGGACTCCGCCTCAAGCAGCGTGAGGGCAGCGGCCGCAGAGATGCGATCGGAGATGGATGCCATGGACACCTCACGTGCCGAGAGCACGGAGAGTCGGGCGGCAACCTCTGCCGCCGTCGGTGCCCCGGTTTCGGCGGTGAGTTGCGCGATCACTGACAGCACGGCGAGGGTTTCCCGGTCGAGCCGCGTCAGAATCTGCTGCACGGAAGCACGGTCGAGGAAGGCCTCTGCAAGATCAAAAAAATCCTTAATTCCGGCGGGATGGATGTCCCTGGCTCGGACTGTCACAGCCAGGCACGTGTCATCCATCGCACGCAGGCGCGTCGCTAAGGACAGAGTGTCACTCATGTCTGCTCACCCGTCCCTGTGTCTGGCGGCGCCGGTTCGGCAACACCGGCAAATCGTTGCGTCCTATTTTCTGGTCGTGCGGGTTGTGCGAGTCGTGCGGTTTTTGCGGGTTGTGGGCGCAATTCGGGTGCTGCGGGCTGTTGCGGCCTGTGTCTCCCGGCTGCGACGTCGGGCGCTCACGACGAGGAGAGTAATGATCATGAGAAATCCGACCGACAGCCCGACGAATGGGAAGAGGGTCAGAGCCTGCCAGAGGGACGCAGGCGCAATTCGTGAAAGGCCAGCGCCCGTGCCGATGAGCACGACGAAAATCGTCACGATTGACAGACCAACGATTCCTGCGATCATGAAGGCCAGCACACGTTCGCTACGATGAGCAGTCGCCGGGATATCTTTTGTCACAGTGCTAAGGATACGGCCCCCGACTCCCCGTAGGCTTACGGCCACAGCCAAGCGAAAGAGGTATCGCCATGCCCACCGGCAAGGTTAAGTTCTATGACGAAGAGAAGGGCTTTGGCTTCATCAGTTCCGATGATGGCCAAGAGGTCTTCCTCCATGCCTCCGCGCTTCCTGCTGGCACCACGGTCAAGGCCGGGGCCAAACTCGAATTCGGAATCGCCGACGGCAAGCGTGGAGCCCAGGCACTATCGGTGCGCGTGCTCGAAGCGCCCCCGAGTCTCGCCAAGCTCAGCCGCAAGCCGGCAGATGACATGTCAATCATCATCGAGGATCTCGTCAAACTGCTCGACGGGATCGGTACCAACCTCAAGCGCGGACGTTACCCCGACAGCAAGCACGGATCGACGATCGCTGCGATGCTGCGCAAGGTCGCGGATGAACTCGATGCCTGATTCGATGGCTCCTGCCGCCATGGCGCCGGCTGTCGGGGCGCTCGGCGAGATAACACAGCTCTCCGCAGCATCCGAGACCGACTTCGACCTCGCGCGGACCGCGCTTCGGGAGATCACTTCTGCCGAGTCGATCGGTGCACCGGCGGGATCGATCGACAACGGCGATGGTGTGACGACGCTCTACTTTGAGACGCTTCTCTCCGGCTACCCCGGGTGGCGCTGGACAGTGAGCATTGCCCATGTCGAGAACACACCGGCGAGCGTGCTTGAAACCGAACTGACCCCGGGTGATGGAGCACTGCTGTCTCCAACCTGGGTGCCCTGGGTGGATCGCCTCGCCGATCTCACTGAGGCTCAGGATGCGGCGACCGGTCTCAACGAGATCAACGGCCGCGACGGCGACGACCGCCACGACGACGATGACGATCGCGACGATGATGACGACCGCGACGACGATGACGATGACGACCGCGATGATGACGACGACCGCGACGACGATGACGACGACCGCGACGATGACGACGACGACCGCGACGATGATGACGACCGCGACGAGTCGGACGACGATGATGACGACAACTTCGGCCGTGACGTTCTGCACGGCGGTGATCTCGACGGTGTTGACATCGACGATGCAGGCAACGACGGGTCAGATGACAGCGAGTATGGCGAGTCGGACGACGACGAAGACAACAAGGATGAGCACGAGCGCTCCCTCTGAGCGCTGCGGTTGCAAAACCGGTCGCAAAACCGGTTGCAAAATCGGTTGCTGTAGCGCTACTTGTGCCGCTTGGCCGCGTAGGCCAGGCCGACGAGGCCGAGCACAATTCCCACCATGCATGTCCAGAGCAGCCAACTGTTGGCCGGGTGGCTCAGCGGCGTAAGAAACAGCAGCACGACGATTGTGGCAATCACCCACGCGCCAAGACCGATGAGCATGGGCCTGCGGTCATCCGTCTTCACCGGACCAGGGTCTGCTCGACGCTCGGAGTCCCTCAGGAACAGCCTCACGATCAGCTGTTCTCGACGACGAACTCGATGGACGACACCAGTGCCCGAACGTCATCCGGCTCTATCGCCGTGAAGGTAGCGACGCGAAGCTGATTGCGGCCGAGCTTGCGGTATGGCTCGGTGTCGACGATTCCGTTGGCGCGCAGTGTCGCTGCGATACCGGCTGCATCAATGCTGTCGTCAAAGTCGATGGTGACAACCACCTGCGAACGGTGGTCGGGGTTGGTCACGAAGGGGGTCGCGTAGGCCGAAGCCTCGGCCCAGTCGTACAGTACCGAGGAGGATTCGCGGGTGCGGGCATCCGCCCAGGTCAACCCACCGTTGCCGTTGATCCAGTCGATCTGGTTCTCCATGAGCAGGATGGTCGAGAGTGCCGGGGTGTTGAGGGTCTGGTTGAGACGCGAGTTATCCACGGCGTTCTTCAGACTGAGAAACTCGGGAATCCACCGATCGCTTGCGGCGATTCGCTCCACCCGTTCGATCGCGGCAGGGGAGAACAGGGCAAACCAAAGTCCGCCATCGGAGGCGAAGTTCTTCTGCGGGGCGAAGTAATAGACATCCGCTTGGGATGCGTCGATGTTGATGCCGCCGGCGGCGCTGGTCGCATCCACCACGGTGAGTGCGCCAGGATCTCCGGCGGCGCGGATGACCGGGGCCATCACTCCCGTGGAGGTTTCGTTGTGCGGCCAGGCATAGACGTCGATGCCGGACGTGATCTCGATCTCGCTGCGGGATCCGGCTGGCGCATCGATCACGTGCGGCGCGGTGAGGAACGGTGCCGCAGCGGACTGGGCGAACTTCGAGCCGAACTCGCCGAAGGTGAGATTTTGGCTGCGCTTCTCGATAAGTGAGAACGCTGCGGCATCCCAGAAGGCGGTTGATCCGCCGTTGCCGAGCACGACCTCGTAGCCGTCGGGGAGGCGGAAGAGCTGAGAAAGGCCCGCCTGCACGCGGCCGACTAGATCCTTAACCGGAGCCTGGCGGTGGGATGTTCCGAGGATGCTCGCCCCCGCACTGGCAAGGTGTGCGAGTTGCTCCGGCCGCACCTGTGACGGGCCGCAGCCGAATCGTCCATCGGAGGGCAGAAGGGACGAGGGAATGGTCAAATGCGGCATGGGGCCAATTCTATTCGGACGGTTTCGACACGGAATGCGCCGGCGATGCCGCAGGTTAGGCTTACCTGACAAGCATGCCGCGTTAGGAGGCGACGATGGCCGATCTCATTGACACCACTGAGATGTACCTCCGCACGATTTACGAGCTCGAGGAAGAGAATATCTTCCCCCTTCGGGCGCGAATCAGCGAACGCCTGGGACACTCCGGACCAACGGTGTCGCAAACCATCGGTCGCATGGAACGCGACGGTCTGGTTGTGGTCGAGGGTGACCGGCACCTCGCGCTTACGGCAGAGGGTCGAAGCAAGGCCGTGCATGTGATGCGCAAGCATCGACTTGCTGAGCGGCTGCTTGCCGACGTGATCGGTCTGGATTGGGCCCTCGTGCACGAGGAGGCATGTCGCTGGGAGCATGTGATGAGCGAATCGGTGGAGCGTCGCATTATCGAGTTGCTCGAGCACCCGACGCACTCCCCTTACGGCAACCCGATCCCGGGTTTGGATGAACTCGGCGATCACACTGCTGGCAAATTTTCCGATGGGGTGGTCAACATCGTCAACTACACACTGGGGGCGGTCGGTGCAATCAAGGGGGTCATCCGTCGCCTCGGTGAGCCCGTGCAATATGAGGTAGAACTGCTGGAGCAGCTGCAGGCAGCCGGTGTCTTGCCCGGTGCGCAGGCGAGCTTCACCGCCGTGGGTTCCTATGTTCTCGTGCAGGTGGAGGGGCACGAAGACAGCATTGAATTGCCCGCTGAGGTCGCAATTCACGTGTACGTGGGAATCTAACAACGCGTTAACGCTTCATTTCGTGCGCGTCGCACCCTCTAATGTAAGAATTTTCTGGGTTACGCTGAGATTCTTGCAATTCTGAGAGCCGATTTCGGAAAGAGCCTGATGTCACCGTCACGAGTCATCCAATCCGTGGATGCGCGCGCGTACTTTTTCATACGGCACTGCTGTCAACAACGGGTGGACTTCCACGCGGGCAAGAATCAGGCACTGTCGAATTGACAGTGTCTTTTTGTTTGTCTGAAACCGACTGGTGACCGCGTTCAAAACCGTCTCGCAGAACCAAGGTGCATCGATCTACCTGGAAGCCGTCCAGGCATTTTCGAAAGGATGACAATGCGCACGCTGGTCCTCAACGCGGGCTTCGAGCCCCTCGCCGTGGTGTCGTTCAAGCGAGCGCTCGTGCTCGTGATGAACCAGAAGGCGACGATTATTGCTGCGGATGCCGGGCATCCGGTCTGGTCCGCATCTGGCTCGTACGCCCGACCCTCTGTCATCCTGCTGACTCGGTATGTGCGCATCCCGAACAGTCGACTCATCCCGGTATCGCGTCGCGGCGTGCTGAGACGCGACGGGCAGCGCTGCGGATATTGCGGGGGAGCGGCGAACACGATCGACCATGTTCTGCCGCGCTCACGTGGGGGTGCCGACAGCTGGGAAAACCTCGTGGCGTGTTGTCTGCGGTGCAACAACATGAAGGGTGACCGCACCCCAGCCGAGATGAACTGGACCCTGCGGGTGCGGCCGAAACCACCCCATGGCACGGCGTGGCTGGTGCGCGGGGTCGAGCGTGCCGAGGCCGAGTGGGACGAGTTCTTGCCCGCCGCTTAGGTCGTTTCGGAGCGGATTTGACATCGTCCGTAACCTTTTCGACAACCTCAACGATTACAGGTTTACGAGCCGTGCATGCTGTGGGGCTTGCAATAAAGCAAGAGTTAGGGATTCATTCATGTCTTTCTTCACCGTGTTGATCAGTAGCAAGATTGCCCTCGGAGTGCTCGGCGTCGCAGCCGTCGCTGCAGGGGGAACCGCAGCCGTGGCCGTCGCCGGCAACCTTCCCGAGGCTTCGCAGGGAATCGTCCACGCCGACAGCGCGAAGCCGGATCCCACGAAGTCCGCGAAGGCTGACACCGCCGATTCAACGGATGGGCCCGACTCCACCTCCGCATCGAAGGGTCCGGATGCCAAGGGTGCGGCCGCGTTCGGGCTCTGCAACGCCTTCACGCACGGAGGCCTCGGGACCAAGTCGACCGCCTACGGATCGCTGGTCACCGCGGCTTCGGGCGCGGAGAAGGTCGCCACCTATTGCGCCACAGTAATCGCTGACAAAAAGTCCGCCTCACATCGTTCGACCGACACTTCATCTAAGTCGAAGGACACGACTTCTGAGTCTGAAAACACGACCTCGGAGTCTGAGGACACGACCTCGGACGAGTCTGTCGCCCTGGCCGCCCCGGTTCTGCCCAGCCAGGCGGCGACGGGTGCGGACCACAAGAAGACCAGTCGCCCGTAACATCTGCATATAGCCGACGGCCGTCTGGTGACAGGCGTGCCTTCGGTCGGCTGACGTAGTCCGCGGCCATGCAGGCGACTGGAGGAGATTGGTAGTGAGGAGCGGTGGATCGAATGCCGATGAGCGTTTGCTGTTCACCGTCGCCTATCGGCAGCATGCGGCCACGGTTAGCGGCTACTTGCGATCCCAGGGTCTCGCGGATCCGGAAGCGGTCACCCAAGATGTCTTTCTCGCCCTCTTTCCCCGGCTGCCAGAAATCAGCGGCGGCGCAGATGGCCTTCGAGCGCTTCTCTTCAGCATCGCCCACGCGCGAGTTGTCGATCATCATCGGCGTCGCAGTACGGCTCCGAGTGTCTCGGAATACGACCCGGAGAGCGACCTGCGCACAACGCATTCGGCGGAAGACATCGCGCTGGCGTCGCACTCGCACGTGCAGGTTTTGCTCCAATCATTACCGGACGATTATCGGGAGGTGCTCGCGTTGAGAATCATCGCCGACCTCTCGCTTGATGGCACAGCCCAGATCATGGGCAAGTCCACCGGAGCCGTGAAGCAACTGCAAAGACGCGCGCTCGCCGCCCTTCGAACCCAATTGATAATGAACGCCGAGAGCACACCATGACCAGCGCCGCCATCGAAGACCTACTACAGCAATCGGGCATTGACGACCAGGCGCTGCTTCGAGAGCTGCTCGGCGAGATCGAGGCCCTCGGAGCAGGCGACGCTCCCGTCCCCTCGGCTGAGGTCCTCGCTCTTATGGCGCCCTCGACCGGCGTGGTGCGGCGCCGCTTCCAGTCGCGGCGCCGCACGGCGATCGTGATCACACTGGCTGTTACTGCATCCGTCGGCATGGGTACCGCCGCCGCGGCGGCGGCGATTCCCGAGGTGCGACGTGTCGCCCAGAACGTGATTCAGACCGTCATGCATGCTGTTGCGCCTCACGTGACGATGACGACGAGCCCCGCTGGAGTGCCGTCCCGCAGTGATAATCATGCTGCCGCGACTCATTCATCCGATTCGGATGGCGAGGGGCGGAGCGCGACGACACCGTCAATCTCTGCGCCCAAGTCCACCACCGCTCCATCGTCGCCACCGAAGGCGAGTGTCGTGCCGGCGAACCCGCACGCGACAGACGCTCCCGTTGTTCCTCCCACGCAGATCCCTGCTGGAAAGAGCTCACCGCCCCCTGAGGCGCACGGTCGGTAACCCAACAGACCGGGCACGTCCGACTCGGCTAAACTCGGGTCGCCAGCCTCTGTAGCTCAATGGAAGAGCAGTTCCGTCCTAAGGAAACGGTTGGGGGTTCGAGTCCCTCCAGGGGCACCTCCGTCTGATCAGGGTCAGAGCAGCTATTTATCCGTCAGAGTGCGGATTGCACACCTCCGTTGCCCACAATTGCGGAGCATCAGTCCGCGATTTCGGGCTTTTACCCACCATTTGCGCACTTGTGAATAATTTCTGTCGGCGGAGATGGAAATGGACCGTTAGGTTCGGGGTGATAACGGTTTGGCTGCGTCGGAACGCGTGCGCTCATGTGGAGTTTCGATGCTTCGGAGCTGAAGCCTTCGATGTTCTGATTGGCAGTGACGAAGAATCAGCCGACCTAACTAGCTCCCATGCCGATTCGAGCGACCGGGGCGACTACGCGCCTATTCCCTCAATACCTTCCGGTGACAGGGCACGCTCGATGGCCATAATGCTCGCTCCCGCGACTCCCGCCATTTCACCCGCCCGGGACTGCACGATAGAGAGATGTTCGGCCGCAAAGGGAGTAGACCGCGAGTACACGACTTCACGCACCCCGGCGATAATGTGCTCTCCCGCCTGCGCCAGTGCCCCACCGATAGTGATCACCGAGGGGTTAATGATGCTCACGCACACCGTGAGCACCTCGCCAATGTCGCGGCCGGCCTGACGCACGGCCTGGATGGCTGAGGTGTCACCGGATTTGACCAGGGCAACGAGTTCAGCAACCGTTGTGATGTCGCGCCCGATCCCGCGGAGGTCGGCAATGATGGCGGGGCTGCCCGCGATTGCTTCCAGGCAGCCCTCGTTTCCACACTTACAGACGACGCCGGCGCCACGAGGAATTTTTACGTGACCGATGTCACCCGCAATGCCCTGAGCTCCTCGTTGGAGCACCCCACCGCCGATAATTCCCAAGCCGATTCCCGTCGAGACTTTCACAAAGATGATGTTGTCGGCATCGGGCCACCCCATTGCCCGTTCGCCAAGCGCCATGATGTTGACGTCGTTATCGACCAGAATGGGTACCGAGAAAGTTCGCCGCATGTGCGCGGGCACGTCGTAGCCGTCCCAGCCCGGCATGATCGGCGGATTCGTCGGCCTGCCGCTTTCGTGTTCTACCGGCCCGGGGAGCCCAATGCCGACGGCCACGAGATCAGAGATCGGTCGGTCGCATTCGACCATCAACCTGTTGATCGTGAGCACAAGCCAATCAAGAACCACCTCAGGGCCGTTGTCTATCACCAAGTCTTCGAAAACGGATCGCAAGACTGTGCCCGAGAGATCCGTGATCGCGACTCGTCCGTGCGTTGCCCCGAGGTCGGCAGCCACCACCACCCGTGCCCCCGGATTCAGTGCGATTTGGGCCGGGGGCCTTCCGCCGGTCGAGACCGCTTCGCCAACCGGTGTGACCAGACCGTGTTCCAAGAGTTCATCGATCCGTAGCGAGATTGTGGAACGAGCGAGTCCCGTCAGCTGCGCAAGCTCCGCACGGGTGCGCGGCTCTCCATCACGCAAGAATTGGAAAAGTTCGCTCGCACCGAATCCTCCGGCAATTTTCACCACAATAATCCCTCATATCTTTCGGTCGAGGCGTGCCCCATCTGGCGTGCTGCGGCCAAAAGTGGGGACTCGACACGACAATAGCTTCGATCCTATCGTCGATATTCGACGAAAGTCGCATGTCATGCGAGACTACAAATCGCGATGGCGCACCTGCGTTACCCAGCCCTAAAACTCCCGTCATTAAGGCGGCTCTCAACGAGGAGACTTTGGGTCTCTGGTCAAGATGTGCGACAATCCATAGATGATTATCTATGCTTTAGGGATCGCCGAAGATAAGGTATCCAATGCCCCAGAAGCCGACAGTCCTGTTCGTCTGCATCCACAACGCCGGTCGTTCGCAGATGGCTGCCGGCTATATGCGAGAGCTCTCCGGTGGTGCGGTCGAGGTGCGATCGGGCGGGTCCGAACCCGGTGACCAGATCAACCCGATGGCGATCGCCGCGATGGCAGAAGAGGGCATCGATATCTCGCGGGCTCTGCCCCAGTTGATGACGACCGAGCAGGTCAAAGACTCTGATGTGGTCATCACGATGGGATGTGGCGATGTCTGCCCGATTTTCCCTGGCAAGCGCTACGAGGACTGGGAACTGACCGATCCCAAGGGTAAGTCGATCGATGAGGTTCGGCCGATCCGTGACGACATCAAGGCGCGCGTTGAGGCGCTGTTGACCGAGCTGCTTCCGAGTTCGGTCTGACTGAACCGTCCCGGTTTTCATGCCGCCGTTTTGTTGGCGGCGTCACCGGTTGATGCGCCGATATTTTGAGCGTAGTAGTTGCGCTCGTATTCCTCGGGCGGGATGTTGCCGAGGAAGCTGTGGAGTCGTTCGTTGTTGTACCAGCTGACCCAGTCGAAGGTGACCTCTTCGACATCTGGCAGGCCCTTCAGGGGGCCGGTGCGAAACGGTGAGCCGTTGCGGATCGCTTCGTTCTTGAACAGGCCCATTATGGTCTCCGCGGCCGCGTTGTCATAGGCATCGCCGACTGTTCCGATCGAGGCGGTGAGTCCTTCGAGTGCCACCGTTTCGGTGAAGCGGATACTCGTGTATTGGGATCCTGCGTCGCTGTGATGGATCATTCCGGGCGAGATCGGCCGGCCGGTGTGGTCCCGTCGCCACAACGCCATCTTGAGGCACGCTTCCACGAACGGGGTGTCTTTGATCGTCGATATCTGCCAGCCCACGATCGCGCGGGAGAACAGATCGATCGCGAACGCGACATACACGAACCCGGCCCAGGTGGCGACATAGGTGAAGTCGGTCACCCAGGAATGGTTCGGGAACGGGGCGGTGAAGTCCCGGTTCAACAAGTCGCCCGCGCGTTTGCCATCCTTGGCCGGGATCGTGGTCCTGGTCTTCCGGCCCCGGACCAGCCCACTCATCCCGGCCAGGCGCATCAGCCGGTCGACGGTGTGTTTGGAGACACCAAGGAACCCGTTGCGTCCCAGCCACGCCGTCATCTTCCGCCGCCCATACAGCACCTCAGGGCGGGGCCGGCCGCGGCTGTCGCGTTGGTGGAGACGGTGGAACGCATCAAGGATGCTGGCATCGGTGAACGCACGCGCGGGCGCGGCGCGTCTCTTCCAGGCCCGATAGGTTCGCGCGGCGACCCGGACGCCCTGCATGCGCAGGACCTCACAGGCCGACTCGACCGCGTGACCATCCGCTTTCATCTGGTCGATGAAAGCGACTACCCGTGGTGGCGAGGGTCGAGCTCCCTCGCGAAGAAAGACGCCGCCGCCTTCAAGATCTCGTTCGTCTCCCGAAGATCACGGTTCTCCCTCTTCAGCCTGCGGATCTCTTCCAGCTCGACACTGCTCGGTCCGGGCTTCGCCCCGGCGTCGACTTGGGCCTGCCGCACCCACTTCCGCAGCGTCTCCGGACCCACATTCAGCTTCTCACCCAGGTCCCGGCAGGCAGCCCACGGAGACGGGTAATCGGGCAGACGATCCAGGGCCATCCGGGTCGCACGCTCACGAACCTCGAGGGGATATTTGATGGGCATAACCGAATCCTTTCAAAGAAAGAAAACGGCACGAAACCCGGGACGGTTCAGACCGACCTGTTAGAGCCGACCAGCGGGTGACTGACTTCAGCATCCGACGAGGGCTGCCCGGGGTGACCGATCCCCGGGAGTATCTCCAGCGACTTGTTGGAGATCTTGCGGAGGAGCCAATCGGCTCCTCGGCCACTAACGGAATAAGGGCCACAAGCGGAATAAGGGCCACTAGCGGAACAAGGGCCACAAGCGGAACGAGGGCCACCCGCGAGCTGAGCGCATTAACCCGGGTAATCTGCTGGACTTCGTCTCTGGTGTGGGCGCAACAAACGGTGATTGCGGATGCGCGGCAACTGGGCGACACGTCCTCTAATAGCGGGAGTGCAATAGCGGGAGTGCCTTGGGCCTGACACGAGCACTGCACCTCTGTGAGACAGGTCACATAACTGCGTCAAGGTTCCTGGCTCGCTCAGACGCCAACCGTGATCAGGATGGCTCCGGGCGCTTGGATCGAAACCATGTCTTGTGGGCATGCGCTGACGACCAGGTACACGTCGAGTAAGCAGGTAAATGTCACGGAGTCGCCTGGCTGGGCAGCTGGCGTCAGCCACTGCACAGTTCCATCCGGCAGCACTGGCGTGTTCATAAACAGGTTGATCGGTTGCGGAACATCGACGCGTGGGTGCCCCGCGATAGCCATCGCGTCACGAAGGTTTTCCTGGCACGAGCGATGCCCTGGCGCTGCGCCGAGAAGTTCGTATCTCGTTGGGTCGCATGCGGCGATGAGCATGTCGTGTGCGCCGTGGCAGGAGTCGCTGTCAAAACGCAGAATCGAACGACGATTATTCGTCACAAAGTCTTGTCCCACGCGGGGGAGGAGGCTGCTGACCTGCACTCGGGTGTGTTCGGCAGAGTGGTACTCGCCTACGTCGTCGCGGCAAAACACCCAGGTGTCTGCGATCTGCTGGCCGTTGAGGTTGGTGATCCGTATCTGTTGCCCGGAATCGACCATCACAACGCGCCCTTCTGCGTGGGGGACGATTACTTCGAGCACAGAGTTGGGCATTTCGGGTCCTTTCGGTGGGTTCTTTTCTCCTGCGGCGCACAGAAGCGGCCGTCACGTTGCACAGGTGCACAGTCGAGCGGTGAACCGGTGTGATCACAGCGAGCCGATGGCGAAGGGGGCGTAGCCCGGTGCAGTCATCGGCCACGGTCTGGCTGTTTCCCACTCTCGCCCGAGGCTCAAGAGCGTACCGTCGTGAAACCGTGGCGCGGTGAGCTGCATCCCGAACGGGAGTCCGTTGTCAAGAGTGCCAGCCGGAAGTGTGATGGCTGGGTGGCCCGTGATGTTCTGAAGCACAGTATTGAGGATGGCGGGGTCGACACCCGCATCGGAGGTGGCGGTCATTCGTCCATCGGGAAGAAAGCCCTCAGTGACAAGGGTCGGCGTCACGAGCACGCTATCGGATCCCAACAGCTCATCCAGTTGGCGCACGTAGGCGAAGCGGCGGCGGCGGGCGTCGAGATAATCCTCAATGCTCGTGGCCAACCCTCTGTGCATATATTCCAGAAACACCGGATCGAAATCATCAGCCCGTTCGGCCAAGAGTTCCCTGCCGAGTTGATGCGCTTGTTCCGTACAGCAGATGGTGAACCAATCAAGATCGGGATTGCCCCCTGAACAGATATCCGCAGGTGAGATCAGCTCGATCGGGAGTGAGAGCTCTGACTCACACGCCCCGAGAGCCCGGTCGAATGCCTGAGCCACGGGTGCGGGCAGGGGGCCCCAGTCGTAGGTTCGCGGTGCGGCGAGGAGGCGGCGCGGTCGATCGTGGCGGGGCTCCCACAGCGGCACGGCACTGGGATCACCGTCGACCGGGCCCTTCGACAGGGCCAACAGAATTTCGATATCCGAGATGGTGTGCGCCATCGGCCCGTCTGTTGACAGATCAATCCACGAGGGAATTGGACTGCGACCGACGATCCCATTCGTTGGTTTTAGTCCGACCAGACCGCACAAAGCGGCTGGGATTCTGATTGACCCGCCGCCGTCGGTTGATGTTGCTACAGCTGCGAGGCCAGCTGCAAGCGCAGCTCCGGATCCGCCGCTGGATCCGCCTGGCGACCAATTGAGTCCCCACGGGTTTCGCGTTGAACCAAACAATCGATTTGAGGTGTACGCCTCGAAGGCGAATTCGGGCGCGTTTGTTTTTCCGACCACGATTGCTCCGGCTGCGCGAAGACGTGCGGGAACCAGACCGTCCTGTGTTGCCGGCGGAGCGGATGAATACAGTAGCGACCCGTGAGTGGTCACTAATCCTGCGACATCCTCAATGTCCTTGATCAGAATTGGAACACCCTCGAGGGGTCTCACCTGCGCACCACCGGCAACCCGTGCGTCGCTCCTGGAGGCCTCGTCCAACGCCCGGTCGGCACAGGTGAGGACGACGGCATTGATCTGCCTATTGTCGGCTTCGATCCGACGCAGTGAGGCCTCGACCAGTTCGCGCGAGGAGATATCCCTGCGCTGAATTGCCGCAACCAAGTCGTTGATCGTGATTCTTGCCGCCAGTCTGGTTGGGGTGGTTGGGGTGGTTGGGGTGGTTGGGGTGGTCGGGAGGAATGCCGTTCTCAAGTCCCTGATCGCGAGGATGGGAGCCGGAGCGCCAGACCTGCGGCCACCGTATCCCGGTCGAGAGGACCGCGTCAATAGGGCAGTGCAGGCGTGACATGCCAGTCAATGTCTCGAGAATGAGGTCACTAATGGTTGTCTTACAAGCACTTTTTGTTGCATAATACTATCCAAATCACCAACTGCATCGCTGCTCGTCTCGCTTCCTGGATCGCCGAGAACATTGCGACCCGAGCTGGAAAAAAACCACTCGAATACCGGGAATTTCAAAGGAGAAATTTATGAGTGAAACCAAAGTCAAGGCTGGATATAACGGCCTTGAAGTCCGTTCGATCGACTATGTCCCCAAGAGTGAGAGGCATGGCAAGGTCTGGCATATCGGACCCCTGTGGTTTATGGGTAATGCCCAAATCGCGACCCTGGCGATTGGGGTCGTGAGCTTCGCCATCGGTGGCAATCTGATCTGGTCGATCATCGCGATCATCATCGGTCTCATCATCGGCACGATCTTCATGGCCGCCCACTCATCGCAGGGCCCGCGGCTCGGGTTGCCGCAGATGATCCAGTCGAGGCCGCAGTTCGGCTATATCGGCGCCCTGCTGGTGTGGCTGTTCGCCTTCCTGCAATATGCCGGTTTCAACATCTTCAATACCGTGCTAGCCGGCAACGCGATCACCGGTGCGTTCGGATTTGGCTCGGGCGCAGATCCGTTCTGGTTCTGGGCCATCACCATCGTTGCCGCGGTCATTGCAATTTTCGGGTACGACCTGATTCACAAGATGGAGCGCTACCTCACCTACGTCACGGTCATCGTGCTGGGGCTGCTGACCATTTCCGCGCTCATTCACCTCGAGTTGCCCGCCGGCGCCATGGACCTCACGCAGTTCAACCCGGTCGCATTCTTCTCGCAGCTCGGTGTGGTTGCGGGATACCAGATCTCCTGGGCGATCTACGTGTCGGACTATTCCCGCTACCTGCCCGCAGATACTGCGACATCAACGACGATCCGC
The DNA here is from genome assembly GCF_015751965.1 of Frigoribacterium sp. CG_9.8. Lineage (GTDB taxonomy): Bacteria > Actinomycetota > Actinomycetes > Actinomycetales > Microbacteriaceae > Lacisediminihabitans. Next base: position 176,783 of record NZ_JADOVH010000004.1, on the reverse strand, counting down.
TGGACGTTTTGGGGCAGTGCTATCGGTGGTGCCTGGATGACCCTGCTCGGGGCCTTCCTCGCTGCGGCGGTCAAAGATTTTAACGCCAGCGACCCGATCAGCGCAATCCAGGGCGTGGCGAACAGCCTGTTCCCCGGATTCGGAACGATCGCTCTTCTGGTTATCGCCGGTGGGCTCATCGCGGTCATGGTTCTCAATATGTATGGCGGGTCACTTACCCTCATCTCGTCGGTCGACAGCATTCGCAAAGTGCGACCGACCCTCGCAGTGCGCGTAGTCACGGTCGCCATCACGGCCGTGATTTCTGGGGTGCTCGCGCTTTTTGCATCGAGCAACTTCGCATCCACTTTTCAAAGTTTCCTGCTTTTGGTTCTCTACTTCTTCATTCCGTGGACTGCGGTCAACCTCACCGACTACTTCATCGTTCGCAAGGGTCAGTACGCGATTGCCGAGATCTTCAAACCCAACGGCATCTATGGTCGCTGGGGATGGGCCGGAATCGCCTCGTACCTCATTGCCTTCGTGTGCATGGCCCCGTTCTTCAGCATCGGGGAGTTCTATACCGGATTCGCTGCGGCGGCGATGGGTGGCGTCGATATCTCGCTGTTCATCGGTCTGCCCATCGGAGGCATCCTGTACTGGCTGTTCACCAGGAACCTTGATGTCGCCAGTGAGAAGCGCCTCGCTGACCAGCAGTCCGCGGAGATCGAGAATGCCGCACCCGAGGCCGATGACCTGGCCGGGGTGATCATCAGCTGATCGGCTCAGCATCAAGTGAGCTGGAACCTTCACGACTTGGGGGTTCCAGCACATCACCTGACAGGCGAAGGGCCGACGAAATCAAACACGAACGGTTGCCACAGAATCGAAAGAGACCGTGACGCGCAACCGCACCCGCACCCGCAGTTTTCACAGTGAAAGGCACAGATGAAACTCTCCATTGTTGGCATGCAGACCGCCGGATCGCTCGGTGATGTCGCAGCCAATCTCGTGGAACTGCGGGCTGCAGCGCGGGAGGCAAAAAGTGGTGGGGGTGAACTGCTGATCACACCGGAGATGTTCCTCACGGGCTACAACATCGGTGACCACGTGTTCGAACTCGCGAAGCAGAATCTGATCCAGATGGTGCAGGAGATCGCTCGGGAGGAAGGCATTGCGATCATCGTGGGGCTGCCCGAGCATGATGCGGGCCGCTTCTACAACTCGGCGGTGTTTCTCGATGAGGATGGCGTGGTGCGGGGCACCTACCGCAAGACTCATCTCTTCGGCAGCCTCGATCGCAACTCGTTCGCCAGCGGTCAGCAACTCATTTCCACCGTGGATTACCGAGGGGTCCGCCTCGCACTGCTCATTTGCTACGACGTGGAGTTTCCAGAAACAGTGCGTGCCGCCGCCCTGGCCGGCGCGCACGCGGTCATCGTTCCCACCGCTTTGATGACGCCGTACGATTTCATTGCCGAGCAGGTGGTTCGTGCCCGCGCCTGGGAAAACCAGATCTACATCGCCTACCTCAACCACGACGGCACGGAGGGTGATCTGAGCTATGTCGGACGCAGCTCGATCATCGACCCCACTGCTCGAGTGCTCGACTCGATCGTTCACGGTACCCGGCTCTTGACCGCCGTCATCGACACGGAGATCGTGGACGAAGCCCGTCGGATCAACCCGTATCTGGATGACCGCAGAGTCGACCTGTACGACCGGTCAGTTGCGGGTCAGCCAGTCTGAAACCACTGTCGCCGTCGCCCGCAGCGTGGTCAGTGGAAGCGACAACTAGCGCGCCGTCCAGCCGCCATCGATAACAAGCGTGTGTCCGGTGATCAGGGATGCCGCGGATGATGCGAGGAACGTCACGGCCGCTGACACCTCGCCCGGTTTCCCGATGCGGTGCAGCGCGGCGATCCGTTCGACAGTGTCTGCTCTGAACGCTGGGTCGGCAAGCGCGCCTGCAGTGCCGTCAGTCTCGATGAAGGTCGGGGCGACCGCGTTAACGCGGATACCGAACTGACCCCATTCGACTGCAAGGCATTTCGTTAGGTGAATGATGGCCGCTTTGCTCACGCAGTAAGAGGATTCGCCAGGGAGTGCGACCAGCCCGGCCTGGGAGGCGACGTTGACGATGGATCCGCCGCCGGCATCCCGCATATGCTTCGCAGCATGCTGGGAGAGGAAGAATGTCGACCGCGTGTTGAGTGCCCAGACCGCGTCGAAGTCCTGCTCGGTCACGTCGATCGCATCGCCGCCGATCCCGCCGCCCGCGTTGTTGACGAGCACATCGAGCGAGCCGAGCTCCCGCACAACCCGGTCTAGTGCGGTTCGGCTGGCGTCGAGATCGGTGACGTCCATCGCGAGCGGAAGCGCCCGTCGTCCGAGCGCGCGGATCTCGTCTGCCAGAGAGTCGTCGCTACTCGGATCCCGCAGCCCGATCCCGATATCCGCTCCTGCGCGCGCTAAATCAAGTGCGATCGCGCGCCCAATTCCCCGTGCTGCTCCCGTAACTACTGCAACCGAGCCCGTCATGTCATTCATTATTTTCTTACGTTGGTGCCTGGGTGCGGATTAAGCAAATTGGGCACCCGCGTGCCCCGCGATGCTAGGTTGGCCCCACATCACCCGAGGGAGCACGATCATGGCGAAGAAGACGTACAGCCCCGAGCAGCAGGTTGACCGGCTGCGCATTTACAACGTGGTTGCGGGGAGCCTTCACCTCGTGCAGGCTGTCGGCTTCGCGCTCGTGCTCACGATGCTCGGTTCCCAGGTGTTATTCGCCGTCACGGCCGACTACCTGGCTGGGCCACCCGGAGTGCCGATTCCCCCCGAGCGGGTGACCATCTTCGAAGTGAACATCGGCATCGGCGTGGTCGCGTTCCTCGGGCTCAGCGCGTTCTTCCACTTGCTTATTTCGAGCCCGTGGTTTTTTGGCCGATACAAGAACGGCCTGCTGCACAGCCGTAACTACTTCCGTTGGACCGAATACTCGCTCAGTTCCTCGATCATGATCTGGCTGATCCTGCAGATCAACGGGGTGACCGACTTCGCCGCACTGTTCGCGATCTTCGCCGTGAACTCCGCGATGATCCTGTTCGGGGCGCTTCAGGAGAAGTATGAGCAGCCCGGATCCGGTGGCCTACTGCCCTTCATCTTCGGTTCGATGGTCGGCATTGTTCCCTGGATCGTGGTGATGATCTACTTCCTGCGGCCCGGCAGCGCGGGCGAGAACACTATTCCCGGTTTCGTGATCGGCATCGTCATCTCACTCTTCCTGTTCTTCAACACCTTCGCCATCAACCAGTGGTTACAGTACAAACAGGTCGGTAAGTGGAAGAGCTACCTGCAGGGTGAGCGCACCTACATCACCCTGAGCTTGGTGGCCAAGACGGCGCTCGCCTGGCAGGTGTTCTCGGGAGCAATCATTCCCGCTCTGACAAACTGAGATCGGTGTGCTGCTGCGGCCGCAGGTCGAGCCGTCGGAGTAGTTGCGCATTAAGCGCGACGACGACGGTGGAGGCCGACATCAGCAGGGCGCCCATCTCCATGGGAAGGATGAATCCGATCGGGGCGAGCACGCCGGCTGCGAGCGGTACCGAGATCAGGTTGTAGCCGGCGGCCCACCAGAGGTTCTGCTTCATCTTGCGGTAACTTCTGCGGGAGAGCTTGATGACCGAGAGCACGGATCGCGTGTCGTTGCTTGCCAGGATGACTCCGGCGGAGGCGATGGCCACATCTGTTCCGGCGCCGATGGCGATGCCGACATCCGCTTGGGCGAGGGCTGGCGCGTCATTGACTCCGTCGCCGACCATGGCCACTCTGCAACCCTCGTGTTGCAGCTCGGCAACTTTTGCCGCTTTGTCTTCGGGGTGCACGCCGGCAAACACCCGGTCGATACCCAGCGCTGTGGCAACGGAGTGGGCGACGGCTTCGGCATCGCCAGTGATCATCACGACCTGGATGCCGAGGGCGTGGAGCGAGTCGACCGCCTGCTGGGATTCCGGGCGAATCTCATCGGCAAGCCCGATTGCGCCGATGACGGCACCGTCGGCGAGTACGTGCAGGATGATTGCGCCGTCGTTTTCCCACGCAGCGGTTTCGGGCAGCGCCTGTGCCCTGTGGCTGGTAAGCATGCCGGGACCGCCCACACTGACCTGCGTGCCACCGACGGTAGCCGTGACACCGACGGCCGTTGACGCGTGGAAGTCGGTGGCCCTGCCCACCGTCGCGCCTCGCGTTTCCGCCGCGCGAACGATAGCTGCGGCGAGCGGATGTTCGCTGTCGGCTTCGGCGGCGGCGGCAAGAGCGAGCAGTTCATCTTCTGAAATGGAGCCGACAACGGCCAGGTTCGAGACGATCGGCTCACCCCTGGTGAGCGTTCCGGTCTTGTCGAACAGCACGGTGGTCACGGCGCGCATACTTTCCAGCGCCAGACGATCCTTGACCAGAACACCAGCTTTCGCGGCCCTCTCGGTCGAGATCGACACCACCAGGGGGATTGCAAGGCCAAGAGCATGCGGGCAGGCGATCACGAGCACTGTGATGGTGCGGATGATCGCATCGTTGGGGTTGCCCACGAGAGTCCACACGATGGCGGTGATGACGGCGGCGCCGAGTGCGAACCAGAACAGCCAGCCCGCGGCTGTGTCGGCGATCCGCTGAGCAGGGGAGGATGAATTCTGCGCTTCCGTGACCAATCGCTGGATGCCGGCGAGGGCCGTATCGTCGCCGACCGCGGTGACTTCAACCCGGATCGCGGTGTCGGTGGCAACGGTGCCAGCGACAACGCGGGCACCAGGCCCACGACTGACCGGTCGCGATTCGCCGGTGATCATCGATTCATCCACGTCGGCAGTGCCTTCGGTCACGATGCCATCGGCTGGCACGCGGGCGCCCGGGCGCACGACCACGACGTCACCGACAGTCAGATCGCTCGGAGACACAACCTCGACCGTGTCGCCGGTGACACGTTCGGCTTGATCGGGCAGAAGCGCCGCCAGCGATTCCAGAGCGGTAGAGGTCTGGGCGAGGGACCGCATTTCGATCCAGTGCCCCAGAAGCATGATGACGATCAGCAGCGCGAGTTCCCACCAGAAATCGAGCTGCCCATCCAGGATGCGCAGGCTCGCCCCCCAGGAGGAGAGGAAGGCAACCGTGATTGCCAGAGCGATCAGCAGCATCATGCCCGGCTTGCGCGCCGTGAGCTCCGAGAGGGCACCGGTGAGAAAAGGCTTGCCGCCCCACACGTACATGACCGTGCCGAGGACGGGTGAAATCCAATAGATAACTGCAGCGCTGGGCAGTGGGTACCCGAGAATCATGGCGAACATGGGGCTGAAGGCAACGACCGGTACGGCGATGACGAGCATGATCCAGAACAGCCGCCGGAACTGCCCGACGTGATCACCGTGCCCACCGTGGTGCGACATTGGGTCGTCGTGGGTCATTGCGTCGTCGTGGGGCCTTGAGTCGTTGTGGGTCATTGCGTCGTGCCGTGGTGCGGCGGTGCCCGTGTCTGTCATACCCGTGTCTGCGGTGTCCATACCCAAGACAATATACCCCCATGGGGTATCAATCAAGCCCCTCGCGATCGGCGGTGCTGATGGCGGGGTGCACGCGTGGATACCCCCATGGGGTAAATTATGAAGTAGAACTGAACGGCGATAACGACAGAAATGGATCACCCAATGTGCGGCACAACCATCACGGGCAATGAACTGGGCCTTACGGACAAGAACCACGCCTGTGCGTGTGGTGGGCATGCCGACGCCGAGACGTCGACACCCGCACCGGAGGACGCAATCCGCGAGCACTATCTGGTGGATGGCATGACCTGCGGTCACTGCGTGTCGAGCGTCACGGAGGAGATTTCAGCGCTGGATGGCGTCGACTCGGTAAACGTGGACTTGAACGCCGGCGGCACCTCCCGAATCATGGTCGTGAGCTCGGTTCCCGTGCCCGCCGCTGACATTCGGGCAGCGGTGACGGCGGCCGGCTACGCGGTGGTCACCGGCTAGCTGCCGCGCTGCGGATTGCGGGTAGCCGACACCGTGCACCACCCTGATGGCATCTCAAAGGAAGTTCATAGGCGAAGGGCGTATTTTCGCCCGGTGATCAGAAAGTTTCTGCGTGTTGCGGCCATTCCCGCCGTCGCGGTCGTCGCGGTCGTAACCTCCTTGGCCGGTGCAGCTCCCGCCTCGACCTCGCTGGTCATCACCGCAGTGAAGATCAACAGTTCAGCCACCGGCCCCCTGGTCGTAGCCGTTGGCGATTCCATTTTGTCCGGTCACGGACTCGGATCAGACGAATCATGGGTCGCCCAGCTCGCACTCCAGAACAACTTCAACCTGGTGAATCTGGCGTCGGACGGATCCGGTTTCGTCACAGCCGGCGATAACAACGACACATTTGCCGACCAGATCACGACCGCAATCGACCTCAAAGCCGATGTCGTCATCCTCTCGGGCAGCAGTAACGACCTCGGCCAGTCGGATGCCGCAGTCGAAACCGCAATAGGCGCCGTCGTAACTAAACTCCACACCGCTCTACAGAAGGCGCAGATAATTGCCGTCTCCGGTGTGTGGGGCGCTACGGCCCTGCCGCCACAGATGGTCACCATCAACGACAGTGTGCGCACCGCGGTGAAGGCAGTCGGTGGCACTTACCTACACATCGGCCAGCCACTCGGCGGGAGGGTATTTCTCATGCAGACTGACGAGGTCCATCCGACTGCCGCCGGTCAGGCAGCGATTGCTCATCACGTGACGAAGGCTCTGAATCGCGCGGGCGAGGCGCTGTAGGCGCGCGCCCCAACCAGCTGTCATCCCGCTAAAGCAGTTCAGGGCAACGCAAATTGACGACATGGATCGTCGTCTATTTTTTGCTGCACTGGTTGGCGGTGCCGCACTCGTGCTCACCGGCTGTGCGCAGAGGTTGCGGTGGAATTTTCCGACTGTGACCACCGCCGCGACGCTGCCGCCCTCATCACCTCCGGTCACTCCCACTTCAACACCGCTCACGCCCGAGCCGTCGTCCTCCACACTGCCGAGCCCGACGCCATCGCCAGCGCCATTGCCGATCCCCACCGTTGATCCCGTTCCGCTGCCGGGATCGCCCCAACTGGTCAAGGTGGCACTGCCCGCGGGCGTGATCAGCAAGCTCCCCGGCCGGGGTGCGCTTCTCGCGTGGACTGTCGACGATGGCATCAACGCCGAGGTGATCCCTAGATACATCGAATTCGCCGCCGCGACAGGTACCAGGATCACCTTCTTCCTCAACGGCACCCACTCCGGCTGGACCACGTACGCCGCGCTCCTGCGCCCACTCGTCGCGTCGGGCCAAGTGCAGCTTGGCAATCACACCTGGGATCATGCCAACCTGACCAAGCTCGGCGACGGCCAGGTGGTGATGGAACTCCAGCGCAACCATGACTTCATCAGCAACACTTACGGGGTTGACGCGCGCCCTTATTACCGCCCTCCTTACGGCTTCCACAACGCACGAGTGGATCGCCTCGCGGCAAGCATCGGCTACACGACTCCGGTGATGTGGTTCGGGTCGCTGTCGGATTCTGCACTCCGCGTCCCCGGCAAGGTCGTGACTTTCGCCGACCAATGGTTCCTTCCCGGGCACATTGTCATCGGGCATGCCAATTTTCTGCCGGTGACCACGGTCTTCCCGCAACTGAGTGAAATCATCCACGGTCGTGGACTTCAGACCGTCACCCTGAATGACGTATTCATCCGACCCTGACTCGCGATAGTCCGGGACCGGGTCGGTATCGACCGCCGGCATGCCTCGAGTGAGCGCCACTCTGCCACTCGGTCGCGTTGTCCTGCAGTCGCGGTGTTTATCCGGGTTCGACGCTACCCAAGACTGTCTCGCGTTGTTGTTTTCCTCTGCGCCGCCAGTCTTCGGGGATCGCCGCCTCGAGTGCGTCATCCACGGTGATGACGCCCAGGATGTGCCCTGTGTCGTCGAGCACCGAAAGGGTGAGGAGGTTGAAGTCCGCCATGCGGGTGGTGATCTCGATGATGTCATCGCTCGGGCTGGCGTGAATGGGGTCGCCGCTGACGACCTCGCGCAATACGGCCGACGGATCATGTTGGATGGCACTGACCAGGCGGATGCAGCCGGCCAGCGCGCCATCGTCATCGAGAGAGTAGATGGTGGTCAAGGCTTCGGGCAGTTGCCTCGTTGCGGTGCGAACGCGCTCCAGGGCATCACCGATGGTCTCTCTATCATCGGTGCGCATCCGGGCGAGCACATCGGCCGCGCGATGACCGATCACATCCTTGCGCAAAAGTACCTCGCCCTCGCCCTCGCCCTCGCCCTCGCGCCGTTCAAACGGACGTACATCGAGACGTGTGGTGCCAAGTTCGAGGGGCTAACCCTTAGTCCGGCGGCCCCTTGATTCGGGGCAACCTGTCCTGACCCTGGGTGTCTCTCGGCGTTGCGGGTCGCTGGCGTGTATCGGCAAAGGCGCCTCAGCTAACGATAAGCGCCTTGCTGTTGTGACAGTACGCCCACACCTGCGTGGTCAGCACCGGGTACAGGTGAACATTCGGATTCACCATGAAGTGCGGGTTATCAGCACCGTCGGGCGACACATTGCGTGGGCCGCTCAGTTGAGAATGTTCACTGCCCGGGAGATGACGAGGGCGAGTAAGACAAACCCGGTGATGGCCTGATAGCCCATCACGAGTTTGGCGCGAACCGTCATCGGCATCGCATCCGTCGGGCTGAAGGCCATCATGTTCGTCAGCGCTACATAGGCGTAATCCAGGAACTTAGGCCGCCACGCCCCGGTGTTCATCAGTGTTTTCACTATTGATTCCGCAGTTGATTCTGCTGTTGTATCTGCTGGACCGTCGTTCTGCGGAAAACGAAAATCGGCAGTCGTTGCCGCCCACAGCTGAGGGGTGCGCCGCGCCACTGGGCCGCCACGATCGAGTTCCCAGTACAGCAACCCGAAGGCGATCACCGTGCTGATCCACACCTGCAATGCCGTGAGCAGCACATCGGTGCCCTTCACTTGGCCGTGCAGCAGCTGCCCGATCAGGAACACCACGGTGATCTGATTGGCTGCCGCGAGCAGAATCACCAGGGTGATCGAGATTCCTCTCGACCAGGCGGTCTCCTTCGACAATCGGGTCGGGTTCAGGATGACCAGTGGCACGATCAGCAGCACCGCCAACGCCGGCACTACCCAGTTGGGAAGCGCCTGCACCTCTTTGGGGATAACAATGTAAATGCCCAAAATAACAATGATCGCGATCAGCGGCGGAGCCCGGTGCTCGTGCACGGGAACAGTCTTTTCATCCATGTTCTGCACTGTAGAACACCGGGTTGCGCGGTCAGCGATGGGTGGCCACTGAGGTGATGGAGGAGGCGGCTGCGGAGGTGGCTGCGGAGGTGGCTGCGGAGGCGGCTGCGGAGGCGGCCGCAGAGCAGGTATCTGCCGCGCATTCCGGGCTGGCAGAATCGCGTCACCTCGACAACGAAAAGGGAGTGCACGCCGATGAGCAGCACGTTCGAATATCAGCAACATTCGCGGGCAACGGATCGCCTCACACAGGGTCCGCCGACAGTCAAGGCGGCAGCGAAGAGCATCCATCCGCAAGACAAGCTCATCAACCGTTTCAACCGCAGGGTGGGGCTCGGCATCACCACCACCGTTGGCACGATGTGGTGCGCCTACGTGTTCACGGCGATCGCGCTGGTGAGTCTGCCCGCTGCGATTATGAGCAACAACGCGATCGTCATCATTGCGTGGATCGCGCAGACCTTCCTGCAGTTGGTACTGCTCCCGGTGATCATCGTGGGCCAGAACATCCAAGCAGCTGCGGCGGATGCTCGGTCGTCGGCGACCTACGAGGATGCCGGGGCAATTCTTGAGGAAGCAAAACAGATTCAGCTTCACCTCGCATCGCAGGATGCTGCCATTGGTGCGCTACTCGACAAGATGAAGGCTCTCGAGCGGGGCGCCGCCGGTTAGCGGTACTGCCGGTTCGTGCCACTGCCGGTTAGCGGTACTGCCGGTTCGTGCCACTGCCGGTTAGCGATACTGCCGGTTAGCGATACTGCCGGTCATCGGAACCCGCCGGGTCACCCGGTCGGGACCCCCGTACCGGTGAGGGCGGTGACGACGGCGACCGCATCACTCCAGTACAGGGTGTAGAAATTCGCGTCGGCATTTATTTGCACCGAATGTGCGGCCTCGGTGGGCGTGAGGGTTTTCCAATCGGGAATCTTCACTAGCGCGGCGAAGAAGTTGTGAGCGGCGATGGACGGGGTCATCCGATCGGTCAGGGTGCCCCATGCCCCGTTAGCTCTCTGCTGAAAAAGACCGCGGCTGTCGGCTCCCGCGGCATCGCCGTGGTCAAGATTGCGAAGGCCCGACTCGCCCATCGCCGTCATGACGCCGATCGCCTGGGTGTGCGGTCCGATGCCGAGCGCCCGTGCTGCGTTGACAACGTGCGCGGCGTTGATCAAACGGTCCTGGCAGTATCCGGCGATCGGGCCGGCGGGAACGGTGAGCGTTCCGACCATTGTCGGCGCAACGGCCGGACAGGTGAGAGCAGCGCGCCCGGTAATCGCGGACCACAGCCAGGAATCGCGGTGAGTGAGGGCGAACACAGCGCCAGCTGCGATTGCGACGATGACGACCACGACAACCAGGCGGGTAACGATCCGGCGCATGGTGGTTATCCTCTCGGCAGGTTCGGTTTCACAGTCACGCAGAGGTGGCATGTCCAATGCGACTCGTTCCCGATCAGCCGACCAAACTCTACGCGATCTGCATTTACCAATCGTCACGACCGGCTCGGTGTCCCGCAGTTGTCGCAGTTGTCGCCTGTGTGGAATGGGGGAGTGGGGGCTTCTCGGTGCCATGTCGGTTCTGAAATGTGTCAGGATTCCATTTGTTCTCGCACCATTCGAATCTCCCTGATTCCGTATTCCTCCTTGGACGAATCGTCTGGAACGAAGCCGTGCTTTCGATAAAACGCCTGAGCTCGCGGATTGGGATCCGCCACCCATAAGGCTGCCCCCTCGCTTTCGGATAGCACTGCGTCGAGTAGGCCGAGTCCAGCTCCGGTGCCGTGCGCAAATGCAAGCACATAGAGCACGTTGAGCTGCTGGCTCCATGTTGCGTCGTCATCTGTGGGAGAAGCGCTCTGCGCAATCCCCACCAGCCTCCCATCGAGTTCCGCGACTGCGATTCGGTGATGCTTGAATCGTTCGTCCGTCAGTCCAATCCTCCAGAAGCGCTCTCGTGTCGGCACGAACTCGGGATCATCCAATTCGTCGTCGCTCATGAGGCCACGGTAGGTCTCTTGCCAAGAGGTAACGTGGATTCGTGCCATCTCTGCGGCGTCCGTCGGCGTAGCCGGGCGGATTATCGGGTGTAGGTTCACTCGCTGCGTCACATTTCCTTCGTCGGTGGCTGGCCACCTGTCCATGGCGTAGATGATCGGGGTGAGGCTCGGCGTGCTCGACACCCAGCATGGCGATGTCAGCAATGACGGGGTTCTTTCCCGCTGTCAAGTGCCGAAATTAAACAGTCGCGCGAGTAAGGACCAACGAGGATTTTATAATGTCTCACTTATTTTAGACAAAATGAAAATGGAAGCTCATGTGACGCAGTCTTCAGCAAAGCCCGGCCGTGTATTCTTTGACCGCTCGCCGACCGGCTGGCTTGGCCGGCGTTAGCGCCACATCGAGCCACGCTCTCGCCCGCTATCGGTCTACTTGCCGTCCACCGCATCCCGTCGCTCTTCGCTGGTGAAGCCCCGCTTGGCCGACTTGCGCACGTCGCTTACGTATCGCGTGAGCGTTGCGCTCACCGCGTCAACAGCCAGGCCATCCGCGGCGTAGGTGAGGGAGCTGTCAGCCTCGAAGCCGAGGTGCGCCCCGGTGAGCACCGCATTCTGGTTCGCCCCCAGGAAGACGAAGTCCCACCCGTAGCGCTCGGTTTGCTCCGTCACGATCGCGCGCACCGCATCCGCCGTGTACTCCTGGCTCGAGTTCTCCTCACCGTCCGTCACAACGACCACTTGGACGACGCCCGGCCGCGCATGCTCGGGGAGCGCAGCCAGGGTGTGACCGAAACCGCTCACCCCGAGGCCAATGGCGTCGAAGAGCGCAGTTGCCCCGCGTGGCTCGAGGGCGATAACGACATCCTCGGGGGAGGCCATCGAACATTGCACCTCGATCAGGTTGTCGAAGGTCACGACATCGACAGTGAGGAGTCCCTGCTCTGCTGCCTGTGCCGCGAGCATTGCGGTGAGGCCGCCGACCATTTCGTCGCGGATGGTGACCATCGATCCGCTGCGGTCGATGATGAGCAGCAGTGCCGTGTAATTGGGGTCGGTCATGGTCGCGCCTTCCGTTGGGTGACCCGCCCAGTGTGGGCGGTACGTCAGGATGGCAGGGACCACCGACAGTGAACTTGGTGTGGCCCCCATCCAGCATCTGGCCTACCGCGCCGGCGGAAGACGCTCAGACGGAGGATCCGACCGGAGCGACATTCTGGCTCGCTTTACCGACCGAGCGTCTCTTCACCAGGACCGAAAAATATGCGGCAGCCGCGGCACCGATCAGGCCGATCCCCGCGGTGACGATGAAGTACAGGCTGTTGGCACCAGCGACGTTATCGCCGAAGGCGGTATAGATCGTGCTGCTGATCTGGGGGAGCACGATATCCGGCAGATATCCGAAGAAGGAGATGATCCCGATCGCGATTCCGATCGCAGCCACCGGAAGGCGGCATTCATCGAGGATGGACCAGTACACGCCGCGAACCACGTACATGATCAGACCGGCGAACACGATCAGGGCGTAGACCAGACCGATCGGCACGCTGCGTGGCACGAGAGCAAGGGCAACGAGTACGACGGCGGTGACGATCATCGAGATCGAAAGCACCTGGGATCTGCCGAACTTATCGGCGAGGTAGCCTCCGCCGAAACCGCCGATGGGGCGCATCCACAGAACAATCACCGTCACCACGCTTGCACCGAGTTGGGTGGCACCGTGATTGACGTTGAGGAAGCCCGAAAAGTAGTAGTGGCCCCAGAAGAGCGAGTAGCCGCAGAACAGAATCACGATCATGACCCAGACCTCGCGGATCTTCACGATGCGTCGGATGGCGGCAAACGTCGACTCGACGATTTCGTCTCGCAACATCGCCTTCTCCTGGCGAGCGTTTGGCAGGGCGAAGAAGAGAAGCACTGCGATCACGACGATGGCGGCGCAGTACATGTAGACCACAGCCTGGAATCCGGCTCTGGTCTGAGCCATGTCGGCGGCACCCGTGCCGGCGACGAGCGCGAAGATGCCGACCGCTGCGCTGGCGAGTACCGCTTCAACCAGTCCACGACCGCCATCGAGGGCGCCGAAGAACCTCCCCTCCTCGTTGTCGTCCGCGAGCAGGCTTACGGTCTTGAGAATCGCACTCCAGAAGGTGAAAACCGTGGCAAATCCCCAGGTGATGAAGATGTAGATCAGAAACGACTTATCCGGCACCTGCGCGTACACCAGCCCAGCCGTCGCGGTCAATACCAGCGAAAAAATGATGAGGAACTTGACCGGGATCTTGTCGGCCAGCCATCCGCTCGGGATGTAGCCGATAACGAAAATGATGCCGAGGATGGAGTAGATGTTCGCCAATTCAGCCTGGTTCATGCCGAAGACGGCCAGAATCGTCTGCTCGAAGGTCTGGCGCAGATACACCAGAGGGTAGATCGTGCCTGCCGCAAGAATCAGCAGAGACAGCTCAAAGATCTTCTTTGATTGAGAGCGCGTGGTCATGCGTGTTGCTCCTTAGTGTTCTGCCTTACGGTCTGACAAAATTCGGTGAGTGCGAGCGAGGATGGCATCGGTCTGGGCCGGGATGTCGGCATAGACCGATCCAAGTTGGCGGTAGAGCTTCACGTTGTCGGGGTCGGGTTCGAATCGGTCGGCGTGACGAATCATCGAGGCGGATGCCGCATCCAGATCCGGGTAGATGCCACAGGCCACTGCGGCACAGATGGCTGCTCCCAGCCCGGCAGCGTTACGCACTTCGTTTCGCACGGTGGGCAGGTCGAAAACGTCAGCGAATATCTGCATGCAGGCATCGCTGGAGGATCCGCCCCCCGACAGCACGAGAGAGGTGAGGCGGATGCCCCGCTCAAATTCCATTGCCGCGATGTTCTCTTTCATCCGGAAGGCGATGCCCTCCAGGATGGACCGGTACATGTGGGCGTGCCCGTGGCGCTCATCGAAGCCGATGAACATCCCCTTCCTGTGGGGCTGGCTCGGCGGTGCAAGCCAGTCGAGCAGGCACATCAGACCGTCGCTACCGGCGGGAACGGCTGCGGCAAGGGTGTTGAGATGATCCTCGAGGCTGACGCCCGCGGCGGCGGCATCGTGCGCGAGTTCTGCGCCGACCAGATTGCGAAGCCACGAGACGGTCCACATGCCCCGCCGGATGCCCGCACTCTCATAGAGGTAGCGGTGCGGTTCGGATGCGAAGTTGGTGAAGTAAGTCTGCGGTTCGGCGATGAACTCAGTTCCGACCACCATGCCAGCGATATAGGTTCCGAGGGAGACCAGGCCGGTGGTCTCCTCACGCAGACCGGAGCCGAGCGCCTCCGTTGCCTTGTCGTTGGCGGTGTGCACCACCGGCAGCCCCCGGGGGATGCCGGTGCTCGCCGAGAAGGAGTCGTTCACATAGCCGCCGATCTCACCCGGCATCTGCAACCGGTAGAGCATGTTGCGCCCTACAGCGAATGACTCGAACGTCTCCTGGTCGCTGAACCAGTCCCAGGTGCGAACATCCATCGGCCATGGCCCGATGTAGTTCGCTGCAGTGTCGGTCTTCTCTCCCGTGATCCGACCCATGAGGTATCCGGAGGTGGTCGTGACGAAGGCGACATCGTCATCGGTGTATTCGTAGGGCCGGGAGAGCCGATCATCCATCCAACTCTGTACCGGCGCCGCAAGGGTTCCGTCCTGACGCACGAGAGCGCGGCAGCAGCGGATGGTGCACAGGCCTACGCCGACGATGTCGTCGAGATCCCCGGGGAACAACTCAAGTGCACGATGCCCGGCGGCAACGATGGAATCATAGAGGTCATCGCCCGGATGCTCTGCGACGCCGGGTCGTGGCGTGTACATCGGTGCAAGGGCCTGCGTTCCCTCGCAGACGATTCGTCCGTCCGTGTCGAAGATCACGACTTTGGAGCTCTGGGAGCCTCCGTCGATTCCGATGATGTATTTGGTGGTCATAGTCGCGTCACGCTCCGCTCTCGGCGCTCAGCGCACCAGATATCCGCCATCGACAGTCAGAATGTGCCCGTTGACGTAGTCGGAGGCGCGGCTGGCAAGAAAGATCGTCGCACCCATCAGATCCTGGGTCTCACCCCAGCGGTTGGCCGGGATATGGTCGAGCACTCGCTGGTTGCTTTCGGGGTTCGCCCGGGTGTCCGCGGTCAATGCCGTGGCGTAGTAGCCCGGTGCGATGCCGTTCACCTGAATGCCGAACTGCGCCAATTCGTCGCAGTATGCCTTCGTGAACCCGGCGATGCCGTGCTTGGTGGCAGCGTAGGCCGGCGACCACTGCCCGCCGAGAAAAGTGAACACGGAGCAGATATTGATGATCTTGCCCGAGCGCTGCGGGATCATGTGCTCGGCACACTCGTGCGACATCTCGAACGCTGCGGTCAGGTTCAGCGCCACCATCGGATCCCACTGCTTCCGGGTGTATTTGAGCACGTCGGGTTCGTTGATGCCCCGGCCGGCGCAGTTGATCAGGATGTCGACGCTCCCGAACTCGGCGATGCAGGCGTCGACGACCTTCTTGGGATTTCCTTCGACCGTGATGTCGGTCATGGTGTACGCGTAGCGCGATCCAGCAGCCTCGACCAGCGCACCCGTTGTACCGTCGTCAGGCATGATGCTGGCCGCCAGAACGTTGGCACCTGCCTTCGCCAGTGCCAGGGTGAACGCCTGGCCGAGCCCGGTGTTCCCCCCGGTCACGATGGCGTTTTTGCCCGCCAGGGAAAAAAAATCCATGCCGAAGTCAGCCATTGTGCTCTTGCTCATCCGTGCCTGCCCTGTAGGTGTGTCGTGTCTAAAAGCGCGTGCCTGCTACTTCGTGAGCGGAAAAATGGTTCCGCGGTTCATGATGCCGTTCGGATCGAACGCAGCCTTGAGAGTTTCGAGCATGTAGAGCGAGGAACCGTATTCCTCTGCCAGGAAGTGCGTGCGGTGCTTGCCGACACCGTGGTGATGGCACATCGATCCGCCCAGCTTGAGGGTCTCCTCCACGATGATATTTTGGATGGGATCGTGGTACGTCGTGCGCTCTAGCGTCGGATCCACGTCTATTTTGTAGTAGTAGACGAAGTACATGTTGGTGCCATTGAGGTAGCTGTGGCTGGAATGCCCGCCCAGCAGCGTGAAATCGGCAGAGACCTCCGCACGGATGCGCGCGATGGCGTTGTCGTAGATGTCGCCGATGACACTCCAATTGCCCGAGATCTCGGTGGTGAAGCCGTTGATCAGGGTTTCGCGAATTTCGATCCGCTCCTCTTCCAGCTTGGAGACATCCCAGTTGAGGTTGTTGAACCAGTCTTCGATGAGGGCACCGTCGACCCGTTCGGCGGATCCGAAAGACGCGACGATCTCTTCGATCGCCGCACCGGTCGCATCGGCGATGCGCACTGGACCTTCGGCCACGAAGATCAGGACGCACTGGCCATTGGAAAACTTCTTGAAGTGGTACAGCCCATCCTCTGAGTCGTAGAGGCGAGCGACCGAGGGGCGATAGCCCTGGGTGATGACCTCCCGGAGAATCGCCAGGCCGGTCTTCATGTCGTTGAGGAGGTATCCGTAGAACCTGTTGTTCTCGGGGAAGTATCGAAAGATCTTGACCGTGACTTCGGTGATGAAATTGAGGGTGCCCTCGTTGCCGAGAACCAGATGGCGGATGTCGGGCCCGGCGGCACGACGCGGCACGTTCTTGATGCGGCAGATTTGACCGTTCGGAAACACGGTCTCGACCCCAACGAGCATGTCCTCGATGCCACCGTAAAGCGTGGAGAACTGCCCGATCGAACGGGTTGCGACCAGTCCGCCGAATTGTGCGAGCGGCTTGGATTGGGGCGAGTGCCCCGTGGTGTAACCGATTTTTCGCAGTTCGGTTTCGAGGTCTTCCAGACACACTCCGCACTGCACCGTCGCGAGCATGTTCTCGGTGTCGATACTGAGAATCTCGTTCATTGTCGAACCATCGACGACGACCGAGTTCTCAATGACAGTTTCCAGGCCACCCTCGGTCGCGCTACCACCGGTCTTCGGCACGATGTTGATCCCGTTCTCGTTGGCGAGGGCGAGCACTGCTGCCACTTCCTGCGGGGTGCTCGGCTTCACAACCGCTGCGGGCACTGGGAGCGAGTAAATACCGAAGACGTTCTCGACCTTGTAGTAGCGGTCGACACTGTTTTCTTTCAGCGTCTGCTCATCGGTGATGACGCGCTCGCTGCCGAGAAGTTGCGTGTAGGCACTCACGATCTGTTCGCGGGTGAGCTTGGCCGTCATGGGTGTCAAGGGTCTGGTTCCGTTCGTCGGTGGGTTTCGCAAACAAAAAAAGAGAACAGCGATCCCCCGACTGGGGGGCCGCTGTTCTCTAATTTTTTAGCAACCGGTCCGGGAGATCCCGAACACGTGTGAAGTTATAGCGGTGAACCTAGCACGCGAGCGCGCGGCTACGCAACCGGTCGTGCCGGCGGTCGAGCACCGTTTCCTACATCCGCCACACGTCGCGGTTTGAGGAGGCGACGGCCATGGCGCCGGCGCCAAGGGCACTCATCACGTCTTGTTTGTCGCAGACCAAGCCACCGGCGATCAGGGGGAGGTCCGTGTCATCCAGCACCCAGGAAATCACCCGTGGCATGCAGCCCGGCAAAATTTCAATTGCATCCGCAGTGGACAGTTTGACCTGCTTTGGCACATTGCGGTAGCTGAACGAGTCGACGAGAAAGAGCCGATGGATGGCCAGGAAGCCCGCGGCCTTCGCTGTTTTCACCATGATCGATTTGGAACTCAGCACGCCGTCAGCTCGCGTGTATTTCCGGAGGAAATCGACCACGACGGGCTTATTCGAGAAACCGTCGACGAGATCCACATCCACGAAGACTGTTCGTCCGGCGTCCTTGAGCGTCGCCACAATGTCGGGAATGGTGATGACCGAACCGAACAGCACGAACACCACTGGGCAACTCACGCCCAACACCTCCCGCAGGTCATGCTCATCCTTGATGCTGGCGATCACCGGATGCAGCGAAAGCACGTCCGTGATTGAGAGGGCAGCGGTAGTGGGTGCAGCGGTGGTGGGGCTAGCGGGGGCAGCGAGAGAAACGGAAGCGGTGGCCGTGCCGAGTTTTTCGTTTGATGAGCCGATCATGGTTTCCCTTTCCGGATGTACGGACGATAGGTCCTACTTTAAGCGTCGGTGACTCAGCGGCTTCTCAGCGGCTTCTCGACGCGACGATCACGTGCAGCAGCGGAACCGCTGACGACGCCATCAGTACCCAGCCGAGCACTCCGTCCGTCGGGCGCAGCAGTACGCCAGCAATAAGCAGTGTCGCGAAGACGAGCGCCGATGCGAGGCGGCCAACGGAGCGGTCGATCGACCGCAGGCGACGATCCACCTCCGGGGCCTGCACGGCCACCTGGCCGCGGTCGAGGCGAGTCGCCAGTTCATCGAGGCGGCGGGGGAGCCTGGCCAGAGTGTTTGCGTAGCTCACCGCCTGCTGGCCGAGTCCCCGCAGGGCATTGCCGCTGTTGGCGCTCAGCACGGTGCGCGCGAACGGATCTGCAGCATCCCACATATTGAAGTCTTTGCTCAGGGCACTCGTCACGCCCGAGATGAGTGAGATGCTGCGCACGAGCAGGAGGAAATTCTCGGGGAGCTGGAATGGCAGCGCGCGAATCGTCTCGCCGAACCCTCTGGCGAATTTCTCCAGCTCCCGCGGATCGACGGTTTGCAGCTCGGCGACACCCATTCCGCCGAAACGGTCGAAGAGGGCCGTCATGGCACGTTCGAGCTCATTGGTGTCGGCCGTTTCGAGAAGCACGCCGAGCCGCTCGAGCGACGTGACTAGCGCGCGGCCGTCGCGCCCGACTGCCGCGAGGATGAAGTCACGCAGCCCGCCGCGCAGCGAGTCGGAGATCTCGCCCATCATGCCGAAGTCGACGTAGGTCAGGTGCCAATCGGCCTCGCTGGCGGCGGCATCGGTTGGCTCATCCGGGTTGCCACCGCTCGAGCGGGAGTGGCCCGTTCCGGGAGTGATAAAGATATTGCCGGGGTGCGGATCGGCGTGGAAGAAACCGGTGATGAAAATCTGCTGGAAGGTGGAGCGGGCGAGTTCCTTCGCGACTTCTGCCGGGTCGATCCCGGCCGCGGTGAGGCCCGCGACATCCGAGATCTTGATCGCGGTCACATCCGAAAGTGTGAGCACTCGAAGGGCGCTGCGATCCCACACGACCACCGGCGCGCCGATGCGAGGGTCATCGGCGAAGTTCACGGCGAAGCGCTCTGCGCTGGCCGCCTCGTGCAGATAATCGATCTCCTCGAGACTGGTCGCGGCAAACTCCTCGACGAGCGCGGGAGCATCCGCGCGAGTCGAGACGATCTTCACCTTCGAGAGCCAGCGGGCAACCCGGCGCAGGGCCGCGAGGTCAACGTCGACGATCGATTCGATCCCCGGTCTTTGCACCTTCACGACGACGTTTTCGAATCCGACGTCGGCGGCGATTCCTGGGGTCAGGCGCGCACGGTGGGCTTGGCCGAGGGATGCTGCGGCGATGGGTATCGGCTCGAACGACGCATACGCCATCTCCAGCGGCATCCCCAGTTCGGCTTCGGCCTGCCGGCGCACACTCTCGAACAACTCGGGCTCGACCTCATCCTGAAGCCCCTCGAGCTCGCGGGTGATCTCGGGCGGAAGGATATCGAGGCGCGATGAGAGAAATTGGCCGACCTTGATCATGAGGCCGCCGAGGTCGGCAGCGAGCAGGTAGAACCGGCGGGCGATGCGCTGCACGCGCTTGGGCCGGCTGCGAGCCGCGAGTCGGCGAAGGCCTAATCTCGGCAAGACGAGCTCGAACCACCACGTCTGTGCGAGCGCGGTGGCGGAAAACCGCATGATCCGGCGGTAGCGCGCCCGGTGGGCGGGGTCGATCTGGGGTGCAGTGCCGGTATCGCGACCGGGCGGCATGCCCTAGTCCTCGGCGAGGATCGCGTAAATCTTGCGGCGAGCCTCGTCGATGGCGGCGACGGCGCGCTCCGTCTGGTCAGGGGTACCGCTCTGTGCGACCTGCGCGGCGGCCTGGGCGAGCTTTCCGCCTGACCTCGGCAAAGCGGCGTTGCGCTCGGAGTTCCAGGAGCGGCGCGGTTCCCACGGCGTCGGACCGTTCGAGAACTCTGCGGCCGCTTCAACGCCAGCCTCGGTCAACGAATAGACCTTCCGTTCGCCGACCTGCTCCGAGCTGACCAGGCCCTCGTCGGAGAGAAGTTGGAGCGTGGGGTAGACGGATCCGGGACTCGGCTTCCACGCACCCTTCGTGCGCGCCTCAATCGATTGGATGATCTGATAGCCGTGCATCGGTTCCTCGGCGAGGGCGACCAGGATGGCGGCGCGAACATCGCCACGACCCATCCGCCCCATTTGTCCCGATCTCATCTGCCCGGATCTCATGGATCCGGAACCACGGGAATTGAAGGTTTCGCGGAGGCCATCAACGGCCTCCCACAGGTCGAATCCGGTGGAAGATGGGGTGCGCATGGGTGTCCTTTCTGGAACAGGTGTGGCCAGTCGCTCACCCTTCAACGATACGTCACGACACATTGTTGGCAGCTGTTAACGGCCAGGCCGGTGGTGATCGCTTCAGGCTTCTGGGCCCGGTTGCAGCAGCACGAGAGGAATCTCGCGGTCGGTCTTCTTCTGGTACCCGGCATAGTTCGAGTACTTCGCGGTGATGATCGGCCAGAGGCGCGCGCGTTGCTCCGCGCTCGCGATTCGGGCCACGAGCGCGACGCTCGGTCGCCCCTCGATCACGACCTCCACATTTGGATCGTCGCGCAGGTTGAGGAACCAGGCTGGATGGCTGTCGTCTCCGCCGCGTGAGGCGACCACGACATAGGCAGCCCCATCTTTCACGGGACTGGTGAGCATGGTCGCCCGCCGCTCACCGCTGCGTCGCCCGATGGTGGTGAGCTCGATGACCGGCATGCCGGCGATGTTCCATCCGGCCTTGCCACGAGTGAGCCTCTGCACGAGGCGGTGCGTCGATTCCATCAGTTTCATAGCGCGAGTGCTTGGCATGGATGGAGCCTACTGCGCTTGACTTCCGCGCGGGTCCGTCCTAGATTAGATACCCCATAGGGGTATATCGGAAGGACCGCCAGATGGTCGGCTACAGCCAGAACAAAGACGATCTCGTCAAGCGACTGCGACGGGCGGAAGGACAGGTGCGCGGCATCCAGCGCATGGTCGAGACCGACACCTACTGCATCGATATTCTCACCCAGGTGTCGGCCGCGACGAAGGCGCTGGAGAACGTGGCCCTCGCGCTGATCGAAGACCACCTTGCGCATTGCGTCGCCGAAGCCGCCCGCGAAGGCGGACCGGTAGCCGACGAGAAGATCAAGGAAGCCTCCGCCGCCATCGCGCGACTCGTGCGCTCCTAACGGACAACAAATCTAAGGACATCACCATGACTGACACCGCCATGATCGAGCAGCACTACCTCGTCGAGGGAATGACCTGCAGCCACTGCATCGCCAGCGTTACCGAGGAGGTCTCCGACATCGCCGGGGTCGAGAGCGTGAGTGTCGACCTGCGGGTGGGTGGAGCTTCAGATGTCATGGTGCTGACATCTACGCCGGTGCCATCCGAAGACATCCGCGCTGCCATCACGGAAGCGGGTTATCCGCTCGTGACGGCGCAGTCATGACCCGCGCCGACACCGCAATGGACGCGGATCGGTACGCACCGCGCGACGCGCCATTTCATGCCGACGTGAACCTCGACATTGCGGGTATGACCTGCGCCTCTTGCGCCACCCGCATCGAACGAAAGCTCAACCGCATCGAGGGCGTCTCGGCCACGGTCAACTACGCCACAGAGAAGGCCCGCGTACAGTCCACCGGCGTGGACACGGCCACCCTCATCGCCGCCGTCGAGGCGGCGGGATACCGGGCGGCCCTGCCGGTGCCGATCGCGATCGAAGCGGATGCCGCGCCGTCGGCCGACACGGAGGCCGCGCAACTGCGCCGCCGCCTTGTCGTCTCGGCAAGCCTTGCGCTGCCGGTCGTCGTGCTCTCGATGATCCCCGCGCTGCAGTTCACCAACTGGCAGTGGCTCGCCCTTACCCTCGCCGCGCCAGTCGTGGTCTGGGGTGCACTGCCGTTCCATCGGGTTGCCCTGATCAATGCCAGACACGGCTCGGCCTCGATGGACTCCCTGGTCAGCGTCGGAGTGATCGCCGCGTTCCTCTGGTCGCTCTACGCTCTCTTCTTCGGTACGGCGGGCGCTCCGGGCATGCACATGACCTTCTCGCTGCTGAGCAATCAGTCCGGCGCGAGTGAGATCTATCTCGAGGTTGCGGCAGCGGTGACGGTGTTGATCCTCGCCGGTCGCTATATCGAGGCGCGGGCAAAACGCGAGTCGGGGGCCGCGCTGCAGGCGCTGCTCCGCCTCGGCGCGAAGGACGCCACGCTGCTTCGCGAGGGAGTGGAAACCCGGGTACCGGTCGCATCGCTGGCCCCCGGCGACAGTTTCGTCGTTCGCCCCGGCGAGAAGATCGCCACCGACGGGCTCGTCACCGACGGGGCATCCGCCGTCGATCGCAGCATGATCACCGGCGAATCAGTGCCGGTAGACGTCACGGTGGGCGACCGGGTGGTCGGCGCCACGGTCAACGTCGGCGGACGCCTCGTCGTCGAGGTGACCCGGGTGGGCGCCGACACCGAGCTGGCCCGAATCGGTCGCATGGTGGAAGAGGCGCAGAGTGGAAAAGCCAAGGCGCAGCGACTGGCCGACCGCGTCTCGGCGATCTTCGTACCGGTCGTCTTCGTGCTCTCGGTCGCCGCATTCGTGGGCTGGTTGATTGCCGGCGGTTCAATCGAGGCGGCCTTCACCGCCGCGGTGGCGACCCTCATCATCGCCTGCCCCTGCGCGCTCGGCCTCGCGACTCCCACCGCACTGCTCGTCGGCACCGGCCGCGGCTCGCAACTCGGCATCATCATCCGCGGCCCACAGGTGCTTGAGCAGACCCGCACCGTCGACACCATCGTGCTCGACAAGACCGGCACGATCACCACCGGGAAGATGGCTGTGGTCTCGGTGGAGCCGATCGGCGCAGTGTCGCGGGGCGAGCTTCTGAGTGCCGCAGCCTCGGTCGAGAGCGGCTCTGAGCATCCGGTCGCGCGGGCCATCATCGCGCTCGCCGCAGTGGAGGGTGCGCCCACTGGCGAATCCACATCGTTCAGCGCGGAGGCCGGGCAGGGTGTGCAGGCCGTCGTCGATGGCCGACTGACCCTCGCCGGGCGGGCCTCCTGGCTCGCGGAATCCTGGTCGATCGCCCTCTCGCCCACAGCATCCGCCGCCGTCACATCCGGTGAGGATGCCGCAGCCACCGTGATCGCGGTCGCCTGGGATGGCGAATTGCGCGGCATCATCACCGTGCGGGATGCCGTGAAGCCGACGAGCGCAGAGGCCATCGCACGCTTTCGCACGCTCGGTCTTCGTCCGGTGCTGCTCACCGGTGACAATGCGGGATCCGCCAGAAGTGTCGCCGCGGAGGTGGGCATCGAGGAGGTGCACGCCGGGGTAACCCCGCAGGGCAAACTCGACCTGATCCATGCGCTGCAGACCGACGGGCGCGTCGTCGCGATGGTCGGCGACGGGGTCAACGACTCTGCCGCCCTCGCGGCAGCAGACCTCGGAATCGCCATGGGCGGCGGCACGGACGCGGCGATCGCGGCGAGCGACCTCACCGTCGTCAGCGGTGACCTGCTCGTCGTGGCGGATGCGGTGCGGCTCGCCCGCCGCACACTCGGCACCATCAAGGGCAACCTGTTCTGGGCCTTCGCCTACAACGTCGCGGCGATCCCGATCGCGATGCTCGGTCTGCTCAATCCGCTGGTGGCCGGAGCGGCGATGGCGTTCTCCTCGGTGTTCGTCGTGACCAACAGCCTTCGCCTGCGCCGATTCGCACCGCTCGGGTCGCGCTGATCAGCACCTGCGCTCGTCAGGACTGGCGGGAGCTCCTGAACTCTCGCCCGGTGATCGACGATGCGGTGACGCGCACGTAGTTCCACTTCTCGGTGGGCGCCTGCGAGTGAAGAAACAGAACTCCGGATGCCTCGATCTCCTGATCCAACCCGAGGCGAACCGCGGTTCCCTTCACCACCACGCTCCAGCGGCGACGATGGTGCGTGCCATCAGTTTCGAGCGCGACGATCGGATGCTTCGTGAGGTCCATGAGCTTTGATCCGGGAGCAGTACGGAAGAAGATCACCCGATCCGCCACCACGTAGTTGATCGGGAAGATGTCGACCCCGCGGTCGTCCCGGTCGTCCCTGTCGTCGCCCGCTCCGCCGATGGACACAGCGAGCCGGCCGAGATCGGCGCCGGCCAGCAGGTGCCAGCTCTCCTCCTCGCTGAGAACGGCGACAGCGGGTTCGGTGGGGGATTCGGGCATGGCAGGCTCCTCAGGCTGGGTGACGGTATCCAGTGCATCAGTGCCGGACGGTGGAGGCCGGGTCGAAGGTCCCCAATGTCGGCGTTTGGCTTTACGCTCGACAGGTGACCACGTCGATCCGCACCCCCTACGAAGACCTCCTGCGCGACACACTGGCGAACGGTGCGCAGAAGTCCGATCGCACCGGCACGGGCACCCGCAGCGTGTTCGGTCGGCAGCTTCGATTCGACCTCGCGGAGGGCTTTCCCCTCATCACCACCAAGCGCGTGCACTTTCGGTCGATCGCCTACGAACTGCTGTGGTTTCTGCGCGGCGACGGAAACACCCGCTGGCTGCAAGACAACCGGGTCACAATTTGGGACGAGTGGGCGGATGCCGCTGGCGATCTCGGTCCCGTCTACGGTGTGCAATGGCGCTCCTGGCCCACCCGCGATGGTTGCACGATCGACCAGATTGCCGAGGTCATCGAGGCCGTGAAGACGAACCCGGATTCGCGCCGCCTGATCGTGTCCGCGTGGAATGTTGCCGACATCCCGAGCATGGCCCTTGCGCCCTGTCACCTGCTATTTCAGTTCTATGTGGCCGACGGCAAGCTCAGCTGCCAGCTCTATCAGCGCAGCGCAGACCTTTTTCTCGGGGTGCCGTTCAACATCGCCAGCTACGCGCTGCTCACCCATCTGATCGCGGCGCAAGCGGGTCTCGGTGTCGGCGAGTTCATCTGGACCGGGGGCGATTGCCACATCTACGACAATCACATCGACCAGGTGACGGAGCAGCTGACGCGGCATCCGTTCCCCGCCCCGACCCTGCGCCTGGCCGAGCGCGACAGCATCGACGACTACGTGTTCGAGGACTTCGAGGTGCTGGACTACCAGCACCATCCGGCGATCACAGCGCCCGTCGCAGTCTGAATTTCGTGGCGCAGTCTGAGGCCCGCGCGCTGAGGGGATGTGGCGGTCGATACGCCGACTCGCGGCGGCATTCTTGCGTCATGGAGGGAGGCGTGAATCCATCCGCGAGGTCATAACCCCCGCCAGGACACATCGACAAGAGAGATCATGATCTCCCGAAGCGGCCCTTATTCAGGCGGTCCGGCGCCCGAGAGCGCCACTGAGTACGAGGATGCCCAGCGCGAGCGCCGGCATGAGGATGAGAGCCACCCTGAGCGAGGTGAGATCCGCGACCACTCCGACCAGCGGTGGTGAGAGGAAGAGGCCGACCCGAATCGTCGTGGTCACCCAGGTGAGTCCCGTTCCCGGGGCGAGGCCGGGAAGGGCCTCCGCGGTCCGGATCGCTCCCGGGATCAGAGTGCCAACCCCGGCGCCAACCATTCCAAAGGCAACGATCGTGGTCACCGGGGTGGGGAAGACGAGCGCGAGTGACATCCCCACCAGCGCGAGGGATGCCCCGACTTGCGCCACCGCACGATCGCCGAAACGCGTGACGAGACCGTCGCCCGCGAACCGCCCGACGGTCTGGGCAGCCTGGAGGGCGATGAACCCGAAGCCGGCGACCACGGCACCGGTACCGAGTGGGTCACGGAGGTAGACCGCGCTCCAGGTGGACGTGACATCCTCCAGCAGGTTCGCCGCGGTGGCGATCAGTCCGAGAGTGAACAGCACACGTGCCATCCGCACGCGGCCGTGGGAGGAGCGGGGACTCTCGGTGACCGCCGGCTCGGCGAGGTCCGAGCCGGGAAGCATCCACCGGCCCACCAGCAATGCGAGCGGCACGAAAATCACTGCCGCCCCGGCGAGGTGCCAGACCAGTGGGATACCCGCGCCGGCCGCAACCGCCCCCATCACGCCGCCGATCACTGCTCCGACACTCCACAGGGCGTGCATCGAGTTGAGGATGGAGGTGCCGTACTCTCGCTCCACCCGCAACCCGTGGGCGTTGTTCGCAATGTCCGCCACCGAATCGAGAGCGCCCGCGATTACGAGTCCGGTCGCGAACAGCCACCACACCGGTGCCGCTCCAATCAGTACGAGATTGAGCGAGAGCAGCAGCACCGCGAGTGGCCCGATGCGCCCCGACGTCCAGCGGCGGATTACCGCGCCCCCGAGGGTGCCGGCGATCAGGGCGCCAAGCGGGTAGGCGGCGACCGCGATCCCGAACTGGCCATTGGACAGCTCGAGGGCCGCTTTGATGTCGGGAAACCGCGGCACGATGTTCGCGAACGCGGCACCGTTCATCAAAAAGAGCGCCGAGACGGCAATTCGCGCTTTCCGCCGGGGTTCGAGCATCGTCCCATGATGCAGTACGACCGCACCCGATTCGGATGTCTCGTCCAGTAGTTTTGAGAGGTGAGTGAAACCAGCACAGCCCTCGAATCGCAGTACGCCGAACTTCGCGCAAAAAACCTCGCGCTCGACCTCACGCGGGGCAAGCCTTCGCCCGCACAACTCGACTTGTCGAACGCACTGCTCGGCTTGCCGGGCGGGGCTGACTACCGCGACGCATCCGGAACCGACCTTCGCAACTACGGCGGACCCGACGGACTCGTCGAGTTGCGCCAGATCTTTTCCGAGTTGCTTGGCATCCCGGTCGCCCAGCTGCTCGCCTCAGGTAATGCGAGCCTCTCGGTCATGCATGACACTTTCGTCAGCGCGCTCCTGTTTGGCGTACCCGGCGGCGACGGTCCCTGGCGGGATGTGCAGGGGCTGTCGTTCATCTGCCCGGTTCCCGGTTACGACCGTCACTTCGCGATCTGTGAGGCACTCGGCATCCGCATGATCCCGGTGCCATTTCTCGACGGCACGCTCGACCTCGAGACCATCCGTGGCCTGGTGGCTGCCGACGCGAGCATCCGGGGCATGTGGGCGGTGCCGATGTATGCCAATCCCACCGGCACCAGTGTCAGCGTCGAGGAAGTCGAAGCGCTGGTGAGCATGCCAGCAGCCGCCCCCGACTTCCGCCTGTTCTGGGACAACGCCTATGCAGTGCACCACATCACCGACGATGAGCCGGCAGTGATCGACGTGCTCGCGGCGGCCGAGGCAGCAGGCAACCCCGACCGTCCATTCGTCTTCACCTCAACCTCGAAGATCACCTTCCCGGGCGCTGGAGTGTCGTTCTTCGGGTCATCCGCGGGCAATATCGCGTGGAAAAAGCACCACACCGCGGTTCAGACGATCGGCCCCGACAAGATCAACCAACTGCGCCATGTGCGGATGCTCGGGGACGCCGCCGGCGTACGCCGCCTGATGCGCGCCCACCGCGCAATCGTCGAACCGCGCTTTGCCGCAGTGCTCGAGATCCTCCAGCGTCGGCTCGCCGGAGTCGCCACCTGGACGACCCCGACCGGCGGATACTTTGTGAGCCTCGATGCTCCCCACGGCACGGCAACTGCCGCGGTGGCGCTCGCGGGGCAGATCGGCGTGGCCGTAACTCCCGCCGGCTCGAGCTTCCCCTACGGCGACGACCCGAACGACACGAATATCCGCATCGCGCCGACCTTCCCGTCGCAGTCCGACCTCGAGGCCGCGATCGATGCGCTCTGCACCTGCGTGCTGCTTGCTGCGGAGCGGATGTCGGCGAAGCCGACCGAGTAGAGCCCCCGCCCCCGCCCCCGTCGTCGTCCACCTCCCGGTTTTACGACCACCCCCCTGTTTGCACAGAGAGGTGATCGCAAAACCGGGAGATGGATGGACTGTCGCGGCACGAATCGCCGCACGAATCGCCGCACGATCCGCCGCCCGCGAAGTGTCAGCGGTGCGCGTCGAACCTGGCGAGGGCATCCGCATCGCGCGAGTAGGTCGCCGAGCTGCGGGCGGTATCGAGGGCAGCGACCGGGTCGGACTGTGCCTCGGCCACCTCAAGCAGCCGCTGTGCTTCGGCGAGACGGGTGCGGGCATCCGTTCCCACGCCGCCTCGGCGGCTCGCGATGAAATCCTGCGTCGCTGCGATCTGGCTGCGGGCGCTCACCAATACTCCGACGAGTGCCGCGCCGGCGTGTTCGAGTCGCTCGGTCTGGTTACGTGCGCTCGCGAGCGCACCATCGAGGGTGGCAATCGCACCCTCGAGCCGGGCGAGGGATGCGGCGGGGCTCGCGGTGTCCAGCGGTTCCAGCACGGATTCCAGCCCCGTCACGGCGCTTCCGATTGCCGCACCGGAGGCCGGATCAGGAGCGGAATCCCGAGCATCCCGCGCTTCGGTGAGGTCGGCCCGGCTCTGGCTCACCAGTCGAGTCAGCCGGTCTGACTGCTCGGTGAGAGTAGCGCCGAGCGCATCCACCGCATCCAATAGCCGCACGGCACGCGTCGCGGTTGCGCGCGCATCCTGCACTCGGTCGGCAACGTCGGTAGCGAGGGGATCGACGAGCCGTGCGTTCGCCGCTTCTGCACCCTGTCCGGCCGTTGTGAGCAACTCCCGAGCCCGGCTGACATTGCTGATCACCGACTCGAGCGCGGCAGGGGAGTACCGGACGGCAAGTGCCGCAAGAGTGCTCTGGATGGTCGGTACGCGCATCGAGGTGGCGACCACGAGCATCCGCACCTCACCCAGTTGTGTCGGGGCATCGGTCTCGCGCTGGCGCAGCGCGTCGAAGGCGGCTGCCTCTTCGCTGAGCATCCGCTCTGCCGACTCGCAGAGGTGGATGATCCGGGCATTCCATTCGCGCTGCTGCGTGGCGGTGTCGGGCTGGGAGTCGTCTAGCCGCTGCTTGAACCGGAACGACTCTGTGAGGTCGTGTCGGGCAGCTGCGAGGGCAGCGGTGAAGCTGTGGGAACGCTCCTCACCGAACTGTGCGATCGCGTATCCGAGGTTGTCATTGGCCTGCGCAACGGCGTCATCCAGCCGCACCAGCAGAATGTTCGCGCGCGTTCTGAGCTCCGAATCATCAGCCGGGGCGGTCGAGCCACCCACAGCTGCGGAATGGGCGGTCGCGCCGCGCGCCCTCCGCCGTGACAGGAGCGTGATGCCGATGACCACCACGAGCGCGAAGAGGACCACAATGGTGACAAGTGCTGTCGTCACGGCCTGCACGAGGTCTGACGAAGCGGCGCGGATAGCCAGGAAGAACATGGCCGGTATCTTACGTTTAGCGCCCGGTGACGAGCCCGACTCCAACTCGACGCGCGGCGAAACTCCCCGCTATCTCCCGAAATTCCGTGGCGGTCCCGTTAAGGTATCCCTGTGTGGCGTGCAAATAGAACTCAGGATGACGACCTCTTCACGGAGCCGAATGACGATCATGCTCGCGCGGAGCGGCAGGTGACCGCGCCCCACGCGCTGACCCTCGGCGATCCCAACTACTCCCTCTCCAATGTGGCCGAACCCACCTGGCGGGGTTGGCGGTCGGAACTCGGCACCATCGGCGGGGTGCCCCCACTGCTGTATTTCGTCGACGGGCCACGCACTCGCATCGAGCTCGGTGCGACTCATCCGGGCGGTCTCGCGCAATTCATCACCGGCAAGTCGACACTGCTCTCCAACCTGATCCGGGATGACATCGCCCTGAGAGCGGCGAAGATCGCCGCCGCTGAGATCGCCGATAAGAGTCTTGAACTCGCCACTGCTCGAGGCATCGACTCGATCCATCTGGGCATCGGAATCGCGGAATGGCAGCACGAGGGAGTGCAGTTCCGGGCGCCGGTGCTGCTGCGTCCCCTCGCCATCCGGCGATATGGCAGCAACTTCGAGCTCAAGCTCAAGGGGGCGCCGTTCCTCAATCCGGAACTGTCCCGCGCCCTCGACGCGCAGTTCCAGATCTCCCTCGATGCCGAGGCCTTCGTGGCGCTCGCCGAAGAGGACGGCTCGTTCAAGCCCAACCCCGTAATCGATCGCTTGCGCGGACTCACCTCCCACCTCGAGTGGTTCAACGTGCAGCCGCGACTGGTGGTCTCGTCATTCGCTGACGTGTCCCGCGCCATGGAGTCCGACGCTGGAGATCTCGAGCACCCCGTTCTCGACGCGCTCGCTGGCAACCCGTCAGCCAAGTGGGCGATCGGCGAGAGCTATAGCCCGGTCGAGCCGCAGGGTCCAGACCGGCGCAGCCCGGAGACCGACACCCTACTGCTTGACGCGGATGCTGAACAGGAGCATGTGATCGCCCAGATCGCCGCCGGCAATTCGGTGGTCGTCAAGACCCTTCCCGGTACCGGAGCCACCCAGACCATCGTGAACGCCATCGGTGCACTCGTGAGCCAAAACAAGCGCGTGCTGGTTGTCAGCGCGAGGCGATCCTCGCTCGCCGGCATCGCACAGCGTTTCGGCGATGTCGGACTTGCCGGTCTTGCGGTGAATCCCGGCACGCTTCGCCGCGACCTCATCCGCTCGATCGGACGTAACGAGAAAGCTCGCGCACCGCACGTCGGCGAGGTGGATGACGCGCTGGTGCGCCTGCGCAAAGTGCTGCTCGACTACCGGGGTGCGGTTGCGCGCACAGACCCGGCGCTGCGTGTCTCCGTGCTCGACTGCCTTACCGAGCTCTCCCGTCTTGCGTTGCTCCCCGATCCACCGGCCACGACCGCACGACTCTCCCGCGATTCCGTCGAGATGATGGCGGATGATCGTGCCGACGCAGCCCGCGCAATGGTCGAAGCGGCCCGCCTCGGTGAATTTCGCTACGGTCCCGGGGACTCGCCCTGGTACGGAGCCAATTTCGCCACGAGCGAGGCAGCGGCACGCGCTCATGCGATCGCGAACCAACTGCACCACACCGACCTGCCTCAGCTGATCGAGCGGGCAACGGGCCTCATCGCCGGCACGCGGATGCGGCCGTTCGAGACCATCACCGAACTCGGCGTCTACTTGCGGTTGCTCACCGATATTCGGGACACCCTCGACCGGTTCCTGCCCGTAGTGTTCGATCGTTCGCTCAGCGAGCTGATCGCCGCGACATCCGCCCGCAAGGATTCCCCCGAAATGTCGTCGGCCAATCGTCGTCGGCTGAAGAAACTCGCACGGGAATATGTGCGCCCCGGCGTGCATGTGAGTGACATCAATGAGAGCCTCCAGCGCATCCAGCAGCAGCGCATGCTGTGGCAGCGGTTCGTCGCGGCAGGGGTTCCGCCGGAGGTGCCGGTGGGCATCGCCGATGCGCAAGTGGCCTACCAGCGGGTGGCGCAGGATCTCGAACTCCTCGATGAACCACTCGGCGCGGTGACACGGGAAGCCCAACTGGTTCACCTGCCGATCCACCTTCTCACTGAGCGCCTCGAAGCCCTGGCCGCCGAATCGGATGTGTTAAACAACCTCCAGGAGCGCGCCGCGTTGCGAGCGACCCTCCGTCATCTCCAACTCGACCCGTTGCTCGACGATCTTGCCTCGCGCCACGTGCCCGACGAGCAGGTCGCAGCTGAGCTGGAACTCGCCTGGTGGCAGTCCGCCCTCGAGTCGCTTCTGGAAGCCGATCGCGCACTGCTGAACGCGAACACCCCGGTGCTCGATCGTCTCGAAGCGGACTTCCGGCTCGTCGACGAGGCCCACGCCGCCGGCAGCGCACAGCTGCTGGGCTGGCAGCTCGCTGAGAACTGGAACATCGGTCTCGTGGACTGGCCGGAGGAGGCATCCGCTCTCAAGAGCGCGCTGCGCGGCCAATCGATCAATGCCCGAGATCTGCAGGAGGCTGCTCCGCACCTGTCGCGCACTATCGCGCCGGTCTGGCTCGCGTCACCCTACGAGGTGGCGGGAATCACCGACACGCTTGCCTTCGATACCGTCGTTCTGGTGGATGCTGGCGCCACGACTCTCGCCGAAAACCTCGGTGCGATCCGCCGCGGCAAGCAGACGGTGGCCTTCGGCGACCCGGTCACCCAGACACCGTCGCCATTCTCCCTCGGGCTTACCGGCTCCGACGATGTGTCACAGCTCGATGCGGAGGCGCTCGAGAAGCTGCACGGGGAATCCGCGCTCGCCCGACTCGGAACCCTGCTGCCCACCCTCGCCCTCACCCGCAGTTACCGCGCCGGGGGAGAGGATCTCGCCGAGCTGGTGAACCGCCGCTTCTACGGTGGCAAGATCGAATCCTTCCCGTGGGCCGGCAGTTTTCTCGGTCACGGGAGCATCCGACTCGACTTTCTGGCCGATGGATCGGGGATGCCCGATCCCGAGTCTGGCGGGGTTGAGAGTGTCGACGTGGAGGTCAACCGCGCCGTCGAGCTCGTGATCGAGCACGCGGCGACTCGTCCACAGGAATCGCTCATGGTGATCACCGCCAGCGCCCGCCATGCCGTGCGCGTGCAGCAGGCAGTGCTCGCCGCAACCTCGGGCCGTCCGGAGCTCAGCGACTTCGTACTCGGCGACCGGCCGGAGCCGTTCACCGTGACGACGATCGAGCAGGCCGTGGCTCAGAGCCGCGATCACGTGATCTTCTCCATCGGCTACGGGCGTACCCCGCACGGGCGCGTGCTCTCGGACTTCGGAGCACTCGGTCGACCCGGTGGTGAGCGGCTGCTCGCGGTGGCGATGACCCGTGCCCGCCGCTCAATGGTGATCGTCACGTGCTTTCAAGCGCAGGATATCGACGAGGACCGCATGTATTTCGGTGCGATCGCTCTCGCGGAGATCCTCACCGACGTGACGGCCCGCAACGCACTCACCGGATCCACTGACGACAGTGAGCCGATGCTCGTCGATCTCGCCAGACGGTTGCAGCTTCGCGGCCTGCGCGTCGCGCTCGGTCACCGCGGCAAACTGGGGCTTGTGGCCTCCCACCAGGGCATGTGCCTCACGATCGAGACCGATTCAGTGCTGCACGGCTCCAGCCTGCGTGAGTCGCTTCGGCTGCGTCCAGAGATGCTGCGGCGCCTCGGATGGCACTACTTGCGGGTTCACGCCTTCGAGCTGTTCAGCGAACCCGACGCCGTCGCCGACCGCATTGTGACGATGCTCGGTGCGACATCCACTCCCGAAACGCAGCCGATCCCGATCGTGGGCGCGGCCGGTAGTGCGGCACCGCAGGGCTGACGTGGCGAAGCACGATGCCCCGACGCCGCGAGAGAGACCGCGCCGCCGGGTGACGACCGAGGCCAGCCCCGGTTCAGACCCGAACCCGCAGAAGGAACCTCCGCGCCACGCCGAGAACGAGAATGATGAACGTCTGAAGGCGGATAAGCCGCCGCACTGGGGACAGACCCACTGACGATGCACTGATCATGTACTCACGAGTGCACGGGTCTTCGCGCAGTCCTTATTCAGTGCCCATTCCGGGCGTATGCGGACATTCTGGGCCGGCGTGCCGACCCGGAGTGTCCGAACTGGCCCGGTTTTAGCAGCGGATGAGGCGGCAGCGGATGAGCGGCAGCGGATGGGGCGGCAGCAGATGAGCGTGCAGCTACGGAGCGGTCGCCGGCGGTGCAGGGGCGTGGTCGGGCCTCGGTCGCCCAGCGAGTAGGTCGCGAATCTCCATGAGCAGCTCAGTCTCTGTCGGCGGAAGATCCTGCGGTGGTACGTCGTCTTGCCGCTTCCGTCTCGCGAGGGTGAGCTTGCCCAGGTGATTGATCGGCACCACGATCGCGAAAAACACCACCAGGGCGATGATGAGGAACTGGATGATTGCCGCCAGCACTGCGCCGAATGCGAGCACGCCCGGCTTGCCCCCGCCGAGAGCGGGCACTTCGACCTCGAACGCCTTCGTCAGGTCGGTGGCGTTGAACAGCACCCCGATGAGCGGATTAAAGATATTTGTCACGAGCGCGGTGACGATAGCGGTGAACGCCGCGCCGATGATGATGCCGACTGCGAGATCGATCACGTTGCCGCGGAGAATGAATTGCTTGAAACCGGTGAGCATGGGGGCTCCTTCCGCTAGTGCATGAGAAGAACTACGAACCCGCGGTCCGGGTTGGCGCGCTCGATGGCGCCGCACCCGATTTCGGAGTCGGCGATTTCGACGCCTTCCCGTCGCGTGCCGAGGTGCTTTTCTCGGTCTTCTTGGCAGCACCATCGGACTTCGCTGCGGCTGAGGACTCCGAAGAGGAGCCCGAAGAGGATTCCGAAGAGGATTCCGAAGAGGAACCCGACGAACCCGATGAACTCGACGAATCTGACGACGAACCGGCCGACGCACCGGCAGATGACTTCGAGGCCTCGGCGCGACTGTCGTTGCGATAAAAACCCGCGCCGGTGAAGCTCACGCCGATCGAGTTGAAAACCTTGCGAAGCTGGGACTGGCCGCAGTTCGGGCACACGGTGAGGGAGTCATCCGTAAACGCCTGGTACTGGTCGAACGCTGAATCGCAGTTCGCACAGCGATAGGAATAGGTGGGCACGGCGTCCTTAGTACATGGGGGAAGTGGGGGAAGTCGGAGAAGTCTGAGTCAGAAACGAATGATGGCTCCGGGGGTGACAACCCCGTCGACACGCTTGTCGTGCACCTCGCTCGGCACACTTTCGACCAACTCCCGGTCGAAGATCACAGCATAGACCGGCGGGCACTGCTCCATCGATCCCAGAGTCCGATCGAAATAGCCGCGGCCCCAGCCCATTCGCATTCCGGTGCGGTCGACGGATGCCGCGGGCACGAGGATCAGATCCACATCGTTGATTGCGATCGGGCCGAGCAACTCGCCGACGGGCTCCGGCATGCCGAATAGCCCCTCAATCTCGGTTCCGCCATCGCCGACGGTCCAATCGAGCAGTCCATCGTCGCGAGAGATCGGAAACAGGATGCGGATCTTCTGCTCATCCGCCCAGCCCAGAAAGGGACGGATGTTCGGCTCTCGGGTCGCCGGTAGGTACGCCGCGACCGAGGTCACCTGCAGTCGCGTCGCGAGTTCGATCAGGTGAGCACACAGTTGCGAGGTGGCCTGTTCCAACTCCCGAGTGGTCATGATGCGGCGTCTCTCTCGCAGCTCGGCCCGCAGAGCGCGCTTCTGCTGGCTCTCGTCTCCACTCATACTTCTCCCGCGTTCATGCCCCCAAGTCTAGGGTTCGTGCCGAGTGGATGCCCTCGAAACGGCGGTCAGATACCCTTAGCGCCATGGCCTTCACAATCACTAAAGCTGTCATTCCTGCCGCCGGACTCGGAACGCGATTCCTGCCCGCGACCAAAGCGATGCCCAAAGAGATGCTGCCCGTCGTCGACAAGCCGGCGATCCAATATGTGGTGGAGGAGGCCGTGGCGGCCGGTCTCACCGACGTACTGATGATCACGGGGCGCAACAAGAATGCGCTCGAGAACCATTTCGACCGCGTGGGTGAACTCGAGGCGACACTGCTGATGAAGGGTGACATCGAGCGCCTGCGCAAGGTGAACCACGCGACCGACCTCGCCGAAGTGCACTACGTGCGCCAGGGCGATCCCAAGGGACTCGGTCACGCGGTGTTGCGCGCCCGCATGCACGTAGGTCACGAGCCATTCGCGGTACTGCTCGGTGACGACATCATCGACGAGCGGGACGTTCTGCTTTCCCGCATGCTCGAAGAGCAGGGCAAGCGCAATGCTACGATCGTCGCACTGCTCGAGGTCGAGCCGTCCCAGGTGCACATGTACGGAATAGCCACGGTCGAGCCGACCGATGACGATGATGTGGTTCGCATCACCGGCATGGTGGAGAAGCCCACCCGCGCGAAGGCTCCCTCTAATTACGCGATCATCGGCCGCTACGTTCTGCAGCCCGAGATCTTCGACATCCTTGAGCACACCCCCGCGGGAAAGGGCGGAGAGATCCAGCTGACGGATGCCCTGCAGACGCTCGCGGCAAACCCGAGCATCGCAGGGGGCGTCTATGGCGTCGTGTTCCGTGGGCGTCGGTATGACACGGGCGATCGGCTCGATTACATCAAGGCCATTGTGCAGCTCGCGGTCGATCGTGAGGACCTTGGTCCCGAGCTGCGTCCGTGGCTGAAGAACTTTGCCCGGACTCTCGAGTAGACCCGCAGGTCGAGTTGGCACGGGGGTCGGCTGGTCGCGACACAGCCACATCATGACCCGGCCATAGACTGATCGGGTGGCGACTCCGATCCCTACCCTGCGTGAGGGCAAGACGACCATCCGCCCCATCCGTCTCAGGGATGCGCGACTTCTCGAACGGGAATTGCTCGAGAACCGGGGTTGGTTGCGCAAGTGGGAGGCGACCAATCCGCATGGCGCGATGAGCTTCGATGTGCGCTCGAGCATCCGCAGTCTCCAAGCCAACGCCCGCGCCGGGTTCGGCCTTCCCTTCGCCATTGAATTCGATGGGGAGTTCGCCGGTCAGCTCAATCTTTCGGGAATCACCTATGGGTCGCTGTCGTCCGCAACCATCGGATACTGGGTGTCGGAACGCTTCGCCGGTAAGGGCGTGACCCCCACGGCGGTAGCCCTTGCCGCCGACTACGCTTTCTTCCAGGTTGGCCTTCATCGGCTAGAGATCTGCATCCGCCCCGAGAACGCCCCCAGCCTCCGGGTAGTGGAAAAGCTCGGCTTTCGGTACGAGGGACTGCGCCGCCGCTATATCCATATCAATGGCAATTGGCGCGATCACTTCTGCTTTGCCCTCGTAGCGGAAGAGCTTTCCACCGGAGTTTTGAGACGCTGGCTCGATGGCCGAGTGCCCGAGGGCGCCGGTGTTGTGCCTCCGTCCGACTGGGATGCGTCGCTTCAGCCGGGAACACACCCTCGCTAATCGAGAGTTAATCGGCCCCGCCCTCGTACCGTAGGGCTATGGGTGCAGACGGAGTCGGATCGAGCGTGATCATCGCCCTTGCCGCCGTGCTCTGGCTGGCCTACCTCGTGCCGACCTGGCTGCAGCGACGAGAGTATCTCGCGACCGAGCGCAACGCGCTTCGCCTTCAGCAGACCCTGCGCATCATGGCCGAAACCTCGGAGGTGCCGAGGCAAGTGCGCGCCGAAGCTACGGCACGTGATGCAGTCCAGCAGGAGCGCGTGCTCAAGAGACAGTTGCAGCGCAGCGCCGCCATCGCTGACGCGCAGGATGCCGCGATCGCGCGCGCCGCCGCCCGCCGTCTCGCCGAGATCCAGCCTGCCATCGCGGCTGATATCGCCGCCAGTTCCGGTGCCTCGCGTCGACTGCGGCGTTCGCGCGCGACCACCACCGCAATCGTGTTCGCTGCCCTTATCGGCAGTGGTCTCGGGGTGGCACAGTTTGCCGCATCAGGCGCCTGGATGCTTCTCGCCGTTGGTGCCGCCGTGACAGTGGGCGGCATGGGGATGCTCGGGCAGATGGCATCCGTCGGCCGGGCCAGAGCCGAGCTCGCCCGCAGTCTGCGCTCTCGTCCACGAGCACTGGTTGACGCTTCCCGTGCGGCCGTCGCTCCCACCGGTGAGTTGCAGACATCCTGGACGCCGGTGCCCGTGCCCAAGCCGCTTTACCTGTCGCGTGGCGTGCCTGAGCGGTCCCATCTCGCATCGCTTGACGCCGCCGCCGAACTTCGCCAGGCTGCTGCGGATGCCGAGCGCCGGCTGCGGGAGGCACGCCAGGCTCCGGAGGTCACGCCGATCCGGCCCGCTGCGTCTGGTGCGTCTGGTGCGTCTGGTGCGTTTGGTGCGTTTGGTGCGTTTGGTGCGTTTGGTGCGGCTGGTGCGTATGGTGCGGCTGCAGCTCCCAGTCGTTTCGCGCAAATGGGTTTCGTCGAAAAGCAGCTCGAAACCCGCACGGACCTCGACGCCGTGCTTCGCCGCCGCCGCGCGTAGTCTGCTCGCCGTCTTCTGCGCGGAAGCCTGCACTGAGAGTGATAACGTTGCAACGCAGCATGGGCCCTTGGCGCAGTTGGTAGCGCGCCTCGTTCGCATCGAGGAGGTCAGGAGTTCGAATCTCCTAGGGTCCACCAGCACTGCACTCCCCGCACGTCGACTTCACCGCCGGTGTCAGCGGGGAGTTTTTTCGTCGGGGGCTGTGGCCATGCGAATCCACTGTGCACGGGTTACTGGGGCCGACAGCGGACGGATCATCGACACGCCGCCCGCATGCGGTGACTCGCTGGGCTGTTCTCGGGATCTCCGCTCTCAACGACACGGATCGATGCCTGACGGCCCTGTCGGGTAGGGTGGCGCACGTGTCAGCGACCGACAACCAGCCCGAAGCAGAGACCGGCGCGCTCGACCAGCTTGCGAGAGTGGCCCTCAGCATCCGCGGCCTCTATAAGCGGTTCGGTGACAAGAACGCCGTTGATAATCTCAGCCTGGATGTGCCGTCCGGATCGTTTTATGGCCTCGTCGGGCCGAACGGCGCGGGAAAGACCACGACGCTCTCGATGGCAACCGGACTGCTCCGACCGGATGCCGGCACCATCACGGTGCACGGGGTCGATGTCTGGCGCAACCTCACCCA
Organism: Frigoribacterium sp. CG_9.8; assembly: GCF_015751965.1. GTDB lineage: Bacteria > Actinomycetota > Actinomycetes > Actinomycetales > Microbacteriaceae > Lacisediminihabitans. The sequence continues at coordinate 137,823 of NZ_JADOVH010000004.1, read as the reverse complement.
GGCGAAGCGGCTCGTGGGGGTGCTTGCTGATGGTGCGCGTCTCTTCGATCGGCTCACCGGTGAACAGTTGGTCACTTACTCCGGACTGCTGTCGGGCATGGAACGGACCACAGTGGCTGAGCGGGTAGACGACCTGCTGCGCCTTCTTGACCTGCAGGGGGCCGGCGGCACACTGGTGGTGGACTATTCGGCCGGCATGACCAAGAAGATCGCCCTCGCCTGTGCCCTCGTGCACGCGCCGAGAATCCTGGTGCTCGACGAGCCATTCGAGTCGGTGGATCCGGTGTCAGCGGCGAACATCCGCGACATCCTGCAGGGCTATGTTTCGTCGGGCGGCACGGTCATCGTCTCGAGCCACGCCATGGATCTGGTGCAGCGCATGTGCGACCATGTCGCCGTGATCTCAGCCGGCAGAGTGCTGGCGGCCGGCACGATCGACGAAGTGCGCGGCGGATCGACGCTGGAAGACCGGTTCGTTGAGTTGGTCGGCGGGCGGCACCACGCGGAAGGCCCCGAATGGTTGCGAATCTCCTGAAGCTTCGCCTTCTCGTGCTGAAGAACTTTCTTCTTCGCAGCACCTGGCAGCTGGTCGCGGTGATCTTCGGTGCCTTTTACGGCCTCAGTGCGCTCTTTGGCGCATCGTTCGGGCTGGTGGCCCTCAGTGGGGCGCCGGTCGAGATTGCCCGAACCGTCGTGGTTCTGGCTGGCTCGGCTCTCGTGCTCGGCTGGCTGGTCGTGCCCCTGCTCTTCACCGGCATTGAACAGACCCTCGATCCCGCGCGACTGGTTACCTTCCCGATTCCGCTGAACACCCTGCTGATCGGTCTCGCCCTCAGCGGACTGGTCGGAGTGCCCGGTTTCGTGACCATGTTCGGTGCTATGGCGACCGCGGGCACCTGGTGGCAGCATCCGCTCATTGCCGTTCTCGCGGCGGTCTGCGGGGCACTCGCGGCAACCACCTGCATCGTGGGATCCCGGGCGGTCACGACCCTCAGCTCCACAATCGCCTCGGGACGACGTTTCCGTGAGGCTGCCGGCGTGCTCCTGATGGTGCCGCTCGTGTTGCTGGGCCCAATTATCATCTCGATCTCCTCGGGTCTTCGTACAGCGACGGATGCCCTCCCCAGCCTCGCAAACTCGCTCGCGTGGACTCCGCTTGGCGCGCTCTGGGCCGTGCCATCGGATGTTGCGGTCGGTCAGTGGGGCGTAGCTGCACTGCACCTTCTCATCGGGATTGCGACACTGGCACTACTCGTGCTGATCTGGCGACGCACCCTCGCTCTCGCCCTCATCACGCCGGCTCACACTGTTTCACGCAGCCGCGGCAGGGGAAAACTAGGTTTTCTCGCACTGTTCCCGGCAACCCCGGCGGGGGCCGTAGCTGCACGTTCGCTCACCTATTGGACGCGGGATCCGCGCTACGCCCGACAGCTGATCGCCGTACCGCTCATCCCCGCACTGATGTTCTTCTACAGCCGTAACGGGATGCTCGAAGTGCTCGCACTGGTTGGTCCACTCGTGGCGCTGATTCTTTCGCTGGCGATCTTCTCTGACCTTTCCTACGAGGGCACGGCCTTCGCGACCCAGATCTCATCCGGCATCCGGGGCAGGGATGACCGGCTGGGCCGAGCCGCAGCTCTCGCCAGTTTCGGTCTGCCGATCGTGATCCTCTTCAGCGTCGGTTCGGTCTGGATCAGCGGTTTATGGTCTGCGCTGCCCGGGCTCCTCGGGGTGTCGATCGGCGTGTTCCTCACCGGGCTTGGAGTGTCGAGCGTCTCGTCCGCTCTGGTGGTCATCCCCGTGCCGGCACCGGGTGACAACCCATTCAAAGCCGCACCAGGGGCCGGTTTTACCGCGGCGCTCACAACATTTGCAACTTGGGGCGCGCTCGGGGTGCTGGCGTTGCCCGAGATCATTCTCGCCGCGGTCGGCGCGTCAACCGGCGTGGCACTCCTGGGCTGGATCGGTCTCGTTGTCGGTCTCGGCCTCGGTTCGCTGTTTCTGGTGGTGGGCATCCGCGTCGGTGGTGCACGGCTGGATCGTGCGGCACCTGAATTGCTCGAGCGCCTCGCCCGCCAGCGCTGAGAGTGCCGGTCTTGAGGGTGCCAGCGCCGAGAGTGCCGGTGCTGGGGGTGTCGGTGCTGGGGCGTGCCTTACGGCTCCCGCGCGATGCGGATGCTGCGGATGCGGCGGCGGCGCACGCCGAGTGTGGCGATTGCCGCGATCACGGCTGCAAATACCAGCCAGGGCAGAACTACTCCCGCCACCACGAGCGCTGCGGACAGGAATGCCACGAATGACCCCCAGCCCGCGCTGAGCCCGGAAAGAAAAGTGTCGGGCGCTCGCACCGGTGCGGTGGCGATAGTTCCGAACTCCACGGTGAGGGTGGCGAGGTCGACCTGGTCGTCGAGGCCGCGTTTTTCTGCCTGCAGGCTCTCGAGGCTGGCCTGGCGATCAGACAGAGCCGTCTCGATGGAGATCAGGTCGGCGGTGCTGCTGGCGCGGGACATGAGTTCGACGAGCCGCCCGACGGACGTGGTCAGGGCGGTGATCCGGGCCTCGAGGTCCTGGGACTGGCCGGTGACATCCTGTGTCGCCAGGGATACGTTCTCGACGCGACCCAATTTCTTGAGCTCAGCAAGTGTCGCGTCCAGCGTGGCGCTCGGAATACGCAGCACGAGCTGCGCCGATGCCGGGTCGCCACCCGTCGACGGACGTTCGGTACGGCCATCGACGTGGCCCCCCGCGGCAGCCGTGATCGTGACGGCTTTCTCGGCCGCAACCAACGGGGTGTCCACGGTGATGGCGATCCTTCCGGTCGTGATCACCGAGCGGGCGGATGCCCGTTGAGCCGCGCCTGTCGTGCTGAAGCTGTTGCTGCTGTCTGTTGCCTTCTCGAGCCCTGCCACCGGGGCGCGCGAGCCCGAGCTGCCCGAGCTGCCCGAGTTGCCCGAGCCGTCTGACTTGCCCGAGCCGTCTGACTGCGAGGGCTGCGAGGGTTGCGAGGAACTTGAACTCATGCTGCACCCCGCAAGCCCGAGCGCCGCAACGAGCAGGACGGTGGTTACCAGTGTTCGCTGCATCAGTGGTTGGTTCATGAGTGGTTGGTTCATGAGTGTTCGCTTCATGACCCCACGGTAGGGGTGCGCTCCCGCGAGCCGCTACCCAACGTTTCGCGTGATTCGCACGTCACTGATTCGCGACTGCCCCCCCCCCCCCCCCCCCACGCTCGCGCGACTGCCCTCCACGCTCGCGCGACTGCCCTCCACGCTCGCGCGACTGCCCTCCACGCTCACGCGACCTAGGCTGGCGGGATGGACACTCGCACCCTCGGACGAACCAACCGCACTGTCTCTGCCATCGCGCTGGGCACCTGGCAACTCGGAAGTGACTGGGGCGAAGTGACGGAGGCGAATGCTCGGGCTGTGCTTGATGCATCCGCCGAGGCAGGCGTCACCCTCTTCGACACCGCGGATGTCTATGGCGATGGACGCAGCGAACAGTTGATCGGGAGCTATCTCGCCGACCGACCCGGTCACGCGATCACCGTCGCAACCAAGATCGGACGACGTGAAGCCCAGGATGCAGCCAACTTCACTCTGGCAAAGTTTCGTGAGTGGATCGACCGCTCCCGCACGAACCTGCGCACTGACACGCTGGATCTCGTGCAGTTGCACTGCCCGCCCACCGCTGTTTTTTCAGATGATCGGGTCTTCGAGGATCTTGACACCCTCGTCGCCGAGGGCGCAATCGCCGCCTATGGAGTGAGCGTCGAAACAGCTGATGAGGCGCTCGCTGCTATTGCGCGGCCCAATGTCGCGACGGTGCAAATCGTCCTCAATGCCTTCCGGTTGAAGCCGCTGGATGCCGTACTCCCGGCTGCGATCGCGGCTGGGGTCGGCGTCATCGCCAGGGTCCCTCTGGCATCCGGGCTGCTGAGCGGCAAGTACACCGCCGACACCACGTTTGCGGCGAACGACCATCGCACCTACAACCGCGACGGCTCTGCCTTCGACGTGGGGGAGACTTTTTCGGGCGTCGACTTTGCGCGGGGAGTGGCCGCGGCTGGCGAGTTCGCCGCGCTGTTGCCCGGCGAGGCGGCGGCATCCGGTTTCACGACGGCCCAGGTCGCTGTCGCCTGGGTTGCCCAGCTCGGCGGCGTGAGCTCGGTCATCCCCGGGGCACGAAATGTTGCACAGGCGAAGAGCAATGCTGCATCGGGTTCGGTGCCGCGCATGAGCCCCGCGTTCACCGGTGCCGTGGCCGAGCTCTACGACCGCGAGTTTCGGGCAACAGTTCACGACCGCTGGTAGCGCACGGTGATGGCGCTAGCCGGGATGCGTCGCTATCGGCTCCGTGTCGGGGATCGGGCTAGCATCGCGTCCGCGCAGGTCAGGGTGGGCCCGCTGGAAGATCGTCGGGATGAGAAAGCCGACACCGGCGAAGATCGCCGCCACCCAGAAGGCACCGGGTGCGTCGAACGTGTCGATCATGAACCCGGCCACGGCCGAGCCGATCGCGGCACCGATGAGCTGTCCGGTGCCCACCCAGCCGTATGCTTCTGCGGTCTCGCTGAAGCGCACGCTCGACGACACTATTGCGAACATCACGGCGAGGGCGGGGGCGATACCGATACCCGCGACGACAAGGGTGACCGCGAGCCACCAGAAGTTGAGGGACACGGCCGCCAGCGACATCCCGACGAAGACTGCGAACATTCGGCGGGCGAGAGCCCACGGTCCGATCGGAATGTGCCCGAGCGAGAGCCCGCCGATGAGCGAGCCGACTGCGAAGAGGCCGAGAACCAGCCCCGCCTCGGATCCGCTTTCGCCGAAGGCCGAGACCACTCCGGCCTCGACCGCCGCGCACGCGCCGACGAGCAGGAATCCGGTCGTAGTCGCCAACAGCACGGCCGGTTTCTTTAGCACCACTCCGAGGTTGCGCTTGCTGCGGGGGATGCGAACGCGGCCGACCTCCGGTGAGGAGATGAACCAGACCCCCCCGACCACGAGGAAGGCGAGGGCCACGAGAATCGCCAGGACTGTGCTCACCTGGATGGCGAGGAACGTCGTGATCACCGGTCCGAGCACCCAGATCACTTCCTGGGCTGAGGCATCGAGAGAGAACAGCGGTGTGAGCTGGCGCGAGTTGACCATCTTCGGATAAATCGTGCGCACGGCCGGCTGGATCGGGGGAGTTGCCAGCCCGCCCACGAAACCGATGGCCATGTACAGCGCAATCGGCAGCGCGGGGGCGAGCGCGATGGTCCCGACCGCAGCCGTGCAGACGGTCGTGGTGAGCACGAGCACCGGGCGCATGCCCCAGACACCCATCCACCGGCTGGTGAGGGGCCCGGCGATTGCCTGGCCGATGCTCGTAGCCGCCAGCACGAGACCGGCGGCGAAGTATGAGCCAGCGATGTGTTCGATGTGCAAGAGGAAGGCGAGAGAGAGCATTCCGTTGGGGAATCTCGCCACCAGCTGGGCCGACATGATTCGCGCGACTCCGCGCGTTTTCAGGAGGCTCAGGTAAGTCTTCACAAGGTGTCAGCCTACTCGCCGGACCCTTAATCGCCGGTGTCGGATGTCGCGGATAGGGTCGTGAGAGAACCGACGGAATCTATGCACAGCCTGTGCAAAAACCGGCGAACTTATCCACAGTCTGTGGATGACACGCCCACTACATGTGGGGTTACCAATTTGTCAGAAGCCCGATATATAGTGATTAGACCGCATAACCACCGCACCGAGACATCACCCGTCGAAGGTCACATATCACGGTCTTCGCACACAATTTCGACCCCGCACAGGGGCGCACGAGGGGAACACACGTGGCAATCACCGTAGTCAAGCGCAATGGACAGCGCGAGCCGTATGACGCGAACAAGATCAACCTCGCGATCGAGCACGCGAGTGCCGGCCTGGACGAGAACATCACCTGGGTCACGCAGATCGCCAGCGAGCTCGAACTGACCCTGTTCGATGGCATCAGTACCCAGCAGCTGGATGAGGCGGTCATCCAGGTCGCGCTCCAGAACGTGAAAGACGACCCGGCCTTCGACACGGTGGCCGCGCGCCTGCTTCTCAAGACGATCTACAAGCGCGTGCTCGGCGACTACGAGAACGCGGATGACCTCAAGGCGTTGCACGCAACTCACTTTGCCGCGAATGTGGCCCGCGGCGTCGAGGAGAAGCTTCTTGACAGCCGCCTTCTGGACCTGTTCGACCTGGAGCTTCTCTCGACGCACCTGGAGCCCGCCCACGACGAACTGCTCAAGTACATCGGTGTTGTCACCCTCAACAACCGTTATGGCATCAAGGGCCGCAATGGTGACGCCCTCGAAGTGCCGCAGTATTTTTGGATGCGTATTGCAATGGGCCTTTCCCTCAACGAGGCAAACCCCACCGAGCATGCGATCAAGTTCTACGAGAAGATGTCACAGCTCGAGTATCTGGCCGCGGGATCCACTCTCGTCAACGCCGGTACGGTCTACCCGCAGCTCGCAAATTGCTTCGTCATGGAGATGCAGGATGACATGGAGCACATCGCCAAGACGACCCGCGATGTGATGTGGCTCACCAAGGGAACCGGCGGCATCGGCCTCTCGGTCACCAAGTTGCGCGCACAGGGCTCGCCGATCCGCTCGAACAACACCACCTCGACCGGTCCGATCCCGTTCATGCACACGATCGACTCGATCCTGCGCGCGGTCAGCCGCGGCGGTAAGAAGTTCGGTGCCCTCTGCTTCTACATCGAGAACTGGCATCTCGACTTCCCCGAGTTCCTCGACCTGCGCCAAAACTCCGGCGACCCGTACCGCCGCACCCGCACCGCCAACACCGCGGTGTGGATCTCGGACGAGTTCATGAAGCGGGTGCAGAACGACGAAAGCTGGTACCTCTTCGACCCGCTCGAAGTGCAGGATCTGAATGAGCTCTACGGCAAGGAATTCTCGGCGAAGTACAACGAGTACGTCGCTAAGGCCGAAGCCGGCGAGATGCAGATGTTCAAGAAGATCACCGCCCGCGAGCAGTTCAAGTCGATTCTGATTTCTCTCCAGACCACCAGCCACCCGTGGCTGTGCTGGAAGGACACGGTCAACAACCGTGCGCTCAACAACAACACCGGCACGATCCACCTCTCGAACCTCTGCACCGAAATCACGCTGCCGCAGGACGAAAACAACGTCTCGGTTTGCAACCTGGCATCAATCAACCTGTCGCGCCATCTTCGCGTTCGAGAAGCTGGCGAGCTCGACGCGGGTGGCCTCGCGGTCGATTTCGGCAAGATCGAAGAGAGTACCCGACTGGCTGTGCGCCAGCTCGACAACCTCATTGACATCACTCGATCGTCCGTACAGGAAGCCGACTTCTCCAACGAGCAGAACCGGGCCGTCGGTCTCGGCGTCATGGGGTTCACCGATGTAGTCGAACGTCTCGGCTTCAGCTACGAGAGCGAAGAGTCGTATGACCTGATCGACGAGATCATGGAGCATGTCTCCTACGCGGCAATCGACGAGAGCGCCAACCTCGCCACTGAGCGTGGCTCCTACCCGAACTTCGCTGGCTCACGTTGGGCGGAGGGCCTCGTACCCCTCGATTCGATTGCCCTCACTGAGGCAGATCGTGGCATGGAGATCAAGGTCAACCGCACCACCCGTCTCGACTGGGACACCCTGCGTCTGAAAGTCAAGGGTGGAATGCGCAATGCGACGCTCATGGCGATCGCGCCCACCGCATCCATTGGGCTCGTTGCGGGCACGACACCGGGTATCGACCCACAGTTCTCGCAGATCTTCAGCCGTTCCACCTCGAACGGCAAGTTCCTCGAGGTGAACCGCAACCTGGTTGGTGACCTGCAGGCGCTCGGAATCTGGGACACCACCCGCGAGGCAATCCTGCGCAGCCAGGGTGATATTCAAAACATCGCGGCGATTCCAGACGAGATGAAGGCCACCTACAAGACGAGCTTCCAACTCTCGCCCTACTCCTTCCTCGAGGTTGCAGCCCGCGCCCAGAAGTGGATTGACCAGTCCATCAGCCGCAACATGTACCTCGAGACGCGCGACCTCGGCGACATGATGGATATCTACTTCGCCGCGTGGGAGCGTGGGGTCAAGACCACGTACTACCTGCACATGAAGCCGCGTCATACGGCCGAGCAGTCCACGGTAAAGGTGAACAAGGCTGAGCAGATCGGTGGAGGCGCCGGTGGCGCAGTACGCAAGGGCTTCGGTTCAGCTGGTGCCGCGGCTCCGGCCAGTGTTCCCGCTGCAGTTGCACCGGTGGCGTCCGCAACGGCAACCGCTGCATCCTCTCCGGCAACTGCTGCGGCGGTCGAGTCCGCGGTGGTCGAATCTGCGCTGGTCGAATCCGATGTCACCGCGCCGGTCACTTCGGCGCCGGCCACCGGAGGCAAGCGTGGTTTCGGTGGATTCGCTCCCAAGTCGGGAGTGTAGACAGTGAACAGCGACACGTGCACCCGGGTCATCGAATACGAAGTGCCAACCGATCCGATGGACGAGCTGCAATGCGAGAGCTGCCAATAGCGGATCGCGATACGGGCGGATCTTGATATGAGCTCTGAGCGCCCCACTCGACCACCAATTGTTATTCATACTTTTCAACAAAATTAATAAGCGAAGTAACTATCAAGAAAGAAGCACGCAACATGGGAATTCTCGGAACCGGCCTGCAAAATGGGCTGCTGCTCAAACCGATTCGTTACCAGTGGGCGATGGACCTGTACGACCAGGCTGTTGCGAACACCTGGTTCCCGAACGAGATCCAGCTCGGCGAAGACATCGCCGACTTCAAGAAGATGACAGACGAGGAGCGTCACGCGGTGACGTTCCTCATGAGTTACTTCAACCCGAATGAGCTCCTCGTCAACAAGGCGCTGGCCTTCGGCGTCTACCCCTACGTGAATGCGGCTGAGTGCAGCATTTACCTGGCAAAGCAGATGTGGGAAGAGGCCAACCACTGCATGTCGTTCGAGTATGTGCTCGAGACCTTCCCGATCGACCGTGAGGCCGCTTACGGCTCGCATGTCAACATCCCGTCCATGGCGAAGAAGGAAGAGTTCGAGATCAAGTACATCCGTCGCATGACGGAGAAGACTCTCGACATCACCACGACCGAGGGTAAGAAAGACTTCGTGCGCAACCTCGTTGCATACAACGTCATCCTTGAGGGACTCTGGTTCTACTCGGGTTTCATGGTGGCGCTGTCCTTCCGCCAGCGCAACCTGCTCCGCAACTTCGGATCGCTCATGGACTGGGTTGTGCGCGACGAATCGCTTCATCTCAAGTTCGGCATCAACCTCATCCTCACGGTGCTCGAGGAGAACCCCGACCTGCAGACCGAGGAGTTCGCCGCCGAGATCAAGCAGATGATCCTGGATGCCGTCACGCTCGAGGAGGAGTACAACCGCGATCTGCTCCCGGGTGGCATCCTCGGTCTCAACTCCAACTACATCAACCAGTACGTCAAGTACCTGGCCGACCGTCGTCTCGAGGAGCTCGGCTTCGAAGCCGAGTACAACGTGACCAACCCGGCCAAGTGGATGGCGACCGCGAATGACACGCTGCAGCTCGTGAACTTCTTCGAGTCGACCAACACGTCGTACGAGTCGAACGCGTCGGCTACGGTCGGGGCAAAGTAGAACGCAGCAAGGCGGGTATCACCTGCGCGCGGGTCGGCTGGCTCGACCCGCGCGCAGCGTTTTTGCGTACGGCCATGGATGTCGAAATGACCGCGATCTACGCCGACAGCTTTAGCGGTTACTCGCCGGAATTGAAGAGATTATTGTCTGCCTCCTTCGAGGTGGAGCCCGCCACCATTGTTGCAACGGTGCTTTTGGTTGACACATTGGGTGCCCGTCCGGTGGCTCAGGCTGGCCTGCGGCCCCATGGCTTCGGCGGGGTGCTTGAGGTGAAAAAAGTAGTCGTCGACGTGACCTATCGCGGTCGAGGAATCTCGCGGACCCTGATGTACGAGCTGGAGACGGTGGCTCGCGAGTTGGGGACTCCGTCGCTCGTGTTGCAGACCGGCGATCGTCAACCCGCCGCGATCGCACTGTACGAGAGCATCGGATACCGGCTGATACCGTCATATCCGCCGTTTGAGCTGATGGCAAACGCCCTCTGCTACGAAAAGGTGCTCGCACCCCTCTAGCCGGATATTTCGTTACCCGGCGGTGACAGCCGCGAGGTCGACTCGCCCACGGTCACGACAGGATTTTCGTGCCATCCGTATTGCACTGCCCGTAGTATCGATCTCGAATGTCCCACACCATGAGAGATAGGTAAGAAGAATGCGCATCAGATACGGCATACCTGTTTTCGCCGTCGTTGTCGCGATCGCGTTGAGTGGCTGCGTCAATAACACGACTCCAGCCAACCCCTCAGCTACGGGCAGTTCAGCGGCGGTGGCAAAGGATTCGGCTGCCGCAGCACTGCTGCCAAGCAAGATCGCGAAGGCTGGCAAGATCATCGTCGGCATTGACCCGACCTACGCGCCCAATGAATATAAGGACGCCAACGGCAAACCGATCGGGTGGGAGGTCGAGTTGATGGACGCTGTCGCCGCCAAGCTCGGCGTAAAGACGGAGTACGCCGTTGCCAAGTTCGACAGCATCATCCCGAGCATTGCCGGTGGTAAATACAACGCCAGCGTCTCCTCCTTCACCGACAACGCCGCACGGGAAAAAATCGTCGACTTCGTCAACTACTACACCGCAGGTATCCAGTGGGCGGCACCCACTGGCAAGACCGTTGATCCCAACAACGCCTGTGGGCTCAAGGTGGCGGTGCAGGCAACCACCTATCAAGACACCGATGAGGTGCCGACCAAATCCAAAGCGTGCACCGATGCGGGTAAGCCAGCCATCCAGGTCATCAAGTTCGACACCCAGGATCAGGCGACCAACTCTGTCGCCCTCGGACAGGCAGATGCGATGAGCGCTGATTCACCCGTCACCCTCTACGCGATTGCGCAGCTCAAGGGCAAGCTTCAGCCCGCCGGCACGAGCTTCGAGGTCGCACCGTACGGCATCGCTGTGGCGAAGGGCGACCCGCTCGCCAAGGCACTGCAGAAGGCGCTCCAGTCGATGGTCGATGACGGCAGCTACAAGAAGCTGCTCGACAAGTGGGGCGTCGCTTCCGGTGGCATCGACAAGATCACGATCAACGCGGGCGCAAACGGTTAGTCGAGTGAATCCAGAATCTCTTTCTGGTCCGGCGGCGGGGGCAACCCCGTCGCCGGACGCCACCCATTCCTCGAGCGAGGGGGCGGCGATCAAGTCGGTGAAGCTCCGGCACCCGATCCGCAACGTTTTTGCGGTCATCATCGTGCTCCTTGCTGTCGCGTTTGTCTATGACGCTGCCCTGCGTCCAGCGTTCAACTGGCCGCAGGTGGCCAAGTATGTCTTCGACCGCCGCATCTCCGAGGCGGCGTTCAATACTCTTCAGCTCACCGTCTATTCGATGGTCATCGCGGTGCTCCTCGGCATCCTTCTCGCCGTAATGCGCCTGTCGCCCAACCCCGTTTTCAAGAGTCTGTCGTGGTTCTACCTCTGGGTATTCCGGGGGACTCCGGTGTATGTGCAGCTCACCTTCTGGGGCTTGCTTTCAGTTATCTATCCGGTGATCGATTTCGGATTGCCGTTCGTAGACCCGTTCATCTCACTGCCGACCGGGGACGCACTCAATGTGTTTCAGCTCGCCATTATCGGGCTTGCGCTCAACGAGGCTGCCTACATCGCGGAGATTGTGCGCGCCGGCATCCTCTCCGTTGACCGCGGGCAGGATGAGGCGGCGACCGCACTCGGTATGAGTTGGTTCCAGTCGATGGCGCGCGTGATCATCCCGCAGTCGATGCGGGTCATCATTCCCCCGGTTGGCAACGAGGTGATCTCGATGCTGAAGACGACCTCGCTGGTCACCGCCGTGCCCTACAGTTTTGACCTGTTCACGCGGTCTCGTGATATTTCCGCCGAGGCGTTCACCCCCATCCCGCTATTCCTCGTCGCGTCGATCTGGTATCTCGCCTTCACGTCGATCCTCATGATCGGCCAATATTTTCTCGAAAAGCGCTTCGCGCGCGGAATCGGGGCTGCTCAACCGGAGAAGAAGGTCACGGTGGCCACCGGCCTCGTGACCGTGGTGGGGTCGCCGAGCGATGATGCTTCAGAGCCACCGAGAGATCCGCGAGGAGACGGTACCCGATGAACGACACACCGATGGTGGAGGCGGACCGCGTCTCGAAGAGCTTCGGCTCGAACCAGGTGCTCAGAAGCATCTCGCTCACGGTCAAGCGAGGCGAGGTCATGTGCCTGGTCGGGCCGAGTGGATCGGGCAAATCCACCTTCCTCCGCTGCATCAACCACCTCGAGTCCGTGGATGCCGGTCGCCTGCGCGTCGATGGCGCACTCGTCGGCTACCGCGAGAGGGGTGACAAACTCCACGAGTTGAAGCCCCAAGAAGCCGCGTTGCAGAGGCGCGACATCGGAATGGTGTTCCAGCGCTTCAACCTCTTTCCGCACATGACGGCTCTCGAGAACATCATCGAAGCACCGCTGCGCGTGAAGCGGATGTCGCGGGCCAAGGCCATCGAGCGCGCCACGGACTTGCTTGCCCAAGTGGGGTTGGACGACAAGGCGGCCAGCTATCCAGCCCATCTGAGCGGTGGCCAGCAGCAGCGGGTCGCAATCGCGCGCGCTCTCGCCATGGACCCGAAACTCATGCTTTTCGACGAGCCGACCTCTGCGCTCGATCCGGAACTGGTCGGCGAGGTGCTCGATGTGATGAAGCAACTCGCCAAAGAGGGCATGACCATGATCGTGGTCACCCACGAGATGGGTTTCGCCCGGGAGGTCGCGGACTCCCTGGTGTTCATGGATGGCGGGGTGGTCGTCGAGTCGGGCGTCCCGCGCGAGGTGCTCGCCAATCCGCAGCACGGGCGCACACAGTCGTTCCTGTCGAAGGTGCTTTAGTTCGGCACGCTGTCGCGCCTGAGGTACGCGGGCGAGAATTCCGCTCGGGTGGCCGATCTGCGACACCCGAACTTCCCCTGTGCGGCGCACCTAGCTTTCGAGTGAGATGGCTCGCTTCTTTCTCCGAGTGACGACAGCGAGAAATAACAGGGTGAGCACGAGAATCGCGACGCCACCGGTCACGGCTGGGAGAAACCATGACCGCAATTCGACTTCGCTCGCGGTGCGCGCCGGGGCACTGGAACTGGCCGACGGCGACCAACCTAATTCCTGTGCCGTCGGCGTCTGCTCTGACTCGGTAGAGATGAGTGGGTTCACGTCGGGGTCTGTCGTTGGATTGACCTCAAGCATGTGGTCGAGCGACACCAGTCCGTACCCGACCTCGCCCTTCGCATCACGGGCCGGCGGATGGTTGCCTGTGCCTGTGCCTGTGCCGGTGTTGTGAATCAGCGTCTGAATGAGCTGGTTCCCGGTCGCCGCCGGATACTTCTGCTTCACCATGGCAAGGAAACCAGCAATGATCGGTGTCGCATACGATGTGCCGTCACCGATGGTCACGCCCTCCCGGGTATTCGGATCGCTGCTCCCCTGGGTGAGGAGTGCGATGCCGGGGCCAGCGATGTCGGTTTTTGTGAGCGGGAACACGTTGGGTTTGCCGTCTGTCTCCTCGATGGCGTTGTCGGCTCCGATTGCCTGCACGGTGACAACACCGTTCGCTGCTGCGGGGAAGTTTCCGGAAGGAGCGCCGGTTTCGCCAGTGGTTTCGTTGGGGAGAGCTCCGAGAACCACCACTCCGGCTCGTTTTGCGGCAGCGATCGCGGCAATAAGGTCGGGGCTGGAGTCAATGCCCAACGACACCGAAATTATTTGTGCTCCCCCGGCTACCGCGGTGCTCACAGCCGAGGCATCGACCGAATCACCGTTGCACATCATCTCGTCGGGGGAGTCTCCCGGTGTGCTGCCTCCGACCGCGAAGAACAGGATCTTGGCACCGGGCGCTACACCTTTTACTCCAGGTTGGCCCAAATAACCCACACCGGAGCCAACGATAAGCGAGACGACGTTGGTCGCGTGGGATGCCGAGAAATCGGTCGAGGTCGGCGATATTTCCTGACCTTCTGTGGCCGTGCAGGCGACCGACGACGGCAGCTCGATGTCTGCACCAGCGAGAGTCGGTACCTGCAGGTTGAGCTGGCTGTCGATGACCGCGATGGTGACGCCCGTTCCTGTCCAACCCGCGGCGTGTGAACCTTCGTGGCAGCCATGAATGTTTCGTATCTTCCACTGTGAAATACGTGATGTCCGGTAGGTCGAAACGATATCGATAACTATCTCGGACGGACTGATGGTGACCGCTCACTCGACACTTCTGTCTCGGAAGACCCTGCGCAGCGTCGCGCTCCGCGGTCCAACGCCGCCGTTGACGAGTCGATCGCCTCACTCTCTGTGGTTCGAAGCCATCGGGATTGAACTGCCTGCGCGGCCAAATGAGTGCCGCAAGGGGTTCGGCTCAGGGCATCCGGTCCGAATTCTGGTTGTGGAACCTTTTCACCTTCTTGGTCGGCCTAATCTTGTTTTTCGTTTGGACGCGCGCACCGTCGCTTGTCGGACTCCTCTGCACTGAGGCTTGTATTGCTTAGTTTTTCTCTGCTCTTCTCCAACGATCCGGTTGCGGCTTGCAACTCGTACTCACGGCCGAATAAATTATGACTTATATAACAAAGTCATAATATTTTGCGCTGCGATTATGACTTAGAGAGGGTCCTGATGAGCAACCGAGCCCGAGATCTCGAAGGTCGCAACAACAAATTTCATTCCGACGAGCCCAAGACACCTCTGCGCCGATCCGCTGCATGGCCAGCAATCGGTTACGAAGACCAGACATGGATCGCCCTGCCTCACGCGGGCTATGGGCCCGCAGCCACACGCGACAACCGACGCGCGACCAAGTACAAGTCAGCGATTCCCGCACATATTGCCGACCTGACCCCGCGACTCGACTCCGAGACGCTGGCCGAGGCTGAAGCCGCAACCGTGGAACTTTCCCGATTCGACGCAGAGCTCGGCTCCCGAGTTTCCGCCTTCGCCCCGGTCCTGCTCAGATCAGAGGCAGCGTCTTCCTCCCAGATCGAGAATCTCACCGCTAGCGCCCGTTCAGTTCTGACCGCCGAGCTTGGGGCTAAGACCGGCGTCAACGCCATGCTGATCGCCGCCAACACCAACGCAATGCGGTCCGCCATCGAACTCGCGGATGCACTATCCCCGAACGGGATACGTGAGTTGCATGCTGTGCTGATGGCGTCACAGCCTCTTCACACTCCTGGTCAGTGGAGAACTGAACCGGTGTGGATCGGCACCAGCGGTGAAAGCCCGCACGGGGCAACGTTCATAGCACCGTCGATGGAGCGAGTCCCTGAACTTATCGAAGACTTAGTTGAGTCCCGCATAGTGGTGTAGCGCATGGTGGTCGTGAGCGTCTTTGCCGACGTGAGCGCGGCCACCGTGTGATCCTTCGAGAAGTCTCTTACCTCCACTCGAAAGGCATCATCACGATGACCGCTCCACATATTGTCGACCCTGCTGGACTGCTTACTGAAGCTCTCGGTGATGCGTCACCAGATTTGATGCGCAGTCTGCTGCAGACCATGATCAACGCCCTCCTCTCAGCTGGCGCTGATGCGGTTGCTGGTGCCGAATGGGGCCAGCCATCCCCGGATCGGCTCGCGCAGCGCAATGGCTACCGTCACCGCCAGCTCGATACCCGCGTTGGCAGTATCGATGTCGCGGTCCCGAAGCTGCGCTCTGGAACCTACTTCCCGGAATGGTTGATGGAACGCCGCAAGCGGGCCGAGACCGCGCTGATCACCGTTGTTGCTGACTGTTACCTCGCCGGGGTCTCCACCCGCCGGATGGACAAGCTCGTGAAGACCCTCGGCATCAACAGCCTCTCGAAGTCCCAGGTGTCCAGAATGGCTGCCGACCTTGACGAGCACGTGAACGAGTTCCGCCACCGACCGCTGGGCGATGCGGGACCGTTCACCTTCGTCGCAGCCGACGCCCTCACGATGAAGGTCCGCGAGGGCGGTCGGGTGATCAACGCGGTCGTCCTCGTCGCGACCGGGGTCAACGCTGACGGGCGCCGTGAAGTCCTCGGCGTCCGGGTTGCAACATCGGAAACGGGAGCTGCATGGAATTCGTTCTTCGCCGACCTTGTCGCGCGAGGACTGAGCGGTGTTCGCCTGGTCACCTCCGACGCCCACGCCGGGCTAATCGAGGCGATAGCCGCGAACCTCCCCGGAGCGGCCTGGCAACGCTGCCGCACCCATTACGCGGCGAATCTGATGTCGGTGACACCGAAAAGCCTGTGGCCGGCCGTGAAAGCGATGCTCCACAGCGTCTATGACCAACCCGACGCCGCCAGCGTCAACGCCCAGTTCGATCGGCTCCTGGACTACGTCGACGGCAAACTCCCCGACGCCCACAACCACCTCGATGCTGCCCGAGCTGACATCCTCGCCTTCACCGGCTTTCCCGAAGGACTCTGGCAACAGATCTGGTCCAACAACCCCAACGAACGGCTCAATCGTGAAATCCGCCGCCGTACTGATTCCGTCGGTATCTTCCCCAACCGTGACGCGATCATCCGCCTCGTCGGAGCAGTCCTTGCCGAGCAAACCGACGAATGGGCTGAAGGACGCCGCTACCTCGGCCTCGACATCCTGGCCAAAAGCCGACTCACCCTCGTCCCTAAAACCGGTGAGGAGGTGACCGACCAGCCCGCCCTCGAACTCAGCGCCTAACCCACAAAAACGAAGGACACACCGCTACACCACTAACAGGGACTTGACCGAAGACTTAGTCCGCTTTTCGACCAGGGACGATATCCCAGCCCTCGCCCAAGTCGCGATCGCTCACGCACAATTTGAGATGATCCACCCGTTCTCCGACGGAAACGGTCGAACCGGACGCGCGCTGGCCCAGTCCATGCTCCGCAGGCGCGGTGTCACCCGAAACGTCGCCGTCCCAGTATCCGCCGGACTCCTCGGCAACATCCCGAGGTACCACGATGCACTCACCGCGTTCCGTGGGGGAAATGTAACCCCGATTGTCCGCGCGTTCTCAGAAGCATCGGAGCGGGCTGTGGTGAACGCGCGCCAGCTGGTCACAGACATTGACACTGTCCGGAACGAATGGAACTCTCAGGTGAAAGCCCGTTCCAACAGTGGAGTATGGCCGCTCATCGACTTGATCGCCCGCCGCCCGGTACTCGATGCCGCGACCGTCGGCAAGGAGCTCGGAATTTCACCGACGAACGCGTACCCGCTGCTCCACACCCTGACGGAGCAGGGCGTCCTCCGGAAGAAGGCCGAGCATGGACGTGGTGTGTTCTGGAGGAGCGACGAGTTGCTGGACGCGATCGACCAGTTTGCAGCACGCGCCGGTCGGAGATCCGGCACCTGATTTCAACCTCGGAGTGACTCGGGACGACTCTGGATGACTCGGGACACTGCGGATCTGCTGTGGCACTACGCACGAATTTGATGTTTTCGCATCAATAGGCGTAGCGTGCAAACAGCGTCCGCAGACGGGTGCACACCAGTCGACGATGACAGGAACACCATGACCGACGCCAGCTACTCGACGCTTTCTGTTGCCGCGATTCTCAAGGAATCTGCCGAGCGATATCCCGACGGCGTTGCAGTGGCGGTGGGGCAAACCGAGACGACGTATTCGGAGCTGTGGGATCAGACGCGCTCGTACGCCGGCGCGCTTCGGAAGGCTGGCGTGGACGACGGGCACGCGGTCGCCATGCTGATCCCGAATGTCGCCGATTTTGCACGCGTGTATTACGCCATACTCGCCCTCGGCGCAATCGTGGTGCCGATCCATGCCCTGCTGAAGAGCGACGAGATCGAGTACGTGCTGCGCGACTCCGGGGCAACGCTGCTCATCTGTGCCGCCCCGCTGCTTGGCGAGGGAGCAAAGGGGGCGGCGAAGGCCGGGGTTCCGGTGCTCTCGGTGCTCTCGCCTGACCCGATCGACGGCATCCCGCAGCTCGAGGCACTCGCCGCGGTGGCGGAGCCGATTCGCACGTACACGCCCCGCCAGCCCTCCGACACTGCGACCATCCTGTACACGAGCGGTACCACCGGCAAGCCGAAGGGGGCGATGGGCAGCCACCTGGCCCTCGTCGAACAGACCAGCACCCTCCTGCTGAGCACCTTCGACCTTCAATCGACGGACACGATTCTCGGCTGCCTGCCGCTCTTCCACACCTTTGGCCAGACCTGCACACTCAACACCGGTTTTCGCGCCGGCGCCCGGATTGTCATGCTTCCGCGCTTCGACGGCGACACCGCGCTGCGCTCTCTCATCGATAACGAGTGCACGATCATGATGGGTGTGCCGACCATGTACATCGCGCTGCTCGAGGCGGCGAAGAAGACCGCCGAGCGCCCGAAGTTGCGATATGCGGTGTCGGGTGGGGCATCCCTGCCAGTCGCAGTGATTGAGCGATTCCGGGCCGAGTTCGGGGTGGAGATCTACGAGGGCTACGGCCTCACCGAGACCTCCCCGGTCGCGAGCTTCAATCATGTGGGTCGACCGCCGCGGGCCGGTAGCATCGGCCAGGCCATCTGGGGTGTGGAGGTGGAGATCGCGAAGGCGGATGTCGAGGACTCGATCGAGCTGCTTCCTGTCGACGAGCTCGGCGAGATCGTGATCCGCGGCCACAATCTGATGAAGGGCTACCTGAACCTGCCGGAGGAGTCGGCGAAGGCGGTCGTGGACGGTTGGTTCCGCACCGGGGACCTCGGCACGAAGGATGCGGATGGCTATATTTGGATCGTCGACCGCAAGAAGGACATGATCTTGCGCAACGGGTACAACGTTTATCCGCGGGAGGTCGAGGAGGTGCTGGTGGCGCATCCTGCGGTGTCGAGCGCCGCCGTCTTCGGCGTTGCCCACGACGTGCACGGCCAGGAGATTATGGCCGCGGTGGTGTTGGCGCCGGGAGCGGATGTCGACGCCGCCTCACTCGCGGAGTACGCCAAGGAGAAGCTGGCGGCCTACAAGTATCCGCGCCGGGTGGAGATTGTGACAGCGCTGCCCCTCGGTCCGAGCGGCAAAGTGCTCAAGCGCGAACTCGTGGTGATCTACGAAACCGAGAAAGTGGTGGCAGTCGCACCAATGGCGTGATCGGGAGTGGGGCAATCAGTTAGGGTAGGCTTACCTACTACAGCCCGCCTTCACGAGGGGTTGTGATGACCAGAGACTGACCTGCTTAGAGGAGCCTCCCCATGAACACCACCCCCAAATGGTTTGTCGCAGCCGCGATTGGACTCACCACCGCGATCGCCCTGGCCGGATGCTCGGCGGCGACGCCAGCCGCGAACTCCGGCTCCGGCAAAACACCCAGCGGAGCGATCACGGTGTACAACGCCCAGCACGAAGAGCTGACCCAGGCGTGGGCCGATGAGTTCACGAAGAAGACCGGCGTCACGGTCACTCTGCGCAACGGCGACGACCCCGAGCTCGGCAACCAGCTCGTGCAAGAGGGCAGCGCCTCGCCGGCCGATGTGTTCCTCACCGAGAATTCCCCGGCGATGAGCCTGGTCGACAATGCACAGCTGTTCTCGCCAGTGGATGCCGCGACTCTCGCGCAGGTGCCTGAGGCGTACCGGCCGTCGTCGGGCCGCTGGACGGGAATCGCCGCGCGCAGCACGGTGCTCGCCTACAACCCGTCGCTGGTCTCAGAGAGCCAGTTGCCGTCATCCCTGCTCGATCTGGCGGATGCGTCGTGGAAGGGCCGCTGGGCCGCGTCGCCGTCGGGCGCTGACTTCCAGGCCATTGTGAGTGCCATGCTCGCGCTGAAGGGTGAGAAGGCAACATCCTCCTGGCTCGCGTCGATGAAAGAGAACTTCACCGCGTACAAGGGCAACAGCACCGTGATGAAGGCGGTCAACGCCGGACAGATCCCGGCCGGAGTGATCTACCACTACTATTGGTTCGGCGATCGGGCCGGCACGGGCGAGAACAGCAACAACACGAAGCTCCACTACTTCAAGAACCAGGATCCCGGCGCTTTCGTCAGCACGTCCGGGGGTGGCGTGCTGAAGACGGCAAAGAATCCGGTGGCGGCTCAGGCCTTCCTCAAGTTCATCACCGGAAAGGCCGGCCAGGACATCCTGCAGACTGGTGGGTCTTTTGAATATCCCGTCGCGAGCGATGTTGCGGCGGACAAGGCGCTCCTTCCCCTCGTCGACCTGAATGCCCCGGTACTCGACCCGTCGAAGCTCGACAGCCGCAAAGTCACCGACCTCATGACCCAGGCCGGACTTCTCTGACCTGGCCCACGCAGGCACGAACTCGCACGGCACGAACACGCACGGCACGAATAGGAACAGCATGAACAGGATCGGATGTTGACCCGACTCCGACGACGCTCCCCGGGGGCCATCATCGCGATGGCCGCCGGGGTGTCGTTGTTGGGTCTGGTGCCGATCGGCTACGTGGTGGTCACGGCGATTCTCACCGGTGCGCCCACCCTCACCGCGCTCGTGTTTCGGGCGCGCGTCGGCGAACTGCTCGCGAACACCGCAGGGCTTGTGCTGATCACCGTGCCGCTGTGTGCCATCGTCGGCGTCACTGCAGCGTGGCTGGTTGAGCGAACGCGACTCGCCGGTTCTCGCGCCTTCGCGATCCTCCTCGTGGTCCCCCTCGCGATCCCCGCCTTCGTCAACAGCTACGGCTGGGTCAGCGCAGTGCCGTCGCTCAACGGCCTGTGGTCGGGGGTGCTCGTGGCGGGCCTGTCGTACTTCCCACTCGTCTACCTCCCGACCGTCGCTGCCCTTCGGCGACTCGACCCGGCCGTTGAAGAGTCTGCGCGCTCGCTCGGGGTCGCGCCGCTCGGGGTCTTCCTTCGCGTGGTGCTCCCGCAACTGCGGCTCCCCATCGTCGGCGGCTCGCTCATCATCGGCCTCCACCTGCTCTCGGAATATGGCGCCTTCGCCCTGATCCGATTCGACACCTTCACCACCGCGATCGTCGACCAATTTCGTTCCACCTTCAACGGACCGGCCGCCAATGCACTGGCCGGTGTGTTAGTGCTCTGCTGTCTGTTCCTTCTTGTGGGGGAGTCCAGCGCCCGCGGCACTGCCCGATACGCGCGGATCGGCGCGGGATCGGCACGGCCGGCCGAGCGGTCCCGGCTCGGCGCGTGGAGCCCGGCCGCCTACCTCTTCCTCACGGTTCTCGTGCTGCTGGCAGTGGCGGTCCCACTGACGAGCGTCGGTCGGTGGCTCGCGTCCGGGGGCATCGCAGCCTGGTCCGATCGGTATCTTCTCAGCGCCCTCGGCCAGACCGTCGGCTACGGTCTGGTTGGGGCGGTGGTCACGTGTCTGCTCGCCTTCCCGATCGCGCTCCTTGCGGTGCGTTTTCCGAGCCGGGTCGCGCGCATCCTCGAGTCGATCAACTATGTGACGAGTTCGTTGCCCGGGCTCGTGACCGCTCTCGCCTTCGTGACCGTGGCCATCCGCCTGGTTCCGGTCCTGTACCAGACTGCTGCTCTGGTGATCGTGGTGTATCTGCTGATGTTCCTGCCCCGGGCGATCGTGAACCTTCGCTCCGGTCTCGCCCAGGTGCCACTCGGGCTGGAGGAGGCCGCTCGCTCGCTCGGGCGTGCCCCCATCCTGGCCTTCTTCACGGTGACGCTGCGCTTCGTGATGCCGTCGGCGCTTGCCGGCGCCGCACTGGTTTTCCTCGGTATCGTCACCGAGCTGACATCCACTCTGCTCCTCGCCCCGAACGGCACCCGCACGCTCGCCATCCAATTCTGGTCGCGGGCGAACGACATCGATTATGTCGGGGCGGCGCCGTATGCCAGTCTGATGATCCTGCTCTCGTTGCCGGTCACCTACCTGCTCTTCGCGAGATCGCGGTCGAAGTCAACGGCGGTGAATAGCCTGTGAGTGAAACCTCGCCTCGCGCGATTCACCCGAGCGCGATCGAGATGCGTGGAATCGGAAAGAGTTTCGGCACGACGTCGGTGCTGGAATCCATCGATCTCACGGTGCCAGCCGGATCGAAAACTGTGATCGTAGGGTCGTCCGGGTCGGGTAAGACAACGCTCCTGCGTCTGCTGAGTGGATTCGATCTTCCGAATGCGGGCACTATCCGAATTGGATCCCAGATCGTAGCCGGTCCGGGGGTGGCCGTGCCCGCCCACCGCCGCGGAATCGGTCATGTTGCACAGGACGGTGCTCTGTTCCCGCACCTCACAGTGGGACAGAACGTGGCCTTTGGATTGGATCGGCATGAGCGCGGCGATCGCACAGCGGTGGTGGCCGGTCTTCTGGAACTGGTCTCTCTCGATCCATCCCTCGCGTCCCGCCGACCGGACGAACTCTCGGGAGGGCAACAGCAGCGGGTCGCTCTTGCGCGGGCTCTGGCACGGAAGCCGGCGGTGATGCTGCTCGACGAGCCGTTCTCCGCTCTTGACACCGGCCTGCGGGCGGCGACCCGTGAGTTGGTCGCGGCAGCGCTCAGTTCGGCAGGGATCACGACGCTGCTCGTCACCCACGATCGCGAGGAAGCGCTGACTTTCGGTGACCAGGTAGCGGTGCTTCGCGACGGACGACTCGCGCAGGTCGGTACTCCGGTCACCCTTTATTCCGCCCCGACGGATCTGGCGACCGCGCGATTCCTCGGCGATGTTGTGGTCTTCCCGGCTGAGGCATCGGGGGGCCGGGTGCAGTGCGCGCTCGGTCTGGTGGCGCAGTCGAGCACACTCGTTGGATCCTGCGTAGCGCTGTTCCGGCCGGAGCAACTGGTTGTCGAGACAGCCGAGTCGGGAACAACGGCTGCGGGCTGCGTCGCCCGCGTGTTGGCGATCGAGTTCCAGGGGGCGTCTCAGCTGCTCACGCTCGAGCTTGCCGGCGCCCATCCGATCGATGTGCCGGTGGCCAGCGGGGCCACCTACCGTCCGGGGGACCAGGTCGTGCTTCGCTCGCTCGGTGACGCAGTGGTCTTCGCCGCGGGCTGAGCGGGCGCCACTGCTTCGTAGTACTGACACGCGGCGCTGACACGTGGTGCTGACGCCCTACGCCGACAGCGCCCGGACGATCCGCTGCAACGACACCGGCTCGGCCGTTCCGAGGTGCTGCGCAAACAGGCTGAGTCGCAACTCTTCGATCAGCCAGCGTGCTCGAACGAGAGGGACCGTCGAGTCCGGTGCGAGTGGCAGACGACCACCGGCGAGCTCGTAGCGAGCTGTTGCGGTCTGCACTTCCGTCATCCAGACTCGATCGCGGCCCAGATTATCGCCGAGCTTGCCGATCCGATGCACGATTCCGGCGAGGTACACCGGCATTCGGCGCAACTGTATGAGGCCCGTTTGCGAGGCGAAACCGGGAAAGACGAGCGCTGACAGCTGCTCGCGGGCATCCGCAAGCGGGCTGAGCATGGCGATATTCGAGGCCGCCTTAATCGCTTTCTCGGCATCACGCGATGCGGCGATCACTTTCGTGAGCAGTGAGACCGTCTGAAACAGGGAGTCCATGATGGTGGCGGAAATCTCATCGCGGACGGCTTCGAACTGCGCGCGCGTCCAGATCTCCCGGGCTTCCGCGACGGTGTCGATGCATACAGCCATGCAGTCTGCGAAGAGCTCGGCGGTCGTGCGGTACGGACTCTGCGCGAGGGTGAGTTTCTCGGTCTGGGTGAGGTGATCCTGCGCGTACGACACGGGCGAGGGGATGGCGAGAAGAAGCATCCGCCGCACTCCTCGCCGGTGCTCTCTCGCTTGGTCACCGGGTGTCGTCATGAGCCGGATGGACACGCTCGCCCCGTCATCGACGAGGGCTGGATAGGCCCGGATCGTGTTGCCGCCCTGCTTCGTGTCGAGCGTGCGAGGCAGTTCGTCGAAGTCCCAGGCAGTGAGTCCCGCTCGCTCCAGATTGCTGCGCGGTGTCACGGATGCCCGCGCCACACTCTCTCGCACCGTGGTGGCCAGTTGCTGTTGCAGTGCACGCAGGTCGGTGCCGCTCGCGACCGTGCGCGATCGCTCATCGATGACCGCGAAGGTCATGCGCAGGTGCGGAGGGATGCGGGACTCGTCGAAATCGGCCACGGCCACCGGCACATAGGTGATGCGGGTGATCGTCGCGGCGAGAGCCGCGCGAAGGGAGCGTCCGGCGCTGGAGTCGGGAAGTTCTTCGCTGGAGTCGGGGAGTTCGGCGAGCAGCCGCTTGGCCCAGTCGTTCGCCGGCACCACGCTGCGGCGGATCGCCTTCGGCAGCGACTTGAGCAGCGCCGTCACGAGCTTCTCCCGAAAGCCGGGTACCTGCCAGTCGAAGCCTTCCGGGGTCAGTCGAGCCAGCAGGGCGATCGGCACCTGCACCGTTACGCCGTCGTCGTCACTGCCCGGCTCGAACCGGTAACTGAGTGACAGCTGCTGGTCGCCCTGCCTCCAGATCTTCGGGTAGGAGGTCTCCACGAGTTCGGCCACCGGGGCAGCCTCGTCCTCATCGATCAGGTTCTCGGCCGTCATGGTGAGCAACTCGGGAGTCGTCAGGCGCGCTTTACGCCACCAGGTCTCGAATAGTTTCTGGCTGGTGATCTCGGCGGGGATTCGTCGCTGGTAGAAGTCGAACACGGCTTCGTCGTCGTAGAGCAGATCGCGTCGACGCGTGCGCTCTTCGAGTTCCGCAAGTTCTTTTCGCAACGTGCGGTTGGCACGGTCGAAGGCACTCACCCGCCTGTCGATGCGATCGATATCCCAGTCGCCATCCACCAGCGCGTGACGGATGAACAGCTCGCGCGCATACGCCGGATCGACTTTCGAGAACTGCGCCCGCCGGCGCGCAATGATCGGCACGCCGTAGAGGGTCACCCGTTCCCACGCGACGGCAGAGCCCTGCTTCTTCTCCCAGTGCGGCTCGCTGTAGCTGCGCTTCACCAGGTCGCCGGCAATGGGCTCAGCCCAGGAGAGGTCGATGGCCGCATTCGTCCGGGCGAACAGCCGGCTCGTCTCCACGAGCTCGGCGCTCATCACCTCGGCTGGCTGTTTCTTCGCCAGCGCGGAGCCGGGGAACACGCTGAACCGCACCTGTCTGGCACCGATGTAATCTCTCTTCACCGCATCCCGAATACCGAGCTGGCTCAGCAATCCGGCAAGAATCGAGCGGTGGATGCCGTTCGGATTCGTCGACGCACCGCCGACTACGAGCCCGAGCGGCTTCGCCATCCGCTCGAGTTGGCGGAAGACATCCTTCCACTCCCGAACCCGCAGATAGTTGAGGTATTCGCTGCGACAGAGGCGACGGAACTGGTTACCACTGAGCTCCTTCTCCTTCTCCCGCAGGTAATTCCAGAGATTGAGAAGTGTGAGAAAGTCGCTCGTCGGATCCACGAAGCGGGCGTGTGCCTGGTCGGCCTGCGGTCGCTTCTCGAGCGGTCGCTCTCGGGGATCCTGAATGCTGAGGCCGGCAACAATCGCCATCACCTCGCGGGTGACTGAGTGCTGCTTCGACTCCACCACCATCCGGGCCAGTCGAGGGTCGATCGGCAACTGGGTGAGCTGGCTGCCAATGCGGGTAATGGTGGGGGTGCTGGTGCTGGTGCCGGTACCGGTGCTAGGGCTTGTACTTGATACGGCACCAAGCTCACGCAACAGGTCGAGCCCGTCCTTGATGCCGCGCGAGTCCGGGGGCTGAAGGAAGGGGAAGTTCGCGATGTCGCCGAGCCCGAGGGAGATCATCTGCAGAATTACAGCGGCGAGGTTTGTGCGCAGTATCTCTGGCTCGGTATATTCCGGCCGACGTATGTAGTCCTGCTCGGAGTACAGGCGGATTGCGATACCGTCGCTCGTGCGGCCGCTTCGGCCCGATCGCTGGTTGGCGCTGGCCTGGCTGATCGCCTCGATCGGCAGTCGCTGCACCTTGGAGCGCACGCTGTAGCGCGAGATGCGCGCTGTCCCCGCATCGATCACATATTTAATGCCTGGCACGGTAAGACTCGTCTCGGCCACATTGGTGGCAAGCACGATTCGACGCCGGATGCCGGGGGCTCGCCCGGTCTCGAAAACGCGGTGTTGGTCGGCGGAGCTCAGTCGACCGTACAGAGGCAGCACTTCGGTGAAGGGCAGGTTGCGGCCGCCGATCGCTTCCTCAGCATCCCGGATCTCGTTCTCTCCGCTAAGGAAAACCAGCACATCACCGTTCGATTCGCGGGCGAGTTCGTCGAGGGCGGCGTTGATGCCCTCCATCGGATCCAGATCTGCTTCCTCTTCAGCGTCATCGTCGGCATTCTCTTCGTCGGTAATCGCAGCCTCGGCCACGAGCGGGCGATACCGCACCTCCACCGGAAAAGTTCTGCCGCTCACCTCCACGATGGGAGCACCGACGCCCGCGGCATCAGCGAAGTGACGCGAGAAGCTCTCCGGATCGATGGTCGCAGAGGTCACGATGATGCTGAGGTCGGGCCGCTGCGGCATGAGCTGCTTGAGGTAGCCGAGCAGGAAGTCGATGGTGAGGCTGCGTTCGTGCGCCTCGTCAATGATGATCGCGTCGTACTTTCGCAGAAGCCGGTCCCGGTGGATTTCGTTGAGCAGTATTCCGTCGGTCATCAGCTTGATCCGGGTGTCGGGACCAACGGTGTCGGTGAACCTCACCTGATACCCGACGAGCCCGCCGAGGGGTGTGCCCAGTTCCTCGGAGATGCGCTCGGCGATCGTGCGTGCCGCGATGCGCCTCGGCTGGGTGTGGCCGATGCTCGTCTTGCCCAGCTCGAGAAGGATCTTCGGCAGTTGCGTGGTCTTACCCGACCCGGTCTCTCCGGCGATGATCACCACCTGGCGGTCGCGGATTGCGGCGGCAATGTCCTCGCGGCGCTGGCTGACCGGAAGCTCTTCCGGATAAGAGATTCGGTAGTCGGTGGTCGCCTCCGAAGTCGATTCAGTCATGGGTGTCTAATTCTACCGACCGCTCCTTCACCATCGCTCCTAGCGACGCAGTTCGCTATTCGTGTTGTCAGTTGGCACTGACATCAGTCGCAACTGACAACACTGGTTGCATGCATGTCTACGAAGTGATGGCCGAGCCGGTTCGACGGCGCATCGTCGAGATCCTCGCCAGCGGTGAACATATCGTTGGTGATCTCGAAGCGATTGTTATGCTCGAATTCGGAGTCGGCCGCTCGGCGGTTCAGCACCATCTCCGCCTGCTCCGAGATCACGATTTCGTAGAGATAAACGACGACTGGCCTAATCGCTGGTATCGGCTCAACGATGACTTCGTGGCGCTGCTTACCCGGGAGGTCAAAAGCCTGAAGCGTCGCTGGAATCGGCGAATTGGCTGGCGCGAGCCAACGGAGTCGCTGCCGACTCGGTATCGGCCGAGCACGCGCGGATACCGTGGCCATGGCACCGATCCGGACGACCCCTGGCGTTCTCCAGCTTCGAGAGCTGGCCAGAAATACTCGGGGCGCAGCACCCCCTTCAGTCCCCCTCAAGCCTGAGCTCGAGCACGAGCACGAGCACCGGGCAGGGCGCTCTGTGCCCGCCTGGTTGGCTGAGCGATTGTGTCACCACTACGCATCTCTGCGGCGGCGGCCGCCACTTTCGCCGCGAGGGCGGTGCGCACACCGGGGACGAACCGCACAGTACAAACGGGGTGTTGGCACGAGCCACCCGGTTGCCACGGCGGCCAACTTGCGCACCCGGTACCCGCGCTGCGCTCGATGCAGCGCTAGTCGGCTTCTGGCCGAAAGTCGAGGCGAAACAAGCCTGTGACAACGCGACGTACCGAGGATTCAGAGGAGCACCGCTCGCAGGCCCGTGCTACTCGAAAGCGGAGATCCCGGTGATCGCCCGACCCACCAGAAGGGTGTTGATCTCGTAGCTTCCCTCGTAGCTGTAGACCGCTTCGGCATCTGCAAAGATTCGCGCCATTCCGAAGTCGGTCGAGATGCCATTGCCCCCGAGGATGCCGCGGGCCATTGCCACTGACTCGCGCATGCGTGCGCTGCCGGAAGCCTTGGCCATCGCCGCGTGCTCGGAGCGCAGGGCACCATTCTGCTGGAGCTGCGCGATGCGCACCATTGTGCCGAGCGAGGTAGTGGTGTTCTCCAGGATGCGCACGAGCTTCTCCTGCACGAGCTGGAATGACGCGATCGGCTTGCCGAACTGGCGCCGCTCCAGCGCGTAGGCGAGCGCATGATCGTAGGCGGCGAACTGCAGGCCGACGGTCTGCCACGCGACCCACACCCGGGAGTCGGTCAGGAGCGCACTCGCATCACGAAACGAGCTCGCTCCGGGCAGTCGCGCCGATTCGTCAACGCGCACGTCATCGAGCAGGATGTCCGCATTCTGCACAATCCGCAGCGAAATCTTGTTCTCGATCTTTTCTGTGCGCAGCCCCGGGGTGTCCCGGTCAACGATGAAGGCTTTGATCTCGCCGTCGGCAGTATCCCGCGCCCAGAGGATGATGTGGTCGGCCATTGTGCCGTTGCCGATCCAGCGTTTGGCGCCGGAGATACTCCAGGTATCGCCGCGGCGGGTGGCGCTGGTGGCCATCGACCGCGAGATGTCCGACCCGTGGTCTGGCTCGGTCAGGGCGAAGGCTCCGATGCGGGAAAGGTCGCGCAGCCCGGGAAGCAGTCGTTCACGCTGCTCGTCTGAGCCAAGCCGGTCGATAGCGGCGGTGACGAGTTCGGAGTGCACCCCGAGAAAAGTGGACACCGACATATCGACCCGCGACAGTTCCAAGTGAAGGAAGCCCCGAAGAAGGTGGCTGCCACCGGAGGCGGGGATGCCGATGAGGTCAAGCCCGGCAAGGGTCGGCAGCAGCTCAAAGGGGAAGGTCGCGGCATCCCAGTGTGCACCGATCACCGGGCGCACCTCGCGGTCGAAAATCTCGGTTGCGTAGCTGAGGCGCCGCTGCTCCGACGGTGTGAGCAAGCCGCGGTAATCGAGGAAGTCGTCGGAGGGGCGCGGTCGGCGGGCGTGCTCGCTCGCTGTGCCGGTGGTCTCGGTATCGGTCTCGGTATCGACAGTCGCCGTGGTCTCAACCCGTGCGACGTCGCGGGCCGCGGTATCGACGCTCATCGGGGCATCATCCGGATGGCACCGTCGAGACGGATCGTCTCACCGTTCAGGTAGGGATTCTCCACGATGTGCCGCACGAGTGCCGCATATTCGGCTGGCAGTCCGAGACGAGCCGGATGGGGCACTTGGCTTCCGAGGGAGAGTCTTGTTTCCTCGCTCATCGCCGCCATCATCGGAGTCTCGAAGATTCCCGGCGCGATGGTCATGACGCGAATGAGGGTCGCGGCGAACTCCCGCGCGATCGGCAGGGTCATCGCCGCGATTGCGCCCTTGGACGCTGAGTACGCGGCCTGTCCGATCTGCCCGTCGAACGCGGCGACGGAGGCGGTGTTCACGATGACGCCGCGCTCGCCGTCGATCGGCTCGTTCTGCTGCATGGCAGCAGCGGCCAGTCGCAGCACATTGAAACTGCCGATGAGATTGATCCGGATGGCTCGCTCGAACAGTTCGAGAGCGACCGGGCCGTCTCGTCCGACGACGCGATTCGCGGGGGCGATGCCGGCGCAGTTGATGAGGATGCGCAGTGTGCCGAGTTGCGTGGCACGGGCCACCGCAGCCGCGACATCCGCCTCGCTGGTGACGTCCGCGGTGAGGGAGGTGGTGTCTTCCAGTGGTTCGGTCGGGGCGACAAGATCGAGAATTACCACGTGTGCCCCTGCCGCGGTGAGCGCGCGTGTCGTGGCCAGTCCGAGGCCGGAGGCTCCGCCGGTGACGATGGCTACCGTGTCCGTGATGTGCATGCTGTTCCTATCCGAGGGCGATGAGTTCGAGGGGATCGGCCAGGATGCGGCCGATTTCAGCGAGGAAGGCAGACCCTTCGGCGCCATCGACGAGCCGATGATCGAACGAGAGGCTGAGTGTCATCACCGAGCGCAGCGCGATTTTTCCTTGGAATTCCCAGGGTTGGCGCCTGATGGCGCCGGTGCACAGTATCGCCGCCTCGCCGGGGTTGATGATGGGAGAGCCCGTGTCGATGCCGAAACTTCCGATGTTGGTGATGCTGATCGTGCCGCCTGAGAGCTCAGCCACACCCGTCTTCCCGTCGCGGGCTCGGGAGGCCAGACCGGACAGGGCATCGGCGAGCTCTCGGAGTGTAAGCGAATTGACATCCCGGATGTTCGGCACCATGAGTCCCCGCGGAGTCGCAACGGCGATGCCGAGATTGACCCGGCGGTAGGTCACGATTTCCTGGGCGGCCTCATCCCAGCGCGTATTGAGTTCCGGATGCCGCACCGTCGCGATCGCAAGCGCCTTGGCGATCAGCACCAGCGCTGTCACCCTCGCCCCCTCGAACGCCGGATGCGCGCGCAGGCGCTCCACCAGCTCGACCGTTGGGGTGACATCCACGGTGACGAACTCAGTGACGTGCGGTGCGGTGAACGCACTGGACACCATTGCGGCCGCCGTGCGTTTGCGCACCCCGCTGATTGCCACGCGGGTTTCATCGGCTGTGGTGGCTGTGTTGGCTGTGACAGCGGGCAATGCCCCGGAAGCACTGGCAGCTTCGATATCCGCACGGATTACCGCGCCGTTCGATCCGGTGCCGACCACGGTGGCGAGGTCGAGTCCGAGACGCCTGGCTAGGTCTCGGACCGGCGGCTTGGCGAGCACGCGGGTGTGGGCAGCCGAATGACCTGTCGCAGGTGGCCCGACAGCCGCAGGCGCAAGAGATGCAGGTGCGAGAGGTGCGGGCGCGGCCGCAGGAGCGGAGGCAGCAGCCGGAGAAGTGGCCGGAGCAACGGCCGGAGCAGCGGCCTGTGTGGCGCGTCGGCGACGGCGCCCTGACCGCTGGTCATGCTCGCCGGGACCGTACCCGACGAGCATGTTCGACCGGCCGTCTTCTTCGGGCTCGGCGCCTGCTTCGAGCACCTCTGAGGCCTCGGGGGCGGCCCCATCCGCATCGGCACCGGGAGCACCAGTTCCCGCGACTCCAAAGCTGATGATGGGCGATCCCACCGTGACCGTCTCGCCTTCAGCGACGCGCAGCGACGCGACGATCCCCACGATCGGCGACGGCAGTTCGACCAGCGCCTTGGCCGTCTCCACCTCGCAGATCACCTGGTTCAAGATAACTTCGTCACCCGCTTTGACCAGCCAGCGCACGATCTCGGCATCGGTGAGTCCTTCGCCGAGGTCGGGAAGCAGAAAATCGGTGGCCATCACTGCACCGCCAGGCTTCGGTCGATTGCGTCGAGCACCCGGTCGATGTCGGGAAGGTAGTACTGCTCGACCTTGGATGGTGGATACGGCGTGGAATAGCCCCCCACCCGGATAACCGGGGATTCGAGCATCCAGAAGCAACGCTCCGAGATGCGTGCGGCGATCTCTGCGCCGAGGCCGAGGAACACGGGTGCTTCGTGCACAACGACAAGCCGCCCGGTCTTCGCGACCGAGCGTTCGATGGTGTCGAAGTCGATGGGGGAGAGCGACCGCAGGTCGATGACCTCAACGGAGGTGCCCTCGGTCGCCGCTTCACGTGCCGCAGCAACCGCGGTTGCCACCATCGGTCCATAGGCGACCACGGTGAGATCGGTGCCCTCGGTCACCACCCGAGCGTCATCCAGGCCCAGCGTCGGGATGCCATCGAGGTCGACATCCTGTTTGTCCCAGTAGCGGCGCTTCGGCTCGAAGAACATCACCGGGTCATCGGAGGCGATTGCCTGCTGGATCATGCCGTACGCGTCGACCGCCGATGAACAGGAGACGACGCGCAAGCCTGCGGTATGCGCGAAGTATGCCTCCGGTGACTCGGAATGATGCTCGACGGCACCGATTCCACCGCCATAGGGCACCCGGATCGTGAGGGGTACAGTGACGGCTCCGTCGGTGCGCTTGTGGATCTTCGCGAGCTGCGAAACAATCTGGTCGAATGCCGGGTAGATGAAGCCGTCGAACTGGATCTCGCAGACCGGTCGGTAGCCGCGCATCGCAAGACCGATCGCGGTGCCGATGATTCCCGACTCGGCGAGGGGGGTGTCGAAGACCCGCTCCCGACCGAATTCGGCCTGCAGCTTGTCGGTCACGCGAAAGACTCCACCGAGCGCCCCCACGTCTTCGCCCATCAGCATGACCCGGTCGTCGGAGCCGAGGGATCGCCGGAGCCCGGCGTTGATCGCCTTGGCAAGTGAGAGTGTGGTCATCGGGCACCCGCTGTCGTCTCGGGGCTGCCAATTTCGCGGCTGCCTATTTCGGGGCTGCCTGGCTCGAGAATGCCGTGGTACGCCACGAACTCTGCCCGCTCCTCGTCGATCAGCGAGTGCGGTTCCGCGTAGACGTTTTGGAAGATCGACTCTGGTGCTGGCTCGACAGTGCCGATGCATCCCGCGCGCAGGGAGGCGGCGAAGTCGCGTGCGGTCGCCTCTGTGTCAGCGAGCATCTGCGGTGTTGCGAGCCCGCGATGCTCGAGCGTGCGCAGCAGGCGGTCGATCGGATCCCGCTCCTTCCAGCGGGCGACCTCCTCGGCGTCACGGTAGCGCGTCGGGTCGTCGGATGTGGTGTGCGGCCCCATGCGATAGGTCACCGCCTCGATGAAGGTTGGCCCGTCGCCGTTGCGCGCACGCTCGGCCGCGTACCGGGTCACGGCGAGCACGGCGAGCACGTCGTTGCCGTCGACCTGCACCCCTTCGATGCCGAAACCGGCGGCGCGTTGCACGATCGGCACGGTGGTTTGCACCGCGACGGACGCAGAGATCGCGAACTGGTTGTTCTGGCAGAAGAAGACGACGGGGGCGGCGAAGCTTGCGGCGAATCCGAGAGCCTCGGAGAAGTCTCCCTGGCTCGTGGCGCCGTCACCGAAATACGTGATGGCGATGTCATCGGAGCGGTCGCGGAGGATCCCCATGCCGTAGCCGACCGCCTGCAGCATTTGCGAGCCGACCACAATCGCCGGCGTGGTCATATTGACCTCGTAGGGATTCCAGCCCGAGTGGGTCGATCCGCGCCATAACTTCAGGATCATCGTGGGATCGACGCCGCGCAAATAGGCGACGGCATGCTCGCGGTAACTGCCGAACACGAAGTCGCTGGCGCGCAGCGCGCGGGCCGACCCCACCTGCGCCGCCTCCTGGCCCTGCATCGGCGCCCAGAGGCCGAGCTCGCCCTGGCGCTGGAGTGCGGTTGCTTCGGTATCGATGCGGCGCGCGACCACGAGATCGGTGTACATCTGCACCAGTTCGATGTCTCCGACGTCACTGACATAGGTGGAGAAGATGGGATGGGGGATCAGATCGCCGCCCGTGGTTGGCAGGAGCGCAACCGCCTCGGCGTGCCCGGTGATTTCAATCGATGCGATGCTCATGACGACCGTCCTCGTTGACGTGTGTGAGTGTGACGTGTGTGAGTGTGACGTGTGTGGGTGTGACGTAAATCGGTGCCAGTGTGAATCTGACGCGTGCAATCCAACTCGCGAGTATTGACGAGTTGTCCTTGAATCGTGCGCCCTGTCGCGTGACTGCACAACCTATGCAGTGTGTATTGCGCATATTGCACAGTGCAGACCGCTCAAACCGTGCCAGACTGGGATACATGCAAGACCTCGACGGTACCGACGCCCGCATCCTCCTGGCGCTCAGCGAGGATGCCCGACTTTCCGGTGTCGAGCTCGCCCAGCGTCTCGGCCTGTCGCGCAACACCGTGCAGTCCAGACTTGCGCGACTCGAGTCCGGTTCGATGCTCGGGAGCATGGACCGGAGGGTTCTTCATCGCGCGCTCGGGTATCCGCTCACCGCCTTCGTCTCGGCCAGAGTCGACCAGCATCGCCTCCAGGAAATCGAGTCGGCCCTCACCGGTATCACCGAAGTGGTCGAGGTGCACGGCATCGCGGGGGGCGCCGACATCATGATCCGGGTGGTGGCGCAAGACACCGACGATCTCTACCGCATCGCCGGCGCCATCCTCGCGTCACCCGGCATCCAGCGCACCGAGGTCTCGCTCTCGATGAGGGAGATGGTGCCCTATCGCACCGCGCCGATCCTGCGCCAGCGCGTGGGTGGTATCGCGAGCGTGTGATCGCCGGTGTGGGATCGCGAGTGCGTGACCGCCCGCAAGCAACATGCTCGCGGCAGCGTCACCTGACGAGTAGGCACCGGATCGACCCGAGAGGTCGCCGACCTTCGGGCGTAGCCTGAAGGCAGGTCTCCTCAAAATGGCGACCGTGGACAGGAATGAGATCAGCATGAAAGCCGCTCGCTACTACGCCAGAAAAGACATCCGCATCGAAGATGTTCCTGCACCCGTCGTGCGTCCAGGAACTGTGGCAATCGACATTGCCTGGTGCGGGATCTGTGGCACAGACCTGCACGAATATCTTGATGGGCCGATATTTGTGCCGGCCCCCGGGCATCCGCATCCCATCTCCGGCGAAGAAGCACCGGTCATCATGGGGCACGAGTTCTCGGGCACCATCAGCGCTCTTGGCGATGGTGTGACCGACCTGATGGTGGGGCAGAACGTGGTCGTGGAGCCGTACATCATCGGCGCGGATGCGGCGATTGGGGATGGCGAGGAATATCAGCTTTCGAAGGATATGAATTTCATTGGTCTGGGCGGCTATGGCGGAGGGCTGAGCGAAAAGATCGTGGTCGAGCGTCGGTGGGTGCACCCGATCGGTGATATCCCGCTTGATGTGGCCGCGCTAATCGAGCCGCTCGCGGTGGGACATCATGCGTTCGTGCGCAGCGGCGCCAAAGCCGGCGACGTGGCCCTCATCGGTGGCGCTGGTCCGATTGGCCTGCTGCTGGCTGCCGTGCTCAAGGCCGAGGGGCTGACCGTCTTTATCTCAGAGCTCAGTCAGGCCCGCAAAGACAAGGCGATCAGCACTGGCGTCGCCGACGTCGTGCTCGACCCGAGCGAGGTCGACGTTGCCGACAAGGTGCGTGAGCTCACTGCAGGTCGCGGCGTGGATGTGGCCTTCGAATGCACCAGTGTGAACGCGGTGCTCGACACTTTGCTTGATGCAGTTCGGCCCGCTGGCGTCGTCGTCAATGTCTCGATCTGGGGACACCCGGCCACTGTCGATATGCAGAAGCTCGTGCTCAAGGAGATCGACCTGCGCGGCACTATCGCCTATGCGAACGACCACCCGGCCACCATTGCACTGGTGCAGCAGGGCAAGGTGAACCTCGAACCGTTCATCACGGCCCGGATCGCGCTGGACGACCTGATCACCGAGGGTTTCGATGCCCTGATCAATCACAACGAGACCCAGGTGAAGATCCTCGTCCACCCGTGATTGATTGCTGTTGACGTCACCGCGGCACCCGCCCGTGCGGCACGCTATCAGGGCTTTGAGGTGTGCGACCCTCCAGCTGAATATTTCTCGGCTGCCCTGCATCTTCCTACTCTAATGACGTGGGGCGGGGCAGAGAAGGCATCAGCAGCGGTCGTTACCGCTCAACCGTCGCCTCGATCACGGCGATCGACTGAGTGTCTTCGATCGTTGGAGGAACCACGTAGTCCTCGCCGTTCACGATCTGCCGCATCGTCTTGCGCAGGATCTTGCCCGACCTGGTCTTCGGTAGACCGCACACCACCACCACGTCACGGAAGGCGGCGACCGCCCCGATCTGTTCGCGTACCATCGCCACCAGGTCGGCAGTGAGGGCGTCGTCGGTGATGTCGGTGCCGCTCTTGAGAACGACATAGCCCATCGGCTTCTGGCCCTTGATCTCATCGTGCACACCGATCACCGCGCATTCGGCAACCGCGGGATGCTGCGCGAGAACCTGCTCCATCGACCCGGTGGAGAGCCGGTGGCCGGCCACGTTGATGATGTCATCGGTGCGCCCCATCACATAGAGGTATCCATCGCGGTCGATGTATCCGGAGTCGCCTGTGAGGTAGCGGCCCGGAAACGCGGAGAGGTACTGCTGCACATAGCGCTCGTCACCGTTCCACAGCGTGGCGAGAGTGCCGGGGGGCAGTGGGAGTGAGATCACGATATTGCCCTCGTCGAGGTGCGGTACGGTCTGGCCGTGCTCGTCGACGATATCTACGTTGAAGCCCGGCACCGGGAAAGACGGCGATCCGGCTCGCAGCGGTAGCTCCTCCAGCCCGCGCGGGCTCGCACAGATCGCCCAGCCGGTCTCGGTCTGCCACCAGTGGTCGATCACCGGCTTCTCGAGCAGTGCGGTCGCCCAGGTCCAGGTATCGGGATCGAGGCGCTCGCCGGCGACGAAAAGGGCGTCCAGGCAGCTGAGGTCGTACTGGCGTGACAGGGCGGCGTGCGGATCGGCTTTGCGGATGGCACGCAGTGCCGTCGGCGCGGTGAACAGTGTCTTCACCCGGTAGTCCGACACCACGCGCCAGAATGCGCCGGCATCCGGTGTGCCGACCGGCTTGCCCTCGTAGAGCACCGTGGTCGCTCCGGCGATCAGTGGGCCGTAGACGATGTAGGAGTGGCCGACGACCCAGCCGACGTCGCTCGCCGTCCACATGACATCCCCGGGTCCGACGCCGTAGATATTCTTCATCGACCAGGCCATCGCCACGGCATGGCCGCCATTGTCGCGCACAATTCCCTTGGGGGTGCCCGTTGTGCCAGAGGTGTACAGAATATAGAGCGGATCGGTGGCGGCCACCGCAACGGCCGCGCGTGGCGTTGCGGTCAGCGACTGCTCATCCCAGTCCCACCACGCGGTGCCCGCCGACGCATGATCCACAGCCCGGCCCGGAACCTCTGGTCGATCCTTCACGATCACGGTGCCGACCCGATGACGGGCAATCTCGAGGGCGGTCGCAATCGTCGGGAGGTACTCGACCACGCGGTTCGGCTCGATTCCTCCGGTGGCGGTCACGATTGCGACCGGCTCAGCGTCATCGATGCGGGCAGCGAGCTCCTTGGCCGCGAACCCCCCGAACACGACGGAGTGCACCGCACCGAGCCGCGCGCAGGCCAGCATGGCCACGATCGCCTGCGGCATCATCGGCATGTAGATGATCACCCTGTCACCCTTGGTGACACCGGCATCCGCGAGCACACCCGCGAAGCGGGCGACCTTATCCAGCAGCGTGGCATAGCTGTAGCGCTTCTTCTTACCGACAACCGGGGAGTCGTAGATCAGCGCGGTGGTGTCCCCCCGCCCGGCGAGCACGTGACGATCAAGCGCGTTGAAGCAGGTATTGAGTTCCGCCCCGGCGAACCACCGGTAGAGCGGCGCGGCGGTGCTGTCGAGGGCATCGGTTGGCTCGGTCGTCCAATCGATGAGCTTCGCCGCGTCGAGCCAAAAGCCTTCGCGATCATTCACGCTCTGATCGAAGGCCTGCCGATAGCCGCCGACGCGTGATTCCGACTCGCTTATTGCACTCACGGGATACCTCTCCATTGAAGCCATCACACCAATTCTGTATACAGAAGGTGGGTGAAGTATGACACGAAGCGGTCAATATGTGCTGTTATGGGTCATAATGTGTACAGAACAGTGAAATGCTGTCGCAATAAAGGGGAGCAATGGCGGTCACGCAACGCGCAAGCGACCGGGCGTACCAGAGGCTCCGCGACGAAATCGTGGAGTGGGAGCTTCAACCGGGCAGTGTGCTCGGAGAGGTCGAACAGTCCACCCGGCTCGGAGTCTCACGCACCCCGGTGCGCGAGGCGCTCGCACGTCTGATGGCCGACGGACTCGTGTCA
The DNA here is from genome assembly GCF_015751965.1 of Frigoribacterium sp. CG_9.8. Taxonomy (GTDB): domain Bacteria; phylum Actinomycetota; class Actinomycetes; order Actinomycetales; family Microbacteriaceae; genus Lacisediminihabitans. The sequence continues at coordinate 100,102 of NZ_JADOVH010000004.1, read as the reverse complement.
TCCCAGTCCGGTCGCGGCCTCGTCGTCACCGACCTGTCGATCGAGAGCATTCAGGAGATCTTCGAGGTGCGACAGGCGCTCGAAGAGCAGGCCGCGCGTCTCGCCGCGCTGCGAGGGGACACCGCGGTATTCGAACAGCTCGAACGCGAGTTTGACGCGGTGAACGAGCTTCTCGACCGCGATGACCCGGCCCGGCATGCCTACTACGGGCTCGTGGCCCGACTCGATACGGCTATCGACGAGGCCGTAGGCAACTCCTATCTCGCTGCAGCACTGGCAAACTTGCGCACCCACCTCGTGCGGGTTCGTCGCCTGGCGGTGGATGATCCGGCGCGACTGGCCGCGGCTGCCGCTGAACACTTACTCATCGTGCAGGCGATTGCCGCCCGGGATGCCGAACTCGCCGCACACGCGACGCAGGTTCACCTGCACCAGGCCCTGCGAAACATCCAGAAGATGGCGAGCCTGCCGACCAATCTCCACACCGCGGTGAGCCCGATAGGCCCCGCACCGAAAGGATCATAAGTGAAACTGCACTCCGTACGCGTCCACCCGAGTTCCGAGAACCTCGCTCGCGAAGACCAACTGGCCTGGAAGATTGCGCAAGTCGCAGCAGACCCGGTGGCGGTGACCACCGAAGTGACGGAGATGGTGATCAACCGGCTGATCGACAACGCGGCGGTCGCCACCGCCTCCCTGGTCCGCGGACCGGCCGTCGCCGCGCGCGCCCAGGCCGAGGACCACCCGTACGAGCCCGGATCGACTGTCTTCGGCATCCCCGGGCGCTTCGGGCCCGAATGGGCGGCCTGGGCGAACGGTGTGGCCGTTCGCGAGCTCGACTATCACGACACCTTCCTCGCGGCAGAGTACTCGCACCCGGGCGACAACATCCCGCCCATCCTCGCGGTGGCCCAGCATGCGGGCTGTACCGGCGCCGACCTGCTGCGCGGAATCGCCACGGGCTATGAGATCCAGGTCGACTTGGTCAAGGCGATCAGCCTGCACGCCCACAAGATCGACCACGTCGCCCACCTCGGCCCGTCGGCCGCTGCGGGCATCGGCACGATGCTCCAGCTCGCTCCCGAGATTATCTTCCAGGCCATCGGGCAGGCACTGCACACCACCACCGCCACCCGCCAGTCGCGCAAGGGGGAGATCTCGACCTGGAAGGCCTACGCTCCGGCATTTGCCGGCAAGATGGCGGTCGAAGCCGTCGACCGGGCGATGCGCGGCCAGACCAGCCCGACCCCGATCTACGAGGGCGAGGACGGCGTGATCGCTTGGCTGCTCGACGGCCCGGATGCCCAGTACGAGGTGTCGCTGCCCGAGGCGGGAGAGACCAAGCGCGGCATCCTCGACACCTATACCAAGGAACACTCGGCCGAATATCAGGCGCAGGCCTGGATCGATCTCGCTCGCAAACTGCACAGCGAGTACCCGGACCTCGGCGTCGGGGGAAACATCGACCGTGTCATCATCCGCACCTCACACCACACCCACTATGTGATCGGATCGGGCGCGAACGATCCGCAGAAATATGATCCCACTGCGAGCCGCGAGACGCTCGACCACTCGATCCCGTACATCTTCACCGTTGCGCTGCAGGACGGCGAATGGCACCACGAACGTTCCTACGCACCGGAGCGTGCGGGTCGCGCCGACACCGTCGCGCTCTGGAACCGGGTGGTCACCGAGGAGGATCCGGAGTGGACGCGCCGCTATCACTCCACCGACCCGGCCGAGAAAGCATTCGGTGGCAGCGTTGCTATCACTCTCACCGACGGCACGACGATCATCGACGAGATCGCGGTGGCGGATGCCCACCCGCTCGGTGCCCGGCCGTTTGCCCGCGAGCAGTACATCGCGAAGTTCCGGGCGCTCTCCGACGGGATCCTCGAGCCTGGCGAGATCGACCGCTTCTTGGGTCTCGTGCAGCGCCTCCCCGAACTGACTGCCGAGGAACTCGGCGGCCTCACCGTGACCGCGAAGCCGGGTATTCTTGCCGCCGGACCGAAGGGACTCTTCTGATGCTGTACTCCACCGTCACCCCCGCTGAGAAGCGGGCGACCTTCCGGGCATCCCTCACCAGCGGTCGGCTCCAACTCGTGCCTGGCGCCTTCAACCCGCTGAGCGCGAAACTCATCCAGGACCGGGGATTCGACGGGGTCTATATCTCCGGAGCCGTCATCGCCGCCGACCTTGGGCTGCCGGATATCGGACTCACCACGCTTACCGAGGTAGCCAATCGCTCGAAGCAGATCAGCCGCGCGACCGATCTGCCGTCGCTGGTCGACGCGGACACCGGTTTCGGTGAGCCGATGAATGTGGCGCGCACGGTGCAGGAGCTCGAGGATGCCGGTGTGGCCGGTCTCCACATCGAAGACCAGGTCAATCCGAAGCGCTGTGGCCACCTCGACGGCAAGGCCATCGTCGACGAGAACACGGCAACCAAGCGCATCCGGGCGGCCGTCGATGCCCGCCGCGACCCGAACCTGCTGATCATGGCGCGCACGGACATCCGTGCCATCGATGGTCTCGCCGTGGCCATCGACCGCGCCAAGGCCCTGGTGGATGCCGGTGCCGACGCGATCTTCCCCGAGGCGATGACGGACTTGGCGGAGTTCGAGGCGATCCGAGCGGCTGTCGATGTGCCGATCCTGGCCAACATGACCGAGTTCGGCAAGAGTGAGCTCTTCACGAATGATCAGCTCGCCGGTGTGGGCATCAACCTGGTGATCTACCCGGTCAGCCTGCTCCGGCTTGCGATGGGTGCGGCGGAGCGTGGTCTCGATACGATTAAACGAGAGGGCTCACTGACATCCGAGGTGCCGAACATGCAAACGCGCGCCCGCCTCTATGAGCTACTCGACTACGAGGCGTACAACGCCTTCGACACCAGCGTCTTCAATTTCACTCTGAACTGAACCACCCCGAGCTAGGAGCAATCAATGACCGATCCTGTCACCACGGTAGAGGCGCCGCGGAAGGGGCTCGCTGGTGTCGTCGTCGACTTCACTGCCGTTTCCAAGGTCAATCCCGACACGAACTCGCTGCTTTACCGCGGGTATCCCGTGCAGGAGCTCGCCGCCAACTGTTCCTTCGAAGAGGTGGCCTATCTGCTCTGGCACGGAGAGCTTCCGGATGAGCGCCAGCTCGCCGACTTCGAGACACTCGAGCGGTCGCTGCGATCCCTCGACGACACCGTGAAGCGGGTGATCGACGATCTGCCGCTCACCGCGCATCCGATGGATGTCGTGCGCACGGCAGTGAGCGTGATCGGTGCGAATGATCCGAGTGCGGCGGATGCGTCACCGCAGTCGAATCTTGCCAAGTCCATTGCCCTGCTGGCCAAGCTCCCCGCGATCGTCTCCTACGACCAGCGCCGTCGGCGCGGCCAGGAGCTGGTCGAGCCGCGTGACGATCTCGGTTACTCGGCCAACTTCCTGCACATGACCTTCGGTGAACTGCCGGATCTTGTGGTCGTGAACGCCTTCGACGTGTCGATGGTGCTCTATGCCGAGCACTCCTTCAACGCCTCCACGTTCACCGCCCGCGTGATCACATCGACCCTCGCCGACCTGTACTCGGCGGTCGTCGGGGCGATCGGAGCGCTCAAGGGTCCGCTTCATGGTGGCGCCAATGAGGCCGTGATGCACGTCTTCGACGAGATCAAGACCGCGGACCGGGCAGAGGGCTGGCTGCAGACGGCGCTCGCCGAAAAGCGCAAGATCATGGGCTTCGGCCACCGGGTCTACAAGAACGGAGACTCGCGGGTGCCGACGATGAAGGCGGCCCTCGATACCCTCATCGTGGAGTACGACGCCCAGCCCCTCGCCGAGCTCTACGACACCCTTGAAGCGGCAATGGGCGAGGCGAAGAACATCAAGCCCAACCTCGACTATCCCTCTGGACCGGCCTATAGCCTCATCGGCTACGACACAGAGATGTTCACCCCGCTATTCGTGGCGAGCCGGATCACCGGCTGGACCGCTCACATCATGGAGCAGCTCGCCTCGAACGCGCTCATCCGGCCACTGAGCCTCTACAACGGTCCGGATGAGCGTCACGTTCCGGTTTCCTGACGACGAACTGGGCTGGGTAAGACGAACGGTGCCGTTCAGGGGGACTCCGCCTCTCCCGGTGTGAAACGATGGAAGCATGACGACCCCCGCAATCACGCTCTCTGATGGCCACAGCATCCCTCAACTGGGGCTGGGGGTATTCAAAGTCGATCCGGCTGAGACCGAGCGGATCGTGACCGACGCCCTCGAAATCGGCTACCGGCACATCGACGCGGCGGCCATCTATGGCAATGAAGAGGGTGTGGGGCGCGCAATCGCGGCATCCGGGATCCCGCGGGACGAGCTGTTCATCACCACAAAGCTGTACAACACCGACCAGGGCACGGAGTTAGCTCACGCCGCTATCGCCACGAGTCTCGAGAAGCTCGGGCTCGATCATGTGGACCTCTATCTCATTCATTGGCCTGCCCCCTCGCGCGATCTCTATGTGCAGTCGTGGAGGGCGCTCGAGGCAATTCAGCGTGCCGGACAGGCCACGAGTATCGGAGTTTCAAACTTTCTTGTGCCGCATCTCACGCGACTGCTCGCTGAGACCGAGGTGGTGCCAGTGGTCAACCAGATCGAGCTGCACCCCTATCACCAGCAGCCCGAGGTCACGGCGTTTGGTGCGTCTCACCAGATCGCGACGGAGGCCTGGGGTCCACTCGGGCAGGGCAAATATCCCCTGCTGGAAATGCCGCTCATCGTTTCTGTTGCCGCGGCGCACGAGAAGTCGTCGGCACAGGTCGTGCTGCGCTGGCACATCCAGCAGGGCCACATCGTGTTTCCCAAGTCCAACTCCCGTGCCCGTATCGCGGAAAATTTCGACCTGTTCGACTTCGAGCTGACCGACGAGGAGCAGTCCTCGATCACGGCGCTGGAGCGCGCCGGTCGCGTCGGGGGAGACCCCAACGACTCCAAGTGAGGGTGGTGTGGTGATGTCGGACGATCAGGGCAGAGTGGATCCACCGAGCGAGCGAGGACCGACGCGAGCAATCGCCGTGTTTCTCAACGTGGCCTTCGTGGTGGTGCTCATCGGGATACTGGCGGGAGCCTCATCACAGCCCTGGTTCCTGGTTGTCGCGATTGTGTGGATGGCGGTAGGGGGATACTTCCTGCACAAGAATCGCCGCTCTCGCCCAGCTCCGCCCAACCTATTCGACGACGAATCGCGCTAGCCCCCGCCGGAGGGTAGGGGCGGTCAGAGGATGGGGCCGGTCAATTGACCGCGCCGGTCCACTTCTCGCCGGCACCAAGGCCGGGGGCATCCGGAATCAGGGATGCCTCGCGAAACGCCAGTTGAACAGAACGCAGGCCATCCCGCAACGCTCTCGCGTGCTGGTCACCGAGGTCGGGGGCGCTCGCAGTGATCAGACCGGCGAGAGCGTTGATCAGTTTCCGGGCTTCGTCAAGGTCCAGTTGGGTGTCTGCGTCATCCGCAAGACCGCACTTGACGGCCGCGGCACTGAGCAGATGCACCGCGACAGTGTTGATGACCTCGATCGCCGGCACATCCGCGATATCCCGGGCTGCGTCGTTCTCATGGGTGTGGCCGGGTTCTGAATGATCCTGCTCGCTCATCGAATGTTTCCTCTGTTACACTGATCGCTGGCTCCGGCTCCCGCAAAGGTCCCGGAACGAAAGTGGAGATTCTCCCACCCGCGCTTGACCGCTTAGCTATGTGATTACTCGACATTGCTAATGACGAGGTTACCGGGTCGATGCGGTCCGCCTGTTCCCCTTCACCGGGGTGCGGGTTGCCAGGTCGCAGTGCCGAAGAATTCGATGAAGATCGAAAATCTGGGTGCGTGAATCTCTCCTGTCGTCTTGAGTCCGGCACGTCGCCGATCACTCTGGCCATCACGACCGACTAAGGAGTTACGCATCAGCGATCCCCGTACCAATGACCGAATCCGCGTTCCGGAGGTCCGACTTGTTGGCCCCAACGGCGAGCAGGTCGGTGTAGTGCGCATTGAAGACGCCATTCGTCTTGCCCAAGAGGCAGACCTGGATTTGGTCGAGGTAGCTCCCAATTCCAAGCCCCCTGTTGCCAAGATCATGGACTTCGGCAAGTTCAAGTACGAAACCGCGCAGAAGGTGAAAGAAGCCAAGCGCAACCAGTCCAACACCATCCTCAAAGAGGTGCGTTTTCGGCTGAAGATCGACGTGCACGACTACGAGACCAAGCGCAAGCGCGCCGAGGGATTTCTTCAGGGTGGCGACAAGGTCAAGGCCATGATCCTGTTCCGCGGCCGCGAGCAGTCACGCCCCGAACAGGGCGTTCGGCTCCTGCAGCGCTTCGCCGAAGATGTTTCCGAATTCGGAAGTGTCGAGTCGACACCGATGATCGACGGCCGCAACATGGTCATGGTCATCGGACCGCTCAAGACCAAGGCCGAAGTCAAGGCGGAACACGACGCCAAGAAGCCAGCATCGAAGCCGCGCGCTGAGCGCCCCGAGGCTCCCTTCGAGCCGATGGTGGCTCCGGTGCGCACTGCGGCTCCCGTGCGTACTGAGGCCCCGGTGCGTACTGAGGCTCCGGTGCGTACTGAGGCTCCGGTCGCCCCGGCGGCCACGGCTGTCGATGCACCGACAGCCGCACCGGCTCCTGCGGCCACTGCTCCTGCGGCTACTGCGCCGAAGACCGCTGTAGCACCGAAGGTAGTCCCCGCTGCTGCCGCTGCGAAGTCCGCTGCCGCGAAAGCAACGCCCGCTGCAGCCGCTGAATCCAAGCCCACCCCGGCGGCGTCCAAGCCGACGCCGGCGACGGCATCCAAGCCGGTCCCGCGACCGGCTCCCACCCCGGGAAACGCGCCGAAGCCGCGCGCTGTTCCACCCAAGACTGCACCAGCAGATGTGACGTCGGACTAGTTCCGACGAGTAGCACCACTAAGGAGAGATATGCCCAAGCAGAAGACGCACTCCGGCACCAAGAAGCGATTCAAGGTCACCGGCAGCGGAAAGATCATGAAGCAGCAGGCTGGCATGCGACACAACCTGGAATCGAAGTCGGGGCAGCGTAAACGCCGCCTCAACCAGGACCAGGTCATTGCCCCGGCAAACGTCAAAGCCATCAAGAAGCTTCTCGGCATCTAACGCCGAGCACTAGAACTAAGGAAAACGACAAATGGCAAGAGTAAAGAGGGCCGTCAACGCCCATAAGAAGCGACGGGTAATCCTCGAGCGCGCCAAGGGGTACCGCGGCCAGCGTTCGCGCCTGTACCGCAAGGCCAAGGAGCAGGTCACCCACTCCCTCGTCTACGCATACCGTGACCGTCGCGCCCGCAAGGGCGATTTCCGTCGCCTGTGGATTCAGCGCATCAACGCGGCCTCGCGTGCGAACGGCCTCACCTACAACCGCCTCATCCAGGGATTGAACCTGGCCGGAGTCGGTGTCGACCGTCGCATCCTCGCCGACCTCGCGGTCACCGAGCCGGCAACGTTCGCGGCACTCGTCGCCACGGCGAAGGCCGCGCTTCCGGCCGATACCTCGGCACCGAAGGTGCTCGCGTAGCCCGCAGTTTCCCGTTCCCGCGACGGGCCCGGCCACCTCAGGGCGGCCGGGCCCGTCGTCGTTTGCGCCCGCCCGCAGCTCTCCTGCTTGGCCGACGCATTCCCGGTCACGCGCCGAGGAACCCAACCTCCGCGGTGAACACCGCGCGCAAGAATAGAATCGGCTCGTGCTAGATAATCCCCGTTCGCCACGCGTCAGAGGTGTGGCCAAGCTCGCTAAGCGCGAGGGCAGAGCGTCCAGCGGGCAGTTCCTGCTGGAAGGTCCCCAGTCTGTTTCCGAGGCGCTTGCCTTCCGTCCCGAACTGGTCGTCGAACTGTTCGCGACGCCGACGGCACTTGATCGGTACACCGAGATCGCCCAGAGGGCCGCTGATGCCGGTGTCGACGTGCAATTTGTCACCGAGCACGTTCTCGACGCGATGGCCGATACCGTCACCCCCCAGGGCATCATCGCGGTCTGCAGCCAATTTCCCACCTCGCTCAAGGAGATCCTGGCGTCCGGGCCGACGCTCATCGCCATCCTCGAAGAGGTGCGCGACCCCGGCAACGCCGGCACGATCATCCGAGCCGCGGATGCTGCGGGAGCGGATGCCGTCATCCTCACCGGCCGCAGCGTCGACCTTTATAACCCCAAGGTCGTGCGTGCCTCGACCGGCTCGATCTTCCACCTGCCGGTCGCAGTCGGGGTGGAGCTCGAGAACGTGCTGCAGAAAGTGCACGCGGCCGGTCTTACTGTGCTCGCGGCCGATATCAAGGGGGATGACCTCCTCACCGCCCGAGTCGACGGACTCCTCGTCAAGCCGACTGCCTGGCTGTTCGGCAATGAAGCGCGGGGGCTCTCAGACGAGCACTTCGCCCTCGCGGATCGAGCGATCACCGTGCCGATCTACGGCCATGCTGAGTCGATGAATCTTGCCACCGCAGCATCCGTATGCCTCTATGAGAGCGCGTTCGCCCAGCGAAGTGCGCAGTAGCCAGAGGCGGTCATTCCGGCTGCCAGCGCGCCACATCCGCACTCGCTGGTGCGACGCGAGCAGACTCCTCACCGAGTCGGATCCGCGGTCCACTCAGCCAGCGGTAGTGCGCTCACAACGCTAACGATCGTCTACTCGTTTCATGCCCGGGGCGCATGAATCGATTGGTCTACCCTATATTGGGGGCATGGAGACAAGCGCTGGCGAGCCCCCGACCTCGAATATCAGCGTTGTTCGCGGGCAGCCGCTGGTGATCATGGATGGCGTCAATAAGCACTTCGGTGACCTTCATGTGCTCAACGGCATCAACACCGTTGTGAACCGCGGTGAGGTCGTAGTCGTCATCGGACCGAGCGGGTCTGGCAAATCCACCCTGTGTCGCGCGATCAATCGGCTCGAGACGATTGACAGCGGAACCATCACCATCGATGGCGAGCTCCTTCCCGAGGAAGGACCCGAACTCGCCCAGTTGCGCGCGGACGTGGGGATGGTGTTCCAGTCGTTCAACCTCTTCGCTCACAAGACGATCCTCGAGAACGTAACCCTCGCGCCGATCAAGGTTCGCAAACTCTCGAAGGCGGATGCCGACATTCGCGGCATGGAGATGCTCGACCGGGTCGGCATCGCAGACCAGGCAAGCAAGATGCCCGCGCAGCTCTCCGGTGGGCAGCAGCAACGGGTGGCAATCGCTCGCTCGCTCGCCATGACGCCGAAACTCATTCTCATGGACGAGCCGACGAGTGCGCTCGACCCGGAGATGATCAACGAGGTGCTCGACGTGATGGTCAGCCTCGCGGCAGACGGCATGACCATGGTCGTGGTCACCCACGAAATGGGCTTTGCCCGCAGGGCGGCCGACCGCGTGCTCTTCATGGCCGACGGCCGCATCGAGGAAGAGGCAACCCCCGAGGAGTTCTTCACGACTCCGCGCACCGCGCGTGCGCAGGACTTTCTGTCCAAGATCCTCGAGCACTAATCACTGAATATTGACCATTGGCCACCACCCCAGCACAGCACGAGAGAGGTACGAATCAATGAAGAAGCGAATGTTGTCCGTCATCGGACTGGCCGCGGCATCCATGCTCATCCTGGCCGGATGCGCCGGAGCGGATGCGCCGGCCGCGGACCCCACACCGGTAGCGAGCTTTGCCGCCGGCAGCACAATGGAGAAGCTCTCCAAGGCCGGCACGATCACCATCGGCACCAAGTTCGATCAGCCGTTGTTCGGCCTCAAGGGACCGGACGGACCGGTCGGTTTCGATGTGCAGATCGGTACGATCATCGCGGCCAGCCTCGGCATCCCGGCCTCGAAGATCAAGTTTGTCGAGACAGCTTCGGCAAACCGTGAGCCGTTTATCGAGGCCGGACAGGTCGACCTGGTAATCGCGACTTACACGATCAGCGATAAGCGCAAAACGGTGGTCTCCTTCGCCGGGCCGTACTACGAAGCCGGCCAGTCAATCCTCGTGAAGGCGGACAACAAGACCATCACGTCCGAGAAAGACCTGGTCGGGCAGCCGGTGTGTTCCGTTACCGGTTCGACGCCCGCGGCGAAGCTCGCCGAGATCGGTGCCAAGCCGCTCCTCACCGACATCTACTCCAACTGCCTCGAGCCGCTGCGCTCGGGTGCGGTAGTGGCGATGAGCACGGACAATGTGATCCTGGCCGGCCTCGCGGCGCAGAACGAGGGCGAGTTCAAGATCGCCGGCAAGCCATTCACGAAAGAGCCTTACGGCATCGGTCTCAAGCGCGATGACACCGAGTTCCGCACCTTCATCAATGAGGTGTTGACCAAGTCCTACAAGGACGGCAGCTATAAAAAGGCGTGGGAAGATACCGCAGGTAAGGTGCTCCCCTACGTGACACCGCCGACCGTAGACAACTACGCGCTGTAAGTCTTTCCTGAGTAGACGGGTGACGGGCCGCGTGCGCGGCTCGTCACCCGTGTTCGCACCACACCCGAGGGGAACGAACCATGAATGTGGTGATCGATAACCTGCCGCTGTACCTGCAGGGATTCGGCGTCACTCTGTCACTGTTTCTCATCGGGGGCATCTCGGCGATGATCCTCGGCACCGTCGTTGCCGCGATGCGCATTTCTCCGGTTGCTGGGTTCCGGGGCGCGGCAGTGGTGTACACCGAGGCGCTGCGCAACACCCCGCTCACCCTCGTTTTTGTCTTCTTCGTCTTCGTGCTTCCCCAACTCGCCCCGCGGCTTCCCTATTTTGCGAGCGCCTGTGTCGCGCTCGCTCTCTACACGGCACCCTTCGTCGCAGAGGCCCTCCGCTCCGGGGTGAACGGCGTGCCCATCGGGCAGGCGGAGGCTGCACGAAGCCTAGGAATGGGCTTCGGTCAGGCACTGACGCTCGTCATCTTTCCCCAGGCCTTCCGCATGGTCATCCCACCCCTCGTGAACGTGTTCGTCGCACTCGCTAAGAACACCTCTGTGGCGGGCGGATTCTTCGTTGCCGAACTCTTCCAGATCGGTAAGGGTCTCGCCAACACGAACGGAAATAGTGTTATCCCGATTCTGTTCGGTGTCGCCTTCTTTTATTTGGTGATCACGATCCCCCTCGGAATCGTTTCGTCGCGACTGGAAAAGCGATGGGTGGTGGCCCGGTGAGCTCCAACGTGCTCTTCGATTCTCCCGGGCCGAAGGCTCGGCGCCGATCCCTGATTTTCTCGATCATCGCCCTGGTGGTCGTGGCGGCAATCGTGCTCTGGGCGATCCTCACTCTCGCCGCACCGCGGCTGTCGTCGGGGATCAAGCTCCCCGGGTCGTTCGATCCCAGTCGCTGGGACATCTTCTCGGATCCTCGGGTCTGGCGTGATATCGGCCTTGGAGTGCTTGCCACCCTCGAGGCTGCCGCAGTGGCATCCGTCCTGGCGCTCGCTATCGGTGTCGCCTTCTCCCTGCTGCGCACATCCGTCTTCCCCTGGGTGCGGATCCCGGCCACCGTCGTGCTCGAGTTCTTCCGTGGCATGCCGGTGCTGCTGCTCATGCTGTTCATTCTGCTGGTGAGTTCCTTTGGCACCTTCTGGGCCGTTGTCCTCGGGCTCGCCGTCTATAACGGAGCGATCATCGGTGAGATTCTGCGCGCGGGCGTCGCCTCCCTGCCTCGCGGACAGCGGGAAGCGGGACTGAGCCTCGGCCTCACTCGGCTGCAGACCAAGTCGTTCATCGAGTATCCGCAAGCGTTTCGACAGATGTTGCCCGTGATCGTCGCCCAGCTCGTCGTGCTTCTCAAGGACACCAGCCTTGGCTACATCGTTGGCTACAGCGAGATCATTCGCACCACGATGACGGAGATGCTGTCCTTCCACGGGGATCGCTACAAATTCTCGCTCTACGTCATCACCCTTGTCATCTACTTGGGTGTCAACCTCTCGGTGTCTGCCTTTGCTCGTCGACTCGCTCGGCGGCGGCCGGCCCGGTAGTGCAGCGCTGCGCGGATCCAGCGCTGCGTCGCCCGCCCAGCCGATAAGCTTGTGACCCGTGTCAGAACCCACCGCACCGCCCACTCCCGTGATTTCCGAAGCAACGGTGTCCGCAGCCATGGATATTGCTCTCGCAGCAATTTCGGCCGCGTCGACCATCGCCGGCCTCGTGCGAGTGAAGACCGGACACCTCGGCGAATCCTCCCCGCTCGCGAAGCTCAACGCGACGCTGCGGGATGTGGCCTCGGCTGACAAGGCCGCCTTCGGCAAGCTCGTCGGCCAGGCCCGCGCATGCGTGAACCAGGCCTTCGCCGCGCGTGAGGTCGAGTTATTTGCGGCTGAGGAGACCAGGCGCCTTGCGGACGAAGCGATGGATGTCACGGCCGTGGCCTCCCGGTGGACTCCGGGCGCGCGGCATCCGCTCAACCTGCTGCAGGAGTACATCGCCGATATCTTCGTCGGTATGGGCTGGGAGGTTGGCGAGGGACCGGAGCTCGAGAACGAGTGGTTCAACTTCGACGCGCTCAACTTCGACGAGGACCATCCCGCCCGCGAGATGCAGGACACTTTCTTCGTCGACCCGGTCGAGAACCACCTGGTGCTGCGTACCCAGACCAGCCCGGTGCAGATTCGCTCCCTGCTCACTCGGGAACTCCCGATTTACGTGATCTCCCCCGGTAAGGTCTTCCGCACCGATGAGCTGGACGCGACGCACACCCCGGTGTTCCACCAGGTCGAGGGAATCGCGATCGACAGGGGTCTCACCATGGCGAATCTGCGCGGCACGCTGGAGCATTTCGCGCAGATCATGTTCGGTGACGGCGCGAAGATCCGCCTTCGCCCCAACTACTTCCCCTTCACCGAGCCGAGCGCCGAAATGGATGTCTGGCAGCCCAATGCCAAGGGCGGTGCGCGCTGGGTGGAATGGGGAGGCTGTGGAATGGTCAACCGCAATGTGCTCCGCGCGGCCGGCATCGATCCGGAGGTCTATCAGGGTTTCGCCTTCGGCATGGGGATCGAGCGCACCCTGCAGTTCCGCAACGATCTCAACGATATGCGCGACATGGTCGAGGGCGACATCCGCTTCTCCCAGCAGTTCGGAATGGTTCTCTGATGCGCATTCCCATCTCGTGGCTTCGGGAGTTCGTCGACGTGCCCCTCGACGTCACCCCGGACGACGTGCACGCCGCTCTCGTGAGCGTCGGCTTTGAGGAAGAGGCCATTCACACCTTCGGCCTCAGCGGACCGATCGTCGTCGGACAGGTTCTCGAGTTCACTCCGGAGCCACAGTCCAACGGCAAGACGATCAACTGGTGCCAGGTAGATGTGGGCGAGTCCGCACCACGCGGCATCGTCTGCGGCGCCCACAATTTCATTGTCGGCGATAAGGTCGTCGTCTCCTTGCCCGGAGCGATCCTGCCCGGGCCATTCCCGATTGCCGCCCGCACCACCTATGGGCATGTCTCCGACGGCATGATCGCCTCGGCGCGCGAACTCGGCCTCGGCGAGGAGCACGATGGCATCCTGCGCTTGGCCTCGCTCGGTCTCGATCCCGCGGTCGGAGCAGATGCCACGGCACTCCTCGGGCTCGACGATTGGGCCGTCGAGATCAATGTCACCCCCGACCGTGGCTACGCCTTCTCTATTCGCGGTGTGGCCCGCGAGTACGCGCACGCCACCGGTGCCGCCTTCCGCGACCCCGCCGAGCGACCCGAGCTCACGCAGGTCGCTTCTCGAGTCGCGAGTGCCGAGTCCGCTGGTCTAGTCGCGAGGCCCGCCCCCTCCATCGACGACCGTGCGCCCATTCGCGGCCGTACCGGAGCATCCGTCTTCGTCACCCGCGTGGTGCGCGGTATCGATGCCGCCCGACCGAGCCCGGCCTGGATGGTCGCGCGACTGAGCCTGGCCGGAATCCGCTCGATCTCGCTCGTCGTCGATATCACCAATTACGTGATGCTCGAGCTCGGCCAGCCGATTCACGGCTACGACCTTGACCGGCTCAGCGGCGGCCTGGTCGTGCGCCGTGCAGAACCGGGTGCGACGCTCGAGACCCTCGATGGGCACCGGCGCACGCTGCATCCGCAGGACCTGCTGATCACCGACGACTCGGGACCGATCGGGCTCGCCGGCGTCATGGGCGGCGCCTCGACCGAGATCGCCGCGACCACAGCGAATGTGCTCGTCGAAGCGGCTAATTTTGACCCGGTGTCGATCGCCCGCACAGCGCGCCGGCACAAGCTGCCGAGTGAGGCCTCTCGCCGCTTCGAGCGTGGCGTCGATCCCGAGGTTGCGGATGCCGCTGCCGCCCGCGTCGTCGAACTGCTCGTGCAGCTCGCCGACGGAACGGCTGATACCGAGGGCTCCCGCCTGTTCGACGTCGTCCCGCGCGAGCCGATCGTGCTGCCGGACGGCTATATCGCCGGCCTGATGGGCGCTGACTACTCGGATGTCGAGATCCTGCGTTCGCTCACGGACATCGGCGGATCGATTGAGCCGATTAACCACGCCCTGTCGGTGACTGCCCCCAGCTGGCGTCCCGACCTCACCGACAAGGCGACACTCGCGGAAGAGGTGGCCCGCATCGTGGGCTACGACCGTATCCCTGCGGTGCTGCCGACGGCGCCGCCCGGACGTGGCCTCACGCGCGAGCAGAGGCTTCGACGTTCTGCGGCCGGGCTTCTGGCCTCCACCGGACACACCGAGGTGCTGTCCTATCCGTTCGTGTCACAGGGCGCCAACGACACCTTCGGCGGGCCGCTCGCGGGTGCCGTCCCGGCCATCCGGCTGGCGAATCCGCTCGATGGCGAGGCACCGTTCCTGCGCACTTCCCTGTTGCCGGGACTCATCGAGACCGCCCGCCGCAACCTCTCCCGTGGACTAAACGATCTCGCTATCTACGAGATCGGTTCGGTCTTCCGGCCGGAGGCAGATACCCGGTATGGCAGCGGTGATCTCCCGTCCGGAATCATCCGCCCCACGTCGAGCGAACTCGCCGACCTGCTCGGCAGCATTCCGCCGCAGCCCCTCCGCGTTGCCGCGCTGTTCACCGGTGCGGCCATCGCCAAGCAGCCCGGTCAGCCCAGCGTGCCTCGCGGGATTGCGGATGCGATCGACGCGGCCCGACAGGTCGGTCACGCCCTCGGCGTCACGGTCACGGTCGCGGGGGGCTCGCATCACTCGTTCCACCCTGGCCGTACCGCCGAGCTGTTTTTCGGCGATCACAACATCGGATTTGCCGGCGAGCTGCTGCCAGCCCTTGCCGACGAGCGTGACCTCCCGCGGGTCACGGCGGTGCTCGAACTCGAGCTCGGCCTGCTCATCGAGTTGGCTGACAGAGCGGTGTCGCCCAGCGCGATCGCCGCCTATCCGGCGGCGACCCAGGATCTCTCCGTTGTCGTCGGCGCAGACGTGCCAGCCGGCGAGGTGCTCTCAGCGATCGTCGAGGGGGCAGGGCCATTGCTGGAGTTAGCGCACCTCGTGGACGACTACCGCGGCCAGGGCATCCTCGATGGCTCGAAGTCACTGACCTTCGCGCTGCGGTTCCGCGCTAACGATCGCACCCTCACTGCGCGGGAGGCTACCGAGGCGAAGCTCGCCGGCGCGGCGCGTGCCTCCGAGAGATTCGGCGCCGCCATCCGCGAATAACGGGTGCCCGCCGGATGTCCGCTAGTCTTCAGGGGTGGACATCCTCAGCATCACCGGTTCGACCGAGCGTCGCACGTCTGTGCGCCGTGGTCTCCGCGTGCGCTCGGACCGTCGCGGACAGCGACTGCAGGCGACGCTCCCCGTCTGATCGGCTGCCGAATCCGGCATCATGATCCGACACCAGCGCCGCCGCACCAGGCCCCGTCGATCCCCTGTCCATAAGGTGTAACCATGTCCTATTCCGTTGCCGTGGCCGGTGCCAGCGGCTATGCGGGCGGCGAGCTGCTTCGGCTGCTGTCCCAACATCCGGAGTTCCGGGTGACCACGGTGACTGCATTCCAGAACGCGGGGCACTTCCTTCACGAAGTGCAGCCCCACCTGCGCTCCTACGGGCAGCTCGTCCTGCAGCCGACGACGCCAGAGGTGCTCTCCGGCCACGACCTCGTCTTTCTCGCTCTGCCGCACGGCACGTCGGGGGAGCTCACCGCTCACCTCGGCGACGACAGCCTCGTGGTCGATTGCGGTGCGGATCACCGCCTATCGGATGCCGCGGACTGGGCTGCGTTTTATGGCGGAGAGTATTTCGGAGCCTGGGCCTATGGTGTGCCCGAGCTCCCGAGCGCCGGGGGTAAGCAGCGGTCTGCCCTCGTCGGAGCCACTCGCATCGCGGCACCCGGCTGCAACGCGAGCACCGTGTCATTAGCCCTCGCGCCGGGAATTGCGGCCGGAGTGATCGACGAGCGCGATCTCGTCGCCGTTCTTGCGGTCGGTCCCTCCGGGGCGGGCAAGTCCCTCAAGGTCGAGAATTTAGCGAGTGAGATTCTGGGCTCGGCCAACCCGTACGCGGTGGGTGGCAGCCACCGCCACATCCCGGAGATTCAGCAGGCGCTGCGGCTGGCGGGGGCCACGGCACCCACTATTTCGTTCACCCCAGTGATCGTGCCGATGGCGCGGGGCATTCTCGCCACCTCGACGGCCCGCATCGCGCCGGGGGTGTCAGCCGCTGACATCCGCTCCGCCTGGGAGTCGGCATATGCCGACGAGCCATTCGTGCACGTTCTTCCCGAGGGAAAGATGCCAAGGACGGGCGACGTGCTCGGCTCCAACACGGCACTCATCGGCCTCGCCGTCGATGAGGCGGCCGGTCGTGTCGTCACCATCACCGCGCTCGACAACCTGGTCAAAGGCACGGCGGGCGCCGCCATCCAATCAGCGAACATCGCCCTGGCTCTCGATGAGACCAGCGGCCTTTCCATCGACGGAGTTGCACCATGAGCGTCACCCATCCGCAGGGCTTTGTTGCGGCCGGCGTCGAGTCCGGACTCAAAGGCAGGGGCGGCAAGGATCTGGCCCTCGTCGTCAATCGAGGCCCGAGCCAGGCCGCGGCCGCCGTCTTTACGAGCAACCGTGCCAAAGCAAATCCGGTGATCTGGTCGCAGCAGGTGATCGCCGACGGTATCGTCACCGCCATCGTCCTCAACTCTGGCGGGGCCAACTGCTACACCGGTGCCCGCGGATTCCAGGTGACCCACGCCACTGCAGAGCAGGTGGCATCGCTGCTCGGCGCTTCGGCGAGCGATGTTCTGGTCTGCTCCACCGGCCTCATCGGCGACCAGCTCGATCTTCAGAAGGTGAGCGTCGGCGTGGGGGCAGCACACGCTCTGCTGCACAACGGCGGGGGATTGGATGCCGCGACCGCGATCATGACCACCGACACGCGCCCCAAACAGGCGGTTGCCAGTGGCACTGGCTGGTCGATCGGCGGAATGGCCAAGGGGGCAGGCATGCTTGCGCCGGGGCTTGCCACGATGCTCGTCGTCATCACGACCGATGCCGACCTCGATGCCGTCCAGTTGGATGCCGCGCTCCGGCGCGCCACGCGGGTGACCTTTGATCGCCTCGACTCCGACGGCGCGATGTCCACCAATGACACGGTGGCACTCCTCGCCTCCGCGGCATCCGGAATCACGCCGACGATCGAAGAGTTCACTGCGGCCCTCACCGGGCTCTGCGAAGATCTCGCCACTCAGCTGCAACAGGATGCGGAGGGCGCGGCCCACGACATCACGATCGAGGTCATCAACGCGGCCTCCGAAGACGAGGCGGTGGAGGTCGGCCGCGCTGTGGCCCGCAACAATCTCTTCAAGGCCGCAGTCTTCGGCAACGACCCCAACTGGGGCCGGGTGCTCGCGGCAGTTGGCACAACGCAGGCCGCCTTCGATCCCTACGACATCGATGTATCGATGAACGGCGTGCGGGTCGCCCATCGGGGAGAGTCCGACCAGCCCCGCGACAGCGTCGACCTCACCGGGCGCGCCATGCACCTGCTGATCGACCTGCACGTCGGGTCATCCACTGCCACGATTTGGACCAACGACCTCACCCACGATTATGTGCACGAGAACAGCGCGTACTCGAGTTGATCGGCGCGCATTCGAGGGACGCCTCGGCGAAGGCTTCCGCCCTCATCGAATCACTGCCGTGGCTTCAGCGGTTCCATGGCAAGACCATCGTCGTCAAGTTCGGCGGCAACGCAATGGTGAATGACGAACTCAAACACGCCTTCGCCGAAGACATGGTCTTCCTGCGGCAGGTCGGCGTACGCCCGGTTGTCGTGCACGGCGGCGGACCCCAGATCTCGGCTGAGCTTGCTGCTCGCGGTATCCCGAGTGAGTTCCGCGGTGGGCTCCGGGTCACCTCCGCGGAGGCGCTCTCGGTAGTGCGCGAGGTGCTCACCGTGAGGGTCGGTCCGGAGATAGCGGCCCTTATCAATGCTCACGGTATCGACGCGCAGGCGCTGTCGGGGGAGACCGACGGACTGTTCACTGGCACCCGCCGAGGCACCGTGGTCGATGGCGAGGAGGTGGACCTCGGTTTCGTTGGTGACGTGACGGCCGTTGATCCGGCGATCGTGCTCGCCATACTCGACGCGGGCCAGATCCCGGTGATCTCGTCTATCGCTCCGGATTCGCAAACGCACGGCGAGTGCCTGAATGTCAACGCCGACTCGGCTGCGGCATCCCTCGCGATCGCCCTCGAAGCCGAAAAGCTCGTGATCTTGACGGATGTTGCCGGCCTCTATCGAGATTGGCCGAACCGCGACACCCTCATCTCCACCATCGAGGCAGACGAGTTGCGAGCGCTGCTGCCATCCCTGGAATCCGGAATGATCCCCAAGATGACCGCGTGTCTTGATGCGGTCGACGGCGGAGTCCCCAAGGCCGCGATCATCGATGGTCGCGTGCTGCATTCGATTTTGCTCGAGGCGTTCACCGCCGAGGGAATTGGTACTGAAGTAATTTGCGGAAAGGACCTGTGATGGACACCGAAAATTGGCGCGAACGCTACAGCAAAGCGATGATGGGCTCGCTCGGCTCACCACTGGTGATGCTCGAACGCGGGGAGGGTGCCCATGTGTGGGATGTCGACGGCAATCGTTACCTCGACTTCCTCGCCGGGATCGCGGTCAACGCGCTCGGCCACGCGCATCCGGTACTCGTTGAGGCGGTGTCTCGCCAAGTCGCGACCCTCGCGCATGTCTCCAACTACTTCGCCTCCCCGCCACAGCTCGAACTCGCCGAACGTCTGCGTCGCATTACTGGCGCGGGCGATGCCGGTCGGGTGTTCTTCGCCAACTCGGGCGCCGAGGCGATCGAGGCAGCCATCAAGCTGGCCAGGCTCAACCGCGGCGACGGTCGTCGCACGCGCATCCTCTCGCTCATTAACTCCTTCCACGGGCGCACGATGGGCTCGCTCTCGCTCACCGGCAAGATCGCGCTGCGCCGGGACTTCGAGCCGTTGCTGCCCGGTATCGAGCACATCGACACGACCATCGCGGCTCTCGAAGCGGCAATGGATGACACCGTTGCGGCGATCTTCATCGAGCCGATCAAGGGAGAGGCCGGAGTTCTCGATCTGCCGGAGGGTTTCCTCCAGCGAGCGAGAGAGCTTGCTACCGAGAACGGTGCGCTGCTGATCCTCGACGAAATCCAGACCGGTGTTGGCCGCACCGGCACCTGGTTCGCGTTCCAGCAGACCGGTGTCCTTCCGGATGCCCTTACGCTCGCAAAGGGTATCGCCGGCGGCGTGCCGATCGGGGCGCTCATCACCTTCGGTGCGGCATCCGACCTGTTCCAGCCGGGCCAGCATGGCAGCACGTTTGGTGGAAATCCGCTCGCGACAGCGGCTGGCAATGCCGTGCTCGGTGAAATTGAGCGGGCCGGACTGATCGAGAACGCCTGGCGCATCGGGGCAAAGTTGCACGCCATCGTCGAAGCAATCGACTCACCTCTCATCTCCGAGGTGCGCGGGCAGGGTGCGCTCCTCGGGCTTGGCCTGACCCAGCCTGTCGCAGGAGCCCTCTCCGCTGCAGCGTTCGCGCACGGCCTCATCATCAACGCACCGAATGACTCGAGCATCCGCATCGCACCGCCGCTCATCATCGGTGACGCCGAGTTCGAGGAGTTTCGCGATAAGTTCACCCGTGCCCTTCAGACAATCACATCGGATGCGAAATGACCCGACACTTCCTGCGCGACGACGATCTCAGCCAGTCCGAGCAGACCACGATTCTCGATCTTGCGGTCGAGCTGAAGAAGGACCGCTTCGGTACCCGCCCACTAACCGGCCCGCAGACTGTCGCGGTGATCTTCGATAAGTCCTCGACCCGCACCCGCGTCTCGTTCGCGGTCGGCATCGCCGAGCTCGGCGGCATCCCACTCATCATTTCGACGGCCAATAGTCAGCTCGGTGGCAAGGAGACCGCCGCCGACACCGCGCGCGTGCTCGAGCGCCAGGTTGCAGCAATCGTCTGGCGCACCTTCGCCCAGTCGGGGCTCGAGGAGATGGCGTTCGGCACAACGGTCCCGGTGATCAACGGGCTGTCCGATGATTTCCATCCCTGCCAGTTGCTCGCGGATCTTCTCACCATCCGCGAGCACCGCGGAAATCTCGCGGGTCTCACCGTCACCTTCCTCGGGGACGGGGCCTGCAACATGGCCCAGTCCTACCTTCTGGCCGGCGCGACGGCGGGCATGCATGTGCGCGTTGCTTCGCCGGTGGAGTACGCCCCCAGCGGTCCCGCGGTCGCTGCTGCCGAAATCGTGGCGGCGAACACGGGAGGATCGGTCACCCGTTTCACGGATCCGGTCGAAGCCGTTGCCGGTGCGGATGTGGTGGTCACCGATACCTGGGTTTCGATGGGCAAGGAGGGGGAAAAGGCAGAGCGCATCACCACTCTTGGCGCCTACCGGGTCGACACCGAGCTCATGCGCCACGCGAAGAGTGATGCCCTTTTCCTGCACTGTCTTCCCGCTGACCGCGGCTACGAGGTGACGGCTGAGGTTATCGATGGACCGCAGAGCGTGGTCTGGGATCAGGCGGAGAATCGGCTGCATGCCCAAAAAGCCCTGCTGACCTGGTTGCTGCAGCAGTAGCTCGACCGGTCAGCTCGTGCGTCGCCGGTGGTCGAGTAGTCCGCGCTGGCGAACGCATCGAGACCCACGCAGTCCCATAAACTTAAGCACTGAAAACAAGGAGCACCACACATGGCAGAACGCGTTGTCCTCGCCTACTCCGGCGGTCTCGACACCTCGGTGGGGATCGGCTGGCTGAAGGATGCCACCGGCAAGGAGGTCGTGGCTCTCGCGGTCGACGTCGGCCAGGGCGGCGAAGACATGGAGGACATCCGCCAGCGCGCACTGGACTGCGGTGCTGTCGAGGCGATTGTCGTTGATGCGAAAGACGAGTTCGCCGAGGACTTCCTGATGCCAGCTCTCAAGGCGAACGCGCTCTACCAGAAGCGGTATCCCCTCGTTTCTGCGCTCAGCCGTCCGGTCATCGCTAAGCACCTGGCAATCGTTGCGAAACAGCTCGGCGCCGACAGCGTCGCGCACGGCTGTACCGGCAAAGGCAATGACCAGGTACGTTTTGAGGCGGCCGTCGCCGCGCTCGCCCCCGAACTCACGAGCATCGCCCCGGTT
Source organism: Frigoribacterium sp. CG_9.8 (assembly GCF_015751965.1). Lineage (GTDB taxonomy): Bacteria > Actinomycetota > Actinomycetes > Actinomycetales > Microbacteriaceae > Lacisediminihabitans. The sequence continues at coordinate 78,490 of NZ_JADOVH010000004.1, read as the reverse complement.
CGCGACCTCGCTCTGACCCGCGATAAGGCCATCATCTACGCCAACGAGCACGACCTGCCGATCCGGCAGAGCGCGGCGAGCCCGTATTCGATCGACAAGAACGTCTGGGGGCGCGCGGTCGAGACCGGGTTCCTCGAGGATCCGTGGAATGCGCCGATCGAGGAACTCTACGAGTACACAATGGACCCCACGGTGGCGAAGGATGCCGACGAGGTCATCATCACCTTTGCCTCCGGTATCCCCGTTGCCCTCGATGGGGTGTCGTACAGCGCCTTGCAGATAATCGAGAAGCTCAACGTGCTCGCCGGTAAGCACGGTGTCGGTCGCATAGATGTTGTCGAAGATCGCCTTGTCGGCATCAAGAGCCGTGAGGTCTATGAGGCTCCGGCGGCGATGGCGCTGATCGAGGCGCATGAGGCACTGGAAAGCCTGACTCTCGAGCGGGATCTCAATCGGTACAAGCGCGGTGTCGAGGCGGAATGGTCCAACCTCGTGTACGACGGCCTCTGGTTCTCCAGCCTCAAGCGGTCGCTCGACGTGTTCATCGACGACACGCAGCGCTACGTGAGCGGTGACATCCGCCTGAAGCTGCACGGCGGTCGCGCCACCGTCACCGGCCAGCGAAGCGAGCAGAGTCTGTACGACTTCAACCTCGCCACCTATGACACCGGGGACACCTTTGACCAGTCGCTCTCCAAGGGCTTCATCGAGATCTGGTCGTTGCCGAGCAAGATCTCTGCGCGACGCGAGTTGTCGGGCAAGTAGTCGTGACCGGCGAGACGGACCGCGACCATGATCTTGGTGTCACCACCGAGGGCGCACTGTGGGGCGCTCGTTTCGCCTCCGGACCATCGCCTGAGCTCGCCCGGCTGAGCAAGTCGACACAGTTCGACTGGCAACTCGGCGGCTACGATATCCGCGGTTCGCGGGCCCATGCCAAGGCGCTCGCGGCGGCCGGATACCTCACGGTCGATGAGCACGTGGCGATGGATCTCGCTCTCGAAACCTTGCGCCAGGCCTGGTCCGATGGTTCGTTCGCCGCGCGCGAGTCCGACGAAGACGTGCACGGAGCGCTCGAACGCGGCCTGATCGACATCGCCGGTCCCGAACTCGGCGGCAAGCTGCGCGCCGGACGCAGCCGCAATGATCAGATCGCCACCCTGGTGCGCCTGTACCTGCTCGATCACGCGCAGTCGATCGCTGAGCTTCTCACCCACCTGATCGACGCGATCGCATCCCAGGCCGAGGCGCATCCGGATGCCGCGATGCCGGGCCGCACGCACCTGCAGCATGCGCAGCCGGTGCTGCTCGCCCATCACCTTCTCGCTCACGCGTGGCCGCTCGTGCGTGACCTCGAACGCCTGCGGGACTGGGCAGCGCGGGCCTCCTTCTCGCCCTATGGATCCGGCGCGCTCGCCGGTAGTTCCCTCGGCCTCGATGGCCAACTGGTCGCAACCGAGCTCGGTCTTGTCGGCCCGATGGAGAATTCGATCGATGCGACTGCAAGCCGCGATATCGTGGCCGAGTTCACCTTCGTCCTCTCGCTTGTCGGCATCAACCTCTCCCGTTTCGCCGAGGAGATCATCCTCTGGAACACCCGCGAGTTCGGCTTCGTCAGCCTTCACGACTCGTATTCGACCGGGTCATCGATCATGCCGCAGAAGAAGAATCCCGACATCGCTGAGCTCGCCCGCGGCAAATCGGGCCGGCTGATCGGCAATCTCGCCGGATTGCTGGCCACGCTCAAGGGTCTTCCGCTCGCCTACAACCGCGACCTCCAGGAAGATAAAGAGCCGGTCTTCGACTCGGTGGAGACCCTCGAAGTGCTGCTCCCCGCTTTCACCGGCATGGTTGCAACTCTCAATTTCGACACCGACCGGATGGCAGAACTCGCTCCGCAGGGCTTTTCTCTCGCGACGGACGTGGCCGAGTGGCTCGTCACCCAGCGTGTTCCGTTTCGTGAGGCACACGAAATCAGTGGCTCCCTGGTGAGTTTCTGTGAGCAGCGCGGGCTCGAACTCGACCAGCCGACGGATGCCGATTACCTGTCGATCTCACCGCACCTCACCCCCGGTGTGCGCAGTGTGCTCACCGTCAGCGGGTCGATCGGCAGCCGAACCGGGGCTGGCGGCACCGCACCTCAGCGGGTGGCCGAACAACTCGCGGCGCTCACCCGTCGCGTTCGATCCCTCAGGGAGGTCTGGCAATGACCCTCAGCAAAGACAACCGTTCGCCGAGGCCGGAACAGAGTCGCATCCAGAAGATTGTGATGTGGAGCATTTTTTCAGTGGCGACGGTGCTCGCAGTCATCGCCGCGGTCCTGTTTGTCACCAGCGGTGCGAGACTCTTCTGACCAACCCCCGCATATTCGACCGGCGGTTCTTCGATGCGTCGGCGGTCGAAGTCGCGCCACTGCTGCTCGGGGCGGTGTTACGCCACGGCACTGCTGCTGGCTCGGTCGCCGTGCGGGTCACCGAGGTTGAGGCTTATCTGGGGGAGGCGGATCCCGGCTCCCACGCCTATCGCGGACCGGGCAAGCGCAACGCGGTGATGTACGGCGAGCCCGCTCGTCTGTATACCTACTTCACCTATGGCATGCATGTCTGCGCCAACGTGACCTGCTCCCCCGCGGGAACAGCATCTGCGGTGCTGTTGCGCGGAGCCGAGGTGATCGACGGCATCGAGCTCGCCCGCGATCGGCGGCAGACCTCGAAGACGCATGCCGATCTGGCCCGCGGGCCAGCCCGCCTCGTCGTAGCGCTCGGCATCACGCTCGACGACGGGGGAGCGGATCTGGCTGCGTCGCCGTTCGAGTTGACCCTGGCGCCTCATCCACTACCTTTCGAGACCGGGCCGCGAACGGGAGTGTCCGGTGCGGGAGGTTCCCACGACTATCCGTGGCGTTTCTGGCTTCCAGGCGAGCGCAGCGTCTCGCCATACCGGGCCCACCTGCCCAAGCGCGGTCCGGCTCACCCGGCGTGAGTCATTCCATGCTCCAACTGCTCCCCGAAAGCTGCATCTTCTCCCCGAACCCTGCATCTTCTCCCCGAACCCTGAGGCGAGGTGTCAATTTCACACGCTCGAGAAGCCTCGGAACATGCGAAGGTGACCCTTTAGGGCCGAGTCATGCGTTAGAGCACGATGAGCAACGCGCACGCGCCCGCCCAGATCAGGCTGACCAGGGTACCGATGATGAATCGCTCGCGGATCTCGGGGCTGTCCAGCTCGGAGAACCGGCCGAGTCCCTTCACAGCGATCAACACCACCACGATCTCGAGGCGGCCGAGCACAATCGCCGCGATCAGCGCGAGCCGCTCGAGAAAGCCGATGATCGTGCCACCGCGCAGCACCTCAGCGCGACGGATCCCCGGTGCGGTCCCCTCGGTTACGACGATTCCGCCGTGCGCACCATCCACTGACGGCACGTTCCCGCGACAGGAGAAGCTGAGCACCGCGCTGGTAATCGGGCTCCCGCCGATGATGCCGAGCAGCGCGAGGAGGATGCCGGCGATCACGGCGACCACAGTGCTGGGAGCGGGAACACCCGACCCCAAGGCAACCCCGACAAGTCCCACGATTACGGGTGGCGTAGAAAGCAGCGCGAGGGATGGCCTGTCAAATCGGATTGCAGTGATGCAGATCGCCACGGCTGAGGCGATCACGACGATCGCCACGACCCAGAGCACGACCTGCACGATCACGGTATCTGCCTCTCGTTGGCACGCCTTTCATCCCCAGCCACCTCGCCAGCGGACGCATCTACGGCAGAAAGCCTACGTTCGAGGGGCGACCTCGCGGCGAATTCGATGCGGAGCGCCGCAGCCCGTGCACGTTTGCTCGCAGCCTGGGGTGTGATCCCGAGCAGCTTCGCCGCCTCGGCCTGGCTTGTACCGGCGATAAGCAGGTCGCACATCTCCCAGCCTTCAGCGCTGCGTCGTGCCCGCAGTTGCAACAGGAGGTCCACAAATGCCTCGGCATCCGCAGCCTCGGTCTTCGCCGGGCTGCGCAGCGCGAATCGGCTATCCCGTTTCTTCGCCTCGTTCACTGCCTCGCGCGCGGCGACGAATGCAGCACCGCCGGTTTCTCGTGCGCTGCGCGCCAAGGGCAGAGTCACCCCGCCGATTCCGCATCCCACGCTCCACCGGCCGTGCCTGGTGAGTGCGAGAATTGCACTCAGGGCGGTGTCGGATGTTGAGAGAAGCAGCTGAATCTCGTCGCCCGCCGTGCGATCAACCGGCAACACCAGTCCAGTGCTGAGCAGTGTCTCGAGCGCAAGCATCGTCTCCGCGGCGATATCCGGCCGGTGTCGACTGTCGACCTGATCCGCGGTGATCGCGAACACCGATGCCTCCGACCCCTTGGGGGATTGATCCGAACAAATCAACCCTAGGTAATTGATTTTGCAAAATCAACCCCAGAGGCCTGATTTTAGTCGGCGGCGACATACTGATCAAATGCTCCATTGGTATTCTTGGGTCGTGCCAGTATCTGAAGCCCTGTCCACCCAGCGCAATGATGAGTCGTTCGAGACGGTCTGGGATGAGGTCCTCTGGCGTGGGCTTGTCCATGTTTCTACTGATCGCGCCGAGTTGCGGTCGCTCTTGGCAGGCGCGCCGGTCACCTACTACTGCGGATTCGACCCGACAGCCGCCAGCCTTCACCTCGGAAACCTGGTGCAGTTGCTCCTGATGCGGCGATTCCAACTCGCCGGACATCGGCCCCTTGCACTGGTCGGTGGATCCACTGGCCTCATCGGCGATCCGAAGCCGACTGCAGAGCGCACTCTCAATTCGAAGGAGACGGTGGCTGAGTTCGTCGGCTACCTTCAGGCGCAGGTATCGAAGTTCTTGAGTTTCGAGGGGAGCAATGCCGCTCGCCTGGTCAATAATCTTGACTGGACTGCTCCCCTCAGCGCGATCGACTTCCTGAGGGATGTCGGCAAATACTTCCGGGTCGGCACAATGCTCAAGAAGGATGCCGTTACCGCGCGACTCAACAGCGACGCGGGAATCAGCTATGCCGAGTTCAGCTATCAGGTGCTGCAGGGGATGGACTTCCTGGAGCTTTACCGCAGCTTCGGCTGCGTGCTCCAGACCGGGGGGAGCGACCAGTGGGGCAATCTCGTCAGTGGTACTGACCTCATCCGTAAAGCCGAGGGGGTCTCGGTGCACGCTATCGGCACACCTCTTATCACCAATACCGACGGTACGAAGTTCGGCAAGAGCGAGGGCAATGCGGTGTGGCTTGATCCCGCACTGACGAGTCCCTATGCGTTTTACCAGTTCTGGCTCAACACTGACGATGCTGACGTGATCGAGCGGTTGAAGATTTTCACTTTCCTCAGCCGCGTCGAAATCGACAGACTCGGGGGGGTGGTCGAGAGCGAACCGTTCCGCAGGCACGCACAGCGGGCCCTTGCCCTCGAAGTGACCAGCTTGGTGCACGGGATGGATGCGACTAGTGCGGCCATCGCGGCATCCGCGGCGCTCTTCGGCCAGGGTGAGCTGCACGATCTAGATCCGCACACGCTCGAGGCCGCGCTTCGCGAGCTCCCGAACACCACAACGACCGCTGACACCTCGGTTATGCAACTGCTTGTCGACACTGGTCTGGCCGCCAGTCTCAGTGAATCGCGGCGGGCTGTTGAACAGGGTGGGGTCTATCTCAACAACACCAAGGTCGGGGATGCGGTGCTCACCCTCGAGGGCAACACGCTTGCGGGCGGTATGGCAGTTCTTCGTCGGGGCAAGAAAACTCTCGCCGGTATCTTCGTCGAGACGCCCATGACGCCGCTTCGCTGAATCACCGCTGCAGTGCATTGCTGCTGCAGTGCACTGCTTGGCGCGTGGATGTGCATGGCATTCACGCCTGCAAAACCTGGTGGACATGGGCGACACGCCCGGGTTGCAGGCGTAATTTGACCGTCCCCTACAGGACACGTAATCTTCTTACTTGTCACCCCAAAGGTTCCAAAAGCGCCAAGCGCTTAGGGCCTCAAGCGGGACCAAATCTAGGTCACACAGTGAAGATCCTCTTGCAGGAATCCACCTTCAAATCCTAGAATGGGAGACCCACCTCGAGATGATGTCGGATCAGTCTCACAGGCCTTCACCGCTGTGAATGTTGATTTGACAAAAATCGCGAAGATGGTAAGTTTTACTGGTTGCCCGGCGCGAGAGCGAAGGTGACTGACACAAGTTTTATCGCGGTCTGTTTCCATATCTTAGGTATGGTCCACCGCACTGGTATGGCCCTGGGTAGAAGCGGCAGCGTGAAAACCAGGAGCATCCGATCCTTGAGAACTCAACAGCGTGCACAATGTCAAATGCCAAAAACCTCGTCTGTAGGTGCTGCCTTTTCTAGGCAGGAGCCGCAGAGGAGATTCCTTTGGAAAAAGATATAAACAAAACAAGCAAGTCAGTCCGAATTTATTCGGTTTGGTTTGTTCTTGTCAGTTTCAAACTTGTGTCTTGTCCGCCTATTCCGGTGGCTTGACACACTAGATGTGCCGGCATCCTTGAGATGTCGTGCAATCAAACATTTACGGAGAGTTTGATCCTGGCTCAGGATGAACGCTGGCGGCGTGCTTAACACATGCAAGTCGAACGATGAGAGGGAGCTTGCTCCCTGGATTAGTGGCGAACGGGTGAGTAACACGTGAGTAACCTGCCCTTGACTCTGGGATAAGCACTGGAAACGGTGTCTAATACCGGATACGAGCTTCAGCCGCATGGCTAGGAGTTGGAAAGAATTTCGGTCAAGGATGGACTCGCGGCCTATCAGCTAGTTGGTGAGGTAATGGCCCACCAAGGCGACGACGGGTAGCCGGCCTGAGAGGGTGACCGGCCACACTGGGACTGAGACACGGCCCAGACTCCTACGGGAGGCAGCAGTGGGGAATATTGCACAATGGGCGCAAGCCTGATGCAGCAACGCCGCGTGAGGGACGACGGCCTTCGGGTTGTAAACCTCTTTTAGTAGGGAAGAAGCGAAAGTGACGGTACCTGCAGAAAAAGCACCGGCTAACTACGTGCCAGCAGCCGCGGTAATACGTAGGGTGCAAGCGTTATCCGGAATTATTGGGCGTAAAGAGCTCGTAGGCGGTTTGTCGCGTCTGCTGTGAAATCTGGGGGCTCAACCCCCAGCCTGCAGTGGGTACGGGCAGACTAGAGTGCGGTAGGGGAGATTGGAATTCCTGGTGTAGCGGTGGAATGCGCAGATATCAGGAGGAACACCAATGGCGAAGGCAGATCTCTGGGCCGTAACTGACGCTGAGGAGCGAAAGCATGGGGAGCGAACAGGATTAGATACCCTGGTAGTCCATGCCGTAAACGTTGGGAACTAGATGTAGGGTCCATTCCACGGATTCTGTGTCGCAGCTAACGCATTAAGTTCCCCGCCTGGGGAGTACGGCCGCAAGGCTAAAACTCAAAGGAATTGACGGGGGCCCGCACAAGCGGCGGAGCATGCGGATTAATTCGATGCAACGCGAAGAACCTTACCAAGGCTTGACATATACCGGAAACGGCTGGAAACAGTCGCCCCGCAAGGTCGGTATACAGGTGGTGCATGGTTGTCGTCAGCTCGTGTCGTGAGATGTTGGGTTAAGTCCCGCAACGAGCGCAACCCTCGTTCTATGTTGCCAGCACGTAATGGTGGGAACTCATAGGAGACTGCCGGGGTCAACTCGGAGGAAGGTGGGGATGACGTCAAATCATCATGCCCCTTATGTCTTGGGCTTCACGCATGCTACAATGGCCGGTACAAAGGGCTGCAATACCGCAAGGTGGAGCGAATCCCAAAAAGCCGGTCTCAGTTCGGATTGGGGTCTGCAACTCGACCCCATGAAGTCGGAGTCGCTAGTAATCGCAGATCAGCAACGCTGCGGTGAATACGTTCCCGGGCCTTGTACACACCGCCCGTCAAGTCATGAAAGTCGGTAACACCCGAAGCCAGTGGCCTAACCGCAAGGAAGGAGCTGTCGAAGGTGGGATCGGTAATTAGGACTAAGTCGTAACAAGGTAGCCGTACCGGAAGGTGCGGCTGGATCACCTCCTTTCTAAGGAGCACGTGCATCTCTCCTCTGTATACAGGGAGATCAGAGATGCCAAGCCATTACAGATCACCAACGGCCCATTCGGGTCGACAGGTACCTGGTGGCGCTCATGGGTGGAACATTGACATTGTGACCAGATAAGAAATTTGTCAAACCAGTACAGCCTGTTGCTTGCAGCAGGCACGGAACGTTTCAAATCTTGAGTCTGGTCTTTTGCACGCTGTTGGGTCCTGAGGGACCGGGCCGGCTCTCCTTTCGGGGATGTTCGGATACCGACCTCACGGACCCACTGGTAACTGCATCTTCGGATGTCAGTTATCACGGCCCGCGGACTTCGATCCCTGGCGAACTACCGGCCCATCGCCGCGTTGAATAGACGTGGTTATGAAGCGGCAAGCACAGGTAAGACGCAGTACTGCCCGTATTTTGAGAACTACACAGTGGACGCGAGCATCTTAGAGACTGCCTGTCAATATGTTTGGTGACCTTGGTCGCCTCTCGTGATGATGGGTTGATCTCTTCAATAAAGATCTAGCAAAGAGTATTGTTCATTCAATGCGTTGCTGTTCTTTGTGTAATTTTGTCATCAAGTTTCTAAGTGCAAACGGTGAATGCCTTGGCTTCTGGAGCCGAAGAAGGACGTATAAATCTGCGATAAGCCTCGGGGAGCTGATAATAGAGCTTTGATCCGAGGATTTCCGAATGGGGAAACCCCGCCAGGCGTAGTAATACGACCTGGTGACTTCCGCCTGAATATATAGGGCGGATAGAGGGAACGTGGGGAAGTGAAACATCTCAGTACCCACAGGAAGAGAAAGCAAAAGCGATTCCGTAAGTAGTGGCGAGCGAAACCGGAAGAGGCCAAACCGATCATGTGTGATAGCCGGCAGGCGTTGCATGGTCGGGGTTGCGGGACTTTTTAGCAGTTACTGCCGTACTGCAACAGTTACAACGCGATATAGACGAATGGGATTGAAAGCCCAGCCATAGATGGTGCCAGCCCTGTAGTCGAAATGTCGCAATGGCTGAAGAAGTATCCCAAGTATCACGGGGCCCGAGAAATCCCGTGTGAATCTGTCAGGACCACCTGATAAGCCTAAATACTCCCAGAAGACCGATAGCGGACAAGTACCGTGAGGGAAAGGTGAAAAGTACCCCGGGAGGGGAGTGAAATAGTACCTGAAACCGTTTGCATACAAACCGTTGGAGCCTCCTTAGTAGGGGTGACAGCGTGCCTTTTGAAGAATGAGCCTGCGAGTTAGTGCTCAGTGGCGAGGTTAACCCGAGTGGGGTAGCCGTAGCGAAAGCGAGTCTGAATAGGGCGAAATAGTCGCTGGGTCTAGACCCGAAGCGAAGTGATCTATCCATGGCCAGGTTGAAGCGACGGTAAGACGTCGTGGAGGACCGAACCCACTTCAGTTGAAAATGGAGGGGATGAGCTGTGGATAGGGGTGAAAGGCCAATCAAACTTCGTGATAGCTGGTTCTCTCCGAAATGCATTTAGGTGCAGCGTTGCGTGTTTCTTGCCGGAGGTAGAGCTACTGGATAGCTGATGGGCCCCAAAAGGTTACTGACGTTAGCCAAACTCCGAATGCCGGTAAGTGAGAGCGCAGCAGTGAGACGGTGGGGGATAAGCTTCATCGTCGAGAGGGAAACAACCCAGACTACCAACTAAGGTCCCAAAGCGTGTGCTAAGTGGGAAAGGATGTGGAGTTGCATAGACAACCAGGAGGTTGGCTTAGAAGCAGCCACCCTTGAAAGAGTGCGTAATAGCTCACTGGTCAAGTGATTCCGCGCCGACAATGTAACGGGGCTCAAGCACACCACCGAAGTTGTAGATTTCGTATAGTAGCCCGGCCCACTTGTGGGTCCAGGCGTACGGAGTGGTAGGAGAGCGTCGTGTGGCGAGTGAAGCGGCGGTGTAAACCAGCCGTGGACGCCACACGAGTGAGAATGCAGGCATGAGTAGCGAAAGACGGGTGAGAAACCCGTCCTCCGAAAGAACAAGGGTTCCAGGGCCAGGCTAATCCGCCCTGGGTAAGTCGGGACCTAAGGCGAGGCCGACAGGCGTAGTCGATGGACAACGGGTTGATATTCCCGTACTGACGAAGAACCGCCCAAGATAATCCAGTAATGCTAAGCATCTGAATCCCCTAGATGGATCCCTTCGGGGTGAAGCGTGGGGCCTAGCGTGCGACCCTATGCTGGTGCGTTTAGCGTATTAACAGGTGTGACGCAGGAAGGTAGCTGAGCCGGGCGATGGTTGACCCGGTCTAAGGATGTAGGGCGAACGATAGGCAAATCCGTCGTTCACATAGCCTGAGACCCGATGGGTAGTCCTTACGGACGAAATCAGTGATCCTATGCTGCCAAGAAAAGCATCGACGCGAGGTTCAAGTCACCCGTACCCCAAACCGACTCAGGTGTTCAGGTAGAGAATACCAAGGAGATCGAGAGAATCGTGGTTAAGGAACTCGGCAAAATGCCCCCGTAACTTCGGGAGAAGGGGGGCCCGCGGTGTGAAAGGACTTGCTCCTGGAGCACCATACGGCCGCAGAGACCAGTGGGAAGCGACTGTTTACTAAAAACACAGGTCCGTGCCAAGTCGCAAGACGATGTATACGGACTGACGCCTGCCCGGTGCTGGAAGGTTAAGAGGAACGGTTAGCCGCAAGGCGAAGCTGAGAATTTAAGCCCCAGTAAACGGCGGTGGTAACTATAACCATCCTAAGGTAGCGAAATTCCTTGTCGGGTAAGTTCCGACCTGCACGAATGGCGTAACGACTTCCCAGCTGTCTCAACCGCGAACTCGGCGAAATTGCACTACGAGTAAAGATGCTCGTTACGCGCAGAAGGACGGAAAGACCCCGTGACCTTTACTACAGCTTGGTATTGGTGTTCGGAGTGGCTTGTGTAGGATAGGTGGGAGACTTTGAAGCTTGGACGCTAGTTCAGGTGGAGTCATTGTTGAAATACCACTCTGGTCACTTTGGATATCTAACTACGAACCGTAATCCGGTTCTGGGACAGTGCCTGGTGGGTAGTTTAACTGGGGCGGTTGCCTCCTAAAAAGTAACGGAGGCGCCCAAAGGTTCCCTCAATCTGGTTGGCAATCAGATGTCGAGTGTAAGTGCACAAGGGAGCTTGACTGTAAGACTGACAAGTCGAGCAGGGACGAAAGTCGGGACTAGTGATCCGGCAGTGGCTTGTGGAAGCGCTGTCGCTCAACGGATAAAAGGTACCTCGGGGATAACAGGCTGATCTTGCCCAAGAGTCCATATCGACGGCATGGTTTGGCACCTCGATGTCGGCTCGTCGCATCCTGGGGCTGGAGTAGGTCCCAAGGGTTGGGCTGTTCGCCCATTAAAGCGGTACGCGAGCTGGGTTTAGAACGTCGTGAGACAGTTCGGTCCCTATCCTCTGCGCGCGCAGGAAATTTGAGAAGATCTATCCCTAGTACGAGAGGACCGGGATGGACGAACCTCTGGTGTGTCAGTTGTTCCGCCAGGAGCACCGCTGATTAGCTACGTTCGGAATGGATAACCGCTGAAAGCATCTAAGCGGGAAGCCAGCTTCAAGATGAGATTTCCATCCCTTAGGGGGAGAGGCTCGCAGCTAGACTACTGCGTTGATAGGCGGGATGTGGAAGTGGGGACTAAAGACCCATGGAGCTGACCCGTACTAATAAGCCGATAACTTGATAACACTTTTCTTCCCATCATGGGCCTTCGGGCACCGGTGGGAATGAGATGCTCTGCGTCCACTGAGTGGTTCCCGATGTACGGTCGGGAATCAGCACAACACCAGTTGTGATGGTTTCTTTCGGGAGACCAGATCTGCTGTGCTGTTGGCTAATTCGAAACCTATATCCATAGTGTTTCGGCGGCCATAGCGAGAGGGAAACGCCCGGTCACATTCCGAACCCGGAAGCTAAGACTCTCTGCGCCGATGGTACTGCAAGGGGGACCTTGTGGGAGAGTAGGACACCGCCGGACTTCTTTGTAAGATGGCCACCCATCGCGTTTAATAGACGCGGTTGGGTGGCCATTTTGCTTTAACATCCGCGGGAGACAACGCGTGGTGCAGCACGCAAACAACCAACCGCACGTCCGCGAATAATCATCCCTGCGTATGCGTGCCCATAATTTCATCAGTGACCAGATCCAGAGGTAAATTGTGTCCAACTTCGAAGATCGCTCAAAGCGACCAGGTGCAAAGCCGGCCAATGCTCGTTCAGACGACGGTCGGCCGCAACGAGGAGCACCTGCCTCCGGGCGGGCTCCACGACCCGTTGGCGCGACTGGCGACCGGTCTCAGCGCGGGCGTCCGGACGCAGACCTGTCCAGAAATCCCCGTGAGCATCGAGCAGGTGCCGGCTACCAGGGTAGATCCGCTCAGGAGATTGAGGATCGCGACCCCTTCGGCACTAAGTCGATTCGCTCGCGTCACGATGACCCGGTGGTGCCGGATGATGTTCAGCCGAAGGATCTTGATCGGATCGCCCGTGCACAGCTGAAGACGCTGAGTAAGGAGAATGCTGACGGTGTGGCGCAGCACCTTGTGATGGTGGCTCGGTTGATTGAATCCGATCCTGCACTCGCTCATGCGCACGCGGTGTCCGCAGCGCGGCGCGCCGGGCGCATTGCGGTGGTACGCGAGACCCTGGCAATCACGGCGTACTCGATTGGAGATTTCGCCCTTGCGCTGCGCGAGCTGCGCACCTACCGCCGGATATCGGGCCGTGACGATCAGCTTCCGCTCATGGTGGATAGCGAGCGCGGTCTCGGGCGGCCCGACCGTGCGCTTGAGCTCGGTCGTTCAGTTGTACGGAGCTCGCTTGCGGTCGAGGTGCAGGTGTTGCTCTCAATTGCCATGTCCGGTGCCCGTCTTGACCTTGGGCAGACGGATGCTGCGCTCGATGAGCTGCAAATTCCGCAGCTCGACCCGCACACGGCGTTTTCGTGGAGCCCGGCACTCTTCGATGCCTATGCATCCGTGCTCGAGGACCTGGGTCGCGAGGTGGAGGCGGAGCAGTGGTGGCAACGGTCCGACCGCGCCTCGGACGCTATTGCGGCCGGAGACCGTGAACCAGAAGATGACGTGATTGAAATCGTGGAAGAGGACCAAGACGGTGTTGTTTTCGAAGAGGAAGAAGACGAAGCAGGATCATCCAGCGAACAATCCGTTGATGGCACAGGCGGAAGACCGGCCGAATGAACCAGTGAGCGAGCGGACGCCGCTCGATGGTGTCGACCTTGTGCTCGCTGATCTCGACGGGGTCGTCTACACCGGTGACGCAGCGATCGAACATGCGGTGATGAGCCTCACCGCTGCGGGGCAAACCCGGCGTATCGGGTACCTGACGAATAATGCATCCCGCACCGCGGCATCCGTTGCAGAACACCTGACGAGCCTGGGGTTGGCGACGGCTGAAGACGATGTGGTCACCTCCCCGCAGGCCGCCATTCGCTTGCTTGCCGATCTGATTCCTGCCGGAGCAACGGTGCTTGTGGTGGGGGGCGAAGGACTCACGACGGTGGTCGAAGGCGCAGGCTTCGTGGTGACTCGGTCTGCTCTGGATCAGCCCGCTGCCGTGATCCAGGGATTCGCCCCCGATGTGGGCTGGAACGATCTGGCCGAGGCCTCATTCGCTCTCAACGACGACCCGGCACGACCGTGGGTGGCCACGAACACGGACTGGACGATCCCGGTAGCGCGAGGTATCGCTCCCGGCAATGGCACGCTCGTCGGAGCGGTGCATAACGCGGTCGGGCGCCTACCTGTCGTTGCCGGCAAGCCGGAGGTTGCCATCTTCGAGGAGGCCGTTCGCCGGTTTGGTGGAGACACGCCACTGTTTATCGGTGACCGACTTGACACCGACATCCTCGGTGCGAATCGCGCCGGTATGCAGTCGGTGCTCGTGCTCACCGGTATCGACGGACGCAAGCAGGTGCTCGCCGCCAATGCCATGTCGCGACCCACCTTTATTCTGGGCGACCTCCGCGAATTAGCTGAACCGTATCCCTCCGCCGTACACACTGTCGACGCCAACAGCGGGGATACCGTGGTCACCGTTGGCAACGCATCGGTGCGTCTGGCCAAGACGGTCGTGACCGTTGATCGTGCCGGCGACCGGCCGATTGATCTGCTGCGCGCCGCAACATCCCTGATCTGGGGCTGCGGCTTACCCATCTACGGTCTCGACGTCGCACCCGAGCTGTACTCGTGAGAGTAGCGTTGGCCTATGCCTCCTGAGTCGTTCGACGGGCCATCGGCCGCTGCTACCACCGCGAACTCCACCGAATCCGCCACCGCACCTGCTGCCGGTGCGACATTCGTCGCGGCTGATGATCTGAGCGCCCTGCTGCCCCGGTTGCGGGTGATCGAGGACCAGCCGCTCGAGGCACGAGCTTCAGCATTCGTGCAGATTCACGATCGGTTGCAGGCAACCCTCGATGGATCGGTTCGGGAGGGGAATCGAAACGGTGGCGGCGAACCGTCGCGCACGCATGACTGACGCGCGTCTGGACGCCGCCCTTGCGGAGCGCGGCATCGCGCGTTCCCGCACCCACGCCGCGCGATTGATCACGGATGGATCGGTCACCGTCGATGGCCGCAGCGTGATCAAACCGTCCATGCGAGTCGGACCTGACCAGGTGCTCGCGCTCACCGCGATCGACCACTATGTGAGTCGTGCCGCTCACAAACTTCTCGCCGCCCTCGATGCTTTCCAGGTTCCGGTGACCGGCCGCAGCGCCCTGGATATCGGCGCGTCCACCGGTGGATTCACCCAGGTGCTGCTCGAACGCGGTGCGGCCTCGGTCGTCGCCCTCGACGTCGGACACGGCCAACTCGATCCGTTCATCGGTAACAATCCTCTCGTCACCGTGATCGAGGGATTTAACGCCCGTGCACTCACCGTGCCGGCGTTGGATGCCGCTGCCGGGCACGCGGTGCGGGTAAGCGTCGTCGTCGCCGATCTCTCCTTTATATCCCTGACCACTGTTCTGCCCGCCCTCGTGGCCACCGTCGGGATCGCGGTGGACTTCATCCTGCTGATCAAGCCCCAATTCGAGGTCGGACGTACCGGCGTGAAGGAGGGCATCGTGCATGACCCAGGCCTGCGGGCCGATGCGATCAGCGATGTTCTCTGGGCTGCCTGGGATCTCGGTCTACCGACGGCGGGCCTCATTTCCTCACCAATCCTCGGTGCCGCCGGGAACCACGAGTATCTGGTCTGGTTCAGCACGCTCTCGGGCAGCAATCCGACAGAATGGAGAGAGCGGGTTAACACTCTCTCCCGACTCTCGGCAACCTGAAAGGAGAATCGGTGTCCAAACGCCTGATGCTCGTGGTCGCCCACACCGGGCGACAAGACTCCCTCGACGCGGCTGTGACGGTCTGCCGGCAGCTTCTCGCCGCCGGGGTGACGCCCGTGATGAAAGCGGATGAGCACGACGACGTGCTTGTCCATGCGCCAGAGCTCAGTGCGATCGCGGTGCTCGGCGACGGTGTGACGGTTGCGGATGTCGAACTGGCCATTGTTCTGGGCGGGGATGGCACCATCCTGCGTTCGGCGGAAATCACCCGCGGCTGTACTGCCCCTCTGCTTGGCGTGAACCTTGGACACGTCGGCTTTCTCGCCGAGAGCGAGCGTGACAATCTCACCGATACCGTACGTCGCGCTCTTGCCCGCGACTACGAGGTCGAGGAGAGAATGACTCTTGCCGTGCGAGTGAAGGTCGATGCCGAGGTGATCTACGAGACCTGGGCGCTCAACGAGGCGACCGTCGAAAAAGCCAGCCGAGAGAGGATGCTCGAAGTGGTGATCGAGGTGGATGGACGCCCACTCTCGTCCTTCGGCTGCGATGGAGTGGTGATGTCGACACCCACCGGGTCGACAGCGTATTCGTTCTCAGCCGGCGGACCGGTCGTCTGGCCGGAGCTTGAAGCAATGCTGCTTGTGCCCCTGAGCCCGCACGCGCTCTTCGCCCGCCCGCTCGTCGTTGGTCGGGACTCCGTGTTTGCCGTCGAGGTGCTTGCGCGCACACAGGGCACCGGAGTGCTCTGGTGTGACGGCCGCCGCACCCACGCCCTCCCACCGGGGGCGCGGGTAATCGTGCGCCGTTCACCGGTGCCTGTACGCCTTGCGCGTTTGCACCGCGGCCCGTTTACTGACCGGTTGGTCAACAAATTCAACCTGCCGACGAGCGGATGGCGGGGTCCAGCCGACGGCGAAGGCGGCAGCGCGTGATCGAAGAGATCTTCATTCGCGATCTCGGCGTCATCGGTGAAGCGAGACTTCCGCTCGGGCCGGGATTCACGGCCATCACCGGGGAAACCGGAGCTGGCAAGACCATGGTGGTCACCGCGCTCGGCCTGCTTCTCGGGGAGCGGTCGGACAGTTCCGTGCTTCGCCGGGGGAGTGGAGCTGCCGTGGTGGAGGGACGTTGGCTCGTCGCCTCGGATGGCGCGGTTGCGGAGCGTGTGCGGGATGCCGGCGGCGACCTGGACGATGGCGAGCTCATTCTCGCGCGGTCAGTGTCGCAAGAGGGACGCAGTCGTGCGACTGTCGGAGGACGCACGGCGCCGGTCAGCGTGCTCGCGGAGCTCGGGGAGCAACTGGTGGTCGTGCACGGACAGTCCGACCAGGTTCGCCTGCGATCGGCGACAGCCCAGCGTGAGGCGCTCGACCGCTTCGCCGGGGCAGCCCTATCGAGCGTGCTCGATGACTATCAGACAACCTACCGACGTTGGCAGGCAAACCAGGGTGAGCTCGACGTGATCGTGGCCGAGCAAGAGGCTCGGCAGAGCGAAGCTGTCGAGTTGCGCCAGGCGATGGCGGAGATCGAATCCGTGTCGCCGCAGACCGGCGAGGATGCGGAGCTGGCCGAGCGAGCAGACCGGTTGACCAATCTCGAGGATTTGCGGCTCGCGGCCTCCGAGGCTCATGAGCTGGTGTCATCCGATGATCTGATAGAGCCGCGGGATGCTCTCGGGCTATTGGATTCCGCCCGCCGCCAACTCGAACGCGTCGCGAGCCACGATTCGACTCTCGCCCCGATTGTCGAGGCTCTGGCCAGTGCGAGTTATCTCGTCGCCGATGTGTCGGCGCAGCTCTCGAGCTACCTCGGTGGTCTTGATTCCGACAGCGCGCGGGAGCTGGAGGCCGTGCAGGATCGGCGGTCGGAGCTCGGGGAGATCAGTCGCAAGTTTGGGCCGACCCTCGACGAGGCGATTCGCTACCTCGACAGTGGAAGCACGAGGCTGCTCGAGCTCGACCAAGACTCCGATCGGATCGACAGCCTGCGCGCCGAAGTCGATACCGATCGTGCGAGGGTTATCGAGCTCGCCGACGAGCTCGGCCGGGTGCGCCGCGACTTCGCTGCTCAACTCGGCGAGAGGGTGAGCGAGGAGCTTGTGGCCCTCGCGATGCCGAACGCACGGTTGACGGTCGAGGTCACCGATCGGCAGGACTACGGCCTGAGCGGACGGGATGCCGTGGCGATCCAGCTCGCCCCGCATCCCGGCGCAGAGCCCCGCCCGCTCGGTCGCGGGGCATCCGGCGGCGAACTTTCACGGGTGATGCTGGCGATCGAGGTAGTTATCGCCGGGAATGACCCGGTGCCCACTTTCATTTTCGACGAGGTGGATGCCGGTGTTGGCGGGGCATCGGCGATCGAGATTGGCCGTCGGCTCGCCCGGCTCGCGCGCACCGCACAGGTGATCGTGGTGACCCATCTCGCCCAGGTGGCAGCGTTTTCCACCAATCACCTTCGCGTGGTGAAAGACAGCGCCGGCGCGGTGACCGCCTCGAGCGTGCAACAGCTGCAGGGCGAAGAACGGATCGAGGAGATGGCCCGGCTGCTCTCGGGCCTGAGCGGGTCGGAGAGCGGGCTGCAACACGCCCGTGAACTCATCGAAACCGCGCGGGCACTCGACAGCGAATCGCGCTAGCTGCCCAGGTCGACGCGAACGCCACGAGGAGTGCTGACGAGGACGCCGGTGCTATCGAAGGCCGCCTCCAGTTGCGCGCGTGTGTGGCTGAAGTGCGCCCAGTCCTCGGTGTGGAGGCCGACCACGAGCCGCGCGCCGAGTGCCACGGCCGCGGTCGCAGCATCGGTCGAATTCAGGGTGAGGTCGGCATCGATTGCCTCGATCCGGGCCGCCCCGGCGAAGAGAAGGGCGATGTCGACGGGGGCGAAGCGGCCGGCGATCTGCCGCACCAGAGGAAGAGACGCATTGTCGCCACTCACGTAGATCGTCGGTTCATCGGCGGCTTCGAGCATGAACCCGATGACGGGACCGACGTGGGGTTCCGAGCCGGGTGGACCGTGCAGCGCGGGCATCGCGGTGATGGTGACCGCTCCCAAGTCGTAGCTCTCCCAGTTGTCGAGTCCGATGACGCTTCCTCCGAAGAGGTCATTGGCGGCCTGCCGGGTGCTCAGCGTCGGCACACCCTGCGCGATGAGTTCGAGACCCTCCCAGTCGACGTTGTCCTTGTGGCCGTGGTGCGACAGCAGTACCAGGTCGACCGGCCCGAGATCCTGCCGGGCGATGGCCGGTCCGGCGGTCTTCACCAGAGTGGTTTCGGCAGCACTTTCGTAGACCTGGGGGCCGTCGAAGGTGGGATCGGTGACGATCCGCAGACCCGCGTATTCGAGCAGGGCGGTGGGGCCGCCGATAAAAGTGATGGCTGTCGTTGACACACAGCGAGCCTACGCTGGAGGCATGGCTGATCGACTAACGGATGCTGTGAGCCCCTACTTGCGCTCGCACGCGTCGAATCCCGTTGACTGGTTCGAATGGGGTGATGAGGCCTTCGCCGAGGCGCGTCGACGCGATGTGCCGGTTCTGGTCTCGATCGGCTATTCGACCTGTCACTGGTGTCATGTGATGTCTCGGGAAAGCTTCAGCGATCCCGTGATCGCCGCTCGCCTCGGTGCGGATTTCGTGGCGATCAAAGTAGACCGGGAGGAGCATCCCGATGTTGACGCCAGCTATCTCGCCGCCGCGGGAGCCTTCACCGGCAACCTGGGGTGGCCGCTGAATGTCTTCGTCACTCCGGAGGGGAAGGCATTTTACGCAGGCACCTACTGGCCGCCGGTCGCAGTGGGGGAGCTGCCGTCGTTCGCGCAGGTGCTCGACGCGGTTGCGGATGCCTGGACCACTCGCCGCCCGCAGGTCGAGACGAGTGCGGCCGCGGTCGCCGACGCGCTGCGACAGTCGGCCGATCGACTGGCCGTAGCTCCAGCCGAGAAAGCCACGGGGGAGAGGCCTGTCGGGGACCTACTCGCCGCCGCGGTCGAAGAACTACTCGCTTACGAGGATGCCGGATTCGGCGGATTCGGCGGTGCCCCGAAATTCCCGGTCGCTCCGGTGCTGCTCTTTCTGCTCGAATACGCGGCCGCGAGTGATGTGTCGTCGAGAGACTCGTCGGACCTGCGCTCGTCTGCCTTGGGGCTTGCCTCACGCTGCCTTGCGGCGGTCTCGGGGCAGGGCGTCGCAGAGGGCCAGGGTGTGACAGAGAGCCAGCCCATCGCTGCGCTGCGAGACCGCGTGGAGGGCGGGTTCTTTCGCTATGCGACGAAACGGGACTGGCATGATCCGCACTTCGAGCGAATGCTGTACGACAATGCCCAGCTGCTCACCGCGTTCACCCGGCTCGCCCAGCTCGATGCCGAGGCGCGGAATAGTGCCATCGAAATCGCGGAGGGCATTGCCGGGTTCCTCATCGAGGTGATGCAGCAGCCGGATGGCGGTTTCGCCTCCGCACAAGACAGCGAAAGCACCGTCGATGGGGTGCGGTTGGAGGGCGCGTACTTTGCACTCAGTGCCGCCGAGCGCCAGCCGCAGACGCCTCCTGCGATCGATGCCAAAATCCTCACCGGGTGGAACGGCCTTGCCATCGGGGCTCTCGCGACCGCGGGATTCGCCCTCGACCGCGCACCGTGGATCACGGCCGCCCGGCGCGCGGCTGACGCGGTGATCGGCAGCCATCTGCGCAGCGACGGAACGCTCGTGCGGGCATCCATCGGCGGCCGGATGTCGACGGCGTGTGCCACCCTCGAGGACTACGGCATGCTCGCGACCGGCCTGCTGGAGCTCGCGGCAGCCAGCGGTGACGCCCAGTATGCCGCGGTCGCCCGATCGCTGGTGGATCAGACCCGTGATGCGGCCGGAGCCGGTATTTTCGGTGTACCGGGAGGGGCGGATCCGGTGCTCGTCGCCCACGGGAGCGCCATCGAGCACGACCCATCTGAGGGGGCGTACCCCTCGGGGTTGAGTGCCATGGCGCGGGCCTGCGTTTCGCTCCATCTGCTCACGGGGGATGTGCGCTACAGGGAGGCTGCAGACGGGGTGATCCGGCGACTGTTGCCTCTCGCCGCGCCGCGACCGATATCATTCGGGGCGACACTCGCGGTGGCATCCGCTGCCTCCCGGCCGGTCGAGCAACTGGTTGTGGTGAGTGACGACCCCCATTCCCAGCTGGCCACCATTGCCAGGACCTCGTACCGCAGCGGACTGGTCGTCGCCGTTGTGACCCGCGCCCAGGCCGCGGCTTTCGCCGAGGGAGGGTTCGAGCTGTTTGTTGGCCGAGATCGCGAAGCAGCCTACTTCTGCCGGGATTTCGTCTGCCGACTGCCCATCGACGAGCCACGCGCTCTGGCTGAGGTCATCGGTTGGTCGGTCTGAACCGCGGCGCCGTTGACCGGCGCAACGAGGATGGCGCGGGCCGATCCCGATTGTTCGACAACGAAGTACAGCCACACCCCGCCGAGTGCGAGACAGAGTTGGCCGATTACCCCGACTGGAAAAAAGATGTGGGCCCGAAGAAAGAGCACCGCCCCCACAAGCAGGAGCAGCGACGGTGCAATAGCAGCAGCGCGCGATCGCACGATCGCCGTGGCGCACGCGATGGCGGATGCCGCGATGAAGGCAATACTCCCCACCTCGCCGATGCGGCCGCCGAGGGAGAAGACCGTGCCGGTGGCCATCCCCATGCCGTCGACTCTCAGCGCGCCCGCCCCGATTCCTGCCAGCACATCGAGCGCGGTGTAGAACGCGGCGTAGAAAAAGGCGAGAACGCCGACGACCCAGGCGAACACGGCGCCCGCACCGCGCGCCACCAGCCACGGCGCGAGGGCCAGCAGGGGGAAACCCGGCAGGATCGCGATGTGCAGGTCTCGCCAGTATTGAGCTGACGACGCGGAGAGCTGCGTCGGGTGTGTGACGCCGACCGCGGCAAGAATCAGCGGGGGGAGGGCAATGGCCAGATAGGCGAGAGCGGGGCGCGCTGACATGTCGTCATGCTACGTGAGCGGGCTGTACGGCTCTCGCTTTGCGAGAGCGCTGCGCCTGTCGGCCGTGGAGAAAGGCACGTCGCAGCATGCCTGAACTTTATGCAAGCGTTTTCAAGCCGGGGGTAGACCGATGATAACTTTTGGGGGTCGCCATCGTTCTTTTTGCTGGTTCAGGCTCCTGAAGGTAGCGGACATAACAGGGTTCTTGCCTTTCCCTCACCACCTTGCTATAACTGGAAGCGCTTGCAATAATTCGGGAGATTGTCCCCTTCCCTCGCCTCTGCTTTGGGGTGGGCGCAATTCCCATCACATCGAACAGGAAGGCCCACCAATGAAGGTGACCCCCAAGGCCCGAATAGCCGCAGCGGCGCTCCTTATTACCGCGCTCAGCTCTGCCGCACTCACCGGATGCTCGGCCTCGTCAAGCACGACGAGCGGCACCTCGACGGGATCCTCGACGCTCACGCTGTGGACTGATGCTCTTCGCGCACCGGCCCTCAAAGCGGTTGCCACACAGTTCAAAAAGGACACCGGCGTGACAGTGAAGTTTGTCATTAAGGACTTTGCGACTGTCGACCAGGACTTCATCAGCCAGGTGCCCACCGGCAAAGGCCCTGACATCATCGTGAGCCCACATGACAAGCTCGGCGCATACGTGCAGAACGGCGTCGTCGCACCAATCCAGCTCGGAGATTCTGCGAGCAAATACGCGAAGGTCGCCATCCAGGCTGTCACCTATGACGGGAACGTCTACGGCCTCCCGTACTCGATCGAAAATATTGCGATGGTACGTAACACCGCGCTGGCACCGACCGCGGCAAAGACCTTTGACGACCTGATCAGCACCGGCAAGGCGTCTGTTGCCGCGGGGAGCGCGAAGTACCCGTTCCTGCTTGGTCTTGATCCGAAGCAGGGCGACCCCTATCACCTATACCCGCTGCAGACCTCCTTCGGTTCGTCGGTGTTCGCGCAGAACTCCGATGGCTCTTACGACGCATCAAATCTGACTCTTGGTGACCCCGCTGGAGTGAAGTTTGCCGCGGCGCTAAAGACCTGGGGCGCGGAAGGAATCCTCAACCCGAATATCACCGCTGAAATCGCCGCGACGTCGTTCGAGAACGGCGAAGCTCCCTACCTCCTGACCGGCCCATGGAATATCGGAGCGATCAAGAAGGCCGGCATCAAGTACGCTATCGACCCGTTGCCTAGCGCCGGAGGAGAGCCTGCACAACCGTTCCTCGGCATCAACGCGTTCTTCGTCAGTGCCAAGAGCAAGAACAAGGTTGCCGCGACCAAGTTCCTGGTGAACTACCTCGGCACCGATGCAGTGCAGGAAAAGCTCTACGAGGTGGGCGACCGCGCTCCGGCGCTGACCAGCGCGTTCAGGAAGATCTCGGCATCCAACCCGGACGTCCAGGCGTTCGGCAAGGTCGGCCTCAACGGCGTTCCGATGCCATCGATCCCGCAGATGGGGTCCGTTTGGGCGGACTGGGGATCTGCCGAGCTCGCGCTTATCAAGGGCCAGGGTGATCCCGCCACAGTGTGGAAGACCGCAGTGGCCAACGTGAAGGCGAAGATCGCCGGTTAGGCACACTCCACGGCAGGCCGGGATGCTCTTGCGAGCGTTCCGGCCTCCGGCACAGCTTTTCATCCCCGTCTGAACTGCACCGTCCCACAACCGAGGTATCCGAAAACCATGGCGAAAACAGCTTCAGTGCCGAAGCCTCCCACCCCCGACAAACCACGGCAAAGCGGTCGAGCATCCACCGCCGCATCCCGCCGCACTGCCGCCGGATTCGTCGGGGGCAACCGGGGGACCCTCGGCCTCGTGATCAAGATTATTCTCCTCGGATTGTTCGACGCCTTCGCAGTCTGGCTTGTCTTCGCCATGTCAGCGCTGCAGATGTGGATTCCGCTCGCCGTCACGGTGGTCATCGCCGGGCTGATCAACTGGATCTATCTCGGCAAGGGCAAACGACTGCCGGGTAAGTACCTCACGCCCGGCGTGGTCTTCCTCGTGATCTTCCAGATCTTCGTCATCTTCTTCAGCGGCTACATCGCCTTCACTAACTACAGCGACGGCCACAACAGCACTAAGGCGGATGCCATTTCCGCCATCCAGGGCGCCGCACAGAAGCGCGTACCCGATTCGCCCACCTACGCGGTCAACATCCTGCGCAAAGACGGCCAGTTTTACTTCATCGCCACCGATCCAAAGGGTGTCGTTTCGATCGGATCGGACACCCAGCCTCTGACGGAGGCGAGGAATCCAACCCGTGACGACACAGGAGCCGGCACCGGGCTGGCCGGCTACGAGACGCTCACCCTTTCCCAGGTTCTTTCCGACCAGGAGAAGATCACCGCAATATCCGTGCCTGTCTCGTCCGACCCGGGCGGCGGTTCACTTCGCACGGATGACGCGAGCAGCGCCTACCTGTACAAGTCGGACCTCGCTTACGACCAGAAGACGGACACCTTCACCGACGGCTCGGGAGCGGTATACCTCGATGACGGGAAGGGCGAGTTCGTGACATCCGGCGGGCAGCAGCTCACCCCGGGGTGGAAGATCGAGGTCGGGTTTAAGAACTTCACCGAGGCCTTCACCAACACTCAGCTGAGCGGCCCACTGCTGCGGGTGACCATCTGGACCTCCGTGTTTTCTATCATGTCGGTGCTGCTCACCTTCGCGCTCGGGCTGTTCCTCGCCATGGTGTTGAACCATCCGACGCTGCGCGGCAAGAAGTTGTATCGCGTGCTGGTGATCCTTCCCTATGCCTTCCCGGTTTATCTTTCCGGACTGGTCTGGGCCGGCCTGCTGAACCCCGAGTTCGGCTTCGTGAACCAAGTGCTGTTCGGTGGGGCGCAGATCCCGTGGCTCACGGCTCCGCTGCTCGCGCAGTTCAGCGTGATTCTCGTGAACGTCTGGCTTGGCTACCCCTACATGTTCCTGGTCTGCACCGGCGCACTCCAGTCGCTGCCGGAAGAACTTAACGAGGCGGCGCGGGTGGACGGAGCGGGGCCCTGGCGGGCCTTCCGCTCGATCAAGCTTCCGCTGCTCCTGGTCTCGATCGCGCCATTGCTTATCGCTTCGTTCGCGTTTAACTTCAACAACTTCAACGTGATTTACATGCTCACGCGGGGGTGGCCGCGATTTTCCGACACCACGTTCGACATCGGTTCGACTGACCTGCTCATCACGATGGTCTACAAAGTGGCATTCGGTCAGGGTGGTGCGCGGGACTACGGCCTTGCGAGCGCGCTATCCATCCTGATCTTCCTGCTCGTCGGGGCCATCTCCATCATCGCATTCCGCCGCACCAAGGCACTGGAGGACATCAACTGACATGACGATCAAAACAGAGCAGCCCGTTGCCGCAAAACCCGAGCGGGTGTACGTGCACACGAAGCGGCCGTTCACCTTTTCTCGCTGGGCCCGTGACACCGGTTGGCGGCATCTCATCGCGCTTTTCGCCGTTGTGTTCGCCGTGTTCCCGCTGCTCTATGTGCTCTCGGCATCCCTCAACCCAGCCGGAACTCTCGCCGGCTCGAACCAGCTGTTCGGCACCATCGACTTCTCCAACTACATCACTCTGTTCACCAATCCCGACCAGCCATATGCATACTGGTTCCTCAACAGCCTGGCAATCTCCTTCATCACGTCGGGCATGACGGTGTTCCTCGGCGCGATGGCTGCCTATGCCTTCTCGCGGATGCGGTTCCGCGGGCGTCGTGTCGGACTGCTCTCGCTCATTCTCATCCAGATGTTCCCGCAGTTCCTCGCGGTGGTCGCCCTGTTCCTGCTCCTGTCGTCGATCGGAACTGTGATTCCAGCGCTCGGCCTCGGCACTCAGCTCGGGCTGATCTTCGTCTATCTCGGTGGCGCCCTCGGGGTGAACACGTACCTGATGTACGGGTTCTTCAGCACCGTCCCGATCTCGATCGACGAGGCAGCGAAGATCGACGGCGCAAGTCACGCGCAAATCTTCTTCACGATCATCCTGCGTCTCGTCGCCCCGATACTCGCGGTCGTCGGGCTGCTGTCATTCATCGCTACGACGGGGGAATACGTACTCGCCAGCATCATGCTCACCGACCCGACCACGCAGACGCTCGCGGTTGGCCTTTACAGTTTTGTCTCGCAGGCCCTCTCCAACAACTGGAGCATCTTCGCTGCCGGCGCGGTGCTCGCCGCGGTTCCCGTGATGATCGTGTTCCTCCTGTTACAGAAATACATCGTCGGCGGGCTGATTTCCGGCTCGGTAAAGTAGGAATACGCGTAACTGGCGAGTCAGTCGCGCGGTCGCGCAGTACTCGACCGCACGATGAGCTCGAACGGCAACGTCACACGCAACGCCGGTTCCTCACGTCGTGACGGCTCGAGCTGGGCGATGAGAATCTCGGCAGCCAGTTCGCCCTGGCCCTTTGGGAACTGGGCGACAGTGGTGAGCTGGAAGAACTCCGCGAGTTCGTGATCGTCGATCCCAATGATCGAGAGGTCCTGCGGCACGGTGAGCCCGAGGTCACGCGCGGCAAGATGGGCTCCGATTGCCATCTCGTCGGATGCGGCGAAAATGGCGGTGGGACGATGGTGCGGATGACCCAGCGCCTGTTTAGCATGAGCGTAGCCACCGGCGACGGTGAAGTTCGAGGAGATCATCGATCGTGCGGGCACGGGGAGCCCCGCGGTGGTCATCGCCTGCGCGAAGCCAGTACGGCGGTGACTTCCGATATGGAAGTTGGTGTCTTCCTGGGATGAGCCGCCGATGTGAAGGATTGTGGTGTGACCGAGCATGATCAAGTGTTCAGTCGCGAGTCGAGCGATTGCCACCTCGTCGATTTCAAGAGATGGCACCCCGGCCAGCGGCCCTCCAACACCCACCAGCGGCTTGTTGAGAGCGAGAAGACCGGAGATTTCGACTTCGGTGAGTTCCAGGGCGACTGCGATCACGGCATCCACTCGCCGACGACGAAGGAAGTGTTCGAACACACTGCGGCGCTCATCACCACCTCCACTGAGGTTATACAGAGTGAGGTCGTAGCCATTGCGCAGAAGCGCGCGCTCGGCCCCCTCGACGACTGAGGAGAAGAACCACCGGTTAAGGTGGGGCACCACCACACCGACATTGCGTGTTCGACCGGAGGCGAGGCTTGACGCATTGGACGACACGACATAGCGCAGATCGTTGGCTGCAGACTCGACCCGCGCGCGCGCGCCAGCCGAAACCGCTCCGTTGCCGCTGAGCGCGCGGGAGACTGTTGCCGCGGAAACTCCCGCCCGGCGCGCGACCTCATTAATGCCGACCATGGACTTACGCTACTGGACATTGCGCGCGTCGGGGGCTCCGCCAACCAGGCCGCTTATAGTGCGGGCGGCTATATATTCCCCGGACCCATCGAAGAGACCGTCCTAGGTATCAGACCGATTATCCAGCGGTATCTCACTGGTTCGGGGCTCTTGACAGTCGGGGCTATTGACAGGCGGGCAATCGCCGGTTGATAGTTCATCACATGATGGAG
Organism: Frigoribacterium sp. CG_9.8; assembly: GCF_015751965.1. Lineage (GTDB taxonomy): Bacteria > Actinomycetota > Actinomycetes > Actinomycetales > Microbacteriaceae > Lacisediminihabitans. The sequence goes on along the minus strand of NZ_JADOVH010000004.1, from coordinate 51,613 downwards.
TGCATACCCAGATGGTGATTTCCGCGGTCTAGGAATGTCTTATCCCGGCGCGGCGATCCGGATCGTGGATCTGCATGTCACCCGCGGGTCGCGCGAAGTGGTCAACTCGGTCACACTCTCGGTTCCCGCCGGTGCCCTGATCGGAATACTCGGACCAAGTGGATGCGGCAAGAGCACCCTCATGCGGGCGATAGTCGGTGTGCAGAAGGTCGCCTCTGGCACGATCACTGTGAGGAACTACCCTTCTGATCTCCAGCCACATCACGGACGAAGCGACCCGCTGCGACCGGTTCATACTCATGCGGCGCGGGGTGATCCTCGCCGACGAAACACCGGACGGACTCCTGGAAAAGACTGGCACCACTAGCGCAGAGGCAGCCTTCTTCGTGCTCCTGCTCGTGGTACCAAGTCTTCTCATCGGTCTGATGGCTCGGCTGTTTTCGAACACCCCGGTCTTCAACTGGGTCGGGCCGGCAATGCTCGCCCTGTTCCCGTTCATCATCATGTTCCTGATCACGAGCATTTCTACCCTGCGCGATCGTCGATCCGGAACCCTCGAAAAACTGCTCGCTCTCGCCGACGCCGTCAGCGCAGCGGGGTCACCGCCAGCCGGGCAGCCAGTAGTGCAGTCGAGCGAAGAGCTCCGGCACTTGCATGCCGGTCCAGACCGGATAGAAGAAGGCGCTGAGTAGCACGACGAAGAACAGGAACACCGCCACCAGAGCCATCCCGCGGGTTCGGCGGTAGGTGGAGTCATCCGGTCTGCCGAGGATCAACCCGATCACGAAGACGAGCCCGAGGATCAGATACGGCTCGAAAATGATCGCATAAAACTGGAAAATGGTGCGGTTGGAGTAGAGGAGCCACGGGAGGTAGCCAGCGACCATCCCCATGAGAATGAGCCCGACCCGCCACTCCCGATAGCGTACGAGCCGGTAAACGAGGTAGAACAGGGCTGCGGTCGCCGCCCACCACAGAATCGGGTTGGCGATGGACGTGACGTATTGCGCGCAACTCGCGTAGCTGCATCCACCCTGTCCCTCGGGTTGGCCGACGTAGTAGAAGGCCGTGGGGCGCAGCAGGAAGAGCCAGCCGAACGGGTTGGCCGAGTACGGATGCGCGCTATTTTCGTTGACGTTGAAGTCGTACACGCTGGACTGGTAGTGGAAAAAGCTCTGCACCGAGTGCGGCACCCAGGAGAAAACCCCGGTCGCAGCGTTGCCCGGTGTATCTGCAAAGTTGCGGAAATAGCCGCCTTTCGTGACAAACCACCCGGTCCAGCTGGCGAGATAAGTGGCAAGCGCGAGGGGGATGGTGAGCAGGAAGGTGATCGGCCCCTGTTTAACGATCGTGCCGGTGATGAAGAATGGGATGCCCGCTGCGCGCCTGGCCAAAGCATCCACGACCAGCGAGTAGACGGCAAAGGCTGCGAGAAAGTAGAGCCCGCTCCACTTGACGGCGCTGGCCGCTCCGAACAGGATGCCCGCGCTGAGCAGCCAGGGCCGCCACCAGATTGCCGGGCCCCAGTCGATGCCGCGGCCGGCGTCCGCTCGGCGTGCGAGCCAGAGCGACAGGCGTGTTGCGCTCTGTGAACGGTCGAGCAGAATCGCCCCGAAACCAAGGAGGGTGAAGATCATCACGAAATTGTCGAGCAGCGCAGTTCGTGACATAACGATTGCGTGTCCATCGATCGCGAATAGCCCGCCGGCGATGGTGGCGAGCAGTGTCGAGTGGAACAGCGCACGCGCGATAATCACCAGCAGGAATACGGCCAGGATGCCGACGATCGCCGTGCTGATCCGCCAGCCGACCGTGTCTTGGGCACCGAACACGCGCAGACCAAGGGCGATCATCCACTTGCCGAGAGGCGGATGCGCGACATACGATCCGCTCGTGGTGAAGGCGCTGACGTCGCCGGCGTTGAAAGCCCGGTCGGCGTTATCGGGCCAGGACCCCTCGTAGCCGAGGTTGAGAAGTGTCCAGGCATCCTTGACGTAGAAAGTTTCATCGAACACCAGCGAACGCGGGTCCCCCAGGCGCACGAGTCGGAGCACCGCGGCCAGCAGAGTGACAGCGATCGGCCCGCCCCAGTACCAAAATCGCTGCGCGCCGGGAATGGTGAGGAGTCGGCCCCACCAGGCGTCGAGCCGGGTGCCGCTCGGTTCGACGCGGTTCGCTGATGGCGCCGTGGCTGTCGGGGTGCCGGTTGCAACGCCAACAGCGGTGCCGACCTCGGCGTTACCGTCTGCATCGAGTCTGGTCACAGGTGCAATGGTAACGAGAGTTCGCTGCAATGATTGGCGGGTGATTATCCTCGCCGCGACACCGATCGGAAACCTCGGCGACGCATCCAGACGACTCGTGGAGGCGCTCGGTAATGCCGAAGTGATCGCCTCCGAGGACACCCGCGTCACCATTCACCTCATGCGAGCCCTCGGCATCGAGAACCGTCCGCGGCTGATTGCCCTGCACGAACACAACGAGGTGGAGAAGGCGGCGGAGATCGCCGAACTCGCTCGCGACACGGATGTACTCGTGCTTACCGATGCCGGAATGCCGGCGATCAGCGACCCGGGATTCGCCATCGTGACCGCCGCTGCGGCCGCCGGCGTTACCGTGACGGCGCTTCCCGGTCCGTCGGCGGTGATCACCGCCCTCGCGCTCTCCGGATTGCCCACCGACCGCTTCAGCTTTGAGGGCTTTTTGCCGCGCAAGGGTCGACTCACTTCGCTGCGCCAACTGGCACGGGAACCGCGAACCATGGTGTTCTTCGAGTCGCCGAATCGCCTGGCGGATGCTCTCGGCGATATCGTGACGGCTTTCGGGCCCGATCGCCGCGTTGCCGTCTGCCGCGAACTGACCAAGCTCTATGAGGAGGTGCGCCGGGGCACCGCAGCCGAGCTGGCCGAATGGGCGGCAACGGGGGTGAAGGGTGAGATCTGCATCGTTATCGAGGGTGGTGCCGTACAGGAGATCGACCTCGACTCCGGGATCGCCCAAGTGCAGGCACTGGTGGCGGGCGGGGCGAAGCTCAAGGACGCCTCATCCGAGGTGGCGGATGCCACGGGCCTCGGCAAACGGGATCTCTACGAGGGCGCGCTCAAGGCACGCTGAGTTTCATACGCTATCTTGCGATTGCCCGAATTGTGGGGCCGAGGGAAAGCCACCGCACCATCAATACGATACTTCTGCTAAACATCGTTGACGGGACCGTCGTCACGGTTCTCGTCGTTGCCAGCCTCGCCATGCTGGTCTACCTGGTGTCACGTCGAATGCCGCCTCGGCTTCCAGACGGCGACGTGCCACGCAACCAACCGTTGTTGCGTCGGTGGATCGGCGGCCTCGGCCTGTCGGCGCTGGGTGGCGCGATAGCAGCGATCGTGACAATCGTCATCTGTGAAGTGGTGCTCAACCTGTTTGGGACGCCGATTGAGCTCGACACGCACGTCTGGGTCACCGCGGCGTTTGCGGCCGCTGGCATCGCGGTTTTCAACATCTGGAAATCACGATGGTGGCGCAAGGTCATCGCCAGCGTCGCAGTAGTGCTCTTTCTCGTTACCGCTTCCCTCGGCATCAACGCGAGTTACGGTCTCAACACCACCGTGGCGTCCCTGCTCAACATCGAGACCGGGCATCCGCTCGCTTTACCGAGCCGAACTCCGCTTCCAACTCCGGATCCGATAGCGACCAGCACTACTCCGCCCGCGCCGCCCAAGCCCCTCTGGCAGAGCTGGGTTGCCCCGGCTGGCATGCCGGCCACCGGCAAGTTCGGAACGGTTGTGATTCCGAACACCGCGTCGGGCTTCGTGGCCAGACCCGCCTATTTATATTTGCCACCGGCCGCCCTGGTCACGAATCCTCCCGCTCTGCCCATCCTGATCATGATGATGGGGCAGCCGGGTGGCCCGGACTACAGCAGCAAGTTTTTGCCAACCCTCAATTCCATGGCTGCGGTCAACCGGGGACTTGGCGCGATCGTGCTCACAATCGACCAGATCGGAAGCCCAACGCAAAACCCGCTGTGCATCGACTCGGCACAGGGCAACGTGCACACCTACATAATGAACGACGTGCTCAACTACGTGCGCAATTCCCTCCATGTGGCTGTGGGACGCACGAACTGGGCGATTGGCGGGTACTCAAACGGTGGGGAGTGTGCGCTGTCGTTCGGGGCTCAATATCCAGGTACCTTCGGCTCGATTCTCGATGTCTCGGGAGAGATCGGTCCGTCTCTCGGTTCACCGGAGAACACCCTGAAATCCGGTTTCGGAGGTGATCAGAGCCGTTTCGACGCAGAACAGCCGCTCAACATCATGGCGCGCACCCGATACTCCGACATGCTGGCGATCTTCACCAGCGGAGCGAACGATCACTATTACGGCGCAGAGGCCGACCGGGCACAGGCTGCCGCGACAGCTGCGGGGATGACCACCCGTCGATTCATCGGACCGGGTGTCGGGCATCGCTCCGACGCGATCGTCTACGGGGTGCCGGTTGGACTCGCCGAACTATATCCGCGGTGGGAGCTGTCGGCGCCAGCGGGATAGCGTCGGTGTGAGGATTGCCGTTTCGGTCTGAGAAATCTGCTTGACTCGTAACCACTCGATTCAGAAAGTGTGGCGATCCATGATCCACAGTGTCAAGGGCGTCGTTGTCCGCGCACAGAATGCGCCCCTCACCCTCGAGACGATTCTCGTGCCCGATCCGGGACCGGGGGAAGCCCTCGTCGACATCCTCACCTGTGGCGTCTGCCACACCGATCTGCACTACCAGCAGGGCGGCATCAGCGACAGCTATCCATTCCTGCTCGGCCATGAAGCCACCGGAATCGTTGCCGCGATCGGCCCCGACGTCACCAACGTGGTGGTGGGGAATCGGGTCATCCTCAACTGGCGGGCCGTCTGCGGCGACTGCCGGGCTTGCCGTCGAGGTCAGGCGCAGTGCTGTTTCAACACCTTCAACGCCACCCAGAAAATGACGCTCGAAGACGGCACGGAGCTCTCGCCCGCGCTCGGCATTGGCGCCTTCGCCGAGAAGACCCTCGTCGCGGCGGGGCAGTGCACGAAGGTTGATGAGGATGTCGATCCGGCTGCGGTCGGCTTGCTCGGCTGTGGAATCATGGCCGGTATCGGCGCCGCCATCAACACCGGAAACATCGGCCGCGGAGACTCGGTGGCCGTGATCGGCTGCGGCGGGGTGGGTATCGCGGCGATTCAGGGGGCAAAACTTGCTGGTGCGACCACGATCATTGCCGTTGACATCGATCCCCGTAAAGTGGAACTGGCCCGCACCCTTGGCGCAACTCACGGGGTGAACTCTCGCGAGGACGATCCGATCGAGGCTATCCGTGCCCTCACAGGTGGTAATGGAGCGGATGTCGTGATCGACGCCGTTGGACGCCCCGAGACATTTACTCAGGCCTTTTACGCCCGCGACCTGGCCGGAACGGTAGTGCTTGTCGGCGTTCCAACCCCCGACATGGTGATCACGCTGCCGCTGCTCGATGTCTTCGGCCGCGGTGGAGCCCTCAAATCATCCTGGTATGGCGACTGTCTTCCATCCCGCGACTTCCCGATGCTGGTGAGTCACTACAAGCAGGGCAACCTCGATCTCGACGCGTTCGTGACCGAGCGCATCGGCCTCGGCGATGTGGAGCAGGCGTTCGAGAAAATGCACAGCGGCACGGTGTTGCGCTCGGTGGTGGTGCTCTGATGGGCGACACCGCGAGCGGCTCTGGCACCGGCCACTTCCGCATCGAAAACCTGATTACAGCGGGCACCTTCTCGCTCGACGGCGGCACCTGGGAGCTCGAGAACAACGTCTGGATTCTGGGCGACGACCGCGAGGTGATCGTGATCGACCCCGCCCACAACGCTGTGCAGGTCGCCGAGGCGGTAGCGGGCCGCGCAGTCGTTGCAGTGCTGCTCACTCACGGTCACAACGATCACATCAGCGCATCCCGAGAATTCGCGTCTCTGGTTGGTTCCCCGCGCATCTTTTTGAACCTTCTCGACCGGATGCTATGGGACGCTGTGTTCCCGAACGACGCTCCGGATGCTGAACTGAACGATGGCGACCGGTTCGAGGTCGCGGGAGTATCACTGCGAGCAATCCACACCCCGGGTCACACTCCGGGCTCCACCTGCCTCTACCTCGAGAGTGAACTCACCCTGTTTTCGGGTGACACCCTGTTCAACGGGGGCCCGGGAGCCACCGGTCGCACGTTTAGTGACTTCCCCACGATCATCGCCTCCATCACCGAGCGGCTGTTGCCGCTACCGGCAGAGGTGCGGGTACTGACCGGACACGGTGACTCGACCACGATCGGCGCCGAGGCACCCCATCTCGCGGAATGGGTTACGCGCGGCTACTGAGTGGGGCTACTCAGTGGTGGCTACTGAGTGGGGCTACTCAGCGGTGGCCGATCAGTGGTGGCTACTCAGTGGTGGCCGATCAGTGGTGGCTACTCAGTGGTGGCCGATCAGCGTCAATTAGTGAGCGCACCGGGGTCACACAGCAGTTCGCGCAGCGAGAGGATCTGCTGCCGCCGAGAATGTGGGCGACAGCTCTAATTTAGCGCGGTTGATCCTGCGGTATTTTGTGCGATTCGGCCAGATCCTGCGCTCGAAAATGATTGCAGACGCAGGATTTTTGCGTTGTGTGTAAATTCCACGTAAATCCCTTTAGTGCGGGTAGCCGAGCGGGGTTACTGTCGCATTTGTGCCTGTTTCTGGCGCGGTCATTCTTCATCGGGGAAGGTTTCACAACGTGAACAATTGCACGGGCAAACGGCAAGGTTCTCGCGGAATATTCGGTTCGCGCAAAAGTCTGGTTACTAGCAGGACACTGGGGTTCGTGGCAACAGCCACTACCGTAATCGCACTGTCTCTCTCCGGCGCGTCGGCTGCGTCGGCTGCCGGCCGTGAGTCCTTTCCCGACTCGGTACCCCGCTGGGCAACGGCCTCCAACGACGTCGGCGCCACCGCCACCGATACGACAGTCGAAGGGGAAATCTATCTCCCGCTTCGGGACCAAGCAGGAGCTGAGGCGTTCGCAACCGCAGCATCCACTCCGGGTGCCAGCGGATATCGCCAGTTTCTCCCGCCGAAGGCATGGATCCAGCGATTTTCACCGACGAAAGCGGACAGCGACGCTGTGGTTGCTTCACTCACCGCGCAGGGCCTCACCATCAGTGCGGTACCGGACAGTCACCAATATGTGGTGTTTCGAGGTACGGCCGCCCAGCTTGGATCACTCTTCGCCACTACCCTGCACGACTACAACTACTCGGGGCACGTACTCGCAGCTCCGTCAAGCGCTCCCTCTGTGCCCGCGCCTCTCGCGGGGAAGGTCTCGGGAGTCAACATCGACCAGTCGAAGCTTCTGACCCACATCGACTCCATCAAGCAGGGTGGGAAGTTGGGTGGTGCCGAAGTGCTCGGCCGCCAGGCTCCGACACCCTCGGCTATCGCTGCAAAGTGCTCTACCTATACCGGAGAGAACACCGTGACCGTCCCGGTTGCCTACGGTCAGACCACCTTCGGTACGTATAACTGCGGCTATGTCCCCTCACAGCTGCGCTCTGCCTACGGGGTCGACGCACTTGCCAAGTCGGGTGTGAATGGTGCGGGTCAAACTGTCGCGATCATCGACGCTTACGCCTCGCCGTCCATTCTGGACGACGTGAATACCTATTCGGCGGCACTCGGTGAGCCGAAGCTCACGTCCGCAAACTACTCGCAGATCGTGCCGGCCCCCGACAAGTTTGTCGACCAGGCGGCGTGCGGCTTTCCGAGCGGATGGCAGGGAGAGCAGACTCTCGACGTCGAAGCAGTGCACGGGATCGCGACCGGGGCGAAGATCCTCTATGTTGGCGGGTTCAACTGCGGTGGTGGGCTGGATGTCGCGCTCTCCACGATCCTCGACAACAAACTCGCGAACATCGTCACTAATAGCTACGGCAACCTCGGAGAAGCCATCCCCACTGATTCGCTGAAGGGGGCACAAAACCTGCACATCCAAGCCGCCGGCGAGGGTATCGGACTGTATTTTTCCAGTGGAGACAGTGGTGACGAGGTCGCAAACCTCGGCTATGCGTCGCCCGACTTCCCGGCATCCTCCCCGTATGTCACGTCAGTGGGTGGCACGAGCCTCGGCATCACCCAGGCCGGGCACATTGCCTACGAGACCGGATGGGGAACCGCGGGTGACAAGATTAATCCGACCGGAACCGCGTATCTCTCGCCGCTGCCCGGAGCATTCTTCGGGGGTGCAGGTGGTGGCACCAGTGCCGTCTTCCCCGCTCCGGAATACCAGCGCGGCGTCGTTTCGCCCTCGCTCTCCCACGGCTTCCGTGTCTCACCGGATATTGCGGCGCTCGCGGATCCATACACCGGATTCTCGGTCGGCATCCGCCCGATTATTGATGACACAACACTCGCGGTGGGGTCATTCCAGCGTGAAACCTACGGTGGCACCTCGCTCGCCTCGCCGCTCACCGCGGCGCAGATCGCGATCGTGCAGCAGGCGACCAATACCTCGATCGGGTTTGCCAACCCGACGCTGTATGGGATCGACCGGATCCTGCCATCAGCGTTCCGGGATGTGCTTCCGCAGCATCCCACCGGGGCACTGGTCTACACGAGTGCGACGAGTGGAAACAGCTACCTGATCAGCCTCGACCAGGACACGTCGCTCACGACCACGAAGGGGTACGACACCGTGACCGGCATGGGAGGCGTGACCTTCGGGTCGGTGTCACTGCTGGCGGCAGGGCGTCACTAGCCGCAGAGGAACAGGACTCCGGCCCCCGCGCGTCATGCCGGGGGCCGCAGCCCTGGGGCGTCACTAGCCGCAGAGGAACAGTCACGACGTCGCTTAACTCTGACCCGCCCGGCATCCGCTGCCAATTAGGATTATCCAATGCCCGCCGCTAAGCCCTCTGCCGACTCTTTCTACATCGCGACCCCCATCTTCTACGTGAACGATGTGCCGCACATCGGCCACGCGTACACCGAGGTCGCTGCCGACGTGCTGGCCCGCTGGCACCGTCAGGCCGGCGACGACAGCTGGCTACTCACCGGCACCGATGAGCACGGCCAGAAGATCCTGCGCACGGCGGTCGCCAATGACACCACACCGCAGGAGTGGGCCGACAGGTTGGTCACCGACGCCTGGCTGCCACTTCTGAAGACGATCAACATCGCCAATGACGACTTCATCCGCACCACCGACGAGCGGCACGAGAAGGCCGTCACGATCTTCCTGCAGAAGCTCTACGACGATGGTTACATCTACTCTGGCGAGTACGAGGGGTACTACTGCGTGGGCTGCGAGGAGTACAAGCAGCTCGATGACCTCATCCAGAGTGCGGATGGCGAGTTCGCCGAACAGCTGGTGTGCAAGATCCACGGGCGTCCGGTCGAGATCCTCAAGGAGAAGAACTACTTCTTCCGCATGAGCGATTTTCAGCAGAAACTGCTCGACCTGTATGAATCGCAGCCCGACTTCATCCAGCCGGACAGCGTGCGCAACGAGATCATCTCGTTCGTGAAACAGGGGCTCGACGACCTGTCCATCTCCCGCTCGAGCTTCGACTGGGGCATCCAGATCCCGTGGGACCACAGCCATGTGGTCTACGTCTGGTTCGACGCGCTGCTCAACTACATCTCCGCGATCGGCTATGGCACCGACACCGAGAACTTCGAACGGCGCTGGCCGGCCGTGCAGCTGGTCGGTAAAGACATCGCCCGCTTCCACGCGGTGATCTGGCCGGCGATGCTGATGGCTGCCGGGCTGCCGGTGCCGCGTCGAGTCTTCGGCCACGGCTGGCTTCTCGTCGGCGGCGAGAAGATGTCGAAGTCAAAGCTCACCGGCATCGCGCCGTCTGAGATCACGGATACCTTCGGTGTGGATGCCTTCCGCTATTACTTCATGCGCGCCATCAGCTTCGGGCAGGACGGCTCCTTCAGCTGGGAGGATCTCTCCGCGCGCTACCAGGCTGAGCTCGCCAACGGCTTTGGCAACCTGGCCTCGCGAGTGATCGCGATGGTCACGCGCTACCGCGGGGGCGTCATCCCGACCGACGTCGAACTCACCGGTCCCGATCAGGCCATCTTCGCGACCGGACTGCGCGTCACGGCGCTGGCGGATGCCGCGATCGAGCGTCTGGCCATCCATGAGGCCCTCGCCGCGATCTGGACTCTCGTCGACGAGCTGAACGGCTACATCACCATCCAGGAGCCGTGGACGCTGGCCAAGGACCCAGCCAACGCCGGGCGCCTCGATGCCGTGCTGTTCACGATTGTGCGCGGTCTCGGAACCCTCGCGGTGCTGCTCTCTCCGGTGATTCCGGATGCGACGGCCACGCTATGGACGGCCCTCGGCGGCACCGGAGCGGTTACCGACCAAGACGTGCGTGCCGCCCCCGAGTGGACGGGTGGGCCGGCGGTCGAGCCGCTCGCCAATTCGCTCTTCCCCCGCATCGAACAGCCGGACATCGCTGTCGCCTCCACCTAACCGCAGCCCGCTAGCACAGGGAGGAATCCACTATGCCGAAAGCCGTTCGATTCAGCAGGTACGGCGGCAGTGAGGTGCTCGACGTGGTCGAGGTGGATGCCCGGGAGCCCGGCCGGCGTGAAGTGCAGGTCTCCGTGGTGAGCGTTGCAATCAACCCGGGGGAGATTCAGGTGCGCCAGGGGCAGTTTCACGACGCGTTCCCCGCCCATTTCCCGGAGGGGCAGGGCAGTGATTTTGCCGGCGTGGTCACCAAGGTCGGTGAGGGCGTCGACTTTCCCCGCGTCGGTGATGAGGTCATCGGCTTCTCGGACAGTCGAGACGCGCAGGCGGAATTCGTGACGATCGACGCAAGCCGGGTGATCCCCAAGCCTCACGCGGTCGACTGGAACGTGGCCGCCTGCCTATTCGTTGCGGGAACCACCGCACGCGCCTGCATCATCGCGGTCGACGTGCGGCCCGGGGACACCGTGGTGGTCGCCGGCGCAGCGGGAGGGGTCGGTATCATTGCAACCCAGCTCGCCGTGCTCGCGGGAGCCGCCGTCGTCGCAACCGCGAGCGAAGAGAACCACGCCTACCTTCGCAGCCTCGGTGCCATTCCGGTGGCCTATGGCCCGGGCCTGGCCGAGCGCATCCGAAAAATCGTCCCGGATGGCGTGGATGCCTTCATCGACACGCACGGCGCCGACAACGTAAAGGTCGCGGTCGAGCTCGGTGTGCCGAAAGACCGGATCAACACCATCACCGACTACGCCGCGAAGAATAAATTTCGGGTGAAGGGCGCTGGGATGTCGACGGTCGAGCCGCGCGAGGTGCTCACCGAGCTCGCCCGGCTGGTCGCAAACGGCGATCTTGAGATCCCGATCTACGCGACCTATCCCCTTGATCGGGTGCGGGCCGCCTACGAACGTCTCGGATTGAGGCACGGGCTCGGCAAGATCGTTCTTGAGGTTCGGCCTGCCGGATAGAATTTGGGCATGCCCGTACCGGAGAAATCTCAAGGTCCGATCCGGCGCCGCGACAGCTCGTCTCAGCAGGGGAAGATCCGCGACCTGAGCTATCCGCCGCTCCCGTCACCGCTGACGGTGGGGGTTTACGACAACCACACCCACCTCGAAATCGGCGACGGCGATGATTTTCTGGACTATCGCGAGCAGCTCGACCGGGCATCGAGCGTCGGCGTGCGCGGCGTTGTGCAGGTGGGTGGCGACCTCGAGACCTCCCGCTGGTCAGCCGAGATGGCGGCACGCGAACCGCGGATGCTCGCGGCCGTCGCCATCCATCCGAACGAGGCTCCGCGCTACGAGGCAGCCGGAGAGCTCGATGCCGCTCTCGCCGAGATCGACCAACTCGCGTCACGCCCGCGAGTGCGGGCAGTCGGGGAGACCGGACTCGACTTCTTCCGCACCGATGAGAGCGGGTGGGGCGCCCAATACCGCTCCTTCGAGGCGCATATCGCCATTGCCAAGAAGCACCAACTCGCGATGCAGATTCACGACCGGGATGCCCACGCCGAGGTGATCTCGACCCTGCGACGCAACGGAGCGCCCGAGAAGACGGTGTTCCACTGCTTCTCTGGCGACGTCGACATGGCCAGGCTCTGCGCCGATAACGGGTGGTATCTCTCCTTCGCCGGCACCGTGACATTCACGAACGCCGGTGCACTGCGCGAGGCGCTGAGCGCTGTGCCGCGCAGCCAGATCCTCATTGAGACGGATGCTCCGTTCCTCACCCCCGTGCCGTATCGGGGTCGCCCGAACGCACCGTATCTGATCCCCACCACCCTGCGATTCATGGCCGACCACCTTGGCACCGATGTCGCGCTGCTGGCCGCCCAGATCACCTCGAATACAGAGCTGGTCTACGGGAGCTGGGATGCCGAGCCGGTGACCCCGGAACTCGGTTCACCCTACGACGAGGCCATCGACTCGTCCGACCTCGCATGAGCCTGCTCGGGCCAGCGGAGATCCGCGACCTCGCCGACCTGCTCGGTATCCAGCCGACCAAAAAGCTCGGGCAGAACTTCGTCATCGACGCAAATACCGTGCGCCGCATCGTCAAAGCGGCGGGAATCGTCTCCGGCCAGAGTGTGGTGGAGGTCGGCCCCGGACTCGGCTCCCTCACCCTCGGGTTGCTCGAGACCGGGGCATCCGTTGTCGCGGTCGAGATCGATACCCGCCTCGCGGCGCAGCTTCCCATCACTGTCGAGCTGTTCCAGGCTGGCGCACCGCTCACGGTGATCACGCAGGACGCAATGACAATCACCGAGCTTCCCGGCGACCCGACGAGCCTCGTCGCCAACCTGCCGTACAACATCTCGGTGCCGGTACTTCTGCACTTTCTCGAACACTTTGCGAGCCTGCAGACTGCTCTGGTGATGGTGCAGGCCGAGGTCGGTCAGCGCATCGCGGCGGATCCGGGCTCCAAGATCTATGGCAGCCCGAGCATCAAGGCGGCCTGGTACGGAAAGTGGCGCACCGCCGGGCAGGTCAGCCGCCAGGTGTTCTGGCCGGTGCCGAACGTCGACTCGATTCTCGTGCGGTTCGATCGGGGAGAACTGCCGGGCACCGAGACCGAGCGGCTCTCGACCTTCGCGCTCGTGGATGCCGCGTTCCAGCAGCGACGCAAAATGCTGCGGCAGTCGCTCTCGGTGCTGCTCGGGGACAGCTCCGCGGCATCCGCTCGCCTCGAAGCGGCCGGAGTGGCACCGACGGCGCGTGGGGAAGAACTGACGGTCGCGGACTTCCTCGCCGTGGCTCGTGCCGGTGCCCCCTCCGGGGCGTAAAACAGGCTTCGAGGGTTCGGCTAGGTTGGTCTAATGACCTCCGCGGCCGCCCCGAAGATGGTGCACGCACGGGCACCGGGCAAGATCAACGTGTTTCTCAAAGTCGGCGCACTGCTCGAAGATGGCTACCACGACGTCGCCACCGCGTATCAGGCGGTATCGCTCTACGAAGACGTCTGGGCGAGAGCCGCGCACGATTTCTCGGTGACCTTCACCGGATCGATCGACACCTCTGCGCTCGCGACCGACGGGTCGAATCTCGCGATCAAGGCGGCGACGATGCTGGCGCACCGCGCGGGCTATCGCCGGGGCGTGCATCTGGAGATCGAGAAGCACGTACCGATAGCGGGAGGCATGGGCGGCGGATCTGCGGATGCCGCGGCCACTCTTCTCGCCTGCGACAGCCTCTGGGGTACCGATCTCAGCCGCGAAGACCTGCTCGATCTCGCGACCCAGCTCGGCTCCGATGTGCCCTTCGCCTTAACCGGCGGCACGGCGATCGGCACGGGTCGCGGCGACCAGTTGAGCCCCGCACTCGCCGCTGGCAGCTTCCAGTGGGTGCTTGCGCTCGCTGACTTCGGCATGAGCACACCCCGTGTCTACACCGAACTCGATCGCCACCGTGACCGGCATGCACAGGACATCTTCCCCGCCTCGATGCAGCCGCAGGTGGATGCCAGCGTGCTTCAGGCCCTGCGCGCGGGGGATCCGCACATGCTCGCCGAAGTGCTGCACAACGACCTGCAGGCTCCCGCTCTGCATCTCGAATCGCGGCTCGGAGCAGTGATCGAGCTCGGGGAGGAGAACGGTGCGCTCGCGGGCATCATCTCGGGCTCCGGGCCGACTGTCGCCTTCCTCGCGGCGGACCCCGATGCCGCCCTCGAGTTGCAGATCGCCCTCAGCGCAGCCCGGCTCACGGTAGTGCGGGCGACCGGTCCGGTGCACGGCGCGAGGCTCATCGGCTCCTGAGCTGCCGGGGTTCCGCCCTGCGCACAGTGTGCACACCGCACGGCGAAGGGCCCGCTGCGCAGTGCGCAGCGGGCCCTTCGATGAATCAGCGCTACTACTTGGCGATGACCGTGATCTTGGCGATACCGACGAGCAGCTGCGACTTGACGGCTTCGGTCTTGAACGTCTTGTTGAGGAGGCCGGCAGCATCAGCCGAGATGTGCACGGTGGTGCCCTCGAGGATGGCGTTGTTGCCGTCCATCTGGAGCGGCTTGAGGGTTCCACCGTACAGGTTGAACAGGTCGACCTGGGTGGCGGCGGAGGTGCCATTGACCGAGACGTCACCGTACAGGATGGACTTGCCCGGGTCGATGGTGAAGTTGGTCAGTTCAACCTTGGTTCCACTGGCGGTCAGCGAGAAGCCGGATCCCTCGTGCTTGATTGTGCCCTGCACATACGGGCGGAGCTTCATGGCCGGGTCGTAGTAGTCGACGTTTCCACCGGTGATGGGGAAGTGCAGGCTGCCGTCGGTGAGAGTTGCGGTGCCGACGGTGCCGGGGGTGAGGCCGAGGGAGGTGAGCGCGGCAGCGAAGCCCGCGTCGAGCAGCACCGCGGTGTCGACACCGGTGAGAGCCGGGATGGAGGCAAGCGGCTTCTGCATCGCGGGAGCCGACGAGGCCTTCGTGTCGGAGGAGGCGCCGGTGCTTGCGGGGCTTGAGCAGGCGGCGAGGCCTGCAACGAGAAGTCCAGCGGTGATGATGCCGACTGTTGCCTTGTGGAATTTGCGCATGATGTGATCCTTAGGTTTTCGCCAGTCCGTGGTGACAAGCGGTTCTGGATATTGGTTCGGCCTCCCTCGCCAAACGGTTTGGGTTTAGCCCGAGCTGTTACCGTTCCGTTATGTTTCCCAGCAAACATCCAGCAAAAATCGCCGGAATTACGGGGCTTTTTACCGACCGTGGCGCAGGGATGAGGTGCCCGGGCCGTGGCGCGCCGGCCAGCGCGGTAGCGGCATCCGGTCACTCTGTGGGGCCGAGGGCGGATGCCGCGGCTCGCCAGCGGCGTGTTGCGGGCGACACGCCGAACGAATCCGGAAACTCCGCTGTGGGCCGCAGGCGGGGACTAGGTGCGCGACACCCCGCGCAGCATGGCCAGCGGATGCCGCAGTCGCGCGCGTCCATCCGGGCCGGTACGCCACAGCGCCATGGCAATGATCACAACGATGGCCGCCGCGATGGCCGCCTGGTACACGCCCTGGTTCGAAGTGAACAGGCGAACAGTGAGGGCGAGTGGCACGGCGAACCACTCCCATCGGCCACTGAGCGCGATGAACGGCACGAGCAGCAGTGCGTACCAGGGGTAGCGCGGCGACACGATGAGCAGCGTGGTGCCGATCATGACGAGCTGCCCGAGCCACGGCGCATCCGGATTCGTTTTCCACCACACCAGAATCGCCGTGATCAGCAGCAACACGGCGGCCACCACGAGTGAGGCCGATGCCGGAACGAACAGCGCGAGCAGGGCGAAACGGCTGCCGTCGTTGTAGCCCTCCTCGGAGAGGTACCCCGGCAGGTAGCCGAGCACGGCGATGCCGGTGGTGATGACATAGGGGACGTAGAGCACCGCGAAGGCGACGATCGAGGCCACGATCACCTTCCACGGCTGTCGACGCAGGAGTGCGGGAGCCGCGATCACCGGCACCAGCTTGACGGCGATCGCTGCACCAAGCGCAATACCCCCGCGAAAGCGCAGGCCGCGGGAGACCAGCAGCGTCGCAACGAGGGCGAGCAGCGTGCCGAGGATGTCGATGTGCGAGTTGGTGATCGCCTCCGTCGCGACGATCGGGCTCCACCCCCAGAGTGCGGCCCAGCGCGGATCGAGGTTGCGACGCCTCAGCGCCACAATGAGCATCGCGGTGATGGCGAGGCTCATCAGTAGGCCGGTGAGCTGCAGCGGCCAATACTCGGCCGAGGGGCCAGTGATCAGGCGAACTCCGGCGAAGAATATCTCTGCAGCTGCCGGATAGATCGTGGGGACCTTCGGGCGGTTAAGAGCGCTACACAGCGGCTCGTGGCTCGGTAGGGAGAAGGTCGGGTCGGCACGTGGATCGGCGCACCGGTAGCTTCCGTCCGCATTCGCAAGTGGAGCGGCGAATAGCCAGTCGGGGCGCAAAGGTGCGAGCGCATCGGCCACCGGCAGGTATTTATAGGGTGAGATGCCGGCGTTTTGAACGATGCCGTCCCAGGCATATCTCGCCGAATCGGTGCTCGTGTTCGGTGGACCAGCCATGGCCGCACCACCGATCAGCGCAGAGCCGATGAGTACGAGCGCGATCGCCGGCCGCGTCTTCATGCGACGAAGGGCGAGGATCGCCAGGATGAATAAAGCCCACAGCCCCACCGTGCAGGCGATGAAGGCGGTGGGATGCGCCCGGTCGAAATAGCCGAGCGCGATCACCGAATATGCGGTGAGCCCCGCCATGGCTGCGGCAAGCACCGCGGCCGCGACGGTTGGCACGACGGTCGGCACGACGGTCGAGTCGAGGGGAGAACGGTGGGGCGCTGGGAGTGTCATCGGTCCTCATACTGCCGGAATACCGCCGGAACAGTGCGCGTCTGGTGTCCCGACGCACTCGGCGCAGCGATCGGCGCAGCCACTGGCGTTTCTGAATCGTAAGATTTCGGCGGCACGGCGGAGGGCATCCGGGTGCTCTGATTGAGTCATGCGTCGCCTGCTGCTTGAAACGCGACGGGTGCTTTCGACTCCGTCGCGGCATCCGCGCATGGCCGTCGTGCTCGGACGCCTGCTCGGCATCGCCTTCCTGGTCTGCTTCGGCACCGGGCTATACAGCCACTTTTTGCAGGAGCCACTGCCCTGGATGGTCTTCCCCACCCGGCCCCAGACGCTCTATCAGGTGAGCCAGGGCCTCCACATCACCACCGGTATCGTCTGCTTCCCGCTCATCCTCGGCAAGCTGTACGTGGTTTACCCCGGGCTGTTCCAGACGCCACCGATCAAGAATTTCGTCGGGTTCCTCGAACGTGCGTCGATTGCGATCTTCGTGGCGGCATCGCTGGTGCAGATCGTGACAGGGCTGCTCAACACTTACCAGTGGTATCCGTTCCCCTTCCCGTTCAAGCAGACGCACTGGGCGCTCTCCTTCGTCATCATCGGCTCGCTCGCCATCCACATCGCTGTCAAACTGCCGGTGATCTCGCGCTATTGGACACGCTCCCGCAGTTTCGACGCCGAGGGAAATCTGCTGCTCGATGACGAAGATCTGCCTCTCACCAGAGCGGATGTCGCTGTCGAACTCGCCGAGACGACCCGCGAGCCCGTCGGCCCGATCTCTCGCCGCGTCGACGGTCTCACCGGCCGCCTTTTCGACTGGATCGACAGCGCACGTCCCCGAACTGACAGCCCGAAGCAGGCACGGGTCTCTCGCCGTGGCTTCGTGGCGACCATCGGAGTGTCGGCGGCGGCAGTCGTCGCGCTCACGGCGGGCCAGTCGTTCCGGGTGCTCGACGGGATCAACGTCTTCGGCCCGCGGAAGAACTTTGTCGGTCCGAACGATCTGCCGGTCAACCGCACCGCTCGGGCGGCGCAAGTCACGGATGCCCTCACCGACGCCGATTGGCAGCTCGCCGTGAGCCGCGGCGCGGTCGTCACGACCTACTCTCGCGCCGACCTCGAGGCGATGACCCTGCACACCGTCGACCTGCCGATCGCTTGCGTCGAGGGCTGGAGCCAGATGGCGACATGGCGCGGCGTGCGCCTGCGAGACCTGCTGGACGCCGTGGGGGCGCATCCGGACGAAGACCTTCGTCTCACCAGCCTGGAGTCAGCGGGCGGCTACCGGGTCACCGAAATGGGACACGAGTATGCGCAGGATGACCTGACGCTGGTGGCCCTCGAGGTCAACGGTAAGCCACTCGACATCGACCACGGCTTCCCGGCACGAATGATCGCGCCGGGACGGCCAGGGGTGCTGCAGACCAAGTGGCTCTCGAAACTCGAGGTGATCTGATGCGTATCGACGCAGTAAAGGCGTGGCGTACCGCTCTGGTGGTGATTGGCGTGCTGCTGCTGCTGCTCGGCGCCTATGTTCTGGTTGACACCGTCAAGCCGATCAAGATCGCCGGCATCGCGCTGTGGTTCGTGCTCGCGCTGATTGTGCATGACGGCATCATCGCGCTGGTGACTTTCGGCGTGGCGTTCTTGCTTCGCAAGGCCGGGCGCACGGTGCCGATCGTGGTGCTCGCGATTGTGCAAGCTGGTCTCGTAGTGATGTCGATCCTCGCGATCATCGTGCTGCCGGCGGTCTACAAGAAGTCGATCGGCACGAAAAACCCCACGGTGTTGCCGCTCGATTATGGCCCGGCGCTCGTGCTGGCCTGGGTGGTCATCGTGGTGATCACGGCTCTCGCCGTGGTTGGCTATGTCGCTCTTGCGAGACGGCAGAAGAACCGGCCGTCGATTTCCCAGGACTGAACGAGCCGCAGCCCGATCCGCATTGCGCGATGAATCAGGGCGGTCTCACCGATTTCCGCCCACGGAAAGGCGTCGCTCTGGTGCCCGCTGATGTTGACAACAGTGCCGTCATACATGTGGTCGCGCAGCGGCTCCGCGTGCACCTCAACGACAATCACGCCATCGACAGCGATCAGTTCGCCGCAGCGTTCGAGCAGGACAGACGGATCTCCGCCGATGCCGATATTGCCGTCGACCAGTAGCGCAGCACCCCAGAGGCCCTCGCGGGGGAGCCGTTCGAAGACCGAGCGATTGAGCACCATCAGGCCGGATTCGCGGGCGATCTCCACTGCCGTCTCCGATACATCGATGCCGAGCGCGGTGAGTCCGCGGTGCATCGCCGCGCGCACCATTCGCCCCGGTCCGCAGCCGATGTCCAGCACGGCACCGTGGATGCCCTCGAGGAGGCCCAGATCCGCCGCATCCGCCTCGTCATTCCAGCGCGAGACATCCATGGCCCGCGACGGGGTGAGCGAATCGGAATCGACATCGCGCAGGTAGAGCATCTGGTCGTCACGACGCAGGGCGCGGGCGTAGGGTTCAGCGCCGCCGGATCCGAAGGTCGCGAAGGCCGGGTCGGTCATCGCGTCGCTCATCGATTCGATTCCGGATCTGCCGCAGTTGTCGGGGCGATTTCCACAATGGCAGAGTCTGCTCTGAACGACGCGAGGGTGTGGGCGAACTCGGTGTGCGGGGCGAGGGCGGCTACCCGGTCAGCATCGTCGATGGTGTCGACGTCGAGCAGTTCGGGAAGCATCCGCACGCGCAGTCCCGCCTCGGTCAGGCGCGCGAGCTGCAACTGACCGGTGTCATCGCGAGACATCGGAACACCGCGAATGAGCGAACCGTCGGGCTCGGCCATCGCGATCGTCCAGTAGCCGCCATCGCTTGCGAGGCCGAGAAACGCGTCGATATCGGTGGGCCACTCAACGAAAAGCGGTGCAAGAATCGCGGCATCCAGCTGAGGCGTATCCATGCCGATCAGCACTGTCGGCCCCTCACACTCGTCGAAAATCGCTCCGAGACGCATATCCAGATCCCCGCTCACTTGATGTATCACGTCATAGCGTTCGGAGCCGAGGGGCAAAAGGTTGCCATCGAACAGCAGAATTCGTTGGGAAGCCTCAAGCTCGCTCACCGCGCGGAAGGTATCGGACAGGCTCGCAGACGCGAGAGTGGCCGCCTGTTGGAGAGTGAGCGGGGGGTGCAATCGTGTTTTCACCCGCCCGGGAATGCACTCCTTGGCGATGATGATGAGCGTGGTCACTGGGACTTTGCCCTCAGCAGTCGGGACATGTCGGTGATGGCCACGATGGTGCCGCGGATGGTGCCGGTCACCTTGGAGCGACCGATGCGGGGAGAGTACGGGGTGGTTTTCTCGACGATCGTCCAGCCCGCCCGCGAGGCCTTCAGCACCATTTCGAGCGGATAGCCGCTGCGACGATCGGTGAGGTTGAGGGCGAGAAGTGCGTCCCGGTGAGCCGCCCGCATCGGTCCGAGGTCGTGCAGCGGCACCCCGGTCGCCCGGCGCATGAGCCACGCCAGGGCGAAGTTCGCGAATCGGGCGTGGACCGGCCACGCCTTACCGGTGGTGGGCCGACGGCGGCCGAGGGCGAGGTCCGCTGTGCCGCTTTCCACGAGTGCGACGAGCGGCACCAGATCCTGGGGATCCATCGAGGCATCAGCATCGCAGAACGTGACGATCGGAGCCGTTGCCGCGAGTAATCCGGCGTGGGCGGCCGCACCGAACCCCCGTCGCGGTTCACGCACGACCAGGGCTCCGGCAGCTTCGGCGATTTGGGCCGAACGGTCTGTCGATCCGTTATCGACGACGATTGCGCGATACCCGTCCGGCAGTCGCGCGAGCACCCAGGGCAGTGCGCCCTCCTCGTTCAGGCACGGCAGCACAATATCGACGAGCGCGATGGTCACGCGACTAAGCGTATGAGGCGCCGAGCACTGGAGTGACCTCCAACTCTTACGAAATGCTGACCGATCGCTGGTGCAGGCTGTCCGGCGCTGGATTCGGCGGGTTACCCGCCTATCCTGAGCAAGTGAGCTCGCTATCCACCGCAGCGCCGACAAGGGCCCCTGTGCCTGCTGCCACCCCTGTGCCCGCTACCACCCCTGTGCCCGCTACCACCCCTGTGCCCGCTACCACCCCTGTGCCCGCTACCACCCCTGTGCCCGCTACCACCCCTGTGCCCGACCAACTTCGAGATCGCCGCATTCTGGTGGTGGATGACGACGTCACTGTCTCCGAGGTCGTCTGCAGCTATCTGCGCTCGGCCGGCTTCATCGTGGAGAGCGTGGCCGACGGCCTCAGCGCCGTCGAGACGGCCGCCCGCATCCGCCCGGATCTGGTGGTGCTTGATCGGATGTTGCCGGGCATCGACGGGGTCGAGGTGTGTCGCCGCATTCGGGCCGAACGCGCGGTGCCGGTGATTATGCTGACGGCGTTGCGCGAGGAGGAGGATCGAATCGACGGCCTTGAGGCTGGCGCTGACGACTATCTTGCCAAGCCTTTTTCGCCGCGGGAACTGGTGCTGAGAGTGCAGTCCGTGTTGCGCCGCAGCCTGCCAGAGTTCTCGCCGGAGTCGATCCTCGATGTGGGTGACTTCCGCCTGGACGTGTCCTCCCGCCAGTTGGCACTCCGGGGGCAGCCGATCGCCCTCACCATTCGCGAGTTCGACCTGATCGCCTTCCTGCTGAAGCATCCGCACCAGGTATTCGGTCGCGAAGAACTGCTCCGTGCTGTCTGGGGATGGGAGTTCGGTGACCTTTCCACCGTGACCGTTCACGTGCGTCGGCTGCGGGAGAAGATCGAGGTGGATGCCGCGCATCCGACCGTGATCTGCACCGTCTGGGGCGTTGGGTATCGCTTTGATAGCGCCCCGGCGGTGAGCAGATGAGTGCGACTGACCTGCTGACGGTGTCGCTCCTCGCCCTCGCCTGCGCGGGCGCGGTCGGAGCGGTCACGCTCGTGGTGCTTCGGTTCATGACCCGCACTTCGCTCGTGCTGCAGCTGTGCGTCGTGGTGCTCGCCGCGGTGCTCTCGATCACCGGGGGTGTGTGGCTCGCGGCCTCGGCGATGCTCGTCACAGCCGAAGACCTGTTTGTGCAGGTGTCTGTTGCGGCGATCGCCGGAATTGTCTCGCTCGCGCTCGCCGTGGTGCTCGGCCGTTCGCTCGTGCGAAACAGCCGCCAGCTGATCGCTGCGACTCGGCTCATCGGCACCGACGAGGGGATGGTCGAGCAGGTGCGGCACTCGAGCAACGAGTTTGCCGCACTCGCCCTCGAGTTGATCGCGACCAACACTCGGCTCGCCGAGTCCCGTGCGCGCGAGGCGCTCGCAGAGAACTCGCGGCGCGAACTCGTGGCATGGATATCGCACGACCTGCGCAGTCCGCTTGCCGGCATCCGTGCCATGGCCGAAGCACTCGAAGACGGCATGGTCGATGAGCCGAATCGGTACTACGTGAAGATGCGTAACCAGGTCGACCGCATGAGTGGAATGGTCGACGACTTGAACGAGCTGTCCCGCATCCACTCGGGGTCTCTGCGCCTGTCGATGCAGAAAGTGTCGCTCTACGACCTCATCAGCGACGTGGTGGCCGAGCTCGGTCCGTTCGCCGAGTCCCGATCTATTTCGCTCGTTGGGGACGGTGCGCGGGAGCTCATGATCCTCGCCGATCCGAGGGAGCTCTCCCGTGTCGTCGGCAACCTGGTGATGAACTCGATCCAGCACTCGCCTGCTGGCAGTCCGATTACGGTGAGTGCCAGGCAGAGTGATGACGGACTCGCCGTAATCTCAGTGATCGATGCTGCGGGCGGGATCCCAGAGAAGGATCTCGGACGCGTCTTCGAGGCCGGCTGGCGCGCGAGCAACTCGCGCACCCCCGAGGCGGCGACCTCCCGCTCCGGTGGTGCGGGTCTCGGGCTTGCGATCGTGCAGGGGATCGTGCAGGCCCATCGCGGCCGCGTCGTCGTACAGAACGTGCCGGGCGGATGTCGCTTTGACGTGTTCCTTCCGCCGATTGGATCGGGGGATGGGTTGTCAACGCCTCAGCCGGTGACCGCATGAGCGTCGACACCGGGCTAGCGCCCCGAACAGCTGCCGCGTGGGCGGCGTTCACCGGGGTGATGGCCGCCGCGGTCGTGCTCGGGGTCGCCGAATTCGGATCACTGTTCGTCGGTGCCGCGGGCAGCCCGCTGTTCGCGGTCGGATCTCTCGTGATCGACCTGGCGCCGGCCGGTGTCAAGGAGTTCGTGATCGCGCTCTTCGGCACCGGGGATAAGGCGGCGCTTCTCACGCTGATGGGTGTGCTCATTGTCGTGATCTCGGCAGGAGCCGGCGTGCTCGAATTGCGGCGTCCCCCGTTCGGGATGATCGTGATCGGCATCGGCGGTGTCGTCGCACTCATCGCGGTGGTCACCCGCGCCGGTGCGACCGGGTTCAGCGGGATCGCCACCGTCGTCGGAGCCGTCGCGGGAGTCGTGGTGCTGCGGCTCGCGATCGAACGCCTCGGCCTGTGGGTGCGTGCAGCTGAACGTCGGGCTCTGCGTATCGGGGATGCTCCGGATCAGGTGGCATCCGTTGCCGGGCCACAGCTCGAGCGGCGCGGCTTCCTGACCTTCGCGGTCGTCGCGGGTGCGGCATCCGTCGTCGTCGGCACCGGGGCGCGGCTGATGAACGCGACGTCGAACCGGGTGGCCGCCATCCGCACGAAGATTGCGCTGCCGAAGGCCGCCGTCGCCGCGGAGCCAGTGCCCGCGGGCGTCATGCTCGACGTGCCAGGGATCACCCCGTTCATCACACCGACCGCGGACTTCTACCGAATCGACACGGCGCTGCAGGTGCCATCGATCGACCCCGATAAGTGGAGGCTGAAGGTCACCGGAATGGTGGAGAACGAGATCTCCCTGAGCTTCGCTGAACTGCTGGCGAAGCCGCTGGAGGAGCATCTCGCCACCCTCACCTGCGTGTCGAACGACGTGGGTGGCGATCTGATCGGGAATGCGCTCTGGCTGGGCTATCCGCTTCGCGAGTTGCTCGCGCAGGCGGTACCGAAGGCGGGAGCGGACATGGTGCTCTCCACCAGCATCGACGGCTTCACCGCGGGTACGCCGCTGTCCGTTCTGCAGGATGCGGGGACGAACGCCATGCTCGCGGTCGGTATGAATGGTGAGGCGCTGCCGCTTGAACACGGCTTTCCGGTGCGGATGGTCGTGCCCGGACTGTACGGCTACGTCTCGGCGACCAAGTGGGTGGTCGAGCTCAAGGTGACGAAGTTCTCGGAAGATCAGGGCTACTGGACCCCGCGCGGCTGGGACGCCAAGGGTCCGATCAAGCTTGCCTCCCGCATCGATACACCGCGCCCAGGGGATGCCATTGCTGCAGGAACGATCGCGATCGCCGGCGTGGCTTGGGATCAACACGTGGGAGTCACGGCTGTGGAGGTGCAGGTGGATGACGGTCCGTGGGTGGAAGCCGTGCTCGCCGACTCGATCTCCGCAGACACCTGGCGTCAGTGGGTCTACCGCTGGCCGGCCAGCCCGGGTTCGCATAAGATCCAGGTTCGGGCGACGGATGCCGAGGGCACAACCCAGCGCCAGACCTACCGGGCGCCGGCCCCCAATGGCTCAGAGGGCTGGCACTCGATCACGGTCTCCGTCAGCTGACGGCGCTGGCCGCGCCTCAGGTGACCGCCGCCCGCAGCGGGGCGCTCGCGAACTCGGCCATCCCCGCGTCGAAGCTCACCAGCGGACTCCAGCCGAGCTCTGACTTCAGGCGTTCGGATGACGCGGTGATGTGCCGCACGTCACCCAGACGGTATTCACCAGTGATCACCGGCCCGGGCCCGCCGGTATTGCGGCTGAGGGCATGCGCGAGATCCCCGATGGTGTGCACGATTCCACTGCCGACGTTGAAGGCACGAAACGCTTCGCCCGGCCCCGCTAGCGACTCGATCGCGCTGAGATTCGCGGATGCAACGTCCCGAACATGGACGAAGTCCCGCCGCTGCGCACCGTCCTCGAATACTCGGGGTGCCTCCCCGCGTTCGAGCGCCGAGCGGAACAGGGAGGCAACTCCGGCATAGGGCGTGTTCTGAGGCATCCCCGGTCCGTAGACATTGTGGTACCTCAGGGCAATAGCCCGCCCACCGGTGGATCGTGCCCAGGCGGCGGCGAGGTACTCCTGCGCGAGCTTCGAGGCGGCGTACACGTTGCGCGGATCGAGCGGGGCGTCTTCAGTGATGAGTTCCGGCTGCAGGGGGCGGCCATCGGAATCCAACGGATCGAAGTGTCCGGCGTCGAGATCTTCGACCCGTCGGGCCGCTGGCCGCCTCGAGCGTCCCGAGCTGTCACGGTAGTTACCTTCGCCGTAGACCACCATCGAGGATGCCGCGACGAGTCGTTCGACATCGGACCGCGCCATGGCGGCAAGCAACACGGCCGTGCCGAGGTCATTGCTTGCGACATAGTCCGGAGCATCCTCGAATGACACCCCGAGGCCTACCTTGGCGGCTTGGTGGCAGACGACATCTACCCCGAAAAGAGCGACGGCGAGGGCATCCGGATCTCGCACGTCGGCCGTGATGAACTCGACGCGCGGGTCGGCACGGTAATCGCCGCCGTGCACGTCCGGGCGAAGGGAGTCGATCACGCGCACGCGCCAGCCCTTTTCGAGGGCCGCGTCGACGATCGCGGAGCCGATGAAGCCAGCACCACCAGTAATCAATACCGTGGTCATCGCGTCACCCCTTTCACGCCTGTCAGATCTGTTAATGCAGCGCGTACCGGTCTGGCCAGCACTGCCTCGACCTCGGCCGGATCGATGCTCTGACTGGCGCTGTATCCATCGGGCAGTGCGCGAATGATGGCCGCGATCGCCGCGACGATGCGGGGCTGGGCCGCTGCGAGGCGTCGCAGCACGAGCTGGTGGCTCACGGCATCCGGGTCCGGGTCGCTGGGGTGCGGTGTGGTGGGGCTCGCGTTGCGTGCGCTCTCGTCGCTGGGGTGCGCGTCGCTTGCGTGGGGGGCCAGTCCCGCGTCGCTGTCGGTGACGTAGGACAGGTTGACCGTGTCGATGTTGAGCTCGGCGGCGAGTGGCACCTCCGGATACATCGTCATGTTCACGGTATGTGCCCCCGCGGCGGCAAACCACAGCGACTCTGCGCGGGTGGAGAACCGCGGACCCTGGATCACGACAACCGTTCCCGAGGTCTTGACAGTCTCGCCAGCCAACATCGGCTCGTCGGCGAGCGCGCGGGCGGCAATGTGGTGGAGCTCTGGCGCGAAGGGATCGGCGGCTGCCAGGTGCTGCACCGAACCCTCGTCGAAGAAGGTGTCTGGGCGACCGCTCGTTCGATCGATGAACTGGTCGGTGAGCACGAAAGTGCCTGGCGCATACTCGGCAGTCACGCCTCCCACCGCAGAGGAGGAGAGGATGACGCGCACCCCGAGGCTCGCGAGCGCCCAGATATTCGCCCGATAGTTGATGAGGTGCGGGGCGACCGAATGGCTGACGCCATGTCGGGTGAGGAAGGCCGCGCGGCGCCCACCGAGTTGGCCGACGGTGACCTCCGTCGGTCCGTAGGGGGTTTCGATGCGGTGAGTCTCGCTCTCGGCCGGGTCGAAGAGCGAGTAGAGGCCGGAACCCCCGATGACGGCGATGGTGATTGCAGCATCCATTCCTCTATTCTCCCCTGCCCCCTGCCCCCTGCCCCCTGCCCCCTGGGCCCTGGGCCTTTTCTCGCCCCTTACTTTTTGCTCCTCATCTCAGCTCTTCTCTTTCTCTCTCCAGTTTCTCTTCTTTCTCCTCTCCCGTTCCGCTCTCTGTTCCCCTCACCTCTCTCGAATCGACTTGGTAGACGTTGGTACTTATAGGGGTAGTCAAGTCGCAACGTCTATCAAGTCGATTGGTATGCGGGTTGGCAGGTGGCTTGGCATGTGGATTGTTCGAGCGCGACTCTCGCATAATGGGAGACTATTCAGGATGCCGAAGCGCGAACCCCTGCCGACGCAATTTGTCGGCATCCCATTTGCTGCAGCTGACGCGCGAGACTGCGGAATCTCCGCGTCACGGCTGCGCGCATCCGATCTCCGGGTGCCGATCCGTGGGGTGCGCGAGCCTCGCACCGCAGAAAACTCGTTCGAGCTGCAGATCGGCAGATATGCCGCTCACATGGCTGAGGATGAATACTTCAGCCACGTCACCGCCGCGAAGCTCTACGGTATTCCGCTGCCGCGCCATCTCGAAAATATGCCGATTGTCCATGTCAGCGTGCACGAACCGGCCTTCCCGCCACGAGTGCGCGGTATCGCCGGCCACCGTCTGTCTGTACCAATCGCCCCCCGAACGCGCAACGGATTTCGGATGGTTTCGCCGGCACGAACCTTCACGCAGCTTGCCGCAGTGCTCAGCCATGACGATCTCGTTATTGCGGGTGACTTCCTGGTGAAGCGAAAAGCTCCGCTGTGCACGCTGGAGGAATTGGCAGCGGCGGTGAACTCGATGGGGCCGGCACGCGGAGCACGCTCCGCACGGCTCGCGCTGCCGGAGGTACGCCAGGGGACGGATTCGCCGATGGAGACGCGAACCCGGCTGATGATCGTGCGCGCACAACTACCGGAGCCGGTCATCGGTCATACGGTGCGAGACGAGAACGGCGATTTCATCGGCACGCCGGACCTCGCTTACGTGCGGGAGCGGATCGCTATCGAGTATCAGGGAAGCGACCACTGGACGAATCCCGCTGTCTTTGCGGATGACATCGAGCGCCGAATCCTGTTTGAGCGGGCCGGTTGGGTCGTCATCCTCGTCATTGCGAAGCACATCTTTTCAAATCCGCACTGGACGGCGGAGCGTATCCGCGAAGCTCTGCGGGATCGCGCAAATCTCCCGCCCCTTCCGTAACACCGCCTGACATCCGCCGCACACCAATCGTCTCGGTAGACGTTGCGACCTGGCAGCCGCGGAACCCGCAACGTCTACCAAGTCGATTGGCTGAGGCACCGCAGGGTGCACACACTGACAGCCGGTAAAGTAAAGCAGTGGCACATCTCCTGGGCGCCGAGTCCCTTCACCTCGAATATCCCACCCGTGTCATCTTCGACCGGCTCACGATCGGCCTCGACGAGGGCCATCGCATCGGCGTAGTCGGACGTAACGGCGACGGCAAGTCGACCCTCCTCCGCCTGCTGAGCGGGCGCATCGAGCCGGACGCCGGCCGCGTCACCCGCCGCAACGGCGTCACGCTCGGGATGCTTGACCAGGCCGACCTGCTGCCGGAAGACCTTGTTGTCAAGGACGCCATCGTCGGCGACAAAGACGAGTACGAATGGGCCGGGGACGCCCGCATCCGCGATGTGATCGACGGACTGCTGCTGGATGTGCCGTGGGAAGCCACGATCGGAGAGCTTTCGGGCGGCCAGCGCCGTCGCGTTGCCCTCGCCAAGCTCCTGGTCGGCGACTGGGATGTCATCTTCCTCGATGAGCCGACCAACCACCTCGACGTCGAAGGAATTGCCTGGCTTGCCGGCCATCTCAACAAGCGCTGGTCGCCGACCCAGGGCGGGCTCATCGTCGTGACCCACGATCGGTGGTTCCTCGACGAGGTATCCACCGATACCTGGGAGGTGCACGACCAGATCATCGAGCCATTCGAGGGCGGGTACGCCGCCTACATCCTGCAGCGGGTCGAGCGCGACGAGATGGCGGCGACCATGGAGTCGAAGCGCCAGAACCTGGCCCGCAAGGAGCTCGCCTGGCTGCGCCGCGGTGCGCCGGCCCGCAGTACCAAGCCGAAGTTCCGGATGGATGCCGCCTACGACCTCATTGCGAATGAACCGCCGCCGCGCGACACCGTGGCCCTCAGCCAACTCGCCACCGCCCGTCTCGGTAAGGACGTCGTCGACCTGCTCGACGTGGGTGTCACCTACGGTGGCACAGCGGATGCCGACGGCAACGTCACCGGCGGCGCCGAAATCCTCAAGGACATCGAGTGGCGTGTCGCACCGGGCGAGCGCACCGGCATCCTCGGGGTGAATGGGGCGGGAAAGTCCACACTGCTCGGTCTCATCGCCGGCACGCTGCTTCCGACCAGTGGCCGGGTGAAGCGCGGCAAGACCATCCGCGTCGCCATCCTGAGCCAGCAACTCGGGGAACTCGCGGACATTCTCGAGGACCGAGTGATGGATGTCATCGCCCGCCAGAAGAGCTCCTACGTCACCGGCGGCAAGGAACTGACCCCCGGCCAGCTGCTTGAGCGCATGGGATTCATGTCAGCCCAGCTGAGCACCAAGGTCAAGGACCTCTCCGGAGGCCAGCGTCGACGCCTGCAGTTGCTGCTCATCCTGCTCGGGGAGCCCAATGTGCTGATCCTCGACGAGCCGACCAACGATCTCGACACCGATATTCTCGCCGCCATCGAAGATCTGCTCGACTCCTGGCCTGGCACGCTGCTCGTGGTGAGCCACGACCGGTACCTGCTCGAACGCGTCACCGACAACCAGTACGCGATCCTCGACAAGCGCATGCGGCACCTGCCCGGTGGGGTAGACCAGTATCTGCAGTTGCGGGCGCAGCAGACCACCAAGGGACTCACCGTTACCGAGACCCACAGGGCCGACTCGGCTACCCCCGAGAAGAAGTCGATAACCAACTCGAAGGGCCGCACGAAGCTGACCGGCGCTGAGCTGCGGAACGCTCAGAAAGAACTCGGATCGGTCACGCGCAAGCTCGAGAAAGTCACCACCCAGATCGCCTCAATTCATGGTCGTTTTGCCAGCCACGATCAGGGTGATTTTACCGGGCTTGCAGCACTGCAGAAGGAATTGGGAGCGCAGGACGAAATGAGGGTAGATCTCGAGTTGCGCTGGCTCGAGCTCAGCGAGGTGCTCGAGGCCTGAGGCTTCTGGCATCGGTGGTGGGTCGGGCAGGGCCCGGCGATGCCGCTATACGGTGCCTGCGCGCAGAAAGACTGGACCGGTCGAGGCTTGTGCGTGAAGAAGTACACGGTGTTAAAGACTTAGCTTCTGTTGTTCATCTGCGTGAAGGTTCTTGGTAACTTTCCTGAAGGCAGGCGTTCAACCACGAAAAGTTGACTCCGATCGTGTCCATCTCGGGCGCTTACCCGAGCACGAAGGATGCCGAACCATGACGGTCGGTTCTCGCATAGTTTTTATGCGTTTTGCAACGGCGCGGAGCCCGAAACTGCAGCTGTGGATTGATCATTTCGAGCGAGTCGCCGGCAATGATGGTGCCCTCGTCGCCCCGGTCGTTGGCGCGCCAGACGACGGTGCATATGTGTGGCATCTCATCTCCGCCAACAACCGAATGTTGGCACGGGGATCACGCGTCCATAGCGCTCTCACCGGTGCAATCGATGACGCCTCGCGGCTCCAGTCCGTGGCTCGGGAGATGCAGTTCAGGCTCGTTTTCGATCAGTATCGGGGACTGTACGGGTGGTACGCTTCTATCGAAGGGATTGTTGCCCTCACCTGCGCACGCTGGTATGTCACCGAACGAGATCGCCGATCGTCGATCGAGCACGCGGAGCTATCCCTGTCGGTCGCGGTCCTTCGCCCGGGCACGAGAATCGTGCAGCCGGAAAACAGCAGCTCGGCGCGGTCATCGATCCGATAACCGACGTCGGGCCTGTCCCCAGCGCCGACCCCCGGCTCATCTCGGGCCGCTTCCAGATCGTGAGGCTGCTCGGTTCGGGAGGTTCCGTATCCGTCTTCGAGGCGCGCGACTTCACGACCGAGCGGATGATCGCGCTCAAGATCCTGCACCCGCACCTCTCCACGTCGGCGGAGATGAAGAAGGGGTTTCTTCTGGAGGCATCCGCTGCTGAAAGTGTGCGACACCCCAACATCGCCCTCGTCCTCGGCTACGGAATACATGGAACTGACGACGACAGCGTCGCCTGGATCGCACTCGAACGCGCAGCGGGCATCAGCCTCGCCGAACACGTGCGACTCAACGGTGCGCTGAGACCGCAGGATGCGCTGACCGTTGCGGATGGTCTGTTAGCCGCTTTGGAAGCTGCGCACGCGCAGGGCATGGTTCACCGTGATGTGAGTCCAGCGAACGTCATGGTCGACTACGCCGCCGGGCCTGGCTCGTTACGCGCGATTGACGTCTGTCTGGTGGACTTCGGTCTGGCCGACCTGATCGGCCGGGCCACCACAGGGTCAGATGTCGTTCGAAGCACGACAACGGAAAGCGCGGCGAAGGGTGTGCTCGGCAGCGTCAACTACATGTCACCTGAGCAGGCTTCGGGACAGCCGGTCGGTGTTCGGGGAGACATCTATCAGACGGGAGCGACGCTGTATTTCGCCCTGACGGGGCAAGCGCCGTACCAGCGCAGCACTCCGGAAGCCGTGATGCGCGCCCATCTGGAGGCGCCGCCGCCGGTGCCCTCCGTTGTGGCGCAGGGAATACCGACCGCGGTCGACCGCATCGTCGTCACCGCAATGAGCTCCGTTGAGGCCGATCGATACGGTTCTGCCACGCAGATGCGTCGGGTCGTTCGTGGTGCCAACGCCCGGGGTGCGGCCACCGATCACACCCGGTTGCTCCCCGGCCAGCAGGCCGACGTGCGCGAAGCCCACCGCAGCACAGCCGACCGACTCACAGCCGACGTTCCAGGAGCCGACCACGCGGGGAGGGTCGCGACAGCCGCAGATCGCCGATGGGCGCAGCGTGCCGGTGAAAACCAACGTTCGGAACGTGAGTTGGTGGTGCACAGCCTCACGCCAGTTCGACGTGGGGGGTTAGCGGTGTTGATCGCCACCGGGGCGATCGGATCGGTGCTCGCCATCGCTGTGCTGCTCGCCTCGAGCGGGGCTTCGGGTTCATCTACTGCCGGGTCACCCTCGATGACCCCCGCCGCGTCTCCGCAACCCTCCAGCACAGCAATAAGTTCTGTGCGACCGGCGGCGGCTCCGAACATCACCGTGCCGAGGCTCGTGGCGCTCAGCCTCGATGAGGCGCGCACGGCCCTCAGCAGAGTGGGGCTGGCTCTCGGCACGGTCTCTTCGATAAATTCGCCCGCGGCAGCACAGACGGTGCTCTCAGTACCCGATGGAGAGGGTGCCGGTGTGGCTCTTGGTGCTCGTATCGACCTGGTCGTGGCCTCCGGGGTGAATATCGTGCCTCGCGTTGTCGGCTTGAGCGCATCAGCCGCCCTCGACGCGGTGCGCAGCGCGGGCTTCTCTGCGGTGCGGCACGATCAGGAGGATCCGGATCCGGATCACGCGAGCGGCACGGTACTGGGCAGCGATCCGGCGGAGGCGACCGCGCTGCCGATTGGGGCCGGCATCATCATCACCGTCTCAATCCTCCCGCCAACCCCTCGTGCTTTCACGCCGAGCCCGAGTGCGAGCCCGAGCCCGGGTCCGGCACCGAGTCCGGCACCCAGTACGGGGCCGACGTCGAGGCCGGTCAGCCCATGACCGAAAAATTTAGAGAGTTGCGGCTCACTCGCCGTCCAGATCCACTTCACACGGCAGATTTGTTCCGTTCATGTGGGGGACTGATGATCAGCGCAACAGCAGCTGCGAATCGCTGTGTCGGGCTGAGAGGAGGACGAACGTGACCCGTACTGACGCACCGCCGGTCAGACGCTCGCTCGTGTCTGCTCCATCGCGGTCCGATTCTGCATTCACGGCGGTGACCCTCACCGCAGGTGCCACGACGGTCGGCATCATGCTCGCCGTCGGTCTATTCCTGTCCATTCGGGCAAGTGATGCCCTGAAGGTCTCTGAATTCTCCTTCCTGGTTGAACAGCAGTGGTCACCGGAAACCCACGTGTTCGGGATAGCTGCCATTCTCTTCGGCACCTTCAACGTTGCGATCGTTGCGATGGGCGTGGCTGTGCCACTCGCACTCGGAACCGCACTGCTGATCTCCGAGGTCGTCACCGGCCGCCTCCGGTCGGCGCTGGTCTCGCTTGTCGACCTGATGGCTGCGGTGCCGAGTGTGGTGTACGGACTCTGGGGATTGTTTTTCCTCCAGGCCAATGTCATCCCGGTCGCTCAATGGATCTCGACCTACTTCGGGTGGATCCCGTTCCTTCGGGTATCGGATGCAGCGGGGCTTCCCCTCTCGGAAGCGAGTGCATTCACCTCATCCGCGTTCATCGCCGGCATCGTCGTCGGGCTGATGGTTGTGCCGACCCAGACCTCCGTGATGCAAGAAGCGTTTTCACAGGCACCGATTGGAGAGCGCGAAGGTGCTCTTGCGCTCGGCTCTACCCGGTGGGGAATGATCCGCACAGTGGTCATCCCGTTCGGGAAGGGCGGGATCATCGGTGGCACCATGCTCGGCCTTGGTCGTGCGCTCGGAGAGACGATCGCGGTGTACATGATCATTTCGCCGATCTTTACGATCAACTGGCAGGTGTTGAAGACGGGAACCAATTCGGTCTCTGCCCTGATCGCTCTTCGCTATGGAGAAGCGAGCGATTTCGGCCTGTCAGCGCTCATGGCGGCGGGCCTCGTACTGTTTCTGATCACCCTGGCCGTGAACTTCACCGCGTCGTCAATCGTCGCACGATCGCGCTCCGGCGCCGAGACCGGGTAGCGCATGTCGATCATTTCTGACGAGACGACACTCCACCCGCGCGTGGGGGGCGAGGTCGACGCTCCGGATGAACCTGACGACTTGAGCGGTCTCGCGACGAGCATTCCCTCGGTCGAGGGAGTCGAGACCGGCCCCCGACGCAACCTGCGTAAGGCCACTCTCGACGAGAAGTTCAATCTGTTCGGTGCCGCGGTCGCATCCATCGCCCTCACCGCTTTGCTGTTCGGCTGGTTCACCCCGCTGACCGGGATTGTCGGATGGGTCGTCGTCGCCTTCCTGTCGTTTATCGGGTTCTACATCCTGCTCGTCTCTCTTCGCTCCGATGCACAGGAGGTGAAGGATCGGATCATGACCGCCCTGCTGGTGAGCGCGGGCATCATCCTGTTCAGCGCGCTGGTGTTCGTGGTCGCGTTTGCGCTCATCCGGGGTAAAGATGCGCTGCCGAATCTCAATTTCTTCACCGAGACGATGCAGCTCGCCGGCCCGCTCGACCCGCTGTCGGTTGGCGGAATCTTTCATGCGATTGTCGGCTCACTGATTCAGATCAGCATCGCTTTGGCCATCACGATTCCACTCGGAATCACGACAGCGGTCTTCCTCAACGAGATCGGCGGCCGGTTCGCCCGGTTCGTTCGCACGATCGCGGACGCAATGACGGCTCTCCCGTCGATTGTCGCCGGACTGTTCGTCTACGCGGCCATCATCCAGCTGATCACCCATCAGCGGTCGGGCTTCGCTGCGGCAATGGCGATCACGGTGATGATGCTTCCGATCGTGATCCGGGCATCGGATGTCGTGCTGAGGCTCGTGCCCGGAAACCTGCGGGAGGCGTCGTACGCGCTCGGTTCAACTCGCTGGAGCACGGTGTGGCATGTGGTGCTTCCCACTGCTCGGTCCGGACTCGTGACGGCCGTCATTCTCGGCACCGCGCGGGGGATCGGAGAGACCTCCCCGGTTCTCCTCACCTCGGGGATCACCTCGGTGCTCAATGTCAACCCCTTCTCTGGCCCGATGATCTCGCTACCACTCCAGGTGTTCGACTTCGTCAAGTCGCCAGAACCGAACATGATCGCCCGTGGCTTCGGCACGGCGGCGGTGCTACTGCTTCTCGTGCTCACCCTGTTCACGATCGCCCGGGTGTTCGGCGGGCGTGGCCCCGGGCAACTCACCGACCGCCAGCGCCGTCGCGTTGCTGGCCAGTCCGCAGACGATCTGAAGCGGATGGCGCGATTGACGAACGTCACGACTCCTGTTGCCGCCACTGTCATCGCCACTCCGCCCGCCCCGGAAAACGCTGCGGAGCACCGTGAGAGTTCTGAACCGCCCGAAGGTACCCAACTTTTCCCCGCCATTGATCCGCCACACCCCGAGGAGACGTCACCGTGACGCCGCGCACCCGACTCATCCGTCTCATCAGCATCCTGTTCGCGGTCACGATCTTCGCCGGGGCCGCCACGACCGGTACCGGCCAGGCGGCCGAGGCCGCCACGACCTACACCCCGATCAGCGGAACGGGATCGACCTGGTCGCAGAACGCGCTCGACCAGTGGCGACGCAACGTCGCCTCGAACTACGGCATGACGGTCAACTACTCGGGTACCGGTTCGTCGGCCGGGCGGAAGGACTTCATCGGCGGCACCGTCGACTTTGCCGTGAGCGAGATCCCGTTTCAGAGCGCCCCAGAGGACGGATCCGCTCCGGAAAAGCCGGCAAACGGGTACGCCTATATGCCGATCGTGGCCGGTGGCACCTCGTTCATGTACAACCTCAAAATCGGGGGAAAGCAAGTGTCGAACCTCCGGCTCGGAGGCGAGACGATCACGAAGATCTTCACCAACACGATCACGAACTGGAACGACCCGTTGATTCAGGCCGACAACCCGGGCCTCGCGATGCCCAATAAGCCGATCGTGCCGGTGGTGCGCTCCGATGGATCCGGCTCGACCGCGCAGTTCACCCTGTGGATGTCAAAGCAGTACCCGGCATTGTGGAGTGCCTTTTCTGGCCGGTCCGGGCTCACCTCGCAGTACCCGGTGAAAGGATCGGCGAAGGCGCAGAGCGGATCCCTCGGGGTCGCCGGTTACGTGAGTCAGAACTACGGCGAGGGAGCCATCACCTACGTCGAGTACTCCTATGCGCTCAAGTCGGGCTTTCCGGTGGCCAAAGTGCTCAACGCCGCTGGCTACTACATCGAACCGACGGCTCCGTCCGTTGCGGTGGCGCTGCTGCAGGCGGCGATCAACCCGACCGACCTCACCCAGATTCTGGACGGTGTCTACAGCAACCCCGACAAGCGCACGTATCCACTCTCGAGCTACTCCTACATGATCGTGCCGACCGCTGTCGCCGGTATCTTTACGGCGAAGAAGGGCGTCACTCTCAGTACCTTCGCAAGCTACATGCTGTGCGAAGGTCAGCAACAGGCCGCTGCTCTGGGGTATTCGCCCCTTCCGCTCAACCTCGTGACCGCGGGTTTCCAGCAGATTGCGCGCATACCGGGATCCGTAGCCACGAGCGGTGACCTGTCCAAGTGCAATAACCCGACTTTCGATCCGGCAAACCCGGGGAGCAACAAGCTCGCATCCTCTGCTCCGCAACCGGCAGCATGTGACCAGAAGGGCCCGAACCAGTGCACCACCGGCACCGCCGGCGCTGCCGGGGTCAGCACGGCGGTCACCGGGTCCGGAACGGGAGGGAGCGCATCCGGAGCGGCCCAAACTCCCGGAGCAGATGCCGCGGGGGCGGGGACAGTCGGTACTGCCGCGACCACCGGTGACACCCCGGTTTACGACGCAAATGGAGCGCTGGTGAGTGGCGGGTCGACCTCGCGGGCAAACGCTGTCTCGACGCCGTTCACTCTTGCGAGTTCCGAGTTCGGTGGGTCACAGGCGATCATGCTGGCCGCCGGGCTGCTTCTGGTGCTTGTGATCCTGTTGCCGCCGCTGCTGTCCCGGCGCCTCAAGCGCTGAGAGTTCGGCAATCCATCGCGCGGTCGTTCTGAGCCCCGATCGCTGAGCCCCGATCGCTGAGCCCCGATCGCTCAGCCCCGATCGCTCACCCCCGATCGCTCACCCCAGTGCGACGTTTATGCGGGAACGGTAGTACTCGATCCGTTCACCATCCGGCTACCAACGGCCAATAATTTCTGATCATCCCCTCCGGGCATCTCCGGATATCAGCTTGGAGCCTGCAGTGCATTCCACCCCGCGAATTCGAACGCGAAACACCTGGGCGACCTCCGTCGTGACCGGATGCCTCGTCGCGGTTTTGATGGGAACCGCGAGCATCGTCGGTGGTGCGTTCGCCGCTCCGGCGAGCGCCGACATGTCATCAGCGGTGACCGTGACCACCGCGGCACACGACGCATATTCCGCCAGCGCCCCTCTTCCCGGTCTGTCGGTGACGGTCTCACAGACGAGGAACCTCATCTCTCAGGGCATCGTGGTCAGTTGGACCGGTGGCAAGAAGTCCACGACCCCCTCGGGCCAGACCGGTGGCGAGAACTTTCTGCAGATCGCCCAGTGTGGCGGGGACGACCCAGAAAACCCCGGTCAGCCCGACCGGACGACCTGCCAGTACGGCGCCTTCCTCACTCCCGGCGCGAAGCGCGACAGCTCTCGCGCATCTGCCGAGGTGGTCGCACCGGAAGACGCCCAATACACCGCCCCTGCGACCGGCCCGTTCAACGGACCGTACACCTCCATTCCATTCACCTCGGCGACCGTCGGCGATGACGGAAAGCGCGAGGTCGTCGCATCCGTCGTGAACAACAAACAGGTGGAGAGCGTCAACGTCAACACCAACCAGTTTTTCACCCAAAACACGTCGAACGAGGTGAGCTGGGCCGGCTCGAGCGCCACCGGCTCGGGATCGACGAAGTTCGAGATGCAGACCG
Organism: Frigoribacterium sp. CG_9.8; assembly: GCF_015751965.1. Classification (GTDB taxonomy): domain Bacteria; phylum Actinomycetota; class Actinomycetes; order Actinomycetales; family Microbacteriaceae; genus Lacisediminihabitans. The sequence goes on along the minus strand of NZ_JADOVH010000004.1, from coordinate 14,347 downwards.
CAGTGCAATCGCCTGGCCTGGGCTGCGGGGCTCCGGTAACGGCGTCGGATGGCACAGTCACCGGTGCTCCATGCTGGCTCGTCATCATCCCTCGCGGCACCGCGGATGGCGGTGACGCGAAGATCACCCAGTCCGGCCTCTTCTTCGACTCCTGGAAGCATCGCCTCGCAGTCAAGCTCGACTTTCGGCCCATTGGCCTGCGCTGCGCTGTCGGAGCCGCCGAGCGCCAGATCGCGGGGAGCGAATTGGTAGCGGGCGCCGTCGGCTCCTGGCAGCCGACTCTCTGCAATGCGCAGGGCGGGTCGATCTACTCGATCCTTACTGGAAGCGAGTCGGATGCTGCGATGAATGCGAACAGGGCTGTCGCGGCGCCGATGGCGCTGACATCGCTGCCTCTGATCGTCTCGGCTGGGGTCACCGATTCGCTGGCCTATGCCCCGATTGCAGTCAGCGGACTTGCGATCGGCTTCGCTGTTGACCGGGAGCCCAGTGCTGCGGGAGGGGCCTCGGCAGACGACCTCGCACGGGCTCGTACGTCATTCACCGAGATGAAGCTCACGCCGAGGCTGGTCGCAAAACTGCTGACCAGCTCCTATATCGATTCGCTTCCCTACGGAGCCGACCGGTCGAAGCTCAATTACATCAGCGCGAAGGATCCGGGACGCAACCCCCGGAACATCACACTGGACCCGGACTTTCTCGCCATCAACCCCGACTGGGCTAACCAGGCGTTGGTCAGCCCGTCGCTCTCCGATCTCCTCGTGCCACAGGGGAGGTCAGACGCGGCAACAACACTATGGAATTACATCGCGACCGACGCTGCCGCGGCAGCCTGGCTCGCGGGTACCCCGGATAAGTGGGGCATGATCGTCAACCCGTGGAGTTCGACGAACGCCACGGTTAACCCGGCCGGAGTTGCACTAGAGGTGCCGCGATCGGACTTCCCGAAGGCGGATCCGGTGGAGCAGCCCGCCGACGGATCGGTGGCCCCGATTAGCTCAGTGACCTGGCGTCCGTTCGTCAATGACCTCGATTCGAGTGCCTACCGAACATTGCGTGGCGACGGGCAGGTGCTCGGCGGGTGGGATTCGCTCGCAGTGCCGGCGAAGTACACCAAGACCACTCGGAGTCTTCCCGGGCTGCAGCGGGTGCTCGGGCTGACCGACACCGCGTCCGCCGCCCGATACCAGGTCGTCACCGCATCGTTACTCAACCCCACGGGCGCATACATTGCGCCGTCCACCGCGACCCTCAGTGCCGGGGCTGCAGCGATGACGGTGTCGAAAACTGCGAGCAGCGTTTATGGGTTCGACCCGACGTCTTCGGCGGCGAAGGGCGCGCCAACGGCGTATCCCCTCACCATGCCGATTTATGCGGCGGTGAGTCCCGCGATGGGTGATGCGACACTCAGAACGAGCTACGCCGACTTCATCCGATACGCGGCGTCGGTCGGTCAGGTACCAGGCGCCGAAATCGGGCAGCTCCCGGACGGCTACGCTCCGCTGCCGACCGGATGGCGCGAGCAGGCGCTTGCGGCCGCGGAGAAGATCCAGGCGGGAGTGCCCGTAATTTCCGATGGCGTGAAATCGCCCGAGCCACTGGCTGGTTCCGCCGCGACCTCAGCTGGGGTTACCTCGTCAGCCGGAAGCGGCTCTACTGTGACCCCTCCCGGCGCTGCGGTAGATCCGAAGGCCGCCGGGAATCCGGTTGCGGCGCTCGCCGGCAACGCTACCCCTGCTGATCCTCGGATCGGCAGCCTCGGCTCGACGATCCCGCTCAGCCTGTTCGCTGGCATTCTGAGTGCCCTTCTCGTCCCGATAATCTCGCGGATCAGGCGACGCCTGTGACGCCCACATTCTTGGATCATGCCCGCGCGTTTTGTCTCTGACGCGCTGGCGCCAAGCCGAGCGGTCGCATCTGCAACCACCCGATAACCCCCACCAAAAAAGGAATGAATCACAATGAAGATGAAGAAGGTCGTCGCTCTGAGCACGGTCATCGGCGTTGCCATCGCTGGCATCGCATTCATAAGCCCGGCGTCCGCCGAGCCCGTTTCAAACAGCTATGTGTTGGTTGGTTCCGACACACTGCAGGACTCTTCCAACGCTCTTCTCAACGGCACAGGCGTCACGGCATCGACCGTGCGGGTTGTCACCAGTGGCGCCGCGACCATCGGTTCGTTCGATGCTTTTGGCTCGGCAGTGATTCAGACGAAGACGGGTGGACCATTCTTCACCCGTCCGTCCGGTTCTGGCGCGGGGGTCACCGCGCTTCGCGCCTCGATCACCGGCAACCTCCTTAGTGGCGTGAACATCAGCGACCAGGTGGATATCGCCCGCTCGTCCAGCGGACCGGGCACCAGCGCCGACGCCGCTGGCAAGCTCGTGTACGTTCCTTACGCTCGCGATGCTGTTTCCTACGCCTACAAGGGCGGAACCGCAGCTTGGGCGAACATCACCGCTGCCCAGCTCACGCAGATCTACAACGGAACGCTCACGACGATCGACGGAGTCGCGGTCCGCCCGCGCCTGCCCCAGACCGCTTCGGGAACCCGCAAATTCTTCCTGACTGCGATTGGCGTGGGTGGTGGCACTTCCGCTCCGGCCGTTTCTGACGTGGGAAATGTCACCCCCGAGAACGATGCAACGCAGCTTGTAGCTGGCGATATCATCCCGTTCTCCGCTGCGAATTGGGTTGCTCAGGCGAATGGCGTGACCGCGGTGAACACCACCACCAGTGCAACTGCCGCGCTCGGAACTCCCATCACCGGTACGGTCCCGTTCACGGGCACTGCACCGTCACTCGTTCCGAACTCTGCTTTCTACTCTGACACCACGTTCGGTCGGGACACCTACCTCGTCGTCGAATACAACCGCGTCGACTCCACCAACCCAGCCTATGACGCGGTCTTGGCCGCGTTGGTCAATCCGACCGGCTCCGGGGCGACCAGCTTGACCAGCTTCGGCTCTGGGGCGGCCACGTCGGGAGCGGTGAAGAAGAAGTTCGGCTTCCTCGCCCCCTCCACGAACGTCGCGCAGCGCGCGTACGCGACCCTCTAAATCACCCCTAGCTTTCTGTAACGACTGAAAGGCTCAAGTAATGATGAAAATCAATAAGTTGGTGTACGTCGGCCTCGTCGGCGCCCTCGCCGCAACGATCGTCGGAGCAACTCTGACGGGTGCCTCGGCAACCGAGACCAACGGTGGCAACCAGCCTGTTTACCTCGTGAACCCCGATGACAACAGTGTCAAAACTGCGGGGTCCACCCTGAACTTCGCAACCTCCGTAGTCGCATCACCCAACCCAGCGGGCTCATCCGGTTCGGTCACCGGGACAAACGAGCTCTTCATCGGACCCTCCGACGCGACGGGCGTATTCACGTTCGTAGCGCCGCTCGGATCGGAAAACACGAAGAGCAGCTGGTCGGCCTACAACCAGACCGGCTTTGTTTCTGGAACCAAGAACACCTGGCTCCCGTCAATGTCCTTGAACGCCCAAATCAGCGGGAACATCACCGGCGTGAAGAACGCTGGCGGCGACTACAGCTTGGGCATCGCATTCACGAAGAACGCGGGTGTGACCATCATCGCGGGCTACACGAGCTTCACGCAGATCCGCGTCACCGCCTCAACGGGAGACTGGACCTTCGTTACTCCGACGCCCTATGTCGCTCCTGCTCCCCCGAGTGGCTCGTTCAACCAGGGCATGTCGGTGACGACGGCTCAGGCCGTTGATGGTGCGCTCAACCTGGTCTCGCCATCGAGCGCAACCACCACCTTCGGTACCGCTGTGCTCAACTCCGTGACCAAGCTGTCGACTTCAACTGCGACGCTCGGTAACTTCTCGGTGCAGGATGACCGCATTGTGTCCCACCCGGGCTGGACCCTCACCAGCACCGTTGCCGACTTCGTCAGCGGTAGCAACACCATCAGCAAGGCTCAGTTGGGAATGGTCCCGAAGGTCGTTACGGGTAACGGGGCTGGCGCGGTCGTGGGAACAACCCAGGTCGCTGGTTCGGCAACCTACCCATCGACGTTCGCATCCGCTGTCAACTACGCGACCGTCGGAACAACCGTGCTTGGCGCCGACCTGACATTCGTCGCTCCGGCGTCTGCCGCGGTTGGCACCTACACCTCGACGCTCACGATCACCCTGGCGTCGAAGTAACACTGCAGCTACAACAGTAAAAAGCACAGAGGGAGGGATCGCACTCAGGTGCGATCCCTCCCTCTTTTTGAGGTTAATACCCTCTCGTTCGACACCGGTCGCGGCGCAGTGGTCAGATCGTAGGGTCCCATCGGGTGGCCGTGTCAAATCCAATTGCCTGCATTCCGTTAAGTTGGCGTTCAACTACACGCAGCCTCTGCGCAAACTCGGTTTGGCTAACTACAGTGTGTTCGAACATCTGAAAGTCTCCCGCCCCTTCTCTCGCGCGCTCGCACTGGCACTCGCCACTGTGTTCCTTGCCACCGGAGCGGCAGTCTCCGCTGCCCACGCCGCTGATACCGACGGGATTTCTGGGGGGCCCGCGAGTGAGACCGGCGCCGATGGGCGGTCTCGATTCAGCTACCAGGTGGCGCCAGGCCAACAGGTGGTCGACGAATACGAGGTGCGCAATACCGGCACGAGCGCCCAGGTTATGACTGTTTTCGCCACCGATGCTTTCAACACGCCCGACGGGGGTTACGGCCTTCTCGACACCGGTGTCGCCCCGACCGGGGGAGGCTCGTGGGTGTCATTTGCCGCCGGTGCAAAGCAACTCTCACTGCCGCTTGCGGCCGGAGCGACTCAGATCATCCGCTTCACGGTGAATGTTCCGGCGGATGCATCTCCCGGGGACCATGCCGCTGGCATCGTCATCTCGGTCAAGTCGCCAAGTGGCCAGGTGATCGTCGATCGGCGCGTCGCAACCCGGGTGTACGTTCGGGTCTCCGGAGCGATACAGGCCGCGCTCACCATTGGAAACATCGCGGCGAGCTACCAGAGCCAGTTGAATCCGTTCGCCGGCACTACGTCTCTGGTCTTCACGGTGAAAAACAGCGGCAACGTCGCCCTCGCCGCAAACGCAGTGGTCGGAGTGAACACCTTCCTGGGTATCGGCGTGACCGAACCCCAACACACCTCGATCGAAGAGCTTCTGCCGGGAGCTACTCGCGTCGTGACAATGACCGTCTCCGGCGTGGCTCAACTCGGCTACCTGAACCCCTACGTCCACCTCATCCCCACCGTCGACAAGGATGCTCTCAACCCGGGGCAGTTTCGACAGATCGATCGTGACACCACCCTGATTGTTCCGCCGTGGTGGCTGATAGGTCTCATCCTGATCGCTGCGTCCGTGTGGCTGTTCCTGGTGTTGAGGCGCCGACGTGACGACACGAATGCCGCAGCCTGGATCGCGCAGATGGAGGCGGAGGCGAAGCTGAAGTACGGCACCACGGAGCAGGATCTCGTCGGTGCTGGCGCGGTGACCGCAAGCGATGCGTCACCTGCCCCGTCTACGGACACGAAGCGCTAGCGTGATGCACTGGGATAGAGGGCGTGTCGCCGCCTCGCTGATGCTGCTCACTGCGCTGGGCGTTGCCGGTGGCGTCGCCTGTGCATCCCCGGCCTCGGCAGAGGGGTGCAGTTCAACGGTGCTCACGATTACCGTCGGGTCACCCGACGCGAACACTCCGACGAATGAGCCGGGCTCGGGATGCGTCTCGATTCCCGGTGGCGTATCCGAGCCCGCGACCGGGTCCAATCCCGCACCGGGAACACCGCTGTCCTCCGGCCCGGGTCTGCCCAGGAACGCAACGCCCTCCGCGAGCGCCTCGCCGGCCCCGACTGCAACCCCGAAGCCCGGGGAGACCGATCTTGGCGGGATTCTCTACCTGAGCGGACTCAGGTCAAACTACGTGTGGTCAGTCAATCCTGCGGAGAGCGTGGTCGAACTTCGTATCACCCTGCGCAACGTCTCACAATCCACCTTCGACTCCACAGCACGGTTCTGGATCGACACCAGCCTCGGAAACACCGTCAGCGAGATCGCAAACTTTCGGATCGACGGGTTGCGCCCGAATGAGACCCGCGTCGTCACGGCGAGACTGGGCGGTTTGGGTCAATGGACCGTACTGCAAGCCCACGCCACCATCAAGCCCCCGACAACGGTCGACGGAGTGGCTCTCGCCCCGATTACCCGCGACTCGTACGTCTTCATCCCACCGCTGCTGGCCGGTGGCATCGGTGTCTTCGGAGTCGGAGCGTTCTTCCTCGGGAAATCCCTCGTGGCACTTCGACTTGCCGCGCGAGCCAGGGGGGTCCTGTGACCACGGAGTTGATGCCGCCCGCGGCGGCCCGTGTCACGCCGGCGGGAATTCGCACGACGAAGGTGCGCATTCCTAAGCCCATCCGTGCTCCGCGGCGACCTCCGCGAGCACCAATACTGCGTGCAGCGCTGACCACCGGCCAGATAGTCGCGCGGAGTGTGTTGATCGTATTCGCGGCGCTGTTGCTGGCATTTGTGCTCAACGTGACCGTGCTGAGCCAGATTCAGCATTTGGTCGTTCAGCAACAGTTATCGGACGCCTACCGTGAACAGCTCGCAGCGGGCACGGCCCCGGTAAGCGAAGGCGACTTCAATAATGTTCTGCTGCCGGATGGAGCTCCGCTCGGGGTGATCTCAATTCCCTCGCTCGGCATCAAGGAGATCTTCGTCGAAGGTACCTCTGCTGACTCGCTCAAGTCTGGACCGGGGCATCGCCGGGATACAGTGCTTCCCGGGCAAGCGGGAATCAGCGTGATTATGGGGCGAGCTGCCGCATACGGAGCACCGTTTGCCCGCATTCAGGAGCTTGCACCAGGTGACCAGTTTTCTGTGCGGACCGGTCAGGGCAAGCAAGTCTTCACGGTGATCGGAGTGCGCTACGCAGGGGATCCAACACTGGTGTCGCCGACCCCTACCCAGAGCCGGCTGACCCTCGTCACCGCGCGCGGTCCCGCTTTCATCCCCTCCGGACTTGCGTATGTCGATGCTCAGCTCGTGCAGCAGGCCAAGCCGGCGGGCGCGCGGCAGACCACCTACATCGGACTGCCCCCGCAGGATCTCGCGATGGCCAGCGACACATCCACTATCTGGGCTCTCGTATTCGCACTCCAATTCCTCGTCATCGCTGAAATCGCGAGCGTGTGGGCATTTCGGCGCATAGGAGCCCAGAAGACCTGGGTGGTCTTTGTGCCGGTTACCCTTCTCGCCGTCCTGTTCACCGCTAACCAGGTGACCATCCTGCTGCCCAACCTGCTCTAGCTGCGGCAGTTATCCCTCCGGCAGCCCCAGCAGCGCTGCCTCTATCGCCAGGTATCCGAAGAGTCACTATCCGAAGAGACACAATGACCATCAGAAGTAATGACCTCACCCAGGTGATTCCCGCGTTGAAGCGGGGCATCGCCGGATTCAACCCGTTCGACAAGCGCACAGTCTCGGCTCCCACTCCAGAATTCCCGTTGCCGCTGCTCCCGGCCGAACCGCTGGCCGCGCTCGAAGCGCGCAATATCTCGGCCTGGTTTGGCGACCACCAGGTGCTCGACAGGGTGTCACTCACCATGCCGGCTGGCGTCATCACCTCGCTCATCGGGCCGTCCGGGTGCGGAAAGTCCACCTTCCTCCGCATTCTCAACCGTATGCATGAGCTCGTGCCGTCAGCAAGCCTCGCCGGCGAGGTACTGATCGACGACCGGGACATCTACGATGCCGACCGCAAGCTGGTCGACGCGCGCAAGAGCATCGGAATGGTCTTCCAGAAGCCGAACCCGTTTCCGGCGATGTCCATTTACGACAACGTGCTCGCCGGACTCAAGCTGACCGGGCTCAAAGCCGACCGCGATCGCCGGGACTTTTTGGTGGAGAGTTGCCTCACCAAGGCGGGACTCTGGAAAGAAGTGCGGGATCGTCTTCGCGCGCCGGGTGGCGGACTCTCCGGTGGACAGCAGCAGCGATTGTGCATCGCCCGATCACTTGCGGTGACACCGCGCATTCTCCTGATGGATGAGCCGTGCTCGGCGCTCGATCCCACGTCGACACGTGTGATCGAAGAGACGATGCTCGAGCTTGTCAATGACGTGACAATTGTGATTGTGACCCACAATATGCAGCAGGCTCAGCGTGTCTCGACCCGGTGCGCATTCTTTCTCGCCGCGCAGGGTACCCCGGGCGCGATCGTCGAGCACGGCGACACCGAGGCGATGTTCTCGGAGCCGATCGACGCCCGCACCTTCGACTATGTGCACGGTCGGTTCGGCTAGCAGGAATGGACGGATCGGTCAGACCGGTGCGCCGGACTCACGCGGTCGTTCCCGTACTTTGCGCAGTGGTGGTCATCGGGCTGATGCTGTGGGGCTGGTCAGCCTGGGCAGCATCGGCAGCGCCGCGGGGAGCGGCCGCGCCTCAAGGTACGGCCGCAGACTTTGTGAAGATGTCGGCTGACGCTCCCGCCAAAGCTCCCGGCGTTTCCCCCGAGCCGGCCGCCCAGGCCGCACTTCCCGTTGCGCCCGTGCAGTCGATCAGCGCACGAATCGACCCGGCCTGGCTCGACGCGATGTCGGCTCGCACCGGCATTCCGCGGACCGCACTCGCCGCCTATGCGGGTGCGGCATCCGTGCTTGCGGAGAAATCACCGCAGTGTCACCTCGGCTGGAACACGCTCGCGGCCATCGGCTATATCGAGTCGGATGATGGGCGTTACGGCGGTGCGGTCCTCGGCGTGGATGGGTACCCGAGCGCGCCGATCGTCGGTCCCGCGCTCGATGGCAGCGCGTTCGCGGGCATCCGTGATTCTGATCGAGGGCAGTGGGATGGCGACCCGGTCTGGGATCACGCGGTCGGTCCGTTGCAGTTTATCCCGCAGACCTGGCGCATCTGGGGTGCGGATGGCAGCGGTGACGGCCGAGCGGACCCCAATCAGATTGAGGATGCTGCTCTCGCCGCCGCGAACTACCTCTGCCACGCGGGTGACCTGTCGAGTGTCGAGGGCTGGCGACGGGCGGTCTTCTCCTACAACCACCTCGACAGCTACGTGGACGATGTCGCGAAAGTGGCCAACTCGTAGCGCTCCTAATTGAAGCCTCAGTCGAAATCCAAGCTGAGCTTACGCAGCAGCCCGGCCAGTCGCTCCTGGTCGGCCGCGGAGAGTCCGTCGAGCAGCTCGTTCTCTGACACCAGCAGCGTGCTGATTGCTGTGTCAACACGCTGACGACCATCCGCAGACATCGTCACGAGGATACCGCGACCATCGTTCGGGTCGGTGTGTCGCTCCACGAGAGAGCGTGTGACGAGGCGATCGATTCGATTCGTCATGGTGCCACTCGAGACCAGGGTCTGCTGCAGAAGCGCCTTCGGGCTCAACTGATACGGGAATCCCGCACGGCGAAGGGCCGAGAGCACATCGAATTCCCAGGACTCCAGTCCTGATGCAGTGAAGGCCGTGCGGCGCGCCCGGTCGAGGTGTCTCGCGAGGCGGCCGACCCGGGAGAGCACCTGCAGGGGAGCGAAGTCGAGATCGGGACGCTCACGCACCCACGCGCCGACGATCCGGTCGACTTCGTCGTGGGTGGGCATTCCCCCATTATCGTCGCAGGTGTCGCCAGGAACGGGCGGGGGCAGCATGGCGACACGAAGCCGCGGAGCATCTGGCACAATTGTTGCGGTCGAGCCTTCATGCGGGTCGGCGACGAATTCCGCCTTAGTGTAACGGCAGCACGACAGCCTTTGGAGCTGTTCGGTCCAGGTTCGAATCCTGGAGGCGGAGCGGTGTCGATACGCGCGAGCGCGCTACCCGGCCGGCGATACCGAGCAAGGGAGCCTCAGCATGTCTGACATCGCAATCATCATCCTGGCTGCGGGACAGGGCACGCGCATGAAGTCCGCCCTGCCGAAGGTGCTGCACCCCCTCGCCGGAATTCCCATGGTGTCGCACGTACTCGCGACGGCCGAGAAAATCGGCGCCGCCCACATCGTGGCCGTGGTGCGTCACGAACGGGATGCCGTTGCGGCCGTGATCGCCGAGCATGTTCCGCACGCAATCATCGTGGATCAGGATGACGCCCCAGGCACCGGCCGTGCGGTGGAGCTCGGTCTCGCTGGACTTCCCTCCGATTTCACCGGCTCGGTTGTCGTGTTGAGCGCGGATGTACCGCTGCTCGACGCAGCCACCGTTCGCGCCCTCATCGAGACCCATGCGCTGGCCGGCAATGCACTCACGCTGCTCAGCGCCCATTTCGCCGACCCCACCGGCGCCGGTCGAATCGTGCGCGGTCTCGGTGGTGCATTCGAATCCATCGTGGAACAGAAGGACGCCACCGACGAGCAGCGCGAGATCACCGAAGTGAATAGCGGGGTCTATGTCTTCGACGCCTCGGCGCTCCGGGCTGCGCTGGCGCGGGTCGGAACCGATAACGCGCAAAACGAGAGATACCTGACGGATGCCGCCTCGGGTATCCGCGCCACCGGGGGACGCATCGAGGCTGTGCCGGTCACGGACACCTGGCTCGTCGCCGGTATCAACGACCGTGCCCAGCTCGGAGCCGCGGCCGCGGAGTTGAACGCTCGTATCGTGCGCGGCTGGCAGCTGAGCGGAGTCACGATCCAGGATCCGGCGACCACCTGGATCGACCTCGCGACAAGCATCGGCGAAGACGTCGAGATCCTGCCTGGCACCCAACTCAAAGGTGCGACCGCGATCGAACGAGGGGCGATCATCGGACCGGACACCACCCTGGTCGACTGCGAGGTCGGTCATAATGCGGTCGTGAAGCGCACGGATGCCACGCTCGCCGTCATCGGCGCGTATGCCACCGTCGGCCCGTTTGCCTACCTGCGGCCCGGCACTTATCTCGGTGAGAACGGCAAGATCGGCACCTTCGTCGAGATCAAGAATTCGACGATCGCTCGCGGATCGAAGGTGCCACACCTGAGCTACATCGGTGATGCCACCATCGGCGAGGGCACCAACCTCGGAGCTGGGGCGATCACCGCAAACTATGACGACATCGCTAAACACCACACCGAGATCGGATCTCACGTGCATTCCGGTTCGCACACCGTCTTCGTGGCCCCGGTTAGAATCGGTGACGGAGCCAAGACCGGCGCGGGAACGATCGTGCGCAAGGATGTGCCGGCTGGAGCTCTCGTGATGACCGTGGCTCCGCAGCGCAACGTCGAGGGCTGGGTCGAGCAGAACCGGGCCGGGACCGCCGCGGCAACAGCGGCAACAGTGGCAGCAACAACAGCGCACACCACAGACTGAACTCGAGCACCGACACCGCACCGACAAGAGAGCAGGACACGTGGCCGAGATCACCGCGAGCGGCAAGAAGCGACTGGTTATTGTGACGGGTCGCGCTCATCCGCAGCTCGCCATCGACGTTGCGTCGGCGCTCGAAACCGAACTCGTCCATACCGATGCCCGCACCTTTGCCAATGGCGAGATCTACGCCCGCTACGACGAGAGTGTGCGCGGATGCGACGCCTTCGTGATCCAGTCCCACACCTATCCGATCAACGAGTGGCTCATGGAGCAGCTCATCATGGTCGACGCGCTCAAGCGGGCATCAGCCAAGCGGATCACCGTGGTCGCGCCGTTCTATCCATATGCGCGCCAGGACAAGAAGGGGCGTGGCCGTGAGCCAATCTCTGCCCGCCTCGTCGCCGACCTGTTCAAGGCCGCCGGAGCCGATCGCATCATGAGCGTCGACCTCCATGCCGCGCAGATCCAGGGCTTCTTCGATGGCCCGGTCGACCATCTCTTCGCCATGCCGGTGCTGCTCAAATACTTCAAGGAGCGTCTCGATCCGTCGATGCTCACCGTCGTCTCGCCCGACATGGGGCGCGTGCGGGTTGCCGATATCTGGAGTGACAAACTCGGTGCGCCGCTGGCCATCATCCACAAGCGTCGCGATCCGCGGGTGCACAACAAGGTCACCGTGCATGAAATCGTCGGCGAGGTGCACGGCCGCACCTGCCTGATCGTGGACGACATGATCGACACCGGTGGCACGATCGTGAAGGCCGCCGAGGCGCTCAAGGAGGCCGGAGCGACCAACGTGGTTGTCGCTGCGACCCACGCTGTCTTCTCCCATCCGGCGAGTGAGATCCTGCAGAGCGACTTCATCGACTCCGTGGTCGTCACCGACACCCTGCCGATCCCGCCGGAGAAGCGGTTCCCGACTTTGACCGTCCTGCCGATCGCCCCGCTGCTTGCAAGCGCAATTCGGGAGGTCTTCAGCGACGGTTCGGTCACCTCTATGTTCGACGGCGCCGCCTGATCCGCTGAGGCACACTGATCTGCTGCGGCACACTGGTTCGCTGCTGAACACTGGGGCGCGCGCTGCTCTCGTAGGCTTAACGCATGACTTTTTCTCCCCCGCGGCCGTGGATCTCCAACTATGCCGAGGGTGTTCCGCCCCAGATCGACCTGCCTGCCGGGTCGCTGTTTGACCTCGTCGAGGCGTCGGTAAGCGAGTTCGCCGACAACATCGCGCTCGAGTTCTTCGGTGCGACCACCACCTACGCCGAGCTCGGCGAGCAGATTCTTCGCGCGGCGGAGGGCCTGCGACTCCTCGGCGTACAGAAAGGCGACACCGTCGCTCTGGTGCTGCCGAACTGCCCACAGCACGTCGTCGCGTTTTACGCGGTGCTTCGTCTCGGGGGTATTGTCGTCGAACACAACCCGCTTTACACGCCGCGCGAGCTGCGGCATCAGTTCGAGGACCACGGAGCAAAGGTGGCGATCCTCTGGAACAAGGTCGTGGAGACGGTGCAGCAGTTTCCAGCGGATGTCGCGGTCGACTCGATCGTGTCCATCGACATCACCCGCGCGATGCCTCTCGCCACCCGGGCTCTTCTCCGGCTTCCGATCACGAGGGCACGGGAGGCCCGCGCCGCCCTCACCATGGTGCGCGCTGCGCCGCTGTCTAATAGCGCTGTGCCCAGTACCTCCGAGCACAGTACCTCCGAGCACAGTACCGTCGTGCACAGTACCGTCGTGCACTGGCATAAATTGCTTGATCATCCCACCGTTGACGGTCATATCTTCCGGCCCACAACGGCAGATGTCGCGCTGATCCAATACACGAGTGGCACGACGGGCTCGCCGAGGGGAGCCACCCTCACCCACCTCAATCTGGTGAGTAACGCCGCCCAGGCCCGGGCCTGGGTGCCCACAGTTCAGCGCGGCACCTCGGTGGTCTATGCCGTTTTACCCATGTTCCACGCCTACGGACTCACGCTCTGTCTCACTTTTGCGATGAGTATGGGATCGCGGCTGGTGCTCTTCCCCAAGTTCGATCCCGACTTGGTCCTCGCGGTCGTGAAGAAGCATCCGGCCACTTTTCTCCCAGCGGTTCCCCCGATTTATGAGCGTCTCGCCGCTGCGGCCGCTCGAGCGGGAGTGTCGCTTGAGGGTATCGAGATCGCGATCTCCGGAGCCATGCCGCTGTCGGCATCCGTCGTCGAGCCCTGGGAGAAGCGCACCGGCGGATACCTCGTGGAGGGCTACGGACTGTCGGAGACCAGTCCGGTGCTCACAGCTAACCCGGTGGGCCAGAGCCGACGCGCCGGCACCGTCGGGCTGCCGCTACCCAACACCGAAGTGCGAATCGTCGACCCGGAGAACCCCACGGTCGACCGGGCTGCCGGTGACGAGGGGGAGCTGATCGTGCGCGGACCGCAGGTCTTCTCCGGCTACTGGCGAAAAGCCGAGGAGACGGCGGCGGTCTTTGTGCCCGCGGTGCACGGCGACGACGCCGGCCCGTGGTTTCGCACGGGCGACATCGCCACTATCGACGCCGACGGCTTCGTGAGCATCGTCGACCGCATCAAGGAACTGATCATCACCGGGGGGTTCAATGTGGCGCCGAGCGAGGTCGAGGACGCTCTGCGGTCGCATCCGTCTGTTGCGGATGTCGCGGTAGTCGGTTTGCCGAGCACCCGCAGTGGCGAGGAGGTGGTGGCCGCCGTTGTGCTCGCGCCAGGTGCCGAGTTGCACGAGCAGTTGCTGCGCGACTTCCTGCGCCCGAACCTCGCCGGGTACAAGATTCCGAAGCGAGTCTTTGCCGTGGATGAGCTACCGCGGTCACTCATCGGCAAGGTGATTCGGCGCGAAGTTCGAGACGTGCTGCAGGCGTCGAGTCACGCCCTGCAGTGAGCCAGCCCTGGGGCCAGCCTTCGGGCCAACCTAGGTGTTCTTCCCATTGACGTTGTGTACGCGGTCGATGGGTGTTTTGCCGCCGATGCCGGTATGGGGTCTGTGGTGATTGTAGCTATGCACCCACGCGTCGTAGGTCGCAGCTCGGGCGGCGTCGGAGCTGTAGTGGT
>NZ_JADOVH010000003.1 GCF_015751965.1 Frigoribacterium sp. CG_9.8 | reverse complement strand
CTTTTTATAGTGGGGGGGTGGCGGTGTTTTTGTTGTGGGGGGTTTTTTTTTTTGCGGGGGGGGGGGGGGTGGGTTGGGTGGTTTTTTTTTTTTGGGGGGGGGCCCCCCCCCCCCCCCCCCCCCCCGGCTGATCCACGTTACAGGCCGAATGGTGTTCGAAACTTTCCGCGTCCGGTTTGTCGAATTGCGCGAGCGACCGGCGTGTAGAGGCCGGCGCGATATTTGATCTTCTGCTTGATGCGGCTTGGCTTGATAAAGCCCTCCACTTGGGAGATGCCGAGGGAGCGTTTAATTTGGCGTTTGGCGGCCGTGACCCCATGACCCGGTTCGCGCCCTGAATCTTGATGGTGAACTTAGCCGTCAGCCACGAGTGCGCGCCGATGACTCCCAACTTTGCGGTGGAATCCCAGGCGGTGCCATTGGATCCATGGCACGTTGACATTCGAGCCGCCAGCGCTCGGGTTACCGGCGCTGCACGAATACACCGAGCCGACGGCGGAACCCATAATAGAGACGCTCCCATCGCCCAGCGGGAGGGAAGTGAGAACGACGCTTCCCGGTTTTTTCAATTGTTTGCACCCGTCGCCTCTGTCGTGGACGTACCACTTGCCGACGTGGTGGTGGCCGAGGACCCGGGAGTTGCCCTTGATTGTGCCACGGCCGCGGAGCATCCGGCGAGTCCAAGTACAACAGTGACCGCAAGGGCGGCGCACGACTTCATGACTGTTCGGATGATGACTCCTTATTGATCTGTTGCGCACACGGCATTTGAGGATTCGCTGAAACTGCCAACTGCATAGTTAATTCGCAGTTCCGCGCCATCGGGCGACTTACTGCGACACGCAAAGAAATACGGCGGCAGCGATGATCGCCGCTCGTCTACAGTCGGGCCATCCCCCACACTTCGTCCCTTGTCCCCGCGTGTCTCTCCAGGAAGTTTTTACATGATCCAGATCGAACAGCTGACAAAAGTCTTCGGCCACGGCGACGCCCGATCCCTCGTGCTGGACCGTCTCGATTTGAGCATCGAGGCCGGTGAGATCTACGCGGTCGTCGGGCCGAGCGGAGCGGGGAAGACCACACTCGCACAGTGCGTCAGCCTGCTCGAGCGGCCGACATCCGGATCGGTTGTCGTCAACGGTGACACCCTGTCTCAGCTCACCGAAAAACAGTTGCGCATTGCCCGTCGGCGCATCGGAACGATCTTCCAGAGTGATGGGCTTTTCGGCCGTCGCACTGCCGAATCTAACGTGGCGTTGCCGCTCGAATATCTTGGTGTGACGCCGACGGAGTCGAGAAAGCGCGTCGCCGAACTGCTCGACCGCGTCGGACTCGCCGATAAGGCGAAGCATTACCCGCACCAGCTCTCTGGCGGCCAACGTCAGCGCATCGGTATCGCGCGCGCCCTCGCCCTTCGCCCCACCGTGCTGCTCTCGGATGAAGCGACCTCCGGTCTCGACCCGCAGGCCACCAACTCGATAGTCGAACTCCTCAAGGAACTGCGCGATGACCTCGACCTCGCGATCCTCTTCATCACTCACGAGATGGACACCGTTCTGCAGGTCGCCGATTGTGTCGCGCGTCTTGACCACGGTCACATTGTGGAATCGGGTCGCCTGATCGATCTTCTCAGCGACCCCGCATCGGATCTCGGCCGTGCGCTGCAGCCGCGCCGCAGGCATCAGGATGCCTCGGCTGCGGCATCGCTGTGGCACGTCACCTACGGTGAAACTCCCGTGCCGGCCGACTGGCTCACCCGACTCGCCGGTGAACTCGGCACCGACGTTTCCCTGCTCGGTGCATCGATCGAGAATCTTCGCGGCTCGACCGTTGGCCATGCCACGATCGCCGTGAGCACAGTGGATCCCGACCGCATCGCCGCCGCACTCTCCGGCCTCGGCCTGCACGCCCGCCTCGAGCGCGATCTGCCCCAGCGTTCATTGGAGGATGTCGCATGACCGCGCAGCTGAGCAACAATGTGCCACTCGGCGACATCCCGGCACTGCTGCTTCCCGCTCTCGGTGACACGCTGATCATGGTCGGTATCGTCATGGCGATCGTGGTCCTGGTGGGAATTCCGCTCGGGTCGCTCGTGCATAACCTGGCTCCTGGTGGCCTGTTCGAGAACCCCGTGTGGCACACCGCTCTCAGCTGGATCATCAGCGTCGGTCGGTCGCTCCCGTTCCTGATCCTGATGGCGGCCATCGTTCCGTTCACTCGGTTCATCACCGGTACGAACATCGGGATACCGGCAGCGGTCGTGCCAATGTCCATCGCGGGCATCGCCTTCTTCACCCGGATCGTCGAAAACTCGCTTCGCGGTATCCCCGTCTCACTGACCCGCGTCGCGAAGGCATCCGGTGCGTCCCCGCTTCAGATCATCAGAACTGCACAACTGAGCGAGGCGGTTCCTTCAATCATCGGTGGCCTCACCATCAACACCATCGCCATGATCGAATACTCGGCGATCGCGGGCACGATCGGGGCCGGCGGCATTGGCTACGTCGCAGTCACCTACGGCTATCAGCGTTTCGACAACGGCGTTATGCTCGCCACGATCATCGTTCTCGTAGCTCTGGTCGCCGCCGTGCAGCTCACCGGCGATCGCCTCGTACGCCTCACTACGCCCCAGGCCAGACGCACCGCACTTTCGACCCGCACATTTCTTTCCCGCGGCACCCGCACCCCCACATCAGGAGATCGTTCATGAGCATCGAAACCACACCCAACGCTAGCAACTCCGAGCATGGCTTCGAGTTGAAGAAGCGTCGCCGCTGGCCCTGGATCGTCGGGGCCGCAATCGTGAGTGTCGGAATCGTGGCTGCTGTCGGCATCCCCATGCTCAATCCGGCACAGTCCGCAGCGGATATCGCCGGCGCGACCCTGACCGTCGCAACTGCCGAGGGCAACGCCTCCGAGCAGGCGCTCATCAACTTCATCGCCGAAAAAGTAGCTCCGAAGTACGGCATCAGGGTGGCATTCACGGGACTCTCCGACAGCAACACCATCAATCGTGCCGTGAGCGAGGGCGAGGTCGCCGGAACGATTTATCAGCACAAGCTCTGGCTGAGCCAGGTGCTTGAGGCCAACCCCGACTTCAGGGAGACGGCGGCGACACCGGTCTTCTGCTGGGGCTTCGGCCTGTGGTCAGACAAATGGAAGGACGTGAAAGACATTCCGGATGGGGCCACGATCTCGCTCTACTCCGACCCGGCAAACGAGGCCCAGGGCCTGTGGGTACTCGAGCGCGCGGGACTGATTACCTTCAAGCCAGGCATTGTGAAGGCGAAGGCCACCCAGGCTGATATCGCCACGAATCCGAAGCGCATCAGGTTCACCCTTCTCGACTTCGGGGCCCAGTCACGCGCCCTGCCTGACCTCGATGCCGCCGTCGGCTACACGGAGTACTACCTCGCAGCAAAAATCCCACTCGAGAAGCAGATTTTTGCACCCCAGGCCCCGGATGAGTTCGCCGGCCAGCTCACCATCGGAACCAAGTTTGCTGAAACCGCAAACATCAAGAAGCTTGTTGCAGTATTCAGAGATCCCGCTGTCCAGCAGTTTTTGGCCACGGACTCGTCAGTGAAAGGCATCCTGCTGCCGCTGCAAGAGAAATAGACACGATTGCGCACTCCGCTGCCAGTGTTACCCCCCATGGCGACGCAGCGTAGATCACACAGCACACACCGGTAACGTGAAGCTATGGCAGACAGCACGGCAGACCAGGACCGCACAGACCGGGAGTGGGGCTTTCGCACCCGCTCCATCCACGCAGGCAACATTCCGGATGCGGTGACGGGCGCCCGTGGCCTCCCGATCTACCAGACCACGGCGTTCGTCTTCGATGACACGGAGGATGCTGCGGCCAGATTCGCGCTTCAGAAATATGGCAACATTTACTCCCGCGTCGCCAACCCGACGGTTGCCGCGTTCGAGGAGCGGATCGCGAGTCTCGAGGGTGGACTCGGTGCTGTCGCGACTTCGAGCGGCCTGTCTGCGCAGTACATCACTTTCGCTTCACTGGTGGGTGCCGGTGACCACATCGTCGCATCCGCAGGGCTGTACGGCGGTTCCGTCACCCAACTCGACGTCACGCTGCGCCGATTCGGCGTCGAGACGACCTTTGTGCCCGGCACGGATGTGGCGCACTACGCCGCGGCGATCACCGACAAGACCAAGCTGATCTTCGCCGAGTCGGTCTCGAACCCGTCGGGTGAGATCGCCGACCTCGAGGGGCTGGCCGATGTCGCTCATGCCGCGGGCATTCCCCTTATTATCGACTCGACCTTCGCGACCCCGTACCTCAACCGGCCGATGGAATGGGGGGCGGATATCGTCATCCACTCGGCGACAAAGTTTCTTGGCGGTCACGGAACTGCCATGGGCGGAGTTGTGGTCGAGTCAGGGCGATTCAACTGGAACAGCGCCAAATTTCCGCTGTTTGATGTTCCCGTTCCCACCTATGGCAACCTCAACTGGTCGGGCAACTTCGGCGAGTATGCCTTTCTCACCCGCCTGCGTTCAGAGCAGCTGAGAGATATCGGACCTGTGCTCGCACCGCACTCTGCATTTCTGCTAGCCCAGGGCGTCGAGACCCTGGCCTTCCGCATGCAGGCGCACGTCACCAACGCCAGGATCGTCGCCGAATGGCTCGAGGCCGATCCCCGGATCGAATTCGTCAACTGGGCTGGCCTCCCTTCGCACGCGCATTTCGATCGCGCGAAGAAGTACCTGCCCAAGGGACCGAGCTCGATCTTCACCTTCGGCGTCAAGGGCGGCAGGGATGCCGGGCGAACCTTCATCGAGTCGGTGAACCTGGCCAGCCATGTTGCCAACGTCGGTGACGCGAAGACGCTGGTGATTCATCCGGCCTCCACCACCCACGCGCAACTCACTGAGCAGCAACTCATCGACGCAGGGGTACTCCCGGGCCTCGTGCGCATCAGCGTGGGGATCGAAGACCCGGAGGATATCGTCTACGACCTCGACCAGGCACTGACCCTGGCAACGGAAGGCAAGTGATGACCACAGATGCAGTGACCGCAGACACAGTGACCGCGCAACTGGCCAACGGCCTGAGCTGCGAACTGTCGGCCGACTCGCCCCTTGCGAAACTTCTGAAGACGCAGCGCACCTGGGTGGGACCGAGTGCCAAACAACGTCTGAAAATCTTGCAGAACGCTCAATCGGTTGCGATCGTTGGCGCATCCCCCAATGCGGCACGGTCGAGTTATTTTGTCGGAACTTACCTGCTGCAGTCCAGCAACTATCGAGTGTATTTTGTGAACCCGAACGCCGACGAGATCCTCGGCCACAAGACCTACCCCGACCTTGCCTCGCTGCCGGAGGTGCCCGACATCGTTGATGTGTTTCGCAAGGCGAGCGACATCCCCTCGGTGATCGATGAGGTCCTAGCCATCGGCGCTCCGACCATCTGGGTCCAACTCGGCATTTGGAACCAGGATGCCGCGACCGATGGCGAGAGCAGGGGCCTCACGGTGGTCATGGACCGCTGTATGAAGATCGAGCACGCCCGCTTCAACGGAGGTCTCTACCTGCTCGGTTTCAACACCGGGGTGATCTCCGCGCGCAAAACAGCACGGTGATGCTGAGCTATCCCAGATCACATCACTCGGGGCGAGGCAATAACCGCTCTGAGCACTCCGCAGTGCTGAGTTGCTGCCAGTTGACGTAAGTTGGAGCACAGAGTAGATATCGGGTAACTAAAACGATGTGTTTTGCTTTTTCTGCGCTAGCGCGAGTCAACACGAGCAACCGCAAGCAATCTGGAATGCTCGCTGAGAGCGCGTGACCACGGTTTGTCCAAGCCCGAAAGGCGAAATGCACATGGCTATCAGCCTCACCGATCTTCAACTCTCGAGCCTGGACAGTCTCACCACCCCTGTCGACCCTGATGTCGACTGGGTTGTCACCGACGGTGGCTCGGCTATCCGGTTCGACGCAGCGGGTATGAACGAGGATCTTGCAGATGTTCCGGAAGGAGACCGACCGGCACAGACGCTGGAGGTGCTTCGGGCCCACCAGGCAGACGCAATTGCCGCGCGGTCGAAATGACCCGGAATTGCAACTGTCTGTTTTATTCTTTGACCGAGTCGATCCGAGGAACATCACATGATGATTGATATTGCAAGCTCCATCTTCGGTGTTATCGGAGTCGTCATATTCTCTGTGTGGCTTTTACTGACCATCGCATTTCAGAAGAACAATGAGCTGAGCCGATTGACCACACGGTTCGACCGATTCACTCTGGTGCCACGCTGGTCGTTCTTCACGCCAGACCCCGGCGCAAGTAATTTCCATTTTGTTTATCGCAGTCGAGACGATAAAACGAGCGCAAGCCCATGGTTGGAGTTGAATTTGTCGCCAAGAGGAATGTTCTTTCCCCTGTGGAACCCGCAAAAACGCTATCGAGAAGGCATGATCGAACTGTTTCAGCTCCTCGCGCTTTTCAGCCAGAACAATTCCGCAGAGCGGCTTCAATTCACTGCGCCGTACATAATTTTGCTGAACGTCGCACGTAAGCGACTCGGGGGTTCGTTGTCGTCGCAGGCTTTTTACCAGTTCGCGCTGGTTGAAACACGCGGGCCAAGTGGAGCCTCAGTGCCACGCGTTCGTTTTTATTCGCTCACCCACCCGGTTTCCTAAGCCATGCTGACAATCGAAACCGCCGCACGGATCACCGCAGTAATCGTGGGCATCGGCCTGCTTCAAAGTTCCACGCAATTGCTTCTGAGTTTGAGAGAGTTCTTCTCCAGTGGGCTCTTCGACTGGAACAGCAGGCAGGTCCTCACGAAGACACACATCACGACAAAGTCACGCAGGGTGTCACGTCGATGGATGGTCGGACACAGCGGCATCGTGTGGTTGCGCATTGTTGTGGTCGTTCGAATTATCGGCACCGTAGCGCTCATCATTCCGTTTCAGAGCAATGTTCTCTACGGAAGTTACGCCTGCATCATTCTGCTCACCAGTCTTTTTCTGACCTACCAGATTCGATACGGCAAAGATGGCTCCAACCAAATATCGGTCATCATCCTCGCTGGCCTGGCATTCACCTTCCTGCTCCCGATGTCGAGTCCTTTTCAGCCCGTGGGTCTGTATTTCATCGCTGCGCAAGCTGTCCTGTCGTACTTTGCCGCCGCAATATCGAAAATCTCCAACGCACAGTGGCGTGCGGGCTCGGCAATGAAGAGCATCCTCAACACCGCTACCTACGGCCAGTCCAGAGCCTCAGCAGCACTCAACAAGAGACCGTGGCTCGGAGGTGTAGTTGGATGGTCGGTGATCGGCGTCGAGCTCATCTATCCCGTGGTCTTGATCTCCCCACCCGGGCTGCTGATAGTGCTGCTCTTCGCCGCAGCCGTGCTCCATCTCGCCACGGCCGTGCTGATCGGCCTCGACACATTCTTCTGGGCCTTCACCGCAACATTCCCGGCGATCATCTTCGTGAACGGGGTGCTCCTCAGCAGATGAGCGTGAGGCGGATCCGGGTTCAGCCGATCAGGTCCGCATGATGGACGGCGGCGACGTTGGGGTGGGCGCGCAGCCGATAACGAAGTGCGTTGTCGCCATAGGTCTCGAGAATTGGACTGTTGGTCGGATCCACAGAGAGCCCGCGGGCCTGCGCGGCAAGTTCCGCGCTCAGCTGCAGGCGAGGCATGGTGGCGTCGAGGGCAGGGTTGTAGAAAAAGGGGATCGAGATGCGGTCGGAGTCACTCGGGGATGAGATGACGCGATGCAGAGTGGCCTTCAAGTAGCCCCCGGTGGCCAGCTCCAACATCTCGCCGATGTTCACGACGAAGGCTCCAGGAACGGATGGCGCGTCAATCCAGGCACCATCGTGTTCGACTTGCAGGCCACCCTTGCCCGGTTCGACCATCAGCAGGGTGAGAACGCCGCCATCCCGATGCGCCCCAACGCCCTGCTTCGGAACCGGGCCTGATTCTCCCGGGTAGCGCACGATCTTGATGAGCGAGAAGGGCTTGCTGGCGAGGGCCTCGTCGAAGATGTCCTCCGGCGAGCCGAGGGAGACCGCCCACGCCCGCATGAGGCGAAGGGCAACATCGCTCAGCTGCTCGTTCCAGCGCGTGACGACATCCTGCAATTCCGGTTGTGCTGCGGGCCAGAGGTTCGGCCCTTCGAGCCGCCAGTAATCCGGCACACCGGGCCCCGGTTCGACCGCAGCACGCTCGACCCCGATATCGATCTGCTCGCGCCAATCGACGTCACCGTGGGTGAGCTCGCCCCCCACGCGGGTGTATCCACGAAACTGGGGACTGTGCACGTTCTCGATCTCGAGCTTCTGCTCGACGGGCAGCTCAAAGAATCGACGGGATTCGTCCAGGATTTCGTCGATCAGTTCGGCATCCACTCCGTGGCCGACGAGATAAAAGAATCCGACGTCATGGGTGGCCTCCCGGAGATCGGAACGGAACTGAGCCGCCTCCTCCGCGCCGGCATCGAGGAGGGACAGGTCGAGGATAGGAAGCGACGAGAGCATGAACTGATCCTTTCACGCCGGGCGAAGCGTCGAGTGCTCGCCAAGGCTGTGCCAGGTGCGATTGTGATAGACCAGCGGGTCGGATCCCGAGGTGATCGACGACACATTCGACTCGAGCGCGTGAACGGCGATGATCGTGGAACTGCCTGCGGTCATGCGGTTGATGATGCGACCGCGGATCCACGCGTGCGCGCTCGGGAAATGCGGCTCCCCCGTGGCGAGCCTCCCCCACAGCGATGTGTCGGCGAACCGGTCGGCACCACTGGTGGCGCAGAGTATGGCGATGGGCAACTGCTCTGCCCCGAGCAGGTGCACCACAACGGTGTCGGCTCGGCGGATAGTCGGTGCACTCGAGGCCTGATCCGACAGCGAAAATACCAGCAGCGGTGGCTCTGCGCTCACCGAGAACACCGAGGTGACGGTGATTCCCACCGGACCATCTCCGGCATCGGCCGTGATCACTGCGACACCCCCCGCATGACTGCGGAACGCCGCTTTGAACTCGTCCGGGGTAAGCCCACCAAAATGGCTCGGACTCTGGTCGCTGTCTGAGGGCTGCGGCTCAACGGCTGCAGCCTGATCATGAGTGCTCGTGGGGTTCCGATCGCAAAAAAGTGAGTGAGATCTAAGCGTGCGCCGCAGCGGGCGCCCGACACGAATCTGTGTCGCAGTGTGACGCTATGTTTCGTCACACTGTGCATCGCGCGCGATAACCACCACGATGAATAAATGCCCAGACAGATTCGCTTCAACGCCTTTGACATGAACTGTGTCGCCCATCAGTCATCCGGAATGTGGCGGCACCCCGATGACCAGTCCTGGCGATACAAAGACCTTCGTTACTGGACCGAGCTAGCCAAGCTGCTCGAGCGCGGAAGATTCGACGGCATTTTCATCGCAGATGTGCTTGGCACCTACGACGTGTACGGCGGCTCGAACGAGGCCGCAATCAGGCACGGTGCCCAGGTGCCGGTGAATGATCCGGTACTGCTGATCTCGGCGATGGCGCTGGTGACCGACCATCTCGGGTTTGGGGTCACCGCTGGCACCGCGTACGAGCATCCGTACCCGTTCGCCCGGCGCATGTCGACCCTCGACCACCTGACCAGCGGACGGGTCGGATGGAACGTGGTCACCGGATACCTGCCATCCGCCGCCCGAAACATGGGCAATGAAGACCAGCTCGAGCACGACGATCGCTACGACCACGCTGACGAGTACCTCGAGGTGCTGTACAAGCTGTGGGAGGGGTCGTGGGAGGATGACGCCGTCATCCGCGACCGAGAATCCGGGGTGTTCACCGACCCGACCAAGGTGCACGAGATCGGTCACAAGGGTAAACACTTCACCGTGCCGGGGATCCACCTGTCCGAGCCGTCGCTGCAGCGCACGCCGGTCATCTACCAGGCCGGAGCATCGACCCGAGGCATCGATTTCGCCGCCGGAAATGCGGAGGCGATCTTCGTCGCGGCGTCGACCAAGGCCGGGCTGAGGGCCACCGTGACGAAGATTCGGGACGCCCTCGAGGCAGCCGGCCGTGACCGCTACTCTGCTCGCATCTACACACTGCTGACCATCATCACCGATGAAACACCGGAGAAGGCGCAGGCCAAGTACCGGGACTACCTCACCTACGCGAGTGAGGAGGGCGCACTCGTCTTCATGTCGGGCTGGATGGGCATCGACCTGTCACAGTACGACCTCGACGAGCCCATCGGCAACGTCAAGAGCAACGCGATCCAGTCCGTGGTGGCCAACTACCAGGAGGCCAACGAAGACGGCAGCGAGTGGAAGGTGCGCGACATCGCGCGGCTCGGGGCGATCGGCGGGCTCGGCCCGTTCATCGTCGGATCCGGCGCGGAGATCGCCGACACCCTGCAGGAGTGGGTGGAGGAGACGGATGTGGACGGCTTCAATCTGGCCTACGCCATCACCCCCGGCACCTTTGAGGATGTCGTGACCCACGTGATCCCCGAGCTGCGGGCGCGCGGTGCCTACCCGAGCGAGTACGTCGACGGCACACTCCGCAACAAACTCCACGGCCGGGGCGACCGTCTGCCCGACGAGCACAAGGGAGCCAGTTACCGGGTGCGTTCTGCCTAACGAGACGGCGTAAGGTGCCCACATCCGACGATCATCAGACCATCCGCAATCTGCTGAACGAAACCCGGCGCTATCCCCCACCCCAGGAGTTTTCCACCCGAGCCAATGTCGACGGCAGTTGGTGGGATCGCGCTGCGGCTGACCCGGTCGCATTCTGGGCGGAGCAGGCTGCCCGGCTCGACTGGCAAGAGCCGTGGCACACCGATCACCGCTGGGAGCCCACCCTCCCGACCGAGACCGGCGAGTGGTCGATCCCGCGGGCCCAGTGGTTTGCCGGAGGCACTCTCAATGTGGCAGTCAACTGCGTTGACCGGCATGTCGCCGCCGGCAACGGAGACAAGATCGCCTTCCATTTCGAGGGCGAACCGGGTGACCGGCGGTCGCTCAGCTACTCGGATCTTCTGCGCGAGGTCTCGAGGGCGGCCAACGCCCTGACCGCACTCGGAGTAGGTCAGGGTGATCGCGTGGTCGTCTACCTCCCCGTGATCGTCGAGACGGTCGTCGTCACGCTCGCAATCGCCCGCATCGGGGCGATCCATTCCCTCGTCTTCGGCGGCTTCTCGGCTGAGGCACTGCGCCTCCGCATCGAGGACACCGGGGCGAAGCTGCTGGTGACCAGCGACGGCCAATACCGTCGCGGTGCCGCGGTGCCGGTCAAGGCGACCGCCGATGCCGCGGTCGTTGGCGTGGACAGCATCGAGCACGTGCTCGTCGTGCGTCGCACCGGAGACGAGACCCCTGACATCCCCTGGACACCCGGCCGAGATGTGTGGTGGCATGACACGGTGGATGCCGCGGCGGATGTTCACCAGCCGCAATTCTTCGACGCCGAAACGCCGCTGTTCATCATGTACACCTCGGGCACCACTGGCACGCCGAAGGGGCTCGTGCACACGAGCGGCGGCTACTTAGTGCACGCCTCCTGGACGCACTGGGCCGTTTTCGACGCGAAGGACACGGACGTGTACTGGTGCACGGCCGACCTCGCCTGGGTCACCGCGCACAGTTACGTGCTCTACGGTCCGCTCTCGAACGGCGTGACCTCGGTGCTGTACGAGGGCACCCCCAATACGCCACATCGGGGACGGCACTTCGAGATTATTCAGCGCTATGGCGTGACCACCTATTACACCGCTCCCACCCTGGTTCGCACTTTCATGACCTGGTTTCCGAGCCGTGTGCCGTCGGAGTACGACCTGGGCAGCATCCGCCTGCTCGGCTCGGTCGGCGAAGCCATCAACCCGGAAGCCTGGGTGTGGTTCCACGAGAATATCGGCGGCTCGCGCGCACCAATCGTCGATACCTGGTGGCAATCGGAAACCGGAGCGGCAGTGATGGCGCCGCTGCCGGGTGTGTCCACGCTCAAGCCTGGGTCTGCCCTGCGCGCTCTGCCCGGCATGCGCACGCTCGTGGTCGACGATCACGGAGTCGAGGTACCGCGCGGATCCGGTGGCTACCTCGTTATCGACGGCACCTATCCGGGGATGGCTCGCACGGTCTGGGGCAATCCCGATCGCTACCGTGACTCGTATTGGGCGCGGTTTGCGAAGCAGGGTTTCTACTTCTCCGGCGACGGCGCCAAATATGACAACGACGGCGACATTTGGCTGCTCGGTCGGGTGGATGACGTGATCAACGTGTCGGGCCACCGGTTATCGACGATCGAAATCGAATCCGCGCTGCTGGAGCATCCGGCAGTCGGCGAGGCAGCAGCGGTCGGAGTTTCGGACCCGATAACCGGACAGGCGATTGCGGCCTTCGTGATCCCAGCCAATGAAGCCCAGTTGACGTCGGGAATCGAGTTCGCCGAGGAACTGCGCACCCACGTGGTTCGCGTCATCGGTGCGATCGCCAGGCCGCGCGACATCCTGATGGTGCCAGAGCTGCCAAAGACCCGCTCGGGCAAGATCATGCGCCGTTTGCTCGTCGACATTGCCAGCGGACGTCCACTCGGAGACACGACGGCGCTGCAGGATGACGCGGTTCCCGGTCTGATCGCCGCGATCATGGCGTCGGCTGACCAGGGCAGCGCGAGTAACGCTCACCACGGCTGACGTGCAGGCTCAGGCAGGGTCAGGCAGGCTCAGGCAGGGTCATGGGCCGTAACAGGAATGTGTAGGGGTGCCGCGCCGTTGTTACCGTGTGGAACGCCCGGGCCACATCGTCCCGCGGCTCATAACGTCGAGGTGGTCGATTACGGCCTCGCGGATCAGGAACACCATGAAGACCAAAACTCTCACTGTCGCCATCGTCGCCATCGTCGCCGCAGCAGCCCTCACGCTCACCGGATGTTCGGCAGGGGCGGCTGTTCCGGCCGATGGGGCCGTCGCAACTGACACGCTTGCGGCAGTGCAGAAGGCAGGGGTTCTCGTGATCGGCACAGAGGGAACCTACCGCCCGTTCACCTATCACGATGGTGGGTCAGGCCCCCTCATCGGCTATGACGTGGAAGTTGCGCAGGCCGTAGCTAAGCAGCTCGGAGTGAAAGCCAAATTCCAGGAGGCCCAGTGGGACGCGCTCTTCGCCGGACTCGAGGCACGCCGCTTCGACGTGATCGCAAACCAGGTTTCGATCACCCCGAAGCGTCAAGCTATTTACGAATTTTCTGAGCCATACACGGTCTCGACCGGGGTGATCGTGGTCAAGTCGAATGACGGCACCATCACCTCATTCGCCGATCTGGATGGGGTTTCCGTCGCGCAGTCTCTCACCAGTAACTGGTACGCGCGGGCCAAAGAGAACGGCGCGAAGGTCGAGGCCGTCGAGGGATGGGCACAGTCGGTAGCCCTCGTGAAGCAGGGCCGGGTAGCTGCGACGCTGAACGACAAGCTGACCTGGCTCGACTTCATGAAGCAGGGTGACGCATCCGGTCTCAAAGTCGCCGCAGAAACCACCGACTCGACGAAGAACGCGTTCGCCTTCGCCACGGGCAGCGGAACACTTGTTACAGCCGTCAACACGGCCCTCGATGAGCTGCGTGCGGATGGAACGCTGACGAAAATCTCCACCAGGTACTTCGGAGCCGACGTCAGCAAGTAGCACAGGCCACGCAACAGGAGTCCTAACGAACAATGAATCAGTCCACCTGGGATCTGCTGCGCAGCTCCTTCTGGCCGATTGTGCAGGGGGCGCTCGTTGGCACGATACCGCTGGCACTAGCCTCGTTTTCGATCGGGCTCGTGCTTGCCGTGGCACTCGCGCTCATGCGGCTGTCGAAGGTCAGAGTCGTCTCGGGCATCGCGCGCGTCTACATCTCCCTCGTGCGGGGAACTCCGCTGCTCGTACAGCTTTTCGTGATCTTCTACGGATTGCCGTCGCTCGGTGTGGTGATCGACAAGTGGCCGAGTGCCGTTTTGGCATTCTCGATCAATGTCGGTGGCTACGCGGCTGAGGTGGTGCGTGCTGCAATTCTCTCGGTGCCGAAGGGCCAGTGGGAGGCCGCGTACATGATCGGTATGTCCCGCCGGCGGGCGCTCACCCGCATCATTCTGCCGCAGGCCGCCCGCGTATCGGTACCTCCACTGTCGAACACCTTTATCAGCCTGGTGAAAGACACCTCGCTCGCCTCCCTCATTCTGGTGACGGAGCTTTTCCGGCAGGCACAGGAGATAGCCGCGTTCAGCGGAGATTTTCTGCTGGTCTACCTCGAGGCGGCCTTCGTCTATTGGATGATCTGCCTGCTGCTGTCATCCATCCAGGGCGTGCTTGAGAAAAGATTGGATCGCTATGTTGCCCACTGATTATGTCGCCCACTGAAGCCTCACCCCCGCTGATCGACGTGCACGGGCTGAGCAAGAGCTTCGGTTCCACACGCGTGCTCGAGTCGATCGAACTGCGGGTTGGCCGTGGCGAGGTGCTCGTGCTCATTGGTCCGTCGGGATCGGGCAAAACTACGCTGCTGCGTTGCCTGAATGGGCTCGAGATCGCGGACGGGGGAACTGTGGAGGTTGCCGGCGCGCGTGCGATCGACTTCTCGAGCACTCCCCCGCCGAAGGTGCTCGCTGCGTTGCGCGACCGATCTGCGATGGTGTTTCAGCACTACAACCTGTTTCCGCACAAGACGGTGCTGGAGAACATCGTCGAGGGTCCGGTCATTGTGCAGAAGCGGCCACGCCCCGAGGTGCTGGAGGAAGCGCTCGCACTGCTGGAGCGGGTGGGCCTGAGCGAAAAGAAGGATAGCTATCCGTTCGAGCTCTCGGGCGGGCAACAGCAGCGTGTGGGAATCGTGCGCGCGCTCGCTCTCAAGCCTCAGCTCCTGCTGTTTGACGAGCCGACATCCGCTCTGGATCCGGAGCTGATTGGGGATGTGCTCGGTCTGATGAAGGAGCTCGCAGTGGAGGGCTGGACGATGGTGATCGTCACCCACGAACTGCAGTTCGCCCGAGAAGTGGCCGACGAAGTTGCATTCGTGGACGGGGGCGTGATTGTGGAGCGGGGCACCGCGCAGCAGATGTTCAGCGCGCCGACGCAGGAGCGCACGAGGCAGTTCCTGCATCGGTTGCTATTCCCGTTCTAGGGCTGCGCCCGCCCTGAGCAGCCCTGTCGCGGAGTTGGTCAATCAGCAGGAATGTGTTGGGTTCGTGCCCGGTAATTATCGCGAACCGTCATCGAGGAGATAAGTTCACTCTCATGCGGTTAGGCGTTTTAGACATCGGTTCCAATACCGTACATCTTCTTCTGGTCGACGCGCACCCCGGGGCGAGTCCGATCCCCTTCGCCTCCCATAAGCTGCCGCTTCAACTGCTCACTTTTGTCGATGAGACCGGAGCGATCTCCGAGGCGGGACAGCGTGCGTTGATCGCCTTCGTCACGGAGGCTGCCCTATTTGCGGCGGAACACCATGCCGAAGATGTGCTCGCGTTCGCAACATCCGCTGTTCGTGAGTCATCCAATGGGCCAGCTGTTTTGGAGCAAGTCTTTGTGGAGACCGGCATCCGGCTCGCCGAATTGAGCGGACCGGAAGAAGCGGCGGCGACCTTCTTCGCCGTTCGACGGTGGTATGGCTGGGGTGCTGGCAACATCCTGAACCTGGATATCGGCGGTGGGTCATTCGAATTGGCAATCGGAGCAAATGAACAGCCGGATTTTGCGGTCTCGCTGCCTTTGGGTGCCGGTCGACTCACTCGGGACCGACTGAACGGGGATCCGCCAGAGCGCCGCGCCATCGAGGCCACTCGGGAGCATATTCGCGACACGCTCGCCGGGCCGCTCGAGTCGGTCTTCCAGCGTGCCGTGCCCACGATCGTCGCGGCAACCTCAAAATCGTTCCGCTCCCTTGCGAGGATCAACGGGGCAGCCCAGCAGTCCGCCGGTCTTTATGCCACGCGTGAACTGAAACTCATCGAGCTGTCACCGCTGACAGCCAGGCTCAGTCGCATGAAGATCTCGGCCCGAGTGCAACTACCCGGTGTCTCCCTCGTTCGTGCCGAACAATTGCTCGCCGCGGCGCTGGTTGCCGAGGAGGCGATGATCGGGCTCGGCATCGAATCGATGCAGATCTGCCCGTGGGCGCTGCGCGAAGGGCTACTGCTCCAGCGCTTCGATCACCTCAGCGCTGTCGGTGCAGCGGTGACGTGACGATATCCATCGGATGGCACATCCACGCGTTAGTTGATCGTGTAGGTGACGATCGAGACGTAGGGGGTCAACGGGCTTGCACCGGGTGTGCCGGAGAAATTTGAGCGAAACGTGTTTGGGGGGATGGAGAGATAAAAAGTGGGGTTGAAGGTGTACGACCCAGTGTGGGTTCCGTCAGACCAGACAAGAGCCTGCGGTACACCTGAGGGAGTAATTTTGTTGGCGTGGATTCCGGCAATCGAGCCGGGGCGATCCCGGGCGGCGACAGGTCCAGGGTCGATTGATAATTTGCCGACCGCCAGGCTGCGAGTGTTTTTTTCGACCGTACCCGCCGGGCTGGTTGGCGGCGTGGCAGAGACAGATAATGTCCATCCAGCCTGCGTGCCTCGGTTGTCAGTGACAACCCATTCGCTGGTCTGGTGGGTTGCGATCTGGGTAGAAGTCCCGTCGAGGATCACGGGGCTGAGATCCGCGGAACGGATTGTCGCAGTGAGATACCAGACCCCCATCGGCGGGGTGTTGATGACATCCGCATCGAGACTCACCGCGCCGTTTATCGCCAGCACTCGACCGAGGAGGTCGACGTGGGCTCCGACACTCACGGCTGCCAAGCCAAGAATGGTGCCGGTGAATGTCGAATTTGCGCCGAGTGATGCGGCCCCAGTCACCTGCCAGAAGACGTTACTTGCCAAAGCTCCATTCACAAGGGAGATTGAGCTCAACGCCGCAGTGCTGAGGGCGGCCCGAACCTGGAATATGAAGATGGCGTTGGGATTATTCAGACCATCGAGCACGAGAGAGGTGCTGATCGTCAGAGCAGCACCCGACAGGTAGACCCCGGGCACTAGGGTACGACCACCAATGTCACCGGCAATGGTCGCGGTAGGTGTTCGTCCGGCGGCGTCTGTGTAGGCGGTGTACAGGTCTTCCTGCGCACGAGCAGCGTCATAGTCGGCTGCGTGTTGCGAGCCACCTACCGACCCCGGAGGGAAGCCGGTCAGGGCGGTGCCGGGAGAGACACCGATGTCCCCCTGCAGCGTGGATGCGCCACTGTTGATCACCGACGCACCTCCGAGCACGGAATAGGTGGATGCGAGTCCGAGCGCGACCGGTGCATCGGTTGACAGTGGTGAAGTGCGTAAGCTCACGATTCCCTGGCGTGAGAGGGTGCGCCCGATGAGGTTGGTGTTGGCGCCGACCAGGATGTCTGTAGACCCGATGATGGTTCCACGGAAGTAAGATCCGCCGCCGAGTATGACCTGACCGGAAACCCTCCAAAACACATTGGACGGTTGTGCACCATTGATCAGAAGGATGCGGCTCCCCACTGACGTATTCAAGCTTCCGTTGATCTGGAAAATATAGATGCCGCGGGAGCTTCCACCTCCGTCGAGTGTGAGGTCTGTCGAGAGCTGAATAGCGGAGGTGGAGGTGTAGACACCCGCGCGCAGGATGCGCCCCGATAAGTCGCCGCTGATCGGGGCAGTTGAGACTCGGGCTCCGGCATCGATATAGGCGCTGGCAAGGTCTGATTGGGCGGTGGCAGCAACCGAATCGCCACTGTGCGCGGATCCACTCGTGATTCCCGGGGGAAAGCCGCTGAGCGAGGTGCCCGGGCTGACCCCCACATTGCCGCTGAGAACGGTGGGACCCGTGTTGATGAGGGACGATCCCGCAAGGGCGGAGAAATCGCCTGCTGTACCCAATTCGATCGGAGATTGGGGCTCGATGCTGCTCGAGCTCAGTGAGATTGCACCGTTGAGGGTGAGCGCGTTACCCACCAGGGAGGCATTCGCCCCGAGGGTTATTGCGGCATTACCCAGTATCGAACCAACAAAGTGAACCGAAGCTCCCATTGAGACGGCGCCGTTTACCTGCCAGAAAACATGGGCAGATTGCGCCCCTCCCCTGAGGCTTACGCGCACACTTACGGCGACGCTCATGGCCGCGTCAACCTGGAAGATGAAATACGAGCCGGGGTCTCCAGCGGCATCCAGAACAATATTGGAGCTGACGGTGATGGCTGCGCCAGCGCGGTAGACCCCCGGCGCAAATGAACGCCCACCAATGTCACCGTCGATCAGGGCGGTGGAGGGCTGCGAGGCCGCCGAGTCGTATGCCGTCTGCAGCGCGGAATGGGCCGCTGCTGCAGAATTATCTCCGAGATGCTGATTCCCGGTCACGATACCCGGAGGAAAACCGGTGATCGTCGTACCCGGATAGGTGCCAAGGTCAGCACCGATTGTCGACGCTCCGGTGTTTCCCACTGTTGTGCCAGCTAACACTGAATAGGTCTGAGCTGCACCGAGGTCTGGCGCTGTCGACGAGCTGATGGCGCGTGCAGTGAGCGAGGGCATTGTCAGCGTGCTGACGACGATCGCGGTGCTCAAGACCAGCGAAAGAAGCCGGATCACCGAGCCACGGCTCAGGGTGCACGTTAGTGCGACGCTTGCATGACGGGCTGGCGGTGGTTCAGCACCATTCACCCGCGACCGGATGGTCACGGGCCGGGTTTTTCTTCAGTTTGCCTTGCGGAATTATCGTCGCCGACCCACGCGGCGGCGGCGTGTCTTCCTCCGCCGATTCGGACAGGGATTGCACCGGTAATGGTCTGCGGTTGAGAGATGAGCTGAGTGCCACGAACCTCCGCTATCGCCGATCGGGCCTGTTTCACGAATCTTATGGTGCGCCAGACGGCTGCGGCAAGCAGCAGTAAGACCACAAGCACACCGACGACTATCCACCAGGTGATCGAGACGACGGTGGTCGTCATCGTCATCGTGGGAGCCTCGGATTTGACAACTACTGTGGCGTCCCCGATTTCTACGGCCGGTGAGGCACGAAATTGAGCCACAAGAGTGAAGTTTTTGCCGGGCAAGATACTCTCCGGCACCTCAAACCTCACCTCGGTGGTCGAGCCCAATGGGCGTTTCAACGTGAAGGTGCCGGTCGGGTGCATCGTGACGTTGCCCGTGTTGCGAAGCGGTAGATACACGGAGATCATGTCACCGCTCCGCTGCCAACTGAGATCCCCGGGCGAAAGCTGTGTGAGGGCAGTGCCAGCCACGGTGAGGTACACGCGTACACCGCTTCTCTTGACGATGTCCATTCGCACCGCCGTACCGTTGGCTGACTGCGACACCGTTCCCGCAACCGGTGCACTCTGGATGACGAGACCGCCGACGTAGTCTCCGGGGGGTGTGCCTAGCGGCACCGTAACGACGAAGGGAACTTTGAGTTCCGAATTAGCCGGTACTGTAATCTGCGTCTGCCCAACGCTGGTCCAGCCTCCGACCTGCTCACGCGGATCCGCCTGGGCAGCCAACAAGAAGGCTCCCTGTTTCGACATGCTGCCATCCACCGCGTACACCAGCAGAGGCATGGCCGAGTCGGTGTGATTGCTTACGATGGCGGACTCGACCAGCGAAGCACCGGGCTCAACGGAGAGGTGAAAGAAGTTTGGCTCATTGGATGGGCTGATCCCAACGGATCCATCATCCACAGCCGATGCCGGTAGCTCCCCAGCGACGACCATCGCGGGGGCCAGCAGCATGACTCCCGCCATCAAAATGATGATCTTCGCGGCAGCTGTGCGGTGGAGACGGGTTTTATTCGCTGGCGGATCGATCATGCGCGACATCCCGATGCGTGTGCTGCTTCCATTCTCCGCCGAAACCCTCGCCCAAAACAGGAATTGTGAGTACTGAACAGCATGTCGCCCTGCCCCCGGCCGGTTAGGAGATTGTGAAGGTGATCACAGCGACGTAGGGCTGAATCACGGGCGAGCCACTGCTGTTGTCGACGTTCGACTTGTAGGCATTCCGCGGGATTGTGAGAGTGAAGGACGGTGCCGAAAATACATAGCCGCCCTTGGCTCCCCCACCGAGGTTCGTTCCGGCCACCGAATCTGCCCCGGAGACCAAAGTGGAGCCGGAGACCGGGGCGTCGCTGTTGGAGTAGGCAAGTGGATGGGCGACCACGGCGGCGGTGCTGCCAGTGGCCTGAGCGGAACCGTTGCCCGCGTCAGAGTCATAACTACCAGTTGCCGGGGTGATACCGGACGCAGTGTCAGCGGCTAGGGCGAAGCTCCCCGGCGTAATTGCCAGATTCGATCCGTAAATCGTTCGAAGGGGCTGAGACGTGTTGCCGCTGCCCACCGCTGCACTGATGAAGTTGCTCACCGACACTGATAGGTTCCACGCGACACCGGTGCCGCGCCCATCGATGAGGCTCCAGGGGGCAGAAGAGCCCGTCATAGTTTGAGTCGCCGTACCGTTCAAGGTTGCCGGGCTCAGGTAGGCGCCGTACACAGCGGCGCTCAAAGTCCCGCCGAAGATGGAGCCGCTCGCGTTCGCCGCGACCGAAGAAGCTTGGGTAACCGCTGTGGCGGTGGTTGACGTGAGCGGGTCAGTCTGAGCCGCCGCGTTCGGACCGGTTGTGCCGCCGTATCCAGAACCTGAGGGGTAAGAACCGTTAATCGCCGCACTCGCGGGCAGGGCGCTGGCCGCGATGAGGAGGGCTGAGGAGGTAAAAACACACACAGCGAGCAGGCTTTTGCGCAACGGAAGTCTCGTTTCAATGTCGGGTACTGAAAAAAGTGTCGGGTTGGGTCACATGAAGAATTGTTTACTGATCTTTATAGTTGAGATTATGACCTCGAAAATCATAAGGCCAGGAACCAGAATTAATTTGAGTCATTGCTCAAGTTCTGGGCATATTGCCAGATTGGTGTTCAGCAGCTGCCAGTGATTGTGTGTGAGACATAGTCGGGCATGGTGAGCAGCGGGCCCAAAATTGGCGGGTGGACGGGCCGTGCGAGCACGTCAGAAACGCTAGCTCTGGCGTTCGGCACGACGCTGAATGGGACGAAATTACACAACCCGAACACGGTGTGGAGAAAAGCTGTTCGACCGTCCCTCATGCTGGGAGTCACGACCACAGATCCGATCCTGATGCTCGGCCATGGAGCGCACTACCATGCACCGCACTTTTCATACCGCATTACTCGGCACCGCGGCAGTCATTGCCCTCGGCTCAATCATCACCGCGGCAGGAATAACAGCGACTGCGGATCCGCGACTGACCGCATTCTTTCTGTGGGGCGCCTCGCGACCGAGCGCCGGATCCTCTCCAGTGGCGGCTGCTCCCGTGGTTGCTGCGCCGATCCGAGTGCTGACCATCGGGGACTCGATCATGAATGGCTTCGGGCTCAATAAAGCGGATGCCTGGCCAGGGCTGCTTGCCACCGCCAACGGGTGGAACCTCACCTCCCTCGCCTGCGACGGGGCAGGGTTCCTCGCCCCCGGCAGCCCCGACGAGTGCGGAAACACCTTCGGCGCTGTCATCCGCTCAGCCGCTGTCACCGATTCCGACCTGCACCCCGACCTCATCATCATCGAGGGCAGCAGCAACGACTTCGGACAATCGGATCCCGAACTGCTCGCCGCAACACTCAGCGCCCTCGCCGACCTGCGATCCGAGTTTCCGGACGCCGAAATCATTGGCCTGAGCACCGTCTGGTCGGAGTCAGAACCACCCTCGCAACTTGCTGACATCAACTCTCAAATGCAACGGGCCGTCACCGCGGTCGGCGGTCACTATCTCGACATCGCACAACCATTCAGCGAACAACCGCAATTCCTGCAAGACGATGACGTTCACCCGACCGCCGCCGGCCAGCAGGTCTTAGCCACCGCCATCCAGACGGCCATCACCACCGACCAACACGCCACCGACGCAGTACACAAGTGAGCGCACAAGCAGATGCAGAAGTGGCAACTTACGTCGCTCGAACACGGAGTTGACGAGGGCCGAATGTGAAGCGCGCAGGGTGATGGGAGTCGAAGTACCAGTCCGGCAACCATGATCGACAACGGAAAGCAAAATCATGAACCACATTGCTGTTACCTCACTCGTCGGCACCGTCGCAGCGGCAGCCCTCGTCGTCGGCGCCTGCGCCCCCGTATTTGCGAGCACCGCTTTGACACACAACACATCCAAGAATCCACACACTCTCGCTTCCGTCCACACCGCTGCCGAGATGATGACCGGTAAGCAGGAAGCGGCTCTAACCAGCGCGATTGCGCGTGTGAATGCTGCCAAAGGCATCAGCGCATCTGACAAGACAACTCTGTCGGACCGCCTCACGACCGAGTTGACCGCACTCAAGGCCAGCGCGGCCCGGGTGGCTGCGGACACGACCCGCGCTTCCGCATCCGCAGAGTTGAAGACCATCCGCGGCACTTACCGCGCCGACCGTTTGACGATCAGTCAGGCACACCTCATCGTTGGTATCGACCGTGTTGTCTCGATCGAAATTCCCACGCTCACGGCCGCAGAGACGAAGCTCAGCGCGGCTCTCTCCGGTAAGGAGACCGCCAAGTCGACGGCAGCCTTACAGGCTGATCTTGCCGATCTTAAAGCTCAGACCGATGCCGCACGCACCGCACTCAGCGGTGTCTCTGCGAAGGTGCTTTCGGCCACGTCTGCCGATAGCAACGCCAATGAGGCAGTGTTCCAGTCGGCTCGCGCTTCGATGAAGGTCGCTCACACCGATCTGGTGAAGGCCAGGGCCGATCGCCTGGCCATCCATAACGCCCTGAAGTAACCGGCGCACCTCGAGCCCCCGAACCCATCGTCACCGGTTAATGCGGGGGCTCGATTGCTGTTTTCGGGTGGTGCCGAGGTGGCGAATACGTGTCGGCTCGATGTTTAGGCTTAGATCATGGCCACAGTCATCCTCGTGCGGCACGGTCGCACCACCGCAAACGTCGCCGGCGTGCTCGCAGGGCGTGCCTCGGGAGTACGCCTCGACTCTCTCGGGCGCGAACAGGCAGCGCGGGCGGGCGAGCGCCTTGCGGTCGTACCGCTGGTTGGCATCGTTTCGAGTCCGCTGGAGCGTTGTCGCCAGACCGCCAGGCAGATCTTCGACCGGCAGACCTTCGACCGGCAGGGTGTCGACACTTCGGTTGCTCCGTTAGAGCTGATGCTCGACCGCGGTATCACCGAGTGTGATTACGGTCTGTGGCAGGGGCGATCCCTGAAGGATCTCGCTGCGGAGCCCATGTGGCCGGTGGTGCAGTCTCACCCATCCGGGGCCGTATTTCCCGGCGGTGAGTCCATGGCAGCGATGCAGGCCAGGTCGGTTGCGGCCATTCGGCGGCACGATGCTGAGTTCGAGTCGCAGTACGGTGCTGGCGCCGTGTGGGTGGCGGTGAGTCACGGTGACATCATCAAATCGATCCTTGCCGATGCGCTCGGGATGCATCTGGATCTGTTCCAGCGCATCAGTGTGGGTCCCGCATCCGTTTCGATTGTGCGGTACGGATCGCGCCGTCCCGAGGTCATCGCCACCAACACGGATTCCGGCGATTTGACGTGGCTCCGAACAGTCGCCCCAGCCGGTGACGCCCCGGTCGGCGGCGGGGCAGGAAACGCTGAGGAACCACCCACATCCAACTCGTAGGATGTGGTCATGGCAACCATTGTTCACGGGTTCGACTGGCCGGATCGCGTGGTCGTCGGCGCAGTCGGCGACCCCGGATCGCGCACCTTCTACCTCCAGGCCCGTTCCGGTAATCGAGTCGTCAGTGTCTCGCTCGAGAAGGAGCAGTCGGCACTGCTCGCGGAAAAGATCGAAGAGATACTCGATCAGCTGATGCGGTCGGACGGCAACCCGGTAAGCGTGCCGGCGGTGACCCCCATCGAGCTCGTCGATAATGACCCGCTCGAGCAACCGGTCGACGCCGAGTTCCGCACGGGGGTGATGAGTCTTGGCTGGGATCCCTCGACCGCGCAGGTGGTGATCGAGGCGTATCCGCTCGTGCTGGTCGAGGGCGATGCTGGTAATTCGAGCGAAATGGAGCGGATCGAGGTGGAGCCGACGGAGATGATGATGGTGCGGATCCCGGTCGGCACCGCGCGGGCCTTTGCACAGCGCACCCTCGAAGTAGTGGGCGCCGGTCGCCCCATTTGCTCTGACTGCGGCACACCGATTGACCCGGAGGGGCACGTCCATGCGCTGCCCGACGATATTTGACACTGCCCGCAGCCGACCTCCAGGACGGTGAACTCGAGCTGACCGGACGCATCGCAACCGCCTCGAACGGCACCTTTCTGGCTCAGCTCGACGGAGTCTCGGTCGTGTACAAGCCAGTTGCGGGTGAGCGTCCACTGTGGGACTTTCCCGATGGGGACCTGGCGAGTCGAGAGTTTGCGGCCTACCTGGTGTCGGAAACGCTCGGCTGGCATGTCGTTCCGCGCACCTGGCTGCGTGACGGCCCTCGGGGGGTGGGGATGGTTCAGCTCTGGCAGGACATCGATCCCGAACAGGATGCGGTGGATCTGGTTGCGTCAGACGCCGTTCCCGACACCGGCTGGCGTCGTGTCTTCGACGGCACGGATAACGGCAATCGCTCGGTTGCTCTCATTCACGAGGACTCCCCTGCGCTGCGACGGATGGCTGTGTTCGACATCGTTGTGAACAACGCCGATCGCAAGGGTGCGCATGTGCTCGCGATGGCGGATGGACGCCGTTACGGAGTGGATCACGGCCTCACCTTCCACGTCGAACATAAGCTCCGCACTGTGCTGTGGGGGTGGCGCGGGGAGGATCTCACCGTCGACGAACTGAACGGGGTCGAGTGTGTGCGTTCGAGTCTTGCCGGCGATTTGGGAGAAGCACTTACCGGGCTGATCACTGAACAGGAGATCGTGGCGGTGGCGGAACGCTGCGATCGACTGACCTCCGAAGGGAAGTTCCCCTCTCCCCATGGCAGGACGCCCCCAATGCCCTGGCCGCTATTCTGAGCGGATAGCTATTTTGAGCGCACCGCTGAGCTGAGTGCACCGCTGAGATGTGTGCAACCACCCGGTGAATCCGCCTCAGTAGCCCCAGCCGCGCCCGAACATGGTGTCGCCGCCGCCTGAGGCGCCCGAACCTCCTGTGCCCCGGCGGGAGCCAAGGTATGAACTCACCACTGCGGCTCCGAGGTCATCGAGTTCGGGCGCAACCACTGTGCCGTCGACGCGCTTGGCCATCGAATCGATGAAGCGTGCGAGACCGGGATCCTCTCCCAGGCGGAAGAACGTTGTCTGCGCACCGAGCCGCGCCGAGTTGTCGAGCTCGCGAACAGCCACAGCGACGGTCACCGGATGCGGTGGATACGAGAAGAAGACGTCGCCGCTTGCTTCAAGGTGCGAGGTCGGTTCCCCATCGGTGACGATGAGAAGCACCGGCTGGGCACTGGGATGCTTGCGGAAATGTCGGTTGGCCAGCAGGAGGGCGTGGTGCAGATTCGTGCCCTTGTCGTACTGTGCGTCGAGCCCGGTGAGCTGTTCGATATCCATCACTTCGGCATGGCGACCGAAAGCGATGAGTTGCAGGTCATCACCCCGGAATCGGCTCGTGATCAGTGAATGGAGTGCAAGAGCGGTGCGTTTCATCGGCACCCACCGGCCATCCATCGCCATCGAGAACGAGGTATCGACAAGCAGTGCGACACACGCCTGGGTGCGCGCCTCGGTCTCCTGCACCTCGACATCACCGATTTCCATGCGGACGCCCGCCCCGAGTGATCCGCCGTCTCCGGCTGTTCGGATCAGCGCGTTAGTGATCGTGCGGGGGATGTCCCAGGCCTCCGTGTCACCGAAGGCCCACTCGCGGGTGGCACCGGAGCGCTCCCCTGCCGCACCGGCCTGGCGGAGCTCACGGTTACCCTGACGGCCGGACATGCGGTTGGCGACATCCCGCAACAGCGCTTTGCCGAGTTGACGCATCGCTTTTGGAGTCAGCTTGAGTTGGCCGTCAGAGCCGCGCTTCATCGTGCCGGAATCGCGGAGTGCTTTCTCGAGCTGCTTGAGCACTTGAGCGTCGACCGCCGCTTCATCGCCGAGTTGGCGGGACAGCAGGTCGAGGTCGAGGTCGTCCATGCGTGAGCCGTTGTAGGACTGCGAGAGCTGGTCAGATAACGTGTCGAGCTCGGCGATGTCCTGAAAGACCCCCGTGCCGTCACCGAGACCGAGACCCTGCTCACCGTCCATCTGCTCAGAGCCTCCCCAGTTTTCACCGGGACGAAGCGCCCGCAGAGAGCCGTCGAGTTGGGACAGTGATTGCATCAGCTCCGGCGATCCGAACGCCTGCTGGCCGAGAGCATCGAGCTCATTGCGCTGCTCCGGTGTCATCGAATTGCGCATCCGCTGGGCAGCAGCGGCGCGTTCGGCAAGCGAGTCGAGCAGCTCGTCGATATTGCCGGGCTTGTCGGGAAAGAACTCGCTGTGCTTCTCCATGAATTCGTCGAACTGTTCCTGGGTATCTTTGCCACGCTGATGGTCATCGAGCAGCGCGTTAAGATCGTTCATCATCTCGGAGATGGCGGCGCGATCCTCATCCGTCGCGTTCTCCAAAGCCTCTTTCATGCCGGCGAACCGCTGGTCGAGCATCTCGCGCCCGAGCAGGTCCTTGATCTTCTCGAAGTACTCGCGCGCCTCGCTGCTCTTCCAGTCGTAGGAGTTCAATTCGGCTACAGCTGCTGCCGGAGAAGCGGGCAGAGCGTCGAGTTGCATCTCGGCGAGCATCCGATCGCTGTCATCGATTTCGGTATCGCGAGCGAGCTGTTTGCGCTCGGCAAGAACAGCTTTATCGAGCAGTTCTTTGATCTCCTGCAGGGTGCCGTCGAGGTTGTTCTTTCTGGTCAGATCGCGACGACGCTCGGCAACCCGGCGGGCGAGATCGTCGAGTCCCGCCTGGTCTCTGCCACCGCGGCGGAGAAATTCGCGCATGGCGCGCTCGGGTGAGGAACCAGCCATGACGTCCTCACCAATGGCGTCGAGGGCCTCCGAGAGGTCGACGGGTGCGGCAAGCGGATCTGGTCCGCCGTCATACCTGCCATACCGGGAACGCCGAATCAGTCGTCGATTCGTTCTAGCCATCGGTGTTTCCCCTCCCGTGGAGCTGAGTCGGGATGTCGCCAGGCACGGCGTTTTGAGTGCAGATCATCTCAGCCATAGATGACCTCGCCGCCGCCGCTTTCCTTGCTGATCTTGCGCATGAGATACAGCCCCTCGAGAGCGAGCTCGATGGCGCCAGCCCGCTGCCCGTCATTGGCTGCTCCGAGACGTTCGCAGATCTGGTCGTAAAGCTCTGACTCGCCGAGCGACGGCAGTCCAGTGAGGAAGTCGCCGGCGGTCACTTGCTCGCCGGTGGTGACCATTGCGCCACTCTCGATGGCTTCGATAAGCACGTCGAAGTCGAGGCCGTGGAAGTGCGCACGGACCGTCTCCGCCGTAGCGGTGCGCAGCAGGTGGTCGAGAATTTCGTCTTCGCGCCCCTCCTCGCCCGACTCGAACTCGATTTTGCCGCCGAGAACGTCGACGGCTGTTTCCAGGTCTACCGGCCTGGCCACTGCGTCCGCCTCACCCTGGCGGGTTGCTCGGTGGATTGCCGCTGCGGCGATCGTCTCCGCACCCGCGATGGCGAAGCGGGCGCTCACGCCGCTGCGCTGGTCCACCGCGTTCGATTCGCGCAGGGCACGGGTGAAGCGGGCGAGAATCTCGACCAGATAGTCCGGAACATCGGCTACGAGGTCAGACTCCTGGCGGATGATGGCGATCTCATCCACCAGCTCGGTCGGGTAATGCGTGCGGATCTCGGCGCCAAAGCGGTCCTTGAGCGGGGTAATGATTCGGCCGCGATTCGTGTAGTCCTCGGGGTTGGCGCTCGCAACCACGAGCACGTCGAGCGGGAGTCGCAGAACATAACCGCGGATCTGGATGTCCCGCTCCTCCATCACGTTGAGCATCGCCACCTGAATGCGTTCGGCGAGGTCGGGCAGCTCGTTGATCGCCACGATACCGCGGTGGCTGCGAGGGATGAGGCCGAAGTGAATCGTCTCCGGGTCGCCCAGGCTTCGGCCTTCGGCGACTTTCATCGGGTCGACATCCCCGATCAGGTCGGCTACCGAGGTGTCAGGCGTGGCGAGCTTCTCGGAATACCGTTCGTCCCGACCGCGCCAGGTGACGGGAAGGTCGTCACCGAGCTCCGCAGCCCGGCGAAGACTTGCAGTGGTGATTGGCTCGAATGGATGCTCCCCGAGCTCGGAGCCCTCAATGACCGGCGACCACTCGTCGAGCAGTCCGACCATGGTGCGCAACAGCCGTGTCTTGCCCTGCCCACGTTCTCCGAGGAGAACGATGTCGTGTCCGGCAATGAGGGCGCGCTCCAATTGCGGGATTACGGTGGATTCGAAGCCGTGCAGACCCGGCCACGGATTGCGGCCCTCGCGGAGAGCGGACAGCAGGTTGTCGCGTATTTCGACGCGGAGCGTCTTCTGAACATGGCCGGACGCCCGCAGTGCGCCGACAGTGGTCTGGGTTGAAGGTATCACCCTAAAATGCTACGCCCGGCCCCGTCCGTCTTGTCTGGGAAACAGGCGTGCGCTTGCGGCATTCCAACGAGGTCCGCGGCTGTAAAACTGCGGGATGAGCGCCCCGATACTGTTCGTCCGCTGGAGCTGACCGAATCAGCCGTCCGCTGCCGGATGCGAGCCGAGATGCAGGATCGCGGCCTGCGTGCGCCGGTGCAGGCCGAGCTTCGCCAACAGACCCGAAACATAGTTCTTGACCGTCTTCTCAGCGAGCGTCAGTTCTGTACCGATCTCGCGGTTGGTGAGCCCGGCGGCAATCAGGGTAAGAATCTGGGTTTCGCGTGCGGTGAGCGACCCGAGACGGGGGTCGGTGTCGTTGCGGGTGTGGATGCGCTCGATCACTTTGCGAGTGAGCACCGGATCGAGCAGGGAATGGCCAGCGGCAACTCTGCGGAGCGAGTCGACCAGGCCGCTGCCGCGGATATCCTTGAGCACATAGCCGGATGCCCCGGCAATGACCGCCGCGGACAGCGCGTCATCATCGTCGTAGGCGGTGAAAATGAGGCATTTGACCAGTGGATTCTGCGAGCGGACATCGCGACAGACGTCGATGCCGCTCCCATCGGGCAGGCGCACGTCGAGCAGCACCACATCGGGACGCGTCGCGGCAATGCGTGACCGTGCCTGCGCGGCGGTGCTTGCCTCACCGATCACCTCGATGTCGGGTTCGGCTCCGAGGAGTTCCGCGATCCCGCGCCGCACGATCTCGTGGTCATCGACCAAAAATACTCGGATCATCAGGCCACCGCTTCGTGGCCTGTGTTGCTGACCGGTGCTGTGTTGCTGACCGGTGCGCTGTTGTTGATCGGGCCGCTGTCGTTAATCGGTACGCTCCACTCGACGGTAGTGCCAGTGGGGCCGGTGGTGATGACAAAGGATCCGCCGCGCTCAGTCGCCCGCGCCTCGAGGTTGGCGAGACCGCTGCGCCGCGAGGTGTCGGTGATTCCGGCACCGTTATCGCAGATCATCAGGTGGACCATGCCGTCGATTATGTCGAGTGTCACGCCGGTCTGATCGGCCTGTGAGTGTTTGACCGCGTTGGTCAGGGCCTCACGCGTCACCGCAATAACATCATCCGCTAGCGCGCCGGTGACCACGAGATCGACCGGGCCGGTGAACCCGACGGTCGGGCTCTTTTGCAGCCCCGGAGCGAGGTCATGAACGAGATCGAGGATGCGGTGGCGCACAGAGTCAAGAGTGTCCTGGCGCGCCGACAGCGCGAAGATCACGGTGCGAATCTGGGTGACGGCGCTATCGAGGTTGCTCACCGAGCGCAGGATCCGTTCCCGTTCGACTGGAGATTCGATTGACCCAGCCACGCTCTGCAGCTCGAGACCGGTGCCGAACAGCTGCTGGATCACATGGTCGTGAAGATCGCGGGCAATACGTCCGCGATCCTCGAGCAGCAGCATCCGCTGTTCGGATGCTCGTGCCCGCGCTAGCTGCACCGCCAGGCTGGCCTGCCCGGCGAAGTCCGCTGCCATCTCGAGGTCGGAGGGGGTGAAGCGAAGACCTCCGGCCATGCGTGCGACAAGCAGCACGCCCTCGGCGCGACCCGCGGCGATCAGGGGCACGGCCATCATC
Source organism: Frigoribacterium sp. CG_9.8 (assembly GCF_015751965.1). Taxonomy (GTDB): domain Bacteria; phylum Actinomycetota; class Actinomycetes; order Actinomycetales; family Microbacteriaceae; genus Lacisediminihabitans. Next base: position 317,528 of record NZ_JADOVH010000003.1, on the reverse strand, counting down.
GGACCGAGTGGATGTTCGATGGAGAACAGGTGCGCGTCCGGGCCGCCATCGCCCACGAGGCGAGGCTGCTTGCCCGCGAGAACGCTGGCCGCGAGAGTGCCTGCCGCGGGGAAGGTGCGCCCGAAAAGGTCGGCTTCCCCCTGCCCGCGCGCGACTTCGACGACGAGCGTTCCCGCATCCTGTCCGGGCAGAATCATGCAGACGAGATCGCTTTCAGCGAGCACGAGCACCCGGCTCACGAGCGTTGGCAGGGAGTCCGACTGGTTGGAGGAGAGCATCGCAGCAGTGATCTCGGCTGACGCCGCCGACCAGGCCTGCCTGCGACAGGTCTCGGCGAACAGCCGGGCGTTGTCGATCGCAAACCCGGCCGACGCGGCGAGAGACTCGACGAGTTGCTCGTCTTCGCGACTGAAGGCTCCGGACGATGAATTGCTCAGGTAGAGATTGCCGTAGACCTCGTCACGCACTCGGATCGGCACCCCGAGAAAGCTTTCCATCCCCGGATGCGCGGTGGGGAATCCGCTCGAGCGGGAGTCGTCCTGGAGGTGCGCGAGCCGGATGGGACGTGGGTCGTCAATGAGGGCGCCGAGCAGGCCGTGTCCCTCGGGGAGGTGGCCGATAATCGTCGCCTGTTCCGGGGGTATCCCCACGTGGATGAACTGCTCGAGCCCACCCCCCGGGGCGATGACCCCGAGCGCGCCATATTCGGAACCGACCAGCTCCACTGCAGCCTGCACGATCCGCTGCAGCACGACCGGCAACTCAAGATGCTCGACGACGGCGAGGTTGGCCCGAAGCAGCGCACGAAGGCGCCCCTGCGTCGCAAGCACATCCTGCGCGCGATCGACCAGATCGCCCAGGGCCCGGTCGAGTTCGGCCCGTGGTTCGTCAGGAAAAGTGAGCATTTCGTCGTTCGACACCACACGACTCCTCCGCCAGCGCTGAGCCAGTACCCCGAGTCCGAAAAGTGATTCGGCACGTGCACCGACGATTCTCAGCGTAGCGCGTCGCCGGGTGAGGAGCCCCGCGTTGGCGGGACTTTAGACCCGTTGGGTAGGTGAGTGCCGCTCCATGCTGGTGGTGATAGAAAACGGGGAACTCTGATGGGTGGAACGATCCTGGTCGGTGTAGACGGGACTTCGGCGTGCCGAGCGGCGATCAGTTGGGCGGTGCTGCGTGCGGCATCCCTGCACTCCCGCATCGTGCTCGTCCATGTGATCGACGACGAGTGGGGCATGGTCGGTCAGCAATCGCTCGCTGAACTTCATCCCGTGGCCTACGCGCTTCTCGAGAAGGATTCGATCGTCGCCCGCTCGATCGATCCCACTGTGTCCGTTGAGACCAGGGTGTTGTTTGGCGATCCGATGGTCGAACTGGGGGTTGCCTCTCGAGAGGTGGATCTCGTGGTGGTCGGCACGAACAAGACCGGTTTTCTGCACGGCCAGGCCTTCGGCTCCCGCGGTCTCCAGCTCGCTGCCACGGCATGGTGCCCGGTGGCCGTGATCCCCGAGGGATCGACCACCGAGCGACACGGAATCGTCGCCGGTATCGATGACTCCGAAGCCGGTCGAGCCGCCGTGCGTTTCGCAGCGACCGAGGCACACCGCGGGCAGTCAGAACTCATCCTGCTTCGCGCCTGGAGTTCACATGCCGACGGGGACGGAGAGGATGCTGCCGCCGCCGATGCGCGCGCACGGCGTGCCGCGGAAACACTCGGGTCCCAGTCCGTCCACCTTGCCCGCAGCGCGGGCGACGACCTTCTCGTGCGCACCCGTACTCTGCGGCGTCCGGCGGCTGAGGCGCTCGTCGACGCCGGGATGTCAGCCGAGCTGCTCGTCATCGGCAGTTCGCGTCGACACGGTGCGGCACAGTCCGCTCTCGGCCCGGTCAGCCATGACGTGTTGCTCAATATCGCCGGACCCACTCTCGTCGTGCACGGAGCCAGCGTTGCCGACGCCACCGTTGCCGACGCCACCGATGCCGACGCCACCGTTGCCGACGCCACCCTCGCAGCCCTCAAACACCCGATCCGGAGATCAGAGTGAACGACATCCTCAGCCCTCTCGTTTTATCCCAGTGGCAGTTCGGACTGACCACGATTTACCACTTCCTGTTCATCCCCATCACGATCGGCATGGCCACCACCACGGCGGTGTTCCAGACGGCGTGGTACCGCACGGCGAAGGTCAAGTATCTGCAGCTCACCCAGTTCTTCGGGAAGATCTTCTTGATCAACTTTGCAATGGGGGTGGTGACCGGCATCGTGCAGGAGTTCCAGTTCGGTATGAACTGGTCGACGTACTCGCGATTCGTCGGCGACGTGTTCGGCGCTCCACTGGCCATGGAGGGCTTGCTCGCCTTCTTCCTCGAAGCCACGTTCATCGGCCTGTGGATCTTCGGATGGGACAAACTGCCCAAGGGCGTGCATCTCGCCACCATCTGGGTCACGGCAGCGGGCACCATCCTGTCGGCCTACTTCATCCTTGCCGCGAACGCGTTCATGCAAAACCCGGTCGGCTTCCGCATCAACGAGGCTCGCGGTCGGGCTGAGCTCACCGACATCTGGGCGGTGCTCACCAATAAAGTGTCGCTCGCGTCGTTCCCTCATACGATCACCGCGTCGTTCATGGTCTCCGCAGCACTCGTGATCTGCATCGCCGCCTGGCACCTCGCCCGCCAGCAGAATCTCGACACCATGCGACCGGCGATCATCTTCGCGATGTGGACGATGATCGGCGCGGGCATCCTGACCGTGCTCACGGGTGACCAGCTCGGCCTGGTGATGGTGCAGACGCAGCCGATGAAAATGGCGGCAGCGGAAGCCGCCTACAACACTGTCAGTGGATCAGATGCGTCGTTCTCGATCTTCACTCTCGGCACACCGGACGGGGTGAACGAGCTGTTCTCGATCCGCATCCCCTACCTGTTGTCGTTCCTCTCGACCCACACACTGACCGGCACCGTCGAGGGCATCAACGACCTGCAGGCCCAGTACCGCACCCTGTACGGCCCGGGCAACTATGCGCCGGTCGTCTGGGCCACCTACTGGTCGTTCCGTTGGATGATCGGACTCGGTATGCTCTCGGTGCTGCTCTCCGCGGTCGGCCTCTGGCTGATGCGCAAGGGCCGCCTGCCGAAGAACGCGTGGGTCTGGCGCATCGCGGTCTGGGCATTCCCGCTGCCTCTCGCCGCCATGATCGTCGGCTGGATCTTCACCGAAATGGGCCGCCAACCCTGGATCGTCTTCAGCCTGCTGAAGACCAGCGACGGCGTCTCGCCCAACCTCACCGGTCTCGACGTGCTGATCTCGATCGTCGCCTTCACCCTGATCTACGGAATCCTTGCGGTGGTCGAATTCCGACTCCTCAAACGAGCCGCCCAGAAGGGACCGGAGGGTGCGCCTCTGAGCGACGCGTCCGAGGCCCCCACCGCAACCGTGACCGTCTACTAGGAGCAAAAAATGGATCTCAATATTTTATGGTTCTGGATCGTCGGCTTCTTCTTCATCGGCTACTTCGTGCTCGATGGCTTCGATTTTGGGGTCGGGATGGCGCTGCCATTTCTCGGGAGGGATGACATCGATCGCCGCGTCATGATCAACACGATCGGTCCGGTCTGGGACATGAACGAGACCTGGCTGATCGTGGCCGGAGCCTCGCTGTTCGCCGCTTTTCCGGAGTGGTACGCCACCCTGTTCAGCGGGTTCTACCTTGCATTGCTGCTCATCTTGCTCGCTCTGATCGCTCGTGGTGTTTCGTTCGAGTACCGCCATCACCGTCCTGAGTCGCGCTGGAAGAAATGGTTTGACGGCATGATCGTCGTCGGATCGGTCGTGCCAGCACTGCTCTGGGGTGTCGCCTTCGCAAATATCGTGCAGGGGGTCGCGCTCGACTCCGGCCACAACTACACGGGCACGCTGTTCGACCTGCTGAACCCCTACGCTCTGCTCGGCGGTCTCACGACGCTCCTGCTGTTCTTCACCCACGGGGTGGTGTTCATCTCCCTGAAAACGGATGGAGACCTGCGCCTGCGCGCCCGGAAGCTCGCCGTGCGCTCTGGTGCACTCACGATCATCGTCGCGGCGGTCTTCCTGCTCTGGACCAACCTCGCCAACGGCCAGGTCGCATCGTGGCCGTTGGCAATCCTGGCGGCCGTGCTCCTGATCGCGTCGTTCTTCGCTAACCTGCGCGGTCGTGAGCGGTATGCGTTTTCCCTGATGGCCGGCACAATCGCCGTTGCCGTCGCGAGTCTCTTCGCCGCGCTCTTTCCCGATGTGATGCCCGCGAGCAATGATGTGGCGAACAGCCTCACCATCGCGAATGCGTCGAGCACGCCGTACACGCTCTCGGTGATGAGTTGGGTCGCTGTCGCGGTGCTGCCATTCGTGCTCGCCTACCAGGCCTATACCTACTGGGTGTTCCGCAAACGCATCACCCGCGCCTCGATGCCCGAAGACACGCAGCCGCGCAGCGACTCCCCCTCGGCGTCGGCACCCGTGCTCGGCGGCTGAACCGATGCGTCCACTTGATCCACGGCTGCTGCGCTATGCGGCGGCCGCCCGCACCTTCTTCTGCGTTGGCGTTGTGCTGGGGATCGTGCGCACGGCGGCGACTCTCGCGTTCTGCTGGCTACTGTCGCAGGCCATCGTCGGCGCAATCGCCGGGCAGTCGCTCTTCGAGTTGTTTCCGGGCATCCTCCTGCTCGCTGGCACTGGCATCCTGCGCGCCGGCACACTCCTGGCGATGGATGTCGCGTCGGCCCGGGGAGCCGCCACGGTGAAGAGCCAACTGCGCGGAAAACTCATGATCGGGCTCGCCCGGCTCGGCCCCGGTTGGCTGAGCACACGCAACCGGGTGGATGTCGTCACAACGGCCGGACCGGGCCTTGATGCCCTCGACGGCTATTTCTCCCTTTTTCTCCCCCAGCTCATTCTCACCGCAATCGCGACGCCGCTGGTGATCACCGCGATCTTCCTGCAGGACGTGATGAGCGGCATCCTCGTGGTCATTGCGCTGCCGCTGATACCGGTCTTCATGATTCTCATCGGACTCGCCACCCAGTCAGTACAGCGACGACAGTGGGTGGTGCTCGCCCAACTGTCTCGCAGTTTCCTCGATGTGGTCAGCGGGCTCGCCACCCTCAAGATCTTCGGGCGCCAACACCGGCAGGCCACGCGGATCGCCGCACTGACCGAGGACTACCGTGTCGAGACGATGAAGGTACTCCGTCTGTCGTTTGTGAGTGGCTTCGCCCTCGAGCTGATTGGCAGCCTCTCGGTGGCGCTGGTGGCGGTATCCGTCGGCCTGCGGCTGATCGACGGCAGCCTTGGCCTGGCTGTCGGCCTCTTCGTTCTGCTGCTCACACCCGAGGCGTTTCTGCCGCTTCGTCAGGTCGGCACCAACTATCACGCGGCCGCAGACGGGATTGCTGCCGCCGAGGACGTCTTCGAGATCCTCGATGCGGCGCACTGCGTGGCACCCGAACCCCCGAGGACGGTTGGCACAGCGCGTACGCTCCAGGCGCGCGACCTGCGCTTCGCGCGAGTGAGCGTTCACTATGACGCCAGAGTTGCCGTCGATCGGTTCTCTGCGGTCATCCGTGCCGGGCGGATCACGGTGATCGCTGGCCCAAGCGGATCGGGCAAATCCTCCCTGGTTGCCGCTCTTCTCGGTTTTGTGCCATTCGACGGTCAGATCGAAGTCGCCGGTGCCATCGGTTCGGATCGGAGCTGCGGCACCCTCGATCGGCGGGCGCTTACGGCCTGGGCCGGCCAGAGCAGTGCACTGCTCGAGGGGACGATCGCCGAGAATGTCGCTCTCGGAGACGGAGAGCCGGATGCGGCGCTGGTGCGCGGCGCGCTGGCGCTCGCCGCCCTCCCCCAGCTCGATCCGCAGTCCAGAGTGACCGTCACCGGCAGCGGACTCTCCGGCGGGCAGGCTGAACGCGTCTCAGTGGCCAGGGCGATCTATCGCGGTCTGACCAGGTACTGCCCGGTACTCGTATTCGATGAGCCGAGCGCCGCCCTCGATTGTCACGCCGAGGCAGAGTTATTGCGAGGAATGCGCACTCTTGCCGACGCTGGTTACACCGTGCTCATCGTCAGCCATCGCCCCGCGGTCATTGCCGCCGCTGACGATCTCATCGAACTGGGAGTCGCCGTCCATGTCTGATTCTCGGCTGCGTGGTGATTCCCCGACGGTGGCTGTGCTGCGGCTCGCCCAGCCTGCGGTTCGCCAATTTGTGCCCGGGGTATTTTTTGGCCTGGTCTCCGCCCTCAGTTCGGTCGGACTACTCGCTACCTCGGCCTGGCTCATCACGCGGGCAGCCGAGCAACCGCCCATTCTCTTTCTCGGTGCGGCCATCGTGGGGGTGCGCGCATTCGCTTTGCTGCGGGCCGCATCGCGCTATGTGGAGCGCCTCTGCAGTCATGATGCGGCGTTCCGGCAACTCTCTGCGGTACGAGTCGGTATTTACCGTCGACTCGTGCCACTGGCCCCCGACGGTCTTCGGGGTGAGGCGTCAGGCACCGGGCGCGGTGACCTGCTGACCCGGCTGGTGAATGATGTGGATGAGTTGCAGAATCTTCCTCTTCGCGTGATTCAACCGCTGGTGGTGACGCTGCTGACCGCCATCCTCAGTGTGATCGGGGTAGCTATCGTGCTTCCCTCCGCCGGTGTCACTCTCGCTGGCGCGCTCATTCTCGCTTTCGGTGCAGCCACTCTCGTTCAGACCGTTATCGCCGCACGCGCAGAGCGATCGATCGCTCCCTTGCGCGGCGAGCTCTCCGACCGGCTGCTCGATTACGTGTCGAACCTCGATCTGTTCGTGGCCTACGACGCCAGTTCTCAGCGGGCTGACGCGGTCACGCACGCCGACCAGCGCGTGCGCCTCGCGACGCTCGCGAAGGCCGGGGGCGTTGGGGCGTCATCCGCGATTCTTTCCGCGCTGGCGACACTGGCCTGCGTCGCCGCACTGTTGGTGGGCATTCCGGCGCTCGAACACGGGCTGGAGGGCCCCGCGCTTGCGGTGATCGCGCTGATTCCGCTTGTTGTATTCGAGGTTGTTGCGAGCGCCCCCGTGGCACTCGGGGCGTTCCGGCAGGTGCGTGCCAGTGCGCGCCGAGTGGCGAAAGCAACGCCGGCGAGCCTACCGGTGGAAATCCCCGTCGAAACTCCAGAAGCATCGTCAGCATCGTCGGCACGTCCACTGGTGGCAGCACAGGCTGCTCACGCAGCAGCGTCGCCGATGCTGCAGCTCAGGGCACTCGGTGCACGCTGGCCGGGTGAATCTGACCCGGCGTTCAGCGGACTCGACCTCAGTATCCAGCGTGGCGAACGTGTTGTCGTCGAAGGCGCATCGGGATCGGGTAAGACCACCCTCGCCCATGTGCTCGTGCGATTTCTCGACTACAGCGGCAGCTACCGCATCGGCGGAGTCGAAGCGCGAGAGCTTTCGGCCGATGCCGTTCGCAGCATCGTGGGACTCTGCGAGCAGACGCCGTATCTCTTCGACGAGGACATCCGCCAAAATCTTCTATTCGCCCATGATTCGGCCACCGATAAGGAGCTGGTCACGGTGCTCCACCGGGTCGGCCTAGCCGAATGGATGCGCGAACGCGGCGGGCTATCCGCTCGCGTCGGCGACGATGGTGCGCTGGTTTCCGGCGGTCAGGCTCAGCGGCTCGCTCTCGCTCGCGCCCTGCTCGCCGACTTTCCGGTGATCGTGTTTGACGAGCCGACTGCCAACGTGGATCCTGAGCGTGCCTCCGGGCTGATGCGTGACATCCTGTCCGCCGCAACCGACCTACGCGGCGAGGATTCGCGCACCGTCATTGTGATCTCGCACCTTCCGGTGCCTGACGATCTGGTCACTCAACGCGTGCGGCTGGGTTAGGCACGCGTGCGCGGCCGCACATGCGTTCGTTCAGCAGGCCACAAGCATTCAGTGGACCACAAGCATTCAGTGGACCACGAGCACCGGGCAGTGCGCCTTCTCCGCGCAGGCTGAACTCACCGATCCGAGCAGAAGGCCCATCACCCCTCCGTGGCCTCGGCTGCCGAGCACGATCATCTCCGCCCCCTCGCTCGCGTCGATAAGTCGCTGTGCTGGGCTTCCCTCGACTGAGCCGGTCGTCACCCAGTGCGGCAGCGAGTCTCCGAACTGTCGGTGACTCGCATCATCCAAAATTTCTCTGGCGTCGTTCTCTGGTGACCAATCGGTGCCGCCGATGCCGTTGTAGTCGGCGAAGAACTTCCAGGTGGTGAGGATTCGCAGTTCGGTGTTCAGCGCGTCGGCGAGAGTGGCCGCCTTGGCGAGGGCGCGGAGGGATGCCTTGGATCCGTCCACCCCCACGATGATGTGCCCGACCCGGCGCGGTGATTGCGGGGGTGCTGCGGAGTCACTCAGTGGTTGCATAATTCCAGTTGACGCCGTGCGGTTGTCAGAGACAAGGGACCTAAGACCCGATTTGACCGGGTGTTTGAGGTCGACCAGGAGCGTGCGGTCGATCAGGAGCGTGCGGTCGACCAGGAGCGTGAGGTCGACCAGAAGCGCGCGATAGCGAGGGAGTGCGGCGTTCGCCGAGCGCGCGCTCCTCGAGCGGCAGCACTTCGGGTGCGCCGAAGACCGCGGTAAAAGTTGCGGCCGAGAGCGCTCCTGCCGCGAGCACCGCAGCGAGCACGACGATCTGGAACTGGGCAGCTTGAATCGGTGATGCTCCGGCGAACACCGCACCGACAAAGGCACCGGGAAGGGTGACGATTCCGGTGGTTCGAGTCTGGTCGGTCGATGGAATGAGAGCGAGTGACGCCGCCGAGCGCACCGCTCGAAGCGCTGACCGACGCGGTGTCGCGCCGACCGAGAGCCAGGCTTCAATTTCGTCACGTTGGGAGAGGTAGAGCGATCCGAGTGAGCGACCCATCAGTGTGCACACCGTCATCGTGTTGCCGATCACGATGCCGCCGAGCGCGAGCAGGTATCGCGGACTGCCCGCGATGGCACCGGTGGCGAATACCACCGCAAGAGGAACAGCGGATGCTGCAACCACGGTCGCGACGATAGGCAGCAGATAGTGCGGTGCAACCCCCAACCGTCGGTACACAACCCAGGTTGCCGCCATCACCATCACGGCGAGGAATGCCGCTACTAGCCAGATATTACTGATCACTCCGCCGAGGATCACGCTCAGGATGCCCAACTGCACTGCCGCACGCAGAACCGCCAAGGGCTGCAGCCAGGGATGCTCGAGCCGCAGAGCGATCACCACGATGAGAGTGATGGCGGCGAGCAGCGCCACTGCGATGATCGTGACGAATGGCGTCATTCCCGCCTCCATCCCAACCTTCATCCTGCGCGCGCACACAATCGGCGACCTGCTCTCGATTAGATCATGGCCAGCCCGGATCCCTGCTCGCCATGCGCCGACAACGCTGCCCGCAACCCGGCCCACCCGTTTACGCGGATGTCGTACAGTGCGCGTGTGCCCTCCGCCGATTCTTCCGCTGAGTCCTCCGCCATGCCTTTTCCCGAGGCTGCACCTGCGCTCGCCCGCAGTCTGGGTCTCGGCGGTGCCGTATTCATCGGACTCGGTTCGATGATCGGGGCGGGAATTTTTGCCGCCCTCGCGCCCGCTGCTCAGGCCGCGGGCGCCGGCCTGCTCGTCGGCCTCGTCATCGCCGCGATTGTGGCGTTCTGCAATGCCACCTCCTCCGCCCAGCTCGCCGCGGCCTACCCCACCTCCGGTGGCACCTATGTCTACGGCCGGGAGCAGCTCGGTGAGTGGTGGGGCTTTCTCGCCGGCTGGAGTTTCGTCGTCGGCAAGACCGCAAGCTGCGCGGCGATGGCACTCACTTTTGCCGCCTACGCGGTGCCAGCGGCCTGGGGTAAGCCGGCCGCGATCGCCGCTGTCATCGTACTGGTGGCGGTCAATTACCGGGGTGTCACGCGCACTGCCATGCTCATCCGCATCCTCGTGGTGATCGTGCTGGCGGTGCTTGTAGTGGTTGTCGCCGCGGGAACATCCGTTGCCCGGCTGGGCATCGACCCATTCGCAGACCTCACTGGGCGCGGATGGTACGGGGTGCTGCAGTCCGCCGGACTGCTCTTCTTCGCCTTCGCCGGTTACGCCCGCATCGCCACAATGGGCGAAGAAGTGCAGAACCCCGCCCGAACGATCCCGCGGGCTATCGTGATCGCACTCTCGCTCACCGTGATGATCTACGCAACCATCGCAGTGGTGCTTCTCGGCAGTCTCGGCAGTGCGGCACTTGGCGTATCGATGGCTCCTCTTGGCGCGGTTGTGCAGGCGAGCGGATGGAGCTGGGCTGGCCCGCTGGTAACCGTTGGGGCGGCCGCAGCATGCCTCGGTGCGCTGCTCGGGCTCATCGCTGGCGTCGGTCGCACGACTCTCGCGATGGCGCGGGAGGGTGACCTGCCGCGCCGGCTTGCCGCGGTACATCCGCGATTCGGAGTTCCCCACCGCGCGGAGGTGACACTCGCGGTGATGGTGTGCCTGATCATCCTCATTGCCGACGTGCGCGGCGCAATCGGTTTTTCCTCGTTCGGAGTGTTGCTCTACTATCTGGTGGCGAACCTGGCGGCACTCAGCCAGGGGGCGCACCAGCGACGATATCCGCGGATCATCCCGGTGCTCGGAGTGGTGGGATGTATCGCCCTCGTGGTCACGCTCCCCCTCACGGCTGTCGCAACCGGGGTCGGAATACTCGCTCTCGGGGTGGCCTATCGGGCGATTCGACTGCGCCGTGAGAGGTCTATGCACCTGCGGGCATAGGAGAGCCTTTCCTTCGTGGAAATCCCGTCACAAAGGGGGTTTGATAGGCAAATGACCTACCAGACCGCCCCCAATCAGCAAGCGAACGAACCGCATATGGGCGGCGTTGCGCAGAAGCTCAACTGGCTTCGAGCCGGAGTGCTCGGCGCAAACGACGGCATCGTCTCCGTCGCCGCGATCGCCGTCGGTGTCGCTGGTGCCACCACCGCCACCGCTCCCATTCTCACCGCCGCACTTGCCGCCCTAGTCGGAGGGGCAATTTCGATGGCCCTCGGCGAATACGTCTCGGTGAGCGGCCAACGCGACAGTGAGCACGCTCTGATCGAGAAGGAGCGACGCGAGCTGGAGGAGACACCGGATGAGGAGCTCGCCGAACTCGCTGGCATGTACCAGGCGAAGGGACTGAGTCGAGAGACGGCACTGACCGTCGCGACGGAGCTGACCGCACACGACGCTCTCGCCGCCCACCTCTCGATTGAGCTCAACATCGACCAGAACGACGTGGTCAGTCCGTGGCACGCCACCTTTGCTTCCGCGGCGGCCTTCCTTGCCGGTGGCGTCATCCCGTTGCTCGCGATACTGCTGCCGCCCGAGCAGTTTCGCGTTCCCGTGACCTTCGCGGTCGTGCTGCTCGCCCTCGCCGCCACCGGACTGATCAGCGCCCACATCGGCGGTGCGGGTCGGGCCCGTGCGGCGGCACGCGTCGTCATCGGAGGTGCTCTCGCGCTCGTTGCGACCTTCACGATCGGCGCGTTGCTCGGCACCACCGGCATTGTCTAGCCCCCAGCGGGGCGGCCTCACACGAATCCTCGTGGGCCGCGATCGGCAACAGCCCGCTCAGTGTGAAGCAGTTCTCGCTATCGTGACGCGGCGCGGGTCGGGCTATTCTCTCGAGGCTCACAGGAGCGGTCTGTGCTTCAACGGCTCCCCATTCGGGCGTGGATCACCATCGGGAACCCGGTGATCGCTGCCGTGATCTTCGCAGTTGCCCTCGCAGCGGGGTACGCCCAGGTCGTGTCGATCGTCGAAGCCTCAGACCAGGCTCTGGCCGACGCAGATTCCGATTCCTCCGTGACCGAGCTGGTCGCCATTCCCCAGATGTGAGAACTCACACGTTGGCGGTATCCCATTCACGGTAAGCGCATAGCAGATCACCTGGTCACGTGCCTCTGGGCTGTCGGTGCCGCTGCAGCGGCTCTCTTTCTTGCCACCGGTGGATCGGCAAAGTTCGGCTCTGTTGCGGATGCCGTCACCAGCATCGGAATCGTCGCCGGCCTCATCGGTACCGACTTCATTCTCGTGATGATCAAGCTCGCTGCACGCATCCCCAGCATCGACCGCACCGTCGGCCACGACCGCGCGATCGCTGTGCACCGCTCGCTCGGCGTGGTGATCACTTCTCTTGTGGCCGTGCGCCGCAAATTCAGCTACGAAGGCTGGCACCTCGTACACCTGCTGAGCTACGTTGCCGTGCTCTTCGCAGTTCCACACCAGTTGAGCGTCGGCGGCATCCTCTCGGCGGGAAGTGTCGAGAGGGTCTACTGGATCGCTCTGTATGTACTCGCCTTCGGGTCGATCACTACCTACCGATTCATCGAACCGTTGGTCTCCACCATCCGACATCGCGTGCGCGTCAGCCGGGTCGAGAACGTGGCCCGCGGCGTGGTGTCGATCCACTTTTCCGGGCGTAACCTGCGCTCGCTCGATATCTCTGGCGGCCAATTCTTCATCTGGCGTTTCTGGACCGCTCGCACCTGGTGGCACTCACACCCGATCTCCCTGTCATCGGTGTCCACTCTCTGTCATCGGTGCCCACTGAGGACGCCGCGCGGATCACCGTGCGCCAACTCGGCATCGGCAGTAGTGCGATCAGCGCGGTGCGGCCGGGCACCCGTGTGTCGCTCGAGGGTCCGTACGGCGTGTTCACGGATACCGCACGAACGGCCCCCAAGCTCGCCATCATGGTCGCCGGTATCGGCATCACCCCGGTGCGGGCGTTTCTCGAGGATGCCCGGGGTGGATGCCGCAGGCTGACGCCTCTCGAGGTGTGACGTTGAGAAGCATATTTCCCGATCTGAAGAACTCCGACCTCTATATTTGTGGACCGACCTCATGGCTTGACCTGGTCGAGCATGACGCTCGCACAGCCGGAATCCCCGAGCATCAGCTCCACACAGAACGGTTCGACTGGTGAGAATACGCGCAGCACTCAGTGGCATATTCGCCTCCGTAGCTATCCTCATCGTCGGCTGGCAGGCAGGCCTGGCTGCCGTAACGCATGCGACGGTGGCCAGCTCGATCGGCGAGAACACGGGCGCGAGTACAAGCACGAGCACGGGCACTGCCGCCTCCCCGTCTTCCTCTGCTGCAGCGGAGGCTGCAACGCCCGATGCTCCGGCTGATTCGGCAAGCGGCAGCTTCATCGTATCGAGCGTCAGCGGTGCGACCTACACCAGCGATGCCTACCTCACCTCGCTGCAGTCCGCGCTCGACCAGGCCGTTATCTGAGCGCGTGGGCACACACCTCTTCGAGGCGATGGGCACGATGGTTTCTCTTACCCTTCCTGACTTGCCCACCTCGGCGGATGCCGTGGCGGTGGTCGAGTCACGCTTCCGCACTTTCGACGAGCGTTTCAGCCTCTACCAACCAGGCTTTGAGTTCTCCCGGATCGCAGCGGGGCAATTGGTGCTCACCGACTCCAGCGTCGAATTAAGGTCGATGTATGCGAGTGCCCTCCGTTGGCGAGACGCTACCGACGGCGCATTCACACCTCACCGTACGGATGGAGTCATCGATCTGAACGGCACAGTGAAGGCACGGGCGATGCAGGCTGCGGCCGATGCACTGCAGGGTAGCGGATTTCACCACTGGTGCATGAACGCGGGCGGTGATGTGCTCATCGCGGGCGGCCCGACGACTCTCGCATCGGTCGTGGAACGCTGGTCGGTAGACGTGCTCACCGTTGCTTGGGATGGTTCGCTCACCGCAACAACCGGTCTCCGTGCCGCATTTGCGCAATCACGATGACGACGAAGCAAACACCAAAAAACCGTTGAGAAATTACCTTGATAGTAAAGAATCGCAATCATCAAACTATTCTGTAATAATTGACATGCGCCATAAAAAGCGCGGCTGGGGGCCGTCGGGATGGCCTCCAGCTCTTTTCATTTTGTGCATCACCGGTGCGAATCAGTCATCGGCTTACCTACCAATTGCAGCCCTGGGACTACACAGGAACCGTGGAGGATTCCGGGAACAAACGCTGAGGCATTTAAGAAGTAACATGTGAGAGCATTCTCAAGATCAATTTATACGCAGGCCGGGCGGGTAACTCGGCTTACCAGGCAGATGAATAAGGGGATTCTGTGTACGAAAAGTTCGGGGCAGCACACACTCTCAACGGCTTTCCGGCCGCAACGCTCATCCTGATGCGGGCACTCGACAGTAACCGCCACCGTATTGCGATCCAAGCCGGGATCACCGGAAGCGAACTGCGCGCAATGGCACGTGTTGCCGAGGCTGGAAGCCTCACTCCCAAGCAACTCGCTGAGTCGATGGAGATGACCACCGGTGCCGTCACAGCGATTTCGACCCGCCTGGTCAAGGCGAAACTCATGCATCGAGTCGACCACCCCAGCGACCGGCGCAGCCTCTTTCTGGAGCTGACCCCCGCGGCGAATCAACTGATGGAGGAGCTTTACCTCGAATTCGAAGTCTCCCTCGGTGTTGCCACGAAGGACATGTCCGAAGAGCACCTTCGAATCTGCGCAGAGCTCATCGTGTCAGTCGCGGCGGAATTGGGAAGCATACAGCCGCCGTCCGCAGAGCCTGGTCTCGTCGCCTGACCTCGGGGGTATTTCCACGGGACTTGACGTCGGACCTGTGTTCGGGGACTGTGCTCGACGACTGTGCTCGACGTCTGTACTCGATTTCTGTGCTCGACGCGAGTCACCGGAGATTGTTATCCAGGGCTGTCACCGGAGGGCCGGCAATCAGGATGGCTCGGAACATCACCGGGCCTTAAGTCCCCAGTGAAGCCGGACTAATCCATCATGCTGAACGCACCCATTCATTGTTGACGTGGGTGTGCGGTTTGCCCTCGTTTGCTGGAAATGCCGGAGAGAACCACTCGGATCAATGATGGTGCCGCGCCGGGTTGGCGGTCAGGCAATGGGCTGCCGGTGTCGCGAGTGCCGATTTGGTGCATGCCGGTGGAGTGGGCATGTGGTGGGCATTCGGTGGGCATGTAGTGATTGGCATCCTGATCGCTGGTTCACGAACCGCGCGGACTGACGCCGTTGACAAAACTGTCGAAAGGTCATCTTGGAAATCCTGTTTGCTGCTCTGCACGTGATCGCTGCCGTCTTCATCGTCGGTCCTATGGCCATCCTGCCGATGACCGCTATGCGTGCCGCCCGCGCACGCAACGGTGCCCAGGTGCAGGCCCTCGCGCGGGCGACATCCACTTTCACCCTGCTCTCGCTCGTAGTCTTGGCATCCGGCTTCATACTCATCGAAGTTGCTGATCCACAAAACAATGTGACCTTGTCGACCGGGTGGATTGTCGGCTCAATCGTGCTCTACGTGATCGCAGTGGCAATCAACCTCTTCATCACGGTGCCGTCGATGAAAAGGGTTGCGGATGCCGTTACGGAATCAACTGGCGCCGAGGGCATAATCATGGCTGCACGTCCCGCCGGCTACAGCGTGATCGCTGGCGCATCCGGTCTCGCGAGCCTGCTCCTGGTCGCTGTGGTTGTGCTGATGGTCTGGAAGCCCTAGCTCCCGTTCGCCAGCACGGATCGACCGTATGTCCTTGCCGGTGTCAAGTCATCGCGACGCGACCGCGTTCTCGCGGTATGACGCGCTGACCATTATCGGCATGTGGTCAGACGCTCCGCGATCGAGGGTTTCGACGTTGTCGATCCCCAGACCGACAGATGTTGCGAAGTCGAAGTGACCGCGGAAAAATTTATAGCGTGTGTAGGTGCTGCGGTCGCTGAGAGTCAGGTCGTAGCCCGACTCGTTCACCCGCTGGGTGAGGGTCGTGGTGAACAAAGGGTAGTTGTAGTCGCCGACCATAAGGGTCGGCAGACCGTGTCCGAGAGTGAGCAGTAATTCGTGGGCGGCGCGGATCTGCTCCCGACGCAGCGAATTGCGCGCGGTCAGCGGTGCGGCGTGGAATGACGCAACCACGATCTCATGATCGGTCTCGTGGTCAACCAGCCTGGTGCCGATCAGACGCTCGTGGGCGGGCTTGAGCACCATGTCGTGCAGAGACTTTTTCAGTGAAAAGGCCTGAGTCTCGAGGGCGCTGAACCGGTCTGTGCGGTAGTAAACGGCGAGTCCGAGCCGGTTGCGCTTGGTGGAGTCAGCAAGGCGAAGCTGGCCGACATCGACCGGCAGATCCGTTGTGTCGCACTCCTGCAAGCACAGAACGTCAGGAGCGAATCGGCCCACGAGTTCACCGAGCTCGCCGCTGGCGTGATTCTTGCGAAGATTATAGCTGATGACTCTGATCACTGGGATCCCGCTCGTCTGGCCTGTTCGGCGCTCCTATCGGAACGCCCCATAAAAGCCTAGGCCGCTCGCGGTGCGCTGGCGTCACCCAGTGCCTGTGAAAGCACTCGAACAGTACTCAATCTGCGAAAAGCGATCAGCGAGGGAGCCCGGGGTAGCAATCACAGGAGCTTTGCCCGAAGCTAGGAGTGGGTTTCGTCGACTACTGCTCGATGAAAACATTTGGCCCACGAACACACGAACATACGAACATACGAACACGGAGTAATCATGTCTGGCAACAAAGAGAACACCGGCGGCGGTCCAGAGACCGAAGGCAAGTTCACGGATGAAGAATTCACGGATGGATCGCACACCCCCATCAGCGAGGGTGAGGATGGCGAGTACACCGATTCGGAAATCCCCGAGGACGTCAAGGACCGTCCCGACCATCGGGATTGAGACGCGTCAACCGATTTAGCAGGAGAGGGTTTGCCAGCGCGTCGGGCTCCACGAGGCGGATGAACGCACTCAGCTGGGCAAGCGCTGCAATGCTCGTGGGTAACGTTTCGGTGATCCCGGGCGAGTACACCAGCCATGCCGCCCACTGTGCCCGGGAGATTGCCACAGTGAGTCGGTTGGCAAGAAGAAGGAACTCCATCCCGCGCGGTACGTCTGCCGCGGAGGATGCCGCGAGCGAAACTATTGCGACTGCGGCCTCTTTGCCCTGAAAACGGTCAACGGTACCGACCGGAATTCCCCCGAAGCCCGCGGCGTCGAGGGTCTCGCGCAACAGCTGAACCTGCGCGTTGTACGGCGCGACGACGATCACGTTATTAGGGGCAAGTCCGCTTGTTTTGCCTTCGGATGTCCAGGCTCGCCCCACCACGTC
Source organism: Frigoribacterium sp. CG_9.8 (assembly GCF_015751965.1). Classification (GTDB taxonomy): domain Bacteria; phylum Actinomycetota; class Actinomycetes; order Actinomycetales; family Microbacteriaceae; genus Lacisediminihabitans. Next base: position 300,347 of record NZ_JADOVH010000003.1, on the reverse strand, counting down.
GCGCACGATCGCAAGCACGGCAGTCGCCTCCTCAACCGAGGTCGTGGAGTTGCCGTGAGCGATCACGGAAACCGAATGCAGCCCAGGCGCGACCCCATCGAGATCGCGATCCGACGGATGCGAGCGCAGGCGACCCTCATAGGACAGCTCTGAAACCGGCGCACACAACGCGGGGTGCATGCGGTGGCTGACATCGAGGAAGAAGCCGAACTCGGGCGGCAGCACGTCGTGGCCGTCACTGAGCCAACCAAGAGCTGAGACATCCACTGGCTCCGGATGCGTGCCCTGGCTCACCTGCGGCAGTTGCTGGGGGTCACCGAGCAACAGCAGGCGCGTCGCGGCAACGGATGATGCGATCGTGGCGGCAAGAGAGAACTGTCCGGCTTCGTCGATCACCAGCAGGTCAAGGGATCCGCGCGGTACTCGACCCTCGTTACTGAACAGCCAGGCGGTGCCGCCGACCACGAATCCCGGTTGCGCAGTGAATTCTCCGAGTGACCGGTCGGTGAGTGCCGTCCAGGTCTTCGGCTCTGAGTCGCTGCCCGGCCGCGGTTTCTTGCCGACCCGGGAGGGATCCAGCCCCGCAGCGACCACCGCGGCGAGCATGTTCTCCACTGTCGCATGGGACTGCGCGACCACCCCGACGCGCCAACCGTGGTTCTGCACGAGGTCGGCGATGACCCGAGCGCCATTCCAGGTCTTGCCAGTACCTGGCGGCCCCTGCACAGCGAGGTAAGAGTGATCGAGGCTGAGGAGGGCGTCCCGCATCCGCTCTGCGATGGTTCCACCGGAACCGCTGACAGCGTCGCGCAGCCCACGTGGCGGTATTCGGCGAAGAACATCGAGGGCCGCGTTGGGCATCAACTGCGGATAGGCGTCGAGCACGGCCCGTCCCCACTCGGAAATGGCGGTGACCTGGGTGCCCGGATTCGGCGGAGAGCTCGGAGCGAGGGCGAGCGGGAGCTGATCATAGGTCGACGCCGTTGCCTTGAGGCGCTCGGTGAGCAACAGTGACCCGTCGTCGCACACAACGATGCCGGTACGGCAATGGGCGACGCGAGCGCCGGGATCGCACCCGGCGTCGATCGGCGGAAATGGTGGGTCGTACACCAGCCAAGGAGTATCGGATGCGCTGAAGGAGCTCCCAGGGGCAGCGGTTCCGGTGAGTCTCAGCTCGCGCGACTCGGTGCGCGCATTCCCCGTGATGCCCCACTGCCGAATTACCTCTGCGCTCTCCACAACAAACACATTGCGCGTATCGGCCCAGTCTTCAACGGGGGCTGCAAGTCGGGCGAAATGATCCCACCAGAAGCTCTTGCCCTCGCGACGGTGGTAGTCAATCGCGGCGCTGGCAAGGGCGATGGCCGTGTGATCGGCGGTGCGCTCGCCCGCCGGGAAATCCGCCACGAGTGCTGCAAGCTCGACATAGACCGGATCCGGTTCGGTGAGCGGCACGTCGAGCACGAGTGCGTCCCGGCCTACCGCCCGCACCGAGTTCTCTGCGGCGCGCTCAAGAAGCCAGTCACGCAAGGCGAGGGTAGAGACGCAGTCATACTCGTTATAGGTGGCGATTTCGGCGAGGACCTGGGCCGCGTCATCCGCCTGCCCCTCGTCGAAAAGATCCCGGGAACGCACGTATTCGGTGATGGAATCGGCCGCGTTCGTGACGCCGGTTCGTGCGCGGTCCCCCATGTACAGCGGTTCAAGCTTTTTGAGCGAGTAACTGCGGCTGCCCACCCGAAGCGACTGTTTAACGATCGGATAGAGGTCGATGAGCACGCCGTTGCGCAACAGGTCGTCGACGGCCTCTTCGCCCACCCCGTGTCTCGCGGCGATACTCAGCAGATGGGTGCGTTCGTAGGAGGCGTAGTGGTAGATGTGCATACCCGGATACGCACGCCGACGCTCCCCCACGTAGTCGAGAAAATCGACAAGAGCCTGTCTCTCCTGCGTCAGGTCATGTGCCCAAAACGAGCGGAAGGTCAAGTCCGCTTCGACGAGCCCGAAGAGATAGTCGAGGCCCCACGCTGTGCCCTCCTGGTGCAGCGGATCACCCTCGAAGTCGAAGAAGATGTCCCCCGGATCGGAAGCGGGGATAGCACCGAGGGCTGCCGGAGCGACGACTCGCCACGCCAGCCCCGGAGAAGTGTGCCCGGTGGTGGGATCGGTGGTGTGCTCGGGTGTCGGTATTGCGGTCGGCATGGCCGTCTGCATGCTGGCTTGCTCGCGGAGTGCCGTGAGCGTCGATTCGGAGAGCCCGATCACTGGCCCGGTCGACACGGCCAGCTGCTCAATGGTGCTGATCCCCGCGTCGAGCAGGCGCGCGCGCTGGGTCACTCGCAGTCCGGCCACCAGCAGCACGTCATGGTGCAGCTGCACCTGTTCCTCACACACAGCACAGCGCCCGCACGCGGCATAGCGAGTGTCCCCCCACGCCGTCGGTTTCGAGTCTGCAACTCGGTCATCGACCAGCTGCTGCAGGCGGGTGCGACGGCGTCGGTATACCGGAAGGATGTCTGCGAGACGGTGTTCGCTCACGCTGTCATCCCCGAGAATCAGGCACACGCGTGCCGCAGTCGGTATACCGAGCTTCTGCAATTGCTCGGCATAGGCCGCGAGTTGCAACAGTGCGGTGATTTTGGCGTGGCGGGCCAACTTGGTGTCGTAGACCTCGTACAGTCCGTCGGGATTTCGGATGATGAAGTCCGCGTAGCCGAGAAATCTGCCATCGAAGAACGCGGCCTGGTAGACCGCCGGCGCTTCGCTCTGGAGAGCTGTGGTGGTGAGCTCGACCACCGCGGCTGGATCGCTCGAACGTTCGGGGCGCGGTATCTCGACCACGCGCATCCGAGTCCGCAGCCATTCGAGGAATCGTTCCTCGTGCCGGTCACCGAGACGCGCGGCCCGCTCCAGCATGTCGTCGGTTGTTGCCGGCGGGGCTTGGATACGCTCGAGGCGGGAGTCGAGTTTGCGCATCACGGCCCATTCGCAACTGGCCGCAGCGCTGAGGTCAGAGGCCGAGTGCACGACGGTGCGGTCGCTGAGCAGGAACATGCAGCATCCTCATCGTGGGTCGTGGTGGTGAACTAAGCCCAGTATGGGGCGGACCCACGACACCGGGTCGCGGCGGGAATCAGATCGGCTGCTCATCGCAGCTGCTCATCACGGTGGCGGGTTGAGGTGGCTGGTTACGGTGGCGGGTTGAGGTGGCTGGTTACGGTGGCGGGTTGAGGTGGCTGGTTACCGGGGCTTGTTGCGAGGGCTTGTTACAGAGGTGCCTTGGACATCAGACGAAGCGGATGCCAGCCTGGAGCCGTGTGCGCACGTCGAATAGCGCGTTGCCGCCGATCACTTTTGCCCCGGGCACGCCGTCGCGCAGCAGTGCCGGGAGCGTCGACTGACGCGTGATCACCGTCGTTGCTCCTCTGGCGGTACCGAGCACGGTGAAGGGTTCATCGAGAGCGTCATCCGGCAACACGATGAGCAGCGCGGTGAACTTCACCCGGGCGGCACGGGACACGATCTTGGCGCGCACTGAGAGGTCGTGCATGGGGCGCGCCTCGCCGAGCGGCTTGCCAAGCAACTCGCCGCGACGGCTGCGCACTGGCTCGTCATAGTCTTCGGAGAGGATCGCAAACAGCCCGGTCGGACCGAGTACCACATGGTCGATTTTCTCCTCCGGAGGGCCGGTACTCACGTCGTGCCAGACCGTGAATCCGATCCCCAGCGCGGCGAGTGTTCGGGCGGTCGCTTCCTCGGCGAGGGCATCCGCGAGCAGGTGGCGCAAGTGTATCGGTGCTGATCTCACCAGGGCAGGGTCGTAGGGATCGTCGAGGGACTCACCCCGGCCCACCCATTCGCGCATCAACACGAGATAACGCTCCCGTCTCCAGCCTCCCGGATGTCCATAAGAGCGGGCGCGGGGGCGGGTGTCCGCCTGTTTGGGTCGTGGTTGTGGTGCCCAGGTGAATGGAGAATCGTCGCTTTTCAGCATGGGCCGCCCGCGGTCGTATGCCGCGCGATCGTCCGGGTCGCCGATCCGCTCCCATGCCACCTGCACGGCATTGAATCGTGCGGCGTTACCGCCGGTGTCGGGATGCGTTTCGCGCATCAACCGGCGATAGGCACGTCGCAGGTCATCTTGGCTCGCCAGTGCGCTCACGCCAAGCACCTCGTAGGGGCTGGCAGAGATCGGACTGTCGGGCATGACTCGCTTTCGCTGGGATTGTCGGTTCGCTGGGATTCACGGTTCGCTGCGGGCGTGTTTTGTAGGGATGCCGGAATGCCAAGGAACGGCGCATCACCCTACGACAGTAGCGAAGGCTGGCTGGGATCGACGTGAAGACGTTCTGCCGGCACAACACGTTGGAGTGGACATGGCCCGTTTCGACACTTATCGGTACCCGGGCTCGCTCGCTGGGAACACCCGGTTTCGGGAGATAGATTGCGTAATCATGACCATCAGCGACAGTCCACACGAAACCACCCCACACGAAACCAGCCCACTCGAAACCATTCCGCTCACCACAATCGATGGAAAGTCGACATCGCTGGCTGATCTTGGTGACAAGGTGTTCCTCATCGTGAACGTGGCATCCCGCTGCGGGCTCGCGCCGCAGTACAAAAAGCTCGAGGAAATGCAGAAGACCTATGGAGACCGCGGATTCAGCGTTCTCGGGTTCCCCAGCAATCAGTTCCTGCAGGAGCTGAGCACTGATGACGCAATCAAGGAATACTGCTCGACGACCTGGGGCATCACTTTTCCCATGTTCGAGAAGGTCAAGGTCAATGGCAAGAACGCGCATCCGCTGTACGCCGAACTGACCAAAGCTCCCGACTCCTCCGGCAAAGCAGGCAAGGTGAAGTGGAACTTCGAGAAGTTCGTCATCACCCGGGATGGTGCGGTGCATCGGTTCCGCCCGACAATGCAGCCGGACTCCCCGGAGATCGTCGCGCTCATCGAGTCCTCCCTGCCCATCGGCTAGGTGTACTGCCCAGACAGGCATGAACCCGGAGGGAGCGCATCACGTGAGTGCCTCCAGAATGCGCCGTGTGTGAGACGTGTGCCTAGTCCCCGTCAGTGTTGATCTTGTCTGTGCTGGTCTTGTCTGTGCCGATCTTGTCTGCCGTGCCAGTGGAGTCCCAGCGATAGTCATCCGCGGCAAACCAGCGCACCCCGCGGCTGTGGCTGACAAGCACGGCACGCACTGGCAAACCAGCCGCAGCAAATCCCTTATCCAGCGCGCGGGCCCAGGCGGTGTCGGCGGTACTGAACTGTGTCCCGGCATATCGTTCAAGCACGATGATCACCGCTCGGGCATTCAGATGTCCGACCCCAAAGGCGACGTTGTCGGCCAGTCGTGTCACTGCCGCATCCGGGAGCGCGGGCAGATCGGCAACCGGCATGATCAGTGGCAACTGAATGTTCTCACTGTCGAGAAACAGGAACCAGATCTGCCGTCGGCAGGCACGGCCGACCAGAGCGGAAACCCTCGCTTCAATGAGGTTGTCGCTCGTGAGGGGCTGGGTGACGGTGTCGTCATAATGGGGTTTCATTGCCACAGGATGACGCTTTTGCGCCGTCGATCTCCGGTAGCCCAGCGCTTCCGGGACAAACGACGGTCAGGAGTGCCCGGTGGAGGAGTGGACCGGCTTCTCCTCCACCACAGTGGATTCACCATCGGAATGCTCGCATCGACGGTCGCATCAGCACGCTGTCGCGGCGCTGATGACAAGCTGGGGAGATGACCGACAGCCACTCCCCCGCCCTCGCCATCCTGCGCTCTCTCGTCGGCCGGGAGGATGCCGAGTTTCACGAGGGTCAGTTCGAAGCGATCGAGACTCTGGTCGAACACCGTCGGAGGGCACTGGTGGTGCAGCGCACCGGCTGGGGTAAATCGGCCGTCTACTTTGTTGCGACACTTCTTCTCCGACAGCGGGGAGCCGGGCCCACGATCCTGGTTTCCCCACTGCTGGCGCTGATGCGTGACCAGGTGGCTGCCGCAACTCGCGCCGGGGTGCGCGCGGTCGCCATAAATTCCGCTAACGCGCACGAGTGGGGGGAGGTGCTCGACAAGCTGCGATCTGACGAGGTCGATGTACTGCTTGTGTCTCCCGAACGACTGAATAATCCCTCGTTCCGAGACGATCAGCTTCCCACTCTGCTGGCGCGGGCCGGACTTCTTGTGGTGGACGAAGCCCACTGCATTTCGGACTGGGGACACGACTTTCGTCCCGACTACCGCCGACTGCGCGAACTCATTGCACAACTGCCGCACGGAATCCCCGTACTCGCCACCACGGCTACGGCCAACAGTCGAGTGGTGGCGGATGTTGCCGAGCAGCTCGGTGGCGCGGGCGGGGCTCCCGGAGTATCCAACTCGCCCGGGGCAGCTGGACCGACCGGGTCGGAAGTCGTTACCATCCGCGGCCCGCTGGCCCGGGCATCCCTTCGACTCGGAGTACTGAGACTGCCGGATTCGAAAGCCCGCCTCGCCTGGGTGCTGAGCCACCTGTCAGACCTCCCCGGAAGCGGCATCATCTACGCCCTCACCGTTTCGGCGGCCGAGGACACTGCTCGTCTGCTGCGTGACGCCGGCCATGAGGTTCATGCCTACACCGGGCGCACCGATACCGCCGAGCGTGAGCAGCTCGAGCAGCGACTCAAGTCCAACGACGTGAAGGCTCTGGTTGCGACCAGCGCACTCGGGATGGGCTTTGACAAGCCCGACCTTGGCTTCGTGCTCCATCTTGGTGCGCCCTCATCGCCGGTCGCCTATTATCAGCAGGTCGGTCGCGCGGGCCGCGCAACGGAAAACGCGGATGTTCTGCTTTTGCCGGGCACCGAGGACGAAGCGATCTGGCACTATTTTGCGACATCGTCGATGCCGGTGGAGCAAAAAGCACTTGCGGTGATTGACGCACTGGGCAGCTCGGCGCTGTCGACGGCGGCAATCGAGGCGCGAGTGGACCTTCGGCGCACTCCCCTCGAACTGCTGCTCAAGGTGCTGGATGTTGACGGTGCAGTGCGGCGCGTGTCCGGCGGTTGGATCGCCACCGGTGTTCCGTGGACTTACGACGCCGAACGGTACGAGCGCATCTCCGCCGCGCGGGCAGCGGAGCAGCAATCGATGCTCGACTACGAAACGACTTCTGGATGCCGCATGGAGTTTCTGCAACGGGCGCTCGACGATGACACGGCGATGCCATGCGGTCGTTGTGATCGCTGTGCGGGCACATGGTTTGCCACGGAGATAGGGGTGGACGCCACTGCAGCGGCTGCAGCATCGCTCGATCGAGTCGGTGTTGCGGTGGAGCCGCGGGCACAGTGGCCGCGTGGCATGGATCGGCTGGGGATCGATGTTCGCGGCAATATCCCGATCGCCGAGCGCACCGAGCCCGGCCGAGCGCTGGCGCGACTGACCGACCTCGGGTGGGGTGGCACTCTACGCGAACTGTTTGCTCCCGACTCGCTGGACGCCCGGGCGAGTCCGGCACTGATCTCTGCCTGCGTGCGGGTGCTCGCGGACTGGAGCTGGCAGGAGCGCCCAGTCGCAGTGGTGAGCATGCCCTCGCGACGCCATCCGCTGCTCATTGCTTCTGTGGCCGAAGGCATCGCCGCGGTTGGCAAGCTCCCCTACTTCGGTGCGCTCGACTTGATCGGCGGAGGGCCCTTGGGAGACCCGGGCGGCAATAGTGCGTATCGACTCGCCGGCGTCTGGCAGCGGTTCGGCGCGGCGGATCTCATCCTGACTGCGGGTCGCGATCCGGCAGCTGGCTTCGATCTGACATCGGGTCCGGTGTTGCTGGTCGACGACCTGGCAGATAGCCGCTGGACGCTCACGGTGGCGGGACGCGAACTGCGGCGGGCCGGCACCCCCGCCGTGTTGCCCTTCGTGTTGGCACTTCGGGCCTAGGGACACGGGATGGAGGCTTAAGGAGGACAAGTAATTGGCGTCGCTTCTTCAGACTGGCAAAATCGCTACCCGGTTGGTCGCGCCAGTCGCGCCCACCCTGACCGGGCCTCCTGTTAGGGTTGCCGCGTGAGCGTACGAGTCGAAAAAGTCGATCTGCCGGGGATCGGCACGCGCCATGACGTGATCACGAAAAAAGGCCGCCGCATTGGTGTCGTATCCCATCGGTCGGGCGAGCGGGAGCTCGCGCTGTTCGGCGTCGATGATCCGGATGAGGCTGTTGACTCCATCGCACTGACCGACGATGAGGCCGCCGCCCTGGCCGATGTGCTCGGGGCGTCGCTGATGCTCGGACAACTCGCGGGCATCCGCGAACAAGCTGCCGGGCTATTTACCGAGCAGCTGGTGATCTCGGCTGGCTCGCCCTATGCCGGTGAGGTGCTGGGCGCGACGAAGGCCCGCACACGCACGCATTCGTCCATCGTCGCAATTGTGCGGGGGGCGGATGTTATCCCCTCGCCAACACCGGATACGCTCCTCGCCGCCGGAGACACCATTGTCGCGGTCGGTACCCGTGCCGGGCTCGATGCCCTCGCTCGCCTGCTCACCGACGGCTGATATCCCTTCCGCCCATGCATGACGCCGCACTGCTCCTCATTGAGGTCGGGGCCGTGCTTCTCGGGCTCAGCCTGCTGTCACGGCTTGCCGATCGGATTGGCGTCTCGGCGATCCCGCTCTATCTTCTCGCCGGTCTTGCATTCGGGGTGGGTGGATTCGTCCCGCTCGACGCTGGCAACGATTTTTTCAGCTTCGGAAGCGAACTCGGAGTCATCCTGCTTCTCGTCATGCTCGGACTGGAATATTCGCCGACGGAGCTCATCACCAGCCTTCGACGGTCGCGCAAAGCCGGCATTCTGGATTTTCTGCTCAATGCGCTGCCCGGCGCCGCGTGCGCCCTCATCCTCGGGTGGGGGCCGGTGGCCGCCGTGGCGCTCGGCGGCATCACCTGGGTATCGTCTTCGGGAGTGATCGCAAAGGTTCTGCGGGATCTGCGGCGTCTTGGCAACCGAGAGACGCCGACGATCCTGTCGATCCTGGTCATTGAGGATCTGGCAATGGCGTTCTATTTGCCTGTGCTCTCAGCTCTGGCGATCGGAGCCGGTGTGCTTGCGGGAGCGACGGCGCTGACCATCGCGGTGCTGGTCGTTGCGATGATTCTCTACTTTGCCCTGCGGCATGGCCGCGTCGTCTCGCGACTGTTCGCTGCCGGGCACTCGGAGTCCCTCCTGCTCGGTGTTCTTGGACTCACCATGCTGGTGGCGGGAATCGCGCAGGAAGTCAATGTCTCCTCTGCAGTCGGTGCATTCCTGGTGGGAATCGCACTCTCCGGCCGGGTTGCGCACAATGCCCAGCAACTCCTCTTCCCGCTGCGTGATCTCTTTGCGGCGGTATTCTTCGTATTTTTCGGGCTTTCCACCGAGCCGGCAAGCATTCCGCCGGTTCTCCTTCCTGCAGCCATCCTCGCGGTGATCACGATTGCGACGAAGACGTTCACCGGCTACCGCGCGGCCGCTGCGGCGGGTATCGGCGTACCCGGGCGGTGGCGAACCGGGTTCGCACTGACGCCCCGCGGTGAGTTTTCGATCGTCATTGCCGGGTTGGCTGCGGCTTCCGGTATCGAACCGCGACTCGCTCCACTCGCGACGGCCTACGTGCTGCTGACAGTCATTGCCGGTCCGCTACTCACACGGATGACGGATGCGGCCTGGTTCCGACGTCGGCTCAGCATCCGGCAGGAGCGGATCGCGTCTGCGCGAATCGGTTCGGCGGGGATCGGGTCGGCGGGGATCGGGTCAGCGGGACCCGCTCAGCCCGGGACCGGTTCGAATCGGATTATGCTCTGGCCATCGACCTGGACGTTACCGAAAAACATCTCGCGGGGACGTACCCACAACCCGAATGCTCCGTAGAGTGCGCGGTATACGACCAGTGGCTCTTCGGTCTCCGAGTGGGTTGCCGCCCCAATCACCTCGTACAGGCCGCCCTTGTAGTGACGGTAGGTGCCGGGGAGGATGTCGGGTAATGATTCGGCCATCACAGAAGGCTAGCTCGTGGCTGAATATGAATCGCTGCGACCGTAGGCTTGCTGCGTGACGGACACCCCGCTATTAGGCCCGGTCATCGCTCCGCTGGTGCACGTGATGAGTTTCAACATCCGCCGACGGATACCGCACCTGATGCCGGGCAGCCCCGATCGCTGGAGCAGGCGTCGGCCGCTGGTGTCTCGACTCCTGAAGGCCGAGAGGCCCACGATCATCGGGGTTCAGGAGGCACTGCCCGATCAGGCCGGATTTCTTCGCCACGCACTCGGGGACGAATTCCGCTCAATCGGCTATGGACGTAACGCAGATCAGCGTGGTGAGGGCTGTCCGGTCTTTTACGATGGTCGACGGCTGAAGCTGCTGCAGTGGAGCCAGACGGCCCTGTCCGATACCCCAGCCATCGCCGGCTCTTCCAGCTGGGGCAACAAGGTGCCGCGGGTGCTGGTTGATGTCACCTTCCAGGATCGGGCCACCGGCCACACTTTCCGGCTACTCAACACCCACTTCGATCATCGGTCCCGCACTTCGAGAATGCATTCCGCTGCGCTGGTCCGCAGTCTCGTCGCCCTCACGCCCCTCGCCACTGTTGTCATTGGTGACTTCAACACGAGCGTCGGTTCGCTCCCGTTCGACGCCCTCACCGCCGGAGGGACGCTCGTGGATACCTGGGATACGGCGATCGAGCGGGTCACTGATGCCTGGGGCACCTTTCCCGACTATCGCGCCCCCAGGCTCGATCGCAAGCGCATCGACTGGATCCTCGCAACTCCCGGTATCGACGTCTCCAAGACCGCAATCAACGTCGACCAATTCGATGGCGGCTGGCCCTCGGACCACGCGCCGGTGCAGGCACTCATCACCCTTACCGGCGCACGCGCCTCTGGCTGAGCGGGTCGAGCCCGAGCCCGCCAGTGCGATTGCGGTTGCGAGTGCGAGTGCGATTGCGGTTGCGAGTGCTGCAGGATGCGCCGGATATAGGTTCCTACTCGACCAGCGCCATGCTGCGCTCCCAGAGCGCGCTCGCGAGCCCCGCGTCATCCGCTTGCCGGTTGGTGCGACCCGGTTTGCGTTTGATGTAGTAATTTCCGGATGTCCAGTCGCGGCCGGGAGCGGTGGTAGCGAGCCAGACCAGGGTGTCGGCGCCCTTTTCGGATGAAATAAGCGTGTTGCGCAGCAGGCTTCGATAGATCACCCGAAGTGGGCTGGTGGATTCGCTCGCGAAATTTGAAGCGACGACCCCCGGATGGAATGCTGCGGTGGTGATGCCCTCGGCGCCGAACCGGCGGGCAAGTTCGCTCGTGAAGAGGATGTTGTCGAGTTTTGCGTTGCTGTAAGCGCGACCGGGCGAGAACCGCGTCGCGAGATCGAGATCGTTGATGTCGATATTGCCGCTGAGGTTCGCCACGCTGGAGGTGTTGATGATACGGGTCTTGCTCAGGATGAGACGGTCCATCAGCAGGTGCGTGAGCAGGAAAGGCGCGAGGTGATTGACCTGGAGGGTGAGCTCGTGGCCATCCTCGGTGAGGGTGCGATCGCCGAAGATGCCGCCGGCATTATTGGCGAGTACATCGATGCGCGGGTATCGCTCGCGCAATTCTTCGGCGAGGCGACGCACCTCGCTCAGCTTCGAGAAGTCGGCGACGAAGTGCTGGGCGCCAAGGGCATCCGCAACTCGTGCTGTCTTCTCGGGAGAGCGGCCGACGATAACGACGGTGTGCTCGCTAGCGGAGAGAGCGCGGGCGGCGGCGGCGCCGATCCCGTCGCTTGCTCCGGTAATGATGATGGTTTCGGGCATACCCGATTATCTCTGGTGGCGGCTGGGTGGTGGATCGGCTGATTATTGGACCGGCTGCAGGCAGTGCATAACCTCGGCGGTGAGCACCACCGAGCGCAGACGATCGTCGATATTCGGTGACTGATGCGCAAGGAGCAGCTCATCGGCGTTCACAGAGGCAGCGAACTCGTCGAGGAAGGTGCGAACTTGCGATGGTGTGCCGACCGCCGAGTAGCGCATCATGTTCGCGATGTTGCGCCCCTCTGGCGTGGTGAGGCAGGCGTCGATCTGGTCGTCGGTGTATTCGATGAGCGCTTCTCCGGTTGGTGAGGGGCTGCGGGTAATCAGGCTGCGAACTCGCGCGCGGCGGGTCGCTTCGAACTGGACCCGAGCATCCGCTTCGTCGTCCGCTGCGATCACGTTGACCGCGGCGATCGCGTAGGGCTCGGCTAGTTGGCGAGAGGGGCGGAACTCGCTGCGGTAGAGCGCCATTGCTTCGTGGAGCGCACCAGGGGCGAAGTGCGACGCGAATGCATATGGCAGGCCGAATGCGGCGGCGAGTTGGGCGCCGAACAGGGACGATCCGAGGATGTACAGCGGCACGTTGGTGCCACTGCCGGGCACCGCTTGGACACCGGGTACAGTCGATTCGCCGCGCAGAAAGGCCTGCAGTTCCAGGACATCCTTGGGGAATTGATCAGACGATCGGGGGTCGCGTCGCATCGCCCGAGCGGTGTTCTGGTCGCTTCCTGGGGCACGTCCGAGTCCGAGGTCGATGCGTCCGGGGTGGAGTTCGGCAAGAGTTCCGAATTGCTCTGCGATGGCCAGTGGCGAGTGGTTCGGCAGCATCACGCCACCGGAGCCCAGGCGAATAGTGGAGGTGTGATCCGCGACATGGCCGATCAGCACGCTGGTAGCGGATGATGCGATAGAGCTCATGTTGTGATGCTCGGCGTACCAGACCCGGGTGTACCCGCTCGACTCCGCCACCTGCGCGAGGCGCACACTGTTCACAAAACTCTTTCCCACGGTCTGCCCCGGGGCGATTGGTGCGAGGTCGAGTATCGAAATTGGGATGGTCATCGTGAGCGCCTTTCTGGTGTGCGCAATCCGGCGCACATGGACACTAACCGTGTCATCGTCGGATTCGTTCCCTCGAGCGGTGAGCAGGGAGCCTCCCTGTTTGCCCTCCGTATGCTGGAGAGCACCATGCGTCTCTTGCTCATCCGTCACGGACAGACCCCAGCCAACGTGCTCGGCCAGATCGATACGGCACACCCCGGTCCCGGACTCACCGCCCTCGGCACCAGCCAGGCTATCGCCGTGGCCGAGGCACTGCGCCATCAGAATGTCGGCGGGATTTTTGCCTCGACGCTGGTGCGCACGCAGCTCACGGCCTTGCCCTTCGGAAACGCTACCGTGATCGACGGCCTACACGAGATCGAAGCGGGTGATCTGGAAGGGCAAACCGATCGGGCATCCGTTCGCCGCTATCTGAAGACCGCGTTCGCTTGGGGATCCGGAGATCTGGATGTCACGATGCCTGGCGCGAGCGATGGTCACACGTTCTTCCGACGCTTCGACAGCGCAATCGCCGCTGTCTCTCACCTGGACTCTGCCGTAGTGTTCAGCCACGGCGCAGCAATTCGCGTCTGGACAGCCGCGCGCGCCACTAATATTCCCGCGATCTTCGCCGGCAATAACGAGCTCGACAATACGGGTGTGGTCGAGCTTTCGGGGTCCTCCGCGGATGGGTGGACACTGGTGTCGTGGGCCGGTGCCCCGATCGGCGGACCGGATCTGGTCGATGACACTGCGAGCGATCCGACCGGCGAGGCTATCGGGCACTGAGTCACGACACGGGCGCGAGAGCGTCCCGCTCGACCGGCGTGCTCAGCCCGACCGGCGTGCTCAGCGGGGTGGGCGGGCATGGGGGATGATCGTGGCATGGCATTCGGATGGTTTCAACGACAGGCCTCGCGCCTCCTCAAGCAGTCTGTGCAGGGAGCTCCGATCTCGAGCGAGGAGACGGATGCCCGCGGCATCCTCAGCATGCTCGAAGGCCTCGGACTCGCCATGATTGAAACCGGGCAAGCCACCAACGATGTAGAAGAGACCCTTCGCGCGGTAGCCAAGGCCTATCGCCTCGACGACGTGCGCACGGTAGTTCTGCCCACCTACGTGATGCTGCAATCGTCCACAGCGGGCGGGGAGGTGCGGGTCGAGTCCGCGCGTCCGGGCGGTGGTCGCCTGGATCAGACCGGAGCCGTCGAGACACTCGTCGGGCGGGCGCTGAGAGCGGAGGTCTCGTCGCAGGAGGCGATTACCGAGGTCGCGCGCATTCGCACCGCGTCACCCCGGTTCGGTCCGCGCGTCTCACTGCTCGGCCATGTGATTCTCACCGTGGGATTCGGGATGGTGATCAACCCGACCTTTGGCGCGATCTGGGTCTATGCGGTGCTCGGGTTCGGCGTCGGCCTATTGGTTCTTCTCGCGCGCAAGTTCACCGAGCTTGCTTCGACGGTGCCGGTGATCGCGGCATTTCTCGTGACCCTGGTGACAGCGCTGCTGGTGCATGTGGTCGGCGACGAACCGCTTCGCATCATCGCACCACCCCTTGTCTCGTTCTTGCCCGGCCTCACACTGACCATCGCAGCAATCGAGCTGACGAATAATCAGGTCATCGCCGGGGCGAGTCGTCTCGTCTACGGTGGCTCGCAGCTTCTGCTTCTCACCTTCGGAGTCTTCGCAGCAACGACGCTGGTCGGCGGCCTGCCGACAGCCTCGCCGCAACCGCTTCTCGGCCCGTGGGCCGGCCTTCTCGGTGTGGCACTGGTCGCTGTGGGATTCACCCTGTTCATGTCCGCTCCGAGGGGAGCGCTTCTCTGGATCTTCCTGAGTCTCGCCGTCACGTACGGAGCCCAGGCGCTCGGCGCTGTCGCCATCGGGGCCGGTCTCAGTGGGTTCGTCGGGGCCGTTGTCGTTGCCCCGTTTACGCGGTTCGCGAGCCACTTTCGCACGTCGCCGCCGGCATCCGTCATGTCGCTCGCGTGCTTGTGGCTTCTGGTGCCGGGAGCACTCGGCTTCATCGGGTTGAGCGGCGTGGCCGAGGGCGGCGTGGCTGGCATCCAAACGCTGGCAACAGCGGGTATCTCGGTGCTGTCGATCGCGCTCGGAGCGATCGTGGGAATCAGTCTGAGCCGGGATGCCGGACGGCTAGCCCGGTCTGCCCGACGCGGGGTTTTCCGGCGGTAATGGCACCCCAGCCTGCGCAGCCCCCCGCGTGAGACCATAGTCGAATGCCCGACGCCGCCCCGATGGTCGACATCACCGACCTCCAGCGACTGGTCGGTCCCGCCTCTTTCCAGCGCGGCCTGACCTATGCCAGGGCAGGTTTCGTCACACTGGTGAGGTGGGACTCGGAGAGCCGGATTGTGAGCGGCTGCGTGAGCGGTACGGGTCCATTGCCCTATCGGTGCAGCGCACTCATCTCGGCCACCACAGGCAAGCCGACTGGCGGGCTGTGTTCCTGCCCGGTCGGGTTCGACTGCAAGCACGTTGCCGCCCTGCTCCTGCGAAGCAACACCACCACGCTGACGCAACTCTCCGGACTCACGCTGCCAAAAACTGTCGTGGTGCAGAAGCAGGCCGACTGGAAGAGCGCCGTCATCGCCCTCACGGAGCGGCCAGAGGCATCCCGCAGCCGGAGCGCACGCATCGGGCTGCTGCTGGAACTGCGGGAGCTGATCCCGCGCTCGCGCAGCCAGTGGAACGGTCCGATTGCGAAGCCAGCCACAGCAACGAGCCGTGGCACGCTTCGCCTCGGCGTCCGTCCGGTGCTGCTGAGCGCCACCGGCAACTGGATTCGCGGCAACATCAGCTGGAATTCGCTCGGCTACCAGGCCAATCGCCTCGATCTCGCGACCGATCAGCAGCGTTGGTTCGCGCAATTCGCCGCACTGCACCGTTCCACACGAGAGGTCTATTCGGGACAGGAACCCGACTGGCTCTACCTCGACGACTTCCATAGCCCGTTGCTCTGGCAGTTGTTGGCGGATGCCCAGGCGCAGGGCATCGCGCTGGTCACGGGTAAGAAAGAAACGCGCGTCACAATCGGCAGTGTCGCCGCGATCAGCATCGATGCGCAACTGGAGGGCGAGTTGCGGCTGTCGCCGAACCTGCAGGTAGACGGGGAGCCACATCCGGCCGCCACCGCCGCGGCAATCGGTGACCACGGGATCTACGCGTGGGAGTTCGACCCGCGGCCACGGTTCACCCTTGCCGCGACATCCGCACCCCTCGCCGATGAGCAGCGCGCTTTGCTCGGTGCGGCTCAACCGGTGGTGATACCCGCCAGTGACGTCGATGAATTCCTGCGGGACTTCTATCCGCGACTGAGTCGCGTGATCACGGTGACCAGTGCGGATGCCTCGGTGGTGCTGCCAGAGCACACTCCCCCCGTGCTCGTGCTCACGGTCGGCTACCAGCCGAAACAGGCAGTGAAGATCGCCTGGGACTGGGACTATTCAGGCCAGCGTAAGTCGCTCCGCGGAGCTGACGATCGGGATTTCAGCACCGAGCATCGGGTGCTGGCCGCCGTCACGCGGCTTCTCGACCCGGTCACGGATGACACGTTGCGCGGTCTCGATGCCGCCGAGTTCGTCACCAAAGTACTGCCGACACTCGAGCGCGTTGACGGACTGCGGGTCGAGTCCGTGGGAACAAGACCGGACTACCGGGAGCTCACCGGTATCCCAAAACTGACCTTTACGACCGTCGCAACAGACACCAGCGACTGGTTCGATCTCGGCGTGTACATCCGCATCGACGGACGGGACGTGCCCTTCACGAAGGTGTTCACCGCCCTGTCGAAGGGCATGACGAAGGTGTTGCTGGTCGACAACTCGTATTTGTCGCTTAACCAGCCGGTGTTCGAAGAACTGAAGCGGCTCATCGATGAGGCCTCCACCCTGGCCGAGTGGGAGACCGGGGTGCGCATCAGCCGCTACCAGGCCAGTCTCTGGTCGGAGTTCGAGGATCTCGCCGACGAGACGCTCGAAGCGCAGGCGTGGCGAGAGGCGGCGAAGGGGCTTCTCGCCATCGAATCGATTGAGCCGACCGAACTGCCCGTCACCGTCGACGCCACACTGCGGCCCTACCAGAAGGAGGGCTTCGACTGGCTCGCCTTTCTCTGGAGTCAGAAGCTCGGCGGCATTCTGGCCGACGACATGGGTCTCGGCAAGACGCTGCAGGCCCTCGCCCTGATCGCCCATGCTCAAGCGGGAGGAGCGAGCGCCCCATTCCTGATCGTCGCCCCCACCTCCGTCGTGTCCAACTGGCTCGCCGAGGCCACGCGGTTCACACCGTCGCTCACCGTGCGCTGCGTCACCACCACCAAACAGTCGCTTGCGACACTGGCCGACGGCGCCGACATCGTCGTGACCTCCTACGCGCTGTTCCGCCTCGGCTTTGAGAAGTACCAGAGCATCGGATGGTCGGGGCTGGTGCTCGACGAAGCGCAGTTCGTGAAGAATCCCGCGTCGAAGGCACACGGAGCCGCCGTCGCTCTCACTGCCCCGTTCAAGCTGGCCATCACGGGCACGCCGATGGAGAACAGTCTCACCGACCTGTGGGCACTGTTCGCGATCACGGCACCCGGCCTGTTTGCGTCGGGTCGCAGGTTCGCCGAGGAATATGCGCGCCCGATTTCGGCCGGGGGCGCGGCGGCAGATTCAGCGCAGAACGCGGCGGCTCTGATCGGGAAGTTGCGCCGTCGCATCCGCCCACTCATGATGCGCCGCACGAAGGACCTCGTCGCCTCTGAATTGCCTGCAAAACAGGAGCAGATACTGCGGGTGGAGCTTGCTCCGCGGCACCGCAAGCTCTATGACATCGTGCTGCAGAAAGAGCGCCAGAAGCTCCTCGGCCTGATCGATGATCTCGATCGCAACCGCTTCATCGTGTTTCGCTCGCTCACGCTACTGCGGATGCTGAGCCTGGATGCCTCGCTCGTCGATGAGGCGCACGCAGACATCCCATCGTCGAAGCTCGACGCCCTGTTCGAGCAACTGGATGACGTCGTGGCCGAGGGGCACCGCGCGCTTATTTTCAGCCAGTTCACGTCGTTCCTGCGCAAGGCCGCAGGCCGGTTGGATGCCGCCGGGATCGCCTATGAGTACCTCGACGGATCGACGCTGCATCGCGCGGACGTCATCGCCCGCTTCAAGTCCGGCGATGCACCGGTATTCCTGATCAGCCTCAAGGCTGGAGGATTCGGACTCAACCTCACCGAGGCCGATTACGTTTTCCTGCTCGACCCCTGGTGGAATCCTGCGACCGAGACCCAGGCCGTCGACCGAACGCACCGCATCGGCCAGACCCGTCCGGTGAACGTCTATCGACTGGTCGCGACCGGCACGATCGAAGAGAAGGTGATGGCGCTGCGGGACCGCAAGGCCAAACTGTTCGACGCGGTGATGGATGACGACGCGATCTTCAGCACCGCGCTCACAGCCGACGACATTCGGGGGCTTCTGGAGTAGTCCCGACGAACCGACGAGACTCACACATCACACCAGGTCGCGCCACGTCAGGCCGGGGCGAGGAACGCCTGCATCGCCGAGGCGAGCGCGGCGGGATCATCGACGCCGCACAGCTCACGCGCCGAGTGCATGGAGAGCAGGGCGATACCCACATCCACGGTGCGGATGCCGAGGCGCGCGGCTGTGATCGGGCCGATCGTCGAGCCGCACGGCACGGAGTTGTTTGACACGAACTCCTGGTACTCGACACCGGCTTGACCACAGCTGCGTGCCCACTCGGCCGCGCCCAGTCCATCCGTGGCGTACCGCTTGTTCGCATTGATTTTCAGCAGGGGTCCTCGATTGACGAGGGGACGATTGACCGGGTCATGGCGCTCCGGATAGTTCGGGTGCACGGCGTGGCCGGCATCCGCGGAGAGGCACCACGAGCCGGCGAAAGCACGGGCGCGATCCGAGGCGGATGCCCCGGTGGCAGCACCGATCCGGGCCAGGACGTTTTCGAGAAATGGCCCACCGGCTCCGGAGCGGGTTTCGCTTCCCACCTCTTCGTGGTCGAAGGCGGCGAAAACGGTGATCGAGGATGAGTCGGCTTCCCCCGCGACAGCGAGCAACGCAACCAATCCGGCGTGCACCGACGACAGGTTGTCCAGCCTGCCGGAGGCGAAGAGCGTGCCACCGAGGCCGAAGACCTGCGGGGCGGCAGTGTCTGTCGTGACAATGTCGTAGCCGATGACGTGGCTGCCGGCGCGGCCGGCCAGTCCCGCAAGGTGAGAGACGATATCCGCATCCGCGAGTGTGCCGACGCCGATTACCGGGTTCAGGTGCTGCTGTGGATTGAGGGTGAGCCCGTCGCTGTTGACCCCGCGGTCGAGGTGCACGGCGAGCTGTGGAAAGCGCAGAAACGGACCGGTGCGCACGAGGGCGGTCGTGCCGTCGTCGAATACGAGCCGACCGGCGAATTCGAGCTCTCGATCGAGCCAGGAGTTGTAGAGCGGGCCGCCATAGATCTCGACCCCGGCCTGCAGCCAACCGTTGGACCCGGTGGTCGGCTTCGGTTTGAGGGCGAATCCCGGCGAATCGGTGTGTGCACCGATGATTCGAAACGGTGTCGTCGCTTCCGCCCCCCGGGGTGTGATCCAGGCGACGATTGCGCCATCCCGCACCGCGAAGTATTTTCCGGCATCTGTCGGCCACTTTTCCGACTCCTCAAGCGCTGAGAACCCGGCGACCGTAAGGCGCAGGGCGGCCTCCCCCACGGCGTGGAATGACGACGGGGACGACTGCACGAATGCGGCGAGGTCGACGAGGTGGGGTACGCGCGAACCGGTGGATGAACCCACCGCCGGAGACGGGGAAACAGGCGAGTCGGTCATCTGCTCATTCAAGCATGCGGGTGCGCCCGACTCCGCAGTCCCGTCTGCACCGCGCTAGCCTCGAGGAGTGAAATACGAATATGCCGCAGCTCCTCTCGATGCCGTCTCAGCCGAACGCCTCGCCACCCAGGGTCTCGACCTCGCCCTGGTCGACACCTCAGACAGCGAAGCGCTGGCCACCTGGCTCCAGGCCGAGAATCGCGGATTCCACGGAGCGCGGCTGCCACAGTCGAAGCTCGAGGTGCAGCTCCCCCACATTGCGCACCGTCGCACTACCGGGGTCTGGGATCCCGACTCTGCGGATGCCGCCTCCCCGGTAGCCACCGTGAGCACCTGGGTGATGGACCTCACCGTTCCGGGCGAGAGGAGCATCCCGGCCTGGGCTGTCACCGCCGTCTCGGTCTCCCCCACTCATCGCCGCCGGGGTATCGGCCGTGCACTGCTCGAGGCCGAACTGCGAACGGCAGCCTCTCTGAACGTGCCCGTTGCGGTTCTCACCGTCACCGAGGCCACAATCTACGGCCGTTACGGATTCGGACCCTCGGTAATGAGCGCCGACTGGACTATCGACACCACACGGGCGCGCTGGATCGGCCCCGAGGCATCCGGAACCCTGAGCTTCGTCGAGCCAGAGACGATGCTCTCGGACGGGTATGACCTGGTGCAGCGAGTGCGGCTGCAGAGTCCCGGGCAGGTCAAGTTCACCGGCATCCTGTGGGAGCGGCTTCTTGGCGTGAACGGCGACCCGGAGTCAACCAAGAGCCTGCGAGTCGTGCGCTACGACGACGATGAGGGCGAGCTGCAGGGATTCGCCGCCTACCGGGTCGTCGAGATCGGCGAGGACTTCACCAGTCACCGTCTCGACCTAGCCTATCTCGTGTCAGCCACCGATGAGGCGTATGCCGGTCTCTGGCATTTTCTGCTGGAAATAGATCTCGTCTCCACGATCTCTGCACCGTTGCGCACGATCGATGAGCCTCTGCTCTGGCAGCTCTCCGATCAACGCGCCGTTCGGCGAACCGGTGTGCGGGAACACCTGTGGACGCGCATCCTGGATGTTCCGGTCGCGCTGACTGCTCGCCGCTACAGCGCGCCAGGCATTTTCGTGCTCGATGTAAGCGACGACCTCGGGTTCGCTGATGGCCTGTTCCTGCTCACTGTCGTGGCGGATGGCAGCGCGAGCGTCGAGCTGCTTACGGGTGAGGCGCCGGATGACGCGGCCGCGATCGCACTCACAGTCGACGATCTCGGAGCGCTGTACCTCGGCGGTGTCTCGCCGATCACCCTGGTCCGGGCCGGTCGCGTCACCGAACTGCGTCCGGGCTCGGCCGCATCCCTCGAAGCATCGTTCCGATCGCCGGTCACCCCCTGGCTCAGCATCTGGTTCTGAGAGGCGGTCGCCCGAGCTGGTGAGAACAGGGCGGGCCGTTTAGACCGCTCGGGCCGTTTACGCCGCGTGGGCCGTTTACGCCGCGCCCGGCCAAGAGCTGGGCTTTAGCTCGGCAAGATCCACCGCAGGCAGGACAATCCAGCCCTCCCGGCCGGCCCGCTCAAGCGATTCGGGCGGTGGTCGGTGCCATTTTCCGAGCGCATGTGCCCGGGCGGCGAGAGCGGCGATAACCGCATCGAAGGCGTCATCCGACGCCGTCATGAGATCCGCCACTCGCGTGAGCTCGAGCCATGGCGCTCGCTGCTGGATCGCACCGAGAAGTGTTGCCCTGATTGCGGGATCCGCTTTGTATCCGACGGTGGAGAAGCCCCACAGCCGAAGAGTTGCCGACGGATATACCTCCGCCGCAACACCACCGCCCGACCGGTCGATGGCTCCGATCACTGTGGACAGGGAGTGGAGCAGCGCGGCGCAGTGCATGGCGGTGAGGCCGAGCCGATCGGTTGCGACGCTCAGCGGCCAGCGCCCGGTCTGCATGCGCGTCGCGCGATCAGTCTCGCGGTAGGCGAGTCGCCGTCTCCACTCCATGCCCGATCCGGTCAGCTCGCCCTCGGAACGGTGCGGCGGATCGCCCGCAGCATGGCGGGTGACAAATGCCACGAAGTCGTCCGGCCAACCGAAAGCACAGTCGATGCCGAGAGATGCGACGTCCGGTGCGAGGGATGCGATTCGCACATCGCTCACTCCGGCTTCCAGTTCGACAACGCGGGCAGTCGTTCCCGACCAGTCGATAACGGCCAACGCGGTTCCGCGAGGCTCTGCCGCCAGATCTACCCCTGCGGTCAGCACCTGATCACCGACACGCAATTGCCGTCGTGGAGCTGCCGATGCCGGTCAGGACCCTGGCTTTTGGAACCAGGGCGGATAGACCGAAACCTTTGTGCTGTGGGCCGAGGACTTGAGCAGTGAACGCACTTCATCGCGCACACGATCGTTGGCAACACCGATCAGGGTCACCAATTCGAACGGCAGGCTGTGCTTGACGAGCAGTTCGGCCTCGACGATGATTTCGGCGTTGTCGTCGGCTCGGAGGCGGCGCAGCATCCGCTCGCTCGACTCGGTGGAGGCGGCGAAGCGCGTCAGCACATGAGCAGCGTCGCCATCCGCGACCACAATCGCGCCGTCCTCGGTGTGCTCGGTCGCTTTCGTGAGTGTGCTCACCAGGATGACGAAGTCGGCCACGTTAACGTGACGGGAGTGGGCTGACAGGCGGGGATCGAGGGAATCCGAGCGGATGTCCTCCCACATGGTCGAGTTGGGTACAAGAAAGAAGGGCACGAACTCGGCCACATTTGAGCTGCCGAGCCCCGACACGGCGGTGCTGCGTCGTGACTCCCTGTTCTCGGCGGACGAGAGATTCACCAACGGGTCTGTGGCCCAGGTTTCATTGCCGTCGGCGAGGATCGCACCCGAGGCAAGGATGCTGGCGAGGTTACGAATGTGGGTCAGGTGATAGATGCGCTGGTCGCCGACGCTCTCCACGGTCTTCGTCGCAGCAGATGCGGCCCGTCTGGTGACGGCAGCCTTAGCTCGTGCATTTCGCTGACCGGCTGCGGTGACAATTTCAAGCACCGGGGCGGCTTTGGGGAAGCACTGGTCACACAGGCCCGCCTCGAGTCCATGAATACATTCGACCACTGCACAACCCTTCATTTACGGCCCCCGTTGGTAACAGGGTCCCTCCTAATTTTACGGACGTTTTGCGCAGAAAGTGCATCATTACACCAAGTCACGTCACATGCTCTGTTTCGCGGTGTCAGATCGGGTATCGATAGATATGGGCATCGAGAGTTACGGGCATCGAGAGGCACGGGCCGAAGCCTGCGATAACCACCAGCGTCCCGTCGTAGGCTCGAGCTATGCCTACTGTTGCCGAATTCACTCCACCCGCCGGTTCCGTACTGATGTTCTCTACTACCTGGTGCGGCTACTGTCGCAACCTGAAGGGTCAGCTCGATCGCGCCGGTATTGCCTACACCGAGGTCAACATCGAGGAGGTAGAGGGCACAGCCGAGTTGGTTGCCGAAGTCAACGGCGGCAACCAAACTGTTCCGACCCTCATTTTTCCCGACGGCTCCTCTGCCACCAACCCCTCGCTCGCGACTGTACAGGCGCGCCTGTCGGATGCGGCTTCCGCCGGTCGATGACGTACCTGTCGGGTGCATCCCGGCGTGCCATTGCTGCCCTGGCGGAAGCCATCGACCCGCTGGAGCGCGTCGCGGCGGTGCGGCACGCTTCCGCCGCCCTCGAACGAGAACCCGCACTGCTCGCGGCGGTGCGCGAATCTCTCGCGGCCGACGCGACCTGGGAGACGGTAGCGGATGCGGCTGGCCTCGGAGTCGCCGCCGCGAAATGGCGGTGGCAGGGCACCGATGACCAGATCGCTGACCGCCAGGCAGCCGGCCGCAAACGTTCTTCCCGCCCCAGCAGCGTGCCCGCCGATCTCCCCGGTCAGTCGGTGGCCGACACCGCGCGTGCACTCGGGTTGACGGCGCAAGCGGTGTATTTGCGCATCAGCCGCGGAACACTGCGGGCTACCACCGTGACGCTCGAGGATGGCCGCTCCTACAAGCGCGTGTTTCCTGCGGACCCCGGTGCGAATGCTGGATGATCCGAAGCCGACACGGTGCGCAGATCAGCGCCGAACCGAAATGTCGCTCTCACGAACCGACCGGCCAGGGCATCACGCACCCAGTACTGGGCGTCATCCCACATCCTCGCGGTCGGCATGTCGGCTACCGGATACCATTCGGGACTCAGTTCATTTGACTCGCGCGGTTCGCCCTGCCAGTCGCGACACAGAAACACCCACGACCTTTGGCTCCACGCCGGTCGGAAGGGGAACTCATATGTGAGATCGCCCATTAGCTCGACGCGGCCGGGCAGCAGAGAGACCTCCTCCATGACCTCCCGCCGGATTGCCAGTTCGGGTGTCTCACCCGGTTCGATTTTCCCGCCGGGCCCCACGAGATTGCCCTCACCGAGTCCGAGCTTCTTCCGCCCGAGCAGCACGCGCTCACCATCGGGACCCGGCTGGAGCAGGTAACAGACGCAAACTTGCGGCAGTGGCATCCGGCCAGCCTAAACAGATCGCGAGAAACTCGTGTGTTCTGGAGGGAGGATGTCGGTGCTCACGCAGGCGCCCCATGGTTGCTGGGGAAAAGCTGGGTGTCATTCGCACTGGTTAATACCGCTAGTGGGGCACATTATCGTGGGGAGATGACGATCCTGACGACAGTGGATGCCCCTGCGCACACCGGAGTGCCCACCCTGCGTCGGGTGTTCGCGATCGCGCGACTGATGATGGGGCTGCTGGTTCTCGCCGCGCTCATCACCCAGGTGGTGGCAAAGATCCTCAACAACGCCTTTACGCCCGGGGAATACTTCAGCTACTTCACCATCGAATCCAGCATGATGAACGTGGTCGTATTGCTCGTCGGGGCTTTTTTGGCCCTTCGTCTGCCGAGGGATACTGAACTTTTCACCAGCGTGCGGGTCGCCATCCTCTCCTATGCGGTGATCACGGGAGTCGTCTACAACGTGCTGTTGCGCAACCTGCCGGGCGACGGGAGTTACGAACCCCCGCGCTGGTGCAACGAGGTCATGCATGTATGGGTGCCGATCTTCATCGTGCTCGATTGGTTCTTGGCACCCGGTCGTGTTCGGGTGCCGTTCAAGAGGCTGTGGCTTGTCGTGTCATTCCCTCTCGCCTGGCTGGCATTCACAATGATCCGAGGCGCCATCACCGGCTGGTATCCGTACCCATTTCTGCAGCCGGCAGGGCCGGGAGGTATCCCGAGCCTTCTGATTTACATCGTCGGGATAGCGGCCTTCATCGTGGTGGTAGCGGCGGTCGCAATCGGGTTCGCGCATATCACCGCACGGCGTGAGCACACCGCATCCTGAGTCGTACGGCCCCGGTCTGATGCTCTTTGCGGGTACAGTGGCGCTGAGATGTCGTTCAGCCGCCGCAGTTTCCTCCTCGGGGCAGGGTCAGGTCTTTCCCTGCTCGTCGTGACGGCGTGCACCGAGAAATCTCCTGTCCCAACCACGTCGGCCATTCCCTCCCCCACCCCGTCATCGGCGGTGCCTGCACCCTCGGGAATCGAGCGGAGCTCGTGGTCGAGTGATCCGTTCGCGCGCGGGTCCCAGAGTTTCCTCGCCCCTGGATCCACCCCCCAGCATCGTGATGACCTGTCCCGGCCGGTGGGCGGCCGGGTGTTCTTCGCGGGCGAGGCGACCTCTGCCGATCTCGCGGGAACGGTGCTCGGTGCCCAGCAATCCGGCGCCCGGGTTGCAACCGAAGTGCTTGGGGTGGCATCGTCCGGCGAGAAGATCGCGGTCGTCGGAGCAGGAGCAGCGGGGGCCGAAGCGGCGCGCGCGCTCGTGCTGCAGGGTTTTGACGTGATTGTGCTTGAGGCCCGGGACCGAGTGGGCGGTCGCATTCACACCCGGACACCGCAGTCTTGGCCACTCGACGTTGAGCTGGGAGCGTGGCGACTCTCAGCGGTGGAGGATCAGTCGCTCCTTACGCGCCTGGCGAATCTCGGCACCGAAACTAATTCACTCACCGACCTGCTCGCAGTGGGAGCGACTGGGCGAAGCGCCAGCAACGCCATCGGCTCATCTGCTGTCGCGACTGCATCGACCTGGGCCGAAGCGCAACCCGCGGATTCTTCACTCACTGCGGCCCTCGACGGGTCGGGAGCGGTGGCGAAGGCAGCCGGGGCTTCTGTTGGTGGCCTTGCCGGTGCCGATCTGCTCACTGCGGCTCTCTCCTCGCTCGCCGGCAATACCGGGGCCAACGCGTCGCAACTATCCGCCTGGTACGGGCTGGCGGATCTGCCCGCGCGAGACAGGATCGTCACCGGCGGCTTCTCAGGAGTGATCGCTGATGCCCTTAAGGGGGTACGGGTGTCACTGTCGACCGCGGTGCTCGGCGTGTCGCATGGCGGCTCCGCCGTGAGCCTCAAGCTCGGCACCGGTGAATCGCTGACCGTAGACCGTGTCGTGATCACCGTGCCTCTCGGGGTGCTGAAAAAGAACGCGATTGCCTTCGATCCGCTGCTCCCATTCACCCATCGCAGTGCGATTAGCGCACTGGGTATGGGATCAATCGAAACGGTCTGGTTGCGCTTCGACACGCCATTCTGGTCGACGGATGCGGCGATTTGGAGTCTCGTCGGAACCGATAGCGATATCACCGACTGGGTTAACCTCCAGGCAATTACCGGCGAACCGGTACTGGTGGGAATCGTCGGGGGGAAGGCAGCGCGGCGCGTGGCCAAACTCAGCGACGACGACCTGCTCCAGTCCGTAATGACTGCGCTTGCTCCGTTCGTGGCGTACTGAGTACCGCGCGCACCGCCCAGCGCGTTGCCCAGCGCTCGGCGAGTGGCGTGGAGCGACTCGCGGCCACCAGCGCGGCCGAAATTCCCCCGAACAGCAGCACAGCGATCGTGGAGTAGGTCAAGAACTGGCCCGTATTCGCCAGCTGGGCCGGGTCGAGGAAAAAATACGGGTACCAGCCGACGATCGGCCCACGCACCAGCGTGACAAATCCCCAACCGATCATGAACACGAGAACTAGTGCGATGCTGCGCCAGGGGGCAACACCTCGGCCCGGCCCGATGATCCAGTCGAGCACTGCGACGGTTGGGAGCACAAAATGCAGCACGACATCGGACCAGGGCACGTCGATGCGAAAGCCGCGCTCGCCCGACTGCTCGACGATGAGGGCGAAGATCACGCCGCAGGAGACGGTGCAACTGAGCACCGTCGCTCGCGCCAGATCCAACCAGGGCGGATCATCCATCCCTCGAAGCGTGACAATTGCAGCAATGACAGTGACGACCAGGAACAGAATGCTGCTCTGGATCGTGAGATAGGCGAAGAAGTTGCCCGGGGTGAAGGTTGCCGAGCCGAGTCCCCACAGAAAACGGGAGATGAGTGCCAGGAGGCAGACAACTGCCATCAGCAGCCGGAGGGCGCCAAAGGTCACCCGTAACTTCACCGTGCTGTCCACCTCCGCTGCGGTGTCATAGGGTTCGGGACTCGACCGCACATGGAAGTCTACGAAATCTGCGCGCCCCGACCGCTGGCAGCGCAGTCCGAAGGGCCGCTGTGACGGCTCGCGGCGCAGTGCGGACGGAAAGCAGGCAGCAAGCAGGCAGGAAGTAGACAACACGCAAACAGGGATCAAAACCGAAGCGGATGGCGAGGCCGCAGGTCATGCCGCCAGCGCGGCGCACTCGCGGCGTGCGCGCACACTCGCGGCCACGGTTGTCGTCGCAATCGTGAGCAGTGCCCCGATCAGAAGCGCGGCATCCTCTCCTGGCTGAAGCAGGTGGAGCTGGGTACCGAGCGCCGCTGCTGCGATCGGTACCCCGAGCTGTCCGCTAGCCACCACAGCAAGAAGCAGCGGCTGGCCGACGATCCTGGCGACCAGATGACTGAGAATCGCGGCTGCCCCCAGACAGAGTCCGAGCAGGATCATTCCCGGGTTTCTGCCGAGCTCGGAGAGACTGATCGATGCGCCGAGCCAGACGAAGAACAGCGGTCTGAAGAATCCTTCGGTGATTCCGAAGAGTTGACGGGCGAGCCGCCGCGGCTCGCCGATCGCCGCCACGACGAGTCCGAGGCAAAATCCGGCGGGGAGTACGGAGACATGCGCGAATTGCGCGAGTGCGGCGAGGCCAAACAGCACAAGAAGGTTGAGTCGCATTTCCAGGGCGAATTTGCGCCGCTCAGACAGGTGGTGCACCCGCTTGCGCAGGCCGCTGCGATCGAGCCGCCGCAATGCCAGGAATAGGAACGCCGCACTGGCGATCACCGCACAGGCACCGAGAGCCGTCGTCGCCCCCCGCGCCGGGTCGATCGCGAGCGGAAGAGCGACGATGCAGACCGCATCCGCTATCGCCACTTGTGTGATCAGTTGAGCCGTGTTGCCGAGTTTCAGCGAGCCGACAATCGGCAGGACAAGAGCTGCGGATGACGAGGCGATCACCACCGCGTACAGCGCTCCATGCCCCGTTGCGAATAGATCCGCGAGACCGATCCCCGCGAAAGCGGCGAGCACTCCCACCAGCGCCGCACCCACGATTCCCCGGCGAAGCGACCTCCACACCGACATGTCGCGCACCGGCACATGCGAGCCGACCACAAACATCACGAGCGCAAAACCGACATCCGCGAGCACGGTGAAGGTCGGTTCACTCGAGTCGAGTAGCCGAAGACCGGATGCTCCGACCAGTAGCCCCGCGAGCAACTCCCCCACCACGGCGGGCAGGTGTCATGACTGGCGGCCCGCAAGGAGTGGACCGAGGAGGCCGACGAGCACTACGAGCGCGAGCAGGGTGAAGCTCATGGCGTCAGGTTAGCGCCGCAGCATCAGCCAGTCGCTTCGTGATGGCTCGCTCGCGCATTGCCAGGAACAACGGGAACACGAAGGCGAACGCCGTGAGCCCGGCGAGCAGCACGTAGATCCAGCCGCCCCGAAGACCGAGCCGTCGGGATTCAACAATGATCAGGATGCTGCCGGCCACCGCGACGACGAGCAGGTCGACCGTGAGGGATGACACTGCCGGACCGCTGTTCACGACGTCACCGATGAAATCGCGCATCTGCACGATCGCGGAGATGTTGAACGTCCAGGTGCCGATCAGCCCACCGACGGCGAGCACGAGATAGGTGGTGGCCAGTGGGGTCCAGTGCCGGGAGAGCGAGCCGGGTGTGCGGGTATTCGGGGATGCGTCAGGAGTAGTCATTTTCCTATGATGCGTGCAATCGAGCGAATCGCACCCCGGCCACCCACACGACACGCGCCTACACTTGCAGACCGTGACTCCTGCGCCCCCCTTCACCCCAGCCGATCCTCAGACCACCCGACCGACCCTCCGTGGCAGTTTCGGGATGGTCGCCTCGACCCACTGGATCGCAACGGCATCCGCCCAGGCGGTGTTGGAGCGCGGAGGGAACGCCTTCGATGCTGCAACTGCGGGGGCGTTCGTGCTCCACGTGGTCGAGCCGCACCTCAACGGTGCCGGTGGTGACCTCGTCGGTATCTTCGCCACGGCTGGCAACCCGTCGGAGCCGGTAGTGCTCATGGGGCAGGGACCGGCGCCGCGAAATGCAACGATCGAGCACTATCTCGCCGAGGGTCTGGATCTTGTGCCGGGAGCCGGTGCACTGGCGGCTGCGGTGCCCGGTGCGGTCGATGCCTGGCTGCTACTGCTGAGAGATCATGGTAGCTGGGAGCTCGAGGAGGTACTCGCCTTCGCCCGCGACTACGCCAGGCACGGGCATCCACTGCTCGACCGGGTGAGATCCACAATTGTCAGTGTCTCCGCACTCTTCACGACACACTGGCCGACCTCTGCCGCCCTGTGGATGCCGCAGGGCAGGGTTCCTCGCGCGGGCGAGCTCTTCATGAACCCCGCCTATGCCGACACCCTCGACCGGCTCGTGGCTGCCGGGCGCGACTCCACCTCGCGCCAGGGCCGCATTGATGCCGCCCGCGTGGCCTGGAGAACCGGATTCGTCGCGGATGCTGCGGCCACGTTCGTGCGCGAGAAGCACCGTCACTCCTCGGGTACCGATCACGCGGGAGTGATTGACGTGCAGGACTTTGCGAATTTCCAGGCGAGCTATGAGCCGGCCACCACGCTGGATTTTCGTGGTGTCACCGTCGCGAAGTCCGGTGCGTGGGGCCAGGGCCCGGCGCTGCTGCAATCCCTCGCCGTTCTTGACGGCTTCGATGACGCCCAGCTCGATCCATCGACAGCGCTGGGTGCACACACCATCCTCGAGGTGCAGAAATTGAGCTTTGCAGATCGGGAGGCCTACTACGGTGACGTGGACGTGCCGCTGCAGCACTTGCTCTCTGCCGGCTACGCGAACCAACGGCGTGCCCTCGTCACCGAGCGTGCGTCGAGTGAATTCCGGCCAGGTTCGGTGCCGGGCGTGGAGGGGTACCGACCGCCACTGCGAGTCGCAGTCGAACCCTCCGGCACAGCGCCAGACGACACGGGTTTCGCCGGGAGCGGTGAGCCGACTGTGTCCCCCGCCGGGGTCACCGCCGGAGACACCTGTCACATTGATGTGGTCGACGTCTGGGGCAACATGATCTCGGTGACTCCCTCAGGAGGGTGGCTGCAGTCCTCCCCCACAATCCCCGAGCTCGGGTTCTGTCTGGGCAGCCGACTCCAGATGATGTGGCTCGACCCGATAGCCCCGTCGGCTCTTGCTCCCGGTCGGCGGCCACGCACCACCCTCACGCCGACGATGCTGTTGCGCGACGGACATCCGATCGCCGCCCTCGGCACGCCCGGTGGCGACCAGCAGGACCAGTGGCAATTGCTCTACCTTCTCCGCACGCTGGTCGGCGGCTATTCGCCGCAGGAAGCGATCGACGCACCGGCATTTCACACGACCTCATTTCCCGAGTCCTTCTGGCCGCGAAACTGGCAGCCGGGTGCTGCGCTAGTCGAAGGGCGGCTGGGGGCGGACGTCATCGCCGAGTTGCGAAGTCGTGGCCACCGGGTCACCGTGGCTGGTGACTGGAGTCTCGGGAGGCTCTCCGCGGTTGGCCGGGACGTCAGCACTGGGCTGCTCAGCGCCGCGGCGAATCCGCGCGGTTCACAGGGCTACGCGGCCGGACGCTGACGCACCGCGACCGTCGGCCCGAAGCCGACGTCGCGAATGGTGGTGTGACAGCGACCTCGGTGCCCAACCGCAATCCCAGTTCCTCCGCACAGCGCTTGTGCGCAACTGCGTTCAACAGACGGAAGTACCGGTTAGCTGCGTACCGGGTGCAGCGTCGCAGTAAGAGACTCTTCGATAGTGCGCGCAGGATGCCCGGTGACGAGTGCAACGTGGTCTGTCACCCGTTCGGTCTTTCCCTGGGCGATGGCCGTATAGGTGCTCACCCAGGCACCGAGCTGCCACTGTTCGGCTCCATAGTGGGCGCGCGATGCGAAGGCTTCTTCGACGGTTTCACGGGTGTAGCTGAGGTGTTGCCCGATCACGGCACCGGCACGCGTTGAGATTTCATCGAGCGAGAGCGCTTCGGGACCGGTGAGCTCATAGGTGGCCCCGGCATGGGAGGCGGGATCGCGCAGAATTTGGGCTGCGACGTCGGCGACATCCGCTCGCGCCAATGCGGAGACCCTTCCGTCGCCGGCTGGACCGCGGATAACGCCGGACTCGTCGGCGAAGAAGGGGATTAGATCGGAGTAGAAATTGTTTTGCAGCAGGGTGAACTGCATTCCGCTTCCGCGTATCGCGGCTTCGGCGTCGGCGTGATCCCGTCCGAGGGTGAAGACGGCGTTAGGGTCGGCCCCGAAGAACGACGTGTAGACGATGTGGCGCACCCCCGCGGTGGCTGCCGCCTCGATGAAGGTGCGGTGTTGAACTCGGCGGAATTTGTTTTCCGACGCCGAGACCATGAACAACACGTCGACACCGTCGAGGGCGTAGACCGAATTGGAGGCATCCGTGTAGTCCGCCACGACAACGTGCGAACCTGAAATAGCCGGAGCCCGAGCGGGATCGCGCACGACAAGGGTGGGTGAGAGGTCGGCGAGCTTGTCGGCGACCAATCGGCCAATGTGCCCGGTGGAACCGGTGATCGCAACGACATCCATGTCCCTAACATTAGCCAGCAAATGTGGGAGTAACCTCGGTGTTCCCTCAGCGGCTGCTCACACTCGCGAACTTACGTATCGCCAGCGGAACGAACACCACGAGCAGCACGAGAATGCCAATCAACACGGCCACCTCGGGGTTTTGCTGGGCCCAATTATCAGCGATCGGGGAATTCGGTGGAGTGTTTCCGAAGAGATTACGCACCGCAGAGACGAGCGCAGACACCGGATTGAACTCTGCGAACACTCGCAACGGGGTCGGCAGTGTGGCGCTGGGAACGAATGCGTTGGAGACGAAGGTGAGGGGGAACAGAATAAGGAACGAGACATTGTTGATGACCTCGGGGCTGCGCACGCTCATCCCAATAAACGCCATCACCCAGGAGAAGGCATAGGCGAACAGCAGGAGCAGCGCGATTGCTCCGAGTGCCTCGAGAAAGCTCGAGCGGATGCGCCAGCCGACGATGAACCCGGTCGTCATCATCACCACGAGAGATACCGCATTGATGAACAGGTCACCGTTCGTGCGCCCGATCAGCACGGCCGACGGGCTCATCGGCAACGTTCGGAACCTGTCGATGATCCCGTCCTTGAGATCTTGCGCCATGGCAGAGCCAGAGTAGGTCGATCCGAACACGATCGTCTGGGCAAAGATGCCCGCCATGATGAATTCCTTGTAGCTGCTGCCCGGAATATTGATCACGCCCGCGTAGACGTAGGTGAAAAGCAGCACGAACATGATGGGCTGAAGCGTCGTGAACACGAGGATGTCGGGCACGCGTTTGATCTTGATGAGGTTGCGGCGCGTGGTGATCCAGCCGTCGGAGAACCAGTGGGAGACAGTCGTACCCGGCCCCGGTGTCATGATCGGCTCCGCTCTTTTTTCGTGGTGCGTTCTCTTTTAGCCGACGCCGCCTTAGCCGGCGCCGCACTAGCCGACGACGCTTCCGCCGACGCCGCATCTGCAGCCTCAGCGGTCGCGGAATGGCCGGTGAGGCGCAGGAAGACGTCGTCGAGGGTCGGGCGTCGCATACCGGCATCGAACAGGCGGATGCCGCGGTCGCCAAGTTCCGCCAGGATCGACTGCAGAGCCCGAGGCGCATCGGATGCGTTTACGGTGAGTTCGCGGCCCTCCGCCGTGGTCGTCGGCTCGGAATCTCCGAAACGTCGCAGCACCTCGACTGTCGCTGCGCTGTCGGCCGGGTCGACAAGGGTGATCTCCACGCGCTGACCACCGATCGATGCCTTCAGTTCGTCCGAAGTGCCTTTCGCGATGACCTTGCCGTAATCGATCACCGAGATACTGTCAGCCAGCTGGTCGGCCTCTTCGAGGTATTGCGTGGTCAGGAGCACCGTCGTGCCCTGCCCAACGAGGGTGTTGATGATGTCCCACATACCCAAGCGACTCCGCGGATCGAGCCCGGTTGTCGGTTCGTCGAGGAACAGCACTTTCGGCCGGGTGACCAGTGCGCCCGCGAGGTCAATGCGCCGTCGCATTCCACCGGAAAACCCCTTCACTGGGCGGTTCTTCGCCTCTTCCAGATCGAACAGGGTGATGAGCTCCTGCGCCCGGATCCGGGACTGCACGGCTCCGAGGTGGTAGAGACGCCCAACCATATCGAGGTTTTCGAAACCGGTGAGGTTCTCGTCCACGGCGGCGTACTGGCCGGAAACGCCGATGATCGGACGGATGCGTTCGGGCTGAGTGAGTACGTCGATGCCGTCAATGCGTGCGATGCCCGCCGTCGGGCGGATGAGGGTGGTGAACACCTTCACTGCGGTTGTCTTTCCCGCCCCGTTCGGGCCCAGAAGGGCTGTGACCGTGCCCTGAGCGACGCCAAGCTCGAGCCCGTCAAGCGCGTGCACGGGCCCCGCACCCCTGGGGGTATAGGTCTTGGTCAGGCCTGACGCCTCGATAAAAGCCACGTCAATACGCTAACGAATGCCGGTGACATCCGAAACACTGCAGCCGATGCCGGCGCAAGAACTTGCCCGACGACGCAGTCCCCATGAAAAGATGCAAACATTGCACCGCTCGAGCGTGAGCGAATCGAAGGGGTGAGAACCGGTGAAGATCCTGATCGTGGAGGATGATCCGCAGATGGGTGAGCTTATCGACCGCGGCCTCACCGCGGAAGGCTACGAAACTCGTGTGGTGGACAACGGAGTGGACGCCCTGATCGCCGTTTCCAGCGAAGAGTTCGCTCTCGCCGCTATCGACGTGATGCTGCCGCAGATGTCGGGGTTCGAGATCTGTCGTCGCATCCGCCAGTCGGGCAGTTCGATGCCGTTGCTGTTGCTCACCGCCCGCACCGCCGTGGAGGACCGCGTGTTCGGACTCGACGCGGGGGCCGACGACTATCTCACCAAGCCCTTCGCTTTCGTCGAACTCAGCGCGCGCGTGCGGGCGCTGCTGCGGCGGGACGCCAACGCAGACAAGCTCGTACTCACCGTCGGCGGGCTGCGCATCGACTCGCTGGCCGTGGCGGTTACCGTAGCCGGGCATCCGCTGTCGATGAGTCCCAAAGAGTTCGCGCTGCTTCGCCTGCTCGCCGGAGCCGCCGGCTCTGTGGTGAGTCGCACGAACATCCTCGAAGAGGTGTGGGGGTCGACCCAGAATATCGATCCGAATATCGTCGACCAGTATGTGAGCTACCTTCGGCGCAAACTCGAGCCGGTAAACGCCGGGGTCCGGATCGTGACCAAACGCGGCTCGGGCTATCTGCTCGAGACCGCTCGATGAAGACTCTCCAGTGAGAATTCTGCGCCGGGTCACCATCCGGTGGCGCATCACTATCGGCACACTCGTCGTGGCAATCGTGCTGTCCACTGCCGCGGTGGTGCTCTTCCGCTCCCAGGTCGAGCGCATCCTGAACACCACGACTACAACGCTGCTTCGCTACGATGCTGCTCCCTACGTGAACGATCTCACCTCCAGCGGCAGCCCGAGTTTTGAACGTCCAGCGCGAGGGCAACTTGCCGCTGTCATCGACCCCACCGGAAAAGTCGTGGTGTCGAGCCTTCCACGGAGCTTTGACAACCAACTCGCCGAGATCGCACTTCTCCCGGTGAACGTGGAGACCCTCGTGCAGGGTGATGAGTCCTATCGGCTCTACCGCGCAAGCGTGATCACCAATACGGGCGAGTGGAAGGTCATCACCGTGCGCAACGAAGATTCGTCGGTGCTTTCCCTTGACCGCATCACCCAGGCTCTCATCGTGAGCACTCTCGTGATCGTGCTCGGGTTCGGTGTCGCCTCCTGGCTTCTCACCGGTGCTGCGCTTCGGCCGGTGACACGCATGCGCAAGCAGGCCGAGGCGATCGCTGCAGAGGGATCGACCGAGCCGTTGCCGATCGGCTCCGCGACCGATGAACTCTCCGCGCTGGCGACGACTCTCAACCTGTTCATCAGTGACGTGCGGCAGTCTGTCGATCGTGAGCGCCAACTGGTTTCGGATGCCAGCCACGAGTTGCGTACCCCGCTAGCCATCCTCATGGCGCAGCTCGAACTCGCTCATCTCTCCCGCGGCGACGCTCCGGCGCTCGAGGCACAGATCGTTATTGCCCAGCAGTCCGTCGCACGGTTGTCCGGGCTGGCGACCGGTCTTCTCGAACTGTCGCAGCTCGATTCGGGCGCGCCGGACATCCAGAGCAGTTGGACGCAATTGGGTGCTGAGCTTGCCGCATCCGTCGACCGTGCGCGGATGCTTGCCGTGGCCTCTCGGGTAACTATCGACTTTGACGTGGCTGGCACGCCGACGTCGTCGACCTACCGAATCGCAGTGGAAAACTTCGGTCGTGTTGTCAATAACCTGACAAACAACGCGATCGCGGCAGTACCCACCGGTGGATCGGTGCGAATTGCGCTGCGGCACTCCACCTCAGAGTTGCTGCTCACCGTCGTCGACTCCGGACCGGGCATGCCGGAGAGCTTTCTGCCCGTTGCCTTCGACCGGTTCAGCCGACCGGATGCCGCGCGCGCAGCCCACGACGCCGGCAGCGGCCTCGGTCTGGCCATCGTGCACGCCATCGTGCAGGCCGCCCGCGGCTCGGTGACCCTCTCGAATGCAGACGGGTTCACCGTCACGGTGTCGCTCCCCACCGTGCCTTTATCAACTGACGCCGTGGCAGGAACGGTCTAGTCCAACCTGTATGAACTCTCACGCCGACAGGGCCGGATCCGTCTAGAACGCCAAGTCCCGCTGACCAATATGGGAACTGCCTGACCGAAGTCGGGAATCATCTTCCCGGGGGGAACGGCGAGTGAGCACCACCGAAATCAGCGTCGGCCCACCGATCCTAGGTGCCGAGCCGCCTTCACGGTCGCGCACTCGCTGGTTCGGGAGAGACGCCAGTATCGGCTCGGTGGCTGCGCTACTTGGAGCAATCGGGCTGGTGACCCACTTCATCGGATCCTGGATCCCCGCTTTCTGGGGCGATGAAGCTGCAAGCATCATGTCAGCCGAGCGTCCGCTCACAACGATCTGGGGTGAACTCGGACGGGTCGATGCGGTGCACGGGGCCTATTACGTGTTCCTGCACGTGTGGATCGCCGCATTCGGGGCATCCGAACTGTCAGTGCGGTTGCCGAGTGTCATCGCCGTCGGTGTCGCGATCACGGGCACAGTCGTACTGGCGCATCAGCTGTTTGCCCGCCATGCCTCCGCCCGCTCGATCGCGGCACTCGCTGGCATCGTCATGATCCTGCTGCCGCGGGTCGATTACATGGCTGCCGAAGGTCGCTCCTACGCACTCGGCACCGCACTCGCCACCTGGCTGACGGTCTTCTTCGTGGCGCTGCTGCAACGCAGGGTGACCCGTCTGCTGCCGTGGCTGCTCTTCGCGGTGCTGTTCGCGGTCGCAATTTATGTTTTCCTCTACCTGGCGCTCCTTGCGGTGGTCTATGGCGTTACCGTGCTCGTTGCCCGCCCCGGCCGTGCATTCATCTCTCGGTGGCTCGCTTCGATTGCAGGCGGAGTTGTGCTTGCGGCACCGTTGATCGTCTATGCGCTGGGTGAGCGCGGACAAATCACGATTATCGCTCACCGCGGTTACCTCACATTCACGCGGCTCTTCGTGATTCAGTGGTTCGGCAACCCGGCGCTTGCCATCACGTGTTGGGTGCTGACCGTGGTCGGCGTGGTTGCGCTCATCCGGTCGCGCGCGCGCTCCACGACGCTCCTGGTCAGCTGGTTGGTCCTGCCGACGGGGATCTTGATCTTGGGAAACGAGTTCATCGCTCCGATGTACACGATCCGCTATCTGTCCTTCTGCACGCCAGCGGTTGCAATCCTCATCGCTGTTGGGGTGTACGCGCTCGCTTCTCGCGGAGCAGCAGCGGGCTGGGTCCGTGCGGCCGCTGTGCTCGCCCTCATCGGGCTCGCCCTCCCCACCGATATCTTCCAGCGCACCGAATTCGCTAAAGACGACGGAAGCGATCTGCGCCAGGTGGCCCAGGTGATCGGAACCCACGCCAAGGCGGGAGACGCCGTGGTCTTCGACGAGACGTCTCGAGCCTCCCGGAGACCGCGCCTAGCTCTGCGTCTCTACCCGCAGTACTTCAGTGGGCGCTCGGATGTCACGCTGCGCACTGTCTACACGCAGCGCCCAGGCATCTGGGATTCGGTGTGGCCGATCGCCGAGGTCGCACCGTCGTTGCAGGCGTCGTTGCAGGCGTCGGTGACCGTGTGGGACCTCGAGCTCACGACCCCCGGAAATACCGTCACCCCAGCGAACATCGTCGCGCTCGAAAGATTGGGTTACACGATTTCCCGCCAGCTACCCGTCCATCGCACCGTCGTCTACGAACTCACCCGGGAGACACCATGAACCAGACTGGCAACCGCACACTCGTGGTCGTGCCAACTTATAACGAGCGGGCAAACATCGCGGAGATCATCGCTCGAGTGCTGCGAAGTGCGCCGGGGATCGACGTGCTCGTCGTCGACGACAACTCCCCCGACGGCACCGGAGCACTCGCCTCGGCGCTCGCCTCGGGCCATGACCGCATCAACGTGCTGCACCGGGTCGGCAAGGAGGGACTCGGGGCGGCCTATCGCGCCGGATTCGCCTGGGGCCTCGAGCGCGGGTACCAGCGATTGGTCGAGATGGATGCCGATGGTTCCCACCAGCCGGAGCAGCTCGAACGTCTTCTCACCGCGCTCGACGATGCGGATGTAGTGCTCGGATCCCGCTGGGTGCACGATGGTTCCGTTGTGAACTGGCCGCTGCGACGCAGGTTGCTGTCGCAGGCTGGCAGCCTCTATGCCCGCGTCGCACTCGGGCTCCCGGTGCGTGATGTCACCGGCGGCTACCGTGCCTTTACCGCTGATGCACTGTGGGAGATCGGTTACGAGGAAGTCGTGAGCCAGGGTTATTGTTTCCAGATTGACATGCTCTGGAAGGCATATAACGCTGGCCTGCGAATTTCGGAGGTGCCGATCACCTTTGTCGATCGGGTGCACGGTGAATCCAAGATGAGCTCTGGCATCGTCAAGGAAGCCATTCTTCGAGTGACACTGTGGGGGCTGCAGTCGCTGCCGGCGCGCCTGCGCGGTGACCACCGGGCGGCCGTGGCTGCGGCATCCGCTGTGCGACTTGCTCGCGAATCGGGCGGAGTCGGGGGTGCGGGAGTGCCGGGTGCTGGAGTGGTGGGTGCTGGCGCACCGGATGCGGGTCTGCGTGTGTTGCGTGGCAACTTTGACGGGGAGCACAACCGTGTCCCGTAAGCCCGGAGCCGCCCTAGTGCGCCAGCTGGTCAGCTTCGGGCTTGTCGGCGCAGTAGGACTGGTCATCGACATAGTCGTGTTCAACGCGTTACGCACGACGGTGCTCGAACCCCACCTCGTTCATGGCGGCCCGATCATCGCGAAGGCGATCTCCACCTCGATCGCGATCGTGGTCAACTGGATCGGCAACCGCCTCTGGACCTTCCGCACCGAACGTCGAACGGAGACCCGCGCAGCTGTGCTGCGGGAGGGTGTCGAGTTCGCCACGGTGAGCCTCGGTGGCGCCGCAATCGCGCTCGGCTGTCTCTGGATCTCACATTACGGACTCGGTCTCACCTCTGTGCTCGACGACAATATTGCCACCAACGTGGTTGGTCTCGCGCTCGGCACGGCCTTCCGGTTCGGCCTGTACCGGTTCTGGGTCTTCTCCGGTCGCCGTCGGGGTGCTGTTGCCGTCACCGATCCGGTGCCTTCGCGCAGTGGGGTGCTCGCGCCGTAGCTCTTCGGCGGCGCTTCTTCTGGGCGTCGCGCATTCTGACCATGCGCCCGAAAGTCAGCCATGCGCTCGAATCTTTGGGCGCTTGGCTGACGAGCCGCAGCGCGGATCTGCCGACACGCCGTACGAATGTCGGTGGCAATTGACATATTCGAATGTATGTTCGAATATAAGGGAATGGCCTCCGCAGCAGCAGTTCTCGACGACTCGCCCACGCGAGCCACCGTCGAAGAGCTTCAGGCGCGCATCCGCTCGATGCAGGTCACTACCCTCGATACTCGCACGATCCCCACCCACCCGGCGATTGCGCGGCTGCTGCCCGGCGGAGGGCTCAAAGAGGGTGCAACCTATTCGGTAGACAACTCTGCAACCCTGCTGATGGCACTGCTCGCCGGTCCTTCTGCGGCCGGCTCGTGGTGCGGCGTCATCGGGGTTCCCGAGTTTGGAGTGGAGGCCGCTGCGCACTTCGGTATCGACCTGGAGCGGCTCGTGTTGGTGCCGCATCCCGGGGAGCAGTGGCTGGGTGTCACCGCAGCGATCGCCGATGTGCTCGGAGTGGTTGTCACTCGGCCTCCCAAACGCGCAAGCGATTCGAGCGTCGCGCGTCTGAGTGCCCGGCTGCGACAACGTGGGGCAACTCTCATCGTGGTGGGGCCGTGGCCGCAGAGCGAGGCGATGCTGAGCCTATCGGACAGCCACTGGAGCGGTATCGGCCAAGGCAACGGGCATCTCAGCGCCCGGCAGGCTACGGTCACGGTCACCAGTCGAGCGGCACGACCGCGCAGTGCACGTCTCTGGCTACCAGACCTCCACGAGCAGTTCTGCGAGGTCGACAGGTTCACGCAGCCCGAGGTGGCCCGGCTGCGTGAAGCCGCAGGTTTCCGGGAAGAGGCAGGCTTCCGGGAAGAGGCAGGCTTCCGGGAAGAGGCGGGGCTGCGCGAGGCAGCCGGATGATGCGCCGCGCCACATCACTCTCCCCGCCCAGCGCTCCCACCCGCACCATCGTGCTGTGGTGCCCCGACTGGCCCATCACGGCAGCCCTACGCCTTCTGGGTACCGGTGCTCTCGCATCCAAACGTGGCGCCGGAACCACGCGTGATCTGGCCGTAACGGATGCCCCCCTCGCCTTGATTGACGCCGGCCAGGTTTTTGCCTGTTCGGCATCGGCTCGCAGCGAGGGGGTGAGACGTGGCATTCGCCTCCGCGAGGCCCAGGCTCGCTGTCCGCGGCTCCAGGTGCTCGACTACGATCCTGCACTCGACATCCGAGCCTTCGAACCGGTGCTTGAGGCGATCGAGGAGACGATGCCCGGAGCGCAAGTGCTGCGCCCGGGCACCTGTGCGGTGCGGGCACGCGGACCCGCCCGCTATTACGGCAGTGAAGAGGAGGCCGCGCTGTGGCTGCTCGATGCGCTCGATGCGCTCGGCATCCACGGTTCACGGGTGGGCATCGCCGATGGGCCGTTCACCGCTGAGCATGCGGCTCGCAGTCCGCAGCGGCAGCGCATCTGTATCGTGCCAGAGGGAGGATCCGCCGATTTTCTTGCCGGTATGCCGGTGGGGTTGCTCGGCGAGGAAGCCCTCGCAACTCTCCTGCGGCGGCTAGGCATCCGCACACTCGGCGATTTTGCCCAGTTGGAACCACGGGATGTCGAGGCGCGCTTCGGAGACACCGGCGCTCGGGTGCACGCCCTCGCCTGCGGCCTCGATAGTCGCCCCGTTGTTCCCCGCGTCGTGCCGGAGGAACTCGACAGCTCCATGG
Source organism: Frigoribacterium sp. CG_9.8 (assembly GCF_015751965.1). Lineage (GTDB taxonomy): Bacteria > Actinomycetota > Actinomycetes > Actinomycetales > Microbacteriaceae > Lacisediminihabitans. Next base: position 259,565 of record NZ_JADOVH010000003.1, on the reverse strand, counting down.
GATTCGAGCCACCGCTCGACCGCATCGACCAGGTGACCTTCGGCTTCCGGGCATCCGCAGACCACTTCATCGAACAGCTGGTGCGGGCGAGGCTCGTCTGCACGTCGATCCGTATCGAGGTGGATTCCGAGGCGGGAGAGCTGTCGGAACGCACCTGGCTGCATCCGCGCTCCTTCACGGCGGCGGATGTCGTAGATCGGGTGCGCTGGCAACTGCAGGGCAGCGGCACCATCGCCGGTAACCCGTTTGGCAGTGGCCTCAGTTCGGGGATCACCCGGGTGCGAGTCGTACCCGAAAGTGTCGACGCCATCGGCAACCACGAGCAGGGACTCTGGGGCACCGGGCATGACGAGCGCATCCACCACGGGCTGTCCCGGGTGCAGAGCATGCTGGGGCACGGCGCAGTCGTCACCGCCGCGGTCGGTGGCGGGCGCACTCTGCTCGATAGGCAGAGCCTCGTAGCCTGGGGCGACCGCACCGAGAAAGCCAGAACAGAGAGGGCACGACCCGATGCGTTGCCCTGGCCCGGGCAACTACCTACTCCGACACCGGGTACGGTATTCGAGGCGCCACAGCCGGCGATGGTGATCGACTCTGCGGGCCGTGCCGTCGATCTGGATGAACGTGGGGTGCTCTCGGGCATCCCGGCCCGGTTTTCTACCGACGGTCGTACCCTGCACCCGATCACCGCCTGGGCCGGCCCCTGGACGATCGACGAACGCTGGTGGGATGCCGAGACTTTTCACCGGGCGAGCCGCTTTCAGGTCGTCGACGATGCCGGCGCGGCCTGGCTGCTCGTGCTCGAGCGTCGCGTGTGGTGGGCCGAAGCGAGGTACGACTGATGGGCTGCCACCCGAACTACCTGTGCGCCCCGAACCAACTGTGCCACCCAAACCACCTGTGCCACCCGAATTCCGGGCGAATTCGGACAATCCGGGCTGGCACGCTGGCCCCGATTGTCCGTACTCGCCCGTTAGAGACTCTCGCTCGACCCCACACCCGACCCCACACTCAACCAACCGCCCAACCCAACACGCGGTCACACGCGCGACACGCGGCGGCGGCCGGGATACCGGGGGTGTGCTGATGGGCTGGAACAACCCACCGATCCCCTGGTCCGAGTTCGAGAAGGCGCTGTCAGATGTTCGTCGTCCCCGAAACGCGCCAGTCGGAGCGGACGGCGGGGATAGCCCCGGCTGGTCGCACAAGCGCGGCGCCTACGAGCTGCCGTCCGAACACGTCCAGGCGGTGCGGGCCGGCAACGCTGCAGGCAACAACGCTGCAGCCGGCAACGCTGCAGCCGGCAACGCTGCAGCCGATGGCGCACCGGCAGGCGACCTCGTGCCATACGCCGAGCTGCACGCTCACTCCAGCTTCAGCTTTCTCGACGGGGCATCCTCCCCCGAGCAGCTGCTCGAGGAGTCCTCCCGTCTCGGGCTGCACGCTCTCGCGATAACGGATCATGACGGCTTCTACGGGATCGTGCGCCTCGCGGAAGCGGCGGAGCAGCATCCGCGTATCGCCACGGTCTTCGGTGCTGAGCTCTCTCTCGGCCTCAGCCGACCCCAGAACGGTGCCGCCGATCCCGAGGGGAGCCACCTGCTCGTGCTCGCCCGCCGAGAGGAGGGTTACCACCGGTTGGCCGGTGCGCTCACCGCAGCCCAGCTCGCCGGTCTTGAGAAGGGGCGCCCGGTCTACGACCTCGATGAGCTTGCTGCGCAGGCGCAGGCGCACGGCACAGAGGGGCACTGGACTATTCTCACCGGATGCCGCAAGGGTGCCGTGCGACAGGGGCTGGAGCAGTCACCCGCGGCCGCCACCCGCGAGATCGACCGGCTGGTTGACCTGTTCGGTCACAGCAATGTGATCGTCGAGCTCTTCGATCACGGCACCCCGCTCGCCAGCGACCACAATGACGCGCTGTTCGAGATCGCGGATCGGCGCGGGCTGCCGGTGGTCGCGACCGGCAATGTGCACTATGCCAAGCCAGAGCAGTACCGGCTGGCTGCGGCGCTTGCGGCGGTGCGCGCCCGCCGCACCCTCGACGACATGGACGGCTGGCTGCCAGCATCCGGGGCCGCCCACCTGCGCTCCGGCGCTGAGATGGCGGCGCGCTTTGCCCGCTATCCCGGGGCCGTCGAGCACACCACCGTAGTCGCCGACGACCTCTCGTTCCAGTTGCGCCGCGCTCGACCGAAGCTGCCACAGCAGCAGGTCCCCGAGGGCTACACCCCGATGAGCTACCTCCGCCAGTTGGTCTGGGATGCTGTGCCGGTGCGCTATCCGCAGCTCGCACAGAGCGATCGTGACCGCATCGCCCACGAACTCGATGTCATCGAGGCGAAGGACTTTCCCGGCTACTTCCTCATTGTCTGGGACATCGTGAAGTTCGCTAGAGACCGCGGGATCCTCTGTCAGGGTCGCGGATCGGCTGCGAACTCTGCGGTCTGCTATCTGCTGGGTATCACCGCTGTCGACCCGATCGGGTACAAACTGCCGTTTGAACGCTTCCTCTCGAGCATGCGAGAGGAGGCGCCGGACATCGACGTCGATTTCGACTCCAACCGGCGCGAGGAGGCGATCCAGTACGTCTATGAGAAGTACGGTCGGCAGAACGCAGCGCAGGTGGCCAATGTGATCCAGTACCGGCCCAAGTTCGCAGTGCGGGATATGGCCAAGGCGCTCGGCGCGAGCCCGGGGCAGCAGGACGCGTGGTCGAAGCAGGTGGAGCGTAACGGAGCCGTGCTGTCGAGTGTCGACCACGATATCCCGGATGCCGTGTCACGCCTCGCGCTCGAAGCGTTGGCGCTCCCGAGACACCTCGGCATTCACTCGGGCGGCATGGTGCTCACCGACCGCCCGGTCGGCGAGGTCTGTCCGATCGAGCACGGGCGCATGGATGGCCGAACGGTATTGCAGTGGGACAAGGACGACTGCGCCTGGATGGGGCTGGTCAAGTTCGATCTGCTTGGCCTCGGCATACTCAACGCCATCCAGCACACCTTCGATCTCGTAAAAAAGCATCTCGGCGAGGAATGGGAGCTCGCCACGATCCCAAAAGAGGAGCAGGGTGTCTACGACCAACTCTGTCGCGCCGATTCGATCGGTGTCTTCCAGGTGGAGAGTCGGGCGCAGATGGGATTGCTCCCCCGGCTGCAGCCCCGCCGGTTTTACGATCTCGTGGTACAGATCGCGATGGTGCGCCCCGGTCCGATCCAGGGCGGGGCGGTGCATCCGTTCGTGCGGCGCAAGCTCGGCGAGGAGGCGATCACCTACCAGCATCCGAAGCTTAAAGAGCCGCTCGAACGCACGCTCGGCATTCCGGTGTTCCAGGAACAGCTGATGCAGATGGCCATGGCGGTCGGGGGCTGCAGCGCGGATGACGCGGACCTGCTGCGTCGCGCCATGGGGTCAAAGCGCGGACAGGAGAAGATCGCCTCGCTGAGGGCCACTCTCTACACGGGCATGGCGAGCAACGGAATTGGTGGTGAGGTCGCCGACGACATCTACGCCAAAATCGAGGCCTTCGCCAACTTCGGGTTCGCCGAGAGTCACAGCCTCAGCTTCGGCTTGCTCGTCTATGCCAGCTCCTGGCTGCGGCTGCACTACCCGGGGGCCTTTCTCGCGTCGCTGTTGCGCGCCCAGCCGATGGGTTTTTATTCGCCGCTCTCCCTGGTGGCGGATGCCCGGCGACACGGCGTCGAAGTGCGGCGTCCCGACATTCTGCGCTCCGGCTGGCAGCCCGGGCTCGAAGGTCTCGAGGCCTCGCATCCGGCCGGCCGAGGAGCGAACGCCAGCGGGAGTCTCGAGACCCAACCAACAGGTAACCACTCCTGCCTCGATCCTCACCAGCCACCGGTCGGCAGGTATGACCGAACCGCCCCTTTCGACACCGACGACCACCGTCGCGACGGAGCCCTCGCAGTGCGCCTCGGTCTTGCCGCGGTCACCGGCGTCGGAGAGATCCTTGCCAAGAAGATCGTGGCCGATCGTGAGGAGGGCGGCGACTTCAGTGATCTTGCGAACCTCGTGCGCCGGGTCGGGCTCAGCACCCCGCAGCTCGAGGCTCTCGCCGCTGCCGGGGCGTTCGAATCCCTCGGTCTCAGCGTTCGTGAAGCGCTCTGGGCTGCGGGTGATGCAGCCCGGGATCGGGAGGAGTTTCTCGCCGGAAGCATGGTCACTGTGCAACCGCCGCTATTTTCAATGCCCAGTACCTCGGAGATCCTTGCGTCCGACCTCTGGGCCACTGGCATCTCCCCCGACGACCATCCGATCCGCCACCTGCGTGAGGCTCTTCGGCAGCGAGGTGCCCTTCGCTCCGATGACTTGAAAACGGCGGAATCCGGCCGCCGTATCGAAGTGGGCGGGGTCGTGACCCATCGACAGCGGCCAGCCACGGCAAGCGGCATCACTTTCATGAACCTCGAGGACGAGAGCGGACTCGTCAACGTGATCTGCAGCGTCGGCGTGTGGAACCGCTACCGTCGCATCGCCCGCGACTCCCCCGCGCTCATCGTGCGTGGCATCCTCGAACGCTCCCCAGAGGGGGTGACGAACCTGCTCGCCGATCGTCTCGAGGCGCTGCCGATGTCCACCCGCTCGGCATCCCGCGACTTCCGCTGACCCGACCAGCGGCGCTGACCCGACCAGCGGCGCTGACCCGACCAGCGGCGCTGGTATTAGCTGCGCAACCCCCGCCGGAGCAAATCGATGCGGGCCTGCAGCTGGGAGACGCTTGCGTGCGGCACCGCTGGACCTCCCGCCATCCGGCGCAGCTCGGCATGGATGATGCCGTGTGGCTCTCCACTGCCCTTTGCCCGCATACCCACGAGGCTGTTCAGAAGTGCGCGCTGCTCCTTGAGCGTGCGATAGAGCGGCACGATCTCGGCGGCAACGCCCGACTCGTCGACCTGTCGCTGGCGGTCGCCGATCCGCCGAGCCTGGCGCTGGTGACGGTGACGCAGCAGTTCCTTCACCTGGTCGGGCTCGAGAAGGCCGGGGATGCCGATGAAATCGAGTTCCTCGGCGCTATCGGGTGCAGCTCCCGCACCGAATTCATCTCCGTCGAATAACACCCGGTCGAATGCAGCCTCGGAGCCGAGCGCGGCGAAATCGAATAACAGTGCATCTCCAGATGCCGATTCCACCCGGTTCGCGTCGTCTGCTGCATCGTCGTCGAGCAGAATTTCTTCGAGTCCTTCGCCGGGATCCCGATCGAGAGCGTGATCGCGTTGCAGCTCCATCGCTGCGGCCAGCCCGAGAAGTGAGGGCACACTCGGCAGGAAGATCGACGCCGTCTCACCGCGGCGTCTCGTACGCACGAAGCGTCCGATTGCCTGGGCGAAGTACAGCGGAGTTGCGGCGGATGTCGCGTAAACACCCACTCCGAGGCGAGGAATGTCAACACCCTCCGACACCATGCGCACCGCCACCATCCAGCGCGAGTCCGAGACAGCGAACTCGGCGATCCGGCCGCTCGCCGCCTTTTCGTCGGAGAGCACGATGGTCGGTGTCTCGCCGCTCACCCTTTCGAGAATATCGGCGTAGGCACGCGCGGCGTAATGATCTGTGGCGATCACCAGGCCCCCGGCATCGGGGATGCTACGGCGCACCTCAGTGAGCCGTCGATTAGCAGCCTTGAGCACTGCGGGAACCCATTCGCCCTCTGGATCGAGGGCAGTACGCCAGGCCTGGGCCGTGATGTCCTTCGTATCGCCCTCACCCAGCCTGGCTTCCATTTCATCGCCGGTGCGGGTGCGCCAGCGCATGCGTCCCGCGTAGGCCAGGAAGATCACCGGGCGAACCACACCATCGGCAAGAGCACGTCCATAGCCGTAGGCGTAATTCGCCTGGGAGGTGCGGATGCCGTGCTCGTCCGGGTAGTAGGTGACGAAGGGAATCGGCGAAGTGTCCGATCGAAACGGCGTGCCGGTCAGTGAGAGCCGTCGGGTCGCTGGTTCGAACGCCTCTCGGATGGCATCCCCCCAGCTCAGTGCATCACCTCCGTGATGAACTTCATCGAGGATTACCAGGGTGCGCCCACCCTCGGTCATCGAACGATGAAGAGCCGCTCGAGTGGCGACCTGCGCATAGGTGACTGCGACCCCGTGGAAGTGTTTCCCTGCCCAGCCCTGCGCGTTTGTGAAACTCGGATCGAGTCGCACCCCGACGCGGTGGGCGGCATCGGCCCACTGACGCTTCAGATGCTCTGTCGGTGCTACGACCGTGACCCGGTCGATCTTGCGTTGGGCAAGCAATTCGGTGACGAGCCGAAGTGCGAACGTGGTCTTGCCGGCGCCGGGGGTGGCTGCAACAAGAAAATCCTTCGGCTCTCGCAAGAAGTATTCAGCAATCGCCTCCTGTTGCCAGGCCCTCAGCTTGTCGGCGGTACCGCGGGCCGCTCGCTCGGGGAAAGACGGGGAGAGATGTTCTGCCGCCGAGGTGCCCACCTGGGAGCCAAAGGGCAGCGCACTGTTCATCAGTGAAGTTTAACTGCGGCGGCTGACACCGCGATCACGCCGACGCGGCCGAGTGAAATCAAACAGGAAAAAAACGCCGAGCCGAGAAAGTGGTGCGCCGGGCCCGCGTGATGCAGGCTGTAACCATGACTCAGCAGCATCCGTGGTCCCGATACGTCGCGCTCGGGGACTCGTTCACCGAGGGTATTGGCGATCCTCAACCCAAGAGCCCCGGGGGTAATCGTGGGTGGGCTGACCGCGTGGCGGAGGAACTCAGCGAGCAGACGGATGATTTCGCCTATGCGAATCTTGCCATTCGCGGTCGACTGCTCCGACAAATCCTCGACGAGCAGGTAGATGTCGCGCTCGCCCTCCGCCCGGACCTCATCTCCATCTCGGCGGGGGGCAATGACATCATCCGGCCCAACACTGATCCCGACCGGCTTGCGACGATTCTTGAGGCCGGGGTAGCTCGGCTTCGGAAAGATGGTGCCACCGTTGTGCTGTTCAACGGACCGGACATCGGAATGACACCTGTACTCAACCGGTCACGGGGCAAGGTCGCGATCTACAACGAGAACCTGCATGCAATCGCCCTGCGCCACGACCTTGTCGTCGCGGACATGTGGGCGCTCCGAGAACTAAAAGATCCGAGGATGTGGGCTCCTGACCGCCTGCACTTCTCACCGGTCGGCCATACTGCGATCGCGCGGATGGTGCTCGAGGCCCTCAACGTGGAAAACAATCTCGAGTCGTACAACCCCGTCGCTCTGGCACGGGTTCCCTGGCGACAAGCCCGCGTTGAGGACATGGGCTGGGCACGGGAGTACCTGGTGCCCTGGGTGTTGCGTCGGATCCGCCATCAATCATCCGGAGATGGCATCGCTCCCAAGCGCCCGCTGGCTGGTCCGTACCTCAGCCATGCACGCACCGAATAGCCATCGAAACGGACAAACAATTCACCGGCTGCCCATCGAGCGGAGCAGCCGGTGAATTTTCTGCTCTAAACCTGACGCGATACGAACGGCCTAACGGCCGAATTGTGTGGCTGCGGGGCAGTCAAAGGGATCGCCGCCGGCGGAGAGACCCACCCGGTTGAGGTAGGCGATCACAATGCCGTACGACTGGGTGAGAGTGGTTTCCGTATACAGGATGTTGTGCGAGTCGCAGTATTCTTTCGCGATCGCGCGCGCCTTGGCCAAGTGTGGGCGTGGCATGTTCGGGAAGAGGTGGTGCTCGATTTGATAGTTTAGGCCGCCCATGAAGGTGGTTGTTCCGAGGCCGGTGATGTTGCGGGAGGTGAGCACCTGGCGACGTAAGAAGTCGACATTGCTGTCGTGGGCCAGCAGGGGCATGCCCTTGTGGTTCGGGGCGAAGGATGCCCCCATGTACAGCCCAAAGATTCCAGCCTGGACGCCGAGGAATGCGAATGCCATTCCGAGGGGTAGGAATGCAAAAATCACCGCGACGTACAGCAGGATGCGAGGGACGAGCATGCCGATTTCGAGGCCTCTGCGGTCGACGCGGCCGCGCCCGAATACCGTCTTGAATCCGAGGATGTGCAAGTTGATGCCCTCAAGGAGGAGTGCTGGGAAGAATAGGTAACCCTGACGACGGGTGGCCCAGGCGTACAGCCCCTTCGCACGGGCTGCGTCTTCCGGAGTGAAGGAGACGAAGTCTCGCTCGATGTCAGTGTCTTTGCCGATGACGTTAGGGTTCGCGTGATGGCGGCTGTGCTTGGTCATCCACCAGGAGTAGCTGATGCCGACGAAAAGGTTCGCAAGAATGCGCCCGGCGACGTCGTTTGCGCGGCCCGATTCAAAGACCTGGCGGTGAGAAGCTTCGTGGGCGAGAAACGCATATTGCGTGAAGATGATGCCAAGAGCACCAGCGATGAGAAGTTGGAACCAGGAATCTCCAAGCAGGATGAATCCGGTAATAGCTCCGCCGAGAGCGACTGTGATGATGGAAAACACCATCACATAGAAGCCGGTTCGGCGGTGTAGGAGCCCGGCGTCGCGCACAGTGCGTAGGAGAGACGAGTACTCCGTCGTGGGGTTCTCCCGCGAGCCACCCGGTTTGGTCTTGGTGAAGGTCACAACCGGTGACATGACTGCATCGCTCACGATACCTCGATTCGAAATGACTTCCCAGTCAGGGTAGGCGAGCAGGTGCTCAATCGGATATTCCGACCCTAAGCGCAAACCCTGAGAGAGGTATGCATTTATGCCTGTTTAGGCATACTCGGCGTGTCTTCTGGGTGAGTGGAGCAGCTCTATTTGAAGAGCAGCGCCGGGTTACTCAGGCGCCACCATGGCCCCGGGTCGACAAGGGGATGATCGAGGGCAAGTGCAAGCCGCACCGTGCGGGTACCGGCGGTGAAAGTCACTGTGCCAACCGACCCTGTGCCGATCGACCCCGTGCCGATCGACCCCGTGCCGATCGACCCGGTACCAACCGACCCCGTGCCCTGTCCGACTCGCAGGGACAGAGCACTGGTCACTGCGGTCACCGGGGTATTGCTCCAGAGAAGAACCGAGGCCGTTTTCGTGGATATGGCACGCACTTTCTGCGACCACGCCGTCGTGAAATACGCGAAGGTCTGACCCTTCTTAGCGAGGATTACCTCATGGAATCCAGCCTGCACGCCGGCGAGGAGAGTGGACACCGCGGCATCCACAGCCCTGTGGTCGGTCGCCCCGACCACCACACCGACGACGGTGACCCGGTGGCTCCCATAGCTGTACCTGGCGGCGAAGAGCAGATTTGACGATCCGTTCAGCGTGCCCGTCTTGATCCCCTCGACTCCCGCACTGCCCAGGAGAGTGTTGGTGTTTCCGAAGGTGCCGACACCGTCAAGTGCCATCGACCGGATCGAGACGATCTGAGCAATCACCGGATTGGCAAGTGCGAGCGTCCCTATCTCGAGGAGATCCGCGACGGTGCTCCGGTTGTTCGGGTTGATGCCGGTGGGCTCGACGATCGTGGTGTGGTTGAGCCCGTGTGCACCCAGCCACGCTGACACCGCGATGTCGAAGCCAGCTCCAGCACCAAAAGCCCAGTTGGCGAGAGCATCCGCATAGTTGTTCGCTGAAGCGACAAGGGTGACTCGCATGAGGTCGAGTTGACTGATGGTCGACCCCGCAGTGAGCGGTTTGGTCTCACCGTTTTGCGCGACGTAGGTGGCACGCAGAGAGGCGTCTGCGGCTGTGAACGTGATCGTCGGGCCAGAATCTCCCGGGGAGAGCGGCTTTGCCTCCAACACGACGAGAGTGGTGATGATCTTGCTGATGCTCGCGATCGGCAGCGGTGCCGTGCTCCCGGCTGACGCTGATGCCTCGGGATATCCGATCACTCTCACTGCACTGGCTCCGTAATCCGGTAGCGTTGGCGTCGCTGCACCGCGGGCTGCATCGGTGAATTGCACAAGCTCGCCCGCCGTGGCACCGAGCGGGGCGAGCAATGTCACCGGGAGATAGATCCCCAGCCCGATCACCATGGCGGCTGCGGAGAACACAATCAGACGCCGGCGGATCAGTTGCCGCCGGGTCGGCCGCCTGCGCCGCCCTGGATCTCGCGGCACCGCAGGCTCGAATACCTCAGTCACCGTCATGGGGCAATAATACTTTTCGCCTCCCGGGTCGCCGTGATCATCGCACCCGGAGCGCCCACAGGGCCACGGCGCTCGCTGATGCGACATTGAGTGAGTCGACACCGTGCAGCATCGGGATGGTGATCACGGTGTCGGCGTGGCTGATGGCGTTCCGGCTCAGCCCGTCTCCTTCGGTCCCGAGCAGCAGCGCGAGCTTCTCTGGCGGATTCGCGGCAAGCACGTCGAGATCGATGGCGGAATCCGAGAGAGCGAGGGCAGCCAGGTGAAAACCTGCGCTCTTGAGCATGAGCGCTCCCTCCGGCCACTCCGGTAAGCGCGTCCAGGGCACCTGCAGCACTGTTCCCATGCTCACTCGCACGCTCCGGCGGTACAGCGGATCGGCGCAGCGCGGGGTCACGAGCACGGCATCCGCCCCCAGGCCCGCAGCCGCCCGGAAAATAGCGCCGACATTGGTATGGTCCACGACATCTTCGATCACAACGACACGGCGCGCGCCAGCAACCACCTCCGCAACCGGTCGAAGGGGCGGCCGATGCATTGCCGCGAGGGCGCCGCGATGCAGGTTGAAACCCGTCAGACTCTCGAGTAAACCGGGGGTGCCGACGTAAATCGGAATATCCCAGTCCGCTAGAAGCAGCTCCATCTCGGCGAGCCACTGCTCCTGAACGAGAACCGAACGTGGCCGATGACCCGCCGCGATCGCCCGCGTGATTACCTTCGACGACTCGGCGATATACAGCCCTCCGGCGGGTTCGCTCATGCGCCGCAGAGCCGCGTCGGTCAAGCCGCAGTAATCGGCAAGGCCCGCGTGGTCGAGGTCGTCGATTCGCACAGTGTGCATGGGTCTCTCTCTGCCGCGCATCCATTTGGTGCCGGATTGAATTCTTAGCCTGGCCGGCTCACACTGTCAGCATTCGGAAACATAACCGCAAACTCGATTGTTTACTCTAAAGCAGGTGCTGACGTGCCATGTCGACAGTGGGAGGGACAGTGATCATGGCCGGTGTGTCACTTCGTAATTGGCCAATGGCCACCTCCGCCGAGTTGGATGCCGCCGCTGAAGCTCTCCGCGGGCGCACGCTCGCCGTGCTCACCGGTGCGGGGATGAGCACCGACTCCGGCATCCCGGATTACCGCGGCGACGGCGCACCCGTGCGTAATCCCATGACCTTCCAGCAATTTATGAAAGATGCCGAGTATCGCAAACGCTACTGGGCGGGAAGTCATCTGGGCTGGAAGCGCTTCGATGGTGCCTCGCCCAATGACGGACACCGCACACTTGCCGAACTCGAGACCGGCGGCATCGTCAACGGAATCATCACGCAAAACGTGGATGGATTACACCTGAGAGCCGGATCGCAGCGGGTCGTTGACCTGCACGGCACCATGGACCGCGTGCGCTGTCTCACCTGCGGTCAAACCTTCTCCCGCTCCGATGTTGCCAAGCGGATCACCAGCGCAAACGAGTGGCTCGACCAGCCCGACTCCGGTGAACTCGGTCCCGACGGAGATGTCGAATTCAACCAGATTGCGGACTTTGTCACCCCCGAGTGCACCGTCTGCGGCGGCATCCTCAAGCCGGATATCGTGTTCTTCGGAGAGTTCATTCCGACCGAGAAGTTCTCAGAGGCGAGCGCCCTCATGCAGTCGGCCGAGGCCCTGCTCATCGCCGGATCCTCGCTGGTGGTCAATTCCGGTATCCGCTTGCTCGACCAGGCGTCAAAGCGCCGACTCCCCGTGGTCATCGTGAACCGCGGTGTCACCAAGGGTGATCCACGTGCCACCGTTAAGATTGATGCAGGCATTTCGGAGACTCTCGCCGAACTTGCGATCCGCCTCACCAACTGAACAGCTACCGGTCGGCACGGGGCGACCCACCCGGCCCGCTGACTGTCGAAGGACCGTAACCGTATGACCCTGATCTACCTGGTGCGCCACGGCGAGACCGACTGGAATCGCGCGCGTCGCATCCAGGGAAGTACCGACATTCCCCTCAATGACACGGGACGCGACCAGGCAGCGCGCTCCGGGCGCCTTCTGGCGCGACAGCCGTGGGACGGGATCGCCTCCAGCCCCCTGTCTCGGGCATTTGAGACGGGCGAGATCATCGCAACCGCGGTGGGGATCAATCGAACCAAGATCGAGGTGCTCGATGATCTCGTCGAGCGCCGCTATGGGGAGGCCGAAGGTCTCGACGATCGTGAGCTCCTGCGACTATTCCCCGGGGCCACGCCCGTTCCCGGGCGCGAGCGTCGTCAGGATGTCGCGGCGAGGGTCATCCCGGCGCTCGTTGCCCTCGCCGAGCGGTATGAGCAGGATCGCTCCCCCGGGTCACCGGATGCGCGTCTGATCGTGACCACGCATGGAGGCGTGATTCGCTCGGTGCTGAATCATGTCTCGCTGCAGACGGAACGCCACCGCGGCATCCTGATCACAAACGGATCGGTGCACAGTTTTCGCCACGTCGACGGCGCGATTGAACTTGTACTGTTCAATGATCCGATCGATATCGAATCGGTGACCGTTGGGTGCGACGACTTCGATGAGCAGAATGCCGTCGAGCAGCGCGAGATGGGCGTGGAGCCTCGCTCCTAAGGGTCGACCGCGTGCCCGGTTGGCATCAGGCTAGATAAGAGTGCGAGCAACCGTCGAGCCGATTAGTCCCAGCTGAACTCGGCAGACCGCGCGCGGGACGCCTCGCTGCGCCGTCGCCACTCTCCCGGCGTCTCGAGTGAAAGTACGGCGTTGGCGAATGCGGCGCCGTCACTGTGGTCAAAGTAGATGGCGGCATCGCCTCCGACCTCGTGGAACAGAGGAATATCGCTGAACACAAGCGGTACGCCGACAGCCTCGCCCTCGATCAGCGGGATGCCGAATCCCTCGTCCCAACAGGCCGTGACCATTGCCGTGGCATCCACAAGGGCGTCGAGGTAGTGCTCGTCACTCACGCCGTCATCGAAACGTACAGATCCGTGGGGGGCGAGTGCTGCGATACGATCGCGATCCTCGGCGTTGATTCGCGACAGCAGCCGGAGAGCGTAACCGGGCAGGTGGTGCATGCCGCGGGCCAGCGTCTCGACATTCTTATTCGGCTGGAAAGTGCCCATGTAGACCAGCGTCTTCGAGCGCGGACCGGCCAGCTGCGTGCAGCCGGAGTCACTGGCGCCCGGCCTGATCACGGTCAGAGGGCGTCGCGTGAGACGCGCCTCGATCATTTCTCGCTCGCAGTTGTATGAGCCGGTGACTACGGCATCCGCCCGACTGAGCACGGCACGCTGCGGCCAGTAAGTGAGGTAAAAGGCACGCCAGATGAGTCGCACAAACCAGCTGTAACCGGCCGGTATTTTGGTGATTCGATAAAACACCAGGTCGTGCACGGTCAGCACGAGCCGATAGCGCCGACCGGTGGCACCCATGGTCTGCATCGGAGAAAAAACAACATCTGGCCTGTGCCTGTTGATCAAGAGCAGCCCGATGAACGGCTCGAGTGCACTGGTGCCTGGACGCCCCGTCACCCAGGGCAGGTCGGGGAGCAGCGCGAGCTGGCGCGTATCGCTGATCAGCATGGTCACCGGATGCAGTCGGGAGAATGCCTCGACCAACCCTGTGGTATGCCGGCTGATGCCATCATGGCTCGTGAACCGGGTATAGCGACAGTCGAAGATCACCTTCACGGCCGGCTGGACTCTATTCCGGATTCCGCGCTCGGCTCACTGTGGGCTGCCGGACTGCTGTGCCTACCGCTTCGCGCCTCCGGCGGCAGGTCACCGAACAGCCCCTGCTCGAGTAGGAAGGTGTGGATCGCTGCGGCGGCAAGTTCCGGCACCTCGTAGTGGATGAGGTGTCCGACACCCATGAGCAGCTCGAGCTTTGCATCGGTCATTGTCGCGACAAGATCGCGGTGAGCCTGCACCGGGGTAATGTCGTCGAGTTCGGCCGCGACGAGCAGAGTCGCAACACCGATGGCGTCCGAGTAGGTAGACACATTCGCACTGATTGACGCTTCGAACGCTTCGACCACCGAGTCACGACTGGCGAACCTGTTGAAGTAGGTGTGGTGCTGGTAATGGATCCAGCGGCGCAACTGGCGGTTCTTGGATTTGGCGAGTACCGAGCTCATGAACTGCACCACGATCCATTGCTTGAGCAGAAAATCACCGGCCCGGGCGGAGAGGCGACCGGCTAAGCGGTAGAACACCACTGTGAACATCGTCGCCACCCTGCTCGGCCCCTCCAGCCCGGAATTAGAAATCGGATTGATCAGGATGAGCGCAGGCGCTTGCAGCCCATCGGCGACGGCCTTTGACGAGATGATCGAGCCGAATGAGTGCCCGAGTGGTATTGCGGTGCCCGTCAGACCAAGGGCATCGATGAACGCGGTGAGCCATTTGGCAAATCCGTCGATCGAATGTGGCACCTCGGTGAGTGGCGTCGATTCTCCGAAGCCGGGCATATCCGGACCGATCCAGCGAATCCCAGGCATCTGGGCGATCACCGGTTCGAGACCGTGATGTTCCCCGCGATACCCGTGAGCGATGACGATTGTCAGTGGGGCATCATCCGGTCCGTACACCCAGTACCGAGTGGTGCTCCCGAGGATCACGATTTCGTGTCGCTCAATGGGCATCCGGTTGAGCAATTCGGCGTAGGGCGAGTGAACAGACATTATGTCGATTGTACGTAATCCGACGTCACGCGGGCGTTTGGCACACGCGCCTAGACTTGACCGGCTCGATAACCGTCGATGCCCTTACCAATGCCTACCCTGCTCTCGAGAGGAGCACTGTGAGCTTTACCGCACCCATCCAACTGCCGGGTTTGGCCCTCGATCCGCAGTGGTACCGGCGCTCGGTCTTCTACGAGGTGATGGTCCGGTCCTTTGTGGACAGCAACGGGGACGGCTCAGGCGATCTCCAGGGGTTGCTGTCCAAGCTCGACTATCTGCAATGGCTCGGCATCGATGCGCTCTGGCTCCCCCCGTTTTACCAGTCACCGCTGCGCGACGGCGGGTATGACGTGTCCGACTTCCGCGCGATCCTTCCGGAGTTCGGCACGCTCGACGAGTTTGTCGACCTTGTGACCAAAGCGCACGAGCGCAACATGCGCATCGTTATCGACTATCCGCTCAACCACACGTCCGATCAGCATGAGTGGTTCCAGCAGTCTCGCTCCGACCCGGAGGGGCCATACGGCGATTACTACGTGTGGAGCGATTCGGACGAGACCTATCCGAACATCCGGGTCATCTTTGTCGACACCGAGGAGTCCAACTGGACCTTCGATCCCGTGCGTCGCCAGTTCTTCTTCCACCGCTTCTTCTCGCACCAGCCCGACCTCAACTTTGAGAATCCCGCCGTACAGGATGCCGTATTGGATGTCATGCGGTTTTGGCTCGACCTCGGAGTGGACGGCATGCGCCTTGATGCCATTCCGTACCTGTTCGAATCCGAGGAGGGTAACGGTGAGGGCGAGGCTGCGACCCACGACTACATCAAGCGCGTAAGGGAAATGTTCGACGAGGAGTATCCGGGTCGGATCATGATCGCCGAGGCGAACCAGTGGCCGCGTGAAGTCGCCGCGTTTTTCGGCACCCAGGAGGAGCCGGAGTGCCATATGGCCTTCGACTTCCCGGTCATGCCGAGAATCTTCTACTCTCTGCGCTCGCAGAATGCAGCCGAACTCACCCGAATTCTCGCCGAAACCACGGACATTCCGGATGGAGCGGGGTGGGGAGTGTTCCTCCGTAACCACGACGAACTCAGCCTGGAAATGGTCTCGGAGGAATATCGTCAGGCCATGTACGGCTGGTACGCGTACGACCCGCGGATGCGCTCGAATGTGGGCATCCGCCGACGCCTCGCCCCTCTCCTCGACAACTCTCGCGCAGAACTCGAACTCGCCCATGCCCTGCTGTTCAGCCTCGCGGGCAGCCCATTCCTGTACTACGGGGACGAGATCGGAATGGGCGACAACATCTGGCTTCCCGACCGGGATTCTTCGCGTACCCCGATGCAGTGGACTCCGGATCGCAACGCGGGGTTCTCAGCCGCCGACCCTGGCAAGTTGTACCTCCCCGTCGTGCACTCGCTTGTCTATAACTACACCCTGGCAAATGTCGAGTCGCAGCTCGCTCAGTCCCGCTCGCTCCTGCACTGGGTGCGCAATGTGATCCATGTGCGCAAGGCACACCCGACCTTCGGGCTCGGCACTCTCACCGTGCTAAAAACCAACCACGAATCGGTACTGGCTTTCGTGCGCTCGTACGCGGGATCCGGCACCCAGTTCGGTGATTCCGCTGAGAACGTGCTCTGCGTGTTCAGCTTCGCGCACAACCCGATCTCCGTCACCATCACCGCGGAGCAGTTCTCGGGTTCCACCCTCTACGACCTGTTCGGTGGGGGCGAGTTCCCCTCATTCACCGACGATGGCACGATCACACTCACCCTCGGAACCCAGAGTTTTTACTGGCTTCACGTCGGGTCGTCGGGCGCTGACGGTGGTCGGCCCTAGCCTCAGAGGGTGAATGGTGACGACACGACGATGATGATCAGCACAGAGACAGGCAGCGAGGCAGACTCCTGGTCTGACCGGCTCGGGGTCTTCGACCTCGAGACCACTGGGATAGACACCGACACCAGTCGAATCGTCTCAGCGTACGTGGGAGTGCTGGATGTCACAGGGCAGCCGAAGGGTGTCTCTTGGCTTGCTGACCCGGGTATTGAGATCCCGTTGCAGGCGTCCGCAGTGCACGGGATCACGACCCAGAGAGCGCGCGCAGAGGGTCGGGACGCCGCGGAAGTCGTTGCCGAGATCGTCGCTGTGCTGCGGGCGTTGCTCGATCAGGGTGTTCCCATCGTGGTCTATAACGCGTCTTATGACCTCACGCTGCTCAATCGGGAGTGTCGTCGACACGGTATCGAGCCTCTTGACAATCCGCTGCCCATCATCGACCCCCTGGTGATCGACCGCGCGATGGATCGGTTCCGCAAGGGCAAACGCACTCTCGAGGCGGCAGCGCAGCACTACGGTGTCGAACTCATGGATGCCCATGATGCAGAAGCGGATGCCGTCGCAGCCGGCCGAGTGGCGCAAGCGGTCGCTCGCAAGTATGCGAACCTTCTCGGCGACGATGTCGCCCTCGTGCACTCCAACCAGGTCACCTGGGCCGCAGAGAGTGCCGCGAGCTTCCAGGAGTACATGCGTCGCTCCAAAGATCCCACCTTCGTCGCCGACGGGGCATGGCCAGAGCGGTAGATGGGCGGCAGTCCGGCGGCAGTTGGGCAGCAGTCGGCCAGCATTCGGGAAAAAAGAAGACGACCGGCCGGAGCCGATCGCCTGTCTTCGAAGAATTTATCGCTGGGTTATGCGCCAAAGCCTTTATAGCGGGAGTTGAACTTCTCGACCCGGCCAGCGCTGTCGAGGATGCGCTGCTTGCCCGTGTAGAAGGGGTGTGAAGCAGAGGAGATTTCCACGTCGATCACCGGGTAAGTCACGCCGTCGAGATCGATGGTCTTGTCGCTTTTGACAGTGGAACGTGTGAGGAAGGTCTCGCCGCTCGCCAGATCGCGAAAGACAACCGCGCTGTAGTCGGGGTGGATTGCAGTCTTCATCGTAGTTTCCTTGGTGTTGGAGGTGTGGGATAAAAATGGGGCTCTAAGCCAGCTATCGACACTACCAGAACTGATGCGCGCTAGTTCGACTGTGCGGCGCGCGCCGTGAATCGTCCGTCGTGTTCTTCCACCAGCAGATCCAGTTCAAAGGCCTCGGTGAGCTTCTCCGGCGTGATTACTTCATTGATCGGTCCGGCAGCGGTGATGTGGCCTCGCGACAACAGGAGCGCGTGACCGAAGCCTCGCGGAATCTCTTCAACGTGATGGGTGACCATGACGATCGCCGGAGCCTGCTCGGCCCGCGCGTACCCGCCGAGCAATTGCAGCAGTTCCTCGCGCGCACCGAGATCGAGACTCGCCGCCGGTTCGTCCAGAAGCAGAAGCTCGGGATCGGTCATCACCGCGCGGGCGATCTGCACCCGCTTCTGCTCACCATCACTCAACCGCCCGAATTGGCGATCCTCGAGGTGGTCGAGTTTCCACTCGGCAAGAACCCGCCTGGCACGGCGCTCGTCGATGTCCTCATAGGCTTCATTCCATCGTCCGGCGATGGAATATGCGGCCGTCAGCACGACATCCAGCACCCGCTCAGTAGCCGGAATACGTCGAGCCATCGCTGTTGAGGCGAAGCCGATGCGCGGCCGAAGATCGAACACGTCGGTGCGCCCGAGTGTGGCATCGAGGATTTTCACGCTTCCGGAGCTCGGGTGGATCATCGCGGACGCGAGCTGCAACAGAGTGGTCTTACCGGCACCGTTTGGTCCGAGGATGACCCAACGCTGGTCGTCTTCCACGGTCCAGGTGACGGAATCAAGGATGTGGTTGCCTTCTCGGACGACAGAGACGTCGGAAAGCTGGAGAACGCTGGCCATGACTCCACCCTACCTTCGTCGCCATACGATTCATTCGACCGCCACTGCTGCAGATCCTGCGCACGCCCCCGCACCTGCTGCGCGCCGCTGCCTGCGTACCGCCCTCGCGCGTTTCAGAGCAGCGAACGGTAGATCTCCTGAGTGCGTTTGGAGATGCGATCCCAGCCAAAGTCTCGCGCGGCTCGAATCCGACCAGCTTCACCCATGCGACGGGCTGATTGCGGATCGCTGACGACCTCAGTGAGGGTCCACGCAAGATCGGCGATGAATCGTTCCGGGTCGAGCGGTGTGCCTGTGCCATCTTGCGCCTGGGCGATCGGGACCAGTCGGCCGGTCACCCCATCGTCGATGACTTCGGGGATACCTCCGGTCGCAGTACCGACGACGGCGGCTCCGCAGGCCATTGCTTCGAGGTTGACGATGCCGAGTGGCTCATAGATCGACGGGCAGACGAAGGTGGTCGCCGCGGTGAGAACGGCCGAAAGGTCATGCCGGCTCAACATCTCCTCAATCCAGACCACACCGGTGCGGGTGCGTTGCAGTTCGGCGACCCCAGTGCGCACCTCGGCCATAATTTCCGCCGTATCCGGTGCGCCAGCGCAGAGCACGAGCTGCACCTCCTCCGGCAGCAGCGCCGCCGCACGCAGGAGGTACGGCAGGCCCTTCTGGCGGGTGATCCGACCGACGAAGACGACTGT
The DNA here is from genome assembly GCF_015751965.1 of Frigoribacterium sp. CG_9.8. Classification (GTDB taxonomy): domain Bacteria; phylum Actinomycetota; class Actinomycetes; order Actinomycetales; family Microbacteriaceae; genus Lacisediminihabitans. The sequence goes on along the minus strand of NZ_JADOVH010000003.1, from coordinate 240,314 downwards.
CGGGCGGTCAGGGTCAATCCCGAGGACACGGAGCAGCGCATCATCCTCGACCGGATGCCACGACTCGAGATCAATACCGTTGTGCACAACGAAGACTTTGGCTTCATCGAGAGCCGGATAGGAACGCAGGATGTCATGTCGCATTCCGTGACTCACGGCGATGACGGCATCGGCCGCGGTGAAGGCGCCGCGCTCGATCCAACTCGAAATCCGATAGCCGCCACCGAGCTGCTCGGTTTTCCAGGGACGCAGCGGCTCAAGACTGTGGGCGGTGACCACGTGCGGGATGCCATGGAGGAGCTGGGCGAGATGACCTGCAGCGTTGGCGTACCAGGTGTGAGAGTGCACAAGATCGGCACCGGCAACATCTTGGGCGATCTCGAGATCGACCCCAAGAGTTGCGAGCGTCGGATTGGCCTTGGCGAGCCCCGGTGGCACTTCGTAGGAGAAGACCTGCGCTTCATTGCGTTGCTTGCCGAAGGCGCGCACTACGACATCAATGTCGAGCCGCAGTGCCCTGACCAACTCACTCACGTGCACGCCGGCTCCACCATAGACCTCTGGCGGGTACTCCCTGGTAATCAGATCGACTCTCACAGCTCACACGCTAGCGCGGTTCGTGGGCTAACACGGCGCCACCCGTCGCCTACTGTTAGGCCATGGCATCGAAGAAGATCTTTGGCATTGTTCTCGCCGGTGGAGAAGGCAAGCGCCTCATGCCACTCACCGCAGACCGCGCAAAACCGGCCGTGCCGTTTGGTGGTAATTACCGTCTGATCGATTTCGCCCTGTCGAATCTCATCAATTCCGGGCTTCGGCAGATTGTCGTGCTGACTCAGTACAAGTCGCACAGCCTCGATCGGCATGTGTCACAGACGTGGCGGCTCGATGGAATAACGGCTTCGTACGTGGCATCTGTGCCCGCGCAGCAGCGGCTCGGCAAGCGCTGGTTTGCGGGATCTGCCGATGCCATCCTGCAGAGTCTCAACCTCCTGCGCGATGAGAAGCCCGACATTGTCGTTGTTGTCGGAGCAGACCACGTGTACCGCATGGACTTCAGCCAGATGATCGAGGCACACATCGCATCGGGTGCCGGAGTGACCGTCGCTGCGATTCGCCAGCCGATCGCACTCGCCGACCAGTTCGGGGTTATCGAACTCGATCCGGATGACCCAACCCGCATCGCGCAGTTTCTCGAGAAGCCGAAGAACGCGGTTGGACTCGCGGACTCCCCGGATGAGGTGCTTGTCTCTATGGGCAACTATGTCTTCGACGCCGACATCCTCATTGATGCGGTGCTGCGTGATGGGGAGCTCACGACATCCAATCACGACATGGGAGGAGACATCGTGCCCGACTTCGTATCGCGGGGGGATGCCGCCGTCTACGACCTGAACCGCAACGAAGTGCCCGGCGCGACCGACCGCGACCGCTACTACTGGCGGGATGTCGGAACAATCGAGTCGTTCTTCGACGCTCACCAGGACCTGATCTCTGCGCTGCCGATCTTCAATCTCTACAACAGCGACTGGCCGATCTTCAGCCAGCAGCTCAACTCTCCTCCGGCCAAGTTCGTGCGTGACTCCAAGGGCAACCTCGGAACCACCATCGACTCGATCGTGTCGCTCGGATCGCTCCTCTCCGGAGCCCACATCGAGCGCAGCGTACTTGGACCCTGGGCGATCATCGAGTCCGGTGCGCAGGTGGTCGACTCGATTGTGTTCGACCGGGTGCGAATCGGACCGGATGCCGTGGTGCGTCGTGCCATCCTCGACAAAGAGGTCGTCGTAAACCCGGGCGCGAGCGTCGGGGTGGATACCGAAGAAGACCGGGCACGCGGATTCACGGTCACCGAATCGGGGATCACCATTGTCGGCAAGGGTGTCACAGTCAGCTAGCGTCATCTCAGCACGTCGATTTCCCTGTGCCGAACGAACGGTCTGTACCCGATGCCCCGCTTTCTCATAGTTCTCGATGTCGATTCCACCCTCATCGAAAATGAGGTGATCGAGCTGCTGGCGGATGCCGCAGGCTCGGGTGTCGCGGTGGCGCAGATCACCGCACGTGCCATGAACGGTGAGGTCGACTTCGAGGAGAGCCTGAGGGCACGGGTCGCGACGCTCGCCGGACTGCCAGAGACGGTTTTCGGCGAAGTCAGTCGACGGGTCAGTATCACTCGCGGAGCGCAGGCGATGATCGCCGGTGTGCGCGCTGCGGGTGGTCGAGTGGCCGTCGTCTCGGGCGGATTTCACGAGATCATTGACCCCATTGCCACGCAGCTCCGCCTGGACTACTGGAGGGCGAATCGTCTCGAAGTCTTCAACGGAGTGCTGACCGGAAGACTGGTAGGTCCTGTCATCGATGCCAAGGCGAAGGCAGACACCCTCACGGAATGGGCCGCTGACTTCGGCGTGCCACTTGCGCACACGGTCGCGGTGGGTGACGGAGCAAACGACCTGCCGATGATGGCGATCACCGGGCTCGCCGTCGGTTTCGACGCCAAGGCGCCGGTCCGTGACGAGGCGGATGTGCTGATGGACGTCCGTGATCTCAGTCAGCTGTTGCCGTTGCTCGGATTGCGCGGCTGATCGCTGACCAGCGCAGCGAGAACGGCAGGGCTGGGCGACGATAAGAGGATGGGTCGGTGGTGGGTCAGTGGTGGGTCAGTGCCCCATGCCGAGACCACCGTCAACCGGTATGACCGCGCCAGAGATGTACCCTGCGTCATCCCCCGCCAGCCAGGCCACGACTTTGGCGACTTCCTCGGAACTCGCGAACCGGCCGGCCGGGATGGATTTTTTGTAGGCCGCCTGCTGAGCCTCGGGAAGCTCTGCCGTCATATCCGTCTCGACGAAACCGGGGGCGATCACGTTCGCGGTTATGCCGCGTGCACCCAACTCGCGGGTCACTGAGCGGGCGAGCCCGATCAGCCCGCTCTTCGATGCCGAGTAGTTGATCTGGCCGGCGGACCCGAGGAGCCCCACCACGCTCGATACGAGAACGATGCGCCCATACCGCGCCTTCAGCATGCCCTTGGATGCTCGCTTCACCACGCGAAAAGCGCCTGACAGATTGGTGTCGATCACCGAGGTGAAGTCGTCGTCGGACATCCGGAGCAAAAGAGTGTCTTTCGTGATTCCGGCGTTCGCCACGAGGATTTCGACCGGTCCGATGGCGGCCTCGACTTCGGTGAAGGCTGCATCGATGGATAGTGGGTCGGTAACGTCGGCGCGAACCGTGAGGCTGCCAACCGGGCCAGCTCCCGAGCGGGCCGTTACCGCGACCCGATGTCCGAGAGCGACGAACTCCGCCGCGATGGCAAATCCGATTCCCCGATTTCCTCCGGTTACCAGCACGGTCCGGCAAACGAATTCCGAGCTGGTCATCGCTCTCTCACTCTCGTCGTGTCTGTGTGCTTCGGCGCGTGCAATGACGTCCCCTGAGCGTATGCCGGGCACTAACAAATTCCCCCCAACCTTAGCCGTAGGCTTGAACTACCCATGGCAAAACTACAGCAGTCGATTACCTCGCTTCCCCGGTCTCCCAAGGATGATCGGCGCAGTCGCATGATCAATTACACGGTGGCAATGAGCATCCGAACGGTCTGCATCCTGCTGTGCCTCGTCGTGCCTGGCTGGTGGCTTTTGATCCCCGCCATCGGCGCGGTTGTGCTTCCGTACATCGCGGTCGTGCTGGCCAATGCAGGCACCCCCAAGCCCGCCACCACGGTGTTGCGACCGGGTGGGCTTGTTCGCCGTCCTCCCGGTGGTTCCAGGCCCGACTCGCAGTGATGGGGCTCCCCGTGATCGGATTCGATGATGAGCTCACGGAACAGGTCTGCTCACGAGCCGGCTGCACACTGCTCGCCGGGTGGAATGTAAATTGGCGTAACCCACGAATTCACGGTGTGGAGCGGGTCAAGATCTGGCTAGCGTGCGATGAGCACCGCGACTACCTTCATGATTATCTCGAGGCTCGTGATTTCCCGGTGGTCGTCTCCCCGTTGTCACGGCCGCTCGACCGGCTCCCCGGCCCCCTCACCGCGGAGACCCGTTTGCCGTGAACCGATGGAAATTTGCGTTCAGTCGGCGGTGGCTCGGGTATCTCGCCCTCGCCGTGGTATTCGCGACCGTCTGTATCGGGCTGTCCCAGTGGCAGGTCGCGCGGCTCACTGAGACCCGAACCGCCAACGAACTCGTCGATCGCAACTACCACAGCGACCCTGTCCTCCTCAATGCTGCCCTCCCCACTCTGTCTTCGTACTCGCCGCAGCAGCGCTGGAAGCAAGTGACCATGTCCGGCACCTATCTAGCCGACGCGCAGGTGCTTGTGCGCAATCGACCGCTGAACGGGCAGCCGGGGTTCGAGGTGCTCGATCCGCTACAGCTCGCAGATGGCAGCGTGTTCGTCGTAAACCGTGGTTATCTACCGATCGGAAATAAGCAGGACCGGCCCGACAGCATCCCCTCACCGCGCACTGGAACTGTGACGGTGATTGTCAGGCTCCAAGCCGGTGAACCCACCCTTTCCGGTCGATCGGATACACAAAGGGAACTCGCCACGATCCATCTTCCGGATGTCGCACGGCTTGTCGGCGCGCCAACCTACACCGGTGCCTACGGGCTGATGGTGTCGGAGAGCCCGGCTGCGGAGACCCGACCTGCGGCGACCCCCCAACCGCAACTCGATGAGGGCTTGCATATCTCCTATGCGATCCAGTGGATCATTTTTGGCATCATGGCATTCTTCGGGCTCTGGTATGCGGTCCGGCAGGAATATCGGATGCGAAACGCCGATGACCCCGACGAGCAGCAGCGCGTCGAGGTGCGAGAGCGCAAGAGGCTGACCAAGCCGCGCAGTGACAATGACGTCGAGGATGAGATCCTCGAAACTTCTTACGCCAGCGCCACCAGGTCGGCGTAGTCGCGGTTCCAGAGGTCTTCGGTGCCATCGGGCAGGATCAGCACGCGCTCGGGGTTGAGCGCCTCCACGGCACCCTCGTCGTGGCTGACCAGCACCACGGCCCCGGAATAATTCGCCAGGGCGTCGAGGATCTCGAGTCGACTTGCCGGGTCGAGGTTGTTGGTCGGCTCATCGAGGAGCAGTACGTTCGCGCCCGATACGACGATCATCGCAAGAGCGAGCCTGGTCTTCTCACCGCCGGACAGCACGCCCGCAAGCTTGGTGGCATCGTCCCCCGAGAACAGGAACGAACCGAGAACTCGGCGCGCCTCCGTCTCGGTGATATTCGGTGAGGATGACACCATGTTTTGAAGCACCGAACGTTTCACGTCAATGGTCTCGTGTTCTTGTGCGTAATAGCCGATCCGCAGTCCATGGCCGGGCTCGAGCTGGCCGGTGTCCGGCTGATCGACACTCGCGAGGATGCGGAGCAGGGTGGTCTTGCCTGCCCCGTTGAAACCGAGGATCACCACTTTCGACCCTCGGTCGATGGCCAGGTCGACCGCGGTGAAAATCTCGAGCGATCCATAGCTCTTTGAGAGGTTGGATGCCATCAACGGTGTGCGTCCGCAGGGCGCGGGATCGGGGAATCTCAGCTTGGCTACCCGGTCGACAGCCCGCACAGCGTCCAGCCCGGAGAGCATCTTTTCCGCACGCCGCACCATCTGGTGAGCAGCCGCGGCTTTGGAGGCTTTAGCGCCGAACTTGGCGGCCTGGAGCTGCAGGACGCCGGCTTTTTTCTCGACGTTCACTCGTTCTTTTTTGCGACGTTCCTCGTCGGCGGCGCGCTGGCGCTGGTAGTTCTTCCAGCTCATGTTGTAGATATCGATGACCTGGCGGTTCGCATCGAGGTAGAACACTCGATTCACGGTGTCTTCGACGAGCTCGACATCGTGACTGATCACGATCAGACCGCCCTGGAAGTTCTTGAGAAACTCGCGGAGCCAGGTGACCGAGTCAGCATCGAGGTGGTTAGTTGGCTCATCGAGCAGCATGGTGTCCGCTCCGGAGAACAAAATTCGGGCGAGCTCGATACGCCGACGCTGGCCACCAGAGAGCGTCGAAAGCGGCTGGTCGAGGATGCGGTCGGGCAGGCTGAGATTGCTTGCGATCGACGCAGCCTCGGCTTCGGCCGCGTAACCACCAAGGGCCATGAAACGATCCTGAAGCTCGCCATACTGCTTCATCGCTTTGGCGGCGACCTTCTCGTCGGGGTCCCCCATATCCAGGGCAGTCTTCTCCATGCCGATCACGATCTGTCCGAGACCGCGGGCGTCGAGGATGCGGGTGCGCGCGAGATCCTCCGGGTTACCAGAACGAGGATCCTGCGGCAGGTACCCGATCTCACCGGTCGAGTCGATCGTTCCGCCGGTGGCGAGTTCTTCACCAGCGAGCACCTTCGTCAGGGTCGTCTTCCCCGCCCCGTTTCGGCCGACCAGGCCGATCTTGTCTCCGCGTTCGACTCTGAAGGTGACGTCCTCCATGAGCATGCGCGCGCCAACACGCAGTTCGAGGTCGTGCACGCTGAGCACAGGCAGAGTCCAATTGTTTGAGTCATCTTGCGACGACAGGAGGGTGGGGTTGTCCTCCAGTATATTTCCTCGCAGTCACACCGGCTTCGTGGTGGGCTGGCTTGCCTGCCGATGCTGAACATCGAGACCTGCAACAAGAAGCGAAATGCCGAACTCGAACGATTCGATCGCCTGCGGAACAGACCCGGCCGTTGTGGGGTGCGCAGACGTGGGGTGGGCAGATGCTGGGTGGGCAGATGCTGGGTGGGCAGACGCTGGGTGGGCAGACGCAGCCTCGGCGACCACTCCGAGACTGTCCGCTTGCAGCCTCTGCTGTTCATGCGAGACGTGGCCGAGCACAAAATGGACGATGGCTGCCGCGGCGATGCCGCTTGTCCTGCGGTCGAAGCCCCCGCGCCGGATCGACGCGGTGAGCCGCGTTATCGGCAGGCCAGCCCCGAGGCCGAGCGCGAGTGTGCTCGACACCAGCTCTGCACCATCCCGGAACGCCAGCAGTGCGTCGCGAAGGGCGTACGCCTCGTCGCGGGTTGCACCCCGCCACTGGCCACCGGTGACTGAAGCTGCGGCGAACGCATCGTCGGTCTGCGGCACGAAACGCGCCCGTTCCACAATCCGGTCGGCGATTGATGCGAGAAGAGTCTGTTTGTTCGCGAAATGCCAGTACAGGGCACTCGGTTGCACGTCAAGAACTGCACCGAGACGTCGCATCGTCAGGTCGGCCAGTCCGTACTGGTCGAGAATGCCGAGGGCTGCGACGACGACATCTTCGCGAGTGTGGCGCGCCGCCTTCGCGGCACCGGTTCCGGGCTGGGTCATTGTGTGGGTAGTCTAACGACATCTAGAACAGCGTTCAGGTGAACACCGTTCAGGACCGCGCCGACTGGCGCCGCCCCATTCCCCGCACAGCGACGAAACGAGCACACCCCGATGGGAATCCGACCCACCTTCAGCATCCGCGATATCACCCGCATTGCCGTATTTGCGGCCATTCTGGCTGTTCTCGGCCTACCGGGGGCCATCACGGTCTTTGGTGGAGCGGTTCCCATCACAGCCCAAACACTCGGCGTGATGCTCGCCGGTGCGATCCTCGGGCCGTGGCGCGCGGCGGCTGCGATCCTGGTCTTCGAGGTGCTGGTCCTGGTTGGGCTTCCCCTTCTGTCGGGAGGCCGAGGCGGTATCGCTGTCTTCGCCGGGCCCTCAGTGGGGTACCTGATCGGATGGATCGTCGGCGCCTTCGTCATCGGCCTTATTGCCCGCTCCGGTAATCGGGAGCCCCGCTGGTGGCGCACAGCACTCGGCTGCGCGATCGGAGGCATCGTCGTCGTGTACGCCATCGGAATTCCGTTTCAATCCCTCATCACCGGGCTCCCGCTGGCACAGACCGCGTTGTTCAGCACGGCATTCTTACCGGGTGATATCGCGAAGGTCATCGTGGCTACCCTGGTGACCCAGGCACTCTGGCGGGCCTACCCGCGCGCATTCGAACAGACAGTGCGCTCCACTCCCGAGTTGCGCGTCGCTGCGTACAACAAATCATCCGACCCCGAATAGACCGCGACGTGCTGCGAAAAATATGCTGCGGTCTCTGGAGTGGGCCGCGGTGAGATCAGTAGGAATCAGGTGATCATCGAGAGGATCGCTCTGTGGTGCGGCGAGGTCGGGCTGACCGAGGCGCAATTCACCGAGCGGATCCGCCTGGCCGCGGTCGAGGGGCAATTCCCGGCGAACAGACTCGTGCCGATCAGCACCAATGATCCTGTCGCTGGGCTGGTGAGGGCCCTTGCGGTCCGGACAGCCGGCTCGATCCCCCTTCTCGGCGACGAACGGTGGGATGCACACGTCTGGGCACAACTGCGGATGCACGCGGGACAGGACACCATACGTTCCGACACCGGGTGGGCGGCTTTCAGCTCGGGCAGCACCGGATCCCCCCGGCTAATACTGCGATCGGAGGCCTCGTGGTCATCGTCATTCGCCGCGGTCACCGAGCTGATGCAACTGCAGAGCACGGATGCCGTGTACCTGCCCGCACCGCTATCGTCCTCCCTTTCGCTGTTCTCGGTGGCGCACGCGAGGGCGGTCGGCGCGGCGATCGTGCTTCCGATATCCCACGGGTTCGACCCGGCCGACCTCACGCACGCGACGGTTGTACACGGGACACCCCATGCGCTGCGCACAATCGTCGAGTCACTCGAGAACGGCCAGACCCCGCACCGGGTGCGCCTGGCATTCGTGGGGGGTGCGCACCTCGATATCGCCCTGCGCCGTCGGGCAGAAGCCCTGGGCATGAGGGTGGTCTCGTACTACGGTGCCGCCGAACTCTCCTTCGTGGCGGTCGATACGGATGGTCTCGGTTATCTGGCGTTCCCGGGGGTTGAGGTCCGCATAAATCCAAGCGCTGGTGATGCAGGCACTGGTGATGCAGGCAGACTCACTCTGGGCGAACTGTGGGTGCGATCGCCATATCTCGCCTCGGGATATCACGCCTCTGGATCTCACGCCTCTGGATCTCACGCCTCTGGATCTCACGCCTCTGGATACAACGCCAGTGATGGCGCACTGCGGCATGCGCCTGGTGGGTGGGCCTCAGTTGGCGACCTGGTGGAGGTGGACAGCACGCACCGTCTGCACTTTCGTGGGCGTCTGGATGGTGCCATCCTCACCGGCTCTGCCACTGTGGTGCCGGAGGACGTCGAAATGGCATTGCGATCCATTGACGGAATCGAGGATGCTGTGGTGCTCGGTATCCCCAACGCGAGCCTCGGTGCCCTGGTGGCTGTGCTGATCGAGACGACTCCCGGTGGCGCAACGCCGACGGCGCGTGATCTCCGCACACACGCACGCAGCCGATTTATTCCCTCCCATCTCCCGCGACGCTGGTACCGCACCGACCACCTCCCGCGAACGCTCTCCGGTAAACCAGACCGCGATGCGGTGCGGCGAGCCATCGATAATGGTGAGGTGACCAGACTTGACTGAACTACGGGTCGACCAGTACAGCGCGGTCGTGATTGCCGCCCGTCGAACTGCGATCTCGACCAGGGGGATGCGCCTCGCGCGCCTGGGTGTTGAGCAACTCGCTGCCCCGGTGCTGCGGGCGTGCCGTGCGGACGCGGAACGAGCCATCGGATCACCGGTCGTGATCGCGGATGTTGTGCTCGGCAACTGCATGGGCCCGGGTGGGAACATCGCTCGGCGGGCAGCTCTCGGCGCCGGTTTCGACGTGAGTGTGCCAGGAGTAACTATCGACACGCAGTGCGGCAGTGGGCTCTCGGCGATCATCTCCGCGACAGATTCGATTCGGGCCGATTCCACCCGTGGCAATTTCTCCCACGGCTCAGGTCCGCGGCTCATCTTGGCCGGCGGCGCAGAGAGCGCTTCCACCGCCCCACTGCGAATCGCCAATGGCGTGCCCTATGCGCGTGCGGCGTTCACCCCGCCCGGATTCCCCGATCCAGAGATGGGGCCGGCCGCCCAAGACCTCGCGGCAGCATCCGGCATCGATCGCTGTCGCCAGGATGCCTATGCCGCGCGCAGCCACCGACGTGCACTCGATCAGGCGCGCGACGGTGGATTTGACGATGAGATCGTCGCACTCGAGGCGCTCGAACATGATGACAGCCCGCGCCGGCAGATTCTGGCGCTTCTCCCCCGCCTCGCCCCTCTCTACCCGCCGGCCCGTGGACTGTCCAGCGGCACTGTGACGGCGGGCAACTCCTGTCGCATCTCCGATGGCGCCGCAGTCGTCGCCGTTGTTGCGAACAGCGTGCGTGGGAATGCCCCGGGCCTCGCCCTCGTGGCCCACGCGACGATCGGATGCGATCCGGCGCTACCGGGCATCGGTCCGGTGGCCGCGGTGAACCGGGTGTGTGAACTGGCTGGCCTCCGTCTCGACGATGTCGCCGCGTTCGAAATAGTCGAGGCGTTCGCGGCTCAGACCCTCGCTGTGCTCGACCGGCTCGGCCTCGCCGGCGGGGACTGGGTCGATCCACGGGTCTGCACCGGGGGCGGGGCGCTCGCGCTCGGCCATCCGTGGGGTGCCAGCGGTGCAGTGAGCGTGGTGCGCCTGTTCACCCGCCTGGTCCACGAAAATGCTCCGGCGGGCAGTTTTGGAATCGCCACCGCAGCGGTTGGTGGCGGGATGGGCGTCGCCGCTCTGTTCGAGGTTGTGCGATGAGTGGACAGCAGGAGATTCGGTTCGAGGACGTCTGCGTCGAATTCGCCGGCCGGGCCGCTCTGCGGGAGGTGTCAATCACGCTCAATGAGAAGCGGATCGGGGTGATCGGCTCGAATGGGTCGGGAAAGTCGACCTTCGCCCGGCTGTTCAACGGCTTGGTCTCCCCCACCAGAGGCAGGGTGATGATTCACGGTCTCGACCCGCTGCGTGACGGCAGACGGCTGCGGCAGCGGGTCGGTTTCATCTTCAGTAATCCGGATGCGCAGATTGTGATGCCGACGGTCACCGAGGATCTTGCCTTCTCGCTGCGCGGCCGGGGGCTCACTCGTGCCGAGGTGGATGGGAGGGTGACATCGACCATCGCCGCCGTCGATCTCGGAGCTCATGCGGAGGCGTCGACCCACGGTTTGTCCAGTGGCCAGAAGCAGCTTCTCGCCCTCGGTGCGATCCTCATCGGTGAGCCTGATCTGGTGGTTGCCGACGAGCCCACCGCCATGCTCGATGCGTCGAACAGCAGAAAGATCGGTAATCGCCTCCTGGATGAGATCCCCCAGCAACTCGTTCTTGTCACGCATGATCTTCGATTAGCTGCACGGTGCGATGTTGTACTGAGATTCAAAGAGGGGATGCTACTGGAGCACGGTGACCCGCGATCCGTCATCGCACGTTACGAGAGAGACCACCCATGATCGCGCTATATCACCCGGGCACCAGTGTGCTCCACCGCATGCCGGCAGGCGCGAAGGTGCTCGTATTTGCGGCGTTGGCACTCGCGATCACCGTGACCACAGGCACCGTGTGGAGCCTCCCCCTCGCCGGAGTGATCACTGTCGCGCTCTATATGTGTTCAGGGCTCGGAATCCTCACGCTGCTGCGCCAGCTCTACACTTCGCGCTGGATCGTGCTGGTGATGCTCGTCAGTCAAGTGATTTTTCTGCCGCTGATGGACGCGATTACCAACACGAGTCGGGTTCTCGTCGTGATCGTACTTGCCGCACTGATCACGCTCACCACGCGCATCCCCGCACTGCTCGATGCCACGGATCATGCGCTGGCACCGCTGCGAAGATTGCGTGTCAACACGGCTGCCATCGGCCTGCTGCTTGCACTGACCATGACGGCGATACCCGTGATTAGCGGTTTCGCTTCCCAGATACGCGAGGCACAGCGCGCACGAGGGGTCCCGGTGCGCCCGCAGAGATTCGTCGTGCCACTGCTGGTGATGTCACTGAAACATTCGGACGAACTCGCCGATGCGCTCACGGCACGGGGAATCGAATGAGCGCCGATCGCCTCACCAACCGCCCCACCGAGGGTGGCACGGCGGTGCACGGCGCGACCATCGACAACCAGACCCGCTGCGTGCATTACGCGACGGTGACCGACGTCATCGCGATCAAGTTCTACTGCTGTCGTCTCTACTACCCGTGCCACCTCTGCCACGAAATGTCTGCGGGGCACCAGGCGGAGCAATGGCCAAAGTCACTGCATGACCAGCGGGCACTCCTCTGTGGAGTCTGCTCCACAGAATTGACGATCGCTGCCTACTTCGACCTCAGCGCCTGTCCGACCTGCTCAGCTCCATTCAACGACGGATGCCGTCTGCACCGGCAGCTGTACTTCGCGGACTGACCGGTGCGCGGTCGCTACATCGAGAAGCCGAGTGCCCTCATCATGTCGCGGCCGTCGTCGGTAATTTTTTCCGGTCCCCACGGCGGCATCCAGATCCAGTTGATCCGGAACTGATCAACCACCCCATCGAGAGACTGCGCAGTCTGCTCCTCGATCACATCGGTGAGCGGACACCCAGCGCTGGTCAACGTCATGCTGATGATGAGTGCATCGTTGTCGTCATCCCAGGTGAGATCGTAAATGAGTCCGAGATCGACGATATTGATCCCGAGCTCGGGGTCCATAACATCCTTGAGCGCCTCTTCAACCTGGTCGAAGAGCGCCGGAGCAAGTGCAACAGCCATGGCCCTAGCCTAGGCTCGCGGGGGCCAGGAAGCGATCGTAGCCTTCGTTTTCGAGACGATCGGCCAGCTCGGCACCGCCCTCTTCTGCCACACGGCCGTCCACGAAGACATGCACATAGTCGGGCGTGATGTAACGGAGGATACGCGTGTAGTGGGTAATCAGTAGCAGACCGAGCCCGGTGTTCTCCTTGGCTCGATTCACACCCTCGGAGACGATCTTGAGCGCGTCGACATCCAGTCCAGAGTCGGTCTCGTCGAGGATCGCAAACTTCGGTTTGAGAAGCTCGAGCTGCAGAATCTCGTGGCGTTTCTTCTCGCCACCGGAGAACCCCTCGTTCACATTACGGTCCTTGAACGACGCATCCATCCGCAGGTTCTTCATCGCTTCTGTGACCTCTTTAGTCCAGGTGCGAATGGGGGGCTGCGCACCGTCGATCGCGGTCTTGGCCGTGCGCAGGAAGTTCGTCACCGCAACCCCGGGGATTTCCACCGGATACTGCATCGCGAGAAAGAGACCGGCGCGGGCGCGGGCGTCCACGGGCATAGCGAGCAAGTCCTGGCCGTCGAGAGTGACCGATCCACTCTCCACGTGATACTTGGGATGCCCGGCGATGGTGTACGCGAGGGTCGACTTGCCGGAGCCGTTGGGGCCCATGATCGCATGGATCTCGCCCTCGTTCACGATGAGGTCGACACCGTTGAGAATCTGCTTGGTGCCCTGTTCGGTTTCGACACTCACGTGGAGGTCGATGACTTCGAGTACTGACATGGTGCGAACTCCTTGTGTATTAGGGAATGACCACGGGGGTCGGGTCGATGAAGACGTCACCGTCCACGATGGATACCGCGAAGACGGGAACCGCATCGTAGGCCGGAAGGGTGATCGGTTTACCGGTCACGAGTGAAAATCTGGAGCCGTGCGCCCAGCACTCGAGGGTGTCGTCTTCGACGAAACCTTCGGCAAGCGAGATGTCACCGTGCGTGCAGGTGTCACCGATGGCGTGCACGGTTCCCGTCGAGTCCCGCACAACAGCGATGGGGGTGCCGTCGACGACCACACGCACGGCCGATCCGGGTTCGATGTCACTTTCGGCACAGATCTTGATGGTCACTGACGCTTCTTTCATTCCGGGTGAGACGGTGTTGTTGCACAGACGGTGTTTGGGCACAGACGGTGTTTGGGCAAAGACTCTGCTCAGGCTGGGACTCTGCTTAGGCAACGATTGTTGCCATTATGAGGCTGTGCTCAGGGCGAGTTCGGCTTCGATGGCGTTCTGCAGTCGCTCTTCAAGCGCCGGTGATCCGATCTTCTGCACGATCTCCGAGAGAAAACCGCGCACGACCAGTCGTCGCGCTTCGTCTTCACCAATGCCGCGCGCCTGCAGGTAGAACAGCTGCTCATCGTCGAATCGGCCGGAAGCACTCGCGTGGCCGGCACCGGCGATTTCACCGGTCTCGATTTCGAGGTTCGGGATCGAGTCGGCGCGCGCGCCATCCGTCAGGAGCAGGTTGCGATTTTGCTCGTAGCTGTCGGTTCCGGAGGCGGTGGGGCGGATGAGCACGTCGCCTACCCACACTGTGTGTGCGCCGACACCCTGCAGCGCCCCTTTATAGCTCACGCGCGATTTCGTGTTGGGGGCATCGTGGTTGACGAAGACCTGTTGTTCGAGGTGCTGGCCGGTGTCGGCGAAGTACACGCCGTACAACTCGACTTCTCCACCCTCACGCGAGAGATGAGCGGAGGGATTCACCCGCACTACCGAACCGCCGAGTGAGACCACGACGTGCTTCAGTCGGGCATCGCGCCCGATTTCCGAGAAGTGGCTTGCCAGGTGCACAGCCGAGGCATTCCACTGCTGTACTGTCACGACCGTGAGGTGGGCACCCTCATCGAGGATGATTTCGACATTCTCGCTGAGCAGCGCGTCGCCGCTGTTCTGGAGCACGACAGTTCCGACACTGTGATGCGTTGCGTGGATGACAGTGTGCGCAGCACGGGCGCCCGTTCCCAGCGCGGATCGGGTCACCGAGATCTCGGAGGGCTGCTCACCGGTGATGGTGACCATCAGCGCCGACTCGAAAGCACTCCAGGCGTTAGCGGATGCCCGTTCCTCCGGTTTGCCGGCACTACCGATGCGACTGTCGTTGCGGTCGATCCATTCGACGGTCACCGAATCGTCAGACGACGCTGTCGCGGTGACGGGTCGGATATCCGGGTCGAGGGTGCCGTCGATCAGCGGCTGCACCCGTGCAACCGGAGTGTGCTTCCACTCGGCTTCATGACCGGTGACGGTCTCGAAGTCGGTAACGTCGAACGACGCGAAGCGTGCGGAACGCACCTGGAGAGGTACGAGACCCCAGCCACCATCGCTGTGTTGCTTGGACCCGAGGCGAGAATGATCGGGCGCTGTCGATGCACCCGTTGAGACCGTTGCGGGCGCGGTTTGAGTGGGAACAGACACCTAGCCGACGCTGCCTTCCATGCCCATCTCGATGAGCTTGTTGAGTTCGAGTGCGTACTCCATCGGGAGCTCGCGAGCGATGGGTTCGATGAAGCCGCGCACGATCATGGCCATTGCCTCATCTTCGGGCATTCCGCGTGATTGCAGGTAGAACAGCTGCTCCGCACTCACCCTCGAGACCGTGGCCTCATGGCCCATCTGCACGTCGTCCTCGCGAACATCCGTCGTGGGGTACGTGTCGGAACGTGAGATCGCGTCAACGAGAAGCGCGTCACAGCGCACCGTGTTTGCGGAGTGGTGAGCACCCTCGGCGATGCGCACTTCACCGCGATAGCCGGTTCGGCCACCGCCCCGTGCAATCGACTTCGACACGATGGATGACTGCGTGTACGGAGCCATATGAATCATTTTGGCTCCGGCGTCCTGATGCTGTCCCGGCCCGGCGAAGGCGACCGAAAGAGTTTCGCCTTTCGCGTGCTCCCCGACGAGATAGATCGAGGGGTACTTCATGGTGACCTTCGAACCGATGTTGCCGTCGATCCACTCCATGGTGGCACCCTCATGGGCGATTGCCCGCTTGGTCACGAGGTTGTAGACGTTATTCGACCAGTTCTGGATTGTCGTGTACCGAACGCGAGCGTTCTTCTTCACAATGATCTCGACGACCGCCGAGTGGAGGGAGTCCGACTTGTAAATCGGTGCGGTGCATCCCTCGATGTAGTGCACGTAGGAACCTTCATCGGCGATGATCAGCGTGCGCTCGAACTGGCCCATGTTCTCGGTGTTGATGCGGAAGTAGGCCTGCAGTGGGATCTGCACGTGCACGCCCTTTGGCACGTAGACGAATGACCCGCCCGACCACACGGAGGTGTTCAATGCCGCAAACTTGTTGTCGCCGGCCGGGATCACCGTGCCGAAATATTCCTTGAAGAGCTCAGGATGCTCCTTGAGCGCCGTGTCGGTGTCCATGAAGATGACACCCTGGTCTTCGAGATCCTTGTTGATGGTGTGGTACACCACCTCGGACTCGTACTGGGCGGCGACGCCGGACACGAGGCGCTGGCGCTCGGCCTCGGGAATGCCGAGCTTCTCGTATGTGCTCTTGATGTCATCCGGGAGGTCATCCCAGGTCTGCGCTTGCTTCTCAGTGGAGCGAACGAAGTATTTGATGTTGTCAAAATCAATGCCGGAGAGGTCCGCGCCCCAGGCTGGCATCGGCTTCTTGTAGAAGAGGGCGAGCGCCTTGAGACGGTTCTTGAGCATCCATTCCGGTTCGCTCTTCAGCGCCGAGATGTCGGCAACCACCTCGGGAGAGATTCCGCGTCTAGCGGATGCTCCGGCAACGTCCGAGTCGGACCAGCCAAACTCGTAGATGCCGAGGCTTTCAAGTTCGGGACGGTCGATCAGGATGTCCGACATATTTTCCCTCTTTCTTTTTGCATACAAATCACTGCCCTAATTACCCTACACATCAAAAACCCGTATTGGCCCGCTGCACACCTGTTCGAGACTCGGACTGAGACTTGAACTGAGACTTGAACTGCCGCGATGCTCTCGCTTCGCCTGCCCAGTCGCTTCGGTCTGATAACGGCGCGGCTACCGCGCCCCAGCCACCTACGTCGCTCTCGACTTGGCCACACCGCCCGCTCCGCCATTGCTGATTCTATGGGAGCGGGTTGCGAATCAGCGCAGAGTCGCAGCCTCGGCCACCGCGCCCGATATCACGGGTTCGCGTGGTCCCGCTGTTCGGTACAGCTGCGGATTGACGTCGAGTAATACCCGCAGCGCGCCAACCCAGACGAGAGCTGAGCCGAGCACATGAATGGCGACGAGCGCGGCCGGCACTCCGATGACCGACTGCAGCAGTCCGAGGGCAGCCTGCGCAATGGTCACACCCAGAAATAACACCACTCTCAAGCGTGCAAGGGAGGCGTTCGGATGACTGCGCAGGGAGCCGTAGAGCGCAAGGGCGAGCAGGATCACCGCTGTGCCAAGCACCCCATGGACGACGGCCACGTGCTGCCACACGAAACCCATGCGCGGCACGTCGGCTGAGTCCCCCGCGTGTTGCCCGGAACCGGTCACGAGCGTTCCAATGACGATGAGAACGAAGGTGGTCACCACGAGTGCCCAGCTCAGCGGGCCAGCCAAACGCGGGATCGCAGACACTGGTGACGTCTCCGCCGAAAGAGCCTGCCGCGCACGGTGCCAGGTGAGGGTCGTGGTGGTAAGCAATGCGATGGCAAGCACGAAATGCATGGCAACCACGTAGGGGTTCAAACCGGTGAGCACGGAAATGCCTCCGGCGATGGAGTTCGCGATGACGAGCCAGAACTGAGACCAGGCCAGCCGGGTGAGGGTGCGATTGCGCGGCTTCTGTAGCCTGGCGGCCACAATGGCCCAGCCGACCGCGACGATCAGTACGCCGGTCAGGGCACGATTTGCAAACTCGATGAAGCCGTGGATTCCGAGCTCGGGGGTGCTCGTGAACGAACCGGCTTCGCACGCGGGCCAGGTGGGGCAGCCAAGCCCCGATCCGGTGACGCGAACGACGCCACCGGTGAGCACGATGAAGATGCTCACCACGAGGGCGGCGGTGGTGCCCCAGCGCAGTGCGCGAGCTCCGAGGGTGAAGCGGCTGGCCAGCCAGCCAAGTGGGGTGACGATGAGTCGGTCCTTTTCGAGATCGTGGATCAGCGCTGTGGTCAGCGCAGGAGGGCGAGCAGCGGGTCGATGCCCACGGCCATGAAGAGCAGGGTGAGGTAGCTGATGGAACTGTGGAACACCCGCATCGGCTTCACCGTTTTGTGGCGAAGCGCCATGGAGTAGAGCCGGTGAGACTCGAACACGAACCATCCACCCGCCAGGACCGCAACGACGGAGTAGAGGATGCCCATGTTCGCCACCGGAATCAGCAGCAGCGAGCAGGCGACGGTGGCCCAGGCGTAGAGAACGACCTGCAGGCCCACCACGGTTCGACCTCGCACGACGGCGAGCATCGGCACGTTTACAGACGCATAGTCGGCACGGTAACGCATTGAGAGGGGCCAGTAGTGAGGCGGTGTCCACAGAAACACGATCCCGAACAGGATGACCGGAGTCCAGCTGAGCGAACCCGTGACAGCCGTCCAACCGATGAGTACTGGCATACAGCCCGCGGCGCCACCCCACACGATGTTTTGGGGCGTGCGGCGCTTGAGCAGGAGCGTGTAGACCAAGACGTAGAACATGATGGCGACGAGGGACAGCGCAGCGGCGAGCCAGTTGACGAGCAGCCCGAGCACCAGGATCGACGCCACTCCAACGATCCACGCGAAGATGAAGGCCTCGCGGTCAGTGAGCTCCCCGGTGACAAGCGGACGTTTGCTCGTGCGCTTCATGACGCGATCCATGTCGCGATCGATATAGCAATTGAATGCCCCAGCCGATCCAGCACTGAGTGCACCTCCGACGAGGGTCCACAGCATCAGCCAGAGATTCGGGATGCCCCCCTGCGCCAGGATCATGACCGGGGCAGTCGTGACCAGAAGAAGCTCGATAACTCGGGGTTTGGTCAGTGCGAAGTAGGCCTTCGATTTGCGGGCGATACCGATCCGCGTTTTCGGTTGGCGAGTCTCTATCGCTACGTCCATTACTCCTCTAACACCCGGTTGCACAGGCCCATTCTAAGCTCCCCGGCTGGGAGCACCGGGTGGACCGCTGCTCCCCACACCCTCTCCGCTGCTCGGCCGCTGCGCAACGCGCTGACGCAGGGGTTTCTCTATACTTGAAGGTGCTCGCACGCCGTGATGCAGCCCACGCCAACCCCGATTGGTGCTCCGGTCTGCTCACAGCACTGCCGATGTCGTCAGGCGAGCATGTGTACTTACCTCAGGCGGTGTGACCCACCCGGGACAGACATCGTAGAAAATAGAAGGGTCGAACTCTCGTGGCAGCTCTCCAATGGGATCCCATTGACAACACCGCAGTAGACACCGCTCGCATTTTGGCAGCGGATGCCGTCGAGAAGGTCGGAAACGGGCACCCGGGCACCGCCATGAGCCTGGCTCCCGCCGCATACCTGCTCTTTCAGAAAGTGATGCGCCGGGACCCGAGCGACAGCTCCTGGATCGGGCGCGACCGCTTCATCCTCTCAGTGGGGCACTCCTCACTCACCCAGTATGTGCAGTTTTATCTCAGCGGCTACGGCCTCGAGCTCGACGACCTGAAGGCGCTGCGCACCTGGGGCTCCCTGACGCCGGGGCACCCCGAATATGGCCACACCGACGGCGTCGAGATCACCACCGGGCCGCTCGGCCAGGGGATCTCCTCGGCCGTGGGCTTCGCCTACGCATCCCGCTTCGAGCGAGGACTGTTCGACCCGGATGCAACGGAAGGCACGAGCCCCTTCGACCACTACATCTACACGATCGCCGGCGATGGCGACCTGCAGGAGGGCGTGACGAGCGAGGCATCCTCTCTCGCCGGCCACCAGGAGCTCGGCAACCTCATCGCGATCTACGACAGCAACCAGATCTCGATCGAAGACGATACCAATATCGCCTTCACCGAAGACGTCAAGGCCCGCTACGAGGCCTACCACTGGCACGTGCAGGTGGTCGACTGGAAGAAGACCGGACAGTACGTCGAAGACATCGCGGCGCTCAACGATGCCATTGAGGCGGCGAAGAGCGAGACTTCGAAGCCGTCGCTGATCATTCTCAAGACGATCATCGGCTGGCCGAGCCCGAAGAAGCAGAACACGGGCAAGATCCACGGATCTGCACTCGGCGCCGAAGAATTGGCCGCGGTCAAGCAGGTTCTTGGCTTCGATCCGGGGAAGACCTTCGTGGTCGATCCTGCCGTTCTCGCGCATACCCGAAAGGCCGTCGATCGAGGCCACGCCGCTCATGTCGAGTGGGACACCCAGTTCGCTGCCTGGGCCACCGCCAACCCCGACCGCAAAGTACTGCTTGACCGCATCATCTCGGGCGAGCTGCCCGAGGGTGTGGAAGAAGCCCTTCCGGTCTTTGCGGCAGGCACCGAGGTCTCGACGCGTGCGGCATCGGGCAAGGTGCTGAGCGCACTCGGTGCGGTCATCCCCGAATTGTGGGGTGGCTCGGCTGACCTAGCCGAGTCCAACAACACCACCATCGAGGGCGCGCAGTCCTTCGTGCCGGCCGAGCACTCGACCCACGAATGGACCGGAAACAAATACGGTCGCGTCTTGCACTTCGGTATTCGCGAACATGCAATGGGGGCCATCCTCAACGGCATCGTTCTGCACGGAAACACTCGGCCTTTCGGCGGAACCTTCCTGATCTTCAGCGATTACATGCGGCCGGCCGTGCGCCTCGCCGCGCTGATGAAGGCGCCGGCGATCTACGTCTGGACCCACGACTCCGTGGCGCTCGGCGAAGACGGTCCGACCCATCAGCCCATCGAGCAGCTCGCCGCCCTCCGTGCCATCCCGGGCCTCGACATCGTGCGCCCCGGCGACGCGAACGAGACAGCCTGGGCGTGGAAGACCATCCTGAAGCGACGCAACGGGCCCGCGGGTATCGCGCTGACCCGCCAGAACATCCCGGTGTTCGAGCGCGGAGCGGATATCGCCAGTGGCGAGACCTTCGCCTCGGCGAAGCACGTCGCCAAGGGCGCGTATGTGCTCGCGGAGGCGCCGAATGGCATCCCCGATGTGATCCTCATCGCCACTGGCTCTGAGGTGCAGATCGCAGTGGACGCCCGCGAGCGGCTGAAGGCCGAGGGTATCAACGCCCGGGTCGTCTCGGCTCCGTGCCTCGAGTGGTTCGAGGAGCAGTCGGCCGAGTACCGCGAATCCGTGCTTCCGAAGAACGTCAAGGCGCGGGTCTCGATCGAAGCCGGCTGCGACCTCACCTGGCGTGGCATTGTCGGTGACGCCGGTCGCAGTGTCTCGATCGAACATTTCGGGGCATCCGCCGACTACAAGACGCTGTTTCGTGAGTTTGGAATGACCACTGAGCACGCCATTTCTGCAGCTAAGGACTCGATCGCCGCCGTTTAGGCGTCGAAGGAAAAGGGAAACGAAAATGACCGCGAACACCGCAACTGCCGTACTCTCCGCTCTTGGCACCAGCATCTGGCTTGACGATCTCTCCCGAGACAGGATCACCTCCGGGGGCCTGCATGGGCTGATCGCCGATCGTAATGTGGTGGGGGTCACCACCAATCCGACGATCTTCGCGAGCGCCCTTGCCAAGGGTGAGGCCTACGATGCCCAGGTTGCTGAGCTGGCCGCGGCTGGCAAGACCGTCACGGAGGCTGTTTTCGAGATCACCACCGAGGATGTCGCGAACGCGTGCGACATTTTCCGCGCGGTTTACGACCGGACCGGCGGCCAGGATGGCTGCGTCTCAATCGAGGTAGAGCCAGGCTTTGCTCACGATGCGGCAGCGACATCCGCCCAGGCCAAGCAGCTCTGGGCCAAGGTCAACCGTGCGAACGCGATGATCAAGATCCCCGCGACTCTCGAGGGCCTCGAAGCGATCACAGAGACGATCGGATCGGGTATCAGCGTCAATGTGACGCTGATTTTCAGCCTCGAACGCCACCGCCAAGTGATCAACGCCTACCTCACCGGCCTCGAACAGGCCAGGGCCGCAGGGCACGACCTGTCGACCATCCGCTCGGTCGCATCGTTCTTCGTCTCCCGTGTTGACACCGAGATCAATAACCGCCTCGATTCCATCGGAACACCGGAGGCGATTGCGCTGAAGAGCAAAGCCGGCATCGCCAATGCGCGCCTCGCCTACCAGGTCTTTACGCAGGCCTTCGACAGCGAGCGGGCCAAGGGGCTGCTTGCTGCAGGAGCTCGCGTTCAGCGTCCGCTGTGGGCATCTACCGGAGTCAAGGATCCCACCCTTGCCGACACTCTCTATGTCACCGAACTTGCCGTCGCAAACGTCGTCAACACCATGCCCGAGAAGACCCTCGAGGCCACTTTCGACCATGGTGTGATCGACGGTGACCAAGTCACCGGCAACTACGACGACGCCAATGCCGTTCTCGACGCACTGGACGCGATGGGAATCTCGTACGAAGAGGTGACCGCGCTGCTCGAGAAAGAGGGCGTCGAGAAATTCATCGTCTCGTGGAATGAACTGCTCGACACGGTTACCGCCGCTCTCGCGTCGGCGAACTCCGAGGTGTCACAGTGAGTTTTGATATCACCGTGAGTGGTGCCGCAGCCGAAGCCGTCGACCGCATCGTGCCGCAACTGGTCAGCGATCTCGTCGCGTCCCGAATCGCAACCCAGGATCCCTCCCTCTGGGGACCGGATGCTGAGGCCGGGGCAGCGCAGCGTCTCGGCTGGATCGAAGCGGTCGTGACCTCCGAGCCATTGATCGATGACATCATCGCGTTGCGTGACCGGCTGCACGCCTCCGGTGTCAATCACATCGTCCTCGGTGGCATGGGTGGCTCGTCACTCGCCCCCGAGGTCATCACACGCACCGCCGGGGTTGAACTCACCATTCTCGACTCGACGGATCCCGGCCAGATCCTCGCCGCCCTTGCCGATCGACTCGAGACGACGGCGATTGTCATCTCCTCGAAGTCGGGCTCGACACTTGAGACCGCGAGCCAGCGTAAATCCTACGAGGAGGCCTTCCACGGCATCGGGATCGATCCGGCCGAGCGCATCGTCGTGGTGACCGATCCCGACTCCCCACTTGATCTTTCCGCTCGCGCCGCCGGGTACCGCGTCTTCAACGCCGACCCCAACGTGGGCGGACGCTATTCCGCCCTCACCGCCTTCGGTCTCGTACCGTCGGGGCTGGCCGGCGTCGATATCGGTGCTCTGCTTGCCGAAGCATCCGCCGTTACCGGCCAACTGATGGTGGACCAGGCGTCCAATCCCGGCCTCATCCTCGGAGCAGCGATTGCCGGCACTGTTCCGCTGAAAGACAAGGTCGGAATTGTCGCGGATGGCTCGTACATCGTCGGTTTCGGTGACTGGGTGGAGCAGCTCATCGCCGAATCCACCGGGAAGAACGGCAGAGGCCTGCTGCCGGTGGTGCTTGACCTGCACTCCCCCGAGCTCACCGAGGACCTCCCCGACATGCAGATCGTGCGCCTGGTCGAGAGTGCTCGCGCAACCCAGGAGGTGCTCCCGGGCGAAATCGAGATCAGTGGCACGCTCGGTGCGCAAATGCTGGTGTGGGAGTTCGCCGTCGCGGTTGCAGGCCGACTGCTCGGCATCGATCCGTTCGACCAGCCTGATGTCGAGTCGGCCAAGATCGCGACTCGCGCTCTGCTCGAGAAGCGTCCCGAGCCCGTTGCCCCGGTGTTTACCGAGGGCGGTATTGAGGTTCGCGGATCAGCCGGGCTTCTCGGTGATGCACAGTCCGTGTCCGCTGCGATCGACGCGCTTCTGGTGCACATCGGACCCGATAACTATCTGGCTGTGCAGGCCTACGTCGACCGTCACGCGAACCGTGAGCTCTCGAAGCTGCGTGACCTTCTCGCCGAGAAGACCGGTCGGCCAGTGACCTTCGGCTGGGGACCTCGTTTTCTCCACTCGACCGGCCAGTATCACAAGGGCGGACCCGCGACCGGCGTTTTCCTGCAGATCACGGCGACGGCCGCGACTGACCTCGAGATCCCGGACAGCCCGTTTTCCTATGGTTATCTCATACAGGCACAGGCGGCAGGTGACGCGAGCGTGCTCGCCGACCACGGTCGCCCGGTGTTGACACTCACCCTTACCGACCCTGCACAGGATCTCGCAGCGCTGTTCAGCGCCATCGCCTGATCCGCGCCTCGCCCAACCCTTAACCACTCGCTAGGAGCCGCATGTCCCCGGTGGAAATTACGCCGGAGTTCAACCCGCTGAGGTTGCCCTCTGACCGCCGTCTGAACAGAATCGCCGGGCCAAGTGCCCTGATCATCTTCGGCGTTACCGGCGACCTCGCCCGGAAGAAACTGATGCCGGCAGTCTACGATCTGGCTAACCGCGGCCTGCTCCCCCCGGGGTTCGCACTCGTCGGGTTCGCCCGCCGGGACTGGGCCGACCAGGACTTCGCGCGGGAGGTCCATGACGCCGTTGAGCAGTATGCCCGCACACCGTTCGACGAGAACGTCTGGAAGCAACTCGCCGAAGGCATCCGCTTCATCCAGGGAGAGTTCGACGATGACGCGGCATTCACCGAGCTCAAAGAGACGCTCGATGAGCTCGACAGGACGCGCGGAACAATGGGCAACCATGCGTTCTACCTCTCGATCCCCCCGAAGTCGTTCCCCCAGGTGACAGAACAACTCCGCCGCTCCGGGCTTGCGGACGAAGTGGAAGGCGCGTGGCGCCGTGTCGTGATCGAGAAGCCATTCGGCAGCGACCTCACGACCGCCCGCGAGCTCAACGACGTCGTCGAGTCGGTGTTCCCCCCGGACTCCGTGTTCCGCATCGACCACTATCTTGGCAAGGAGACGGTGCAAAACATCCTGGCCTTGCGCTTCGCCAATCAGCTGTACGAGCCCATCTGGAACGCCAATTACGTCGATCACGTGCAAATCACGATGGCCGAAGACATCGGCGTCGGCGGACGAGCCGGATACTACGACGGGATCGGTGCTGCCCGCGATGTCATCCAGAATCATCTCTTGCAGCTGTTCGCTCTCACTGCGATGGAAGAGCCGGTGTCGTTCGAGGCGAAAGATCTGCGAGCCGAGAAAGAAAAGGTGCTTTCGGCAGTCACGCTGCCGAAGGATCTGTCCCACTCGACCGCCCGCGGCCAGTATGCGAGTGGCTGGCAGGGTGGAGAGAAGGTTGTCGGGTTCCTCGAAGAGGATGGCATGAATACCGAGTCGCTCACCGAGACGTTCGCTGCGATCAGGCTGGATATCGGCACTCGCCGCTGGGCGGGAGTGCCGTTCTACCTGCGCGCGGGCAAGCGCCTCGGGCGTCGGGTCACCGAGATCGCTGTGGTGTTCAAACGGGCTCCGCAATCCCTGTTTGCGGAAAGCCAGACCTCTGCACTCGGCCAGAACGCACTTGTCATCCGCGTACAGCCGGATGAGGGAGTCACGATTCGCTTCGGATCGAAAGTGCCGGGTGCCGGAGTGCAGGTGCGTGACGTCACAATGGACTTCGGCTACGGCCACGCCTTTACAGAAGCGAGCCCCGAGGCCTATGAGCGGCTGATCCTCGATGTACTTCTTGGTGACCCGCCGCTGTTTCCCCGTCACCAGGAGGTGGAGCTGAGCTGGCAAATCCTCGACCCGATCGAAGCATACTGGGCCACCCAGGGGCAACCGGAGCAATACCCGCCGGGCACCTGGGGTCCGCAGTCCGCCGACGATCTGCTCGCCCGCGACGGCCGTGTCTGGCGGCGTCCGTGACCATCACAGCCTGGAGCCATTCATGATCGTCGATCTTCCCAACACCACCACGAGCCAGATCTCGAAGACTCTCGTCAAAATCCGCGAAGAGGGTGGGGCAGTAGCGCTTGGGCGCGTGCTTACCCTCGTCATCTCAACCAACCTCGGTCATGAGGAGGAGGCCATCGAGGCTGCGAATGACGCCTCGCGCGAGCATCCAATGCGCGTGATCGTGATCTCGACCAGCCTCGACGGCCATCACGAGGCGGACACGGCGCGGCTCGATGCGCAGATTCGGGTCGGCGGTGATGCCGGCGCAAGCGAGGTCATCGTGCTCAAGGCGTATGGCGATACCGCCTCGGACGAAGACGGGCTCGTCACCGGACTGCTGCTGCCCGACGCGCCGGTTGTCGCGTGGTGGCCGGGAGACGCCCCGGAGGTCGTCTCAATATCCCCGCTTGGTCGGATCGCCCAGCGCCGGATCACCGATGCTGCGGCGCAGAGTGACCCGCGTGGATTTCTGAATCATCTCTCACGAACCTACAGCCCGGGAGATACCGACTTCTCCTGGACGCGTCTCACGCTGTGGCGGGCACAGCTTGCCGCAGTGCTCGATCAGCCACCCTACGAAACCATCACAGCCGTCGAGGTGCATGGGGCGCCGGATTCACCCTCGACCGGACTGCTCGCCGCGTGGTTACAGATGCAACTCAAGGTGCCGGCCCGTCACGAGCTTGTCACGCCCGCACACGGATCGAGTGGGATTCAGGGGGTCCGGCTGCACCGGGCATCCGGAGTGATCGAGCTCGAACGCACGAACACCAACACGGTGACTCTCGTGCAGCCCAACCAGCCGGTGCACGACATCTCGCTCATCCGGCGCAACCTGCGCGACTGCCTGGCCGAGGAACTGCGTCGCCTCGATCCTGACGATCTCTTCGGCGAGGTGATCCAGCACGGGCTCGCCGAGCTGGATGCGCCGACGGTGACCGGATCCATCACGGTACCCGTGCCATGAGCACTGCGCGGCGAGTGCTCGTTCACGCTGATAAGAAGGCTCTTGCGGGTTCGGTTGCTGCCCGCTTCATCACGAAGATGGTGGACCTGCTTGACCAACAGCCGCGCGTGAACATCGCCCTGACCGGTGGCACTGCCGGAAGTGCGGTTCTCGAGGCGATCAACGACTCTCCCGCGCGGGACAGCATCGACTGGTCTCGTGTGGTGCTGTGGTGGAGTGACGAGCGGTGGCTGCCACGCGGTGACGCCGAGCGCAACGATACCCAGGCGCGCGCCGCGCTACTCGATCATGTTGAGCTCCGTGCCGGGAACATTCACTGGTGCGCCGCGTCGGATTCCGGAATGAGCCTTGATGACGCAGTTGTGGATTACGCCTCGCAACTTGCGGATGCTGCGGGCGACGGGCTGGACGCACCGCGTTTCGACATCCTTTTTCTCGGGGTCGGCCCGGACGGACACGTCGCGTCTCTGTTCCCGGATGCGCCTGGCATCCGGGTGACCGATGGCACGGTGATTGCCGTACGCAACTCCCCCAAGCCCCCGCCCGAGCGGCTCAGCCTCACCCTGTCGACGATCAACAGCGCGGACCGCGTCTGGCTGGCACTTTCCGGCCCGGACAAGGCGTCGGCCCTCGGGCTCGCCCTCGCCGGCGCGAGCACTTGGGAGGTTCCGGTGGCGGGTGTTGAGGGCCGGTTACGCACGGTGTTCTTCGTCGATAAAGAGGCTGCTGCCGAAGTTCCGCACGACCTCATCGCCACGGAGTACTGACGCCAGGCGTGCAGCCAGCAGGCGCTGCACCCACAGCCACACAACACGGGACACACGTGTCGGGAGCGTGACCGGGCGCGCCGGGTGAATGCGCTATTGCGGAGTCAGGCGACCGCGGCGCGCACGCAACTGATCCAGCGCTTCGTCGAGCAGCGTCGCCGCTTCTTCTTCGGTACGCCGCTCTTTAACGTAGGCGAGATGGGTCTTGTACGGCTCGACCTTCACGACGGACGGAGGATTTTCTTTGTCGCGGCCGGCGGGATGGCCGCAGTTCGGGCAGTCAAGAATCTCGGGAATGTCATCAGGATCGATCGTGGCTAAGAAGTGCGGGCTCTGCTCATGGCCCCTGGCGCACCAGTAAAAGACCTGCACGCGCTCGGCGTGGAATCCACGGTCCTGTTCGCCCATCGGGCCGGCTCCCACGCGGGAACCACGAATAGCACTGCCACCTGAAGCCATGGGTACGTCTCCTAGCCGGTTACGTCGAACTTGGTGATCAGACCGAGCACGATGATCGATGACACCCAGATCAACGCGAGAATGAGCGTGATGCGGTTGAGGTTGCGTTCGGCAACCCCGGATGCTCCGAGATTACTCGTCACTCCCCCGCCGAACATGTCGGACAATCCGCCGCCGCGACCGCGATGCAGCAGGATGAGGAGGGTCAGCAGGAGGCTCGTGATACCGAGCACGACCTGCAGGACAACCTGAAGAATTTCCACGAACAGCCTTTCTGGGGCGCGACGACATTCTCTATCGGGCGCGGCTAAGTATAACTTGCGTTGTGGTTCCCTGTGAAACCGCCGGGTAGGGACGGACTCAGGTGCCGACGTGTTTTTGGAATTGCGCGATGCTGGAGAACTCCGCGAGGTCCAGGCTTGCTCCGCCGACCAGCGCGCCGTCGACATTGGATTCGCGCATGAAGCTCGCAATGTTCGACGCCTTCACCGAGCCGCCGTACAGGATTCTGGTAGCGGATGCAGCATCATCGCCGATCATCTCGGCGAGAGTGACTCGCAACTGGCCCGCGACCTGCTCAGCCTGCGCGGGGGTGGCCGCCTGGCCAGAGCCGATCGCCCAGACCGGCTCGTAGGCGACGATGATATTTGCCCCGGGTGTGACAGAGGCAAGCGCCGCGCGCAGCTGCGCAACGGGAACCGCACTCGGACCGTGCTGTTCGAGGTCGGCAGCGGTCTCGCCAACGCAGAGCACCGGCACCAGCCCGTGCGTGATCGCCGCTGCGACCTTTGCCGCCACGATCTCATCGGTTTCGTTGTGAAGCGTTCGGCGCTCTGAGTGTCCGACGATCACGTACTTGCAATCGAGTGCTGCCAGGAACGCGCCGGAGATCTCCCCCGTATACGCGCCGGAGACATGGGCCGAGACATCCTGCGCACCGAATTTCACCGAAAGCTTGTCTGCTGAAATCAAGGTCTGAACCGAGCGCAGATCGGTGAACGGCGGAAAGATCGCCACCTCCACTGTGCCAAAGTCGAGCCGGGCATCCTTGAGGCTCCAGGCAAGCTTTTGCACGAAGGCGATGGACTGCAAGTGGTCGAGGTTCATCTTCCAGTTGCCGGCGATGAACGGGGTACGTGTGGTCATGCTGCTGTCCATCCCAGTACTTCAAGGCCCGGAAGGCTCTTGCCCTCCAGGAATTCGAGACTCGCGCCACCGCCGGTGGAGATGTGGCCGAACTGGTCATCGGTGAACCCGAGTGCCCGCACCGCGGCGGCGGAGTCCCCTCCGCCGACCACCGAGAGGCCGGCGACCTCGGTCAACGACTGCGCGACGGTTTTGGTGCCCGCGGCGAAGGGCGCGAGCTCGAAGACACCCATCGGACCGTTCCAGAACACGGTTTTCGAGCCACGGATGATCTCCGCGAAGCGGTCAGCCGTCTCCGGTCCGATGTCCAGTCCGAGACCGGATCTACCCCAGGGAGAGCCTTCGATGTCCTCGGCGGACCGCACCTGGTGCTCCGCGTCGGCGCCGAACTTCGAGGCCACCACGACATCGGTCGGGAGCACGATAGCCACTCCGAGCTCTTTTGCCTTCGCCAGGTAGCCCCGCACGACATCCAGCTGGTCGATCTCGAGCAGGCTCGCGCCGACCGTGTGGCCCTGGGCCGCCAGGAAGGTGAAGAGCATACCGCCGCCGATGAGCAGTGAATCGACCCGTGGGAGCAGGTGCGCGATCACGCCGAGCTTGTCCGAGACCTTCGAGCCGCCGAGGACCACGGAGTAGGGCCTCGTCGGAGATTCGGTGAGGCGGTCGAGAACCTCGAGTTCGGTCGCGATCAGGGTTCCGGCGGCACTCGGCAGGAGCTCGGCGAGTTCGTAGACGCTCGCCTGCTTGCGATGGACGACGCCGAATCCGTCGGACACGAACGCATCGCCGAAAGCGGCGAGCTTGCTCGCGAACTCACGGCGCTCATCCGCATTCTTCGCGGTCTCACCCGGGTTGAAGCGGAGATTCTCGAGCACGACGACATCTCCGTCGCGCAGGTCGGTCACGGCCTCGACTGCCGAGGGCCCGACGGTGTCTACCGCGAAGGTCACGTTCTTACCGAGAAGCTCACTGAGCCGTTGGGCCACCGGGACGAGGCTGTAATTCGCGTCCCGGGCGCCGTCGGGGCGCCCGAGATGCGACACCACGACCACCCGCGCCCCGGCGTGAATGAGCCGGTTGAGCGTCGGAAGCGAGGCGCGGATACGGCCATCGTCCGTGATCTGGTCGCCCTTCAGGGGCACGTTCAGGTCACAGCGGACGATGACCGTCCTGCCCGCAAGCGAACCGAGAGTGTCGATCGTGCGGAGCGTCATCCGGCTGCCTTACAGGCGGTCTGCGACGTACTTGGTGAAATCGACAAGACGGTTGGAGTAGCCCCACTCGTTGTCGTACCAACCGGCGATCTTCACCTGGTTGCCGATTACCTTGGTGAGGCCGGCATCGAAGACGCAGGAATGCGGATCGCCCTGGATATCGCTTGAGACGATCGGGTCTTCGGTGTAGCTGAGGAAGCCCTTGAGTGGACCGCTTTCGGCTGCCGCCTTATACGCCGCATTGACCTCGGCGACGGTGACGTTGCGGCTGGCCTCGACCGTGAGGTCAGTGATTGAACCGGTGGGTACTGGCACGCGGAGCGCATAGCCATCGAGCTTGCCGACGAGCTCGGGAACGACCAGTCCAAGAGCCTTCGCGGCACCGGTCGAGGTGGGAATGATGTTGAGGGCTGCAGCACGGGCTCGACGGAGGTCACTGTGTGGACCGTCCTGCAGGTTCTGGTCGGCGGTATAGGCGTGAACTGTGGTCATCAGGCCACGCTCGATGCCGAACGCCTCCATGAAAACCTTGGCAAGCGGTGCGAGACAGTTCGTGGTGCAGGACGCGTTGGAGAGGATGTGCTGGGTTGCAGCGTCGTACAGGTGCTCGTTAACACCCATGACGAAGGTACCGTCGTCGTCGGTCGCTGGCGCGGAGATGATGACCTTTTTTGCACCGGCTTCAATGTGCTTGGCTGCGTCCTGTGCGTTGGTGAAGCGCCCGGTCGACTCGATGACGATGTCCACCCCGAGGTCACCCCAACCGAGATTCGCAGGGTCGCGCTCGGCGAGCACCCTGATGCGCTTGCCGCCCACGACGATGAATTCGCCTTCGACGGAGACGTCTTCGGACAGCCGGCCGGCGACGGAGTCGTACTTGAGTAAATGTGCGAGTGATTTGGGGTCGGTGAGGTCATTGACAGCGACGACTTCGAGGTCAGCACCCTGCGCGAGAGCCGCACGAAGGTAGTTGCGACCAATTCGGCCGAAGCCGTTGATTCCGATCTTCACAGTCAAGAGAACTCCTGTTGATGAGGCGCGGTGAGCGCGACTTTATTGGGGGTGTGCTGCAGTACGGATGAGGTCAGGGGTGCGGCCGGGACGAACCCGGCGGCACCGCCCTGACGTTCGGTCGAGCTGAGTCGCTACGACAGTACCAGCAGGCCGTTCGTCTTTTCGCGAGCGACGCTAAAACGCTCTTGGACATTCGCCCAGTTGGCGATGTTCCAGAATGCCTTGACGTAGTCCGCGCGCACGTTCTTGTAGTCCAGGTAATACGCGTGCTCCCAGACGTCGAGCATCAGCACCGGGACGGTACCTGCGGCAAAGTTTGACTGCTGGTCGAAGAACTGGCTGATAAGCAGTTTCTCACCGATTGAGTCCCAGACCAGCGCCGCCCAACCGGAGCCCTGTACACCGAGCGCTGCTGCGGTGAAGTGCGCAGTGAACTTGTCGAACGATCCGAAATTATCGTCAATTGCCGATGCGAGTTCGCCGACGGGCTTGTCGCCGCCATCCGCTGACAGGTTAGTCCAGAAAATGGAGTGGTTGACATGTCCGCCGAGGTTGAAGGCAAGATCCTTTTCGAGCTTGTTGACGTTGGCCAAGTCACCAGAGTCTCGAGCTGCTGCGAGAGCCGCGACGGCCGCATTGGCCCCGGTCACATACGCCTGATGATGCTTGGAGTGGTGAAGTTCCATGATCGTACCGCTGATGCTCGGAGCGAGTGCTCCGTAGTCGTATCCCAGTTCGGGCAGAGTGTAATCGGCCATAGTGCGATCTCCTTAGATTTTTTGACCCGCTGACGTGGCATTCGTGCGACGCTTCGAGCCTGTTCCCAGTCTACTCGGCACGGCTGGGGCACTCTCAGGCGTCGTCGTAGTCCGGAGGTAGATTCGCGTCGGTGCCCGGGATGCCGAGATCAACGGCACGTTTATCGGCCATCGCGAGAAGGCGGCGGATGCGACCGGCCACCGCGTCCTTTGTCATCGGCGGTTCCGCATGATGACCGAGCTCGTCGAGGCTTGAGTCCCGGAAGCGCAGGCGCAGATCGCCGGCGTACTGCAAATGAGCCGGTACATCCCCGTCGAGGATCTCCAACGCTCGATCGACTCTCGCGCACGCAGCAACCGCAGCCTGAGCGGATCGACGCAAGTTCGCGTCGTCGAAGTTCACCAGACGATTGGCCGTGGCGCGCACCTCCCGCCGCTGCCGCAGTTCTTCCCAATTCAGCACAGTCGTATGAGCGCCCATGTGCACAAGCATCGCGCTGATCGCCTCACCATCGCGGATGACGACACGGTGAACACCACGCACCTCGCGCGCCTTCGCAGCAATTGTGAGGCGACCAGCAGCGCCGACGAGCGCCATGGCTGACTCGTTGCCCGGGCAGGTGATTTCGAGTGCCGCCGAACGTCCGGGATCGGTGAGCGTACCGTGGGCCAGAAAAGCACCGCGCCACACGGCAGCGAGTTCTTCACGGCTACCGGTAGTGAGTTTGTTCGGGAGTCCGCGGATCGGCCGGCGACGGGCGTCCAGTAATCCGGTTTGGCGTGCCAGGGTCTCTCCACCGTCGAGAACTCGCACCAGGTAGTGGCTTGTGCGCCGCAAACCTGAGGCGGCGATCACCGAGATCTCGCTTTTCACTCCATATAGTTCCGCGAGATCCCTGCGCACACGTCGAGCGAGTTGCGCAGTATCGAGCTCCGACTCGACGGCGATACGCCCGGAAATGAGGTGGATCCCCCCGGAAAATCGAAGAATGGTGGCCAATTCCGCTGCTCGCACTGTGGTCTTACTCACATCAATGCGCGCGAGTTCGTCTTTAACGTCGGCGGTGAGAGCCAATCCGTATTCCTTACTTTGAGTTGTTTTAGATCACACGGTCAGACCGCGTCTGGGGTCCGACCGCACGGTGCGAACACCGGCGTGATGAGCAGCGCGGTTCGTCGTTCCTACTCTCGGCCGAGATCGCGGTGTTTGATACTGACGGCAACACCGGGTTGCTCACGTAGAAGAGCGGCAAGGCGTTGCACGATCGCTACCGACCGGTGCTTCCCCCCCGTGCACCCAATGGCGATCGTAGCGTGTCTCTTGTTTTCGCGCTGGAAGCCGGCGAGTACCGGGGTGAGGGCGAGCACGTATCGATCCACGAATTCGCTTGCACCCTCCTGGGCGAGCACGTAATCACTTACTTCTGCATCGAGTCCGCTAAGCGTGCGCAGTGAAGGCACCCAGAACGGATTCGGCAAAAACCGCATGTCGGCTACGAGGTCGGCATCTGCTGGTAGCCCGTACTTGTAACCGAAGCTCATCACGGTGAGTTGCAACCCCGGTGTGTCGGCACTGGAAAAAGTTTCTGAGATCTTCGTTGCGAGTTGGTGGATGTTGAGGTCGGAGGTGTCGACGATGATGTCACTCGACTCGCGCAGCCCGAGCATCCGCTGTCGTTCGGCGCCGATTCCGTCGAGGAGCGTGCCGTCACTCTGCAGTGGATGCGGGCGCCGAACCTGTTCGAACCGGCGGACGAGGGCCGCGTCTGTCGCTTCGAGGAAGAGCACGCGCACGGGAGTCGCCTCGCGCAGTGCCTCGACCGTCTCTTCGAAGTCAGCGAAAAGCTTGCCGCCGCGCACATCCACTACCGCAGCCACCTTCGGCAGGTTGGTTCCGGCCCTGCCGGCCAGTTCGACAAGGGGACGCAGCATTTGAGGCGGCAAATTGTCTACGACATACCAGCCGAGGTCCTCGAGGGCGTTACCGACTGTGGATCGCCCGGCACCGGACATACCGGTGACGATGAGTACCTCCTGATGCTGGTCCGCCTCGCGGTAGCTGTTACCGGTCATCACGTGGTCACACCTTCACTCCTGTGCGGTTGTCTGAGATTCAAGCCTACCGACCAACTCACTCCCGAAGTTTCTCAAAGATGGTCTGTGCGATCACGGTGCCAACACCCTTTACCTCAGCAATGGCCGTCGGCTCAGCCGCTCGAAGCTGGGTGACCGAGCCAAAGTGACGCAGCAGTTCCTTCACCCGGGCCGGACCGAGGCCGGGAATCTCGGAGAGTACCGACCCCAGATCGCGCTTGCGCCGCTGTCGCTGGTAGGTAATGGCGAACCGGTGAGCCTCATCGCGGATACGTTGAATCAGGAAGAGAGCGTCGCTGTTGCGGGGCAGGATGACCGGGTAATCATTCCCGGGAAGCCAGATCTCCTCCAGCCGTTTTGCAATCCCACACAGCGCTATCCCGGTGATCCCCGCGTCCTGCAAGGCGCGGGCAGCGGCGGCCACCTGCGGTTGGCCGCCGTCGACGATGAGCAGGCTTGGGCGATAGGCGAAACGCGGCCGGGCCGCGGGTGAGCTGGAAGTATCCGGCTCGCCCACATTGCCTGTCTCACCCACAGTGCTGGAGTTACCCGAAGAGTCGGACTGGACCGCGGACAGTGCAGCAGCAACCTGTGCCGCCGGATCGTCATCGAGATGAGCGAGCCGTCGGGAGAGCGTCTGGTAGATCGATTCCGTGTCGTCGGTTGACTCCGGGATGCTGAACCGACGGTACTGGTCTTTGCGCGGTAAGCCGTCTTCGAAGACGACCATCGACGCGACGATGTTTGTTCCGCTCAGGTGCGATACGTCGTAACACTCCATACGCAGCGGTGCATCTTCCATGCCGAGGGCATCCTGAATGTCAGCCAGAGCCTGCGATCGCGCCACGAAGTCACCGCTTCTGCGCGTCTTGTAGAGGATGAGCGAATTACGAGCGTTCGTGGCCACGGTGAGAGCCAGCGCGGCGAGCTCACCGCGCTGGGCAACACGCATCACAACACGGCCGTTGCCCACACCTCGCTCGAGGCGCAATTCGGTGAGCCAGGTCTCGAGCTCGGCCGCGTCGTCTGGCAGCTTGGGCACCACGACGAGCCGCGGCGGATCGAGCTCGTCGTAGGCGTTGTGCACGACGGTCTCCACCAGCTCGTCCAATTCCAGGTCGAGCTCCTTGTCTACCACCCAGCTGCGCACCCCCCGGATGCGTCCACCGCGCACGGTGAACTGCTGCACCGCTGCAGCGAGCTCGTCATGCGCAATACCAAAGATGTCGGCATCCACGTCGTCAGAAAGCACCACCGTGTTCTTCGACAGTGCAGTCGTGAGTGCACCAAGTTGATCGCGGAACTTGGCCGCCGACTCGTAGTCCTGCTCCGCTGATGCCGCCTTCATCTTCTTGGAGACTTCGCCAACGTATTTGGAGTCGTTGCCAGCCATGAACGAGGCGAAGTCGAGCGCGATCGACTTGTGCTCCCCCTTGGTCACCCGACCGACGCAGGGCGCCGCACACTTGCCGATGTCGCCGAGCAGGCACGGTCGGCCCGTCTGTTCCGCACGCTTGTAGGTGGATTCCGAGCAGCTGCGCATCGGGAACGCCTTGAGCATGAGATCCACCGTTTCGCGAATCGCCCACGCCTTCGTATACGGCCCGAAATAGCGGGCTCCCTTGAGATTACGATTGCGGGTCACCAGCACTCGCGGCACATCTTCCCCGAGAGTGATCGCGAGGTAGGGGTAGGACTTGTCGTCGCGGAACTGCACGTTGAATGGTGGGTCGAATTCCTTTATCCAGGTGAACTCGAGCTGGAGCGCTTCGAATTCCGTGCCGACAACGGTCCACTCGACGGATGCCGCACTCAGCACCATCCGCCGGGTGCGCTCGTGCAGGCTTGCCAGCGGCGCAAAGTAGTTGCTCAGCCGGGCGCGGAGGTTTTTTGCCTTTCCGACATACAGCACCCGCTGGGCGACGTCACGGAAGCAGTAGACCCCTGGTTGCTGGGGGATCTCGCCCGCCCGTGGACGCCAGGCTACAGTCTCGGACATGGTTGGCAGCTAGGTAGCCGCGAGGGCTGTGGCGCGGGATGCGGGTTTCTTGCGCCTCACCGGAGTCACGACCTCGGGAAGAATCTCCCGGAGGAAGGTACCGGTGAAGCTCGTCGCCACTGTCGCCAGATGTTCAGGAGTGCCGACCGCAAGAACTTGCCCCCCGCCGGCACCACCCTCGGGACCGAGATCGATCAGCCAGTCAGCGGACTTGATCACATCCAGATTGTGTTCGATCACGATGACAGTGTTTCCTTTGTCAACGAGGCTGTTGAGCACCAGAAGAAGTTTACGCACGTCTTCGAAATGCAGACCGGTAGTGGGCTCATCCAGCACGTAGATACTGCGTCCCATCGACCGTTTCTGCAGCTCTGTCGCCAGCTTAACCCGCTGCGCCTCACCGCCGGAAAGCGTCGTCGCGCTCTGTCCGAGCCGCACATAGCCGAGCCCAACATCGACAAGTGTCTTCAGGAACCGGCTGATCGATGAGATCGCTTCGAAGAAGTCCGCAGCCTCGCTGATCGGCAGGTCAAGTACCTCGGCAATGCTTTTCCCCTTGTAATGCACCGCAAGAGTCTCCCGGTTATACCGGGCCCCGTTGCAGACCTCGCACACCACGTAGACATCGGGCAGGAAGTTCATCTCGATCTTGATCGTTCCGTCACCCGAACAGTTCTCGCAGCGACCGCCCTTCACGTTGAAGCTGAAACGACCGGGCAGATAGCCGCGGGCCTTAGCGTCCTGGGTCTCGCTGAAGAGGGTGCGGATCTTGTCGAACACACCGGTGTAGGTGGCCGGGTTCGATCGGGGTGTGCGCCCAATCGGCGCTTGGTCGACGTGCACGACCTTGTCCAGGTTGTCGAGACCGGTCACCCGCGTGTGCTTTCCGGGGATCTGCCTGGCACCGTTAAGCACATTCGCGAGCACTTTATAGAGGATGTCGTTGATCAGGCTGGACTTGCCCGATCCACTGACCCCCGTGACAGCGGTGAAGGTGCCGAGCGGGAACTCGACCGTGACGTTTCGCAGGTTGTTGGCGCGCGCGCCCTCGACTGTGAGCATCCGCTTCTTATCGACCGGGCGGCGGGAGCTGGGAGTTTCGATCGACCGACGGCCGGAGAGATAGTCCCCGGTCATCGAATTCGTGTTGGCGAGCAAAGCTTCATAGGATCCGGAGTGAACAACCTCTCCCCCGTGCTCGCCAGCCCCTGGCCCGATGTCGACGATCCAGTCAGCGGTGCGGATCGTGTCTTCGTCATGCTCGACCACGATCAGGGTGTTGCCGAGGTTCTTGAGTTTGACGAGTGTCTCGATGAGCCGACGGTTATCACGCTGGTGCAGACCGATGCTCGGTTCATCGAGCACGTAAAGCACTCCGGTGAGTCCAGAGCCGATCTGGGTAGCGAGCCGGATGCGCTGGGCCTCACCGCCGGAAAGCGATCCTGCCGACCGTGCGAGATTGAGATAGCTCAGGCCAACCTCGATCAAGAATTCGAGACGGAGACGGATCTCCCGCAGCACCTGAGCGGCGATCTTGGCATCCCGGGCCGACAGTTCGAGTTGCTGCATGAAGTCGAACGCGTCGAGCAGGCTGAGCTCCGCGATATCCGCGATGTTGTGATCGTCAACGGTAACGGCGAGCACCTCCGGTCTCAGTCGCTTGCCGTCGCACACCGGGCAGTTGATTTCGCGCAGATAGGCGGAGTAGCGCTGGCGTGCCGCGTCGGTCTCGGCCTCGAGGAACTTGCGTTCGATATAGGGCATCACACCTTCGAAGCCGGTGGAATACTTCATTTCCCGGCCGAAGCGGTTCTTCCATCTGACCGTGACCTCGAAGTCATTTCCCTTGAGGATCGCGGTTTGGATATCGGCCCCGAGATCCCGCCACGGTGTCTTGAGCGAGAAATCGAGGTCGGCCGCAAGCCCCTCGAGGAGGCGCTGGAAGTAGTTGAATAGGCCCTTGCCGCTCTGTGTCCAGGGCAGGATCACTCCCTCGGCGAGGCTGAGTGCGGGGTCTCCCAGCAGCAGCTCTGAGTCGACAGACATCTTCGTGCCAAGCCCGGAGCACTCTGGGCAGGCGCCGAATGGCGCGTTGAAGGAGAACGTGCGCGGCTCGATCTCAGTGAGCTGCACCGGGTGAGCGTTGGGGCAGGACAGCTTCTCGCTGAAGTTGCGCCATGCCCCCGGGCCTGTCTGGTCGACATAGTTCACACTCACCAGTCCGTCGGTGAGCCGAAGAGCAGTCTCGAGCGAGTCCGTGAGCCGGGTGAGGATGTCATCGGCAGCAACGAGACGATCCACGACCACCGAGATATCGTGTTTGTACTGCTTTTTGAGGATCGGAGGCTCGCTCAGCTGGATTTGCTCGCCATCCACGATTGCTCGCGAGTAGCCGCTGGCGGCCAGCTCCTTGAAGAGATCGACGAACTCACCCTTCTTCTGCGAAATTACGGGGCTCACAATCTGGTATCGCACCCCAGTCTCGAGAGTCATGAGCTGGTCGGCAATCTGCTGCACGCTCTGGCGCTCGATCTTCTCGCCGCAAATCGCGCAGTGCGGCACCCCGATGCGCGCCCAGAGCAAGCGCATGTAGTCGTAAATCTCGGTGATCGTACCGACCGTCGATCTGGGGTTTCGGTTCGTCGACTTCTGGTCGATCGAGACCGCGGGACTCAGCCCGTCGATGAAATCGACATCGGGCCGATCCACCTGCCCGAGGAATTGGCGGGCATAGGCCGAGAGCGACTCCACATAGCGGCGCTGCCCCTCAGCGAAGATCGTGTCGAAGGCAAGAGAGGACTTGCCCGAGCCGGAAAGCCCGGTGAAGACCACAAGCGAATCCCTCGGAATCTCGAGGTCGACGCCCTTGAGGTTGTGCACTCGCGCACCGTGAACAGAGAGCTTCGAACCGGACTCGACGCGAGAAATAGACACTCTATAGATTCTATGCAGGCCACCGACAGTGAACCTCGGGATTCGCTCAGCGCGGAGCGGTTTGTGCCGCCGTGCGGCAGGCACACGCGTTCATGGAGAATGCTCAGATGACAACCAACGAAACGAACACTCGCGATCGACTGTTAGCCGCGTACGACGCCCAGCTGCGCACCGACGCTGAGACCACGAGCGCCATGACCGTGACCAGCCTCGGCCCGCTGCGCCTGGCGACCTTCATCGGCGGACGCGGGTTCATCACCTACCGTGATCTCGGCAACGCAACTGCAGAGGCTATCCGACTGCTCATCCCGGAGGCTCTGGGTTATTACCGGTCTGACCCCGCCATCGAGCAGGTCGAATGGAAGACGCGCGGACACGATGATGCCCCGGGGCTCTCCGAGGCACTAACGGAGTACGGTTTTACGCCGGATGAGGCGGAATCGATCGTGATCGGTGATGCCATGGCTCTTGCCGGTGACGCGCCAGTTCCGGAGGGTGTGACGGTGCGACAGGTGACCTCGGAGGCGGATGTTCGTGCAATGAGTGCGATGCAGGATGAGGTATTCGGCGATCCCGTTTCCGACCAGACGGCGAACGACATCCTGCGGAGGCTGTCAGTGGCGGACGGAATGCAACTGTGGATCGGTGAGACCGGTGGTGAGATCGTGACTGCTGGGCGGCTCGATCCGATCAAGGATTCTGACTTTGCCGGAATCTGGGGTGGTGCAACTCGCCACGAGTGGCGCGGTCGAGGGATTTACCGTGCGATGACAGCCGCTCGGGCTCGTGCAGCAATCGCACTGGGAAAGACGCTGATTCACAGCGACTCGACCGAGTATTCGCGACCCATTCTTGAACGCTCTGGAATGGTTGCCGTCTCGACTACAACGCCCTACCGCTGGAGGAAATAGGGAGAGGGACCGGTCGTGCTTGCGGGACCTCGGCCTCAGGAGATGTGGCCGGCGGCCTCCATCTGCCGCAGCTCCTTCTTCAGGTCGGACACCTCGTCTCGTAATCGACCAGCGAGCTCGAACTTTAGCTCCCCAGCGGCCTGAAGCATCTGGTCGTTGAGATCGCGGATGATCGACTCGAGGTCATTGGCACCGCTGGCCGCAAGACCGCCATGACGCTTGAGGTTGGGTGTCGGAGCGCGCGTGCGCCCGTTCCGGCCGGCAAGCAACTGCGCAGTGTCGGCTCCCTCACGATTGAGTGACTCGGTGATGTCGGCGATCTTTTTGCGCAGCGGTTGCGGATCGACGCCGCGCTCGAGGTTGTAGGCCACCTGCAGTTCCCGGCGACGTGTCGTCTCGGAAATCGCGAGTTTCATCGAGTCGGTCATCACGTCGGCATACATGTGGACCGCGCCGGAAACGTTACGCGCTGCGCGACCGATGGTCTGGATGAGCGAAGTCGACGAGCGCAGGAAACCCTCCTTATCAGCATCGAGGATCGCCACGAGGGAAACTTCCGGGAGGTCGAGGCCCTCCCGCAGCAGGTTGATGCCGACCAGTACGTCATAGACGCCCTGTCGCAGTTCCGTGAGCAGCTCGACGCGGCGAAGGGTATCGACATCCGAATGCAGGTAGCGAACTCGAACCCCCGCTTCACCAAGAAACTCGGTGAGCTCCTCCGCCATCTTCTTGGTGAGTGTGGTCACAAGTACTCGTTCGTTGAGCGCGGTGCGTTTGCGGATTTCCTCGAGCAGATCGTCGATCTGGCCCTTGGAGGGCTTGACGACGATCTCGGGATCGATCAACCCGGTTGGGCGGATGATTTGCTGCACCACGCTGTCGGTGATCCCCATCTCATACTTGCCCG
This sequence comes from Frigoribacterium sp. CG_9.8, assembly GCF_015751965.1. Lineage (GTDB taxonomy): Bacteria > Actinomycetota > Actinomycetes > Actinomycetales > Microbacteriaceae > Lacisediminihabitans. The sequence continues at coordinate 199,649 of NZ_JADOVH010000003.1, read as the reverse complement.
GTGTCGCCGAGAGATATACCTTCTGGCCGACTCGATCGAGAAACTCATTGAACTTGAGAGGACGGTTGTCGAGGGCGCTCGGGAGTCGGAAGCCGTGTTCGACGAGAGTGCGCTTGCGCGACGCATCCCCCTCATACATCGCACCGATTTGCGGCACAGTGACATGAGACTCATCGATGACGACAAGGAGGTCATCGGGAAAATAGTCGATCAGACAGTGCGGAGCTTCGCCAGGTTGGCGCTGGTCGATGTGGCGAGAATAGTTCTCGATTCCGCTGCAGAACCCGATCTGCTCCATCATCTCGATATCGAAGGTCGTGCGCATGCGCAGCCGCTGTGCCTCGAGAAGTTTGCCCTCTTTCTCGAGCTGTGCGAGCCGCTCTTCGAGCTCTACCTTGATGGTCTTGATTGCCGCGTGCATGCGGTCTTGGCCTGCGACATAGTGTGAGCCGGGAAATACCGAAACCGCGTCGAGCTTCTTCACCACATCGCCAGTGAGCGGATGCAGGCTATACAGACCCTCGACCTCGTCACCGAACATCTCGATGCGGATCGCCAGCTCCTCATACATCGGAATAATCTCTATCGTGTCGCCCCGCACGCGAAAATTGCCACGGGAGAAGTCCACGTCATTGCGCTGGTACTGCATCGAAACGAACTTGCGGATCAGCGTCTCGCGATTGATCGTCATGCCGACCTGGAGCGCCATCATCGCCTCGAGGTACTCCTCCGAGGAACCGAGTCCATAGATGCAGGACACTGTCGAGACGACAATTACGTCCCGACGGCTGAGCAGCGCATTGGTCGTGGAGTGCCGCAACCGCTCAACCTCGGCGTTGACCGAGGAGTCCTTCTCGATGAAGGTATCGGTCTGTGGCACATACGCCTCCGGCTGGTAGTAGTCGTAGTAGGAGACAAAGTATTCGACCGCGTTATTCGGCATGAGCTCGCGGAACTCGGTGGCCAACTGCGCAGCAAGCGTCTTGTTGTGTGCAAGCACGAGGGTCGGGCGCTGCACCGCTTCAATCAGCCAGGCCGTAGTGGCCGACTTGCCAGTACCGGTCGCACCGAGCAACACGATGTCGGTCTCCCCCGCGTTTACCCGCGCGGTCAGTTCGGCGATCGCTGTGGGCTGATCCCCGCTTGGTGTGTATTCGCTGATGACCTCGAACGGTCGTACGGCGCGTGTTGGCTCCATGTTTCAAGCTTAGGCAGCGCCACCGACACCACTGCTGGATATCTCCTATGGCAGAATTCATGACCTGCACTGCACTCGCCTCTAGTCATTGTGCGAGTGCCCCATCAGGCGTTGCATAGAGATAACCGGTGAATTTTCATGGCAACCGAGACACCGAAGCGACACGGATCCCGTTTTTTCACCACCACCTCACTACGACGGCAGAAAGAAACACGATGACCGTCACACAGTCCCGCCCGAGTCCGGCGAAAGCGAGCCCGATCTTCGGTCGCATGCGTGGTCGTGTCGTGATTCTGCTGTGCATCATGTACGCAATCTCCTACATCGATCGCACCAATATTTCGACCGCAGGGCCGACGATCATCACGGCTCTCGATCTCACGACCGCGGAATTTGGCGTTGCCGTCGCAGCCTTTTCGCTTCCCTATGCGCTCTTCCAGATCATCGGTGGCAATCTCGGAGAGCGGATCGGACCGCGAAAAGCACTGTTCTGGATTGGCATTCTCTGGTGTGTTGCAACCATTGCCACCGGTTTCTCCGTCGGACTCGCCTCGCTTGTCGGTGCGCGTCTCTTGCTCGGGCTCACAGAATCGGCAGCGTTTCCCACCGCGACCTTCGCAATGGCGAAATGGGTGCCGATCGATCGAAACGGCTTTGTCCAGGGAATCGTGCATTCGGCATCCCGGCTCGGAAATGCTGCGGCACCCTTGATCGTCGGCGGACTGATCATCTGGGGCGACTCGCTCGGCGGCCCAATCGCCGGGTGGCAGGTGTCATTCATCATCATCGGTGCGCTCAGCGCGCTCTGGGCGGTGCTCTGGGTCACTCTCTTCCGGGATCGGCCGCAGGACTATCCCCGCATCACTGAACAGGAACTCAGCGAGCTCCCCCGGGCGTTGGAGAAAGCTGCGCGGCCGCCCGTGCCGTGGAAGCGACTGATCCGCACGATCCTGCCGGTGACCTTTGTGGACTTCGGCTACGGCTGGACCCTCTGGGTCTTCCTCACCTGGATCCCCTCCTTCCTCGCGGACCGCTACGGCCTCGCCCTTGTCGACTATGCGGTGTTCACTGCTGTCGTGTTGCTCGCCGGTGTCGTCGGCGATACCGTTGGTGGCATTTTCAGCGATCGAATCCTCCGTCGCACCGGCAATCTGCGCAATGCCCGCCGGTTCATCCTTCTGATCGGCCTGATCGGGTCGCTCGTCTGTCTCACGCCACTACTGTTCGGCAACGATCTCCCCCTCGCAATACTTTCGCTTTCCCTGTCATTTTTCTTCCTCGAACTCTGCAATGCCACCCTCTGGGCGATCCCGATGGATGTGGCGCCGGAATGGTCGGGCACCGCGAGCGGCATGATGAACACCGGCTTCGGCCTTGCGGGAATTTTCTCGCCGATTCTCTTCGGCTACCTGGTTGGCGCAGCAGGGTGGCAATGGCCGTTCGCCGCATCCATTGCACTTCTCGCCGCAGCGGCAGTCGTCGCGGCCGTGATGAAACCGCAGCGAGTACTGCCGTAGCAAGTACTGCCGTACAGCATCAGCTAGCGCGAACAGACTTCCTCGAACTGAACCTCCGGCCGGTGAGGCCGAGGCTGAACCATGAACGCCGAGACAGTTCGGTGAGGCCGAGTGAGAGCAGCACCACGAGCACATAGGTCACGAGCGTCAACCAGGGCTTTGGCACGCTGCGTTCCAGCCAGTCATCGCCTGCCCACAGCAGCAGCCAGATAAAGAGCGGATGCGATAGAAAGATGCCAAACGATCGGTCCGATCCCAGATCGAGGCTCTTCGCTACGACACTGCGTGGGTCACGCCGGTCGGCCCACCACGTGCCGACGGCGAGGAAACCGAGGGCCACCGCGATCGACCAGAGCATCTCGATCGGCTGCAGTGGGGTCCCCGCCCGATACGGGCTGCGGCCTGTCAGCATATTGACGATATAGACGCCGAGAGTGCACGCCGCGGTGGCTACGACGACGAATCCGATGGCGCGGCGGTGGCATCTGATCCAGGCGAGGAACGCCGCCGAATGGTCGGCGGCAACGGCACCGGCGATGATGAAGAACTGGTAACTGAAAAAGAGTTGCTTATTGAAATCGTTGATGCCGGAGGTGACATCGGGAAAGTACATGTAAAGCCCGGTGAGCACCAACTGGATGGCGAGACTGCTGCCGAGAAGTAGCGGATGTTTACCCCGGGTTCGACGCACCAGCCACAGCATCACCGGTACCAGCAGGTACACCTGCATTGTCACGAGCAGGAAGTAGAGGTGGTAGAAGGCGGTTCCAGTGAGGATGTCGCCGCCGAGCCGCAGGAGCATCTCCCCGAATGTGCCACCGGGCGTGCGGATTATGCCCACCACGAAGTAGATGACCGACCACAGAAGATAGGGCACCCCGACGAGTAGGAATCGACGGGGAAGGAACGTCTTCATCGGCTGGGGACGGTTGAGATAGCTGTAGATCAGCACGAACGCTGTCAGGGCAAAAAACACCTCACGGGTGAAATGCACCAGGGCAAGAAACCCGTAGAGCACGAGGTCATCGTCCGCGACCGTTTGACTGGTGGTGTGTACGGCGATGACGGAGGCGAAGGTGAGGATGCGAACGACGTCCACCTCGTACAGGTGCGGAGACGTCATCCGCTTCGCCGGTGGCGGTGTGGCAGCGGCCAACGGATCGGTCACTCCGATTCCCCTTCGTTGGCCGCATCAAATTCGCGCACTCGACGGCGTTGCACCTTGCCGGTGGGTGTCCGCGGGACATCCTCCACAATGCTGATCTCGACGGGCCTCTTGAATCGCGGCAAACGAGCCTCGCAGAGTGCCGCAAGGTCGGCGACAAGCGAGTCATCCGACACTGCATCGGACACTGTGTCCACAACCGGGATCACATAGGCAACCGGCACCTGGCCGAGAATCGCGTCGGGACGGGCCACCACGACCACCTCCCGTACACGCTTATCCTCAAGCAGCACGTCCTCGACCTCGGCCGGGTAGACCTTCTCCCCGCCCCGGTTGATCACGTCGTCAGAACGACCGGAAAGATAGACCCACCCGTCGTCATCGACACGGCCGAGATCGCCAGTGAGAAGCCATCCGTTCGCATCGAACCGATCCGCTGCCCGTCCGCTGAAATAGGAGCGGACGATTCCCTGCCCACGCACCCAGAGCGATCCGACCTCCCCGACCGCGCACTCTCGTCCACTCTCATCCCGCACAGACACTTCGCCGCCGATCGGCGGTCCTACGGATCCGGCGCGCAGCGGCTGCCCGAGGGGGGTCGCGGCGATCTGGCTGGCGCCCTCCGTCATGCCCCAGCTGATCACAAGAGAAGTGCAGGAGAAGGCGTCGCGGACGGCATCGGGAAGAGGTGCCGAAGCAGAACGGATGAATCTAATGTGCTCGGGCACCCGGAGCTCCTCGTCCCTCGCAAGCACGGCGAGGATGGCCGGGACCGCGTTGATCCAGGTGATTCGCCGGTTGCCCATCAACTTCCAGAAACCAGTGCGGTGGAAGCGGCGGTCAAGAACAAGCGCCGAACCGGCGACAAGGGTGGAAAGCAGTCCGACGACCTCCGCATTGACGTGGAAAAGCGGGAGGGGACTGTAGCCGCGATCCGAGCGGCGTAGCGCGTTGTGCTCGGCAACCGCGCCTGCCACGAACAGCAGGTGTTGCTCGTCCAACTCGACGCCCTTCGGCGTGCCGGTAGAGCCGGAAGTGAAGAGCAGCACGCCACCCCCACCGTCCGAACGGTCGGGCATCACGCGGTGCTTCCCGAGCGCGGGAGGACCCGCCAGCTCAGCAAGGCCCGTCTGCTCACGCATATCGGACTGCTCGGGCGTACCGGTCTGTTCAACCAGCCGCATCAGCACTGCACCCCCCAAAGTCGCTGGCTGCTCCCGGTCGCTGACCTGAGCACTGACGACGTCGACGATCGACGCAATGCGCTCGACGTCCGCGACCGTAGCACCGGGGTCGATTGGCACCGCGATGCGGCCGGAGCTCACGACGGATAGAAACACGACAGCAAAGGACAGCGGATCGGCGAGGTCGATGAATACGAGCGAACCCCGAGCGACGGCTCGTGTATTGAACTCGTCCCACCAGGTCCGGACCAGTGTCGCCAGGTCGTCGTAGTCGACGAAACGGTCGGACCGCGCATCCTCGAGGTAACGGCTACTCGGGTGGCTCACACTGCGGTTGAGGATGAGTTCCCGGAGCGATGGCGTGGGCGTCGGGGCAGCAATGGGGTCCGCAGTCACGGATCAAGGCTAATCGGTTACGGCGTTACTCGGCCGATGGCGGCGGGGAATACGCCACTCCACCAGTGTCATTTCGTCTGGTCGAGCATCCACTCCCAGGTGGGCTGATACAGCGGCACACCGTCTGGTGACTGTGCGGTTCCGTCAGTGACGGTGCGCCCGTGCGCCTCGGCCGGAGTTCCCATATCAAGTGTGCTGACCAGCTGGTGTGAGCCGCGTGGCACGTCCACCAGCGCCGGGGAGCCAGCCTGCTGCAACTGCAAAACCGACCATGATCCGGCAATTTTGCTGAAGTACATGTCGTTCTGGTTGACAAATCCATACATCCGACTTGCCGGTGTCATCCCCGGCTCGCGCATCCATGCCGCCGGCGCACCGTCGTCGGTCAGCACCGGAGATGAGAACATCAGAACGCCGTGAACAAGATGGAGGTGAGCGATGTAGGCGGATTCGCCGCCGCCCTGCGAGTGTCCGGCGAGCACGATGCGTGACCAGTCCACCTGACCGTGATCCAGATAGCGTCCCCACTGACCTGCCGGGTCGACGGTCTCCAGCTGTGTGAGTGCGAGCGTGAGGCGATTGAGGATCGAATTGGCCGGCTCGACGTTGCTCACCGCACTGGGAACAGTTCCGTCGAACCGATTGCGCTGCACCGCGGTGTAGCACTCGGGATCGCCGCCACAGGTGTTGACAACAGACTTGCCACGGTTCCAGTAGTCGAGGCCGAGGACGTTGTAACCCGACGCGACTGCGGTGCGCAGAAACATCCGGTAGTCCGAGGGCTGCGCACCAGTGGCCGGCAAGAAGAGAAGAAGCGCGCCGGGAGACGCGGCGTGCTGGGCGTAATTGTTTCGGTTAGGAAAGAGAATCTGACCCGCCGGAGGATCAAGTCGGAAGGAGATAAGCGAAGTGCTTTGACGATCAGGTTTTGGCAGAGTGGACGATGCTTCGATAGCTCCGAAGCTCAGGGATGATCCGAGAACTACGAACACGGACAGTGCCAGCGCTAGTGCGCCCCATCGTCCCCGGTGTGTAGTCACCGGCTAAATCTAACCTCTTCACCCTCTTCCGTCGTCCACGACCGTCTGAGAGTTTTCGCAGACCCTACGCCCCCGGTCGGGTGCTCCCCGGGAGCCCGTTCCAGAGCGCCTCGGCCTGCGCGATCGTTTCCTCGACCGTGCCGTTGCTGTCGATTACAACGTCAGCGATGGCGAGGCGTTCTGAGTCGGTGGCCTGGGAATTGAGCCGTTGCTGCGCTTCTTCCCGAGTGTGACCGCGCAGCTGCACGAGGCGCACCAACCGCGTTTCGGAGCTCGCATCAACCACAACGACAAGATCGAACTTGTGATATCCGGGCTCAGCGGATGCCTCGATGAGAAGTGGCACGTCGTAGATTACGACCGCGTGCGGGTCAGCGCATTCGGCGTCAACAAACAGTTCGGCACTGCGGCGTCGAATGGCTGGGTGGGTGATCGCGTTCAGCGCGAGCCGGGCATCCGGGTCCGTGAAGATCAGTTTTCCGAGCGACGTGCGATCGAGCGACCCGTCAGCCGCGACGACTCTGGAGCCGAATCGCCTGGCAATTGCGGCAAGGCCCGGGGTTCCGGGAGCGACCACATCCCTGGCTACCTGGTCGGCATCCACCACCGTCGCTCCGAGTTCGGCCAGTCTCTTAGCGACCACGGACTTTCCCGAAGCGATGCCACCAGTGAGGCCGATGAGGTACACACAGATAATGCTAGCCCACGCGCGCCCCGCACTTCCGGGCGTATTCGGACAAGACGGGCCAGCGTGCTGGCCCACTTTGTCCGAATACGCCCGGAGACGATGGTTTCGCCCACGGAACGACGAAACGGCCGGACCCGTGAGGGGGTCCGGCCGTTTCGAAGAAACTGCTTAGGAGTTGGAGCTCAGCTTCTCGCGAAGTGCCGCGAGTGCCTCATCGTCCGCCAGCGTTCCAGCGGAGTCGGCGTCGTTGGAGAACGAGGATCCGCCGGCAACGGGTGCGTCGCTGATCTCGTCGGCCGTCGACACCTGCTTCTTGTGGGCTTCCCAGCGAGCCTGGGCTGCAGCGTAATCCTGCTCCCACTTTTCGCGCTGAGACTCGAAGCCCTCTTTCCACTCGTTCGTTTCCGGGTCGAATCCATCCGGGTACTTGTAGTTTCCGGCATCGTCGTACTCGGTGAGCATTCCGTAGAGCGCCGGGTCGAATTCGGTGCCATCGGGGTCGACACCCTCGTTCGCCTGCTTCAGCGAGAGGGAGATGCGACGGCGCTCGAGGTCGATGTCGATGACCTTGACAAACACCTCATCGCCGACCGAGACGACCTGCTCAGCGAGCTCAACGTGCTTGCCCGACAGCTCCGAGATGTGCACAAGGCCCTCGATGCCCTCCGCAACGCGCACGAAGGCGCCAAACGGAACGAGCTTCGTGACCCTGCCCGGTGCAACCTGGCCGATGGCGTGGGTGCGGGCGAATACCTGCCACGGGTCTTCCTGAGTCGCTTTGAGCGACAGGGAGACGCGCTCGCGCTCGAGGTCGACCTCGAGGATCTCGACGGTGACCTCCTGGCCAACCTCGACAACCTCTGAGGCGTGCTCGATGTGCTTCCAGCTGAGCTCGGAAACGTGAACGAGACCGTCAACGCCTCCAAGGTCGACGAATGCACCGAAGTTGACGATGGACGAAACGACACCCTTGCGAACCTGGCCCTTGGCGAGGTTGTTCAGGAAAGTCGTGCGGCTCTCGCTCTGGGTCTGCTCGAGGAGCGCGCGGCGAGAGAGCACAACATTGTTGCGGTTCTTGTCGAGCTCGAGGATCTTGGCCTCGATCTCCTGGCCGAGGTACGGAGTGAGATCGCGAACACGGCGAAGCTCGATGAGCGAGGCCGGCAGGAATCCACGGAGTCCAATGTCGACGATGAGCCCGCCCTTGACGACCTCGATGACGGAACCGGTGACGACGCCGTCGGCTTCCTTGATCTTCTCGACATCACCCCACGCACGCTCGTACTGAGCGCGCTTCTTGGAGAGGATGAGGCGGCCTTCTTTGTCTTCCTTCTGGAGGACGAGGGCTTCGACCACATCGCCGACCTGGACAACCTCGGTGGGGTCCACGTCATGCTTGATGGAAAGTTCGCGGGAGGGGATGACACCCTCGGTCTTGTAACCGACGTCGAGGAGGACCTCGTCACGATCGATCTTGACGACGGTTCCCTCGATGAGGTCTCCGTCGTTGAAAAACTTGAGAGTCTTTTCGACCGCGGCGAGAAAGTCTTCAGCAGATCCGATGTCGTTGATTGCGACCTGCTTGGGCGCCTTGTCGGTCGTTACGATTGTCATGTAGTAGTTGCTCCAGGATGGACATTGTGTTGGGCCTAACGCAGTGGACGCAGCCCGAGTGAGCGTTCGTCTATTGGTATCCCGCGAAAGGCAGCGGATGGAATGTCGCCAAAAAAGCGACTCTTCAGTCTAACGCTCAGAAAAGAGCGGCGCCACCTCGATAGCGTGCCCCCGGATGGGTGCTTTGAAGGCGGGGGATGCCCGCACCGAACAGGCGTTCCCGGAGGGTTCCCGGCTCGTAAGCCAGCCGATACAGCCCGCGCGTCTGCAACTCCGGAACGACGTATTCGACGAAGTCCTCAACCGTTCCCGGTGACGTGAACTGGCGGAGGTTGAAACCGTCGATGCCCGTTTTTTCTACCCAGCTCTCAATCGCGTCCGCGATGTCGGTTCCGGTACCGACCGCGTAAAACGGACCGCGATCGAAACGGGTCACGTCGCGAAGCGCGTCGCCGACGGTTACGCCAGGCGCATAGCGGCTCGTTGTTGCCGCATCCCGGCCGCCGGTCGAGCGGATGTCGCTGATACGCGTTTCCGGTGGGTAAGCCGCGAGGTCGATTCCGCTGCCTCCACCGGCATGGGCGAGGTAGCCCTCGGCACTGGACATCCTCTCGAATTCTTTCGCTTTCTCCTGGGCCGCCTCTCTCGTGCGACCGGCTATCAGCACTGCGCTGGCGAGGGTCTTGATCGACCCGCGCGGGCGCCCGACTACTTCGCCGCGCCGATGAATATCGTCGATCGTATTGCGGAAGTCCTCGAGAGAGGATCCCCCGACGAACACGGCTTCGGCGTGCGTGGCTGCGAAGTCGCGACCGGTCGTCGAGCTTCCCGCCTGGTAGATCACCGGTGTGCGTTGCAGCGACGGTTCCGACAGATGAGGGCCAGCCACCCGGAAATACTTGCCCGCGTGATCGATTGGACGCACTTTGGATGAGTCGGTATAGACGCGGTTCGCCACATCGCGGACGACCGCGTCGTCGTCCCACGATCCCTCCCAGAGCTTGTAAAGCACATCGAGATATTCATGGGCGCGGTCGTATCGCTCCGCATGGTCAAGTTCGTCATCGAGACCGAAGTTTCGCGCGGCGTTCGGGAGGTAAGAGGTGACCACGTTCCATCCGAATCGTCCCTTGGTGAGATGGTCGAGGGTCGAGGCGCGACGGGCAAACGCGAACGGTGGTTCATAGGTCGTCGAAAATGTGGCGACGAATCCGAGATGTTTCGTCACCGCAGCCATTGCCGGGATGAGCAGCAGCGGATCATTATTGGGAATCTGCACCGCCTCCCGCAAAGCGGTCTCCGGCCCGTCACGATAACCGTCGTATGCCCCGATGACATCGGCGAGAAAAACGGCGTCGAACAGCCCCTCTTCAAGAAGCTTCGCTTCGGCCGTCCAAAAGTCGAGGTCGGTATAACGGTGACGATTATTGTGCGGATGGGTCCAGAGACCGTGCGAGATATGCCCGACGGTGTTCATCTCGAAGAGATTGAAAAGCAAGGGAACGCTCATCCGCGCACGCTATCAGTTCTCGCCATCCGGACAGGTGAGAACTAGGTGAGCATGGCCGCTTTCAGGGTGTCGAGTCCGACTCCACCGATGTCCAGCGCCTTCTTGTGGAATGCGCGGATGTCGAAGTCAGCACCTTCGCGCCGCGCGAACTCGTCACGGAGCTGCTCCCAGATGCGCTGGCCGATCTTGTAGGAGGGTGCCTGTCCCGGCCAACCGAGGTAACGATTTACCTCAAAGCGCACGAACTCCGGGCTCATGTTGACGTTGGCTCCGAGGAATCCGAATGCATACTCTCCCGTCCACGGACCGGATCCGTCGGGGAGCTGCTTCTCCAAGTGCACTCCGATGTCCAGAACAACCCTGGCGGCACGCATCCGCTGGCCGTCGAGCATGCCGAGTCGATCGGCCGGGTCGTCCAGATAGCCGAGCTGCTCCATCAGGCGTTCCGCATAGAGGGCCCAGCCCTCGGCGTGACCCGAGGTGCCGGCATTGCGACGCCAGGTATTGAGGAGTGCCTTGTTGTAGACGGCCTGGCCGATCTGGAGATGATGTCCGGGAACACCCTCATGGTACACCGTGGTGAGCTCACGCCAGGTGTCGAACTCGGTGACACCCTCCGGTACGCTCCACCACATGCGGCCGGCACGCGAGAAATCGTCGGTGGGGGACGTGTAGTAGATACCGCCCTCCTGGGTCGGAGCGATCATGCACTCGAGCCGACGCACCTCAGCCGGGATGTCGAAATGCACTTTCGAAAGCTCCTCGACGGCGCGGTCACTCGTTTCCTGCATCCACCTCTGCAGGGCGTCAGTCCCGTGGAGCTTGCGGCTCGCGTCCTCGTCGAGGAAGGCAATGGCCTCCAGCACGGATGCCCCGGGCTTGATCTCACGCGCGATCGACTCCTGCTCTGCGGTCATCCGCGCCAGTTCTTCGATACCCCACTCGTAGGTCTCGTCGAGGTCGACCACTGCGCCGAGGAAATCGCGGGAGGCGAGAGTGTAGATCTCACGGCCAACGGCATCCCTCTGCGTGGCGTGCGGAGCGAGTTCGTTCTCGAGGAATTCGGACAGTACCGCGTATGCCCCGGCAGAGTCGCGCGCTGCGGCTGCGAGGTCAACACGCAACGACGTGGGCAGGTCGCTCGTGCCGGCCCTGGCACCCTCGGCCAGCCGATAGAAGAAGCCGGTGTCGGCTACGTGCTTTCCCGCCTGCGCGATGACTTCTCGAATCTGACGGATGGCCGGTACGTTACCGGCAGCGATACCGGTGCGCAGGGTGCGGATGTAGCCATCCATCGCCGCCGGAAGGTTACGCATTCGCGTGGCAACGTGCGACCAATCCTCCTCGGAATCCGTCGGCATCAGGTCGAAAATATCACGCATGCTCTGGGGTGCGGAGGCAATGACGTTGAGATCCCGCTGATCGAATCCGGCCTCATGTTTGTCGATCTGAAGCTGAAGTTCACGGCTCAGGTCCATTTTGGTCACTTCGTCCACCGCGTCCACAGGCGTGGCCGCGTGGATATTCGCGAGGGTCTTCCTTACCTCCGAGATCACCCGCTCGGAACCCTCTGGCGAGTAGTCGGAATACTCCCCCTCGTGTCCCACCCGCCCGAGATACACGCGGTATTCGGGGAAGAGATCTAGTTCGGTATCCACCCAGGTCTCGGCGATTGCGTCGATGGCGGTGGTGGGACGGGCCTCGTGGGCCTGGTCGGTGTCAGTCATTACCCGAGCCTAGAACAGTCGGTCGCCGCGCGGAGGAATCACTCACCCGCTCGAACCATGAGGCTCAGCGTAGGGTCAGTCCTTATCCAAATCGGTATTCAGGAGCTCAGCGAGTGCGTCGAGGGCGGTGTCGGCCTCATCCCCATCCGCCGCGAGGGTGACGACGTCACCGTGACCGATTCCGAGAGAGAGCACGCCGAGGATGCTTGCCGCATTCACTGTTTTTCCCGCCGCACTCGTGAGTGTTACCGGCACTCCGACCTTCGCGGCAGCCTGGCTGAACAGTGATGCAGGCCGGGCGTGAAGTCCGACGCTCGAGGCGACGGCGACGGTACGTTCAGACATTGGTGACTCCTAGATATTTGGTTGTTGAGTGGAACGGTGGGTAACGGTTCAGGGTTCGATCGTGACCTTGATGCCATCGCCGCGGGCGACAATCTCGATCGCTTCAAGCACGTCGTCGAGGGGTAATCGATGGGTGATGAGATCCCCCACCGGCACGGCACCGGATGCGATCAGCTCGAGTGCCATCTTGTTCTGTACAGGGCTTGAACCGTTCACTCCCACGATCGTGAGTTCGCGGTAATGCACAAGATTCGAGTCGACAGTGATGGTGGGGTGGTCCTTTGGCAGTCCGCCGAACAGGCTGAGTCGACCGCGTCGGGCAAGCATCAGAAGCCCCTGTTCCTGGGCCGCTCCGGACGCTGCGGCGGTGATCACGACATCCGCTCCCCGCCCGCCTGTGGCCTCGAGCACTGCCGCGACGGGATCGCTAGTTTCGGACGCGATGGCGAGGTCTGGCAGCACGAGGTCGGCGGCCTTCTTCAGCCGCTCGGCGTTGAGATCGACGAGGATGATCATCGCCGCACCTCGAGCCCTGGCCAGACGCACATGAAGGCAGCCAATGGGGCCGGATCCGACGACCACGACCACATCTCCGTCACCGACCCGCGCGAGTTCCTGGCCATTGAGCACGCAGGCGAGTGGTTCCGCAAGACTCGCTTCGGCAAATCCGAGCCCATCCGGAATGCGGTTGAGGCCACCCACTTTCAAGACCTCACGCGGCACGATCATGAACTCGGCGAATCCACCGGGGAACTGATAGCCCAGAGAAAGCTGATGAGCGCAGACCGTCGGACGATCAGCCAGGCAGTCGGCACAGGTGCCATCGGGAATCGCGGCGATGACCTGTACCCGATCCCCCACCATCCATCCCTCGACACCGTGACCAACATCGACGATTTCGCCGGCGATCTCATGGCCCATCACTTGGGGCGGAGTCATATTCGGATGACCAGACCGGGAGATCTTGACATCTGTTCCGCAGGTGGAACAGTTGCGCACTCGGATCTTGACTTCCCCCGCAGAGGCCTGCGGTTCAGCAATCTCTTCGAGTCGGATGTCGCCTGGCGCATAGAACCGTGCCACCTTCACGCGCCTCTACTCGTCTTCCGGATCGGGAGTGAGGAGCTCGTAGACCAGTGAACTGGTCGTTGCAGCACGAAGCGCCGCCGCCCTGTCCGGATCGAGGAGCACAGTGGCGAGCTGGGACAGAAGAGCGATATGCCCGTTGCCGCGCGCCGCGATCCCGACGCACACGCGCACATCGTTGCCATCCCAATCCACACCATCCGGGAAGCGGAGAACGACAAGGGCATCATTGATGACCGAATCCTTGCCCGAGAGGGTGCCGTGCGGAATCGCGACACCCTCCCCGACGAAGGTTGAAACCGACCGCTCCCGCTCCAGCATCGCGTTAGTGTACGACGCATCTATCGCGCCAGCCTCCAACAGAGCCGCTCCGGTCTGCCTGATCGCATCTTCCTTGTTGCTCGCTGTGAGATCGAGCCTGATAGATGTTTCAGCCAGTAAGGCTGACAGGGACGCGGGTGTCGGGTCGGTTTCATTACTCATTCTCACTACCTCTTTCTACGCCTCGAAAGTCTCGCCATTTTGAATGGCTTTGACGATCTTGGCAACGGCGGGATCACCGAGGAAGAGCTGGAATGGCACAACCGGGACGTCAGGCACGGTGTGCCGTGCGCGGTCAGCCAGTCCCGTGTGGGTGAACACCAGGTCGGCGTCGCTCGGGATCGAGGCAACGGGGGAATGCTCCACCGTCACCCCGTTCTTGGCGAGTTGCTTCTTGAGCGTCGAGGCCAGCATCACACTGCTGCCCATTCCCGCGTCACACGCAACGATCAGCTTTTTGATGCTGGATCCGTCGATGGTTGCCATTTCAGATTCTCCTTGATTGTTGTGCAGCGGGTCAGGCGACGGGTGCGGTCGCCGGCTTGTTTTTGTTGCGTGCGCTCTGCTCCCGTGCGGCTTCGAGGTCGAGGCCGCTGTTCTGATTGCGACCGAAGCCCAGGAGGAGGGCACTCACGATGAACGCTACGCCTGCGGAGACCAGGATCCCGAGCAGGATTGTCGGCAGATCACCCGGGTACGCCACGAGGATGTACGCAAAAATACTCCCCGGAGACGCGGGTGCAAGCAGTCCGTCGTTGAACAGGCTGAACATGAGGACACCGGATGCTCCACCGGCGATGGCGCCAATGAGCAGGATCGGCTTCATGAGCACATAGGGGAAGTAGATTTCGTGGATTCCTCCGAGGAACTGCACGACGATCGCGGCGGGCACGGTCGCGCGGATGGCGATCGGTCCAAAGAGCATCATCGCAACGAGGATGCCGAGGCCGGGGCCGGGGTTCGACTCGAGCATGAAGAGGATCGACTTGCCGTCCGGTCCCGCTGCCTGCTTTGCGGCGAGTGGAACGAGAACGCCGTTTCCGATCGCGTTGTTGAGGAACAGGATCTTCGCCGGTTCGATGATGATCGACGCGAGAGGAAGTAGCTTTGCATTGATCAGCGCATCCACAAAGTTCGCGAACACGGTGGTGAGCCAGAAGACTGCAGGTCCGAGAGCGAACACACCGACGAGAGCCGCGAAGCCACCAACTATGCCGGAGGTGAAGTTATCCACCAGCATTTCGAAACCGCCGCGAAGCTTTCCATCGATCATGCTGTCGATCCACTTGAGCAGGAGTGCTGCGAGCGGGCCGATGATGAGGGCGCCGAGGAACTGCGGACCGAGCTCGGCGATCGACTTCGGCGGTGTGCCGCCGGAAGCGGCGAGACCGAGTGCGAGCGGCGACACGATGACACCGATTGTGGCGATCGCACCGACAACAGCACCACGCTGACCATGAACCGTGCGACCACCGGTGTATCCGATGAGGATCGGGAGCAGGAACACGATGATCGGGCCAACGATGCTCGACGCTTGTCCCGCGAAGGGAACTACGCCGTCCTTCGCCACCGCACCGGTCGCCCGGGCGATCTCGTTGACCCAACCGTTGGGGATGAACAGGGCCGTGACCAGGCCCCAGGCGATGAAAGCCCCGAGGTTCGGCATGATCATTCCGGCAAGGAATGCACCACCCCTCTGGATGCGTGCGCGAGCGCCGGTACCGGCGGCCACGGGAGTGTAATCGGACATTTAGTGGTACTCCTTTGTACGAGTCAGGACTGAAACGGATGGGGCGGGAGGGATATGGCGGACGTTCATGTGGCCACGAATGGCCGATCCAAATCTGGTTGCCATACCAGCTGGACGTGTGTGGAGGCGATATCGCCGGGACCGGGAACGGAAGTTCCGGGAAGACTTACTGCGGCGGCACCCCATGCGAGCGCCTCGATGAGTGCGGCATTCTCGTCGGATTCATCGAGGGAGAATTTCGACAGGTAGCCCGCGAGGAAACAATCGCCCGCCCCAACCGTGCTGCGCCGCTCGAGCACGGTGGATTCACCGACGAGCACCCCGTGTTCTCCGACCAGCACCGCGCCATCAGCACCCAGGCTGACGAGAACCCGTTCCACGCCGAGTGCACGGAGTTCTTGGGCTGCCGCGATGACATCTGAGATGGAGTCGAGCTCTCGCCCGACCGCCTCTGCAAGCTCCGCTCGATTGGGTTTGATCACCCGTGGATGGGCAGCGATGGATGCGGTGAGAGCCGTTCCGCTGGTGTCGACCGCGAGAAAGGCGCCGAGGTCGGTCACCGAGGTCATCAATTCGACCAGCTGTTTCTCCGAGCACTCCGGGGGCATGCTGCCGGAGAAAACCACCCAATCGCGGGCCGAAACGAGTCCGGCCAGCGTCGTTGCGAGCACCGAGAAATCATCCTCCGACAGCGGGAAGCCGGGCTCATTGAACTTGGTGATCGTGCCATCCGGCTCTGACACCGTGAGATTGGACCGGGTGCGCCCCTCCACCGGCACGAATCGCGTCGCCACTCCGGCAATATCAAGCAGCGTGCTGAGTTCGGCACCCTCCGGCCCGCCGACCGGCAGCAGTGCGACACTCTCGATACCATTTCGCGTCAGTGCCCGGGTGAGATTGACGCCTTTTCCGCCGGGCTCCAACATGGGTGCCGAGGTGCGCAGCACGGCACCGCGCTCGAGTCGATCGACTTGGATCGTGCGATCGAGGCTGGGATTGAGGGTTACCGAGACGATCACACGACCACCACCGTCGGGCCGGCATTCTCGATGTCTTCGACGAACTCCAGATCGAGGCCGCTGTCGGTGATGATCGTGTCGACGACCCCCAACCCAGCGACGCGGGCAAAATCCTCGCGGCCGAACTTGGTGTGATCGGCCAGGACAATGACGCGACGGGATGCCTCGATCAGCGCCCGTTTGATCGTCGCCTCGGCGATATCGGGAGTGGTGAGTCCGCGCTCGATACTGATTCCATTGATCCCCATGAATGCGACATCCGCAAACACGTCCGCGATCTGTGCCTTGGTCCACTCCCCCACTGCGGCGAGTGTGCGCGGGCGCACAACCCCGCCGAGTAGGTGGAGGCTGATGTTGGGTCGACCGGTGAGGATCGACGCGACCGGAATCGAGTGCGTAACGACGGTCAGTTCACGATCGGTCGGCAGCAGGCGCGCGAGACGCACTGTCGTGGTGCCAGCGTCGAGAATGATCGATCCGCCATCGGGAAGCTCCTCAAGAGCGGCGAGGGCGATGCGTTCTTTCTGTTCGGCCGAGTGGCCTTCGCGGTCCGCGACATCCGGCTCATTACCGAATCGTTCGACCGGAATCGCACCGCCGTGCACCCGGCGCAGCACCCCGCGGCGCTCAAGTGCGGTCAGATCCCGACGCACGGTCTCCGGTGTCACCGCGAGATCGTGGGCGAGACTGGCGACCTCGACACGGCCGAAGGACCGCGCAGTCTCCAGGATCTGCTCGTGTCGCTCGGGAGCGTACATCGGACCTCTTCGTCGGCATCAGGACAACAGAAATGTTGTTCTGTGCTTATATAAGTCCGTTTGTGTCCGGTTGTCAACTGAACCCACATAAACGGGTCACGCGGATGCGGCGTACCCGTCGACACCGCATCCAGCGGGCCGTTCAGTGTGCGGCGGTGTCCCAGTTCGCTCCGAGACCGATCTGCACTTCAAGGGGTACCGCGAGCGAAGCGGCATTACCCATGCGGTCGGTGACGACGGCAGTGAGCTCGTCGAGTTCACCCTCCGTCACCTCGAAGACCAGCTCGTCGTGCACCTGAAGCAGGAGCTGGGATGACAGCCCGCGCTCGCGCAGATCAGCAGCCACACCGAGCATCGCAATCTTGAGGATGTCGGCGGCCGAACCCTGAATCGGTGCGTTGAGCGCGGCCCGCTCCGCATTCTGCTTCAGCACCCGATTGTTGGAGGCCAAGTCAGGGAAGGGACGGCGACGTCCGAAGATCGTCTCGGTGTAGCCATCTTCTCGTGCCTTCTCGACGACGCTGCGCAGATAGTCGCGTACGGCACCGAAGCGCTCGAAGTAGTCGGTCATCAACTGTTTGGCCTCGGAGTTTTCGATGCGTAGCTGTTTGCTCAGTCCGAACGCGCTGAGCCCGTAGGCCAGTCCGTAAGACATTGCTTTCACCTTCGTCCGCATCGCGGGACTCACGTCAACCGGGTCGACTCCGAAGATCCGCGAGCCGACGAACCGGTGCAGGTCCTCCCCCGAGTTGAAGGCCTCGATAAGCCCAACATCGCCGGACAGGTGCGCCATGATCCGCATTTCGATCTGCGAGTAGTCGGCAGTCAGCAGTGTGACAAACCCGGGCCCACTCTCGAAGGCGGTGCGGATCTCGCGGCCCACCGAGGTGCGCACCGGAATATTCTGCAGGTTGGGGTCTGTCGACGAGATGCGACCCGTGCTCGTACCGGTCTGGTCGTAGCGGGTATGCACCCGGTGATCATTCGCGATAGACCGCTCCAGGGTGTCGACGATCTGGCGCAGCTTCGTTGCGTCTCTGTGCTGCAGCAACAGATCGAGGAAGGGGTGCGGGTTCTGCTCCTGCAGATCGGCGAGGGAGGCAGCATCCGTCGAGTACCCGGTCTTGTTGGCGCGGGTCTTGGGCATCTGCAGGTCTTCGAACAGCACTTGTTGCAGCTGCTTGGGCGACCCGAGGTTGATCTCCCGTCCACCGATCTCGGCATAGGCCCGGGTAGCGAGATCTGCCGCGGTCTCACCGAGCTCACGATTGAGACGCTCGAGGATGCCCGGATTCACAGTGATTCCCATGGTCTCCATTGCCGAGATCACCGGTACGAGGGGCAACTCGATCTCGCGAAGCACTCGAAGTGAACCCTCATCAAGGCGCTCGATGAGGTACTCAGACAGGCGCAGCACGTACCAGGCCTGCGTTGCCGCGCTCACCGCATCCGTCTCCGGAACGAGCTGATTGGGATCCGGTTCGGCCAGGTGCTCACCGAGGTGGCTGTAGACCTGATCGGCGAGGGGTTGGTCGTGGCCGCCGGGCTTCAGCAGCCACGCGGCGAGAGTCGTATCGAATACGACGCCATCGAGGGCGAGTCCGACCTTCTGCAGCCGTTTGAGTGCTGGCTTGTAGTCGAACAGGTACTTGGGAGCCGGGGAGGCAAGCCAGGCAGAAAGCGCGTCATAGTCCGGGCGGTCCGCGGCCCACGGTACATAGGCCGAGTCATCCGCCGTCGCCAGGCCAAAGCCGATGATCCCCTCCGCACCGAGGTCGAGGTGCAGCCCGAGCGCTCGGATGCCATTCGCAGTGACCGTCGTGATCCAGTGGCCGAGCTCTTCGTCGATCATCGTGCGCACGCCCGGGATGGTCGATCCGGGTGCAGTCGAACCCTCACCGGTCGACTCGACGGAGACCGGATCCCCCGCCGCCGCAGCGATCTTCAGCACCCGGTCGAGCAGGGTGCGAAACTGTAGCTTGTCGAATACTTCGCGAACGGCAGCCTCGTCGATCGGGCGCCGATCGAGATCGTGAGGGCCGACCGGCAGCTCGACATCGGTGAGCAGGTGGTTTAGTTTGCGGTTGCGGATGGCGCGGTCCCGCTGTTCGCGAAGTTTTTCGCCGACCACACCGGTGATCTCGTCTGCGTGGGCGAGCACCTCGTCGAGGCCCCCGTACTTGGTGATCCACTTGACGGCGGTCTTCTCCCCCACCTTGTCGATGCCGATGAGATTGTCGCTTGCCTCCCCGACCAGCGCCGCGACATCCGGATACTGGTGCGGTTCGATGCCGTACCGTTCAAACACCGCATCGCGGTCGTAACGCTTGAGCTCGGACACCCCCCGAGCATTCGGGTAGAGCAGCGTCACGTCATCGTTGACCATCTGGATCGCATCGCGGTCGCCAGAGACGATGAGCACCCGGAATCCCTCCTGTGCGCCCTTCATCGCAAGCGTCGCGAGGATGTCATCCGCCTCGTAATCCTCCTTGGAGATGGTCGTGATGCCCATGGCATGGAGCGCCTCTTCGAGGAGGGGGATCTGGCCGATGAACTCGGCCGGGGTCTCGCCGCGGGTGCCCTTGTATTCGGGGTACTCGCGGGTGCGGAAGGAGTACCGAGAGATATCGAAAGCCACGGCGAGGTGCGTAGGTTTCTCCTTCTGCAACAGGTTGAGCATCATTGAGATGAACCCGTGGATCGCGTTGGTGTGCTGACCCTCCCGATTCTGAAAACTGTCGACCGGCAGGGCGTAAAACGCCCGGAAGGCAAGCGAATGCCCGTCGATAACGAGGAGGGTAGGCTTTTCTTTGTCCGGCACGAGGCCAGCTTATCCGCGGCCGCCGACACCCCGCAGCCCGCCAGGAAGAAGACGATGACCATCATTCCCGACGATCTCGACCCGGAATTGATGGAGCGGCTCGTGAACTCCGGTGGCGGTCCCCTTGCTCAGAAAATGGGTTTCGAATTTCTGGAACTCTCGGCCGAACGCTCGGTTGCGACGATGCCGGTCGAGGGCAATACCCAGGTTGTCGGGCTGCTTCACGGCGGCGCGCACGTAGTGCTGGGAGAAACCCTCGGGTCCGTATCAGCCGCAATCCATGCCGGCCCCGGTCGCATCGCCGTCGGCATCGAAATCAACGCAACCCACAGTCGCTCGATCACCTCAGGGTTTGTCACCGGCACCTGCACGGCACTCAGCCTCGGCCGAACGCTTGCGACTCACGAAATCGTGATGCGCGATGAGCAGGGCCGTCGCTTGTCAACCGTGAGGATGACCAACTTTCTGCGTGACGCCTGACGGCCCGTACAACGAGTAGCGCGGACGAGCTTGAACGTGCTGCCTCGCACGTGCGGCTTCGCAGGTGCAGACCGCCTATTTTTTAGCGGAGAGCTGTTCGATGATCGCTTGGGCAACATCGTGCATGGTGAGACGACGGTCCATGGAAGCCTTCTGAATCCATCGGAATGCCTCCGGCTCGGTGAGCCCCATTTTCTCGTTGAGCAATCCCTTGGCTCGATCGACGAGCTTGCGGGTCTCGAAACGTTCGACGAGGTCGGTCACCTCTGCCTCGAGCGTGATGATCTGGGCGTAGCGCGCAAGGGCAATCTCGATTGCCGGCAGTAGGTCATTGGGCGTGAACGGCTTAACCACGTAGGCAAGGGCTCCCGCTTCGGTCGCCCGCTCGACGAGTTCCTTCTGGCTGAACGCGGTGAGCAGGACGACAGGCGCAATGTGATTTTTGGTGAGGCGTTCCGCGGCGGAGATTCCATCGAGGAGCGGCATCTTCACGTCCATGATCACCAGATCGGGACGCAGCTCCGTCGCAAGCGCGACCGCAGTCTCGCCGTCTCCAGCCTCACCGACCACCTCAAACCCGTTGTCTCGAAGAGTTTCTACGATGTCGAGGCGGATGAGTGACTCATCCTCGGCCACCACCACACGACGGGGGGTTTGGGCGGTGTTTTCCTGGTCTGGCACGACAATAACCCTACGGTATTCTGGAGATCGGTATCGTGCGCCGGTGTGGCGGAATGGCAGACGCGGAGCACTCAAAATGCTTTGCTCGCAAGGGCGTGTGGGTTCGAGTCCCACCACCGGCACGGTACGGCACAGCACAGCACCACGACGGCTCGGGGCTGCCTTGGCGGTCAGGCTCGGGCGGTCGCCACGAACGCGGTGACGAGCGGATGCGGCGAGGCGGTCATCCAGTCCCGCAGTACTGACAGTGCATGATCGTGCCGCTCCGGCAGGAGCGAGGAGAACACCGGTCCGTACGGCGTCCCGAGTATGCCAGCGACCGCATCGTCGACGCTCGGCCAGTCGAGTCGGATCGAAACGGTATTCACCGTCACATCCTCGAACCCGGCAAGGTGCTTCAGGAGCTGTGCGCGGGTCATCTTGACCGAATCAAAATCCCAGGCACGCGGGAATGGCTCTGTTGGACCTTCCTCGCGCAAGACATCCCCATAGCTGTCGAATGGTTCGAGTCGCATACCCGCAACCCAAGTAATGATCCCCAAGCTGCCGCCGGGTCGAAGCACCCGCTTCATCTCAGTAAGAGCAGTTCGCTGGTCGCGAACGAAGGGGAGCCCATGCTGGCAGTAGACAACATCAACTGATTCGTCTTCGAGCGGGATGGCGGTTGCCGCAGCTTCCAGGGTCTCTATCGGTGCACTTTTCAGACCGGCATTGGAGGAGACCTCGGCGAGCATCCCGGCGCTGAGATCGCTCGCGATCACCCGTCCGGTCGGCCCTGCCGCGAGTGCTGCCGCCCGAGCAACGGCACCCGTGCCGGAGGCAACATCCAAGACAGTGTCACCCGGCGCAGGGATAACCGTTTCCACCAGCAGTCGCGCCCAGGGGTCGAATACTGTCGGCGAGAGGTAGCGGCGATAATTCTCCGCAATCGAATCCGATTGGAACATGCTTGCCCGGGCATCTACCGTCACGTTTCGCCCCGCTAGCTACGTTCGGTATGCCCGGGCCGGGTGTCGTCCTGGGGTTTCTGACGGGCGAATTCCCCGCCGACACGGCCACCGTGGGGACGACCATGATCGGCAAACTCTTCGCGAAAATAGGCCATCTTCCACTTGCCAAACTCGATCCGGGTTCCCGTGCGAAGCACCTGTCCACCGTCCCTGCGTCCACCCGCCCCGGCAAGGCGCGAGCTGCCCGTCAGCTCCCCGATCGGGTAGAGCACGTATTCGTCGTCTGCGGTGTGACGAATCTCAGCATGGATGGGATTCAAGTCCTCAAGTTGCAGGTCCGCCTCGGCACCCGACCCGATAGTCGTGCCGTCGGGCAGGAGGTTGAACTCCCGTGGCATCCTCCCGTCCCAGTTTTTAGATCCCACGACGAAGATGAGACGCGGACGACCGGAACCCGGAGCGTTGTGCGTTGTCGTCGCGGTGCGCCGAATACGCCGGCTCACGGTGGGAACGATCGGAAACAGGGTCATCGGTGGCAGTGCAATGATTGCCGCCGAGGCGCCACGCCGACGAAGTAACGGAGCTAGTGCTGCTGGGCTTCCCAGCCTGATGTTGGGCGAGCCGGTGACGACGCGCTGGAGGATCGGGGCATTGACGTTGCCGATTCGGGCGATGACACCATCGGGACCAGCCAGTGTGATGGACAGTCCAAAACTAGCGATCTCCTGAGCAATGCTGCGGATGTCGGCGAGCTTCACATTTTGACCCTGAGCCAGTAACGCGGGGTTGCTGGCAAATATCTTGACATCGGTCCCCGCCGCCGTGATCGTGCCTTCGAGCGCTGTGCCCGCTGTCGACCCCGGCTCATCGAGCGAGAAAGTGAGGTCGATGTCAAGCCTCGGCATCGCAACCATCGCTAGTTGCGGTGTTGGTCTGCGCCGGCGTCCTGGTCGTCACTTGTCGTGACGCGAAGAGTGCCGTCGATCCGCCAGGTGGCGCGCGGGGCGTCGGGTCCGATGTCCCGGGGCACCTCGACGATCATGTCGATGAAGCTGTAGTTGACGGCAGCCCCTCGACCGGTGAGATACGACCACATTTCCCGCCCGAGGTCGGTCCAATCGCTGATGTTGCGAGCGTCTGGCCCCGAAAAGCTGTCTTCTGAATCCGTAATCTGCTGTGAATCAGTCATGATTCATTCCTTCCAAAGTGGTATTTTTACCCTAGCAAGCGATCGAACGCCCAGTGGCGACTTTACAGCCGAAACTCGGACCGACCGGTCGATTTGCGACAGAGTGGCGAGGTCATTCCGCGGCATAGGCCGGCGCAACCGCATTGTGCGCGTCGCCGACCCGGTGCACCCGCATGTCGTTCGTACCACCGGAGATTCCGGGAGGGGAACCGGCGATGACGACGACCTTCTCGCCGACGACAGCACGATTGTGGCCGAGAAGAATGTCATCGACCTGACCGAACAACTCATCGGTGTGCGTCTTTCGCTCGACACAGTAGGTCTCTGTACCCCACACCCACGCGAGGCGGTTACGGATGCTCTCCTCCGGAGTGAAGGCGATGATCGGAATGCGATGCCGCAAACGTGACATCCGACGCACGGAGTCTCCCGACTCCGTGAAGACGCAGAGGAATTTTGCCTCCACGAACTCGGCGACCTCGGCCGCGGCAAGAGTGATTGCTCCGCCCTGGGTCCGCGGCTTGGTGCCGAGTTCGGCGATACGCTCCAAACCGTGCTCTTCGGTCGACGTGATAATCCGCGCCATTGTCTGCACGGTGATCACGGGGTACTCCCCGACGCTGGTCTCACCACTCAGCATCACGGCATCCGCTCCGTCAAGCACGGCATTAGCAACATCCGAAGTCTCGGCGCGAGTGGGGATGGGGCTGGAGATCATGGATTCGAGCATCTGGGTGGCGACGATGACCGGCTTCGCCATGCGCCGGGACAGCTCGACAGCGCGCTTTTGCACGATCGGAACGGCTTCCAGGGGGAGTTCGACGCCGAGGTCACCGCGCGCGACCATGATGCCGTCGAATGCATCGATGATGGCCTCGAGGTTGTCGACAGCCTGTGGCTTCTCGATCTTGGCGATCACAGGAACTTTGATCCCCTCCTCGGCCATGATCTCGTGCACACGGATGATGTCCTCGGCATTGCGCACGAATGACAGTGCGATCAGATCTGCTCCGAGATTGAGGCCCCAGCGCAGGTCGGCTTCGTCCTTGTCCGATAGCGCTGGCACGTTCACAGCGACACCCGGGAGGTTGATTCCCTTATTGTTCGACACCGCTCCACCGACGACGACTTCCGTGGTCACCACGGTGCCATCGGTCGAAATCACCTTCAGCTTGACCTTGCCATCGTCGATGAGAAGGGGGTCGCCCGGCTTCACATCGTTGGGGAGGCCCTTGAAGGTGGTTCCCGAGAGCTCTTTGGTGCCAAGCACGTCTTCGATGGTGATCTTGAAGATATCGCCGACAGCGAGGTCGTAGGGCCCATTTTCGAACTTGCCCAGGCGAATCTTCGGGCCCTGCAGATCGACGAGCACGGCCACAGCACGCCCGGAGTCAGCGCTGGCTCTGCGCACATTGGCGTACACCTCTTCATGCACGTCATAGCTTCCGTGGCTGAGATTCATGCGGGCGACGTCTACCCCGGCATCAACGATTGCTCGGATGTTCTCATAACTGGCTGTTGCCGGTCCGAGGGTTGCGACGATTTTTGCGCGTCTCATCTGCTTCTTTCTATTGTGGAAAAATTTGTAAAGAATCCAGAGGAAGGTTACTCGCAGTTTTAGATTGCGATGGCACGGTCGGTCGGCTTAACCGGTGATGGCAGCGAAGTCTCCCCCTCGAGGAACCGGTCTACAGCGGCGGCGGCAGCGCGCCCCTCGGCAATGGCCCAGACGATGAGTGACTGTCCACGACCGGCGTCGCCGGCAACGAACACGCCGGGTTCGCCTGTTTGGTAATCGGCATCCCGTTCAACGTTTCCTCGATCGAGGGGTAGACGCAACTGGCTTTCCAACGCGTCTCCATCCGTTCCGGTGAAGCCGAGCGCCAGGAGCACGAGATCCGCGGGGATCTCCCGCTCGGTACCCGTCTTGGGAACGCGACGGCCATCGATGTACTCGGTTTCCGCGACACGGATAGCTCGTACTTCTCCTGCTTCGTTGGACAAGAACTCCACAGTGGAGGCGAGATACACCCGCTCGCCCCCCTCTTCATGTGCACTTGTCACTTCGAAGAGGGTCGGCGACATCGGCCAGGGCTGGTGCTCGGGGCGCTCGTCCGGCGGCTGGAGTCCAATGGCGAGGTTGGTGACGGATAGTGCCTGCTGGCGATGCGCGGTCCCGATGCAGTCGGCTCCGGTATCGCCGCCTCCGAGCACCACGACATGCTTTCCGTCAGCGGTGAGCTGGTCGACCATTGAGTCTCCGGCTCCCACACGATTCTGCTGCACAAGGTAGTCCATGGCGAAGTGCACCCCGGAGAGATCGCGCCCGGGGATTGGCAGGTCACGCGGGTGCAGTGCACCGGTTGCAACGACGACCGCGTCGTACCGGGCGCGCAACTCGTCCCAGGGAATGTCGACACCGATGTTCACTCCCGCACGGAATCGGGTGCCCTCGGCCGTCATCTGCTTCAGCCGGAGTTCGATGTGCCGCTTCTCCATCTTGAAGTCCGGGATGCCGTAGCGCAGGAGCCCACCGATGCGGTCATCCCGCTCGAAAACGGCGACGGTATGACCGGCTCGGGTGAGCTGCTGGGCTGCGGCGAGTCCGGCGGGCCCGGATCCCACGATCGCAACCGTCTTTCCCGTGAGCCGCTCGGGCGGATGCGGCTCCACCCAATCGTTGGCGTAGGCCTGATCGATAATGGCAACTTCGACGTTTTTGATAGTCACGGCGGGCTGGTTGATGGCGAGCACGCAGGACGACTCACAGGGCGCGGGACAGAGCCGACCGGTGAACTCCGGAAAGTTGTTGGTCGCATGCAGCCGCTCGATGGCCTGTCGGCCTTCGTCCCGCATTGTGAGGTCGTTCCACTCCGGGATCAGATTGCCGAGGGGGCACCCGTGATGACAAAACGGGATCCCGCAGTCCATACAGCGGCCAGCCTGCGTGCGTACCGATGCGTTGTCACGCTGCTCATAGACCTCTTTCCAATCCATGAGTCGAAGCGCGACCGGCCGCCGAGCAGGCAGCTCTCGATCACGCGTCTTCAGAAACCCCTTGGGATCAGCCACCGATTACCTCCATAATGCGAGACCAGACAACGTCGCCGTCTGGATCTAGCCCTTCTTCGACTGCTGCCTCGCGCGTGGCAAGAACGGCGGCGTAGTCCCGAGGCAGCACCTTCACGAACCGGGCCATCGTTTCATCGAGGTTGGCAAGCATCCGCACCGCAACAGCAGATTCGGTCTGCGCCACATGCTGCTCGAGCAGGTCAGTGACGATCTCGATGTCACCCGAGCCGAGCGGGAGCAGCGTGAGTTCGCCGGTCGCGAGAGCCTCACGATTCACCCGTTCCGGAGCGAGGTCGTAGATGTAGGCCGTACCCCCGGACATTCCGGCTCCGAGGTTGCGTCCCGTTCCACCGAGAATTACGGCGAGGCCGCCGGTCATGTATTCGAGGGCGTGATCACCGACACCCTCGACGACCGCAGTGGCGCCAGAGTTGCGCACGAGGAATCGTTCACCGACGGTACCGCGAAGAAACATACTGCCTGCCGTCGCGCCATACCCGATCACATTTCCTGCGATCACGTTGCGTTCGGCCGGGAACACACTGTTTCGATCGGGACGCACGATGATGTGTCCGCCACACAGCCCCTTGCCGACGTAGTCATTGCTGTCCCCCTCGAGGCGGAGGGTGATGCCATTCGGCATGAATGCACCGAACGACTGCCCGGCCGTGCCTCGCAGGGTGATGTCGATCGTGCCGGTGGGGAGGCCATTCTCCCCGTATCGAAGCGTCACCTCGTGCCCGAGCATCGTTCCGACAGCACGCTCGGTGTTACGCACCGGAAGCGTGATCGAGACAGGCTCGCCCGTCTTGAGCGCCCCAGCACTCTGCCGAATCAGCTCGACATCGAAGTGAGTATCGAGTTCGTGATCCTGTTTCGAGACATTGAACCTCGGTTCATCGGGACCGAATACTGGCCCCTCGAGGATCGGCGAGAGGTCGAGACCATCCGCCTTCCAATGCTCGATGGCACGGTTGACGTCGAGTAGGTCTGATCGGCCAACGGCCTCTTCGATCGACCGGAAGCCGAGCTGTGCCAGGTACTCTCGCACTTCCTGCGCCAGGAACTCGAAGAAATTGACGACGAATTCCGGCTTTCCGGTGAATCGCTTCCGCAACTCGGGGTTTTGGCTTGCGACGCCCACCGGGCAGGTGTCGAGGTGACAGACGCGCATGAGGATACAGCCGGAGACGACAAGAGGGGCAGTTGCGAAGCCGTACTCCTCGGCGCCGAGAAGCGCGGCGACGATGACGTCTCGACCGGTCTTCATCTGACCATCGACCTGCACGACGACACGTCCACGCATGCCGTTGAGCATCAACGTCTGCTGGGTTTCAGCCAGGCCGAGCTCCCACGGAGTACCAGCGTGCTTGAGCGAGTTGAGCGGGCTCGCCCCGGTGCCGCCATCGTGGCCGGAGACCAGCACCACATCGGCAAGAGCCTTTGTCACGCCGGTGGCGACTGCGCCAATACCGGACTGGCTGACCAGCTTGACGTGGACCCTGGCATCCGGGTTCGCTCGCTTGAGATCGAAGATGAGCTGCTTGAGGTCTTCAATTGAATAGATATCGTGATGCGGCGGGGGGCTGATCAGGCCGACTCCGGTGGTGGCGTGACGCACTTTTGCGATCCACGGGTAGACCTTATTGGCCGGTAGTTGGCCGCCCTCGCCCGGCTTTGCGCCCTGCGCCATTTTGATCTGAATATCTGTGGCGTGGGTCAGATACATGCTGGTGACGCCGAAGCGGCCGGACGCCACCTGCTTGATGGCACTGCGGCGCTCGGGGTCGAGAAGACGGTCGGTGTCTTCTCCACCCTCACCCGTGTTGCTTCTCGCACCGAGTTGGTTCATGGCGATCGCGAGGGTCTCGTGTGCTTCGCTGCTGATCGATCCATAGCTCATTGCGCCCGTCGAAAAGCGAGTGACGATGGACGCCACCGATTCGACCTCATCGATTGGCACCGCCGGCCGCACACCCTCACGCAGCGAGAACAGACCGCGCAGGGTCATCAGGTTGGTCGCCTGCTCGTCGACGAGCTTCGTGTAGTCGCGGAAGATGTCATAGCGCCGTGACCTGGTCGCGTGCTGCAGCTTGAACACGGTGTCCGGGTTGAAGAGGTGCGGCGCACCTTCGCGACGCCACTGGTATTCGCCGCCGACCGCAAGGCGCTCGTGAGCGTTTGTTGCTCCGTCTTCCGGGTAGGCCGCGGTGTGCCTCGACGCGCTCTCCGCGGCGATTACCTCGATGCCGACACCCCCGAGCAAGCTCGAAGTGCCGGTGAAGTAGGTGTCGACGAATTTCTGGTCGAGTCCGACTGCCTCGAAAGCCTGGGCGCCGGCATACGAACCGACCACAGAGATACCCATCTTCGACATGATCTTCAGCACGCCCTTGCCGAGCGACTTGATCAGGTTCTTGACGGCCTTCTCGGCATCGATGCTCGAAATCATGCCGCTGCGAACCAGTTCCTCCACCGACTCCATCGCCAGGTAGGGGTTGACCGCCGAAGCGCCGTATCCGAGCAGCAGAGCGACGTGATGAACCTCGCGCACGTCCCCGGCCTCGACGATGATCCCCACCTTCATGCGGTTCTGCGCACGGATCAGGTGATGATGCACCGCCGCGAGCATCAGCAGCGAGGGTACCGGCGCGAGATCCCGATTTGAATCTCGGTCCGAAAGCACGATGAACAGTGCACCCTCGTCGAGCGCGCGATCCACTTCCTCGCACATAGCCGAGATCCGCTGCTCCATGGCGTTGGGACCTTGGTCGACGCGGTAGAGACCCCTGATCGTGCGAGTGGGATTAAAAGCACGGCGAGTCGACGGTGGAGCGATGTGCTGAATCTTCGCCAGCTCGTCATTATCGATCACCGGGAAGTCGAGGATGACCTGCCTGGCATGTTCGGGAGTCGCGTCAAGCAGATTGCGCTCCGGGCCCAGACCCAGCTTCAACGAGGTAACGACCTCTTCGCGGATGCTGTCGAGCGGAGGGTTCGTCACCTGGGCAAACTGCTGGGTGAAGTAGTCGAACAGCAGGCGGGGACGCTTCGACAGTACCGCAATCGGCGTATCGGATCCCATCGCACCCAGGGGCTCTGCGCCGTTCTGCGCCATGGGCTTCAGCAGCATGCGCACCTCTTCTTCGGTGTACCCGAAGGTGCGCTGACGACGAGTTACCGAGGCCGGTGTGTGCACGATGTGCTCGCGTTCCGGCAAGTCCTTGAGGTTGATCCGACTTCCATCGAGCCAGTCGCCCCAGGGCTCGGATGCCGCGAGTTCGCCCTTGATCTCGTCGTCCTCGATGAGGCGGCCGGCCTCCGTGTCAACCAGGAACATTTTGCCAGGGCGTAGGCGGCCCTTGCGAACGATCCGCTCGGGGGCGATATCGAGCACGCCGATTTCGCTCGCGAGCACGACAAGGCCATCATCGGTGACGAGATAGCGGCCGGGGCGCAAGCCGTTGCGGTCGAGGGTGGCACCCACGAGGGATCCGTCGGTGAACACCAGCGCAGCGGGGCCATCCCACGGCTCCATCAGCATGGAGTGGTACTCGTAGAAGTCGCGGCGGGTCGGGTCGATGTCGAGCTGGTTCTCGTAGGCCTCCGGCACGAGCATCATCATGGCGTGCGGCAGGGATCGACCGCCGAGGTGCAGTAGCTCGACGACCTCGTCGAGGGATGCAGAGTCGCTTCCCCCGGGTGTCACGATCGGGAACAGCGGGGCGAGATCCCCGAGGAGCGGGGACTCCAACTGGGACTGGCGCGCACGCATCCAATTGCGGTTGCCCTGCACGGTGTTGATTTCCCCATTGTGGGCGATCATGCGAAATGGCTGGGCGAGCGGCCAGGACGGGAAGGTGTTCGTGGAGTACCGGGAGTGCACCAGGGCAAGCTTCGACATGAAGCGCTCGTCGGAGAGATCGGGGTAGAAGGGCTCGAGCTGGAGGGTAGTCACCATGCCCTTGTACACAATGGTGCGGCAGCTCAGCGAGGGGAAATACGCCGACAGCTCACGCTCAGCGCGCTTGCGCAGCCGGTACGACCGACGATCAAGCGCGATGCCGTGCACCGGCGCGCCGTCTTCGCCGGGTGTGCTGGTGGTGCCAAGAAAGACCTGCTCGAAAAATGGCATTGCCTCACGGGCAAGGTTGCCGAGCACGACGGGACGGACAGGCACCTCTCGCCAGCCGAGAACGGTGAGGTGCTCTTGCTCAGCGAGGGCGGCAAATGCCTCTTTGACGGAGGCGCGTTCACTCTCGTCCAGCGGCAGGAAGGCCATACCGGCGACGTACTGGCCGAGGGGCGGCAGTGTGATGCCCGTGACCGCTCGGAAAAAAGCATCGGGAATCTGCGTGACGATGCCCGCACCATCGCCAGTGCCGGCGTCCGACCCGATGGCGCCGCGGTGTTCGAGGTTGCGAAGCGCGTTCAGCGCCAGATCGATGATGTCGTGCCCTGCGGTGCCACGAAGAGTCGCAACCATGGCGAGTCCACAGGCATCCTTCTCGCGTCGCGGGTCATACAGGCCGGTCGCGACGGGTGTGCTGCTGAAGCGGGAAAATGTTGGCGTGAGCGCCATGGTGGAACCGTCCTGAGATACGTCGACAAGTGGGACGGCGATGGCCCGAGGGGATGAAGCCCAATCTGCGGTGGTCACTGGTATTCAGTGCCGTACCTTCGATACCAGCTGGCACCGTTGTGGGGAGGCTTCAGGATGTTACGACTTCAGGCGAGTCCCGCTTGTGACGGACTTCCCACGTGATGCGACTCCGCCGTGAGCAGCAGATGTCGACGCCGCTCCGGACTGCGAGTTGGTGTCGGGATCGGCATCATTGTCGGTCTCGTCGTACTCCGAGTAGGTGTCGTCTAAGACTACTGCAGGCGTAGGAGACCACTGTCGGCCAGGCACATACGCACTCGGCTCCAAACCGGGGTGTCGGCGCGACTGGACGATGAAGATGATCACGCCGATGAGAATCGCAACCCATGCGGCCCAGATGTTGGTGCGCACACCGAGGAAGATAAGGCTCGGGTCGATGCGGATTGACTCGAAGTAGCTGCGCCCCAGGCCGTACCACACCAGATAGACCGACAGTGTCTTGCCCCATTGGAGGGTGAACTTCTTTGACAGGTAAATTATGGCTACGACACCGGCGATATTCCAGATCACTTCGAAGGCGAAGGTGGGCTGGAACAGTGTTCCGGCGGGGAGTCCCGCCGGGAAAGCCGGGTTCGACTTCTCAATCTCCAGGCCCCACCACGCGTTCGTCGGAATACCGAACAGCTCATGATTGAAATAATTTCCGAACCGACCGAACGCCTGAGCGAGCAGGAGGCCGGGTGCGAGAGCATCAGCGAAGGTCCAGAACCGCACTCCGGTCATCCGGCAGCCGATGTAGACGCCGATCGCCCCGCCGATGAGGGCGCCGAAGATAGCAATGCCACCCTCCCAGATGTAGAGGATATGCAGCATTTTCTCAGCAGAGCCAAAATAGTCGTCCGGATGGGTGACCACATGAAAGATGCGCGCGCCGACGATTCCGAGCGGCACAGCCCACAGCGCGATATCGAGCACAACACCCGACTCCGCACCCCGCGCCTTGAGACGCTCATTGGTGAGGATCGTCGCGGCGACGATTCCGACCAGGATGCAGATCGCATAGGTGCGGATACTGAGATTCGGCGACACGAAAGTTACCCCGATGCTGTTGAGCCATTCACCGAGGCGGATCGCCTGCCACGCATCGCTCGGGCTGGGGATACTCGAGGGAAGAACCACTTTTCAGGATGCCTTTCGTGCTGACGCTTGTGTGCTGCGTACATAACAGTGCGGAAGTCTCCGGTACCGGATGCCCGGCACTACTCAGTGAATCGTACCGGCCGCAAGACGCGCGGCGGTCGCGGCGACGGCGGCCACGCCCCCTGTGGCAAGCGCCTCGACCAGCACGGAACCCACAATGGCACCGTCGGCATACTGGAG
This sequence comes from Frigoribacterium sp. CG_9.8, assembly GCF_015751965.1. Taxonomy (GTDB): domain Bacteria; phylum Actinomycetota; class Actinomycetes; order Actinomycetales; family Microbacteriaceae; genus Lacisediminihabitans. The sequence continues at coordinate 167,155 of NZ_JADOVH010000003.1, read as the reverse complement.
GACTTCACGGACCTGCTCCGGTGACGAAATACCCAGCCCGACGCATGCCGATGTCGCACCGGCCTCACGCAGGCGTGCAACGAGCGTCTTCGCCGCACTATCCACATCTTTTCTCGTGCCGGTGATGCCCATGGTCGACACGGCATAAACGAAGCCACGACTCAGCTCGATGGCCTGCTCGAGCCTGGCATGATTCGAAGACGGCGCGGCCAGGAATACCCGGTCGAGATCGGTACGGCTCGACGCATCGAGCCATTCGCGGGCCTCGTCGGGAATCAGATCGGGGGTGATCAGCCCGGCACCCCCCGCAGCGACCAGATCGTCGGCAAAGCGGTCGACCCCGTACTGCACGACCGGGTTCCAGTACGTCATCAGAAGGACCGGGACATCCGTGCGGGCCGTGATCTCGGCAATCGCCTCGAACCCGTGTTGCAGTCTGAACCCCGCATTGAGGGCCGTGAGTGTTGCCGCCTGGATGACGGGACCATCCATCACCGGGTCGGAGTACGGGAGTCCGAGCTCGATGACATCCACCCCGTTTTCGGCAAGGGCGACCGCGGCCTCAATACTGGTGCGCAGGTCGGGAAAGCCCACGGGCAGGTACCCGACGAGGGCGCCGCTACCGGCCGCTTTTCGCGCGGCGATGACCGATTCGACAGCACTGACGGGTGAGGTGCTCATGCGTGGTTCCCGGTCTCGCTTGCCCGCATGGCGAACTCCTCTTCGGCTTCAGCGGTCAGCGCCGCCGTGTCGAGTATGTCGAAGTATTTGCCCGCGGTTTCCATGTCTTTGTCGCCACGGCCGCTGAGATTGACCAGGATCACCGCGTCGGGGCCCAGCTCCAGACCGAGTTTCATGGTTCCAGCGAGGGCGTGCGCGGTTTCGATGGCCGGGATGATGCCCTCGGTCATCGACAGCAGCCGCATCGCCGCCATCGCCTCATCGTCAGTGATCGGAAGGTAGGTCGCCCGCCCGATGTCGTTGAGCCAGGAGTGCTCCGGTCCGACGCCGGGGTAGTCGAGACCGGCAGAAATCGAGTGGGATTCGGCGGTCTGCCCATCTTCATTCTGCAGAAGATAGGTGCGGGTGCCGTGCAGTACTCCGGGGCGACCGCGCGTGATCGTCGCGGCATGACGCTCGGTGAGGTGTCCGTCGCCCGCCGCTTCATAGCCATACAGCGCAACTTCGGGGTCGTCGAGGAAGGCGTGGAAAATACCCATCGCATTCGAGCCTCCCCCAACGCAGGCTGTGACGGCGTCGGGAAGCTTTCCCGTCAGCTCGAGCACCTGGGCGCGTGCTTCTTCGCCGATGATCCGGTGGAAGTCGCGCACCATGACCGGAAATGGATGGGGGCCCGCGACGGTGCCGAGCAGATAGTGGGTGTTGTCCACATTCGCGACCCAGTCCCTCAGCGCCTCATTGATGGCGTCCTTGAGCGTGCGGGAACCGGCAGTCACCGGCACGACCTCGGCACCGAGCAGGCGCATCCTGGCCACGTTGAGGGCCTGGCGTTCGGTGTCGACCTCTCCCATGTAGACCACACACTCCATGCCGAACAGTGCCGCTGCCGTCGCCGTCGCTACTCCGTGCTGGCCCGCTCCGGTCTCCGCGATCAGTCGGGTCTTACCGAGCCGTCGCGCGAGTAACGCCTGGCCGAGAACGTTGTTGATCTTGTGCGAACCGGTGTGGTTGAGATCTTCCCGCTTGAGCAAGATTCGCGCACCGCCGGCATGTGCGGCAAAGCGCGGCACCTCGGTAATGAGTGAGGGGCGGCCGGTATAGGTTCGGTGCAGTTCGGCAAGCTCCTCCTGAAACACCGGGTCGGTCTTCGCGGCCGTGTAGGCAGCGTCCAACTCGTCCAGTGCCGCAATGAGGGATTCCGGCACAAAGCGCCCACCGTATTCGCCGAAGTACGGACCAAGTTCGTCGCGCAGTGCCATGGATTTTCTACCCTTGCTGATAAGTGACTAGTTACCTAGGAATTGTGCCAGCGTCTCCACTGGATTTCCTGTGACTAAGGCCTCGCCGACCAGGACGACATCCGCTCCGGCTTCCCGGTAATGCTGCACATCTGCCGGTGACATCACCGCCGATTCGGCAACCCTGATCACACCGGACGGAATCTGCCCGGCAAGGCTCCCGAACAGATCCTGGTCGAGCTCGAAAGTGGTGAGGTCACGAGCGTTGACCCCGACCAGCCCCGCACCCAGGTCGAGCGCGCGCGACACCTCATCTGCACTGTGCGTCTCTACCAGTACGGCCATGCCGAGCTGGCTGGTGAGATCGAAAAGGGTCGCGAGTGTTGCCTGGTCGAGGGCCGCGACGATGAGCAGGACCAGGTCCGCACCCGCCGCCCGAGCTTCGAACACCTGGTAGGGCTCAGCGATGAAGTCCTTGCGCAGCACGGGCACCGACACGGCCTCACACACGGCCTCGAGGTCAGCGAGCGTACCGCCGAACTTCCGACCCTCGGTGAGCACGCTGATGGCGCTCGCACCACCGGTCTGGTACGACACCGCCAGGGCAGCAGGGTCACGGATTTCGGCAAGGACACCGCGAGACGGGCTTGCCCGCTTCACCTCGGCGATGATTCGCACGCGCGCTGCCGGAGCCAGTGCCGCAAGGGCATCCACAGCGGCGGGTCGCGCGAGGGCCGCGGCTTCGACCTCGGCAAGAGAGCGGATGGCTCGACGCAGCGAGGCATCCTGGATTGCCCCGGAAACAAGATCAGCGAGCACCTGAGTCAGTGGCCTTTCGGGGTGTACTTAGCGCCATAGACGCCGTACCCCATGTACTTGAGCAAAAAACCGACGACGATACCGACGACGAGCAGTCCGACCGAAGCCCACACCAGAAGCTGCAAATTGAAGAAGAATGCGACAGTACCGATGCTGAACGCGATCAGCATGATGATCACGGCAGTCCAGGCGGCTGGGGAATTGCCTTCTCCGGGCTCCGGGTATTCGTCGCTCACAGGTCTCCTTCGTGGGGTTTTCGTTGATCAGTCTATCGCGAGGGGGGATCGGCCCGCCGCGAGGTCGGGTCGCTGCCACCGCTCAGTGTGTCCCAGTCTGAGATGGCATCCGCAGCGGCATCCTCGGAGCCGGGATCGACAGTGGCAGCGTCGGGATCATCCCTGTGTGCTGCCGGGGCGTCGGGATCCTCGAGAACGACCGGCTGGCGATAACGACCGGTCGAACCGGGCCACCGCCGAAAGGTCGCAAGCACGAAAACACCGAGCACCATGGTGAGAATGCCGACCACAATGGCGAGGATGGGAAACGCCGTCTGCGAAACGGAGGTCACCAGAGCGGCGACCGATACCGATCCGCCGACTCCGGTCACCGCCGAGATCGCCGACTCCGAGGCGCGAACCGGATTTGACACCGCGATGACCGCCGAAACACTGACGGTGAAACCGAGCACCACCTCGAGGACACCGAGCACCACCCGGAAAAACGGGCCGGACAGGGCAAGTGCGGCGACGAGGGCGAGGCTGGCGAGAGCGAGAGCGACGAGCGCTGGCGCTGCGACCTCACCGGTAACACCGAGCGTGCGATTGCCGGTTGCCGACTCGCGGAGAGTGAGCGAGAACCACTCACCGGTCCAGGTCAACAACATGAGACCGCTCAGCACGATAGCAGCAAGAAGCGTGACACCCTTCAGCCGACGGGGTGACACGGGTTACTGCACCCGCCGCATTGCGTTGGCTACAGCGACCGCTCGAAGAGGTGCGGCAGCCTTGTTCTGGGACTCGAGGTACTCGCTCTGCGGGTCGGAATCGGCGACGAGGCCGGCCCCGGCCTGCACCCGAGCCATCCCTCCCGAAATCGTGGTCGTGCGGATGGCGATGGCAAGATCGAGATCGCCAGCGAATCCGAAATAGCCCACGACTCCCCCGTAGAGACCGCGCTGAGCAACCTCCAGCTCATCGATGATCTCGAGAGCCCGCGGCTTCGGCGCGCCGGAGAGGGTGCCAGCGGGGAAGGTGGCACGAAACACATCGATCGAATTGGCGGTTGGCCGAATGTCGCCCTCGACAGACGACACGAGGTGCATGATATGGCTGAACCGTTCGACCTGCATGAACTCACTCACCTCGACGGTGCCGGGGATGCACACCTTCAGCAGATCATTGCGGGCCAGATCGACCAGCATGAGATGCTCGGCCCGCTCCTTGGGATCACCGAGGAGCTCGTCGGCGAGAGCGATGTCTTCCTCCGGGCCGACACCGCGAGGGCGGGATCCGGCGATCGGATGCATGTACACCCGGGCGTTCTCGACCTTCACGAGAGCTTCCGGCGAGGAACCGACGATCGAATATGGTTCGCCCTCCGCTGTGACCAATGACAGCAGGTACATGTACGGACTGGGATTAAGCGTGCGAAGCACCCGATAGACATCAATCGGGTCCGCCGTGATCTCGTGGTCGAAACGCTGCGAAATCACGACCTGGAAGACATCACCGTCGCGAATGAACTCCTTCGACCGGTCGATGGCCTCATGGAAAACCGGCGCCGCAATTCGCGGGATCGGAGTTGCCGCAATGGACAGGTCAACCTCGGCAAGCCAGGCCTCAGCCGGCTGGGCGAGGGCGGCTTGCATCGAGTCCAGCCGCGACATCGCGACCGACCACAGCTCTTCCGCTATGTCCACTTGATCATTCACAACGCCGTCGTTCAGCACGGTCGCGATGAGGAGCACGGTTCCGGTTCGGTGGTCGACCACCACTAGCTCTGAGACAAAGCTCAGGGCCTGTCCGGGAAAGTCGAAGTCGGCCGGTGGCCGGTTGGGCAGGTGCTCAATCTGGCGGATCGCCTCCCAGCCGATGAAGCCGACCAGTCCTCCGGTGAGGGGCGGATGCCCGGGAACATGCGGCGTTCCCCAGCGCTCATAGAGGTGGCCAAGGGCCGCGAGCGGACCGTCCGGGCATTCCGGACCGAGCGCGCGCTCAGCCGAGAGTCCGTAATCGAGCCAGACCGCAACCTCCGCACCCGCCTCGTCGGTTCTCTGGGTGAGCACGCCGAAGCTGGAGACCCCGATGAAGGAGTAGCGCGACCAGATGCCTCCCTGCTCTGCCGATTCGAGCAGGAAGCTGCCGGGCTCTCCCTTAGCGAGTTTGCGGTAGATGCCTACCGGCGTCTCGCCGTCGGCGAAGAGCTCCCGGATGACCGGTACGACACGATGGCCGTCGAGTAGCGCCTCGAACTGCTCCCGGCTTGTAGTCTCACTCATCTGCATCACCGTTCGTTGAATCGAGGATTGTCGGGGTGAGCGGGTCGACATCGAAGCAGGCGTGCGCGCCGGTGTGACAGGCCGCACCGATCTGATCCACCTGGACGAGTAGCGTGTCGGAATCGCAGTCGAGTGCGGCACCTCTCACATACTGCCGATGCCCGGAGGTGTCGCCCTTTCGCCAGAACTCCTGGCGCGAACGCGACCAGAATGTCACGCGCCCCTCGGTCAGCGTGCGACGCAGCGCCTCGGCGTTCATGTAGCCGAGCATCAGCACTTCGCGGCTGTCCCACTGCTGGATGATCGCGGGCAGCAATCCGTCGGCATCGAAGGCGGCCCGCGCGAGTACTCCATCGATCGACGGGTCCATCACACCATCCATGAATATCAGGTCCTCACCGAGACTCCGGCCACTTTCAGGCCGTGCTTCACATCGCCGACGGTCATCTGACCGCTGTGGAATACGGATGCCGCGAGCACGGCATCCGCACCCGCCGCAATCGCCGGAGCGAAATGGTCGATCGACCCGGCTCCCCCGCTCGCGATAACCGGTACCCTGCTGATTTCCCGCATAGCGGTGATCAGCGGCAGGTCGAAACCATTTTTCGTGCCATCCGCGTCGATGGAGTTCACGAGCAGTTCACCGGCGCCCCGTTCGATTGCCTCAATGGCCCAGGCGAGCGCGTCGATGTCGGTCTCGGTGCGACCGCCGTGGGTGGTCACAATCCAGCCGCTCGCTGCACGGTGCGACCGCTTCACGTCAAGCGATAGAACAAGCGCCTGAGCGCCAAAGCGGTCGGCGATCTCGCCGAGCAGAGCCGGCCGCGCGATCGCAGCACTGTTGACGCCGATCTTATCTGCCCCGTGGCCCTGGAGCCTCGCGACATCCTCCGTGGTGCGCACCCCGCCGCCGACGGTGAGGGGAATGAACACCTGCTCGGCGGTGGCCTGCACCACGTCGTACATCGTGGCCCGGTCGTCGACCGTTGCGGTGACGTCGAGGAAGGTGATCTCGTCGGCACCCTGCTCATAATATCGCCGCGCGAGCTCGACCGGATTCCCCGCGTCTCGCAGGTCAAGAAAATTTACGCCCTTGACCACCCGCCCGGCAGCGACATCCAGGCAGGCAATTACGCGCACGGCGACCGGCACGGTTAAATCCGAGCCGCATGGATCGGGCTGACGAGAATGGCGCGTGCGCCAAGTTCGTACAGCTGGTCCATGACCTGGTTGGTGTCGTGCGAGCGCACCATCACACGCACTGCCACCCACTCGCGGTCTCGCAGCGGTGAGACTGTCGGCGACTCGAGCCCCGGCGTGATCGCGGAGGCAGCTTCGATCAGCGCGATCGGCAGGTCGTAATCCATCAGCACGTACTGCCTGGCTACGAGAACTCCCTGCAGGCGGCGCTGAAGCGTCGTGATCCCGGGAATCCCGGGCTTCGCGCTGATCAGCACGGCGGAGGATTCGAGGATTACGGGACCGAAGATCTCGAGACCCTGGGCGCGCAGCGTAGAACCGGTGGACACCACGTCAGCGACGGCATCCGCGACACCGAGTTTGACCGCGGATTCGACCGCCCCATCGAGCTTCACGAGGCTGGCGTTCACCCCGTTGCGGGCAAGAAAATCCCCGACAAGACCGGGATAGCTGGTCGCAACGCGCACACCCTCAAGTTCCGTGAGGTTCGAGAAGCGTCCGGCTACACCGGCGAACCGAAAGGTGGATGCCCCGAAGTCGAGGCTCGCAATCTCGACCGCATTCGAGCCGGAGTCGAGCAGCAGGTCCCGCCCGGTGATCCCGACATCGAGGGCGCCGGATCCCACGTAGGTGGCGATGTCCCGCGGGCGCAGGAAGAAAAACTCCACATCGTTGCGCGGATCGGACAGGTTGAGCGCGCGCGGATCACGACGACCGGCGTAGCCGGCCTCGGACAGCATCTCGGCAGCGGTTTCGCTGAGGGATCCCTTGTTGGGCACTGCGATTCGCAACATTCAGGTCTCTTCAGGTGGGGGTGGTTGAGGGGGGCCGCACTCAGAGATGTCGGTAGACATCCGCCGTGCTCAGGCCCTTCGAGATCATGAGCACCTGCAGGTGGTAGATCAGCTGGGAAATCTCTTCAGCCGTCTCATCGAGCGACTGGAACTCGGCTGCCATCCACACCTCGGCAGCCTCTTCGACAATCTTCTTGCCGATGGCATGCACGCCAGCGTCGAGCTCTGCAACGGTGCCAGAACCCTCCGGGCGCGAGACCGCCTTGGCGCTGAGCTCAGCAAACAGATCGTCAAACGATTTCACATCTGCAAGGTTACCGGGTGTCGGCGGATGCCACGGGCTCGAGCCGCACGATGACAGCCTTGGACACCGGGGTGTTGCTCCCCACAGCGGCGCTCGACAGCGGAACAAGAACGTTGGCCTCCGGGTAATAGGCGGCCGCGCATCCCCGAGCCGTCGGATAGGAAACAATACGGTAGCCGCGCAGCACGCGGTCCGGCTCATCTTTCCATTCGCTGAAGATGTCGACGCGTTGGCCGTCTTTCAGGTTGAGCTCGGTCAGATCATCGGGATTCACGAAGATCACATCCCGACCGTTCTTGATGCCACGGTAGCGATCGTTGAGGCTGTAGATGGTGGTGTTGAACTGGTCGTGTGAGCGCATAGTCTGCAGGATCAACCGACCGGCGGGCCGCTCGAGCGCCTCGAGCTCATTCACGGTGAGCATTGCCTTGCCGGTTGCGGTAGCGAAGGTGCGGCTGTCACGCGGACCGTTCGGCAGGATGAAGCCGCCCTTCTGGCGCACCTGGACGTTGAACTTCTCGAAACCGGGAACAACACGACTGATGTGATCGCGGATGAGGTCGTAGTTGCCCTCGAATCCGGCCCAGTCCACTGGCACAGAATTTCCGAGGACGGCCCGTGCGAGGCGCGTAATGATCGAGATCTCAGACAGGAGGCCAGCGGCAACCGGCGGGATTCGGCCATGGGATCCGTGCACGGCGCAGACGGAATCCTCCACGGAAACGAACTGCGGTCCGCTGGCCTGGAGGTCGACCTCCGTGCGACCCATTGTCGGCAAGATCAGCGCCTCGGTGCCGATAACGGCATGCGAGCGATTGAGCTTGGTCGATATCTGCACCGTCATCTCCGTGCCGTGCATTGCCTTCTCGGCCGCAACCGTGTCGGAGACGGCGGCGACCAGGTTACCTCCGAGCGCGAACCAGACCTTCACCTCGCCGCGTTGCATCCCCTCGATCGCCTTGAGGGCATCTGTTCCATGGGCCCGGGGTGGTGCGAACGAGAATTCCTTCTCGATGGCGTCGAGGAACTCATCATCCATCTGCTCCCACACGCCCATGGTGCGGTCACCCTGCACATTGCTGTGACCACGGATCGGGGATGCTCCGGCCCCGGGCTTGCCGATATTGCCGCGAAGCAGCAGCAGGTTGATCAGATCTTTGAGGGTGTCGACCGACTTCTTGTGCTGGGTCAGGCCCATTGCCCAGGTGATGATCACCCGATCGGCGGCAATGTAGCGCTCGGCAAGCTCATCAATTTCGGCCGAGGTGAGGCCGGTAGCCAGCAGCACGGTCGCTTCATCGAGGTGGCCGAGGTGCTCGGTGAGGGCATCGAGACCGAGGGTGAATTCGTCCAGAAAAGCATGGTCGAGTACCGTGCCGGGCTTCGCCGCCTCCGCGTCGAGCACTCGCTTCGAGACGGCCTGCAGCAGAGCCATGTCCCCACCGGAGCGGATCTGTAGAAACTGGTCGGCGAGCGGCGTACCAGATCCGATGATCCCCCGCACCTTCTGCGGATTCTTGTACCGCATCAGACCCGCCTCTGGCAGCGGATTCACCGCAACGATGCTCGCGCCGTTGCGCTTCGCCGCTTCGAGCGCGGTGAGCATGCGCGGATGATTGGTGCCCGGGTTCTGCCCCATGATGATCACCAGGTCAGACTTCTCAAAATCGTCGTAGGCGATTGTCGACTTGCCGATTCCGATGGTCTCGCCGAGGGCGGTGCCGGTGGACTCATGGCACATGTTCGAGCAGTCCGGCAGGTTATTGGTGCCGAAGGCCCGCACGAAAAGTTGGTAGACGAAGGCCGTCTCGTTGGCGGTTCGGCCGCTCGTATAAAACGCGGCTTCGTTCGGCGAGGCAAGGCCATTGAGCTTCGTCGCGATGATGTCGAATGCCCGTTCCCAGGTCACCGGTTCGTAGTGGTCTGCGCCGGCAGGACGATAGACCGGCTCGGTGAGTCTGCCCTGCATGCCGAGCCAGTACTCCGACCGCGACAGCAGGTCAGCAATCGAATGCTCCGCCCAGAAACTCGTCGGCACGGTGATCGGGGTTGCCTCCCAGGTCACAGCCTTTGCGCCGTTCTCGCAGAACTCCGCGACCGACCGGTGTTCCGGATCCGGCCAGGCACAGCTCATACAGTCGAAGCCGTCCTTCTGGTTCATCGACGTCATCAGCTTCGCGGTGCGCACCAGTCCGAGTTGAGCGATCGCCGGCTCCATCGAGTGGTAAATCGCGGGGAGTCCGACGGCCCAGCTCTCGGGCGGTGACACCTCAAGATCGGGATACTCGTGGCCAGGGTTCACGGGTTTCTTCGTCATTTTATTCCCACCGTCATCTCGTGCATCTCGTCATTTCATTCGCACTGTCTCTGCGAGGTTCATCGGCTGCGTTTCGGTGTGCAGGCGGTGCTCACCGCTGTACACCACCATCGACGGTCCGCGAAGAAAGCCAACCACGGTCATCCCCAGCTCTGTGGCAAGCTCGACCGCGAGCGAGGATGGCGCCGACACTGCGGCAAGGAGGGGGATACCGGCCATCGAGGCCTTCTGGGTGAGTTCGAAGCTGGCACGTCCCGAAACCATCAACACCATCCCGCGCAGCGGCAGCAGATTTTCAGTGAGTGCCCAGCCCACCACCTTGTCCACCGCATTGTGCCGTCCGACATCTTCGCGAAGTACGAGCATCTCGCCGGTCGTGCCGTCGAACAGTGCGGCGGCATGCAGCCCGCCAGTCTTCTCGAAAATATCCTGGCTGGCGCGCAACCGATCGGGAAATGTCGCGAGCAGCTCGGCATTCAACCGGAGGGGATCCTCGGCGACCGCATAGGCGGACAGCGTGCGTACCGCATCGATGCTCGCCTTGCCGCACAGGCCGCATGAACTGGTGGTGTAGAAGTTGCGTTCGAGGCTCGGATCTGGTGGTGCGACGCCCTCGCCGAGCGTGACATCGAGCACGTTGTAGGTGTTCTCGCCGTCGACGGTCGCCCCCGCACAGTAGCGGGCGGCAGCGAACTGGTCCCCGCGTGAGATGACGCCCTCCGACACCAGGAAACCGGCGGCGAGTTCGAAATCATGACCTGGCGTGCGCATCGTGATCGCGAGGGGCGTGCCCCCGACGCGGATCTCCAGTGGTTCCTCAACCGCGAGCGTATCTTCACGCTGCACCGCCACTGTTCCGACCGTGATCCGCGTCACTTTGCGCCTGACTGTGATTCTGCCCATATCTTTCAGTATCCACCCGGGTACGGCCCGCACGTGGGCATGCACAGGATTTTCCAATCGGCTCTGTCGGTGACAGTGCTCCGGTCCAGTGCACTGCCTCGGTTGCTCTGGCACATGTGCGCTGCCCCTTTTGTTTTCGGGTCGCGAGGGCCGACGCCGGAGGACACCACCGCAGCACGATCGCGCGGGCAATCTAGAGTTGAACACATGATCTTCGACGCCATCGTGCTCGCCGGAGGGCGGTCATCCCGCCTCGGCGGCGTCTCGAAAGCCGACCTGGTGGTCAACGGTCGATCACTGCTGTCCCGCACCATCGATGCCACGGCCAGAGCCAGGCAAGTCGTCATTGTCGGAGAACCAGCCGTCATCCCAGCCGGGGTTTTGGTGACGCGAGAAGTGCCGGCCTTCAGCGGACCGGCCGCGGCTATTTCGGCCGGACTCGATGTACTGCACGATGCACCGGCAACGGTACACCCGGCCGATTTCGTGCTGGTGCTCGCGTGTGACGTTCCCAACGGCGCCGCTGCAGTTGCTGCGCTTCTCGCATGGATGACAGAGGGCGTGCGTGCGGACGGCGGGAGTGCGCACGGCGTGGGTGCGGACGGCGTGCTCGCGATCGATGAAGGGGGCCGCCGCCAACCCCTGCTCGGCCTGTATCGCACCGGGCCGCTCGCAGAGGCGGTGAGCGGCCGACAAACCGACATCCAAAACCTGCCGGTTCGGGCGCTGCTCTCCCCCCTCGACCTAACTGAGATCAGCGTGCCTTCCGGGTCTACCGACGACATCGATACGTGGGCGGATGCTGCCAGCTACGGCATCATGCCGCCCGATCTGCCGCCTGATCTGCCGGTGCGAGATGCAGCGACGAAAGGAAAGTCCATGGACGACCGGGATGACGATGCAACATTGCGTGTTCTCAGACAGTGGAGTGACCGGCTCACTGCGGCCCTCGGTATCGAGGGGGTGCCTGTTGACATCGAGGCCGTGCTCGCCCTTGCCGGCACCGCAGCACACGCGGTCATGCGGCCCGCAGCGCCGCTCACCACCTACCTGGTGGGGTACGCAGCCGGGGTCGCGGCCGCTGCCCGGGAGCCGGGGCTCGAAAACGCTGCCTTCGACCATGCATCAGCGATCGCAACGGCTCTCGCGAAATCCGACACCCGGTGAGCTCCGATCGACTCAGCAGGCCGGTGGACTGGCATGAGGCGCGCGCCGTGGCCGCGGGCGCGGCATCCACCCTCGGCTCGGAGGCGGTGTCTCTCGACCAGGCCATCGGGCGCATTCTGGCGACCGATCTGCTCGCCCTGTCGGACGTGCCGCATTACGCCTCCTCTGCGATGGATGGCTGGGCAATCAGCGGGCAGGGGCCGTGGCGGCTGGTCGACAGACCGGTGCTCGATGCTGGGCTCGCCACCCCCATTGTGACCGGCGGGCTGATTCCGGCCGGTGCGGACGCGGTGCTGCGCAGCGAGGGTGGTTCCGTGCGCGCGGGACTGCTCGAGTCGGTCTCGGCGAACACTGAACCGCACCCCGCGCAGCACATCCGCGCCTCGGGGCAGGAAGCGCGCTCCGGGGACGTCGTCGTGCACGCGGGAACGCTGCTCAACCCAGCCCACATCGCCCTCGCCGCGGGGTGTGGCTGGGATGACCTTGGCGTGATCCGCAGGGCGCGGGTGCGGGTGCTGCTCACCGGTGACGAGGTCGACGAGAGCGGAATTCCCGGTCCGGGACGGGTGCGGGACAGTTTCGGTCCGCAGCTGCCGACCGTACTCCGGATGCTGGGAGCCGATGTCCTCTCGCAGCGGCGCATCCGCGACGACTTCGCCGCGACGGTCGAGGCTATTCGCGAATCTGCCAGCTCGTCAGAGCTGCTCGTGACCACCGGCGGCACAGGCGACTCTGCGGCGGATCACCTGCGGGCCGCGCTGCACTCACTCAACGCCCAGTTCCTGGTCACCCGAATCGCGATGCGCCCCGGAGCCCCGACGATGCTCGCCCGGCTGCCCGGCGGGCCACTGGTGCTCGGACTGCCAGGCAACCCACTCGCCTCAATGATGGGACTTCTGACTCTTGTTGCCCCGCTTCTGGCTGGCTTTCAGGGCCGCACCACTGCTGTGGGCTACGTTGTCTCAGCTGCAGCGATCGAGGGCAGGACCGGCTCACGCATCCTCGTGCCCTATCGACTGGAGCAGGGCCGGGCAGTGGCTAACGGGTGGCTCGGTTCCGGCATGATGCGGGGGCTCGCGGATGCCGCTGGCGTACTGGTGATCCCTCCGGAGGGTGCCCGAGCCGGCGAACCGGTCGAGTCCCTGCCCCTGCCCTGGAGCTGATTCCACTTCAAGGTCGGAGCAACCATCTCCCGTTTTTCCAACCACCTCCGTGTGCAGACACGGAGGTGGTCGCGAAAACGCGAGGGGGACGCCGGACGTGCGGTGGCGTTAGCTGACGCCGAGCAGATCGATCACGAAGATCAGGGTGCGGCCGGAGAGCTGGTGGCCGGAGCCTGCTGCTCCGTAGGCGAGGGCCGGCGGCACGATCAGCTGGCGGCGTCCGCCGACCTTCATGCCGGGGATGCCCTCTTGCCAGCCCGCGATGAGGGAGCGCAGTGGGAAGTCGACAGACTGTCCGCGGCCCCAGGATGAGTCGAACTCCTCGCCGGATTCGAAGTCGACGCCGAGATAATGCACGTCGACCTTGTCGCCGGTCTTGGCCTCGTCACCGGTGCCGATCTCGATATCGATCGATACCAATCCGGCGGGTGCGTCGCCCTCGTAGAACTCGATCTCTGGCTTGGTCTTGTTGAAGTCGGTCATGGTCTAATTCAAGCAGAGTCAGCGGGTGCGCCAGTTCAGTGCACGCGCCAGTTCAGTGGACGTGTGCGGATGCTGCCGCCCGCAATAACGCGATCTGCATGTGCGGCTCCCCCACGTTGAAAACACTGGAGCCCGCGACAAAAGTATCGGCGCCGGCCTCGGCGGCGATCGCGATGCTGCGCTCGGTGATCCCGCCATCTACCTGAAGCCAGATGTCGAGCCCGGTCGCCGCAACGGCCGCGCGAAGGGCCACGAGCTTCGGCATGGTCGACTCGATGAAGGACTGTCCGCCGAAGCCGGGTTCGACGGTCATCACGAGCACCTGGTCGAACTCGTGGAGCAATTCGAGGTACGGCTCGATCGGAGTGCCAGGCTTCACTGCGATTCCTGCGCGTGCGCCGATGTCCCGTAGTCGGCGGGCGAGAGACACCGCATCCGCGACCGCTTCGGCGTGAAAAGTGACCGAGTACGCACCGGCTTCGGCGTAGCCGGGTGCCCAGCGGTCCGGATCGTCGATCATGAGGTGGATGTCGAGTGGCAGCGGCGACACCCGCTGCAGTGACTCCACCATGCGCTGGCCGAACGTGAGGTTGGGAACGAAATGGTTGTCCATCACGTCCACGTGAACCAGGTCGGCGGTCGCGATACGCCCGAGCTCATGCTCGAGATTTGCGAAATCGGCGGTGAGGATGCTCGGGGCTATTCTTACGGTCACCTGCGCCAGCCTAGAGGGACTTCGTCAGCAGGCAGATGAACATCGCGTCGGTGCCATGCCGGTGTGGCCACAGTTGAACATGGCCATCACCGGCAGACTCGCCGAGTGGGAGTTCGCGCTTGGTCACCGCTGCCAGCACGGCCGGAGTGTCAAGCCGGGAAACCCCCAGTGTGTGTTTCAGCACCGTCTCAACCACAACCTTTGTCTCGGCCAGATGCGGGGAGCAGGTGACGTAGGCGAGGATGCCGCCGGGCTTCAACGCCGCGAGCCCGGACTCGAGAAGCGCAATTTGCAGCCCGGTGAGCTCGGCAACATCACTCGGCTGCTTTCGCCAGCGCGCCTCCGGGCGTCGGCGGAGTGCCCCGAGCCCTGTGCATGGCGCATCGATCAGGATGCGATCAAACTGCTGCGGCATCCGCTCACCGAACAGCGTGCCATCCTGCACAAGCACCTGGGGTGGGTCGACGAACACCGCCAGCGCCTTCCGCACGAGTTCAGCCCGCACCGGTGTGATCTCGTTGGCGACGAGTATCGCCCCGCTCTGACGCGCCTCTGCGGCGAGTAGAGCGGCCTTGCCTCCGGGTCCCGCACAGAGATCGAGCCAGCGTTCCCCGGAGATAACGGGCCGCGCGCGACTGAGGGCGAGCGCGGCGAGCTGGGATCCCTCGTCCTGCACTCGGGCGCGCCCCTCGTGCACGGCCGGCCAGAGTGCCGGGTCTCCCCCGTCGCTCACGGCAGCGATCGGCGAGTATTTTGCCTTCTGGGTGCCACGGATCTCGGAGATGGTAGAACAGCCGGGCAGAGCGACGAGGCTCACCCGCGGGGCGAAGTTGTCGGCGACCAACAGGTCTTCCAGCTCGTGTTCGCGGCCCTCAGCCGCCAGCGCCTGGCGGAAAGCCCGCACGATCCACAGCGGATGCGAATGCTCCAGCGATAGTAGTTCGTCGTCGGTGCGGGGCTGTGTCATCACCCGGTCGTGCCAGGTGCCTGGCTCGCTGCGCGTGATGGTGCGCAACACACCGTTGACGAAACCGGTCGCGGAGCGTGACCCGACCTCTCGTGCGAGAGAGACGGCCTCGTCGACGGCGGCATGTTGCGCAACGCGCATTGAGAGCAGCTGGTGCGTGCCGAGTCTCAGCACGTCGAGGATCGGTGAGTCGATCTCGTCGGTCGATCGCCCGGCCGCGAGTTCGATCACTGCGTCGTAGTAGCCCTGCTGGCGCAGTGTGCCGTAGGTCAGTTCCGTCGCCAGAGCGGCATCCTGGGGCGCGAGCCGAGCCCGCTCCAGTTTCACCGGCAGGAGGAGGTTGGCGTACGCATCCGTCTCCCGCACTGCCATTATCACTTCGAGGGCGATGCGGCGGGCGGGCTGCACCCGAGACGGGGGCTCGGAATCCCGAGTGTCACGGGTGGTGCGACGGTTACTCATCGCGCCACCGTCCCGGCATCGGCCGGGCGACCACGCCACCAGTCGGCAGCTCTCATGGCCTTCTTCCCGTCCGGATGCACGGTGACCAGTTCGAGCGGGTGGCTGGCCGTGCCCACCAGAACTTCACCGGCCCGCAACACGAGTTGCCCGACGCCGAGTTCCGCCTCATCGTCCGCGATACGCGCCTCGAGGATCTTGATCCGCACACTGTCTACGCTAGTGAATGCGCCGGGCTCAGGCGTCACCCCGCGCAGTCGATTGAGCACGGTGGTCGCGTGTTCCGAAAAGTCGAGTCGTGCATCCGGCAGGTGAAGTTTCGGGGCGAGGGTCACGTCACCATGCTGGGGCTCCCCGCGCGCGACTCCGTCGGCAATCGCATCCACCACGCGCACCAGCAGTTCTGCGCCGCTCACCGCGAGGGAGTCGAGCAGGTGACCCGCCGTCTCCGTGGAACCGATGGCCTGGGTGACCTGCCCGAAAACGACGCCGGCATCAAGCTCCGGTACCAGCTGGAACACGGATGCCCCGGTCACCTCGTCACCGGCGATGATCGCGTGTTGCACCGGGGCTGCACCGCGCCATCGCGGCAGCAGCGAGAAGTGCAAATTGATCCAGCCGAGCCGCGGGATGGTGAGCAGTGGCACGCGCACGAGTCCCCCGTAGGCAACGATAACGCCGAGGTCGGGGCGAAGCGCAGTGACAGCCTCTGTAGCGGCATCCGCAAGACGATTGGCTCGGATGATCGGCACACCCGACTGCAGCGCCGCAGCGGCGACGGCGGTCGGGGTGAGCGAACGGCGTCGCCCCTGTGGCGAGTCTTCGCGAGTCAGTGCCGCAGCGACGTGATGGCGACTCGCCCTGAGCGCGTGCAGGCTCGGCACAGCGGCAGCCGGGCTTCCGGCGAAGACGATGACCAGGTCGGACATTGGCACACTCGTTCGTTGTGGGATGGGAGCGTTACTCGGTGCTGTCGAGCGACAGCGCGTCGTCGAAACGCACTCTCAGTGTAGGCAGCGCCATCCGCCCGTTCGCACCGCCGGCCCTGCTGCGCCGAGCGGTTGCAGCGCGGATCACCTCGGCACGCAACCCGGTTGCAACGGCAGCACCCTCCGCATAATCGAATCTCACGATGGCTCTCACGCCACCCTCCACGGCTTCCACCGGGCCAAGAACATCGACACGGTCGATGGCCCGGATGGCACTGACCGCAGCCTGAACCGTCTCCGGCGTGCCGGTGACAGTGGCGACACGAACTGCGGGCGGGAAACGAAGCGCCCGGCGATCGGCGAGCTCAGACCGCAGATAGTCGAAACGCTGCCAGGTCGCGAGAGCGGATGCCAGGGCACCCCCCACCCCGACGAGCACGGTCGTCGCCCCCGGGGCCGCGAGGGCGATGGCGTTCGACCACCAGCGGAGGCAATCCTCCCCCACCCGCAGGCTCTCGCGGGCGAGCATCCGCTCACCGTCCAGGAGCAGTACCGCCCGGTAGCCGCCGGCAGCGATCGGTTCCGCTCCCCGAGTTGCGATGACGAGAGCGGGCGCGGCGCCGACAGCGAGGATGGGTCGATCACCGTCCGCGATGATGATGCGCACTCCAGGAAAGGCGCGCCCCAAATCTTCGGCGGTGCGGCCAGTGCCCTGCCCGACCATCCGAAAGTCGGTGCCAGCGCACTGGGAACAACTCCACTGCGTGGCGAGCTTCCCGCACCAGGAACACGACGGCGTCGATCGGGCCGTCTTCAGTCGCAGCGGACCCTCACAGCGCTGGCACCGGGCGGTATTTCCACAGCCTGCACAGGCCAGGCGCGGCGCATAACCGGGCCGGGCCACCTGCACAAGCACGGGACCGTGTTCGAGCGCTGCGCGGGCCTCGCGCCACGCGGAGGACGGAATGCGGGCCTGTGCGGCAAGACGATCCTGGGACTGTTGCTGGGCTGTGGGTAGTACTTTCGGAGCGACCGGGCGCACGGCGGCGAGTTCGTCGAGCCAGCCAAGCCCGACCAATCGCTCCACCTCGGTGCTGCGCGTGTGCGAGAGGAAAAAAAGCGCGGGACCCTGCAGTTCCTGACGCACCAGCGCGATATCACGAGCGTGAACATAGGGACCGAGCGGCTCGTTGTGGAGCGGATCACCCTCGTCCCACACCGCGATGAGCGCGGGCGTCTTCGCCGGTGCGTAGAGCACCGACCGATTGCCGACTATCGCGAGCGGGGTGTCGCCAAGACAGGCGAGCAGCGCGTGGTAACGGTCGGGATTGGGTTGCCGCGCGTCCAGATGCACGATCCGGTCCGCCGGCAGAACCGCCCGAAGAGCGGTTACCAGTTGCTCCTGGTCTCGATAGTCGGGCACGGCGAGAATGGCGGATCCGCCTGCCGCGAGAGCACGGGTTGCACACGCTGCCATGGTGATCGCCCAGTGCCCGACCCACTGCGACGGAGCATCGGCAGTCGAACGCACTTCGACCACACGCGGTACGGCATCCACGGCGAGACGCCCACCGGTTGCCAGGGCGAGATCGATTCGATCGGTGTCGAATCCGGCAACTGCGATCGGCACCACCTGAGCGGATGATTCGGCTGCGGATTCCAGCAGCCAGGCTTTTTCCACGCGCACCTGCCGCTTGGGCACTGCCAGTCTCACAATGTCACTCGCGTTGCCTGCGGCACGGTCGGCGAGACGCCGACACAGAGTCCAGATCTCCGGCGCGAGCACCCGGGCGCTCGACACTACCGAGTCGAGCTCGCTGAGCGCACCCGCGAAGCCGCCCACGCGAGTCACCTCCACGATGTACCCGTCCGCGATACGACCGATCGACCGCAGCGGAACCCGCACCCGCACCCCTGGCAGCGCCGCCGCCGCCAGCGAATCGGGGATTGCGTAGTCGAACAGCCGGTCGAGTTGCGGAAGCGGCGAGTCGATCATCACGCGTGCAACCGCCTGAGTAGTCACAGGAACCCCCGTGTTCACCGCAACTCTGCGTTCATGGCGAGGTCGGTACCCGGGTCTAGAGGCCGGCCAGGCTGCGTAGCGCGTCGACCCGGTCGATCCGCTCCCAGGTGAATTCCGGAAGGTCGCGACCGAAGTGACCGTACGTGGAGGTCGCGGCGTAGATCGGTCGGAGCAGGTCGAGATCCCGGATAATTGCCGCCGGGCGCAGGTCGAAAACCTCGCGAATCGCGTCGATGATCGTGGCCTCGTCGACGTGGGCGGTGCCGAAGGTCTCGACGTAGAGTCCCACCGGTGCTGCCTTGCCGATGGCGTAGGCAACCTGCACTTCGAGGCGGTCCGCGAGACCGGCGGCAACGGCGTTCTTCGCCACCCACCGCATCGCATAGGCCGCTGAGCGGTCGACCTTTGATGGATCCTTGCCGCTGAATGCTCCCCCGCCGTGCCGGCTCGATCCCCCGTAGGTATCGACGATAATTTTTCGGCCAGTGAGACCGGCATCGCCCTGCGGGCCACCGATCTCAAATCGACCGGTGGGATTGATCAGCACGCGAGGATTGTTCGTCTCGAGATCAACTCGATCGAGCACCGGGCGGATGACGAGCTCTTCGATCTCCGCACGCAACATCTCCGTGCTGACCTTCGGCGAGTGCTGCGTTGAGAGCACAACGGTTTCGACCGAGCGGGGAATGATGCCGTCGTAGCCGACAGTCACCTGCGTCTTGCCGTCCGGGCGCAGATAGTCCACCAGGCCGGATTTGCGCACCTCAGCGAGCCGTTCGGCCAAGCGGTGCGCAAGCCAGATCGGCACTGGCATGTACTGGGGGGTCTCGGTGGTGGCATAGCCGAACATGATGCCCTGATCGCCCGCACCCTGTCGGTCGAGGTCATCGATGCTCGACTCTTCCCGGCTCTCGAAGGCATCGTCGACGCCCTGAGCGATGTCCGGCGACTGCCCTCCGATCGACACGGACACGCCGCAGGACCGGCCGTCGAACCAGACGTCCGATGAGTTGTAGCCGATGTTCCAGATGCGGTCGCGCACGATGGCGGGAATATCGACATAACCCGTCGTGCTGACCTCCCCGGCCACGTGTACCAGGCCCGTGGTGACGAGTGTCTCGACCGCGACCCGGCTGTGCGGATCAACCGTGAGCAGCGCATCCAGAATGCTGTCGGATATCTGGTCACAAATTTTGTCGGGATGCCCCTCGGTGACCGACTCTGAGGTGAATAGGCGGAGGGGTGTTGTGGATGCTGCGCTCATAGGGTTCCCAGCGTAAAGGTGAATCGGGGCGCGGCTGACCGCATCCGACTCCGGTCAGGCGAGGCGCGCGACAACAGCGTCGAAGATGCGATCGGCCACCGTCTGCTTGCTCCCGGAAGCCTCCATCACTATAGCTCCGAGGCTATCGATCATGACGATAGTGTTCTGGTCGGTACCGAACCCCTCACTCCAGCCCACCCTATTGAGGACAAGAAGATCGCTGTTCTTTCGGGCAATTTTTGCGCGCCCCAGCTCCAGCATCGCGTCCCGATCCGGCTCGGTCTCCGCAGCAAATCCGATAATCAGCTGCCCGGGCCTTCGGGTCTCGGCGAGCCCGGCCAATATGTCTGGATTCTTCACCAGCGCAAGCATTACCCGATCACCGACGGCTTCTTTTTTCAGCTTCTCATCGGCCACAAACTCGGGACGATAATCCGCCACCGCCACCGCCATGATCACCGCATCGACATCGCGGGCGGCATCCTGCACCGCCGCGGCGAGTTCGAGTGTCGAAATTACCGGCACCACCCGAATGGATGAGGGCGCCGCCACCTCCAGATTTGCCGCGATCAGTGTGACGTCTGCACCCCGCGCGGCAGCAGCGACGGCGAGCGCGACTCCCTGCTTACCGCTCGAGCGGTTGCCAAGGTAACGCACGGGATCGAGCGCCTCGCGCGTACCCCCCGCTGTGATCAGGATTCGCCGACCGTCGAGATCCTTCGGTTGCAGCACGGCAAGAGCTGCGCGAATAATCTCCTCTGGTTCCTCGAGTCGACCGGGCCCGGAGTCAGTCCCGGTCAGCTGCCCCACGGCGGGCCCAACCACGGTGACCCCGCGCGATACAAGCACAGCGATGTTGTTCACCGTCGCCGGGTGCTGCCACATCTCGGTGTGCATTGCAGG
Organism: Frigoribacterium sp. CG_9.8; assembly: GCF_015751965.1. Lineage (GTDB taxonomy): Bacteria > Actinomycetota > Actinomycetes > Actinomycetales > Microbacteriaceae > Lacisediminihabitans. Next base: position 146,329 of record NZ_JADOVH010000003.1, on the reverse strand, counting down.
AGCGATCACCACCGGTGCGCGACTCGCGAGCACCGTATTGCCGAGCAGGTCATCGGCCAGTCCCGCGGCGAGCTTCGCGATCGTGTTGGCCGTGGCCGGAGCGATCACGATGAGATCCGCCGCCTGACCGATCGCAACGTGGCGTACCTCGGCGACACCCTCGTAGAGGCTGGTGTGCACCGTATTGCGGCTGATTGCCTCGAGGGTCGGGGTCCCCACGAACCGCAGCGCGGCATCCGTCGCGACAACATGTACATCGTGTCCGGCAAGTACAAGGCCGCGGATGACATTCACGGCCTTGTATGCGGCAATGCCACCGGTGACCCCGACGACGATGTTCAGTCGGCGACCCATCTCAGGAGCCTGAGGGAAAGTTACTCGGCCGGCTCGGCGATGGCCTTGACAACGAGCTTGTTCTCGCTGATCTCGTGCATCGCGACCGAGAGGGGCTTGTCGTCGATGGTGGAGTCGACGAGCGGGCCGACGTTGTCGAATAGGCTGCCTTCGTGCAGATCGGCGTAGTAATCGTTGATCTGACGAGCACGCTTTGAGGCGAAGATCACCAGGGCATACTTCGAGTCCACCTTCGACAGCAGTTCGTCGATGGGCGGATCGATGATTCCTTTGGCGCGTTCAACCATGGGTAAAACTCCTGTTGTATTTGGGGACAAGCATTAAGTCTACGACTTCGCGGGCGGCAGTGCTCACGGTGGAGTTGACGACACGGTGATCGAACTCATCTTGAGCAGCAAGTTCGACTTTGGCCGTTTCCAGTCGACGCTGCTGTTCTGCTGAATCTTCCGTATTACGGCCGATGAGCCGTCGCACCAGTTCCTCCCAGGTGGGTGGCAGCAGGAAGACGAGAAGGGCATCCGGTAGTACCTTGCGCACGGAACGCGCTCCCTGCAGGTCGATCTCGAGCAGCACACTCTTCCCGGCGCTCAAAGCCTCGTCAATCGGAGCCCGCGGTGTGCCATAGCGGAACGCATTGTGCACCGTCGCGGTCTCCAGCATTTGATCGGTCTCGATGAGCCGGTCGAAATCGTCGTCACTGACGAAGTAATAGTTGACGCCATGCACCTCGCCCACACGAGGGAGGCGAGTCGTTGCGGAGACCGAGACATGAACATCGGGGTAGTGCTCGCGGATGTAGGTCGAGACAGTACCCTTGCCGACGGCCGTCGGCCCGGCGAGCACGACCAGTCTTGCCCGCTGCGGGGTATCCCGATGTTCGCGGTGAACCAGCCACTCCACGAGTTTGCGCCGCTGGCGCACACCGAGCCCACCAACGCGCTTGGAGTCGGCGATACCCAACTCCCCCATTGCCTTCGCAGTGCGAGTCGGACCGAGGGTCGGGATGCTGGTGAGCAGTTCACGCACCCGAAGACTCGCCTCAGCGGTGGCAAGCGGATCGGCCCAGGCTGCCTCCACGACATCGACGGCGCTGCGGGACCGATCGTGGATGGCGAGCTTCACGGATGCTCGCGCTCGCCTCGCTGCGACCGCCGCGTGGGCGGCAGCCACCCGGTCGACCTCCGGAGGGGCTACGCGCGGCATGAAAAAACCTCTGACGCCTGCATCCGGATCGCATCGGAGATACCGTCCGGACCGGCGTTTAGAATACTGCGCGACGCTGCCACAATCGTGACCGGTGCGGCCGGGCCGTACAACCGGTGCAGGTCGGCAAACTGGGCACCCTGATGTCCGAACCCGGGTGCGAGCACCGGAGACGACGGCGCGGACGCAATGGACGACAGATCGAGGCCGAACGCGGTGAAATCGACGGTGGCACCAAGTACCAGGCCGATCGAACCGACTGGGCGCAGCGTTGGTGCGAACTCCACCGAGCCCGCCCCCACAGAAAAATTCCACTCACCCACCCCTGAGACGATACTGGACGCCACCGACTGACCTGCATGCAACCCGGAAGAAATCCGCGCTGTCTGCAGGGAGAGGGCTTCGGGATTCGACGTCGCGGCAAGCACAAACAGCCCCTTCCCCAATTTCTCGGCGAGGGTCATCGGCGCCTCGATCGACCCGAGTCCCATATAGGCGCTGATGGTCAGAGCATCGACCTCCAACGGACTGCCCGCTGCAAACCAGGCCTGAGCATAGGCCTCGACGCTGGTTCCAAGATCACCACGTTTCGCGTCAGCGATGACGAGAAGACCAGCCTGACGAGCGGAGTCGAGGATACTTTCGAGGGCCGCATATCCCGCTGATCCGTGCCTTTCAAAGAACGCAATCTGGGGCTTCACGATGCCAACCTGACCTGCAGCGGCGTCGATGACACGCAAGCCGAACTGTCGAAGACCCGAAGCATCGTCGGGAAGATCCCACCGCTGCAGAAGGTAGGGGTGTGGGTCTATTCCGACACACAGCTGCCCGAAGCGATCGAATGCCTCAACCAGCCGATCGCCGAACGAAGCCTGCGATCGCATCGTGGCTGATGACTGATCAGACACGGGCGGCCAGTCGCTCGGCCCGTGTCCTCGCATAATCCTGCAGCGACTTGACCTCGAATCCGTCGCGGATCGATTCGATCGACGCCACCGCAGCTCCGAGTTGGGCGATCGTCGTGAAGAGAGGCAGGTCTGCCGCGACGGCGGCCGCCCGGATCTCGTACCCGTCAACGCGTGCGCTCCGGCCACTCGGGGTGTTGATCACGATATCGACCTGCGACAGGTTGATCAGGTCGACAATGGATGGCTCCCCTTCGAGCGTCGCATCGCCCTGGTCGTACTTGCGCACGACCCGAGCGGTGATGCCGTTGCGGGCGAGAATCTCCGCGGTACCGATCGTCGCGAGAATGGTGAAGCCGAGCTGCTGCAGTCGAAGCACCGGGAGGATGATCGCGCGCTTATCGCGATCCGCCACCGAGACGAAGACGCTGCCGCTTGTCGGCAAGCCGCCGTAGGCCGCCTCCTGACTCTTCGCGAAGGCCTTGGGGAAGTTGGAGTCGATGCCCATCACCTCTCCGGTGGAGCGCATCTCCGGGCCGAGAACCGAGTCGACGATAAGCCCTTCGGTGGTACGGAACCGCTTGAACGGCAGCACAGCTTCCTTCACAGCGACCGGCGAGTCCATCGGCACGACCGACCCATCGACCGGTGGAAGCATCCCCGATTCGACGAGGGAGCGGATGCTCTGCCCCACCATGATCAGCGAGGCGGCCTTCGCGATCGGCAGACCGAGCGCTTTGGCGACGAAGGGCACGGTGCGGCTCGCGCGCGGATTCGCCTCGAGCACGTACAGTACCCCGGCACCGATCGCGAACTGCACGTTGATGAGCCCGCGAACACCGATGCCGCGGGCGATTGCGTGCGTGGCATCCACGACTCGCTGGATCTGATCGCGCCCGAGAGTGACCGGGGGCAGCGTGCAACTCGAGTCGCCAGAGTGAATACCGGCCTCTTCGATGTGCTCCATGACGCCGCCGACATAGAGTTCGACGCCGTCGTACAGAGCATCGATATCAATCTCGACCGCGTCATCCAGGAACCGGTCGACGAGCAGTGGGTGATCCGGCCCGACGATTCCCTGGCCGGCGACGCGCTCGAAATAGTTGGCGAGCGACGGGCTGTCGTAGACGATCTCCATACCGCGGCCGCCGAGCACATAGGACGGCCGAACCAGCACCGGATAGCCGATTTCCTCGGCAACAGCGACGGCCCCTCGATAGTCGTGTGCGGTGCCGTTGCGCGGAGAGACGAGCCCCGCGGCATCCAGGATCCCCTGGAACAGCCCGCGTTCCTCGGCCAGATCGATCGCCTCCGGTGTCGTGCCGAGAATGGTCACCCCGTTTGCCTTGAGCCCCTTGGCGAGTCCAAGGGCGGTCTGCCCACCGAGTTGCACAACCACTCCGACGAGTTCACCGCTCTGGCTCTCGGCGTGGATCACCTCGAGCACGTCCTCGAGCGTGAGCGGCTCGAAGTAGAGCCGGTCGCTCGTGTCATAGTCGGTCGAGACCGTCTCCGGGTTGCAGTTGATCATGATGGTCTCGTAGCCGGCCTCCGACAGGGCGAAGGAGGCGTGCACACAGGAGTAGTCGAACTCGACACCCTGGCCGATGCGGTTGGGTCCAGAGCCGAGAATCACCACCTTGCGCCGCTCGCTTGGCCGCACCTCGGTCTCCTGGTCGTAGCTGGAGTAGTGGTACGGAGTGAGGGCCGGGAACTCGCCGGCACAGGTGTCAACCGTCTTGAAGACGGGACGCACCCCGAACCGATGGCGGATCGTGCGCACCTCGTCTTCGGTCATCCCGCGCAGGGCAGCGATCTGGATGTCGCTGAAGCCGTGGTCCTTCGCGAGTTTCAGCAGTGCGGCGTCCAGGGGTCGGAGGGAGCCGATCTCGTCAGCGACCTCGTTGATGAGCACGATCTGGTCGATAAACCACGGATCGATCTTCGTCGACTGGAAAACCTGCTCGATTGTGGCTCCGGCCCGCAGCGCCTGCTGCACCGTGACGATCCGGCCGTCGGTCGGTACCGCGGCGATTGCCAGGAGCGCATCCCGGTCACCTGGCTCGCCGTCCCAGTGAAAACTTGATCCGCGCTTCTCGAGGGAACGAAGGGCCTTTTGCAGCGCCGTCGAGTAGTTGCGGCCGATGGCCATGGCTTCGCCAACCGACTTCATGGTGGTGGTCAGGGTGGCATCCGCGCCGGGAAACTTCTCGAACGCGAACCGCGGCACCTTCACGACGACATAGTCGAGAGTCGGCTCGAACGACGCCGGGGTCACTCTCGTGATGTCGTTGGGGATCTCGTCCAGCCGATAGCCGATCGCGAGCTTGGCCGCGATCTTCGCAATCGGGAACCCGGTTGCCTTCGATGCAAGCGCACTCGACCGGGAGACACGCGGATTCATCTCGATGACGATGACCCGTCCGTCTGCCGGATCGATAGCGAACTGGATGTTGCATCCGCCGGTATCGACTCCGACCGCACGGATGATGTCGATACCGATGTCGCGCAGATTCTGGTATTCGCGGTCGGTGAGGGTGAGGGCGGGCGCAACGGTGATCGAGTCCCCGGTATGCACTCCGACCGGGTCGACGTTCTCGATGGAGCAGACGACCACAGTGTTATCGGCCGTATCCCGCATCAGCTCGAGCTCATATTCCTTCCAGCCGAGAATTGACTCCTCGAGCAGCACCTCGGTTGTCGGGCTCTGGTGCAGTCCGTCAGCGACGATGCGCACGAGTTCCTTCTCGGTGTAGGCGAATCCCGATCCGAGTCCCCCCATGGTGAAAGAGGGTCGTACGACGAGCGGATAGCCGAGGTCCTTCGCGAACTCACACGCCTCGGCCACCGTGTGCGCAATATAGGAACGTGCGACATCCGCTCCGCACTCCAACACGAGCTCCTTGAAGATCTGGCGGTCTTCGCCCTTGTTTATCGCTTCGAAGTTCGCGCCGATCAACTCCACGTTGTACTTCTCGAGGATGCCGTGGTGGTGCAGGTCGATGGCGGCATTGAGGGCGGTCTGGCCGCCGAGGGTTGGGAGGATGGCATCCGGACGCTCCTTGGCGATGATCGTCTCGATGACCTGCCAGGTGATTGGTTCGATGTAGGTGGCGTCGGCGAAGTCCGGGTCGGTCATGATCGTCGCGGGGTTGGAGTTGATCAGGATGACCCGCACCCCCTCCTCGCGCAGCACCCGGCAGGCCTGGGTGCCCGAATAATCGAATTCGCAGGCCTGACCGATCACGATCGGGCCTGAGCCGATCACGAGCACCGAATTGATATCGTCGCGCTTGGGCATTAAGAACCTTCCGACTGGTCTGGAGCGGGGCGGACGCTCTGGTGCAGGTGGTCAACGACAAGATCACGGAACCGGTCGAAGAGATAGTTTGCATCGTGCGGACCGGCGGCGGCCTCGGGGTGGTATTGCACCGAGAAGGCAGGAATGTCGAGGGCGTTCAGCCCCTCGACCACGTTGTCGTTCAGGTTGACATGACTCACCTCGACCCGGCCAAAACCAGCGGGCGACTCGAATGGCCCGTCGAGCGGAGCATCGACCGCGAATCCATGGTTGTGCGAGGTGATTTCGACCCGACCGGTCGCGCGATCAACGACCGGCTGGTTGATTCCTCGGTGCCCGAACGGCAGCTTGTAGGTGCTCAAGCCGAGGGCGCGGCCAAGGAGCTGGTTGCCAAAGCAGATGCCGAAGAACGGAAGCCCCGCACGCAGCACCGCCTGAAGCAATGTCACATGGATCTCGGATGCGGCGGGGTCACCGGGTCCATTGGAATAGAACACCGCGTTCGGCTGGAGGGCGAGCACTTCCTCGATCGTCACGTCCTGGGGGAGCACGTGCACCTCGAGCCCGCGCGCAGAGAGGTACCCGAGGGTCGCATTCTTCACCCCGAGGTCAAGCACAGCCACAACACCGATCCGTTCCCCTTCGGCGGGGATCGTGACCCGATCAGTGACCGAGACCTGAGCCGACAGGTTCAGCCCCGACATCCCTGCTCCCCCACGCACGATTGCCAGTTGTTCGGCGGCGTCGAGGGAGGCATCCGCTCCGGAGAATATTCCCGAGCGCATGGCACCGGAATCGCGCAGGTGCAGTGTTGCGGCGCGAGTGTCAATGCCGCTGATGCCGATGATGCCCTCGGAGACGAGTTGATCGTCGAGACTTCCGTTCGCTCGGTAGTTGGACACGATGCGGGAGGGGTCGCGCACCGCAAAACCGGCCACCCAGATGCGGCGAGATTCGGCATCCTCGGCATTCACGCCGGTGTTGCCGATGTGGGGTGCCGTCATCAGCACGATCTGCCCGGCGTAGGACGGATCGGTGATCGTCTCCTGGTAGCCGGTCATTCCGGTAGCAAAGACCGCTTCGCCGAGGGTGGTTCCGCGCGCACCGTAGGCGTTTCCCGGATAGCGGGTGCCGTCTTCGAGTACGAGCACGGCGGGGTCGAAACGCGTCATGTAGCGTCGCCTTCCAGTGGAATGGGTGTGGGAAGAAGCAGTGTCACCGCGTCGATCAGCGCGACCGCATCAGCCGGATCGGTGAGTCTGAGGTAGCTGTCGACCGGTGTCTCACCGAGCGACCACGACAGTCGCACGAGACCACCCGTCTCGACGACACGGTCGATCGTGTACGTTGCGCGGTCGACCGCCTCAAGCGCAGCACGCGAGATGAAGACCTCGGGCGTGCCGGCGAGGTTCAGGATTACTCCGGCATCGGTCACCGTCACCGTGGCGCGGGCGCGGAATCCAAGCCCGGCAACCGCGACTCGGTTCAGTTCGTCGTCGGCCATCGTCGTGGCGACATAGAAGCCTTCGGCGCTGAACAGTTCAGGGCCCGGGTCGGTGGGAACGGTATCCGGGGTACTCAGGTAGGCCTGACGCTTCTGCCGCTTGCGCCAGCCCAGAAACATGCTCGTGAGTGCGATCAGGATGACCGCGATCACGATCGTCGTCGAGGTGGCCCTATCCATGACTGGCTCCCGACCGGTTGTGGGTGTGGTCGTGACTCCGGGCTGAGGCTGCAACGGTCTCGGAATCCACAAGTTCGCCGTCCAGCACCGTGGGGTAACCGCGATGAACCGTTGTCATGACCCGCCCGGGGAGAACGGTTGACAAATAGGGCGAATTAGCGGACTTCCCCCGAAGCTGGGCTGCCTCGAACACGCGACTCACGCTCGGGTCGTAGAGCGTGAAGGATGCCGGTGCACCCACCGCGATGCCATTCTCATAGCCGTCGAGCTGGGCGATCGCCGCCGGGGCTTTCGAGAACACGCGGGCGACATCGGCCCAGTCCAGCATGCCGGTGTCAACGACAGAGGCCTGCACAACGCTGAGCGCAGACTCGAGTCCGACCATCCCGAAGGCGGCCGCGGCCCATTCGCACTCCTTAGCCTCGACCGGATGGGGTGCATGGTCGGTCGCGATGATGTCGATCGTGCCGTCGGCGAGTCCTTCACGCACGGCGCGCACGTCCTCGTCCCGTCGTAACGGAGGGTTCACCTTGTATCGCGAGTCGTAGTTCGCCGCGAGCTGTTCGGTGAGCAGCAGGTGATGCGGGGTCACTTCGGCAGTGACGTTGATTCCACGGGCCTTGGCCCAACGCACGACATCGACCGAACCTGCCGTGGAGAGGTGACAGACGTGCAGGCGTGCTCCGACATGCTCGGCGAGCAGAACATCGCGGGCGATGATGGCCTCCTCGGCAACGGCCGGCCAGCCGGCAAGGCCGAGCTCTCCAGAGAGGGTGCCCTCATTCATCTGCGCACCCTCGGTGAGGCGGGGCTCCTGCGAATGCTGGGCGATTACTCCCCCAAACGTCTTCACGTATTCGAGGGCGCGCCGCATCAGGAGGGGATCGGATACGCACGTGCCGTCGTCCGAGAACACCCTCACCCTGGCGCGGCTATTCGCCATGGCTCCGATCTCGCTGAGCTGCTGACCTTCGAGTCCGCGGGTGACGGCTCCGATTGGCCGCACGGTCACGTAGCCGTGGCGGTCGCCGAGAGACATCACCTGCTCGACCACCCCGGCGGTATCAGCGACCGGTGACGTGTTCGCCATCGCGTGCACCGCAGTAAAACCACCGATCGCCGCGGCTCGAGAGCCGCTCAACACCGTCTCGCTCTGTTCGAAACCCGGCTCACGCAAGTGGGTGTGCAAGTCGACGAGGCCGGGCAGGACCATCAGCCCGGCACCATCGATGAGGCGATCAGCGGAGGCGAAAATTGCCCGACCGAGCTCGGCAATGCGGCCGTCACGCACCAGAATGTCGGTACTTGTGCCGTCAGGCAGGGTCACCGCCCGCACGAGGATGGTCTCGCTCATTACTTTCCTCCCTCGCCGGACAGCATCAGATACAGCACAGCCATCCTGATCGACACGCCGTTAGCGACCTGCTCGAGCACAGTTGACCGTGGCGAGTCGGCGGCACCGGCCGAAATCTCGAGACCGCGATTCATCGGTCCGGGATGCATCACCATCGTATCGGCGGCCAGCAGTGCCAGCCGCGCGTCATCGAGTCCCCAGATGCGGGAATACTCCCTGGCATTCGGAAAGTACGCAGCGTGCATCCGCTCGCCCTGGATGCGGAGCATCATCACCACGTCTGGGTGGGCGCCCAGCGCCGCCTCGAGGTCGTAAAGTACCGTCACCGGCCAGTTCTCGATGCCGATCGGCAGAAGAGTGGCCGGGGCCACGAAGGTGACGCTCGCACCAAGAGTGGTGAGCAGCCAGGCATTCGACCGGGCGACCCGGGAGTGCAGGATGTCGCCGACGATCGTGACCGATACCCCCTCTAGATCCCGGCCCCGCGCGGTGTTGCCGTGGAGTCGGCGGCGGATCGTGAAGGCGTCGAGCAGTGCCTGGGTCGGATGCTCGTGCGTGCCGTCGCCAGCATTGATCACCGGAGCGTCGATCCAGCCGGAGTCCGCGAGCACCCGCGGGGCGCCGGATGCCCCGTGCCTGATGACCACCGCATCCGCTCCGATCGCGGCAAGGGTCTGCGCGGTGTCTTTGAGGCTTTCACCCTTCGATACGCTCGATCCCTTCGCACTGAAATTGATGACATCCGCCGAGAGCCGCTTGGCTGCGGCTTCGAAAGAGATCCTCGTTCGGGTGGAATCCTCGAAGAACAGGTTCACAACTGTCTTGCCCCGCAGTGCCGGGAGCTTGCGCACCTCGCGGTCGGCGACCTCCGCCATGCCCTCTGCAACGTCGAGGATGGTGATCCCCTCACCCCGTGAGAGATCGCGAGTGCTCAACAGGTGCCTCATGCAGACGCCTCCTCAATGGTGACAAATTCATCGCCATCGATCTCCAGGAGGTGCACGTTGATGCGCTCATTCTGGGCCGACGGTAGATTTTTGCCGACAAAGTCCGGGCGGATCGGCAACTCGCGATGGCCGCGGTCGATGAGGGTGGCGAGACGCACGATCGCCGGCCTCCCGATGCTGCCGATGGCGTCGAGAGCGGCACGGATGGTGCGGCCGGAGTAGAGCACATCGTCGACGAGCACCACGGTCTTTCCGTCGATACCGCCGGCGGGCATCTGGGTGGGCGAGGGAACGCGGGTGGGGTTGCGACCGAGGTCGTCGCGGAACATCGTCACGTCGAGAGCGCCAGTCGGCACCGGTGTGCCGGAAATCCCCGCGAGCATCTCGGAGATACGCGAGGCCAACACCACCCCTCGAGTCGGAATGCCGAGGACGACGAGATTATCCGGACCCCGATTGGACTCAAGGATCTCGTGGGAGATCCGAGTCAACGCCCGGGTGATATCAGCTTGCTGCAGCACAGTGCGTGCGGGCAATCTGACCTCCTTCCCCGCCTCACAGGACGGAATTTAAGGATGTCTGTCGCGCATGATCTTAGCGGGTCGCCGATGGCAATGCGCGGCAGGGCGGATGCTTCGGTTCGCTGCGAGACCGAGCTAACGCAGCCAATCACTGAGCACCCCGCATGCCACCAACTCCACCGAAACCCATCAGTTTCACCGACGATGTCAGCTCCATCGGCGGAGCAGGAACCGCTCGAGCAGACCGACAAGGGCATCCGTCAACTTACCGAGAACCGCGAGAAGGATTATCGCGAGGAACAATCGGTCGATGCGCCCGTTGTCCTGAGAATCCTTGAGCAGGAAGCCGAGACCGATGGATGACGCGATCAACTCGGCCGCGACCAGGAAGAGCCACGATTGTGCCAGGGCAAGCCGGAGACCCGACACGACCGTCGGCACGATCGCGGGGAGTTGCACCAGCAGCAGCAGGTTCATTCGGCTGCGGCCGAACGCCCGTCCCACCTCGACCAGCTGATGATCGACGTGGCGAAGCGCCCCCGAGACCGTTGTGTAGACCGGAAAAAACGCTCCGATCGTGATCAGTAAGACTTTGGAGTCCTCGTTGATGCTGAGATACAGGATGAGCAGCGGTACCCAGGCGAGTGATGGCACCGCCCGGAACGCGCCCACGGTCGGGGCGAACAGCAGACTCGCCCATCGCGACAGGCCGATGATTGCGCCGACAGCAAGTCCGCAGATTGATCCGAAGAAGAAACCCAGAAGTACCCGTTGCGTCGAGATCGCAACGTCCTGCACAAGCAATCCGCGCGAGGACAGGTCGACTCCCGCATCCCACACCGAGATCGGGGTGGGAAGACGGTAGGCCGGAATAACGCCGGATGTTGACAGCAACTGCCAGAACACGACGAGGGCAACCGGTACGATCGCGCCGATCAGTAATGCGAACCCGCGTGGCCGTTTCTGAGAGCGGCGGACGGGAGCAGCGAGGGACGTACCCGCCGCCGAGTGTCCGTGCCCGGAGGCATAGTGCACCAGCGTAGCGGGCTCGTTTACCGAGCCGTCCACTTCGCTGTTCGACCGGCTGGCCACCGCTATTTCAGGGCCGACGGGTCGGCCTTCTTCGCGAAGGAGGTCTCGTACAGGCTTTTCAGGGCAGCGTCTGCAAGCCCCTGGTTGGCGACATCCCCCGACTGCACGAATACCGGTGCGATGACCTTGAGCACCGCGGTCTGGCGGGCACCCGGGATCGGGGAGACGTCGAATTTGCTGCGGTTCTCGATGACATTCGTGGCGACAGCGGGACTGATGCCGGCAACGGTGGAGAGGATCGTCGCGGTGGCCAACGGATCCTTGACCGCGAACGCACGGGCCTTTTCGTAAGCGTTGACGACCAGCTGCGCCAAATCAGGAGAACGGGAGAGGAACGACTCGGTGGCGTTCAGGAAGCCGTAACTGTTGAAGGACGGGTTGTCGTAAATCACTGTGGATCCCGCGCTCACGACACTGGCGGACAGGAGCGGGTCAAGGCCGGACCAGGCATCGACCCGGCCACTTTCCAGAGCCGCCTTGCCGTCAGCGTGAGCGAGATTCACGATCGTGACCGAGTTCAATGGCACTGCGAACTTCTCGAGCGACTGAAGGAGGAAGAAATACGGATCGGTGCCTTTGGCTACCGCAATCGTCTTGCCTGTGAGGTCGGCGACCGACTTGATCGATGACCCCTTGGGGACGGCGATGGCAGCCCAGTTTGGCTGGGAGTAGATGTCGATCGTTTTGATCGGCGAACCATTTGAGCGAGCGAGAAGGGCAGCCGATCCAGCGGTCGAGCCGATATCGATTGCGCCGGAACGCAACGCAAGGTTCGCCGCGCTTGAACCAGCAGACTGAACCCAGTTGACCTTCACCTTGTCGCCGAGCGTGGCCTCGAGCCAGCCCTTGTCCTTGATGATCAGGCTCAGTGGGTTGTATGTCGCGAAGTCGATGTTGAGCACAGGGGCACTCCACTTTTCGACGGTAGAGGCCGCTGTCGATTTCGGCACGACGGCAGACCCCTCCCCGGCACACCCGGCCAGTAGCAGGCCGACCATAGCGACGAGGGCCGCGAAACCAATGACTTTTTTACGCATGCTTTTTTCCTCTGTAATCGAGCGGGGAGAATCAGGGTGTTTGGGCTGAGCTGAGCTGCGGGGTGACCTGATGATGACGCTCGACGCCCAAGCCTTCGAAAAGTTCAGAGCGGATGCGCGCGAGCTGCGTATCCGCGCGATCCCGCGGTCGGGCGCCAGGCACGTCAACGATTCGGACGATGCCGGATCCGCTGCCTTCAGCGGTCCCCGGGGCGCGGCCGAGCAGCACAACCCGGTCAGACAGGTAGAGCGCTTCGTCGACATCGTGGGTCACCAGAATGATCGTCGCCGGTTCAGCGCGATGAATGTCGAGGAGCAGATCCTGCATGGTGAGCCGAGTCAGCGCATCGAGAGCACCAAAAGGTTCATCGAGCACGAGCACGCCGGGACCGCGAGCGAGGGCTCTGGCAAGAGCCGCACGCTGCGCCATTCCCCCGGATACCTCGCGAGGGCGAAGTTGACTCGACTCCTCGAGCTGCACGAGCTGAAGCAGCTCTGCGACTCTGGAATGTCCGATGCCGCGATCCGTACCTCTGGGCAAACCAATTTCGACGTTCCGCACGATCGAACGCCACGGGAGGAGCCGCGGCTCCTGAAATGCAATGGCGCAACGTTGGTCGATACCAACGAGTGCGCTGCCGTCGATGCGTACCTCGCCGGAACTGGGCGCGTCCAGTCCGATGATCTGTCGAAGCAAGGTCGACTTGCCGCAACCCGAGGGACCGATCAGCGCCACAATCTCGCCGGGAGAGATTTCGAGCGTCACATCGCTGAGAACCCGCCGAGCAGGAACACCGCGTTCGGATGCCGCAAAAGACCGACTAACTCCGCGCAGCGACACCGATAGCGCAGGAGCGCTGACGGGGCGAAGGATGAAGGCGGCACCCAATGAACGTACGGCTCCGATCATGACGAATCGAATCGAGTAGTAACGAAGCGAAACATTGAAAGACACGCCCGTGACCGCGCGGACGCCGGACCCATCACGGGAAACCTGAATGTCAGGCGCGAGTTTGTGCGATCCGTCCAAGCAGGCCGTTCACAAAGCCGGCGGAGTCCTCGGTGCTGAGCAGCTTCGCGGCTTCGACTGCCTCGGAGATCGCCACCCCGTCGGGGATCTCGTCGTTGAAGAGCAACTCCCAAATGCCGATACGCACGATCGCGCGGTCTGTGACGGGCATCCGGTTGATGGTCCAGCCCTGCGCGTAGGTCTCGATGAGCTCGTCGATCTCATCGCCATGCTCGCCGATTCCCTCGACGATTGTGCGGGCGTAGACCCAGGAGTTCCAGCGGTCGGGTTCGCTCTTCGCCCGATCGGCCTCGAGAGCGATTGCCGCATTCAGCGAGATCTCCCGCAGGTCGGCGCCATACAACAGGTCGATCGCGCGCTTGCGTGCTTTTGTTCGCGCACCCACTAGTTGACGCGACCGAGGTAGCTGCCGTCGCGGGTGTCGACTTTCACCTTGGTGCCCTGTTCCAGAAACAGCGGAACCTGAATCTGATATCCGGTCTCGACCGTCGCCGGCTTGGTGCCCCCGGTTGAGCGGTCGCCCTGCAGCCCCGGCTCCGTGTAGGTGATTTCCAGCGTGACGGATGCCGGAAGTTCGACATAGAGCGGATCACCATTGTGGAGCGCGATCGTCACGTTCTGGTTCTCGAGCATGAAGTTCGAAGCGTCACCAACCTGCGCGGCGGTGAGCGTGATCTGGTCGTAGTTGCCGACATCCATGAACACGTAAAGCTCGCCATCGGCGTAGAGGTACTGGAACTCGGAGCGATCCACCGTTTCGGTCTCGATCTTTGCACCGGCGTTGAACGTGCGATCGACGACCTTGCCGCTCATCACGTTCTTCACCTTGGTGCGCACGAAAGCTCCACCCTTGCCCGGCTTCACATGCTGGAAGTCGATCACAGTCCAGAGCTGGCCGTCCATGTTGAGAACGACACCGTTCCTGATGTCAGCGGTTGAGGCCATGACGGTAAATCCGTTCGATCTGTGGATGAAGAGTATTAGCGATTCCGCGAGGGGAAACCGGCTGCTGAGTCTACCGGTTCAGCCGAGTTTGCGGTTGATGGCGTCGAGTGCGAGCAGGTAGGAGTCGAATCCGAATCCGGCGATCACTCCGGTTGCCACCGCTGAGATAACGCTGGTGTGTCGGAATTGCTCCCGCGCGTGAGGGTTGGAGATGTGCACCTCCACGAGGATCAGTCCAGCCTGCGTTACCAGGGCAGCAGCGTCCCGCAGCGCATAGGAGTAGTGGGTGAAGGCAGCCGGATTGAGGATCACCGGGCTCGCCGTGTCCACGGCCTCGTAAAGCCAGCCAATCAGCTCGGCTTCGTCGTTGGTCTGCCGCAGATCGATCGCTCGACCGGCGGGAGCTTCTCCCTCCAGCGCGATGCGCAGGTCGTCGAGGGTGCCGCTGCCATAGACATCCGGTTCTCGACTACCGAGACGGCCGAGATTCGGACCGTTGAGCACGAGGATACTGACCATGCAGCGAGCCTAGCGTTCGGGAGTTGCCCTCAGCCACGAGCCGTTCCACACATCGGCCACAGGCGGGCCAGTGCGGTCAACTCGGGCCGGCACGCCGACCTGGTATGTCCGCATTGGCCCGGATTGGGGCGGGAGCACCTACGACCCGATCTCCTGGTACGCCGCAAACAGCAGGCTCTCGTCGGGCCCGGTCAGAACTGTCGGCTTGGCGATGTCGTCGAGCACGATGAAGCGCAGCAGCGAACCCCGAGCCTTCTTGTCGCGCTTCATCACCGCAAGTAGTGTTTGCCAGCGTCCCGCAGGGTAGGAAATCGGGAGTTGCAGTGAGGTGAGGATGCTCCGGTGCCGGTCGACCACGGCATCCGGCAGCGGTCCGGTGAGCCTGGCAAGCTCTGCGGCATAGACCATGCCGATTGCGACGGCCGCCCCGTGGCGCCACTGGAATCGCTCCGCATATTCCACCGCGTGGCCCAGAGTGTGACCGTAGTTGAGGATCTCGCGCAGACCGGTCTCCGTGAAGTCCTGCCCGACGACACGGGCCTTGAGCCCGACCGAGAGCTCCACCATTCTGCGGAACTCATCCGAGGAGGAGTTCGTCGCGACATCCACGTCCCGTTCGATGATGTCGAGAATCTCGGGCTCACCAATGAAGCCGCACTTCACCACTTCGCCGAAGCCGGCCAGTATCTCCATCTGGCTGAGACCATCGAGAGTGTCAAGGTCCACGATGACTCCGGCTGGCGCATGGAACACCCCCACCAGGTTCTTGCCCTCGTTGGTGTTGATGCCGGTCTTCCCGCCGATCGAGGCATCCACCATTCCGAGCAGAGTCGTTGGCACATTGATCAGGCGGATGCCGCGAAGCCAGGTCGCCGCGACGAACCCGGCGAGATCGGTGGCCGCTCCCCCGCCGAATCCGATTACCACGTCGGTGCGGGTGAAGTCGGACTGCCCCATTACCTGCCAGCAGAAGGCCGCGACCTCTACGCGCTTTCCGGTCTCGGCATCCGGAATCTCCGCAAGCAGCACCTCGAAATCTGCGCTCAGCGCCTCACGCATGCGCTCGGCCCGTGCACCGAGGGTGGCCGGATGCACGATGAGCACCTTGCGTGCATTGGAGCCGATCAGCGCTGGGAGAGTCGAGAGGATGTCTCGGCCGATGACGATGTCGTACGGGTCGACACCGGGAACGGTGATGGTGGTGGAGCTCATGGTGCCTTCTCTTCCGTGACGCTATTCGGGGTGCCGCCTTCGGTGCCATTGGGGGCGCCGTCAATGATCCAGGTCGCAATTTCGGCCGCAATCTGGTCGATTGGTCGATGGGACGTGTCCCAGCTTCGGGTGGCGAGCCGTTCGTAGATCTCGCGGCGTGAGGCAACCAGCTCTGACCAGGTGTCGATTCCGCTGATCAGCGGACGATCGGTGCCGAGGATCCGGGCAGCGACCGCATCCGGACTCACGGTGATGAGCGCGACCCGGTGGGCGAGGAGATCACCCTGGGTCCCCGGATCGATGATTGCACCCCCACCGAGGGCGACAACAGCCCGTTCACCCAGTGCCTGCATCACCTCTGCACGTTCGAGCGCACGGTAATACTTTTCGCCGTATTCGCTGAAAATCTGTGCAATCGGCCCGTGTCCGGCAACGATCCGTCGGTCAGTATCGACGAATGGTGCGCCAAGAATACGGGCGATTCGTTTACCGAGCCGAGTCTTGCCTGCCGCCGGGGGTCCGATCAAAACCAGGTGTGGCCGACCCGCCTCAGGCGTGCGATCGATCACGAGCCGAGCAGCAGATCAGATTCGGAGGCGGTGGCAAGATTCGCGGGAATCGCCGCGAGATAACCATCGAGGTTGCGCTTCGTCTCGACCACCGAGTCACCGCCGAACTTCTCCAGCACCGCGTTCGCCAGCACGAGGGCCACCATCGCCTCAGCGATAACGCCAGCGGCGGGTACTGCGCAGACATCCGAGCGCTGGTGATGCGCTTCGCCCGCAACCGAGGTGACGATATCGACCGTGCGTAGCGCGTGCGGAACAGTCGAGATCGGTTTCATCGCCGCCCGAACTCGCAGGACAGTCCCCGTGCTCATCCCGCCCTCGGTGCCGCCAGCACGATCACTCGACCGGGTGATCCCCTCCGCGGTCTGGAACAGTTCGTCATGCGCTTCGGACCCGCGACGCGCTGCCGTGAGGAATCCGTCACCGAGTTCGACGCCCTTGATCGCCTGAATTCCCATGAGGGCAGCCGCGAGTTGCGAATCGAGCCGTCGATCCCAGTGCGTGTAGGAACCCAGCCCGGGTGGGAGCCCGTAGGCGAGCACCTCCACAACACCACCGAGGGTGTCGCCGTCTTCGTGTGCCGCATCGACCTCTGCCACCATGAGCGCGGAGGTCGCCGCATCGAAACAGCGCAGTGGATCGGCGTCGAGGGCCGCGACATCCGTACTGCCGGGAAGGGCGGAGCCTTCTGGGACCCGCACCGGACCGATAGAGAGCGTGTGGGAGAGCAAGTGGATTCCGAGCTCACCGAGAAAGGACCTGGCCACAGCTCCGAGCGCCACCCGGGCTGCCGTCTCGCGGGCGCTTGCCCGTTCGAGTACATTGCGGGACTCGTCGAAGCCGTACTTTTGCATGCCGACCAGATCCGCATGACCGGGTCTCGGGCGGGTGAGCGGCGCTCCGCGACCCTTGGGCAGAGAATCGAGATCGACTGGCTCCGCGCTCATCACGTCAACCCAGCGGGGCCACTCAGTGTTGCCAATCCGCAGCGCTACCGGGCTTCCCATGGAGTATCCGAAGCGAATTCCGCCACTGATCGTCAGTGCATCCTGCTCGAATTTCTGGCGCGCTCCGCGGCCGTACCCGAGCGTACGACGATGCAAATCTTCCTGGATGGCGCCCAAAGAGACCGGGACTCCGGCCGGGAGGCCCTCGAGGATCGCGATCAATTCGGGTCCGTGCGATTCCCCTGCGGTCAACCATCGAAGCATAAGAGAATTATTCCACAGGCGGGACGGCCCTTCGGTCAGAGTCCGACTGACTCCCGCATCGCCGCGAGCACAGCCGATTCGCGCGGGAGGATGCGATCCAGCCCGCCACCCACGAAGATCCGCACCTGGAAAAGCGCCTGGTTCACAAGCATCTCGATGCCAGGAATAACCCGACCGCCAGCGTCGAGCCAGCGTGCTGCGAGAGGCGAAGGCCATGGATCGTAGGCCACGTCGAAAAGTACTGCTGAAGCCCGCGTGGCGGAGTCGAAATGGTAGTGGTGATCCGCCCCGCCCGGAAGGGTGCTGATCACCGCGTCTGGCACACGAGCGTCGACAGAGTCGTCGTCTCTACTGGCCTGCACGTCGATACCAAGACGATTACCAAGCTCGAGCAGCGCACTAAGCGCGTGTGCCGAGCGGGCAGAGACAACAGCGAGACGGGCCCCGAGCTCAGCGACAGCAACGAGAGCGGATGCGGCGGTCGCGCCGGCGCCGAGTATCCGCACCGTGCCGAGGTGCGAGATGCCCGCGCCACGGAACGCCTCGACGATCCCGGGAACATCGGTGTTGAAACCTCGAAGGCTCCAGTCGCCCTTCTCGTGGTGAAAAAGCAGGGTGTTCGCAGCCCCGGTCAGTTTCGCCAACGGGTCTGCGACATCCAAGAGCGCCATCACCTCATGTTTGAGCGGCATGGTGAGAGACAGTCCGCGCCAGTCCGGGCCGCGACTGCCGATGAATCCGGCAAGCCCGGCCGCATCCACTTCGATCGCCTCATACTGCCAGTCGAGACGGAGCACCCGATAGGCGGCGCGGTGAAGAGCCGGAGATTGGGAATGCCCGATCGGGGATCCAAGAACGCCGAGTTGTGTCAATCGCAACCGCCCGGATTTGCCTTCAGCCAGGCTCCGAGTTGCGCATTCGCAGCCTGCTGCTGGGTGAAAGTGTCGGAAAACGCCGTTTCGCCGGTTGAGCAATTCACCACAACGAAATACAGCCAGGTGCCCGCTGTGGGATTCAGCGTGGCCGTGATCGCCTTGTCGCCCGGGTTCGAGATCGGTCCGATGGGCAGTCCGGGGTTTGCATAGGTGTTGTAGCGGTTACCTGTATCGGCGCGCTGCGCTGGTGTGGTCTCGATGCGAGTCGACCCCGCACCGTAGGCGACCGTGGCATCGGACTGCAGGTTCATGCCCTTCGCGATTCGGTTATCCCACACCCGCGCCACCTTTGGATAGTCGGCGACAGGTCCGCCTTCTTTCTGCGTGAGCGCAGCGAGGGTGAGCACGCGGTGTCTCTCTGCCGGGGCGACGCCGGCAGCATCCAGTCGGGAGAACATCTCGGTCACGAAGACCTGCAGGATCTGGTGGGCCGTTCGGCCGGGTTCCAGCGAATAAGTGGCCGGAAATAGATAGCCCTCAAGACTCGGAGCTTCCGCCGGAAGTCCGAATGAGGCGTGATCGGCTGCCGCAGCTTCGAGTTGCGCCTGGCTTACTCCCGTGCTCTCGCTCAGATTCGCGAGCTTGGCGATGATGCTCTTGAGCGTGCTGCCCTCGGGAAATGAGACCCGGGTCGACACCTGGTTGGCCGGATCCTGGAGCGCGGCGAGTGCCGCCTTGGCGCTCATCCGACTCTTCAGTTGGTAGCTGCCCGGGTGGAAAGTGACCTGCGGGTTTTGCACGAGCAGGAGTTTGTAGAACGCGGTCGAGGTCTTAACCACACCCCTGGCAGCAAGGGTCCGTGCGACATCCTCACCGATCTGTTTATTTTCGATGGTCACCACGACTGTGCCAGTGCCGTTGCCGGTGTAGTCGATCGGAGCCTCGATCCCGAATACCCGCTGAATCTGAGGTCTGAAATTGACCCACACCGCGGTCGACACGACCCCGAGCACCACCACGATGGACAGGAGAACCCAGAGCCAGGTGAGTCGGCGGGCTTCCCTGCGGCTCTGTGGAGCCCCTGCGTGCGGTAAACCACTTGCGCCTCGTGAATCACCGGCGCCTGGTGAATCGCCGGCGGCTCGCGAGCCGGCCCCTCCCGCTGGTGGAGGTTGAGTCGTGAAGATGTCATCCCAGCTTGGCTCATCGGCCACGTTTATCGTCCTTCGAGCGGGACGACGACCGCTCCCGGCAGATGTCCACCGGTGCGCTCGGCGTCGAGGGCATGTTGCAAAATTATCACGGCGGCAACCTGGTCGACCACAGACCGCGACGAGCGCGCGTTGCGTCCCGACGCCTGCAGAGCACGCGTCGCCGAGACAGTGGACAGCCGCTCGTCCACCATTCGCACGGGGATCGCTGAAGCCTGCGCCACTCGCTGTGCGAAGTCGCGGGCGTCCTGGGTGGAGGCGGAATCGCGGCCCGAGAGCGAAAGGGGCAGCCCTATCACAATTTCCACCACGTCTCGCTCGTGTACTTCGAGCAATATGGCCGCGACATCCCCGTCACCACGGTTCACCGTACTCACCGGAAATGCAAGCATTCCGTGCGGGTCGCTTGAAGCAACACCGATCCGCACCGTACCGACATCGATGCCGAGTCGGGAACCCGATCGCACCGTTACCTCGGGAGCCCGGCGGCGATGGCCTCGAGGGCGGTCGGGATTGCTGCGAGGTTCGAACCGCCACCCTGTGCCAGGTCGTCTTTGCCGCCACCCCCTCCTCCGAGGATGCCCGCGGCCACCTTCGCTAACGTGCCAGCCTTCGCCCCGACGGTGCGTGCAGCCTCGTTGGTCGCGACGATGACCGCGGGCTTGCCAGCAACATCCGCAGCGAGAGCCACGACGGCCGCGTCGCTGCCGAGTCGGGTGCGCACAGTGATGGCGAGCAGGCGCAGGTCATCGGACGATGACAGCACTCCGACATTGGCGATGACGGCAGTCATCTTTCCTATCCGGCTCGCCTCGGCAAGAATGGCGGGAACACGTTCGGTGAGTTGGGCCTGCTCGAACTCGGTGATGCGCCTCTCGGCGTTCTTCAGGTTGACAAGCAACTCGGCAATGCGACTCGTCACCTGGTCTCGCGGCGTCTTTAGCGTCGATGTCAACTCGTTGACGATCGAGCGTTCAGTCGCAAGATCGCGGAACGCCTCTCGCCCGACCAGGGACTCGATTCGTCGATTACTCGACCCGATTGAGGCCTCGCTGATCACGTTGATCAGCCCGATTTCCGAACTCCGACCCACGTGGATACCAGCGCACAGCTCGAGTGACCAGGGTCCACCGATCTCGACCACACGCACCTCCTCGCCATACTTTTCGCCGAACAAGGCCATGGCGCCGAGGGCGCGGGCCGCATCGAGGGGCATGATCCGTGTCGAGACCTCCAGATTCTCTCGCACGGCGTTATTCGCGATGTCTTCGATCTCACTGCGTGTCTCGAGCGAAAGGGGCTTGCTCCAGTTGAAGTCAAGGCGCATATAGCCGGCCCGATTATCGGAACCGGCCTGGTGTGCATCCGGTCCGAGCACCTCGCGGAGTGCCGCGTGGATGAGATGGGTCGCCGAGTGCGCCTGGGTGGCACCTCGCCGATAATCGCGGTCGACTTCGCTCGTGGCCGAATCCCCCACTCCCACTTCTCCGGTACGCACCTGCACGCGGTGACTCACGAGGCCCTTCACCGGCCGCTGCACATCGAGCACCTCGAGGTCGAACCCGCTTCCGACAATGCTCCCGGAATCCGCCTCCTGACCACCGGACTCGGCATAAAGGGACGTCTCAGCCAGGATCACCTCGGCGATATCCCCCGCAACTGCCTTCGACACCGACACGCCATCGACGATCAGGCCGAGGACGGTGGTGTCGGTATCGAGGTGGTCGTACCCCGTGAACACGGTCTCGCCCACAGCGCGGAATGCACTGTAGACGGAGAGATCGGCCAGCAGCGTCTTCTTCGCCTTGGCATCGGCCTTCGCCATGGTTCGCTGCTCAAGCATCAGTGCATCAAAGGCGTCGCGGTCGACGCTGAGGCCCGCCTCCCCAGCCATCTCGAGCGTCAAGTCGATCGGAAACCCAAAAGTGTCATGCAGCAGGAAGGCGGTGTCACCGGCGAGTTGCTTTACTCCAACGCCCTTTGTCTTCGTCACCGCCAGATCGAGGATGTTCGTGCCGCTCGCCAGGGTGCGGAGGAAGGTCTCTTCTTCCGCCGTCGCAAGATTGCGGATGCGGTCATAGTCGCTATCGACCTCGGGGTACGCCGCCTTCATGGCGTCCTTCGATGCGGCAAAAAGCTCCGTGAAAGTCGGAGTGTCTACGCCGAGCAGGCGCATGGAGCGTATCGTGCGACGCATCAGGCGGCGCAGGATGTAGCCGCGTCCCTCGTTCGATGGCGTGATGCCATCAGACATGAGCATGAGCGCTGAGCGCACATGATCAGCAACGATGCGCATGCGCACGTCGTCGTCGTGGCTGGCACCATACTGACGACCCGACAGTGCGGATGCGAGATCGAGTACCGGGCGCACCTGGTCGATCTCGTACATGTTCTCGACCCCCTGCTTCAAGAAAGCGACTCGCTCGAGGCCCATACCGGTGTCGATATTTTTCTTCGGCAGGTCGCCAAGGATCTGGAAATTTTTTCCCGATCCCGGGCCACGAAGGTACTGCATGAAGACCAGGTTCCAGATCTCCACATAGCGGTCATCATCGGTCGCCGGTCCGCCGTCGATTCCATAGGCAGGACCCCGGTCAAAGAAAATCTCGGAACACGGACCGGCTGGGCCGGGTTGACCGGTCGACCAGTAATTGGTGTCCATATCCAGTCGCTGGATCCGCTCTTCCGGGAGACCTGCAATCTTCTTCCACAGGTCGAACGCTTCGTCGTCGTCTTTGTAGACCGTGACCCAGAGATCTTTCTCGGCGAAGCCGTACCCGCCGTCGGCTTCCGACGTGGTCAACAGATCCCAGGCATAAGTGATCGCCTGTTCCTTGAAGTAGTCGCCAAAGGAAAAATTACCGTTCATCTGAAAAAAGGTGCCGTGCCGCGGAGTTTTGCCGACCTCTTCGATATCGAGGGTACGGATACACTTCTGCACACTCGTGGCACGCGGGTACGGCGCCGGTACCAGCCCAGCGAGGTACGGCACGAACGGCACCATGCCGGCAACCGTGAACAGGAGGGTCGGATCGTCGCTCACCAGTGAAGCGGAGGGAACTACGGTGTGACCGCGCTCGGCAAAGAAGTCGAGCCAGCGGCCCCGGATATCAGCGGTCTGCATGGTGTCCTGAGGTCAGGGCATGCCCGTGAGGGCAGCCGGATGGTACGGGGATAGTGATCAGCGTGCGGAGATGTTGGAGAGCACGTCCGGCGAATCAGCCACCGCCGCCCGGAGCTCGGCTTCGCGCTCCTTATAGCCGTCTACGACAGCGTTCGAGAACTCGTGGGCGCGACTATCCACGTCCTCGAAGAAACGCTTGCCCTCGGGGGTCTTGTTGATCTGGTGGGCGGCGACGAATCCCAACCCCACACCGACGATGAGCCAGAGGATGTTCTTCATGGTTGCTCCCTAGATGAATTGCGGATGCTTCGGGCGCTTCGGGTGTATCAAGCTTACTTTGTGCGCGGTTTCGGCTTCAGTGCTCCGAGCGCCACCTTGACCGCGGCCGAGAAGCCGGCGAGTTTGATCAACGGACCGCCGACCGTGGCAGCGGTGAGTGCGATGAGGGAGGAGACATTGCCGGTCGCATCGGCGACTCCCCTCGTGATGGTGTCCACCCGGGCGATCTGCTTGTTCGTTTCGGAGATCGTGTTGGTCGCCTCCTCGAGCAGTGGGGTGACGTTCGTGCCGAGGTCACGGATCGCCGCGCTCGCCTCATCGAAGACGCGGCCGAGCTTGATCAGGGGAATCGCCAGAAGCCCCACTAGCACCGCAAATACACCCGCAGCAATCAGTCCGGCAATATCGGCACCGCTCATGATCTCCACCAATCGATCGGTCCTAACCAGAAGGAGCGGACCATCCGAAGATGATCCGCTCCCACAATACCGGTGGTCAAGCAGGGCGCCCAGCGCCCAGATCGGAACTAGCGAGCCGCGTAGTACTCGACGACGAGCTGTACTTCACAGGTCACGGGAACCTCGGCCCGCTTCGGGCGCCGCACGAGGCGGGCCTGCAGCTTGTCGATCTCGACCTCGAGGTAGGGCGGGAGTTTCGGAAGAACATCCACGTGACCGCCAGCGGCGGCAACCTGGAATGGCTCCATGCCCTCACTCTTGGGGTGCACGTGGATGAGCTGGCCCGGCTTCACGCGGAAAGAGGGTCGGTCGACACGCTGCCCATCGACGAGGATATGACGGTGCACGATCATCTGGCGAGCCTGCGCCGTGGTGCGCGCGATGGCGGCACGAACGATCAGCGCATCGAGACGCATCTCGAGCTGCTCGACCAGGTTTTCACCGGTCAGACCAGCGGCACGACGTGCCTCTTCGAACTGGATCTTCAGCTGAGCCTCGCGGATGCCGTACTGGGCGCGCAGTCGCTGCTTCTCGCGAAGACGCACGGCGTAGTCGCTGTCGGTCTTGCGCTTGGTGCGTCCATGCTCCCCCGGGGGGTACGGGCGCTTCTCGAGGTATTTGGCGGCCTTCGGCGTGAGCGGAATGCCCAACGCACGCGACAGGCGCGTCTTGCTACGGGTACGTGACTGGGTAGACACGAGTTTCCTTTCGATTCTCTTCGCCCCCACGAAACGGATGTGCGCCGCGGAGGCCCGCGCGCGAGCGCAGACAGATTGGGAAGAGGGTGTCGGCCTGAGAGCGTTCCACAGGACCGTCGTGAATTCTAACAGAAGACCCGGTGGTCGAGCAGCTTGCGCTCGCGACGGTGGTGAAACCCACTTCCTGCCAACTCCTGCTATTCCCCGCGAATGATCTTCCGCAATTTTTCCAGCCGCGCCTTCACATCGCGCTCGTTGCCGTGCTCGGTTGGCAGGTAGTAGCGAGTGTCGCGCAACTCGTCGGGCAGGTATTGCTGTGGCACCACCCCGAGCTCAGAATCGTGGGAGTAGCGATAGCCCTTGCCGTGTCCCAGCTTCTTGGCCCCGGCGTAATGGGCGTCTCGCAGGTGCTTCGGGACCCGCCCGATTTTGCCAGAGCGCACATCCGCTATCGCGGCATCCAGTGCCAGGTACGCGGCGTTGGACTTGGGCGCCGTCGCGAGGTAGACCACCGCCTCGGCCAGCGGGATGCGCCCCTCCGGCAGTCCGACGTACTGCACGGCGTCAGCTGCGGCGACGGCGATCAGGAGCGCCTGCGGATCAGCGATGCCGATGTCTTCTGCCGCGCTGATCATCACCCGACGCGAGATGAAACGCGGATCTTCACCCGCCTCGATCATGCGGGCGAGATAGTGGAGTGCGGCATCCACATCGGAGCCACGGATCGACTTGATGAACGCGCTGATCACGTCGTAGTGCTCATCGCCGTTGCGGTCGTAGCGCAGCAGTGCCCGGTCAACGGCCATCGCGACGATATCTGCGGTGACGACCGGCTTCTCATCCGCCTCAGTCGTGGAAGTCGCCGACAGCGCCGCGGCCTCGAGGGCTGTGAGTGCACGCCGGGCGTCACCGGAAGCGAGTCGGATGATGAGAGCCCGAGCGTCTTGCTCCAGTACGACTTTGTCGGCGAGACCACGCGGGTCCACCACGGCCCGGTCGACGAGCGTTCCGAGGTCTTCGTCACCAAGCACCTCGAGGGTCAGCAGAAGCGACCGGGACAGCAGCGGCGAGATCACCGAGAAGGATGGGTTCTCGGTGGTGGCTGCCACCAGGATGATCCAGCCGTTTTCTACCCCCGGCAGCAATGCATCCTGCTGGGCTTTGCTGAACCGATGTATTTCATCGAGAAAGAGCACCGTCGAGACGCCGTAGAGATCCCGCGAGGACATCGCCTGCTCCATCACCTCGCGCACGTCTTTGACGCCTGCGTTGACGGCCGAGAGTTCTACGAACTTACGACCGGAAGAATGCGCAATGGCCTGGGCGAGCGTGGTCTTTCCCGTGCCGGGAGGCCCCCACAGGATAACCGAGGTCGCCCCTTGCTCGCCCGTCTTGTCCGATGCAAGACTCACCAGCGGTGAGCCGGGGGCGAGCAGATGCCGCTGCCCCGCGACCTCGTCGAGGCTGCGCGGTCGCATCCGCACGGCCAGCGGTGTTGCTCCGGCTCGCAGTCCGATCTGGGCATCCACCATGAACACAATGGTAGTTCGCGCCACTGACAGGAGAGATCCGCCGCCGCGCGCCGGTCAGCGTGCGCCGGTCAGCATGCGCCGGTCAGATACAGTGCAGTGGGACATCCCCTGCCGTCAGCGCGGCACTGAGCTCTAAGGGACTAGCCGTGGCAGCAAGCAAGAACACCGAGCGAGATGCGCGAGAAGCCCGTGACCGACTGCGCCGCTTCAACGCAAGACAGTCGGTACACAGCCTGCAGGTGACCCGTCGCCGCCGCGACAACCTGGTTGCCGTCGCTGGAGTAATCGTGATCGCCACTCTCGCAACGCTCACCCAGATTTTCTATTTTGCTGCCGGTCCCGGGATGCCCGCCGCTTCGGCCTCGCCTTCCCCCTCCAACAGCGTTGCTGCGGGGAAAAATGTCGGTGCCGTTCCGGCCAAGACCATTGCCGGCGGCCGCACCTGGACCGGAGAGCTCACGCTCAACGCGGTCAAGTTGGGAATCTCGCTCGACGGCGCAAAGGCACCCCAGGCAACGTCGGTCTTCATTGATCTCGCCGAGAAAAATTTTTATACCAGCACGGGCAGCACCTGTCATCGACTGACTACCAGCGCCACAGCCAAGCTCATCCAATGCGGTTCCGTCGATGGAAAAGGATCAGGGGATATTGGCTTCAGCTTCGGCCCACTCGAAAACGTGCCCGCCGACGGCGTCTACCCCGCGGGAACCATTGCCATGGCCCGCGGCGCCAACCCGTACTCGCAGAGCAGTCAGTTCTTCATCACCTACGCCGAGACGAAATTGGACCCCTCAACAGGCGGCTACACCGTCTTCGGCACAATCACAAGCGGCCTCGCGGACTTTGTGAGCAAGATCGCCGATGGCGGTGTCACACCGTCCACCACCAGTGCGGGTGATGGCGCGCCGGTCATACCGACGAAGATCACGCAACTGACCGTGCAATAGGCTGAAGGTCGGCCATTCCACAGCATGGCCGACAAGCAAAGGTGAGACTTTTGGCGACAGACGAACAGGCTCCATGGGGCCGTGTGGACGAGACGGGCACTGTTTTCGTGCGTGACGGCGAAGGTGAACGCGCGGTCGGGCAGTATCCCGATGGCACGGCCGAAGAGGCTTTGGGCTACTTCCAGCGTAAGTACGTCGAATTGGCCGGCCAGGTCACCCTGCTTGAGCAGCGGATCAAGCGCGGCACGGCGGCTGCGGATGTCGCGAAGACCATCTCGGCACTCAAGGTGACCGTCGCCTCGGCTAACGCCGTCGGAGATCTGCCCTCCCTCGCCAAACGACTCGGTTCCCTCGATGAAGTGGTTGGCGAACTCACCCAGAAGCAGACAGCCGAAACGAAGGCTGCGACAACCGCAGCCCTTGCCGAACGGGAAACATTCGTGCTCGAAGCCGAGAAGCTTGCGGCACAGGACCCGGCAAAAGCCCAGTGGAAGCAAGTCAGCGCGACCCTCGACGACATTTTTGCGCGCTGGCAAAAGCACCAGGCCGACGGACCCCGACTTCCCAAGAACGAGAGCAACGAACTGTGGAAGCGATTCCGCGCTGCTCGCACCACTATCGAAACGCATCGCAAAGCGTTTTTTGCCGAGCTCGACTCCACCCACAAGGACGCCCGTCATAAGAAGCAGGAGCTTGCGGAAAAGGCGGAAGCCCTTATTTCCCAGGGACTGGGCGGCATTTCGGTCTACCGCACTCTTCTTGACGACTGGAAGTCGGCTGGCCGTGCCGGCAAAAAATTTGATGATGCTCTCTGGCTGAGATTCAAGTCGGCTGGAGACGCACTGTACTCGGCGAAGTCCGAAGTGGACGCGAAAGACAATGAGGAATTCACCGCTAACCTCGAGCTTAAACTCGCCCTCCTCACCGAAGCTGAACCTCTCGTCACCGAGACCGATCGAGCAAAAGCAAAGGTGGCCCTGCTGTCCATCCAGGGTCGATGGGATGCGATCGGAAAAGTGCCGCGTGAACGGGTGAAGCCGGTCGAAGACCGCCTCCGCGCAGTCGAGACCGCAGTGCGCAAGCTCGATGAGGACCATTGGCACACGGTGAATCCGGAACGGATCGCGCGCGCCGAGGGACTAGCCGGTCAGCTGCAGGACGCTATTGCCAAGCTCGAGACAGAGCTCGCCGAGGCAAAAGCTGGGGGCAATGCCCAGCGGGTCGCGGATGCGACGGAGGCGCTCGAAGCTCGCCAGGCCTGGCTCAAGGCGATCGGCTAGCAACAGGTCCTTCCCCGCTGTTCGGTCTGGAGTGTTCTCCACAGATTGCGCTCACTACCCGATGGTTGCCGATGGCCTCCACGACGATTGCTGGTATGTCCCGCCTTCCGTCAGTGCTGTCCCATCCGGATCTGCCTGAGGCGGAGCTGCACGCTGCGAAACTGGACGGTGAGCTGTACCGGGTCGACCAGTGCTTCAGTCCAGTGGATGAGATCGAAACCTCTGAATTGCGCGCCCGCGCCCTCCTGCTCACGATTCCCTCCCGGCTCATCGTGGAACAGCGCAGCGCGGCATGGATCTACGGTGCGACCACGCTGCCGAGCACTCACCAGTTCTGTACCGCTATCCGCGCACGCGCGGCAACTGCGACTCTCGTCAAACTGAAGGTTCGCGAGGTCGTGATTGCCGCCGGTGACCAGGTCAGCATTGCTGGGCTATCGGTGACCACACCACTTCGTACCGTGGTGGATCTGGCTCGCCATAGCCCCGTTTTCGAAGATGACGAGTTCCGGATGGTCGGCGGACTCCTCCGGATTGGCGGGTTGGGATTCGCTGATTGTCGCGCCGTACTCGATCGCCACCGTAACCTGCCCCATAAGGCTCTGGCCCTCAGACGGATTGAAGAAGCCATTCGGCGAATCGAAGTGGTGCACCAACCCACCCGTGATTCAGACCCCCGTGCGCGGCACCTGCACGGGCCAACCGATCAACCGATCAACCGCCGTTGACCCGATAGACGTCGTAGACAGCATCGATGCGCCGCACGGCGTTGAGCACAGCGTCGAGGTGCGTGGTGTCACCCATCTCGAAGACGAAGCGGCTGAGTGCAAGTCGATCACTCGAGGTGGAGACGGAGGCCGACAGGATGTTGACATGGCTCTCGGAGAGCACCCTCGTCACATCCGAGAGCAGGCCGGCACGGTCAAGCGCTTCGACCTGGATCTGCACCAGGAAAATACTCGATGAGGTCGGTGCCCACTCGACGTCCACCATTCGCTCTGGCTCGTTCAGCAGTGACACAACATTGTTGCAATCACTCTTGTGCACCGAGACACCCGAACCGCGGGTGACAAATCCGATGATCTCATCGCCGGGCACGGGTGTGCAACACTTTGCCAGCTTCACCAGGATGTCCGGAGCGCCACGCACGAGCACACCGGAGTCGCTGTTGCGCAACTGCTTACTGCGCCCCTTGGTGGGGAAAGAAACCTCGGCGTCTTCCGCTTCCGCCTCGGCGTGCAGGGTGCCAAGCACCTTCTCGATCACCGACTGGGTGGAAACGTGACCTTCCCCCACTGCGGCATAGAGAGAGGAGATATCCTCGTATCGCATCTGAGCTGCGACCTCGTTGAAGGAATCCTGGTTCATCAGCTTCTGCAGCGGGAGATTCTGCTTGCGCATGGCCCGCGCGATAGCATCCTTACCCTGCTCGATCGCCTCGTCGCGCCGTTCCTTCGTGAACCATTGCTTGATCTTGTTGCGGGCCCGGGGGCTTTTGACGAAGTTGAGCCAGCCCTGGCTCGGCCCGGCGTCCGGATTCTTCGATGTGAATATCTCGACGACGTCGCCGGAGTTCAATCCACTCTCCAGCGGCACCAGTCGCCCGTTGACCTTGGAGCCCATGGTGCGGTGACCAACCTCGGTGTGCACCGCATACGCGAAGTCGACCGGTGTCGCTCCCGCTGGTAGGCCGATGACCTTGCCCTGAGGGGTGAAGACGTAAACCTCTTTTGCGCCGATCTCGAACCGCAATGAGTCGAGAAACTCGTTGGGGTCGGCTGTCTCGGCCTGCCAGTCGGTGATGTGAGCAAGCCAGGCCATATCGCCGTCGCCCGCCTCGCTCGACGACCCTTTTCCGTTGACCCGGTCCTTGTACTTCCAGTGCGCCGCCACCCCGAATTCGGCGCGCTGATGCATCTCGTCGGTGCGGATCTGGAGCTCCACCGCACGCCCCTTTGGACCTATCACTGTGGTGTGCAGCGACTGGTACAGGTTGAACTTGGGGGTGGCGATGTAGTCCTTAAAACGACCGGGGATCGGGTTCCAGCGCGCGTGGATAGACCCGAGAACGGCGTAACAGTCTCGCACCGATCCGACCAGCACCCGGATTCCAACCAGATCGTAGATCTCGTCGAATTCCCGCCCTCGCAGGATCATTTTTTGGTATATCGAGTAGTACTGCTTGGGGCGCCCGACAACCTTGCCCTTGATCTTGGATGCCTTGAGGTCGTCCTTTACCGAGTCGATGACCTGCTGCACAAATTCTTCACGCTGGGGCGTGCGCTGCTTGACCAGGTTTTCGATCTCGATATAGAGCTTCGGGTAGAGCACCGCGAATGAGAGGTCTTCGAGCTCCCACTTGATGGTCTGGATTCCGAGCCGGTGCGCGAGCGGGGCGTAGATCTCAAGCGTTTCCTGCGCTTTGCGGGTAGCCGTCTCGGCCGGCACGAATCCCCAGGTGCGCGCGTTGTGCAGACGATCGGCCAGTTTGATCACCAGCACCCGGATGTCCTTAGACATCGCGACGACCATTTTGCGTACCGTCTCGGCCTGCGCGCTGTCCCCGTACTTGAGCTTGTCGAGTTTGGTGACACCGTCGACCAGCATCGCGATTTCGTCACCGAAGTCACGGCGCAGAAGATCCAGCGAGTATTCGGTGTCTTCAACCGTGTCGTGGAGCAGCGCAGCGGCGAGAGTCTTCGGTCCGATCCCCAGGTCGGCCAAGATTTGCGCCACTGCCACTGGATGGGTGATGTAGGGCTCACCACTGCGGCGTTTCTGGCTGCGATGGGCGATTTCTGCGGTCGAATAGGCGCGCTCGATGATGCTGACATCGGCCTTCGGATGATGCATCCGCGCCGTCTTGATGAGGCGATCGACCGCGCCGACGGGCTGGGCCTTTGAGAAGATTCGTGGCAGAAGCGTGCGCAGAGATCCGGTCGTGGGGGCATTCGTACCCTGGGCCGGTGGCCCGGCGGAGGGCAGACTTGGCTTGGACGTCGTCGTATCAACCATCAGCATTCCTCCTCGTGCAAAACTATCACTGCGCGAGTGGTGCTCTTCGCCCGTTCGCTGATGGCTGGATGAGCGTCTCGCACCAGCGACCTCACTCGATGCGGGCTGCGTCCGCTCCAGCAGAAACCAATGGACCGTTGGCCGTGGACCAGGCGAGCATCCCCCCGGAAACCGTTACCGCATCCACTCCGGATTCGGCAAGCGCGGTGGCAGCGCGCAGCGATCGGCTGCCTGCAAGGCAGACCACAAGCACTTGCTGGTCGGTCGGGATCTCGGCGAGCCGTGCCGGGAGTTCTGATAGTGGCACCAGGTGGGCGGATGGCGCGTGGCCACGGTCCCATTCATCCTGGTCTCGCACGTCGAGTAACCAGGTGCCGTTGCCAGTGAGGGTTATTGCTTCGCGGGCAGTGATGGATGACACGGCCATGGTCGGTCCTTTCCCGGAGGGTGACTATTCGACGGATGCGACAAAGCTGGCCTCGCGCACAGCACGGGCACGCTTATCGCGCTTCTTATTCACATCCTCGGTGCTACGCAACTGGGCATAGAAGGGGGCAGCGATGAAGATCGTCGAGTAGGTTCCCACGATAATGCCGATAAAGAGTGCGAGCGAAATGTCTCTCAGGGTGCCGGCACCGAGCGCAAATGCCCCAATAAAGAGGATCGACCCAACCGGCAAAATGGCAACCACCGATGTGTTGATCGACCGAACGAGTGTCTGGTTCACCGCGAGGTTCACTGACTCCCCGAAGGTGCGCCGTGATGCTCCGCCGTCCTCGTCGGTGTTTTCACGGATCTTGTCGAAGACCACGACGGTGTCATACAGCGAGTAGCCGAGGATGGTCAGGAAGCCGATGACAGCCGCGGGGGTGACCTCGATGCGGAACACCCCGTATACCCCGGCTGTGATGATGAGGTCGTGCATCAGCGCCGTGATGGCCGCAAGAGACATCTTCCACGTGCGGAAGTAGAGTGCCATCACAATCGACGCGAGAATCACGAACACGATCAGCCCGGTGAGCGCCTGTTTCGTGATGTCCTGACCCCAGGTTGCACCGATGAAAGACGTCGTGACATCCGAATCTTTTATCTTGTATGCCTCCGCCAGTGCCTGCTGGATGGCGACACTCTGCTCACTGGTCAGCTGGTCGGTCTGCACCCGTACCGAGGAGTCAGTGCCTACCAGTGTCACGCGAGGGTTCGACCCTGGCTCCACCGCAAGAACGGTTTCCTGGGCGAGGGTCTGAGCTCTCGTCGAGTCGAGGCCGGCTGTGCTTGCGATCTGAAATTGGGAACCGCCGAGAAACTCGATCCCAAAGAGGAACCCACCACGCAGGATCGGCACCACGATCACAATGAGGATCAGCAGAGCGGAGATGCCGTACCAGACCTTGCGCTTGCCGACGATATCGTACGAGCGTTTGCCCGTATACAGATCGTTGCCGAATTGTGCGAAGCTGGCCATCAGGAGTCCTTCCCGTCGGTTTTCGTAGAGGACGCGAGCTTCTTATTTCCCGGTGTGGTCGCCTCGAGCTCTGCTGCTTTGCGCTCGGCGATAGTCTGGCGCTTCTTGGCCTCGTTGTGCGCCGGCGCGCGCTTAGTGCCGGACACTGCCGACGGCTCCCGGAAGGTGGCGCGTCCGCGATAGACCGCACCGAGCGCGCGCGGATCGAGTCCACTGAAGCGGTGGCCCTCTCTGAAGTACTTATGCCGCGAGATCAGCTGCAACACCGGGTGCGTGAATAGGGCGACCACCACCAGGTCAACGAGTGTTGTCAGCCCCAGTGTGAGCGCGAAGCCCTTTACGTTTCCCACCGCGAGAATGAAGAGGATTGCGGCCGCGAGGAAGTTGACGGTATCCGAGGCGATGATTGTGCGCACTGCACGTTTCCAGCCCGCTTCGACCGCCGACTCGAGCGCCCGCCCGTCTCGCAGCTCGTCGCGTATCCGTTCGAAGTAGACGATGAACGAATCTGCGGTGATACCGATCGCGACGATCAGACCGGCAACACCGGCGAGGGAAAGCCGGTAGCCCTGCCGCCAGGAGAGCAGATTGACGATGAGGAAGGTAATCGTCGCCGCGACGACAAGGGAGGCGACCGTTACCAGCCCGAGGGTTCGGTACTGCACCAGAGAATACAAAACGACAAGAACCAGTCCGATGAGACCGGCAAGCAACCCGCTCTGCAGCTGGCTCGCACCGAGTGTCGCCGAGATACTGTCGTTGCTCTGTACCTTGAATCCGATGGGAAGGGCACCGAACTTCAGCTGGTCTGCGAGTGCCTTGGACGATGCCTGGGTGAATGACCCGGTGATCTGCGGTTTGCCGTTGGTGATCACGGTGTTGGTGGTCGGAGCGGAGATGATTCGACCGTCCAGCACGATCGCAAACTGGTTACGCACGCCGGTGAGTGCATTCAGCCGGGTCGTCACCTTGCCGA
Organism: Frigoribacterium sp. CG_9.8; assembly: GCF_015751965.1. Taxonomy (GTDB): domain Bacteria; phylum Actinomycetota; class Actinomycetes; order Actinomycetales; family Microbacteriaceae; genus Lacisediminihabitans. The sequence goes on along the minus strand of NZ_JADOVH010000003.1, from coordinate 112,585 downwards.
ACTCGTCCGAACCCTTGGCGTTGAAGACGATGTTGACCGCCCACACTCCGGTGCTGATTCCCTGGCTGTTCGCGTTTTGGCCGCTAGTGGCGTCCGCAATGGTCTCGCCAGCAACCTCGACCGGGCCAAGAATGTACTTGAACTGCTGCCGACCTTGTTCCTTGACGTCGCAGGTGATGAGCGGCTGGTCGGCCGGGGCCACGTTGGTCTTCGCGGCCTCGACCTGGTCGCAGCTGAAATCGGCGAACTGTTTCTGCAGTGCGGGGGTGACGTACGCCTGGTCACTTCCGTCCGTCGGCGTGGTGCTCGGCGTCGACTGGAGCGGAGCATCCGAGGCGCTCGGGCTCGGCGTTGGACTCGCGCTACCTACCGCGCTCGTGGCGGCGGCATCGGATACGAGCACCGCACGGAACTCGAGCTTGGCCGAGGACTCGATGCGGTTGATGGTGGCCCGGTCAGGGGTGCCCGGAATCGAGACCACGACATTGGACGCTCCCTGCGTGTTGATCTCCGCCTCTGACACTCCACTCGCGTCGATGCGCTGGCGGATGATCGCAACCGCCTGGTCGAGTTGCTCAGCGGTGGGGTTTGCCGCGCCGCTCGCCACTTGGGGAGTCAGGATGATCTGCGTTCCACCCTCGAGGTCGAGTGCCAGTTTCGGAAGCCAGGAGCCTCCCGCGAAAGCGGCTGCGTACCCATTGAGTCCCGCAAGTCCTGCCACGATGATCAGCAGCCAGGTCAGCGACCTCAGGGCCTTCTTGACCGAGGTCGTTCTTGCCACAGGGACTCAGCTTTCTACGCGTGCTCTCTGGTCATCGACCGAAGCGCACTGGAGGCGGGCACACAGGAAGATCGCACACTGGAGCGCGACCTGCACCGGGCTAATGGTCAGTCGTCAGTTTTCTTGGGCGCGGTCTTCGGTGCGGCCTTGCGCGCCGGCTTGCTGGAGGTCGGCTCGATCCGCTCACCGAATTGGGGATCCCCAGCCTCGATAGCGCTGTCCTGATTGAGCTCGGCGACCGGGGCGACTGACTCGTCGTCTTCAGTGGCTGAAACCTCCGGCACCTCATCCTCGACTGCCTTGAGGATCGTCTGGCGGTGGATCCTGATCACGGTTCCCGGTGTGGTTTCGACGAGCGCCATGTTCGTGTCTTCGTCGATCGACAGCACGGTACCGTACAGGCCGAAGTTGGTCATGATTTCGACGCCGGGTGCAATCGCAGCCTGACGCGCCGCGGTCTCTTTGTTGCGCTTGCGCGACGAACGGAACTGGAAGAAGACGAACACCGCGAGTGCAACAGCGATGAGAATAAGTGTGGGATCCATGGAGAAAAAGCCTTTCAGGGACGTGTAAAGAACACCGGGAGTCTCACCCCGCGCACTGTGACCAGCTTGAATTATAGGCCATCCGCACAGAGCGCAGACTCCGCCCTCGGGATGCCGAAGTGGGTCCATGCCTGCTTTGTCGCGACGCGTCCGCGGGGGGTGCGGATCACCAGCCCAATGCGCACGAGGAACGGTTCGACCACCGATTCGATGGTCTCCGCCTCCTCCCCCACCGAGACAGCGAGCGTGTTGAGCCCCACCGGTCCGCCGTCGAAGCGGGTAAGGAGAATATCCATCACCGCGCGGTCGAGCCGATCAAGACCGAGCGCGTCGACTTCGTAGAGGTCGAGTGCGGCGTGCACGGCCTCGAGACCGTCGGTCTCGTGCACAAGTGAGTAGTCCCGCACCCGGCGAAGCAACCTGTTCGCAATTCTCGGGGTGCCCCGGCATCGCCCCGCGATTTCGGCAAGGGCACCGCGGTGCATATCGAGCCCGAGAAGAGAGGCAGCGCGCACGAGAACCTGCTCGAGCTCGGCATCGGAGTAGAACTCGAGATGAGCGGTGAACCCGAACCGATCACGCAACGGGTTCGGGAGCATCCCCGATCTCGTCGTCGCACCGACGAGAGTGAATGGCGCAAGATCGAGGGGAATGGATGTGGCACCCGCTCCCTTGCCCACCATGATGTCGATGCGGAAATCCTCCATTGCGAGGTATAGCATCTCCTCCGCCGAGCGAGCCATGCGATGGATCTCGTCGATGAAGAGGATCTCTCCCGGCACAAGCGAGGAGAGCACAGCAGCGAGGTCACCGGCGTGCTGGATGGCTGGCCCGCTCGACATTCGTAATGGACGACCACTTTCCTCTGCCACGATCATCGCGAGAGTCGTCTTGCCGAGACCTGGGGGGCCGGCAAGCAGGATGTGGTCGGGGGTGCGCTTTTGCAGCTTTGCCGCCTGCAGCAGCAGCTGCAGTTGTGCCCGCACTTTAGCTTGGCCAACGAACTCCGCGAGGGTCTTGGGGCGCAATGCTCCCTCGAACGCGAGCTCGGCATCCGATTCCGGCGCCGGCCTCACGATGGCTGCCGCACCGTGCGACGACACGTAGGGGTCATCCGTCACCGAGTACTCACCTGCTGCGGACCGAGCTGCGTCAGCGCGAGCCGCAGGAGTGAGGCCACGGTCAGCGATTCTGGTGCTGATGCGCCGGAAAGGGCGTCTTCCACTGCAAGGGCTGCGGCGCGCTCCGACCAGCCGAGCCCCACAAGGGCAACCAGCACACTCTCGCTGGTCGACACAGTCGCGACGACACGCGTGTTGGCCGGTATCGACGTCACCTGCATCTTGCCGGCCAGCGAAAGAACGATGAGCTTGGCCGTCTTCGGACCGATGCCCGTGACCTTGCGAAAGACCGCATCATCCTCGGTGGCTACGGCCGATGCCACCTGTCCGGGTGTCAGCGCCGCGAGCACTCCCATGGCGGACTTCGGCCCGACACCGGTGACCCCGCGAAGTAAATCAAACACCGCGAGTTCGTCAGAATCGACAAAGCCGAACAGTGCAAGGTCATCCTCGCGCACGATGAGGGCTGTTCTCACTGTCGCTTCCGCACCGATGCGCAGTGCGCGTGCGTGTTGCGGAGTCACGGTTATCGCGAGACCCACGCCTCCGACCTCAATCACGGCGCTGGTGCCAGCGACGCCGAGCACTATTCCGCGCACCGAGGAGATCATGACCCCAGCCTACGTTTGGGGGACGACTTCGCAGCGGACCGCTCCGCGGCGAGCCATGTCTCCTGTGCCGTCGTGCGAGCAGCCCCGGGAGCTGCGACGGTTGCGCCGCGCTTCCAGGCGTGGCAGATCGCGATGGCAAGAGCGTCCGAAGCATCCGCTGGTTTCGGCAATTCGGCCAGGCCGAGCACTTTCGCCACCATCGTCGCGACCTGCCTCTTGTCGGCGGAACCGTACCCGGTGATCGCAGATTTCACCTCACTCGGCGTGTGCAGCCCGACGGGGAGACCCCGTTTGGCTGCGAGGTGGAGCGCAACTCCGCTGATCTGGGCCACACCCATCACCGTCCTGAGGTTCTGCTGCGCAAAAACACGTTCGATCGCCACCGCGTGGGGATTGTGCAGGTCGAGAAGACGTTCAATCTCGTTCCCGACAAGCAGAAGCCGCTGTTCGAGTGGCAACTCTGTGCCGCTGCGGATCACGACAACGTCCACGAGCGTTGCCCTGCGCGTTGGGGTGACATCCACGATTCCCACGCCACACCGGGTGAGCCCCGGATCAATGCCGAGCACCCGGATGATGGTCCCTAATGGTGCGACCACCGGGGTATTACTCCTCGTCGTCGAGCTCGGCCTGCACGTCGGCGGGCACATCGAAGTTGCCGTATACGTTTTGCACGTCGTCGTTGTCATCCAGCGCATCGATGAGTAGATAGATCTTGCGCGCGGTCTCCGCGTCAACCTCGATCGTCACACCGGGCACGAACTCGACATCCGCCGAGTCGTATTCAATGCCTGCACTCTGCAGAGCGGCGCGGGCCGCCACCATGTCGTGCGGTTCGGTGATGATCTCGTAACCGGCGCCGCGGTCATTGACCTCTTCCGCACCGGCATCAAGCACTGCACCGAGGATGTCGTCTTCTGTGAGACCGTCGGTCTTGGTCACCGAGACCACGCCCTTGCGGCTGAAGTTGTAGGCGACGCTGCCCGGATCCCCCATGGTGCCGCCGTTGCGGGTCATTACGGTGCGCACGTCCGCCGCGGCGCGGTTCTTATTGTCGGTGAGGCATTCGATCAGCAGCGCGACGCCGCCCGCGGCGTAGCCCTCGTAAATGATCGTCTGGTAGTCGACCGCTTCGCCGAGTTGGCCGGATCCACGCTTGACCGCCGAGTCGATGTTCGAGTTCGGCACCGAGGTCTTCTTGGCTTTTTGGATAGCGTCGACGAGCGTCGGGTTACCCGCGAGGTCCGCACCACCCAACTTTGCCGCGACTTCGATGTTCTTGATGAGTTTGGCGAACGACTTGGCACGGCGTGAATCTTTGATCGCCTTTTGGTGCTTGGTGGTTGCCCATTTGGAGTGGCCTGACATGCTCAACATTCTAGCCAGCACAGCGGCGGCACTCGGTCGGATGCCGCAGCGCACCCGACCTACGTGCTGCCGGGCTCAGGCCATCGAGCGCACCCGATCGAGAAAGTACTGGTGGAAGCGGGTATCACCCGTCATCTCGGGGTGAAATGCTGTCCCGAGAAGGTTTCCCTGTTCAACGGCCACAACACGACCGTCCGCGAGCGTTGCGAGCGGGGTGACTCCCGCTCCGATTTGCTCGACCACAGGCGCGCGAATGAATACCGCGTGCATCGGCGTCACACCGACCGCGGGGATATCCAGATTGGTCTCGAAGGAGTCCAGCTGAGATCCGAAGGCATTTCGACGCACAGAGATGTCGAGACCGCCGAGGCTCTGCTGCCCGGCAATGGCATCGAGCACTCTGTCGGCGAGCATGATGAGCCCGGCGCAGGTTCCATAAACCGGAAGGCCAGCGCGAATGGCGCTCTTCAAGGGTTCGGCTAACCCGAAAATGCGAGACAGCTTGTCGATAACACTTGATTCGCCGCCCGGAATTACGAGGCCGCCGACCAGGGCGAGCTCTTCCGGACGGCGAACCGCACGAGCGTCCGCTCCCAAAGATTTGAGCATCGCGATGTGTTCGCGAAAATCGCCCTGGAGCGCAAGAACACCGACTATCGGTGCCGAACTACCAGCCACGTTCGGACAGGCGGTGCGGTGCGGGCAGGTCGGACACGTTAATCCCGACCATCGCTTCGCCGAGACCACGGCATGCGGAGGCGACCACAAAGGGGTCATCGTAGAAGGTGGTCGCCTTCACGATGGCCGCGGCACGGGCCTCTGGGTTTCCCGACTTGAAGACTCCAGATCCCACAAAGACTCCATCCGCGCCAAGCTGCATGAGCATGGCGGCATCTGCAGGAGTGGCAACTCCCCCGGCGGTGAAGAGCACAACCGGGAGTTTGCCGGTGCGTGCAATCTCGAGGACCAGTTCGTAGGGCGCCTGCAGTTCCTTGGCCGAGACATACAGCTCGTCGTGCGACTTGGCCGCGAGCGCGCGGATCTCCGAGGTGATCGTACGGATGTGCTTGGTCGCCTCTGAGACATCGCCCGTGCCGGCCTCACCCTTCGAGCGAATCATCGCTGCGCCTTCGTTGATTCGGCGGAGAGCCTCACCCAAGTTCGTCGCACCACAGATGAAGGGAACCGTAAAGGGCCACTTGTCGATGTGGTTCGCGTAATCCGCTGGCGACAGCACCTCGGATTCGTCGATGTAGTCCACCTTGAGGGTCTGCAGAATCTGCGCCTCCACAAAGTGACCGATGCGGGTCTTGGCCATCACGGGGATCGAGACCTCGGCGATGATCGACTCGATCAGGTCGAGGTCACTCATGCGAGCAACACCGCCCTGTGCCCGGATGTCCGCAGGAACCCGCTCAAGAGCCATTACCGCGACGGCCCCGGAATCCTCGGCGATCCGTGCTTGCTTCGCGGTGACGACGTCCATGATGACGCCTCCCTTGAGCATGTCGGCGAAGCCACGTTTGACGCGGCTTGACCCAAAGTTTTCGGTGCTGCTGCTGTTCTCGATGGTGGTGATGTCGTTCACTTCTCGCCTCTCTGATGCCCCGCAGGTGCCGCGTTGCTGATTCATTCTAAGCAGGTGAGACTGAGAATTACGGTCGGTTACGGGTGCGGCCAGCTCTCCGCGACCTCGGCGCGCACGTCGCCGAGAAGGCGCGGCATCGCCTTCGTTCCCGCAATTATTGGAAAGAAGTTGGAATCCTGCGCCCAACGCGGAACGATGTGCTGGTGGAGATGCTCGGCGATCCCCGCACCGGCTATCCCGCCCTGGTTCATGCCGAGATTGAAGCCGTCACAATTTGCCGTCGCACGCAACACCCGCATCGCCGTTTGGGTGAGCGCGCCCATTTCGGCCACCTCTTCACCCGTTGCATCGTCATAGCTCGCCACGTGGCGATAGGGGCAGACCAGCAAGTGACCGGCGTTGTATGGAAAAAGATTTAGCAGCACGAAGCACGTCTCGCCGCGCGCGACGATGAGGGCCTTCTCGTCACTCAGCGACGGTGCGACGCAGAATGGGCATTCGTCGGCGTGCGGCTGCGGCCCCGCGGTGATGTAAACGAGGCGATGCGGAGTCCACAGCCGCTGAAAGGCATCGGGAACTGCCGCAAAGTCAACCGAAGATTCAATCTCAACACCATCGAAATCATCGGGGCCGTAAGTGTCTGGCACTCCTATACCTGAGTCCGTGTGGCGATCGCTGTGGTGATCCGCTCGATCGCGTCCGCGATCGGCACCCCGTTGTCCTGGCTCCCGTCACGATAGCGAAAGCTGACAGCGCCAGCGGCGCGGTCCTCCTCGCCCGCAATGAGTTGAAACGGCACCCTGAGCTTCGTGTGATTCCGGATCTTCTTCGGCATCCGGTCGTTCGAATCGTCGAGCTCCGCTCGTACCCCGAGTGCGCGCAATTGCTGAATGATGCCGCCGAGGTATTCCTCGTACTGCTCCGCCACCGGGATGCCGACCACCTGCACTGGCGACAACCAGACCGGGAAGGCCCCGGCGTAGTGTTCGAGCAAAATAGCGAAGAATCGTTCCACCGACCCGAGAAGGGCCCGGTGGATCATGACCGGCTGCTGACGGGTGCCATCTGCGGCGGTGTACTCCAGTGAGAAGCGCTCTGGCTGGTTGAAGTCGAGTTGCACGGTCGAGAGCTGCCAGGTTCGGCCGATTGCATCGCGCGCCTGTACCGATATCTTTGGGCCGTAAAAGGCCGCGCCGCCAGCGTCGAGTACGAATTCGAGTCCCGACTCGGTCGCCACCTGGCGGAGAGTTTCCGTGGCCTCATCCCACGCCTCATCGGTGCCGACAGACTTCTCCGGGTTTCGCGTGGAGAGCTCGAGGTAGAAATCATCCAGACCGTATCCGCGCAGCGTCTCGAATACGAAGTCGAGCTGGCTGGCGATCTCTGCTTTCACCTGCTCGGGTGTCACGTAGATGTGGGCGTCGTCCTGGGTGAGACCGCGCACTCGGGTGAGCCCGGACAGTGTGCCACTTTTCTCGTAGCGGTACACCGTGCCGAATTCGGCCAGGCGAAGCGGGAGTTCACGATAGCTGCGTCCTCTCGCCCGGAAGATCAGGTTGTGGAACGGGCAGTTCATGGGCTTGAGGTAGTAGTCCTGGCCCTGGCGGGTGACATGGCCATCGTCATCCACCTCCTCGTCGAGGTGCATCGCCGGGAACATGCCGTCTTTGTACCACTCCAGGTGCCCGCTGGTCTCGAACAGCACGCCCTTGGTGATGTGCGGTGAGTAGACCTGTTCGTAACCATTGGCGACTAGCCGCTCGCGCATGTAGTTCTCGATCTCCGCCCGGATGATTCCGCCCTTCGGATGGAATACGGCAAGCCCTGATCCGATCTCATCGGGGAAGGAGAAGAGGTCCAGTTCGGCGCCGAGCTTGCGATGGTCGCGCTTGGCCGCCTCCTCTTGGCGCGTGATGTAGGCGCGCAGGTCATCCTTGGTGGACCATGCAGTGCCATATACGCGCTGAAGCTGCGTGTTCTTCTCTGAGCCGCGCCAGTAGGCGGCGGCACTTCTCGTGAGTGAATACCCGTTTCCGATCATGCGGGTGTTCGGCAGGTGCGGTCCGCGACACAGGTCTTTCCAGACCGTCTCACCGCTTCGCGGATCCACATTGTCGTAAATGGTGAGCTCAGTGCCGCCGACCTCGACTGATTCGTTGTCGTCGGTGCCGCCAGATACCTCGGTCGAGTGACCTTTGAGGCCGATGAGTTCGAGTTTGTACGGTTCGTCCGCAAGCTCCGCGCGGGCTTGGTCCTCGGTGACGACTCGGCGCACGAACCGCTGGCCGGCTTTGATAATGCGCTCCATGGATTTGTCGATGGCCTTGAGATCTTCCGGCGTCAGCGGGGTCTCGACGTCGAAGTCGTAGTAGAAACCGTCGGTGATCGGCGGCCCGATACCGAGCTTCGCCAGCGGGTTGATCGATTGCATCGCCTGCGCTGCAACGTGGGCAGCAGAATGGCGCAGGATGCTGAGGCCGTCGGGCGAGGAGATGAGCACCGGCTCCACGATCTGCCCGACCGCGACCGATGCGGCAAGGTCACGCAGTTCTCCCCCGACTCTCATTGCGACGATGCGGCGGTCGGTGAAGAGCTCGAACCCGGTGGCCGTTTCCGTCGCGGTCATCGACTCGAGAATGGAATCGTTGTCGGCGGACGGATCTGACACGACGGATGTGCTCCTTGGGTCGGGCGGACCCCGGAGAGCGTGACTCGCCGGGCGGTGTGTCAACTTTAGCGTCGCCGGGCGTGCGCTCATTCGTGTCGAGCGGGCGGGGCGAAGTGGGCCGCCGAGAAGTGGGCCTGGGCCTGGAAACTGATCTCCGAAAAGTATGCAGCCGGTAGTGTCGGCTCATGACCACAGACAGTTGGGCGGTACTCGGCGCAGTCGCCACTACGGCGTCGGCGATCGTCATTGCCTATCAGTCGATTCAGACGAAGAAGTCAGTCGGTGCGGCCAAGCAAGGTGCGGAAGCAGCGGCGGCAGCGGTCGGGATCTCCCAGGCGATTCTTCAAGAGACTCAGCTTGCTCGGATCGATTCTGCAATCCCGCGGCTACTGGTGATCGCTGAACCTCAAAATCCACGTGTTGACCGACTCACTGGCCGGAATACTGAGCAAATCTGGCCGGAGGCGAGCTTTCAGCTTCCCAGAGACGCCAACCACTGCATTGCGGCGACCGTCAGCTTTTCCGTCCATAGCGACGGTCCGGGCATGGCGGATTTACACGCCTACAACGACGAGGCGTTTTCCGTCGCCGGGGTCTCACGAACGCGGTACGCACTGTTGCCGGGGAACGACATCTCGGTGAGCTATCAGATTTCGCACACCGTTGCGAAGTGGGTCGAACTGGCACAGGCGCCCACGAACGGCGAATCGGCTAAGCCCCACATATTTGGACTCTGGCACCGCGGTCCAAACGACGCCGAGGCTACGGAGTCGATAGAGATCCACACCAGCGGAACGGTTCTTCAGGAAGTGCCGGATTCTGCTGGTTCGTGGCAGCTGATTCCGAATTTACTCTTGGCACCCGAAGTGCAACCGACCATCCGGCGTTACTGGTTATCCGTGAGCGCAAACATTCAATTCCCCAGTTTCGACAAACGAAGTGAGCACAGCGCACCGTCCCTCGGCGACTGAATTGGGATCGCGCTGATCCGCATCCAGCGGCTCCCGCAAACAACAGCGCTGTCTTCGCGGAGACTGCGTGACCGGGCAATGGATGTGGCTCGGCTCTCGCACGATGTTTTTGAGCAGAAAAAACCCCGGCTGACCGGGGCTTTTCTTGTGAGCGATACTGGGATCGAACCAGCGACCTCTTCCGTGTCAGGGAAGCGCGCTACCGCTGCGCCAATCGCTCAAATCGGTATGAAATTATTTTATTACTTGAGGTGGCGACGGGATTTGAACCCGTGTGGACGGCTTTGCAGGCCGCTGCCTCGCCTCTCGGCCACGCCACCGCGCCTGACACTTTCGTGTCAAATACAGTGCAAACAATTCCACTCGAGCGGATGACGAGATTCGAACTCGCGACCCTCACCTTGGCAAGGTGATGCGCTACCACTGCGCCACATCCGCAACTGCTCACATTTCTGTGTGCGTCCCTGACTCTATCCGATGCTCGAGGTCTCACCAAACCATATGACGGTCCGGCGTGGCGACGTGGACCCTCGCCAGATATGGCAGTATTGGCGAGTCAGGGCGATTGGCGCAGTTGGTAGCGCGCTTCGTTCACACCGAAGAGGTCATCGGTTCGAGTCCGGTATCGCCCACACAACTTCCTGGCACTGATGAGAGGCTCAGGGACTGCTGGAGGTCGCCGCAGGTCCCGGGGCCGATAGTCGCCGGCTCGTCGGCATAACCAGTGGCTGGGCGCCGCTGAACTGCGTGAGAACCCCCGGTGAGAAGAGCACGGAATCCGGTGCTCGATCCGCGATTCCGGGTAGTCCGGCTGCGGCGAGGAGTTCATCGTCGAGTTCGAGGAGCTCGGCGGTGACCAGTGGCCACGCGCCATGCTGATTCGCCTGCACAGCAGTCTTGCCGCCGCGTCCGACGAACAACCTCCATCGGGCGGTGAGGAAGTCGGCTAGCGGGTCGTCGACCACCGCAACTGCGGATGCCCGACTCACGATCTTCGTGGTCGGTCCACCGCCGCCGATGCGCTTACTCACGTAGCGATAATCGAGACCGTCATGGCTGAAATCGGCGGCTGCCCAGAAGTACGGGAGCCCGAAGACCGTGCGTGCCGCAATCACCGCGGCGAGCCGCGAGGCCTCGAGGGAAGCGAACACGACCCCGCGCCGACCGAACTCGTCTACTCCGTAGAGCCGCACATTAACCTCGGTGAAGGTACCGAAGTAGGGCACAGCTGGTCCACCGAAGAACGCGGATCCGACCATCCGGAACGGAATGAGTCCCACCCAGGAGCTGCCGTCGAAGACGTCGGGGACGATTCCGGACGGCAGAAGCGGAGCGATGACCGACGCATCCACTCTCCAGTGCACAAAGGTCAAATCGGCCCAAAACTGCTGGAGAACCGGGCGCCCGGGAAGAATTGGTGCGATCTGCGAGATTGACTCCACAGCGCCAGCCTATGCTTGCCGGATGCAGAGTCTCGCCAGCCGTCTCATGCCAGCGGTCATGACCATTCGCGGATCCAAGCACGTGTTCTCTTCCGCCGAGGCGATGCGGCAGACACTGGCACGGCAGGCCGCCGGCCGAGCTCCGAAATCACGCCCCCCGGCACGGCTTTCACGGCTGGTCGACGTGCGAGAACACACGATCGCGGGCTGGACTGTCTACGAGATCAGCCCGAAGGGTTCCGCCCCCGCCCGCCGTGCCCTGTACCTCCACGGCGGATGCTACGTCTTCGAGATCGCACTGCAGCACTGGCTGTTCGTGGCGAGGCTCGCCATAGAAACAAACACGCGATTCCTCGTACCGATTTATCCGCTGGCCCCAGCCGAGACGGCCGAGACCATCGTGCCGAAAGCGACTGATCTTGCCGCCGGGCTTATCGCGGAAGTCGGTGCGGAAAACACCAGTCTTCTCGGAGATTCAGCCGGAGGTGGGATGGCACTTGCCGTGGCAATGCAGCTGCGCGACCGAGGCAGTGCGGCCCCGCACCGCACCGTACTGATTTCCCCCTGGCTCGACATCACCGGCACCGATCCCCAACTCGCGGTTATCGCACCCCGTGACCCCTGGCTCGCCGTGCCCGGTTCGCATTTTGCCGGTGGCGTCTATCGCGGCCCACTTTCGGAAACAAATTCCCTGGTCAGTCCGCTCTATGGCGACCTCCGCGGGCTCGGCCCCCTCACAATGTTCAGCGGGACCAGGGACATCCTGAACGCGGATGCGACGAAATTCATGGGTCTCGCCAGAGCCGCCGGCCTCACGATCGATTATCACGAGATGCCGGGGATGATCCACGTGTTCCCGATCCTGCCGATTCCCGAGGGCACTGCGGCGCGGGCTCTCATAGCCCGCAGCATGATGGAACGTTAGCTCGGAGCCACCCGGGCTATCCCCCAATCGTGTGCTTCCGCCGGGGCGCTGAACGATCAGGCCCAGCGATCACCGGGTCACCTCGGCTTTCTGGGGCCACCGCCGAAACAGCCAACCGATCGCCACGCCAAGCGAAATCCCGCCGGCGGCAGCCACGAGCGTGATCGACAGCTGGCTCACGACCAACTCAGGCTGCCCCGTGTAGAGATACCCGATGTTCGTGCCGAAGACGCCTACCAGCACGGTACCGATGGCGGCGCCGACCACAATGAATCCGGCTAGCGAACGACGCATCCCGCGCGGGAGAACGCCGCCGACTGCTCCGACGATGAGCCCGATCACGGCGGCGAGTGGTGCGGTGACGAACGCACAGGCAGGTACTGCAGCAGCTATGCCTGTGACGAGACCCGTGACCATCCCCGAGGCCGTCGTACGGCTGAAGCGGAGGCGCTCGACGACAGATGCTGCGACAGCGGCCATCGGGGGCGTCACGACTGCGCTGGCCACGATGATTGGCACCATATCGTCCGCGGCCAATTCGAGTCCGACCATCCAGCCCACGCAGGCAATCCAGGCCAGGATCGCGAGGATGAGCATCCTCCGTGCGTCGGGAAGTTTTCGGGCGGGGCCCGTGGAAGGGGCGCGGATCAGGCTCAGACCGAGCGCGAGCCCCCCACCGACGACCAGGGTAGGAACTGCTCCTCCGAAATCAATCACGCCAATTCGCGTCCCGAAGGGGTCGAACGAGGTGGAGAAAACAGCTGCGGCAACGGGCAAAAACACAAAAATTGTCGAGGCTGCAGCGATGGCAAGTCTTCGTGGGGTGGATTCGTGGCCTGACACAGAGCTGGCGAGGATCGCTAATAACGCCGCAAGAGCCACGACCGGTCCCATAAGGAGCACAGGTAGAGCCAGCAGCCGCAGGAGGTAGGCCAGCACAACCACAGACCCGCCGAGGACGGCGGTAAGAATGGCGCGGGTGGAGCCTCCTGCAGGGCGATGCTTCTCCACAGAGTCGAGAAGGCCGGAGACAGCGAGAAGGCCGGAGACGGCAAGGATCGACACGGTAGCCAGTGCGCTGAACCCCAGGCCCACAGCATCCATGGCACACCTGCCTCTCCGGCCGCCACTGCGACGCTTCGCAGCCAAGACTAGGGGGATGCAGAGATGGGGCGCTGACCCGAAGGTCGACGCCCCATCTCAAGTCGTGGTGCTCACTGTGCGGCAGACTAAACGGTCTCGAGCGCGTACCCCTCTTCACCGTGCACGATGGTGTCGACACCAGCGACCTCATCCTCGTTGGTAATGCGGAAGCCCATGGTCTTTTGAATGACCATACCGATGATCCAGGCAAGAACGAACGAGTAGATCCCGATACCGAATCCGGCGATCGCCTGCACGCTCAGCTGCTTCAAGCTTCCGGTGTCGATGAAGCCGATTCCGCTGCCGAAAATACCGACGTAGAGAGTGCCGAGCAAACCACCGACCAGGTGGATGCCGACAACATCCAGCGAGTCATCGAAGCCGAGCTTGAACTTGAGATCAATGGCGAGGGCACAGACTGCGCCGGCAAGGATACCGAGCACAATGGCCCAACCCGGGGTCAGAATGTTGCAGGCCGGGGTGATCGCGACCAGTCCCGCCACGGCCCCGGACGCGGCACCGATGGAAGTCGGCTTACCGTCCTTGATCCGTTCAACGATCAACCAGCCGAGAATAGCGGCGGACGGAGCCACCAATGTGTTGATCCAGGCGATGGCGGCGACGCCGTCGACTGCAGCCTCGGAGCCGGCGTTGAATCCGAACCAGCCGAACCAGAGCAGCGCCGCGCCGAGCAGGGTCAGCGGCACGTTGTGTGGCTTCGATATGCCCTTGCGGAAGCCGACCCGTTTACCCAAGACAAGCGCGAGGGCGAGGCCGGCCGCGCCGGCGTTGATGTGAACCGCCGTCCCGCCGGCGAAATCGTTGACCTTGAGTCCGAACGCAGCCCAGCCGTCGCCCAGGTTGAACACCCAATATGCGACTGGGAAGTAGACGATGGTCGCCCACACACCGGCGAAGACCATCCAGGCACCGAATTTGGCGCGGTCCGCGATGGCACCAGAAATTAGCGCAACAGTGATGATCGCGAAGGTGGCTTGGAAGCCGGCGAAGGCGAGACCGGGAAGGTCTGGAGTCATTGCCCCACCTTTGCCGATTCCGACGAGCTTGCCCAGTCCAAAGAGCCCGGAGGGGTTACCGAGCCAGCCGCCGATCAGCGGCGGCCCAAACGCTAGCCCGTACCCGTAGAGCACCCACAGCACGCCGATGAGGCCCATTGCGCCGAAGCTCATCATCATCATGCTGATGACGCTCTTCGCGCGCACCATTCCGCCATAGAAGAACGCGACTCCGGGGGTCATGATGAGCACGAGAGCCGCGGCTACGAGCAGCCAGAGCGAGTTCAGGTTTGACGTGATGCCGTCAGTTGTGGCGTCGGCAAGGACCGATAATTCGACCATGGGTGGGGGTGCCTCTCTGTAACCAAGGGAGTGCCGCGTTGCGGTTCGCCCGACACCCGGCAGCAGGCGCCGGATCGCAGCCGCGTCTCGGGATGGCAGTAGTTTGAACGGCGGATATTTCGGCAAGCGTGTTGAAGTGTTTCTTCGTTGTTACATGCGGGGCCGTCAGGTAAACATCGTGTTTCCACGACCGCGCTGGCGAGGACGGTGAGCGCAGGCCTCTCGTGCGAGGCACTCTTGTAGACTTAGCAAAATGCGAACGAGTACACCGTGAAATTCCTCCGCAGCGAGCGCTACGCCGCCTTTCTCCTTTTGGGGGCGGCAATTCTCGGAGTTGCCCTCGCGAATTCTGCACTCGGGCCGGCGCTCCAGGGCCTGAGGGATCAGCGACTTCCTGTGCCCTGGCTCGGGTTGAATCTCTCGATCGGCCACTGGGTCACCGACGGTTTGCTCGCCATTTTTTTCTTTCTTGCTGCAATCGAGCTGAAGCACGAACTCACCAGCGGCGAGCTCAACAGCGCGAGAAAAGCACTCGTGCCGACCATCGCCGCGGTGGGAGGCGTCATCGTGCCTGCCGCGATCTTCCTGCTGATGGTGCCCGACCCCGAACTTGCCAATGGTTGGCCGATTCCCACGGCAACAGACATCGCTTTTGCGCTCGGTGCGCTGGCTCTCGTCGGCCGAGCTCTTCCCACGCGAATCCGCGCATTACTCCTGGCCCTCGCGGTGATCGACGACCTCATTGCGATCCTCATCATTGCCTTCTTCTTCACCGACGATCTCCGACCGCTTCCACTGCTCGCCGCTGTGCCGGTCGTGCTGCTTTTCGGCTGGCTGAGCAGGCGCGTGCGGTCGGCGCCGACCGTGGTGATACTGATCGTGCTCGGCCTCACCGCCTGGGTGCTGGTATACCTTTCCGGAATCCACGCGACCATCGCCGGCGTCGCCCTCGGGCTGATCATGGTCGGTAAGAGCGCTGGGCGCACCCGGCATGCTCTCGAACCATGGAGCAACGGAATCATCCTGCCCGTATTCGCCTTCGTTGCGGCGCTTGTCGTGCTCCCCGCGGTGGGTATCAGCGAGCTCAGCCCGGTGTTTTGGGCGATCATCGTCGCTCTGCCGATCGGAAAGCTGATCGGCATCACCGGTGGGGCACTGGTGGCCAATCGGCTTGCCTCAAAGCGACACCGCTTTCCGCTCGGTGACATCCTCGCCGTTGCCGCCCTCGGCGGAATCGGATTCACCGTGTCCCTGCTGATGAACGAGCTTGCCTATGAGAACCAAGAAGAGGTTGCCGTCGAGGGCACACTCGCGATTCTGATCGCGTCAGTGCTCGCCGCAGTGATCGGCGTCACGCTCACGGCGATCCGCGCACGTCACTACCGGTCAATCGACGCGGCCTGAACACACCGCACTCCCGGGCGGTCACAGCCGACTCATTCGCTGCAGAGAGGTGGGGTCGTGCCGGTTCAGGCGCGGTCGGCGGTGAGTGCGATCAGCCGCGACGCCGCTCGAAGATATTTCTTGCGGTAACCGCCCGCGAGCATGTCGTCATCGAAAACCCGGTCCAGTGGGGTGCCGGTAGCGAGTATGTGCACCTGGGCATCGTAGAGACGATCGACGAAGGCAACGAGACGCAGGGCATCGGTCTGGTTCGACAGCGGATGAACGCCGGTCAGGGCGATCCCGTCCAAACCGTCGATCATCCGCACATAGCGGGAGGGATGCACCGTGGACAGGTGCTGGATCACGGTATCGAAACTGTCTACCGTGATGACCCCCGAGAGGTCTGTCAGCCTGGCGTCGAACTCGGATTCGGCGGACGTCGAAGCGTGACCCTGCATCGCGCGGCGCCGGTAGTCAAGCCCGTCAATGCGAAGAGTGGTGAAACGAGCGGCCAGCGCGTCAATCTCGCGGAGGAAATCCTGCGCGGCGAACCTGCCCTCACCGAGTGCATTGGGCGGGGTGTTCGACGTCGCGGCAATACGGGATCCAGAGGCGACGAGCTCCGAGAGCAGCCGGGACATAAGCCTGGTGTCCCCCGGATCGTCGAGTTCGAACTCATCGATGCAGACCAGGGTTGCGCCCTGCAATTGCGCCACTGCACCGACATAACCGAGGGCCCCGACGAGCGCCGTGTACTCGATGAAGGTGCCGAAGTATTTGCGACCGGGGGCAAGATGCCAGAGGGCTGCGAGAAGGTGGGTCTTGCCGACGCCGAAACCTCCGTCGAAATATACCCCTGGCATTTCCACTGGAGTCTTGCGACGGGAAAACAGATGGTTGGTTTTCGCTGAAAACCCGCGGGCGAAGTTCCGGATGGCCGCGACGGCACCACCCTGCGACGGATAGTCCCGATCCGGCCGGTATGAATCCAGCGTTGCCGTCTCGAACTGACGCGGTGGCACCAGATGCTGCACCATCTCTTCAGCCGTGATGGAGCAGTCGCGGTCGACGAGACTGCCTCGGGAGATCGCCTGTTCGAAGCTCACGTGTCTCGAGGCCCTTACGCTTGTGGGGAGATGTGTCGGAGTCTTACAGAATCGATGTCACGCACAGGTCGACTGAGTAGATTCACTATCGACAGCTTCGAGCCTAGCTCTCTGCCCGCAGGCAAACCGCCGCCCATACGGGCGCAAACCGGAGGTATCACATGACCGTAGAGGTCGACCCATCAGCCTCGTTCACCGCGTTCGCCCACCCCAGCCGTCTCGTGAGCACCGACTGGTTGCGTGCCAACCTCGGTGCACCCGGTCTGGTTGTCGTCGAATCCGATGAGGATGTGCTCCTGTACGAGACCGGTCACATCCCCGGGGCGGTGAAGGTCGACTGGCATACCGATCTCAACGATCCAGTCGAACGCGATTACATCGACGGGGCTCGATTCGCCGCCCTGGTCGGTTCCAAGGGCATCAGCCGTGACACCACCGTCGTGATCTACGGCGATAAGAACAACTGGTGGGCGGCCTACGCTCTGTGGGTCTTCACTCTCTTCGGACACGCTGACGTGAGACTGCTGGACGGTGGCCGCGCCAAGTGGGAGGCCGAAGGTGGAGAGTACGTCACCCCGACATCGCGGCCGGCCGCAGTCGACTATCCGGTCGTTGAACGCAATGATTCCGCGATCCGCGCCTTCAAAGATGATGTGCTCGCGCACTTCGGCAAACCGCTCATCGACGTGCGTTCCCCCGAGGAGTACAGCGGCGAACGCACCACAGCGCCCGCCTACCCCGAGGAAGGATCGCTTCGCGCCGGTCACATCCCGAGCGCACAGAGTGTGCCGTGGGGTAAGGCCGTGGCTGAGGATGGCACGTTCCGAACCCTTCCGGAACTCGAGTCCATTTACCGGATTGGCGCTGGCCTCACCACCGGCGACGATGTGATTGCCTACTGCCGCATTGGCGAACGTTCGGCGCACACCTGGTTCGTGCTGACTCACCTGCTCGGTTTCGAGGGCGTGCGCAACTACGACGGATCCTGGACGGAGTGGGGCTCCGCGGTGAGGGTGCCCATCGCCATGGGGGCCGAGCCGGGAGCGATACCGATCCGCTGAGAGCAGGCAAACTCGAGGCCGTGGCCTGCCGGCTGTCCACACTCACACAGCCAACCCCGCTCCTCCGGATGGAATGATTGGGATCTATGACCACTAGCGCTCTTCCCGAGTCCCTCGCCCAGATCCGCGAGGAGTTTCTCGAACTCGAACAGGGTGATCGGCTCATCCTCCTTCTCGAGTTCGCCAATGATCTCCCCGAGCTTCCACCGCGCTATGCGGAACATCCTGATCTCTTCGAACGTGTCGTGGAGTGCCAGTCACCGGTGTTTATCTTCACTGAGGTGGACGACGATCACATCGTGCATCTCCACGCCACCGCTCCGAGAGAGGCGCCGACGACCCGCGGCTTCGCATCGATCCTCGCCCAGGGCCTCTCGGGCCTCACCGCACAACAGGTACTCGATGTGCCCGATGATTTCCCAAACACCATCGGACTGACCCAGGCGGTGAGTCTGCTGCGCATCCGCGGGATGAGCGCAATGCTGGCGCGCACCAAACGACAGGTGCGCGAGAGAGTCCCCGCGTGATCGTCCGAGCCCTGTTTCCCGAAGCCGGTCAACCGATCGACCTTGAGGCAGCAGATGCGCGCGATCAACTCGGCCGGTTGTACGTACTTGCTGGCGCCGACACCCTTCGCATCAACCTGGTCGCGAGCCTCAGTGGCAGTGCCGCTGGCGGGGACGACACCTCACACACCCTCACCAATCGTGCGGATCGCAAGATTCTCGGTGTGATCCGACGTGACAGCGACGTGGTGCTCGTCGGTGCGGCGAGCGTTCGCGCTGAGGGCTACCAGCTGCCTCGTACTGCTCCGCTCGCGATTGTCACAAGCACCGGGGATCTCGGCGGGCACCGCCTTACCGTCGAACCCGGTCGATTCAGCCCACTCATTCTGTGTCCGTCAGCGGTCGTCGAAACCGCCAGCGCAGGCCTACCGTCTGCGGAAATCGTCGTCGTACCTGACACCGCGGGTCGCATGTCTGCCACCGACATCGTGGAAACGCTGCGGGCGCGAGGACTCCGTCGAATCGTCTGCGAAGGCGGGCCATCGCTCGCGGCTCAAATGCTGGATGCCGGCCTCGTCGACGAGCTCTGTCTGACTACGAGCCCCGTCGTCGGAGGAGTGACCCTGCCGATGTTCGGAAGCTCGCCGATCTCGGCGCATCGTCTTGAGCTGGCACAGTTGCTTGCGGATGACGGCAACACGCTCTACGCACGCTGGCGAGTTCTCGACTGAGAACTCCCCTGCCGGGACTTCTCGGCTGGGTCTTCTCGATTGGGTCTTCTCGGCTGGGGAGCTTCGGGAGGCCACTACGCGAGCTCCGTGGCAAGCCAGCACGATATGGCATCGTTCCATCGTTCGCGGTCGTAATTCCAGAGCTTGGTGTGGCCAGCGACGGTGAACTTCACATAGGTGACGATGTCGGGGCGCGCCGCGGAGAGTGCGAGCGAGGCTGTCGCGGGGATGAATCCGTCATCGTCGCTGTGCATGAGCAGGATGGGCAGCTGCAAGTCGGCGGAACGACGCACGAAGTCGAGCTGTGCCAGGTCGATCGGCGCACGCTGACCGGTGAGCGAACCAGCCCATTTCATACTGAGGAGCGCGATCGCTGCGGAGCAAATCAGGTTCGGCAGCCCCAGTCGCTTTCCGTGAAATCGCAGGGCGGTTACCCAGTCGATCACCGGTGAATCCAGCACGATGCCCCGCACAACTCCCGCGAATTCAGCGCGGGTGGCGGCCTGCAGTACCGTCGCTCCCCCCATCGACCAGCCCATCAGCACGATATCCGTCGCACCGTGTTCCACGGCATAGCGAATCGCGGCATCCACGTCATGCCATTCGGTATCACCGAGCCCGTACCGCCCGTCGAGACTCGCCGGGGCATCCTCGTCGTTGCGATAGGAAATCAGCAGCGAGCAATAGCCGGCGGCCCGAAATACAGGGACCGCCCGCACAGTTTCTTCGCGGCGCACCGCGCGGCCATGCACCTCAATGACCCACCGAGTGCTCGGTTCTTCCGGCGGCACGAGCCAGGCGGGTGCGGGTCCGAGTTCTGTTGCGATCTCTACGTTCTCGAATGGAAAACCGAGGTCAGCCGGGCCGGTATAAAACCATCCGCTGAACCGGCCGCGACGAGCTCGGGTGAGTACTCCGCGGTCAACACCGAGGAGCCGGCGGATGACGGTGTGCTGGGTCTGCGCGACGATTCCACCGACCCGCGCATGGCCGCTTCCCTCACCGAAAAAGAAGCCGTACTCTCCGGGGAGCCGAGCGTCGGCGGTCGCGATCAGCGTTATCGTCTCTCCCGCACCGTCGACGGCGAGGATTCGCGTGTCCTCCGGGCGACGCTTCGGCGGCGTCACAACCGAGCGAGCAACCTGAAGCGTTACTGCCGCGACGGTGATCGCAGTAACAGCCGCAACAGCCGCAATCGTGGCGAGGATGGCGGGAGCCGAGGGAATTGCTTTGACGGCGTGCCGTCGGGAATCTGCCACAGAGGAACTTTAGTCTTCACTCGTGCCCGAAAATGCCGCAGGACAACCGGAGCCGGCCGCATTCCGCGCTGCCCTCGATGCCATCCGCAGTGCGTCGCTGCGTTCAGAACTCGTGTTCTCCGAGATTCCCTCGCCGGGTAGGGACCTCGCTCCATTTAGTGTGGCACTGGCCGCGGATGTCACCCCGGCGCGGCACGACTCGGATTCGGAACTTGCGACCGGTCGGTTCATCCTGCTCTACGATCCGTCCTCCCCTGAATCCTGGGGCGGTGTTTTCCGTGTCGTCTGCTACGCGCAGGCTCCGATTGAAACCGACATCGGTCTCGATTCTTATCTTGCAGGTGTCTCCTGGTCGTGGCTCGTCGACGCTTTGAGGGCACGTGGCGCCCGTTACACCGCAGAATCGGGCACGGCCACCCGCATCATCTCCACCGGGTTCGGCGAGCTAGCCGCGCAGGGTGATGGGGCACAAATAGAGCTTCGCGCTTCATGGACTCCGCTCGACGCCCACAACATCACCGCACATGTGGAAGGCTGGGGTGAATTGCTGTGCATGCTGGCGGGACTGCCGCCAGCTTTCGAAGGAGTGAGTGTGCTAGCGGCCCGCAGAGAACGGACGTGAACGACACCGGACGCGAACCGGTGTTTCTTGACGGTACCCAATTCGACGGTCACGGTGACGCTTTCGCAAGTGAGTCCCCGTCCGAGGCAGAGCCCGTCACCGCAAGTGCGCCGCAGCCAGTACCCGATGTGGGGCAGCAACAGGCTCCTCATGTTGAGGTGCATGTCATCGAGACCCGAGAAGAGTATCTTGACGCCGTCGCGGCCATCGCGGCCGGACACGGTCCGATTGCAATCGACGCCGAGCGTGCCTCCGGCTTCCGCTTTTCCCAGCGGGCTTACCTGATTCAGATTTACCGCAGAGGCTCAGGTGTCTTTCTGTTCGACCCGCCGGCTATCGGCTCATTTGCGGAGCTCGACGCGGTGATCCGAGATGAGGAATGGATCCTGCACGCCGCCAGCCAGGACCTCGCTTGCCTGCGGGAGGTCGGACTTGACCCCACCCGCATCTTCGACACCGAGCTCGGTGCACGGCTTGCCGGTCTTCCCCGCGTCGGACTCGGCACCGTCGTGGAAAACCTGCTCGGCATTCATCTGGCCAAAGAGCACTCTGCTGCCGACTGGTCGACTCGTCCACTTCCCCAGGCGTGGTTGGTGTACGCGGCACTCGACGTCGAGTTGCTCCCCGACCTGCGAGATGCGATGGTCATTCTGCTCCAGGCCGCCGGCAAGACCCAGATCGCCAACCAAGAATTCTCTGCCGTACTCACGCGCGAAGCAAAAGTTGCCACCGGGGATGCCTGGCGTCGGCTGTCCGGCCTCCATACCGTGCGCGGCGCCCGAAATCTTGCGGTAGCTCGCGAGCTGTGGGAGGCGCGTGATTCTTACGCCCGCCAAATCGACACGGCTCCCGGACGTCTGGTTCCCGATGCGTCGCTCGTTGCTGCCGCTAAAGCGATGCCCGAATCCCGCCACGAGCTTGCCTCCCTCCGTGAGTTCAACGGACGCGCAAGCCGCTCGGAACTCCCGCGCTGGTGGGCTGCGATCGAGGTTGGACGCACCACGGATGATCTCCCGGCGCTGAGGGTCGCGAGTGAGGCGATTCCCCCTCCGAGGGTCTGGAGCGACCGTAATCCGGAGGCAGACAAACGCCTCAAGGCTGCCCGCGCCGCGATCGCCGTCGTCTCCACCGAGATCGACATTCCCGCCGAAAATGTCCTGACGCCCGATTTGCTGCGTCGCCTCGCGTGGACTCCCCTGCACCCGCTCGACGTCGAGAGCATCCGCACCGACCTCCTCGGCCTCGGGGCACGCCCCTGGCAAATTGACGCTATCGCACAGGTGATCCTCGATGCCTTTGTGGATGCCAGCCAAACGATCGAACCGGACGTCGAGCAGGTCTCGTAGGAACAGTCAAACGATTCTCACCCTGATTTTTGGCGGTTTAGGCTTGTTTTTACCTAAGAATGAGAAGAGGCATTGTGGCCGAGAGACATGAAGTCGTGTTCGTCGATGGGGTTCGTACTCCCTTCGGACGCGCGGGTGAAAAAGGAATGTACTGGAACACCCGGGCGGATGATCTGGTCGTCAAGGCTATGGTCGGCTTGCTCGAGCGCAATCCGGATGTTCCCAGGGACCGGGTTGATGAGGTCGCAATTGCCGCGACCACCCAACAGGGCGACCAGGGCCTGACCCTCGGGCGCACCGCCGCGCTTCTCGCGGGCCTGCCGAAGTCGGTACCCGGATTCGCCATCGACCGCATGTGCGCCGGAGCGATGACCTCGGTCACCACGCTGGCCGGAGGCATCGCATTCGGAGCTTATGATCTCGCCCTTGCGGGCGGCGTCGAGCACATGGGCCGTCATCCGATGGGCTTCGGCGCGGATCCGAACCCGCGATTCCTCTCCGAAAAGCTGGTGAGCGGCGAGGCACTCAACATGGGCTCTACCGCCGAGCGCATTCACGACCGTTTCCCGCTTCTGACCAAGGAGCGGTCGGACCGGTACGCCCTCGCAAGCCAGCAGAAAGCCGCCGCAGCCTACGACAACGGCAAGCTTCAACCCGACCTGATTCCGGTCTCGATCCGGTCCGAATCCGGGTGGGGCCTCGCCACCCGCGATGAGGCTCTTCGGCCCGAGACCACTCTTGAGGGCCTGGCCGCGCTGAAGACGCCGTTTCGTGCACACGGCCGGGTTACCGCAGGAAACGCGTCCGGCCTCAATGACGGTGCAACGATCAGCCTTCTCGCAAGCGAGACCGTCGCCAAAGAATTGGGGCTCAGCGCCAAGATGACACTCGTGAGCTTCGCTTTCGCCGGTGTCGAACCCGAGATCATGGGTCTTGGGCCAGTGCCCTCGACCGAAAAAGCACTGCGTAAGGCTGGCCTGTCGATCACCGACATCGGCCTGTTCGAACTCAACGAAGCCTTTGCCGTGCAGGTGCTCTCGCTTCTCGACCATTTTGGCATCGCCGACGAAGACCCTCGCGTCAACCAATGGGGTGGAGCAATCGCGATCGGCCATCCGCTTGCTTCCTCTGGCGTTCGCCTGATGATCCAGCTTGCTGCGCAGTTCAAGGAGCAGCCGCATGTGCGCTACGGCCTAACCGCAATGTGCGTTGGCCTTGGCCAGGGCGGCTCTGTCATCTGGGAGAACCCGTACTTCGACGGAAAGAAGAAGAAATGACTGACGTCGCAACACAGACCCGGTTTGCGGAACTCATTGCAGCATCCGAAGATGAGGTCGTCACCCACTCGTATGTGCGGGACCTGCCAATCTCGGGAGGTCGCACACTTGCACTCGTGACGCTCGACAATGGCCGGGACCACACCCGTCCCACAACGCTCGGCCCGGTCACCCTTGTCGAATTTGCCGTGACCCTCGACACGCTGAAGGAGCGAGCTTCTCGCGGAGAGATTGTCGGAGTCGCCATTACCGGTAAGCCGTTCTTCCTTGCCGCCGGCGCAGACCTCTCCAAGGTCGGCTCGATCTCCAGCCGGGCCATCGGCAAACAGATGGCCCAACTCGGTCACTATGCCCTCGGTAAGCTGAGCGATCTTGGCGTGCCGTCCTTTGTGTTCATCAACGGTCTCGCGCTCGGCGGCGGACTCGAGATCGGACTCAACGCCGACTACCGCACGGTCGATCGCAACACCCCCGGCGTCGCACTGCCAGAGGTGTTTCTCGGAATCATTCCCGGCTGGGGTGGAACGTGGCTGCTACCGAACCTGATCGGTATCGAAAACGCGCTGAAGGTCGTCATCGAGAACCCGCTGAAAAACAACCGGATGCTGACCGGGCAGGAAGTATTCGACCTCGGGATCGCCGACGCCATCTTCGATTCCGTCTCGTTCCTCGAGCACTCCATCGCATGGGCAGACGGCGTGATCGCGGGCACCACCACGGTGAAGCGCGCCAACGCCCCAGGCAAGATCGAGCGCGCCATCAAATGGGACATCGCGATCGGGGTCGCAACCAAGATGCTCGAGAGTCGAATCGGAACCGTGGCACAATCCCCCTACACGGCCCTCGGTCTGCTCAAAGCTGCCAAGAATACCGATCGCGAGACCGGTTTTGCGGCCGAGGACGATGCACTCGCCGACCTCATTTCCGGTGACCAGTTCAAGGCGAGCATCTACGCATTCAACTTGGTGCAAAAACGCACCAAGCACCCGGCAGGCGCCCCGGATAAGAGCATCGCAAGACCGGTTACCAAGGTCGGCGTGATCGGGGCCGGCCTGATGGCAAGCCAGTTCGCGCTGCTCTTCGTGCGTCGACTCAAGGTGCCGGTGGTCATCACCGACCTCGACCAGGCCCGCGTCGACAAGGGCGTGAGTTATATCCACGAGGAGATCGACGCGCTACTCACCAAAAAGCGCATCTCACCGGATGAGGCAAACCGACTCACGGCCCTCGTCACAGGAACAACCGACAAGGCCGATTTCGCTGCCTGTGACTGGGTGATCGAGGCCGTGTACGAGGAGCTCGGGGTCAAGCAGGACGTCTTTGCCGACGTGGAGCAGTACCTCTCCGACACCGCCGTGCTCGCGACGAATACCTCGTCGCTGTCGGTCGAGCAAATCGGTGCCAAGCTGAAGCATCCGGAGCGCCTTGTAGGTTTTCATTTCTTCAACCCGGTGGCCGTCATGCCCCTTGTCGAGGTGGTCAAGACTCCGCAGACGGATGACGCGACGCTCTCGACTGCAATGGTCACGGCCGCGAAGCTGTTCAAGAACGCTGTGATCACGACCGACACCCCCGGATTTGTGGTCAACCGTATTCTTGCGAAGGTCTTGGGCGAGGCGATGCACGCGGTCGACACCGGCACTGCGTTCGAGGTCGTCGAGGAATCGACGAAGCCCTTCGGTCTCCCGATGACTCCATTCGAGCTGCTCGAACTCGTTGGCCTGACGGTCGGAGCCCATGTACTCGATACGCACCATGCCGCTTTCCCAGAGCGGTTCTTCCAGAGTGCGAACCTGCACAAGCTAGCCGAGCTCGGTCACATCTTCGAGCGTGACTCCAAGGGAAAGGTGACCGGCATCGACAAGAAGGCCCGTGCCATCGTCGCCGGGGGCACAACGCCGATGACTGCCGATGAGCTCCGAACCCGCATCGAGGATGGCTTGGCCGATGAGGTTCATCGCATGCTCGATGAGGCAGTCGTCGAGGCAGCGGAAGACATCGACCTCAGCCTCATTCTTGGCGCAGGATATCCGTTCCAAATGGGCGGGGTGACGCCGTACCTCGACCGGGTCGGTGCCTCGGAGCGGGTCTTCAATGACACCTTCCACCACCCGGCGCTGCGCGGTGTCAGCTAGCGGCACCTCGCGCGCTGCGTGCAGCTCGAACACTGTGGTGGGGCAGTAGGGGCATAGCGGGCAGGGGCAGTGCGGGTCGGTGTTCCGGGCCGCACTATCCGTGCCCCGACTGCTGAGCAGCGACGACAGCATGCGTCCGCAGTTGTCGGCGCTCGGGGTGTTGAAGCTAGGAGCGATCTGACCCCAGTGCGCTCTGTTCATGGGCCTCACCGGTGAGCGGGCGCGCCACCGGGATCTTGCTGCCGAGCACTTGCTCGACGACATCGCGGGCGATCTGCTGTGGGGTGAGGCCAGCCTCTTCGAGGATCTCTGCGCGCGACCCGTGCTGGAGAAACTCATCGGGCAGTCCGAGTTCGTTCAGTGCTGTGTCGACACCAGCCGCGCGCAGATCCTGACGAATCCGCGTACCGATACCCCCGACCCGGATTCCGTCCTCGATGGTCACGACGAGACGATGTTCCGCCGCAAGTGCGATGACGCTTGTGGGCACCGGCACCACCCAGCGCGGATCGATGACGGTCGCACCGATGCCCTGGTCCGCCAGACGTGCCGCCACCGCGAGCCCAATCTCGGCCATCGGTCCGACTGTGATGATGAGAACATCCTTACGGGATGCTTCGCTGAGGATATCCACGCCGTCGGGGAGGCGGCGCACTGCGGGGATCTCGTTGCCGACATTACCCTTGGAGAATCGCACCACCGTCGGGGCGTCCGCCACAGCTACCGCCTCACCCAGTTCTTCACGCAGGCGAATGGCGTCGCGCGGCGCGCTGAGGCGGATGTGCGGGACGACTTGCAAAATGGCGAGGTCCCAGATTCCGTGATGACTTGGCCCATCAGGGCCAGTGACACCGGCCCGATCGAGCACGAAAGTCACGCCAGCCCGGTGTAGCGCGACATCCATCAGCACCTGGTCGAATGCCCGGTTAATGAAGGTCGCGTACAGCGCAACAACCGGATGCAGTCCGCCGAACGCGAGCCCGGCCGCGGAGGTGACAGCGTGTTGCTCGGCGATTCCAACGTCGAAGACCCGCTCTGGGTACTTGGAGGCGAGGGGCTGCAGACCGGTGGGGCGGAGCATCGCGGCGGTGATGCCCACAATGGCCGGGTTGCTGTCGGCGAGAACCACGAGTTCTTCGGCGAAAACCGAGGTCCATGACTGTTTGTCAGAGGGATCGATGGGCTCGCCGGTCTCCGGATCAATGTGACCGACGGCATGAAACTGGTCCGCCGCATCCAGCACCGCTGGCTCGAACCCCTTCCCCTTCTGGGTGATCGCGTGAACGATGACCGGGGCTCCATAGTTCTTGGCCTGAGTAAGGGCTTCCTCCATAGCCCGCAGGTCATGTCCGTCAATTGGACCGATGTACTTGATGTCGAGGTTCGAGTACAGCGCTTCATTGTTGGTGAAGCGGCTCAGGAAGCCGTGCGTACCTCCACGGATGCCGCGGTACAGAGCCTGCCCCGGAGATCCGAAGAGGTCGAAGAAACGGCGGCTCGAGACATTGAGACTGCGGTAGGAACGCCGGGTGCGTACGTCGTTGAGGAAACGTGCCATACCGCCGATGGTCGGGGCGTAGGAGCGCCCGTTGTCGTTGACGATGATGACGAGATTGCGCGAATTGTCATCGCTGATGTTGTTCAGCGCCTCCCAGGTCATCCCCCCGGTGAGAGCGCCATCACCGACAATCGCGACCACATGGCGATCCTTCTGGCCGGTCATCTGGAACGCACGCGAGATGCCGTCAGCCCAACTCAGGGAACTGGAGGCGTGGGAGGACTCGACAATATCGTGTTCGGATTCCGAACGCTGCGGATAACCGGCCAGCCCGCCACGCTCACGAAGGCGACTGAAATCCTGCCGCCCCGTCAGCAGCTTGTGCACATAGGACTGATGGCCGGTGTCGAAAACGATCGCGTCGAACGGGGAATCGAAGACGCGATGAACAGCCATCGTGAGCTCAACGACCCCGAGATTCGGTCCAAGGTGACCGCCGGTCTTGGACACCTCGCTGACAAGGAATCCCCTGATTTCGGAGGCGAGCTCGACGAGCTGATCCTTGGTGAGCCGATCCAGATCACGTGGTCCGTGGATACTTTGCAGAAGGTTCACCACGACAGCCTAAACCAGCGATCTCAGAACGTACTGGAGGATCCCCCCGTTGCGGTAATAGTCGGCCTCACCGGGAGTGTCGATGCGCACGACCGCGTCGAACTCGACGTTCTGCTTGCCTGCTGCGGAGTGCTCCGTCGGGGCTGCCGAGACCCGCACGGTCTTCGGTGTGGTCCCGTCGTTCAACTCCTCAAGGCCAGTGATGCTCACGACTTCGGTGCCATCGAGGCCGAGGGTTGCCCAAGTCTCTCCGGCGGGGAATTGCAGTGGTACCACTCCCATCCCGATCAGGTTTGAACGATGGATACGCTCGAAACTCTCCACAATGACCGCTCTGACACCGAGAAGACTCGTGCCTTTCGCGGCCCAGTCACGGGAGGATCCGGAGCCGTACTCCTTGCCGCCGAAGATCACGAGTGGCGTCCCGGCGGCCTGGTAGTTCTGGCTTGCATCGTAGATGAACGACTGCGGTGCATCCGCCTGAGTGAAGTCGCGGGTGAATCCGCCCTCCACGTTGTCGAGGAGCTGGTTGCGAAGACGGATGTTCGCGAAGGTGCCGCGAATCATCACCTCATGGTTACCGCGCCGCGATCCGTAGGAGTTGAAGTCAGCGCGGTCCACACCGTGGTCGGCAAGGTATTTCCCAGCGGGGCTGTCGGCCTTGATATTGCCGGCCGGGCTGATGTGGTCGGTAGTGACTGAATCGCCGAGCTTCGCCAGCACTCGAGCACCCGAGATGTTGCTGACCGGAGAGGCCTCCAGGGTCATTCCTTCGAAGTACGGGGGCTTACGCACATAGGTTGATTCAGAATCCCACTCGAAGACCTCACTGTCCGGTGTCGGAAGCGAGCGCCAGCGCTCGTCACCGTCGAAGACCTCTCCGTACTCCTTGGTAAACATTGCGGTGTCGATAGACGAATCGATCGTCGACTGCACCTCGGCAGCGTCCGGCCAGATGTCTTTGAGATAGACCTCGGCGCCGTCGTTGCCGGTGCCGAGGGAATCGGTCTCGAAATCGAAGTTCATCGAACCGGCGAGGGCGTAGGCGATGACAAGCGGGGGGCTCGCCAGATAGTTCATTTTCACATCGGGGCTGATGCGGCCCTCGAAGTTTCGATTGCCGGAGAGCACGGCGGTCACGGCGAGATCGTTCTTGTTGATCGCGTCGGTGACCTCCTCGATCAAAGGTCCGGTGTTGCCGATGCAGACGGTGCAGCCGTAGCCGACCGTGTAGAAACCGAGTGCCTCGAGGTCGTCAGTGAGGCCAGCCTTTGCGTAGTAATCGGTGACCACCTTGGAGCCGGGCGCGAGGGTCGTCTTGACCCAGGGCTTGGATGTGAGGCCCTTCCTGACCGCGTTGCGGGCCAGGAGCCCCGCAGCGAGCATGACCGAAGGATTCGAGGTGTTGGTGCAGGACGTGATTGCCGCGACGGCCACGGCTCCGTGATCGAGGGTGTAACTCTCGCCGGATTTCGTGGTTACCGCAGTGGGCCGGGACACCGAGGAGGGCGCATGGCTGACATGCGTGTGGCGGTGGTGACTGTGCTCATCCTCCGGCTGATTGCTTGGCGGATCGGATGCGGGGAACGACTCAGAGATACCCAGATCGACAAGGTCGTGCTCGATGAGTCCGTCCTCGACACTGGCATAACTCGTGAGATCCTTCGCAAACTGGGCCTTGGCCGAGGAGAGGATGACCCGATCCTGCGGCCGCTTCGGCCCGGCGATCGATGGCACGACCGTTGACAGGTCGAGCTCGAGGTATTCGCTGAAACTAGGCTCGGAATCTGCGGTGTGCCAGAGCCCCTGAAGCTTCGCGTAGGCCTCGACAAGTGCGACCTGCTCGTCGCTTCGACCGGTGAGGCGCAGGTAGTCGAGCGTGACGTCATCGATCGGGAACATCGCCGCTGTGGAACCGAACTCGGGGCTCATGTTTCCGATAGTGGCGCGGTTGGCCAGAGGCACAGCTGCGACACCAGCCCCATAGAATTCGACGAATTTGCCGACGACCCCGTGCTTTCGCAACTGCTCGGTGATGGTGAGGACGACATCTGTTGCGGTCACCCCGGTCGGAATGACCCCGGTGAGTTTGAAACCGACCACCTTTGGTATGAGCATGGAGACGGGCTGGCCGAGCATTGCCGCTTCGGCCTCGATGCCACCGACGCCCCAGCCCAGCACACCGAGGCCGTTGACCATTGTGGTGTGTGAATCGGTGCCAACGCAGGTGTCGGGGTAGGCCTGCAGCACACCGTTCACCGTGCGAGTCGTCGTGACCCGTGCCAGGTATTCGATGTTGACCTGGTGCACGATGCCGGTTCCGGGCGGCACGACCTTGAAGTCGTCGAAAGCCGTCTGTCCCCAGCGCAAAAATTGGTAGCGCTCACCATTGCGCTGGTACTCGATCTCGACGTTGCGCTCGAGGGCGTTCTCGGAGCCGAAAAGGTCGGCGATCACGGAGTGGTCGATCACGAGTTCGGCCGGAGCGAGCGGGTTGATCTTCTTTGGATCGCCTCCGAGGGCGGACACCGCCTCCCGCATGGTGGCGAGGTCGACGATGCAGGGGACCCCGGTGAAGTCCTGCATGATGACCCGGGCGGGGGTGAACTGGATCTCGGTGTCTGGTTCGGCGGTAGGGACCCACGACCCGAGGGCTTCGATCTGCGATCGGGTGACGTTTGCGTTGTCTTCGGTCCGCAGCAGGTTCTCGAGCAGCACTTTGAGACTGTACGGCAACTTCTCAGAGCCGGGAACGTGGTCGATCCGGAAGATTTCGTAGTCAGTAGAACCCACCGTCAGCGTGTCCCTCGAACCGAAACTGTTGACCTGCGACATTGCGCGACTCCCTTGCTGGGCTGGGTGTGATCTGTGGCGAGACACCCGGTGCCATATTCGACCGCCACTGGCCGTAATGCCAGCACGATAATTCTAAGACTGGTTCAGCCGACACCGGCGTAAAAGTATCTCGATATCAAGATACTTTAGCACGCGGATCACTCGCTGATCGGCCGCGGGATCCCCGAATAGACGGCACGCACGAGCAACCACGTCACCCAGAGCATTCCCGCGTAAAGGGGAATGCCAAGAAGGAGTTTCGCCCCGGCGAGCCACTCGGCTTGTTGAGCGAGGTAGAGCGGCACCTCGACGGCGAGACGAAGGGCGAAGAGTCCGGCCCAGAGCCAGGTGGTGAGGTAGAGCACCCGCCGCTTCGCTTTCTGCTCGCGCCATTGAGTTGTCTCGTTGGTGAGGAATCCGACGATCACTCCGATGAGCGGCCAGCGCGCAAGAATGCTGACAAGCAACACAGCCAGACTCACACTGTTGACCACGATCCCCGGAAGGAAATTCGCTTCCGGACGACCGGAGACCAGGGCGAGAATCGCAGAGATAGCGATGCCAACGATGCCCGCAAACGCCTGAGTGATCGGGGTGCGGGTGACGAGTCTGACCACCACGAACACCACCGCGAGTGCCACCGGTACCAGCACCGAAAGCGGCAAATTCTTGGTGGTCGCGTAGAGCACAAGAAATGCCAGCGCGGGCAGGATGGACTCAACCAAGCCGCGAAGGCCGCCGACCGCCTTCAGTAACGACCGTCCAGTCGGAACTTCGCCCGGAGCCACCTGGCCAAGCCCGGTCTTGCGCATCGCATCGGCGAACGCTTCCCGAAAGCCTGGTTCGGGCTCTCTTTCGTCAGTCACCCGGCTCAGGCGCCCGGTGTCGTCGGGTCAGGTGCAGCCGCGGTTTTGGGCATATGGAGGGGGATAAGGTCGCGCGGCGGCATGGGAGTCTTGCCACGCACCACGACGACGCTGCGGAACAAATCTTCGATCTGGAGAGCAGCGGCGGTGTCGACTGCTCCGTCGCCGGCGATCACACCTCGCAGGAACCATCGCGGACCGTCGACGCCGATGAACCGGGCTAAGCGGGTCGAATCCGGCTGCCCGGGAGTCGTTGCCGGGATCTCCGCGAAAAGCTCTGGACCGAATGGGCCTTCGGTCAGGCGGGTCGTGCCGCCCTGCTTCGCGATCTGTTCGGCTATCTGCTCCCGGATCTCGTGCCAGAGGCCCGAGGTGCGCGGCGCAGCGAATGGTTGCACCTGCAGAGTGGAACCGGCGTAGTCCAGGCCGACAGCGACGACTCGCTGGCTGCCCTCTTCCACCTCGAGTCGCAGTTGGAGGCCCTCGCGCGGGAGGATCTTGACTCCCCCAAGATCGACATACGGGCGCACCGGGTTCGCCTCAGACTCGTCAAGCGGCCCCTCGGTCTCCCGGTCGGCCGGGGCAGATTTCAGGGGCTCGTCTGTGGCGCTCGTGTCGGCATTCTCGTTCGGCTGAGGCTCGCCGGATGGCGAAGCGGTGTCGCTCACAGAAACTCTCCTTGTTCTTCGGTACTGGGCGGTTCAGTGTCGTTGGTCGTGTGGCCGGTCGACCCGAATCCGGATTCTCCACGCTGGCTGCCCGGGAGGATTTGCACCGGGATGAATCGCGCCCGAGTCACTGGCATCACCACGAGCTGGGCAATTCGATCACCGACCGCGACAGAGTACGGCATTGAGTTGTCTGTATTCAACAGGGTGACGCTGATCTCGCCACGGTAGCCGGCATCCACCGTGCCCGGACTGTTCACGATCGTGATGCCGTGCGTGGCCGCGAGCCCGCTCCGAGGAACGACAAACCCGACATAACCGTCGGGAAGCGCGATCGACACCCCGGTTGCCACTGTCGCACGCTGGCCGGGAGCAAGTGTTATCGCCACGGCGGCGGCGAGGTCAGCACCCGCGTCACCGGGATGAGAATAGCTGGGCACCCGGTCGGCCACGATAAGGACTTCAACGCTTTCAGACACGTCACGAGGGTAGTGCAGAACGACGGTGCCGTCGGAGCAGAGGAAAATCTGGTCGAATAGAGAAATGACGCAGAACCCTCCCGGTGGTCCGACGATCCTTTCGACGCTCTACCATGAACGCATCTGGCCATCACACTGGGTTTTTTTGGCAACGGCACTGGTGGTGCCTGCGAGCTTGCTGGTATTTCTTCCGATCAATCTTCTGGCCGGGGCGATCGTTGCGCTCGTTCTCTATGCGATGGTTGTGCTGGTTTTGGTTGCGACCTCTCCCGTGATTGAAGTATCCCGGGGCGAACTCATCGCCGGGCGCGCGCGGGTCTCGGTTCACCTCATCGGCACGGTGACCGTGTTCCGGGGCGAAGAGGCCACCCTTCAGCGGGGCCGCCTCCTCGACGCACGCGCGTGGCTGCTGATCCGCGGCTGGGTGTCGCCGGTCGCCAAAATCGAAGTGACCGACGAGACCGACCCGACCCCGTATTGGATCGTGTCGACTCGAACACCGGATGCCCTGGCCGCCGCGATCGAGGCAGCGCGCGCCGGCTAAAGGCGCACGAACCGGCTCAGGCCGCGCACTCCTGGCAGATCAATCCGAGCTTCTCCTCGTGATCGAGCTGCGAGCGATGTTTGACGAGAAAACAATTGACACAGGTGAACTCGTCGGCCTGCGGGGGTAGCACGACGACGTCGAGGTCGAGCTCTGAGAGATCCGCGCCCGGCAGGTCGAAGCCGCCAGGATTGTCAGAATCATCCACGTCGACGACGCCAGACATTTTGTCCGGAACGCGCTCTTTAAGAGCCTCGATCGACTCGGAGTCGTCGTCGGTCTTACGAGGTGCGTCGTAGTCGGTTGCCATGCCCATCCAGTTCTTGAATATATCGATTGGTCTCAATCGGCGGCCATAGCTTGCACCATTAGTTTGCGAATAGCAAACCATTGGCCAAAGACCGTGGATCCGATATCGGAGCAACTTGCGGCACGCCCGGGATATTCCCGTTATTTAAGAAGACGACGTGCCACTCTGTCATCACGAGGCAGTTGCGAAAGGCGTTCAGTATGCAAGACCTGAGAGTCATCGGAGTGGAGAACGGCGCACTTCTCGTTGTTTCCGACGAGGGTACCAAGTACCGCATCGCCATCGACGAGGTGCTGCAGTCGAAACTGCGCCAGGCAATCCCGGATCCGGGGTCGGGCCGCAAACTGGCGCCCCGTGAAATCCAGGCCCACATTAGATCCGGAATGTCGGCTCTTGATGTTGCGGCCATCACCGGCGTTCCGCTCGAGTACATCCAAAAGTTCGAGGGTCCGGTGCTTGCCGAGCGCGAATTCGTCGTCAACTCTGCGCTTGCAGTGCCCGTGCATACCGCGATGGAGACCGACCCACTCGGTGGTGGCTCGACCTTTGGCACCGTCATCCGCGAGCGTCTCTACGATCTCGGCGCCATCGATGAGCGCTGGGCGAGTTGGAAAGAGATCGGTGGAGGCTGGATTGTCAAGCTCTCCTTCAGCGCCGAACAGATCGAGCGCGATGCCCGCTGGCGCTTCGACCCGAAGAAGGCGGCACTTTCCCCGCTTAATAACGAAGCCATCACCCTCTCGCAGCAGGGGGAGGCCACAGGCGCGCTGGTTCCCCGCTTGCGGGCCGTTGGGGATGTAGAACGCCAACCCGACCAGTCCCGGTTCGACAGTGGAGCCTTCACCAGCCAGGATCTCGCAACGCACGAGCCCGGAACGGCTGCGGCACGGGCTCGCCTCGAGGCGGTGCCCTACGGACGGCTCGATGATGCACCGCTCGCAGTGTCGGACGCCGCGATAAACCGCGCCCCAGCCGCCGACGAATCCGAGTCGAACCAGACAGCCGACCTGCTCGAGGCGCTGCGGCGCCGGCGTGGCGAGCGGGAAGGGGCGGGTTTCGGGGACGACGCCGCGGCTTCCGACTCCCGTGCCACACATCCCTCTACCGGCGGAATTCGCATCGTCGACGTGCCACTGGACGTGTTCAACGATGACACCGACGACCGACCGGGCAATACCGCGCCCCAGCCGAATGTGTTTCGGCCGCGCGCGTCGTCCCGCAAGGGTCGAGCATCCATGCCGAGCTGGGACGAGATCGTCTTCGGTGCTCGTTCGGACGACGACCTGTAGGACCTGCTCAGCAAGTCCCGATTCGGTCGCTCGGCGAACGGCACGACCACCGGCTGCCGGTCAGCGTGCGAAAGCTCCGAATCGCAACAGTGGGATGGCGAGCTCCTCTGATGACCACGAACCGTGCTGCCCCACCATATTTCTACCGGTATTGCGGGTGACCCTCGAGTCGTAGTAGGCGATCTCCTTACGCGCCGCGACGATGATGTCTCCGATTCGGGGAATCACCTCGGGGTCGACTGTCGCACCGAACCACCCGGATTCGATCGCTTCCGCGCGAGACACGATCCACGACCGTGACCCCTCGATTTCGTGCCACGCTGCCAACACTGACTGCCGAAGCGCTGGCGACGCGTCGGTCTCGAAATGCAGCTGAAGCGCGCGCGGCTCCCCCGCCACGAATCGGATGCCGTCGATGAGCCGCGAATCCGAATCGAACAGCACCTGGGAATGCAGGGGCACGTCGAGCATCCCATGATCGGCAGTCAACAGCATGCCCTCACCCGTGCCGAGGGTCGCTGCGAACAGTCGCACTGACCGGTCGAGTTCCTCAAGCGCGTTGATCCAGGCAGCAGACTGCCAGCCAGCGGAGTGACCAGCCTGGTCCAACTCCGGCACATAAAGATAAATCAGCCCGCTGTCGATTTCATCGAGTGTGGAACGCGCCTGCTCGAAGCGCTCAGTCAACGACGCTCCACTGCGATATTCCGCCCCGCGCAGTACCGCGCTGGTGTAGCCCGAGGAGCGATAACGCTCGGTCCCAATCGCGAAACTCGGGATGTCGGCATCCCGTGCCTCTTCGAACAGTGTCGGTACCCTCTGCCAGGTCGCAGGATCGAGACGAGCGTCCCATCCGCTCAGCTGGTTGACGACGCGGTCGTTAGCCGCGTCGAGAACGCTGTAGCCGACGAGTCCATGAACTCCGGGGGGCACTCCGGTGGTGAGAGTGGCAATCGCGGATGCCGTGGTCGACGGAAACCGCGCGCCGATTGTGGATCCCGAACTGAGCAACGGCGCGAGAGTGCGAGCGTGACCGGCCCGGGCGCTGAGCGCGGATGCCCCGAGCCCATCTACCAGCAGCACGATCGCCTTCTCCACCGGCGGCAGCGACAACCGATTCGGAGCATGAACAATCGCCTTGAGGCAACTTGGCATGACATCGGCAAGGCTAAACCGGTGCGTTTTTGTGGCCGGTAGCATGGGGATAATCCTATGACTACTCCCGAAATCCCCCTGTCACAGCCCAACGGGGAACGCATCGATACCGTCGACGTCTCCACCGAGATGGAGGGGTCGTTTCTCGAATACGCGTATTCCGTGATTTACTCCCGTGCCCTGCCGGATGCCCGTGACGGACTGAAGCCGGTTCAACGCCGCATCCTGTACCAGATGACCGAGATGGGACTTCGCCCCGATCGAGGGCATGTGAAGTCCGCCCGCGTCACCGGTGAGGTGATGGGCAAGCTGCATCCGCATGGCGACGCATCGATCTACGATGCGATGGTGCGACTCGCCCAGAGTTTCATTCTTCGGGTGCCCCTGATCGATGGCCATGGCAACTTCGGCACTCTGGATGACGGGCCGGCAGCACCGCGCTACACCGAAGCTCGCCTCACCGCTGCCGCGATGGCGATGACCGAGGATCTCGACGAAGACGTCGTGAACTTCGTGCCCAACTACGACAACCAGCTGACCCAGCCGGAAGTTCTGCCCTCGGCTTTTCCCAACCTCCTGGTCAATGGCGCCTCCGGCATCGCCGTCGGCATGGCAACCAATATGGCGCCGCACAACCTCATCGAGGTCGTCGGGGCGGCACGACATCTGATAGCGCATCCGGATGCCTCCCTCGATGACCTCATGTCGTTCGTCCCCGGGCCTGACCTGCCGACCGGCGGCACCATCATCGGCCTCGCCGGCATCCGCGATGCGTACGAGACAGGACGCGGCAGTTTCCGCACTCGGGCGCGGGTTTCGGTCGAGAACATCACCGCGCGTAAGGCTGGGCTCGTCATCACCGAGCTGCCCTACATGGTGGGCGCGGAGAGAGTGATCGAGAAGATCAAGGATGGCGTCAACTCCAAGAAGCTCAACGGGATCTCGGATGTCACGGATCTCACCGACCGCAAACATGGCCTACGCCTTGTGGTGGGAATCAAGACCGGCTTCAGCCCGGAAGCGGTGCTCGAGCAGCTCTACCGGTTCACGCCGCTCGAGGATTCCTTCAACATCAACAGTGTCGCGCTGGTCGAGGGTGGGCCCAAAACCCTGGGTCTCCGGGAACTGTTGCAGGTCTACGTCGACCACCGGATCTCTGTCGTCACCCGTCGCAGCCAGTACCGCCTTGCGCGTAAAAAAGAGCGGCTGCACCTCGTCGAGGGATTGCTCGTGGCAATTCTCGACATCGACGAGGTGATCCAGGTCATCAGGGCGAGCGATGACACCGAGCAGGCGCGCGCGAAGTTGATGGATGTCTTCGACCTCAGCCAGATCCAGGCCGAGTACATCCTGGAGTTGCGACTGCGCCGCCTCACCAAATTCTCCCGGATCGAACTCGAGGCGGAACGTGACCAACTGCTGTCCGAGATCGACGCCCTCGAGCAACTGCTGACCGGGCCAGAGCGAGTGCGCCAGCTGGTCTCTGACGAACTCGAGGAGGTGGCGGAGCGCTTCGGCACACCACGTCGCACACTGCTGACCGAGGCACGTGCGCCGGTCGGGACGACTGTCGCAGCGCGGGCGGCCGCAGCCGTGCTCGAGATCGCGGATACGCCATGCCGGGTGTTCCTGTCCACGACCGGACGCTCCATCCGTGTCGACCTGTCTATCGCTGCTTCGGAGCTTCCAGAGCGCGCCGCCCGGCGAACCAAGCACGATGCGATCCTGTCATCCATCGTCACAACACGCCGGTCGGAGATCGGAGCGATAACCTCGCTCGGGCGGCTGATCCGCCTCACTCCCGTCGATCTTCCGGTCGTTCCAGAGAACTCGATCCAGCTCGCCGCCGGGGTGCGGATAACCGATTACCTGGCAATCGATGCCACGAAGGAGAGAGTGCTCGCGCTGGTGTCGCTCACCTCAGCCGAAGCAATCGCCATCGGCACCAGACAGGGCGTAGTGAAGCGGCTGACCCCCGGGGATTGGGCGAACCGACCCGAGTTCGAGATCATCTCCCTCAAGCCGGGAGACTCGGTTGTGGGAGTGCGGCAGTCGAGCGAGACCGATGAACTGCTGTTCGTCACTTCTCACGCGCAGCTCCTGCACTTCCCCGCCTCCAGTGTGCGACCTCAGGGGCGGTCTGCAGCCGGAATGGCGGGCATCAACCTCGGCGCTAAAGCCACGGTCATCTTTTTTGGCGCGGTCGATTCGGGGTCCGAGGTCGTGGTGGCAACGGTGTCCAGCAGCAGCGCAACCATTGCAGGCATGGAAACGGGACGCGCGAAGGTGTCAGCCATGTCGGAGTTTCCCGGCAAGGGTCGCGCGACTTCGGGGGTGCGTGCTCACTCGTTCCTCAGGGGTGAAGACCAGCTGACCATGGCGTGGGCAGGCATCGGTCCTGCGCTCGCGGTCGGCCTCGATGGTGCGGTGCGGTCCCTTCCCGACGCCGGTGCTCGGCGCGACGCATCCGGTACACCACTCGACGGCCTCATCGGATCGATCGGCAGCCCGATCAGCTGAGCGCAATCCTCAGATCGGCGACCGACTACACGTCGATGCGGTCGCGGGAGAGTCCATCCGAGCCCGCGATGATGAAGTCCTTACGCGGCGCAACATCATTGCCCATGAGCAGTTCGAAGACGCGTTCAGCATTCACGGCATCCGTGATCTGCACACGCCTCAGGGTGCGGTGCTGCCGATCCATCGTCGTGTTTGCCAGCTGATCGGCATCCATCTCGCCGAGTCCCTTGTATCGCTGGATGGGATCCTGATACCGCTTGTTCGTCCTCTTGAGACCGGTGAGTACGGCGTTCAGTTCCTGCTCGGAATAGGTGTAAATCGTCTCATTGGGTTTGGTGCCGGGGTTCATCACGATCACCCGGTGCAGCGGTGGCACCGCGGCGTACACGCGTCCGTCACGGATCATGTCGGGCATGTAGCGGAAGAAAAGCGTGAGCAGGAGGGTGCGAATGTGCGCACCGTCGACATCGGCGTCGCTCATGATAATCACCTTGCCGTAGCGCGCGGCCGTGAGATCGAAGCTGCGCCCGGAGCCGGCACCGATCACCTGGATGATCGAGGCACATTCGCTATTTGCGAGCATGTCAGACACTGACGCCTTCTGCACGTTAAGGATCTTGCCACGGATGGGCAGAAGCGCCTGGTATTCGCTGTCGCGTGCGAGCTTCGCTGTTCCAAGCGCGGAGTCACCCTCGACGATGAAGAGTTCACTGTTGGCGACATCAGAGCTGCGGCAGTCCACCAGCTTCGCCGGCAATGAGGAGTTTTCCAGGGCATTTTTGCGTCGCTGTGTCTCCTTGTGCGCACGGGCCGAGACCCGAGACTTCATCTCCGCGACGATTTTGTCGAGCACGAGCGCCGACTGGGTCTTGTCGTCGCGCTTGGGTGAGCCGAACTTCTCCCCCATTGTCTTCGCAACTACCGCAGCGACGATGTTGCGCACGGCGGGAGTCCCCAGGATCTCCTTCGTCTGGCCCTCGAACTGAGGCTCAGGCAGCCGCACGGTCAGCACCGCCGTGAGACCGGCGAGGATGTCGTCCCTCTCGATCCTCTCGGTGCTGTTCGCCCCCGTGCCAACCTTGAGCCGGCGCGCGTTCTGCTCCACTTGCGACCGCAGGAACTTGAGCATTCCGGCTTCGAAGCCGGACTGGTGGGTACCGCCCTTTGGGGTGGCGATGATATTCACGAAGCTGCGGAACACCGTCTCGTACCCGGTACCCCAGCGCAGTGCGATATCGACCTCACACTCCCGTTCGAGCTCGGTGGCCACCATGTGGCCCGAATCGTCGAGCACGGGAACAGTCTCGGAGAATGTGCCAGTCCCGGTCATCCGCCAGGTCTCGGTGAGGGCGGTATCGGGAGCGAGGAAGTCGACATATTCGCCGATCCCGCCGTCGAAACGGTACAGCTCAGAGGTTGGATCCGCGCCTCGCTGGTCGGTGATTTCAATACCGAGGCCGCGCACGAGGAATGCAGTCTGGCGCGCACGGGTCGCAAGTTCATCGCTCTGGAAGGTCGTACCGCGAGAAAAGATCTGTGGGTCTGCCCAGTAACGGATACGGGTGCCAGTGACGCCGCGAGCGACCGTGCCAGTCACCCTCAACTCGCTCGTGTTCTCGAACGGGGTGAACACCGCATCCGCCCTCGGGCCACCGGAAATGTCAGCGAAGCTGCCGGGCTCACCGCGGTGGAATGACATCGCCCAGGTCTTGCCGTCACGATCGACTTCGACGTCAAGACGTTCTGACAGTGCATTGACAACGGATGCTCCCACGCCGTGCAGTCCACCGGAGGCGGCGTAGGACCCGCTGCCGAACTTGCCTCCAGCGTGGAGCTTGGTGAAGACAACCTCGACTCCGGAGAGGCCGGTCTTCGGCTCGATATCAACGGGGATCCCCCGCGCGCGGTCGCGAACTTCGATGCTGTTATCGGCGTGTAGTACAACGCTGATCTCATCGCCGTGGCCTCCGAGCGCCTCGTCGACAGAATTATCGATGATCTCCCACAGGCAGTGCATCAGCCCACGCGAATCGGTCGAGCCGATATACATACCCGGGCGCTTTCGCACCGCCTCCAGCCCCTCGAGCACCGAGAGGTGTCGTGCGGAGTAGTCCGAGCTCGCCACGCATATCTCCTTCGCGGCGCCGCCAACATCGCTGATGCAAGGAATGGATCCTCTCGGGGCCGTGTTCAACACTAACGACCGGGAGTCACACCACCGACCTACGACACCCCTTCACCGGGCGCGTACGCGTTCAGCGAAATGCACAGGTTTTGTCGCCGTAATGTCACCCTCGCATGCTTGTATGTAAATAACGAATTGTTGATAGAAAACTGAAAGGAGCAACTCATGGCTCAGATTGCACCGGACACGACTGCACCGGACGAAATTGACTCGAGCCACCAGCTCACCGCATCGGATCGCTGCGATAGCTGCGGCGCGCAGGCCTACATTCGTGTGGCCATTGGTACTAGTGAGTTGCTCTTTTGCGCGCACCACGGCAAGAAGTACCAGGAAAAGCTTGCGACCATCGCAAGCGACTGGCACGACGAGTCCGACCGACTGCTTCAAAACAACCGCGCCTGACTCGCCCGGTCCTCGATCTGACACAGCGCTTCCGGCTTCGGCCGGGGCGCTGTTCTGCTGTCACCGGTTAAGTT
Organism: Frigoribacterium sp. CG_9.8; assembly: GCF_015751965.1. Lineage (GTDB taxonomy): Bacteria > Actinomycetota > Actinomycetes > Actinomycetales > Microbacteriaceae > Lacisediminihabitans. The sequence goes on along the minus strand of NZ_JADOVH010000003.1, from coordinate 71,195 downwards.
CGACACCCTCAGAAAAAAAGCGACGCCGGATGCGCGGACTGAGCCGGGTGACAATTTCTTCGCCAATCGTGCCGAGCGCGTCGGCCCAGTCCTGGAGAGTCAGCTCGCCGTGTGCGCCGGCGCCAAACAGTGCAGCGGTGTCGCCCGGGCGCACGGTGGCATCTCCGATATCTATCGTGAGGCGATCGAGTTGCACTGAGACGATCATGTACGGGCGGCCGTCGATCACGACCCGTACACGCCCGGCCGCGGCGCTAGGGATCCCATCGCCGTAGCCGATTGCAATCGTCGCCATGCCGAGATTCACGGCTGTCACCGGAGCCGTCAGTGTCATTACGGGCTCAAGTCCGAGCGATGAGGGCGAAACCCCGTCCCCGGGGGAAATTCCGTAGGAAAACGCACCAATCCGCACCAGATCGAACCGCGCATCGGCGCGGGTGAATGCGGCGGCGCTGGCTCCGAGATGTCGGACAGTCGGTGACGCACCCAATTCTTCAGCGACCGCGAGGGCAGCGGAGAAGCGATCGATCGCGGCAGAGTCCTCGCTCTCCGACGCCTCCGCGATGTGTGTCCATACTCCAACGATCTCCATGCTGCGCGACAGCGCAAGCGCGCGTGCCACGAGAGCCGGCCACTCCTCGACACTCGCGCCGTTGCGATGGAGGCCAGTGTCGATTTTGAGGTGTACCCGCGCGCGGCGGGAGGCGCAGACAGCCACGATTTCCTCCAGCTGGCCAATGGTCGAGACCCCGAAATCCAGCTCGGCCTCGATTGCCGCGGCATAGTCCTCGTTCGGGGCGAGCTGCCAAGTGAGCACCGCCACATCGCGAGGGATGCCGTTTCGCCGCAGCTCGAGGCCCGTTTCGACGTCGATCGTGCCGATCCACTCGACCCCGGCCGCTACTGCCGCGCGCGCGACCGGGACCAGGCCGTGTCCGTAAGCATCCGCCTTGACGACAGCCATCAGCGCACACGGAGCAACCCGCGCGGCCAGCCGTGCGAGGTTGCGACGATAGGCGGAGAGGTCGATCGTAGCCGTCGGTGCGGTCTGCGGCAGGTCCACTACCATCGGTACTCCCGCGGCAGGTGGCTACCGAAAACAGCGACGATTTCTGCGCACGGGCGCTCGAGCTGCCCGGCCCAGTCCCCGACGGCTGGCTCGCCAACAGCCGGATCACCGAAGACCACAGCCTCGTCACCGATGGCGGCGGAATGCTGACCCAGGTCGAGCACGAGGGCATTCATCGCCACACGCCCCACGATGCGATGCTCTACCCCACCGAGAAGAAGGGATCCCACGTTGCTTGCGCTCCGATCAAGACCATCGGCATAACCGATCCCGACGAGTGCAAGGTTGGTGCGCGTCGGGGCATGCCAGGTATACCCGTAGGAGACTCCCTCTCCCGCATCGATGGTTTTCGTAGCGATCACCAGGGCGCTCACACGCATGGCAGCATGCAAGAGCGGGTCGCGGGTGAGTCCGTACAGCTCTCCTCCAAGCGGGTTAGAGCTTTCCGACACTGTCACCGCCGCTTTGCGAGCAAGCCGGCCGACCTCGGACGTACCGTGCCCGTAGGCATCGGCGGCGATATCCGCAACGTACTTTTTGGTGCCGTAGCGCGAAGTAAGAACGACAAGATTTTGTCGGATGGCCGCCAGATCAATTCGAGCTGTGGCTCGCCAGCTATTGGCCTGCATCGATGCGTCCCTCTCCACCAGCGCACGCTGGCACGACCTCGAGAATACCGCCTCATCGCGCTGCTCGCCGGGCGCTGGGCAGCTCGCCGGTTAGGATTGTCGATCTGACTGTATACCGGTCATCGGTCATCGACGGGAGTGGAACAATCGCTAACACCAGAGCCACCGCCAATTCACAGAGCCTCGGCCTGAAAAATCGCATTCAGTATCTCGCACGTCGGGTTCGTGGATTTGATGCGGCATCCGTCCTGATCCGGGCCCGCGGCGTAGCTGTGCAGTTCAACAAGCCGGTAGCTCTGATTGTGGTTGACATGCTGTGGTCGGCGGGATTTCGCAACACGGCATTTCAGGACTATGTCGACTGCGATTTCGCCATTCTGACCCGCCGGGAGCGAGTCACCTACATGACTAATTCGCTCTCCAACCACATCGCCATGAAGTACGACCAGCCCGAGTACCGCGGGCTGTTCCACGACAAGCTCGAGTTCAATCGCCGCTTCGCTGACCTGTTGGGCCGCGAGTGGCTCGACGTGCGCGAAACGACGGATGCCCAGCTGCGCGCGTTCGTCGAAAAACACGAACGCGTCATGGGGAAAGTTCCGTTCAGCGACTCGGGACACGGCGTCGAACGCTATGAGGCGGCTCTCATCACCGACTGGGACGGACTTCGCAGTTCGATGCTCGCGAAGGGGCAAAACCTCCTCGAGGAGTACATCACGCAGCACCCGACACTCGCCGCTCTGTGCCCTGGCACCGCAAACACCACCCGCGTCACCACATTCTTCGACGGTCAGAACACCCACGTGCTCGCAATGGCGCAGAAGTTCGGCCGCGGCCAGGCGAGTGACCAGCAGACCTACGGGGGATTCTTCTCGATGCTCGATATGCAGGGCCATTCTCGCGGTCCCGGGTACGACTCGCACGAGAACGTGTATTCGACCCATCCGGAATCCGGCGTATCAATCGTCGACTTCCAGCTGCCAATGACCCCCGAGTTGTTCATCTTCATCGATTTGGCATGCCGTGTCGTACCACAGGTGCAGTACGTGGGCTGGGACGTGGTCATCGGCGAGAACGGACCGGTGCTCGTGGAGGGCAACTGGGCTGCCGGAGTCTACGAAAACAAGCCAAGCGCCACGGGGATCCGCACTGGGAACCGGGCGCGCTACCAGCAGTACGTTGGTTTCTGAGAGGCGAACCCGCACCCGCATGCTCGTTCGCGTGCCGGCCTAGACGACGCGGCGGATCACACCGAGCGGCGTCGATTGGTGCCCCTGGCCGAGAGGATTATCCCCCAGGATTCGTTCCATCAGTCGATTTGCTGTGCGGTCAAGCGTTGAACCGAGCACGTTGCCACCGAAATCATTGATGTCGACGATGAGCACGTCGACCGGAGTGCCCAGCGCGGCGCGCAGAACAGCAGCGACCTCTGACGGCCGTTCCGGCGCGAGCACCACCTGTGAGTTGTAGGGCGGGATCGTTCCACTTGTCGGGCCGTCGATGCCGCGTGCCTTGGGGCCCGCTACCCGATAGAAGTCGCCACGCCGACCAAACGGCTTCGTTACTACGGCAACGGCAGCGGCGAAAAGGATGCGCGGAGTGCCGCATTCGCGCAGGGCCATCTCCATGGTCTCCGGCAGCCCAAGACCGATACCGGAGGGTGTGCGAGTGACGTAGCGAGACAGCCGGGTCGCGAGCGGTCGCGGTGTGATCTCGTCAACCGGATAAGCGCGGCCCTGAGTGATGGCCACAATCTTCTCGGTGACGAACAGAATGTCGCCCGGCCGCACGACGGAGTGCGCGAATGTTGTCACGATTTCCACGATGTCGTCGGTTGGGCCGACGAGCCGGGTCTTGATCGGGATGCGCTCGTAGCGCACACCATCAAGCTCCGTTTCGAGAGCCTTGCCTTCATTTGCTTCAGAACCCATCACCATGTCGTTCCGGGTCTACTCGAGGTAGTCCCGCAGCGACTGCGACCGCGACGGATGACGCAACTTCGCCATCGTCTTCGACTCAATCTGCCGGATTCGCTCGCGTGTGACACCGAAGGTGTCACCGATCTGATCGAGGGTCTTCGGCATGCCATCACCGAGGCCAAAACGCATGCGAATTACCCCGGCCTCTCGCTCGGACAGCGAGTCGAGCAGTGACTCCAGTTGCTTCTGGAGCATCGTGAAGCCCACAGCATCAGCCGGCACGACAGCTTCGGTGTCCTCGATGAGGTCACCGAACTCGCTGTCGCCGTCTTCACCGAGCGGGGTGTGAAGCGAGATCGGTTCGCGCCCGTACTTCTGCACCTCGATGACCTTTTCCGGGGTCATATCGAGCTCGCGGCTCAACTCCTCCGGCGTGGGTTCGCGCCCCAGGTCCTGGAGCATCTGTCGCTGCACGCGCGCGAGCTTGTTGATGACCTCGACCATATGCACGGGGATTCGGATCGTGCGGGCCTGGTCGGCCATGGCGCGCGTAATAGCTTGACGGATCCACCACGTGGCGTAGGTCGAGAACTTGAAGCCTTTGGTGTAGTCGAATTTTTCTACAGCGCGGATAAGGCCGAGGTTACCCTCCTGAATGAGATCGAGAAACTGCATTCCACGCCCGGTATAGCGCTTGGCGAGCGATACGACCAGGCGGAGGTTCGCCCCGAGCAGATGGCTTTTCGCGCGCTGTCCATCCTTGGCGACCCAGTTGAGCTCGCGACCGAGCTGTGACTTGAGTTCGGCGGGCGTCATGTCTGCCAGCTTGTCCTCCGCGAACAGACCGGCCTCGATTCGCATGGCGAGTTCGACTTCCTCGGCAGCGTTGAGAAGAGCGACCTTCCCGATCTGTTTGAGGTAGTCCTTGACCGGATCGGCCGTCGCGCCGGTGATTGCGGAGGAGTAGACCGGGACTTCATCCTCATCGTCAACAAGAGACAGTACGAGCGCACCCGAGGGCAGTATCTCCGCGGTTTTCTCGTCCTTGTCCTCGTCCGAATCCTCGGACGACTCATCCTTAGCGTCAGCGTCTTTGGCGTCGGCATCTTTCGCATCGGCATTCTTGCCATCAGCATCCTTGGCGACGCCGTTTTTCCGGCTTGTGACAACGACCTCTGCTTCATCCGAGGGGCCGCCTTGCTCATCCCCTGAGGTTGCAGCCTTCGAGGCACGCTTGACAACAGGCTTTTTCAGTGGTGCCTTTTTTGCAGGCGCTGCCTTCGCAGCCGCCGCTGTCTTGGCTGCCGTTGTCTTGGCTGGAGTTGTCTTGGCTGGTGCTGTCTTCAGATCAACGGCGTCAGCGAGATCGACAGTGACCTCGGTAGCGGCGTCCGGTTCTGCGACGGCAGTGGTTTTGGATCGGGTGGCCATTGGGTCACCTTTCACTAGTAGATCGTCAGGCGTTACACGCCCATCACTGGGAGCACTGACCTTGTCCGACGCATAGCCGGGTTTTTTCGGGCAGCACTAAGACCCATGTCAAGTTCCACACTCTTGCGCAGTGGTGCTGCGTTCGAATGAAGCAAACCTGAAAGGGCCTTGGATTGATTATTGCACGGATTCAGAATGACCCTTGCCAATGCGACCGGATAGCTGTAGGGGGTTACCGGCCGTTACGGCGCCTCCAGAACCTCACTAGTGAAACCCACAGCGGGGCCACTTGTATTCCCTCGTCAGAGTGCAACAGCTGGCGAGTTCTCGTGCGTGCCCGCATCAGGAACAGCACTCCTGTGCCGATCACAACGTATTGAGTGAGCAAGGCGACTCTGAACGAATTCCAGCCGTAGATATCACTGGCCGCTCCCCCGGCCACTCGAACAGTGTTCTCGATGTCGAGAATGAGCCCGATGAGGTACATCATTACGAAACTCGCGAGAAAACCACCGACGTTGACGACCCCGGTTGCGGAGCCAAGGCTGCGCATGGGATTAAAGGTTCGAGCGAAATCGAACCCGATGAGCGAGCCGGGACCGCCGATTCCTAACACCACAACCAGCGCAACGACAAGCCAGAATGGCGGACGGTCCGGCCAGATCAGTACTGCAGTCCAGGTGACTCCGATCATTGCCACTATTCCGATCACCAGGTTGGATCGCCGCATCGGGAAGCGCGCGGTGAGAATGCCGAGGATCGGTCCGCTCAGAACTCCGGCGAGCACGATCAGGGCGAGTAGACCCGATGCCGTGCCTGGCGAGTAGCCAAGTCCGGCCGTGAGCAAGGGGAAACCCCACAGCAAGGAGAAGACGGTGCCCGAAGACTGGGTGACGAAATGCGACCAGAATCCCAGCTGTGTGCCCGGACGGGCGAGAGATTCTCGCAGCTGCCGCAGCGCCGTCGGCCAGTTGATGAGGCGGTCAGTTGACGGGGTACCGCCCGGTCGTGTCGTCGGGTGACCATCGGACAGCAACACGACAACGAGCACCGCTGCCACAAGCGAGAGCGCCGCAGCGGAAAGGAAAGCGGGCGTCCAGCCGTAGCGGTGCAGGGTCAGTGACAGCGGAATGGCAGACACGACCTGCCCGAGTTGACCGATGTTGCCAGTCCACTGCGACACCTGCGGCAGAATCCGTCCGCGAAACCACAGAGCGAGTAACCGGATGACCGAGATGAAGGTCAGTGCATCACCTGCTCCGACGAGAATGCGCCCGAGAACCGCAATACCGATCGACGGCGCGAGGGCAAGAGTTATTTGCCCGGCTAACATCAGGACGGCTCCTGTCCCGATCAGCACCTTCGGTCCGACTCGATCGAGCAGTACGCCGGTCGGGATTTGCAGGGCGGCATAGACGACCAACTGCACGACCGCGAGGCTGGAGAGGGCCGAAGCCGATACTCCGAATCGGTGGGCAGCTTCGATGCCGGAAACACCGAGCGAGGTGCGCTGCAGTACGGCGACGAGATAGGCGAAGAGGGCGACTCCCCAAATGAGCCAGGATCGCCGCGAATTCACCGTTCCACTGTAGCCCGGGGTCGTTTGGGCCTTGGCGGACCCAGCTCAGGGCAAGAAGGGGTCGGTCTCTTCGCCGGTGCGGCGAGCTGCAAGAAAGTTCTCCAGCTCTGCGGCGATCTCATCGGCAGTTGGCAGCTCGCCGTCCATGTCGGTGAGCGGCGAACGCAATGGGTTTCCCTCCATATAGGAGTCGTGACGCTCTTCGAGAGTGCCGACCAGTCGCGCGAGTTCCGAGTTGGTCTCGACCTGGCTATCGATCTTCGTGAGGAAGTCCCGTCCCTCTTCGCGCAGGGCGTCGGTCGGAAAAATCAGCCCGGTGGCCGCACTGATCGATTCGAGCGCCTTCACGGCAGCATCCGGAAACTCGGTGTCGGCGAGGTAGTGCGGGATCAGCAGAACGAATCCCGCGGTGGGGTGAGACTGCTGCTGTAGCCGGTACTCGACCAGGTGAAGAGCATTGGCTGGCACCTGCGTGCGCGGCTTCCAAATGGACATCGACTCGATGAGTTCCGGACGGTTGCCACTCACCGTGACCCCGATTGGGCGGGTGTGGGGCACCGGCATCGGGATCGCATGCACCCAGGTTGTCGTCTTCACTTTGAACCGGGCGATGAGCTGCATCACCGCTTCGCTGAACCGCTCCCACTGGAAGTCGGGCTCGAAGCCGGTGAGAAACAGGAAGGGTTGGCCGATCTCGTCGGTTGCGATGGAGAGCGCGAGGCGTGGCGGGCGGTAGTCGGCCAGGTGATCCTGATCGAAGTAGATGGTGGGACGGCGCGCCCGATAGTCGAGCAAAATATCGGCGTCGAAAGTCGCGACCTCCCGGTGAGTGACCGTGTCGAGAAGGTATTCACTCAACTGGGTAACGGCCGCGCCTGCGTCAGCGAAGCCGGTGAGGCCGGCCACGAGGTGAAGTCCCTCTGGCACGTCGATGACGCCCGGGTTCAACTCGTAGAGACCTTCGGGGTTTTGCATTGATTAAGTCTAGGTCGAGCTCAGCCATAGGCCCGCCCTGGGGTTGGTGCCGAGAGCGAACAGGCCCGCCCTGGTTGGCTTGCGAGCAGGATCCCGTGGCGCGGATACGATGGCGTCATGACTGTTCCCGCCCTTGTGCTCTCTGCCGAATCTCCTTCCTCGCTTGCTGCCGACGTGCTGGTTCTCGGGGTGAGGACGACGGATGACGGCCCGCGCTTGGTCACGGAAGACTCGGCATTCTCCGACCTCGCGGCGGACCTTGCCATGATCGGCGTGACCGGCGGCGTGGACGAGTTGGTGCGCGTGCCGGCATCGGCGGGCAGCGCTCGCAGCATCGCCCTGGTTGGGCTCGGTAGCTCCAGCCCAAGCGCGGATTCCTTGCGTTACGCCGCCGGAACCGCCGCCCGTCGCCTCACCGGTGTGGCTTCGCTGGTGATCGCCCTCCCGACGCTGTCGGCTGCTGAGGTACTCGCTGTTCTGGAAGGTGCAGCCATCGGCGCCTACTCGTACACCGCGTATCGGTCATCGTCACTGGAAAAAATAAAGGTTCCCGCGACGGAGATCACTGTCACAACATCTGTAGATCTGAACGGGATCGAGGCCGCAAATGAACTCCTCTCTCGCGCAGCGATTGTTGCTTCAGCCATTCATTCAGTGCGCGACCTGGTCAACGCTCCGCCCGCAGACCTGTATCCAGAGAGTTTTGCCGACGCCGTTCTCGACTTCGCCTCGGATCTTCCCGTCCAGGTGGAGGTGATGGCGGAAGACGAACTACTCGCGGGAGATTTTGGCGGAATTCTCGGTGTCGGTCAGGGATCCGCTCGCGGGCCACGGCTCGTCAAGCTCAGCTACTCCCCAGCGGCGGCAACGCAGCACCTGGCGTTCGTTGGCAAGGGCATCACGTTCGACACCGGTGGGCTGTCGCTCAAGCCACCGGCAGGCATGGTGGGGATGAAATACGACATGACCGGTGCGGCGACCGTGATGGCCGTGGTCTTCGCTGCGGCGCGTCTCGGCCTCAACGTGCGTCTGACCGCATGGTTGTGCCTTGCGGAAAATATGCCGTCGGGTTCCGCCGTGCGTCCGAACGACGTGCTCCGGATGCGCGGTGGAACGACCGTGGAGGTACTAAATACGGATGCCGAAGGCAGACTCGTCATGGCCGACGGACTCGTCGCCGCGAGCGAGGAGTTCCCCGACGCGATCATTGATGTCGCAACCCTCACCGGGGCGCAGCGTGTGGCTCTCGGCGATCGCTATTCCGGCGTCATGGGCGATGACGCCCTCGTCGGCAAAGTCACAGCGCAGGCGCGGATCGTTGGAGAGCAATTCTGGGGGATGCCGTTGCCCGGTGAGCTTCGCGTGCTGCTGAAATCGGATGTCGCGGACATTGCCAACGCGAAGATCGGTAACACCGCCGCGGGAATGCTTCTGGCCGGAGTCTTCCTGCAGGAATTTGTCGGCAATCAGGTGGATGCCTCAGCCGGGCGCATCCCCTGGGCGCACATCGACATCGCGGGGCCGGCTCATAACGCTGGCGGCGGTTACGGCTACATCGGTACGGGTCCAAGCGGCGTCGCTGTGCGGACTCTGATCGCGCTGGCTGAGGAGATTTCGCTCGCGTAGTAAGCTTTTTGTGGCCCGAAAACTATCGGGCGACGCGATCCAAAGCCCAACCGTGGGCGGGATTCACGCACACTTCATAAAGAAACCCAAGGGAGCCACCGGGTGCCTGAGCAGAATTTCGACATCGTCATCCTCGGAGCAGGAAGCGGCGGATATGCCGCTGCTCTGCGAGCAAGCCAGTTGGGGTTATCCGTAGCCCTCGTCGAAAAAGGAAAGGTCGGCGGGACCTGCCTGCACGTCGGGTGTATCCCGACCAAGGCGCTGTTGCACTCCGCCGAGGTAGCGGATGTCACCCGCGAATCTGCAAAATACGGTGTTACCTCCCACTTCGAGGGCATCGATATCGCGGCGGTCAACGCCTACCGCGCGGGAATCGTGGCAAGCAAGTACAAGGGCCTGCAGGGCTTGATCAAGGCGCGCGGTATCACCATGGTCGAGGGTGAGGGGCATCTAACGGCAGCCAACACCGTCACCGTCGGGGAGCACACACTCGTCGGCAAGAACGTGATCCTGGCAACGGGTTCGTACTCCCGCTCGCTGCCCGGCCTCGAGATCGGCGGGCGAGTCATCACCTCCGAGCACGCGATCGAGCTCGATTTCCAGCCCAAGAGCGTCATCGTGCTCGGCGGCGGAGTCATCGGTGTCGAGTTCTCCAGCATCTGGAAGTCATGGGGAACCGACGTGCAGATCATCGAAGCGCTGCCGCACCTTGTTCCCAACGAGGACGAGTCGATCAGCAAGCAATTCGAGCGGGCATTCCGCAAGCGCGGCATCAAGTTCAGCCTCGGCACACGCTTCCAGAGCGTCACCCAGAGCGAGACGGGTGTTGTCGTAACTCTCGAGGACGGCCAGACATTCGAGGCCGACCTGATGCTCGTGGCGGTCGGCCGCGGGCCATCGACCGCGAACCTCGGTTACGAAGAGGTCGGGGTGACGATGGATCGCGGTTTCGTCATCACCAATGAACGGTTGCTCACCAATATCCCGAATCTCTACGCCGTCGGCGATATCGTGCCCGGACTGCAGCTCGCGCACCGTGGTTTCCAGCACGGCATTTTCGTCGCCGAGGAGATTGCGGGATTGAACCCGGTCGCGATCGAGGACCTCAACATCCCCAAGGTCACGTACTCCGACCCTGAGGTCGCGTCGGTCGGGCTGTCAGAAAACAAAGCACACGAAATCTACGGTGCCGACAAGGTCACGACCTACGACTACAACCTCGCCGGCAACGGCAAGAGTCATATCATCGGCACCGCGGGATCGATCAAGGTCGTCCGGGTGAACGACGGCCCGATTGTCGGTATGCACATGATCGGTGCGCGCGTTGGGGAACTCATCGGAGAAGCTCAGCTCATTGTGAACTGGGAAGCGTACCCGGAAGATCTCGCGCCGCTGCTGCACGCGCATCCCACACAAGACGAAGCACTCGGCGAAGCCTTCCTGGCACTCGCCGGAAAACCGCTCCACGCGATGTAAGCGGAGCTCCCTGGAGCACCGCCATCATCGAACTAAGCTAACTACGCAAAACTGGTCTAAAGGAGCATCACTGATGAGCGAATCCGTCAACCTCCCGGCACTCGGAGAGAGTGTCACCGAGGGCACGGTGACCCGCTGGTTGAAGAACGTGGGCGACCGCGTCGAGGTGGATGAGCCACTGCTCGAAGTCTCCACCGACAAGGTCGACACCGAAATCCCATCCCCCATTGCCGGCATAATCGAGGCTATTCTGGTGGCCGAGGACGAGACCGTTGAAGTCGGCACGCCTCTGGTTACCATCGGTGACGGCACCAGCTCCCCCGAGGCCGCGCCCGAGGTTCCGGTGGAAGCCGCGCAGCCTGCAGCCGCAGTGCAGCCCGAACCCGCAGAAGTGGCGGCGCCCGAACCCGCACCCGCACCCGCAGTCGAGGTGCACACCCAGGCACCCGCCCCTGTTTCAGCACCGGTCGCAGCCCCTGCACCGGTCATAGCACCGGTCGCAGTTCCCTCGCCGGTAGAAGTTCCCGCGCCGATTCCTTCTCCGGAGCATGCGCCCGCCGCGGCCGCAGTGCCGGTCACGCCTCCCGCGCCGGTGGCGGCTGCTTCCGTCGATGCCCCCGCTCCCACCAATGCCCCTGCCCCAGCCCCAGTCGATGCCATTGTTCCCGTCGACGCCACTGTGCCAACGCACGCGATCGATGCAAACCCGGGTTACGTCACCCCCCTCGTGCGCAAACTCGCTAATGAGAAGGGCATCGATCTCTCCACGATCGTCGGATCCGGGGTCGGCGGGCGCATCCGCAAAGAGGACGTGATCGCGGCGGCGGACCAGAGTGCCACCGCATCCGGTCCAGCCGCTGTGCCTGTTGTCACGGCAGCGGTCCTCGAAACCTCGCCTTTGCGCGGCACGAGCGTTCCGATGTCCCGGCTCCGCAAGGTGATTGCCGAACGAGCCGTCATCTCCATGCAGTCATCCGCCCAGCTCACCTCGGTAGTCGAAGTGGATGTGACCTTGGTTGCGAATTTCCGCAACTCGGTCAAAGCGAAGTTCCTCTCGAAGACCGGTCAAAAGCTATCGTTCCTACCGTTCTTTGCGCTCGCCGCAGCCGAGGCGCTGAAGGCCTTCCCGATCATCAACGCGACGATCGACGGCGACACGATCGTGTACCCGCCTCAAGAGAACATGGCTATCGCGGTAGACACCGAACGTGGGCTACTGACGCCGGTGATCCGGGATGCCGGTTCGCTAGACCTCGCTGGTCTTGCTACTCAGATCGCTGACCTCGCGGCACGCACGCGCGACAACAAGTTGAAGCCCGACGAGCTTGCCGGAGGCACCTTCACATTGACCAATACCGGTTCCCGCGGTGCCCTGTTCGATACCCCGATTGTCTTCCTGCCACAGTCGGCGATTCTCGGCACGGGAATCGTTGCGAAGAAGCCGGTGGTCGTCTCCAGCGGCGGATTGGATGCGATCGCGATCCGCTCTACCGTCTACCTCGCCCTGTCTTACGATCACCGCATCGTTGACGGTGCTGACGCTGCTCGATTCCTCGTGGCAGTGAAGACCCGCCTCGAAGGTGGCGATTTCGCCGGCAATATCGGCTATTAGGCACCTGCCTCGATCCGAAATGACAGCATGACCGCCCGCTCGGCCTAGCCGAGCGAGAGGTCTCTGATCCTCCATCCGGTCTCGCCTCTCACTAAGAGAAGCGGGGCCGGATTCGTCATGCTCGCGGCACTGCCGTCGGCAGCCACCAGCTGGAGGATCGCCGAGTCCCCCCATTGCTGGATGAGCTGCGGCGTGAACCCGTCGAGTGTCGCCTCGATCGGCAGCGGTGCCCCGCTGACCAGACGGCGGAACAAATCGCGGTCAGCTTCGATCATGGCGGAACCGACCTGGTCGACCGAGTCGAAACAGGTCGTGGACTTTGCCGAAAAACACTTCGACCGTATCGAAAGAAGAGCGCGGGCGGCGGCGACCGGATCATCGCTTTCCCTGGTTGCTTTCGGAGCCTCCGGATTCTGGGCCGCACCGGGCGCGGGTGCACCGGCACCCGACGATCGGGGTGAACCCGACGGTGCGCCCTGCGTCGGAGCCGAGGCGGTGCTGGTCGGCGTCGCCCCCGGACTGCCAGCTGGAGTCTCGGATCGTGCGGCGGGAATCACGGTGAGCGCGATGACGAGTGCGGCAATTCCGGCGCCGCCGGCGATCCATACCGGCATCCGCACCGGTGCGAGGAAACCGAAAACACGTTGACGAAAACGCGCAAAGGGATGCGTGTCCGCCACCCCAACGATGCGAGCCGTGGACAGAAGGCGAGTGAAGTGTCGGATGGCAGTTCCCACACGCATCTCTGAGGTGGGTGACTTTGAACTGGAGAACTCAGACATCGGGGTTGGGGAACCCGGGCCGAATACAGCCAGCGGCGACACCGGATCGGGGCCCGGGCGGATAAGCGACAGCGATGTCAATGAGTCGAGTGGTGCCTCATCGAACCGAATCGGTAATGCCGGCGCGAGTGCGAATAGGAGATCGATGATGTCTAAGAGCCGTGCCATCCCGAACGCGGAATCGGAAAATACCTGCCGCAGAGCATCCAGCGTGCGGGGCGATCCTGGCTCCAGCCGGTCGAGCACGGTCATCAGCAGGCCCTGCAGTGCGGTGCGATCGGCGATCGCACGCGGTTCTGCATCGAGCTCGGCTGGGGTGAGGCTTGGCCCACTGCCGTCGATGGGGAAGTCGCCGATGAGGGAGGCGGCACCAAACCGCGCGAGTACTGGCGCACCACGGTCGTCGAACAACACCGAACTCGAAGCCACTGCCCCATGCGCGACTCCGACCCGATGTAGCTCCTGCACTGCCTGAACAACCGGCACCAGTATGCTCACTGCCTCTCCCGGTGCCACGGTGCCGCGCACGGCAAGCAGACGGGCGAGAGTTCCTGATCCAAGCCGGGGAAGGATGAGACACGGCCTCCCATCCGGACCGGTCGCCAAGTCAATCAACTCGAGCAGGTGTTGCGACGACGCCCGTGCGAGCGCTTCGATTTCTCGATCGATGCTCGCGTCATCGGTCGCCGGTCGATACACCTTGATCGCCGCGATGCGATCACCGGCAGGCGTTTCTCGTGATCCCGCATGTCCAAGGTAAATATGCGATCGCGCCCCAATACCGAGTGTTCGTACGAGTCGATAGCCGCCGACGGTCTCCATGCTGCGAGTTTGCAACACCCGGAGCATCCGCTTCCCGCATCGATCTGAAGCTGTGCAGACCTGGCCACACCACCCCTCGGGGAGGGAGCAGAAGCAAGACGGCCAGGCCGTATCCTTGTCACATGGCACGCACCAAGAATTCGACACCGAAACCTGCGAAAGAACCCGGCCGGCTCAAGCAGATGTATCGGGTCTTCAAGATGACCCGTCGCTACGACCCAAACGCGATCTGGTGGTTTCTCCTCGCCTTCATCGCACCGGTCGCAGCAGGCGTAGTCGCCGGCTTCCTGATCTCCGGCGTCGGGAATGTCTTCGGTTTTGTGCTGTGGGTCATCGCTGGCGTGCTCGGTGGCATGCTGATCTTCCTCATCGTGCTTGGCCGTCTTGCCGAGCGCGCCGCCTATGCGCAGATTCAGGGTCAGGCCGGTGCTGTCGGTGCCGTACTCAAGAGCTCGCTGCGGCGCGGCTGGACGGCGAGCGAAATGCCGATAGCGGTGAGCCCCAAGACCCAGGACGCCGTATACCGTGCCGTCGGCAATGGTGGCGTCGTTCTCATCGGTGAGGGGCCGAAGAGTCGTACCTTAAAGATGCTGGAGGAGGAGCGCCGTCGGGTCACGCGGATTCTTCCGAATGTGAGCGTGCACTTCCTGCACGTGGGACCGGATGATGACGCGGTGCCGCTGCACAAACTCGCTGGCCGCATGGCGCGATTCAAGCGCTCTCTAAACAGGTCCGAGATCTATGCCGTGAGCAACCGCCTCGCATCCCTCGGCAAGAACCAGCTTCCCATTCCCAAGGGTGTCGATCCGATGCGTGCCCGCGCCCCGCGCGCCCGCTGACCGAACCCGATCAGCCACAGGTCATCGCGTTCGAAACGATGTATGGCGCTGCCACTTCATCACCGGTGGCAGGCCTATCGTCGAACAAGCACAGTGCCAGCGATCCGGTCGTGAAGCCCTCGTCGGTCGCGATCGGTGATAAGCGCGGGAACGAGTAGCGATAGCAGCAGCGTGCGAACGACCGGTCGCCAGATCCCGATCCATCCGGAGGTGAGTGGCACCACTCGCATCCCGAGCAGCAGGTGACCGACGCTGCCACTGACCAACACGAGGAAGATGATCTGCAGCGCCGCAAAGACGGCCAGGCTTGCCCAGCGGTCATAGTCGAAGAAGGCGTAGGAAATGAGCGCACCGACTCCGATATCGATAACGAAGGCCGCGAGCCGACGTCCGAACCGGACGATCGATCTCGGACCGCTGGCGGGTAGGCCAAAGTGACGGCCGGGCCATTCGCTCGGCGGGGCGGATGATCGGGGCTTGGCCATAGCAAGATTCTACGTTCGCCGCCTCGACGTAACATGCGTGAAACAATAGCGACACCGTGACGAAACTCCCTTCGTCTAACGTGCAGTTGGCTGCGATCGCCGCCGCACTCAGTTCCAAACCCCATTGGAGTCAAGTCACATGTTCAGTGATTCTTCAGAGGTGCTCAAGTTCATCAAGGCCGAGAACGTCAAGTTCCTTGATATTCGCTTCACCGATCTTCCCGGTGTGCAGCAGCACTTCAATATTCCTGCCTCGACCGTCGACGAAGAGTTTTTCTCGGTCGGACAGCTCTTCGACGGCTCGTCGATCCGCGGCTTCGCGTCGATTCACGAATCGGACATGCAGCTCATCCCCGACGTGACCACCGCCTACCTCGACCCATTCCGCGTCGAGAAGACGCTCATCATGATCTTTGACATTTACAACCCGCGCAATGGGGAAATTTACGCTCGCGACCCGCGCCAGGTTGCCAAGAAGGCTGAGAAATACCTCGCCTCGACCGGCATCGCCGACACTGCGTTCTTCGCCCCGGAGGCCGAGTTCTACATCTTCGACGACGTGCGCTACGACGTACGCCAGAATTCCAGCTCTTACTTCGTCGACTCTGAAGAGGGCGCCTGGAACTCGGGACGCGTCGAAGAGGGCGGCAACCTCGCCAACAAGACACCGTATAAGGGCGGCTACTTCCCGGTGAGCCCGGTCGACAAGCAGGCCGACCTGCGCGACGACATCTGCCTCAAGCTGATCGATGCGGGGCTCATCCTCGAGCGCTCCCACCACGAGGTCGGCACCGGAGGGCAGGCGGAGATCAACTACCGCTTCGACACGATGGTGCATGCGGCCGATGACATCCTCAAATTCAAGTACATCGTGAAGAACACCGCGCTGGAGTGGAACAAGGTCGCGACCTTCATGCCGAAGCCGCTGTTCGGCGACAACGGATCGGGAATGCACACGCACCAGTCGCTCTGGAACGACGGCGTGCCGCTGTTCTACGACGAAAAGGGCTATGGCGGACTCAGCGACATCGCCCGCTGGTACATCGGCGGACTGCTCAAGCATGCTCCGGCAGTGCTCGCGTTCACAAACCCGACGCTCAACTCCTACCGTCGACTGATCCCCGGCTTCGAAGCCCCGGTCAACCTGGTCTACTCCGCCGGCAACCGGTCCGCCTCGATCCGCATCCCGATCACGGGTACCAACCCGAAGGCGAAGCGCATCGAGTTCCGTGCACCGGATGCCTCTGGCAACCCGTACCTCGCATTCGCCGCGCAGCTCATGGCCGGGCTCGATGGAATCAAGAACCGCATCGAGCCGCACGAGCCGATCGACAAGGACCTGTACGAGCTTCCTCCAGAGGAGGCGAAGAATATCCCGCAGGTGCCAGCATCGCTCGAAGAGGCCCTGCGTGCGCTCGAAGCCGATAACGAGTTCCTTACCGCCGGCAATGTGTTCACACCCGACCTGATCCAGACCTGGATCTCGTACAAGCGTTCCGCGGAAATCATCCCGGCAGCACAACGTCCGACCCCGTTTGAGTACGAACTGTACTTCAGCGTCTGATCCGCTGATCGCGCCAAAGGCCGCACTCCCGCGCGGGAGTGCGGCCTTTTGCGTAGCTTGCCGCGCCAGCGGCTGATGATGGTGAGCGCAGACTGAGCACATCGGCTGCGCCGGTTGCATCTCGGCACACACGAGTGTTAACGTGAAATCACCCCCAAAAGAGTCACATAGCGCCGCGAATTCGGTATGGCCTTAACGCAGAGGAGCAACTGTGCCAGTGCAAGAAGAGTCGGTGCAACACCGGTCGGTGCAGAGTGGGTCGGTCGCCTCGCGACCGCGCGAACAATGGACGGGCCAGTGGGGTTTCATCCTGTCGGCGATCGGCTCGGCAGTGGGCCTCGGCAACATTTGGCGATTCCCCGGAGTCGCCTACGAGAATGGTGGTGGCGCATTCCTCATCCCCTACCTGATTGCACTGGTCACCGCCGGCATCCCCATTCTGTTCCTCGACTATGCGATCGGTCACCGCTTTCGCGGTTCAGCACCCACGGCATTCCGTCGGCTCGGTGGCACAGCTGGCAAGTGGCTCGAGTCGCTCGGCTGGTTTCAGGTGTGGATCTGTGTCTTCATCGCCATCTATTACGCCGCCGTCGTCGCCTGGGCTGCGAGTTATTTCATGTTCAGCTTCGACCTGCGCTGGGGAGATGACACCGCTGGATTCTTCACCGGCGAATTCCTGCAGGCGACAGCTCCCGGCTTCAGCGCACAGTTCGTGCCGGCCGTACTCATCCCGCTGGTGCTCGTCTGGGTCGTTGTCCTTGTCGTACTCGGCGGCGGCATCGCCAAGGGTATTCAGCGAGCAAATGTAGTTTTTTTGCCGCTGCTGGTCGTGGCGTTTCTCATCCTCGTCGTGCGTGCGCTGTTCTTGGATGGGGCCATGGCCGGGCTGGATGCTCTATTCACTCCGGACTGGGCCGCACTCGGCAACCCCAACGTCTGGATTGCCGCGTACAGTCAGATCTTCTTCTCCCTGTCGATCGCATTCGGCATCATGATCACCTATTCGTCGTACCGCAGCCGTCGTGCCAACGTCACCGCGCCGGCACTGGTTGTCGCCTTCGCGAACTCGTCGTTTGAAATCATCGCCGGCATTGGCGTGTTTGCGACCCTCGGTTACTTCGCGTTCCAACAGGGTGTGGGGATCAACGAACTCGAGGGGCTTACCGGCGTGGGGCTCTCGTTCATCACCTTCCCGGCGATCGTTTCACAAATGCCCGGTGGACCACTGTTCGGTGCGCTGTTTTTCGGCTCACTTGTCCTGGCCGGATTCACTTCTCTACTGTCAATCCTGCAGGTCGTGTCATCCGCGTTCCAGGACAAATTCGGAATCAGCGCGCGACAGGCCGCGGTGCGTGTCGGATCAGTGCTCGCCGTCGTCTCGGTGCTGCTGTTCTCGACCACCACTGGCCTATTCACTCTCGATACCGTCGACCAGTGGGCGAATAACATCGGAATCGTGGCCGCGGCGATTGCTGCCACCATTGTGGTGGTTTGGGTGTTCCGTAAAGGCCCCGAACTGGCCGCGCACCTCAACGCCGTATCCACCTTCAAGGTGGGCCGCGTCTGGCAATTGCTCATCGGCATCCTCACACCGATCGCGCTTTTCTTCATGCTCATCCAGCGGATCATCGTTCTTGTCACGGACGGCTACGAGGGCTACCCGCTGTGGTTCCTTGCGGTCGCTGGTTGGGGCACGATCGCGCTGATCCTCACCGGTTCGATTGTGATGACCGCGATGCGCTGGAAGCATGATCCCGACGATTTCACCCCGTGGCCGAGCGCCACAGCATTGAAGGATCTCACAAAATGAGTGGCATCGCCCTGACATTCTTTATCGTTGCTGCCGTGCTCGTGTGGGGTGGACTCATCGCGAGTATCGTGTTTTTGGCGCGCCAGCCTCAGCTCGCTACCTACCCGGCAACCGCCGAGCTTGGCGACGACGAATAGGGCTTACTCCCACCTCAGCACATGCGCGTCGGATCGGCTGGCCCGCACGTGAATAGTACGCGGCGCGACTCCCCCCGCCCGACAAAGCTGGCAGGATCTCCTCATGGATCTAAAGCTTGCTGGGAAGACTGCACTCGTTACCGGTGGAACCAAGGGGATCGGCCGAGCAATCGTCGAGGCCTTCGTCGCTGAGGGCGCCAATGTCGCGTTTTGCGCGCGCGACGCTAACGAGGTCGCAGCTACGGCCGCGACCTACGTCGATGCTCTACCGACAGTGCTCGGATCGGTGCTGAACGTGCGTGATGCCGCAGCAGTCACCGCCTGGGTCGATGAGACCGCCATCCGTCTTGGCGGTATCGATATGATCGTGGCGAACGTGAGTGCCCTGGCAATTCCCGATACAGCGGAGAACTGGGTGGAGTCGTTCGAAGTAGACCTGATGGGCACCGTCAATCTGGTCAAGGCAGCACTGCCCTACCTGGAGAACAGCGCCGCACCATCCATCGTCGCGATCTCGAGCGTCTCCGGGAGGGAAGCAGATTTCGCATCCGGCCCCTACGGCGCAGCCAAATCCGCAATCATCGGCTACATTTCCGGGCTCGCTCTCCAACTGGCCGACAAAGGAATCCGCGCCAACGTGGTCTCCCCCGGCAATACCTACGAGCGTGGCGGAGTGTGGGCGAGCATCGAGACCGGAAACCCTGAGCTCTTTTCGATGGCGATGGGCCTCAACCCGACCGGCCGCATGGGCACCCCGCAGGAGATAGCCGACAGCGTGGTCTTCATCTCCAGCCCTCGATCAAGCCGAACGAGCGGCGCCAACCTGCTCGTCGACGGGGCATTGACCCGCGGCATCCAGTTCTGATGGACACATTCTGATGGACTTCATCGAGTTCACCCCGAACCGGTCGCAGTACGTCTACACCTTTGGCGGTGCTGAGCCCGTGATGCGGGTGAAGCCAGGAACTGCCCTCGGTCTCTGGTCGGAGGACGCCTTCAACCACACCCTCCGCTCCGTCGATGATCTTGCGAGCGCCCACCTCGATGTGGCCTACCTCAACCCGCAGACCGGTCCGTTTTACATCGTGGGCGCCAAGGCCGGTGACACCCTCGCCGTGCACATCGTGAGCCTCACCCCGGCACGCAGCTGGGGCGCATCCGCCACCATCCCGTTCTTCGGTGGCCTGACGAGCACTGACCGCACGGCACTGCTGCACCCCGCGCTTCCCGAGGCCACTTGGATCTACGAGGTCGACACGGATGCCGGAACTGTCGGTTTCCAGTCGCGTTTCGGTGACTTTCAGGTGGCGCTCCCTCTCGCCCCAATGCTCGGAACGGTCGGTGTCGCTCCCGCCGGCAGCGAGGTGCGGTCCTCTCTCGTGCCGGAGCGGTTCGGCGGCAATATGGACACCCCCGAGATGAAGGCGGGCACCACCGCCTACTTCGGAGTCAATGTGGACGGCGCACTGCTCTCGATCGGCGACGGGCACTACCGGCAGGGCGAGGGCGAGGCGTGCGGCACCGCCGTTGAGGGCGCCATGAACTCGGTGATTATCGTCGAGCTGATCACGGGCGGCGGTCCGCTCTGGCCACGCCTCGAAAACGACGACTACTGGATGGTCGTCGGCTCATCGCGTCCGATGGAGGACTCCTGGCGCATCGCTCAGCTGGAGATGACGCGATGGATGTCGGAGATGTTCGACCTTCATGAAATGGACGCCTACCAGCTGCTCAGTCAGATCACGGAAACACCGATCGCGAACGTAGTCGACACCAACTACAGCGTGGTGGTGAAGGTACCGAAAAAGTACTTCACCCGGGGCAAAGCTTTCGATGGAATGCACCGCGAACTCCGAGACCGTGCGAGCCGAATCTGAGTCAGGCATCAGCGAACCGCGAGCAGGTAAAGCTGCTCAGCCAGTGGTCGGTCCCGGGGCCTTCTCGATCCCATAAAACCGCTTCTCAAAGACCGCACGAGCCAATCGCGTCACCCGGAGGTAATCCTCTTCGAGAGCGCTTGCGGAGCCGGGCGGATACTCGAGCAGCCGAGCGATACCGTCGAGCTGCTGGCGCTCGGTGGGGAGCACATCGGTAGTCCGCGTCATCCAGAGCACCAGTGCCGACCGCACACGTGAGGCAAAAATCCAGGCATCCCGCAACCGTGCCGCGTCTGCAGTGGTAACGAGGCCTTTCGTGCGTGCGACCTCGAGGGCGGAAAGCGTCGACGTGGTGCGAAGGCCCGAAACCGTGGCGCCGTTCTGCAGCTGGATGAGCTGTACAAACCACTCCACGTCGCTGAGCGAGCCGCGACCGAGTTTGAGGTGCCGGGCGGGATCCGCTGCCTGAGGCAGACGCTCCGACTCGACTCGCGCCTTGATGCGTTTCACCTCGCGAACGTCGTTCTCTGCAATCGAGGCGGGAAACCGCACCTCGTCAGCGAGTGTTTCGAAGTCGGCAAGCAGCGCGGAATCCCCCACCGCTCCCCGAGCGCGCAGCAGCGCCTGCGCCTCCCAGGTGAGCGACCATCGGGCGTAGTAGGCGCGATAGGAATCGAGGGAGCGCACCACCGCTCCGTTCTTGCCCTCTGGACGGAGGTTGATATCCAGATCGAAGGGCAGCCGCAGGTCTTCCGTGAGTCGGTTGAGCTCTCCCACCAGGTATTTGGCTCGCGTGGCAGACTCTTCGCTCGAGGCACTGGTGGCACGGTAGACGAACAGCACATCGGCATCAGATCCGAACCCGAGTTCCTGACCGCCGTAGCGCCCCATGGCAACGATACCGAACTCGATACCGTCGTCATCGGGTCGCAGAGCCCTGAGCATCCCGGTGAGAAAAGCGGTGGTCACATCGGAGAGAGCCCGACCGAGCTCCTCCACGCGCACCACACCGAGAATGGCTCCGATGGCCAGGCGCAGAACCTCCCGGCGCCGAAGCGTGCGCAGCGCGAGAGACGCGGTTTCCACATTGTCGTGCCTTGCGAGGGTGGATGTGACCTCGTCGAGCAGCGCGGCAATCGGTCGGGGAGCAAATTCCTCCTCCCGGTCGAACCATGCCGCCGCCTCCGGGATTCGCTCGAGAAGCACGCCGACGAACCGGGAGGACGACAGCACACTGGTGAGACGCTTAGCCGCCCCGGATGAGTCCCGCAACATTCGCAAAAACCAGTAGGACTCCCCCAGTTCGTCGCTGAGCCTTCGGAAGGCGAGCAGACCATAGTCCGGGTCCGCCCCGTCGGCGAACCACTGCAACATCACGGGAACCAGATGACGTTGGATCGTCGCGCGCCGCGACACCCCGCCGGTGAGCGCACCGATGTGCGCGAGGGCACTCTTCGGATCGCGGAATCCGATCGCTGCTAGACGCGCAACAGCCTGCTCGCTGGTCAGGGCGAGACCGTCATCGGGAAGCGCGGCGACAGCCGAGAGCAGCGGACGATAGAACAGCCGCTCGTGCAGGCTGCGCACCGCAAGCTTGGTGCGGTTCCACTGCTCGACCAGGTCGTTCGCCCCGGTGGCTATGCCACTTGCCCGGGCGAGCACCCGCACCGCATCGTGATCGCCCGGCATGAGGTGGGTGCGACGCAGCTGCGCCAGCTGCAGGCGGTGCTCGAGCAGCCGAAGAAACCGATAGTCGCGGGAGAATTCAGCCGCTTCCACTCGCCCGATATAACCCTGCTCCGCCAGTGCAACGAGGGCGGGAAGGGTGGCCCGCTGGCGCACGAGGGCGTCGCTCTGGCCATGCACAAGCTGAAGAAGCTGAATCGTGAACTCCACATCGCGAAGGCCACCAGGACCAAGCTTGAGCTGGTAGTCGAGTTCGGCGCTCGGAATGTTATCGGTGACCCGCTCCCTCATGCGCTGCACCCCCTCGACAAAGTTCTCCCGCGAGGCGCTCGACCAGACCTTGGGGGCGACCGCCGCCACATATCGCTGCCCCAACTCGGCGTCACCGGCCAGCGGTCGTGCCTTCAGCAGCGCCTGGAACTCCCAACTCTTCGCCCAGCGGTCGTAGTACGCGATGTGGGAATCGAGGGTGCGCACCAGCGCACCGTCCTTGCCCTCTGGGCGCAGGTTCGCATCCACTTCCCACAGAGCAGGTTCTCTTGAGAAGTCGTGGATACCCCTCATCGTGGCCATCGCCAGTCGGGTTGCGATCTCTACCGCCCGCGCGTCCGAGACCTCCCCGGATCCCTCCGCGACGAAGATCACATCCACGTCACTCACGTAATTCAGCTCTCTGGCACCGGCCTTTCCCATGCCGATAATCGACAGCCGGGTCGCCGCGACCTCAGCGCTGGGAAATCTCACGGTTGCGCGAGCCACCAGCATGGCGGCATCGAGCGCAGCGGCCGCAAGGTCAGAAAGGGCCGCGGCCACGGTGTCGAGGCCATCGAGCGGATGTGCCTGGCCGAGGTCCCACGCGGCGAGTTGGGTGAGGTGGCGACGGTAACGCACCCGCAAAGCATCCCAGGACGCCTCCTCGTTGTCATTATCAATTGAGGCGACCGAGTCTGCGAGTTCGCGGTGGTACAGCTCAGCAGCCGGGGGCTGGCTGAATGGCAGAGCCAACACCGATAGCTCCTCCGGATGACGCAACAGAAAGTCCGCGAGCCCGGCGGATGCTCCGAGTACGCGAATCAGTCGATCGGCCGCCAGGGCATCCCCGAGCAGTGCGACGGTCTGGCTAGGGGACCGCCGCGCCAGCGCCACAAGGAACCGAAGCGCTGCGTCTGCGTCAGCCGCATGCGCGAAGAGGGGCAGGAGTTGCGCAGAACTGGGGATGTCACCGCTGACTCCGCTCCTGGCGGGGCTCTTGGCGCGGCCTTTGGCGCCAGCCAGCAGGTCATCCAGTTCCGCGCTCAGAGTCACGGCCTGGTCGAGCTCGGTAAACCCGATTCTCGCGAGGTCGGTCAGGATGGATTGTTCGCGCGCCATTGCCGTCGAGTCCTCAACTGCAGGTCAGGGAGTGCCGTTACAGCATCTCCAGGTTGCTTTTGAGCTCATACGGGGTGACCTGTGCCCGGTACTCGCGCCATTCCTGGCGCTTGTTCAGCAGCACGAAGTTGAAGACCTGCTCCCCAAGGGTCTGCGCCACCAGCTCTGATTCCTCCATGAGCGAGACCGCATGGTCGAGGCTCGCCGGAAGCTGGTTGTAGCCCAGCGCGCGGCGCTCCGCATCCGAAAGTTCCCAGACGTTGTCTTCGGCCTCGGCGGGAAGTTCGTAGCCTTCCTCGATGCCCTTGAGTCCAGCGGCTAGCAGTAGCGAGAATGCCAGGTACGGGTTCGCCGCAGAGTCGATAGCGCGATACTCCACCCGGGCACTCTGGCCCTTGTTCGGCTTATAGAGCGGAACGCGCACCAGCGCGGACCGGTTGTTGTGACCCCAGGTGACAAAGCTCGGCGCCTCGCCGAGCTTGTTCTGTGAGGATCCGCCCCAGAGCCGCTTGTAGGAGTTGACGAACTGGTTCGTGACCGCGGTGATCTCCGGCGCATGCCGCAGAAGACCGGCGATGAAGTGGCGACCGATCTTGGAGAGCTGATATTGGCCGGCCCCGTCGTAGAACGCGTTCGTGTCGCCCTCGAAAAGAGACATGTGGGTGTGCATCCCCGACCCGGGTTCTCCCGAGAGGGGTTTGGGCATAAACGTCGCGTATACACCCTGCTCGATCGCAACTTCTTTGATCACGGTTCTGAATGTCATGATGTTGTCAGCCGTGGTTAGCGCATCCGCATAGCGGAGGTCGATCTCGTTCTGACCGGGGCCGGCCTCGTGGTGGCTGAACTCCACCGAGATACCCAGGTCTTCCAGCATACGCACCGACCTGCGTCGAAAGTCATGGGCAGTGCCCCCGGGAACGTTGTCGAAGTAGCCGGCGCGGTCAACCGGCTGCGGGCCCTCCGCGCCGAACTGCGAGCTCTTGAGCAGGTAGAACTCGATCTCCGGATGGGTATAAAAAGTGAATCCGCGCTCGGCTGCTCCCGCGAGGGTGCGCTTGAGCACATTGCGCGGATCTGCGACGGCTGGCTGGCCATCGGGTGTCGTGATATCGCAGAACATGCGCGCGGTGGGATCGACTTCCCCGCGCCAGGGCAGGATCTGAAAGGTCGCCGGATCCGGATGCGCGAGCACGTCAGCCTCATACGACCGAGTGAGACCCTCGATCGCCGAGCCGTCGAATCCGAGGCCCTCGGCGAACGCTCCCTCGACCTCTGCCGGTGCGATTGCGACGGATTTGAGAGTGCCGACAACATCCGTAAACCAGAGGCGGATGAACTTGACGCCGCGTTCTTCGATGGTACGGAGAACGAAGTCGCGCTGCTTGTCCATGGGCTCCCTTTAGTGCTCACTCCGGAGCAATTCAGCCCCGACTATTAGGCTAGTGGCTATGCCCCGAATCCGCTTGGCGCTCGGCCAAACCAACCCCGTCGTCGGCGATCTGGCCGGCAATTCCGCACAGATTTTTGCCGCAGCCCACCGCGCATCCGCCCAGGGAGCCGACCTGCTTGCGGTCGGGGAAATGGCCATCAGCGGATACCCGATCGAAGACCTCGCGTCACGGCCCAGCTTTCTCGTCCAGTGCCACGACGCCGTCGTCGCACTCGCTAAGCAACTGCAGGATGCCGGGCACGGCGATCTGGCCGTCATCGTCGGGCATCCGGATGGACCATTCGAACCCCGGCTGCTCGGAACCAGCAGCGCGCCAACCGCCATCGCCCAGAATTGCGCCAGTGTTCTGCAGCACGGCCACATCGTCGCGCGGTACGCCAAGCACCACCTGCCGAACTATTCGGTGTTCGACGAGTACCGCATCTTCATTCCGGGCGACGAGCTTCTCGTGCTGCGAATCAGGGGTGTGGATGTCGCGGTGATCGTCTGCGAAGATCTCTGGCGCGACGGCGGACCGGTCGCTCGCGTACTCGAGGCCGATGCCGGGCTTCTCGTGGTGATCAATGCCTCACCGTTCGAGCGTGATAAGGACGAGGTGCGGCTTCCCCTGGTGACCCGTCGCGCGGTCGAGACCAACACGACGGTCGCCTATGTCAACATCATCGGTGGCCAGGATGACCTGGTCTTTGACGGCGACAGCGTTGTGGTGGACGGCACGGGCACGATTCTCGCGCGGGCACCCCAGTTTGTGGAGCATCTGCTCGTTGTGGATCTCGAGGTCGCCGCAGTGAAAGATCTGTCCGACGCGACGATTGTGACGGGCGCGACGGTTGCGACGCTGCCGAGAAACATCACGCGGGTCACTCTGGTCGACGGACCGGAGGAGAAGCCGCCGCTGCAGGCCGATCTGGCCACCCTTCCGGATGATCGCGAACAGGTGTGGAATGCCCTCGTGCTCGGTCTGGGTGATTATGTGCGGAAAAACGGCTTCCGGTCGGTGATTCTCGGCCTGTCCGGGGGCATCGATTCTGCCGTCTGCGCCTCGATCGCCGCCGACGCCCTGGGCGCCGACCGGGTCTGGGGGGTGAGCATGCCGAGTCGCTACAGCTCGGACCACTCCCGCTCCGACGCTGACGACCTCGCCGACAACATCGGACTGCACTACTCGACGGAGGCGATCGCCGACCTGGTGCTGCCGATCGAGACCCAGCTGAAGCTCACCGGGACCGCCGCCGAGAACGTACAGGCGCGCATCCGCGGCGTCATTTTGATGGGGCTCTCCAATCTTGACGGGCATCTGGTGCTCACCACCGGCAACAAGAGTGAACTTTCGGTGGGGTACTCGACCATCTACGGTGACTCCGTCGGTGGGTTCGCTCCGATCAAAGACGTGCCGAAGATGCTCACCTGGGAGTTGGCGCGTTGGCGCAATGAGGCCGCGATCGCCCGCGGCGAGGTGCCACCCATCCCCGCGAATTCGATCGAGAAGCCGCCGAGTGCCGAGTTGCGGCCCGACCAGACCGACCAGGATTCCCTCCCGCCCTACGAGATTCTCGACGCGATCCTCGACGCCTACATCACCAGGGCCCTTGGCCGCGAGGATGTGATCGCTCTCGGTTTCGACACGGAAACCGTCGATTTCGTGACCAACCTGGTCGACCACTCCGAATGGAAGCGCAGGCAGGGTGCAATCGGTCCGAAGATCAGCGGAATGGCATTCGGTCGCGACCGTCGACTACCGATCACCTACCGGCCGAGCAGGTAGAGCCCGGGGGTTATCCAGTTGGTGGCCCTCGGCTGATGGCTGCGGCTTCGATGGCTGCGGCTTCGATGGCTGCGGCTTCGATGGCTGCGGCTTCGATGGCGCTTCGGGTCAACTCGTGCCGCGCGCCCGACAGCGGATACCTCCGGCGGCTCGCCGTTCATCGGGGGTGACACGCCGCCGGGTCTTGCAAATATCCGCCCTCAGAACCATCATTCGCGGTGCCGCAGTCGCGCTACGCAGGTGAGCTGGTACAGGACCGGGCCGCAGCCACCCCGTCGATCGCCACAGTCCCGTGAGCACAACCAGTCCTCGCAAGCAGCACAGTGAGCGACACAGCCGGCTATCAACCCCCAGGCTAGTATTGCGCGCATGACCGACCCCACTGCAGCGGCGACCAAGGCGAACCTCAAAAAAGTGCGAACACGGCACTTCTTGAGCGCCAAACAGAACGGTGTAAAGATCACCGGGCTCACCAGTTATGACCAGCTCACGGCATCCATCTTCGACGCAGCGGGAATCGACTTCCTACTCGTCGGTGACTCCGCTGGCAACAATGTGCTGGGCTACGAGACCACGCTTCCGGTGACTATCGACGACCTCATCCCACTCACCCGCGCGGTAGCCGGGGCTGTCACTCGCGCTTTGGTCGTGGCCGACATGCCATTCGGCTCTTACGAGACCGGGCCAGACGAGGCCTTGCACACGGCGTTTCGATTCATGAAAGAGACGCACGCGCACGCAGTAAAGCTCGAGGGCGGCGTGCGCAGTGCCGAGCAGATTTCTCGGATCGTCTCCGCCGGGATCCCGGTGATGGGCCACATCGGATTCACTCCGCAGAGTGAACACGGACTCGGCGGCCACATCATCCAGGGCCGCGGAGACGGAGCAGAACAGCTGCTTGCCGATGCCCACGCCGTGGAGGATGCGGGAGCCTTCGCCGTGGTACTCGAGATGGTGCCATCGCTCGTTGCGAAGCGGGTCACTGAGGAATTGAGCATTCCGACGATCGGCGTTGGAGCCGGTCCGCACGTCGACGGCCAGCTGATGGTCTGGACCGACTGGGCTGGACTCACCACGGGACGCATTCCCAAATTCGTCAAGCGCTACGCAGATCTCAACGGTGTGCTCACCGGTGCGGCCAAGCAATACATGGCGGATGTCGCCGGCGGCGATTATCCGGCTGAAGAGCACGAATACACGGACTGATTCCGCGCCGGTGCAACTGCGACCCTGTGCAACTGCGACCACGTGCAGCGGTGCGGCACCGCTGCCACCGATCGGGCGTCAGTCGTTCTTCGCGTCGTCGGCGGCCCATTTGCGTGCTCGCTCGGCGATAATCTCCGGCGCGCGCACTGCATCCTCTCTGCTGTCAAATGGCCCGTCCAGTTCGGAGGCGAGTGACTGCTTCCCCTCCTCCACCTCGTGGGTGCGGATGTTGTAATACCACTGCGTCATGAAAGGCTCCTCGCTCGCCACTAAAATTACTCCTATGCCCAAGGATTCGAATGGTCACCTGGTTGCGGGGCACATCACCCCCACGCGTTTGGTGCCGAAGCACATCGTGCGGCCGGAATACGTGGGACGGCCCGCTCCCTCCCGGTTTACCGGATCAGACATCTATGACGCGGAGGCAGTCGGGCGTATCCGGGAATCGGGGCGGATTGCAGCGGATGCCATCGCTCTCGTCGGTGCACACGTACGGGCCGGTGTCACCACGGATGAACTGGACGTAATCGGCCACGACTATATGGTCACTCACGACTCCTACCCCTCGACTCTCGGCTACCGCGGTTTCCCCAAGTCGCTCTGCAGCTCGGTGAACGAGGTGATCTGCCACGGCATCCCCGACAACACGGTGCTCGAGGATGGAGATATCGTGAACATCGATATCACTGCCTTCAAAAACGGGGTGCATGGTGACAGCAACCAGACCTTCATCGTCGGGCAGGCATCCGTGGAGGTGACGGAGCTGGTAGAGCGCACCCGCGAGTCGCTCAATCGCGGGATCAAAGCGGTGGCGCCGGGCCGCGAGGTCAACGTGATTGGTCGGGCGATCGAGTCCTATGCGCGTCGCTTCGACTACGGCGTCGTGCGGGACTTCACCGGACATGGTGTCGGCGAAGCATTCCACTCCGGCTTGATCATCCCCCATTACGACGCCGCGCCGGCCTATTCGACCGAGATCGAAGTCGGTATGGTTTTCACGATCGAACCGATGCTCACTCTCGGTGGTATCGAATGGGAAATGTGGGCGGATGACTGGACTGTGGTGACGAAGGACCGCAGCATCACCGCCCAGTTCGAGCACACCATGGTTGTCACAGAGCGTGGTGCAGAAGTACTCACCCTCTCCTAATCGAGCGCGAACCGTCCAAATTCACCGAACCGTTCAAACTTACAGAACCACCCAAGTCTCATCCGTTCCACCCCACACTCGAAAAGATTGGCCAGATGGCTGACAAAGCGGTAGGCATCGATATCGGCGGCACCGGCATCAAGGGAGCAATCGTCGATGTTTCGACGGGCAAGCTGCTCAGCGACCGGGTGAAACTCCCCACCCCGGACGGCGGTGAGCCAGACGCCATCGTGCTGACCGTTCAGGAGGTTGTGAAGAAGCTAGGTTCGCCCGATAAGAAGCTGCCGATCGGCCTGTGTTTTCCGGCCGTCGTCGTCAAAGGACGCACCCTGTCGGCCGCCAACGTCTCGAAGAAGTGGATTGGCCTCGAAG
Organism: Frigoribacterium sp. CG_9.8; assembly: GCF_015751965.1. Classification (GTDB taxonomy): domain Bacteria; phylum Actinomycetota; class Actinomycetes; order Actinomycetales; family Microbacteriaceae; genus Lacisediminihabitans. Next base: position 41,560 of record NZ_JADOVH010000003.1, on the reverse strand, counting down.
CCGAAGCACTTTTCGAACAGGGCCTCGACCGCGACATCACCTTCGTGAACGATGCAGATGCCGCTGGCTATGCCGAAGCGCTCTACGGTGCGGCGGAAAAAAACAAGGGCCTCGTGATCTTGACCACACTCGGCACCGGAATCGGCACCGCGCTCATTTACAAAGGCGTTCTGATCCCCAATGCCGAGCTCGGCCACCTGCAAATCGAGGGGGTCGACTGGGAGACCCGTGCGGCCTATTCGGCGAAGGAACGCGAGAATCTGAGCTGGGAGGAGTGGGCGGGGCGCCTGCAGAAATATTATGACCAGCTCGTTGCTCTCTTCCACCCGGACCTCTTCATTGTGGGTGGCGGGGTGTCAAAGGAACACAAGCATTTCCTCTCCCTGTTGACACTCGACACCCCGATCGTGCCAGCAGTGTTGCGCAACAATGCCGGCATCCTCGGCGCTGCAGCCCTCGCCTCCGGTAAGTAAACCGGTGCGAGCCGTCACGGGATACCTCCGAGAGGCTCGACTGAGCATGGCTTCGTCCCGATGACTCGCGGCATCCTGCAGGTCTATCTCGGTGCGGCACCCGGAGTCGGCAAGACCCTCGCAATGCTGGATGAGGGGCAACGACTTCTCCAGGCGAATCTGGATGTCGTCATCGGTCTGGTCGAAACACATAGCCGTGCGGAGACCGCACGACGAACCGAGGGACTCGAACTGGTGCCCCGACGCAGCGTCAATCTTCGCGGGGTGACCGTCGAGGAGCTCGACCTCGACGGTCTCATCGCCCGCCATCCGCAATGGGCTCTTGTTGATGAGCTTGCCCACACGAACTCGCAGGGAAGCACCCACGAGAAGCGCTGGCAGGATGTGCAGGATCTGCTCGACGCAGGTATCAACGTGATCTCAACGGTGAACATCCAGCACATCGCATCTTTGAACGACGTGGTGCAGACGATCACCGGAGTCGTCCAGCGCGAGACGATCCCCGACTCGGTACTGCGCTCAGCCGACCAGATCGAAGTGGTCGACCTCACACCGGAAGCTCTTCGCGCGCGCCTGGCCAGCGGCCACATCTACCCTGCCGGTACCATCGACGCCGCGCTGAGTAACTACTTCCGGCTCGGCAACCCCACTGCTCTACGCGAACTCGCACTGCTCTGGCTCGCCGACGAAGTGGATGTCGCGCTGCAGGCCTATCGCAGCGAGCACGGTATCCGTGGCAAGTGGGCGGCACGGGAACGAGTCGTCGTGGCCCTGCCGGGTGGGGCCGAGGGCGATACCCTCCTCCGCCGCGGTGCCCGGATTGCGGCCAGAACCAGTGGCGGTCAGCTGCTCGCTGTTCACGTGTCGAGCTCTGACGGGCTCGCGGAGCCAGATCCGGGGGCACTCGTCACCCAGCGCTCGCTGGTCGAGAGCCTTGGTGGCAGCTATCACCAGGTCGTTGGTGACAACACTCCGACCGCACTCGTCGAGTTTGCCCGAGGGGTGAATGCGACCCAGCTGGTGATCGGTGCGAGTCGGCGCAGTCGGCTCACCACGTTCCTCACCGGAGCCGGTATTGGCCAGACCGTGATCCGGGCCTCGGGAGACATCGACGTACATGTCGTCTCGCATGCGTCGGTTGGAATGCTGCAGCTGCCGAGGACCGGCGGCGCACTCACCCTTCGCCGGCGACTCGCCGGCTTCGTCCTTGCTCTGGTGGGCCTTCCGCTGCTCACGTGGGTGCTCAGCTCAATCCGGAGCAACGAATCGCTTCCGAGTGACGTCCTGGCCTTCCAATTGCTGGTCGTGGTCGTGGCACTCATCGGCGGTATCTGGCCCGCCGTCACAGCAGCGGCGATCGCCGGTTTGCTGCTCGACTTCTTCTTGGTCAACCCGATTTACACCATCACCATCGCCGACCCACTGCATTTTCTTGCCCTCGTGCTGTTCCTGGTGATTGCGGTACTGGTGAGCCTGGTCGTCGACCAGGCGGCACGCCGCAGCCGTTCGGCAAAGCGTTCGGCGGCCGAGGCGGAGACACTCGCAACGGTGGCCGGCAGCATCATCCGCGGTGAGAATGCGGTGGAGGCGCTCGCAAATCGGATGCGCGAGGTCTTCGGGATGACCAGTGTCACCGTGGCGTCCGGTGGCTCGCAGCTGTTCGAGTCCGGGGCGGTGATAATCAGCAGCGCGAATAGTCGAACCGTCGTCGAGTTCGGTGACAATGGCAGTGTTGTGTTGACCGGTCGTGGGCTGCACCCCTCTGATCGTCGCATTCTCAATGTTTTCGTCGTCCAGATCGAGGCCGCACTCGAACAGCGCGAGTTGCGTACGGCCGCGCAGGGCATCCGTCCACTCGAAGAGGCGGATCGCCTGCGTACTGCGCTCCTCGCCGCCGTCGGCCACGATCTGCGCACCCCCCTCTCATCGGCAACAGCCGCGGTGTCGAGTCTGCGAAGCACCGATGTCTCGTGGAGCGACCGTGACCGCGAGGATCTGCTCCAAACAGCCGAGGAGTCGCTGCACCGGCTAGCAGACCTTGTGAACGACCTGCTCGATGCCAGTCGGCTGCAGGCCGGCGCGCTGCCGATCTCCCTCTCCCGGGTCGGCCTGGACGAGATCGTTCCTCTCGCCCTCGACGAACTTGACGTACCGCTGGAGCGGGTGCGTGTGGATGTTTCGCCCGATCTGCCCGAGGCCTTCTGCGATGCCGTGCTGCTGCAGCGCGGAATTGTCAACCTTGTCGCGAACGCGCTGCGCTACTCCCCCGTTGACGCCCCGCTCATCATCACCGGGAGCAGCTTCGGTGCGCGCCTGGAGCTGCGGGTGATTGACCGCGGTCCCGGCATCCCCCCGGCAAAACTCGCTGAAGCCTTCCAGCCGTTCCAGCGGCTGGGCGACACCGATAACACCACAGGGGTCGGCCTCGGCCTCGCCCTCTCCAACGGCTTCATGGAGGCGATGGGCGGCAGCCTCGAAGCCGAAGACACTCCCGGCGGTGGGCTCACGATGATGGTCTCTCTGCCGACGAACAAAACCGTCGCGGCAGAATTGCCGGAATCTGAGAGCGGGACGGGGTCCTGATGCGCATCCTCGTGGTGGATGATGATGCGCAGATCCTCAAAGCACTGCGGATTAATCTCGTGGCCCGGGGCTACGAGGTGTTTCTCGCCCAGTCAGGACCAGAGGCGCTGGATGTCGCGGTGCGCATCACACCCGAACTGGTGGTGCTCGACCTCGGACTCCCCGGCTTCAGCGGCATCCGCGTGATCGAGGGCCTTCGCGGCTGGACCGAGGTGCCGATTCTCGTCGTGAGTGGCCGGACAGATTCGGGAGACAAGGTCGACGCGCTCGATGCGGGAGCGGATGACTATGTGACGAAGCCGTTTGCGATTGACGAGTTGCTCGCCCGCATCCGTGCCCTCAGTCGGCGTTCGACCGCCGAACCGGACAAGCCCGTGGTGACCTTCGGCGATGTGACCGTCGACCTCTCCGCTCACACCGTGTCGAAGGCACCATCGGGGATCGTCAAGCTCACGCCGACCGAATGGCACATCCTCGAAGTGCTCGTGCGCAACCCGGATCGTTTGGTGACCAAACACCTGCTGCTCACGACGGTCTGGGGTGCGGCATATGAGAAGGAGGATGGGTATCTTCGGCTCTATGTGGGCCAGCTCCGCAAAAAACTCGAGCCCGAGCCATCCCGACCCCGTTTTCTGCTGACGGAGCCGGGGATGGGCTACCGTTTCGCGCCCGGGGTGTGATTGCCCGGGCTACCGGAGTGGAGATATCACGCCACGACCGGTCCTAACCCCCGCCACCGGGGAACAAGTCCTGGAGTGGAACAACAGAGTCATCACGGCACCTCTGATCGGGTGGGTATGCTCGGTTTCCCACGAGAAGCGCATTACCGCACCGAATCGAGCAACGCCCCATGGGAGCTACTCCTGTCGATCTCACTAATCTGGCTGACCATCTCCGCGCTCGACTTCACTCCACCGGCTCTCGCCAGATTGTCGGCATTGCCGGAGCACCGGGCACTGGCAAGTCCACTTTCGCTCTCGGCCTCGCGGAGGCGCTCGGGCGCCAGAGCAGTGCGATAGTGCCAATGGACGGCTTCCACCTGGCGAACGAGATTATCGAGGGCACTCTACTTCGAGATCGGAAGGGGGCGATTGACACCTTCGACATCGGCGGGTACCTGTCGCTTCTTCGCAGGCTGCGCGACCGCGACGAGCCTGTTGTCTTCGCGCCGTGTTACCGGCGCGGCCTCGAAGAACCAATTGCTGCATCGATTGCAGTGGCCCGGGAGATCGACTTCGTCATCACCGAGGGTAACTATCTGCTCTCACTGGAGCCTTCCTGGCGCAGCATCCGCTGCCTGGTGGATGAAATCTGGTTTCTTGACACTGCCAGTGAGCTGCGCATCCCGCGTCTGGTTGAACGGCATGTCGCCTTCGGTATGAGCCGGGATGCCGCTATCGCTTGGGCCACCGGTCCAGATGAGGCGAACGCTCGGGTTGCCGAGTCAACCCGACAGCGTGCGGATCGCCAAATCTCAGGCGGCTGAGAGCCAAAGCGGGCCAGCACGGCCGAAAGCGGGCCAGTTCGGACAGAATGGGCCAGCGTGCCGACCCGAGAAGGCCGAACTCGCCCGGATTGCCGTGCAAGACAGCGCAGAGGCCGCGCCGGGACAGCCCAAAGTCCGCGCCGGGAAAAGCCTCGAGGGGTGAATGGGCCGGCTGTTACGCCGGGTTCTGTCCCGACCCATCCGAAGATGCATCATCGACGGCCATCTATCTACGATGTACGTTGCCGCACACCTCTAGCGGTCTACCCGAAAACTGGACGAGCCGCCCGTAACGTTTTCTGTTCGACCTTGCTCCGGGCGAGGTTTACCCAGCCGACCCGATCACGCGGGCCGCTGGTGGTCTCTTACACCACCGTTTCACCCTTACCCCCAGTCCAGCCGATAAATCGGCCCAACCGGTGGCGGTCTGCTTTCTGTTGCACTTTCTCGCGGGTTACCCCGGGTGGGAATTACCCACCGCCCTGCTCTGTGGAGCCCGGACGTTCCTCGGTACCCCCGAGGGGATAACGCGACCGTCTTGCCGACCCATTCAACGTCACAGCTTAGCCGAGAGGCGTTGTACGGAAGGAGCGTGCGGTAGCGACGCGCTAGAGCCCGGATTCCCCCGTGCGCACAAGGATCGCGCTGCTCTCCGGGCAGATCACAACGTCGTCAGGGGCAGCAGAGCGAATCGCCGCCATGTCAAACTCGTTGAACTTGAGCCCGCTCGCCTCCGAGACTCCTCCCCTCAGCATGGATGCTCCCTGGCCGTAGCGGGCACGCTGGCGCTCGTAGAGCGCGAGGAGATCCTCGGGGAGTCTGCTCGCGATCATCGAACGATCCGCCGCCGAATCGGTGCGCTCGCTCGTGATCACTCCGAGTGCCTCATTCTTCTCAGCCACGACGCCGGCGATCATCTCCTGCACCCCGTCGTGTTTCGTCCGCAACTCGCGTGAAGCAGTTTCAAGCGCCTCCACCCGCTCCATCACCCCGAGCTCGAGATCCTCGAGTTCCATCCGACGACGGGTCAAACCGGCAAGCTCGCTCTCCAGCCCCGCAACATCCTTGACCGAGGTCGATACCTGCAGTCGATCGGTATCGCGGGTGATGCGGGCCTCGACCACGGCAACATCGGACTCGATGCGTCCGAGCTCCGTCTTGGTGTCCTCCAGAACGCCGGTCGCACTGATCGTCTCCACCCGCAGCGCTGTCGATTCGCTCTCCAGACCGGCTATCTTGGCCAGTTGCGGGAGCATTTTCGCCCGGTGATCGAGTTGCTGAATTCGCGTGTCGAGAGCTTGCAACTCAAGCAGCTTGGCTTGGTCGTTCGGACTGGCCTTCAGTGCCATGGGTGCCTCATTCGGTTGGTCATTGGACGATCGTGAAATCCCAGGGGTCGGTTCGCAGATCGCTCACCGTGACGATGACGCCGGGAAGTGCTAAGCGCAACTCGTCAGCCGCCACATCGAGCCACAGCCATTCGCTCGCCCAGTGCGACACATCGATGAGAGCCGGACCCCCAGCGACCTTGGCGTTCTCCCTCGACTCCGACGCCGGATGATGCCGCAGGTCGGAGGTGATGTAGACATCGGATGCGTGGACCGCAGCCTCCCCGAGAAGTGAATCGCCCGCTCCTGCGCACAGGGCGACCGTTGTGATTACGCGATCGTAATCTCCGGCAACGCGGATGCCCGATGCCGTCGCCGGCAGAATCTCAGCGAGCTGGCGGGCCAGTCTGCCGAGCGTGGTCGGCTCCGGGAGGCGACCGACTCGCCCGATACCGCGGGACGGCGCTTCGCCGACGGTGATCGGACGCGGATCAATCAGGCCGAGGTGCGCGGCAAGGACGGCCGAGGTGCCGGTCTCGACGACATCCGCATTGGTGTGGGCGGCAACCAGGGCGCATCCGCCGCGGATCAGTCGGGCGAGCACAGCGCCCTTGTAGCGATCCTCGGCAACAGTGGTCACGCCCCGCAGCAGCAGTGGATGGTGCACGAACAGGAGGTCGGCACCCGCGGCGACCGCTTCATCGGCCACATCCGGTACCGCGTCGACTGCGAGGTGAATTGAGATCACGGGGGCACCGGGATCGCCGCTGAGCAAGCCAGGTGCATCCCAGCTCGCTGCACCGGCAACCGGCCAGATCCGTTCAATGATGGCGCAGACATCCGCGACGGTAGATCCCGCGCTCGAAGCGACGGAAGCAGAAATGGACATCCGCCCATTGTAGTTTCGGAGCGGCTGGCCGTCGGTAACGAACCTCGCCGGCTGGTTATCTGCTGGCAATGGCGATCAGGTGCGCGACGCCTGCCGACGTTCCTGGCTGCGGATCGTCGAGATTCCAACGACGAACGGGGTGAGCAGTCCGAGAACGAGGCTCACCAAAACTCCGAGGTCTGTTGCTCCGAGCGGACTCGACAGCGGCACCCCGACCGCCGTGAACAGGTAGCCCTCCCAGGTGAGTCCCGGCAGCGAAGCAGACGTGAATCCCCATCCGATGACGGATGCCACACACAGCATCGAGAAGTTCCGCCAGTGGACGTCGGGATAGATTCCACCGCGCGCGAGCAGTGACCCGGAGTCAAAACGCCGACGGCGCAGGATCATCTCGGCAGAGAAGATCCCCGCCCAGGCAGCGACCGGAACCGCGAGAGTGGTGGCAAGGTCGCGAAACACCATGACGACGTTGTTGACGGTGAAGCCAAGAGCGATTGCGACGGCAAAAACAAGTAGTCCGACGATGACGGCCGCAACACTTCTCGTCACCTTCACACCGGTGGCCTCGAGGGCGAACCCACCCGAATAGATGCTCAGAATCACCCCGGACAGGAGACTGAGTACCGTGGCCGCGATCAGAGGCACCGGGTACCAACCGGGGAGCATCGCCGCGATAGTGTCGATCGGACTGCTACCGAGGCCCGCGGCGGTTGCGGTGCTCGACGCGGCGAGTAGGGTGCCGTAACCGATAAGGAGGAACGCGGGAACCGTCATCCCGAATGAGGCCCACAGCATCGATACCCCACCCGACGAGCTCGGACGCTGGTATCGGGCGAGATCTCCACTGCTGTTCGCCCAGACCAGCCCGACAAAGCTGAACACGAGCACAACCCCGGTCACCACAAGGACCACAGGACCGTCTGCCACGGTCAGAGCGGTCGAGATATCTACCGCTGGCCACGTGACGACACCGAGGGCGACGATGAGCACGGCAGAGAGAATGGCGAGCACCAACTGGATTCGCGCAAACAGCGCATAACCGAAGAATGCAACGCTCAACGCGAGGAGAAAACTCACGGCCATGACGATCACCATCAACTGCAATTCGGTCAGGGGTCCGGCGAGCCCGGCACGAACCAGAATGCGTGCAGTTGCCGCCGCGATCATCCAGAGCAGTACCGCACCCCAAAATAGGCGCGAGATCAGCGCGATCGTGGCCGGAAGAATGTTGCCGAAATGACCGAAGGTAGCGCGCGAGACGATCATCACCGGCTGACCGCTCCACTTGCCCGCTAGGGTGCCGAGGCCGAGCGGCAGGAACGAGATCGCCACACCAATGAAGACGGCGACCACTGCCTGTCGCAGACTCATTCCGAGGGAAAATATCGCTGCACCGAAAGCGATGCTCAGCACAGATGAATTTGCGGCGAACCAGAGCCAGAAGAGGCGCGATGCGCGCCCAACGCGCTGGTCGAGTGGGGTCGGCCGCGAGCCGCTGAGCTCCACAGCAAACACCCATTGGCGAGCAGAACGCACCTCGGCGAGCTCGATCGCGGCGGATTGGAGCCACGGATTCATCGTGCCAGGCGCACGCAGCCCGTCGCCCTCAGACAGATCGGCCCGCAACGACGTGGGCGCGACCGGTGGGTTGGCAGTGGGCGCATCGACAGCCGGTGGACCAACAGTGGGCGGAACACCACTGGATGGAAGCAACGGAGGCGGCACAACATTAAGCGCAGCAGAGTAGGGCTGCGGCTCGACGAGCTCAAATACCGGGGAGTGCGCAGCGACCGGATTGGATGGCTCGGGTGAGAGGGGAGCCGATGCAATCAGATCGTCGATTATTGGGGGAGGCGCATCCTGATCTTCGCGGGGTGTCTCCGCCTTCACGGACTGAACCCCCGCCTGGACAGCAGAGAGCCATCCCGATCGGCGGGCGGTCTCTACCTGCCCGGCCTCCGCGCGAGCACGCGCCTGCTCCGCATCGCGAATCGTCCGGCGGGTCGGCAGCGGCAATTCGCCGATCGGTGTGGTCGCCTTCCGGGTCAACACTCCCGGCTGACCGGAGATCAGCGGCAGATCCGCCGAATCGAGGGCGGGGTCCGGCGCAACTGCAGCGAGGCTGGGAGCAACCCTCACCACCGACGGGATGCTGAAGGGGGAGATGATCGCGATCGCGCCAGTCAGCCCAAGCCGCTCGGCCTCATCCGCCATTGCCGTGGCGAGCGCATCATCGTCGTAATGCTCGAACTCCTCGGTCGAGTTGGTCACCCTGTTCGACCTGGTTGACTGCGCCGGTGCGCCGGCCGGTGCGGCAGCGGCAGTGTCAGCGGCAGTGTCGGCGGCAGTGTCGGCGGCAGTGTCAGCGGCAGTGTCAGCGGCAGTGTCGGCGGCAGTGTCGGCGGCAGTGTCAGCGGCAGTGTCAGCGGCAGTGTCAGCGGCAGTGTCAGCGGCAGTGTCAGCGGCGGTGTCAGCGCCGGTGTCAGCGCCGTGCCCATGCCCAGCTTCCATGCCCCATACGATACGGGTTCGGTGTCATTTATCGGGGTGACGGGCCGCAGCTGGCCGCGCGACTGCCTAAATGCAGCGCGGGGGTGGGGCAACAGTCGCCGGGCGCTCCCCACCGTCGCAGCTGCGACTGCCGCGCAGGGCACTCTGGTAACGTCGGCGCTGATTCGCCGGTAGCTTCACCATCAGTCGCCAGCACGTCACTCTCCTATGATCCCTTCGCGCCAGCCCTCATCCTCCCGCCGCGCTAGAGAGCTGCCCCGTCGCACGATTCGCGCAGCGCAGCCAGGTGGGACGGCACAAACATCGCGCCGCTCACCCTTGGCTATTGCGGCATCCATTGGAGCCTTCGCGCTCATTGCCACCTTCGCCATCGCTCCGCCAGCAACGCCGGACGCCGCCGGGCAGCTCGCGCTCTACATCGCCGCTCATCCGCAGACACTCAGCGTCTCGGAGCGTGTATCGCTCCAAGACGGAACCCGTGACGGCTACTCTGCGACAGCGGGGGTCGAATCCCTCGCGGCAACCGGCACGAATTACGCCTGGGCAAAACTGGTGATGCTCTCCGGTGGGTGGCCACAGTCCGAAGCAAATATCACCGTGATGGTGCGCTGGATGCGGCAGGAAAACGGCACCGATGACTGGTGGAACCGCAATAATCCCATGAACAACGGCTACGGCTCTGGCGGTGGCGGTGGACTGGGAAGCTACGACTCCCTCGTGACCGCAGCCCAGAAAGCCGCCGAGAACCTGCAGCGTAATCCATCATTTTCGACGATCGTGAGTGCCTTCGCAGCGTCGGCACCCACGAACATCACCGAGCAGGCCATCTGGGCGTCCCCTTGGGCCTCAAGCCACTACGGCAACGGGTCACGCTGGCACACGTCACCGGTACCGGAGATTACGGCACCGGTGAGCGCGTGGTGAGCGCGTGGTGAGCTCGAACGTGTACCAGCGTGCCGCGGATCAGGCCTCGCTCATTGCCGTCTTCTCGGCCTGACCCTTGGCCGCATAGAAGGCTGCCCGTGCGGCGATGCGACGGGCCTGCTCAGCCTGTCCGGCATCCAGGACATCCTGCGGGACCTCAACATTGGGAACGCGGCTGACGCCATTGTGCTTTTCCATGTAGGCGTCGAGCTCAGGTCCGGACTCCCATGACGTGATGAGGCAGTAGCGGGCGTCGGCACCGGTGTGTGTTGCGGCGTGCCACAGGCGCTGGGTGTCGATGATCAGCTGGGCACCAGCGGGGAGGGCGATGCGGTATTCGACGCTCGGATCGGTGCGGTTCTCGCGCAATACAAAGAAGCTGTCGGCGTCATCCGTGAGGTTGAAAAATCCGCGAACCACCCAGCCGGTACCATCCGGATTGAGACGGTTGTTGTCATCCTGATGCAGGTTGTACAGGGTGTCCGAATACTCGTTGGGCTGGAGTTCGATAACGCGGCATCGTCCCACATTCGCACCCGGCTCCATGGCACGGCGTACGAGATTTGGCGCCTTCTCGACTTGGGACGGGATCCAGACGCCGTCCTTGTCGGTGCGTGGCGGCGTGTGGTTCCAGAAGCCATTGACTTCGATCTCACCCTGCGCACTCGCAAGCGGTGCGAATTGGGTTTCACCGGACGACTTCCAGTCGACATACTCGATCTCACGCCATTCCTGGGGATCGAGCTCTTGGTTATAGCGGTCGAGTACGACATAGCCGGTCTCGTCGAGAGCAGCGGATTTGATGTAACCCATGATGCGGATCATGACCTTTCGTAAGGGGCCAGCACGTTTTCACAGACCCAACTTAGGTAAGCCTAACATTTGATATTTTGGAGGCTCAAATCGCACTCGAGTGCGAATAAACTTGGGCCAATCATGGGAACTGCCACGAATATCGAAGCGACCGCTGTCAATACAATCGCCTGGCTCTCGGCCGCAGACACGACGATCGTGGTGCCGGTCTACCAGCGCCAGTATCGCTGGGACATCGGAGCGTGCGAGCAACTGCTGGCCGACATCCGGGCCGTTGCCGATGCCACTCACACGGGAGCCGACACGGGCATCGACACGGGCACTGACACGGGCATCGACACGGGCGCCGACACGGGTCGACCTCACATGCACTTCATCGGGTCGATCCTGTCCTCTGCGAGCACTGAGCCCTCCCCCGGCACCGAGCGGGGCGCCTCCGAGCTTGTGCTCATCGACGGCCAACAGCGCATCACGACGCTCATGCTCTTGATCGCAGCACTCCACCACAGCGTGCTCACTGATTCGGCGCTCGCCGCCGACCCTGCGCTGTCCGCCAATCTTGAAAAAGTATTGGTCAGTCAGGCTGACCGCGCGCGCACCAAGCTTCGGCCGCATCGCGCCTGGGCCGAAATCTTCGAGAGTGTCGTACTCGGGGGGCGCCTCCCGGATGCCGACTCTCACGACTCCCGCTTCGACGATAACTACGCCTTCTTTCGCAGCCAGGTTCCGGCGTCAGAGGTGGTGCGCATCTGGACCGGGCTGCAGCGCCTCGAACATGTCGCGATCACCCTCGGCGCCGATGCGAATGCCCAGCAGATCTTCGAGAGCCTCAACTCCACTGGCGAACCATTGCGCGATCACGAGTTGATTCACAACTACGTGCTAATGGGGATGTCACATGCCGAGCAAAGTGAGATCGAAGATACCTACTGGGTGCCGATCGAGCAGAATACCGACGATGCCATCGCCGGGTTCTGGCGTCACTACCTGGTGTTGACGACCGGGCGCGAGGTAGACGCTACGGACGGGCGAGGTGTCTATGACGCCTTTCGGCAGCGCTTTCCTCGACTCGACCTCGAGAGCCTGCGCCGGCATGCCGCCGAGTGGAGGGGGTATTCCGAGATCTACCGGATTCTGCTGCACCCGGAGCTCGCTGATGACGCGGAAGTGAGCCGCCAGCTCGCGTTCACCAACACGTTCGGCCGGGGAATGTATCCGCTCGTCATGCGCGCGTACCGCGAATATGCGGGTGACGCGAAGGCGAGCACCCTGATCGACACTCTGAAACTCGTGCAGTCGCTGCTGCTGCGACGCACGATCGTCGGGCTGGACAACGACCGACTGGTCGGGCGCCTGTGCCGGGCAGGCGAGGCCGGAGCGGATGCCCTCACCGCGGCGATCGCCCGGATCACCCCCTCCGACGCACGCATCAGAGTGGCCCTCAAATACGGAGATCTTCCACATGCCCGCTATGTTCTCGGCCGACTCGCTGGGGCGGACGGCACCCTCAAATTAGACGGCGGCCCGGAGCTTGATGTCGACAACATCTTCCCGCTGGCACCAGCCGATACCTGGAGCGGTGATGGGATCCGCGCCTGGGCGGACTATTCCGACGACGAACAGAACAGCCACCGCGCCCTCGCAGCTACGCTGGGCAATCTCGCCCTCGTGGAGGCGTCATCCGCCGAGAGAGCACTCGGTGCTTCTTTCTCCGCGAAACGGACCTTGTATGCGATGAGCGCAATTCCGGGGACCCGCGCGCTCACCGACGTCCCGGTCTGGGGAACAGCGGCGATCGCCGAGCGAACCACGGAGCTCACTGTCGATTTTCTTGCTCTCTGGGCCCGCCCGGTGGCGGTGGGTATCGACGACGACGGGCTCACGCCGATCCTTGACGCGCAACGGCGACGCGGATGGCCACGTGGCTGGCAGCGGGAGTTCGAGTATGTCGAGTACCGCGGCGAGCACTGGGAGGTTTACGACGTCAAGTCCCTGTTCACCCGCATTTTCACGCGCCTCTGGGCGGATGCTCGCGCCGATGTAGTCGCATTCAGCGCCCGCCGCGGCGGTCCGATCTTCGACGCGCAGGCGTGGAACGGCCAGTGGTGCGCGCTGGACGAATCACACTTCCTCTACTTGGGCTGGGACTCGAAGTACATGTTGACCGCCGTGCAGGGCGCGCTCGCTGAATCGGGCATCGCGGCCGAGGTATTCGTGAAGTACTCGTACAGCGGGGCGTTGATGTAGCAGAAGCATGACGCGCATAGAGGATGGTGGCAAAGGGCGCAAAAATCACAGCCGGGTGATTGGGAACCATCGCGACATGGTCATCCTCGGGCGTTAGCCCGATTATCAATGTGCTGGGCATGCGCACACCGGTGGTCGTGTGCCACGGTGCGACAGGACCCGACTCAACGAATCCACGCACCGACACCCTGAGCTTCACAACGTGTCTGAGTTCTGTGGAGGCTCGCTGGATTTCTCGGCCACGCGATTATGGTGGGCCCTACCGGGCTCGAACCGATGACATCCACGGTGTAAACGTGGCGCTCTACCAACTGAGCTAAAGGCCCGCAGCGCGCACCCGTCAGGACATTTGCGGCGAACCCATATCGTACAGGCATCTGCGCCGCCCGCACGTCGCGGCAGGCTTGCGCTCCCACCGCGCGGGTGGCCCGCACTGTCGCCACGGGACAGACCCACCCGCGGGCAGATCAGACCGGCTTTAGACGGTGATGGGCGCAAGTTCGGCGAGCGCCTCGCGATAGGCAGCAATCGAGCGCGCCTCACCGGGAGCCGTGACAAAACTGGCTCGGATGATTCCATTTGTGTCGATGAGAAAACTCGCGCGGTTCGCGAAGCCCTTCTCGGGAAGGAAGACCCCATACTCCTTGGCGACCGCCCCATGGGGCCAAAAGTCCGCAAGAAGGTTGAAGTCGTAGCCGTCCGCTTCGGCGAAGGCCCGGAGGGTGGCTTTGGAATCAACTGACACGCCCAACAACTCGATGCTCTTGTCCCTGAAGAGCGAGAGGTTGTCGCGCAGCTCGCACAGTTCGCTCGTGCAAGTACTCGAAAAGGCGAGGGGGAAGAACACGAGAGCAACGGGCTTCCTGTGGCGGAAGTCGCTCAGTCTGATGTGCTCCCCGAATTGATTCGGGAGTTCAAAGTCGGGCGCCTGGGTGTCATTTTCCAGAGCCATGTGCAGTTCCTATCCTCCGGAAGACGTAAACGTGCGGTAAACACGATCTGTAAGCATACGCCCGAGAGCGGCGTTCCTGCACGGATGCGACCTTCCGTTTGCTCCACTGACGGCGAACACGAGGTGCAGCTATCTGCTTGGCGGCCGACAGTCGACATTTGGTTGGACACAGTCACGACGATCAGCAACCGTGCGCGGGAGCTGGCAGCTCCGAGAACTAGACTTGCCAAGGCCCTTAATCCCGGCGATGGTCGCAACCCGATCGTCACCCAGAGAGCCACGTATTGCCCACGGAAAAGATGCGAGGTCGACGTTGTCAGTAAACGACCAGGACCCCTACTCGGTGAATCACACCGACCAGGACCCTGAGGAAACCGCCGAATGGCAGGAATCCCTTGATGCGCTGGTAGCAGCGCAAGGCCACGAACGCGGGCGAGAGATAATGCTCAGCTTGCTCAAGCGGTCGAAAGAACTTCATCTCGGGGTGCCGATGGTTCCGACCACCGACTACCTCAATACGATCGCCCCGGAGAACGAGCCCGAATTCCCGGGCGATGAAGATCTCGAGCGCAGGTACCGCGCATGGTTGCGTTGGAACGCCGCCATCATGGTGCACCGCGCTCAACGACCCGGCATCTCTGTCGGTGGGCACATCTCCACCTATGCCGGATCTGCCACCCTCTACGAGGTCGGCAACAACCATTTCTTCCGCGGCCACGATCACGTGGGTGGCGGCGACCAGATCTTCTACCAGGGTCACGCCTCCCCCGGTATGTACGCCCGCGCCTTCCTGGAGGGCCGGCTCTCGACCGACCAGCTGGACGGATTCCGACAGGAGAAGTCCCACCGCGGTGGCGGGCTGTCGTCCTATCCTCATCCCCGTCTCATGCCGGACTTCTGGCAGTTCCCCACCGTATCGATGGGACTCGGGCCGATCAACGCGGTCTACCAGGCCCAGTCGAACAAGTACCTCACCAACCGCGGCATCACAGATGCCTCAGACAGCCAGGTCTGGGCTTTCCTCGGCGACGGTGAAATGGATGAAGTGGAGAGCCGCGGAGCACTCCAGCTTGCGGCGAACGACGGTCTCGACAATCTGAATTTCGTGATCAACTGCAACCTGCAGCGCCTTGACGGACCCGTGCGCGGCAACGGAAAGATAATCCAGGAGCTGGAAAGCTTCTTCCGCGGTGCCGGCTGGAACGTCATCAAGGTGATCTGGGGACGCGAGTGGGATGACCTGCTCGCACGCGATTCGGAGGGTGCGCTTCGCGACCTCATGAATCGAACCCCCGACGGCGATTACCAGACCTACAAGGCCGAGAGTGGCGCCTATGTGCGCGAGAACTTCTTCGGACGTGACCCTCGCACACTCGAGATGGTCAAAGACTACACAGACGACCAGGTCTGGGGGCTCAAGCGCGGTGGTCATGACTATCGCAAGGTGTACGCGGCCTTCAAGGCGGCATCCGAGCACAAGGGCCAGCCCACGGTGATCCTCACCAAGACGGTGAAGGGGTACGGCCTCGGCCCGTCATTCGAGGGACGCAACGCGACCCACCAGATGAAGAAACTCACGCTCGACAACCTGAAGCAGTTTCGGGATGCGATGCGCATCCCGATCACGGATGCCGTGCTCGAGGAAAATCCGTACCTTCCCCCCTACTACCACCCGGGTGAGGATGACGAGGCGATCCAGTACATCCGAGAGCGTCGTGCCGCCCTCGGTGGCTACCTGCCCGAGAGGCGCACCCGACACGTGCCCATCAGCCTGCCGGACGAGTCTGCCTATGCGGTAGCAAAGAAGGGTTCCGGCAAGCAGGAGATCGCCACCACAATGGCCTTCGCCCGCCTGCTCAAGGACCTTCTCAGATCCAAGGACTTCGGTCACCGGATTGTTCCGATCATCCCGGATGAGGCCCGTACCTTCGGCATGGACGCCTACTTCCCCACCGCGAAGATCTACAACCCGAGCGGGCAGCAGTACACCTCGGTCGACCGCGAACAGCTGTTGGCTTACAAGGAAAGCCCGCAGGGTCAGATTCTGCACGTTGGCATCAACGAAGCGGGCGGCTTCGCAGCATTCACTGCGGCTGGTACGTCTTACGCGACACACGGTGAGCCGCTGATCCCGGTCTACGTCTTTTACTCGATGTTCGGATTCCAACGCACGGGCGATGCGATGTGGGCCGCCGGCGACCAGATGGCACGCGGCTTCATCGTCGGTGCCACTGCGGGACGCACCACGCTCACGGGTGAGGGACTGCAGCACGCCGACGGTCACTCGATCCTCCTCGCCTCCACCAACCAGGCCGTCATCTCCTATGACGCCGCGTACGGCTACGAGCTCGGACACATCGTCAAGGATGGGCTCGATCGCATGTACGGCGGCTCGCACCCGAACCCGAACGTCATGTATTACCTCACGGTGTACAACGAGCCGATGGTGCAGCCGGCAGAGCCGGAAGACCTCGACATTGAGGGGCTGCTTCAGGGCATTTACCGGTTGAACAGCAGCGCGGTGCAGGGACCGAAGGCACAGTTGCTCGCCTCCGGTGTCGCAGTGCCATGGGCTCTCGAGGCTCAACAGCTACTCGCCGAGGACTGGGGAGTGTCAGCGGATGTCTGGTCCGTGACCTCCTGGACCGAACTGCGCCGTGACGGTCTCGCTGCCGTGGAACAGAACTTCCTCAACCCCAACGCCGAAAAGCGCGTGCCGTATGTCACGCAGAAGCTCGCCGGTGCCGAGGGTCCATTCGTTGCGGTCACCGACTTCATGCATGCGGTGCCCGACCAGATTCGCGCCTATATTCCGGGAGACTTTGCAACCCTCGGGGCCGACGACTTCGGCTTCTCTGACACGCGTGCCGCGGCCCGCCGTTTCTTCAAGATCGATGGCCCATCGCTCGTGGTGCGCACACTCGAATTGCTGGTGGCCCAGGGGAAAATTCACCCTGGCATCCCGCAGCAGGCGATCGAGCGGTATCGCCTTCATGATGTGACGGCCGGAACGACGGGCACGGCGGGCGGCGAGAGCTAGCACAGCGCTGGCGACGACATGGCACCCGCGGTCAAGACCAAGGAACAGACGCTCGCCTGGCTTCGGGCGATCTCGGGTGAGCTCGCCACCGCGACCCTCAAACGGCTCGACGACACGCTCTCCTGGTACGGCGAAATGCCGCCGGGCCGGCGGTCGGCGGTCGGATTGGTCGCGCAGGCCGGCATCACCTCTTTCATCCACTGGTTCGATGACCCCACCTCGACACCCTGGATTGCGGCGGATGTTTTCGGCGCGGCTCCCCGCGAACTGCTGCGCTCCGTGAGCCTCACGCAGACCCTTCAACTCATCCGGGTGACGGTGGAAGTGGTCGAAGACCGCGTCAAGGGCTCCGATGAGACGGTGCGCGAGGCGATACTGCTCTACTCACGGGAGATCGCTTTTGCCGCAGCAGATGTCTACGCCCGCGCGGCCGAGGCCCGTGGACTGTGGGATGCCCGACTCGAAGCTCTCGTCGTCGACTCGATTCTCAGCGGTGAATACGATGACGAGCTGCCATCGCGTATCGCGGCGCTTGGGTGGCACGGGCACGGCGAGGTATCCGTTCTCGTCGGCACGGCACCGAAGATGCTCGATGTCGACATGTTGCGACGTACCGCTCGGCACCTCGACGCCGATGTTCTGATCGGAGTTCAGGGCAACCGGCTCGTCCTGGTAATCGGGCGCGCGCATCCCACTCCCCAGGAGGGTGAACCCACCAATACCAGGCTCATGCCGTTCCTCGAGATTGCGTCGGCGCTCGAGCCGGGATTCGGTGACGGACACCTCGTTCTCGGTCACCAGGTGCCCTCCCTGGTTGAGGCATCCCGCAGCGCCAAAGCCGCACTCGCCGGTTTTGCGGTAGCCCGCTCCTGGCGAAACGCCCCGCGACCGACCCTCGCTGATGACCTCCTCCCCGAGCGGGCGCTTGCGGGTGACGCCCTTGCGCGGGCGACACTCATCAACCGCATTTACAAACCGCTGCAGGCACACTCCACGGAACTTCTCACAACGCTGTGGTGCTATCTCGACAATGGTCGCTCACTCGAAGCCACCGCCCGCGAACTGTTCGTGCACCCGAACACCGTACGGTACCGACTCAAGCGCGTTTCCGAGGTGATCGGATGGGATGCCACGGGCGCCCGCGAGTCTCTTATTCTGCAGGCAGCTCTCATCATCGGGTCAATAGCCGAGCCAGACAGTCCGGGGCGCCGTCGTTGAGGGGTGCGGTCCAGTGGAACTCACTAAGAAGCGACGTAATTCTTGGTGGATCACTACAAGCGGTGGCCACTGTGCTCACGGCAGACTGGGCTGGTGATTGTCGTTGTGTGTCCCGGGCAGGGTTCTCAAACCCCGGGCTTCCTCTCCCCTTGGCTTTCTGAACCCCGCTTCGCGGACCACCTGTCCGTGCTGTCAGAGGCCGCGGGCATCGATCTCGCACTGCATGGCACAACCTCTGACGCCGAAACGATTCGCAACACGGCCGTCGCCCAGCCCCTTATCGTCGCTGCGGGAATCCTCACTCTCGCAGCCCTACTCGAGGGGCGCCGTGGGCAGATTGGCGGCGTTGCCGGACATTCGGTTGGCGAGATCACTGCTGCTACAGCCGCTGGAATCCTCAGTGAGACGGATGCGATGACCCTGGTACGCGAACGAGGATCGGCCATGGCACACGCCGCAGCCCTGACACCGACCGGGATGAGCGCGGTCATCGGAGGTGCGGAAGAGGAGCTGCTGGCACAACTCACCGAGCTTGGACTCGAGCCAGCGAACTTCAACGGCGGCGGGCAAATCGTGGTTGCCGGCGCCCTCGACGGGCTGATGGCACTCAAGGACACTCCGCCGGCCGGGGCACGGGTCATCCCGCTCCAGGTCGCGGGAGCATTCCACACCCGGTATATGTCGCCGGCCGTCGCTCATCTGGCTAACGTTGCTTCGGGCATCCGCACCTGCGATCCGGCACTGACAATCTGGAGTAACCGAGACGGTACTGTCGTATCGAATGGGGCCACATTCATAGACCTCCTCGTCGGGCAGGTTTCGTCCCCTGTACGGTGGGATAAGACAATGGACGCGTTCGCATCAGCTGGAGTAACCGGTCTGATAGAGATCGCACCGGCAGGCGCCCTGGTGGGCCTGGCGAAGCGCGGCCTCAAGGGAGTGCCTGCGGTGGCCGTCAAGACGCCCGACGATCTCGCTGCGGCATTCGACCTGATTGACGGGAAATCATGAGCCACCCCATCCTGAACCAAACCCACGGTGCGCAATTCACCCGCATCTATAGCTACGGGGCGGCGCGCGGCGACTTGATTGTGCCCAACGACGAACTGATCGGCCCGATCGATTCCAGTGACGAGTGGATTCAGCAGCGCACGGGAATCATCACCCGCACGCGTGCCTCAGCCGGAATCCTCGCAGTGGACCTCGCCACGGATGCTGCCCGCGAAGCCATCGAAAAATCCGGTGTCACCGCCGATCTGATCGATCTGGTGATCATCGCAACCATCAGTAACGTGCAACAGAGTCCATCGATGGCCGCAGTAGTGGCGGATCGAGTCGGATCCAACCCGGCAGCGGCCTACGACACCAATGCCGCCTGCGCCGGATTCAGTTATGCGGTTACCCAGGCCGATGCGCTCATCCGCTCCGGTGCCGCACACTACGCGCTGGTGATCGGCGCCGAAAAGCTTTCTGACGTTGTCGACCCCACCGATCGCTCCATTTCATTCCTGCTCGGCGACGGGGCAGGGGCCGTGGTCATCGGACCGAGCGACACCCCCGGTATCGCTCCAGCGGTCTGGGGATCGGACGGCTCTAAGGCGGATGCCGTCGGCATGAACTCAACGCTCACCAACTTCCGCGACGGAAACACCGAGTGGCCGACACTGCGTCAGGAGGGCCAAACCGTCTTCCGGTGGGCTGTCTGGGACATGGCCAAAGTCGCCAAGCAGGCACTGGATGCCGCGGGGATCACTGCGGCGGACCTCGCCGCGTTCATCCCCCACCAGGCCAATATGCGCATCATCGATGAATTCGCCAAGCAGCTCAAGCTGCCAGAGTCCGTGATGATCGCGCGTGATGTCGCCACGACCGGCAACACCTCAGCTGCATCGATACCCCTCGCAACTCACCGGCTGCTCGCCGAACATCCGGAACTCAGCGGCGGTCTCGCCCTGCAGATCGGATTCGGCGCCGGGCTGGTCTTCGGAGCTCAGGTCGTTGTGCTCCCGTAAGATAATCAACGGTCAAACGACACCCCCAAGGAGATAACACAATGGCATTGTCCACCGAAGAAGTACTGGCAGGTCTCGCCGAGCTCATCAATGACGAAACCGGTATCGCCACCGATTCGGTGGAACTGGGCAAGTCGTTCACCGACGACCTCGACATCGACTCGATCTCAATGATGACCATCGTCGTCAATGCCGAAGAGAAGTTCGACGTGAAGATCCCGGACGAAGAGGTAAAGAACCTCAAGTCCGTCGGTGACGCCGTGAGCTTCATCGTCGCCGCCCAGGCCTAGTACCACCGGGTTCAAGAACACGGGCCCGCTGGGCTCATCAACGCGGCCGGCCAGGCCAGACCCGTTCAGGACTGGCCGTGCCCGTTGGGCCACGCCATCCGCGTCTATTCACCAGAGAGTTGCCGCCATGACCAAGAAAATCGTTGTCACCGGAATCGGTGCGAGTTCGCCGCTTGGCGGCACCGCCCCCGAATCTTGGGCTGCCCTCCTCGCCGGTGAGTCTGGAGTGCATACGCTGACCCACGAGTGGGTTGCACAGTACGAGCTTCCTGTTACCTTCGCCGCCGAGGCCAAGGTGCGACCGGAAGATGTGTTGACCCGCCAGGAGACCAAGCGGCTTGATCCGTCCTCGCAGTTCGCCCTCATCTCGGCACGCGAGGCGTGGGCGGATGCCGGTGAGCCGGAGGTTGCCCCCGAGCGCTTCGGTGTGGACTACGCGACCGGCATCGGCGGGCTCTGGAGCCTCCTCGACGCCTGGGATACCCTTCGCGAAAAGGGTGCACGTAGGGTGCTGCCGATGACAGTTCCGATGCTCATGCCGAATGCGGCATCCGCTGCGATCTCGATGGCGCTGCACGCGCGAGCCTTCGCCCACACTGTGGCTTCGGCCTGCGCATCGAGCACAGAGTCGATTTATAACGCGTATACCAACCTCCAGCTCGGCCTCGCCGACGTGATCATCGCGGGGGGCACGGAGTCCGCAATCCATCCGATCACCCTCGCATCGTTCTCCTCGATGCAAGCCCTCTCCCGTCGCAATGACTCCCCCGAGACTGCTTCGCGCCCCTACAACATCGACCGCGACGGCTTCGTCATGGGAGAGGGTGCCGGAAGCATCGTCATGGAGACAGAGGAGCACGCGCTCGCTCGTGGTGCCCACATCTACGCGGAGGTTGCCGGCGGTGGGATTACCGCAGACTCCTACCACATCACGGCTAACGATCCAGAGGGTCGTGGGGCATCCAGGGCGATCACTCTCGCACTCACCCAGGCTGGCGCGGTTCCTGAAGAGGTCAGTCACATCAACGCTCACGCGACAAGCACGCCGATCGGCGACATTGCCGAATATGCGGCGCTGAGAGCAGCGCTCGGAGACCGCGTCCACAGTATCCCGGTCTCCGCCACCAAAGGTGCGACCGGACACCTGCTCGGCGGCACGGGTGCACTCGAGGCGATCTTCACGATCCTGGCGATCCGTGATCGCGTCGCTCCCCCGACGATCAACCTGACCGAGCAGGATCCTGATATCCCACTCGACGTCGTCACCACAGCCCGTCCACTCGGCGACGGACCACTGCTCGCCATCAGCAACTCCTTCGGCTTCGGCGGCCACAACGCCGTTCTGGCTTTCCGGAGCGTATGACCGGGCCGGATAACCCACTGAAGATAGCGATCGTCAGCGACTACTACTTCGACTACGTCGGAGGTGCCCAGACCTCCATGCGGCAACAAAAGCTCGCGCTCGAACGGGCCGGCCATACCGTGCTGATTATCTCTCCCGCTCGCGGTATTGGGGGAGCACGGTACCAGCGAACTGCTGACGGCCTGCAGGTGAGGCCACTATTTCGGTTACCGGCGCTCGATCTTGCGGTGATGCCCAACACGGCCCGCAGTGTTGGTGTGCTCGAAGAATACTTGCGGGCGGAGCGGGTCGATATCGTACACGTTCAGACCGAATTCGGTCTGGCTCATACGGCAACTGGCGCGGCTGCCAGTATCGGAATCCCGCTCATTCACACCGTGCACAGCCTGTACTGGGCAAGCGAGGGCACGCCGCAGGCTTCCGTTGCCTGGTTTATTCGCTGGGCACTCGGGCGGGTAATTGGCACGAGAATTCCGAATATCCTGTTCACCCCTCGCCCCACCGACAATGTGCTTCGCAACTTGGTGATCGCAATGGCACGGCGTTCCAAGCAGGTGGTATCGCCATCAAAACACCAGGCCGAGGATCTCGCCGCCGCCGGAGTCGCGGGAAACATCTCGGTGATACCCAACCCGATATCCACGATGGATGTCGAATCGAACACTCTCACGATCGAGCAAGCGCGGCGCCCAAACTTCCTTTGGGTAGCACGCTGCGAACCGGTCAAGCGGCCCCTGCACTTCGCGCGAGCGGTCATCATCGCGCTTGCACGCACTAACAACGGTTTCAGCGTGGACTTTGTCGGTGAGGGATCAGACTTCGCTGCCCTGAAGAAGCTCGCCACCGACCACCCCGAGATCACAGTTCACGGAGCCCTTCCCCATGATGACGTGCTCGCTCTAATGGATGCCTCAGCCGCGATCGCTCTCACTTCGCTCGGATTCGACAACCAGCCGATGACCATCGCAGAGGCGGTCAGTCGTGAACGTGGAGTGCTGTACTGCGACCCAAAGCTCACCGAGGGACTTCTTCACTCGGGCTATCGGTCTCAGACGGCGGATGATGCGGGACTGGCCGACGCGATAGTGGCGCTCGTCGAAGATCCCTCGCTGCTCGTGACCCTCTCTCGAGGCGCTCTCATTGATCGTGAGTTGTTCTCACCGACAAACTATGCGGACCGCATCGTCGAGGTCTACCGCAGGTAGGCGGTACAGAGTTTCCACTGAATTTTCGATGGCCACTGCACGGTCAAGATCTGGGCAACCCTGCCAGGCGTAGGACTGCCGCGAGGCCGACCGCAGTTCCCGGCCAGTGTCGCTCGATTGCAGACGAGCCAGCCCGGCGCGTCGCAAACCGAAGAGCGATCACCACCACGAGGGCGTCATCGGCGTAACCAAGCACGGGGATAAAGTCCGGGATGAGATCGATCGGTGAGATGAGATAGACCAGCAGTACTCCGAGCCAGATTCGCACCCCGACCGGCACCGCAGGGTCAGAGGCGAGTCGTCTCAGCAGACGCGCAACATCCGGAACCAGCCGAAGTAGCTCCTTCAGGGATGTGGAACCCCGGTGCTTACGTTGCTCGATCCACAGTGCACAAACGAGCACCAGCCAGACAAGCACCAGCCCCGCAACCACGCCGAGCGCAACCTGCAACACGTGCAACACTCCAGCGACTCCCCGGTAATGACTCTTCGGTTATGACTGTTCGGTGCGGAAGATGTGGATTGCTTCACGGACGGCATAGAAAACGATTACCAATCCAGCCAGCGGATCTGCCCACCACCACCCTAAGACGAGATCGAGAGTGATGCCCACCAGCACGAAAAGCGCGAGTAGGCCATCGATGAAGGTAACGCGGCCCCCTGTAACCAACACCAGATTCCCGAGTGCCCGCCCGGTGCGTCCCTTCAGCGCGGCGAGGGTGAACATGACGAGCGCAGTCACGGCTGTCCAGGCGACACCGCCAACGCTGGGCGAAGCCTGGTGTCCGGTGACCAGGGCGAGAGTGGACTGCACAAGCAGATAGGCCGCCAATAGGACAAACGCGACACCGATCAGCCTCAGAGCGCGTCGTTGGCGGGCCGCCCCAGTTCCCGCCAGCTCCCACAGAACCACCGTCGAAGCACCGATTTCAACAAAACTGTCCAATCCGAATCCGGCCAGTGCGACCGATGACGACGTGACCGCAAGCACTGCTAGAACGACGACGCCCACCACATTCCAGCCCAATGTAAACCACTCGAGGCGCTTGCCTCGGCGAAGCAACTCCCCGACTCCCCGGTCTTCGACTCTCCGGCCTTCGACCCCCCGGCCTTCAACCCCCCGGCCTTCAACCCCCCGGCCTTCAACCCCCCGGTATCCAACCCCCCGGTATCCAACCCCCCGTCCCCATCCCCCGGTACACAAACGGCCCTCAACCGACTTTGTGCAGCCAGACCACCTGGTTCGTGTCGCTGGAGTGGCGGAATGCCTCGAGTTCGTCGTCCCAGGCCTGCCCGAGGGCGAGGCGCAACTCTCGGTGCAACTCGAACGCATCAGAGCCGGCGATCTCCATCGCGTAGCGCACCCGGTCTTCTGGGATCACCAGATTGCCCGCGGTGTCGGTCTGCGCGAAAAAGATACCGAGGTCGGGGGTATGCATCCACCGACCGCCATCGCTACCAGGAGAAGAATCCTCGGTTACCTCGAAGCGCAAGTGCTCCCAGCCCCGCAGTGCGGAAGCGATGGCGGCCCCGGTGCCCTGGACACCCTCCCAATAGAACTCGGTGCGCATTGAGCCTTTGAGAACCTGCTGTTCGTCCCACTGGAAGTTCACGGCGCGGCCCATCGCTCCCCCCGCGGCCCACTCGATGTGAGGGCACAGCGCGCGTGGTGAGGAGTGCACGATTAGCACACCCCGCGCCATTGCGACACTGGTATTAGTTGGTGCAGCCACGATAACTCCATTCCGTTGAGGTGCGACTTCCCCATCGACCTCGGAATGTTTCGTGCTGCGCTTTTCAATTAGACAGCAAGCTGTCTCGCCAATTATTGCCGAAGAGGGCGCTAAATAACAACTGTGTAATTGCCCAATCCCCGATCTAACATATACTCAGCATAGGTTTGATTGTCCAGGAGAGGGTGCCGATGTCAGTGCGGGACGGGCTTCTTGCTGTGCTCACCCTTGGCGAAGGCTACGGGCTTCAGCTCCATTCCGAGCTTGCGGCTCGCTCCCCGCATCGCCGTGCGGTGAACGTCGGCCAGATCTACAGCACTCTCGAACGCCTCTCTCGCACCGGACTGGTCGAACCCGCGGGAATGTCAGCCGACTCGCTCCCGCTCTACCGCCTCACCGACGCAGGTCAGCACGCCGCGGCCGCGTGGATGACCGAACCGTTACTGGACAGCCTGCCCGAATGGACCGAGATGCTCGACCAGGTACTTGTGACGAGCTCGATCGATCCGGCGGCAGCCACGGCAGTAGCCGAACGTTATCGCCGCTGGTGGGAATGCGATCTCGCCGCCACTCGCTCCACGACCGAACCGATGCTTGCGGATGCTCGACTCGCACTTGTCGCCAGGGAAGCACAGGCGGTTGCTGCGATCGTCTGGCTCGGATCCGCTATCGCAGCATTCTCCGACTACGACACATTTCGTGCGCTGTCTGGCGCCCGGCCGAAGCGCGGACGACGATCGAATTCCTGAGCTACTTAGCCTGTCCATAGTTATCTACGGTCGCGACGGTGAGGGGGAAGGTCGCTGGCGGGGCACCGAACAGAAGATACCCTGCTTCGTCCGCGGCTGTTCGAATCGCCGCTTCGACCGCACCCACCCGGTCAACCGGGGTGTGGACCACCACCTCGTCATGCATGAAAAAGACCAGATGTGGCGAATCTGTGATCCACGATCCGGCGGCTTGCTTCTGCAGGCCCAGGCGCAGGTCGGCCATCCAGCAGAGTGCCCACTCCGCAGCAGTGCCCTGCACGATGAAGTTGCGGGTGAATCGACCCCAACTTCGCGCCTGGCCACGGGCGCGGCTCACATCGGTCCCGGTGACATTTTCGCCATAGGCCTCCGCCTGGCTGGCACGCCACGCTGCGCCGGGCAGTGGTGAACTTCGCCCGAGCCGGGTGGTGACGACCTCACCGCGTTCGCCAGAACGGGCTGCTGCCTCGACCATACCGATCGCCCTCGGATATGCCCTCTCCAGCTGGGGCATCAGGCGGCCACCCTCGCCGGAAGTTGCCCCGTACATTGCGCCAAGCATCGCGACCTTGGCCTGTTCGCGGGTCTCCACTGCCCCGCTGGCGACGATACCGGCGTACAGGTCGCCAGCATTGCCCGCCTCCACCATGCCTCGATCACCCGACAGCGCGGCGAGGATGCGTGGTTCGAGCTGGGAGGCGTCGGCGACCACGAACTTCCAGCCCGGGTCAGCGACTACGGCTGGGCGGATCTGCCTGGGAAGCTGAAGTGCACCGCCCCCGCCCGTGCTGGCCCAACGTCCGGTTACGACCCCGCCTGGCACGTACTCGGGATGGAAGCGACCGTCTCGCACATTCGTGTCGAGCCAGTGCCATCCGTTCGCCGTCAGCAGGCGGGAGAGCTTCTTGTATTCAAGCAGCGGTTGGATGGCCGGATGCGTCAGTTTCTTCAGCTCCCAGGACCTAGTCGAGGTAACCATGAGCCCCACTGCACTCAGCGCCCTCAGCAGATCGGATGGCGAATCGGGATTGAGAGTGGGTGCATCGAGCTCTTCGCGCAGCCGCTGCAACGCGGCATTCAGACGAGACGGACGCTGCCCGGGCGACGGACGCGGGCCGAGCTGGCTCTCGAGGATTTCGTTGTGGATGTCTGGGCGCCATGGTAGTCCAGCGTGCATCATCTCTGCCGCGACGAGTGCGCCAGCCGACTCCGCCGCCAACAACAGCCCAATGCGTGCAGGCTCGGCGGCACCGGCGATCGCGGCCCGCTGCGAAGCAAACTCGGCGATGGTGTCCTCCGCAACATCATCCGCCGATGCGATGTCGAAATCGAAGAGGGTGGCTTGGACACGCGTGCCGATCTGTTCGGTCGCACCGCGGTCCCACGAGCATGCCGGAGCCGTGGCGAGCGATGAGCGTGCCGTTACGGCGGAGTTTCGAAGAATCGCGTGCGACAGACGCAGGTCCACGCACCGCTCGACACGCACTCGCGCCTCGAGCAGACTTGGATACCAGCGGGAGGTATCGTCCCAGACCCAGCGCGGATGCTGTCGTTCGAGCGCCTCAACTGCCGCAGCCAGCTCACCCCCGGGGATCACCTGTTCGGCACCATCGAGTGCTCCGGTGCCCGTGAGCCGCTGGAGGACTATCGCCGGTGAGTTGACTTGACCCGCAACGATCCCCTGCTGGCGCGAAAAAATAGCAACGTACACGGGCTAAGTCTGACGCCTACCACCGACCGCACTGTGCAGTCACCGGTCTGCAACTGCGTGCCGATGATGTCACGCGAAGGGCGTGGCGGTCTCCATCAGGCGCGAACGGATCATGAATCGCACGCCCTCGGGTGACTCGACCGAGAAGCCACTCCCCCGGCCCTTCACGACGTCCACAGTGAGAAATGTGTGACTCCAGTACTCGAACTGCTCCGCCGACATCCAGAAGTCGATCACCTGCGGGCCGCCACCCGCTGGAGCGATGTCGAGCCTGCCAAGCAGAACATCCTGGGCCGAGGTCAGAAAGTCGCCGGCCGGAAAGCACATCGGGCTCGAGCCGTCGCAGCATCCGCCGGACTGATGGATCATGAGCGGGCCGTACTGGACCCAGAGTTTGCGAAGCAGCTCCACGGTGACGGGCAGGAATTCGACCCGGGGAATGGTCTCGCCCGCAACAGTCACCGACGCGGTGACAATTCCATTGGTTTCGATGACAGACATCGGTGTCCTTTCATGTGACGCAATTATGGGCGGAAAAGACGGTGGTCGAGCCTGTCGAGAGTCCGACAGGCTCGACCACCGACGGTGCGGGTTTAGAAGAAACCGAGCTTGTCCTCGGAGTAGGACACGAGCAGGTTCTTCGTCTGCTGGTAGTGGTCGAGCGCCAGCCGGCTGTTCTCTCGGCCGATTCCGGAGCTCTTGTACCCACCGAACGCCGCTCCCGCGGGGTAGGCATGATAGTTGTTGATCCAGACACGGCCGGCTTGGATGTCACGCCCCGCCCGGTACGCAACGTTGCCGTTACGCGACCAGACTCCGGCCCCGAGGCCATACAGCGTGTCATTCGCGATCGCGATACCGTCGTCGTAGCCGTCGAAGCTGGTGACAGCGAGCACCGGCCCGAAGATCTCCTCCTGGAAGAGGCGCATCTTGTTATGGCCCTCGAAGATCGTCGGCTGCACGTAATAGCCATCGGTGAGGTCGCCACCGAGGTCCACGCGCTCACCACCGAGAAGGAGCTTCGCCCCCTCCTGCTTTCCGATGTCGATGTAGCTGAGGATCTTCTCCAGCTGGTCATTCGACGCCTGGGCGCCAACCATTGTGTCGGTATCCAGCGGATTGCCCTGCACTGCCAATGCCGTGCGCTTCACTGCGTCGCCGAGGAACTTGTCGTAGATCGGCTTTTCGATGAGTGCACGGCTCGGGGCGGTACACACCTCACCCTGGTTGAAGGCGAAGAGGGCAAAGCCCTCCTGACACTTGTCATAGAAGGCGTCATCGTGATCGGCAACATCCGAGAAGAACACGTTCGGGCTCTTGCCGCCGAGCTCGAGCGTCGCCGGAATGATGTTGGCACTGGCGTACTGCAGGATGAGTCGACCGGTCGTGGTCTCGCCGGTGAACGCGATCTTGCGGATGCGCGGGCTCGACGCCAACGGCTTTCCCGCCTCCACGCCGAATCCATTGACGATGTTGACGACTCCGGGTGGCAGGATGTCACCGATCAGCTCCATGAGAACGAGGATCGACACGGGGGTCTGTTCTGCGGGCTTCAGCACGACCGTGTTGCCGGCAGCAAGGGCCGGCGCGAGCTTCCACACGGCCATGAGGATGGGGAAGTTCCATGGAATGATCTGGCCGACCACGCCGAGTGGCTCGTGATAGTGGTAGGCGGTCATGTCGCCGTCCATCTCCGCGAAGCTTCCCTCCTGCGCCCGGATCGCCGCGGCGAAGTAGCGGAAGTGGTCAGCAGCGAGGGGGATGTCAGCGTTGAGCGTCTCGCGCACTGCCTTACCGTTGTCCCAGGTCTCGGCGAGAGCGAGCAACTCGATGTTCGCGTCGATCACATCAGCCATTTTGTTGAGCACCGCCGCTCGGGCAGTGGCGCTGGTCTTGCCCCACGCCGGTGCCGCCTTGTGCGCAGCATCGAGGGCGAGCTCGATGTCTTCGGCGGTTCCCCGGGCAACCTCGGCGAAGGGCTTGCCGTTCACCGGAGAAATATCTTCGAAATACTGGCCCTTGACCGGCTTAACCCACTCACCGCCGATCCAGTTCTCGTAGCGGGGCTTGAAGGTGATTTTCGCATCCGGGGTTCCCGGGGCCGCGTAAACGGTCATTGCTACTCCTGTCGACGACTCTGTCAATTAGCCCCAATGGGCTTTGGATCAGGGTAGGAGAGTGGAGGTTGCGACTTGTTGCACACCGAGCTCGGCCTCGATGTGCTCGAGGCGGGCCACGATCGCAGCGCGTTTCGGAGACTTGGGTGGCAACATCCGCAGGCACGCGCGCCACACCTGCGTGTCGTATGCCGCCTCGTCGGTGCGAGCATAAGCGAGCAGCGTCTCAACAGAAGCATCGGTGAGCAGGGCATCCCGCAGGCGTTCGCTCAGTTCCCGACGAATATCAACGATACCGGGCGCCGAGGATGTGGGCAGCAGCGCACCGGAATACGCACCGAGCGCCACCCGATGAGCGCCCCGATCGAGGAACGCCAACACCCGGTGCGCGTCGAGCCCGAGTCGTGCCGGCAGTCGATAGGGCCGGGAGAGCGGCACGAGCGAGGAATCAATGCGCTCGAGCACTTTGCGCAACCGCACCATCTCTGCGCGCAGGGTGACGATCGATCCCTCCCTCTCATAGACAAGGCCGGCGAGGCGGTCGACCGAGAGGCCCTCCGGGTGCCAGGCGAGCAGTGTGAGGATCTCGGAGTGCCGTGTGCTCAGTTCGATTTCCCGGCCGCCCACCGCGATCCGGCCGAGATCGCTGCCGAGAACTGAGAGCACGGGCGGCGCGACAGTCCGAGGAGCAGCCAGTGCCGGTGCGGAGCGATGCGGACGGGAGCCCTGTTCTTCTCGCCGTCGGATGCGCATCTCAGACTCGACGGCAGCAACGGCGGCCTCCAGCAGCGGAAGTGTGGCCGGGGCCACGGCATCCTCTCCCCCGGTGATATCGATCACGCCGAGAATGCGGCCGGACAGTGGGTCATGCACGGGAACCGCCGTGCAACTCCAGGGGTGCACAATACGGTTGAAGTGTTCGGCACCACGAATCTGGATGCCGTGGTTCAGCGCGAGGGCCGTTCCGGGAGCGCTCGTGCCCACCGCGCGTTCCGACCAGTCCGCCCCCTCGACGAAGAGCATGCCCTCCGCCTTGCGACGCAGTGCTCGATCCCCGTCAATCCACAGCAGGCGACCCGCTTCGTCTCCGATCGCAATGATCAGCCCGGCGTCGAAGGTGTGACGGATCAGCAGGCTGTGGATGGTCGGGAGCGCGAGCGCCATCGGATGCGCGCTGCGGTATTCGTTCAGGTCATCCTCGTCGAAATCCACAGTGGCACCGAGACGATCGGGATCCAGTTCGAGCAGAAGTGACCGCTGCCATGACTCCTGTACAAGCCTACGCACCCCGCTGACCGCGGTACGGGCGGCGATCACGGAGTCGTGCGCCGATGCGAGCCGCTGTCGCTCTGAACTATCGGTTGGGCACGCAACAGTCCACTTGCTAACCACGGCACCTCCGATCAACTTTGGTCGAGTGGCGCTATCCTAGTTGTCGTTGCTGACGTAATCCTGCCTTCTACCGGCAGAAATGCGAAGTCTCCCCCACGCATTCTGTCCAGCCGCTCCGCACCCGGTCCGCGTCGCCAATCGGGCCCAGTTCGGCCTGCACTACTCGTGCAGCAGAGAGCCGTCTTTCTTGAGCACTTGCTTCTCGCCAGCCTCGATTGGCACGCTGAATCGATTCTGCTTCGGCGGCATCGGGCAGTTGAACGCGTAGCTGAAAGCACACGGCGGGAGCACTGCCCGGTTGAAATCGAGGGTGATTGTGCCGTCCGCGTTGGGGGCAACGAAGAGAAAACGCCCCACGCTATAGGTGCTGTCACCGCTCGTGGAGTCCGCGAAGACGAGTTGCAGAGCCCGACCCGCTCTAAAAGCCGCCAGGTTGTAGTCGATCCCGTCCTTGGCGAACTTGATCTCCCCCGGCACGGGAAGTTCGCGGGTCTTGCCGTCGTCCTTGAGGTGCTCGAAACCCACTGTCGTGCCATCCGGCAGCTCCCTAAACGTGCCGGTGACCACCCACGCTGGGTCGTAGTCGAAGGCCGAGATGGATCCGAACTCCTGAATTGCCTCAGAGTTAGCATCCCAGACGCGGAGAGCGTAGGTGCCCTGTTCACTCGCGATCACAAAGCCGACGAGAGAATCGCTGAAGACGATTGCACTCGGTGTCTCCGCATCCTTGCCTCGAACAGTAGCCCCGCCGTGTACGAGCACACCATCAACGACGATGTTGTCTGAATCTTGAGCAGTGAGTTTCAGCCCGGATTCACCCTTCGGCAGCGGGGCCCAGGTGCCCGGAACGCCCCAGATCGTCTGGGACGAGTCGACCCACTGGGTGTTCACCAGCGCGAGACTCCCTGTCGGCTGCATGACGGAGACCTCACGCCGCCTGTGGTAGGTCAGGTAGGCCTCTTCCGCACTCGGGGAAGAAGTGGGCGAAGTCGTGGTGTCGGTCATAGTTCCATCCTTAGCTCGAGTCATTAGGGGCAACGATCGTAGATACTCGAGCATTCCCGCTCGCTATTCGCATCACGAGCCGGTAGCAGACTGATCTCTTCCCGCAGGTGTCCTCGTCTTCGCGCGGGTCCAAACGGCACACACCCGGACAGTCGTCGGCCAATTCCGGGAATGGAAAAACCGGCCCCGCACAAGTGCGGGACCGGTCGATTCGGAGTATCAGCTGCGATGGGCTCTGCCCACAGCATGTGCGAGTCCTTATCCGTGAGGAAGGACACCCACAGCGCCTATTCGACGCACGAAGCTGCATCCAGTTCGGCCACTACGGCCAACCAGCGGTTGCTAGTTACAGGGGGCGAATGTTCTCGGCCTGGGGTCCCTTGGGGCCCTGGGCGAGGTCAAATTCGACCTTCTGGTTCTCGTCAAGCGACTTGTAGCCGCTCGAGGCGATCGCCGAGTAGTGTGCGAATACGTCTGGGCTTCCGTCGTCCGGGGCGATGAATCCAAAGCCCTTTTCAGCGTTGAACCACTTCACTGTTCCTAGTGCCATTATTTTCTCCTTCAGGAGTCTTCGCGCGAACCCGACTTTCGGGCCCGCTCGTCGCGGTGTTCATCGTCCGCTCCCGAAAGAGACATGGCACTCATCGCTGCGGTTATTTCTAGCCGGAGCGGCAAGTTCCAAGCATTCAAGATGTGCGAGGTACTGCAACTGCATGACCAACTGTAGTGCACACAGTGCGTTTTGGGCACCTCCTTAACGAGAACGGAACACATTGGCCTCAAGTTGTTCACTCGGCTGGGGCGTTCGGCAGGCATGGGTGTGGCATTCGGCAGGCGTGGGTACCTGCTGCCGCACCCCGAGCCTCCCGGCCGATGAGCGCCAATCGCCAGATAAACATTGGTGGGGCGGATGGGACTTGAACCCATGACCGACGGATTATGAGTCCGCTGCTCTAACCAGCTGAGCTACCGCCCCGCAGCGCCAAGTACAGACGGTGCGTCACCACGATACAGGCTGGCGCCAGTACGGTCGTGAGGTGTGTCGAGCTAAATTACCTGCTCGTCGAGCGACGCATCCGTCACCGGATCGGTGACCTTCTCACCGCGGTAGAGCTGCTCAAAGATCGAGAGGGTGCGCTGGATGTCGTGGGCCCCGATGTAGCGCAGGCTCGCTTCCTTGAGTGCACGCAGCTCCGCATCGGGCAAACGCAGCACACGGCTGAGCTTGTCGGCCAGGTCCTTTGCGTTACCCGGTTCAAAAAGAAAGCCGTTCTCGTTATCGTGAACGAGATGTGGCAGGGCCATCGCGTTGGCAGCGACGACCGGGAGGCCAGACGCCATCGCCTCCATTGTTGCGATGCTTTGCAGCTCCGCGATTGACGGCATCGCAAAAACGGTGGAGCGGGTGAGAGCGGCGCGAAGCTGCGCATCCGCCACATAGCCGGTGAAGGTGACTCGCGTGTCAATTCCAAGCTCGCGTGTGAGCTGCTTGAGCTGGTTCATCTGGTCACCACCGCCCACGATCTCGAGCTGGACGTCGAGGGCTGGATCGATCAACGCGATCGCCTTCATGAGCACCTCGAGGTGCTTCTCACCGGAGACGCGACCGACGAAGATTACGCGGTTGTGGCTCCGCGGCTCGAAATTGGGCGTGTACAGAGCCGCATCGATTCCACAGGAAATCGCGTGTACGTGCTCGAGGTGCGTCTCGGTCTCGAGAAAGTCGGCCGCCTTGCGGCTGGGCGACGTCACCGCCTCGCAAAAGGCGAAAGTGGAGGCGGCATCCTTCCACGCGGCGCGGATGGCCCACTTGCGCGCAAAATGCGGTAGGCGCGTGTGTTCGATGATGTTTTCGGGCATGAAATGGTTGGTGCCGATCACGCGGATACCCCGCTTCGCGGCCTGCCTGGCGAGACCGCGCCCCACGACGATGTGCGACTGGATGTGCACGACATCCGGCTTGACCTCATCGAGGATGCGTGCGGCATGCGCCTGGCTGCGCCAAGGCAGCACGAACCGAAGCCAGTCGTGCGGATACCAGCGCCAGGAGTAGACGCGGTGCACGATGAATTGCGCACCGTCGTGTTTCTCGACGAAGGCGCCGTGTTTGGAGCTAAAGGCCGGAGCCTCCACCTGCACGGCATGACCGCGCTCGGTCAGCCCAGCGGCGAGCCGAGAGCCGAAGTTTGCGGCGCCGTTGACGTTGGGAGGAAAGGTGTCGGCGCCGATCAGGATACGAAGGGGTGCCCTCGTATCCTGTCGGGAGTTGTGCGGGGTGTCGGACAAAGTCTTCACGCATCCCTTGCAGTTGAAACCATCGGACACAGCCTAGCGTCGGACAGTCACAGCCTGGCGACGGCGCCGGGCTCCCGCTTAGACAGCTGCACGACGCCGTACACCGAGAGGGCTCCGGCCACGACGAAGGCGAGGATGGCGTACCACGGGGCTCCAGATGCTTCTTGGAGCACGATGATTCCGATCGAGACCGCGACGAGCGGGTCGATCACCGTGAGGCCAGCGATCACCAGATCGGGTGGCCCAGACGAGTAGGCGGTCTGCACAAAGTATCCACCGAGGATCGTCGCGGCGAGGAGCGCGACCACACACGCAATGGTCAGCCATTCGAATCCTTGGGCGCCATCGATGATGATCGTGTGCACACGGTCGATGACGACTTTGGCGAGAGTGGCGACAAAGCCGTAGAGCACACCGGCGGCGACGATGTAAATGAGCGCGCCGATTTTTTTACGCAGGAAGGCGAACAGCACTGCGAACGCGATCGTCACGACCCCGAGGATAATCAGCACAGTCACCAGTTCACCCGGGGAGATTCCCTTTGATTGGGCGAAAATCGTGGCAAAGGTAACGAATAGCGCCACCCCTCCGACGCAGAAGATGATGGGCCGGATGGCATCCTGCCTCAGCCTGACACCGGACACCCGGGAGTTCACGATGGCGGTGATGATCAGGGCGATCGCACCGAGCGGCTGAACCACGATCAGGGGGGCAAAAATCAACGCGGTCAGCTGGAATACGATCGCGAGACCGAGCATGAGCGTGCCGATCACCCACGACGGTCGGCGAAGAAGCAAAAGCAACTGGCCAAAATTAAGTCCGCCGATTGAGGGTTCCTCGGTGAGGTGATCGACTTTGTTGACACCGCGATGTTGAAATTGAGCGCCCAGCGCGAGAAAAACCGCGCCAATGAGAGCGATCGGGATACCCAAGGCCTGATTAGGGGTGAGGGAGATCTGGTCCGTAATGGCACTGAGGTCTGGCGTCACGGCATGACCCTACTCGCTAGCGCTCCGATATTCTTGGCGAATGGCCGTTCTCCCGATTCAAATCATGGGCAATCCCGTGCTCCACGCCCGCGCATCCGATGTCACTGATTTTGGGGAGGACCTCACCACGCTGGTTGCCAATATGTTCGAGACGATGGAAGCAGCACCGGGTGTCGGACTCGCAGCCCCGCAGGTGAATGTGCCCCTCCGCCTCTTTGTTTTCAATTGGACGGATGACGACGACACGCTCTGGCGCGGCGTCGCAATTAACCCCACCGTGTGGGTGAGCCCGATGCCGATTGGACCGGCTGACGACGAAGCGGAGTCCGAAGGCTGTCTCTCCGTGCCGGGAGAACGCTTCGCCCTCCGGCGGTCTGAGAGCGTTATGTTATCAGCGGTCGATCTCGACCAGAAGTCATTCGAGATTAGGGCAGAGGGATGGCTCGCCCGCATCTTCCAGCACGAATACGATCACCTCGACGGCGTGCTCTACGTGGACCGTCTGGAACACGCGGTGGGCAAGTCGGCAGCCAAAACACTGAAGAAAAATGGCTGGGGCGAGCCCGGGTTGAGCTGGATGCCCGGGGTTGACGACCTGGAAGGCTAGCTGAGTGACCTCCTGAAGACGGGTTCGCTGCTCTAAAGCAGCGCTCTTCTGAAGCAGCGCTCTTCTGAAGCAGCGCCCCTCTAAAGCAGCGCCCGGATGAGGGCGGCCGATGCTGCAGCGGCGATCACGACGACGATGAATGGCGCCCGCACAGCAAGGAGGACGGCCGCCACGGCAAGCGCGGGGAGGCGCGCGTCAACGACGATGCGTGCGCCAGATCCGAGGGTCTGTACCGCGATCAGGGCGGCGAGCAGTGCAACGGTGAGCAGGTTGGCGATTCTCGCCGGAGCAGGCTTCTCCAGGAAGGAAGCCGGCACCAGATAGCCTGCAATTTTCAGGGAGAGGCATGCGAGTGACGCAATAATCACGATTAACCAGAGCGTCATAACCGCACCCCCATCAGGGAGCGGGTGCCGGTCAGGCCGCCGGTGTCAGTCAGCGCGCGGGTGCCGGTCATGTGGGGATACCAGGGGGCTCGGGCTGCGGACCCCGGCCACCGAACCAGTTGAATGCACCGACGACTACCGCGACGACGCCCGCGACGAGCACGGGCAATCCGGGGATCAGCAGCGGCGTGGTCACCGCGGCAATAACAGCGGCTGCGGTGGCAACGGCCACGGTCTGCAGTTGGCGCAGCCGCGGCCAGAGCAGGCCGAGAAATGCAGCGGCAGCGGCAGCATCCAGTCCGTAGACGCGCACATCCCCGAGAGCATTTCCTATGAGCCCACCGATGAGCGAGGTGAGGTTCCACCCGACGAACACCGAGAGACCGGTGACCCAGAAGCCGACGCGCTGAGTACGAAGAGTGAGCTGCGTCGTGGCAACGGCCGAGGACTCGTCAATCGTTATCCAGGCCGCCGCGAATCGGCGCCAACGACCTGCGCCGACAATCGGAGCGACGCGAATTCCGTAGACGCCATTGCGGATGCCAAGAATTGCGGCACTCGCGATAGCGGCGGGGCCCGCCGCTACTCCCCCGGTTGCGATGACTCCCACGAGGGCGAACTGTGAGCCACCGGTGAACATGAGCAAGCTCATCACGCAGGTTTGCCAGATATCGAGCCCGGCTGCCACCGCAAGAGCACCGTAAGAAATACCGTAGGCAGCCGCGGCGAGACCGACCGCGATCCCCTGGCGGGCGACGGCACGGTCGTCGACGGACCAGGGAGTGCGCCTCATCGTGCACCACTCATCGTGCACCGCTCATCGTGCGTGGAACGTCGTGTGAGCGACTTAGCTCAGTCCCGGCCATC
Source organism: Frigoribacterium sp. CG_9.8 (assembly GCF_015751965.1). Lineage (GTDB taxonomy): Bacteria > Actinomycetota > Actinomycetes > Actinomycetales > Microbacteriaceae > Lacisediminihabitans. Next base: position 4,375 of record NZ_JADOVH010000003.1, on the reverse strand, counting down.
GCGCAGGTTCACTCCGTGCACACCATTGTCGTAACGAATAGCCGGAAATACCGCCGACACAGTGAATCCAACACCGGGCAGCATACTTGCATTGAGGATGCCTCGGTACAGTGCAGCTCGTTCCCGCATCTCGCTCATTCCGGGACCGACGACGACCTCCGTTAGCGCATCCAGATCATCTTGGAACGTATAGGTGCGGCTTTGCGCGAGCTTGTCCGGATCGAGGCCCTCACGGCGGGCTGCTGCTCGAACGCCGTCGTCGTCGATCACCACCTGCAGGCCCTCCTCGGTCCACGTGGAGCTGATGCGCACCTGAGTGCCGACACCGCCGTATTTCAACGCGTTACCAAGAGATTCTTGCACAATGCGGAAAACCGCCAACTGAGGACCCTCGGCGAGGACGAATGGCTCCCCGTTTTCCACGAGGGTGATCTCCAGCCCAGCATCCCGCATCACCTGCAGAAGCTCGCGAGCTATATCTGACCGCGGCTCGAGAATAGCGTCATCCGCGCGTGAGCCCACCACTGTCATCACTCGGCGGAGGTCAGCGAGGGTGGACCGTGCCGCCTCAGCGATAGTGGCGGACGCGCGCACGGCGGCCCCGGCATCCGCTGTCGCAGCGTACTGGGCGCCATCTGCCTGGCTCACGATCGTGGAAACGGAGTACACCGCGACCTCGTGGAGCTCGCGCACGATGCGCAGCTTGCCGAGTTGTTCCTGCAGGGAGGCCTCGAGGTCGAGGTTGTCCCGTTCAGCATCCACCCGCGCGAAGTATTGGAGGCGGCGCTCACGGGCGGCCCGGATCCAGAGCACGAGGAACAGCAGCATGAGCACGAGAAAGACCGCGGATACCGCAGTCAACACAATCACCACCAGCATCGAGTGCTGTTGCAGCCAGGCGTTCACTTGGTTCTCCCTCGGGCTGACAACGGCGTGCTGTCTGTTTGAGGTTAGCGCGAACGGGGATCGATGCGCTGCCGGGTAGGGCGAATTAGCCCTGGTAGCCCGCCCGCACGAGCCCGGTCTCGTAGGCAACGACAACGAGTTGCACCCGATCCCGCGCCAGCAGTTTGGACATGATGCGCGACACGTGTGTCTTGGCCGTAAGCGGGCTGAGAAAGAGCCGCCGACCGATCTCGTCATTCGTGAGGCCATGCCCGACCAGGCCGAGCACCTCCCGTTCGCGTTCGGTCAGCACAGCGAGTTGAGAGGCATCCGGTGCCTCTTTGAGTGTTCCGGCGACCCGCTCGAGCAGCCTCTTGGTGATGGTGGGTGAGAGGAGGGCATCACCGCCCGCCACCACCCGCACGGCACGGATCAGTTCCTCGGGCTCAGTGTCCTTGACCAAAAACCCGCTCGCTCCCGCGCGGATCGCCTGGGCGACATACTCGTCGAGCTCGAAGGTCGTCACGATTACAATGTGAGCGTTCGCGAGAGCAGGATTAGCCACGATTTGCTCGGTGGCCCAGAGGCCGTCTCCATCGGGCATGCGGATGTCCATGAGCACGACATCGGGTTTCTCCCGCGTGACGAGCGCGACAGCCGCAGTGCCGGTGCCTGCCTCGCCCACGACCTCGAGATCCGGCTCCGCTTCAAGGAGCGACCGGAAGCCGCCACGGATCAGCTGCTGGTCGTCCGCAATGGCGACGCGGATCACAGGGTGCCCTTCGGCAGCGTGGCAACTTCAGAGACAGAAGAATGAGATGCGGAAAACTGAGCTTCCAAATGAGATGCGGCAGTAGCCTGCGGAATGCGGGCGGTCACGCGAAACCCATCCTTTTCGAGCGGCCCCGCACTGAGGCTGCCTCCGAGCAATTCGGCCCGCTCGTGCATGCCGAGAAGGCCACGACCTCCGGTGTCCTGGCGCTGCGCGCTACCGGTGCCATTGTCGGTGATCTCGAGCAGGTAGCTGCCCCGGTCCTCGCGGGCGATGACCGTAACCGCGGTGGCCGTCGCGTGTCGCAGCACATTCGTCAGCGACTCCTGTGCGATTCGATAGAGCGCGAGTTGTACTGCAGCACTCGGTGCATTCGTGATCGAATTGCGCACATCGACCGCAAGCCCCTCAGCGGCAATCGACGCCGCCAGCCCGGCGAGTCGGGAGAGGTCAGGTTCCGGCACGAGCGGGGCACTCGGGTCTGCACCCCCCTCGGCACGCAGAATTCCCAGCACAGAACGCACCTCGTCCAGTGCAGTTTTGCTCGATTCCTTAATGCTCGCCAGGGCCGCCTTCGCCTTCTCCGGCTGCCTGTCCATGAGGTGCAGACCCACACCGGCCTGCACATTGATCTGGCTGAGTGAGTGGGCGAGCACGTCATGCAGTTCGCGGGCGATTCGTACGCGCTCCGCCTGCACCTCGGATTGCTTGCGTTCGGCGAAGCGGCGCGAGATTTCGGCATACTGCTCCCGTCGGGTACGCATCCCCTCCCCAACGCCGAGCACGATGAGGATGCCGAGCGTCACTGCCGCAATTCGCGGCGGTGATACGTCGATTCCCACCACCATCGAGATCACGAGTGTCAAAACCCACGCGGCTCCCACCGAGATCCAGGCCCAGATCCGGACACCCCGCATCACGGCAGAAACGATGGCGAAGGCGAGAGCTAGATACGGCGGATGGTCGGAGTTGTTGAAGAGCAGCAGGTCGGCACCGCCGGCAGCGGCGGTTATCGCGACCACTGGGCCCGGGAACCGTCGGGCGGCCAGCAAAACGAGCGGACCGAGCAACGCGAGGGCGATGCTTATCGTGAGCGCCCGCGGGTCGCTCCAGACCACGGTTTTCACGCCGCCGGTGCCCGGTCGAAAACGAAAAAACACAGCTGGAACCTGCACGAGCAGCGAGAGCACAACCGGCAGGATCACCCGCATTCGTCGCGCGGCGGCAGAGTTTTCACGCTGGGCGTACCCAGCTTCGAATGCCTGCCACGGCTCGTGCCAGTGTTGGCTGTGCCGTTCGGCCCAGCGCACGCTGGTGAGGCGACCGGGAAGGGGCATAATTCGATCGTACTTGCGGCGCTCACCCTGGGCATGCACTCGCCGAAGGTTGACGACTACTCCCGAGGGAGTAGCCATCAGACGACGAAAGCCGCAGGGGGTGGAGCCCCGTGCGGCTATCGAGCTCCCCGACTTGGACTCGAACCAAGAACCGCCGCATTAACAGTGCGATGCTCTGCCAATTGAGCTATCGAGGATTGGTACATTTGCGTCATCACTTTACCAAAGGAACGCGCTGCACCAAATCGTGCGGTGCACTTCTTCGGTCAGCTCCTGCGTGGTGCTGAATCAGCCTTCCTACAGTAGCGGCAGCGGGAACGCCGACGAGACAGTCAGTACCCTGGTCCGGGATCAACCACACCGACGAAATGACCATCGCCGACAAAGGCCGCGACATTTTGCCTGATGCGTTCGGCAAGCAACGGCCCGGTCATCGCGGGAGTGTCCGCGCTGTGTGGAGTGATCAGGATGTTCGGGGCTGTCCAGAGCGCATGACCGTCGGGAAGCGGCTCCGGGTCCGTGACATCGAGGCCTGCACCCGCGATCTCACCCGTGTGCAAGGCATTGACCAGGGCACCCGTGTCGACGAGAGCACCACGCGCGATGTTGACAAGCACAGCGCTGTTCTTCATCGCCGCGAATTCGGCCGGCCCGAAAAGCTGATGAGTCGCAACCGTCGCTGCCGCGGCAATGACCACCACATCAGCATCCGGTAGCACTTCCCGCAGGCGATCAGCGGTGACGCTCCGTTCGGCTCCAGCCACACCCCGTGGGCTGCGGCGCACAATCGTGATCCGAACTCCAAAGGGCTCGAGGAGGCGGAGCAGCTCGATCGCGACGCCACCGGCGCCAACGATCAGCAGCGCGAGCACCAGAGTGAGAGCGTGCTCCGCGACGGGTTGCGCATAGGGCGCCCTTCGCGCTGGTCCAGAGCGGCAACGGGCGCTCGGAGTACGACACGAGGAGTTGCTCAAACACATCGACTCCCGCGAATGGCAGCTGCACCCACTCGATCAATGGATGATGCTCAAGCGTGGCCCTGAGCAAATCGGAGCCGCCGTAGGGCAACCAGATGAGCCCCCGAGTCTGCGGGCCGAGCGGGACCAGCTCACCTCCGGCGGAGCGAACCGCATCGATGAAGCGCTGGTCGACATTGGCACCGCCATGTGTTCCCGCGATGCCGTGCTCGGCCGACACTATGGTGATGGGACCCGAATGTGGGCGGGGAATGACCACGCCGGTTCGCGCGGTCACGCGAAGTGACACCCCCTGATCAATTTCTTGCCTAGGTGTTCTTCCCACGGAGGTTGTGTGCGTGGCGTGAGTTGAAAAGGTGAGGACCTCCGGTATCGATATGGGTTACGACACTCATTCGATCAAA
>NZ_JADOVH010000002.1 GCF_015751965.1 Frigoribacterium sp. CG_9.8 | reverse complement strand
GGCCCCAGACGGCGTTCACTGGAGTGCCCAACACCAGCTGCTCACCAGCACCACATGTCGGTGGGACAGTACTGACTGAAGCACTGGCATCCTGCTCAACGGGTGAGCAGTTCGCGGACGGTTGGGTCGTCACTTCGTATGGCCACGATTCAGCTCCCACGAGAACATAGCCCGATTGTGCCTCGACAGTGACGACGTACGAACCAGGTTCAAGGCCGGACACCGTCGCAACGGTGCCAGAGACCCATCGGAAGTCGTTTGGTCCGGTGATCGTGTACGTGAAGCCCTCGATCAACTCGACAGTGATCGATCCGCCAGCGGTGGCACCGGCCACGCACTGTTGATCAGTATGACTTGGGTCTGCGGGATTCCCCTCTTTCGGCCCCACACATCTGGGATCAGTTGATGACAACTGTGCCGCAAGCGAACCAGAAAAAGTCTGGGTCAGCTCCCCGCCAACAAAAGCGTGGCCCTCTGTTGCTGTCGCTGTCACCGAGTAAGCATCTGTGACTGGGCCCCAGACGGCGTTCACTGGAGTGCCCAACACCAGCTGCTCACCAGCACCACATGTCGGTGGGACAGTACTGACTGAAGCACTGGCATCCTGCGGAAGAGGGTCACGGACCGGTATTGTGCACAGAATGATGTGGCTGATCGAGTCTTTTTCAGGATGCTGGTACCTCGCACCGGGCGTCGGATTCGGGAACACTGCATTCTCATCTGTCACGCTTTTACCCGAAGACCCCGCCTTGACGACGATTTTTGAATACGTGCGGTCAGTGGGCGCATCGGGCAAAATGTACGGTACGACAGTGACTGGCTCGATTTTTACGCAAGTCTCGCCAGGTTCCGTTTGCCACGTCGCGGGGTCATTGGTGTTGGTACCGGCCGCGATGGCAGGCGCATCAGGAGCGAGCACCGAAACTCCAGCTACCAGTAGCAACAGGAGCAGTGCCAGAAAACCCGCGATGGTGCGCCGGAAGGGCAGGTGACAGCGAGTGGCTTGAAGAGGTGCAGGGGATGGTGCGTCGAAACAATCGGTGAAAATCTCACTTTTTCGCGGGTTCATGAGACGGCCACGGTAGAAAGGACGTTGATGAGTGGCTTCGTACCGCCCAGCTTGAAATAGGCGGTGCAATCCCAGCGGAATGTTTCATCGCATGGGAGGACGGCTGATAAATTATTAATGATGCTCCGTTGGGTCTCGGGGTGATGTTGACGTCACCGAGATCTAGAGCGAAGTAATACAATCATAAAGCTATATCTGCCTGCACTGTCAAGCCCAGGTTTTTGAAAAAAATCTCCGAGTGGCCTGATGCGCGGCCCCGTTCGAAAAACTCCGCATCGGCGTGATTGCTAACGTGATCGTCAAAAAAAGACTGAGGCGCGCGACAGCGCTCGGGCAGGCGCTATCTGCACAAACAACCTGGGGCGACTGAGCCTGCAGGTGCGGGCTTGCGGACTAGCGCCCTGCCTGACAGTCCTGGTTGCACGACTTGCCCGTCTCGCCCTCCACGTTCGCGAGGAGCACGTAGACAAGTCCTCCAACCGTTGCATTAACCAGTTCCACGGCGGCTTTGTCTGGCGACACTGTGGTCGACATCGTCGTGACAAGGAAAAGTCGATGACCGGTCTGCAGCCCATGCACGAACTCCAAAACCCCGGGAAATGGGCCCGTTACAGTCAACTGAACCGGTATCGCAATGAAATTCGCCCCAGTGATGCTGCTGTGTGATTGTGGCACGGCTGCCGTGGAAGTGGACGGCATCCCAGCGGAGGCGTGCGTCGAGGCGGACGACGGATCCACTGACATTTCATCTGCGGGTATTGTTGCGGCGGTTGAAGGGGGTGTATATCCCAGTGCATCAGCGACCGTGATCGCATGCACCTCAATCTGATGTTCGCCGGCCAAGGAGTCGAGTTCAGTTACGAGCGTCGAGATTTCGGCGCTCGACGGCACCGAAAGGCGCATCGTGGCAAGTTTGATTTTGATCTCGGAAATTCTGTCAAAGTCACCTTTGAGTTGCGTAATCGAAACGGAGTTCGCGTTGTTTTGAGAGCGCACGAGCACCAGATGTTGGCGCGCCGCTTCGGTGGAGGCGAGTTGCGGTTGAACTCCCAGGAACCAACCAAAGATCATCACCGCCACCATTGTGAGAATTGCGGCGATAGTCCACCTTCGATTTTTATCCATGTTATTTTTCCACCGGCGCGAAGCGATTGGAGAAGGCGGCCTCGTTTATGTGCATCGTAATGTCGACCGTGTACGCGCCGGTGGCATCATCACGGGTCACCGATCCTGGTGACGCATCCGTATAACCGGGCAAACTGGTGAGCGAATCTAGCCAAGCCGGGACTTCTGGCAGAGTCGCGCTTGTGGCCACGAAACTCAAGGTTGCGACCCTTGCCCCCTGCAGAGGCACGGTCGGCTGGCGGTAAGACTGGAGCGGTGATCCAGCATCAATAGAGACAGAGGTGAGGATGACGTTGGCAGGCAGAGTGCCCTGCACCCGCATCAGGTAGTTCTGCCAGTCGATCTCGGTGGACGTACCGATGTGCTGTGCTGCCTCTACCAGGCGCATCTCCTGTTGCACGCTTCGAACGGCAGCATACTTTTGCTGTTCCGCTATCAGGGCGGTGGTCCTGCCCTGTTCAGCCACCAGGTTCATCTGCGCTTCTGATGCCTGTCGTGCGGCCGCGGCCGTTCCTAAGATCATCACGAAGCACAAAGCCGCGACCGATAACCATAGACGCTTCTGAAGGGCGCGCCATTTCCTCTGCAGTCTCAGCTCTGGTGGTAACAGATCTGCTCTGGGTATGCCTCCGATGACAAGAGCCGCTGCCGTTCCGGAGCGGCTCATTCGAGGCTCCCGAGGGCGAGTCCAAGCGCGACCGTTATCGATGCGCGGATCTGTTTCAATTTGTCAACGTCCAGCGAGCGAGACAGCGTGATGGTGGTGAACGGATCGGCCTCTACTACCGGGAGTTTCGTGATCTCGGCGAGCGCATTGGCAAAACCGATGAGCTGCGCTCCGCCCCCCGTGAAGAGGATCTGACGAATGGGCTCGTGCGAACGCAGGGTGGTGAAATAGTCGATGGTGTTTCGAAGGCTTGCCAGCAGCTCCCCGATAACCTCGTGGAGGATCTCGACGATCTTGCGCTCCTCGGATGTGGCTACCTGCTGTGCAAGACCGAGACGCTTCTTCTGGGCTTCTGCTTGGTTTATGGTGAGTGCGAGCTTCAGTTTCAAGGCCTGTGTCAGGTCCTCACCCCCGGCGGGGATGATACGTACAAACTGCGGCACACCATCGGTGGCGATGACGACCGTGGATGCATTCGCCCCCACCTCGATGAGTGCGACGGTACCCGTGATCTGCGGTCGAGTGATGAGAACTCTCGCCAGGGCAAAGGGAATGAGATCCACCTCCCATGGGCTCAGCCCCGCTTCCTGGATTGCTTTCACATTTCCTGTTACGGCGTCTTTGATAGCCGCGATGAGCAAACCATGTACGACTGGACCGTTCTCGCCTATCGACTCGGAGATCGGGTAGAAGTCGAGAAGGGCGTCAGAAACTGGCACGGGGAGCATGTCTTGCACCTCAAATGGCAGGGCTTCACGGATATGGGCAAGTGAAGCACGCGGAACGGTGAAGTCGCGTGCGAGCACTCGCTGATTGCCCATACCGAGAGCTACCTTTTTGCTTGTGAAACCCCCAGTCGACCAGAGTCGCTTGATAACCGCTCCGACCATGAGCGGTTCGAGCACTTCACCGCGGTTGACCGCACCCTCGGGAAAGGGAAGCTCGAGAAATCGCACCAGGGTCGCTATGCCGGTCGAACTCGCTCTTATTTCCACGGCGCGCACCGAAGTGCTTCCAATGTCGACACCGACCACATTTTTGGCCATTTTCATCTCACTTTCTCCGCCCAACGATGCGGGTTACGCTAATCCGAAAAGGGACAAATATCCGCGAGCGATCGGGACGCCGACGAGAGCCCCACCCCACGCGCCCGCGAGCATCCATGGACCGAACGGGATGCTCGTTTTGCGGCTCGCTCGGCGAAACACCATCAGAGTTAGCCCGAAGAGCCCGCCCATGAGAAAGGCGATGAATGCGCCGACGACGAGCTGTGACCAACCGAGGTACCCGAGGTAGAGACCGAGCACGGCGGCGAGCTTGACATCGCCGAGGCCCATCCCTCCCGGGGACGCGAATGCCAACATCCCATAAGCGAGAAACAATGCTGCCGAGCCGATACCCGCTCGAAGCAGAGCCGAGTAGTCCGAGCCGATGAGTGTCGCTGCGCTCAACAGTACGATGCCGACAAGCAAACTGGGAAGCACGATTCGGTTGGGGAGCGTCCGAGTGTCGATGTCGATGAGCGCGAGCACCACACTGACCGCGGCGAGATAAAGATAGGCGATCAAAATAAGGGCGGCGGTAAGTGCATTAGTGAAAGCAGCGGAGCCGGAGATCAAGTCTCCCGACCAAAATCGCAGCGCCACAACACCGAAGAACCCCGCAGTGCAGAGCTCCACCAGGGGATAGCGGATGGAGATACCCACCCGACAGTCGCGACACTTTCCACGTAGCACGAGCCACGAAACGACCGGAATGTTATCAAAAGCTCTAATCCGAGCGAAACAGGAGGGGCATCTGCTCGGCGGGAAAACGACTGAAAAGCCCGCGGGCACTCGGAATATGACCACGTTGAGAAAGGATCCGACCAGAGAGCCGAAAGCGCCGACAAGAATTGCGGCCATGTTAACCGCCCTCGATATTGCGGTTGGAGACAGGGGCACCCGGCTGCGGGTTCGTCGGTACCGTGGTTTGTGTGCCGGTTGCCAGGTCGTAGCCTGCAATTCCGATCGGGTCAGCCGTGAAGGTCGGGTTGTTCTTCAGGGAACTGTACTGACCGGCGTAAATCTGCCCGCTCCAGGTGAAACCGTTATTGCCCAACAGAGCGCACGGGGTATACAGCATCGCGCGCACGCCACCAGTGCCCGAACCGTTGGTGGAGGCAACAAAGCCGTTCGCCATAGTGAAATCACCCTGGGCACCCGGTGACGGCTTGCTGCGATTGCAGGTGGGTAATTGATTCGTCGAGTAGTCCGGGGTGATGAACCACAGCCGGAACACTGCACTCCCCGATGTTCCGAAGGTGAGGGAGCTTGCAGAGCCGAAATTAAACTGCTGCGCAAAGATCGCGACATCACTGGTGAGGGTGATGCTCGTATTGTTACCCACGAGCGGCCCGCCAGGGCACCCGAGCATGTTGATGATCACTGCCCGACCCGGGCTCGTTGTTCCCCCGAGATTTCCGCTACTCAGAGTGCACGACAAATCGGCCGTCGGTGCGGTCCTTACCTGAAATGCCACACCGCGTGAATCAACCCAGTCGTTCGGCGAATATTGCACGTCAGCCCAGGGCGGCGGCGCTGGCATTGAGGTGGTTTGCGTATAAACGCCACCCACTCGACTCCCCGGGGGGTTGGGACTGACGGCAGACGCGGTCAAGTTTCCCGATACCGATCCAGAGCCGAGGGAGGCTGCGCCTGACACCGTCGCGTTGCCGTTGACGGTGCATGACCTGCCGAAGGTCAAGTTGCCGTTCACCACGATATTGCCGTTGATCACCGCGTTGTTTTTATTGCAGTCAAGATTGCCATTGTGGGTCAACAGACCGGTGGTTCCGGAGAGGGTGAAAGCGGAGTTCGCTTCCACTGTGCCGCCGGAGAATAAATCAACAGCCGATCCACTCGGCTGAGGCCCGGGTGTTGTGTAATTGAATATTGCTTCGACAGTGCGATTGTTGCCCGCTGTAGCACCCGCCACGGCGAATGACTGAGCCGTTCCGGTCGACAGTATTTTCACGCGTATGGTTGCGGCTGTGGGACACCCCGTTTGCCAGCCCGATCCCGAATCGAAAAAGACGCTAGCGATGTAGGCAAGCGACCCGGTCGACGAATATCGTCCCGGTGTGGTTTGCGCCGCGCAGTTTCCCGGAGCGTACAGTCCGGCGCGCGCAGCAGCAACACCCGCGTCAGCCGCCGCCTGCGACTCGACCGAAGCGCGAGTCGACGTACTAAAGCCGAAGGCTCTCACGACGGTGCTCGCGATCACGGTCGTAAGGATGAGCCCGACGACCATGACGCCGAGAACGGCAACCAGTGCCGAGCCACGTTCATGTGCCGCGACTAGTTGTGACCAGCGTCTCAGTAACATGACGGCACTCCCGTCGCGCCGGCCCGACTGTAGGCCGAATTAGAGATGGATACGACCGATTGGTTGGCCGCGATTCCCGTGAACGCCACTGTGAGTACAGCATCATCGGCACTGAAAATCGCTGCACCGCTCGCAGGCGCTACTCCCGTATCGAGCAGTGTCCATTGCGCGAGAGTTGCGGCGGTAGGGGTAGCGGAAATGGCCGTTGCCGACGTCGTGGTTCGAATGGTGCCGCCACCCGCTGCCGAGTAGTACCACGCCATACACACCCAGCTGACAGTCGCGCCCCCTCGCGCAGTGCGTGCCCTGAGCAGCTGATCAGCGCCCACGGGCGTTGTGAGAAAAAAATCAGAAGAATTACGGATGCCACGCCCGACAGACTCTGATGCGATCTGCGCGGACGTCGCAGCATCGGTCACCGAATTCACAGTTTTCGATGTGGTCGTCGTGGTCAGGAGCATCGAACCGACAACGGCCAAAATAACAATAAGCAACAGGCTGTACAGCAGCACTTCCACGAGCGTGAAGCCCGCTGCAGTGTCACGGTCGGTTGGGGAGGTCATGTCAGCGTCCTGTCACGAATATAAGCGTGTTGGCGGAAGCGACGACAACGCTGGTGTCGGTTCGCGTGACGGTGATCGAGACGGGTACGGTGGTGGGATATCCGCTGGTGGGGCAAGACGAGCTGACTGCTCGACTGACGAGCAGTGTGACACCCGAGGCCGTTGTCGTGGTGCTCGTGGGCGTGATGGCGCTGCAGAGACTCTGTGAACGCAGCAATTCGATTTGGCCGCTTGCGAGTTGGCCGGCTGCGGTCAGCGTGGCGTTTACGGCGGACAGTTTCAATCCCTGCACGAGAAGGGGCAGCAACGCGACGGAGACGATCATCAGGAGAAACATCGTCACGACGATCTCGATGAGACCGAAGCCACGCTCGTCACGGGAGTGAAGCTTCCGAGGGGAAGGAGAAGCGACGGACTCACTCACGATGCACCTGCCTACCTTGCAATACTGCGGATAGCGAAAATCTCTGTCCTTTGGGTCGGGTACGAGGCGATGCGGGGCGCTCGCCACGGAGTACCCGTGAATAGTCTTGGGGATTACGATCACCAGAACCGACACGATCAGCTAGGGGCAGATCCCGGGTACGACTCCGCCGTTGGATCTGACGCTGTAGCTGTCACCCGCCAACGCAGCATTTTGGCCGGATGTCACTGTTCCAGCCGTTCCGCCACTCCTCAGCCCGTTGATACAGAAAGTGGCGGAGGCACTATTCGGAGCGGTGCCGCCATAGGCGATCGCGTTATTTGCCGAAACGACATAGCCAAAGGCGCCGAGGTCAGCAAGGTTTGCGGCTGTGGCCGAGGGATTAGCGGTGAAGTAGGCGACCACCGCGATTTTCGCGTTGGTCAGATCCGATTGGACCGCAGAGTTCTTCGCACTGTTTTGAATGCCCAGGTAGACCGGCACGGCGATCGCGGCGAGAACGCCGATGATAATGACAACGACGAGCAATTCAATCAGAGTGAAGCCCTCGTCGGTCTTTCGCGAAGAGAGACGAGCAGTGAGAGCACGGTTATTTACAGAACACATTGTTATCCATTCCGATCGGAGTGATGGGTGGTGGATATCAGTTTTCTGGAATACCTCCTATCAAACAATAAGATCATGTACCGCGTTCAACACCTCCCCAGAGAGGGGGGTACGCAAAACTACGGCACTCCAGGTAGATAGGCGAATACAGGTCGTCGCGCAAATCACACGACTCGCGGCTAGGCCATCCCATCAACCATGTCAGCGTCAATTTCAGTGGCGAACAGTGAGGGTAGGGTCAGCGTATCCCCATGCAAGATCCTCGATTGGGTCCTGATCATTGCACTGGGTTGAGCCGGCGCCGCTCGTTCCTGCTATTCGATGAGGGTCGCGATATTGAAGATCGGTAGATAAAGCGCGACGATCATGCCACCGATGATTACGCCGAGGAACGCGACCATAATCGGCTCGATCATCGAGGTGAGCTGTCCCGTTGCGGCCTCGACCTCCTCGTCATAAAAGTCAGCAATTTTATCGAGCATCATCTCGAGAGAGCCGGCATTCTCGCCAACCGAGATCATCTGCGTCACCATCGCAGGAAACGCCGGCTCCTGGGCAAGCGGCGCTGCGATGGAACGTCCTTGGCGCACGGACTCCCCAACCCGCCTCAGGGCATTCTCAATCACCCAATTGCCGGAAGTTTGGCCCACCACATCCAGCGCTTGCAGGATCGGTACCCCAGCGCCGATCATGTCCGAAAGATTGCGGCTGAAACGCGCAACAGCGATCTTTTTGAGGAGTGGCCCGAACACCGGCAGGTTGAGCTTGACCGGATCGACTTTTCGTCTCACTCGATCAGTGTTTTTGTTGCGTGGCCACCAGATCGAAAAGACAACGGCGAACACCCCGAGAAGCGGCAGTACGAAGACCATCGACTGCGAAAGATAAACGAGCAGCATGGTCGGCAGCGGCAGCTGGCCCCCCATGCTTTCGAACATCTTCTGAAACACCGGCACGATAAAGATGAGCATGGCAGCAACGGCGAGAAGGGCGATGATGAGCACAATAACGGGATAGGTCATAGCCGACTTGATAGTGCCCCGCAGCTTTACCTCTTTTTCAAAATTGTTTGCGACCGAAACGAGCGCACCCTCAAGAAAACCGCCGGTCTCACCCGCACGAATCATGTTGATCATCAGCGGCGGAAATGAGTCGGCATGTTTGGCAAACGCGTCAGACGTAGACGTACCGGTCTGCACGTCATCTCGTACTTTCTCCAGAATCTTCGTGAGAGTTTTGCTCTCGGTCTGTTCCGCAAGAATGGACAGCGTGCGCAGCAGCGACAGCCCGCAACCGATCATCGTTGCCATTTGACGAGACATGATCATCAGATCCTTCAGCGTGACGCGCTTGCTGAGACCGGGAATCGTAATCTCGCGTTGAAGCCCAGTGCGCCGTGCCGCCTCGGTGATGGAGACCGGCGAGACTCCCATGTCGCGCAACTTGGACACCACCGCGGCCTCGCTCAAGGCGTCAACTTGTCCCTTGACAAGCTTTCCGGCGCTGGTCCTGCCCGTATAGGCGAAACCCGGTGCAGTTTTCATTTGTGGACCCCCAGCGAGTAGGAGTCGCCGAAGTTGATTCCGCTCGCGGCCATCGCACGTGTGGGCACCTCTGTCGGTGAACCAGTGCTGTTGATAAGCCGTGTGATGTCGCCGATGTCGTGAGCTTTGTCGAGGGCCGCTTGGCGGGTAATGACGCCGGTATTGACGAGCTCAGCGAGATGCTGATCCATTGTGTGCATCCCGAGGTCACGCCCCGCCTGCATCGCCGACGGAATCTGATAAGTCTTGCCTTCCCGAATCAAGTTCGCAATTGCCGGGGTGGCCATTAATACTTCGGTTGCCACAGCCCGGCCGGGCCCCGATGCGCGCTTGACGAGGGTCTGACAGACGACACCGTTGAGCGTTGCGGCGAGTTGTGCCCGGATCTGGCCCTGCTGATGCGATGGAAATACATCTATGACCCGGTCGATTGTCTGGGAAGCATCCTGTGTATGCAGGGTCGCAAAAACGAGATGGCCGGTTTCGGCTGCGGTGAGCGCGACCGAGATAGTTTCGAGGTCGCGCAATTCGCCAATGAGAATGACATCCGGGTCCTGCCGCAGCACGTGTTTCAGTGCGTTGGCAAAGCTATGGGTGTCGGAACCCACTTCGCGTTGGTTGACCAGCGATTTTTGGTGCATATGAATGAATTCAATGGGGTCCTCGACGGTGACGATATGGTCGGCGCGGGTGCGGTTCACCAGGTCGACGAGCGCGGCAAGCGTTGTTGACTTTCCGGAACCCGTAGGGCCAGTGATCAGCACGAGGCCGCGGGCTAGGTTCGCAAAACTGGCGACAGCGCTGGGAATCCCCAAATCGCTCAGTGGCCGCACCTCGGAAGGAATTAGACGAAACGCCCCAGCAACCGCTCCGCGCTGTTGGTATAAATTGACGCGAAAGCGTGTGCTGAAGGACACGGTGTACGCGAGATCGAGTTCGAGTTCCCGCTCGAAAGTCTCCCTCTGTTGCGTCGTCAGGATACTCATCAGCGCTAGTGAAACTCGCTCCGCCGACCACGCCTCAGCACCGGCGATCGGACGAAGTGTGCCGTCAATCCTCACCGTAGGTGCCGCGTTGCTGGTGATGTGGAGATCTGATGCACCGAGAACCAGCACGTTCTGCAGTGCCTCGATCAGCTCAGGATCAGCGTTGACGGGATAGTCCAATGCACGGGACCTGAGCTCGTCAGCACGCTGGAGCACATCGCGAGGCTGCTGCGCACCCGTACGGTCGAAAGCCTCCGGGGACCGTCCAGGCTGTGAAGCCTCCGGCTGCAGTGCAGCATCACCCGGCACCGCCGGAACCTCGGGGGCACTGCGTCGTGCAGACATGGCCGACGCGCTGTTATTGATCAGAATTTCCTGCGACTTAGCCATTTTTCCCTCGATTGACCAGACACGATTTGCGACGCGATGGATGTGAAACTGGTTGGATACGTACTGACTAGGTCACGACACGCAAGATTTCCTCGACGGAGGTCAACCCCAACTGCACCTTTGCCCAGCCATCTTCGCGCAGCGTGATCATGCCCTCAGCCTCTGCGACACTCTTGATTTCTGCGTTCGATACGCGGCGCACGGCCATGCGCCCGATCTCCTCGCTGACCTCCATAATCTCGTGGACGGCAATGCGCCCCCGGTACCCCGTATTCGCGCAGACCGTGCATCCGATCGGTTGGTAAAACGCTGGATCGGGTCGTTCCGGGTCGAGAAAAAACCCTAGGACCGCCATTTGGGACAGGTTTGGTTGAAAAATTTGCTTGCAGTATTCGCACAATCGACGTGCGAGACGCTGGGCCACCACCGCGTCGAGTGCCGACCCCACCAAAAACGGCTCGACATTCATTTCAGTGAGACGCGCAATGGCGCTGGGGGCGTCGTTGGTATGCAGTGTTGAGAGCACCAGGTGCCCAGTGAGCGAGGCTTCTATAGCGATCTGAGCGGTCTCGTAGTCTCGAATCTCACCGACCAACACGACATCTGGGTCCGATCGCAGAATTGACCGCAGAGCGCTCGCGAAGGTCAGTCCGGCTTTGGGATTGACCTGTACCTGATTGATGCCCGCTAACCGGTATTCAACCGGATCTTCAACCGTGATCACATTGATCTCTGGCTTAGCAACCGAGTTGAGAGTGGCGTAAAGCGTTGTTGACTTCCCGCAGCCGGTCGGTCCGGTGACGAGGATCATGCCGCAGGGCTTCGTATACGACTTTTTATAAACATCGAAGTTTCGTTGAAGCAATCCGAGATCATCAAGGTTCAAGCTGCGGCCCGAGTTATCGAGTATTCGCATGACCATCTTCTCGCCCCACACTGTAGGAAGAGTCGCTACGCGAAGATCGACGTTGCGTCCTCCGTGACTCACCGAAAGACGACCATCTTGTGGCTTACGACGCTCAGCGATATCCATGTCGCTCATGATCTTGAGGCGTGAAATCACGCCATTCTGGATCTGCTTGGGGGCTGGATGCATCTCGTGGAGCACCCCGTCAATGCGATAGCGCACTCGCATTTCATGCTCAGCGGGCTCAAGATGGATGTCGGAAGCACGATCTTGGATAGCTTGGCTGATCAGCAGATTTACGAGCCGCACAATCGGCACGTTTTCTTCCAGGACTTCTGGGTTCGCCCCCGTGACTTCTGCGGGGGTGCCACTCTCACCTTTGATGGCAGCCGTAAGGTCAATGAGTTCTCGGTCGGCCCGAAGCAGTCGGTTCATGGCATCATGCAGATCGCGGCTTTCTGCGACCACTGCATTCACCCGCATCTTGGTCGCAGCGCGAACATCCTCAAGAGCAAACACATCACCAGGGTTCGACACCGCAACGGTGATCGTGTCGCTGCTGATTGCTATCGGCAGCAAATCATGCCGGCGGCACAAAATCGCGGGCACGAGAGATACTGCATTTCGATCGATCGGAAAATCCACGAGTTTCACAAACGGCAAGTCGGCATGTGCAGCGCGAGCAGATGCGACTTGGGTGCTGGTGAGCATTCCCGTTGCGATCAGTCTGGTGATCTCAAGTTCACCAGCAGTGGTGTCCCCGTTCGTCGAGTCGACGCTGCCCTCTGGCATCAGACCACGCAGTGTGAGTATCTCAGCAACTGATGACATTCCTACGCCCTTCTAAAGTTGGCAAGACGGGGATGACGAAGCATGAAAAGTCCCTCTGCCTCAAAAATTTTTTTAATAAGCGGGCGCAGAAAAATGTGTCGATCCTGCGACGACTCATAAAAAGCCACCATGTGGTCGCTCACGTTGCCTCAATCGGAACCCCTTATCTCAGTGCGGTTGCTGCAGTCAATGGCTGTCGTGGCCAAAGGTGTCTTCCGTTGGAGCTGGCGAAGCCGCCGGCACCCTCGCGGTCAAAAATCGACCCATCGAATTCATTGACTCCCTGCGACCGTGCCCTCGGTGCGTAGTCCATATCCTCTGGCGGGTAATCGCGGCAGCCCTGGTTGGCGTCTAACAGCTTTATGGTCGCCAGCACTGACCTACTTTTGAACAGGTTACATCTTGTGTGCAGCTATTTGACATGCTAGTAATAAAGTTAACTAACGTTCTCGCTATCGAATAATTCCACCAAATCGTGGGACCGGGGCAGCGTGATAGCCCCTCTGCAAAGTAGGTCCCCGTGCACAACAGGTTCGCAGCCTGCTCGTCAGGTACTGCAGAAGCTTCGCGGGAACTATGCGCGCGATTTGTCGACATTTTGCCCGTCAGCGGCGCCTCGATATCACTTACCAGCGAGATAGGCCAGCTGTCCACAATCGGGATAACGGATTCTGTGGCGGCCAGATTAGAAGAAGTGCAATTTGAGTTAGGGGAAGGACCTCACTGGGATGCTCTGCGTACGGGAAGACCCGTGCTCATTCCCGACATCAACAGACACCCGGGAGAAGGGTGGCCCATGTTTTGGTCCGCCATCGACGCACTGGATGTTGGAGCAATCTTTTCTTTGCCTCTCAAGTCAGGTGCCGCGACAGTGGGCGTTGTGGACCTATACCGGTCGACACCCGGAATACTCACAGCCGCCGACCTCGAAGCAGGAATGACCCTGGCGGTAGCTATCTCTGATCAGGCCCTCCAATTCGCCGCCGCATCAGCTAGCTACACCGCCGAAGCGGAAATAGCCTTCGCACCTGCCATGCGACGTGAAACACACCAAGCCACGGGCATGATCTTCACCCAGCTCGGTGTATCAATGGCAGAGGCCTTCGCTCTGCTTCAAGCCCGCGCATTTGCCGAGGGGCGCCCAATAGCCGAGGTCGCGTTAAATGTTGTCCAGCGGAAACTGGACTTCAGAGATCCTGGCGAGTACCCGCATCCAGAAGTCTCTAACCCGTAACAGGAGATCCGAAAATGGAAACACTAACCCGTGAGGAAAAAGTAACCGCTGCGTTCGTGATGGTCGCGGACACACTCATTGACGATTACGACACCATTGAGCTCCTCCACACGCTCGTGGAGGTGTGCGCGGACATCCTGGCAACAAATGCTGGCGGGCTAATGCTCGCCGATGACTCCGGTCAATTACAACTTGTCGCTTCAACAACTGAAAGCGCCGGCTTGGTGGAAATCCTTGCGCTGAACGCAGGCACGGGACCCTGCATTGATTGCTTCAAGACCGGCAAATCCATCTCGATAGGCGATCTCGCCAGCACCGATCCGCGGTGGCCCGTCTTTAGAGAGGCAGCCCTGGAGCAGGGGTTTCGGTCAGTGCACGCAACGCCACTGCGACTGCGCGGTACCGTCCTCGGCACCATAAACCTGTTCAGCTCTGCTGTTGGCGAGCTCAACCTTGCAGATGTTGCAATAGTGCAGGCGCTTGCCGACGTCGCAACAATTGGGATCATCCAGCAACACAGTATCCGCCACTCCAAAGCGTTGGCCGAGCAATTGCAAATAGCTCTACAAAGTCGAGTGCTCATCGAACAGGCGAAAGGAGCGGTCGCTCAATCCGCAGAAACTACTCCGGAGAGCGCTTTCACATTCTTGCGCAAGTATGCGCGGGACAACAATCTCACCCTCAGGGGCGTCTGCGAACGGGTACTCGATCGCACTCTCACAATTACAAACAGCGACGAAGCAGTAGCTACAAAATAGCTGGCAGGTAAGGGCTGGCAACGACAGACGGTGTGATTTCGCTCACTGAGGGTCAGTGCTTTGGATGTGGCGGCGGTGCCGCACCGAGAGAGCCGGAAGCCGGTCCAACCAGGTTTGGATTGTCGCCGTCATCTCAGCGGCGATGCGAACCTCGACCGGGTGGGTGCGTGGTGAGACCGGCGTCACGGTCGGATTGATACCATGCCCAACGGCACCTCCTTCTGTGTTCCCACCGATCATCGTCACCACGTGTCACCCATATGAGGGATCAACGCACTGATATCGATCGGCTGCGTCGCCCCCAGGTCACTGCTGGATGATGCGCAGCTGCCGAGACCATCGTCTGGAACATTCTCGACTGTGGTTTGATCACCGCTTGGGTGGATGGACATATTGACCCCTTCGCTCTGAGAAAAGCTATGCCGGGGTCTGGGGCGAAAACTATTTATTGAATTTCTTTTTTCTACTCCCAGAAAAGGATTTTGTCAATATAAGTGAAGTATCAAATAACTCCACACCGTTGAAATATTGGTGGCCACGGACGGCTGTCGGGCAAGCGAGGAAAAGCTGGGACAGCTCCCAGCCTGGGCATGATGTTGGTGTTTTCGTCGCCAGTGGGAGCAGCGAATCACGTAGCGGGGGTCTGATTCCCGGTGCCAGACGATCCGTGTGACGAGGTGTCTGATTTCAGGCCGCCGCTGTTCTGGATGACCAGACTCCGCAAGATCTGATCCAGTCATCAACGTCGGGTGACGGCGGTCTCGACGGCAAGATCGACCGTGACGAGCTGGGCATCAGCCAGATCCTTATCGAAGCGAAGCGATGTGCCGAAGACGTCGTTGTCGGGCGCCCAACCGTGCAGTCGTTCGTAGGTGCGCTGGCCACTCGCGCCGCGACGGTCGGTGTGCTCTTCACCACCAACCGACACAGTGCAGAGGCGACGGATGCTTCCTCAGCGAAGAATAGTTTCTCGACGGCCTCGCAGGGCCTCGCCTCTCCTCCTCCACAGAGCCGATTTGCGCGAACCTGCCGGTGGATAAATACCAGTCCTGACCGGCACTTCCCTTATCGGCTGCAATGTCAGTGGCCTCTGATTGAGTGTGTTCATGCACCACCCCCTCCTCGACATGGCCGACGCTGACACTCGCGTCGAGTTCGGCATGGCCGAAGCCGAGTTCGCGCAGCACACCCAGTGGCGGGCATCAGCCGAAGTGTTCCGTGCGATCGATGCCACCCTGCGGGAAGCCGCCGAACATCCCGAGGTGTTCATCGATGCCGTCATGCTCCGCGGGGATGCCGTCGAATTCGCCGAGCGCGCCGCCGCGGCTGACCTTGCGGTGCGCCTCAGCCTCGCAGAGTCCACAGTTCGCGCCTACGGCATGGTCGCGCAAACCCTCCAACAGTCGTTGCCGCTGTTGTGGGCGCGGTTTGCCGAGGGAGATATCTCAACCCAGAACGCCCGGGAAGCGGCATCCATAGTCAGCGAATTACCGGCAGATTTATGGGCCGAGTTTCAGACCAGGATCATGGGTGCCATCACTCTTGCTCCGGCCAGATTCCGGACCACAGCTCGCGCCGTGCGCGAGAAACTGCACGCGCAGACTCTCACCGAACGCCATGGCGCGGCCAACGCACACCGTGGGGTGTGGACCGAAGTGGACCGAGACGGCATGGGCCGACTGCACGCACACCTGTCTGCCGAGAAACTAGCGATGGTCGGCGCCGCCCTCGATGGCCTCGCATTCGGACTATTTACCGAATCCGACGAACAACGCACAATGGCCCAACTGCGCGCCGACGTGCTCAGCGACCTGCTCACCGCCACAAGCAGCCCATGCACAAGCCGCGCATGCACAAGCAGCGCAGGCACAAGCAGCGCAGGCACAAGCGGCGCAGGCACGCGGCCGGCAGTCGGGGTCACGGTCGCGCTGACCATCCCCGTGCTGAGCCTGCTCGGCCACTTTGATGAGCCAGCTCTACTCGAAGGTATCGGCCCGATCGATATCAACACCGCCCGCAGGCTGTGCGCAACAGTGCCCTCGATCACCCGGCTGCTCACCGATCCGGTCTCCGGCACGATCGTTGGAATTGACCCGCGACAGTACCGAGTTCCCACCACACTGAAACGATGGCTCGCCACCCTGCACGTCACCTGCGACTTCCCCGGCTGCGGACGACGCGCAGCCCACTGCGATCTCGACCACACCCGCGCCTGGGCCAACGGCGGAACAACCACCGCAGACAATCTCAACCACCGATGTCGCACACACCACACGATGAAACACCAAACCAAATGGCAGGTCGAAAAACCACCCGGCGCCGAGCGCGCAGTATGGACAAGCCCCACCGGCTACAACCGAGAAGCCGACCCACCCCCGTTCTAGCACCCCCTATCGGCTGACCAACAAGAACTGGCTGACGCGGACGTCGAGAATCCGCGGGCGGGATCTCGCAGCTTTCACACCAACACCCGAGCCGATCCCACTAGGTTGGCGAAAACTACGGTAGGGAACAGTGTGTCTATCCTCGCCGTCGCGCGTGCTACCTGGCCGGGCATTGCGCAAGAGGCGCAGCGCGCCGAGCACTAAACCTAAGGCCTCCTAAAGCAAGCCCTCCACCTGCGTAGTGGTCGCCTTGGCAGCCGCCGTGGAAATTACGCGGCAAATCCTTCCCTTATACGTGGGCGAACTCGACGTGTTCACAATCCCGGCGAAGAACGATGGGACTGCCGTCGATTCGTTTGATTCGTGTCAACTAAACGGTCTGCAGTCCCGACTGGAGAAACCTACGCGGGCTGGAACGATGATGCGGGGTAGGTAGACCTGCTTCGCGGTGTCAACGTCAACGGCGCCCGGTTTAATAATGTGGCTAGCCACCTTGTTCGGCCACAGCACATTCAGCCCGGTGATCGTAAAGTGATCGCCGATCAGTGGCCAGTCGGCCTCGACAAAGCACAGCATTCCGCCGACCGGCACCGCACTAAGACCAGTCGCGTCGAGCGCCGCCCGGACATGGGCGACCTGCTTATGGACTCTGTCGACCAGTTTGGTGCCATTGCGTGAACCGACGATCAGGGTCTCCGTGCGTGCGCGAATCCATCCACCCTCGATCCGAAGGCTGGGGCGTTGCCCCTGGTACTTCTTCGCATCGATCACGAAGACGCCCGAGGGGCACACCACGATGTGGTCAATGTTGGCCTTAGTGGGAGGAATGCGGCGGACGTGCAGAACATGCACGCCGTCTCCGACGAAGCCGTCACGTAGTCGGCCCAGTCGCTTTTCGACCTGCGCCCCGGTAGCCCACGCCTTGGTACTTTGCGGGTCATCGCTCAGGGCCAGGATGAGGCCACCCATGTGTGGGTGAGCGCCGCGAATTTGCGTCTCCCACTTGTTCTTGCGTCGCTCATACTCGTGCTGAGCCGACGCGCCAGCAACTCCGGCGGAGACCTCCGATTGCTCCGGGCCAAGTTCCAGGAGTGCGCTCTTCGCATCATCGAAGCTCTCGGGGAGAACCGGGCCGGTCGTTTGCGGTGCCGACGGGATTGGTTCGGCCAGGCACGCCAGGCAGGTGACGCTCTTGGTATCGCGGTCGTACACCGCACGGGTGCCGGTGGGCAAATCGATCGCGCACTGCGCGCACTGGCTGAGTACCGGAGGCGCAGTGTCTTCGGCAACTGTGCCGCGTGATCTGACAATATGATATCCTATCACTTACCGCCACACTATCTAACCGCGCCCCGAGCAACGAACTCCAACTGTCGGCCATGAATGAACGTGTGCTTCGCCCTCCGCTGCTCTATGTCGACAAACTAGCCACCCGCCCGCCCGCCGACTCCCTTCATCGGCAAACCACGAAAAACTCGCGCACAAAAAAAGGGCCGGACGACTGTTGACCAGTTGTCGCGACCCATTCTCTGAACCGGTACCGACCTAATGTCGGAACCACCCCACTGTGCGCGAAGGGGGACTTGAACCCCCACGCCCTAACGGGCACCAGCACCTCAAGCTGGCGCGTCTACCATTTCCGCCATCCGCGCGCTTTCGATTCTTCTTTCCAGAAGCATCGAGATCTGACACTAGCACGCGCGCGCGACCTGCCTGGAACACCGGCGCAGAGGCTCGAGAGGATACCGTTGAGGCATGCTGACTGAGACTTCTGACGACCAGCTCGACGCGACCGCGCGAATCGCCCGCGACCTGATCCGGTTCGACACCACCAATTACGGAGGCGGTAAATCCAACGGTGAGGCGGATGCCGCGGAGTACGTTTCCGCCTATCTCACCGGCCTCGGCCTCAGCCCCGAGATGTTCGAATCCGAGCCCGGACGCGTGAGTGTCATCGCCCGGGTCGAGGGATCCGACCGCTCGAAACCGGCTCTCGTGGTGCACGGCCACACGGATGTCGTGCCAGCCCAGCCGGATAACTGGAGCGTCGACCCCTTCGGCGGAGTTGTCAAAGACGGCATGCTCTGGGGCCGCGGCGCGGTCGACATGAAGAACATGGACGCCATGATGCTCACCGCGCTCGAGGACATCCTCGGTGCCGGCAAGCAGCCATCCCGTGACCTCGTGATCGCCTTCTTCGCCGACGAGGAGGCCGGGGGAGTGCTCGGTTCCGGCTACCTAGTGAGGGATCATCCGGAACTCTTCGCCGGTGCGACCGAGGCGATCAGTGAGGTCGGCGGATACTCGGTGACGCTCAATGGCACCCGTGCCTACCTGCTGCAGACCGGCGAGAAAGCCCTGGTCTGGGTCAAACTCATCGCGCGCGGCACGGCCTCTCACGGCTCGCACGTGATGCGCAATAACGCCGTCACGAAGCTCGCCGAGGCTGTCGCTATTGTCGGTCGCCGCGAATGGCCGGTGCGACTCACCGACACCACGACCGAGCTGCTCGGCGAACTCGCGCGCATCCTCGAGGTGGATCCGCAGAAGGTGGGTCCGGATGAGATCGCCCTCGCCACCGGAACGACGAGCCGGTTCATCCAGGCCTCGCTTCGCACCACGACCAATCCCACCGCGCTGACGGCGGGCTACAAGCACAATGTCATCCCAGATACAGCCGAGGCGCTCATCGACATCCGCACCCTCCCGGGCGAGGAGGATGCCGTGCTCGCCGAGCTCGCGGAATTGGTCGGCCCCGACATCGAGATTGTGGTGCTCCACCGCGACATCGGGCTAGAAACTGCTTTTTCCGGGCCCCTCGTCGAGGCGATGACCGCGGCGCTTGGCACGCACGATCCCGGTGCGCCGGTGCTGCCGTACATGCTCTCCGGCGGCACTGATAACAAGGCTCTTTCACTGCTCGGCATCAAGGGATACGGTTTCGCCCCGCTCAAGCTGCCGCCCGAACTGGACTTTCCGGCCATGTTTCACGGCGTCGACGAGCGCGTGCCACTCGACGCGTTAGTGTTTGGCAGGCGTGTTCTCGGGGACCTGCTGCTCGACTACTGATTGGATCCGCCTGTGGGCCTGCTCGACGCCATCATCCTCGGCATCGTCCAGGGTCTCACCGAGTTTCTGCCGATCTCCTCCAACGCACACCTGCGTCTCGTCGGGCTGCTGCTCGGCACCGGCACGGATCCGGGTGCCGCCTTCACCGCGATCATCCAACTCGGCACCGAACTCGCCGTTGTCGTCTATTTCGCAGCGGACCTGTGGCGCATCGTCTCGCGCTGGTTCCTCTCGCTGTTCAACCGGGTGCCACGCAACGATATTGACGCGAAGATGGGCTGGTTCATCATCCTCGGATCCGTTCCGATTGTGGTGCTCGGCCTCATCTTCCAAAAGGCGATCGAGACCACGCTGCGCTCCCTCTGGGTGATCGCCATCACGCTCATCGTCTTCGGCATCCTGCTCGGCATCGCGGACTATGTCGGTGCGAAGAAGCGCCAATTGCGTGATCTCACCGTGCCGCACGCCGTGATCTACGGAGGGGCGCAGTCGCTCGCGCTCATCCCGGGAGTCTCGCGTTCGGGAGGCACCATCACCGCCGGGCTCTTCCTCGGGTATGAGCGTGCTGCAGCGGCCCGCTATTCCTTCCTCCTCGCCATCCCCGCCGTCTTCGGAAGCGGGCTGTTCGAGCTGTATAAAACCATCAAGACACCCGGATCCGAGGTATTCACGGCGGGGGAAACGGCCGCAGCAACGGGTGTCTCGTTTGTGGTCGGACTCGTCGTGATCGCATTCTTCATGAGCTACATCTCGAAGCGATCGTTTCTTCCGTTCGTCATCTACCGCCTCGCCCTCGGCGGCACGCTCGTGGCACTCTTGACTACCGGCGCGATTCAGCCCTGAGGCCCCAGGCCGCGCCAGCATCCACTATTTGTGCTGTTGGTGCGGACGGTTGCGGGATTCTGACCCCCGACCGGGGGAGTATTCTGCCCAGAAGCGTTCTCGCCCGATTACCGAATACCGAATACCGAATACCAGCAAGTCGAAACCCCCGTAATGCGAACAACGCGTTTATCCGGAGAAAAAACGACAAGTCAACGGAGACCTCTATGACGAAGTACAACCCGTATTCGATCCTTCGTCGCAAGCCGGTCGATGACATCGACGACAACTCGCACAAGAACGGGTTGTTCAAAAGCCTCGGACTCTGGCAGCTCACCGCCATCGGAGTCGGCGGCATCATCGGGATCGGAATCTTCACCCTGGCCGGCCTGGTGGCAAACGGCGGGCCAGACGGGGTGGGTGCTGGACCGGCCGTCGTCATCTCGTTTCTCATCGCCGGCCTGGCGAGCGCGGCCGCCGCGCTCTCCTATGCGGAGTTCGCTGGCATGATCCCCCGGTCGGGATCCGCCTACACCTACGGGTACGTCGCCATCGGCGAGATCGTCGGCTGGTTCATCGGCTGGGACCTGCTCCTGGAATACGTCGCCATCGTGGCCGTTGTCGCCATCGGTATTTCGGGATATTTCACCGAGTTCATGTCCGGGATTGGGGTGGCAATACCGCAGTGGATGCAGGGGACCGCCGACACGGTGAACGGCGGCGTCGTCAACCTGCCCGCGATTGTGGTGTGTCTGCTCGTCACCTTCATCCTCAGCCGCGGCACGCAGACGTTCGGACGCTTCGAACTCGTGGCCGTCGGCCTGAAGGTGCTGCTCATCCTCGCCATCATCGGCATCGGTGTTTCGTATATCAACACCGAGAATTACCTGCCTTTCGTGCCCAACGGTTTCGGAGCAGTCTTCACCGGTGCAGCAACGGTATTTTTTGCGGTGTTCGGATACGACGCGATGAGCACGGCAGCAGAGGAGGCCGTCGACGGCAAGAAACATATGCCCAAGGCGATTCTGCTCTCCCTTGCCATCGCCATGGTGCTCTACGTGATGGCCACCCTCGTGCTCACCGGAATGCAGAACTGGACCAAAATCGACCCGACAGCCGCATTTGCTGTCGCATTCACCTCGGTCGGACTTCCCGTGATCGCCACGATCATCTCGGCCTTCGCGGTGGTCTCCATCCTCACGGTGATGCTCACCTTCCTCCTCGGGGTCAGTCGAGTGTGGTTCAGCATGAGCCGCGACGGCCTGCTGCCCAAGTGGTTCTCCGGCACCGACAAGCGGGGCACCCCGCAGCGCGTCACCTGGATCGCAGGCATCGCGGCGGCCCTTCTGGCCGGAGTGTTTCCCATCCGCCTCATCGCCGACCTCACCAATATCGGTATCTTGGCTGCGTTCGTCGTGGTCTGCATTGCCGTGATCATCATGCGCCGCACACGCCCCGAGATCCCGCGCACGTTCAGACTGCCCTTCATGCCCGTGATCCCCATCTTCGGTGTGCTCGCCTCGGCCTTCCTGATCACCCAACTGCACTGGGAGACCTGGGTGCGCTTCGCCATCTGGCTCATAATCGGACTCGTGATCTATTTCGCCTATGGCCGGAAGCACTCGGTGATGAATCCCCAGAGCCCGCGAAATACCGCGATGTCGGTCAAAAAATAGGAAGCGCACCCGCACGTCCAGATCGCGCGCCAGTCATACCGAGGCTTAGGCTTGGGCGGTGCAATCTTGGTCCCGTCCGACAGTTCCCCGCCTGCCCGGGACCGGAGTCTTTCCCCGCATCTTCGATTCGGCGACTCAGAGTCTGGTTGAGGCGAGTCCGTACCCCGCAACGCCGGGCATCGCGAGTATCTATGTCTGCGGTATCACTCCGTACGACGCCACTCACCTCGGCCACGCCGCGACCTATCTCGCCTTCGACACCCTCATCCGCGTCTGGCTGGATGCCGGCCTTGAGGTGCGCTATGTGCAGAACACCACGGATATCGACGATCCGCTGCTCGAACGTGCCGCGCGCGACAGCGTGGACTGGCGGGAGCTCGCAGCCTCCCAAATCGAGCTATTCCGTGGTGACATGGAGAACCTCTGCATCATTCCGCCGGACGAATATGTGGCAGTCACCGACGTGGTGCCGGATGTGGCGGATGCGGTGAAGGTTCTGCTGCAAAACGGCTCCGCCTACCACGTGCCGAGTGCGGGTGCCGCCGATGACGTCTATTTCGACAGTGGTTTTGCCGCAACTGCCTGGCACCTGGGGCAGGAGAGTTCGTTGGATCGAGCGACCATGCTCGCCCTGAGCGCGGAACGTGGGGGAGACCCGCTGCGTGCAGGCAAACGCGATCCGCTCGATCCGCTGCTCTGGCGCTCGGAACGCATCGGCGAGCCGGCCTGGGAGTCTGCACTCGGCCGCGGACGACCGGGATGGCACATCGAGTGCTCCGTTATCGCGCTCGCACACCTTCCGACGCCGCTCACGGTGAACGGCGGCGGGCGGGATCTGGTGTTTCCGCACCACGAATTCAGCGCGGGTCATGCGGCCGCACTCACCGGGCATCCGCTTGCCCGAATCTATGCCCATGCCGGCATGGTCGCCCACGAGGGCGAGAAAATGAGCAAGTCTCTTGGAAATCTCGTGCTCGTTTCGCGCCTAGTCGCCGGCGGAGCGGATCCCCGGGCCATCCGGCTGGCCCTGCTATCTGAGCGCTATCGCAACGATTGGGAGTGGACGGATGCCCACCTCCGCAGCGCAGAGCAGCGGCTCATCTCCTGGATGGGGTGGGCTGCGACCACGGCAATTGAGGGTGAGGTCAAGGGTGCTTCGGGTGACAGCGCTTCGGGTGACAGTGCTCTTGTCGAGGGTGGCGTAGTGTCGGGCGGTGCTTCGGGCGGTGCTTCGGGTGACGGCGCTCTCCTTACAGAGCTCCGCGAACGCCTGGCCGACGACCTCGACACTCCAGGGGCGATCGCCGCGTTCGACGCTCACATCCGCAGTGGGGCAGCCGCGACGCAGACCGCAATCGACGCGCTCGACGCGCTGCTCGGCATCCGTCTCGCACCCTGACTTTCGGCGTGCTCCGCCCGGCACGAGTGGGTATCGTGCTGTGGGGCAGCTCAGGGGTAGCTCACCGCGAGGCTACTGGACGTGAATCCCGCACATAAAGACGTCACGGCCGAGAAAAAGCCTCGCGGCAGGAGACGTAACGCCGTCCGCGATGCCCCGCTGCCGCGAGCAGCCATATCTCCCACCACGGCCTTTCACCCACGACAAAAAGTGCACCCATGACCATGCGACCACGGTAGAAGGTGCAACCACAGCTTTGCACCCACGGCGGAAGATATCGCGGAGGCTAGTCCCGCAGGCTGTGGTCATTCAAACAAACCGAGGCGAATCGTGCACGGCGGATTGCTGACGCGCTCCTGATGCAATTCTGACGCGCTCCTGATGCGCTTCTGATGCAGTTCTGGCGCGCTTCTGGTGCACAGCAGACGATGGTCTTCCTGCATAACTCCTGCAATTTTTGGCGGACGCATCGCCGCTCCCGGAGCTGCAGGTGTGGGCATCGAAGCATCCCCAGATTGCAGGAGTTGTGCATTCCTGGCAGTGGTGATCGCGGGAGTGGTGATTGCGGCAGTGGCAGTTCCGCCGAGTTGCCCAAAATGGCCGCTATCCCCAACTGGATAGCAACCATTTCGGGCAACTCGGACACGACTGCACGTAGGGGTCGGCGGACGTCCGACTCACGGCTGTGTCCGGATACCGCCGGGCGCTACTCGCGTGGGCCGCGGTCGTCGGGGGGAAGGGACGGCGGACCAGAAGGTCCGCCCGCACCGCGCCCATCCGCCTTGCCATCACGGCGCCGCAGGTACTTCTCGAACTCCTGCGCGATAGCCTCGCCGCTCGCTTCGGGGGAGTCGACCGTGTCCCTCGCCTGCTCAAGCTGCGTGATGTAGGTCGCCATGTCCTCGTCCTCGCTCGCGAGCACATCGATCCCGCCCTCCCAGGCAGCAGATTCGTCCACCAGTTCCCCCCTCGGAATCACCACGTCGATCAGCTCCTCGAGCTTGTCGATGATCGCGAGTGTTGCTTTGGGCGACGGTGCATTGTGTACATAGTGCGGCACGGATGCCCAGATCGAGACAGTGGCAATCCCGGCCTTCTCCGCAGCCTCGCCGAGCACCGAGAGGATGCCGACCGGCCCCTCGTAGGTGCTCTTCTCCACCGAGAGTTGCGCGCGCAACTGCACATTCTCACTGCCGACGAAGACCGAGATTGGTCGAGTGTGCGGCACATCGGCGAGCATTGCACCGAGGAACACGACGCCGGTGATCTCGTTCTCGGTGATGGTGGCCATGATCTCAGCGGTGAAACTCTTCCAGTTACGCGATGGCTCGGTGCCGAGCAGCAGGTAGATGTTCGAGGCGTTTCCACCGATGGCGCCAGCAGCAGCGCCAGCAGCGTCAGCATCGTCAGCAGCGCCAGTAGCAGCAGCATCAGCACCGTCAGAGCCGGCACCCGCCAGCCGCTGACCCAGCACCTGTGTCGGCCCATAGGTGACAACGGTCGGCCAGATAAGCAGGCGATTGCCCTTATCATCCTGCGCCACGGTCGGCCGATTGAACTGGTAGTCGAAATACCGCTCCGCATCGATCTCGGCGATCGGATACAGGTCGAGCAGGTCCTTGAGCATCGAGACCGCCCCGCTTGCGGCTTCCCCCGCATCGTTCCAGCCCTCGAAGGCGACGACCAGAAGTCGCCCATTCAACATTCCCGCGTTTGGCACTCGCTACCCTCTGGGGTCACGTTTCGGTGGACGGCCGGCTGTGGCCCATGACTTACCCTTCGTCAAGGATAGAACCCCTGTCCGTCTAAACTTGGTGCTCGTGACCGAACTCCTCCCCGCCGCCGTCCTGTGGGACATGGATGGCACCCTCGTCGATACCGAGCCGTACTGGCTCGCCGCGGAGGCCGAGCTCGTCGCGTCATACGGTGGCACCTGGACACAGGAGGACGGCTTCACCCTCGTCGGATCCGGACTCTGGCATGCCGCGAGCATCCTGCAGCGCCGCGGAGTCGAACTCACCGAAGACGAGATCGTCGACCGCCTCACCGACCGGGTGATGGAGCAGATCGAGACCGGGGTCGCGTGGCGTCCGGGGGCTCTCGAACTCCTGGCCGAGCTGCGGGACGCGGGTGTTCCGATGACCCTGGTCACGATGTCCATTCGGCGGATGGCCGAGCATGTCGCGTCCTTCATTCCGTTTAGCGCCTTCGACCACATCGTCGCCGGTGATTCGGTCACCCACAGCAAGCCGCATCCCGAGCCGTACCTGATTGGCGCCGAGTTGCTCGGGGTCGATCCCGAGCAGTGCATCGCCATCGAGGATTCGACCACCGGGCTTGCCTCCGCTGTCGCCGCTGGGGCCACCGCGATTGGTGTGCCGCTGCATTCCCCGCTCGAACACGGGCGCGGGTACACGATCTGGCCCACCCTCGCCGGCCGGGGTATCGCCGATCTGTCGGAGGTCTTGCGTTCGAGACGAACGGATGTCGCGTGACCGCCGTTCGACGCCAGAGTGGGCCATTTCGCGCCGGAGACCGCGTGCAGCTCACCGGCCCGAAAGGCCGGCTCAACACCATCACCCTCGAACCGGGCAAGGTCTTTCATACTCACCGCGGCATGGTGGATCACGACGCCCTGATCGGGCTCGCGGATGCCTCGGTCGTCACCGCGACCAATGGCGACGAGTTCCTCGCCCTTCGCCCGCTGCTCAACGATTTCGTGATGTCGATGCCCCGAGGGGCTGCCATCATCTACCCGAAGGATGCGGCGCAGATCCTCAGCCTCGGTGACATCTTCCCCGGTGCCACCGTCGTCGAAGCCGGCGTCGGCTCGGGCGCGCTCAGCCTGTGGCTGCTCCGGGCCATCGGACCAACCGGATCCCTCACCTCCTTCGAACGTCGCGAAGAGTTTGCGGATGTCGCCCGCGGCAACGTCGTCTCATTCCTCGGTGCGGAACCCGAGAACTGGACCGTGACGGTCGGTGACCTCGTCGAATCACTTCCCACGGCGGTGCAGAACGGATCGGTTGACCGCGTCATGCTCGACATGCTCGCCCCCTGGGAGTGTCTCGGAGTCGTCGCCGATGCTCTCGCCCCCGGCGGCGTTCTGCTCTGCTACATCGCCACGGTCACACAGCTCTCCCGGGTTGCCGAAGCTGTGCGTGGAACGGGGATGTTCACCGATCCGGATTCCTCCGAGACAATGGTGCGCGGGTGGCACGTTGAGGGTCTCGCCGTTCGCCCCGACCACCGCATGGTCGCTCACACTGGCTTCCTGCTGACGGCCCGCCGCCTCGCGCCCGACACTGTGCTGCCACAGGTCAAGCGCAGGCTCTCCAAGTCGGACTACTCCGATGAGGATGTCGAAGCCTGGACCCCGGGGGCGCTCGGGGAGCGCTCGGTCACCGACAAGCGCCTGCGGAAGACTGCCAGGGCGGCCCAGGCCACTGCTGGCCACGCAATCGCCGCAGCAGATAACGAGGCAGATTCCACAGCAGTGATCGCTGCAGCTACCGAGGCGGATGGTGCACCAACGCCGCCCCGCAGGCCGGTAGTTTCGCCCCCTGCGGACGTGCCGACCGCCCCGTCACTCTAGAATTACCCCGTTCAACGATCGTGATCGAAATGAGGATTCGTGCGTAAGACCACGGCGCTGATAGCTGCCATTGCTCTACTCGGCTCACTGACGGCCTGCGCGAGCAGCACCGAAGCCAGCATCGCCGGGTGCGATCGGAGCTTGACCTCTGGTGCGGCATCCTCTGTCGTCGCGGCGACCGGCAAGTTCGGGGCTGCGCCAAAGGTGACCTTCCCCACGCCCCTGTATTCCGCGACCTCACAGGTCTCCACGATCATCGCGGGCACGGGTGCACCGATCGGCGCCGGCCAGCCAGTAATCCTCGAGGTCACGATTCTCAACGGTGCCAACGGAACACCGCTGCAGACGACCAGCTACAACGCCACGGGCGGCAGCCTGATCACCGCGGGCAAATCCGCCTTCCCCGCCGTGAGCCTCGGGCTCGAATGTGCTCAGGTCGGATCCCGCATCGCGATCGTCGGATCGGCGAAAGACAGTCACGGCGGCACCGCCGATGCGACCAATGGCATCGGTAAGAACGACTCCTTCGTCTATGTCGTCGACGTGAAGGATGCCTTCCTCGCCAAGGCCGACGGGGATGACCAGATCCCGGTCAACGGCATGCCAGCGGTCGTGTTGACGGCCGAGGGCACTCCCGGCATCAGTGTTCCCGCCAGTGCAGCACCGAAGACCGCCAAGGTCAACGTGCTGAAGAAAGGCTCGGGAGAGACCGTAAAGAGCGAGCAGTTCGTTGCGGTCAAGTACACCGCCATCGGCTGGGGCACCAAGACCGTCTTCGATTCGACCTGGACCGATCGCCAGGCCTCAATTCTGCAGGTCGGAACGGCCAGCGTCTCCACCGGATTGAGCACAGCCCTGATCGGCCAGACGGTCGGATCCCAGGTGCTCGCAGTGTTGCCGCCGAAAGCTGCGGCGACCGCTGACGGGGCCGGTAAGGCCCCCACCGATGATGCCGCCGTCTACGTCGTGGACATCCTCGGCATCGCCGGGTAAGTTACCTTCCGACCGGTCAGCCGGCCCCATCCGGACACAGGCCGAGTGTCCTCCGAGTTCATTTCCAGCCAGGATGCCGTGCCAACTCCAAGTGTTTCCAAAATTCCCGTCGAGGAGCGGCTGTTCAGTCTCGTGCTCGCTCTTCTTGCGACCGAGACCGGCCTGACCAAGAACGAAGTACTCGCGACCGTGCAGGGGTATCGCCAGCGCTACCGTGCCGGCGGTGACAACGCCAATCTCGAGCGCCAGTTTGAACGCGACAAAGATGACATCCGCGACCTGGGAGTGCCACTGGAGACCGTGGATTCCCCGGGCCAGTCCGGCAACAACCAGAACCTGCGGTATCGCATCCCGCGCGGAAGCTACGAGCTGCCCGACGACATCACCTTCTCGCCCGGGGAGTCCACGTTGCTCAACCTCGCCGCTCTGGTGTGGCGAGAGGGATCGCTCTCCGGGGAATCCCGTCGCGCGATAATCAAACTCAAGGGACTCGGGCTCGTCTCCGATGAGCCGGTGCTGGGCTATGCGCCTCGGATTCGCCTGCGGGATGCCGCTTTCGAGCCGTTGCGCGCCGCTCTCGAGCGCAACGCGATCGTGCGCTTCGCCTACCTGAAGCCCGGGGAGGCCGAGGCGCGGGTGCGGGAGCTCGCCCCGCTCGCGCTCGTGCAGCATCAGGGCCGGTGGCACCTGCATGCTGCGGAGCCGGGCACCGAGATCACCAAGACCTTTCTGCTTCGGCGCATTGTGAGCCAGGTGACGACCACCGGCGCGACCTTCCCAGCACCGAGCGGCGATCAGACCGCGCACGCCCTCGCAGAACTCGACGAGGTCTGGGAGTCCCACACCGCCGACGTCGAGGTGGTCCCCGACTCCGATGCGGGCACCCGCCTGCTCAAACGCCGCGGCAGCCTGCGACTGCCATCCGGTGTGTTGCGATTGCACTACTCCGACGTCAATATCTTCGCCGACGAACTCGCCGGATACGGCCCAGAGGCGCTCGTGCTTTCTCCGCCAGCGCTCCGTGCAGCGGTGCACAGTCGCCTGCTGCGCACGGTTGATGAACACGCTGCCGACCCGAGCACCGCCGGTGCACCCGGTGCCGAAGGGACCAACCATGGCTGAGAGAACCCCACCGCTGCAGGCGCAGGACAAACTCGCTTTTCTCCTCTCGCTCGTGCCGTTTCTCATGGAGCACGAGCGCATCAGCGTGCAGGATGCCGCGCGCCATTTCGCCGTGAAACCAGAGCAGGTGCGGGAGGCGGTGAAGCTCATCGCCGTCTCCGGTATCCCCGGTGAGACCGGCCAGTACCAGCACGGCGACCTGTTCGATCTCGCCTGGGACGACTTCGAAGACCATGACCAGATCGTGCTGACCAATCTCGTGGCCATCGACGATGCACCGCGCTTTTCGGGGCGCGAAGCAGCCGCCCTCATCGCCGGGTTGCAGTACCTGTCGGCCCTGCCGGAGAATTCCGATCGCACCGCCATCGCGAGCCTCATGGCCAAGCTCTCACGCGGAGCATCCGCCCTCCCGAGCCAATTCGCGGTTGGGGCATCGGAGACCGATGAGACGCTTGCACTCATCCGCACTTCGGTCGCCTCCGGCGTGCAACTGCAGTTCGACTACATCAACTCGCGCGGTGAGCACGAGCGTCGCCGGGTCGACCCGCTGCGGATCGAATCGATGGATGCCGA
This sequence comes from Frigoribacterium sp. CG_9.8, assembly GCF_015751965.1. GTDB lineage: Bacteria > Actinomycetota > Actinomycetes > Actinomycetales > Microbacteriaceae > Lacisediminihabitans. Next base: position 584,659 of record NZ_JADOVH010000002.1, on the reverse strand, counting down.
CTGGTACTTGCGCGGATGGTGCCACCTGCGCGAGGCGGTGCGCACCTTCCGCATCGACCGCATCGGCAACCCCACCGTCACCACCGAGCCGATCACCACGCATGCGGCCGACGTGCACCTGCCCGACACGCTCTTTGAGGGCTCAGCAAATGACCTGGTAGTCACGATCGATGTCGCTCCGTCAGCGGCTCCGCTTCTGGCGGACTACTTCACCGACGGCACGGAAAGCACTCTGGTGGGCGGTCGCAACCGTACTGAGCTTCGGGTCTCGCACTATCACGGGCTCAAACGTCTCGTCGGCGGGCTCCCGGGCATGGTCACGGTGGTCGAGCCAGCGGATGCCCGGCGCGCGGTCAGAGACTGGGCGGCGGCGGGCGCGGCGCGCTATGAACCCGCAAACGACATCGCAGAAGACGCCGCAGCAGGAGATGCGGAAGACGCCGGCCAAGAAAACGACACACGCTGATGCCCTGGTGGTCATGGCTCGTCATCTGGACCTGTCTCGCCCTCGCACTCGTCGCCGTGTTCGTCATCGCGGCGTGGCGCCTGTTTCGCAAGGCCGTGACAGTGTTCACCGATGTGGGCACGCTTGCTGGCACGACGGAGCTGCCGGCTGCCGCCATCACGGAGTTCGATAGCGACGACGAACTCGCGATCCTGCAGAACCTTTCCGCTGTGCGAGCACGACGACGACGCGTGCGGGAGGCATCCGCACTCCGCCGCGATGCCAGGCAGGCAGTCCGCATAGCTCGTGGCCGCGCCCTCACGCGCGTCGATGCGAATTCCCGTCGGTGGTTCTGAGCCGAATAACAGGCGCGTGATTCGAATACGCGGTAACCTTCTCTGAGATATGTTTTTCGACTCCTAAGGATCTCGCCCATGGCAAATCTCACCGGTTGGCACGCCCTGGTACTTCTGGTTATCGTCGTGCTCCTCTTCGGAGCCACCAAGCTCCCAGGCCTCGCAAAGAGCGTCGGACAGTCGATGAAGATTTTCAAGAACGAGGTCAAGGCGGAGGAGAAGGTGGCACCGCCCGCCGACGCTGCGCCGCATAATCATGCACCGCAGAGTCACGCGTCGCAGAGTCACGCGCCGTTAGAGGTGCGCGAATCGACCGACTCCGCGCATCCCTCGGCTAAGCCCTAGCGATAGCCCATTACCGCCACTAAGCCGTCCCGCACGAAGCCTGCCCGCAGTGAGCGGGGTGCGGGCCGTGAAGGCCGGATGTCTCTCGGCCAGCATCTGATTGAGCTGCGCAAACGACTCTTCATCTCCGCGATCGCTATCGTGGTCTTTGCCGTGGGTGGCTTCCTCGTCGCCGACTTTGTACTCAAGGCAATCCGCGCTCCAATCGAGGCGATCGCCAAGACCCATGGCAATACGACGCTCAACTACTCGACTGTCGGTGCGGCGTTCGACGTGCACATCCAGATTGCGATCACGGTGGGTGTGATCGCCTCCAGCCCGGTGTGGCTGTATCAGATCTTCGCATTCATCGTGCCGGGGCTCACCAAGAAGGAGAAGCGCTACACCTTCGGGTTCTTTTTCTCGGCTGTGCCATTGTTCTTTGCGGGATGCGCCGCCGGATGGTGGGTTTTCCCGCACATCGTGGATGTGCTCAACTCCTTCGTGCCGACCCAGGATGCAGCCATCACCGAGGCGAAGGACTTTCTTGGTTTCGTCACCAAGCTCGTTCTCGCGGTCGGAATCGCGTTCGTTCTTCCGGTGTTCCTTGTGCTGCTCAACTTCCTCGGGATCATTTCCGGAGTCAGCATCTTCCGCAGTTGGCGCTGGGCGATTCTCGCCATCTTCGTGTTCTGCGCGCTCGCAACGCCCTCGGCAGACGTCGCATCGATGTTCCTACTCTCGGTGCCGATGATCTTCCTGTATCTGCTCGCCGGTTCGATTGCCCTGTGGCGGGACCGGGTCATGGCTAAACGCACCGACCGCTTGGCCGACGACCTCGGCGGCGCGGCCGCCGCATGACCGGGCTGAGCCCCGCAGAACGTTTCGCCGCGTCTCGCGAACGGCGCGGCACCCCGCGCGTCGAGATGTTTCGCAGCAACCAATCCTTCGACCTCGATCCGTTCCAGATCGAATCTTGCGTCGCGCTCGAGCGTGGAGACAGCGTGCTCGTCGCGGCTCCGACCGGTGCCGGCAAGACCATCGTGGCCGAATTCGCGGTGTTCCTCGCGATGCAGCAACCACGGGCGAAGGTGTTTTACACCGCACCGATGAAGGCACTGTCCAACCAGAAATTTCAGGAGTTCGTCGCCGAATACGGTGCGGACCAGGTGGGACTGCTCACCGGCGACACGAATATCAACTCCGGGGCACGCATCGTGGTGATGACCACCGAGGTGTTGCGCAACATGCTCTACGCCGACTCCGACCTGCTGAGAGATCTCTCCTTCGTCGTGATGGACGAGGTGCACTACCTGGCGGATCGGTTCCGCGGCGCGGTGTGGGAGGAGGTCATCATCCACCTCCCGCAGTCGGTGCGGCTGGTCTCGCTCAGCGCGACCGTCTCGAACGCCGAGGAGTTCGGCGACTGGCTGCAGGCGGTGCGCGGCGAGACAGCGGTGATCGTCTCGGAGGAGCGTCCGGTGCCGCTCGACCAGCACGTGATCATGCGCACCAAGCTCATCGACCTCTTCGCAACGACGAAGGCCGGTCCGGGGGATCCTCCCGGCACTCCCACCCACCGGGTGAACCCCGAACTTGTGCAGATGGCGCGATACGGCGGGCGCACCATCAGTTCGCGCCAGATGCAGGATGTCGGCCGGCGGCACTCCCGCGGTGGACGTCCTGACGACCTCAAGATGGATCGCGCCGGCGTCGTATCAATGCTGGGGGAGCGCAATCTGCTGCCCGCCATCTTTTTCATCTTCAGCCGGGTGGGCTGCGACCAGGCCGTCAAGCAGGTACTCCGCGCCGGTGTGCGACTCACCACCCAGCTCGAGCGCGACGAGATCGCAGACATCGTGGAGGAACGCTGCCGCACCATTCTCGATGAAGACCTCGCCGTTCTCGGCTACTACGAGTGGCTCGACGGACTGCAGCGCGGCGTCGCCGCCCATCACGCTGGCATGCTGCCCGCGTTCAAGGAGGTGGTCGAAGAACTCTTCCAGAAGAAGCTCGTCAAGGCCGTCTTCGCCACCGAGACCCTCGCTCTCGGAATCAACATGCCCGCACGCACCGTCGTGCTCGAGAAGCTCGAGAAATTCAACGGCGAGGCCCGCGTGCCGATCACGCCGGGGGAGTACACCCAGCTCACCGGACGTGCCGGTCGCCGCGGAATCGACGTCGAAGGCCATTCGGTGATCCAGTGGCAGGAGGGGCTCGACCCCCAGGCGGTGGCCTCGCTGGCCTCCCGCCGCACCTACCCGCTCAACTCCAGCTTCTCACCCACCTACAACATGGCAGTGAATCTCATCGAGCAGTTCAGCCGCGAACGTGCCCGCGACATCCTCGAGTCGTCGTTCGCGCAGTTCCAGGCCGACCGCGCCGTCGTGGATCTCGCCCGCAAGGTGCGATCGCAGGAGGAGTCCCTTCGGGGGTACGAGGAGGCGATGACTTGCCACCTCGGAGATTTCCGCGAGTATTCGGGCATCCGTCGTGAGCTCACCGATCTAGAACGCAAGGGGGCTATTCGTGCCGACCTGCAGAGTCGTAACGAGCGGGACAAGCGCCAGAACCAGCTCGCCGCCCTGCGCAAGCGGCTCAAGCAGCACCCCTGCCACACCTGCAATGACCGCGAGACGCACGCACGCTGGGCGGAACGCTGGTGGAAGCTGAAGAAGCAGACGGATGAGCTGAGCCGCCAGATCCAGACCCGCACCGGCGCCGTTGCCCGCATCTTCGACCGCGTCACCGATGTGCTGCTCGAGCTCGGGTACCTGCTGCGCTCCGAGAATGGCGAGGTGACGGCATCCGTGCACGGGCGCACGCTGCGGCGGATCTACGGTGAGCGTGACCTGCTCGTGGCCGAGTGTCTGAGGCGCGGTGTCTGGACTGATCTGGATCCCGCCGGACTCGCGGCAATGGCCGCCGCCCTGGTCTACGAGCCGCGACGCGATGAAGGTCAGACATCGGATCGCTACCTGCCGAAGGGTGCGTTCCGCCCAGCCTTCGAGAAGACAACAGACCTGTGGTCGAAGCTCGACGACATCGAGCGCGACCACAAGCTCCCCGGCAGCAACCCGCTGTCCACCGGCCTGTCACTCGCGATGAACCGCTGGGCGCAGGGAGTGCCCCTCGATTCGGTGCTGATGGAATCGGAACTCGCCGCGGGAGACTTCGTGCGCATGACCAAGCAGACGATCGACCTACTCGACCAGCTCTCCGTGGTGGCCGATGGCACCGTCGGGCGCACGGCGCGGCAGGCACTGGAATCGATCCGCCGTGGGATTGTGGCCTATTCTTCGGTTGCCTGACACGGGCGATTAACCAGGGTGAGCTGGCTGCAGTGATCGCAACCTCCACTTAAGCTTGACGGGTGCGTTCGAGCCTCTCACCCCGCAGAGGGGTTGCCCCCGGATGGTTGAGGCGCCCACTTCCACTCACCGCCGCGATTCTTCTCGCAGCGATCTCGGGCTTCGCCAATGCGGCCGCTTTCCCCGGGCTCGGCTGGTGGCCGCTCATCTTCATCGGCACCGCGCTGATGTTCTGGTCACTCAACGGTCGCCGGGCGTGGTCGGCGCTGCTGGTCGGATTCGTGGGCGGCTTCGCGTTCTTCGGCAACCACATCCTCTGGCTAACGGTCTATCTCGGACCGGTGCCGTGGCTCGCCCTCGCTGGGCTCGAATCGATCTTCTTCGCACTGGGCTGCGTGCTCATGGCGCTGGCCTGGCGCCATGTACCCCGCGTGTGGTCGGGACCGGGGGGCAAGCTCATTGGCCTCCCAGCGGTGCTCGCCGCACTGTGGGTGCTTCGTGAAGCCGTCACCAGCGTGTGGCCCTATGGCGGCTTCTCCTGGGGTCGCCTCGCCTTCTCCCAATCCGACAGCACCTTCGCCCCGCTTGTGGCATGGCTCGGAATCTCCGGGGTCAGTTTCGTCATCGCGTTCCTCAGCGCAGTGCTGCTTCAAGCCGTGCGCACGACTCGGGTGCGCTGGACGACTCGGGGGATGATCGCGGCAACCGCGTTCCTCATCGCCGCGCTGTTTCCGGCGTGGCCAGTCCTCTCCTCCGGAAGTATTCGTGTCGCAGCGGTTCAGGGCAACTCCAACTCCGGGCTATTCGCCCAAGTCCGGCCGGGAGACAGCCTCAACGACCACCTGCAGGCCACAGTGCCGATTCTGGGCAAAAAAGTGGATGTGGTCGTCTGGCCCGAAAATGCCTCCGATATCGATCCGCTGAGAAGCGAGCAGGCTGCCAAGACCCTCGACTTCGTCTCCCGGCAGATGAATGCCCCACTCGTGACCGGCACCATCACCGAAAACGGTGCCGGCCAGACATTCAACAGCCTGCTGCTCTGGAAGAACGGCGCGGGTGCGGTCGCCCAGTACGACAAGATCCATCCGGTGCCGTTTGCCGAATATCTGCCCGATCGCGCCTTCTGGTATCCACTGGCGCCGAGCCTGTTCGACCTCGTGCCACGTGACTACAGCTTCGGGAAGCGCTCCAACGTCTTCGATATCAACGGGGCGATGGCTGGGCTCGCCATCTGTTTCGACATCGTCGACGACGGACTCATCCACCAGATGGTCGACGGGGGAGCGCAGTTCATTCTCGCCCCCACCAACAACGCCGACTTCGGGCGCTCCGACGAGAGTGCACAGCAGGTGGCTATCGCCCGTCTGCGCGCGATCGAGACCGGACGCAGTGTGGTGAACAGCTCCACGGTCGGGGTGAGTGCCATGTTTGCTCCTGATGGCCGGGTCATCGCGACGCTTCCCACCTTCACGCGCGGCGCCCTGGTCGAGACTATTCCGCTGAGCACCACCATCACGCCCGCGATGTTCGCCGGTCGCCAATTCGAATGGATCATCACGGGCTTCGGCCTCGTCGTGTTACTGGTCGGGATGCTGCTGGCACCGCGTCAGCACCGGGCCGGCAGACTGCGCGACAGCACAAACCCAAACAGCGCAAACCCAAACACTACAAACCAGAACAGAACAACGCGAGAGCGGAGTCGCCGTGGCTGAGGCCCTCATCATCCTCCCGACCTACAACGAGATCGAGAGCCTGGAGATGATACTCGGGCGCATCCGCCAGTCCGTGCCGCAGGCCGACGTGCTGGTGGTTGACGACTCGAGTCCGGATGGCACGGGGCGCCTGGCCGACCAACTCGCCGCAACCGATCCGGGCCTGAGCGTGCTGCACCGGGCAGAGAAAGACGGCCTCGGGCGCGCCTATCTGGCCGGCTTCGCACACGCCCTCGACAACGGCTACCTTTACGTCATCGAGATGGATGCCGACGGCTCACACGATCCGTCAGTGCTCCCGGCTATGCTCAGCCTTGCCGCCGGGGATGCAGACCTCGTCATCGGTTCACGCTGGGTGAGCGGTGGATCGGTGCGCAATTGGCCGTGGATCAGGCAGGTCATCTCCCGCGCAGGCAACGTCTACTGCCGCATCGTGCTGCGTTCAAACATCCACGACATCACCGCAGGATTCCGCGTCTACCGCGCTGATGCACTGCGATGGCTCGACCTGTCCGCGGTTTCCTCGCAGGGTTATTGCTTTCAGGTGGAGCTGGCCTGGCGGCTGGAGCGGGCGGGAAAAATCGTGGTCGAACATCCGATCGTCTTCATCGAACGCGCAGCTGGACGCTCCAAGATGCACGCCGGTATCGTTCTCGAGGCCCTGCTGCGGGTCACGCTGTGGGGTATTTTCGGCCTTCGCTCCGCGATGACGAAGTAGCGTGCGTCGGCGCTCAGAAAAATAGCCGACTGCCGCGTGAGCGACAATCGGCTAGGCCCGGTAGAGCCACGTTCTTTTCGGATCAGACGCTACGCGCCGACCTTGTGCTGACCCTTGCGTGCCCGAAGAAAATCAAGACGCTCCTGAAGCAGTTCCTCCAGCTCGTCACGAGTACGACGCTCGAGGAGCATGTCCCAGTGGGTGCGGGGAACCTTCGCGTCTGACGGCTCCGGCTCGACTTGGACGCCATCTTCACCAAGAAGTCGACCCTCCTGGCCGCTCTTCGGAGACTCCCAGACCGTAGGGACCTCCGCATCTGATGAGAAGGTCACCTCGAACGTAGACCCGTCCGCTGCCTGGTAGGTACTTTTCTTTCGCGGGGAGAAGGTGACGCCTTCTTCGCTCTGAAGACTCTGAGACCCGAGCCTCATTCCGCGCAAACTGCGATCCGCCATTGTGTGGTCCTCTCTCGCGTTTCAACCTCCAGTTATAAACCCCCAAGCTGGGCAAATCATTTCCATTGCGCGGTGATACCAGCGAACTCACAGGCTACTCCCTGCTTGCGAGCCGGGCCCTGATGATCTCGAGGGCGAGATCCGGCCGATCGGTGATGAGCGCATCGACACCGAGATCCAGAAGTCGTGTCATAGCTGCCGGATCGTTGATCGTCCACACGTGCACCTCCACACCGCATTTCTTCAGCAGCCGCACCGAACGGGCGGAGACCACGCGAAGCCCCCGAATTCGCTCTGGCACCTGCACGGCCTGCATGCCACGAAGCACGTGCCGCGCGAGTGGCACGATTCCGAGCGTCACCGCGAGCAGGGCAATGGCGAACGGCAGGGCGGATGCGGAGGTCGCAACACCCGGCAACAATCGCACCGCACGCAGCCTGCGCGCATTGTCGAACGAGGTCAGAAGCACGCGGTGCGTCGCCTGTGCGCTACGAATCGCCTCGACGGCTGGCGCCACCGCTCCGTCCGACTTCAGGTCGATGTTGAATCGAGCCTCGGGAAACGCACACAGCGCCTCCTGCAGGCTCGGGTAGCTCTGACCACGCCCAAGGTCGATCTTCTGGAGTTCGGCGAACGAGAGTTGGTCGATGCGCCCGGCAACCCCGGCTGTGCGAGCGAGATCGGCATCGTGGCTGACGACGGGGACGCCATCGACGGATGCGTGAACATCGGTCTCACAGTGGGTGATGCCGAGTGCGAGCGCGGCCGCGAAGGCGAGAAGCGTGTTCTCCGGAGCATCCGCCGCCCACCCCCGATGCGCAAAGATGCGGGGCAGCGGGCCATCAAAAAACCCGTTGAGACTCTCGACAGGGCCGTTCTCGACAGGGCCGTTCTCGACAGGGCCGTGCTCGGCCGGGCCGTGCTCGACCACGCGTTCCTCTCATCGAACGATCCGAAAAAACTGCCTAGATGACTGGTGAGTCAGTCGCAGGCGGGGGAGTGGGTGTCACCGGAGCGGATGTCGGGGGAGTCGCTGTGTGAGCGCCGGCATTTCCGCCGGTATTCCCCGTCAGGCTCGCACCGAAGCCAGCAGTGATGCTCTTGATCGCCTCGGTGAGCTCCGACGGAATGATCCAGAGCTTGTTGGAGTCACCCTGCGCAATCTTCGGGAGCATCTGCAAGTACTGGTAGGCGAGCAGCTTCGAATCGGGATCTCCATCGTGAATTGCCTTGAAGACCGTTTGGATCGCCTCAGCCTCACCCTGGGCGCGCAGCACCTGAGCCTTGGCTGCGCCCTCCGCTTCGAGAATATAGGCCTGCCTTGCACCCTCAGCCTGCAGGATCGCAGCCTGCTTTGTTCCCTCAGCGGTCAAAATCTGTGCCCGACGATCGCGCTCGGCGCGCATCTGCTTTTCCATCGAGTCCTGGATGGAGACTGGCGGGTCGATGGCCTTGAGCTCGACACGACCGACTCGAACGCCCCACTTGCCAGTGGCCTCGTCGAGTACGACGCGCAACTGTCCGTTGATATTGTCGCGGCTGGTGAGGGCTTCCTCGAGGTTGAGAGATCCGACCACGTTTCGCAGTGTGGTGGTGGTGAGAAGCTCGACAGCGCCCAGGTAATTGGCGATCTCATAGGTTGCCGCGCGGGCATCCGTCACCTGGAAGTACACGACAGTATCGATCGAGACGACCAGGTTGTCTTCGGTGATCACCGGCTGTGGCGGGAAGGAGACAACCTGCTCACGCATATCGATGAGCGGTCGCACCCGGTCGATAAACGGCACAAGGATGTTGAGTCCCGGCTGGAGGGTCTTGTGATATTTGCCGAGTCGCTCGACAACTCCGGCGCGAGCCTGAGGGATTATCTTCACTGACCTGAAGAGAATGGCCAGTACGAAGATCGCGACAATGATGATCACGATCACGAGAATGATTTGTCCGAACAGGTCGATGATCACAGTGCTGTTCCTTCCGAGGGCGCCACTATCGCGGTTGCCCCTTCGATCGCCGTTACGACGATGCGTTCACCGGTATCTACCGGTCGATTCGTGGTGGCCTGCGACAGACGAGCTGTCCAGGTTTCGCCGTTCGCGAGCTTGACGTGGCCCTGCCCGTCGACAAAAGGTGTAGTGACCGTTCCAGCGGCTCCGATCAAGGCGGCAACATTAGTCGGGGTGGCATCGGACCCACGGCCCAGTGAGCGCTTGATAGCCGGCCGCGCAATAAACAGAAAGAGAAGGGAGAGCATCCCCGCAAGCAGAATTTGCGCCCAGAACGGCGCACCGAGCAGGTCTGCCACGAGACCGCCGACACAGCCACCCGCGAGCATGAGAAAGGTGAAATCGACGGTGAGAACCTCGACGATGACGAACACCAGCAACAGCGCCACCCAAAAGACCCAGGCGTACATCGTGAAAAAATCAGCGATCATTCAGCGGTGCCCCTTGCCACTCGTGTCCCCTAAAACTAGCACCGGCACCCGTAAAACCGCCTGATCTTGCTATTCTCGTGACCCGTGGCTCGCGCCTCGACCGCCCTTTCGACTTCAGGAGCCATCCCGTGACAAATCCCCTCGCCGCCGGTTCGCTCGACGGGCTCCGCGCCCTCGTGACCGGCTCTTCCCGCGGCATCGGCGCCGACACCGCCACCTACCTCGCCGAGGCTGGCGCGAGAGTCGTGATCAACTTCCGCAACAAAGAGGCCCGCGCAACCAAGCTCGTCGACAAGATCATCGCCGCAGGCGGATCCGCGATCGCCATCGGCGCGGACCTCACCGACCCGACGTCGGTCACCGGGCTGTTCGACACCATCACGAGCGAATGGGGCGGCCTCGACATCCTCGTGATGAATGCCTCCGGCGGCATGGAGTCCGGAATGGCCGAGGATTACGCGATGCAGCTCAATCGCGACGCCCAGGTCAGCCTGTTGACTGCCGCACTTCCACTGCTCTCGCCCGGATCCCGCGTGATCTTCGTGACCAGCCACCAGGCGCACTTCATCCACTCGACCCCCACGATGCCGGAGTACCTTCCCGTGGCACTCAGCAAGCGGGCGGGTGAGGATGCGCTGCTGGCGATGATCACGATCCTGGATGCTGCGGGCATCGGATTGGTCGTGGTCTCCGGTGACATGATCGAGGGCACCATCACCGCCACACTGCTCGAGCGGGCCAATCCCGGGGCGATCAGTGCACGCAAGAGCTCGGCCGGCCGCCTGTTCAACGTGAGCGAGTTCGCCGCGGAGATCGCGTTGGCTGCGGTAGAGCCGATCCCCACCGATCACACCCGGCTGGTCGGGGACGTGAGCGGCTTCGGTACCGCCTGATCCTGTCGGGGCGCGCGTCGGGGTTCTCCCGCCAGCTCTGGGCTGCCCTGTGTCGCGGCCGATAGCATCTGTGTCGCGGTGGCTAGCATGGGAACGATGAAGCCTTCAGATCTTCCCCTGCTGTCCACCGTATCCCGCCCCACGATCCACCCGGATGGCAGTCGTGCTGTCGTGGCGGTCTCGCGACCGGATCTTGATGCGGACCGCACGGTTGGGCAACTGTGGAGTGTCGATGTCGGTGTCGATGTCGGTGTCGATGTCGACGGCTCCGGTGCGCGGCGGATCACCCGCGGGATCAGTGATTCTTATCCGCAGTTCTCACCGGACGGCGCTTTACTCGCGTTTGTCCGGTCGCCAACCGACGGTCCGGCACAGCTGTACGTCATGGCTGCACCTGGCGGAGAGCCGGTGCAGCTGACCGATCAGAAACTGGGCATCGGCATCTGGCGCTGGTCCCCGGACTCCCGCAAGATCGCCTTCACCGCTGCGGTCGCCGAGGACGGACGTTACGGCACCGTCGCGCACCTCGGGCCGGGTTCTGAGCCGCCCCGTCGCATCAGCACTCTCAAGTACCGCTCCAACGGGTTCGGCTACACGACCGATCGGCGTCGCCAGGTCTTCCTCATCGATGTGCCCAGCGTGGATGACGAGCCCGGCTACCCGACGGCACCTTCGGCCGAGCATCCGGAGCCCGACGCATCCACCGGGGTTCCCCTGCCGCGCCGGCTCACCGAAGGAGACTTCGACCATGGAGCTCTCGCCTTCTCGCCGGACGGCCGAACACTCGCGGTGGTGTCGGCGCGGCATCCCGATCGTGACCGTGACCTCGCCAACAACGTCTACGAGCTCACTCTCGAAACGCCTGCTGGGGAGCTACCGGCCGCAGTGCAGGTCACCGGCCACCACCGCCGCTACGGTATCTCGAGCGTCGAATATTCTCCGAGTGGCGAGCTGTGGTTCATCGGTGCTGATCTGGGCGAGCGCGGCATCGACTTCGTCGGACGTGGAGATCAACTCTGGGTGCAGGATGCGGCAACCGAGGCCGCGCGACGGCTCACCGATTCGGCCACAGTTCAGCTCGACGGCGAGCTGATCGTGACAGCCGAGGGAGCCCTCGTGCACCGCCTCGACCGTGGGCGGGTACATCTGCTGCGGATCGCACTCGACGGCACGGTGACCGCTCTCGTCACCGGCGATCTCGAAGTGCACGGAACAGCGGCCAGCCACAATGCCAGCACCGGGGCAAACACGATCGTGGTCTCCTACACGACCCCATCCTCGATGGGTGAGCTCGGTCTCGTCACCGCGAGCGGGTCGCATCCGCTCACCGACTTTTCCGCGGGGTTGCGCCGCGGCGGGGTGACTCCGCTTCAGGAGCTGTCGGTGACCGCGCACGATGGCAGCGATGTGCACGGCTGGGTTCTGACACCGATCGACCAAGGGGAACCACATCCGGTGCTGCTGGTTATTCACGGCGGACCATTCGCCCAGTGGGGAGTCTCATTTTTCGACGAGGCGCAGGTGTATGTCGACGCGGGCTACGCCGTGGTGATGTGCAATCCGCGCGGGTCGGCCGGATATGGCGAGGTGCACGGACGTGCCACGCGCCAGCGAATGGGCACTGTCGACTTCACGGATGTGATCGACTTCCTCGAGGGGGCTTTGTCACGTCACCCCGCACTCGACAGAGAGCGCATCGGTGTGATGGGCGGCTCGTATGGCGGTTATCTGACCGCGTGGATCATCGCCAATGACCACCGTTTCGCCGGAGCGATCGTCGAACGCGGCTACCTCGACCCCGAGACTTTTGTCGGCACCTCCGACATCGGCTCGTTCTTCAGCGACGAATACACCGGTACGGATCCGCAGCGGATGCGTCAGCAGAGTCCGCAGGCGCTGTCGGGCCAGGTGACCACTCCAACGCTGGTGATCCATTCGGAGGACGATCTGCGCTGCCCACTCAGCCAGGGCGAACGCTTTTACGCAGCGTTGAAGCGCAACGGTGTCGAGACGGAACTGCTCATCTTTCCGGGGGAGAATCACGAGCTGAGTCGCAGCGGAAGACCACGACACCGCGTGCAGCGCTTCGAGGCCGTGCTGGACTGGTGGGCGCGATACCTGCCGTCCGTTGCGAATCCGGGCATTGCGAATCCGGGCGTCACGAGTCCGGGCGTCTAAGTGCGGAATCGACATCGCCTCACGTCCCGAATCCTGATCTTCGATGAGCAGGATCGAATTCTGTTGTACCTGACGGTTGGATCGGTGCCTGCCGAGCGCACACGCTGGATTACACCCGGTGGGGGAGTAGAGCCGGGGGAGACCCATGCCCAGGGCGCTCGGCGCGAACTCTTCGAGGAGACGGGCCTCGACATCTCCGACCTCGGCGAACCGGTCTGGCGCCAAGATTTCGTGCCGGACTACGCCGGGGGAGACCACGACACCGCTCATGCCGAGTATTACCTGTTGCGTACCACGGGCTTCCAGCCGTCACGAGAGAATTGGACCGCCGAAGAACTACTCGACGTGCTCGAGACCCGCTGGTGGACGCTCGACGAACTCACCAGCACGACAGAGCCGTTTCGTCCTCCCGAACTGCTCGACCTCATCCGCAACCAGTTACCGCCCTGTTGAAAGGCTCACCGTGACCGAAGACACCGCCCGCCTCATCGCCGAGATCGAAGCACAGGAGGAGCGCCTCGTCTTCGCCCGGTTCAGCCACGCCGATGCGTGGGAACTCGGATGCATCCTGGTTGCGCTCGGTACCGAGCGCGGCCTTGCGATCACCATCGACATCCGCCGCGGCGACCAGCAGCTCTTCCATGCCGCACTGGCCGGCACCGCCGCGGACAACGACCAGTGGATCGATCGCAAGGTGCGCACAGCGCGGCGATTCGGCAACAGTTCTTTTCTGGTCGGACTGCGCCATCGCGCCACCGGAACACCCTTCGAGACGCGCGAATGGAACGATTCATTGCTGTTCGCGGCGCATGGCGGTGCGTTTCCAATCATCATCCGCGATTCGGGCCTGATCGGCACCGTCACCGTATCGGGCCTCGCCCAGGATGCGGATCACCGCCTCGTGGTCGAAGCCATCGAGCGATTTCTCGGCCTCAGCGACCAGTAGTGCCGGGCTGCGCCGTTATGTCAAGTAAACATCATGTCAAGAAAAGACGACGCGGAGGACCGCACTGTCGAGACACTGTTTGAGCTGGCGAGGCAGCAGATCAACTTTGTAAGAAACCCGGGATGAGCGTTGGTGACAACGAGACGATGATTCCGATGAGTGCGGTAACAGCGACCAGCACGGCCATCACGATCAAAACGGCGATTCCGGCGGACCGGACCAGCGAAAGAAACATCGACATGTCCCAAGTATCCCAGATTGCGGCGGATGCCTCGGGCGCCTCTATTCAAGGGTTTCGTGCGGGGGCTCCCAGCTTCTGCTGCTGGCAAAAGCGCTGATAATGCGCATTATGTCAAGTCGGGGATATTCTGCATGTCAAGTCAGGGATAATCTGCGGCGGTAACACTCGACGATTAGGTCACCGCGAATCTCGCAGAGCCGATCGATGACCCGCCCCACCGTTTTCTTTGAGACCCCCGGCGCAGAGATGTCCCACGGGCCGATGGGCTGCAGCTTTCCGCACCGGATGCGAATGACTTCCCAGCCGGCTGCGCGCAGGAGGCGATCTTTTCGCCGGTCAGTGTCCTCGCGTCGACCGACATGTTCGAGACCGTCCCGGCCCGTCGTGTCGTATTCGATCGCGACCCGCAACTCTGCGATCACGATGTCGGGCCACACCTCGTGGTGCGCGAAGAACGCACGGCCAACCCGCACCGCATTCAGTGAGAAATCGACGTCGAATATCTGGGCGAGCCGATGCCGCAGGTCGCCCTCGGCTGCCGACGCCGGCGTTGGAGCGAGAGCGCTGAAAAAGGCCTCCCCCACACGAGACTCCCCCACAGCAGACTTCCCCGCGACGGCCTCCCCCACAGGATGAAGGGGCGAAATTTGTCGAACCGGTACGCGACGGGTTCGTGAACGCACCGGCGACACAGTGCGAGACGGTACAGGTGCACGCGGGCGCCTCGCTCCCGCCGCGCACTCGGGACACCAGGTCGACCGCCGCCTCGACTGCCCGGGTCGCTGACGTTGCTCCTCAGGGGTTGCCACGAATTGATGCCCGAAGTCGCACTGCCAGACGAGATAGACCTCGGCGGCTGGCGGCACCTGGGTCAGGGTGATCCCCGAGTTCAGGTCGGGGCGATATTGGCGCACCAGCACCGGATGACGCTCCCAGTCGCTGCGATAACAACCGACCGGATATGGGATCTCGAGCGCCTTCGACCATTGGCGTCTGGCCCACCACAGTTCGACCGGTTCTGCCATGGCAACAGGATGCCCCACCCGACCGACACCGGCCAATCGAGCATCCGCCCCAGAGGATGGAGCCCAGGAAGAATGGAGCACAGGAAGAACGGAGCCTAGGAGAGGATGTCTTTTGTGGTGAAGCGTCCAAACGCGAGAGCCCCGAAAACGAGGATATATCCGGCCTGCAGAATCAGATTGCTGCCGAATGAATCCCACAGGATGGGCTGACGTGATAGGTCGGCGAACCCGAGCCAGTAATGGCTGAACAACCACGGGTGCAACCAGTCGAGCTGCGGCAGCGAGTCGAGCACCTGGGAGACGACGGACAGCACAATCGTGGTGGCCATCGCTCCGACCGGCACGTCCGTCATCGTGGAGATGAACAGGCCGATCGCAGAGAGTCCGAGTAGCGAGACGCTGATGTAGGCGGCGATCAGCAGCGACCGCACGATCGAGTCCCCCACCGCGATGCTGTCACCCGAGAGGAGGGTGACCGGGCCAATCGGGAACAGTGCGGCGCCGATCATCGCGCCGGAGACCGCCACCGCGAGCGTGCCTGCAACGCAGAAAACCGCGGTCGCTACGTACTTCACGACGAGAAGCCGCACCCGGCCGGCCGGTGCGATTAGCAGATACCGCAGGGTGCCTGCACTCGCCTCCCCCGCAATCGTGTCTCCGGCAACGACTCCGACGGTCAGCGGTAAGAACAGAGGCACCGAGACCAGCAGCCCGACGAAACTCACGAAGAGGCCATTTTGGCTCACCTGATCGAGAAACGCGGGGCCGCGTCCTGTCGAGGGGCGGGAGGAGGTGAGCCGCACGGCAAGGGCGATCAGCACCGGAATCAGAGCGAGAGAGGCAAGCATCGCCCAGGTGCGGCGACGGCGGAACAGCACCGAGATTTCGGATGCCAGAAGGGGCAGCCCGAGCACCGACCGATTGCTCAGAGCGGGTCGATCAGCCGGCGACATCGAAACCCTCCCCCGTGAGGTCGACGAAACGCTGCTCGAGGCTCGGTCGATCGACAGTGAACGAACGCACTCGCACTCGCGCGTCCACGAGGGCGGCGACCATTACTTCCGGATCGGGTTCCTTCTCGCCGAACGCGGCGATCAGCTCCGTAGCATCCGCTCCCGGCTCGGCAACGGTCATCCCGAAGCGGGAGAAAACTGCGATTGCCAGATCCCGGTCCGGGCTCTCCAGCCTCACGCGCGCACCGCCGACTCCGCGCAGCTCTGCGATCGTGCCCTGCGCAACGAGACGTCCGACGCTCATCACGGCCGCGTCGGTGCAGACCTGCTCGATCTCAGCGAGCAGGTGACTGGAAACGAAAACGGTAGTGCCCTCTGCCGCCAGGGACCGGATGAGGCTGCGCACCTCACGAGTCCCCTGCGGGTCGAGGCCATTCGTCGGCTCGTCAAGCACAAGTAGTCGACGGGGGGTCAGGAGGGCGTTGGCGATGCCGAGCCGCTGCTTCATTCCCAGGGAGTACGCCTTCACCTTCTTCCCCGCCGCATGCGACAGCCCGACCCGCTCGAGTGCCGTCTGCACGCGAACACGCCGGGTCGCGGATGTTGCGTGGCCGTCGGCGGTGTCGAGACGATGGAGGTTGGCTGCACCCGACAGGTAGGGGTAGAACCCTGGCCCCTCCACGAGCGCGCCGACCTCGGGAAGTACCATCCGCAGATCCTCCGGAATGCGCTTCCCAAGCACCTCGATTTGCCCGCTCGTGGCCGAGGCAAGACCCAGAAGGAGGCGGATGGTGGTGGTCTTGCCCGACCCGTTCGGACCGAGAAACCCGAACACCGAGCCGACCGGTACACGAAGGTCTACGCCGTCAACGGCGAGTTGTGATCCAAATCGCTTGGTCAGACCCTCGGTGTGGATCGCAAATTCGGTACCCATCGCGAACCCGGTCGCGACGGGGGTCACTTCGTTGCAGCGGCAGCGGCAGCAGCAGTCTGAAGTTTGGCCAGCGGCACCGAACCGGCGAACACGCGTCCGTCATCCGTCAGCAAGACGTTAATTAGGCTCGTGCGAAGCAGGCGTCCGCCCGTCACCGAGGTGGTGAGCTGTGCGAAGAGGGGCGAGGATGTCGCGCGTGCCGTATTCTTGCCGGCCGGGAGGGCGACGATCGCGTCCCATCCGGTTCCTGAGACTGTCGGCTTCGCGGTGTCGTTCCGAGGTGTTTCAGTCTGAGGCGCCTGGGCCTTCGGGGTTTTTGTCATCACTGTGACCCCGGCTGGCGGGGTGAAGGTGAAGAGGCTGGCATCGGGAGTGCCGAGGTCGAGCGTAGAGAATCCGACGCGGAATGCGGGGGCCTCCTGCGAACGGGCGAAGACCTCGACCGACAGCGGGAGCCCGGTTTCGGAGTCGACCGCGATGGAGACGGATCCGATCAGCGTCTCGCCGGCCTTCGGCGTGAGCACCAAGTTGTATGCCGTCCGTCCCGCGACGCGCAGATCGTCGCCAAGCGAGACAACGGTGGTGGAGTCGACCGAGGAAAGGAACTTCGAGGCAAATTCGTCAGGGGTAGGAATGCTGCCCTCGGTCAGCGGCGGCGAGGTGGCACCCGCAGCGAGCGTCGAATGCGCTGCTGTCTTCTTCTTCGAGTCGTAGAGCCACACCTCGGAGCCATTTCGCACCATGTCCCGCTCCGCCATGGTGTCGAGCACCTGCACGCGCTGCTTGGTTGATCCGTCCACGAAAATCCGGGCGGTGTGCGAACCGGTGAGCAGTTCGATTGCGGAACCCGCCGAGGCATCCGCGCCGGTGGTCGGGATCTCCGGCAGTCCGAAGTTCGAGGTCTGCGAGAGTGTGCCCGACAGCGCAGTGACCTTCTCCCCGGCCGCGAGCGCGAGCACTTGGGACGGCGTTTTGGTCGGCAGGTTCACTGCGGCATTCGCCGCGACGGGCACAGCGACCGCGACCGATGCGATCAAGACGGGCACCGCGAGGGCGGGCATCCACTTCAACCAGGTGCGTTTCATGGTGACGAAACTACTCTCTGATGCCTACGGTTGGCTGGGTTGCGAGTTACTGGCACACGGGGCTACTGGCACACGGGGCTACTGGCACGCGTGCTTCTGGCACGCGTGCTTCTGGCACACTGCGTTGTGGCACACTGAGTTCTGGCACACTGAGTCGATGCCGCCTGTGAAGCGTTGTCCATGCCTGCGCGGCGACAGCTATGACGAATGCTGCGGGCCATTTCATCGCGGAGCTGCCTGTCCACCGACCGCCGAACGACTCATGCGGTCGCGATACGCGGCGTTTGCCCTCGGCGACAGTGCTTACCTTCTGGCCAGCTGGCATCCGGATTCGCGCCCGGCCTCTCTCGAACTCAACCACCTGCGCTGGTACCGCCTCGACATCGTCGGGCGCACCGCGGGAGGGCCGTTGGACACAACGGGCACAGTCGACTTTCGCGCCTACTGGCGGGCGGCGGATGGCGCGGCCGGGGTGCAATCGGAGAACAGTCGATTTACCCGCGTCGAGCAACGTTGGGCCTATCTCGGCGAGGCCTGAGCCGTCGATCGGCGTGACCGCGCGCCCGTTTGTCAGCCATGCGCCCGAACGTTCGGGCGCATGGCTGACAAACGGGCGCGCGGTCGCACAACTGACAAGCAGCGGTCGTGCCGCGGCGGCTCAGCGACCGCGGATCCGGCGCGAGAGTTCGGCAGCGGCCCTGCTGATCTCGGCAGCGAGGTCCGGCCAGCGTTCGACCGGGATCGCATCGCGCGGGAATGAGACGGCGATGCCCGCAGCCGGCCAGCCGGTGTGGTCCCGCACTGCGACCGCGACGGAGGCGATTCCCTCTGTGACATCCCCGTCTTCCGCCGCAAAACCGCGTTCGCGTACGCCATCGAGCAGGCGGGAGAGCTCCGCGTATCTGGACGGACCCGAATCCAGCCGGTGTTCAAAACTCTCGCTGGAGGGAAACAACGCCCTCAGTTGGGATTTCGGCAGGGTCGCAAGCAGTGCCCGCCCGCTCGCGGTGACATGGCTCGGCAGCCGCACCCCGACATCCGTCACGAGATGTGGCCGCCGCGGGGCACGCTCCTCGATGAGGTAGACGACGTCCCGTCCGTGCAAAACCGCGAGGTGGGCGCTCTCACCAAGCCGGTCGACGAGGGCGGAGAGGATGGGGCGCCCCAGTCGAGTGAGCGGCTCCTGGCGCATGAATCCCGAGCTCAGTTCGAAGGCCGCGATTCCGATTCCATAGCGCCGTTCCTCCGGAAAGTGCAGAACGAAGCCATGTTCCTCGAGTACGCCGAGCAGGCGGTAGACGGTGGATCGCGGAAGCTGCAGGGCGTGGGCGATAGTCGAGGCGGCGATCGGACCACGCTGGGCAGACAGCAGCGCAAGGATGCGCAGGGTGTGGTGCGCAGCTGGAGCGGGGCGAGTGGTCCGATCATCCATTTCTCTTTCCCTGTTTTCCGCATCGACAACTGTCTCGTATCTGAGACAGAGGTCAGCCTAACGATGTGGCGCATCACCGTGGTGAGGGAGTCTGATGGTGCCATGGAGCATTCCACGATCAGCACCACCACCAAAACCAGCCGAGTCGCAGCACGCAGTGTGTTGATGGGTATCGGCGCACTCACCGCAGAGCAGGTGGTCGCGATCGCGCGTGACGATGTTCCGATCGAAATCGACGACGCGGCTCGAGCCGCAGTGACCGCGAGTCGGGAAACGATCGAGCGCCTTGCCAGCGACGTCGAACCCCACTACGGCATCTCGACCGGTTTCGGCGCGCTCGCGACCACCTTCATCGCGGAGGATCGTCGTCGCCAGTTGCAGCGCAGCCTCGTGCGCTCTCATGCCGCGGGCTCCGGACCCGAGGTCGAACGTGAAACTGTGCGTGCGCTGATGGCACTCCGGCTCTCGACTCTGCTCACCGGCCGCACCGGCATCCGCCTCGAGACGGCCGAAGCCTATGCCGGCCTTCTCAACGCTAGCATCACGCCGATCGTTCGCGAATACGGGTCGCTCGGCTGTTCGGGCGACCTCGCACCGCTCGCCCATTGCGCCCTTGCTCTCCTCGGCGAAGGCACGGTGCGCGACCGCGACGGCATCCTCATGCCCGCCGCTGACGCACTGGCCGCGGCCGGTCTCACTCCCATTCTGCTCGCCGAGAAAGAGGGCCTTGCCCTCATTAACGGGACCGATGGGATGCTCGGCCAGCTCGTGCTCGCCCTTGACGACCTCGACCGACTCCTCAGCACCGCCGACCTGTCCGCGGCGATGTCCGTCGAAGCGCTGCTCGGCACCGACGCGGTTTTCGCTGAGGATCTCGCAGCCCTTCGCCCCCAGAGCGGCCAACAGGTCTCGGCGGCGAACCTACGCCACCTGCTCGCCGGATCCCCGATCGTGCACAGCCATAAGAGTCCGGAGTGCACTCGCGTGCAAGACGCGTACTCGCTGCGCTGCGCGCCCCAGGTGCACGGTGCCGCCCGCGACACCGTCGACCATGCCACGATGATCGCCGGGCGCGAGCTCGCCTCAGCGGTGGACAACCCCGTCGTCACCCTCGATGGCCGGGTCGCGTCGAACGGTAATTTCCACGGCGCACCGGTGGCCTATGTGCTCGACTTTCTGGCGATCGTGATCGCGGATGTCGCAAGCATGTCGGAGCGCCGCACCGACCGGATGCTCGATCCCTCCCGCAGCCAGGGCCTGCCCGCGTTTCTCGCCTTCGAAGTCGGGGTCGACTCCGGGCTGATGATCGCCCAGTACACCTCCGCCGGGATCGTGTCGGAGCTGAAGCGCCTCGCCGCGCCGGCATCCGTCGACTCGATTCCCTCGTCGGCCATGCAGGAGGACCACGTGTCGATGGGCTGGGCCTCGGCTCGCAAGCTCCGGAGAGCGATCGACGGACTCACTCGGGTGCTGGCGATCGAGATCCTCACCGCTTCCCGCGCACTCGACCTGCGCGCTCCTCTGCTCCCGGGCCGCGCAACCGGCGCCGCCCTTGCCGAGGTGCGCCGGGATGTCGCGGGGCCGGGCCCCGACCGCTACCTCTCCCCCGAAATCGAATCCGTCGTCGAGGCCGTTGCCTCTGGTCGGATCCTCGCTGCCGTCCGTACCGTGATCGGAGAACTCAGATGACCAAGAACCTCACCCACCAAAGCCCAGGCCCGCAGAACCTCACCGCGCAAAACCCGAGCCCGCGAAACCCGAGCCCGGCAGGCCCACGGCCGGTTCGCGCCTCCCGCGGCTCGACCCTCACGGCAAAAAGCTGGCAGACCGAGGGCCCTCTGCGGATGCTGATGAACAACCTCGATCCGGAGGTCGCCGAGCACCCCGACGAGCTCGTGGTCTATGGCGGAACCGGCAAGGCGGCACGCAACTGGGAATGTTATGACGCGATCGTCCGCACGCTCGAAACCCTCGAGAGCGACGAAACCCTGCTCGTGCAGTCGGGTAAGCCGGTGGGTGTCTTCCGCACCCACGAGTGGGCGCCGCGGGTGCTCATTGCAAACTCCAACCTCGTCGGTGACTGGGCGACCTGGCCGGAGTTTCGCCGACTCGAACAACTCGGCCTCACGATGTATGGGCAGATGACCGCGGGCTCGTGGATCTACATTGGCACCCAGGGCATCCTGCAGGGCACCTACGAGACCTTCGCTGCCGTGGCTGACAAGCTCGCCAGCCGAGCAGACGGAAAATACCGGCACAGTGGCGGCACGCTCGCCGGCACGATCACTCTCACCGGCGGTGCGGGTGGGATGGGGGGTGCCCAGCCTCTCGCCGTCACCATGAATCACGGAGTCGTTCTCATTGTCGATATCGATCGTTCCCGGCTCGAACGCCGGATGGCGAAGGGATATCTCGATGAAATCGCTCACAACCTCGACGATGCGCTGCGCCGGGTGATTGCGGCCAAGGAACTGCGCATCCCCATGTCGGTCGGCCTCGTGGGCAACGCCGCGACCGTTTTCACCGAGTTGCTCGAGCGGCACGCTCCCATCGACATCGTCACCGACCAGACCTCGGCCCACGACCCGCTCGCCTATATTCCCGAGGCCATCACCCTCGACGACTGGAAGCAGCGCTGCCTCGACGATCCACAGGGGTCGACCGAGCTGTCCCGCGCGAGCATGGCGAAGCAGGTTCGTGCCATGGTCGGGTTCCAGGATGCCGGGGCGGAGGTCTTCGACTACGGAAATTCCCTTCGCGCCGAGGCGAAACTCGGCGGCTACGACCGCGCCTTCGACTTTCCCGGGTTTGTGCCGGCCTACATCCGCCCCCTCTTCGCTGAAGGCAAGGGCCCATTCCGCTGGGTGGCGCTGTCCGGAGATCCGGCGGACATTGCGGCGACAGATCGGGCCATCCTCGAGCTGTTCCCAAACGATAAGAAACTGCACCGCTGGATTACCGAGGCTGGCAAGAAGGTTCATTTCGAGGGGCTTCCCGCTCGCATCTGCTGGCTCGGCTACCAGGAGCGCCACCTCGCCGGCCTCAAGTTCAACGAGATGGTCGCGTCCGGGGAGCTCAGCGCGCCCATCGTGATCGGCCGCGACCACCTCGACTCCGGCTCGGTCGCGTCCCCGTACCGTGAGACGGAGGGCATGGCGGATGGCTCGGACGCCATCGCCGACTGGCCTCTGCTGAACGCACTGCTCAACACCGCATCGGGGGCCACCTGGGTTTCGATCCACCACGGCGGCGGAGTCGGCATCGGCCGGAGCATCCATGCCGGCCAGGTGATCGTGGCCGACGGCACCGAACTCGCGCGCCAGAAGATTGAGCGGGTGCTGGTCAACGACCCGGGCACCGGGGTGATGCGGCATGTCGACGCCGGCTACGAGAGGGCGGCAGAGGTCGCTCGCGAACGCGGACTCCGCGTGCCACTCTGGGAAAACTGAGTGGCCTTTCTCCACTGCGCCGTGCTTGTGCGACCCGGATCCGTCGCCGAGAGAGTGCGCATCGAAACGGATGCGGCTGGCCGCATCGCGCGCATCCACGAGGGTGTCGAGCCGGTCACCGGCGATCTCCGACTCGGAACCGTACTGCCCGGCTTCGCCAACGCACACTCGCACGCGTTCCACCGGCTCCTGCGGGGCACCACCCATGCCGACGGCGGTGACTTCTGGCAGTGGCGCGACTCGATGTACCGGGTCGCCGAGTTGCTCGATCCGGCTCTCATGTTCCTGGTCGCCAGAGCGGTCTTCGCCGAGATGCTAGTCTGCGGGTACACCGCAGTGGGTGAGTTCCACTACCTGCACCATCACAGCGACGGCTCGCCCTACGCACCGGCGCACGGGATGGAACTGGCCATCGCCGATGCGGCCCGCGAGGTGGGTATCCGCCTGGTGCTGCTGGACACCTGCTACCTGGACGGAGCGATCGGGCAGCCTCTCAGTGCAGTGCAGCGGCGCTTCGGCGATGGATCTGCCGCAGGCTGGCTCGAGCGCTGGCACGCCCTCCGCGAGGTGATCGAGAGTGACCGGGTCACGCTCGGCGCGGCCATCCACTCGGTGCGCGCCGTAACGCCGACGGCGATGGCAGAGATTTGGCGCGCGCTCGGCGCGGGGATCCCGCTGCATATCCACGTCTCGGAACAGCCACAGGAAAATGCCGACTGCCTGGCCGCATATGGCAAGACACCGGTCGGAGTGCTTGCCGGAATCGGGATGCTGGACGCACGCCTCAGCATCGTGCACGCCACCAACCTCACGCCAGCCGACCGTGGTCTCGTCAGCGCCTCCGGCTGCACCGTCGTCATGTGCCCGACGACCGAGGCCGATCTTGGCGACGGCATTGGCCCCGCTTTCGAACTCGCATCGGGAGGAACGCCGATTGCTGTCGGCTCAGATCAGAATGCCGTCATCGATCCCCTGCTCGAAATACGCGGCCTCGAAGCCGGCGAACGCCTCGCCTCCGGTCGCCGCGGTCGATTCATGCCTGCCGCCCTCCTCGAAGCCGGTAGCGTTTCCGGGTATGCAAGCCTCGGCATCAGTCACAGTGTGCTGGCTCCCGGTGATCCCTGCGACCTCGTGGAACTGGATCCGGCATCCGTTCGCACGATCGGATCGACAGTGAGCCAGCTGATCCTCACCGCCACCGCCACCGATGTGCGGCGGGTGATCGTCGGGGGCGCGGTCGTCGCCGACAGTGGGCGACTCGCCAACGCTGGCACCCGTCATCCCGAAGACCTTCTGGCCGAGGCCATGGCCGCACTGGCGGACGCCTGATGCCTCGCTTATTTTCTGATGTCTGAACTCATCACCGACATCGGTGAACTCACCACCCAGTGCGGTGATCGACAGCGACTCCACGACGCCGCCCTCGTGATCGACGGCTCTCGAGTGGCCTGGATCGGGTCGGCCGCGGATGCCCCGGCCGCCGACATCCGCACCTCCGTCGCGGGCCGGGCGGTGCTGCCTGGCTGGGTCGACTCGCACAGCCACCTGGTCTTCGCGGGATCCCGTGACGCGGAGTTCGACGCCCGGATGGCCGGACGACGCTATGAGGCCGGCGGAATCGCAACCACTGTCACCGCGACGCGCGGCGCATCCGAGGCGATGCTGCTCGAGACTGCGACGGCGCTGCGCCGCGAAGCAGAACTCCAGGGCACCACTTTTCTTGAGACCAAGACCGGCTACGGACTCGATGTCGAGAGCGAGTGCCGCTCGGCACGAGTCGCAGCATCCGTCGCCGATACGGTCAGCTTTCTCGGGGCACATGTCGTGCCGGCCGGCATCGATCGCCGCGACTACCTCGACCTGGTGACCGGCCCGATGCTCACGGCGGTTGTGCCGTACGTTCAATGGATCGATGCCTTCTGCGAGGTGGGAGCCTTCGATGTGGAGGAGTCCCGCGAAGTGCTGCTCGCTGGCCTGGTGGCTGGTCTCGGACTGCGACTTCACGGCAACCAACTCGGCTTCAGCGGCGGAGTCGAACTCGCGGTCGAACTGGGATGCGCGAGCGTTGACCACTGCAACCACCTGAGTGCCAATGACATCGACTCGCTCGCCTCGTCATCGACCGTCGCCACCCTCCTGCCGGCGTGCGATCTCTCCACCCGCCAGCCCCTCGCCCCCGCCCGACTGCTACTGGATGCCGGCGCCGAAATCGCCTTGGCCAGCAACTGCAATCCGGGAAGTTCGTACACCACATCGGTGCCGTTCTGCATTGCCGTGGCAGTGCTCCAGATGGGGCTCACTATCGACGAGGCCGTGTGGGCGGCGACCCGTGGAGGTGCGCGCGCGCTCGGCCGCGATACGGGGTCGGATGCGGTCGGCTCACTCCGTGTTGGCGGCCGCGCCGACCTCCAGGTGCTCGATGCACCCTCCGTCGTGCACCTCGCCTATCGACCAGGCGTACCGCTCACGGCGGCAGTCTGGCGCGGTGGCATCCGCACTCCCCCGATCGTTTCAGGGTTCTGACGTTTCAGGGTTCTCACGCTTCAGGGTTCTCACGCTTCAGGGTTCTCACGCACCAGACTTCTCACGCTTCAGGGTTCTCACGCACCAGACTTCTCACGCTCCAGCTCGCGCGCGCAGTCGATGCACAGTCCTGCACTCGGCCGGGCGGTGAGACGCGCAGCGCCGATCTTGCCTGCGCACCGAGTGCAGAGACCGTAGGTTCCGGCCGTCAGCCTGGCCATGGCTTGCATGTTCTCCTTCAGCCGCGCGCTAAGGCCGCGCCGGATACCTTCGATTCGAGACCACTCCGATGAAAGAGTCGAGCCCTCGGGATCGTGCTCATCGTCAGCCGACGCGTCGGCCCGCCCATCGCGCACATCATCACGCTCGGCGCGGGTCCGCTCGGCGCTGTGCTCCAGGTCTGCTCGCTCGGCATCCAGAACGGATTCGATCCGTGACCGGTTATCCGCGGGCCGAGAGTCGTCCATTCAGAGATCTCCTCGTGATGTGAGTGTCTTGGAGTCCTTCATCCACGCGGATTCAGTCCCCTGCCGGATTCCCCGCGTTGGTCGCGGCAATCCACAGGTCGAGCTTCTTTATCGCCGCACCCGAGTCGATCGCGTCGGCTGCGACGGCGATCTTCGCCCGAAACCGCTCGAGGATACCGACCTGCAACTGTGCGGGATCCTGTGCAAGGTCGAACGCCACAAGACCGGCTGCAGCGTTCAGCAGCACGATGTCACGTACCGGTCCAGCCTGGCCGGCCAGGGTTGCGCGGGCGATGCCGGCATTGTGTGCCCCGTCACCGCCGAGCAGATCAGCGATGCTGGCGCGGTCAATCCCCAGCTCGAGCGGATCGAGGTCGTGTTCGGTTACCGACCCGCGTGACACTTCCCAGATATGGCTGTGGCCAGTTGTCGTGAGTTCATCAAGTCCGTCGTCCCCCCGAAACACCAGCGCCGTAGCGCCTCGGGTGCGGAACACACCAACCACGAGCGGTACTTTGTCGAGACTTGCAACCCCGACAGCGTTGGCTTCGCAGCGCGCCGGATTCACGAGGGGGCCGAGAAAATTGAAAGCGGTCGGGATGCCCAACTCGCGGCGGGTTGGTCCCGCGTGGCGGAATCCGGGGTGGAACAGTGCCGCGTAGGCGAAGGTGATGCCCGTCTCGCCAAACACGCGAGCGACACCCTCCGGAGGAAGGTCGAGGTTGATACCGAGCGCGGCAAGGACATCCGATGATCCGGATGCCGAACTGGCAGCCCGGTTGCCGTGCTTGACGACTGGCACTCCGGAGGCAGCGGCCACCACCGACGCCATGGTGGAAACATTCACAGTTCCGAATTGATCTCCACCGGTGCCGACGATATCAAGCGCCATCGGGTCGACGGCCAGCGGCAGAGCGTTCTCGAGTATCGCGTCCCGGAATCCAACAACTTCGTCAACGGTCTCCCCTTTCGCGCGCAGGGCAACGAGGAAGCCCGCAAGCTGGGCGGGAGTCGTATCACCGGTCATCACCTGCCGCATGGCCCAAGAAGCTTCACTGATCGCGAGGTCCTCGCCGTCCAGCAGAGCGTTGAGAACACTGGGCCAGGACAGTACGGAGAGCATGACTGCGATCATAGCGACGAGCCGTGACAAGCCTGAAAGATTCACCCGACTAGGGCGGGTTCGGAGAACTGGGCCCAGGCTGATCGACCATAATAGGAGAGTGACCAGTACTACATACTCAATCGGACTCAACACCCCCGTCGTCAATCGACCGAGTGTGGTCGCTGTTGGCACGATCGTCTGGCTTGGCAGTGAGGTCATGTTCTTCGCCGGGCTTTTTGCCATCTACTTCACCCTGCGTTCCACGTCACCGGAACTCTGGGCGGCCGAGACCCCCAAGCTCGCAGTGCCGTACGCACTCACCAACACGATCATCCTCGTGGCCTCGTCATTCACCGCGCAGTTCGGCGTGTTCGCCGCTGAGCGGTTGCAGAAGAGGCGAACGAGTGCCAGCCCGGTCAACTGGGGGATGGTGGAGTGGTTCTTCGCCAGCTACATCCTCGGCGCGATTTTCGTCACCGGGCAGGTCTTCGAGTACGCGACCCTCGTAAGCGAGAACATCTCTCTCGCCTCCAACTCCTACGGATCTGCCTTCTACATCACCACCGGATTCCACGCACTGCACGTGGTGGGCGGCCTGATCGCAATGCTGCTGATCATCGGTCGGGCCTACAGCGTGAAGAACTTCAGCCACAAAGAGGCGACGTCGACGATAGTCGTCTCCTACTACTGGCACTTCGTCGACGTGGTGTGGATCGGGTTGTTCCTGGTCATCTACGTCCTGAAATAAATGACAGTCACCAAAGGAATCAGGGATACCCTCAGCATGACGAGGAA
Source organism: Frigoribacterium sp. CG_9.8 (assembly GCF_015751965.1). Classification (GTDB taxonomy): domain Bacteria; phylum Actinomycetota; class Actinomycetes; order Actinomycetales; family Microbacteriaceae; genus Lacisediminihabitans. The sequence goes on along the minus strand of NZ_JADOVH010000002.1, from coordinate 556,878 downwards.
CAGCAAGAGCACGAGAATCGGCAAGACGAGCCGTCGTGGCCGGCGGCATCCGCTCGCCACAATCGCACTGGTCACGATCGGACTGCTGTCCACCGGTGGTGCGTATGCGCTATTCAGCAGCACGGCGTCTGCAGAGACCTCGTCAGTGAATACACAGGCGTCGGTGGATGAGGGCAAGAAGCTCTTCTCCTCGAACTGTGCAACCTGTCACGGATTGAACTTGCAGGGCGTCGACAACGTTGGACCGAGCCTGTATGGCGTGGGTGCGGCATCCGTCAGTTTCCAGGTCGGCACCGGACGCATGCCGCTGGCCAACCAGGGCCCACAGGCAGAGAAGAAGGCAGTGCAGTTCACCGAAGAGCAGGTCTCATCGCTGGCCCTGTACGTGGCGTCCCTCTCGCCGGGACCAGCGATCCCGTCGGCAGAATATCTGGGGGCCAATGGAAATGCGTCGACCGGGGCTGAATTGTTCCGAGTCAACTGCGCGATGTGTCACAACGTCGCTGGCGCGGGAGGAGCTCTCACCCAGGGCAAGTGGGCACCGGCTCTCGCCGGGGTGCTCCCCGTGCACATCTACGAAGCCATGGTCACTGGTCCGCAGAGTATGCCCGTGTTCAACGACACGAACCTCACGCCGACCCAGAAGGCCGACATCATCACTTACCTCAAGTATCTTGACAAGAATCCGTCCCCCGGCGGATTCGACCTCGGGGCCGTAGGGCCTGTCTCTGAAGGTCTCTTCATCTGGATCTTCGGACTCGGCGCAATCGTCGCGGTAACCATCTGGATCGCTGCAAAAGCCAACTGACCAGCACCAGCCCGCACAACTTCACAACACCTCTTCACTGCACCTCTTCATCGCACCACCGAAAGGACACAGAATGGCACAGGACGACGACGGCACTTCCGCCGCTGCCGGGTCGGCCGTAGTCCGAAGTGAACCCCCCGTTGCCAAAGCGGGTACGGCAGTTCTCCGCTCCGACTCCTTCGAGAATCCCGGACTCCCGCCCCACCGGCTTCGAGTCACCGATCTCGACCCGAAGAAAGATCGCGTCGCCGAGCGTCGGGTCTACACTCTCTTCTTCCTGTCGATCGTCGGCAGCGTGTTCGCCGTCGCCGCGTACGTCGCATTCCCGATCATCCCGGGTAACACCAACTCGGTTCGACTGAACACGGTCTTCCTCGGACTGGGCATCTCTCTCGGGCTGCTCGCCATCGGAGTCGGTGCTATCTACTGGGCAAAGAATCTCATGCGCGGCGATGAAATAACGGAATCTCGTCATCCCACCCGCGGCACCGAGGCGACTCGCGAAAAAGCGGTGGAGATCTTCAAGCTCGGAAACCAAGAGTCCGGATTTGGACGTCGCACTCTCATCCGCAACTCGCTCATCGGGGCGCTTGTGGCATTCCCATTGCCGGCGATCGTGCTGTTCCGTGATCTGGCACCTGCCGCTGACCCGATCCCGCTATTCAAAGAGACCATGTGGGCCAAGGGCGTACGACTGACCCGCGACCCGTCCGGAACTCCGATCAGGGCGGCTGACGTCACCATCGGATCTGTTTTCCACGTTATCCCGGAGGGGCTCAACGATCAAAAAGATCGACTCGAACAAAAAGCGAAGGCTGCAGTCCTGGTGATGCGCCTCAAGCCCTCGGATCTTAAGATCTCCGCGGGCCGTGAATCCTGGAATTACGACGGCATCGTCGCATATTCTAAGATTTGCACCCATGTCGGATGCCCGGTTGCGCTGTACGAGCAGCAGACCCATCATCTGCTCTGCCCCTGCCATTCCTCCACCTTCGACGTTACAAATGAATGCGAGGTCATCTTCGGTCCGGCTGCACGCGCCCTACCGCAGTTGCCCATCGCGATCGATTCCGATGGCTATCTCATCGCGCAAAGCGATTTCACCGAGCCTGTCGGACCAAGCTTCTGGGAGCGCGCATGACCGTCACCGAAACCAAACCCGCTGCCGCCCCGACCGTTGTTGAGACGCCGGCGGCCGCAGCACCCAGCCGTGGCGCACGATTCACCGGCGCTGCTGCCAACTACATTGACGAGCGTACGAGCATCTCAGGTCTCGTCAAGGAGCTCGGCCGGAAGGTCTTCCCCGACCACTGGTCCTTCATGCTCGGCGAGGTCGCCCTCTACAGCTTCGTCGTCATCCTGCTCTCCGGAACCTTCCTGACCTTCTTCTACCAGCCTTCAATGGTCGAAGTCGTCTACGACGGCTCCTATGTTCCGCTCAAGGGCATGCAAATGTCCGCGGCCTTCTCCTCCACCATGCACCTCTCATTCGACGTGCGTGGCGGGCTGCTGTTCCGTCAGATCCACCACTGGGCTGCGTTACTGTTCATTGCCGCAATCGGCTTGCACATGCTCCGAGTGTTCTTCACCGGCGCATTCCGCAAGCCTCGCGAGATCAACTGGTTCATCGGCTTCATCCTCTTCGTGCTCGCAATGGCCGAAGGATTCACCGGTTACTCCCTTCCTGACGACCTGCTCTCGGGCAATGGCCTGCAGATCATCAACGGCATCATCAAGGGCATACCGGTGATCGGTACCTGGACGTCCTATCTTCTCTTCGGCGGAGAGTTCCCCGGCACCACCGTCATTGCGATGTTCTACTCGATCCACATCCTGTTGTTACCCGCAATTCTTGTTGCTGCCCTCGGGGCACATCTGCTCCTGATGATCATCAACAAGCACACCCAGTTTGCTGGCCCCGGACGCACTAACGACAACGTCGTTGGAGTTCCGATCATGCCGCTGTTCGCGGCGAAAGCTGGCGGCTTCTTCTTCGTGGTCTTCGGCGTAATCGTGTTGATCGCGTCATTCTTCACGATCAACCCGATCTGGACCTATGGTCCATATGACCCCTCCCCCGTCTCCGCCGGGACCCAGCCGGACTGGTACATCGGCTTTGCCGACGGAATGCTCCGACTGATCCCGCCGGGGTGGGAGGTCGTGTGGTTCAACAACACCTACTCCTTCAACATCATTGTGATCACTGTGATCTTGATCGCATTCCTGGGTCTCGTTGCTGCCTACCCCTTCATCGAAGCGTGGATCACGGGTGACAAGCGTGAACACCACATCGCAGAGCGCCCACGCAACGCCCCCACCCGTACAGCCATCGGAGCGGCCGGCGTCACGTTCTACGCTGTGCTCTGGGCAGCGGCGAGTTCCGACCTCATGTCGACCCATTTCAAGGTCACTATCGAGGGTGTCATCCACACTCTTCAGGTGCTCTTCTTCCTCGGGCCGGTTCTCGCGTTCTTCATCACCAAGCGGATCTGTCTCGGCCTCCAGAAGAAGGATCGGGAAATCGCACTCCACGGCTTCGAATCAGGCCGAATCGTGAGGCTCCCCGGCGGCGAGTACGTCGAGGTGCATGAGCAGCTCGACGACTACGAGCGGTGGCGCCTGGTGAGCTACAACGAGTACACCCCGTTGACGATCCGCCCGGATGCCGATGGCCGGATCTCCGGGGCCCAGCGCACACGTGCCGCGCTGTCCCACTGGTTCTTCGAGGATCGGATCTCACCCGCTACGAAGACCGACGTAGAACGGTCGAACCAGCACTAACCCTCAGTGAAACGCCAGATGCCCCGACCCGCACAATCGGTCGGGGCATCTGGCGGTTAACGACGACTCGAAACAACACCCGCAATGCAAGCCAGGATCTGAATCATGGCCTGGCTCGGGGTCTGGGTCTGGGCGTCGCGTCACCGCTGGGCTTAGTCGGTGGTGAATCTCTTCTTGAGGAAGTCCGAGGTCGACCGATAATCCAGGCGCTCATAGAATCGGGCGGCATGACTGCTGGCTACGGTGAGCTGACGAACACCGCGTGACCGGCACTCTTCCTCAATGGCAGCGACAAGTAGGCTGCCAAGGCCACGATCCCGTGCGGGCGTATTCACCGCCAACTCCTGCAGCTGGGCAGAGTCGCCATTCGTGTAGAGAAGGCGCGCGATCGTCGTGTAGGCGTAAGCGGAAACAACCCCATCGAGTTCTGCTACCAGCAGCATGTGGTGCCTACTCGGTTCCACCGCGTGTTCAAAGGCCCCAGCGAAGGATTCACGCACCGGCTTCTCACCAATGCCAAGCTGCTCCACCAGGGCGAATACGGCATCCACATCGGCGGCCGCGGCCAGTCGAACGATTGAAGGGCTAGCGGGCGAAGTTTCCGCGGTAGTACTCATAGACCCAGCCTACGAGACTGATCAGGGTGATTGCGGCACCGAAGAAGGCAATCCACACGCCGACTGCGATTCCCATGAATAGGAATGCTCCTCCGGCAGCGAGCAAGACCGGCCACCAACTCCACGGGCTGAAGAATCCCTGTTCTGAGTCACCGTCATCGATGTTCGCGTCGAGACGATCTTCGGGCAGCACGCCACCGACAGACTTGTTGGTGCGGCTGAGGTAAAAGGCAACGAAGGCTGACAGCACTGCGGACAGTCCGATGACGAATGCTCCCACCCATTCAACGGGCGACCCGACTCCCCCGCCCGCAGTTCCGGCGAGCTGAGTCACGTTGCCTTGACCGCGCTGGATGATGTTCCAACTCACGTAGATGATGTCGACCAGGACGAAGAAGCCACAGAGGACCCAGAGCATTTTCGCTTGAGCATTCATGCGTTCTACTTCACCTGTCCGTCGGCAACGTCATAGATAGCAGCCTCTGGTGCATCCTTGAATGAGCCGAGCCCACCGACTCCGACCGGAATACCCGCCTCTGGGTGATTGAGGTCGAAGGCCGGCGACTCCGAGCGGATGCGGGGAATCGACGTGAAGTTGTGACGTGGCGGCGGGCAGGAAGTTGCCCACTCGAGCGACCGGCCGTACCCCCATGGGTCATTGACAGTCACCCGAGGAGCGGTACGCGCGGTAATGTACACGTTGAAGATGAACGGCAGCATCGATACACCGAGGATCATTGCTCCGACGGTCGACAACTGGTTCATCCAGGTAAAGCCATCCTCAGGCTGGTACGTCGCGTACCGGCGTGGCATGCCCATCACTCCGAGCCAGTGCTGCACCAGGAACGTGGTGTGGAATCCGATGAACAGAGTCCAGAAGTGGATCTTGCCCAGACGTTCGTTGAGCATCTTGCCCGTCCACTTGGGCCACCAGAAGTAGAACCCGCTGAACATGGCGAACACGACAGTGCCGAAGACCACGTAGTGGAAGTGTGCGACAACGAAGTAGGTGTCCGACACATGGAAGTCAAGCGGCGGCGAAGCGAGGATTACGCCGGTGAGACCACCGAATACGAAGGTGACCAGGAAGCCGATCGCCCACAGCATCGGAGTCTCGAAGGTGACTGACCCCCGCCACATTGTGCCGACCCAGTTGAAGATCTTCACACCCGTCGGCACAGCTATGAGCATGGACATGAGCGAGAAGAACGGCAACAGCACCGAGCCGGTCACGTACATGTGATGAGCCCACACCGTGACAGAAAGCGCCGCGATGGAGATGGTCGCGTAGATCAGAGTTTTGTAGCCAAAGATCGGCTTGCGGCTGAACACCGGAAGCACCTCGGAGATGATGCCGAAGAATGGCAGCGCAATGATGTACACCTCCGGATGGCCGAAGAACCAGAAGAGGTGCTGCCAGAGGATGGCGCCACCCGCCTGGACGTTGTACAGCTGCGAGCCGAACACCCGATCAGAGCCGAGGGCGAACAGCGCTGCGGCAAGTACCGGGAATGCCATGAGGATCAGGATCGACGTGACCAGCGTGTTCCACACGAAGATCGGCATGCGGAACATCGTCATCCCGGGCGCACGCATTGTGACGATTGTCGTGATGAAGTTGACGGCGCCGAGGATGGTGCCGAATCCGCTCAGAGCGAGTCCGAACACCCAGAGATTACCGCCGAGTGACGGCGAGAAGGTGGTCGTTGACAGCGGCACATACGCAAACCAGCCAAACGAGGCCGCCCCCTGCGGGGTCAGGAAGCCGGCAACGGCCATCAAAGACCCGAAGCTGTAGAGCCAGTAGGCGAAGGCGTTGAGACGGGGGAATGCCACATCCGGAGCGCCAATCTGGATCGGCATCAGGAAGTTGGCGAATCCGGCGAACAGCGGCGTCGCAAACATCAGCAGCATGATCGTGCCGTGCATGGTGAAAAGCTGGTTGTACTGCTCTTTTGTCGCCACAATCTGGAGACCGGGTTCAAACAGCTGCGCGCGGATGACCAGCGCCATCACACCGCCGAGCAGGAAATACAGGAACGACGTGAACAGGTAGAGGTACCCGATCCGTTTATGGTCGGTGGTGGTGATCCAGCCCACCAATATGTTGCCCTTGGGGCCAACGCTCGATGGCCTCACCTGGCGCGTATCCGCGCTTCCGACCGTGTCGCCAACAGTGGGTGCGGGTGCGGGTGCTGTCGCTGTACTCATGTCTGTGTCCTACTTCTTGGCCGACGGTACTGTGTTGTTCGGCAGATTCGAGTTCGTGTTGTATTCCGGGCCGAGGATGCCGGTCTGACCCTTGTCTGCGAGGCTTTGGATATAGGTGTCGAACTCGCCCTGCGTGACAACCTTCACCTGGAACAGCATGAGCGAGTGGTAGTCACCGCACAGCTCGGCACATTTGCCCTTGAATGTGCCAACTTTCGTCGGCGTCAAGTATTCGTAGTTGGACTTGCCGGGGATGTTGTCTTTTTTGTACAGGAAGTCGATCACCCAGAACGAGTGGTTGACATCGCGACTTTCGATCTTGATCTGTACGCTTTTGTTGACCGGCAGGTACAGAGTCGGAATCTTGGATGCATCGACGCTGCCATTGGCGTTCTCGAGTTCCTGGGCCTGCACACCGGGCTCGTTCACGCCGTTGCCTCCGGGGCCGACGCCGGGGTAGTTGAAGTCCCATGCCCAACGCTTGCCATACACCTCGACCTTGACGTCGGGGTCCTTCACCACGTGTTCGATCGAGTTCTGCTCTTTTGCCGTGAAGGCGAAGAAACCGAGTACCAGGATCAGCGGAACTACGGTGTAAAAAATCTCGATCGGCAGGTTGTACCGCAGCTGAACCGGCAGGCCGGTCTGGCCCTTCCGGCGACGGTAAACAATGGCTGCCCAGATGATGAGGCCCCAGGTGACCACACCGACAGCGAGCAACACGATCCAGGACGTGACCCACAGCCCGGTGATGCCGCTTGTGTGGTTTGTTGCACCCTCAGAGCCTGCCGGGAGGAAGCCTCGGAGTTGCTGCTGGCTGCAGCCAGCCAGAACTACAACGAGTGTGAGCGCGATCGGGGCTACGGCCCAGCGAAGACGGCGGTTGGAACGCACCTGAAACCTCTCGGATGATACTAATTTACTGGACAACAGACGGATCGATCCCGACTTTCTTGCTTACCTAAGCTTACTCCGCAGGACGCCCATTGGCAGACGGGACGGCCGCTGCGTGCACTTCGTGAGACCGGTTCAGACCGGTGTGAACGCTCTCCCACATGGCGGACTAGTTGAAGCTGTCCCCGCAGGCGCAGCTGCCCGAAGCGTTGGGATTGTCGATCGTAAAGCCCTGCTTCTGGATGGTGTCTTCAAAGTCGATGGTCGCACCGTCGAGGTATGGCACGCTCATCTTGTCGACGACAACCTCGACTCCGTCGAAATCGACGGTGACGTCACCCTCGAGCAGACGCTCGTCGAAGTAGAGCTGGTAGATGAGTCCGGAGCATCCGCCCGGCTGAACCGCGACTCGCAGTCGCAGATCATCCCGGCCCTCCTGCTCGTACAGGCTGCGGACCTTGATGGCAGCGGTGTCGCTGAGGCCGACTCCGTGCGCGGCTGCGATCTCAGCCGGCGTCTCGGAAGACAGTGCCTCGGCGGGCTTGGTTTCGGTCAGCGCGGTTTCTGTCATGACAACTCCTTAGTGTCGGCGAGATCTAATTTCAAGTGTAAGCACCACTTGCTGCATATTGTGCCTGCGACGGTCGAGGCGCATCAGACCGGCACATCGCATCGGCACATCGCATCGGCGCATTGCGGCGGCGCATTGCGGCGGCGCATTGCGCCGGCGCATTGCGCCGGCGCATCTCATCGGCGCATCTCACCGGCGTTCATTGAGCCGCGCGAGCAGCACCGCCTCGGTGAGAATCGCCCGCTGGAAGACCCCGAGATGCAGCGACTCGTTGGGACTGTGTGCCCGGGAATCGGGATCCTCTACTCCCGTCACAAGGATCTGCGCGTGCGGGAACAACTCCACCAGATCCGCGATAAAGGGAATCGATCCTCCGACACCCATCTCGACAGCCTCCGCCCCCCAGGCATCCGTCATCGAGGTCTTCGCTTCAGCGACCGCCCAGCCGCTCGTGTCAACCAGAAAGCCATTACCGGTGTCGACGTCGTCGATGTCGATGTGAGCGCCAAATGGTGTGTTCGCGCGCAGGTGCGTCTCGAGGGCAGCGAATGCCTCCGTGCCCAGCTGGCCCGGCGCAACCCGCGCGCTGATCTTGACGCTGACCGACGGGGTGAGTGTGTTCGACGCGTTAGAGACAGTCGGAGCATCGATGCCCGTGACCGTGATCGCCGGCTTCGACCAGATTCGACTGAGAATGCTGCCGGACCCGATCAGTGACACCCCGGCAAGCAACCCGGTCTCGTCACGCAACTGCTGCTCTGCGTAGTCGGGGGTATCGGCCTGGTGCGAGGTGAGTCCCTCGACTGCGACAGAACCGTCCGCGTGGTGCAGGGTCGCCAGCAGAGCAATGGCAGCCAACATGGCGTCCGGCACAGCGCCCCCGTACATTCCGGAGTGCGATGCGTGCCCGAGCGTCGAGACGGTGAGCCGGAATGTGACGTTGCCACGCAGGCCAACCGTGAGTGCGGGAGTGGTGATGTCCCAGTTGTTCGAGTCTGCGACGACGATCACGTCTGCGGCGAGTGCGGAATGATGTGCGGTGAGGAAGTTCGAGAACGAGCGTGACCCGAATTCCTCTTCGCCTTCGATGAAGACCGCTAATCCGAGGTCGAAATCATCCCCGACGGTTTCGATGAAGGCACGGATCGCCGCGACGTGAGCCATCACGCCGGCCTTGTCATCTGCCGCACCTCGCCCATACAGACGGTCGCCTCGCACGGTGGGCTCGAATGGCAGGGAGTCCCAATCCGCATCGTCACCGGGCGGCTGCACATCGTGATGAGCATAGAGAAGGATGGACGGTCGGCCGTTGCGGGCAGCTCGGGTTGCCAGCACTGCGGGTTGGCCGAGCGGCGCATCTGTGTCGCTACCGATGGGGTCGCTACCGATGGGGTCGCTACCGATGGGGTCGCTACCGATGGGGTCGCTACCGATGGGGGCGCGAGCGATCTGTACCGTCTCGAAAACCCCGAGTCCCGTGACGAGCGCGGCCACAGCATCCGCGCTATCGGCCACGTGCTTCGGATCGAACGCCGCCCAGGAGACCGACGGAATGCGCACCAGTTTGGATAGATCGGCGACAGCGACAGGAAAGCCGCCGGCGACCGCATCGCGCAGTTTCTGGAGGAGTTCTGGACGTGTGGGCGTGGGAGAAGACATGAAGGTAATCTTAAGCAGTCATCGATCGGTAGGAATCCCTGTGGCCAAGCCAAACAGCACGAATAAGACCGACCCAGAGGCCGGATACGACCTCAACACCGACAGCCTGTCAAGCGGTAAGGGTCACGCAACCCCGACACGACGGGAGCGAGAAGCGGCAAACCAGCGCCCTCTCGTGTCAAACGACCGCAAGGCTGGCAACAAGGCATCCCGCGCCAAAATGAACGAAGCGCGTGAGAAGGCCCGTGTCGGCATGGCCAACGGCGATGAGAAGTACCTACCGATGAAGGACAAGGGTGTTCAGCGTCGCTACATCCGCGACTATGTCGACGCCCGATGGAGCGTCGGAGAGCTCATCCTGCCGGTGATGTTCATCGTGATTATTCTCACTGCGGTGCCGAACCCGGCACTTCAGTCAGCTTCCTTTTACGCGATCTGGGTTTTCGTTCTCCTCGCTGCGATCGACTGCATCATCGCTGGCGTGCTGATCAAGCGCAGGCTCATCGCGAAGTTCGGAGCCGACAAGGTGCAGAAGGGCAACCGCTGGTACATCGCGATGCGTGCACTGCAACTGCGCCCGATGCGCCTGCCAAAGGCCCAGGTAAAGCGCGGCAAGTACCCCGTCTAAAGCAGCTCGCTCGGTCGAACCGCCGTCAGCGCACCGGAGGATTCCGGGCCAGTTCGGTCATTCCGGGCCGGCATGCCGGCCCGGAATGACCGAACTGGCCCGGTTTCGAGACGCCGGGCGGCAACTGTACCGGCGCGCCTATCGCGCCAGTTTCACCAGTCCACGGTTGACCGTACGCGCCCACATCGGTCCACGGTAGAGAAATGCGGTGTAGCCCTGTACCAGGGTCGCTCCAGCGGCGAGGCGCTCGGCGACATCCTTGGCCGTATCCACTCCCCCGACCGAGATCACACAGAATTCCGCCGGTACGGCCGCGCGGATGATCTGCAAGACCTCGAGCGACCGTGCGGCAAGCGGAGCGCCGGAGAGACCGCCGGCTCCGGCAGCCTCGACAATCGCAACATCCGTCACCAAACCATCACGCGAGAGGGTCGTATTGGTGGCGATGATGCCGGCCAATCCCAACTCCACGGCGAGTTCGGCGATTCGGCGCACCTGATCATCGGTCAAGTCGGGTGCGATCTTCACAAGCACGGGGGTAATTCCCGCCGCGTCATTCACCGCGCTCAGCAGCGGGGCGAGCTTGTCGAGCTCCTGCAGCCCGCGTAGACCGGGAGTGTTCGGAGAGCTGACATTGACGGCGAGGTAATCGCTCACCGGGGCGAGCAGGCGTGCAGTGACGAGATAGTCGGCGACAGCGTCATCCACCTCGACTGCACGGCTCTTGCCGATGTTCGCACCGATGATAGGACGGATGGCGCGGGCGCGTTCCCGAGCGAATCGCGGCGCCGCGTCCGCCGCACCCCGGTTGTTGAAGCCCATCCGATTGATGACCGCGTTGTCCGGCACCAGCCGGAACAGTCGCGGCCGAGGGTTACCTGGCTGCGCGATCGCGGTGATCGTACCGACCTCGACGTGGCCGAATCCGAGCTGTCCGAGTCCTTGGATGGCTCGGCCATCCTTGTCGAAGCCGGCAGCGACGCCGAATGGCGAAGCGAACCGCAAACCCATCGTTTCCACTGTGAGCGAGGGATGCGGACGGCTGAGCCGGCGAAGGATTGCACCGACACCGATTCGAGGCAGCCAACGGATCACATCGGACGCGAGGTGGTGCGCAACCTCCGGCTCGAACCGGGTGAGGACAAGCCTGAAAAGTAGTGGATACATACGACCCTCATATTACCCGCCGAGCGTCTGCGTCAGCTCTCAGTAACCTCGGCAGTGGCATCGTGTTCGACACGGAGGAGCGCGATTGCCGCTTCGAAGTCATCGAGCGAGTCGAACCCCTGGTAGACGCTCGCAAAGCGCAAGTATGCGACCTCATCGAGCTCCCGCAACGGTAAGAGAATCGCGAGGCCGATATCGTTGGCGTCCACCTGCGACGCGCCGGTTGCACGGATGGTCTCTTCTACCCGTTGCGCGAGCATGGCGAGATCCGTGTCGGTGACCGGTCTCCCCTGGCAGGCTTTGCGCACCCCGGACACGATCTTCTCTCGGCTGAACGGCTGCACGAAGCCGTTGCGCTTCACGACGTTGAGACTCGCTGTCTCGGTGGTGGAGAAACGACGACCGCAGTCCGGACATTGGCGGCGGCGACGAATAGACATCCCGTCATCGCTCGTTCGAGAGTCGATGACGCGGGAGTCAGGGTACCTACAGAAGGGGCAGAACATAGTGCTGACAGGATACCGCTCGCCGTCCGATCCGAACGTGCCGACTACGGTTCGATGAACCGTGCCGTGACCGCGGCAGCGTGCGCAGGGAGGTTCTCGGCGGTCGCCAGCGCGACCACTTTTTCTTCGACAGCCTTGAGCGCGTCACGGCTGTAGCGGATGACCTGCTGCGGCCGCAGGAAGGTGTAGGCCCCGAGCCCGGGGGTGAATCGCGCCTGTCCACCGGTAGGAAGCACGTGGTTTGAGCCGGCCAGGTAATCACCGAGGCTCACCGGCGAGTGCGCGCCGAGGAAGATCGCGCCAGCACTCTCGATGAGGTCGAGCATCTGCTCCGGGTGGGCGGTCTGGATTTCGAGGTGTTCCGGGCCGTAGACGTTGCTGAACGCTGCCGCAGCAGCCATGTCGTCGACGAGCACGACAGCGGACTGGATGCCCCGAAGCGAGATATCGACGCGGGTGCTGTGCGGTGTCAGTGGTGCGAGCCTGGCGAGTTCCGCCTGCACCCGGTCGGCCAGCTGTACCGAGTCCGTGACGAGCACCGATGCGGCGAGTTCATCGTGTTCGGCCTGGCTGATGAGGTCGCTCGCCACGAGTATCGGATCTGCGCTGGCATCCGCAATCACCATGATCTCGGTGGGGCCGGCTTCGGCGTCGATGCCGACTTGGCTGCGCACGATGCGCTTGGCCGCGGCCACGTAGACATTGCCGGGCCCGGTGATGACCTGCACGGGATCGAGGTGAAGACCCGGCACGCCCCAGGCCAGGGCGCCGATCGCTCCGGCTCCCCCCATGCTGTAAATCTCATCGATACCGAGCAGTCCCGCAGCGCCAAGGATGGTGGGGTGGATGCTTCCGTCGAACTGCCGCTGCGCCGGCGAGGCGATTGCCACGGATGACACCCCGGCAACCTGGGCTGGCACCACGTTCATGACGACACTGGACGGGTACACGGCCTTACCGCCAGGCACATAGAGGCCGACTCTGGCTACCGGACTCCAGCGTTGAATGACCTCTGCACCCGGCCCGAGCATCGTGACTCGAGGGGTGGGCAACTGTGCCTCGGACGCCGCGCGCACCCGCACAATCGCTTCTTCGAGCGCATCGCGTACCGGCACACTGAGCGCGCGCACCGCGGCCGAGATGTCTGAGACATCGACCCGAATGCGTGCCGGGCGCACCCCATCCAGCCGCTCGGCCTGATCGAGCAGTGCCAGCTCACCCCGCTCACGAACATCGGCAATGAGGTCCTGGGCTACTGCAGTCGCCGCCGAGACATCGGTAAGCGAGCGGGGAACAAGGGCGAGGAGTTCGGCGCGGCTAGGCTTGGAACCTCGGAGGTCAATCGTCTGGATCATAGGTCCCGAGTCTAAGCGGGGCTCTCTGGTGCCTTCGTGGGAGTCCGACGGCTGCTCGGCGAGATGATGGCAGCAGACAAGGAATCGAAGCACCCGTATGGATCAGACCGCACACATTGACACGCCACCAGAACCGGACGGCATTGCCGCATTCAAGCATGCATTCCGTCGGCATGCTGCCGGGGTAGTGGTGATCACCGCGCTCACTTCCGAGGGATCACCGGTCGGATTCACGGCCACGTCGCTGGCATCGTTGGCCGCCGTTCCGCCACTCGCCACCTTCAACATGGCGCGGGCCGCCACGGCATGGCCAGCGATCGCAGCCACAGAATGGGTGGCCATCCAGACCATGGGTGCGCGCACACGACACCTCGCGGAGCGGATGTCCGGCGTCCACAGCCTGCGCTTCGAGGGTGACCACTGGGCGCCCGGCCCGCACGGATTGCCCATCCTCAACGGGGTCACCTCGTGGATGATCGGACGCATCGTCGAGCGGTTCCCGGTAGCGAACAACGTCGTGGTCGTGGTCCAGATCGAGGAGGGAGCGCTCGGCGAACCGGATGCCGCACTGCTCTACCACGAGCGCGCCTATCGGAAACCGGGTGACGCGGTCTAGTCGCTCTTCCCATCGGGGCGCTCTTCCCAACCGGGTGCCGCGACAGCAGTAAATCGGTCTGCGCCACAGGTGACCTGTGGCAAATTCACCAGGCGGTCAGACCACGCAGTTCGGCCCCAACAGCGACTTGAGTTCGCCGTAGAGATCAGCGTTGACCGACACCGGGAACGGGATCTCGAACACGCGAGCGCTCTCGCCCTTGACGAGCTTGAGCCGCACTTCGGTGTCTCCCGAATGCCGGATGAGCACGTCATTCAACTGCGTCACGACATCAGTCGTCGCCCGGAATTCCGGCATGGAGATCGTGAGCGGTCCGGAGCCGAGGCTCTGGCCGAGATCGGGCGTGAACATGCTCGACGCGTGGAGATTCATTCCATCGTCGCGCACACTGACCCGGCCGCGCACGACGACGATTGCGTCGTTCGTGAGAGCGGGCGAGAACTCCTGGTACGCCTTGCCGAGGAACATCACGGTGATTTCACCCGCGAAATCTTCGACGGTGATCATGCCGTACTGGTTGCCGGAATTACGTGCCGTGCGGTGCTGCACCGACGTGATCAGGCCCGCGATCGTCACGTGCTCGCCGTCACCGGCCACTTCCCCGCCGAGAACTTCGGTGATGCTGTTGCCGGCGTGCTTCGCGAGCTGGAGCTCGAGGCCGGCGAGCGGATGATCGGACACGTAGAGTCCGAGCATCTCGCGCTCGAACGCGAGCTTGTCGCGCTTGGACCACTCCGGCCGATCAGGGACCTTGTTCGCAGCCTGCGGTTCATCCCAGAGGCTGTCGAAGTCGAAGCCGACCTGCCCGTTGGCTTCGGCGCGTTTGTCGCTCACGGCCGAGTCGATGGCATCCTCATGGATCTCGAGCAGTGCTCTCCTGGTGGCCAGCGTCGAATCGAACGCACCCGACTTGATGAGTGACTCAACCGTGCGCTTATTCGCGACCTGGATCGGCACCTTGGACAGGAAGTCATGGAATGACTCGAAGCGACCCTTCTCGTCGCGCGACTTCGCGATCGCCTCGACCACATTGGAGCCGACATTGCGGATCGCACCGAGCCCGAAGCGGATGTCTCCGATCCCAGCCTCAGCGGGGACAGCGGTGAAGTCCCCGCTCGACTCGTTCACGTCGGGAGCCAGCACCCGGATACCCATCCGCCGACACTCGCTCAGGTAGATCCCGAGTTTGTCCTTGGAGTCTCCGACGCTGGTCAACAGCGCCGCCATGTACTCGGCCGGATGGTTGGCCTTCAGGTATGCGGTCCAGTAGCTCAGCACGCCGTAGCCGGCGCTGTGAGCCTTATTGAAGGCATAGTCGGCGAAGGGCATGAGCGTGTCCCACAGCACCTTGACGGCCTGCGCGCTGTACCCGTTACCGGTCATTCCGGCCTCGAAGTCGGCGTACTGCTTGTCGAGCTCCGACTTCTTCTTCTTGCCCATCGCCCGTCGAAGCACGTCGGCCTGGCCGAGAGTGAATCCGGCCACTTTCTGGGCGACCGACATCACCTGCTCCTGGTAGACGATGAGGCCATAGGTAATGCCGAGACTCTCCCTCAGCGGCTCGGCGAGCTCCGGATGAATTGCGTCGATCGTCTGCAGCCCGTTCTTGCGCAGAGCGTAGTTCGTGTGGGAGTTCATGCCCATCGGGCCGGGGCGATAGAGCGCGATCACCGCGGAGATGTCTTCGAAGTTGGTTGGTTTGAGCTGCTTCAGCAGAGACCGCATCGGTCCGCCGTCCAGCTGGAACACACCGAGCGTGTCCCCTCTCGCGAGCAGGTCGTAAGTCTTCTGGTCGGCATCGAGATCGAGGTCTTCGATCACGAGCCGAACGCCCGTGTTTTTTTGGATCATCCGCAGTGCATCTTCGATCACTGTGAGGTTTCGAAGTCCGAGAAAGTCCATCTTGATGAGGCCGAGAGACTCGAGTGGCGGTTGGTCGAACTGGGTGATGATCGCGCCATCGTCTTCACGCTTCATGATCGGAAGCACGTCGAGTAACGGCTCAGCCGACAGGATCACACCCGCCGCGTGCACCCCCCACTGGCGCTTGAGATTCTCGATACCCAGCGCGGTCTCGAAGACTGTCGCCGCATCCCGATCCGTCTCGAGCACCGCGCGGAAGTCGGCGGCCTCTTTCCATCGCGGCGCAGCCTTATCGAGCACCTCGCTCAGGGTGATGTCCTTACCCATGATCGTTGGCGGCATCGCCTTCGTGAGCTTCTCGCCCACCGAATAGGGCATTCCGAGCACGCGGGCGGAGTCCTTGAGCGCCTGCTTCGCCTTGATCGTGCCGTAGGTCACGATCTGGGCGACCCGATCGTCCCCGTACTTCTCGGTGACATAGCGGATGACCTCGCCGCGTCGCCGATCATCGAAGTCGACGTCCACATCGGGCATCGACACCCGCTCGGGGTTCAGGAATCGCTCGAAGATCAAGCCGTGTGCAAGGGGATCGAGCTCCGTGATGCCCACCGCATACGAGGCCATCGAGCCGGCTGCGGATCCCCGACCGGGACCGACACGGATGCCCTGCGCCTTTGCCCAGGCGATGAAGTCGGCGACGACGAGAAAGTAACCCGGGAAGCCCATCTGGATGATGACGTCGACCTCATACTTCGCCTGCGCGAGATGAGCCTCGGATGGTGCGTTGTGGAATCGCCGCAGCATGCCAGCGTTCACTTCTTTCTCAAACCAGGTTGCTTCTGTTTCACCCTCTGGCACGGGAAAACGCGGCATGAGATTACGGTGTTCGAACGATACATCGCAGCGCTCTGCGATGAGCAGGGTGTTGTCGCAGGCCTCGGGATGATCGCGGAACAGGTGTCGCATCTCGGCGGCGGATTTGAGGTAAAACTCGTTCGAGTCGAATTTGAAGCGGTTGGGATCGTCGAGAGTCGACGCGGACTGAACGCAGAGCAATGCGGCATGTGCTGTCGCATCGTGCGCGTGGGTATAGTGCAGGTCGTTGGTGGCGACGAGGGGAAGATTTAAGTCTTTGGCCAGTCGCAGCAGATCTTGCATGGTGCGGCGCTCGATGTCGATGCCGTGATCCATGACCTCGGCGAAGAAGTTGCCCTCCCCGAAGATGTCCCGGAAATCTGCCGCAGCCTTGCGCGCCTCCTCGTATTGGCCGAGCCGTAATCGGGTCTGCACCTCCCCGCCCACGCATCCGGTCGTGGCGATGATGCCGGTGCCGTAGCGGCTGAGCAGTTCACGATCCATGCGCGGTTTGAAGTAATAGCCCTCGATCGACGCGAGTGATGAGAGGCGGAACAGGTTGTGCATGCCCTCATTGTTTTCCGAGAGCAGAGTCATATGTGTGTAGGAGCCTGAGCCGCCAACATCATCCTGGTTCTGGTGGCTCGCGCCCCACTTGATCCGGGTGCGATCCTGCCGCGCGGTACCCGGCGTGATGTAGGCCTCGGTACCGATGATCGGTTTCACCCCGTTGGCCGTTGCCTGCTTCCAGAAGTCGTGGGCACCGAACATATTGCCGTGGTCGGTAATCGCGATCGCTGGCATCTCCTGCTCGGCGGCCGCTTTCATCAACGGATCGATCCGCGCGGCCCCGTCAAGCATCGAGTACTCGCTGTGCACGTGCAGGTGCACGAATGAATCGTTGCGTGAAGCCAATTCTTGACCCTTACTAGCCGGGGGCGGAGGTCTAGCTTAAGCCGCGGTCAGTCCCCACGGAGCACGGTGAGCGCGTGTTGCAGGTCGGCCGGATAGTCGCTCGCAAAAAGAACCCGCTCCCGGGTTCCGGGGTGGGTGAAGCCGAGCTGTTTTGCGTGCAGCCACTGCCGGGAGAGGCCGAGTCTGGCTGAGATCGTGGGGTCAGCCCCGTACATTGCATCTCCGGCACAGGGATGTCGCTGGGCGGCCATATGCACCCTGATCTGGTGGGTTCGCCCGGTCTCCAGATGCACCTCGAGCAGCGAAGCGCTGGGGAACGCTTCGAGAGTCTCGTAGTGCGTAATGGAGTTCTTGCCGGTGGAGGTGACCGCAAATTTCCAGCTCGACGACGGATGCCGCCCGATCGGCGCATCGATCGTGCCGGACAGCGGATCCGGATGCCCCTGCACTACCGCGTGATAGATCTTGTCGACCTCCCGGTCGTGAAACTGCCGCTTGAGCTCTGTGTACGCGCGCTCACTCTTCGCGACGACCATCAGGCCGCTCGTGCCGGCATCGAGCCGGTGCACAATGCCCGCCCGCTCCGCGGCGCCCGAGGTCGAGACACGGAACCCCGCTCCG
Organism: Frigoribacterium sp. CG_9.8; assembly: GCF_015751965.1. Classification (GTDB taxonomy): domain Bacteria; phylum Actinomycetota; class Actinomycetes; order Actinomycetales; family Microbacteriaceae; genus Lacisediminihabitans. The sequence continues at coordinate 538,811 of NZ_JADOVH010000002.1, read as the reverse complement.
GCAAGCGCCCCGAGCACAGTCGGCCCCGTCCACCCGACCGAGGGATGAGCCGCCACCCCTACCGGCTTGTCGACCACCACAAGATCATCGTCGTCATACACGATGCCAAGGTCGGGCACGACGACCGGTTCGATCGAGGGTGCGACCTTTGGCTGCCAGGTCACCTCGAGCCAGCTTTCGGCCCGCAGCCGGTCCGACTTGCCGAGGGTCACCCCGTCAGCGACGACTCCCCCAGTCTCGGCGATCTCTGCCGCGAAGTTGCGAGAAAAGCCCATGAGCTTCGCCAGAGCGGCATCAACACGCTCCCCGGCGAGGCCATCGGGTACCGGGAGGCTGCGCGATTCCATTTGCCTGCCTACCTGGTTTCGGTGCCCTGTATGTCGGTGCCCTGTGCTCCGGTGCCCTGTGTGTCGGTGCTGCTGTCGATCGGCTGATCCGACTCGAGAGACGTGCCACCGGAGCCGGTCTTTCGATCGGGTATCCGACGGCCATCGAGCCCGACTCCACGGATCGTCAGGATGATAAACAGCCCCATACTCGCAACGATGAAAGAATCCGCGGTGTTGAAAATAGCCGGAAAACCCTGCACCTGGATGAAGTCGATGACATGTCCAACTCCGAAGCCCGGCTCCCGAAATAGCCGATCAGTGAGATTACCGGTGGTGCCGCCGAGCAACATCCCGAACAAAACTGCCCAGCCAAGGGAGCGGATGCGCCGAGCAAAACCGAGAATGAAGATCGTGACGGCGGACGCTGCGATGGAGAAGATCCAGGTGGATCCACTGGCGAGGGAGAAGGCTGCGCCGGGATTCCTGACGAAGTGGAACTGAAGAAGTTCCCCGATGGCCTTCACCTGCTGTCCCTCCGTCAGATTACCGACGATGAGAAACTTGGAGAATTGGTCGAGACTGTACGCGACTACCGCAACGAGGGCCAGCGCAATGAGCGCCCGGATGCTGACCGGCGCGCCCGTGACCGGTGGCGCGGGATCCTTCGCCTGCGGTTCAGTTGCCGGCAAAGCCCCGGAAGCTGGCGGGCGGCGGAACCGGAGTGCCGTCGGAGGAGCCGAGGTCATAGGGTGCGCCCGACACCGGCACGCTCTCGACCATCGCACTTGGCGCCGAGTTAGCAGAGCCCGAGTTAGCAGAGCCCGAATTAGCAGAACCCGATTTGCCTAAGCCCGATTTGCCTGAGCCCGAATTTGCAGAGCCCGAATTTGCAGAGCCCGAATTTCCAGAGCCCGGCACCGGGGTGTGGGTCGTTGCGGACGTGGACTCGGTGGCGTCGAGCTCGGTCAGCTGTGCCTCGATGTACCCCTTGAGCTTCTGGCGATACTCGCGCTCGAAGGACCGCAGGGATTCGATCTGCTGCTCAATGCCAGCCCGTTCGCTGTCCAGTCGGGAGCTCTGCACCCGCTCTGCTTCCTCGGCTTCGCTGACCACCCGAGCGGCCGTGGCATGCCCCTCCGCGATGAGCGCGTCACGCTTCTCGATGCCCTCGCGCACGTGCTCCTCGTGCAGCTTGCGCGCCAGTTGAAGGAGATTGTTGGTACTGCCAGTATCGTACGCGTCCTGATCCGCGGCCGAGGTGGCGACCAGGGCCGGCATCGGGACGGGCAGCGGGGCTGGTAGTGGAGCGGCGACCGGGGCTTCCCCGAAGAGCGTTGAATCTCTGGCGGGAAGTTGGCTCTGCTCGGTAGAAGCCGTCTGCTGAGCCGCACTGCGCTGGAGTTCGCTTATTCGGGACTCGCCCGCGATGATGCGCTGGCGCAGTTCCTCGTTCTCCTGAGTGAGACGGCGGAGTTCCACCACGATCTCATCCAGGAAGTCATCGACCTCGTCCTGGTCGTACCCCTCGCGGAACTTGGTCGGCTGGAATCGCTTGTTGACTACATCTTCGGGCGTAAGCGCCATGGGTGCCACCTCAAAAAAACTCATCTGGTAGTGCGTTAATAACAGTCAGCTAACGCTAGCAAACTGCGGCCTCGTCGGGCCGTGATATCCCGTGGTGTTCAACCACGACACCACAGTACACAGGGGTGCTGTGCAACCCGGCGCGCAACGCGGCGCGCCCCGGTCGGGCGGGCCACACGCTGTGCAGGATGCGTGGCCCTCCCCAATATCTCACCCGCGGAAGGCGGATGCGACCGACAGCAGGATGAGCGTGACGATCATCACGATGCTCCAGGCGAAGTCGAGTGCGAACCCACCGATACGAATGGTTGGGATGATTCGTCGTACCAGCGAGATCGGCGGGTCGGTCAGGGCGTAGACGACCTCCGACACCACAAGGCCGAAACCATGTGGGCGCCAACCGCGGGAAAAATTACCCACGAGGTCGAGGATAAAGCGACCCCAGAGGACGAAGAAGTACATCAGCAACAGAAAATAGACGATGCTGGCCGGAATGGCGAGAGGGGAAAGGATCACGTTGTCAGACTAGGGCGCGCGCGCCCAAACCAATTACCGCGAAGGGCGAACGGCTGGCTTAGGACTGGGCGAAAAAGCTCGCATCGACGTCGGAGTCGTCGGTGCCCTGGTCACCACTCACGGCAACGTGCGCCGGAGACAGCAAGAATACTTTGCTCGTAACCCGCTCGATCTTGCCGTAGAGGCCCTGCGAAAGACCGCTGGCGAAATCGACGAGTCGACGCGCATCCGGCTCGCTCATTTGGGAGAGATTGATGATCACCGGGATGCCGTCGCGGAATGCCTCGGCGATGGCCTGGGCATCCTTGTAATGGCGCGGGTGGACGGTAAGAATCTCGTTCATTTCGGAGTTGGAAACATTCTTTTGGGATGGAGCACGGCGAAGTGGAGTGACAGGGGCGCGGGTGCCGCTGGCCTGCGGAGCGTGGCCCGATTCCCGCGCGTCCTTGGCGACAGGCACCGGAGCCGCTTGAGGGGCTTCCTGGTAGTCGAACTCCTCATCGGCGAGGCCAAGGTAGACCATGGTCTTGCGAAGTGGATTAGCCATTACGTGCCTCCTGTGGTGGAAATGATGGGTAAAGATTAACCGGCGTTCGGGCGGTTTCCCGTGATTGCGGAACCAATCCGCAGGTGTGTCGCACCCTCGAGGATCGCCTCGCGATAGTCGCCCGACATCCCGGTAGAGATGAAGCGCGCATCGGGCGCGAGGCTCAGCATCCGCGCAGATGCTTCGCGCACCCGCACAAACGCCGCTCGTGGTTCCTCACCGACGGGAGCCACTGCCATCACTCCAAGTAATTCGAGTCCCGGGGTGGAGAGCACGAGCTCGGTCATGCGCTCCAGCTCGGCTTCCTGCACTCCCCCGCGACCCGGATCTTCGGTCAGGTTGAGCTGGACAAAACATTCGATGGTCGTGCCATCAGTGCTGCCAAGTGCCTGGATGACGGACTCCCGATCGAGAGAGTGCACCGAATGTACGTAGGTGCGCGCCTGCTTTGCCTTCTTACTCTGAAGCTGCCCGACGAAGTTCCAGCCCAGATCGAGATCGGCGAGTTCCGCTGCCTTGGCCTGAGCCTCCTGGTTGCGGTTTTCCCCCACCTCCGTCACTCCGAGTGAGAACAGCTCTCGCACCAGCGACGCCGGTTGAAATTTGGTCACGACGATTGTCGTGATCTCCTCTCCTGCTCGGCCAGCCTCGCGCACCGCCGCTGAAATACCGGAACGCACCTCTTCGAGACGCTCGGCAAGCGACGGGTTACTTGAGGAAGTCAGGGACATCGAGGTCGTCATCGCCATCATCGAACACCGGGTCTTTTGGAGCCGTCGGCACCTCGGACTCCGCCGCCCAATTGGGTACGCTGCGTATCGCCGGCTCAACAACACCGGTGGCCGCTGCTGCCGTCGCGAACGCCGGCGTGTGCGCTGCAGCATCACCCGCGGTGCCTCCCGCTCTTCCCCGACGCTCGTCTTTCTTCACCGCAGGCTCTCCGCCATCGAAGCCGGCAGCGATGACGGTGACCCGCACCTCGTCCCCGAGGGTGTCGTCGATCACTGCACCGAAGATGATGTTGGCTTCGGGATGCACGGCCTCCTGCACAAGGCGGGCCGCATCGTTGATCTCGAAAATTCCCAGGTTGGACCCACCCTGAATCGAAAGCAGCACGCCGTGCGCCCCGTCGATGGATGCTTCGAGCAACGGGCTCGCAACAGCCAGTTCAGCGGCCTTGATCGCTCGGTCGGCACCGCGGCTCGACCCGATACCCATGAGAGCGGATCCTGCGCCCTGCATCACGGACTTGACATCGGCGAAGTCGAGGTTGATCAGGCCGGGGGTCGTGATGAGATCGGTAATTCCCTGCACTCCAGCAAGCAGCACCTGGTCGGCTGTCGCGAACGCCTCGAGGAACGAAATCCCGCGGTCGCTGATTTCGAGCAGGCGGTCATTTGGCACGACGATGAGGGTGTCGACCTCTTGCTTGAGTGCGGCGACGCCGACGTCCGCTTGCGCGGCGCGGCGCTTGCCTTCGAAGCCGAACGGACGTGTCACAACGCCGATGGTAAGCGCGCCGATGGACTTGGCGATGCGGGCGACGACGGGCGCGCCACCGGTGCCGGTACCGCCACCCTCTCCCGCGGTGACGAAGACCATGTCTGCACCGGCGAGGGCCTCTTCGATCTCCTCCGCGTGATCCTCGGCTGCGCGGCGGCCGACCTCTGGGTCCGCTCCTGCGCCGAGTCCGCGGGTGAGCTCACGACCGACATCGAGTTTGACGTCAGCGTCGCTCATCAACAGCGCTTGGGCATCCGTGTTGATGGCGATGAATTCAACCCCGCGAAGGCCGAGCTCGATCATTCGATTGACGGCGTTGACTCCGCCGCCGCCGATGCCGACGACCTTGATCACGGCGAGGTAGTTTTGGTTCGATGTCACGTCCGGCCTCCGGTAGGAACTTTCAACCTTTACCTGAGCGTTAAAGTTATGCTCAGTATAGGTTTGTTGATTTGAAGTTAAGGGTCAGGTCACGCTCGCGCCGCGAAGCCGTCCAGCGTGTCGGCTATTCGCGAGAAGATTGAGCTCAGTTGCCGCCGAGCACCGGATGGTTGGGAGCCGACACGTCGTACTTAGTGGTCGCACCGCCCACGGTGATCACCGCGGCAAGCACTTTCGCCTTGAGCGCAGATTGCTCCGGGCTCCCCCAGATCACTGACTGACCACCGGTGAGCATCAGCGTGACGTCATCCGCGGTCTGGGCAGACACGGTATCGACTTTTTTCAACAGATCCGGAGGGAGGGCGAGCACAACACCCACCGCCGCCGTGAAGGCCGGGCTGCCTACGGTGGCGGAACCGAGTTCGATCAGTGGAAAGCCCGGCTGGCGCTCCGCTGCACTGTCGATCACGATGCCGGCCGGATCCACGACGGAGAACCCGCGTGTGGTTGCGAGCGTGGCGATCGGCACACGTTCGGCAATACGGATGATCAGCGTGTCCGGTGGCACCGTCTCCGTCACGAAACTGCGGATCAGGGGGAACCTGCCGAGTGCCCGGGTAATCGAGTCGAAGTCGACGAGGGCGAGCGGCCGACCGATCTGGTCCCCGACGGCAGCTCGAACGCTCGAAGAACTGACTCGCGATGCTCCCTCGATCCGGATTGTCGTGAGCGAGAGAAGCGGGGAATACACAGCCCCGGTGACAAACCCGATCACCAGCAGGAACGACACTCCGCTCACCAGCCAGGTGATGCGCCGACGACGGGAGCGACGGGTGAATCGACGCGCCTCCCCGCGCTCATAGGCGCGGCGCGCCTTCTCTGCCTGTTTGAGAGCGTGACGGGCCGCGGTATCCGCGGGTTGTTCGGATATCGGTGCCGGTCGGGTGCGTCCACGCCGTTTCAGCAGGGCTGGTTCTGAAATCGGGACAGGCGGCTGGCCAGCCTGCCCAGACTTCTTCTGCTCGGGCGTCTTCTGCCCAGACTTCTTCTGCGCAGGGGTCTTCCGAGGCGGTGTCGCTCCGGTGGTCGACTGTGGCGTCCGATCGAACCCCTCCGGCCTCTTCATCTGGGGCCGATCAGAGGTCGGCCCGGTGACAGTGCAAGGGTTTCGAGCAGTTCCGGGATCATCCGGTAGACGTCGCCACCGCCCATGGGAATCACGAAGTCGCCCTCCCGGGCGATCGACGCCGCGAAGCGTGCGGCATCCTGCCAGTTGTCGAAATAGTGCACGCGCGACTGATCGCGAAAAAGCCGACTGATGAGTTCTCCCGTGACACCGGGCTCCGGGTCCTGGCGGGCACCGTAGATCGGCACGATGATCGTGATGTCGGCCAGCGTCTCGAAGGTCGATGCAAATTCTGCGGCCAGCTGTTTCGTGCGTGAGTAGAGGTGGGGCTGAAAGATCGGGATGAGCCGGCCAGCGCCGACGACCCCGCGGGCACCCGAGAGTGCGGCCCTGATCTCGGTGGGGTGATGTGCGAAGTCGTCGTAGACGCTGACTCCGCGCACGTTGCCGCGCAGCTCGAAGCGTCGCTCAGTACCGTCGAACCCGGCAATGGCGTCGAGGGCAGCCTGCGGTTCGATTCCGAGGGAGACGAGCACTCCGAACGCACCGGCGGCATTGAGCGCATTGTGCAGACCGGCTACCCGGAGCCGCGTTGCGTAGTCGGCACCGCGGTAGTCAATGGTGAACGCAACCGTTTCGGTGCTCTCGATGGAGTGCAGCCGCACATCGGCATCCGCATGCTGCCCGAAAGTGAGCACGCTGCGATCGCCGAGGCGGGTTGTCACGCTGACGGAACGAGCGTCATCGCTCGAGATGATGACCCGTTCGGATGCTGTGCGCGCGAAGGTGACGAAGGCCTCCTCGAAAGCTTCTTCCGAACCGTAGTGGTCGAGGTGGTCCGGATCGACGTTGGTGATGAGCGCGATCGCGGTGTCGTAGAGCAGGAATGAGCCGTCCGACTCATCCGCTTCGACCACGAACACCTCGCCTACCCCGGTGGCGGCACTCACCCCGAGCGAGCGGATCACTCCCCCGTTGACGAAGCTCGGATCCTTCCCGAGCTCGAGCATCGCGGTCACGATCATGGCGGTGGACGTGGTCTTACCGTGGGCTCCGGCTACCGCGACCACGCGGTGATTGCGGGTAAGCCGGGCCAGTGCCTTCGCGCGGTGAACGACCGGGATACCACGCTCGAGTGCTGCCAGAAATTCCGGGTTGTCCTCCGTGATCGCCCCGGTGACGACAAGCGTGTCGGCACCGTCGATATTCTCGGCAACATGACCGATAGCCACCGGTATTCCACTCGCCCGAAGGGCTTCGACCGCCTCCGTCGCGCGAATGTCCGACCCGGTCACCCGCAGCCCGGCGTCGAGAAAAAGGCGGGCGATTCCGCTCATACCGGCACCGCCGATGCCGACAAAGTGCACGCAGCCGAGGTTCTCTGGCACCGACTGGGAGAAGTCTGATTTGATCACGGGACCACCGTTGCAGAGGCGGCACGGGCGTCCTCGACGAGGTCCACCATGCGGTCTGCGCCATCGAGCGCACCGACCGGGAGAGCACGCGCAGCCATGTCCGCTATGCGCACGCGATCCTCCAGGAGTGGCACTAGAAAGTCACGGATCCAGGGCGAAGAGAACTCCGCATTGGCTACGAGAAGTGCACCACCGGCAGCGACCACGTCGCGCGCGTTGAGTCGCTGTTCGCCGTTCCCGACCGCGAGTGGCACGTAGACCGCTGGCACCCCGAGGGCACTGAACTCGCTGACGGTCGCGGCCCCGGCCCGGGCTATAGCCAGATCCGCTGCGGAAATAGCGAGATCCATTCGATCGCAGTACGACATCAGGAGGTAGTGCGCCAGCTCGGTAGGGGGAAGGGGTGAACGTTCTCCCGTGACATGCACTATCTGCCAACCGGCCCCGATGATCGCTGCCGCCGCCGCGTTCACCACCTCATTGATGTGAAGCGCACCCTGGGAACCTCCGGTCACAAGCAGGGTCGGGCGCGATGGGGAGAGTCCGAAGAACTCCTGGGCCTCACGCCGTTTCTCCGGTCGGTCGAGAGATTCCAGCTCCCGGCGCAGCGGCATACCGACGAAACGGGCGTGCGGAAGACGGGCGGATCGAAAGGCGGTACCGACAAAACGAGTGAGCCTGGCCCCGAGCTGATTCGCCATCCCGGGTCGTGCATTAGCTTCGTGGATGGCGATGGCAACTCTTTCGCGACGCGCCGCGAGGTAGGCCGGAGCGGAGACGTAGCCACCGAACCCGACGACCACATCGATGTGGTGCTCGCGGATCAGTGCCCTGATCTCGTCGACCAGTCGGGTGAACCGGCCGGGAAACCGCGCCGCGGCTGCATTCGGACGGCGGGGAAAGGGAAGTCGCGGCACGACCAGCAGCTCATATCCTCTCGCGGGTACGAGACGGGACTCGAGTCCCTCCGCTGTGCCAAGCACAAAGATCACGGCAGTCGGCTGCCGCAGGACGAGCCGGTCGGCGACGGCGAGCAGCGGATTGACGTGGCCGGCGGTTCCCCCGCCGGCCAGAAGGTACCGAGTCACGCCGCGCGACCGCTGGTCATAGGTGCCGATTCGACATCCGGAGCGTGGCGGGCAAAGGACAAAACGATTCCGATGCCGAGCAGCGTGGTGGTGAGCGCTGACCCGCCCGATGAGATCAGGGGAAGCGGAACCCCCAGCACGGGCAACAGTCCAAGTACGACGGCAATATTGACGAAGGCCTGTCCGATGATCCAGACCAGCACAGCACTCACGGCAACGCGAGCGAATGCGTCGGTCTCCCGACGCGCTCGGATGATCCTCAGGAAGGTGATTGCGAGCACGAGGAGAAGTACGAGCACGAGAATGGCTCCAATGAGCCCGAGCTCTTCACCGATGATGGCAAAAATAAAGTCGTTTGCCGCTTCGGGTAACCACGACCACTTGAGCTTCGAGTTGCCGAGCCCCACGCCGAAGATCCCTCCGGAGGCCAGGGCCCACCAACCGTGGACTGTCTGCCAGCACAATCCGAGGGGATCAGAGTCGGTCTGACACCCCCTGACAAACTGGGCGATCCGGGCCGCCCGTGAGCTGGAGCCGAGGGAGAGTGACGCCCCAGCCAACGCGAGCACGACAAGCGGCACTGCGAGCAACCGCAGATTGACTCCGGCGAAGAAGAGAGCGGCGAAGATGATCGCGATAAAGATGATCACCGTGCCGACGTCGCCGCCAATGAGGTTGAGAACTGTCGCGATTCCGGCTGGGATGAGCAGCTTTGCGAGTGCACGCCAGTCCCCGAGGCGGTCCTGGATAGCCGCGAGGGACTTAGCGAGCCAGAGCACGAGCGCAACCTTGACGAGTTCCGACGGCTGGGCAGTGAAACCGGCGATGTTGATCCAGTTGCGGTTTCCATTGACTTCGACACCGATACCGGGGATGTAGACCAGCAGTTGGAGCCCGATCGCGAAAGCCATCAGACGGCCGGCCCACTTCTTCCAGAAAAACACAGGAAGTCGAGCGGCGACCAGCATCAGCGGTACACCGAAAGCGGCGAATGCCACCTGGCGCACGAAACCGTTGAAGAAGTCACCGCTCGTGATGAATGACTCGACCGCCGATGAGGAGAGAACCATGATGAGGCCGAACACCACCAGGAACAGGGTCGTTCCGAGCAGGAGGAAATAGTTGCCAGTCTCGGCGGTGAACAGGCGCTTGACGGTGACGATGGCAGCAGGCCCGCGTGAGTCATCCGAGGAGGACGGATTCACCGGGCGAGCCGCCGGCCTACCCTTCGACCGCGGTCGCGGGGGGCTCGTCGTCATCCGTGGCCTCTCCGTCTGTCTCTCGTTCGTGGTCTGCTTCTCGTACCGCCTCGGCGAACCGGTTGCCCCGGTCGGCGTAATCGGTGAACTGGTCCATGGATGCAGCCGCCGGCGCGAGCAGTACCGTGTCCCCGCGTTGGGCTACCGACACCGCCAGTCTGACGACTGTCGGCATCACCACCCCAGTTTCGGCCGTGTCGACCTCGAACACCGGCAGCGCGGGCGCGTGTCGCGCGAACGCGTCGCGCAGTGCCGAGCGATCGGCCCCGATCAGGATTGCCGCACGCAGGCGCTCCCGATTGCCCGCCACCAGTTCGGTGATATCAACCCCCTTGAGCAGGCCACCGACCACCCAGACCACGGAATCGAAGGATTCCAGCGCCGCCTGGGCGGCATGGGGATTGGTTGCCTTCGAATCATTCACCCAGCGGATCCCGGCCCGCTCGAGAATCGTCTGGGTTCGGTGGTTATCCGTTTTGAATGCCAGCAGAGCGGTGCGGATGTCACCGGGTGACACGTCGAAAGATCGGGCGAGTGCGCAGGCCGCCAGCACGTTCGCGATCATGTGCGGCGAGCCGAGCCCGACGGTGTCGAGTTCATCGACGGTGGTGATCTCGGTGGCGGAACGCCAACGGTCGGGAAGGAACGCGCGGTCCACCACGATCTCGTTGACGAGGCCGATATCGCTCGGGCCGGGAAGCCCGCGACCAAAGCCGATCGCACGACATCCGTCCACCACCTCTGCATCTTCAACGAATTCTCGGGTGGCGGCATCTTCGAGGTTGTAGACGCAGGCGACCCGGGTGCGCTCGTAGATGCGTGCCTTGGCCGCGCGATACGCCTGTTCGGAGCCATGCCAGTCGATATGGTCGACGGCGACATTGAGGCACACACTGGAGAAAGCGGACATCGAGTGCAGGTAGTGCAGCTGAAAACTCGAGAGTTCGACGACGAGAGCGTCGAACCCGATCGGATCGCGCACGGCATCGAGCACCGCACTCCCGACGTTTCCACACGCGATCGCCCGCTTACCACCGGCGACAAGCATCGCGGTGGTGAGCTGGGTCGTGGTGGTCTTTCCATTGGTGCCGGTGATCGCAATCCAGTCGGCTACTCGCCCGGAGCGGTCACGCAGGCGCCAGGCCAATTCGATATCCCCCCAGATCGGCACGCCAGCTGAGATGCACCACTCAACGAGCGGATGCGTCGGAGCAAAGCCCGGTGACACCACAACAAGCTCGGGGGCAAAGGTCGCAAGCTCGCTTTCGAGGTCATCCCGCAACAGGCGGACGCCGATTACGTCGAGCAGGTCGGCGATGTCTTCATCCGCCCGATCCGCGAGCACGATCATTTCCGCCCGCAGCTCTGCGAGGGTGTCCGCAACAGAGAAACCAGTGAGGCCAAGACCGAGCACTGCGACTCGAAGCCCAGCCCAGTCGGCGTTCCAGCCGGTGAGTCCCGCAACATCATCCGCTGTTCGTGTCATCAGCGAACCCGAGAGAGCCATTCGAAGTAAAAGGTGCCAACTCCCGCAGCGACGAACAGGGCGGAGATGATCCAGAAGCGCACGACGATCGTGACCTCGGCCCAGCCCTTCATTTCGAAGTGGTGATGCAGCGGGCTCGCTCGCCAGATGCGTTTGCCATGGGTGACCTTGAAGTAGATGCGCTGAACGATCACCTGCCCGGTGATCACGAGGAACAGACCACCGATCAACATCAGGAGCAGCTCGGTGCGGGAGAGGATCGCGAGGGCAGCAAGTGCTCCCCCGAGGGCGAACGACCCGGTGTCGCCCATCATGATCTGCGCGGGTGCCGTGTTCCACCAGAGGAAGCCGATGAGCGCACCGACGATTGCTGCAGCCACCACCGCAATATCAAAGGGGCGTGACACGGTGTAGCACTTGAACAGGTTCTCGCCGACTTTCGCGCTGAAGCACGACTGGTTCGACTGCCAGAAGCCGATGAAGATGTACGAACCGATCGCGAGGATCGAGGATCCGGCGGCCAGTCCGTCGAGACCGTCAGCGAGGTTCACTGCGTTCGTCGTTGCCGTGGTGATCAGCGCGATCCAGGCGATGAACAGGGCGATACCCACGGTCGTGCCGAAGACGGCAACGAAATCGAAGTTGAGATCGCGCACGAATGAAATCGCCGTGGAGGCGGGAGTGCGGCGATTGGCATCCCGGTACACAAGTGAAATTATGCCGAACACGATGGCCACGATCACTGTGCCGAGGATTTTGTATGGTCCGGCGAGCCCGATGCTGTTTTGGCGCTTGACCTTGAGGAAGTCATCGATGAAACCGATAAGACCGACCCCGGCCATCATGGCGAGCACCAGGATCCCGGAGCCCGCGACAGAGTCTCCCGCCACGAGATGCCCGACAAAATAGCCGACGATCGACGCGGTAACGAAGACGATTCCCCCCATCGACGGCGTTCCACGCTTCATCACGTGGGCCGTCGGGGTGTCGGCGCGGATGAACTGGCCAAGCTTGAGCCGCCGGAAGGTGCGGGCGAATAACGGTGTCAGCAGCAGCGTGAAGACCATGCTGACGCCGCCGGCGGTGAGGAGCGCAATCACTCAGCTCACCTCGCCTATCCGGTCCCCGAGAAATCGAAGATTGGCAGACTTCGACGACTTCACGAGCACGACGTCGCCGGCACGCACATCGCCACGAAGCAGTTCGTATGCCTCGTCGGCGGTCTCAACGAGCATCGATTCCCCATCCCAGGAGCCTTCCCGTCCGGCGGCATTGTGGATGTGCCGAGCACCGTGGCCCACGACGATGAGCTTGTGGATGTTCAGGCGAACGACGAGCCGACCGATACGGTCGTGTTCCTCATCGGAAAACTCTCCGAGGGCAGTCATCTCGCCGAGAATCGCGATCGACCGCTGGCCGGCTGTGACGACCTGCGCCAGGGCCTTCAGTGCAGCCGACATCGAGTCGGGACTCGCATTGTAGGCATCGTTGATCACCACGACACCGTCCGCCCTGGTCAACACTTCCATGCGCCAGCGCTCAGCGCGCGGCACAGCCTCGAGCGCGCGGATGGCGATGTCGAGGTCGACACCGAGCTCACGGGCTACTGCGAGGGTGGCCAGCGCGTTCATCACGTGGTGCTCTCCGAGGATCCTGAGCAGGACGGGCCGGTGGATGTCGCCCTCGATGAGTGTGAACGCGGTACCGGAAGCGGTGGTGCGAAGGTCATCCGCGCGCACGTCGGCCGAAGCATCCAGGCCAAACCACACCGGGCGCGCCTTCGTGAGCGTGACCATCGCCGCTACCCGTTCGTCATCGATGTTGAGCACCGCGACGGCATCAGCCGAAAGTTGGGTCACGATCTCGGACTTGGCCAGCTGAGTCTGTTCGATACCGCCGAATGCTCCGGCGTGAGCCAGTCCCACCTTGAGCACGACCGAGATATCCGGGATGGCGATGCCCACGGTTCGGGCGATCTCCCCGATTCCGGCAGCCCCCATCTCCACCACGAGAAAACGCGTATCGAGGTCGATGGAGAGCATGGTGAGCGGTGCCCCGACCTGGTTGTTGTACGAGCCGGGCGGGGCGATCGTCGCGCCGGCGGTCTCGAGCACCGCCCGCAGCATGTTCTTGGTTGTGGTCTTGCCGTTCGAGCCGGTGATGCCGATGACTCGAAGCTCGCCCCGAGCACGCACCGTTGCGACCACGAATCGAGCAAGATCGGCAAGGGCGGTGAGCGTATCCTCGACCACGATCTGGCACACCGGGAGTTCGAGCAGGTGATCGACGAGCACGACGGCTGCACCGCTGTCCATGGCGGACGGCACGAAGAGGTGTCCGTCAGACACCTCTCCGGGAAGGGCGATGAAAATCGAACCGGGGGTGACGAGTCGGGAGTCGGTCAGCACAGATCCGGTGATCTGGTCGGAGTCGTGGGCGTCAGGAGCAAGATGCAGGGTTCCGCCGACGGCCGACGAGAGTTCGCCAAGAGTGAGGGAGATCATCTAGACCCAACCCGCTTCCCGCAGGGCCGCCCTGGCCTCCGCGCGGGCAGAGTAGGGTGTGCGCTCGCCCCGGATGTCGCGGTAGTCCTGGTGGCCGGGGCCGGCCCAAAGGATGGAGTCGCCCGCCTTCGCGAGCGCAACCGCCGCGCGAATCGCCTTCTCCGGCGGAGATACCTCATGCAATTCGGCCGGGTGCTCCGCGAGATTTGCACCCTCGATCAGGGTCGCCCGAATCGATTCCGGATCTTCAAATCTGGGGTGATGGTCGGTGATCACCAGGATATCCGAGCCTTCCGACGCAACCCGGCCCATCTCATGGCGTTTAGTAGCATCACGGTCGCCATCGGCGCCGAAGACCATGATCACGCGGCCGGTGGTGAACTTGCTCACCGCACCGAGAGTGTTGAGAAAGGCATCAGGGCTGTGGCCGAAATCAACGTAAACGCTGGGGCCGCTGTCACCGGAGACCCGCTCGGTGCGCCCGGGTAGGTAGGCGTCGATGCCATTTTCCACGGCCTGGCCGATGGCATCGAGGTCAAACCCGGCCTCGACCAGCATCACGATCGCGAGGGCAGCGTTCGCCGCCATGTGCCAGCCGATGAGCGGCACATGGGTGGTGATCGAGCGCCCCTGGGGGCCGGTGAGGGTGAATTCGACACCGGACGCGCGCTCGTCGAGAATCTCGACGTTCCACTGCGCCACGACACCGCGCGTCGCTGAGAGTGTCGTGACGGGGATTCGCGAACGGTCGACGACCTTCTGGCCCCAGACTGTGTCGAGCGAGACGACGCCCCGCCGTCCGCGCTTCAGATCGAAGAAATCGAGCTTTGCCTCGAAATACTCCTCCATGTCGACATAGTCATCGAGATGGTCGTGGCTGAGGTTGGTGAAGGCTACGACATCGAACATGAGGCCATCGACCCGGTTGCTGGTGAGCGCCTGTGCGCTGACCTCCACGGCCACAGCTCGCACGTGTCTCTCGCGCATCCGGGCCAGCAGCGCGTGCATCTCGCTCGCCTCCGGGGTCGTGAGCCGCGAGACGACGCTCTCGTCCCCGATATGGCGTTCGGCGGTGGAGGAGAGTCCGGTCACGAGCCCGAGCTGCTTGAGAATCGCTTCGAGGATGTAGGCGGTGGAGGTCTTTCCATTTGTGCCGGTGACACCGAACATGAGGGGCGGATTCTCGTTGGTGCGATACACCCAGGCCGAAATAGTGCCGAGAGCCGCACGCGGAGAGTCCACGATCACGATCGGCACCCCGCTGTTGGCGGCCAAGCTCGCTCCGGCTGCGTCGGTGAGCACCGCGACCGCCCCGCTCGCGGCAGCCTGGGACGCGTACTGTGCGCCGTGGCTGTGCAATCCCTGGATGCCCACGTACAGGTCTCCGGCCTCCACCTCGGTCGAGCGAAGGGTGACTCCGGTGATTTCGACGCCATCGGGCGAGCCGACCGAGCCGAGCCCGAACTCAGAAATGAGTGCGGTAAGAGGCCTGGCCAGCGGATGCTCCGGCCGCAGTACCGGGGGGATCCGTGCGCTCACAGCAGCTACTTCCTCACCATGTCGTCGCCGGGTAGGTGGATGGTGTTTTCGACGGGGGTACCCGGTACTTTGTGAGCACTTGGGACATAATCTTCTTGAAAGTCGGCGCCGCAGCAGCCGACGTTCTCATCGTAGCTGGCTTGGTGTAGGTCACGACGACGACGTATTGCGGGTCCTCGGCCGGGGCGATTCCGGCGAAAGACACGATGCGATCAGAGGTGTAGCCACCGGGTCCCGCTACCTCGGCTGTGCCACTCTTACCCGCCACACGGTATCCCGGAATATTCACCGCCGACGAGAGCTCACCACCCTGCACGACACTTTCGAGCATGTTCACAACTGTCTTCGCTGTGCTTTCGGAGACGACCCGTGTTCCTGTGGTCGAAGGAATACCGGTCACGGTGCCGTCGGCTTTCGTACAGTTCTCCACCAGGGTCAGTGGCAGTCTCATGCCGCCATTGCCCAGGGTTCCAAAAATCTGTGCCACCTGCAGTGCTGTGGCAGAAACGCCCTGTCCGTAGAGCACGTTGTATTTGCTCTGGTTGTCCCACGGTTTGGAACTGTTGCCGGTGACACCCAGGCTGCCGGTCCCCTCACCCAGGAAATTGATATCGGTCTTTTGACCGAGGCCGAACTTCTTCATGTAGGCGAGACGCACATCCTCCGGCACCTGAGACCCGAGCATCGAGATGCCGACGTTCGACGAGTTCTGCAGGACGCCGGTGAGAGTGAGCTGTTGGGTCGGATGCGCTGTGGCATCGCGCACGAACCCACCCTCTGGCGTTGCCCACCGCGAGGGCACGGTTGCCTGCATGGTCGGCGATCCGATGCCGGAATCGAGCAGGATCGCGGCAGACATCGCCTTGAAGACCGACCCGGGCTCGTATGCGGCAGTAAACGCCTGTGATCCGAAGTTCGCGACGTCCGATCCGTCGATGTTGTTGGGGTCGACCGCCGGCCAGTCGGTGGCCGCCATGACGTGGAAGTCTTTGATGCGAAGCACGACTGCGGTGCCGGACGTAGCTCCGATCGCGGTGCCCTGCTCGGCGACGGCCTGCGTGGAGAACCACTGAAGGTCGCTGTCGATTGCGAGCGTGAGCGTGCCACCGGGCGTGGCTGTCTTGCGTGTGACAGCACTGCCCGGAATCTGCACGCCGTCTGCGCCCTGCTCGTAGCTGGTGGCCCCGTTGACGCTAGTCAGGCAGTCTTTCGCGGTGACCTCGAGCCCGCCACCCGGTCCGTCCGTGCTCATATAGCCCGTGAGGTTGCCGGCAACGGCACCGTTCGGATAGGTGCGCTTGGGATGGAATTGGAAGACGATGCCTGGGATTTTGAGCTTCTCGATCGCACGCCGTGTTGCGAGGTCGACGGACTTGGTGACCAGAGCGTAGTTCGACTTCGGATTCTGGGTCATCGACTGGTACACGGTTGCCGGGTCCTGCTGTGTCAGTGTCGCGAGGTCGGTCGCGGCCTGCAGCACCGTCACCGTGGTTTTCTTGCCGTCCTCTGCGCGGACCGTGAAACCGCCATCCGAATCCATCTTCGCGAAGTTCATCGGAGAGACAGCAACGTCGTAGCGATTGACACTGTTGGCCAATGCCACACCGTTGGTGTCCACGATGTCTCCGCGTGCCGCGTACGTGGGAATTTCGACCGCACGTTTATTGAGCGCGTCAGAGGTGAGCTGGTCGGCACGCACGATTTGGATGTCGACAAGACGCACCGCGAAGACACCAACGACGGCGAACACCATCACGATCGCTAGGGCGAGGCGGCGGCGGCTGCGGCGGGGATTGGTCACTGGCGCCTCCTTCACGAAGTTTCGGTGGTGCGGATGATCAGCGGGTCAGCGGGTCACCGGTGACGGTAAGGCATTGGGTGCGCTACTTCCCGGGGTGGACGCTACAGAACCCGTACCCGTGGATCCGGAAGGCGCGCCCGTGCCCGCCGCTTCCGCTTCCGCTGCGGCTGCTGCGGCTGCGGCTCCGAGAGCCGAGATGTCAGGGGTGATGAGCGCGTTAGGGGTGTAGAGCGCGGCATCCGCAGCGACGGAGGTATCGGCGGTCGCCGCAGTCGGGGCGCGACTGACACCCCCCGACAGACTGAGGTAGCCCTGACTGCCGGTGTTCATGACCATTCCGAGCGCGGACGCCTGACCCGCGAGGTTTTGCGGAGACTGCAGCACGCTGAGCGTCTCACCGAGAGCTTGCTGGTCACGAGACAGGTCGCGCTGGGTTTGCTGCAATCCAGAAATCTGATACGCGCCATCCGACAGCCAGATACTCAGGAGCAACTGGGCCATCAGGATGACGAAAAGTCCAGCAATGGCGACGAGCGCATAAACAACTTTGGGGCGCGCCCGCTTCTGGCCGCGGGTCGACACGATCTCGATATGGCGCGGCTGGCTATCCGGTATTGCCGGTGGGAATACCGACGGATCGATGGCGAGACTGTTGCTCATGCTGCCCTCCGAATGCGTTCGGCGGCGCGCAACCGCACTGAGGTCGACCGCGGGTTCGCGTTTTTCTCGTCATCGGTGGCGAGTTCGGCACCGCGCACGAGCAGTCTGAGTTCTGCACGGTGTTCCGGCAGCTCGATCGGAAGCCCCGCAGGGGCGGTGGAAGAGGATGCCGCGGCCAGCGCCCGCTTCACGATGCGGTCCTCGAGTGATTGGTAGGCGAGCACGACCATCCGACCCTCGACGGCGAGAGCGCGAATGGCGGCCGGGATTGCACGCTCGAGCACCGCGAGCTCCTGGTTCACCTCGATGCGCAGCGCCTGGAAGACCCGTTTGGCTGGATGTCCCTTGCGCTGGATCGCAACGGGTGTCGCTGCGGTAATCAGTTCGACGAGCTCGGCGGAGCGCAGAAGCGGTCGGGTCTGACGGGTTTCCACGATCTTTTTCGCGTAGCGCTGGGCGAGACGTTCCTCGCCAAACTCCCAGAAGATACGACGCAGCTCTGACTCGCTGTACTCCGCGAGGATGCGCTCGGCGGTGAGCGGGGATGTCGCGTCCATCCGCATGTCCAGTGGAGCATCTTTGGAGTAGGAGAAACCGCGCTCAACCCGATCGAGCTGAAGCGATGAGACGCCGAGATCGAAGAGAATGCCGGCCGGCTCGGTAAACCCCAAATCGTCAAGGGACTCTTCGAACCGGTCATAGACCGTGTGGACAAGGTGCACTCGGTCACCGAAGGGCTCGAGACGCTCCCCCGCGATGGAGAGAGCATCGGTGTCGCGATCGAGACCGACGAGCACAAGCCCGGGGAAACGCTGGAGAAAAGCCTCGGCGTGCCCGGCCATGCCGAGTGTGGCGTCGACGAGCACTGCTCCCGGCCGAGACAGGGCCGGGCTGAGCAGCTCTATCGTGCGTTCGAGCATGACGGGGGTGTGGATACTGTTGTCGACCATGTTGCCAGTGGTTCTGCAGTTCCCTGCTCCTGATCCCCATCCGTCCGACCTGTCACCGGGGAAGTGATGTCAGGGCGAATCGACGGCTGGGAGTCAGGAACAGGGACGCTAGAAGAGCCCGGGGATCACCTCCTCAGGGGTCTCGGCGAACGCAGTCTCCTGTTCGGAGTAGTAGGTCTCCCAGGCGGTGGTGTCCCAAATCTCGGCGCGGTTGCCCGCGCCGATCACGGTGAGGTCGCGACCGAGTCCGGCGTAGGCACGCAGTCCGGCGGGAATCGTGACGCGATGCTGGACATCCGGCACTTCGGCGTTCGCTCCGGAGAGAAAGAGCCTCAGGTAGTCCCGCGCTTGCTTGCTCGTGACCGGGGCCTGGCGGATTCGGTCGTGCAGCTCCTCAAACTCGCGGGTGGAAAAAACGTAGAGGCACCGCTCCTGGCCCCGGGTAATCACGATGCCGGATTCGAGCTCCGACCAGAACTTCGCCGGAAGGATGACACGGCCCTTGTCGTCGAGTTTGGGGGTGTGCGTACCGAGAAACATCGCAGACTCTCCCCCTCATTCTCCGGCCCGGATTCAGATATCCTCCACTTTACTCCACTCTCCACCACTTCACAATAAAAATCGGCTAAAAATGCCACTGATGCGCGAACAATAAGTTCAGGTTGTGGTTGGCGTTTCCGCCGTTCTCCGCGACATGACGGGATCTGATCGGTACCTGCTGGCTGCCCAGGCCCCGGAATGTGGGGAACGCGGCCATGGGTGTGCCGCAAAGCCCGGTCTTGACGCTGCTGATTGCTTTGTTCACGACCCCCGGCATACAGGGAAAGGCTCAGTGGAGGGAAATGGAGCAACATCGCCCGATCCGGAGCGAAAAGGGCACAAAAAAGGCCGATCTCGCGATCGGCCGATATTTGTGACGCGTCCCTGCTGCTGGCGTTCCTACTGCTCGCGTCCGTCCTGACGCTTGTCCCAGCGCTCGTTCATGCGATCCATGAAGGTGGCCTTCGAGCGCGAAGGCGTCGGCCGTGGTGCCTCTTCGACAATTCGGCGCGGTGCCGAGATCGAGACGAGTACGCCAACGAACATCACGGCAAATCCGGCGACGCCGAGAATTGCCAACTGCAGCATCACTCCCGCGACGATTACGGCGATGCCCGCGAGACCGACAAGCACACCGATCACGATGGAACGGTACGTGGGTCGTCCCCGACCAGATCCGACGGTCGCGACGAAGTCGGCGTCGCTGTGATAGAGGCTGCGCTCCATCTCGTCCAGGAGCTGCTGTTCATGTTCCGACAGCGGCATGGTGACTCCTTCCCCGGCCAGTGGTTGTGGCTCTCTGTGCTAATTGTAGGCTCTCCGAGGTGGCTAGGCTATGACAGTGTCTGAGAGTAAGCGGTTAGTTGACCTAGTCCAGAGCGACATCGATGCCTTTCTGGATGAGCGTGAGCCCCTGCTCGCTTCCATTGGATCTGACCTCGCGCCGTTCATCGACTTCTCCCGAGATTTGCTGCGGGGCGGGAAGCGTTTTCGAGCGCTGTTTTGTTACTGGGGCTGGCAGTCTGTGAGCGGCCACGTCCCCGCGTTCGATGTGATCCCCGATCGCTCCGCGGAAAGCGATTTCGCGGCTGTCGTGCGTGCTGCGAGCGGCCTTGAGATTTTCCACGCCGCCGCTCTCGTGCACGACGACATCATGGACAACTCAGACACCCGGCGCGGTATGCCGAGCGCGCA
The DNA here is from genome assembly GCF_015751965.1 of Frigoribacterium sp. CG_9.8. Taxonomy (GTDB): domain Bacteria; phylum Actinomycetota; class Actinomycetes; order Actinomycetales; family Microbacteriaceae; genus Lacisediminihabitans. The sequence goes on along the minus strand of NZ_JADOVH010000002.1, from coordinate 518,389 downwards.
CAAGCGATTCCAGGGGCTTCACGACGACGGTCGCTGGACGGGAAGTGCACGCTCCTTTGGCGACTCGGCGGCGCTGTTGCTCGGCGATCTGCTGCTGAGCTGGAGTGATGAACTATTCGACTCCGGCCTGCAGGCACTGACTTCTCCCGCTGCCCGGGTGACCGCGCGAGCTGAATTCAACCGCATGCGCACCGAAGTGACGGTCGGCCAATACCTCGACGTTCTCGAGGAACGCAGCTGGCGCAACTATCCGGAGCCGGATCTCCTGTCTCGTGCGCACCGGGTGATCGTCTATAAATCTGCCAAATACAGCATCGAAGCACCCCTCGCGATCGGTGCAGCCCTCGCCGGCGGATCCGAGAAGCAGGTCTCCGCGCTGCGCGAATTCGGACTCCCGTTAGGAATCGCGTACCAATTACGCGATGACCTCCTCGGCGTGTTCGGCGACCCGGAAACCACCGGCAAGCCCTCGGGTGACGACCTGCGGGAGGGCAAACGGACCGTGCTCATCGCCCTCGCCCGCAACAAGCTCCCTGCCAGCTCGACCAGTCTGCTCGACGAATTGCTCGGAGACCCCGAACTCTCCGCCCAGCAGGTGTCGATACTCCAGGCATCCATTCGCGACAGCGGTGCGGTCGAACATGTGGAGCGCATCATCGATCACAACGTGGCACTCGCGATTACCGCAATCGAAGATGCCCCGCTCAGTCAGGCATCGAAGCAGCAGCTCGTGCAGCTTGCCGACACTGTCATCAAGCGTTCCGCCTGACGGACCCTGCCGTCTCGGGCGGGACCTTAGAAACCGAGGGCCTGAGCCACCCGACGCACCTCGGCCTTGCGCCCGGCGCGCAGCGCGTCGATGGGGGCGATGCCGATGCTCTCTTCAACGGTGAGCAGCCACCGCATTGCCTCATCGTCGCTGAAACCGCTGTCATGCAGCACCAGAATGGTGCCACGCAGTTCGGACAGCGGCTCCGCATCCCGGATGAAGACCTCCGGCACTTTCCACACTCCGTCGACCTGGGAGGCCAGCAGGGTGTGATCCTCAATGAGTCGCCGCACCTTGGACACTCCTATTCCGAGCAGGTCCACAAGTTCCGGGAGGGTAAGCCAGCGAAAATCTGAAGCAGTAGTCACGGATCCAATGCTGCCAGACCCGCGCCAACACGCAAACCTCGAAGCCCATTTCATCCGCACATTTCGTCGTCTTATTTCGACTGTGTTAATTCAAATAACATGACTAACCTGAACAACATTGTTAACCCAAGCAACATTGTTAACTAAAGCAACATACTGAACTCAAGCCACATCCGTCTCACTAATTGACACTGCTATCGATCTGTGTCAGCGTTCTCCTGACAGTTCGAGTGTCTTCCCGGCTGGGATGTCTCGGGGCGGGTGACAATCGAGGTGTGGCGATGACGAAGACTTTCGACCAGGACAACGGCGGCGCCAGTCGTCGGCAGCCCATTCGGCCCGAACCCAACAAAATCGTCCGTGGCCTGTTCACCACTCTCCCGATCGTGCTCGTCGGCTCGATCGCGATGAGCCTCAACGCCACCGGTCCGATCCACACGACCGACCTGCGCCGCGATAAGCCGCGGGCCACTCCCGCTGAACTCGGTAAGAGCATCCGTGACGCCTTCACTGCCGCCGCTCGCGCCACGACCAGCCCGGAAGTCTCCTCGGTGTCGCACGGCACCGTCACTGCTGCAGTCGCTGCAGCACCTGCCACCTACCGCGTGGTCGCGGGCGATACCGTGTCGGGAATCGCCGGACGGTACGGCCTCGCCACCGCATCCGTTCTCGCCCTCAACGGCCTCAGCTGGAAATCCGTGATCTTCGCCGGACAGACTCTGAAACTTGGCACGAGCGGGGTGGTCGCCACAGCGGCTCCCGCCATCGCCGCCCCCACCGGTCGATACACGATCCAAAAGGGCGATTCGATCGGCGGAATCGCTGCGAAGTTCGGCCTCGCCACCCAGACGCTTTTGAGCGCCAACGGACTGGCCTGGACGAGCATCATCTACCCGGGCCAGACCATCGCGATCCCGGGATCTACCGGTGTGGCATCCGCTGCACCAGCAAGCCAGGTGCGGGTAGTCGAGGCTCCTTCCGCTCCCGCCGCGGCCAGGACGCCGGTGACCTATACGATCGCAAGCGGCGACTCCATCACCAAGATCGCCGCGAAATTCGGCGTGACAGTTCAGGCCATTCTCACGGCGAACAACCTCACCTGGTCGAGCATCATTTACGGAGGGCGCACACTCACCATCCCGAGCGCTCCCACTGTCGTGCCTGCCTCATCGAACAGCTCGGCTGTCGTGCCGGCTTCGCCGAGCGTCGTCGTTGCTCTCACCAGCGAGATGGCCACCAACGCGCGCACCATCGTGACGGTCGGTCGCTCACTCGGCGTGCCGGAGTACGGCCTGGTTGTGGCCCTCGCGGCAGCAGCCCAGGAGTCCGGGCTCCGCAACCTCAACTATGGCGATCGCGACTCGATCGGCATCTTTCAGCAACGCCCGAGCACCGGATGGGGCACTCCCGAGAAGATTCTGGACCCCACGTACTCAGCCCGGCTGTTCTTCGGTGGACCGAAGAACCCCAATGCCGCATTCACCCGTGGACTTCTCGACATCCCCGGATGGCAGACCAAGTCGGTGACGGATGCCGCCCAGGCGGTTCAGCTCTCCGGCTACCCGGCGGCCTACGCCAAGTGGGAAACCTCGGCGCGTTCCTGGCTCGCCACCATCCGCTGACCTACCGACCACCGCATCTGCTCGCCACCGCATCTGCCCGCCACCGCATCTGCCCAACATAACGATTGCACCACTGCACCCGACCGACGTGGCGCACGGCCGGTGTTTTAGCCAGATGATTCGGCAGTCGATCCCTAGACTTGACTCGTGACAACCAGCAGTACTGACCCCCTGATCGGGCGTCTTGTCGACGGTCGATACCAGGTGCGCTCACGCATTGCGCGCGGCGGGATGGCGACGGTGTACCTCGCCACCGACCTGCGGCTGGAACGACGGGTTGCGATCAAGGTCATGCACGGTCACTTGGCCGACGATTCACAATACAAAGCGCGTTTTATTCAGGAAGCGCGGTCGGCGGCCCGACTGGCACATCCGAATGTCGTGAATGTCTACGACCAGGGACAGGATGGCGAGACCGCCTATCTGGTCATGGAATACCTGCCGGGCATCACGCTGCGAGACCTGCTCATGGAGCACAAGGTGCTCACCACGATGCAGACGATGGACATCATGGAAGCCATCCTGTCCGGGCTCGCCGCCGCCCACAAAAATGGCATCGTGCACCGCGACCTGAAGCCCGAGAATGTATTACTCGCGGACGATGGTCGGATCAAGATCGGCGACTTCGGGCTCGCGCGCGCGGCATCCGCGAACACCGCTACCGGTAATGCACTGCTCGGCACGATCGCCTACCTCTCCCCCGAGCTGGTGACCCGTGGAGTGGCCGACACCCGGAGCGACATCTATGCCGTCGGCATCATGCTCTACGAGATGCTGGCCGGTGAGCAGCCGTTCAGGGGTGAGCAGGCGTTCCAGATCGCGCACCAGCACGCCAATGACACCGTGCCGACCCCGAGTACCAAGAACCCCCGGGTGCCGGCCGAGCTCGATGAGCTCGTGCTCTGGGCCACAGCGCGGGATCCCGAACAGCGCCCACGGGACGCCAAGGCCATGCTCGACCAGCTGCACGAGACGGAAGCACTACTGCGACTCGATGAGCCGACCACCGCGACTGTTGCCCAGCGCACGATGATCATGCCCTCTGCGGTGGCTGTGCCCTCGAACACCGGCGATACCCAGATCCTCTCGACCAAGCCCCGTCACCGCACCGGTCCGATCCTGACGGAATCGGCCACCCAGCTCGCGGGAAATAGTGACCGGAGGCGACGGAAGGGGTTCTGGCTGTTCGCGCTGGTCATTCTCATCGCGGCGCTTGCTGGCGGCACCGGGTGGTACTTCGGTGCGGGGCCGGGCTCACAGGTGGTGATCCCCGACCTTGCCGGGCAGTCGCCAGCGGCAGCATCCACCACCCTGACCGGTCTCGGATTTACGGTGAATCCCTCGATCGGACAGGCACCGTCAGTGAAGATCGCGAAAGGTGCGGTGGTTCGCACGACGCCCGCTATCGGCACCAGAGTGGCTAAGGCCAGCCAGGTGACGCTGCTGATCTCGACCGGGCCGCAGTTGCTTTCTGTGCCAGAGCTGGTTGGTCAGACGGAGAAGACTGCGATCCAGAAGATCGGCGATGCGCGCTTCACCTATGACCCGAAGGGCTCGAGCCGCCAGTTCGATGCGAAGGTCGCGAAGGACACCGTGATCGCGGCATTCGGCACCGGCGGCGTTGATCTGTCGACCGCCGCGACCTATAGCGAACAGGAGCCCATCACGCTGGTCGTCTCGGCCGGAGCAATACCGGACGTGGCCGGCCTCAGCGTCGCGGATGCCACCCAGAAACTCAAGGTTGTGAACATCACCGCCACCTCTGGCCGAAACACCTTCAGCGATTCGATCCCAGCGGGAAACGTGATTGGCATCGAGCTCGCCGACGGGCAGGTGGTGCGCCCCGGAAACTCCGTGTCCCTCACCGTGTCGAAGGGCAAGGAGCAGGTTGCGGTGCCGGATGTTGTCGGCCAGACCTGGGCAGTGGGGAAGAAGATGCTGACAGACGCCGGTTTTAAGATCAAATTCGGGGATGGGATTAGCGAACTTATCTCCGCGGCGCCGAACAGCGCGATCGTGAAATCGGTTCAGCCGGGAACGGGAACTCAAGTAGATAAGGGCTCGACAGTTGTTGTCACCCTCAAGATCAATTAATAGTTGACGCCCGATAGCCGGAGTTCGCAGGCGGTTCCCGGGGGGACCCAGCTTCGATCCCGTACCCTAATTGGACGATGGACGACTCCCACCAACCCAGGCCCCCGTATTCTGCCCGCCGCACACCCGGCGTGATCAGGACAGGGGGCGAGAAATGAACGAGTGGATCATGGTCGGTATCGGCCTGGTTCTCACCGTCGGCACCGGGCTCTTTGTAGCATCCGAATTCGCCCTCGTGAATCTGGACCGCAACGACCTCGAGGGTCGACGTGACCGGGGTGAGACACGGCTCGGCCCCACGATCCGGGCTCTCAAGATCACCTCGACCCACCTCTCCGGCGCACAGCTCGGCATCACACTGACGACGCTGCTCACCGGGTATACCTTCGAGCCGGCGATCAGCTCCCTGCTGGCCGGGCCGCTGAGGGGCATCGGTGTTCCCGAGGCCATCGTGCCGGCCATCGGTGGGGCGATCGGAATCCTCCTTGCGACGCTGTTTTCCATGGTCATCGGCGAACTCGTGCCGAAGAATTTCGCCCTCGCGGTGCCACTCGCGACAGCGAAACTCGTTGTGCCGTTTCAGACCGCATTCACCACCGTGTTCAAGCCGGTGATCGTTGGATTCAACAACACCGCAAACGCGATCATCCGTGGCTTCGGCATCGAGCCAAAAGAGGAGCTCTCCGGTGCGAGGACGGCAGAGGAACTTGGCTCACTCGTTCGGCGGTCCGCTCTCGAAGGTCTGCTCGACCAGGATCATGCAACGCTGCTCGGGCGCACCCTGACCTTCTCCGAGCATTGTGCAGCCGACGTCATGACACCGCGCGTGCGCATGTCCTCGGTAGCGACCACCGACACTGCGGAAGCGGTTGTGGCGCTCGCGCGCGCCACCGGATACTCCCGCTTTCCTGTCACGGACGACGGTGTCGACGACATCGTCGGCGTCGTGCACGTGAAGCAGGCCTTCGCCATCGCCCTCGATGAGCGCGCGAGTGTCGTCGCAGCCGACATCATGATCGAGCCACTGCGCGTGCCAGAGAGCATGGGTGTCGATACCCTGCTCGGCCTCCTGCGCCGCAGCGGATTCCAGATCGCTATCGTGAGTGACGAATACGGCGGAACCGCGGGCATCGCGACCCTCGAGGACCTCGTCGAAGAACTGATCGGCGAGCTGGAAGACGAACACGATCGCTCCCGTGCCGGTGTCATCCGCTCCGGCGGATCGATCTCATTCGACGCCGGTCTTCGCCCCGACGAGCTCCTCGATCGCACTGGCCTTGTCGTTCCGGACAACGCCGAATACGAGACCGTCGCTGGTTTTCTGACCGACGAACTCGACCGGATCCCCAAGGTGGGTGACGAGGTGAGGATTGCGACCGGCGCCATTCGGGTGGAACGCGTCGATGGTGCCCGCGTGCTCCGTCTCAGGTACACGCCGACGGCTGAAGAGGCCGACCCGTTGGCCGACAGCTCCCCTGACCACATCGTCTCCGACCTGAAAGCAGACCTCCGATGAGCGAGTATCTTCCCGGAATTATCTGGCTCGTCGTGCTGCTGCTCGTCAACGCGTTCTTCGTCGGAGCAGAGTTCGCTGTCATCTCCGCCCGTCGTTCGCAGATTGAACCGCGGGCCGATGCCGGCAGTAAATCAGCTCGGACGACACTGTGGGCGATGGAGCACGCGACGCTCATGCTCGCCACGAGCCAGCTCGGCATCACTGTGTGCTCACTGCTGATCCTCAACGTCTCGGAGCCCGCGATCCACCACCTGCTCGAGATTCCCCTCGGCCTTACCGCCCTCACCGCGGATGCCATCAGCGTCATCGCCTTCACCGCCGCTCTGCTGCTCGTCACTTTCCTGCACGTCGTGATCGGCGAGATGGTGCCAAAAAACCTGGCATTCTCAGTGCCTGACCGCGCAGCACTCATCCTTGCTCCGCCACTCGTGTTCGTCGCGCGGGTATTCAACCCGATCATCTGGACTCTCAACGGAGTCGCGAATCTCATCCTCCGGCTATTCCGGGTCACCCCGAAGAGTGAGGCGACCAGTTCGTATACTCTCGACGAGGTGGCCTCGATCGTCGAACAATCGACGCGGGAGGGCATCCTGAGCGATGCGACAGGCACCCTCGCGAAGGCCTTCGAGTTCACCACCCGCAAGGTGTTCGACGTGCAGGTTCCGATCGGCGACATGGTTGCGCTCGGTTCGCAATCGTCGCCCGCAGACATCCAGCGCGCCGTATCGGCGCACGGCTATTCCCGCTACATCCTCACGAACGACGAGGGTGACCCGACCGGCTACCTTCACCTCAAGGACGTCATGGACCTCACCGCACCGGATACGTTCACCGCTCCCGTGCCGGCCAAGCGCATCCGCCGACTCTCGGCGGTGCTTGCCAGCTCCGACCTCGAGGATGCCCTTGCCAGAATGCGCCGATCCGGCTCGCATGTCGCGCGCTCCCTCGACGAGAAGGGTATGACGGTCGGCGTGCTCTTCCTTGAAGACATCATCGAGGAACTCGTCGGCGAAGTCGAAGACATCACAAGCCGCTGAGGCCGGACCGCGCGCCCGTTCGTCAGCCGTGCGGCACAACGTCCGGCAGCACGGCTGACGAACGGGCGCATGGTGGTTGCGGGACTAGCGCGCTCCGAGTTCCTCTGCCACGAGGAACGCCAGCTCGAGCGACTGCATGTGGTTGAGCCGCGGGTCGCACAGGGACTCGTAGCGTGTCGCGAGAGTTGCCTCGTCGATCTGCTCCGAGCCGCCGAGGCATTCGGTGACGTCGTCACCGGTCAGCTCGATGTGGATGCCGCCCGGGTAGGTTCCGGCGGCACGGTGCGCCTCGAAGAAGCCCTTGACCTCGTCGACGACATCGTCGAACCGTCGCGTCTTGTAGCCGTTGGGAGTGGTGAGGCCGTTGCCGTGCATCGGGTCGGTGACCCAGAGCGGATTGGCTTCCACCTGGCTGATCGCTTCGAGCAGCGGCGGCAGAGCATCTCGGACTTTGCCTGCGCCCATCCGGGTGATGAAGGTGAGACGCCCCGGTTCGCGGTTCGGATCGAGTTTGTCGATGAGCCGAAGCATGTCGTCGACCTTGGTCGTTGGGCCAAGCTTCACACCGATCGGGTTGCGTACCCGGGACATGTAGTCCACGTGGGCACCGTCGAGATCGCGGGTGCGCTCCCCGATCCACAAGAAATGAGCCGAGGTGTTCAGCGGTGTCCCATTGCGCGAATCGATCCGCGTCATCGGTCGCTCGTAGTCCATCAGCAGGCTCTCGTGGCTCGTGTAGAAATCCACTCGCTTGAGTTCGTCGAAGTCGGCGCCAGCGGCCTCCATGAACTTGATCGCCTTGTCGATGTCGTGGGCCATCTGCTCGTAGCGCACGTTCGCCGGGTTGCGCGCGAACCCCTGATTCCAGCGGTGTACCTCGCGCAGGTCGGCGAAGCCACCCTGGGTGAAGGCGCGCACCAGATTGATGGTGGACGCCGAGGTGTGGTACCCCTGAACCAGGCGCCGCGGGTCCGCCTCGCGCGACTCCGGCGTGAAGTCGAAACCGTTGACGATGTCACCGCGGTAGGCCGGAAGGGTCACATCTCCGCGCGTCTCGGTGTCGCTCGAGCGCGGCTTGGCGAACTGCCCCGCCATTCGCCCCATCTTGATCACCGGGGTCGACGCGCCGTAGGTGAGCACGACGGCCATCTGCAGCACCGTCTTCACGCGATTGCGGATGGCGTCGGCTGTGGCACCGGCGAACGTCTCGGCGCAGTCACCACCCTGCAGGAGGAAGGCCCGTCCGCGCGCAGCTGCGGCGAGGTGCCCGCGCAGCACGTCAACCTCACCGGCGAAAATGAGGGGCGGGAGCGTCGCGATCTCGGCGGACGCAGCCTGAACTGCCGACGCATCCGGCCACTGGGGTTGCTGCTTGATCGGCAGTGTGCGCCAGTGGTCAAGGCCCGCGATCACGGAGGGATCTGCGAGTACAACCGGATCATCATTGCTGGCAAACACGGGGTGATTCCTCAATGCAACGGGCCTGATCAGTTGGGCGTATCGGGCGGGCGTGAGCGGATGGTAAGCGGATGAGCGTGAGCGGACGGTGAGCGGGCGAGCGTGAGCGTGCGCATGCACGCGTGAACGGACCGATGACCCGACTAGCCAGCCTACCGGCTGAGAGAAGCCTGCTTCTCCTTGGCTGAGGAAGCGTAGATGTCCACATACTCCTGACCGCTGAGGCGGTCGAGTTCGTACATGATCTCGTCGGTGATCGCGCGCAGAATGAACCGGTCACCCTCCATTCCCTCGAATCGGGAGAAGTCGAGCGGCTTGCCGATGACGATACCGATGCGACGGACCTTTGGCAGTCGCGATCCGATTGGCATGACCTTCTCGGTGTCGATCATCGCGACAGGAACCACGGGAACGCCGCTCTCCAGAATCATCCGCGCCACTCCGGTGCGGCCCCGGTAGAGGCGACCGTCCGGGCTGCGGGTGCCCTCCGGATAGATGCCGAGCACCTCTCCGCGAGCGAGCACGCCCAGGCCGGTCTGCAATGACGCTTCGGAGGCCTTGCCCCCGGAGCGGTCGATCGGGATCATGCCGGTGGCCGTGAGAAAGTTCTTGATCAACCAGGACTTGACGCCGCGACCGGTGTAGTAGTCGCTCTTCGCCAGGAAGCTGATGCGACGGTCCATCACGAGTGGAAGGAAGACCGAGTCGATGAACGACAGGTGGTTGGAGGCCATGATCACCCCACCGGTCTTCGGAATATTCTCGTGCCCGGTGACCCACGGACGGAAGGCCGTCTTCAACAGTGGACCAGCCACCAGGTTCTTCATGAACCAGTAGAACATTGAGAACCTACGCCTTCAGAGATTGCCTTACTCTAACGGCTTTCTTGAGCGCTACCGGTTCTCAGAGTGAACGCGGGCAAGGTCGGCAGCGCCGACCACGCCTGCATCATTCACCAGTTCGGCGATCACGAAAGCGGGTTCGGGATGGAATCCGCGCGCCGGAAGGTGGGCAAGATACGCCTCGCGGATCGGGTCGATAAGAAGGTCGCCAGCCACCGAGACTCCCCCGCCGAAGACGAAGACCTGTGGGTCGAGCACCGCGCTGAGGGATGCGCAGGCCTGGCCGAGCCAGGTGCCGAGTTCGCGCAGCGCCGTGAGTGCACCCGGATCGCCGGCAGCGATGAGCTCCGCGACATCCTGCCCGGTGAGGGTTCCGCTCTGCTCGCGCACCGCGGCGAGCCCGAGGCCGATGCCGCCGACATCCGCGATCTCGTTTGCCATGCGCATCAGTGCCCGCCCGGAGCCGTACTGCTCGATACATCCGCGAGCACCGCAGCCACACGGCAAGCCATCGGGCACGATTCGCATGTGGCCAAGCTCGGCACCCGCCCCGAAGCCGCCACGGAACAGTCGGCCCTGGCTGACGATGGCCCCACCAACACCGGTGCCGATCGTCAGCATCGTCATGTCGCTGTAGAGGCGCCCCGCACCGAAGCGGAACTCTGCCCAGCCGGCCGCGTTTGCGTCATTGTCGATCGTGATGTCCAGATCGAGACGCTCGGTGAGCCGCTGGCGCAACGGTTCACTCCGCCAGGGAATGTTCGGCGCGTAGTACACGGTCGACTGGGTTACGTCGATGAATCCGGGGGCGGCAACCCCGGCCGCCTCCACGTCTCGGCCATCGCTCAGGCGTTCGATCATTGCGACGACGGCGTCGATGATCTGCCCAGAACCGGTGGTCGGGGTCGGTACCCGATCTTCCACGATGATCTCGCCGAGCTCGGAGACGAGCGCTCCCGCGATCTTGGTGCCGCCGATGTCGATTCCAATTGCATGCACGAGCAATGACCTTCGTTCCGCGGGAGGGTTGTGGAAAAGCTATATGTTGTTGGAGCTTTGACCGCCCAACCACATAGAGTTTATGCAACGGGGGTGGCTAAGACCATTTGTCTCCCCCACCCGCTCACGCACGATACGGCTTCCCTGCGGAGCCCGTGCCGGCCCCGAAGGAGTTGCCGTGCAGGAATACGACGTACCCGCTCTGATCGCAGCAGATCCCGACGCGAACGCGACGGATCTGCTGGTCAACCGGGTGAAAGCCACCCCCGACCTCGCACTGTTCGCGCTGCCGACGGCGACCGGTGGGTGGGCGGATGTCTCGGCATCCGAGTTTCTCGCTCAGGTGGTTGCCCTCGCCAAGGGCCTCGCCGCCGCCGGTATCCAGCCCGGAGACAAAATCGGGCTCATGTGCAAGACGCGCTACGAGTGGACACTCATCGACTTCGCCACCTGGTTCGCCGGCGCGGTGCTGGTGCCCATCTACGAGACATCCTCCCCCAGCCAGGTGCTCTGGAACCTCACCGACTCTGGTGCGGTCGCCATGATCACCGAGACGCCCGACCACTTTGCACGCTTTGATGAGGTCTACGCCGACCTTCCGCTCATCCGCAACGCCTGGAAGATCAACCTCGGTGATCTCGACAAACTCGCCAGGAGCGGAACGGAGGTGACGGACGAGGAAATCGAACGCCGCCGCGTGATCGCCCGCGGATCCAACCTCGCCACCCTCATCTACACGTCTGGTACGACCGGGCGCCCCAAGGGCTGCATCCTCACCCACTCGAACTTCGTTGAGCTGTCACGCAATGCAGCACTGGCAATCCCCGAAGTGGTGAACACGCAATCCAAGACGTTGCTGTTCATCACCACCGCACATATCTTCGCCCGATTCATCGCCGTCCTCAGCGTTCACGGTGGCGTGAAGGTCGGTCACCAGGCGGATACCAAACAGCTGTTGCCGGCCATGGCGTCCTTCAAGCCGACCTTCCTGCTCGCCGTACCCCGCGTGTTCGAGAAGGTCTATAACTCGTCGGAGCAGAAGGCCGAGAGCGGGGGCAAGGGAAAGATTTTCCGTCGTGCTGCCGCGGTGGCGATCGCACACTCGAAGGCCCTCGATGCCGGCAAGGTGCCCCTCCCGCTCGCGCTGCAGTTCGCGCTGTTCAATCGTCTCGTGCTGTCGAAGATCCGGGCGGCGATGGGTGGCAACGTGACATTCGCCGTCTCCGGATCAGCGCCCCTCGGCCTGCGCCTCGGTCATTTCTACCGCAGCCTCGGCATCACGATCCTCGAAGGCTACGGGCTCACGGAGACCACCGCGCCGATCTCGGTAGGCCGTCCATCCAAATTCAAGATCGGCACGGTGGGGCCGCCCCTCCCCGGGGTCTCAGTGCGAATTGCCGCTGACGGTGAGATCCAGGCCAAGGGCATCAATATCTTCGCCGGCTATTGGCAGAATCCCGAGGAGACGGCCAAGGTGTTCGATGGCGAGTGGTTCGCAACCGGTGACATCGGTGAATTCGACGACGACGGCTATCTCTCGATCACCGGACGCAAGAAGGAGATCATCGTCACAGCGGGAGGTAAGAACGTCTCGCCGGCCCAGCTCGAGGACCCGATCCGCGCAAACCCCATCGTTGACCAGGTGATCGTGGTTGGCGACCAGAAGCCGTTTATCGGCGCCCTGATCAGCCTCGATAGCGAAATGCTTCCGGTGTGGCTGAACAACAACGGCGAAGATGCCACCATGCCGATCCACGAGGCCGCGAGGCATCCGAAGATCGTTTTGGAGATCCAGCGAGCAGTGGATGCAGCAAACGCGATGGTGTCGCGCGCGGAGTCCATCCGCAAATTCGTGATCATCACTCGGGAACTCACCGAAGCAAGTGGGCACCTCACTCCCAAGCTCACCATCAAACGCAACACGATTGTCACGGACTTCGCGGCAGAGATCGAGGGCATGTATCAGGGAGCCCCGGCGACCGAGGGGATCTCGATTTAGCTGATCAGCTAGCCGATCAGCTAGCCGCAGCCTGGCCTACCCACGCCGCCGGCTAAAACCAATCGCTGCTTCGAATCGCCTGCATCGCCTCGCGGCGCAGTGTCTTCTCGAGACCGTCGATGTAGAGCGTGCCATCGAGATGGTCTGTTTCGTGTTGGAGCGCCTGAGCCATGACGCCTTCGCCACTCAGCTCGATCGCGTTGCCCTCGAGATCGACCCCGGTGACGCGCGCAAACGGGTAGCGCATGCGCTGAAAATAGAAGCCGGGCACCGACAGGCACCCTTCATCCACGAGCTCCGGATCCCCGGACAATTCCACGACCACCGGGTTGATGATGTATCCGATCTCACCGTCAACGTTGAAGCTGAATGCACGCTGGTTGACACCGATCTGCGGTGCAGCAACGCCAGCCCGACCGGGGATTTTCACGGTGTCGAGCAGGTCGGTGATCAGCCCGGCGACATCGTCAGTCAGTCGGATCGGGTCAGACACCGTCTTCAGCACCGGATCACCGAAAATACGGATCTGTCGCTCGGTCATGCTCGGTGGCTCACTTTCAAGGGTCGTGGGTGGTTACGCTCACCGACAGGGACGCCGGACCGTTCTCGCTCAGGCTCCCCGGCGGGACGGCAGCCCGTCGACGACAAGCGCGGCGAGCTCGCGGGCGGATGCCCTGGTCAGTGGCTTGAGATCGCGGTAGTTGATCACCGAACCGGCAGCGAGATGCGGGTCGTAGGGGATTCGCACTATTTCTCGCACGCGGGATTTGAAGTGTGCCTCGATCTCCTCGAGCTTCACGAGGTTGGTGCCCTGGGTCGCGGTGTTGAGGGCGACCACCGCGTTTTTAACGAGTTCCTGGTACCCGTTTGCCTCGAGCCAGGTCAGGGTCTCAGACGCGAGTCGTGCCTCATCGACACTGCCGCCGGAAACGATCACCACCGAGTCCGCCCGCTGAAGGGTCGCTCGCATCACCGAGTGCACGATGCCCGTGCCGCAGTCCGTGAGAACGATCGTGTAAAAACGTGCGGCGAGGTCGGCCACCACGTTGTAGTCGTTCTCGTCGAAGGCCTCGGAGAGCAGCGGGTCGGTATCGGACGCCAGGATGTCCAATCTCGTCTCATCGCGTGACACCATCGTGGTGAAATCATTGAAGCTGTTGATGGTCGGCGCGAGCGTGACGACATCCCGAACGGTGGAGCGTGTCTGCTTGTTGACGCGCTCAGACAGCGTGCCACGGTCGGGGTTGGCGTCGATGGCGATGATGCGGTCATCGCGGATGTCGCTGAGCGCCATCCCGAGCAGAGCTGTGATCGTCGTCTTGCCCACGCCACCCTTGCGGGTCAAGACCGGGATGAAACGCGCGCCACCCTCAAATCTCTTGTCGACTCGAGCCTCGACGGCCTTGCGGGCGGCAACACGTGGGGAGTCTCCACGGTTCACCGCATGAAAAGTGGCGGTGTAGAGAACGGCATTCAGGCCACCCTCCGGTTTGACGCGCTTTTTCTTGCGCTCGTTGATCAGCCGGTCTGCCGTGAGCATATTGGCCGGCTCCGGCGTCGCAGAGACCTCGCCACTGAGGCGATCGCGCCGGCTGATATCCCGGCGGATCAGGGCCCGGTCGTCGGTACCCGGCAACTCCGGAATGACAACTGGCGCGGGTGCAGCCTCCGGTACCGGAGCCGGTGCGACGACGACGATTGACACCGTGGAGGGTCGCACCACCTCCACCGAACCTGGATTCACCGGCACTGCAACGATCGACACCGCGAGTTCGTCATCCGGTGCAGCATGAACGGTCGTCGGCAGAGAAACCTCAATCGACAGGCTCTGCGGAAGGCTCACGGCGAGATCATCCGCAGCACCGCCGACGAGGTCGTCACCAGCATCGGGGTCGGAAAACGGTTCCCGGCCCTCCGGTTGCCTGCCTGTGGTCGACATGCCGATCCCCTTCGTCGTGCTGAATGCTCCGCGGCAATAACGTTTTACTTTACATCGAGGAGTGAGTAGACGAGCGCGGAGACGACTGCATCCGCGAACGACCCACTCCGAACCGGCCCCTCACCAGGGTCGATTCGATCAGGCAGCTCGATCAGGCCGGCTCGATCACCACCAGGAGGTCACCGGCATCCACCTGCTGAGTGCGCGGGATGGCGAGTCGCCGCACAATTCCGGCGACAGAGGCGGTGATGGCCGCTTCCATCTTCATCGCTTCGATCGACGCCACACCCTGGCCGACGGAGACGATATCGCCTTCGGTGACCTGCAGCGTCACCACACCGGAGAATGGCGCAGCGACCTGGCCGAGAACAGTCGGATCCGCCTTCTCCGCGGACTTGCTGTCGACGGTGATGCTGCGGTCCCGGGCGAACACCGGCCTCATCTGGCCGTTGATCACCGTCATGACGGTGCGCATGCCCTTGTCATCGGCATCCCCGATGGCTTCCAGACCGATGTAGAGGCTCACGCCCTTCTCGATGTCGATCACATGCTCCTGGCCCTGACGCAGCCCATAGAGGTAGTCAACGGTGTCGATGACGGAAAGGTCGCCGTACTGCTCGCGCACCGCCTCGAAGTCCTTGGTGGGGCCGGCGAAGAGCAGTCGGTTGAGGGTGGATCGGCGTGACTCCGCATCGCCAGCAAGACCCGTGCGGTCGGCATCCGTGATCTCCTGGACACCGATCTTCACCGTTCGTCCCGCAAGCACCTTCGAGCGAAACGGCTCCGGCCATCCACCCGGCAGGTCACCGAGCTCTCCGGCCATGAAGCCGACCACCGAATCGGGGATGTCATAGCGGTCGGGGTTCTGCTCGAAATCGACGGGATCGGCGTTCGCAGCCGCAAGGGCAAGGGCGAGGTCGCCAACGACCTTCGACGAGGGGGTGACCTTGGGCGGACGACCGAGCATCTTGTTTGCCGCGGCGTAAAGGTCCTCGATCTTCTCGAATTGATCGGCGAGTCCAAGGGCGATCGCCTGCTGGCGCAGGTTCGACAGCTGGCCGCCCGGGATCTCGTGGTGATAGACGCGGCCCGTCGGACCCGGAAGTCCCGACTCGAATGGTGCGTAGGCGTGACGAACGGCTTCCCAGTACGGTTCAAGGTCGCACACGGACTGGAGCGAGATTCCGGTGTCGCGCTCGGTGTGGGCGAGGGCAGCGACAAGAGCGGATGCGGAGGGCTGGCTGGTCGTTCCGGCCATCGGCGCACTCGCCACGTCTACGGCGTCCGCCCCCGCGCGAGAAGCGGCGAGCAGTGTGGCGAGCTGGCCGCCAGCGGTGTCGTGGGTGTGCACGTGCACGGGAAGGTCGAACCGGTCGCGCAGGGCGATCACGAGCTTCTCGGCGGCGCTTGCCCGCAACAGCCCCGCCATGTCCTTGATCGCAATGATGTGGGCGCCGGCGTCGACGATCTGCTCCGCCAGCCTCAGATAATAGTCAAGGGTGTAGAGATCCTCGGCCGGGTCGAGCAGGTCACCCGTGTAGCAGATGCCGACCTCGGCAACGGCGCAACCGGTCTCGAGCACGGAGTCGATTGCCGGGCGCATCTGGGACACGTCGTTGAGAGCATCGAAGATGCGGAAGATGTCAACACCGGTCGAGGCTGCTTCGCGCACGAAGGCATCTGTCACCTCGGTCGAATACGGCGTATAGCCGACCGTGTTGCGACCGCGCAGCAGCATCTGGATGGCGATGTTCGGCAGCGCCTCGCGGAGGGCTGCAAGGCGATCCCAGGGGTTCTCCCCCAGGAACCGGAGGGCGACGTCGTAGGTCGCACCGCCCCACGCTTCAACCGAGAGCAACTGGGGTGTCATGCGGGCGACATAGGGCGCGACGGCCACCAGGTCCTTGGTGCGTACCCGGGTGGCGAGCAGCGACTGGTGGGCGTCGCGGAAGGTGGTTTCTGTCACCGCGAGCGCGGTCTGGGCGCGCAGAGCGGCGGCAAAACCGACCGGGCCGAGTTGGAGCAGGCGCTGGCGTGATCCGGCCGGCGCGGGCTCGGTCGGGTCGATAGCCGGAAGCTTGAGGGCCGGGTTGATGATGCCGGCGCCATCACCGTTGGGACGGTTGACCGTGACATCCGCAAGCCAGTTGAGGATTTTCGTGCCCCGGTCCTTCGACTGGTAGGTGTCGAAAAGCTCCGGGCGCTCCTCGATGAAAGCGGTGCTGAGGTCTCCGGCCTGGAAAGACGGGTCGTCGAGAACGGCCTGGAGGAATGGGATATTGGTGGAGACACCGCGGATTCGGAACTCCGCGAGTCCACGCTTGGCGCGGGCCACCGCCGCCGCGAAGTCCCGACCACGGCAGGTCATCTTCACGAGCATTGAGTCGAAGTGCGGGCTGATCTGGGTGCCGGGGTTGATCGTGCCGCCATCGAGACGGATGCCGCCACCGCCCGGCGAGCGGTAGGTGGTGATTTTGCCGGTGTCGGGTCGGAAACCCGCGGCCGGATCCTCGGTCGTGATGCGGCACTGGAGGGCGGCGCCACGCAGGTGGATATTTTCCTGCGTGAGCCCGAGCTCGGCAAGCGACTGCCCGTAGGCGATACGCATCTGTGACTGCACGAGGTCGATGTCGGTGACCTCTTCGGTGACGGTGTGCTCCACCTGGATGCGCGGGTTCATTTCGATGAACACGTGCTGCCCCTTGCGCGCCCCCGCGGTGTCGAGCAGGAATTCGACTGTGCCAGCGTTGACATAGCCGATCGACTTGGCGAAAGCGATCGCGTCGCGGAACATGGCGTTGCGGGTAACCTCGTCCAGGTTCGGAGCCGGGGCGATCTCGATCACCTTTTGGTGACGACGCTGCACCGAGCAGTCGCGCTCGAACAGGTGCACGGTCTCTCCCGTGGCATCCGCAAGAATCTGCACTTCGATGTGGCGTGGTCGCACCACGGCCTGCTCGAGGAACATGGTCGAGTCGCCGAAGGCGCTGTCGGCCTCGCGCATCGCTTCGAGGAGAGCGGCACGCAGATCGTCCTTCTTCTCGACCCGGCGCATCCCGCGTCCGCCGCCACCTGCCACGGCCTTTGCGAAGATCGGGAACCCGATCGCATCGGCGCCGGCAAACAACTCGTCGACATCCTTGGACGCCGGGGTGGATGCCAGCACAGGCACGCCGGCAGCGATCGCGTACTCCTTTGCCGTCACCTTGTTTCCGGCCATCTCCAGCACGTGCTGGCCTGGGCCGATAAAGGTAATACCGGCGGAGAAGGCCGCTTCGGCGAGCTCCGGGTTCTCCGAAAGAAACCCGTAACCCGGGTAGATGGCGTCAGCACCACACTCGAGGGCGACACGGATGATCTCCGAGACATTCAGATACGCTCGCACCGGATGCCCCGGCTCACCGATCTGGTATGCCTCGTTCGCCTTGAGGCGATGCATCGAGTTGCGGTCCTCGTAGGGGAACACCGCCACGGTCTGGGCGCCGAGTTCATAGGCGGCACGAAAGGCACGAATGGCGATTTCGCCACGATTGGCCACGAGGATCTTGGTGAACATCTGGTCCTTTCGAATCTCCCGCCAGCTTAGGGCCGAGAGAAGCGGTCAATTTCCCTAAAAGGTGCTGTGCAGGCCGTTGGGATTTAGGTTCTCGAAGACTAGTGACGGTATCGTGGTCACTCATGCATGTACTCAGCGTCAGCTCTCTCAAGGGTGGGGTCGGTAAGACCACTGTGACACTCGGACTGGCGTCCGCTTCCTTCTCGAAGGGGTTGCGCACCCTGGTTGTGGACCTCGACCCCCAAGCCGATGTATCGACCGGGATGGACATCACTGTCGCCGGCCATCTCAATGTTGCTGATGTGCTCGCCTCGCCGAAAGAGAAAACCGTGCGGGCAGCGATCGCACCAAGTGGCTGGACGCGGGGTCGCCCCGGCAAGATCGATGTGATGATCGGCAGTCCGGCAGCGATCAACTTCGACGGTCCGCACCCGAGTATCAAAGATATTTGGAAGCTCGAGGAAGCCCTGTCCACCGTCGAAGCGGACTACGACCTCGTGCTGATCGACTGTGCCCCTTCACTGAACGCGCTCACCCGCACGGCATGGGCGGCGTCGGATCGCGTCACCGTCATCACCGAGCCCGGGCTGTTCTCCGTGGCTGCCGCAGATCGTGCTCTTCGGGCGATCGAAGAGATTCGACGCGGCCTCTCCCCTCGCCTCCAGCCCCTCGGCATTATCGTGAATCGTGCTCGGGTGCAGTCGCTCGAGCACCAGTTTCGTATCAAGGAATTGCGCGATATGTTCGGCCCGCTTGTGCTGAGCCCGCAACTGCCGGAACGCACATCGCTCCAGCAGGCACAGGGGGCCGCCAAGCCGCTGCACGTGTGGCCGGGCGAGAGCGCTCAGGAGATGGCTCACAACTTCGACCTGCTGCTCGATCGCGTACTGCGCACCGCCAAGATCTGCGAATACGCGGTCACCTCGTAGCGCGGTCACCTCGCAGCGCGGTCACCTCGTAGCGCGGTCACCTCGCAGCGCGGGGCATAGTCGCAACAGCCCGCGAAGTGCGGCTCTAGGAGGCGCGGATGGCCCGGCGAGCGGCGAGCTCGTCTGCAACATCCGGACGCTCGGAATCGAGCTCCACGAGGCTGTTCTCCACCTCGCGCAACACCTTGCCGACCGCGATGCCGAAGACTCCCTGTCCACGGCTGACCAGGTCGATGACCTCATCGTTGGACGTACAGAGGTAAACGCTTGCACCGTCACTCATCAGCGTGGTCTGCGCGAGGTCGCTCACTCCAGCCTCACGAAGCTGATTCACGGCTGTACGGATCTGCTGCAGCGAAATCCCGGTATCAAGCAATCGCTTGACCAGCTTGAGCACGAGAATGTCCCGAAATCCATACAGACGTTGCGAGCCGGATCCGGCGGCGCCGCGCACTGTCGGCTCGACGAGCTCTGTTCGGGCCCAGTAGTCCAACTGGCGATAGCTGATGCCGGCCGCGCGTGCGGCGATCGCACCGCGATAGCCAGCCGTGTTGTCGAGGTCGGGCAGTCCGTCGGTGAAGAGCAATCCGAGGTCGTAACGAGAATCCTCGTTACGGTTATGGAGCTCACTCATCTGACTGCCTTTCACGTGTTGTCCACCACTCTCAAGTCTCAAGGAGTGGTTGATACTTCTGTCTCAACCCACGTTACCGAGAGGACCACCCAGTTGGGCCGCTTTGTCGATCTGAGGTGTCGGCGTGTCGGCCGATTATGCTCTCGGAGTCGAGGGATTTCAGCTTAGGGGTCGAGGCGCGACAGCGCCGAGCGAATTAAGCTCGATCGCACGATCTCGAGCTGCCCGGCGATTTCGCGCGCGAGTTCGCCTGCTTTTGTGCGACTTGACGCGTCTTTTCGGCGTGCCGCCGGGATGAGAGCGCTTTCGATGAGCCCGAGCTCACGCTCAGCAGCGGCACGGAAGCCTCGGAGGTGTCGAGGCTCGATTCCGGATCGCTGCAATTCCGCAAGCGAGGTGAGCACCGCAAGGGCTTCCTCGCCATACAGTTCGGCTGGGGCGACGAGCGACGAGGAGACGGCGTCGTTGAGCAGCTGCGGGGTGGCCCCGGCCTCGCGGATCAGCTCGTCACGAGGCATACGCCGCTCCGCCGAGAGGATGGACGGCGACGCGAACGTCGACCCGCCGGGAAGTGTGGGCGGGCGTCCGGCATCCAATTCGTCCAGATAACCGCGAATCACCTTGAGCGGCAGGTAGTGATCGCGCTGCATGGTGAGCACAAACCGCAGGCGGTCGAGGTCACGCGGTGAGAATTTGCGATACCCGGATTCGGTGCGCGCCGGAGCGATGAGTTGTCGTTCCTCGAGGAAGCGGAGCTTCGACGGTGTCAGATCAGGGAACTCGACGGTGAGCCGGGCGAGCACTTGGCCGATGCTGAGAAGCGGTGCAATCCCCGCCAGTCTGGCTTGGGTAGAGGAGCGAGCCAATTACTTACTCGCCTGGTACGCGAGATCCAATCGGGAGGCATAGAAGGTGAGACGGAACTTGCCCACCTGCACCTCTGCTCCATCACGAAGACGGGCGGTGTCGATACGCACTCCGTCGAAGTAGGTGCCGTTGAGCGAGCCGAGATCCCTGATCTCGAATGCCCTGCCCTGGCGGAGAAACTCGGTATGACGCCGCGATACGGTCACGTCATCGAGAAGAATGTCGGCATCCGGATGTCGGCCAGCCGTTGTCACGTCGGCGTCGAGCAGGAAACGCGCACCGGAATTCGGGCCGCGGCGCACCACGAGCAGCGCGGATCCGGAGGGAAGTGCGGTGATCGCCGCCTTTTCTTCCGCAGAGACGTCGCCTCCGAGAGCGGCGAGCTGGGCCGCGAATTCGCTGGTGAGGTGGACCGTGGTCTCAGTGTTCGTAATCTCAGCGTTCGTAATCTCAGCGTTCGTAATCTCAGCGTTCGTAATCTCAGTGTCACGAGGCCGGTTTCCTGCTGCGCCATTCCGGTTGCCTGAATCGACCACGTCGCGCCTCCAATATTTTCCACACTCAGTCGAGCGAAGTGTCCAGATCCGCTGATCAGACGACGCTCTAGTAGTGACCCAGCGTATCCGATTCGATGCCCACACCGGGTCGCGGAATTCTTGAGACTCGCACGGTTTCGCGCAAATAAATAAAACCCGCCCACCAGTACAGGAATGCGCCCCAGAGCGCAAAGGCCCAGCCGCACGGCGCCGTGATCCATGCCAGCGCAGGGAATGCCTGCCCGATCATGAGGATCGGGAGTGCGTAGAACATGCAGAAGGTGGCGAGCTTTCCGAGGTGATGCACGGGAAGAGGGCCATAGCCGAAGTTCGCCAGAAGAATACCGAGAATTGCGAGCATCGCATCGCGGCCCACGATCACGATCACGAGCCACCACGGGATCACCCCGCGAACGGCGAGCCCGATCAGTGCGGTGAAGATGAAGAGACGATCCGCTGCCGGGTCGAGCAGTTGACCGAGACGGGTGATCTGGTTGAGCCTGCGGGCGATGACCCCGTCGAGAAAGTCGGTGATGCTCGAGATCACCAGCACAAGGAGGGCGAGACCGTCTTCGCCGCGCACGATGAGGACCAGAAAAACCGGTACGAGCAGCAGGCGCACGAAACTCAGGATGTTGGGAATCGTGAATATCCGAGAACTCACCTGGTCGCTCTGCTGGTGCTTCACGACCCAAAGTCTATCGGCGGCCAAATCAGTGCCGAGCTGGACTGCCCGAGCCCGCCGGCGTGCACCGGGTCGTCGCGGCGGGTCGTCATGCCGAGCAGTCGCGGCGAGTAGTCGCGCCGAGCAGTTGCGCCGAGCAGTTGCGCCGAGTGGTCGCGCCGAGCAGTTACGCCGAGTGGTCGCGCTGGGGGCATGGTCGTAGAGTCATCAGATGGATGCCGCGACCAGCACGCGCGTCGACAGCTGGATTTGGGCAGTTCGGCTGGCGAAGACCCGGTCCGCGGCAACGGCAGCGTGCCGCGCCGGTCATGTGCAGGTGAACGGCGAGCGTGCGAAGGCGGCACAGCCGGTGCGCATTGGCGACGAGGTGCGACTGCGCACCACTGACCTCGAACGCACCGTTCAGGTGGCACGTCTCGTTGCTAAGCGCGTCGGCGCATCGGTCGCGGTGGACTGTCTTGTCGACTTGACTCCCCCGCCACCGCCGAAGGAGGAGGTGGCGGTCACAGTGCTACGTGACCGGGGAGCGGGACGCCCGACCAAGCGAGAACGCCGTGACCTGGAGAAGTTGCGGGGCCGATCGGTCGACGGATGACAGCAGGCCGCAGTGACCGGGGCGGAGGACCCGGCGGTCGTGGTCGATGGCCGAAGACGGCGGTCGAGGTCGGCGGCCGAAGACGTCCTCAGACCGGTGCGGATACTCTGGAAACGACATCGAAGGAATGGATCACATGACTGACGCCGCTGAACTCAATGAGCCCGTGCAAGACGGGAGCACTGATGCGACCCGAGAGCAGAAGATCTCGGGGCTCATCGGACGGGTTGCCGCGGATCTTGCCCTGCAGCCGCAAAAGGATCTGCTCACCGAGCTGCGGGTGCGATTCTCCGACGCGGGCATTGCCGTGGACGAGACCGAGCTCGGCCGAATCGCTGGCTCCATCCGGCCGGGTAAGTAACCTCCGGCGGCAGGGCATCCGCTTTCGCGGCAAGACGGCCGAGAACCTTCACCCGGTCGGGCGCTGGAATGCCAGCCCCCGACCGGGTAGGGCGGGTCAGGCGGGGAGCAGAACCGTGTCGATGACGTGGATGACGCCATTCGACGCCACGATGTCGGCCTGGGTGACCGTTGCACCGTTGACCTTGGCACCGTCTGAGGTGTCAAAGGTCACGTCGGTTCCCTGCACGGTGGTCGCGCTGGGGGTGCCGACGAGGTCGGCTGCATGCACCGCTCCTGGCACCACGTGGTACGTGAGGATCGCCGTCAGCTTGGGGATGTCAGCGAGCAGTGATTCCACGGTTCCGGCGGGGAGCTTCGCAAACGCCTCATCGGTCGGTGCGAACACAGTGAATGGTCCAGGACCGCTCAGGGTGTCAACAAGTCCAGCGGCCTGAACTGCGGCGACGAGCGTGGTGAAGCTTCCGGCGCTTACTGCGGTCTCAACGATGTTAGCCATGATGTGCTCTTCTTTCTGTCGGGGTGAATCTGTCCGATGCAAGATTTGCTTGAACGGTCTCCACGCTATCCGCGGATTCCTGAGAGCCGCACATCGATCAATGGGAATTCTCCGTGCGATCGCCTGCGTTTCCTGAGGTCGACATCCACAGCCTTGCCGTTAAGGATGATTCGGTAACAGCCCAAGCGCCGCGACAGCAGCGCGCTCATCGAGCAGCTCCGCAACCGAGCTATCGATGCGTGACCGGGAGAATGCGTCGATCGACAGATCGGGAACGACCTGCCAGTTTCCACCCGATGAGGTGACGGGGAATGAGCACACCAGTCCTGCCGGCACACCGTAGGCGCCGTCGGAAACGATGCCGGCCGAGGTCCAGTCGCCATCCGCGGTGCCCTGTATCCAGTCGCGCATGTGGTCGATGGCAGCGTTGGCTGCGGATGCCGCCGATGAGGAACCGCGCGCGTCGATGATCGCCGCCCCGCGCCCTGCCACCGTAGGAATGAACTCGCGCTCGACCCATGCGTGATCCACCGCGACGGGATCGCCGGACAGCAGTGCGTGGGTGAGATCCGGATACTGCGTGGCGGAGTGGTTACCCCAAATCGTCATCCGCGAGAGCGAGGAGACGGGTGCTCCGGTATGACGGGCGAGCTGCGAGAGTGCCCGGTTGTGGTCGAGGCGGGTCATCGCGGTGAACCGGGCGGAAGGCACATCCGGAGCATTGGATGCGGCGATCATGGCGTTGGTATTGGCGGGGTTACCCACCACGAGCACCCGGATGTCGGACGCGGCTCCATCATTGATCGCCCGACCCTGCGGCCCAAAAATACCCCCGTTAGCCGCAAGCAGGTCTCCCCGCTCCATGCCAGCCGTACGTGGGCGGGAGCCCACCAGGAGCGCCACGTTTGCTCCGTCGAATGCGCGCGCGGCGTCATCGCAGATATCGACAGACTTCAGCTGCGGGAAGGCGCAATCATCCAATTCCATGGCTATCCCCTCCGCGGCGCGCATGGCCTGCGGCACCTCGAGCAGGCTCAACTCCACCGGTTCGTCGGCGCCGAGCATCGCGCCGGATGCGATGCGAAAAAGGAGGGCGTAGCCAATTTGTCCGGCTGCGCCGGTCACCGTGATTTTCATATCCCGACAGTACCCCGCAGCGCTGCGCCGGCAGAATGCGCTGCGCTGACCGAATGCGCTCCGGGCAGGGCTCCAGGTCAGTATCTCCGGATCAATATCTCCGCATCAATGCTGAGTTGCGACGTACACGGTGTTGGATGAGACACCCGAGGTCAACGGATTATCAAAATCGACGACGTGCGCCACCACACTGTCGAAGACGACAGATGCCAGCGCAACGAATTCTTCGTCAGGCGGGTCGTCCGACCACAGGGCAAAGACCCCACGGTGCGTCAGATGTCGCACCAGTGCCCGCAGGCCATCCTCGGTATACAGGTCGGCATGGCTCGGGTCTAGCTGGTGGCGTGGCGAGTGATCGACGTCGAGCAGGATCGCATCGTAGCGAGCGGATGCCTCGGGCTCACGTCGCATACAGGCGAAAAAGTCACCGGCCACCAGAGTTGTTCTCGGGTCATTAACCAGTGTCGCCGAGACGGGAAGCAAGCCTCGCCGGTGCCAGTCGATCACTGCGGGCAGGGTGTCGATCACTCTGACCGACCGCACTCGGGGGTCGGCGAGGGCAGCGACGGCGGTGTATCCGAGACCGAGACCGCCGACCAACACATCGAGCTCCGTCCCGTCAGCAGCCGTCCCGTCAGCAGCCGTCCCGTCAGCAGCCGTCCCCTCGGCAGCCGTCCCCTCGGCTTGGGGTGTCTCAAGCGCCGCGAGGCCGAGGGTTGCAAGTTCCTCCTCCGCGACGGTGAAGAGACTGGACATGAGAAACTCCTCCCCCAGTTTCACTTCAAAAACATCGACGCCGAGGGTCGGTTCGATCCGCCGCCTCAGCGTGAGGTCTCCCATCGGTGTCGGCTGAAAATCCAGTTCCTCGAAACGCAAGCTCATTTGGTGTCCTCACTGGGTGCCGTCACTGCGTGCCATCACTGGGTGCCATCACTGGGTGCGCCACAACGCGGTGCACACCTCGCGAATCCCACCGTAGCCGTCGCCGCGGTCGTCGACTTCGCCCGACTGCCGACGATTCTGGGACCTTCGACCCCCTCCGCGACCGCACTGGCGAGGAGGGTAGAGGCCCAACCAAAGGACATCCCATGAAAGCCGCCGTCGTCACCACATTTAGTGAAGCGCTCACGATCGAAGACCGCCAGATACCCGAACCGGCGGTGGGGCAGGTGTTGGTACACCTCGAGGCATGCGGACTCTGCCACACCGATATCCATGCCGCCAATGGCGACTGGCCGGTCACGCCGACGCTTCCCCTCGTGCCCGGTCACGAAGGGGTCGGCATCGTGGAGAAGCTCGGGGAGGGCGTCACACGCCTTCGAGTCGGCGACCGCGTTGCCATTGCCTGGCTCGGATTCGCCTGCGGCGACTGCCGGTACTGCATCGACGGCCGTGAAAGTCTCTGCGAACAGCAATTGAACAGCGGCTATTCGGTCGACGGAGCCTTTGCCGAGTACACCCTTGTGTCGGCCCGCTTCGCAACCCTCGTGCCCGAAGGCATCACCGCGATGGATGCTGCACCTCTCAGTTGCGCAGGAGTCACCACCTACAAGGCGCTCAAGGTCGCGTCGATCGTACCCACCGAGCGCGTCGCCATCTTCGGTATCGGGGGTCTCGGCCACCTCGCGGTGCAGTACGCGCGCATCATGGGCGGATCCGTCATCGCCGTCGACATCGAGAAGGAGAAACTTGATCTCGCCGTGTCGCTCGGCGCCGACTTCGTCGTCAATGCCGCCGAGGTCGATCCTGTCGAGGCGATACACGAGCTTGGGGGCGTGGATGTTGCGCTGGTTCTCGCCGCATCTCCACGGGTCTTCGAGCAGGCCTTCGCCTCACTGCGTCGCGGTGGCCGGCTCATCTGTGTCGCACTTCCTGCCGAGGGCACCATGAGCATCCCGATCTTCGACACGGTGCTCAAGGGCATCTCGATCATCGGCTCGATCGTGGGAACGCGGCAGGACCTCGCCGAGGTATTCGCCCTTCATGCCGCCGGACGCACACAAGTGATCTCCGAGAGCCGACGACTAGACCAGGTCAACGAGGCGATGGCAGAGGTTTTGTCGAGCAAGGTACCCGCCCGGCTCGTATTCGAGTTCTGAGCCAGCGGCGTCACGGCCGCTTCCGTCGCGCAATGGCGGCGCGATCAGCGGACGGACGCGGGGAGCGGATCACTCCATGCGGTACTGCGATGGAAATAGTGAAGTGCATCCCCGTGGAGGTCGCTCCAATGACGGTGATGCGAGAATTTGGGAGTGCGCGCATCGTGCGCGCACAATCCATCGCTGACAATCCATCGCAGACAACCCATCGCAGAGGAGCAGCTCCGTGTCATCCGCTGTCAAGAGGTCGGTACTCGTCGCGGGGATGCGTCGCACCTACCTTCGAGTCGCCCCGGCAGCTGCTGCGACTGCAAGTGCGACTGGCCGCGCCCTCGTGCTCGTGCTACACGGGTCCAACCAGTCGGCGAACACGATCCG
Organism: Frigoribacterium sp. CG_9.8; assembly: GCF_015751965.1. Taxonomy (GTDB): domain Bacteria; phylum Actinomycetota; class Actinomycetes; order Actinomycetales; family Microbacteriaceae; genus Lacisediminihabitans. The sequence goes on along the minus strand of NZ_JADOVH010000002.1, from coordinate 491,471 downwards.
CCGCTACTCTGACCGAACCTTCGACTCGCTCGCGGGCCGGGGTGCCGTCGTTGCCTACCTCGATGGTTTCCGTGGGGATTGGAACGACGCGAGGGTCAGTTCAATTTCTGCCGCGCGTCGGAATGAAATTGATGATGTCGCCTTCGTCACCGCCGTAATCGATGACCTGGCCACACACGACAGGGTGGACCGGGATCGAGTTTTCATTGTGGGGTTTTCTGCCGGAGGCTACATGACAATTCGGGTGATTCATGAAATCCCCGACCGCATCGCGGGAGCGGGTCTAATCTCGGCAACGCACGCAGACGCGGCAAACTTCTTCGGCAGCCGGTACGAATCCGCGCCAATCTCGGTCACCATGTTTCACGGCACCAGCGATCTTTTCGTCAAATATGGCGGCCAATCCGCCAGGCGATGGGGGCCATTCCGCGGTGGTGGGATGCTTTCAGCACCAGGGACTGCGAAGTATTTCGCGCAGCGCAACGGCATTCTGACCCCGGGGGCACAACGTCAGGTCTCCGCTGATGTCGTAGAAACGGTCTATGCGGACGGCGTCAAACCCCAGGTGAGGCTGTTCAGCATCACCGGTAAAGGCCACACGATACCGGGTGCACGAGGGAACCTATTTGCGGGCCACTCGACCAGATCGATCGTCGCGGCCCAGGTATTGGCTGATCACTGGGCTTTGCCGTCGGCAGTGGAGCGAATGGTGGTTCGGGATCGGATCTGAGCGGTGACACATAAGGACCGCCAGGACGGCAAACGGTGGGAAATGTGACGCCATGGATCTTTTCCTACTGTCACGTTTCCTCGATGTCACGTTTCCTTGATGTCACGTTTCCTCGATGTCACGTTTCCTTGATGTCACCGTGAATACAGCCGAAACACTCGCACCCCGGCGGGGTCTGGCACAGGATGGGAGCGGACCTCGCACCGGCGCGAGGCAGGGAGATATCGATGACTGTTCCATCGCTTGCATCAGACCATATCCACGACATCAGTGCGGCTGCCAGCCACACCGCGGTCACCCGCAATAACGGCAATAACGGCAATAACGCCAGTTACGCCAATAACGCCAGTAACGCCAATAACGCTCGGATTGAACAGGATTCTCAGCCCGTCAGCCCGCTGGCCACTCTGTCGCTGCTGGCGAGCGACCTGGCCGGGGAGTTTGCACTCGAACCGCTGCTGCGCCGCATCCTCCGCAATGCTGTCGAGTTGCTGCACTGTCACAGTGGATCGATCTGCACGATCGACGCCACTGCGGGGCACTACCGCAAGGAAGTGGACCTCGACGTCGGATGCCGGTCAGGCGAGGTCTTCCCACTTGACGAGGGCGTTACCGGAGCCGTCGTGCGGGCGGGCGGACCCATTGGGTTTGACCAGTATTCGCTGGTGCCCGGAGGCCACATCCAACCGAGTGACCTCCGATATTCCCGCGCGGTTATCGGCGTGCCAATTCGTCTCGGACCCGCCATCGTCGGTGCCTGTGTCGTGTTCGGGGATGCCCCCTCCCGCCGCTTTGATACCGACGATGTGCAGCTTCTCGAGCTATTTGCCATTCATGCCGCGGTTGCCATAGCGAATTCGCGCGTACTCAACGTACCGACAGCCGCGCAGATACCGGGCCTGACAACCCGCGAGCTTCAGGTGACTACATTCCTCGAGCGCGGCTGGCCCGACAAACTCATCGCGCGGGAACTCGGGATTTCAGCGAAGACCGTCGAGAAGCACGTCGGCACAATCCTTCGCAAGTCCGGCGCACGCAGCCGGGCGGAAGTTGCGGCGCGTGTCATTCGAGGCGATCCGGGGATCCAGTAGGGAAACTCCCCATAGCCGCTGTCCCCGCTGCGATCTAGGTTCGGAACTACGCAACATACGGAGGCCAATGTGGGTGTCGTCTCGCTCAAGGAGATCGTGGATCGGGCGTTTGGCGAGCGGTACGGCGTGCCAGCGATCAACATCCTCAACGATCTCACCCTGCAATCGGTGCTCGCGGGTGCGATGGAAGCGAGATCTCCACTGATCGTTCAGACCTCGGTCAAGACCGTAAAGTCGATCGGCGCTCCGGTGCTGTTCGCGATGTGGAAAAGCATGACCGAGCACGTCGACGTTCCCGTCACTCTTCACCTCGACCACTGCCCGGATCGTGCGATTATCACCCAGTGTCTCGATCTGGGCTGGAACTCAGTACTCTTCGATGCGTCCCAGTTGCCAGTGGAGGAAAACCTGCGGCAGACGATTGAGGTTGTGGCCGAAGCTCGCGCCCATGGCGCTCACGTCGAAGGGGAAATCGAGGCCATTACCGGAGTCGAAGACGGCCATGGTTCTGACGAGGTCGGAGCACGCCAGACCCTTGAGGTCTCGCTCGACTTCATCCGACGAACCGGGGTGGATGTGTTCGCACCATCGATCGGGAATGCACATGGCGTGTATGCCTCTGAACCGGTACTCGATTTCGACCGCGTGACGGCCCTGGTTGGTGCCGAAACCGTGCCGATCGCGTTGCACGGGGGCAGCGGCATGACCGACGACCAGTTCCGCGACCTCATCAGCCGTGGCTGCGCGAAGGTCAATATCTCGACAGCACTCAAGATGCTTTACCTGCAGTCCTCACTGTCACACACGCAAAAATCAGCGGCCGCGGGCAAGTGGGATCCGCCGACTGTCTTCGCCGCGGTATCCAGTGATGTCAGGGCAATGACAACAGCGCTAGCAGAAACCTTTGGCAGCGCCGGGAAGGCGTGGTGAGATGCCGGCCCTGATTTTCGACTGCGATGGCGTGCTCGCAGACACGGAGCGTTTCGGGCACCTGCCGGCCTTCAACCAGGCCTTCAGGGAATTCGGTATTCCAGTGGAGTGGAGCGATGCGGATTACGCCCGAAAAGTGCTGATCGGTGGGGGCAAGGAGCGGATGGCGAGTGAGCTGACCGCTGACCTGGTCTCCCGGGCCCGATTGCCGGCGGATGCCGCGGGGCAGGCCGCACTCGTCGCAGAGTGGCATCGGCGCAAGACGGAAATTTACACTGGCCTCGTCGCATCCGGGGCGCTCCCGGCTCGGCCGGGTATTTTGCGGATTGTGAACGAAGCTCTCGTGGCGGGCTACACCCTGGCGGTCGCCTCGACCTCAGCGGAAGCATCCGTCCGGGCTGTGCTCACACACGTGGTCGGTGTAACCACTGCTGCGCAATTTCGTATTTTTGCCGGTGACTCGGTCGCGGCAAAAAAGCCGGCACCGGACATTTATCTGCTCGCCCTTGATCAGCTTGGTGTCACTGCCGATGATGCGGTCGTCATCGAAGACAGCGCCAATGGGCTCCGGGCCGCACTCGCAGCCGGCATCTCGACTGTTGTCACGGTCAGTGGCTACACGCGTGACGAAGATTTCGCCGGCGCATCCCTCGTTGTCACTTCCCTCGGTGAACCCGATGGCGAAGTCACCGCTGTGCTGGTTGATGCCGCCGGGGTGCATCCACGGGCTTACATCACGATTTCAGACATCGATGCAGTTCTGGCGGGAGCATCACCCGGTGCGGTCGAACCGGAACGCTCCGATGGACACGAGAGGAAACACCTGTGAGCAGCAGTCTTGACACGACCGAATTCGTCGTCCGTACCATTGCGACGACCTGCGTCGAGAACGAGAAATATTTCGGAGACCTCGACTCGGTCGTCGGCGATGGGGATTTCGGATATTCCCTCGCCCGCGGTTTCGAGCAGGTGCTTACACAATGGGATCAGTTCGACCGTGATGATTCGGGCACGTTCCTGTTGAAGGTGGCCATGTCAATCACGAGTCGAATCGGGGGCACGTCCGGGCCGATCTGGGGAACCGCCTTCTTGCGAGCGGGGACCCAGCTCAAGGGAAGCGAAAATATTGCGGTCGGCGATGTCGTTACCGCCCTGCGCTCGAGTATCGAAGGCATCAAGAAACGCGGAAACTCGGATGTCGGTGACAAGACTCTGCTCGACGCGCTCGCGCCTGCCGTGGACGCCCTGGAGCAGGCGCACGATGCCGGCGAATCCGTGGCGGATTCTGTGCGGGCGATGGCGACGGCGGCTCGCACCGCAGCCGAACATACGAGCACAATGCAGGCGAGACGCGGGCGGGCCAGCTACAGCGGCGAGCGCAGCATCGGGTCTGCAGATGCAGGAGCGCTCGCCGTCGCCGTATTGGCCGAACGGCTTGCCGAGACGTGGAATAGCCGCCAGCCCGTGTGAGGCACCCTCGATATTTTCCATCCCACCACCCGACAACTGGAGAAGCAAATGAAGAAGTTTATCAACGACCCGCAGCAATTCGTTCCCGAGATGTTGAAGGGTATTGCACTGGCAAACCCGGCGACCCTTGTCTACGTTCCGAAGTACAACCTCATCCACCGCGCCGATTCGCCTCGGGACGACAAGGTGACGATCATCCAGGGGTCGGGCTCCGGCCACGAGCCGGCCCACGTGATGACCGTGGGAAAGGGAATGCTCGACGCAGCGTGCCCCGGCGACATCTTTGCCGCACCGCCGATGGACTACGTCTACGAGACGACGAAGTTGCTTGCCTCCCCCAAGGGTGTTTTGCTGCTGGTGAACAACTACACCGGCGACCGGATGGCGTTCGATATGGCCCAGGAGATGAGTGAAGCCGACGGCGTGAAGGTGAAAACGCTGTTCATCAATGACGATGTGTCGGTCGAGGACTCCACCTACACGGTCGGACGCCGCGGGGTGGCCGGAAACTTCTTCGTCATGAAAGCCGTCGGTGCAGCGGCTGAAACCGGAGCGGAACTCGACGAACTGATCCGGATCGGCGAAAAAGTCAACTCTGTCACCCGTACGATGGGTATCGCCCTCACGGCCTGCACGCCCCCGTCCAAGGGCTCGCCACTGTTCGATCTGGCCGACGATGAGATCGAGATCGGGGTGGGAATCCACGGAGAACCCGGACGACGACGGGCCAAGTGGATGCCGGCCAACGAGATCATCGATGAGCTGCTGGGAGCTGTCGTACCCGACCTCCCCTTCGCCAGCGGCGACCGGGTGGCTCTGATGATCAACGGTCTCGGGGGAACCCCGATCAGCGAGCTGTATATCCTCTACGGGATCGCACACGAAAGGCTGGCAGCCCAGGGAATCACAGTGGGGCGAAACTATGTCGGTGAGTACTGCACGTCTCTCGATATGGCGGGTGCCTCGCTCACGCTGGTGAGGCTGGATGACGAGATCGAACAACTGCTCGAAGCTCCAGCCGAGGTGGCCGTGCGCATCTTCTAGGGAAGAGTTCGATTACGCCGCCGGCGCGGTTCAGCGCGCTCTGTGCGTCTCGAGCCGGGCCGTCACCACGCCAGTAATGCTTCGGGCCAACCGGTGCGACGGACGTTCGACGGCCCAGTGGAATCCCCACGCCGCAAGCAGGGCGAGCGGCAGTGTGAGAATCGCAACGAGCCACCACCGGTCGTCGCCGAACAGAAAGGTGAGGGAGGCCAGGATCGGGATGTGTACAAGGTAGAGGCTGAAGGAGACTTTACCGAGCCACTGTATGCCCCGGGCTTCAAGAACGGACCGAACCGGTCGCACCGCGATGGCTGCGAGTACGAGACCGGCGGCACCGAGCACTGACGACTGAGAGAGCAGGGTGTTCACGACGCTGCCCACCGGAAACAGTGGGCGCAGCATCCACTCGCCAATCAGCAGGAGAAGGGATGCGGCCACGAGGGCCACGCCGGCGAGACCGGCGCGCGGCCGCAGAAGGCGGCGCTGCGTCCACTCGCGGATCGCTTCCAACCGCACTGCCATCAGGGTTCCGATGAAGAACACCGGGAGGTAGCGCAGAGCATCGACCTCGTTGATCGCACCGAGCGTGCTTATTGCACAGACCACCGCGAGTGCGATGACCCAGTAGCGCGACAGCAGGATTGCCAGTGCCACGAACAGAGGCAACAGCACCGAAAAGACCAGTTCCCAGCGCAGCGACCAGAGGACATTGTTGATCGGGTACGACCCGGCGGTGAGGCTGGCTTCAGTGAAGATCGATCCCCAGCCGACGGACGTGGCCTGCGCCTTATCCATCCAGGTTCCCTGAGTGATCACCGAATCGCTGCGCGGCAGGAGCAAGATGAACGCCGTGCCGATTACGAGCGACGCCCACACAGGCATGTACAGGCGAGCCAGACGTCCAGTCAGAAAACCGGCCCACGAGAATCCGCCCGGCTTCAGCGCGGGAAGTGCCACCACAAGTCCACTGAGGACGAAGAAAACGAGCACAGCCTCCGACCCGGCGGTGAGCAGTTTGAGCGGCGTCTGCGATATCCACCAGAGCACGCTTCCCACGCCCGTCCCACCCTGCTGGCGCAGCACGGGCTCGGCCACAAGATAGAGGTGATGGAACACAACGACAAGGGCTGCAACTCCGCGCAAACCGTCGAGAGAGGCGAGTCGCGAGCCGCGTTTTTTGCCTTCTAGAGCGGGAGAATCCGCGGCGCGAGACACAGACACTGGCGTTTTCACGGCACTCGCAGTGGAAATCATCCTGCTAACCCTAGGGAGGATTTCTGTATGGCGCGTCTGAAGAGCGCATTTCAGTGGCGTTCGACGCCTCGGGAATGTTCAGTTGCGCTCAGCCGATTCCCGCTATTTGCACCAGCACAACCTCGGCCCACGCACACAGCGCATCCGTCACAGCGCATCCGTCACAGCGCCGTGAGGACTAGTGCGGCGCCCTGCCCGCCACCACCGCAGATACCGGCCGCACCCACCGAATCAGAGCCGAGCGCAGCAAGCCGAAGAGCGAGGTGCCCGACGATACGAGCACCGGATGCTCCGATGAGATGGCCGAGGGCGACCGCTCCGCCGAAAAAGCGGTGATCGCGAGCGCCGGTTGCGAGTGCAGCGATACGTCTGGGCCGGCAACGAGAGCGTGCGAGACCACGGTGGCAATGTCGTGATGCCAAGCGCATCGGCGGCGGTGCTGCTCATCAGGACAATGGCCGCCGCACCATCGGCGATCTGCGATGACGTACCCGCGGTGATCGTTCCGGATCTTGCGAACACCGGGCGCAGAGCGGCAAGCGTCTCGACAGTGGTCGAGGCACGAAGCCCGTCGTCAACCGAGATGAGCGTCGGTCCCCCGCGCCCGGCAATTGACCATGGTGCGATTGGCAATGGTGCGATTTTTAACGCCTGCACCGCGACACCGGCTCGGGCAAGTACGGCCGAGATCGCGTGCGCGCCCAGCTCGGTTGCCGGTACCGATGCGAATGCGCCATTGAATTTTACGAAGGAAGTGCGGGCCTAGCCCACGATCACCGCGCTCATTCCGTGACCCTGCTCTCGTTCTATGATGCCGGGAGCCCCAGCACTGGCAGCAGTTCGACCGTGAACGGGGCTCCCGTCTTACCGGTGAGTTCATCCAGACTGACGCCGGGAGCCGTAGCCCGCAGCACCAGCCCCTCATTGACCACGTCAAACACGGCCAGGTCGCTGATGATGCGCTGCACCACCCTCGCCCCGGTCAGCGGGAGGTCGCATGCGGCCACGATCTTCGGGCTACCGTCTTTGGCCACATGCTCCGTAATCACAATGACTCGCGGTGTGCCGGCGACGAGATCCATCGCCCCTCCCATACCTTTCACCAATTTGCCCGGGATCGTCCAGTTAGCGAGATCACCATTACCCGCGACCTGCAGCGCCCCGAGGATCGCAACCTGAACATGCCCGCCTCGAATCATCGCGAATGAAGTTGCCGAGTCGAAGAAGCTCCCGCCAGGGGAAAGGGTGATGGTTTGTTTGCCCGCGTTCACCAGGTCGGCATCCTCCTCGCCATCGATCGGGAACGGACCCATGCCGAGTAATCCGTTCTCGCTCTGCAGGGTCACAGACACTCCGTCGGGGAGGTGGTTGGCGACAAGGGTCGGGATCCCGATTCCAAGATTCACGTATTCGCCGTCATTCAATTCGCCTGCGGCAATGGCCGCCATTTCGTCGCGAGTCCACACCATGTCGTCTCTCCCTTTCCTACACTTCAACCGTGGGGCGCGGCCGAACGGTCCGCTGCTCAATCGCTTTGACCCGCGTCGTAGCGAGCACGAGGCGCTGAACGAAGATTCCCGGAGTGACGATGACTTCAGGGTCGAGGTATCCCTCGCTGATCTCCTCGGCTTCAACGATGGTGACCCGGCCGGCAGTTGCGACGTTGGGATTAAAATTGCGTGCGGCGAAATGGTAAACGAGGTTGCCGGCCCGGTCAGCGCGGTGGGCGCGCACCAGTGCAAGATCGGTGATGATGCCGCGCTCAAGCACGAACAGCTCACCGTCGAACTCGTGGAGTTCCTTTCCCTCGGCGATCGGCGTTCCGACCCCCGTTTTTGTGTAAAAACCGGCGATTCCCGCCCCGCCCGCGCGCAGTCTCTCCGCCAACGTGCCCTGCGGCACGAACTCCACCTCCAACTCTCCGTTCAAAAATTGAGCGGCGAACAGCTTGTTTTCGCCAACGTAGGAGGCCAGAACGCGCGTCACCTGGTGGTTCTCCAGCAGGATCCCCAGGCCCTGCCCATCGACACCCATGTTGTTCGACACAATCGTGAGGTCTCGCGCACCGCTCTCACGAACCGCCTCGATCAGATCGCTCGGATTACCGCTCAACCCGAAACCACCCACCGCGATCGTGGATCCATCGTGGATCACATCGTGGATGGCTTCTCTCGCGCTTGACCACTGCTTCGTCATGCAGACTCCCTCGTGTGGTGACGAACGATCACAGTCCACAAAGTGGGCAATACGTCCTGTCCCCACGCTATAGAGACCGATCGATACCCGTCAAAGCCGAACAGCAAAGTGGGCGCAGTATGGTCAAAAACAGTGAGTTGATCCACCATGTGGATAGTGAGAGACTGACATCGGGAGTTTGAGCAAGGGGACTGATGGCCGAACCCATTCAGGGCGCACAGGTGATCCGGCGCGTCGGACGGGTGCTGCGAGTGGTCAGTGAGCACGCACCGCGAGGTGTCTCGACCACCGAAGTTGCTCAGCAGACCGGGCTGACCCGCCCCACTACCCACCGGCTGCTTACCTCCCTCGCGGCCGAGGGTTTCCTCGACCTCGACAATTCACACGGCCGATGGTTCCTCGGTCCGGAGCTGTATCTGATGGGTGCCCTCGCCGCTGAACGGCACAACATTTCTGATTTTGCCCAGTCCAGCGTTGAGCTTCTTGCCCGCGAGACCGGTGAGAGTGCCTTTCTCTCCGCCCGGCAAGGCTACGAAACGATTTGCCTCTTGCGCGAAGAGGGTAGTTTTCCCGTTCGGTCGTTCGTGCTTCACGAGGGTGTTCGGTTCCCGCTCGGTGTGGCCTCAGCCGGGCTGGCAATCCTCTCGTTTCTCTCCCCCGCCGAGGCCGAGGCCTATCTGGCACGGGATCTGTTGGAGGCGGAGTGGGGCGCATCGCATGCAATTCCCGTCTTGCGACAGCGCATCGTTGAGACGCGGCAACACGGCTACGCGGTCAACCCGGGACTCATCGTGGAAGGGAGCTGGGGTATGGGGGCGGCCGTCTTCGATGAGTACTGCCGCCCCGGATGGGCGCTCAGCCTCACCGGGATCGAGTCGCGCTTCAGCACTTCACGCAGGCCAGAACTGGGCCGGCTGCTGCTGGAACAGGCACACGTGATCACCAAAAAACTAAAGAATCGATCGACCGTCGGACGACGGTGATGTGATGCGGGTTGCCCAGTCACGCTCGCGAGGTGAGTGCGGGTTTCGGTGCTCAGCCGGGCCGGGTACATCGGCGGGCTGCGGGACAGCTGCGGAATTTCTGTCGTGGTGCCCGGTTGTCCTGAATAAGTGTCCGTGGAGACGGCCCGGAGCTGTGGGCTGTTTCCATCCTGCCGAAATCAACGGAAAGAAGCGTGCTCCAATGCATTCAACGACTCCCGATCTCACCACCCCCAATCCCGCCGCCTTTGATATCACCGGCCATGATCTCACCGCCCATGATCTCAGCGCCCTGGATCTCAGCGCCCTGGATCTCACCGCCCGCCACGGGATCATCACGGGCGCAGGACAGGGCATTGGCCGTGCACTCGCGCTTGAATTCGGTCGGCGCGGGGGTCACTTGCTGCTCGTCGGGCGACAGCAGAACACTCTCGCGGAAACAGCCGGGCTTGTGACCGCTGCCGGCGGAACATCCGAAATTCTGGTCGAAGACCTCACTCAGCCCGGTGCGGCCGAGCGGATTCTGCAGGCGGTCGCATCCTGGGACACGGTTGATCTGCTGGTAAACAACGCCGGCAATGTTCGCGCGGGGCGGCTCGAATTGGCCAGCGATGCGGATGTCCACTCCATGATCACTCTGAACCTCACTGCCCCGATTCTGCTGACCAAAGCCATGCTTCCCGCTCTTCGTCAGAGCGGAACTGGCCGAGGGAGCATCCTTCTGAACATTGCCAGCGGGATTGCCCTCGTCGGTATGCCGTTCTACTCCGTCTATGCGGCCACGAAGTCAGGCCTTGCCCGCTTCGGCGAATCTCTTCGCCGTGAGTTGATTGGCACCGGCGTGCATGTCGCGACGGTCTACCCCGGTGCCACCGAGACGGCGATGATGAGCTCGCAGAATGCCGGTGCCGATCTCGGGTGGGAACGTCGATCGCTGGACGACGTCATCACCGACCTGATGGCTGCTCTGCACGCTGGAGAGCACGAGATCAATACCGCACCGAGCGATCGCCGGGCGATGCAGCAGCTCAACATCACCGATCCCATGGAAGTGGATGCTGCCCTCGCACCCGGGCTCGTGGCCCTCGAGTTGGCCGTTCGCGACCACCGCAGTATCTGAGCGACAGGTGCCACCCGGCTGATCGCAGAAACCAGATTCCGTACTGGTCAGCTGTGCCCCGTCGGTACGATCACCCCGATCGAGTTTGAGACAATGAAGGTGGCGCTTACAGCCGCGTGACACCACCAACCCACCGAGTCAACTGCGCTGCGGGCGGGTACAACTCAGGAGGCATCATTCTCAAGCCATCTCGATCACGCGGCGCGGCCATGCCTTCGGATCTCGCTATTTCCCGTGCTGCGACCCGTCGTCCGCTGACCGAGGTGGCAGCCGACATGGGCATCGGTGCACACCTGCTTGAACCCTACGGAAACGCGGCAACGAAGATCTCCCTCGACGCGATCGATGAGCTGCGAGACCGTCCCCGGGCCAAGTATGTCGTCGTCAGCGCCATCACGCCCACACCACTCGGGTCAGGCAAGACGACCACAGCGATCGGGCTCGGCCAAGGCTTTCGGCAGATCGACAAGCTCGGGATCGTCGCCATCCGCCAGCCGTCGATGGGGCCGGTGTTCGGTATCAAGGGTGGAGCCGCTGGTGGTGGCTACGCCCAGGTGGTGCCGATGGAGGCACTCAACCTGCACCTGACCGGCGACATGCACGCCGTGACCGCGGCCCACAACCTACTGTCGGCGATGATCGGCAACCATATCCACAAGGGAAACCGTCTCGGGTTGGATCCGCATGAGATCACCTGGCGGCGCGTCCTCGACGTCAACGACCGCGAACTGCGCAACATCATCACCGGGCTCGGCACTCCTGATGATGGCAATCCGCTGCAGACCGGATTCGACATCTCCGCAGCCAGCGAGGTGATGGCGCTGTTGTCGCTGTGCACATCACTGCGTGATCTCCGTGAGCGGATGGGAAGAATCGTCGTCGGCTACAACGGCGATGGCGATCCGGTGACGGCTGAGATGCTCAAGGCGGCGGGTGCCATGACGGTGATGCTGAAGGATGCCATCAAGCCGAACCTGATGCAGACCGTCGAGCAGACGCCAGTTCTCGTGCACGCGGGTCCGTTCGGCAATATCGCCACCGGTAACTCCTCCGTCGTCGCCGACCTGATCGGCATCCATGCGGGTGACTACCTCATCACCGAGGCTGGCTTCGGAGCAGATATCGGCGCGGAAAAGTTCTTCAACATCAAGTGCCGCGCGTCCGGGCTGACACCGGATGCTGCCGTCATTGTCGCGACGGTGCGTGACCTGAAAACCCACTCGAGCAAGTACCGGGTCGTCGCCGGTCGACCGCTGCCCGCGGAGATGCTGGCCGAGAATCCCGATGACATCTTCGCCGGGGCGGCGAACCTCCGCCAGCAGATCGCCAACATCCGCAAGCACGGAGTCACACCGGTCATTGCCGTGAATGCGTTTCCCACCGACCACGACAGTGAGCACCGGGCGATCATGGACATCGCAGCGGAGGAGGGTGTGCGGGTGGCCATCAGTCACCACTTCACCGAGGGCGGCAGCGGTGCGGCCGAATTGGCCGAGGCGGTAGCCGAGGCGTGCGCTGAACCGTCGAGCTACCACCGGCTCTATCCCGACGAGCTTCCCCTGGTCGACAAGATCGATCTGATCGCGCGCGAAATGTACGGCGCCGACGGGGTGGACATCTCACCGCTGGCCGCGCGGCAACTCGACAGGTACGAGCAGGCGGGATTTGGCAATCTGCCGGTATGCATCGCCAAGACACACCTGTCCCTGTCGGCCGATCCCCGCATCAAGGGAGCACCCACCGGGTGGCGACTGCCGGTGCGTGAGGTACGTGCGTCAATCGGGGCTGGATTCATCTACCCCATCTGCGGCGACATGCGCACCATGCCCGGTCTCTCGTCTGCACCAGCGGCCGAGCACATCGATATCGACGAGAACGGCGAGATCGTCGGGTTGTCCTGACGGGCAGATTCCATCTGGCAGATTCCGACTGACGGATGCTGTTAGGTGACTGTGCTGTTTCCGGCCCCCTGACGCGGCTCGGTGAAAATCAGTTCTTGAGCACGGCGCGCGAGCGCAACTCTCCACTGGTGAGCTTCAGCAGAACCTCGGCTGCATCGGCCATCGGGAAGCGGTCGACCACGGTGCGGATCTTCCCGTCCGCGGCGAGACGCAGTACCTCGTTCATCTGCGCGCGGTTGCCGAGGATCGTACCGATCACGGTCTGGCTCTTATTGAAGGGGAACCCCTCGAATGTCAGGGGAACACCAGTGACAAGAGTGCCGCCCCACTTGAGTGCCCGGAGTGCGCCGGCGTTCACTGCGTCGGAGGGCGCGAAGGTGAGCACCGCGTCGAGTGAGTCTTCCAGGTATTCACCCGGATCGACCTTCGTCGAGTCCACCGCCTCCGCTGCGCCAAGTTCTTTCGCTACCTCGAGGTGACCAGCGCTGCGACCCACGGCGATGACGTCGGCTCCGGTGAGTACCGCAAACTGCAGGGCCATATGACCAACGCCGCCGATGCCGAACACTCCGACACGCTTTCCGGGCCCGAGGTCGAGCTTTGAGACGGCGCTGAACGCGGTGATTCCCGGGCAGAACAGCGGAGCAGCATCAACCAGGTCGATGGACTCCGGCACGTGATAGCTGTGCGCCGCATACGAGAGCATGAACTCCGCGTAGGCGCCGTTCACGTGCTCACCCGTGATCTTGCGCTCATGGCAGAGCTCCTCGCGGCCGGAGAGGCAGAACTCGCACTCCTCGCAGGTCCACCAGAGCGGCTGCACGCCAACCCGGTCACCGACTTGGAATGTCGTCACACCCGCACCAAGCGCGGCTACGGTGCCAGTCGCCTCGTGCCCGGGGATGATCGGGCTGATGGCAGGCACTCCCCCATCGACCCAATCCCCCTCGATCATGTGCAGATTGGAGCGGCACACCCCGCACGCTGCTACTTTGATCAGCAGCTGCCCTGGGCCGGGCTCGGGGGTGGCGATCTCGCGCCAGGTAAGTGGATGTTCAGACAGCGGGGCAGGAGCATCTAGCTCAATGGCGTACACACTTCTCAATTTATCAGGGTCGCCAGCCCGAGGGAGACTTCGGCCCGTCTTCTTGCCGCGAGCGCCGTGCGGACCGGTTTGCGGAGTATCCGCACGGGGTAATGCCCGGCGATATGTTCGTGCAGAGATACTGTGCGCAGCTCATAATTCTGCAGTGTCCCAGCAGGCGGAATCGACGGACCGCGGCTGCCTCCTAGTGCGTCGATTCAGCCGACAGCTGTTTCCAGTTGGGCCGGACCAGCCATGCCACGTATGCACTAGCCGCAAAGACAGCACCGAGCGCGATTGGAATCCAGGTCTGGATCGAGGCGTCCGAACCCAGGCTGGCTGGCAGTACCCATATGAGAGATGCAGCAGAGGCGACCGAAATAGTGAAGAAGACTAGAAATCTCGCAACAGATCGTTTAGTCATGCCAACACCCTAATTGAAGCAGCCCATTAGGGCCGCAATCGAGGTGTCAGCCAAGATCAGATCAGTCGGGCAGAAGAGTGAAAAACACTCCGGTCGGGCATACGGAGCATTCGTCTGTTCGCTGGTAGGTCCGGATAAACATGCAGATGCCCGCCAAGGTCGAGTTCAGGCATAGTCGGTTCAGGATCTGTCTGCCACGCGTCATAGGTGCTAGCTAGATTGCTGCGGGATGAACTGCCGCAGGTACGCGCGAAGCGCCGGGTCGCATACGTACACGTAGGTGCCCAGGATGCCGCGGGTGAGCAGCACCGCATAGATATTGCTGATGAATCGCAGGAGATCATCGTCCGTGTACTTCTTCCCCAAGACGTCATTGTTCTCCTTGCCCTTCGTATCGAAGTACGAATCCCGATCGACGATCAACGTGCCGTTGACAGAGTCGTAGCGAAGATCCAGGCCGATGATCACACCCGCGTAGTTGAGGTCGTAGCCCTGAACGGTATGGATGGAGCCGACTTCGTCGATGGCTTTTGGCGAGGCAATCCAGTCGACCTGCTTGCTGTTCCAGCGAAGCTGCACGCCGTCCAGTGAAATGTCGAATGCCGTCTTGTCGTTCTTCGTTTTCCACACCCATGCATACCCGGCGAGCAGGCGACAGAGCCCGACCTCGGCATCCTTGCGCCGGATTTCCTCACGCATCTCAGCAAGGTTGTCGAAGAGTCGAAACCCGTAGCCGTCGAACCCCTCAGGAGCCACCGGTGCACCCGAACCGAGGATGCGCCTGATGTAGGACACGTAGTCTGACCCGGCCTGAACCCGCATCTGGGAGAGCAGCGGATAGTTGCGATTCACGGCCTTCGCCTCCCGCACGAGTTCACTCAGCATCTCGGGAGGCAGGTCGGCTGGCCGAACGCTCTGGGCCGCATCGAGCAGGAAGATCTGGTGCGTGCTCTTCGCCTGGATCCAGTCGAGCTGGGTCTTCGTCTTGTCGTCGTGTCCGAAGAGCTTCTCGGTGATTTCTCTGAATTTCTTGTTCTGCACCCCTGAAGGTTGATTCGCGCGCTGGTTGAGACGGTGCGCTTCGTCGACGATGAGCAGGTCGAAGTGCTGATCCGAGAAGCCGACGTCGAAGGCGGTCATCACCATCGACGGATGCAATCCCGGGGTCTTCTTGAACACCTTCTTGATCGATTCGCGCAACGACTGCTGCGGCACGACAAGGCCGATCCGAATGTCCTTGAGAAGGTCTTGGTAGCCCTCGACGAAGAAATCGGAGAAGAGCGTGTCGCTATCGAGGTCTTCAGCGGGAGCGGTGAACGCGATGTCCACGAGCAACTTGAGCATGTAGATGGCGACGACGGTCTTGCCGGTCCCCGGCTCACCCTGGATGACGGTCGTGCTCTTCGCGCCCGACTCGAGGTCCTCGAAGAGGCCCTCGAGGATGTCCTCGACCGCGATCGCCTGGTCCGGTGTCAAGGCTTTGAAAGGTGAGAGTTTGAAGAGGTCGCTGTTCTCGATCTCGGGAATGGTTCGGGTGAAGACCCCGTCCCGCTTCAGCTGATCGAACACCTCGAGAAAGGACTCGCGGTACTGCTCGCGATCGTAGTAGTCGGCCTCGGTGATCCCGTCGTTCCTGTTCAGCACCCGGTACGAGCCATCGCCCGCCAGCATCCGGATCAGGTACGACTCCAGGTCGAGACAGACCGACTTGTTGAACGTCTCGTCGACGATCACCCGGATGGTACGCAGGTGCTTCTTTTCCGGTGAGTCGAAGTGCTGCCGCATCCGTGCCGCGGCATTGCGGGACTCCCCCACATAGACGTCGTTGAGACCGCCCCCAATAGCAGCCCGGCCATCGCCCTTGACGTCGTCCAAGACGTAGACAACGGGCCAGTTGGTGTTGCGGTGATCGAGGGACGCCCATGTCTTGACGGCATCCGGGGTGAAGTCGAGCCGCCCGATGTTAAAGGGCGTCATATTT
Organism: Frigoribacterium sp. CG_9.8; assembly: GCF_015751965.1. Taxonomy (GTDB): domain Bacteria; phylum Actinomycetota; class Actinomycetes; order Actinomycetales; family Microbacteriaceae; genus Lacisediminihabitans. The sequence goes on along the minus strand of NZ_JADOVH010000002.1, from coordinate 475,263 downwards.
GGCGCTGCGCCCCCGCGCCTTGTCCACCGGATACTTCGCTCGAGTGGCGGCCAGCTTGTCGAGGATGATCTGCTCCGGATCCGCACCAATGCGCTCCGCGAGCAGCAAGCAGTACGTGAGCACGTCGGCCAGTTCCTCGCGCACTCTGGCCTCGTCGGCATCTGCGTTCCACTGGAAGCACTCGAGCAACTCGCCCGCTTCAATCACGATGCTCTTCGCCAGGTTCTCGGGGCTGTGGAACTGCGCCCAGTCCCGCTCGGCAACGAATGCCGCGATCTCATCGCGAACTGACTTGTCGACCATCCCGCCAACCTAGCAGGCAGGAATTTCTCATCTACATTTTGCCGAGTTTTCGGCCACTACCGCGGTTACCGATCCCGCATTCGACCATTTTCTCACCTCAATGGAGTTTGGAGAGCTTGGACCGTTCATCCCCTACGGTGGACCGACAAGTACGCGATTCAGCTTGCATCTGAGACAACTGAATCCGGGACGGTTCATAGGCTGCGAAACCTGAGCGCGTCATCGTCGAAGGATCGATGGCGGCGATCTTCGCGACGACCATCGTGGTGTGAAGAAGTGCTGTGAAGCACGACTCCATCAGGCGATGGCTCCCATGGAATCGGTTGGGTCTATTCCACCCGAGCACGCGTCAAAAATGAAGTTGTTAGGGTTTAAGCAGCAAATTTGCGCAGCAAATTCGTACTTGCTGGTCAACGAACCGAGCACCCTTCAGAATCTGACGACATCGAGGAGATGCGCGGGATGAACACAATGGACAGCTCTACAGCCGGGACACGTCTCGACCAGGTGAGCGTTCGCGGAGCCCGCGAGCACAACCTGCGTTCCGTAGACGTCGACATTCCGCGGGATGCCCTCGTAGCATTCACCGGCGTCTCAGGATCAGGAAAGAGTTCGCTCGCCTTCGGCACCATCTATGCCGAAGCACAGCGCCGATTCTTCGAATCCGTCGCTCCCTACGCACGGCGCCTCATCGACCAGGTGGGTGTACCCGACATCGATTCGATTGAGGGCCTCCCACCCGCGGTCGCCCTTCCACAGCGCAGAACTGGTGGCTCTGCACGCTCGACTGTTGGGAGCGCGACGACGGTGGCGAACGTCGTCCGCATGCTCTATTCCCGCGTCGGGACATATCCGCTCGACGCCCCAATGTTGCTCGCCGAAGACTTCTCCGCAAACACTGTCCAGGGCGCGTGCCCCGCATGCCATGGCATCGGTCGAATATACGACGTGCCCGAGCAACTCATGGTCCCCGACGACTCCCTGTCGATTCGCGACCGGGCGATTGCGGCCTGGCCGACCGCCTGGCACGGTAAACAGCTTCAGGACAGTCTGATATCTCTCGGATACGACATCGACGTGCCCTGGCGGGAACTTCCCAGCGACCAGCGGGACTGGGCCTTGTATACGCAGGAATCACCGCAGGTGCCCGTGTTCACAGACCGCTCCCCCAGCCAGGTGCGCGAGGCCGTGGCATCCGGGGCGGAACCGCGCTATATGAGCACGTTCATCGGGGTCAAACGCTATGTTCTGGAAACATTTGCGAACTCGAAGAGTGCCAGAATGCGCCAGAAAGTTGCTGAGTACATGATCAGCGTCCGGTGCCCCGTCTGCGGCGGGAAGCGGCTCAAGCCGGACGCCCTCGCCGTCACGTTCGAAGGCGCCGACATCACCGAGATCTCGAGGATGCCGCTGGACGACGTGGCTCGCTTGATGGAACGCGTGCTCCTCCCTGAGTGGAGGTCGACCGGGCAGTCCGAGGACGACTATCTCCCTCCGGAGAAGCGTCTCGCCGCACAACGGCTAGCATCCGAGCTGCTGGGACGGCTGTCACCGATCATCGACCTCGGCCTGGGCTACCTGACGCTCGACCGCACGACTTCCGCCCTGTCGTCCGGAGAATTCCAGCGTATACGCTTGGCAACTCAGGTGCTCTCACGCCTCTTCGGTGTGGTGTTCGTCCTGGACGAGCCTTCCGCCGGGCTCCATCCCGCCGATACCGAAGCGTTGCTTCGCATTCTCAGAAACCTCAGGGACTCTGGCAACACCGTCTTCTACGTCGAACACTCTATCGACGTCATCCGGGAGGCTGACTGGATCGTCGACATCGGTCCCGGCGCCGGCGCTTCCGGCGGGACCGTTGTCTATTCGGGAAGGATCGACGGTCTTCGCGAAGTGGAGGAGTCCGTGACCCGTCGCTACCTCTTCGGTGGCTCCAACTCGGCTTCCGATCAACCCCGTGAGCGCCGGGTCGGCGACGGCCGGCTCACACTCCATAACGTCACGCGGAACAACCTGTCAGATGTCACCGTGGCCTTTCCCCTGGGAGCCTTCACCGCCATCACCGGCGTGTCCGGTTCGGGTAAGTCGACTCTTATCAATCACGGCATTCCGGACCTGCTCCGCGCGGACCTCGCCAGTGTCACGAGTGAAGCCGAGGCGGATCTGGAAACCACCTCGGAGGATCCGCTCGACTCGGCCTCGCCTGTGACGACGGCCGGCCGCGCATCAGGCCCAGCCGATCGCGTTCGTCGGATCGTGCACGTGACCCAGAAACCCATCGGACGAACGCCCCGGTCAAATGTGGCGACGTATACGGGCGTCTTCGATCGCATCCGCAGCTGTTTTGCCGCGACCCCCGAAGCGCGGCGACGCCGCTACGGAGCCAGCAGGTTCTCCTTCAATCTCCCCAGCGGTAGATGCCCGATCTGCAAAGGTGAAGGCGTGATCGAGGTCGAGCTTCTGTTCCTGCCGACGGTGCATGCCCCGTGCACCGCGTGCGGGGGGACGCGATACAACGCCGAGACGCTGGAGGTCCGGCTGGATGGCAAGACCGTGGCCGAAGTACTCGCGATGAGTGTCAGCACGGCGCGGGAGTTCTTCGACGCGGAGAGCGACATCGTCCAGCACCTCGACGCGCTCCTGGACGTCGGACTTGGCTATATCTCGCTCGGCCAGTCGGCTACAGAGTTGTCGGGTGGAGAGGCGCAGCGCGTCAAGCTGGCGGCAGAGCTACGCCGCGCCCAACTGGGCGACACCCTTTATCTCCTCGACGAGCCGACCTCGGGCTTGCACCCGGCCGATTCCGATCGTCTCATCGGGCACCTCCAACGCCTCGTCGACGGGGGAAACACCGTGATCGTCGTTGAGCACGACATGCGCGTCGTGGCCGAAGCCGATTGGGTCATAGACCTCGGACCCGGAGCAGGAGACGCCGGCGGACAGGTGGTGGCCACGGGGACACCGGAGGAAGTCTCCGTCAATGGAGCGAGCCGAACAGCACCGTTCCTTAGAGCCGCGCTGGTCAGCCGGGGTCAATACTGAGTCGGGGCTGGAATGCAGTAAGCGGCTACTCCGGGTTTGCGAACCGTGAGCAACCCCCGTTTGGTGTCGGGTCGGGTGTGTGACAGCGTCTTTGCTTCTGCCTCAGAGCCGGCACACAGTCCTCGAATGACTGCGGATCCGACGCAGTCCATAACGCTGACAGGCGCACCGCGCTACACCTCGGCAGCCGCGTCGCAAAGCTCGGATAATTCGCCATCTAAGCTGGGCCTTCTGCCCACGAAAGGGAACTGAATGAGCATGGAAGGCGCGGCCTGGAGCTCGCTGTACAAGATCTCTAGTGCCAAAGACGGCAAGCACGGCATCTCGCGTGAGTCCGTGCGGCGGATCATGACGTTCGCGGTGCCCTACCGGTCCAAGCTGCTGATCTTCATCGCCCTCTCCATCGTCGGAGCTTTCCTCGCGGTCGCGACGCCGGTACTCGCCGGCCAGGTGGTCGACGTCATCGTCGCCCAGGGCGAGGTCACCACGATCGTGTGGCTCGCCATCGCCATCGCCGTCGTGGCCGTCGCCGATGCCGCCGTGTCACTCGTAACGCGCTGGTACTCGGCGCGGATCGGCGAAGGCGTGATTTTGGACCTCCGCACCTCCGTCTTCAACCACGTGCAGAAGATGCCGATCGCGTTCTTCACCCGCACGCGGACGGGCGCCCTCGTGAGCCGACTCAACAACGATGTGATCGGCGCCCAGCAGGCCTTCAGCGGCACGCTGTCCGGCGTGGTCACGAACCTCGTGGCGCTGACCCTCACCCTGATAGTCATGCTCAACACATCCTGGCTTGTGACGGTTCTCGCCGTGATCATGCTCCCCATTTTTCTGATACCCGCGCGCCGCATGGGCGGCCGCCTCGCCGCGCTGCGTCGCGAGGCCGCCGATCACAATTCCGCCATGAGCAGCCAGATGACCGAGCGCTTCTCCGCGCCCGGTGCCACCCTCGTCAAGCTGTTCGGCCGTCCCGACGAGGAGGCCGAGGAGTTCCGCGTCCGCGCCGCCCGTGTTCGAGACATCGGGGTCCGGACCGCGATGCTGCAGTTCGTCTTCTTCACCGCACTGATGCTCGTCTCCGCTCTCGCCCTCGCACTCGTGTATGGGCTCGGCGGCTTCCTCGCACTCGCCGGCCAGCTGAATACCGGTGAGGTGGTCACCCTGGCGCTCCTCCTCACCCGCCTCTACGCGCCGCTCACCAGCCTCGCAAACGCACGGGTGGAGATCATGAGCGCGGTGGTCAGCTTCGAGCGCGTCTTCGAGGTGCTGGACCTCGAACCGCTCATCAAGGAGAAGCCCGACGCCGTCGCCGTGCCCGAAGGCCCAGTGGCCGTCGAGTTCGACAACGTGCGCTTCGCCTACCCGTCGGCGGACAAAGTCTCCCTCGCCTCTCTTGAGGAGGTTTCCACGCTGGACACCCGCGGCGGCGAGGAGGTGCTGCATGGAGTGTCCTTCAGGATCGAGCCGGGGCAGACCGTTGCCCTCGTTGGTACGTCCGGTGCCGGCAAGTCCACAATTGCGCAACTACTCGCACGCCTGTATGACGTCGACAGCGGTGCCGTGCGCCTCGCGGGGACGGATGTTCGCGATGTCACATTCGTCTCCATGCGGCACAGCCTGGGCATGGTCACGCAGGACGGCCACCTGTTCCACGAGACCATCCTCTCAAATCTGCGCCTCGCGAGGCCGGAGGCGTCCGACGACGAGGTGTGGGACGCCGTGCGCCGTGCGCGGCTCGAGCCGCTCATCCGGTCCCTGCCGGACCAGCTGGACACCATGGTGGGAGAGCGTGGCTACCGGTTGTCCGGGGGTGAGCGCCAGCGGATGACTATCGCGAGGCTCCTCCTCGCCCAGCCGCGCGTCGTCATCCTCGACGAGGCGACGGCGGCGCTGGACTCGACGTCTGAGGCCGCCGTGCAGGCGGCGCTCAGCGAGGCGCTCAAGGGACGGACGGCGATGGTGATCGCACACCGCCTCTCCACCATCCGCAGCGCGGACCTGATCCTCGTCGTTGAGGACGGCTCGATCGTGGAGCGCGGTACGCACGAGGAGCTGCTGGCTGTGGGTGGGCGGTACGAGGAATTGCACCGGACCCAGTTCGCCGTGCAGAAGAATGTCGCGACCGACGAGGAAGCGCTGAGCCGACCCAGTCACTGAGCTCGGCGCCCCTGCCCCGAGCGTCTCGGAAAGTCGTCTCATCAGGTGTCATGTCTCATCGCTCTACATTGGGTTTTTCGAAGCGGAACAGGAAAGAGGGATCGGGTTGTCGTTGTGGCTGCCCAGCACTCGGCGACAGCCCCACCGTCACCTGCCCGCTCCGATAGCTCTCGAAGAAGGCCGCGAACCAGGAACGTCCCGCCGTCGAACAGGGCGACCTCCCCGAATTTCTTGACCGCATCTGCAAGCAGCATTCCGTCTCTTTCACCAAGGAAGACACCCTGCGGCAGAAGCAAGCGTTCCCGTTCATGAGCCCGGAATGGGATGAGTTCCACGACCACGCCCGCCAGTCCATCGAGTCCCTGCACAGCGGCTTCAAAGACGACGGCAAGGAGCTTGTCGCCTCCTCCGGACGTCGACGGGTTCGAGGCTTCGCCGCTGGCCAGATCCTCATCACCATCATGCTCATCAACTTCAACTTGCGCACCATCGCAAAGTTCCTCCGCGACGAAGTGGAAGCCGAAGCCGAACCGGACCGCGTTCGCGCAGACGCTATCGTGAGGCGCCGGGACCGCGTCTGGGACAACCTCTACACGAAGACCACCGCACGCGATTCGATCCTCGACATCGCGGCCCGCGGCGAGCTGGAATCCCCGCTGCGAACCTAAAAAACACGGGCTTTCTGACACCGCCGCACGGCACCCACCACCGCAGACCGGACAATCCAACGCGCCCACAAACGGGCGCGTTTGCCAGTTAACTAGAAAAAGCACCGATCAGTACTTACTGGGCCTGGTTCAGACCGACAACAGAGCCGGAAAAGACGAAACGCTCCCGAGAATCCTCGGGAGCGTTTCACTTTCAGGCAGTTCTTAGAACAGTTCTTAGAACAGCCCTTCCGTCGGGCTGACAGGATTTGAACCTGCGACCCCCTGACCCCCAGTCAGGTGCGCTACCAAGCTGCGCTACAGCCCGCGACGTTGATTTTCAGTTGTTCGAGCCGACCGAAGAGTGGTAAACCACTTAACCCCCAGTCAGGTGCGCTACCAAGCTGCGCTACAGCCCGCGACCGGCCGCCATCATCGTGAAGTTCTCCCGACGATTTCGACCTTCGACAGCTTATCGCGAACGCGTGGCCGGCGAAGACACCGCCCGGACGCTCTAGGCGCGGAACATCTCGAGTACGGTCTGGGCGCCATTCGGAACCGTTAGTACCTCGACGGTGTCTCCGGACTGGACCTTCCCGGTGCGGATGACTCGGAGATAGGCACCGAGTCGGCCCTCGAGCGCGAACCGCTTGACCCAGCCCCGCTCATCCGATCCCCCGACCCAGCGAGCGAAGGTTGCGCAGGGCGTCCTCGGCATCGTCACCTCGACCTCCACCGTGTCGCCGATGCGCCAGCGTTCCCCAACCCGGGCATTGCTGACATCGATCCCCGATACGCGCAGGTTCTCGCCGAACCAGCCTGGATCGAGATCACGGCCGAGCTTGGACGCCCAGAAGTCAGCATCCTCTTGCGCGTAGGCATACAGCGCCTTGTCTTTTCCGCCGTGATTCTTGCGATCCGTCTGCACGTCGGCGAAAAGGCCCAGTTTGCGAACCTGCACCGGCCCGTCGACAGCCCGTTTGTCGATCGCCGTGATGCCGACCAACCCGGCATCCGCACGGAGGGCATTGACGACGCACGGAGCAAGAAGGATAGCCATCGCATCAGTGTAGTTACCGGCCGGATTCAGCAAACGACTGACGCGCAGATCAACAGATCAGGCGTGCGCGGGAAACAAGATCCTCGGGATGCTGTGTCCACGCCGTGGCGTGCGGTAAATATCGACGGCAGAGGGCGGGATGAACCAGGGCACTCCGTCTTTCGTCGTGATCTCCCATCCGTTGTCGTGCACCGCGTGATGATCGGACGAGCAGAGCGGGATCGCGTTGGCAATATCGGTGCGCCCGCCGTCACGCTGGTACCACCGGATGTGGTGCACCTCGGTCCACTCCGGTGGTCGCCCGCAGGCCGCACAGGTGGGGTGGATCTCGAGAATGGCGAGCTTCTGCTTCGGCGTGAACAGTCGCTGTTCCCGCCCGAGATCGAGGATCTCACTCGGGCCGCCCATCACGATCGGGATGATCCCCGCCTCCGCGGCCATCCGGCGAGCAGTGCCGGCAGAGATCGGCTGCTCAACGCCATCGACGGTGGCCTCACCGAGGCCGGTGAGCAGGCTGTCAAGCGTCATCCGCACGACGAGGGTCCTCTTCGGCATCGGGGATACGGTTGTGGAGCAATTGCTCACATGCGCGAATAGCTCGAGCATGCCATCTGACGCCATCTGCTTGCGAGTGCGGATGTCACGCAGCGCATTCAGATCCGTCTCTCCGTCCGACTGGAAGTCGAAGAGGCTCTGGCTCTTCTTTCCCGTGTGATGAAGGGTGTTGATGTAGGTGTCGACGAAGCCGCGCACGGTTGCCGCGCTCAGTGGATCGAGATCCCAGGTGAGTCGGGACATACCGCTGGCCAACTCGACGAAGGAGAGTGCTCGACGCGAGACCAGATCCTCTTCGCGCGAGGCGATGCCATCGGAATCGAGCCTGTCTCGGCAGCAGATCGCAAACCGACGCACGAGGTCGGCCGGCTGAGAACGGGCGAATTCTGCCATTGCTGCTTCAGCAACGACGAGGTCATCATCATGCGCGCGCGGACTGGCCTGATCCGGGTTCGAGATGATGACGGCCGCGGCATCCATCGGAATATCGCCGGTCGCGAGGGCGTCTGCCAGATACGGGTACCGGGGCTCCAGCGCTTGGCCGGTGATGCTCACCCGTGCAGCGGTGGCTGAACCGACCGTCACGTAGCGAGCCGCGTCTACCCGGGTTATGCGCCCGATGGTCACCACCAGTGCCGCAGCACCGGATGCTCGCATTCGTGATGCGAGAGAGTTCGAACCGAGACTGGACCGGGATCGTTCGGCTATTTCTGCGCTGAGGCGGGCGATATCCGCGTCGTCACACCGGCGTCTTTCGCACCGGTCGGCGAGGGTGCGCATCAGCTCACTGTCGGTGAGTCTCGCTGCGCTCACGTCGGTCACGCTCGGGGTTGCCATGCCATAACTATCGCAGTGACCACTGACATTGTCGGAGCTAAACAGGGTGCTGACCAGGACTTCCTGTGGATAATGGTCAAGCTGATCTTCCACAGGAAGAGAGGTCAACCTACGCGTAACAAGCGCCTGCCCGCATCGCCCGTTCAACTGTCAAAGAGTGCCGCGGACGGGCCCGTTAGACGACATTCTTTGACAGTTGAACAGCGGGGAGGGAGCGCAGACGGCACTACTCGACCGGCGAAATCACTCAGCGAGATAGGTGCGGAGACCAGCCCAGGCCTCACCGAAACCTGGGTGCAGAGGAAGAGACTCGACCTCAGACACCGGTACCCAACGCAGCTCGGCGCTCTCGGCATCCGCAATGATGGGTTCGAAAACCTCGGTCGCCTCCGCTACGACTGTCGTGTAGGACCAGTACCCGAGGTCGAGCACAGAGGTGTGGATGATGCGCAGCAGGTGTGCCGGCACCGTCGCCTCTTCCGCCGCCTCGCGCAGTGCGCCGTCGACCGCACTCTCGCCCTCTTTGCGTGCACCGCCGGGGAGTCCCCAGGTGCCACCGAAGTGGCTCCAGCCGACACGATGCTGCAGCAGGATACCGACAGACGGATGCCAAACCAGCAACCCAGCAGCACCGAAGAGCCCCCAAAATTTGGCACCGTCGGGGCCGTAGACCCAGGTATCCCCTGGATCACGGATGTATCCGGGCGGGAGTGGCGGGGGTCGGTCAGACATCTGTTAAGTGTGCACCACCAGGGGTCTCGATACGGTCACTAAAGCGACCTACTCGACCAACGGGAGGGGCGCAGGGGTCTCGATACGGTCGCTGGAGCGACCTACTCGACCAAGGGCCAGCGGGGGCTAGGTGCGCTTACGACGCTCGCGCACGCGCATGTTCACGTTGATCGGGCTGCCCTCGAAGCCGAAGATCTCACGCAGACGTCGCGTGATGAAACGACGGTACCCGGGGTCGAGGAATCCGGTGGTGAACAGGACGAATGTCGGCGGACGCGTCGCGGCCTGGGTGCCGAATAGGATGCGCGGCTGCTTTCCGCCGCGAACCGGGTGCGGATGCTCGGACGCGAGTTCTGCGACTAGAGCGTTGAACTTGCCGGTGGCGATGCGGGTGTCCCACGATGCAAGCGCGAGCTCAAGCGCGGGAACCAGCTTTTCGAGATGACGGCCGGTCTTTGCGGAGATGTTGACCCGCGGTGCCCAGGCCACGTGGGCGAGGTCCTGCTCGATCTCACGTTCGAGATAGCGACGGCGGTCGTCATCCATCAGGTCCCACTTGTTGAACGCCAACACGAGCGCACGGCCCGACTCGAGCACGAGGTCGATGATGCGCACGTCCTGCTCGCTGATCACGTCACTCACGTCGAGCACGACAACGGCGACCTCGGCCTTTTCGAGCGCCGCGCTGGTGCGTAGCGATGCGTAGAAGTCGGCGCCCTGGGCGAGATTCATGCGACGACGGATTCCCGCGGTATCGACGAAACGCCATACCTTGCCACCGAGCTCGACCTGCTCATCCACCGGGTCGCGAGTGGTTCCGGCCATCTCGTTGACGACGACGCGCTCTTCGCCGACGGCCTTGTTGAGCAGACTGGACTTACCGACGTTCGGGCGGCCGAGAATCGCAACCCGGCGCGGTCCACCGACCTCTTCCTTCGCGACCGTCGAGACCTCGGGGAGGATCGTCAACACATGGTCGAGCAGGTCGGCGACGCCGCGACCGTGGAGGGCGGAGACCGGCCATGGCTCGCCAAGGCCGAGGCTCCAGAGGCTGGCGGCTTCCGGCTCCTGGCGGGCGTCATCCACCTTATTGGCGGCGAGGATCACGGGCTTGCTCGTGGAGCGCAGCATGCGTACGACGTGCTCATCCGTGCTGGTGGCACCGACCGTGGCGTCCACGACGAACAGCACGGCGTCGGCGAGGTCGATCGCGATCTCGGCCTGGGCGGCGACGGAGGCGTTGATGCCCTTGGCATCCGGCTCCCAGCCACCGGTGTCGACGAGGGTGAACCTGCGTCCGGCCCACTCGCCCTTGTAGGTCACGCGGTCGCGGGTGACACCGGGGGTGTCCTGCACCACAGCTTCGCGACGGCCGAGGATGCGGTTGACGAGCGCCGACTTGCCCACGTTGGGGCGACCGACGATCGCGAGCACCGGCAGGGCCGGCAGGTAGGTGACGGCATCCGGATCATCCGATGCGGAATCGAGGATGTCGCGGTCTTCGTCGTCGAGGTTGTAGTCCTCGAGGCCCGCACGCAGGGCATTCGACCGCATGAGCGCATCGGACTCGTCGAGCACGGCAAGCTTCTCGCTCAGCTTGGGATCGAGATCGCCGTATTCGTCGTGCTCTTGGTCGTTGTTGTCTGGCATGGGGGTTTTCCTCTTGAGGGTCTCGATACGAGCGCTGGGCGCTTTACTCGACCGGCGGAGCCACCAGGGCTACAACCGCCTGGACGGTCTGGTCAAAGTCGAGATCTGTTGAATCGAGGGTGGTCACACCCTCGGCGGCGTTCATGAAGTCGACAACCCGGGAGTCCTGGGCGTCTCGAGAACTGAGCTTTTCGGCAACGGCCGCAGCCGACTCCGACGGTAACTCAGCGGAACGCCTTACCATTCTAGCTTCTTCGGATGCGGTGAGCAGTATCCGAATATCCGCGCCCGGGCAGACGACGGTCGTGATGTCCCTGCCCTCGGTGATGATGCCGGGCCGCGCACTGCGTTCGATCACCGTGCGGAAGAGGTCGACGAGGTGAGCGCGCACCACAGGAACGCGCGCGACCAGGCTCACCACGGCGGAGATGCGGGGGTCACGGATCGCGTGCGTGACATCCACTGCCCCGACCCGCACGAAGTAGTCGTCAGGATCGATGCCGATCTCATAGTCGAATGCGGGGAGCGACGCGATTACGGCCTCGGCATCCGCAGTATCGATGCCGTTCTCCAGCGCAAACCAGGCGAGCGCCCGATAGGCTGCACCGCTGTCCTGATAGTCGAATCCGAGTATTCGAGCGGATGCCCGGCTCACGCTGGACTTGCCGCTTCCGGCCGGGCCGTCGATGGCCACGACCACGCGTGCAGCACGCCCTTGGCGAGGGCCACCGCTCACAGACCCGCCACTCACAGTCTCGGCGCTCACGCGCCGACCTGCGCAATGCGCCAGCCTCGAGCCTCGAGATCGGCGACCAGCCCCGGCTCGGCCTCGGGCACCACTGAAATCTCGGCGAGGCCGATCTGCTGCCCCGGCGAGTGCTCGAGTCTGAGATCTTCCATGTTCACTCCGATATGGCCGATCTCGGTGAGCAGCCGCGCGAGCTCCCCCGGCGTATCGTCAACCAACACGACGATCTGGCTGAAGCGCCGATCCTGACCGTGTTTCCCGGGGATGCGAGCAACCCCCGTATTGCCACCGGCCAGCAACTCGGCAAGGGCGCGTCGAGCACCGGGCAGCTCGGGTGCGTCGAGTGTCTCGATGGCCCGGTCGAGATCGGCGCGGTATTCCCTGAGCACAGCGGTGACCGCCGCAGCGTTTGCACCGAGAATCTGCACCCACAGCTCGGCATCGCTCGATGCGATCCGGGTGGTGTCGCGCAGGCCCTGCCCGGAAAGAGAGAGGGCGGATTCGTTGCCTCCGTTGAGGCGCCGGGCCAGTAGAGAGGCGATCACCTGTGGCACATGCGAGACGAGGGCGACACTGGAGTCGTGCTGCTCGGCGGTCATGATCACGGGCACCCCTCCGAGGTCGAGCACCAGGTCTTCGATCACGCCAACCTGCGCTGCCGGCATCCCGTCGTGCGGGGTGATGACCCAGGGTCGCCCGAGGAACAGGTCACCCCTGGCCGAGATCGGTCCACCCCGTTCGCGACCGGCAAGCGGATGCGACCCGACATAACGGTTCACGTCGGCTTGGTGCGATGCGGTTGTGACTGCACGAACTCCGGCCAGCACGGCCACTTTGACGCTCGAGACATCCGTGACCAGAGCATCCGGAAACGCAGCGAGCTCATCAGCGATCACACGAGCCGTGACATCCGGGGGCACCGCAACGACGATGAGCCGCGGGTTATCGGTGTCGCGGGGGGCACGCCCGGCACCATAGTCAATCGCCAGGCTCAGGTTGGCGGGCGAGGAGTCGTGCACGATCACGTCTACGCCGAGGGCTCGAAGGCCGAGACCGACGCTCGCTCCGAGCAGGCCGGTGCCGACGACGCGCACCTGGCCGATCATGCGGCTTCCGTTCATTGTCTGGGGTTCCCGTTGTTCTCGAGGGTGTGTGGTGAGGGTTTATTGGGCACGGGTTTATTGGGCACGTTTTTATTGAGCAAGGTCGAGCCGCAACGCGACCGCCCCCCGCAGATAGGTGTGCACGATGTACTTGCGTGGTGTCTCCGACTCGACGAGGGCCATCAGTCGGATGACACGCGGCATCGAGCCCGCGACATCCATCTCCACGGCGCACATGAGCGGCACGTCGCCGAGCCCGAGCTCCCGCGCGGCGAGAGCGGGAAACTCACTGGTGATATCCGGTGTCGCGGTGAACATCACCGAGATGAGTGCGTCGGTGTCTATCTCGTTGGCGTGTAGCGACTTGGACAGCAGTTCGGCGGTGGCATGCATCACCTCGACCCGATCGTCCCGGTCGAGCTGAATCGCCCCGCGGATCGCCCGCACCGCCATCAGTCCGCCTCCTCGGAGTCGCTCGGAGCGTCAGCGGACGTCGCGTCTCGGGAGATGGTCAGCAGAGCGCCGAGCTCGGCTTTGGTGAGGTCGCGGATGTCTCCGGCGGCGAGCGATCCGAGGTGCAGCGGACCGAACTGGCGCCGCACGAGGTCGATGACCGGGTGGCCCACCTCCTCGAGCATCCGCCGCACGATGCGGTTACGCCCGGAGTGCAGGGTGATCTCCACGATCGTCTCGCGAGCGCCGGCCTGGCCGACGATGCGCGCCTTGTCCGCCGCGATCGGGCCGTCTTCCAGATCGATGCCGCCGGTGAGCTTCGCCACGGTCTGGGGTGACACCCGACCCTCGACCTTGGCGATGTAGGTCTTCAGCACTCCGAACGACGGATGCGCGAGCACGTGGGCGAGCTCGCCGTCATTGGTGAGAATCAGCAGGCCGGAGGTCTGCGCATCCAGCCGGCCCACGTTGAAGAGCCGCTCATCAAACCGGGAGACGAAGCGCTGGAGGTCGGGGCGCCCGCGGTCATCCTGCAGCGAAGAAACGATGCCGACGGGCTTGTTCAGCATGAGGTAGCGCCGGGAGGTGTCGAGTTGGATGGCGACCCCGTCTACGGAGACGAGATCCGCTGCGAGCACGCGACGGCCGAGCTCCGTGACGACCTCGCCATTCACTTCGACTCGTCCGGCCTCGATCATGTTTTCCGAGACGCGCCGCGAGGCGACGCCGGCCGCCGCCATGAGTTTCTGCAGGCGTACTCCGTCGTCGGATGCTGGGGTGGAGGCGGTGCCGGAGGGAGAGTCAGAGCCGTGCTTATCAGATGACATCGGCGAAGCCGTCCGATCCGTCGGAGAGAAGGAGCGAGATCGCCGGCAGCTCATCGATCGAGTTGATTCCGAGCTGGGACAGGGTGAGATCGGTCGTTGAGTAGTGGATCGCGCCGGTCTCGCTGTCGGTGAATGCCTCGGTGATGAGTCCGCGACCGAGTAGCGTGCGCACGACGGAATCCACATTCACCGCTCGGATCGACGCAATGGCGCCCCGGCTGATCGGCTGTTTGTACGCGATCACCGCAAGCGTCTCGAGTGCGGCCTGCGAGAGACGCGACGGGTTCTGCGTGAGCACGAAGTCCCGCACGACGGCGTCATATTCGCCGCGCACATAGACGCGCCATCCGCCGCCCACCTCTCGAAGCTCGAAGCCGCGGCGGATGCTACCGCCGGGGGCAGCCGCAAAGTTACTGTCTGCGCCGCCGTCTGCACTGCCGTCTGCACTGCCGTCTGCGCCACCGTCATAGTCGGCGACGAGCCGCTCGATCGACTCCCGCACCACGGCGATGGGCACACCGAGTGCCGTCGCGAGGGAGACGAGAGTTTGCGGCGCATCCGCGATCATCAGGATCGCTTCGAGGCTCCGCTCCACATCCACCGGCGCGGTGACGGTTTCGGCGGTGCCGTCCAGCATGTTAACTTCCATAATCTGATCCCAGGCTCGCGAGGTTTTCTTCCGACCAGTGTTCGGCCGTCCAGCGCACGGTGAGCTCCCCCAGCGGTTCGAGCTGCTCGAAGGCGAGGGATTCCCCCCGGTACAGCTCGAGAATCGCCAGAAAACGCGCCACGATCACGCCCCGCTGCTCGACACCGGCGATGAGCTGGCGAAAGGTCATCGGCTGCCCCCGCCGCAGGAGCGCGACGACATGGGCCGCCTGTTCCCGGATGCTGACCAACGGTGCGTGCAAATGGTCGAGTCCGACGGTCGGCAGCTCTCGGGGCGCGAACGCCAGGGCAGCAAGCGCAGCGAAGTCCTCCAGGCTCAGCGTCCAGACGAGTTCAGGTGTCTGCGTGCGAAACTTCTCCTCCAGCCGCACCGAGCGCACGTGGCGCGTGGACTCCGCGTCGATCTGTGCCGAAAACCAGGTCGTCACCTCCTTGAACGCCCGGTATTGCAACAGACGCGCAAATAGAAGGTCGCGAGCTTCGAGCAGCGCCACATCCTCAGCATCGACCAGCTCACCCTGCGGTAGAAGCCCAGCAACCTTGAGATCGAGAAGTGTCGCTGCAACAACGAGGAACTCGCTCGCCTGATCGAGCTCGGTATCCGTATCGAGTTGCCTGAGATAGGCGATGAACTCGCCGGTCACCATACTGAGCGAGATCTCGGTGATGTCGAGCTCGTGCTTACCGATCAGCGAGAGCAGGAGATCGAATGGACCGCTGAAGTTGCCGAGGCTCACCGAGAAGCCGGTGGCATCCGAGTTATCCGCGAGGGCGAGTGCCTGCTCAGGCGACCGCGCCACGGGCGATCAACTCTCTCGCCAGCTGGCGGTAGGCCACCGCAGCCTGATGGTCGGGCGCGAACTGCGTGATTGGGGTGCCGGAGACACTGGCATCCGGGAACTTGACGGTGCGCCCGATCACCGTCTCGAAGACGCGGTCTCCGAAGGTCTCGACGACCCGATCGAGCACCTCGCGGGAATGCAACGTGCGGGAGTCGTACATCGTGGCCAGAATGCCATCGAGCTTCAGCGCCGGGTTGAGACGATCCTTGACCTTGTCGATGGTCTCCACGAGCAATGCGACCCCGCGCAGGGCGAAGAACTCGCACTCGAGCGGGATGAGCACCCCATGAGCCGCGGTGAGCGCATTGACGGTAAGAAGACCGAGGGAGGGCTGGCAGTCGATGAGAATCACGTCGTACTCGCCGCTCACCTGGCGAAGAACCCGCGCCAGGATCTGCTCACGGGCCACCTCGTTCACGAGATGCACCTCCGCGGCGGAGAGGTCGATGTTGGCGGGGATCACGTCGAGGCCGGGAGTGGATGTGGTGCGGATCGCCTGATGGGCGTCCTTCAGCGTTCCGAGCATGAGGTCGTAGATGTTCGATCCCTCATGGGAGGCGATGCCAAGCCCGGCCGAGAGGGCTCCCTGCGGGTCGAAGTCGACCGCGAGTACTCGGCGGCCATATTCGGCCAGGGCGGCTCCCAGACTGATCGCAGTCGTGGTTTTGCCGACGCCGCCCTTCTGGTTACAGAGCGCCACAATGCGGGCGGGACCATTGGCGGCGAGCACGGGGGGCTCGGCGAATTCGGTGAGCGGTCGACCGGTCGGTCCGGTGGCTGCCCGTTCGAAACCGGGCAGTTCCTCCGCAGATTTATCCCGCTTCGCTGTCATCCCGACATTCCTCACCCTTGGTCACCGGCCGCTGCCGAGTGGGTAGATTCTATCGAAGGGCGTGCATTCGGTCGTTCAGACTCGCCACGGCCGATTGGCTCGCGCAACCCGTTCAGCGCGCGCGGGGGTGCGCCGTGGTGTACATGTCGCGCAGGGTGTCCGCCGTGACCAGTGTGTAGATCTGCGTCGTGGCCACCGACGAATGCCCGAGCAGTTCCTGCACGACACGCACGTCCGCACCTCCGGCAAGCAGGTGCGTCGCGAACGAGTGCCGGAATGTATGCGGTGAGATCTCAAAGCCGAGTTTGGCCTGCTCAGCCCTCGCGCGGATGATGAGCCAGGCATTCTGCCGGGATACCCGCTGTCCGCGGATGCCGAGAAACAGCGCAGGGGTCGCCGTGCCCCGCCTCGAGAGGAGCGGTCGTGCCCGCACCAGGTAGGCGTCGATGGCGGTCTGCGCGAAGGATCCGAGCGGCACGATCCGCTGCTTCCCGCCCTTTCCGAACAGACGAACGACGTCGACGCTCTGCCCCTGTGTGCCGATCACGTCATCGACATTGAGGTCGACAGCCTCGGAGATGCGAGCACCGGTGGCGTAGAGCAGTTCGAGCAGTGCACGGTCGCGGAGGGACTGCACATCGTCCCCTGCCGTCGCATCGAGCACCGCGGTCATCTGTTCGATGGTGATGGCTTTCGGCAACCGACTCGCGAGCTTCGGCGGGGTGACATCGGCCGCGACATCCACCGCCACCAGGCCCTCATCAAGCAGAAAGCGGTGCAGGCTGCGCACCGACGACAGCATTCGCGCCATCGAGGATGCCGTGAGCGGCTTCTCGGTACGAGTGCGCAAGTGCCGCGCAAAGGCCGAGACATCGGCAAGTGCGATGCCCTCGGGAGTCGTCACATCGCCCTCGGCGAGGTGCCGGCCGTACGCCGCCAGGTCACGTCGATAGGCCGAGACGGTATTCGCCGACAGCCCGCGCTCGATCGAGACGTGCCGCAGATACCGGTCGACAGCCCGCTCGAATGGCGAGTCGCCGGAGCCGGCCTCGGGCTCTCGCAGCGAGTCCTCAGTCACGGCCGCGGAGTTTCGGATGGCGCGGCCACGGTGCATCGGCAGCCCCGAGGCTCGCCCAGCCACCGGCCCGCGATACGTGGGCGGTGAGCACGGCGATGCAGAGGATCGAGTTGCCGATGGTGCGGGCAAGCACGGCAGCAACGACCTCATCCAGTGGCACCCAGCGCTTCTCGATCTCGGACTCCTCGTCAGTGCGGTCGAAGGCGGCGTGGGTCTCACTCAGCCCCCGGGCGAGATAGACGCGGATCGTCTCATTGCTGCCGCCGGGCGTCGAGTAGAAGTCGCTCAGCAAGTGCCACTGCGTGGCCGCGACATCCACTTCCTCGGCGAGTTCGCGCTGCGCCCCGATCACCGGCGACTCTCCGTCGATGTCGAGCAGTCCGGCGGGAATCTCCCATTCACGCGTTCCGATGGCGTGGCGATACTGGCGAATCAGCAGTACCCGATCCTGATCGTCGAGAGCGAGGATCGCCACGGCCCCGGTGTGATCCACATATTCGCGGGTGATGGTCTGAGGCGGCTGCACAGCACCGTATTCGAAGACATCGCGACGGATGTCCCAGATGATCCCGTCGTAGACCACCTCGCTCGAGACCACGGTGACGGGTGACACCTCATCGGCGAGCGGCTCTGCCATGCTCACAGGTCCTGAACGGTGAACAAACGGGTGGCCTCCTGGCGTTCGAGGGCCGCGGCAACCAGCCCCTGGAAGAGCGGATGCGCGCGGTTGGGTCGTGACCGCAGCTCCGGATGTGCCTGCGTCCCGACGTAATACGGGTGGACCTCCCGCGGAAGCTCCACAAACTCGACGAGGTGCCGATCCGGCGAGACGCCGGAAAAGTCGAGCCCCGCAGCCGCGATCTCGGCGCGATAGGCGTTGTTGACCTCGTAGCGGTGGCGGTGACGCTCCTCGACCCGGTCCGATCCGTACACCTGCGCGACGAGTGATCCTGCGGCGAGATCAGCGGGGTAGAGACCGAGGCGCATCGTGCCACCGAGGTCTCCCCCGGCGATGATCTCCACCTGCTCAGCCATTGTGGCAATGACCGGAAACCGGGTCTCCGGGTCGAACTCCGATGAGGATGCCCCGGCGAGTCCCACGACGTTGCGCGCGTATTCGATGACCATGCACTGCAGTCCGAGACAGAGCCCCAGTACGGGTATACCGTTTTCGCGCGCGAACTTGAGCGCCCCGAGCTTGCCCTCGATGCCGCGAACTCCAAAACCACCGGGAACACAGATGCCGTCGACATCCGACAGCAGTCGCGCGGCGCCGTCGGACGTCTCACACTCATCAGACGGGATCCAGCGGATGAGCACCTTCGTCTGCTGGGCGAATCCGCCGGCACGCAGCGCTTCGGTCACCGACAAATACGCATCCGGAAGATCTATGTATTTACCGACGAGTCCGATTGTGACCTCGTGCTTGGGCTGATGCACAGAGGCGAGAAGGTCTTTCCAGCCCGACCAGTCCACCTCGGCTGCCTCGAGCCCGAAATGATTGATGATGTACGCGTCGAGCCCCTGGTCATGCAGCATCGTCGGAATGTCATAGATCGACGGCACATCGACCGCGTTGACGACCGCTTGCTCGTCCACGTCGCACATGAGGGCGATTTTGCGCTTGTTGGATTCGGAGACCGGGCGGTCGGATCGCAGCACGAGGGCATCCGGCTGGATTCCAATCGACCTCAGCGCGGCGACGGAATGCTGTGTCGGTTTGGTCTTCTGCTCACCGGAGGCGCCGAGATACGGCACCAGTGAGACATGGACGAAGAACACATTGCTGCGGCCAAGTTCGTGGCGCACCTGGCGCGCAGCCTCGATGAATGGCAGGGATTCGATGTCGCCGACGGTACCGCCGACCTCGGTGATGATCACGTCCGGCTTACCTGTGCCCATGTAGCCGGTGTCGCTGGCCTGCAGCCGCATGCGCCGCTTGATCTCGTCGGTGATGTGCGGAATCACCTGCACCGTGTCGCCGAGGTACTCACCTCGACGCTCTTTCGCGATCACGGTCGAATAAATCTGGCCGGTTGTGACATTCGCTGCCTGGCTCAGATTGATGTCGAGGAAACGCTCGTAGTGCCCGATGTCGAGGTCGGTCTCCGCCCCGTCATCGGTCACGAAGACTTCCCCGTGCTGGAACGGATTCATGGTGCCCGGATCCACATTGAGATACGGGTCGAGCTTTTGCATGACGACGCGTAGACCGCGGGCCGTGAGGAGGTTTCCGAGACTGGCTGCCGTGAGTCCCTTACCGAGACTCGAAACGACCCCACCGGTGACGAAAATATGCTTGGTCATGTCCGCGTTTTGTTTGTTCACCACGGGGTTGCAGCTTATCAGCGGCTCGACGCCGAAAACCGTGCCACGCTCGTCCCGGTTCGAGCAATTTCACGCTGTGGACGTGCCGAGCCGCACCGAGAGTGAATCAACCCGGGCGGCGATCGCCGGGCTCGCCGTCCACCGCTCCTGCAGACGGGTGAGCAGCGCATCGAGTTCGGCCTGATCGAGGCCGGGCGTGAGAGCGAGATTCACGACAAGTTCGGGACCGGTGAGCCGGGCATCCGCATCCCCCGTCTCGAGCGTCACTGCCGTTACCGCACGCTCGGAACGCGCAGCGGCGCGGAATTCACTGAGGATGCCCGCATCGAGATAACTCGGGATCCACGGTTGCGATTGCGCGATTGCCCAGAGCGCCGGGCGCCGGATCACAAACTCGGTCGGCGATGTCGGGTCGAGAACCACGAGTTCCGTGCCCTCACTTGCGGCCGCGAGAGCCACGCGCACCGCGTCAGCCGGCACCGGTCGTGCCGTCGGATTCCAGCGACGCATCGCCTCGACTGAGCTGAAGACAGGCATCACGTTACGACCGTCCGGGCCCGCGACGGTGACAATCGACAACTCGGCACTCTTGTCGACCATGAGAGAGTGCGCGCCGATGTCTGACTCGCCGAGGTGTGCCACCAGCGGGATCAGCATTCGCGAATCGCGAATGGTGTCAACGACCCCGGCCTGCCCGAGTGTGCCGGCCGAGAACTGTGCGAGCGCAAGCATCAGAGCTTCCGGAGCCGAGCCATCGTCATCCGAGGCCGATCGATGCTCGAACTGGCGCCCCTGCCAGGGCTGGCCGGCAGAGTCGGTTGCTGCCTGGCCGGCGGAGTCAGTCGCTGGCTGGCCGGCAGCCGAATCGGTACCGGGGCTATTCTCCGCTGACGCGTTCACGGGCTGGTTCCCGTCTCTCAGTCGGACGCGACCGAGATCGCCTCGGAGAGAGTGAAAGCCTTCGCATACAGCGCCTTGCCCACGATCGCACCCTCGATACCCAGCGGCACGAGAGCACGCAGAGCGGCGATGTCCTCGAGGTTCGAGATGCCGCCGGACGCAACGATCGGCCGGTCCGTCCGCTCAGCAACCGAGCGAAGCAGCTCGAGATTTGGACCCTGCAGAGTGCCGTCCTTGGTGACATCCGTCACCACATACCTGGTGCAGCCTGCCGCTTCGAGGCGGTCGAGCACTTCAAACAGGTCACCGCCGTCCTTCGTCCAGCCCCGCGCCGCGAGAGTCGTGCCGCGCACATCGAGCCCGACCGCGATGAGGTCGCCGAACTTGGCGATCACGTGGGCGGCCCAGTCCGGGTTCTCCAGCGCAGCCGTACCGAGGTTGATTCGCTTCGCACCGGTGTCGAGGGCCGCTTCGAGGCTCGTGTCGTCCCGGATGCCGCCGGACAGCTCGATGAGGGCATCCCCGCCGACTCGCTTGATCACCGAACGAATCGCTTCGTGATTGTTACCTCGACCGAACGCCGCATCGAGGTCGACGAGGTGGATCCACTCCGCTCCCTGCGCGGTCCAGTCCGCCGCGGCATCCACCGGGTCGCCATAGCTCGTCTCGCTGCCCGCCGCCCCCTGGGTCAGCCGCACCGCCTGGCCGTCGGCGACGTCGATTGCCGGCAGCAGCACGAGTTTGGGGGGAGAAGCGAGAGAGTTCATCGGGCCATTTCTGTCGGACTGCTGGTCTGTTCTGGACGGTGGCGAGGAAGACGTTAAAGGGAGTCGAGCCAGTTCCTCAGCAACCGGATGCCCGGCTCCCCCGACTTCTCCGGATGAAACTGGGTGGCACTCAAGGGGCCGTTTTCCACTGCAGCGAGAAACCGGGTGCCGTGCTCCGCCCAGGTGAGTTTCGGCTCAGGAAATGGCGGCATGGTTTCGAGGGTCCACTGGGTGGCGGCGTACGAGTGGACGAAATAATAGCGTTCGTCGGCGATGCCGTTGAAGAGTACGGAGTCGATTGGCGCCTCAAGCGTGTTCCATCCCATGTGCGGAAGGATCGGCGCCTTTAGCTCCGTGACGACGCCGGGCCACTGGTCGAGTCCCTCGGTCTCCACTCCGCGTTCGACTCCGCGTCCGAACAGCACCTGCATTCCCACGCAGATGCCGAGCACGGGTTTGCCCCCGGCCAGCCGGAGGTCGACGAGATCCCCGCCGTGCACCAAATCGAGGGCAGCCATCACCGCGGAGAACGCACCGACCCCCGGCACCAGCAACCCGTCAGCGGCGAGCACGCGCGCTCGATCAGCCGTGAGAGAGACATCCGCGCCGGCGGCTTCGAGTGCTTTCGCGGCGGAATGCACATTGCCGCTGCCGTAGTCGAGCACGACGACCGAGGGACGACTCATCGTCAGAGCGCGCCCTTGGTCGATGGGATGCCCGTGACCCGGCCATCCGGCTCCACCGCTGTGCGCAGCGCCCGAGCAAACGCCTTGAACTCGGCCTCGGCGATGTGGTGCGGATCCCGACCGCCGAGCACCGTGATGTGCACGGTAAGTCCCGCATGGAAGGTGATCGCCTCGAAGACGTGGCGCACCATCGACCCGGTGAAGTGGCCGCCGATCAGGTGGAATTCGAACCCGGTCGGTTCCCCCGAGTGAACAAGGTACGGACGCCCCGACACATCCACGACGGCCTGAACGAGGGCCTCGTCGAGAGGCACGAGGGCGTCACCAAACCGCGCGATTCCGGACTTATCGCCAAGCGCCTGCTTGATCGCCGTGCCGAGTACGATGCCGATGTCCTCGACGGTGTGGTGCACATCAATCTCGGTGTCACCGTTTGCCCGCACCGTGAGGTCGATGAGCGAATGCTTCGAGAATGCGGTCAGGAGGTGGTCGTAGAAGGGCACCGAAGTCTGGATGTCTGACGTGCCTGTGCCATCGAGATCGAGCGACAGGTCGATACTCGACTCGCTCGTCTCGCGCTGGAGGTGCGCGACGCGCTGAGGACTCATAATCCAACCTTACCGAAAGCGCTCTCCGGCTTACCCGCCGCTCCGAGCGCACCGAGGGCCTCGAGAAACGCGGTGGTCTCTGCGGCCGTGCCAGCCGTCACCCTCAGGTGATTGGGGATACCGATGTCGCGGATGATGATGTCCTGTTCGAGCAGGGCCTCGAATACGGCGTGCGGATCGGCTACTCCACCGAATAGAACGAAATTAGACCAGCTGCGCCACACCGGGTAACCGAGCCGGGGTAGTTCCCCTAGCAGGCGATCCCGCTGGGCCTTGATGTCATCCACCATCGCGAGCATTTCGCGGCTGTGGGCGAGAGCCGCGATTCCCGCCGCCTGGGTGAGCGCGGAGAGATGGTAGGGAAGACGCACAAGGCGAAGAGCGTCGGTGATGGCAGGGTCGGCGGCGAGATAGCCGAGTCGAGCACCGGCGAAAGCGAAGGCCTTGCTCATCGTGCGCGAGACGATCAATCGTTCACGACCGGGTAGAAGGCTGAGTGCGGTGGGCAGGTCTGCGGGACCGAACTCGGCGTACGCTTCGTCCACCACGACGATGCCGTCGGTCGCGTCATAGGCGGCAACGATGGTCTCGAGCGACAGCGGCGTTCCGGTGGGGTTGTTCGGCGAACAGAAAAACACGATGTCCGGTGTGGTCTGCTCGATCCAGTCGACGGCCGTCTGCGGTGAGATTTCGAATGCGGCATCCCGAGTGCCCGCGATCCAGTCAGTACCGGTGCCCGAGGCGATGATCGAATGCATCGAGTAGGTGGGTGGGAACCCGAGCACACTGCGGCCGGGACCTCCAAACGCCTGCATTATCTGCTGGAGCACCTCATTGGAGCCGTTCGCCGCCCAAATGTTGTCACGGGTAAGGCCAGAGCCGAGGTAGCCAGCGAGGCTGTCGCGCAATTCGGTGAACTCGCGATCGGGATAGCGGTTTACCCCCATCACAGCCGCGGCGAGTGCGGTCATGATATCCGTGGCCACCGCCTCGGGAATCGGATGCGTGTTCTCGTTGACGTTCAGTCGAATGCGAACATGCTCCTGGGGTGCGCCGTACGGGGCGAGGCCACGAAGGTTGTCACGGATGGGGAGATCGTCAAGGGAAACCACCTTCCAATCGTAAACCGCCACGATTGTTGGAAGCTGTTCCGGGCGCTGGGGGGGGGGTGCTCCCCCCAGGGCTGAGGGTGCCGGCACGACGCGGAATGCGCAGCAGCGAAGGTTCGGCAAGGTTATGCGGTGTCATTCAGGGCTGATGTTCAGTGCTGATGTTCAGTGCTGATGTTCAGTGCTGACGTTCAGTGCTGGTAATTGACCGTTCAGTGCGAGTACTTGAGCGGCACTGCCAGACTCTGTCCCGGATGCACCTCTGCACGATCCAATCGGTTGAGTTGAACGAGCTCTGACACGACGTCCCGCGGGTCAGACGAAGGCGCAATTTCGCTGGCCAGCTGCCAGAGACTTTCACCCGGCTGAACAGTGACGTGCTCGAAGACAACCGACGAGGAATCCACCCCAGCTACCGCTCCGCCGCCATTGACTGCGAATGCGAAGGCCGCGATCACGACTGGCCCGGCGATCAGCACTGTGAGCAGCGCCCGACCGCGGCGGGTGATGCGCAAACGGGAGGTGGGCCGCACCGAATTGCTCCGTGTACCGACCACCCCTACCGGGCCGTTCAGGACTGCTGTACTCATCGCCGATCCATTCCTCTGGTGTTCTGGTGTTCTGGTGTTCTCGTGCTTCTGGTGTTCTCGAGGTTCTGGTGTTCTCGAGGTTCTGGTGTTCTCGTGCTTCTGGTGTTCTCGTGCTTCTGGTGTTCTCGTGCTTCTGGTGTTCTCGAGGTTCTGGTGTTCTCGAGGTTCTGCACACCTGAGCGCAACTTCGATAGGCACCAACCGGTTTTCGTACCCGGCACTCGGCCGGGAGGGCCGGGTACGAATCCTTGTTTCGAACATAGCTTCGATTTCTGTCAAATTCAAGGTGTGTCTTCGAATTACTGTAAAAAATTATCGCGACACACTCGAACAGGTGTTTGTTTTGATGGTCAAAACTGGATAAAGTTTCGATTGTCTGGAGAACAGGTCATCAGTAGCCACCGACATTGCACGAACTGCGGTCGATTGAGGTTGTTATCGGCCGAGGCTGTGTTCGATGGCTGCTGTGATCGATGGCTGCTGTGATCGATCGGAGCTGTAGCCACCCCGTATCCGAAGCGCGACGAAACCCAAAGCCAGCAGAGTTATTGCCCGCAGAGTGATTGCATAAGAATCAGGAGTGACATGAGCGACATGGATTCACATGCGGCTGACACCACAGATCGCGGGCCACGCAAGCCTGGGCCGATTCGGGAGAAGCCGGGAACCCGTCGCCGCAAGAGTTTGAGCGACAAGCAGCTCGCAATCCTCGACTTCATCCAGCGATCCGTGGCATCCCGCGGGTATCCGCCAAGCATGCGGGAGATCGGGGATGCCGTCGGCCTGTCATCGCTGTCGAGCGTCACCCACCAGCTCAATCAGCTCGAACTCAGTGGATACCTGCGGCGTGATCCCAACCGACCTCGTGCCCTCGAAGTCCTCATCGAGATCCAGCAGGAGGAGGGCTCGGTTGTGTCGGACAACCCGACGCCGGTCGGTGACGCGGCAATGGTGCCGCTCGTCGGTCGAATCGCCGCGGGCATCCCGATCACCGCTGATCAGATGGTTGATGAGGTGTTCCCGCTCCCCCGTCAACTTGTCGGCAAGGGTGAGCTGTTCATGCTCAAGGTCGTCGGGGATTCAATGATTGACGCGGCGATCTGCGATGGCGACTGGATTGTCGTGCGTCAGCAGAAGACAGCGGAAAACGGCGATATCGTCGCGGCACTGCTCGATGAGGAAGCCACCGTCAAGGTATTCCAACAGCGGGACGGCCATACCTGGCTTTTGCCTCGCAACAGCGCTTTCGCACCGATCCTCGGGGACTATGCCGAGTTGCTCGGCAAGGTCGTCGCGGTGCTGCGCTCCGTCTGACGGCTTCTCTCGTAATCCGGGCCATTGCGGGCCAAACGGGCTGGCACGCCGACCCGGAATGACCGAAACGGCCCGGAAAGCGGCCGCGGCCCCAGCCAGAAACCGCGACGGCGATTGACCTGTGACCGGTGACCGGCGTCAGCGGGCGCGCACCCGCTCGCGCACAGCACGCGTCGCCGCGACGATGTTCGTGAGAGAAGCCACGGTCTCGTCATAGCCCCGCGTCTTGAGCCCGCAGTCGGGGTTCACCCACACCTGTCGGTTCGGGATGGATCCAAGGGCAATCTCGATGAGGTCGGTGACCTCCTCGATCGACGGCACGCGCGGAGAGTGGATGTCGTAGACCCCCGGGCCGATCCCTCGACCGAAGCCACTGCGCTGGATGTCGGGGACCACCTCCATCTTCGACCGGGCCGCTTCGATGGAGGTGACGTCCGCATCCAGATTGTTGATGGCGTCGATGACGACACCAAACTCCGAATAGCAGAGGTGCGTGTGGATCTGGGTCTTCGTGGCCACTCCGGAGGTCGCGAGGCGGAAGGAGCGCACCGACCACTCGAGATAGGCCGCCTGATCCGCTTTTTTGAGGGGAAGCAACTCGCGCAGAGCTGGCTCGTCGACCTGAATGATACCGATGCCGGCCTGCTCGAGGTCCTCGATCTCATCGCGCAGCGCAAGCGCGACCTGGTTGGCGGTCTCCCCCATGGGCTGGTCATCTCGCACAAAACTCCAGGCCAGGATGGTGACCGGGCCGGTGAGCATTCCCTTGACCGGCTTCTGCGTGAGGCTCTGCGTGTACGCCGACCACTCCACGGTGATGGGAGCTTCGCGCGCCACATCCCCCCAGAGGATGGACGGTCGCGTACAGCGACTCCCGTAGGACTGTACCCACCCGTTCTGCGTCACGGCAAACCCGTCGAGGTGCTCTGCAAAGTACTGCACCATGTCGTTGCGCTCGGGCTCACCGTGCACAATCACATCGATGCCGATTTGCTCCTGCAGCTCGACGACGCTCGTGATTTCCGCCTTGAGAAAATCGACATATTCACTCTCGCTGATCTCCCCCTTGGCGTTGGCTGCCCGAGCCTTGCGGATGTCACCGGTCTGCGGAAACGACCCGATCGTCGTCGTGGGCAGGAATGGCAGGTTCAGCGCGGCATCCTGGGCGGCGAGGCGCTCGGCATAGTCGCCGCGTGTGAAGTCGGCCTCCGTGAGGGCGGCCGCACGAGCACGCACGTCGCCGTCGCGCACACCGGGCGCGATCCGGCGATCGACGAGAGCGGCGGATGCTGCATGCAGCTCCCCCTGGATTGCAGCTGCACCATCGGCGAGTCCGATCGCGAGGGTGGCGATCTGCGCCACCTTCTGGTCGGCGAAGGCCAGCCAGCTCTTCAGCCGATCATCGAGAAATGGCTCGTCAGCGACATCCTGCGGGGTGTGGAACAGACTCGTAGATGAGGTGACGGCGACATTCGGCGACAGCGCACGAAGCGACTCGAGAATGCGATACGCGGCGGCGAGGTCTCCGCGCCAGATGTTGTGCCCATCGATGACTCCCCCCACGAGGGTCTTCCCGGTGCGGAACCCTCGCGGCACGGACCCCCGGACGAGGTCGAGCCCGATGGCTTCGATCGGTGTGGAGTCGAGCACCGGAAGTGCGTCGTCGAGGCTGCCGTAGGGAGCGGAGACAAAAATCTGCGGGCGAACGGTTGCGGCCCCCAGCGCGTCATAGGCGCGCTTCGCAGCGGCGAGCACCTTCTCACGCGGCACTTCGATACTCTCGCTCACAAGCGCTGGCTCATCAAGCTGTACCCATTCGGCGCCGACCGCGGTGAGAGCCGCGAGCAACTCTGCGTAGACCGCAAGCAGATCATCGAGACGGTCGAGCGGCTGGTACCCCTTCGGTGCACCCTCACTCGGCTTGCTGAGCAGGAGAAAAGTGACCGGCCCCACGATGACTGGGCGGGTGCGGAATCCGCTGGTGGTGGCTTCCGCGACCTCGCAGACGAGGCGATCAGAGGCAAAGTGCAGGTCGGTCTCCGGACCGATCTCCGGCACGAGGTAGTGGTAATTCGAGTCGAACCACTTGGTCATTTCGGCAGGAGTGTTGCTTCCTTCACCGCGAGCAATTGTGAAGTAGCCGGCCAGGTCGACGGTGCCGTCGGCAGCGACGAGGGTAGCGAAACGGGCGGGGACGGCGCCGACCGTTACCGCAGCATCCAGCACCTGGTCGTAGAAGGAGAAAGCCTCCGGAATAGACGAGTCGGTCTTGCCCAAACCGAGCGCCACCAGTCGTTCGCGCGTTGCACGACGCAGTTCGGCACCCGTCGCCTCGAGCTCGTCAGCGGTAATCCTGCCAGCCCAGAACGACTCGACGGCCTTCTTGAGTTCGCGGCGACGGCCGATCCGGGGGTAGCCGAGGATGCTGCCGATCGGGAATGAGGGAGTCGTCATACGAATTCCTTGCGTTGGATTTTGCTGGTGAGGTCGGTGCCGGCGAGAAGACCGGCTCCCTCGAGAACGGACAGAGCGGCCTGGTGCTGGTTGAAAGTGTAAAGGTGGAGGCCCGGTGCTCCACCGGCGAGGATTTCACGGGAGAGCATGACAGCATGCGCGACTCCGATTTGCGACTGTTCGTCGAGAGAATCAGACGCATGCAGCCGCCGGGACAGCTCATCGGGGCGTCGCTCGCCGGTGAGCGCAAGGATCCGCTCGAGCCGTGTGGGCGTTGTGGTCGGCATCACCCCGGGAAGGATCGGGATCGTCACGCCAGCCGCGCGTGCTCCGGCGACAAACCCGAGGTAGTCCTCGGCGTGAAAGAAGAGCTGGGTGATTGCAACGGTCGCGCCCGATGTCTGTTTCGCGAGGAGTGTGTCGATGTCCTGGTTCGACCGCTTCGATCGCGGATGCCCGTTAGGGAAGGCCGCCACTGCCACCCGCACCTTCTGGCGGGAGGACGGGATCGAACCACCCCCGGCAGGACTTCGCGACGGGAGGGTCGCGTACTGTGCTCGCTCGGTCTGCACTCGATGGATGAGTTGCACAAGTTCGGAGGCGCTCCCGAGGTCGCCGAGAAACTGGTCACCCTCGACAGCACCATGCGGAGGGTCCCCGCGCAGCGCCAGGAAATTGGTAATGCCGGCGTCGAGAAACTCCCTCACTAGACGGTTGGCCTCGTAGTGAGAGGAACCGACGCAGGTCAGATGCGCGAGCGGGAGCACGGAAGTGTGCTCGAGAATGTAGCGCAACACCTCGAGTGAGCTCTCGCGGGACGATCCATTGGCCCCGTAGGTGACCGACATGAACTCGGGACCCACTGATGCCAACTGTTGGATGGTGTCCCAGAGCGTGTGTGCCGCCACTGCATTGCGTGGGGGAAACAGCTCGAATGAGAACGGGACGCGCTCACGTGACACAGCATTCGTAGCAGGTGCAGCGTCTGCACTTGCACGGGATGGAACGGGCACGGCTCTGGTCCTCTGTGGCAACAGGACGACTCTGAAGTGGCACTGAAGACCCACTGCATCACCGTCTCGGTGGAATGCGGAGCCGGAAAGCTCCCTGTGGGCGGATGCCGGGCTCGGCTGTCGCTCCGGGGTTTGAAACACTCCCAAACCCGCTTCGCCAGCCTAACAATCGCACCTCCGGACGAGGGAAGTGTTACGTAATCAGACGGCGGCCGCAGGCACAGCGACCGAGAACGAGCGCAGCGCCGCCGCGTGTTCCGCTGTGACGAGAACGGAAATCCGCGTGCCGCCCTCCTCATACTCGGTCGACGTAATCCGCGCATGGTTGTGCAGGGAAGAAATCACATCGCCGCGGTCGTAGGGCACCAGAAGGTCGAGCTCGATGGACGGAGCGGGAAGAGTGCGGGCGATGGCGGCGAGGATCTCGTCAACGCCCTCACCACTCCGGGCCGATGCGAAGATCGCCTTCGGCTCGAGGCCACGCAATACCAGCCGCTGGCTGTCGTCGATGAGGTCACTCTTGTTGAAGACCACGATCTCAGCGATATGCCGCGCCTCGACCTCGCCGATCACATTGCGCACCGTGGAGAGTTGGCTGCCTGGATCCGGATGGGATGCGTCGACCACATGGAGGATGACATCCGAGTCGGCGATCTCCTCGAAGGTCGAGCGGAACGCTTCGACGAGCTGGTGCGGTAGGTTTCGCACGAACCCGACGGTGTCCGTAAGCGTGTAGGCCTGGCCCTCGTCGGTTTCGTTCTTGCGCACCGCAGTGTCAAGGGTGGCGAACAGGGCATTCTCCACCAGCGCACCGGCGTGGGTAATGCGGTTGAGCAACGATGACTTGCCCGCATTGGTGTAGCCGGCAATTGCAACGGATGGCACGGAGTTGCGATTGCGGTTGGCCCGCTTTGCAACACGAGCCGGCGTAAAGGCCAGAATCTGTTTCTTCAGGCGGGACATCCGGGTGTGGATGCGGCGACGGTCGAGTTCAATCTTCGTCTCACCCGGTCCACGGCTTCCCATTCCGTTGCCCGCACCCACCTGTCCACCGGCCTGCCGGGACATCGATTCGCCCCAGCCTCGAAGGCGGGGAAGCAGATATTCGAGTTGCGCGAGTTCGACCTGTGCCTTGCCCTCGCGGCTCTTAGCATGCTGGGAAAAGATGTCGAGTATGACGGCAGTTCGGTCGATGACCTTCACCTTGACGACATCCTCGAGGGCACGCCGCTGGCTTGGCGCGAGCTCGCTGTCGACGATTACCGTGTCAGCGCCAACGCTGGCGACGACATCCCGAAGCTCGATCGCTTTGCCCTTGCCGAAAAATGTGCTCGGGTCAGGAGTGGCCCGCCGCTGGAGAAGGCCGTCGAGCACTGTGGCTCCGGCCGTCTCTGCCAGGGCAAAGAGCTCGCGCATCGAGTTCTCTGCCTCTTCGGTATTGCCTTGGCTGTAAATGCCGATGAGTACGACGCGCTCGATCCGCAGTTGCCGGTACTCGACCTCGGTGACGTCTTCCAGCTCCGTCGAGAGTCCGGCTACGCGGCGGAGAGCCTGCCGGTCTTCGCGATCAAACTGGTCACCGTCGGAATCTGACGCGACTCCGCGCGATTGCAGGGCCTGCGCGTTGCCGTTGACGGCATTACCGCTTCCAAACAGCGTGTAGCCGGCCGATTTGCTCGCCGCTCTTGCCAGCACGCGGCTGACGGCGTCGTCGCCCTCAGTTGCTGCTGTGTCTTCGTCAATCATTTGTTTAACCCTAGCTCCTGATATTTCGATATATTTTTCTGCATGGTCTCCGAGCATTACTTCTCTGAATTGCCCGAGAGTGAGCTCAAGTTCCGCCAGATTCGGGTCCCTCTCGCTGGCCAATTCTTTGATCTCACCACGTCCAATGGCATTTTCAGTCCCGAGCGCATCGACTCCGGCACACAGGTTCTGCTTGCACACACTCCCCCGGCCCCTCCCGGCGGACATATTCTGGATCTCGGTTGCGGTTGGGGTCCGATCGCTCTCACCCTCGCCCTCGAATCTCCGCACGCCACCGTATGGGCCGTCGATGTGAATTCGCGCGCCCTCGACCTCGTGCGCCGTAATGCCGAGGCCGTTGGCGTCACAAACATCAACGCCGTGATCCCGGAGGATGTTCCCGCGGATGTGAGTTTCGTGTCGATCCGGTCTAACCCGCCGATCCGAGTCGGCAAGAACGAACTGCACGGGATGCTGGGGTTTTGGCTCCCGCGTCTCGACGCCGAATCGGATGCCTGGCTCGTCGTGCAACGCAATCTCGGTTCCGACTCGCTTCACCGCTGGCTCGAGGGCTGGCTTCCCGTCGATTTCGCGGTCTCCCGTGCGGCAACCAATAAGGGCTATCGCGTGTTGCGGGTGCGACGCAAGTGAGCCGAACGGATCCTCCCAATCACGAATCCGAGCACGAGATTCTCGAGGGTTTCTCGAATACCAACGACAAAACAGCTGCTCTGCCGCAAACCCGGGGCGGGTGCGGAAGTATGAACCCCGCCGCTGAAGCAGTCAGTAGGTCAGGTCGCCCTCGAAGACCAGCTCGGCCGGTCCGCTCAACGAGACGTGCTCTCCATCCTCGGCAGCCCACATCCGCACTCCGAGCGTTCCGCCCGGCAGCTCGACGCGCCACTGGTTCGGCGCTCCGGCGCCCGCCCAGTACCGAGTCGCGAGAGCCGCAGCCGCGGCTCCGGTACCGCAGGACAGGGTCTCCCCACTGCCGCGCTCGTGCACGCGCATCCGGATGCGTCCAACGCCGTCTGTGACGAGGGGATCCATCGGCACGACGAACTCCACATTTGCGCCCTCTGCCGCCTCGGGTTCGAGCACGGGGATGAAGGTCAGGTCGGCGCTGTCCAGTTCGTCGTCGCTCGACAGCGCGACGACGACGTGCGGATTGCCGACGGTGATGCCGAGTCCGGGGCGCGCGACAGACAGGTTCTTCGCTCTCACCAGTGGTTCTCCGCCCTGGAGCGACCACCGGCCAAGGTCTACTTGAAATCCGGTGGCGTTGCGTTGCAGATCGCGAACGCCGCTCCGTGTGCCAATCGGCAGAGTCTGCCCCTTCTCGAGCACCGCCAGGTCATTCTGGATCAGGAACTTGGCGAACACACGGATGCCATTGCCACACATCTCTGACAGCGATCCGTCGGCATTGTGGTAGTCCATAAACCATTCGGCCGCGTCATCTTCGGCGAGGGCAGCGGCGCCCGCTGGCAGATTCTTCGAGCGCACCGCCCGGATCACCCCGTCACCGCCCACCCCAAAATGGCGGTCGGCGATAGCCGCGATCTGTGCCGGAGTCAGATCGATCAGCCCCTCGGGATCAGCGAAGAACACGAAGTCATTTCCGGTTCCGTGGCCTTTGGTGAAATGGAGGTCAGGCATGGTCCAAGAGTATCTGCCGGGCAGCGGCCACTCGATCAGGGTCGTCCGAATCGAGCCAGGTCGTCTGCGGATACCGCCGAAACCAGCCCACCTGACGCCGGGCATACTTGCGGGTGAGCACGCGAGTCTGCTCGATGGCCTCAGCCTCGGATAGCTCTGCCCGAATCTGGCCGAATGCCTGGGAATAGCCGATGGCACGCGAGGCGGTTAGCCCCAGGCCCGTGGCCTCAAGCGCGCGCGCCTCCTCGACGATCCCATGGGTCCACATATCGGCCACACGGTCGTCGAGTCGGCTCACCAGACGATCGCGGGTAGTATTGAGGCCGAACGACGTGGTCCGCATCCAGTGATCCGAATCGGCGGGTAGGCCGGATCCAAAGGGCTTGCCAGTGATCTCCACGACCTCAAGCGCGCGCACGAGCCGCCGCCCATTGTGCGGACCGATCGCTTCTGCAGCATCCGCGTCCACCGCCATCAGATCCCGGTAGAGCAGCCCGGGACCGCGGTCGAGAAGCTCCTGCTCGAGCCGGGCACGGATCACGGGGTCGGTCGCCGGAAACTGGAAGTTGTAAACGACTGACGACACATAGAGTCCGGAGCCGCCGACCAGAATCGGCACGGCGCCACGGTCGAGGATGTCGCAAATGGCGGCCCGGGCACCCGACTGATACTTCGAGACGCTTGCCTCATCGCGAGGATCGAGAACGTCGAGAAGGTGGTGCGGGATGCCACGCCGCTCGCTCACGGGCAGCTTCGCCGTGCCGACATCCATACCTCGATAGAGCTGCATGGCGTCGGCATTGATGATTTCCGCTTGCCTGCCCTCGGAGCGGATCAGCTCCCCCAGATCAAGCGAGAAGCGCGACTTGCCGGTGCCGGTAGCGCCGACGATGACGATGAGCATCGCCGCTAGCGCTGCCCGTCATCCAGGTCGTAGATCGGTGCCGTCGCGATCCGCAGGGTGGGAAGACCGAGCGAGACACGCGCCGGAGCGGGTGCCGAAGTAGCCGGGGATGGAACGGCGCAGGAGTCAGCCTCGGCACGATCCCAGGCATCCCCAGCGCTGGTGCGCCGGATGCGCAGCGGCGCGCCATCAGCGGAATCCGCGAGCAGATAGAACGGCTTGGCGTCGGAGATTTTCACAGAAACGATGTCCCCGGGCCGCGGCAGATCACTGTGCGGGGGTACTTCGAAATGAACCAGCCGACTGTCTTCGGCACGGCCGGACTGGCGATGGGTGTCGGCGTCTTTGGACCCTTCGGCCCCGACCAGAACCTCGACCTCAGTTCCGATGAGCGCTCGGTTCTCCTCCCAGGCGATGCGATCCTGCAGCGCAACGAGACGCTCATAGCGCTCCTGCACGACAGACTTCGGAACCTGATCGTCCATGGTCGCAGCCGGGGTGCCCTCACGGATTGAATACTGAAATGTGAATGCAGTGGCGAATCGTGCACGCTCGACTACGCGAAGGGTCTCTTGAAAGTCCTCTTCGGTCTCGCCGGGGAACCCCACAATGATGTCGGTGGAGATCGCCGCATTCGGAATTCGGGCCCGCACGCGGTCGAGGATGCCGAGGAACTTGTCCGACCGGTAGCTGCGGCGCATGGCCTTGAGGATGCGATCCGAACCGGACTGCAGTGGCATGTGCAGCTGTGGCATCACCGCGCGGGTTTCGGCCATGGCGTCGATCACATCGTCGGTGAACGCGGCCGGGTGAGGGCTGGTGAATCGAATGCGCTCGAGACCGCGGATCTCCCCGGCTGCACGCAAAAGTTTGCCAAACGCCTGCCGATCTCCAAACTCGACCCCGTAGGAATTGACGTTCTGGCCGAGAAGTGTCACTTCGATCGCACCGTCGTCCACGATCACCTGGATCTCTGCGAGGATGTCGCCGGGTCGACGATCCTTTTCCTTGCCGCGCAGAGCGGGCACGATACAAAATGTGCAGGTGTTATTGCATCCGACCGAGATCGACACCCACCCGGAGTAGGTGGACTCCCGCCGCGTGGGGAGAGTAGACGGAAACACCTCAAGGGACTCGAGAATCTCGAGTTGGGCCTCGCCGTTGTGACGGGCACGTTCAAGAAGAGCGGGCAGCGACCCCATGTTGTGGGTGCCGAAAACTACGTCGACCCATGGCGCTTTCTCGAGGATGACATTTTTATCTTTCTGGGCGAGACAACCTCCAACGGCGATCTGCATTCCCTCGTGCTTCTGCTTCACCGACGCGAGATATCCAAGATTCCCGTAGAGCTTGTTGTCGGCGTTCTCACGAACGGCGCAGGTGTTGATCACCACCACATCCGCAGTGCCGCCGACAGCCCGCACATAGCCTGCCGCCTCGAGCGACCCACTCAGCCGTTCTGAATCGTGCACATTCATCTGGCAGCCGAAGGTGCGCACTTCATAGGTGCGCGGAACAGCGGGCTGGGCAGAAAAGACCAGTGGAGTTGCAGTGATCGTCATGGTGCCACAATCTTAACCGCCCGATCTGACTGCGCGTCCTCCACAGCAGGAGAGCCCTAGCGGAACCGCACGCCGCTCGACCGGGCAGAGAGTGCTGAATCGACCGCGACCCGGACCACCCCTGACGAGTAGCCTTTTCGTGCGAGAAACCCGTACAGGCGGCGCTTGGCTGTTTCGAAGTCGTACGAGCTCAACTGACCAGCACGCTTGAGCGCGAGTTCGTTCGCGCGAGTCTGTTCGCCATCGTCATCGATCTGCTCAAGCGCGGCCTCGATATGCTTCTGGTCGACATGCCGGCGGCGCAACTCTGCCGTAATGGCGCCGCGCCCCAATCCCTTGCGCTCATGCTGCGTGCGCACGAAAGTCTCGGCAAGGGCGGCATCATCAAGAAGACCGACCCGTTCCAACCGCTCAAGTTCCGCCTCGACAACATCCGGATCCAGTTCACGGGAGAGCAGTGTCTTCTGCAGCTCCCAGCGCGACATCCCGCGACGGGTGAGAGCGTGCATGCTGACATTCTCCGCACGCACCTCTCGGCGCGCGCCGCGGTGACCTGAATCGGTCGAATCCGTAGAGGCAGACTCTGTGTCCGCAGCGTCCGAATCAGCAGCGGCCGAATCAGCCGCGTCCGAATCAGCCGCGTCCGAATCAGCCGCGTCCGAATCAGCAGCATCCGAATCAGCAGGTTCTGCGCCAGAGCCTGATCCGGCTGTCCCTCCAAAGCCTGGCCCTCCAAAGAAGGACACGAAGTCAGGCAGCACCGGGGCATCCACGGCTGCGGGTTGGTCACTCTCCGGTGACGGTTCCGCAAGCGCAGGGGCAGGGATAACCCCGGGCAGGTACGTGACCCGCGCAAGCTTTTGGCCGTCACCGGAGAGCATGACTAGGCCCCGATCGCGGTGCGAATATCGAGACCGGTGCTGTTATCGAGTGCGGTGTTGCTGTCGCGCAGAGCAGTGGTGTTGGCGTTGGCGTTGGCGCTGGCACTGGCGTTGGCCGCCGCCTTGGCTCCAGCGGCACTGGCACGCGCACCCTTCGCGGGAGTCGACGCCGCCGTCAGGGTGCCCGCAGACTTCGCCGCTGCCAGTTCTGCATTGGCATCCGCCTTCGCGCGCGATGCTGCTGCTGCTGCCACCTTTGCGTCACCCATGATGCCGAGCTTGGCCTTGATCTTGTCTTCGATCTCGTTGGCGGTGGCGGCGTGCTCGATCAGATACTTGCGGGAGTTCTCTTTGCCCTGTCCCAGCTGGTCACCGTCGTAGGTGTACCACGCTCCCGACTTGCGCACGATCTCGTGTTCGACGCCGAAGTCGATGAGGCTGCCCTCGCGGGAGATGCCGGTGCCATAGAGGATGTCGAATTCGGCCTGCTTGAACGGTGGCGCCATCTTGTTCTTTACGACCTTGACCCGGGTTCGGTTACCGACGGCATCCGTTCCCTCTTTGAGGGTCTCGATGCGACGGATGTCGAGGCGCACGGAGGCATAGAACTTGAGTGCCTTGCCTCCCGCAGTGGTCTCAGGCGAGCCAAAGAATACGCCGATCTTCTCGCGCAGTTGGTTGATGAAGATCATCGTTGTGTTGGTCTGGCTGAGCCCACCGGTGAGTTTACGAAGAGCCTGCGACATGAGTCGAGCCTGAAGACCGACGTGTGAATCACCCATCTCACCTTCGATCTCGGCGCGGGGCACGAGCGCCGCAACGGAGTCGATGACGACGAGGTCGATCGAACCGGAGCGGATCAGCATGTCCGCGATCTCAAGCGCCTGCTCTCCGGTATCGGGCTGGGACACCAGGAGTGCATCGATATCTACGCCGAGGGCCTTGGCATACTCAGGGTCAAGGGCGTGTTCCGCGTCGATGAAGGCGGCAATTCCACCGGCCTTTTGAGCATTGGCGATGGCATGGAGTGTGAGTGTGGTCTTGCCCGAGGACTCCGGGCCGTAGATCTCCACAATGCGACCACGTGGGAGCCCCCCGATACCGAGCGCGACATCCAGCGCGATCGAGCCGGTAGGGATCACCGCAACGGGAGCCCGCTCATCACTGCCGAGGCGCATGACGGAGCCCTTGCCGAATTGGCGGTCAATCTGGGCGAGGGCGGTCTCAAGGGATTTTTCGCGATCTGCAACTGATGGCATTGTCGTGCTCCTTCTAGCGTCGAGGTGGTGCGCCTATAGGCTGCCGTTTCGTTGAAAGCACCGATCCTGCAGGGTGCTCACAACCTGCGACAAGGCTGTTGTTGGCGGCTTTGTCCAACTCGTCGAACCGTACGCCACACCGGGGACATTGCTGCCTTCCGGGGAAACACCGTGCACTACTTATTGTTTTTTACCGCTGTGAGGGAGACTACGCCACACCGAAGAAATGTTCGAATGTTACGCCCCGGCGTGTTGCCCGGATTCGAAGCCAATCGGCCCGCACCTGTCGGATACCGCCGACGTCGGCGAGAATTGGACCATGTCCCCCGGCACCTTCAAAAAAACCTCCCGCGCTCTCCGGATCGACCACGCCTGGGCCAACAGTCGATCCCGCTGGATCGCGATGCTCGTCGCCGCGGTGTCCCTCGCCCTCTGCCTGGTGGGTGGAGCGATCATCATCAGTGTGCTCTCAGGACGGCCCACGACTGTGGATCAGTCTCTCTACCGAGCGATCTCGGGATTTCGGGCTCCGTGGCTCACGGGTCCGTCTCTCGTGCTCAACCAGGTTGGTGGCGGGAATGTCGCCCTGTTTGTGATTCCGGCGATCGCCGCAGTCCTACTCCTGCTGACCCGAGGAGTCTGGGCCGCCCTCGTGGTGCTGCCGCTGCAACCGCTCACCCAGTGGGCTGTCGGATTCCTCAAGGCCGTCTTCGATCGACCGCGTCCACCGCACCGGGAGATTGTCGTCTCCCTCTCGGCCTATCCATCCGGTCACTCCGCGGTCGCCGCTTCGCTCATTGTGGTGCTCGCACTGCTGGTGCGACATTGGTGGTTCACCGCCATCGGCGTAATCTACGTCGTGGCCATGGGGTACAGCCGCCTCTACCTCAACCTGCACTGGTTCACTGATACGGCCAGCGACACCGCACTCGGGGTCGCAATGGGGCTCGCGGTGTGGGCTGCGGTGGGGGGAATCCGCTCGCTGGTGAAGCGCGTTCGCCGTTAGTGCCCAGGTTTCGGATCGCGGTTACCCACGCCATGCCTCCGCGGCTCAGGCACGTCCGTCGCACGGCACAGAGCAAGCCACGTGTCGCGGATGTCGAGGCCCTTTGCGAGTGCCTGTTCAGCTGTGAGATCCCCGAGTTCGCCGAGCACCAGATCATGCACGAGTGTGCGACCGATGGCCGGGCCGAACTCGTCGGCGACGGCGGTCCAGAACTGGCTGAGTCGCATCCGTTAAGCGTATCGGGGTCTCGATACGGACGCTGCGCGACCTGCGCGACCTGCGCGACCAGGGACTGTCCCAACTCCACCAGGGACTGTCCCGGACAACGGAGACTGTCCCGGACACACCACTGCCCGGCTCTCACGAGCCGGGCAGTGGTGTGCAGACCGGCCACACCGTGCCGGTCCGGTACGTTTTAGCGGGTAACGAGTCCCGAGTCGAAGTCCGCGACGAGGTCGTCGGGGACGGTGTCGGGAATGATGTTGATTCCCTCGATTACTGCGAAGCGCTCGCCCACTTCTCGCATGATCACTGAGATCGGCGTCTCGAGTGCGTCCGCAACGGACGCGAGGATTTCGGAGCTTGCCTCTTTCTGGCCACGCTCCACCTCGCTGAGATAGCCGAGAGCGACGCTTGCCTTACTCGCGACCTGTCGAAGGGTGCGGCCCTTCTGCAGGCGAAAGTCCCGGAGCACGTCACCGATTTCTTGACGAACTAGAACCATTGGACTCTCCTCCTCTAACCCAACTGAGTCGTAAACCACGACTACACAAACCATAACCACGGTGACTGCGTGCTAATTCCTGCCCAGCAAACCAATACCACGCAATCACCACTACCTAAAACACTAGCCAGCGACATCTGTATACCGCTTGTGAATCACTGCGATGTAACGAGATCGAAACGAGAAAGAGTGCCGGCAACCTCACCGGGATTCAAGGGCCATTATCAACCGTGACAGGGATTCGGAGACGGTCCCGTTACGGATTGCCTCTCGGTCTCCCGTAAGTTCGAGTCTCAGCGAACTCACATCGTCACCGATCGCGAATCCGA
Source organism: Frigoribacterium sp. CG_9.8 (assembly GCF_015751965.1). Lineage (GTDB taxonomy): Bacteria > Actinomycetota > Actinomycetes > Actinomycetales > Microbacteriaceae > Lacisediminihabitans. The sequence goes on along the minus strand of NZ_JADOVH010000002.1, from coordinate 435,886 downwards.
GATAGACGGTACCTGCCGGATGCTCTCCCTGCGGTCCCGGACCTGCGACCCCGGTCGTCGACAGCCCGATGTCGGCAGGCACTCCGTTCACCGCGAGAGCGGATCTCACCCGATCGGCCATCTGCCTGGCAACCTCGGGATGCACCGGCCCCTGTTGCGCGAGCAGATCTGCATCTACCCCGATAACGCTGTGCTTCAGCGCGGTGTTATAGGCCACGACCCCGCCGAGCACAGTGGCGGAGGCACCGGCAACCCCGATGAGCGCAGCGGCGAGCAGTCCCCCGGTGAGCGACTCGGCCACCGCAATGGTGAGTCCGCGCTCGATCAGCACGGCGACAACCTGTGCTGCGACATCCTGCGCTGCGCCGTCCTGTGCTGCGCCGTCCTGTGCTGCGACAACCTGCGCTGCGCCATCCGCTGTGCGCTGCTCGGACATCAGCTCAGACATCAGCTCAGGCATCAGCTCAGGCCGCTGCGACGCGGTTCTGCTGGCGGTATTTGACAATGAAGTCCGCACCGGAGACCACGGTGAGCACGAGCGCGACAGCCATGACAATCCATCCGACCCAGTGTTCCCACTGGCCGACGAGCGTCCAGAACGGAAAGAGCAACAGTGAGATGGCCACGGCCTGCAAAATCGTCTTGAGTTTGCCACTTGCGACCGCGGGGATGACTCGAGTGCGGATCACCGCGAACCGGAAGATGGTGATGCCGAACTCGCGGATCAGAATCACGATCGTAACCCACCACCACAGCTCGCCGAGGATCGAGAGCGCGACAAGTGCACTACCGATGAGGATCTTGTCTGCAATCGGGTCGAGAATCTTGCCGAAGTCGGTCACGAGATTTTGCCGGCGGGCGAGGATGCCGTCCACAGTGTCCGTAATGATCGCGAGGAGAAACAGCCCGGCGGCGATGTATCGCAGGTGGCCGAGCTGGCCAGCATCAGCGAGAAGGAGCCAGATAAACGCCGGGGCCATGAAAATGCGAATCACCGTGATGATGTTGGCGACATTGCCCGTGCTCGCCGGGGTGTCACCGGCTCGCACCACTCGCCCGCGAAGCGGATTCGTCCGCTTCGCCGAAGCTGCAGACGCCTCACCGGATGCCGGGGCCACAGATTCGGGCACTGCCATGACTCTCACTCCCTGCCGGTCAGATTCCACGCGTCTTCGCCTGTGCTCACGTGGACCTCATCGTATCCGCTCGTCGAGTCGCCCACCGGATCGGCCGAGTAACGATCATCGGTTGCCGCAATTGCTGGCCCATCCTCTCCGCGCAGTTTCGCAAGGACCCCGGGCAGTTGTTCCGGAGCGACAAGAACATCACGCGCCTTCGATCCCTCGGACGGACCAACGATGTCGCGCGACTCGAGCAGGTCCATCAGGCGGCCGGCCTTCGCGAATCCGACCCGGAGCTTGCGTTGCAGCATCGAGGTCGAGCCAAATTGAGTGCTCACTACGAGTTCGGCCGCCGCGAGCAACACCTCGAGGTCGCCACCGATGTCACCGTCGATCTGCTTCTTCTCGGCGGTGGCAGCCACGTCGGTGCGATAGTCGGGCCGCGCCTGGCGAGTCACATGCTGCACGACCGCGGCGACCTCGCTCTCGGTCACCCACGCCCCCTGCACCCGGATGGCCTTCGACGCACCCATCGGCAGAAACAGTGCGTCGCCCTGGCCGATCAGCTTGTCAGCGCCCGGCTGGTCGAGGATCACGCGGGAGTCCGTCATGCTCGACACGGCGAAGGCGAGGCGGGAGGGCACATTGGCCTTGATGAGTCCCGTGACAACGTCGACCGATGGCCGCTGGGTCGCAAGTACGAGGTGGATTCCGGATGCCCGCGCGAGCTGGGTGATCCGCACGATCGAGTCTTCGACATCCCGCGGCGCGACCATCATGAGGTCGGCAAGCTCGTCGACCACGACCAACAGGTACGGATAGGGCTTGAGCGAGCGTTCACTACCGGCCGGGAGTACGATTTCATCGGCGATCACCGCAGCATTGAAGTCATCGATATGGCGGAAGCCGAAGCTCGCCAGGTCGTCGTACCGCATATCCATCTCCTTCACGACCCAGGCGAGCGCTTCCGCAGCCTTCTTGGGATTCGTGATGATGGGCGTGATGAGGTGCGGGATGCCGGCATAGGGCGCGAGTTCGACCCGCTTCGGGTCGATCAGCACCATGCGCACCTGCGCAGGAGTCGCGCGCATCAGGAGCGAGGTGATCATCGAGTTGACAAAACTCGACTTGCCCGACCCGGTGGAGCCGGCGACGAGCAGATGCGGCATCTTCGCGAGGTTAGCGACGACGAAACCACCCTCGACATCCTTGCCGAGGCCGATTGTCATGGGATGAACGCTCGAGGTGCTCGCCTTCGAACGCAGCACATCGCCGAGCGACACGATCTCACGATCTGCATTGGGGATCTCCACCCCGATCGCGCTCTTGCCGGGGATCGGCGAGAGGATGCGAACCTCGTTGCTTGCGACCGCATACGACAGGTTCTTGGTGAGGGCGGTGACCCGCTCCACCTTGACCCCGGGGCCGAGCTCGATCTCGTAGCGGGTGACCGTCGGGCCGCGGCTGAACCCGGTGACCCGGGCATCCACCTGAAACTGCGTGAGCACCTCGGTGATCGAGGCGACGATGTCATCATTGGCCTCGGAGCGCGACTTGGGAGGCGTGCCGGGAACGAGGCTGGATGCGGCGGGCAACCGGTACGGAGGTGCCGGAGCACTGGACTTCGGTGCTGAGAATTCGCCTAGGTCTCCCCGTGCAGATGCCGTCGCGGCGAATCCGGGCAGAAGGTCGGCGATCAGGGGACCGTCGTCGCGGATGCCTGTGACCGGTGCCACTTCACCGGTGAATCGCTTGACTGCGGCTTCCGCTTCGACGAGCTCGTCGATGAGTCCCTCACCGAACTGCTCTTCACGACGGGTGCGGTCGATGACCTCTGTCGCACCCTGGCCTGTGCCCTTCTGGTCTTTTGTGAGCACCGAAGAATCGAAGGCTGGTTCGTCTTCCCGCTTCTTACTTCGGCGCCACCACGGAACAGACCCGGGATCGTCACCGTCGAGACCGAGATCACCGAATGAGCCATACTCCCCGGTCTGTGCCGTCAGACCCTTCTGCAGCACCGTTGCGGGGCTCGCTTCAACGACCTGGGCGCCGAACAGGTATCCGTAAAGTTCGCGAAGCCGCACGCGGGTGCGATTTGGCGGCGTCTTCGTGAGGATGAAGAGTGAGAGCAACAGCAGCAGCGAGACGATCGGCGCCGCCAGCCAGGCCGTGCCGACGGCCAGCAGTGGGCCGGCAAGAACCCAGCCGGCCACACCGCCAGCGCGTGCCAGTGCCTCGACACCGCCAGCGGGTTGGGGCGCACCGCCGAAGATGTGGCAGAGGGCACTGATCGATGTGAGCAGCACAGCGAGGCCGATACCGATGCGACCGTTGTCGTGCACAGACGATGGGTGCCGAAACAGCCAGACCGCAAACAGCAGCATGATCACCGGCAGTGCAAAGGCCACGCGTCCGAACAGTCCGCCGAAAGTGTAGGAGTCGAGCGCGATGGCAATCGGATCGGCAGGGTTGAACCATTCCACGACAGCACCGACCACGGCAAGCAGGAAGACAAACATCGGAACGCCATCGCGGCGTTCGTCCTTCGCGAGAGTTTCGCGACCGAGCACTCGAGCGGCGCCACCCACCGCGTGAGCAAGCCCCAACCACGCGGAAGTGAGCAGGCCGGGCTCTTCGGTCGACCCAGCCCTCATCACGGGCAACTTTCGTGTCGTGCCTTTACCCGTCGCGCGGGAACTGGCGCGCTGCGTCGGGCGCGCGCGCGAAGTCGACCTGGTGCTCGTAGCCATGCTTCAACGCTAATGCCGGGCGCCATAAAAGCCGGGGCTCGACACGCTCCACCACTGGCAGGTCGATGCGCGTCCGTCAGTAGCGTGCATCAGTAGCGTGCGTCAGTAGCGGATGGCGTCGATCACTGTGAACCGCACGGCCGCGATCGCAGGAAGCAGACCCGCAAGGGCTCCCACGACGGTAGCGGCAGCCAGCCCGAACAGCGCCGCACCGATGGGGAACGACGGCAGGTCGGTGATCCCCTGCGATAGCTGCTCCTGCACCCACGGGTTCTCCACAATCGCAACTGCCACGCCGACACCAACCACCCCTGCGGCCACCGTCGCAACGACGCTTTCCATCATCACTGCAAAAAACACTCGACCGGCAGTCGCTCCGAAGCTGCGACGGATGCCGATCTCACGAATGCGCTGACGCACGGTCACCAGCGAGATATTCACCAGGCCAAGGGCGCCGAGGAAGAGGACAAGACCTGCCACCGCGCCGACAGCGATCTTGAATGCCGCGAGCGGATCGCCACCGTATGCGGCATAATCCTGCCGATTGACCTGCACCTGCACTCCGGAGGGTGCAGCAGCGGCAAGCTCGGAGGCGAGCCGTGCGGTCAGCTTGGTGGCCATCGCAGGGGGAACCCACACCTCAAACTGCGTCTGCCCCGCATAACTTGCCGGATCGGCGACGGCGCGATACGCATCCATCAGCATCATCATGCCCGGCATATCACCGTCTTGCGCCGCGTTCACTCCGATGACGACCGCAGTCACCGGATGCGCGCCGAGCAGCCTTACGGTCGGATGGGTTCGGAGATCGAGGGAACCGAGGAGCGCCCAAAATGGGCGGTTAATCGCGATGCCCGGTGCGAGGCGATCCGCATCCGAATCGACGAATCAGGTGCCTTCTTTAATCGCGACCCTGCGCATGGTGCCGTAGTCCACGTCAATCGCTGTCGTGCTGACGATCGATGACCCTCCCACGAATTGAACGGGGAGTTGGCCGCTAAGAATGCCCGTGTGATAGCGGATCTTGTATCGATCTACCGCCGAATCGAAGGTCGCCTCAAACCCCGTCGCGTCGAAGGTCGCACCGCTGTTCGAATAGGCCGAGATCCCGATGTCGGCTGGGCGACCACCGTTGCGCTCAGTGGACTCCCGCATCGACTGCTCGACGATCGCACCGAGGCCGATGACGGAGGTGATTGCGGTCACAGCCACCGCCACCCCGATGAGACTCAGCAGAACTCGGGTTCGATGGATCCGCACCTCCGACCAGGCCTCAGAAAAAGACCCGACCAGAGCAGCGAGCGGGGATTGGCGCTGCGTCGATTGGCGCTGCGTCGATTGGCGCTGCGTCGACTGAGGCGGCGTCGAGCTCACTGTGCGACTCCCGGGGCCGAGAGTGCGGGCACGGGTGAGACGTCGATTGGCGTGAGTACGCCACCGTCGAGCCGGTAGTGCCGACGGGCGAGCGCCGCGACAGTGACGTCGTGGGTGATCGTGATGAGGGCGGCGCCGGATGATTCGGCAACGTCGTCGAGAAGTGCCATCACACTTGCCCCGGTGTCGATATCGAGTGCACCGGTTGGCTCGTCAGCGAGAATCAGCCGCGGGCGCCGGATCAGCGCACGTGCGATCGCCACGCGCTGCTGCTCCCCGCCGGAGAGCTTCTCTGGAATCGAGTTGAGGCGAGCACCGAGTCCGACCCTCTCGAGCATCTCGGTTGCCAGTTGGCGACGGCGCCAGAACTGACGGCCGTTCGCATAGAGCAGCGGAGTCATCACGTTCTCGAGGGCGGTGCGCCCGCCGAGCAGATTGAACTGCTGGAAGATGAAGCCGACATCGGCCCCACGCACGCGGTCGCGGGCATTTCCCGACAGCGTGCTCGTGAGACGGTCATCAAACCAGATACTTCCCGAGGTCGGCGTGTCGAGGAGTCCGAGCAGGTTGAGCAGTGTCGACTTGCCGGATCCGCTTCGCCCGACTATCGACACGTGGTCGCCGACCGCCACCTCGATAGTGACTCCCTTGAGGATCTCGAGCGTTCCGTCATCCGGAAGCCGCACCGAACGCGTCACTTCGTCGAGTCGGAGCAGGCTCATCCGCCTGCTCCCACGCACTGCGGTGACCCGGCGAACTGTGGGCTGGTGCAGTCCGGTTTCGCGGCGGCCCCGGGAACGAACTGCAGGATCTTGTCGCCCTTAGCGAGCCCACCGGTAATTTCGACGTTCGTGCCATCGTTCAGCCCGATGGTTACCGGATGCTTCTCGCTCGAGCCATCCGCTTTCTGCATGTATGCAACGCCGGACTGCGCGCTGCCCTCGATGGCGGTGATCGGAACCACAAGCACATCCTTCGCAACCCCTCCCGAGATGGTGAGCTTCGCCGCGAGACCGTTGAAGACCGTGATTGCGGTGGGAACGACACAGCGGATGGTGGTGCCCGAAGACGATGTACCCGACCCGGTGGCTGCGGTCGAGCCGCTGTCGGACACCGCTCCGGCCACTGCTCCGGCCAACGCGGAGGAGATCGTGAGACCAGTGCAGGTGAATGGTGCGGGGCCGCCCGTAATCGTCACCACTGCCTCGGTCGGCCGGTTGAGCAGCCGATACTGCTGTTCGGCAGAGAGGGATCCGCTCACGTTGAATGTCGGCGGTGCAACCTGCCCGACCACTTCACCGACCACGACGGCCTGGCCGACGATGACCGCAAATGAGGAGAGGATGCCGACCGACCCGGCAGTGACCGTCACCGTCTTCACCACCAACGCTCCGTCTGCGGCGGGCACTTCCGAGCGGATCGTGAGGATGGGAGTCGCCGCCTCGACCGCCTGGCCGGGCTCGACGAGCACTTTCTTCACCCCACCAGCCAGTGTCGCCTTTACCGCCACCGCAGTATCCGCCGAGACAGTAGCCGGCAGCGTCACATCGTTAGTGATCGTGCCAATGCTTACCGTGGCGAGTGGTTCCTCAATCTGCGCGGTGGGCACCGTCGGGTCGCTCGAGGCAATGGCCCCGGAGAAAAAAGCTATCTTTACCAGCGCCGCTGCATTGGCAAGAAAAATGATGATCTGAAGAATGGGAAGACCCATTTGCGTGCAATGCCCACAGCAACCCCAGTGTTCGACCGACTGTTCCACGATCACACTAGCGGGGAGGGCATGAGTAAGAATCACTCTGCAGGATGAGTCTCTGCAGGATAAGTCTCAGCACGCGATCCTGGCGGACGCTACTCGAGCACCGCGGTCAGGCCTCGATGACGACCGGCACGATCATCGGACGACGTCGGTGCGACGAGTTCACCCAACGACCAACCGTGCGGCGGATCACCTGGCTAAAGGCATGCGTGTCGCGGGTGCCATTGGCCGAAGCATCCGACAGCGCCTTGATGATGAGCGGCTTGACCGCGTCGAAGACCGCCTCATCCTCGGCAAACCCGCGGGCCTGGATCTCTGGCCCGACGATGACTCGACCGGTCTGGGCGTCGATGGCCACGAAGATCGAGACGAAGCCCTCCTCGGCGAGAATGCGACGGTCCTTGAGGTCGGCATCCGTGATCTCTCCGACCGACGAGCCGTCAACATAGACAAAGCCGAGGTCAAGTTGGCCGACGACTGTCGCCTCGCCATCTTTGAGGTCGATGACGATGCCATCCTCACCGATGATCGTATTGGCCTCGGGGATACCGGTGGCGATCGCGAGCTGCTGGTTGGAGACCAAGTGGCGGTACTCGCCGTGCACCGGCAGCACGTTCTTGGGCTTGAGGATGTTGTAGACGTAGAGCAGCTCGCCGGCGGAGGCGTGCCCGGAGACGTGCACCTTGGCGTTGCCCTTATGCACAACGTTGGCGCCGAGCTTTGTCAGCCCGTTGATCACGCGGTAGACGGCGTTCTCATTGCCGGGAATGAGGCTCGAGGCCAGGATGATCGTGTCGCCCTTGCCCACCTCAATCTGGTGTTCGAGGTTGGCCATGCGTGCGAGAACCGCCATCGGCTCACCCTGCGACCCGGTCGACATGTAGACGATCTTGTTGTCGGGCAGGTCGGCGGCCTTCTTCGCATCGATGAGCACGCCGGCCGGCACCTTGAGGTACCCGAGGTCGGCGGCAATGGTCATGTTGCGCACCATCGACCGCCCCATGAACGCGACGCGGCGCCCGTTCGCGTGTGCGGCATCCAGCACCTGCTGCACGCGGTGAACATGGCTGGAGAAGCTTGCGACGATCACGCGACGCGGCGCTTTGGAGATGACGGCCTCGAGCACGGGCCCGATGTCGCGCTCCGGGGCGGTGAAGCCCGGAACATCCGCATTGGTGGAATCGGGCAGGAACAGGTCGACGCCGATCTCACCGAGGCGGGCGAAGGCGCGCAGGTCGGTGATGCGATCGTCGAGGGGAAGCTGGTCCATCTTGAAGTCACCGGTGTGGAGGACAACCCCTGCGGCGGTCTTGATCGCCACGGCGAGAGCATCCGGAATCGAGTGGTTGACGGCGATGAATTCGAGATCGAATGGGCCGATTTTCTCAGACTGTCCCTCCGCGACCGTGAGGGTATACGGGGTGATGCGGTGTTCCTTGAGCTTCGCCTCGATCAGCGCGAGAGTCAGGGTGGAGCCGATCAACGGGATGTCCTGGCGCAGCTTGAGCAGGTAGGGCACCGCACCGATGTGGTCTTCGTGGCCGTGGGTAAGCACGACGCCGAGCACGTCATCGAGCCGGTCCCTGATCGGGCTGAAGTCAGGGAGGATGAGGTCGACACCCGGTTGGTTTTCCTCGGGGAACAGCACGCCGCAGTCGACGATGAGGATCTTGCCGTCGATCTCGTAGGAGGTCATGTTGCGGCCGATCTCCCCGAGTCCGCCGATGGGGATGACGCGAAGAGTCGCGGGGGCGAGAGGCCGTGGTTCGTACACCGGTGAGTTCATAAAAGTCCAATATTTCGATATTTTGTGGGGTCTTTAACCCCCTACTCAAGTCTGTATGCGCGAAATCTGTTAGCGCGTGGTCCCGGCAACTTTGGGAAGCGCACCGCCCGCGGCCGCATTGCGGTCCGGGCGGAAGTTCGAGAGATCAACCCCGGGGATCTCTCCAACGAGAGCGATCTCATCTTCGATCTGGGCGGCCTCGAAGTCCTCCGGCCCGACCAGCGGCAGCCGAACTCGCGGGCTGCTGATACGGCCGAGGCCGTGCAGGATGTACTTCACCGCGACCGTGCCCGGCACATGGGTCATCGCGGCACGCACCAGCGGCTCAAGCTGCTGGTGTGCTGCGGTGGCTGTTGCGAGGTCGCCCGCGTTGACGGCATCCACAATCACCCGGTACGGGGCGGCCGCGATGTTCGCCGTAACGCCGATGAGTCCGGTTGCTCCAATCGACAGGTGTGGCAGAACATTCGCGTCATCACCGGAGAAATACAGCAGATCGGTCTGATTCAGAACTCGACTGACCTCGCTGAAGTCACCCTTGGCGTCTTTTATCGCCATGATGTTCGGGTGCTTCGCCGCTCGCAGGATCGTCTCGTAGCGGATCGGGATGCCGGTGCGCCCGGGAATGTCATAGAGGATCACCGGTAGATCCGTCGCGTCGGCGATCATGCGAAAGTGGGTGAGTACCCCGGCCTGGGTCGGTTTGTTGTAATACGGGGTGACGATCATGACGGCATCGGCGCCGGCCCTCTCGCTGTGCTTGTAGAGCTCGATCGCATGGGCGGTCTCGTTGGACCCGCCTCCGGTGATGATTTTCGCCCGGCCGGCGGCAACGGACTTACCCACCTCGACGAGCTTGAGCTTCTCCGGATCGGTGAGGGTGGATGTCTCCCCCGTCGTACCCGTGACGACGATGCCATCCGCTCCCGAGTTGATCACGTCGTCGATGTGTTTCTCCACACCGGGCCAGTCGACCTCACCGTCCGCCGTGAAGGGGGTCACCAGCGCGACAAGCACCTGGCCGAATGGATTGTGAGAGGTAGACACGGATTACAGGATATCGCGCCCGACGGTGCAGCTGGCGATGGGGAATGGGGCCGAGAGGCGGAAGTGGTGCCCAGGGCGGAGTCATCCAGCAATCGGGGCGTGTCACTTGCCTACCGCGGCGTGTTGCCGGCAAGTCCGCTCTCGGACACCCGGCACCCACCCGCGCAGCCAGACCGAGGAAACAGGGGGTCGACACGGGATGTGGCGCGATCAGAACCGGTGGAGGCCGAGTTCCACGTACTTCAGGATCGCAGCGATCACCGCATCCGTTTCGAAGAAGACCTGCTGCCAATCGAATCTCAACACAATGAATCCAAGACGGGCGAGACGCGCATCCCTGCGCAGGTCCCGAATTCGCTGTTCGCGACCGCCATGGTGCTGTTCGCTGTCACACTCGATGACCAATCGATCGCCGACCAGCAGGTCCATCCGCTCAAGGTCGGTGAACGGGATGCGCACCTGGGGAACCGCCGTGCACCCCGCCCGCGCGAGGAGAACCCTGACCACGCTTTCCGACCCGGAATCTGCGCGCCGGTCGACGAGTGGAATGACCGCTCGCCCCGCAGCTGATAGCGCGGCGGAAGCGAGTTCCAGGTCAAATTGGGACGTGTCCGAGCGACGGAGGAGGGAGTCGAGGACCGCGACGACGTATTCTTCCGGCTCGGACACGACGAGTTGGCTGATCATGTCGGTGATCGGTGCGATGCCGAAAGCGTGGCGGAGCGATCGCGTGCCGCCCGACCAGAGGATCCGCACATCCCCTCGCGCCGTGTCGAGCCAACGCCCAGGATCATCGGGATCCCGAAGGTGGGTCGCGCCAGCGCTCACCTCGACCGTGAGCACTCGACCCGGTGGAACCCACAGTCCTCGTGCGCGCGCCGCGGATGCTCCAGCCAACCGACCGCCGACACGCGCCGCTCGCACCAATTGCGCGTCTGCATCGAGAGCCGCGTAGACACCGGGGCGCACTCGCACGATGGTGCCAGCCGCGGCCGCACGCTCCACCCGCGCGTGCGGTATTCCGAGCTCTCCAAGGCTGTGAACATGGGCGACGCCACCGAGTGAACGGAGGGTCGAGTCAAGGGCGGACATGTTTGCAGAGTGGTCGCCGGGGCTCTTCGGCGTGGACTTCGACATCCAAATGCTGGATAGGTAGCTATGGCGGGCACTGGGGAGGAGTGGACGATCACGCTGACAGCGGAGGGACCAGGCAACTCGCCGCCAGGGAGCTGCGACACGCCGGCGGATGTTAGGAAACTCCGCCCTGGGCAACAGCACCTGCCACCGACCAAAGTGGACGGACGAAAGGTCGATGCGCGAGCGCAGTCTGATGCCATGGCGGTGACCAGTCAGGCGACGACCATTCAGGCGGCGCGGAAAAAACCAATCCCGAGGAACTGCTCGGCGCCACCGAAGCCACAGGTAACTTGCCCGGTTTCGCGCGCGTTGGCAGGCATCCCGATCATGCACGAGGCTAACCTCGCATAGTGCCAACAACAGATGTTCCTCAGCCAGACCTGTCGTCAACAGAAGTGCTCGCAACAGAAATACTCGAAACAGAAATGCTCGCAGCAGATGCGACCCAAGCAGATGCGACCCGAGCGCAGGTACCCCCAACAGATGTGACCCCAGCGCAGGTGACCCCAGCGCAGGTGACCCGAGGACAGGTGACCCCAACTGCCGCCGGCACAAAAGACACACCCCGCGCTGACGGTGCGACCGCGCGGCCCTCGACGCGCACAGCGCGCACCGCGAGGCCACCGGTGCGCGCGCCGATGCGCATCCTCATCTCCGGGGCAAGCGGATTCATCGGTCGTGAGCTCACCAGGCAGCTGCAAGGCGATGGTCACGAGGTATTCAGTCTGGTGCGACGGCAGCCGAAAGGCCCGAACGAGATCAACTGGGCTCCGAGTGCTCACATGCTCGACGCGAGCGTGATGGACGGTATCGACGCCGTGATCAACCTTTCGGGCGCATCGATTGGTCGATTGCCCTGGACCCGGGGCTACAAAAAGCAGATTCTCGATTCGCGGGTGCAGTCCACTCGCACACTCACGGAAGCGATGGCGCGTGCGACAACCCCGCCCAAGATATTCCTCAACGGATCGGCCGTGGGAATCTACGGTGATCGGCCGGGCGAGCGCCTTACGGAGGATTCCCCACGCGGTCCAGGGTTTCTCGGCGACGTTGTGGAGGCGTGGGAACAGGCTGCGCAGCTCCGGCCCGCAAAAACGCGCCTCGTGACCCTCCGCACCGGGGTCGTGATCGGCAACGGGGGCTCGCTGCTTCCCGTGATGGCGCTGACCCGCCTCGGCCTCGGTACCCGACTCGGCACCGGGGGTGACATCTGGCCATGGATCAGCCTCTACGACGAAGCGGCTGCCATTAGGTTTCTGCTCACCTCGAAGCTCAGTGGTCCGGTGAACCTGGTCGGTCCGACTCCGGCAACGTCAGACCGCATCACCCATCACGTGGCGAAAAGGATGCACCGGTGGTATCCCTTTGTCGCGCCATCCTGGATCATCGGTCTTCTCCTGCAGGATGCTGGCCCGGCGTTGCTGTTCAGCAGCCAGCAGATTCTGCCGTCGAAGTTACTCGCTGACGGGTTCACCTTTCGCGACCAGACCGTCGAACAGGCAATTGACGCCTTCCTGACCTGATCGTTACAACCACCCTGCCGTCAGCGCGCCGCCCGCTCGAGCGAGATCGCTCGCCGAATAGCCCTGCGCGCGCGGGAGCGATCACCACTGGCGTCATAGGAGAGCCCGAGCCGGAACCATGCCTGCCAGCTGCCGGGATCTGCCTCCACCGCCGCCTTGTAGTGGGGAAATTCCGCGTCGGCTGCGGCCCGCTCCGGTCGGCCGCTTGTGCGCTTGGGCAGGGAGTCGACGGGCAGTTCGCCCGCGGCATCCAGCCGGCTCACGAGTTTCTGAGTGCGGATTCCAAACAGCAACTCGGCCGCCAGCGCCCACGCTCCGAGCAGCGGAAGCACGAGCAGCGCGATCCCGAGCGTCTTCGCAATCCCGTTGTCCACCGCGATCAGGCGAATGGCGAGCTGCAGTACGAGCACCAGGTAGAGCACCAGAAGCGCCGACATCGACAGCGCCGCGATACGACTTTTCATTCGAGATCGCTCGGGATGCCCGACGGCGGCTCCGGATCGGCCGGACCGAGTTGGATCAGCCGGTCGAGTCCCACGACCACGCCGGTGGCCGAGCCGAGGGCGTGCAGGGCGAGCTTAATGCCAGCTTCGTAGGCGCTCGGGTCGAGGGTCTCATGGCTCAGGGTGAGTGTTTCCCCGGTGCCACCGAAGATCACATCCTGCTTCGCAACGATTCCCTGCATCCGTAGCGAATGGATCGGCACACTCGACACCTGTTGACCGCGAGCGCGCTGGTCGGCGTGTGGGGCGATCACCGGTCCCTTGACAGCCCGTGCATTGCCGATCAGCTCCGCCGTGCGAACTGCGGTGCCAGAGGGCGAATCGACCTTGGTGGCGTGATGGGCCTCGATGATCTCGATCGAGTCATAGAACCGGGCCGCCATCGCCGCAAAGGAGGTGGCAAGTACCGAGCCGATGGAAAAATTGGGAATGATGATGACCGCAGCGCCGGTTGCCTCGGCGGTCAGGCGAGTCTTGAGCGAGGCGATACGGGTCGCCGACCAGCCGCTCGTTCCCACCAGCACATTCTTGCCATGCCCCACTGCGAATTCGACGATTCCCTGGCTCACGGCTGGCACCGTGACATCCACCACCAGATCGGCCACGAGCATGTTTTCGAGCGGCGAGCGGGAGTCGAGGCTGGCAAGAAGTTCGAAGTCCGGGGATTCAGCGATCAGGCGAGCGATGAGCTGCCCCATGCGACCGGATGCGCCGACAATGGCGACGGAGGTAGTCATTCCCCAAATCTACCAAGCCCGCCCCATAGGCTGGTTGCATGCTGCGCTGGATCGAATCACGGGTCGACGACCCGGTCGCCCACGAGTTGCTCACCGAATACTTCGATAGCCGTGCGGCCGGATTTCCCAGGCAGCAGGGCCGCTACCGCACCACATTCCCGGTGCCGGATGATTTCATCGTTCCATACGGGATTTTTCTCGTTGCGGTCGATGACGACGACACGCAGCTCGGATGTGGCGGAATCAGGCGGCTCGAATCCGCGGGCATCGACATCCGTCGGTATGAGGTGAAACATCTCTACCTGCGTACTGCTGCCCGCGGGCAGGGCAGCGGGCGTGCGCTGCTTGCCGAACTGGAGTGCCGCGCCCGAGCCTTCGATGCCACCGAACTGGTGTTGGATACGAACGCGAGTCTCGAAGCAGCCGGAAACCTATACCGCTCGAGCGGTTACCGCGACATCCCGCCGTACAACGAAAACCCCAACGCGACCAACTGGTATCGAAAAATACTTTAGAAGGGCTGTCCCTCAGGGAGTCCGGTGCGCAACTCGACCGGGAGGTGACCGAGATCGTTATGGGTGATCAGCACGGGCGGTTTAGCCGAGCGCACCCGGATGATCGTGAGCCCGCAATTGGCCTGGTTGAGCCCCATCCAGCGCCAGGATGGGGCATCGAAAACCTCGCGCACAAACCAGGCGATGACGGAGTTGTGGGTGATCAGGAGCTCATGTCGATCGTCTCTGCCCGGGGTGAGCCACTCGCTCACGGCATCCGCCATCTGGGCCTCCCCCGCCGCAATCTCATCGTGCGTCACCGAGCCGAAGAAGGGCTCGAACGCATGGGGCATATCGGGGGTCGGGCCGCACGGAATGCAGTCGAACAGCAGCGCAGACGGCTGAGAGTCGAGGCTCGGCATGCTTGCCGTCATGATGTGTGCTGTCTCCTCCGCGCGCTGCAGCGGCGAATGCCATGCACCCGTGAACGGCACTCCGCTCAACCGTTCCGCCACGAGTTTGGCCTGGCGGGTGCCGCGGCCAGAGAGCGGGCCATCGGGCATGCCGTGCTCGGCATCCTGCTGCTCGCCGTGACGCACGAGATAGATGAAGTGAGACATCGTTGTTCCTCTTTGGCTATCAGTGGGAATGAGCGATCAGTGGGAATAAGTGATCAGTGCGAATGAGCGATCAGTGCGAATGATGGAGCTCAGCTCACGTGGAGACAGGCTGATCGACGATGCCATCGAAGACCGAGGCATCGACGGTACCGACTGCGGCAATTGACAGCGGCCGTGACGCGAGCTCGGCGGCGAGATCACGCACGTCCACCGGTGTCACGAGGGCGAGTCGTCGCAGCGATTCGTCGAGATCGGCGTATTCACCGAGGGTGATCTCGGAGCGACCGAGGCGCGACATCCGGGTGTCAGAGTCTTCCAGCGCAAGAGCGGATGCCCCACTCAGCTGACCGACGGCGCGGCGCATCTCGTCATCGGTCACGCCACCGGTGCCGAGGCGACGGAACTCCCCGAGTAGGAGCTCGGCCACCTGGCCGACCTTGGCCGGCGAACATCCAGCGTAAAGACCGAACAGGCCGGCATCGGAATAACTCGGGGAGAACGAGTAGACGGAATAAGCGAGACCACGTTTTTCACGGATCTCCTGAAACAGTCGCGACGACATTCCTCCGCCGAGAATCGAGTTGAGCACGGCCATGGTCGACCTGCGGTCATCGGATGCCGGAATACCGGGGACGCCCATGAGAATGTTCGCCTGCTCGATGGGTCGCTGCACCACCACGAGTGGACTTCCGCGTTGGATCACTCCGAGGGCGGCATCCCTGCGCTCGACCGGGGTCTCCTCGGCTTCGAGATTCCAGCCGGCTGCGGCAAGAGCGCGCTGCACCCCGATGACCAGCTCATCATGATCGACCGCCCCGGCGACTGTGATGACGAGGTCGCGTGCGCGGTAATTGGCCCGATAGTGGTTCCACACCGAGTCCCGGGTCGCCGCACGGATCGTCTCCGGGCTTCCCCCGATCGGCCAGCCAAGCGGATGCTCGCCAAGAACAGCTTCGAAAAAGCGTTCGCTCGTGACATCCGAGGGATCATCGTCGGCCATGGCGAGCTCCTCCAGGATTACGCCGCGTTCGGTCTCGAACTCATCCGCGTCGATGAGTGAGGAGGTGATCATGTCGGAGAGCACTTCGACGGCCATCGGAAGGTCCCTATCCTGCACCTTCGCGTAGTAACAGGTGTATTCCTTCGCGGTCATCGCGTTGTGCTCGCCGCCAACCGCATCGAAGCTCACCGCGATGTCGAGGGCGGTACGGGCCGCAGTTCCCTTGAAGAGCAGGTGTTCGAGAAAGTGGGTGCTTCCCAGGGTTTCGGGCAATTCATCGCGGGATCCGACCGCGACCCAGTAGCCGACGGTGGCGCTCCGCGCACCCAGCACCTGCTCGCTCAGGATGCGCACCCCGCACGGCAGCACACTGCGCCGCACGAGGGAATCTCCCGACGAAGTGATGCTGAGTTCAGCGAGGTCGAGGGGAAGCGGGACAGTACCAGTCATTGGGCCGAGCCTACGTCACCGAGGCAGCCTGTGCCTGCAACGCCCTCCCCTGTACTGGGGTGCAGAACAGCGAGCACAGACCGGGCAAACCGATCTGTCTGTCCCCATCAACATGCTACTGTTTTCCCGTCGTGAACGGCCCCTGGGCAGGACGGCCCCCTGCTAACACGCGGGGGAATCCACTGAGAACTGCTGAAAGGCGTATCCGGAAATTGCGGGGAAGGAACGTCGCAGATTCCCCCGAAAATCCAGTTGAGTCACCGCGCGAAACTGGGCACAGCTAGTCAGCCAGCTCAACAGCCCAACAGCCCAACAGCCCAAGGGAAACACGTTATGTCAATGATCGATACCCATCCAGCCGTCCAGCGCACGCCCTGGGGCACTGGAACCCCACCTGACTCGGTGGCGCCGGCAAAGCGTCGCATCCTCGAAACCGCAATCCGGCTGTTTTACAACGACGGTATCCGCAGCGTCGGAATCGACCGGTTGATCAGTGAATCCAGCGTCACAAAGGCCACTTTTTATAAGCATTATGGCTCAAAGGATCGCCTCATCGTGCAGTACATCTCCCAGCGCCACTCACTCGCGCAGGGGATCGTCGATGAGATCATCCGGCAACACAGCGACCCGCGGGCGGCACTTCGGGGACTCATCGATCAGATCGTCGCGGATGTCATGTCCCCCGGCTTCCGCGGGTGCGCGTTTATCAATGCCGCAACCGAATTCACCGACCCCCGCCATGCCGTTCGCCAGATCGTGTCCGAGCACCGCGAGTGGTACGCGGAGACCCTGAGCACCCTGCTGAATCAGCTCGGGCATCCCCTGCCCGGTGACGGAGGCGATGAGTTAGTGCTTGCCCGCGACGGTGTGATGACCGGCGGCTACGCGGGAGACCCAATCGCCGCCACGACCGCTTTCGTGCGGGTCGCCGATCGCGTTATGGATCGTTCCATCCGCTAGCCTCTAGTGTCTAGCCTCTAGTCGACGCGCACGCTCCCGCGAGCAGACTTAGGCCGAGATCCGGTCGAGCTGCGCTACCTGGTGGCGACTCAGTTGGATTTTTGCCGCTGCGACAAGTTCAAGCACCTGTTGTGGGCGGCTCGCGCTCGCCACTGGCGCGACTATGCCGGGCTTTGACAGCAGCCACGCAAGAGCGATGGTGGCCAGGCTCGAATTTTGTTCGCGTGCCACCTGGTCAAGCACTGCAAGCACCCGCTGGCCGCGCTTAGACAGGTGATTCGCCAGCTCGGTCCCCCGGTTGTTCTTGCCCAAATCCGCCTTCGTGCGGTACTTGCCGGTGAGAAATCCGCTGGCAAGGGCGAATCGCGGCATGACCGCGAGTCGCTGTTGGGACGCCACTCTGGCCAAGTCCCCCTCATAGCCGGTGCGGTGCATGAGGTTGTAGTGGTTTTGCACGGCCAGCATCGGAGCCACTCCGAGCTGAGCTGCTATCACCCGTGCTTCGACCAAGCGGTTGCTCGAGTGGTCAGACACTCCAAAGTGGCGCACCCTACCCGCCCGGATCAGATCGTCCACGGCGAGAAGCGTTTCCTCGAATGGAACCTCTGGATCGTCGATGTGAAGGTACAGCAGGTCGATGTAGTCGGTCTGAAGACGCTCGAGTGAGGCGTTGACCGATCGGCTTATCGCCTTCGCGGTGACACCGGGATTATCGGCACTCTTGCCGACCTTCGTCGCGATGACGATGCCTGCACGCAGCCGACGGTCCCGCATCCAGTTGCCGATCATTGTCTCGCTTCGACCGGCGGCGTAGGAGTCGGCCGTGTCGATAAAGTTACCGCCGTGGGCGAAGTAGGTGTCGAGAATATCGTTGGTGGCGCCGCCGTCGGCGGTCCATCCGAATACATTTCCACCGATTGCGAGCGGAAAGACGCGCAGTGCAGACTGGCCGAGTGGACGTCGGATCGGGAGGGACACCTCGAGCGTGGGAACGTCAGCGGAGGCCGGCGGAATGGGTAAGGCCGCTTCCGGCCGCCGCACCTGCATCATGACCATTCCCTCAATCCCTCCCTGCATCGCGGTTGCGGGATCCGGCTACGAAATCCGGACCGCGAACATGATTGTCATTGCTCTTGTTCTGAGAATAGAGGCGGATAGTGACAAATCGAGGTCACGCGCGCCGAGTCTGCTCTGCGTCGGCACAATTGTTATCCGCTCGAGACCGGACGACCGTGGCAGTAAATTTATTTGAGAGGCAGCTGCTCATCGCCTCGGTGGATGGCACTGCGCAAATAGACAGGATGACAACGATGACGAACGATCCCAACTGGCGGCTCCCCCCGGTGCCGACCTTCATTCTTGAAAGCTCCGATTTCACCGAAGGTGACCCGCTACCCGGGTGGGTGAGGGCTGACGGAGGCAACCGTGCACCCTCGCTGCGCTGGAGTGGCGCGCCCGGTTCGACGAAGAGCTACGCCCTGACGGCCTATGATCCCGACGCACCCACCGGAAGCGGATTCTGGCACTGGGCCGTGCGCAATATCCCGGCCTCGACCACCGAACTCGCCGCGGGCGGGTCACTGCCTCCGCAGGCCGTCGTGATGGCCAATGAGCTGCGCGGTGAGGAGTTCACCGGCGCTGCTCCCCCGCCGGGTGACGGAGCACACCGCTACTTCTTCACGGTGAGCGCTCTCAATGTGGAGACCCTCGACATCCCTGCCGGGGCGACTCCTGCCGTGCTTGGGTTCATGCTGCGCGGCCACATCATTGGCCGGGCCCAGCTGATGGGCACCGCGGAGACCCCGGCAGAGTAGGGCCGCACCCGTGCTGGCACCCCACCTGTGCACGGGAATGCGATTCGCGTTGACGGCACCGTGTCCGATCTGCCGCGTTGGCCGGCCTGGAATGCGGCTCCAGACCAGCAAGAAGCCCGCCCCGACAGTAATGTCGGGGCGGGCTTCTTGACCTGTGCTCGATCCGGCCGCAGACGGCCTACTCGAGCAGCGGGGACTTAGACCTCAGTCGTAACGTCGACGCTTTCGGTGCCAGCATCACTGCCCTTGGCGCCTGCAGCGTCGGCTTCATCAGCCTCGACCGGGGCCAGCGACAGCTTTCCGCGATCGTCGATCTTGGTGATCTCCACCTGGATCTTCTGGCCAACCGCGAGCACGTCTTCGACGTTCTCCACGCGCTTTCCACCGGCGAGCTTACGGACCTCGCTGATGTGCAGCAGTCCGTCCTTGCCTGGGGTGAGCGAAACGAACGCACCGAAGGTCGCAATCTTGACGACGGTTCCGAGGAACCGCTCGCCGACCTCGGGGTTCAGCGGGTTCGCGATGGCGTTGACCGCAGCGCGGGCAGCCTCGGCCGACGGACCATCGACAGCGCCGATGTACACGGTTCCGTCATCCTCGATCGAGATGTCGGCCCCGGTGTCATCCTGGATCTGGTTGATCGTCTTGCCCTTCGGGCCGATCAGCTCGCCGATCTTGTCGATCGGGATCTGCACCGAGATCACGCGCGGCGCGGTCGGTGCCATCTCATCCGGCGCATCGATCGCCGCGTTCAGCACCGCGAGGATCGCGGTGCGAGCCTCCTTGGCCTGCTTGAGCGCGCCATCGAGCACGGAGGACGGAAGTCCGGCGAGCTTGGTGTCGAGCTGGATCGCGGTGATGAACTCACTGGTGCCGGCAACCTTGAAGTCCATGTCGCCGAGCGCGTCTTCCGCACCGAGGATGTCGGTGAGGGCCGCGTAACGTGTCTGTCCATCGACCTCGTCGGAGACGAGTCCCATGGCGATACCGGCGACCGGCGCGCGCAGCGGCACTCCAGCGTTCAGCAGCGACAGAGTGGACGCGCAGACGGAGCCCATCGATGTGGAGCCGTTGGACGACAGCGCCTCCGAGACCTGGCGGATCGCGTAGGGGAACTCCTCGCGAGGCGGCAGCACCGGCACGAGCGCGCGCTCGGCAAGGAAGCCGTGCCCGATCTCGCGACGCTTCGGGGAACCGACCCGACCGGTCTCACCGGTGGAGTAGGGCGGGAAGTTGTAGTGGTGGAGGTACCGCTTCTTCTTCACCGGGGCGAGGGAGTCGATCTGCTGCTCCATCTTGAGCATGTTCAGTGTGGTGACACCCAGGATCTGGGTCTCGCCGCGCTGGAAGATTGCAGAACCGTGAACGCGCGGGATGACCTGCACCTCGGCATCAAGGGCGCGGATGTCTGAGAGGCCACGGCCGTCGATGCGCACACCCTCGGTGAGGATGCGACCGCGCACGATCTTCTTCGTCACCGACTTGTAGGCAGCTCCGACCTGGCTGTTGGCGCCAGCGGACAGGGAACCCTGCTCGACCAGCGCGGCCACGTGAGCCTTCGCGCGGTCCTTGAGTGCGTCATCCGCATCCTGGCGCTCGACCTTGTCGGCGATTTGGTAGATCCCCTTCAGCTCGTCGTAGGCGAATCCAGCGACGGCGTCGTAGGTGGCCTGCTCGTAGGGCGGGAAGACCGGGTAGTCCACAATCGGCTTGGCAGCCTGCGCGGCCAACTCGAGCTGGGCCTTGATGAGCTGCTTGAGGAACGGCTTGGCTGCCTCGAGGCCCTGGGCCACGACCGTCTCGTCGGGCTTGGTCGCCCCACCCTTGATGAGATCCCAGCTTCCTTCGGTGGCTTCGGCTTCGACCATCATGATTGCGACGTCTTCGTTACCGTCTACGTCCGTGGTGAGCCGGCCGGCAACGGTGAGGTCGAAGACGGCCTCCTCCAGCTGCGAATACTTGGGGAACGCAACCCACTGATCGCCAATGAGGGCGAGGCGGATGCCGCCGACCGGTCCGTAGAACGGCAGGCCCGAGATCTGGGTCGAGAGGCTCGCCGCGTTGATCGCCAGAGCGTCGTAGAACTCATCGGGCGCGATGGCGAGCACGGTGATCACGATCTGCACCTCGTTACGAAGACCTTCGACGAAGGTCGGACGCAGCGGGCGGTCGATCAGGCGGCAGACGAGGATTGCCTCGGTGGACGGGCGTCCTTCACGGCGGAAGAACGATCCGGGGATCTTGCCGGCGGCGTAGGAACGCTCTTCGACGTCCACCGTGAGGGGGAAGAAGTCGAAGCCGTCACGGGGGTGCTTGCCCGCCGAGGTGGCGGACAGGATCATGGTTTCTTCATCGAGGTAGGCAGCGACGGCACCCTGTGCCTGCTGCGCGAGGCGACCGGTCTCGAATCGGACCGTACGCGTGCCGAACTTGCCGTTATCGAGAACGGTTTCGGCGAATTTGATTTCTGGACCCTCCATAGGGGGGTTATCTCCTTTGTTTTACGTCGTAACCCCGTGTGGGTCGCGACTCGTCACAGAGCAGGAGTCTCAGCAGAGGGGGGCGCACGACAACGTCGCGGCGCTTTGGCAGTGGTGTCAGATGCGGGTAGTCCGCATCGACACACAGCTCTGGTCAACAGTAGAAAAACACTGAATCTCATGGACTTCAATCGCATGGGATTCAGGGGTTCACCACTACTGACCAGCCTCGTGCCGGCCTGCTCCAGTGGCTGTTTGTCCACCGCCGCTAGCGACAACAGAGAAAATCAACCTCCACTATGCTATCAGCCGCAACTATCCGAATCTAGGATGCGACACTCACGGCGGAGACAGACGGCCGCGACGGCTCTGGCGGCTCCCGCGGCTCTCGCGGCTCCCCAACCCGAAATCAGGCGCGCTGGGTGCGCAGCTGCCGTGCCTTCGCCCGCGTGAGCACCAGGGCGATGAGCACACCCGCAACCGTGCCAACACTGTTGGCCACGATGTCGCGAACATCCGAGACGCGGCCGGGCATGAATCGCTGGGCGAGCTCGATCGCACAGGTGAGGAGCACCCCGCTGATGATGCTGATAAACCACAGTCGTCGCCCGAACAACAGCACGAAGAAAACGCCGATCGGCAGAAACATAGCGACGTTGGAGAGGAATTCGACCCGATCGTAGGTCAACCAGCGAGTCGATTCATAGTTGGAGAAGAAGCGAAGTGCCCGCCACAGCCAGTACCCGGTGCCGGTGTTGATCGGCTGTGGACCGAGCGTGATCCAGCCGACCGCCGTGAGGTACCCGACGGTCACGAGGGTGAGGAGAGGATGCCGTCGGAACATGGTTTAAGCATGCCCCGGCAGCCTGAGCGTTCTGGATGTGCCAGCCAGCCAAGGCTCCACTGGCCATGTTGGCGTCCGTGTTGGCATCCGTGGCGGCGGCCCCCACGGCATCGGTGATCACTGCGCTTCGATGTCGTCACTCGGTAAGCACAAGCCACGACGGAAGGGGAGGGCACCGCTTCTCGAGATAGGCGACTGTGCCCGCACGGGGCTGTGATGCTCGGATCTCCATGAAGGGGTTCCAGGCCGCCAGTGCGGCAGGAAAATAGTCGGTCGCACCCCCATCGGGAGGTGCTGGCGACGTCGCGCCCGCCGCAAGCAGGCACGGCCGCACGATCGTGCGCCGATAGTCGAACAGGGCCGCACGAGAACTGCCACTCAGGTATGACTCCAGCTCCGATTCGGATGGCGCACTTGCCGAGCAGCCATAACGCACAGCCTCGAGCTGGGACTGGCCCCGGGTTGAGCTGTAGCGAAACCCGTTATCGGTTGGCGATGCCGGAATTCCGGTCGATCGCAGACAGGCAAGCACGGCGGAAGGCTGGTCATAATCGCTGACCGGGGTCATGGTGGGCACCGCCGGCCTGATCGCGTCGGGATAGTCCGCCACGACCGGTGCCCAGTGCGCATCGAGGATGGCCTGGCGGATCTGCTGCCTACGCTGCGGGCCGAGCGGATCGGGCATCGGCCCTCCGGCGCATCCCGCGAGCAGCATGAGGGCCGACGCGACGGCGATCACGGCGAGCGCGCGACGGCCGCGGCAGATCCGGCGGGTCAGCGAGTCCGTCCGATGAACAGGTCCACGCGCCATCCGCTTCGCGTCTTCTGCACGGATGCCGGGATACGGGTTTTCCTGCCGGCGGCACCAAGGCGGCCGAGGGCCTCATCCACGACCGGTTCCAGTCCGCGCGGGATCGTGCCGACCACGCCGGTAACACGCGATCCAGAGAACAGACGGATGTCCATCGGAGCATCCGTGCGCTCCTCTTCGAGACTGCGGCGCGAAATGGCCGTCTCAAGCGCGCCCTCGCCACTGTCGACGATGCGCTGGAGTTCGTCCTGGCACGCAGCGCTGTTGGCAAGCCGCAGGGTCGTGCGGGCGCTATTGGGCAGCAGGTTGTATCGGTAGTCATTGAAGGAACCGGATCCACGATCATTCCGCGCAAGTGACCGGTCGGCGGGCACACGATTCCAAAAGGCCATGCGTGAATGCTACCGAGCGCGGTCGACCCCTCGAACTGGTACCGCAGCTCGGAAGTGGTGCACTTCGAACCCGACCCGTCCCGACCCGACCCGACCCGACCCGAACCCACCTGACCAAGGGGAACAAACAACAGCAGCAGCATCAAACAGCCCAGCGGTACTCGAATTCCGGGCGGCCAGGAGCACCATAGCGTGGCGAACGAGTCACGCGATTGTTGTCAGCAAGGTGCTCAAGGTACCGACGCGCGGTGACCCGGGAGAGATCGAGTGCCTCCGCCGCCTGCACCGAAGACACCGGCCCCGACGCGCCCCTGAGGTAACCGACGACGGCCGCAAGAGTGGATACCGCAAGCCCCTTGGGTAGTGGTGCGGGAGCCGCGGGGCGCAGGGAGGCGAGCATGCCGTCGATGTCTGCCTGGGTCGTTGCCGTGCCGGAGCTCTCGAGTTGGCGTCGGTACTCGAGATAGGACTGGAGGCGGTCACGGAATACGGCAAACGAGAATGGCTTTATCAGGTATTGCACGACGCCGGCCGAGATCGCTGTGCGCACTACATCCGTCTCGCGAACAGCGGTGATCGCGATGATGTCGACTCGAATTCCCGAGGAGCGGATTCGCCGGGCGAGTTCGAGTCCGTGGCCGTCGGGCAGGTTCATGTCGAGCAGTACGAGGTCGATCGCAGCTCCCACGACCGAGTCGCGGATCGCCGCCTGTGCAGCAGCAGCAGTGCGCGCGATTCCGACCAGTTCGAAGCCCTCGATGCGGCCGAGATAATCTGCATGGGCCTCGGCTGTCAGGGCATCATCTTCGACGATCAGGGTGCGGATCACATCGGCCCCCGGTCGGCGCGGGGCCACCGGGCGACGAACCTGGTGCCCTCCGGACCGGAGGCCGCGACCTCGACCACTCCCCCGCGTCGAGCCAGGATGTCACGCACCACCGCGAGGCCGAAACCGCGGCCTGCGGCTGGTGCCGGTTTCGTCGAAAAGCCGCGATCGAAGATGTGGCCGAGGTGGTCGGAGTCGATCCCTGGACCGCTGTCGGTGACCGTGCACTGAACCACACCCGTGACAGGGTCAGAGGCGAGGTTCACACTGACCGTGGCTGGAGAGGATCCGCGATGCAATGAATCTCCGCTTGCAGCATCAATGGCGTTATCGACAAGATTGCCGACCACCGAGACGAGCTCTGAAATTGGCAGGGCGGATGCCCCGAGCGCATCGTCCACCACCAGCAGCATTTGCACACCGCGCTCACTGGCCTGCGCGACCTTGCCGAGGAGCAGTGCGGCCAGTGCCGGCTCGGATGAGGCTCCGACCAGATCGTCGGCAAGCGACTGGCTGGTCTGGGTCTGGTGGGCAATCAGCTCTATCGCCTCCCTGGTGCGCCCGAGCTCGAGCAGCGACACCACCGTGTGAAGCTGGTTCGCGTATTCGTGGGTCTGCGAGCGCAGGGCATCGCTGAGCGTGCGCACCGATTCGAGTTCTCCGGAGAGCCGTTGCACCTCGGTGAGATCCCGGAGCGTGGTGAGGCTGCCGAGTTGCGTGCGGGTTCGAGAGCCGGTGGGACTCGCCGGCTCCTGGTTGACGAGCAACACGCGATCGCCCGCGAGGTGGGACTCCTCCACGATGCGCACCCGACTCTCGATGAGCGACGCGATCGACGGCGGCAGGCCGAGCTCCGATACCGTCGAGGGTGGTCGATCACTCCGGGTCGGCGGGAGGCCGAGGAGGTCGGCTGCCTCGTCGTTATAGAGCACGACCCGCCCCCGATCGTCGGTGAGAATGAGCCCCTCGCGCACCGAGTGGAGCACCGATTCGTAATACCCAACCATGCGGGAGAGCTCGGCCGGCCGCATCGACCCGGTCACCCTGCTCAGCGCTCGCCGCCCGATT
This sequence comes from Frigoribacterium sp. CG_9.8, assembly GCF_015751965.1. Lineage (GTDB taxonomy): Bacteria > Actinomycetota > Actinomycetes > Actinomycetales > Microbacteriaceae > Lacisediminihabitans. The sequence continues at coordinate 410,393 of NZ_JADOVH010000002.1, read as the reverse complement.
AACGCGCCGACGGTGCCGAGTGCCACGAGCAGCACCGCGACCCCGATGACGAGGGGAATCCGTGGAGCGAGCGAAGCGAGCACTCGTTCGACAGTCACACCGGCCGACACGATCGCGATCACTCGTCCACCCTGCATCACCGGCACGACGGCCCGAACCGACGGGCCGAGAGTGCCGGTATAGGTCTCAGTGAGGCTCTCGCCCTGCAGCGCCGTGGCTATGGTTCCGAGGAAACGGCCACCGATTTGAGCGCTATCAGGGTGTGTGTAACGAATACCCGAGGTATCCATGATCGTCACGAAGTCCACACCGGCAGACTTCACGATGCTGAGGGCATACGGCTCGAGCTCGGCTGTGGGGTCGGACGTCTGCACCGCGGCGATGACGAAGGGGTCGCGCGCGAGCGTGGTCGAAACGCCGAGACTGAGTCGCGCGGCAGTGTCGTCAGCGGACTGGCGCGACACGATCCAGAGAGCGAGGGTGAGACATCCGCTCAGCAGGATGACGGCAACAAGCTGCGCGGCAAAGAACCGGCTGGCGATACTCCATCGTCCTTCAGTTCGCGTCATCAATCGCACCTCCCTCGTGATCAGTATGACCATAAGTAGTGCCACGCCATCTCATCGAACAGGCTACGTGCACACCTCATCGACAGGTCAGGCACAACGACGTTCCGAGAGACAGGACTGCCATGGCAGAAACGCTGAACACACCACGACGCGGGATACTTCGCCGCATCGACCGCAATCACTACCTCTACATCGCGGTGATCGTCGCCGTGGCTGCGGGGGCAATCCTTGGCCTCACCGCCCCCGAGTTCGCCAAGACTCTCGACCCGATCGGCAAGGGATTCGTACTGCTGATCAAGATGATGATCGCCCCGGTGATCTTCTGCACGATCGTGATCGGCGTCGGCTCGATCGCGAAGGCAGCTACCGTCGGAAAGATCGGGGGGCTCGCGATCAGCTACTTCCTCATCATGTCGACCTTCGCGCTCGGGATCGGACTCGTGGTGGGCAACCTGCTGCACCCCGGCACCGGGCTCAACATCGCGACATCCACCTACAAGGCGGTCGGCGAGCCGGTGAGCGGAACGGACTTCGTTCTCGGCATCATCCCAGAGACTCTCTTTTCTTCCTTCACCTCCGGCAGCATCCTCCAGGTCTTGCTCGTCGCACTGCTGGTGGGCTTTGCACTCCAGGGCCTCGGCGACAAGGGCACGGGCATCCTCGAAGCGGTGAAGAGCCTGCAAGCACTGGTCTTTAGAATCCTGAGCATGGTGCTCTGGCTCGCCCCACTCGGGGCCTTTGGGGCCATCGCCGCAGTGGTCGGCAACACGGGTGGTGGCGCGCTGGTGAGTCTGGCAACCCTGCTGGTCGGCTTCTACATCACCTGCGCGGTTTTCATCATCGTGATCCTCGGCACCATGCTGCGGGTCGTCACCGGGGTCAACATTTTCAGCCTGATGAAATACCTCGGGCGTGAATACCTGCTCATCGTGGGAACATCGTCATCCGAGGCCGCCCTCCCCCGGCTCATCTCCAAGATGGAGCATCTCGGTGTCTCGAAGTCGGTAGTGGGAATCACCGTGCCAACCGGCTATTCGTTCAATCTCGACGGCACCGCGATCTATCTCACGATGGCATCCCTCTTCATCGCGAACGCCATGGACAAGCCACTGGAGATTGGGGAACAGATCGGCCTTCTCGCCTTCATGATTCTCGCCTCGAAGGGTGCCGCCGGCGTCACCGGTGCCGGACTTGCCACGCTTGCGGGTGGTCTGCAGACCTACCGGCCGGACCTCGTAAACGGCGTAGGCGTGATCGTGGGTATCGACCGCTTCATGTCAGAAGCCCGCGCGGTGACCAACTTCACCGGAAATGCCGTGGCCACCCTCCTCATCGGTCGCTGGACCCGACAGATCGACACTTCTCAGGTGCGTGCCGTGCTTTCGGGTGAGCGTCCCTATCTGGAGTCGATGCTGTCGGGAACGGATGGCCACGACACTGCTAGGCGCAACACAGATAAACACGGTGCTGCAGACAACGCTGCAGACAACGCTGCTGACTCGGTGCCGACCACCGCGGCAATCACTGTGATGGTCGAAGGGCCGGAACGCCAACCGCTGAAGACCCGCTGAACACGCGCGAGAGGCCAGCCCTCCTGGGCTGGCCTCTCGTGTTTCGCTGTGTCAGAACTGCTCAGCAGTCAGAGCTATTCAGCAGTCAGAACTGTTCAGCCGTCAAAGCTATTCAGCAGTCAAAGCTATTCAGCAGTCAGAACTGTTCAGCAGTCAGAACTGTTCAGCATCGGTACGTTACGCGGCTCGGTCCGACACGTAGCTGCTGACCCGGCCAGCGGGGCGCTTGACCGGCATCGCCGATTCGAGTGGGGTGCCGATCACCGTTGCATCCGGCACCTGAGTGTCTGCGTCAATGCGCATTCCGCCAGCGATGCGCACATTTGCGCCAATCCGCGAGTGGCTACCAAGCCTTACGTCATTGCCCACGACGGTGTCGCGGCCGATGTGCACGTTTTGCCCGATGAATACGCGCTCTCCGAGAATCACGCCACGGTCGATCCAACTGCCCGACCCAATTGTGCCGTTGTCGCCGACCCGGGCATCCGCCTCGATATACGCCGTGGCCGCCACGAAGGTGGTCGGCTGCACGCGGGCCTTCGGTGATACGAACCCGCGACCATTTGCGTGGTGCTGATACTTGAGGACGGTGCCGTTTTCGGCTTCGACTTCTTCGTTGACTCTTCCCATGTGCGACCTTTCACTGCTGTTACTTAAGTAGTCAACACAAAAAGGCACCGAATGATTCCTTGCAGCGGCTTCACAGAAAACTATCAGCGAAACACGGCTTTTCTCCAGCGCTTCAGCCACGTGTGGATTCCGCAGAATGGGACCGCTACCGCGGCGCAGAAAAGCCCGTCCTGCATGCAGGACGGGCTTTCCGTCACGTGATCAGGTTGGAAGACCCGATCGACTGGTCAGAGCTGAAGCTAGAGCTAGAGACGTGGATCTAGCGACGTGGATCTCGCGACGTGAATCTAGCGACGCAGTCCGAGCCGCTCGATGAGCGTGCGGTAACGCGAGATGTCGATGTCTTGCAGGTAACCGAGCAGGCGACGACGCTGGCCAACCAGCAGGAGCAGTCCCCGACGGGAATGATGGTCGTGCTTGTGCTCTTTCAGGTGCTCGGTGAGATCTTTGATGCGGGCGGTCAGCATTGCGACCTGCACCTCGGGGCTGCCGGTGTCACCGGGATGGGTGGCGTACTCGTCGATAATCGTCTTCTTGGCATCTGGTGCTAATGGCATAGATGACCCCTCTCACTCGTTGCGCGGTGCCCGACACTGACTGTGCGAGCTCTCTTTATCCGCGGCCGTTGGACGGCAACCTTCGAAGTTTAGCACTCCGGGGTGGTTCGCCAGCCCCGTCCCCGTCCCCGTCCCCGTCCCCCTCTATTGGGGCCGAGGGCGGACATCCGGCTGACAGCGCGGCGAGTTGCCCGCGGCAGGCGGCGCGTTGGATGCGGCATCCGCCCTCGGCGACGTACGTACGCCCCACTCGCCGCCCTGCTACCCCCGCAGCGGACGGATATTCTCCCCCGCGGATCGTGATAGCACCAGGGCCTCGACCGTTGCGATGGCCATCAGCACTGCAAGAAGACAGAACGCGAACCCGAAGGCACCAGCCGCGGTCGCGAAGCCATCCCCCAGCCGCAGCGCAATCGCACCGACGGCGATACCGAAACCTGCCGCGACCTGTTGCAGCGTGGAGGCGAGGGTGTTCGCATCCGTCATCTCGGCCCGTTCGATATCGGCGAAGGCGATGGTGTTGTACGCGGTGAAGCCAGCAGATCGGGCTATCCCGCTGACGGTGAGCAGAACGATCACCAGCGACACCGGCGTCGTGCTCGACAGCAGCGCCATGAATGCCATCGACACGGCCGACATAGCGCTCGAAGCCACGATCACGGCCCGGAATCCGAAGCGGCGAAGCAGCGCCGTGGTCGCAGGCTTGATCGCAAGGTTGCCAACAAACACGAATAGCACCAGCGCTCCTGAGAGCAGCGGCGAATACCCGAAGACATCCTGGAAGAGCAGCGGCAAGAGGAACGGGAGCGCGTTAACGGCGAGTCGAAACAGGGACCCGCCCGCGTGGGCTACCCGGAAAGTCTCGATGCGCAGAGCCCGCAGGTCGAGCAGCGGATGCCGCGTGCGCAGCTGATGGGCGATGGCAAGCCCCACCAGAAAGACGCCAACGACCGCCCAGCCGATGGTCGCGAGCATGCCGGGATCGCGCTCAGCGAGCAGGGAGCCGAGATAGACCAGCGAGCCGAGCCCAGTACAGGTGAGCGCAAGCCCCAGCCAGTCCAGCGGTGGTGGAGATTCCCGCTCCTCGGCGGGGATCAGCCGTAGTGCCGCGATGAATGCAACGATGCCGAGCGGCACATTGATCAGAAAGATCCAGTGCCAGCTGAAATATGTCGTGATGATCCCCCCGGCGAGAGGAGCAACGATGGGCGCGACAAGCGCCGGCCAGGTGAGCAGCGCAATGGCACGGATGAGGTCGGCCCGGTTAGTGACCCGCAGCACCGCGAGTCGTCCGACCGGCACCATCAGTGCCCCACCAACGCCCTGAAGCACCCTCATGATGGTGAGTTCGACCAGGCTGGTGCTGAGCGCACAGAGCACCGACGCGACGGTGAAAATCGCGATCGCCGCGAGGAAGACGCGACGGGATCCGAGGCGCCGGGTGATCCATCCGCTCAACGGAATGAGTACGGCGAGCGTCAGCAGGTAGGCGGTGATCGTAATGCCGACCGCGACCGATGCAACGCCGAGAGAGCGACCGATACTCGGGGCCGCCGTGGTGAGGATGGTGCCGTCGAGGTTCTCCATGAAGAACGTGCCTGCAACCAACAGTGCGATGTTCCTCTGCCGGCTGTGCTCCATGGCTCCCGAATCTAGCGTGTGGGCGCCTACTGATCCTCCACCCGCACGAGTGCTTCGTTGTGCTTGAGGAAGCCGGGCTTCCATGGCGGGTCAAAGCGGGCGAAATACAGATTGCCGATCATTTGAAGCCCGGCACGTTCCACCGCCACGCGCAGCAATTCTCCATTGTGCTCAAAGCGGGCATCCGTCCATCCGCCACCGAAACGCCTGGCAGCCACGCGACCGGCCGGAACGGCGATGGTCGTCACAGCCGCATCGATCGGCACTGGCACCGACGAGGGATCGGTGCCTTCCGGGAGTACGAAGCTCACCGTGTGTGTGTGCTCACCAATCGGCTCCTGCGTCACCGGCGCGGTCATCGGGATGCGGGTGGCATCCGCATTCCGACCGCTGATATAGCCGATGAGAGGCCGGAAACCGAGGTTGCCGGCACGCAGGAAGTCACCGTCCACGGTCACCTGCACGAGTATATGCTCCGGATAGCGCCGCAACTCGAAGTCGTCGAAGGAGCGATCGATCGCGTAGGGCTGCTGTTCCGTCATGGAGTGAACGGTACGCCTGGCTGGGTGGAGATTAGGCCGGTCGCGCGAAACGTAATCGCGCGGCGCGTGACTCGCGATATATTCCTTGCAGCGCATGTTCGATCCTGCACCGCGAACACGCAGTATTGCGCTCTATCCTCAGCCCATGTCTCGCGTTGGTCGTTCACGTCCGGAGCCCATCTACCGCTCCGCAATCACTCTCGGTACGGCTTTATTTAAATTTTGGCGGCTGCGTCGGATCGAGACGGGCCTGAAGCACCTCCCGGATACCGGCGGAGCCGTTCTGGCAATGACCCACTTCGGCTATCTGGAATTCGCGCTCATCGAGTGGGCGGCCTGGAACCACAACCGACGGCAGATCCGCTTTCTCACCACCAAACGGGTGTTCGACAAGCCCGGAATCGGCTGGCTCCTGCGCGGAATGCACCACATCCCGGTCGATATGGAGCGCGGGGCAGAGGCCTACGCCGATGCCATCGCCGCTCTCCGGGCTGGCGAGCTGATCGGGGTATTCCCCGAAGCGGGGGTGAGCGCGTCATTCGAGGTGCGGGAATTGAAAACGGGAGCGGTGCGGCTTGCCGCGGAAGCTGGGGTGCCCGTGATACCGGTCGCGGTCTGGGGCGGCCAGAGGCTTATGACCAAGAACCACCCGGTGACATTCCGGGAGCGATTCGGAGTGGTTATCTCCTTCGCTTTCGGCGAGCCGGTCGGTGTGGCGCCGACCGATGACCCACGCACTGTGACGGACGCACTACGTGAAACGATGCAGGGGATGGTCGACGGATTGCAGGCCAGCTACCCCGTCGACGGAGTCGGCCGGTGGTGGCATCCTCGGTCGAAGGGAGGAACCGCGCCGACACCAGCCGAGGCCGCGACTGCCGACGCTGAGCGTGCACTCAGGCGCGAGAAAGCGCGAGCCGCTGTGACCGGTGCTCCGTAGGACACGCGCGCTGCGCGCTGCACCTCTTCAGGAATTCAGTCGATCAGCACGAAATCCGACCTGCGTGGGATCCGATCTGGGCGAAATCCGATCTGCGCGGGATCCGACCTGGGCGAAATCCGATCGCTGCGGGTGAGGCAGACTTGGGGCACTGAACACACCACTGCACTGTCGCACCACTGCACTGTCGCACCACTGCACTGTCGCACCACTGCACTGTCGCACCACTGCACTGTCGCCCTAATACCCAGTCCGTCCTAATACCCAGACCCCCCAATACCCAGACCGCCATAATGCCGGGAGCCAAAATGACGATCCGCGTCGCCGCCGATGGTTCGGCCCTCGGCAACCCCGGACCTGCCGGTTGGGCGTGGTACGTGGATGACTCATGCTGGGCAGCCGGAGGATGGAAACATGCGACCAACAACCAGGCCGAGCTCACAGCAGTTCTTCAGTTCTTCCGCGCGACCGCCTCCCTCGATGACGAACTGCTGATCCTGTGCGACAGCCAGTACGTGATCAACTGCGTGACCAAGTGGCTTCCCGGCTGGAAGAAGAAGGGCTGGCGCAAAGCCGATGGCAAGCCAGTGATGAATGTCGAGCTGCTCCAAGAGATTGATGCGGAGCTGCCAGGGAGGAACTACCGTTTCGAATGGGTAAAGGGTCATGCGAACCATCCGCTGAATGAAGCGGCCGACACCCGCGCACGTGCCGTTTCGGAGGCGTACCAGCGCGGTGCGACGATTGCCAGCGGCCCCGGCTTCGTGCGGCCAGGCGTGAGTGCTGAAACACGGCCGTCGGATACCCGCCTGGTGGGCACGGCGGCTCCCGCAGCACGCACAGCCGACGCCGCTGCGGTCCTGTTCGATTTTGATGAGCTAGAAGTGCCTGACACGGTGGATGTGGTCGTGACTCTCAGCGCCGCCCAGTTCGAACGACTGACTGCTCGGGCACGAACACGGGGCGTGCGGCCAGACCAGCTACTGCGTGAACTGATCTAATCGGCACCTGCGACAGCGCCGGCGAACAGCGTGGGCCAACCGCGCCATGCCGCGCCACACCACGAGCCTGAGTCGCTATTGCAGGCCGAGGTAAGGACGTCGGGTCACTCCGAATTCGTCTCGGAGGGCCGTCATCGCGGCATAGTAGCCGGCAAGGCCGTGTACCGCTGGACCAGGCGGGGTGGAGGACGAGCACAGGTAGATCCCGCGTGCAGCAGTGCGCCACGGCGTTGCCGACAGCACCGGTCGTGCCAGCAACTGGGCGATGGTGACCTCTCCCCCGGAGATGTCACCCCCGATGTAGTTGGGATTGGATTGCTCCATTTCGAGGGCAGTTCGGCTCGCCGACGCAACAATCGTGTCCCGGAAACCGGGCGCGTAACGCTCGATCTTCGCAGTGATCGCCTCGGTCCGGTCCTGAGCCGAGCCACGGGGAACGTGTGTGTAGGCCCAGAGCACGTGCGTGCCATCTGGCGCGCGGGACGGGTCGAACGGGGTCGGCTGCGACACGAGCACGTAGGGGTCCTGCGGATGGTGCCCCGCCGCGACATCCGCCTCCGAGGCCGCCATTTCGGCGCGGGTGCCGCCCACATGAAGGGTGGCCGCCTCGGCCAGACGGGAGTCCGTCCACGGCACCGGCGCCGAGAGCGCAAAATCAACCTTCGCGATCGCGTTCCCGTAGCGAAAGCGGTCGAGCGATCGACGGTAGCCATCGGGCAGCCGGTCGCCGACGATGCGGGCCAGTGCACGCGGGGTCACGTCGAACAGCACCACTGTAGCCTTCGGGAGTTCGGCGATCGACACCACCTCGGTGCCCGTGATGATCTCGCCCCCGTTGGCACGCAGGTCGGCAGCGAGAGAGTCGATGATCGACTGACTCCCGCCGATCGGGATCGGCCAGCCGCGCGCGTGCCCGGCGGTGGCGAGCACAAGGCCGGCGGCCGCGGTTGCAAGACTCGGCATGGGTCCGATCGCGTGGGCTGCGAGCCCGGTCATCAGCGCCGGGGCGACATCACCCCGAAAGCGCAGGCCCCAGCCGCGCGAACCCTGCTCGAGGATCCGCAGTCCCAGCATGGCGAGGGTGAGCGGATGGCGCGGGAGTTGCAACACCTGGGAGCCGGCAAATTGCGCGACCTCGTCGGCACGATCCACCAGCGGACCGAGCAGGCGCTTCCAGGCGGCACCGTCCACTCCCAGACCGTCAGCGGTGCGATCAAGGTCGCGCCAGGCGATCCCAGAACGGCCATCATCAAGCGGATGGGCATAAGAAATCTCGGGGACCACGAACTTCACGCGCTTCTCAAGCTCGAACGCCCGAAAGAAGCCGGAGGTCAGGGCCTGCGGGTGGACCGCAGAGCCGACATCGTGCAGAACGCCAGGGATGGTCAGCTCCTCGGTGCGCGCGCCTCCTCCGATTGTGTTCGCACGCTCGTAGACCCGTACCGAGAGCCCAGCGCGAGCGAGCACCACGGCCGCAGCTAAGCCATTCGGGCCCGAACCGACGACAATCGCATCACACTCTTCCACTCCTCTACCATCGCACAGCCGCCACGCCTCTATACGGGGCGCGACCGCACGGGAGCGACGCGCGGGAGCTCATGGCACAATTGGTGACGCCCGGACAGATGATGCGGGCAGTGAAAAGCACAGGAATGAGGGGCAGGATGACAGGATCCGTAGTGCTCGACCTGCTGCTGATTGCACTGCTGATCTCCTATGCGGTCTACGGATTCCGGCGGGGCTTCATCCTCAGCCTCGGTGGTTTCGCGGGTATCGTCGCCGGTGCTGTCGCCTCGTTCTTCGCGATACCGATCGTGACCGGTTGGGTCACCGCTCCCCAGTTGCGATTGCCAATTATTCTCGTCATCGTCGTCGCGCTCATCGCACTCGGGCAGGCCGCCGGATCTGCTCTTGGCCGAGTCATTCGTCGCCGTGTCGACAAAACTCCCCTGCGCGCTGTGGATCGCGTCTTCGGCGCCGGAATCACGCTGGTCGGTGCCGCTCTCGTCGTGTCGATGCTTGCCTTCGGGATCGGTTCGCTCGGAGTGCCGGTCGTTTCACAGGCGATCGGATCATCCGCCGTCGTGTCCGCGATCGACCGGATCACCCCCGACTCGGTCAAAGCCATCGAGGCGAAGGTCCGCTCAGCTTTTGCGCTCGACAGCCTCCCCCGGCTGTTCGAAGCGATTGGAACGGGCACCCCACTCGCGGTGCCGAGTGCGGGTCAGACCGCGGCGCAACAGGTCTCCGCTCGCTCCGTCGTCAAGATCACTGGCAACGCCTACCAGTGCGGCCAGAACCAGTCCGGCAGTGGTTTCGTATCGTCGTCAGGCCGGGTCGTGACCAACGCTCACGTCGTGGCCGGTGTGACCGAACCCGTCGTGCTCACTCCGGGTGGGGGAACCTACACCGGCCGAGTCGTCTATTTCGATCCGGCGCAGGATCTGGCCGTCATTGCGGTACCCGGACTCCCGACCGCGGCGCTTCCCATCGGTGCCGACCTCGAAACCGGAGCAACCGCCGTATTCGACGGATATCCGCTCGGCGGACCATTCGTCTCCAGCCCGGCTGCGGTGCAGAATGTGGCAACCATCGAGTCCCCGGATATCTACGGGGCCAACCCGAGCCCGCGCGAGGTCTACTACCTGGCAGCCAACGTGCAGGAGGGCAATTCCGGTGGGCCGGTAATCAATGCCGCCGGGGCTGTCACGGGAGTGATATTTGCACGGTCGGCGACTACGAATAACCTCGGCTTCGCCATGACGACGGTAAAACTGGCCCCGGTGGTCGCACAGGCGTCCGGATTGAGCGCGGCAGTGTCATCCGGAACCTGCACGCGCGGGTAGCTGCGTTTCTTCGGACGTCCCCTGCCCCGTCAGACCCAATGACGAATCACCCGCGGCCCGCCCTATGGTGTGCCCCGCGGTCCGCCCGATGGTCTGCCCGATGGTTCGACCAGCGGTCCGACCAGTGGTCGCTGCGGTCGTGTCGTCGTTTTTCCCTGGGCTGTGAGGTGATCATCTGCCATTGTTCTCTGGCGGCTGGCCACTGTTCGCTGTGATCTCGGGTTGGTGGTCACAGTGCCCGGTCCGCGCTGGCGTACCAACCGGTTAGCGTGGACGGATGCAGACGACTCCTCCCACCCCGCGCGCACTCATTACCGGGGCGACTGCCGGCATCGGCGCCGAGTTCGCCCGGCAACTCGCGGCTTCCGGACACGCCCTGGTGCTCGTCGCCCGTGACGAAGCGCGACTTCAGGAGCGTGCGACCGAGTTTCGCTCTGGGTACGGGGTGGAAGTGGAAGTGCTTGCAGCTGATCTGGTAAACCGGGCCGACCTGGCCGTCGTGGAGGTCAGGCTCGCGGCATCCGGAACCGATCGCGTGACTGTACTCGTCAATAACGCCGGTTTCGGGCTCCCGAAACCCTTCGACGAAAACGCTGTCGACGACGAACAGCAGCTGCTCGACCTCCTCGTGACCGCACCGATGCGACTCACGCATGCGGCGCTCACCCAAATGCTCGAATTCGGCTCTGGCACCATTGTGAACATCACGAGTGTGGCCGGCTACACCCCACGCGGCACCTATGGCGCCGCCAAGGCGTGGGTCCTGAGCTTCAGCCGGTGGGCCAACCTTAGCTACCGGCGCCGCGGCATCACGGTCACCGCTGCCGCTCCCGGGTTTGTGCACACCGAGTTTCACGACCGCATGAACGTGTCGAAGGACGGTATACCTGCATTTCTCTGGCTCGACGTGCGCACTCTGGTACGGCTCGCGCTGCGGGATGTCGCGCGCGGTAGGGCGGTGTCGATACCAACTCTGCGCTACAGGGTGATCGTGGCACTAGCCGTACTGCTGCCGGCACGTATCGTCGCGGCGGGGGCACTGCGCGGGCGCTGAGGAGTCCTGCGTGGGGCGCTGGGGTGGGGCGCTGAGTCGGTGGGGCGCTGAGTCGGTGGGGCGGTGGGTCGGTGGGACGGTGAGTCGGTGGGACGGTGAGTCGCTGAGTCGGTGGGTCGCTGAGTCGGTGGGTCGGTGGGTCGGTGGGGGCCGCGGGCGCTTGCGCGCTGATGGATTCGGTCCGGATGCGGCGCGGCTGCCCACGTGCCGCTGACCGCGACGTGTCTTCTCATCCACAGGTGGTCTGGAAGTTTCTTCTCCCCATTTAGGAAAAAGACTTTCGAAACTTTGTTCGATCTGGGAAACTTAGCGTATGTCGTTTTCCACCCTGCAGCAGTCGCACCGGGACCTGATCACCGCCCAACAGGTCGTGCTTCTACACGCCCAGGAATACGGCACTCTCACGGATGAGCAGATGATGGTGATGGCCCGACTCGGGGCGGAGGAATCTCGACTCGCCGACGCCCACAACACCCTTATTGCAGGTCAACTGGCCCACCGTTCCGCCCCGGAGCTGGGCAGCGCCGGGTTAGCGCAACGCACCGGATACCGCACCGCGCAGGAACTTGTCCGAGTCACCACCGGCTCCACGGCCCGGGACGCAGCTACCAGCGTGCGGGTCGGATTGCTTACCGCCGACACGGTCGCGGCGGTGCCTACCCAACCATGGTTGCGGTCGGTCGGGTTGGCCGTCACCGCAGGGACCCTCACCGCAGCGGCCGCAGATGCGATCCGCACCGGGCTCGGCGTTGCAACCGAGTCGGTCCCTCCCTCTGCCCTGACCACCGCGGCCGAACACCTGTGTGTCGAAGCGACCACCCTGGACGTGGACCGGATTGCCATCCTTGCCCGGCAAGTACGGGACGAAATCCACCAAGCCGGCATCGCAGACCGGGAACACCAGCGCCACACCGCCCGCAGCCTGCGCCTGATCAAACAAGCCGACGGGATGACCCGGCTGATCTGGGTAATGGACCCCGAAACAGCGGCCTGCGTGACCGACCTCTTCGACCGAGCCACCTCCCCCCGGCGCGGCGGACCCAGATTTGTCCACAGCACCAGCACCAGCACCAGCACCAGCACCAGCACCAGCACCAGCACCAGCAGCGGTGGTGGCGGTGCTGGTGGCAGTGGCGGTGCTGGTGGCGGTAGCGCTAGTGCCAGTGATTGCAGCACCGACGTTGCTACGGCCGAACGTATCCTCGCCGACACCCGCAGCACCGAACAGATAGCGTCCGATACCTTCGCCGAGCTGCTGCGCCACGGCGCCACCACCGACTCAACCCAGCTCCTCGGAAGCGGAGCACCAGTCGTGCGAATCCTCGTCACAGCAACAGCACTCGCCACACTGAGAGCACCCAGCGCACCTAGCGGTCACGATTCTCGCACCGGACACGGATTTATTGAGGGCCAAATCGACCCGGTCAACATCACGACCGTGGAACGATTGGCCTGCTCCGGAGCCACCCAAACAATCAAACTAAACCGTGACGGCACCCCGCTGTTAACGCCGACCGAAAACAGGACCATTAACGCCGATTGAAAACAGGACCACCGACCAGTATGGAAGGTGATTAATATGGACGATTGGGCGAAGATACGCCAACTGTTTTCGACGGGTGAGCATTCGAAGCGGGAGATCGGCCGGCTCGTCGGCGTCTCGCGGGGAACGGTGGAGCGGGCGCTGGGAACAGACCGGCTGCCGAAGTACCAGCGGGCCGCGGTCGGGTCGGGTTTCGACGCGTTCGCGCTGCAGGTTCGGGCGTTGTTGGCCGTCACGCCGACGATGCCAGCGTCGACGTTGGCCGAGCGGGTCGGCTGGCTCGGGTCCGCGTCGGTGTTCCGTGACAAGGTCGCCGGCGTCCGGCCGGAGTATGTCCCGCCGGATCCCGCGGACCGCCTCGTCCACGAGCCGGGCCAGCAGGTCCAATGCGACTTGTGGTTCCCGCACAAGCCGTTGCCGCTGGGACACGGGCAGGAGGGCATGCCGCCGGTGCTGGTGATGACGTCGACGTTCTCGGGGTTCTTCCAGGCGCTGATGTTGCCGTCGCGGACGACACCCGATCTGCTCGGCGGGATGTGGTCCCTGTTGCACGCCGCGCAGGCGGTTCCGAAGCGGCTGCTCTGGGACAACGAGACCGGTATCGGTCGCGGCAAACTCACCGAGCCCACAGCGGCATTCGCTGGGACGCTGGGCACCGAGATCAAGCTCCTCAAGGCCAGGGACCCGGAGTCCAAGGGCATGGTCGAGCGCCGCAACCGGTTCTTCCGCTCGTCGTTTCTGCCGGGCCGCGACTTCGCCTCACCGCAGGACTTCAACGAGCAGATGGCGGCCTGGCTGCCGATCGCGAACGCGCGGCACTCCCGCTCCCGGCGGGCCAGGCCGAGCGACCTGATCGCCCAGGACCGGGCAGCGATGCGCCCGCTCTCGCCCGTGGTTCCGGACGTGTTGTTTCGCAACACGGTTCGGCTGCCCCGGGATTACTACGTTCGGGTGCACTCGAACGACTACTCCGTCGCGCCGGGCCTGATCGGCCGGCTCGTGGACGTGACCGCTGACCTTGAGCGCATCTACGTCACTCACAACGGTGTCACCGTCACCACCCACGAGCGTGCCTGGGCCAGGCAACTGACCGTCACCGACCCCGACCACGTCGCCCAGGCGGCCGTGTTGCGGCGCCAGTTCCAGACACTGCTCCGCCATCAACGACCCCAGGCTCACGTCGCGTTCGTGGAGACGGCCAGCCTCTCCTCCTACGACGACGTGTTCGGCGTTGACACCGGTCGCGGCCTGACTGATCTGAGCCTGATCGCATGAGCACCGCAGCATCTCAGATCGAGTACTACGCCCGCGCACTGCGCGCCCCGAGGATCGGGGAGGCGTTCCGGCGTCTGGGCGACCAAGCCCGCGACGCCGGCTGGTCACACGAGGAATACCTCGCCGCGGTCCTCTCCCGCGAGGTCTCCGAACGCGAGGCCTCCGGCGCCGCCCTGCGGATCAAGGCCGCCCGGTTCCCCGGGCACAAGACCCTGGAGGACTTCAACTTCGATCACCAGCCCTCCGCCGACCGGAATCTGATCGCGCACCTGGGCACGAGCACCTTCGTGACCGAAGCGAACAACGTGGTCCTCCTCGGCCCACCCGGCACCGGGAAGACCCACCTCGCCGTCGCACTGGGCGTTCAGGCCGCCAAACACGGCCACCGGGTCCTCTTCGACACCGCGCCAGGCTGGGTCGCCCGCCTTCACGACGCACACTCCCGCGGGAAACTCGCCGCGGAGCTGACCCGGCTGCGCCGCTACAGCGTCCTGATCTGCGATGAGGTCGGCTACATCCCGTTCGATCAGGACGCTGCGAACTTGTTCTTCCAGCTCGTCGCGTCCCGCTACGAACACGCGTCGCTGATCATGACGAGCAACCTGTCATTCGGGCTCTGGGGCGGGGTGTTCGGCGACCCCACCGTCGCCTCCGCAATGATCGACCGCATCGTTCATCACGCCGACGTCATCAGCCTCAAAGGCACCAGCTACCGGCTCAAGAGCCACCAACCGGCACCCGATACGGCATAGTAGAAACACACATAGTGGTCCTGTTTTCAAACGGCACTATTGGCCCTGTTTTGGGTCGGCGTTAACACCCGCTAGACGTCGGCCGCGAACAACGCCTCTATACAAAACAGCAACGCACTGCACTGGCCATCCGAGACGGCGGATGCATGTTCCCCGGCTGCAACAGACCACCATCCTGGTGCGAATGCCACCACATCATGTTCTGGGCCAGAGACCACGGCGGCACCGACCTTGCCGATGGAATCCTGCTTTGCCGACACCATCACCTCCTCCTCCACAACAACGGCTGGGAAATCAAACGGGATGGCACCAACTACTGGCTCATCCCTCCACCAGACATCGACCGAGAACGTAAGCCCATTCGGATGCGATCACGAAATCGCGCACTCACCGAACCCTTCAACACACAAGCAGGATGAACAGTGCGAACAGCGCGAACAGCGCGAACAGTGCGAACTTGACGAACAGGACCGACAGTGCCAACAGGACCGACAGTGCCAACAGGACCGACAAGGTCAACAGCGCCAACAGATGATCAGCCTGCCCCGACATCAACCGTGCACTCACGCCCAGGTGCACGCACGCCGATTACGGAGCCGAACCCCCTCTTGAGAGTGCTGCCAGCGTCCGCGGCTTCCCCAATGTTTGCCAGTTCAACATGCATCAGTTCAACATGCATCAGTTCAACAGGCGCCAGTTCAACAGGCGCCAGTTCAACAGGCGTGGGCAATGCGATCCGCTCAAGTGGTTGAGTTGCAGACTAAAGCCGATCGCTTTCGACCCTTGGGGGTATTGCGTTTTGGCCCCGGTAGGAGCATCCTTTTGTTAGAACCACCCGTCGCCCGGAAGAGCCGCACTCAGTGCCGCACCGGGCGACGAGTCTGTGTCTCACCGAATTGTCACGATAGGCCAGTGATGGCCGTGCCATCAGCGTTGCCCTATCAGCGTTGCTGGTCAGCGCGGCCCGGTCAGCGCGGTGCGGTCAGCGCGGCGCCGGTCAGCGCGGCGCCGGTCAGCGCGGCTTCATCAGGACAGTTGCGTGGGTGAAGAGCTGTCACGGCAGCTGCGCCAACGGTATTCGATGGGGAAGCCTGAGCGTGTTGTCACCGGGGCGAGCCGCAGCCTGGGTGAGCCGCAGCCTGGGTGAGCCGCAGCCTGGGTGTGGCGCAGCCTGGGTGAGCCGCAGCCTGGGTGTGGCGCAGCCCGGGCCTGCCGAAGCCTGGGTGTGGCGCAGCCCGGGCCTGCCGAAGCCTGCGCGTGTTGTCACCTGGGCGTGCCGCCGCTTGGCAAGTTGTCCCGAAGGAACTCATTTACGTCGGCTAGCTCCTCACGGGAAATCGAGTGACCGATGTCTTCGTAGTGCCGCACGGTCAGGGTGGAGTGTGACGGCAGCCATCCGGCACTCCGGGCGACAGCTTCGGCGGGGATTACCGGGTCCGCCGGGTCCCTGCCCCAAAAAACCGGCGGCATAACTTCCAGCAGTGCGTGATCTGCAGGCGCCTCACCGGGAATCACGAATCCGGCAAGGTTCACAACAGAAGAAAACCTCTTCGGGGCGTGCCTGATTGCATGAACGGCCATCGCCCCACCCTGCGAGAAACCAAGCAGCGTTACGGATGTCGAAATAGGCACCGTATCGAGCCAGACCAGAAGCGCCGCAACAGCCGAATCGGCCGCCGCGATGCTGGGCATGCCTGGGTCCCCCACCGGGAACCACGAATACGATCCCGGAGCAACCTGGAGGGGAGCGCGAAGTGCCGCAAGCACGAATTCCGGCGGCAGTAGCGATGCCAGCGAGAAGAGATCCTGTTCGTGCGAGCCGCGACCGTGCAACAGCACCAGCAGGGGGCGCGTCGCGAGCTCGCAGACACGCGCCGACTCCGGTACCGACCAGACCACCGCGGATGCATCGAGTGTGAGCTGAGAGTTCACTTGTTCACAACCTCCGCAACCGGTCCGAGCAGCGAACTCGCGACCGTCGAATGCACCGAGTCCTCGTCACTCGGGTGCAATCCGCCCGCCAACACATCCCGATACAACCGGGAGAGTTCGCTATTCGACGAAAACGCAGCTCCGCCCGCGACCGCGATGGCCTGATCGACAACATAGCGGGCCGCGCGGGTTGATCGGGACTTGAGTCCGACGAGATCGCGGAACCACCGGGAACCGCGATCGACACCAGTGTCGAGATCGAAAGCCAGCGCATCGAGCTGCGGAAGTAGCGCATCCTGGGCGAGTGCAGCATCCGCGATTTTCCAGCGCACGTTCGGATCTTGGTCTCGACTGAGCCCCGTGCGTCGCGACCCTCGAGAGTGTGCGGATTCGACTGCGAGCTCCAGGGCGCGCTGGCCGATTCCCACATAGACGGCGGAGATGAGGATCTCGAAGTTGGCGAAGATGGCGAAAATGAGGGTGTCGCGGCTTGGTCCGGGGTCGAGGCGGCGGAATACCCGATCGGATGTCGCAGCCACCGAATCAAGATGGGTGGTGTTGCTCTGACTCGCCCGCATTCCCAGGGTGTTCCAGTCCTCGGTGATGGTG
The DNA here is from genome assembly GCF_015751965.1 of Frigoribacterium sp. CG_9.8. Lineage (GTDB taxonomy): Bacteria > Actinomycetota > Actinomycetes > Actinomycetales > Microbacteriaceae > Lacisediminihabitans. Next base: position 392,931 of record NZ_JADOVH010000002.1, on the reverse strand, counting down.
ATTCCCGGTGATTCGCGGGTGACCACGGCGTACACAAGCTTTGGTGCATCCGAGGAGACCGAATCGAGTCCAAACAGACCTAGTCGGGTCCAGGCCGGCGAGAGGCTCGTGAATACCTTGGTGCCGGTGAACGCGTAGCCACCATCGGGCAGCGGGTGCGCTTCCGTTGTGCTGTCAAGTAAAACAAGGTCGTTGCCGGCTTCGCTGATCGCGAAGGCGTAGATTTCCCCCGCCGCGGCATCTCGGAGCACAAAGTCCAGAGAGTTGTCTCCGCGCTCGTGAAGTGTCTTTGCGACGCCGGTCCAGATCAGGTGCATATTCACCGCGAGGGCTGTGGCTGGCGCCGCCATCGCGAGACGCACCTGCTCGTGAGCCATCTGCTGCAGGCTCAGGCCGAGGCCGCCGAAGGCGTGCGGAACGAGGGCGCGCAGGTAACCAGCGGCCGCGAGCTCCTCGAGGTCCTCGGTTAAGAAGACGTTGTCTCGGTCATAACCAGGCGCCCGGTCGTGAATACGAGTGAGGAGTTCGTCAGTGAGTAAAGACACCAGACAAGCATGGCACTGTCGTCGGGGCGACCTGGTCTCGACCGTTCGATACGGGCGCTGCCCGCCCTACCCAGGAAGCCTGCAGCCGCAGGCAGCTGACTCGACCAGCGGGCGGCCGACTTGACCAGCCGGGCGGGCACCCGTCAGCCGTCAGCGGGCACCCGTCAGCTGGCAGCCCACTCGAACAGCCGGCAGCCCACTCGAACAGCCGGCAGCCGCGGGCGGTCTACTCGACAAATTGGCGGATGCCGGCGGGCAGGTCCCCCTCGGCCACCAGCGTGAGCCGCTGGGTCGCGCGGGTCATCGCGACATAGAGCGCCCCGGCTCCACGCTCGGACGCTGCGAGGATCGCTGCGGGGTCTACGACGACGACCGAGTCGAACTCGAGACCCTTCGCGTCGTGCGGGGTGATCACGGCAATGTCGCGGGTGAGTCCGGCTGCACCGAGCCCCACGGCGTCTCCGAATTCGGCCATGAGACGCACTGTCAGTTCGCGGATGCCCGACTCGAGCACGATCACTGCGAGAGTGCCACCCGCGCCATCGGGTGCGCGATCGATCCGCACCGCTTCCACAGCATCCGCGACGACGGTAATCGGCCATTCGCTCGAACGGACCGCACGGGATTCGGTCACGTGGAGTCCGTTCGCGATCGCCATGGACTCGGCCGCCGTTGCGATCTGACTCGGGGTGCGGTAGTTCACCGTGAGTTCCTCCAGCCGCCATCGCTCCGACTCGGGCGAATCCGCAAGAAGAGGTTCGAGGGCATCCTTCCAGTTTGAGGCGGCCGCCGCGGAGGCCGCCTGGGCAATATCACCGACGATCGTGAACGAACGCTGCGGCCCCCGGCGCAACAGCAGTCGCCATTGCATCGGAGAGAGCTCCTGCGCCTCATCCACGACCACGTGGCCGTAGGTCCAGGTGCGATCGGCCGAGGCTTTCTCGGCTGTTGAAACCCGATCCCCGAGTTCCTCAAAGTTATCGGCGAGGGACTTGGCGTTCACCATGCCCCCGACCTGCATGTTCTCGATCGCGCGTTCGGCATTTTCGATATCCCGTTTGCGCTGCTGCTTCGCCTCACGCTTGAGTGCGGCATCCGCAACGCTGTATTCGCCGAGATGCTCTGCTGCTTCATCGAGCAGTGGAATATCCGCGATCGTGAACTCGGCCTCGCGGTCGCGGTGCAACAGCGCACGCTGCGGATCGCTCCAGCCCGGGGTCAGCTCGGCGAGCCACTGGGGGCGAGCAAAGAGGTCCTGCAGAAGCTTCTGCGGGGTGAGCGGCAACCACGCCGTATTCAGTGCCACGCGAACGTCGTCGGACGATCGCAGGTCTTCCCGCAGCATCGGCAGGTCGGTGTCATCCATCGAGTTGCCGGAATCCTGAAGTTGGATCAACCACTGGCGGGACAGCGCGTTGAGCGCATTCTTTACGAACACCACTCGCGCCTCATTGTGGGTTTTATTGCTATCCCTTGCTCGTCCGATCGCGTGTGCGATCAGTCGGGGATCGAGCGTGATCCGGTCTCCATTCACATCGAGATCCTGCGCGGCGGATGGCACCCGCTGGCGGGAGCGGACCGCACGTGCGATGAGCCCGGCCATCGATGCCCGACCCTTGATCGCAGCGGTGGCCGGGGCATCCTCCCGTGTGGCTTCGACGTCGGGATAGAGCTGACCGACGCTTGCGAGCACGACCCCGGTCTCACCGAGCGACGGAAGCACCGCCTCGATGTACTGCAGGAATGAGCGCGACGGTCCCACGATGAGCACCCCGGAATTGCGCAGCCGATCCCGGTGCGAGTAAAGCAGGTAGGCCGCGCGATGCAGCGCGACAGCGGTCTTACCGGTGCCTGGCCCACCCTGTACCACCAGAACACCCCGGAGGTCGGAGCGGATGATGCGATCCTGTTCGCCCTGGATGGTGGCGACGATGTCGGACATGCGCCCGGTGCGCTGAGCGGTGAGAGCAGCAAGCAGTGCACCCTCCCCCTGCAACTCGGAGTTAGCGCTCTCGAGCAGCTCGGCATCGAAGATCTCGTCTTCGATTCGGATGATGCCCCGCCCCTTCGAGAGCAAGTGACGGCGGGCGCGGGCGCCGAGTGGTGTCGCGGCAGTGGCCTGGTAGAACGCACTCGCCTGCGGCACGCGCCAGTCGAGCAGCAGCGGCTGCAGGTCTGCATCACGCAGGCCGATACGACCGATGTAGCGGAATGCTGAGCCATCCGTGCCGTCGTCCGCTGCAGCGTCAGTCTCGGGCTCGAACTCGAGCCGCCCGAAGGCCAGCCGCTCGTCGACCTCTCGCAGCTGCAGGATGCGGTCTTCGTAGATGCGCGCGAATGTATCGCGCTCTGAGCGCCCCTGGTGGTTTCCGCCGACATCAAGCAAACGCACTGCGGCGAGCTGCTGTTCGGCCTCTCGCTGTAACGCGTCAAGGCGCGCGTAAAGAGTTGCAACGTACTGCTGTTCACGCTGTAATTCACGGTCAACCACTGGCTTATTTCCCTCGAACACCGTCCGGAATTCCGGCACCCAAGTTTACGCGTCATCAGGCTGCCAACTTGCCGGGACCGTGTGAAGCCCGGCGCAGCGAGCCCGGCGCAGCAGCCCGGCGCAGCAGCCCGTGACCTCAGGGCAGCGGTGGCAGGCCGACCAGGGAACGACGGTCATTAACTATTGCCGCGAGCATGATGTCCTGGTCGAACCTGGCTCCGATTCCATCGCGGCCGTTGACCAGCCGCTCCCGGGCGAACGCGAGCCGCGTGGCATCCCGCACAAACGCACGGTAGGGCTGGCCGAATCCGTTACTCACCGCCCAGCCGATTGCGCGCCGGCGTCCAGCAGCGGTTGACAGCACGTTGACTTCGGTCCAGGAGAACCAGCCGACTGCCGCATATTCCGAGAGCCGGGAATGAGTGAGTCGCTGTTCATGACGGCGAAGGCGGGTAATGCCCACGAAAGCAAGCGCGAACAGCGGCACCTGCACCATGAAGTAATAACGAAACCAATCGGTCGCCCAGTAGCTCGCACTGTTCCACAAAGCGTGGAGCAGCACCGCAGGTATGAGTCCGAGAACGAAGTATCCGATTGCGCCGAGGCGACCGGTGCGTCGGGCAGCAAGACCGAGGAAGAGTCCGGTGCAGGCGGTGAACATCACGTGCGCGAAGGGCGAGAGGATGGCGCGAAGAAGAAAGGTCTGGGCGACATCACCGCCCACTCCACTGCCCGCGTTAATAGCGAGGCCGAAGTATTGGATGTTTTCGGTGAAGGCGAACCCGATGGCAACCGTCGACGCATAGACGACCCCGTCGACCGGACCGTCAAAGGTGCGGCGCATCACCCAGAGGATCAGCAGTATTCCGAAGCCCTTCGCTGACTCCTCGACGATCGGGGCCTGCACCACCGTTTCGAACAGAGAGGCGACCCCCGATCCGGTGAGCCCGGCGAGCGCCGCGTAATGCTGCGTTACCCCGGAGAAAATGAGGGCAATGAGCACGGACGCACCTGCCCCCCACAGCAGCGCAAAGAGCAGTGCCACGCGTGGTTCGGGCTCCCAGCGATCGATCCAGCGGATGAACAGCAAAACTCCACCCAGTGGGATAGCCGCGAGTGCCAGTGCCACGAGCAGCGCAGACGGGCCGAGCGCGACCAGCAGATACCACGCCACAAGCAGAATCGCGATTGTGATCACGATGAAGCCGAGGCACGCAAGCACAATGGTGGTGACACTGCGATGAATCAGACGGGTGATCCGCACCTGGCCGAGCTGGTCCGACACCGGATGCGCGGAGTTTGCGATCGGCAGCGGGCCGGGCTGTGCGCGCGCCCGCGGGTCAGTGTTCCGCGGGTCAGTGTTCCGCGGGCCGGTGTTCCGCGGTTCAGTCATCCGCGGGTCGGTGTTCCGCGGGTCAGCCATCCGCGGGAATGCGACCGACAGTGTTGACCAGGTTGATTGCCACCACCCGCGCGGCGAATGACAGCAGAGCGAGTCGCCGCTCCGGGGTGAATGCGGCCTCGAGCCGGGTGTAGAAGGCGTCGGGGATATCCCGCGGGCTGCGCACGATGAGCCGCCCCCAATCGATGATGAGCTGCTCCGTCTCGGTGACCTGGGGATGATCGGGGTCATCCCCTGCGGAGTTAAGGATCTCGCGGAAATACCGGGTCGTTACCGCTGACCCGTACTCATGGGAGATGGCGTACGAAAACAGCGTGACGGCTCGTTCCCCGATCCACGGTGCGATCTCGTCGCGTAGCGAATGCCAGCCGAGGTCGTCGGTGCGCGTGAGCGGCAGAAAATCCATGGCTTCAGCCTAGGAGACCACGGGTGACTCTGCCGGGAGCATTGGCGCAGAAGATCACAGAAGCGCCTCTAATAGACCTTGCCCGGGTTCATCAGGCCGAGCGGATCGAAGACGGCCTTCACCTGGCGTTGCAACTCGAACTGGTCATCGCCAAGTTCATCCCGCAACCAGGCTCGCTTGAGCAGGCCGACACCGTGTTCGCCGGTGAGCGTTCCTCCGAGGCGGATCGCAGCGGCGAAGAGCTCACCGGCAGCGGTCCAGATCGTGGGGGGCACCGATCCGTCGGCCTCCGGCATGTAGACGAAATTCGGATGCAGGTTGCCGTCGCCCGCATGCGCAACGGTCGGGATGCTGATGCCATACCGTTCGCCGATGCGGGCGATCTCGGCAAAGATCTGGGGTAACGCGCTGCGCGGCACCGCGACGTCCTCGATGAGCACGGTCCCCTGAGCTTCGAGGGCGGGGTGGAATGCACGGCGGATTGAAAACAGCCGCTCTCCCTCGGCCGGATCCGCTGTGAGCTCTGCATCCCCACCGGCAGAGCGGATGATCGTGAGCGCGGCGGTGGCCTCGCCGGCGCTCGCCGCACCATCTGTCTGCAGCAGTAGGAAGGTGTTTCCGCGCTCGGAGAGATGCTCTCCAAGGTAGGCGTCGATCGCGGCGAGGGCCGCAGCATCCATCAGTTCGAGGGCGGCGGGCCGGATGCCGGCGGCAGTGATCGCGGCGCACGCGGCTGCGGCAGTCAGCACATCATCAAACCACGCGCCGACGGTCGCAACCGGTGCGCTCGGCACCGGTCGCAGTCGCACAGTCGCTTCGACAATCACCCCAAGAGTGCCCTCGGAGCCGATCATCAGGGCCGTGAGATCAAGCCCGGTAACTCCCTTGACACTGCGGTGTCCGAGGCTGAGCAGCCGCCCATCGGCGAGCACCACCTTGAGTGCGAGAACCGACTCCCTGGTGACGCCATACTTCGCGCAGAGCAGTCCGCCCGCATTCGTGGCAATGTTGCCGCCGACAGTAGAGATCGCCCAGCTCGCCGGATCTGGCGTGAACCACAACCCGTGGCCGGCAAGCACGGCGTTGAGTTCGCCGTTGAGAATGCCAGGCTCGACGACGGCGAGCTCATCGGCTGCGGAAATCTCGAGGATGCGGTTCATCGCGAGGGTGGACAGCACGATCTGGCCGGCACTCGCGATCGCGCCGCCGGCGAGTCCGGTTCCCGCCCCGCGCGGCACGACTCCCACGCCGAATTGCGTCGCGAGACGCAGGGTAGCCTGCACATCATCAATGGATCGCGCGGTCACCAGGGCGAGTGGAATGCTGTGGGAATCATGGCCCGATTTATCGGCAGTGAGGGTGCTGAGCACGGTGGCATCGGTCGACATGGCCGCACCGAGAGCCGCATGAAGTTCATCGAGAAAGGTCACGGCATGCGCCGCGCGTGTTGGGCATCACACAGCGCTGCATCACACAGCGCGGCATCAGACAGCGCTGCATCACACAGCGCTGCATCACACAGCGCGGCATCAATCCGGCCCCGCATCGGCACGGACGGCACAGCCCCGATCACCTGCACCGAAAGCGCAGCGGCAGCCGTTGCGAATCGGGCTGCCGGTTCGAACCCCTGTCCCTCAGCAAAGGCGGCCGCGAATGCCCCGCAGAAGGTGTCGCCTGCGCCGGTCGCATCGACGGCCGTGACTTGCGGAGCCGCGATTCGTGCGATCTCCAGGCCATTCTCGTAGAGCGCAGAGCCCGCCGAACCGAGAGTGACGATCAGCCGTGGCACGCGCGCTGCGAGCGCAGCGGACGCTTTGGTCAGGTCGTCGGATTCCCCGACCAGGCACGCCTCGTGCTCATTGACAATGAGCACGTCGAGTTGCGCGAGAAGCGAATCTTCGAGAGTGCGGGCGGGTGCAGCATTGAGCATCACCACACAACCGAAGGCCCGTGCGGTCGCTGCAGCCTCGGCGACCACTGCGAAGGGAAGCTCAAGCTGCATGAGCAGCACCCCGCTGCCCGACAGTACCTCTGCATCCGCCGGTGCGAGCGTAGTGACGAGGGAGTTGGCGCCCGAGGCCACGATGATCGTGTTCTCCCCGGAGCGATCCACCACGATGAAGGCCTGCCCGGTCGGGGCGGTTTCACGCCGTACCCGGCTGCTGTCGATTGCCGCATCTGCCATGGTGGCCGCGAGCAGATCGCCCGCGTCATCAGAGCCGAGCGCACCGATGAAGCATGTGGATGCCCCGGCACGCGCCGCCGCGACCGCCTGATTGAGCCCCTTACCGCCCGGATACCGCTTCGCCGACTCGGCAAGAAGGGTCTCCCCCGGAGACGGAATGCGATCGACGGTGAATACGATGTCGAGATTCGCACTGCCGAGGATCGTGACACCGCTTCGGGCGACCGTCGACTCGTTCATGAAACACTGCCATTCATTTGCCCAGCCCACTCATTTTCCCAGCGTAGACGTTTCAAGCGATGTCCGATTTTCGCTAGCCGAGGTCCGGGGGCGATGCGAGGGTTGTCAGGTGAGTATGGAAACGCCCGCGCGAATTACCCGATCCGACCCTCGGTTCGCTGAGCGGTATCGTGCCATGTCGTCGCGGGATGCCCGTTTTGACGGACAGTTCATCGCCGGGGTGCACTCCACGGGAATCTACTGCCGACCGAGTTGCCCGGCAATGACGCCGAAGCCGGGCAATGTCAGCTTCTATCGCACAGCCGCTGCCGCCCATGAGGCGGGGTTGCGCGCCTGCAAGCGGTGCCTCCCTGACGCGGTTCCCGAGTCACCGGAGTGGAATATCCGTGACGACGTCGCCTGCCGGGCGATGCGCCTGATCGCCGACGGCGTTGTGAACCGAGACGGCGTGTCCGGGCTGGCCCACCGACTCGGCTACACACCGCGCCATCTCGGTCGTGTGCTCGTGAACGAGCTGGGAGCCGGGCCGCTCGCCCTCGCACGCGCCCATCGCGCACAGACCGCCCGCACCCTGTTGGTGAGCACGGACCTGCCGATCGCAGACGTGGCCTTCGCAGCCGGCTTCTCGAGTGTCCGGCAGTTCAATGAGACAGTGCAGGCGGTGTACGAACTCACTCCGACCGCACTGCGACTCGGTGCACCCCCGATCACCCCACCGCCCGACACGCTCGCGACCACCCCGCCGCCCGGCACGCTCGCGATCACCCCGCCGCTTGGCACGCTCGCGACGACCCAGCCGCCTGGCACCGACGGGAGCGTCGCGCAGATCTCGCTGCGACTGCCAACCAGGGGACCATTCGATGGAGCGGGACTCCTGGCATTTTTTGCGGCGCATGCCATCGCCGGTGTCGAGACGGCGGATGCGCGATCCTTCGCGCGCTTCCTGCGGCTTCCCCGCGGGATCGGCCACATCGAAATCCGACTCGATGGTGCAGATGCCGTGCTGTGCACGGCGGGCCTCGAAAATATCGCTGACCTGTCGACCCTGGTTTCGCGGGTGCGGCGACTGCTTGACCTCGATGCCGACTCCGCCGCGATCGACGAATCCCTCATTGCCGACCCTGTCCTGGCCCAGCTGAACAGAGAGCGCCCCGGGCTGCGAATACCCGGAAGTCTCGACGCTGCCGAGACGCTCTTTCGCACCATGATCGGGCAGCAGATCTCCGTTGCCTCTGCCCGCACTGTGCTTGGACGGCTCTGCGGGGAGCTCTCGGCGACGCCCGGGCTGTTTCCTACGGCGGTGGAGATCGCAGAACACGGCGCCGAATTCTTACGCGGTCCAGCGTCCAGGATCGCAAGCATTCTCGGGGCGGCGCGAGCGCTGGCAGACGGCTCACTGCGCCTCGACCTCGGGATGCCCTCCGACGAGTTCACCACCCGCCTCACCGCGCTGCCTGGAATCGGGCCGTGGACGGCCGGCTACCTCGCCATGCGTGTACTCGGCAATCCGGACGTGCTGCTCGCGAGCGATCTCGTTCTGCTCGCGAGCGCCGCCCGCCTCGGATTGCCGGCAACGGCATCCACGCTTACCGTCCACTCACTGCGTTGGGCACCGTGGCGCAGCTACGCGGGGGTCCACCTCTGGGGCGCGGCAGGGCGCTGACGGCGGGCTGAGTCGGTGGGCACAGTCGGTGGGCACAGTCGGCGGGCACACACGGCGGGCACAGCCGGCTGGCTGAGACGGCAGGGCGCTGACGGCGGGCACAGACGGCGGGCACAGACGGCGGGCGGGCGCTACTCGTGGTGGACCGCCGGAACCGGTATCACCGTGATCACGCCGGTCATCGGAACGAGACCACTCAGGCGTCCAGGCGAGAGCACGCGGGCCACTTGATCCGCCGACATGAGGCCTGCCGAGACGACAAGCTCCGCAATCGAGGCGTTGGTGGTGAGCGCGGTGTGGGCGAGAGAGGCGGATGCCGCGTAGCCGATGTACGGCGTGAGCGCGGTAACAACGCCAACCGACGACTCCACCTGGGCGGCAAGCCGCGAGATGTTGGCGCTGATGCCGTCGACGCAGTTCACCCGAAGCGTGTAGCAGGCGTTCGTCATCCAGGCCAAAGACTGCAGGATGCTGTGGGCGATCACCGGTTCGAAGGCATTGAGCTGCAGCTGGCCGCCCTCCGCTGCCGCGGTGACCGTGGCATCCGCTCCGATCACGCTGAAGGCAACCTGGTTGACCACCTCCGGGATCACCGGGTTGACCTTGCCTGGCATTATGGACGATCCGGCTTGGCGCGGCGGGAGGTTGATCTCGCCAAAACCGGCCTGTGGACCGCTGGAGAGCAGCCGGAGGTCGTTGCAGATCTTCGAGAGCTTGACCGCAGCGCGCTTGAGCGTGCCGCTCAGGGTCATGAAGATGCCGGCATCGGAGGTGGCCTCAATCAGATCCTCGGCAGTTTCCATGTGTATTCCAGTGATCGCCACGAGATGGCGACAGACCGCGGCGGCGTAGCGGGGGTCGGCGGTGATGCCGGTGCCGATCGCCGTGGCTCCCATATTGATCTCGTTGAGCCACGGAATGATCTCGCCCAGCCGGTCGTAGTCTTCGCTGAGGGTGTGGGCAAAACCAGTGAACTCCTGGCCGAGCGTCATGGGTACGGCATCCTGCATCTGGGTGCGTCCGACCTTGAGCACGCCGGCGAACTCGACGCCCTTGCGAGCGAAGGATGCGGTCAGCAGCCGGTGCTCCTCGAGCAGGCGCTTCACACCGAACACCATCGCGAGCTTGATCGCGGTCGGGTAGACATCGTTGGTCGACTGGCTGCGGTTAACATCGTCGATCGGATGAAAGTGTGTGTAGTCGCCCAACTCGTAGCCGAGGATCTCGAGCGCGCGGTTGGCGATCACCTCGTTGGTGTTCATGTTGGTTGAGGTTCCCGCACCACCCTGAATCACCCCGACAGCGAACTCATCATGCAGCGCACCGCCAACGATCTCCTGGCAGACCCGGTCGATCAGGTCGGCCTTGTCGGCACTGAGCACGCCGATTTCCTTGTTGGCTCGTGCGGCAGCCTGCTTGACCTGGGCGAGAGCGCGGATCAGGTCGCGATAGACCGAAATCGGTCGGCGGGTAATCGGGAAGTTCTCGAGTGCCCGTGCCGTGTGGATGCCCCAGTAGGCATCCGCAGGAATCTCGACGCTCCCGAGAGAATCGCTCTCGATACGAGTGCGGATTCGCGTGCCCTCCGGTCCGACCATTCCCGGGATAGTGGGGAGGTCGGCCACCGAGTCATCCCGTCTCATTCGCTCGGCTCCCTGTTCGATGAATTGGTCGCTCAACACATTCCCTGCGTTCACTGTGGCTCCATTGCCTCGTGGGTTATCACCACATCGTTGTGCGATGCGGCCCGCGGTCCAGCCCGGTGCCGGATGTCGCGTCGGCGGATCGATTGTGGTTTACCGCCGAGGCAAGCTTAGCGAGGGAGAGCCCGGATGCTCCGGACGCTCCTGCTCTCACGACCAGGCCTTCACGCGCGCAGGCCCTTCACGAGCAGGCCCTTCACGAGCAGGCCCTTCGTGAGCAGGCCCTTCGTGAGCAGGCCTAGAGTAAACCGATGCCTCCATCCGCAGACGCCGCTCGTGACGCCGCCGAACGTGCCCGTCTGACGAGACGACCGGGCGATCGCGCGATCATCACCACCCTGGCTCTCACCGGGCTCATCGCTGCGTTCATGCAGACGCTCGTGACGCCGATCATCCCGAGGCTGCCTGACCTCCTGAACACGAACACGGCGGACGCGACCTGGGTTCTGACATCCACGCTGCTCGCCGCCGCGATCTCCATCCCGATCAGCGGCCGCCTCGGCGACATGTACGGCAAGCGCCGCGTCGTAATGGTGCTGCTGATGCTCATGGCTAGCGGGTCTATTTTCTCTGCGCTGTCCAACACGCTCATTCCGATGATCGTCGGCCGGGTGTTCCAGGGGGTGGGGCTCGGGGTGATCGCACTGGGCATCAGCATCCTCAGGGACGTGATCCATCCGCGCAATCTCGGCGCCGCCGTCGCCCTGGTGAGTGCAACCCTCGGCGTCGGTGGGGCGGTCGGGCTCCCGGTCGCCGCCCTGATTGCCCAGAACTTCGACTACCACTACCTGTTCTGGCTGGCGACCGGCCTCGCGATCGTCGCCATCATGCTCGTCGCCTCGATCGTGCCGGTGTCGACGCTCCGCGCTGGCGGACAGTTCGACTTCATCGGTGCGATCGGTTTCGGCATCGGCCTTGTCGGTATCCTGCTCGCCATTTCGAAGGGAGGCGAGTGGGGATGGACCAGCCCGGTGACGCTCGGCCTGCTGATCGGTGGCGTCGCGGTGCTGGTGATCTGGGGGTTCATCGAACTTCGGACCACCGATGCGCTCGTGGACCTCCGAGTGGCAGCTCGACGACCAGTGCTCCTCACCAACCTCGCCTCGATCTCTGTCGGCTTCGCCTTCTTCATCACCACCGCGGCCCTCCCGGTGCTGCTCGAGGCGCCGACCAGCACCGGGGTCGGGCTCGGGCAGACCCTGATCGTCTCCAGTTTGTGCATGATGCCCCTCGGCCTCGTCATGTTCATAATGTCACCGGTGGCAGCGCGGCTCTCGAATGCTCGTGGGGCTCGCACCAGTCTCATCCTCGGCAGCGTGATCATCACCGGTGCATTCGCGATCGCGATCTGGCTGCACAGCGCGATCTGGCATGTCGTTCTCGTCTCCGCAATTGTCGGCCTCGGGGTGGGTTTCGCCTATTCCGCAATGCCGACGCTCATCATGCGAGCGGTGCCACCCACCGAGACGGCCGCGGCAAACGGTCTTAATTCCGTGATGCGCACGCTCGGATCGACGATTGCAGCGACCGTGGTCGGCCTCATCATCTCCTCCCATCTGGTCATCGCCGGCGGCATCGCGATCCCGACCAGCGAAGCCTTCGGCATCATCTTCACCATTGGCAGTGCGGTTGCCCTCAGCGGAATGATCGTGGCGTTCTTCATCCCTCGCCGCAGTCGCGAATATGGCACTACCGCCAGCATGCCGATCACCCTCCCCGGGCGCTGACCGGCAGAATGGGACCGTGCCATCCTCTGCCCTGATCCTGCTCAACCGGCCATCGCTGTCGGCTGCGTCACACCGTCACGACGCACCGGCTCTCACGCTGTTCGACCCGAACTCACCGGTGCTCAGCGCCCTGGATCTCTCGGCGACCCGTGGCGACGGGATCTTCGAGACTATTGGCGTTGGTCACGGGTCGCCCCAGGCACTGGAACACCACTTGCGACGGTTCACGGAGTCCGCCCGACTTCTCGAACTGCCCGCACCGGATATCGAGGTGTGGCGTAAGGCGATCGCCGCCTCAATCGGCGCGATCGACCCGGAGGCGGAAGCGGCGGTCAAGATCGTGCTGAGTCGTGGGGTGGAGGGTGATAATCGACCCACCGGCTGGGCGTATGCGAGCGCCACTCCCGACTACACCGCCGAGCGTGTCGACGGTATCGCGGTGATCACTCTCGACCGCGGCTACCGGCACGACGTGGAGATCACCTCCCCCTGGCTGTTAGCCGGGGCGAAGACTCTCAGCTATGCCGTGAACCGCTCGGTGCTGCGGGAGGCCGCCCGTCACGGAGCCGACGACGTCATCTTCGTCTCCAGCGACGGGTTTGTGCTCGAGGGACCGTCATCGACCGTTGTCTACCGGGTCGGCGAGAGCATCCTGACTCCGGGGCCGAGACTCGGTATTCTCGACGGCACGACCCAGGCCAGCATCTTCCGCTGTGCCGAGAGCCTCGGGCTCGAGACCGGCCTCGCGAAGCCCACCCCCGTCGACCTGGGGATTGCGGATGCCGTGTGGCTGGTCTCCAGCGTGCGTCTCGCCGCCCCCGTGATGCGGCTCGATGGGCTGGACATCCCCGTTGATCGCGAACTGACCGCGCAGCTGAACGCGTTCCTGCTCGCCGTGCGCGAGTAGCCCATCACCCTCGAGATCTGCGCCAGCGAGTGTTCATTTCAGTACCATCGGCGCTGCGTAGGGTATAGGAGTCCCATTGTCGGCGCGCAAGCGCCCCAACGCTGGAGGTACCCGTGACCGGGGTCCCCGACTATCTCGAGACCTGGATGACGCGACAACGCTGGTATGCGGGCAAGTCACGCGCACCGCAGCTCCAGGTCATCGGCGGGTTCGGTATCGCCGACCCGGCTGGCTCGGCCGTGATTCGTGTGTACCTCGTGCTCGATCACGCCGAGCATCCGCTGCTCTACCAGGTGCCGCTCACTGAGCGGAGCGCGCCGCTACCGGGGGCCGAGAACGCGCTGATCGCCTCGTTCGACGTCGAGACCGGGCGGCGGTACATCTACGACGGTCCCCATGACCCGGCGTTTGCGGAAGCGCTTCTGAGGATGATCCTCGACGACGGCGAAGCTCACGCAACCGACGGCCCATCGTCCGCCAATACCGGAGGGCCGCTCGTCGCGCACGGACACCACACGCCCAACTCCGCTCCCCTGCGTTTCGTCGCCTCACGCGTGCTCAGTGGCGAGCAGTCCAATACGTCGATCGTCTTTCAGGTGGCTGGCACCGACAGCGCGCCGTCGACCCCGATCATCTGCAAGCTTTTTCGGGCACTCCATCACGGAGAAAATCCGGATGTGACGCTCACCGAGGCGCTCGGCGCTGCGGGGAGTACCGTCGCGCCGCGATCCATCGGTCACGTCACCGCAGACTGGCCCGACAGCGGCATCGCCGACGGCACCGCCACCGGCCACCTCGCCTTCGCTCAGGAATTCCTGCCCGATGTCGAAGACGCGTGGCGAGTGGCCGTGCGCGCCGCCGAAGTGAGCGAGGACTTCACCGAGCGCGCCCGCGCTCTCGGTGTCACGACGGCTGAGATGCACGAGACCCTTCATTCGGTGCTCCCGTCACGCGCAACGACCCCTTCGGACATCGCCACGACGGTGGAAAGCATGCGCCACCGCTTCGATCTCGCCGCCGCAGAGGTGCCGATGCTCGCCGGATACCGCCCCGCGCTCGAGCGGGTCTACCGGGAGGCCGCAGCGAGCCCCTGGCCGGCCCTCCAGCGTATCCACGGTGATTTTCACCTGGGACAGGTACTGGCCGTCCCCGGGCGCGGATGGGTCGTGCTCGACTTCGAGGGCGAACCGATGCGTCCGATGAGTGAACGCTCCCTGCCGGACATCCCGCTGCGGGATGTCGCGGGAATGCTGCGATCGTTCGACTACGTCGCCGGATCCTTCGCCCTCGCGCACCCGGTCGAGTCGGTGGCACCCTGGGCATCCGCCTGCCGGCGTGCGTTTGTCGACGGTTACATCGCGCGTTCCGGCCGGGATCTGCGTGAGCACCGGGCGGTCCTCGATGCCTTCGAGATCGACAAAGCCCTCTACGAGGCCGTGTACGAGGCGCGAAATCGCCCCGGCTGGCTGGCAATCCCCACTCTCGCGATCACGCGCCTCATCGAGCGGTCGTCAACGCCGTAACGCGGATCGGTGCGACGGGTGGACGGGTAGTACCCGTCAGTTCGGGTGAGTTCCGGTCAGCGCTTATCTGCCGCGGTGATCGCATCCTCCAGGAGGGCAATGAGAGCCTCGAGTTGAACGCTGGACTCCCCCATGATTTCGGAATCGTCTCCGTCAAGGGCGCGTGCAGCCAAGCCTGCCTTGCTGTCGATCAACTCGGCGATCTTCGCGTCGATCGTCTGTGAGGCAATGATTCGCCACGCGGTCACCGGCTCGGCCTGCCCGATGCGGTGAACTCGGTCAATAGCCTGAGTCTGCTCTGCACTGGTCCAGCTCAGCTCGGCAAGCACCACGTTCGATGCGACCTGCAGGTTGATCCCCACCCCGGCGGCAGTGAGGGATGCGACGACCACAGAGACATCAGGATCGTTGGTAAAGGCATCCACTTGTCTCTGGCGGAACGCGGCCGTCTGGTCTCCTCGAATCGAAACCGTCTTGAGCCCGCGCTTAGCCAGCGTCTGCTCCGCGATGTCCATCACATCGATGTGCTTGGCAAAGAACACGACCTTACCGACCGAGCGCGCCAGTTGGGCTGTGTAGTCCGCGGCGAGTATTGCCTTCGCCTGCCCGATCTTGCGCACCATGGTGAAGACGTTTTCGCCGGTCTTTGCGGCCTTCGATTCCTCCAGCTCGGCCTTCGCCACCATGCGCACCAGCTCCGGATGCGGCACATCCTCCAGCTCGGAGCGAGCCGCAAGCAACGCCCGGTACCGCGACAGCAATCGAAGTCCGAGTTCCCGCTCGGCCTGGTGGATCGACCGGCCAAGGTCGTCGTCGAGTTCCACTGGCAGGTCGGCAACGCGTTTGGATGGGAGGTCGGCGGCAACGTCGATCTTCTTCCGGCGCACGATCCCCATATCGATCACGGTCTGTCGCGCCTCCGCAAAGAAACCGAAGTCGGCCGGTGTGAGGCCGTTCTCTTCGAGCTCCTGCATGAGTGCGGCCGTTGGCTTCTCGGCATCGATCCAGCCGAGGAATTGCCAGATCGCACGGAAATCCTCGATCGTGTTGATGAGCGGGGTTCCGGTGAGAGCGATCATGAGCGCGCGCGGGGAGCGAGCACGCACGCTGTTGGCGAGGGCGAGCACGTTTTTCGACCGCTGCGAGTCACGATTTTTGATGAAGTGTGCCTCGTCGACGACCATGCCCTTGAAGCCGAGAGTGCCCAGCCAGCCCATGTGACGGTCGAGTACGTCGTAGTTCACGATCACGACATCGGCGAAGGCGTCGAGGTTCTCGCCAGAGCCGTGGATGACCGTTGCCGATCGCTGCGGAGTCCACAGATCCACCTCCCGCGCCCAGTTCATCTTCACGACGTTCGGCACGACAACAAGCAGCGGATAGGAGCTTGAGACCTGTGCGGCGAGCAGCGCCTGCGCGGTCTTGCCGAGTCCAGGCTCATCTGCGAGCAGGTAGCTTCGGTGTCCCTCGCGGGCGCTCGCAATGAACTCGGCCTGGTGATGAAAGAGTTCGAGACCGGCCGGAACCCGACGATCGGCCACAGTTGGCTCCGGCAGGTCCATTGTGGCGACCTGGCCGCCGGAGCCGTATTCGAAAGCGCGAAAAAGCGGTTCGAGCAACTCCCAGTTCGCGAGCCGATGGGTGACCGGTGCCACCTTCAGGGACTGGCTGAAATCGGGGGCGAGAAAGGGGTTGGACAGCTGGCGGGTGATGACCGACTGCGGGATGACCTGGCGTTCGGCGGCCGGCGTTACCGGATCCGGCTCTTTTACGATGATCAGCTCGTCGGGCGAGAGTTCGGTTCCGGCGGCAATGAGCATGTCCCGGCGCAGGGTGCGGGCGGCGTCGGTGACGGCGGTTTCTTCTGCCAGAAGCTGGATGAGCGAGGTGTCGCGCGCAGCGGTCTTGGCCAGAATGGTGGCAACGCCGTCGAGGCGCTTGAGCACCTCGGTGCGCTCGGCATCCGACACTTCGCGGTCCGCCTTGGCTCTGGCACGCTCCTCACGCATGAGCAGCGCAATCACCTGGAACTTGGTGCGGTTGGATGGGCCGACCTTGCCACGTTCCGCGGCACCTTCGACTTCGCGCACAGCGCGCGCGAGAATCGGGATGACGCCTGCATCATCCGTGCCCCGCGAGCGTCGCTGCGGCGACTTCTGCTGCGCCGGCTTTCTGGCCGACGAGCGTCGCGTCGGCTTACCCGCTCCGTTCTTGTTCTGTGCCCCCTGGTTATGGGCCCCCTGGTTGTGGGCGGGCTGTCCTTGGCCGGACCGAGCCATGCTTCTCCTGCGTCTCTGAGCCCCGCCTGCGCGCCAACCACCCGCCGCTGAGGCGGTGCCCCCAAGGTTGAAGGGCTGGCTGGCCGTGCAATGACGTGCCGATGGTGACCGAGCAATCCCGAGTGGAGCCACCCAAAGCGGGCAACTCAGTCGCATCGGTAAGGAGTCAGACAGTGGTGAATCAGACCACCGGGTATCGAGAAATTTCACGTACCGGAAGGCCGACGCCACACGCGGGATGATCGGATGCTACTCACAGTTTAGGCCGTAAGTGCCGCCATCCGTGCACGCATCCCAGCACCCATCCGTGCACCCTCTCGCGAGCACTCCCCTGGGCTCGCTCGTGAACTGCCCTCCCCTGCTCTGGGGTGCGGATCGCCGCCGTATGTTCACCCCCCGGCCAGCTTCGGGTGATGGACTTAGACGATGACCGGTTATCTGGCCCAGTATCCACGGCCCGACCACTTCATCGTCCATCTCAGCGACACCCATTTCGTAGCCGGAGGCATCGGGCTGTACGGGGGCACCCTCGACAGCGAGAAACACCTGCGGCAGCTGTTCACCGAGCTCGATGGTTCGGGAGCACATCCAGAGGCGATCATCATCACCGGGGACCTGGCAGATTCCGGCGATCCAGTCGCCTATGAGGAGCTCAAAGCCATTGTCGAGCCAGCCGCCCTCCGCTACGGCGCACAGGTGATCTGGGTGATGGGCAATCATGACGAGCGCGGTGCGTTCCGTGAGGTCTTGCTCGGCCAGCATCCATCCGTCGCTCCGGTAGACCGGGTGTACTGGCTCGGTGGCCTACGGGTCATCGCGCTCGACTCGACGGTCCCGGGTCACCATTACGGTGAGGTGACCGGCGCCCAGCTGGACTGGCTCGCCGAGGAGCTGGCCTCCCCAGCGCCGCACGGGACCATCCTCGCGATGCATCACCCGCCCATCCCGAGCGTGCTGGATCTTGCGGTGCTCGTTGAGCTGCGCGACCAGGCCAGCCTGGCAGAAGTGCTGCAGGGCACGGATGTGCGCAGCATCATCGCCGGCCATCTGCACTACTCCACCTCCTCGACCTTTGCCGGAATCCCGGTCTCGGTCGCGTCGGCCACCTGCTACACCCAGGATCTCACTGTGCCGGTCGGGGGCACCCGGGGCCGCGATGGCGCCCAGGCCTTCAACCTCGTGCACATCTTTGAGAACACCGTGCTCCACTCGGTGGTTCCTGTCGGCCAGGATGCCGCGGTCTCCTACGTCGATGCAGAAGAGACGGCGCTCATCCTCGCCCGCAACGGCGTCGAGTTTCCCGTAAGCGGCACCAGGCCGGCACCACCCGAGGCGCCGATCACCAATGATGAGCTGCACCCGCCGACGCGCGAACTCGCCGTCGTCTGAGCGTTAGTCGTCCGGGTGCCAGTCGTCCGGGTGTTAGTCGCGCGAGTGCCAGTCGTCTGAGTGCTCACTGTCTGACGGTCAACCTGCGCTTCGAGGGCCGGACGGCTGGATCATGACCCGCCCGCCCTGCCAGATCCGAACGGCGGCTACCCGCTGGTTTGAACTCTCGTCGCTCTCGAGCCCGAGCACTTCGTACAGGCGCGTAAGCAACGTTTCGGCGGCACGTATGCTGGTGCCCCGATGCTCCGCAATAGCCCGGGTAGAACCGCCCTCGGCGAGCATGCGCAACACATCCGCTTGCGCCGGGGTGAGTAGGACCGCATCATCTACCGGCGTGGGCGCGAGCGGCGGGGCCCCTGAGATAGAGCGGAGGACCGCATCGTGAAGATCCGCGAATCCCTGCATTTGAGTCTTCACCACATAGACGACTTCGTCGGGCAAAGACCCCGCGTCTCGTACCGCCAGTTCGGGCGAGAGGTGGGCGGTCAACACCACGAGTCCCACCCAGGGAAACTCCTCATGAACGCGATGGAGCAGTGTGGCAGCCGATTCGCCGGAGCCGAAGTGGAGATCGCTGACCAGGGCATTGGGTTGTTCGCTGGCGACGAGTTCCCATGCATCCGCCGTCGAGGTAGCCGTGTCAACGAGCAGTCCTATGCCTCTGAGACCTTCGGCAACCAGCGAGGTGATGAAAGCATCATCGTCGACGACCACGACCTTCAACTTGCCTGTTGCCGTTGCTGCAGTCGGTACAGTCGGTTCAGTCGGTACGGTCGGTTCAGTCGGTACAGCTGGTTCAGTCGGTACAGCTGGTTCACTCAGTACAGTCATCGTTCGTGAGCCCTCTCGGGATGCAGCGCATCGTTGATGGCGCACAGCAGCTCGGCGGTGGTGAAGGGCTTGGCCAGGAATGCATGAATTCCCGACGAGCGAGCTCGGTCTACTCCGCCAATGGTGGTCAAACCGCTCGTGGCGATAACCGGGACATCCGGATGGTGCTCGTGCAGATAGCGCGCGGTCGTGGCTCCATCCATCACGGGCATCGCCATGTCGGTCAGTACCAGGGCGACGGCTGAGGTCTGGGAATCCAGGTATTCGATCGCTTCCGCTCCGTTGCTCGCGATCGCAGTGATGTAGCCGTAGGTATCGAGGGTGCGGCAGGTCAGATTACGGATCGCAGCTTCGTCGTCAACCACGAGAATGAGCTCACCAGCACCACGCGGGTGCTCCTCGACTCGGACATTCGCATTCGCTGTGTTACCGCGCTTGCCAGTTGCCGGGAGGCGCAGTCGCAATACAGTGCCGTGTCCCGGTTCGCTACATACCTGCATTGCGCCGTTGTGCCCACGGATGATCGCGAGCGACGTCGAAAGGCCGAGCCCCGTGCCTGCACCGGTCGGCTTGGTGGTGAAGAAGGGCTCGAAGATCTTGTCGAGGACAGAATGCGCAATGCCGGATCCCGAGTCCTGGACCTCGACCATGACGTAATCGCCGGGGGCTGCGAAGTTGTTGGCCGAGGAGTAGACGTCTGTCAGGGTGAAGTTGCGTGCACGGATATCCAGGGTGCCGCCGTCCGGCATGGCATCTTCGGCGTTCGCGACGAGGTTCATCAGCACTCGCAGCAATTGGGTCGCATTGCCGCTGGTCTGCCAGAGGTCTGCGTCCACCGTGAACATTGCCGAGACATTCTCCGGGAGGGTCTTGGCGG
This sequence comes from Frigoribacterium sp. CG_9.8, assembly GCF_015751965.1. Lineage (GTDB taxonomy): Bacteria > Actinomycetota > Actinomycetes > Actinomycetales > Microbacteriaceae > Lacisediminihabitans. The sequence goes on along the minus strand of NZ_JADOVH010000002.1, from coordinate 372,763 downwards.
AGAGCGACTCGAGTTCGTCGATCACGTCCTTCATGTCGACCGGCACCCGATGAATATTTGCACCGCTGGCGAATGACAGCACCTGCCGGATCATGTCGGCTCCGCGTTTGGTCGCGAGTTCGGTCGACTGGAGAATCTCCCGGCGACGCGTATCCGACTCGCCGGGAACGAGTAGCTGCACAGCCATCAAGATCGGCGTGAGTACGTTGTTGAGATCGTGCGCGATCCCGCTGGCAAGGGTGCCAAGACTCTCCAACCGCTGTGCCCGGAGATCCCGCTGCTCGCTTCGGCGCCTTTCGGTGACATCCGTGTGAACCGAGAAGATCGATTCGGGGCGGCCCTCAGAATCCCTCACGAGCGTCCAGTGGCTACCGACGGTGATCTCGGCTCCGGACTTCGTGAGGTTCTGAAACTCGCCTGACCAGTGTCCGTCGCGCACCGTGGCCTCGAGCGCTCGATCGAACGGAGCCGGATCCGCGAACATCACAACGCGCGCCAGTGACCCGATTACTTCCTCGCGAGACCAGCCATAGATCCGGGAGGCGGCGGCGTTCCAGTAGCGGATCTTACTGTCGAGGTTCCGCACGAGGATGGCATCACGGGCGATGTCGAGCAGCGCGCTCTGCTCAGCCAACTGCGCCATCTGGCTCGCGAGCTCCTGACGAGTGGACTCGGACTCGCTCACGTCGCGGAAATAGATCGCCAACCCTTCGTCTATCGGATAGGCAGTTGCCTCGACCCAGATTTTTAGACGCGTGTAGTAGCCGCGCACTACTGTCGTGCGCTGCTCGCTGATTGCCCTCGCGAGGGCGATGGAGAACTCGCTGCCGAGTATCTCGGGGAAGACATCCCAGATGACCTGCCCCAGAAGCTTGCTCGCGTGTACTTGGCCGAGTTGTTCCGCTCGTGGATTGAGGTAGGTCGCGCGGTACTCCCGGTCCACACAGAGCAACGCGTCGGAGATCGAGCCAAGCACGGCCGCGAAACGAGCCTCCGAGCTGGATGAACGGTTGAGATCGGTGGTAACCATGCTGCGGAGGCGAGTAATGTCGGTAGTCACGCCCACCACGGCGATTGTGCGCCCATCATGCATGAATGGGATCAGGGTGATGCTGTTGCGCACGGTCGATCCATCACGAGGGCCTCCGCTCGAGATGTACTGCTGCGTCTCGCCTGCAACAGCGGCTGCGAATTGGGCATCGGCCAGCTGCCTATCCTCCGGGTGCACCCAGTACCCGAATTGGAAGAGCTCGAGTTCCGCGCGGGAATATCCCGAGTTGGCCAGCATGGCCGAGTTCCCATCGATAAACGAGCCGTCCGTCGCGCAGACGAACATCGCCTCGGTGTTCGCAGCGAAGATCGCATCGAAACCTCCGCCGCCGAGAAGCCTGCGAATCTCCTCGCCACTCCTCTGAATCTCAGGCTCCATGCCTGGAATTCTAATCGTCTATGTGGCCCAGATTGATGTTTTGCACGCCACGTATGACCGCAACCGCGATGGATAAATCCCCTTGCCTATGGTGAACAATCCAGGCCGGCCCTCACGATTTGGCGATCGCGGGAGCCACACCGAAGGTCGGTCAAGCCGAACCCCCGCCGCCCACCGCACCATGGACACGACCCCACCGCGGAGCTATTGTAAAGCCATGACGCGACCATCGCCGCGCGGTTGAGCATCCCGACTGCAAGGAACCCATAATGAGATTTGACGAAGAGATGCGCGCCTCGGAGAACCTCCTCGCCTCCGCGCTCGGCAAGGAATCCCTGGCTGCACTGGTGACTGACCCGCAGCGCCGGACGATCTACTGCAATGAGGAATTCACTCGACTAACCGGATACGGGATCCACGAGCTGCTCGGACGCAACTGTGACTTTCTCCAAGGATCCGGGACGGACCCGAAGACCATTGAGAAAATGCGAGAGACCCTTGACGCGGGACTTACCTACCGCGGACGCGTGCTGAATTACCGCAGCGGCGGTACGGCCTTTTGGAACCACCTCACGATCAGCCCCGTGCGCGACTCACAGGGCGTGCTTGCCAACTTTGTGAGTGTGCAGCGTGATGTCACTCACGAAGTTGAACTCGAGATTGCCGCCGGCACACCGACGCTTGAGCCCACGCTAACGAAGTTGCCACCAGAGGGTACGGGGGCCCCAGTACCGGGTCATCTCCTCAGTCTGGCTGTAGATTGAGCGAGCGGGAACGCACTCACCGCTCACCGCGGTCACTGTCGCAGAACTGGGGGGTGCCGCTCCATGCACACCCGACGTGGCATGGAGCGACCGAAGCGGACGTCGTAATGTGACTCCCGAAAGTACATCCGCCAGCTTGGCTGACGAAACGCCCGCTCCTCACAAAGCGTGAACCACTTTCCGCGACCACACACTCAGGGGTGATCATGCGAGTTCGTAATACGAACATCCAGTCGTTTACAGTTGCAGTCATTCAGGCCACTCGGACTGCTTAGGCTGATCAGGGTGCTCAGGCTGATCAGGGTGCGGGGCGGCGAAGGCATCCGCGGCCGACTCACCGATGACCGCGTCGCCGGTCGGCCGCTCCCACGGGGCGGCAATCGGGTAATACGAGTCGAGAAACGACCGCACGGCCGCGGCGCGCTCTTCGGCGCTCAACTCGGGAAAGCTGCCGTCATTGAGGCAAAACATATCCACGTTGCGGCGCTTGAGCAGTGTTGTCATCTCGGCGAGTCCCGTGCGAAGCGTCGTGTCGATGTAGCTGACAGTGGCGGCGGTCTGCTCGACCGCTCGGCCAGTGACCCATGCGTAGAAGTGATACAGCGAATTCGTGACCGAGATGTCGGTAGCCGAGCGAAAGGTGCTCGCGGCCGTCCGGCGGAAATCCTGCGGGAATTCGGATTCCAGCTGCTGCATGACCGACTTGCGCAGCGGAGTAGGAGTGTGCTCCAGATGACGCGTGATCGTGCGTCCGAAGCGCTCCTGGATGAGTCGACGATTCACCCGCGCGGCATTTTCGAACCCGCTGCGAGAGAGGTTGGATTCGCCCATGCCAATGCGGGTGGTCGCCTCGATGAACTTGGTGACACCGCCCGGTGAGAAGAACATCTCTGGCGATACCGCCCGGCCGAAGAACATGTCGTCGTTCGAATAGAGAAAGTGCTCGCTGAGGCCGGGGATGTTGTGCAGCTGGCTCTCCACAGCGTGGGAGTTATGAGTGGGCAAAACTGTCGGGTCAGCAAAGAACTGCTCGCTCGGCACGATCGTGACCCGCGGGTGCTCGGCAAGCCATTCCGGACGTGGCGAATCCGTCGCGATATAGATGTTCCGCACCCACGGCGCGAAGAGATAGACCGATCGCAGCGCGTATTTCAGTTCGTCGAGCTGACGAAAACGCGCATGCGAATCGTCTCCCTCACCAACAACGTAGGCCTTCATGCGACGGGCACGGGCGCGCTGCCACTCGATCGCGGCACCGTCGACCCAGGAGAAGACAATATCGATATCGAAGTCGATATCCTGCACCTGAGCCGCAAACATCCCCTCGAGGGTCGGCCAGTCCTGGCCGTAAAGCGCCACGGTGCCGCGCACCGCCTCCTCGCGAGGCAGCGTCGTGCGCATGAGTGCGTTCTCGTCCGCTGCGAGGAATGCGTCGGCGGTGGACTTCCACAGCTCGAGACGCACTCCCGTGCCCGCACCGTAGCGCAGCGCTCCTTCACCGGTAATCCGCGGACGAAACAGCAGCACGGCGCGCGTCTTCGAATCCCGGGCGAGGCGGCCGTCCGCCAGCAACACTGTCTCTCCGCGGGATCCATCGGCAGGCTTCGAATAGAAGGGCTCATCAACGCAGGCCCGGGCGAGCGCGGTGCGCAACACCTTGCGGTCCCGCCAGTCCACGGCGAGCACGGGCCTGCTGTCGTTTCCCCGGACCAGCAGGAAATCGATGCCGGCAACATCCAGCACCGAACGCACGAAGAGCAGGTCTTCGATCATCGCCTCCTGCGGCGTTGCGCCGGTGTTCAGCAGCGCAAGTCGCCCCTTGGCGAGCACCAGGTCGGAGCGCAGCGTCATGGCGGGCAGCGTCATGGCGGGCACCGTCATGGCGGGAAGCTGCGGCGGGATCTGGGCAGGCAGTTGCGCGGGTGTCGGATCCGCGGTCATATCGGTCACTGTGAGCCCAATCGTTCGAGCCCGATCCGCTGCCGTCGTGAGGCGCAGATCTTTAGCCGACCCCATTTTAGGCTCCTCCCCTGAGAGCGGAAGAACGTGTGGTCACTTAGCCGTTTGTGGAACCCGTGCTGCCATCGGTTCCACCCTGGGGAGCAGCGCTCGGTCCAGTGCTCGGTCCAGTGCTCGGGGCCGGTGCGGGTGGCATGCCGGTGCCTGGGCCGCCGTTGGTGGAATCCTGGCTTCCCGGGCCGCGCTTCTGGCCGTCATCCTGGCCCCTCTCACCGCCGGGGCCGCTCCGCTCGCCGCCCTCCTGGACGCGCTCATGACCGGCGCCACCACGTGGGCCGCCGTCCATGTTGCCCTGCCGAGCGTCGGTGATGCCGTGATTCGAACTGGTGGCGGTGCCGACGAACACTCCACCGCCGAAGGTTCCGCCGAGCACGAGGACCGCGGCAACAATGCTGCCGGCGAGGACGAGTCCGCGCTTCGACCAGATGGGGCGGGCGGGCGCTACGGATGCCGGAGAAGTGGATGCTGGGGAGGCTGGCACTGATTCGGCTGGAACCGATCCGGCTGGCATCGGCACTGTTGGCGCTTCTTCTGAGGCCGATGACCCTCGGTTATCGGCGGTTGGGGCCTCGGAGTTGCCGAGTTCCGGCTCGTCGTCCTGGGGATTGTTGGCGGGTGGGGTCATGTTTACCATCGTGGGCTCCTGTCGGATTCTTGGGTGAACGGTACTTTTCACCCTGTCTCCCACTGTTGCCGCGGCGGCTATGCGCAGTATTTATGGTGCCCGACAAGCAGCCCGAAGGAGCCTATGAGTCGACTATGAGCAATCCCTCGCTCGACCGGTGACGCGCACTATTCGATCGGTGCGACGTTCAGCGCCGTGCGCCGGTTTTAGACCGATTGCGATCTTCCGGGTTGATCACCTTCACCAGCAGCCCGGTAGCCACAAAGAGCAGCGACGCGACGAATTGCGAGGCGACCCAAACTTGCCCGCTGAAAGCGAACGGCCAGACCGGGTTCCAGGCCACGGCAATCACGGCAAGCCCGATGATCCACCACCACTGGCGAGCCTGCCAGGCGAACACGCACATGATCAGCGCGAGGATCGCGACCCCGAACTTGATGACGAGGTACCCGCCTGGATTATCAAGCAACGCGAGCCCCGCGATCAGCACAATGGCTCCCAGAATGCCCGGAGCCAGTGCCGGGCGACGGAATTCGGGCGTCGGGTACGAGGTCACAGGGCTATTCTCCCGCAGGTCAAGCGCTTCGGTTGGCAGCGGCAGTCCTGATCCGCACACTGCTCGCGGAATCTGCGCTGTTCAACTCTGCTCTGTTCAACTTTGCTCTGTTAAACTCCGCTCTGTTCTGGCGACGACGAGAGCGCTGGCCACGGCCAGCCGTGAAGTGACCCTGGTCAGGCTGGCGGGGTGGGACGTGCGTAGTCGTCGATCATGATCGCCCGGATCGGGCTGGTCATCGGCGGCAGGTCTCGAAGCCGAACGAGAGCGGGGCGCAACTCAGACAGCCAGGCCTCGTACCCCGCGGCGTTGAGATGCAATCGATCCTCGGAGAAGGTCGGGTTTAATTCACCGTCGTCGAGTGCCAACGCTGGCCACAGGTCGAGAAACTGCGCATGCACGGTCGCCGAGAACTGGCGCAGATGGATATTGGCCTCACGGATGCGGTCGGCGAACTCACGGCCACGCGGCATGATCGACTGCACGAGCATCCGCGACCCGGGTAGATCACGACGCAGATCAACAAGAATGGATTGGATGTTGCGCACCAGACTCTCGACGTTGCGTCGCATACCCAGGTCGTTGGTGCCGATCAGCAGCACGATTTCATCTGGATCAAGGGCTACGACCGGCTCGAGACGACCAAGCACATCATCGGAGGTACTCCCGCCGATTCCGAGGTTCACGGCGGTGAGATCGGGGAACCATGCCGACCAATCGCCAGCCTCAGTGAGGCTGTCACCGAGAAAAACTATTTTTTCTACAGCCATTGTGTGACCTCCCTGGTCGCTCCTCGCGAGTGATACGCGCTCATCATGATGTCTCCCGGCGCTGGGAAAGGCTAGGGGGCACAGTCCATCAGACCACGGATGTGGTGTTCGCCTTACCGTCCGCCAGGACTTGCGCTTCCGCAGTCTGCACTATTTTGGCCGCCATTCCCGCGAAAATTATCCCGTGGAATGGCAACACACTGAGCCAGTACAGGCGACCACCGAGGCCATGCGGGAAGAAGACGGCCCGCTGGCGGTAATTGGATCCGCCGCTCTCCTCGTTGGGCGTGACGCTCAGTTCGAGCCAGGCACCCCCCGGCACCTTCATCTCCGCGCGCAGCCGAAGGAAGCGACCGCGATCCAGTTCCTCAACGCGCCAGAAGTCGAGAGCGTCACCGGCATTGAGGTGAGCTGCATTACGTCGGCCGCGGCGCAGTCCCACTCCGCCGACGATCTTGTCCAGCCATCCACGAATCGCCCACGCAAGGGGGAACGAATACCAGCCATGGTCTCCGCCGATGCCTTCGATCACCCGCCAGACCTGATCGGATGGCGCACTCGTGCGAAGCTCCCGAAGGTCGGTGTACACCGTGTGTCCCGACCACTCCGGATCGCTGGGGAGCCGGTCGCTCGGAGCATTACTGACCGCAGAATCTTGCCAGGCGGTCTCGACGGCGCCATCCCTCATTTTTCCGAGCGCCAGTCGCACCGATCGTCGGTACGGAGTGAGACCGCCCTCGGGGTCGGGAATGAATTTGTCAATGTCATGCTCGTGCACCACACAGTTGTACTGCAGGGAGGCGATGATCGGTACGGCGAGCGCACGCGGGATCGGAGTAACCAGGTTCACCCACTGGGAAGCAAGCCAGGGGGTGAGCACCGGCAGCGCCGCTATGGGACGCTGCTTGAGTCCAGCCTCGAGCGCGTAACCGTTCATCATCTGTCCGTAACGCAGCACATTCGGACCGCCGATGTCGAACGTGCGATTGACCTCGTGCGACAGTTCAGCACAGGCAATCAGATAATAAAGCACGTCTCGGATTGCGATCGGTTGGATGAAGTTGCGCACCCACTGCGGTGCGGGCATGTATGGCAACACGTCGGTGAGGTGTCGCACCATCTCGAACGAGGTCGAACCGGAGCCGATTACGACTCCCGCCTGTAGCGCCGCCGTCGGTACGCCGGAGTTCAGGAGAATACGGCCGACTTCTGCGCGTGACCGCAAGTGGGGTGAGAGCTCACCGTCGGGATGTAATCCACCGAGATAGACAATGCGCGAAACCCCCGCAGGCTTCGCGGCCGCCGCCACAGTGGTCGCGCCGGCAAGTTCGATCTGCTCAAATTCGCCCTTGGCGCCCATCGAATGGACGAGGTAGTAGAGCACGTCAATGCCCTCCACCGCGTGAGCGACAGCCTGCGGATCGGTGAGATCACCCGTGGCGATCTCCACCTGATTCACCCAGGGCACATCCGTGAGCTTCAACGGGTTGCGCACGAACACGCGCACGCGGTAGCCCGCCTCGAGCAGCCGCGGTACCAGCCGGCCACCGATATATCCGGTGGCCCCGGTGACGAGAACTTTTTTGCCCTGCGGCGCTGGTTTGACCATTTTCTAATTCTAGGGATACCACCTGAAAACTCGGGAGAATGTGCGCGCGATACTCGGACGGTCAGCGCGTGCTACTTGCGCGGCGGTCTGCGGCCGCGAATCCGCATCCGTTGGCCGTAGATGCCCCCACTCACACCGAGGATCACGAGAATACCGCCGATGACATAGCCAATGGGGAACGGTTTCGGCGCGGCGGTCCGTGGAACTGTGGTCGTCGAGGCTGCAGACTTCGCATGGGCGAACTGCGAAGCACTGGCCTGCGGCGCACTGGGCTGCGGCGCACTGGGCTGCGGCGCACTGGCCTGCGGCGCCCTGGCCTGCACCGAGATTGGGCCGCGTGCCTCGTTCGATGCGGTCGCGTAATAGTTGACGTGCGGGGCCACCCGCGTGTCCGTCTCAGAAGCTGCGGCGCCAGTTGCGATTACCGGGGTGAGTGCGAAACCCACCAGCAGCGCGACGACAAGAGTCGTTAGCTCCGAGTGACCTGCCGCCATCCTGCGCTTCTCCATTGCCTCAGCGTAGGCCTCGATTACCCCACTACCGCACCTGTGAGCCTGTTCGACTCGGTGCCAAGGGGCCGATATCCGCCGCTCTTCGCCCGACCCAGGTGACGAAGGCCTCGAGCGGTCCTCGACGTGACAGCAGCACAACGACTGTGCCGATGAGGAGGGCAAGCACCACATTCGCGGCGTAAAACTCTGCGCTCGAGATCCACCAGGTTGTGCTGATCGCGCCCAGGTCGCCAGCTGTCAACGCCCCATACGGCTTCCCCGTGACGAAAATCACCGTGCAGGCGACGAAAATAACATGCGCTGAGTACACCGTGAGCGGTGCTCTGCCTGCACCGATCACTGGACCAAGGATGCGCTGTGCACGCGCACCGAGTACGGTGCCGAACAGCACGAGAACTCCGATCGCCGTTACTGCACAACCGATCGTGAGCAGCAAATCGAGTGAGGTGCCAGTGTGTGGGCCGGTGCCGAGGAGAAAGAGCCAGGAACCGGCAAACGGCCTGCCGATGGCGTCGACATCGATCATCGCGGCATCCGCCACGCTAAGTGCGTTCTGCACTGCGGCAGCCGCAGCAAGACCGAGTAACCAGACACCGGCACCGGTTGCACCGAGCCGAATGGCAATTGAACGAAGTTCTTTTCTGGATCGTGCGCCCACAAGGGCGCGACCGATCAGCATGCCAACCACCCCGTAGGCAAGCCAAATCGACACCGGGTAGATGCCGGTGAACAGCACGCCGCGCAGTAGCGCAAGCGGATCGGCGAAGTCGAGCCAACTCGGGTTGTCTGCCTCGGTCGTGTTGCCAATTCCGCTCCACAGTCCCACTGCGGATGCCAACACTGGCACTGCGAAAACGATGATGACACCGGCAGCGATGAGTGCTCGATGCGGCCAGGTGAGTGCGAGGGCCAGAAACCAGAACAACACGCCGTAATAGACCAGGATGACCAGCATCGGCGGCTGCAGCAGCCCCAGCGTCAGGCCTGTCGCGATGAGCGCAGCACCTCGCCCGACCAGCATGCGGCGCGCCGCCATCCGACTGCGCGTGAGGAGTGTTGTTCGAGTGGACAGGATGATCCCCACCCCAGCGAGCACTGCAAAAAGTGCCGAGGCTCGGCCGTCAAAGAGCGCTGAAAATCCCACCCGTTCGCCCGTGTCGAGATCAGCGTAGAACCACACGTGGGTCGCCATCATGCCGACGATGGCAACGAATCGGGCGAGATCTAGACCGACAATGCGTGCGCCAGGCGTCTCACGTACGCGCGTCAAATCAGTGCCGTCGATGTGTGCGCCAGACGTACCGTCGATCACCGGATTCTCCCTCCCGAGCGGCCGTGCCGCCAGTCGATGTGAATTGTGCGCCAGGCGCCACGACTCAGATAATTCCCTTTGTATGCCACACCGTCTTCGTCTCGGTGAAGAACGTGATCCGCTCGACGGATGGCGCGGGAATGCCATTCTCGGGTGGAAGCACGCGCTTGAGTGTTTCGGCGGCCGCGATCTGCAGATCGACCCAGCTCAGATCACCGTCGAGGTCACCAGCGCCGGCAAGGTCGAGGGCGTTGACATCGGCGTGACTCGCGAGCCACGGAGCAATCTCGGCGGCCGAACCCGTGAGCACGTTGATCACTCCCCCGGGAACATCGCTCGTCGCGAGCACTTCACTTAGGCTGATCGCCGCGAGCGGGGCGCGCTCGCTCGCAACAACCACAACCGTGTTACCGCTGACGAGTGCGGGTGCGATGACGCTGACCAACCCAAGCAGGCTGGACTCCTGAGGGGCGATGATCGCCACCACTCCGGTCGCCTCCGGGGTCGAGATATTGAAATAGGGTCCGCTCACCGGGTTGCCATTGCCGGCCACCTGCACGTACTTGTCTGCCCAGCCGGCGTACCAGACCCAGATGTCGATGGCAGCATCCACCTGCAGTTGGGCGGCCGACTCGGAGAGTGACTCGCTCGCGCGAAGCTCCGCAACGAATTGGGCGCGGCGCCCCTCGAGCAACTCCGCAATTCGGTAGAGCACCTGGCCGCGGTTGTAGCCGGTGGCGCCAGCCCACCCGCCGGTCGCAGCGCGAGCCGCGACCACGGCATCCCGCGCATCTTTTCGGGAGGCCTTCGCGGCGTTCGCGAGGAACTCACCCGTGGCGTTGGTGATCTCGTACACACGACCGGATTCACTGCGCGGAAATTTGCCGCCGATGTAGAGCTTGTAGGTCTTCGGTACTGCAAGGCGAGTCATTTCGTGGCCTTCTTGGTCGCGGCGGGGGTCTCGATGGGCGCCGAAGACGGCGCTACTTGACCAAGGGATTCACGGGCCGCGCTCGTCAGATACGCAGCGAGCCCGTGCCGACCACCCTCACGGCCGTAGCCGGACTCTTTGTAGCCGCCGAATGGGCTGGCCGGATCGAATTGGTTAAAAGTGTTCGCCCAGATAACACCGGCGCGCAGCTTGTCGGCAACACCGAGCACCCGGCTGCCGTTCGAGCTCCAGATGCCGGCCGAGAGGCCGTAGGGCGTGTTGTTCGCCTTCGCGATGGCCTCGGCGGGGGTGCGGAAGCTCAGCACGCTGAGCACCGGTCCAAAAACTTCTTCGCGGGCGATCCGGTGGCTCGTCGACACGTTGGTGAAGATGGTTGGTGCGAACCAGAATCCGGTTTTCGGTATCTCGCAATCCGCAGTCCAGCGCTCGGCACCCTCCTGCTCACCGATGTCGGAGAGCTCGCGGATGCGGTCCAGTTGCGCGCGCGAATTGATCGCCCCGATGTCGGTGTTCTTGTCAAGCGGATCACCGAGGCGCAGCGTCGAGAGGCGTGCCTTGAGCCGGTCGACCACCTCATCTTTCACGTTCTCCTGCACGAGCAGACGGGATCCGGCACAGCACACGTGACCCTGATTGAAGAAGATGCCGTTGACTATGCCCTCGATCGCCTGGTCCATCGGCGCGTCATCGAACACGATGTTCGCGGCCTTGCCTCCAAGCTCAAGCGTGAGCTTCTTGCCTGAGCCAGCGGTGGAGCGGGCGATGGAGCGACCGACCGCGGTCGATCCGGTGAACGCAACCTTGTTGACATCCGGATGATTCACCAGCAGTGACCCGGTGTCCCCCGCGCCCGTGATGATGTTGACGACGCCGGCCGGGAGGTCAGCCTGCTGGAGGATTTCGGCGAAGATGAGCGCGGTGAGCGGCGTGGTCTCTGCCGGCTTGATCACGACGGTGTTGCCTGCGGCGAGCGCCGGGGCGATCTTCCACGCGAGCATCAGCAGCGGGAAGTTCCACGGGATCACCTGCGCGGCGACACCAAGCGATCGCGGATTCGGCCCCACACCGGCATAGTCGAGCTTGTCGGCCCAGCCGGCGTAGTAGAAGAACCACGCGGCGACGAGTGGCACGTCGACATCCCGGCTCTCCCTGATCGGCTTACCGTTATCCAGGCTCTCGGCGACGGCGAGTTCGCGGGCGCGCTCCTGCACCAGGCGCGCGATACGGAAGAGGTACTTGCCGCGGTCAGCGCCCGAAAGCTTCGACCAGGTGCGGCTGTAGGCGCGGCGGGCTGCGGCGACGGCGCGGTCGACATCCGAAGCATCCGCCGTCGATATCTGGGCAATCTTCTTCTCGGTGGCCGGGGAGATGGTCGAAAAGGACTCGCCATGGCCGTCGGAGAACTCGCCGTCGATGAAGAGGCCGTAGCTCTCACGGAGTGTGAGGATCGCCGTGGACTCGGGGGCCGGGGCGTAGTCGAGGAAGCGAATGGTTTCAGTCATTGTGATTCAGTCCACCGTTACGTAGTCGGGGCCGCTGTAGTGGCCGGAGGTGAGTTTTTGACGCTGCAGCAGCACGTCATTGAGCAGGCTCGATGCCCCGAATCGGAACAGGTGCCGCTGAAGCCACTCCTGGCCAACGGTCTCGGCGACAGTCACCAGATATTTGATCGCGTCCTTCGAGGTGCGGATGCCACCGGCCGGCTTCACGCCGATGCGCTCGCCGGTGAGGCGATACCAGTCGTTCACGACCTGCAGCATGAGCAGTGTTACCGGGAGGGTCGCGGCGGGGGCCACCTTGCCGGTCGAGGTTTTGATGAAGTCCGCACCGGCCAAAATTGCGAGCCAGGATGCTCGTCGCACGTTGTCATACGTGGTGAGTTCCCCGGTTTCGAGAATCACTTTGAGGTGAGCAGAGCTGCCGTCCTCACGCCGGCAGGCCTCTTTCACCGCCACGATCTGGTCGAAGACGAGTCCGTACCGTCCGGAAAGGAATGCCCCACGATCGATCACCATGTCGATCTCGTCGGCGCCGAATCGCACGGCGTCCCTGGTGTCGGCAATCTTCACCGGCAGGGATGCCCGACCACTCGGGAAGGCGGTAGCCACCGCAGCGATATGGATTCCAGACTCACCCCCAGCGGTTCCGAGCGCCTCGAGTGCGTAGGGCACCATGTCGCCGTAGACGCAGACCGCGGCGACGCAGGGGGTGGTCAGATCCGAGGGGTCGGGGTTGATCGCCTTCGCAACGAGTGACGCCACCTTGCCGGGGGTATCTGCACCCTCGAGGGTTGTCAGGTCGATGAGTTCGATGATCGTGTCGAGCGCCCAGGCCTTTGACGTGGTTTTGATCGAGCGGGTGCCGAGCGCGGCGGCGCGGGCTTCGAGACCAACCGCATCCACCCCTGGCAGTCCCTCGAGATGCAGCCGAAGGCTCTTCTCGGTGAGTTCGCCGCCGATGAGCTGGATCGCGCGCTCGGCAGGGGCGAGTGAGTGGGGAGCGAGCGGTGTCGCCTGTTCGATGGCCATACTGTCAGCTTCTTTCCTGAATTGTGGTGCCGGAGTCTGAAGAGTCGAGCACGGCCCGCGCGGTCGCCTCGTCGGTGATAAAGACCGAGCACAGCGAACTTGACACAACCGCACGAGCGATTGCGTGCTTCGGCTCGCCGGCAATCACCGCGATCGCGACGGCCGCCGCTCTCAGTTGTTCGAGGGAAACTCCCACTGTACGTTCGTCTAATTCGTTGTCGACGATGTTGCCATCCGCGTCAATGTAGCGCCCGACAACATCACCGACGGCACCCCTCGCCACCAGCTGGGCGATATCGTCCAGGCTCAGATAGCCGCTGTCGACCAGCACTGAGCTCGCATCCGCCACGCCGGCGCTGTAGAGGTAGGCGGATGCCCCGGCAGCCCGCTCGAGCACTCCGGCCACCGTGCGGTCGGCTTCGATAGCGAGTCGGGTCTTACGGTGCTCGAGAATCGCCGGGCTCGGCAGCAGTGTGGCCTGCCCGCCGCCGGAACGCGCGATTGCGACGGCGGTTGAGGCAGCATTGCCCGCGCGGCGGTTGAGGCTCACTCCCCCGTTGATTTGCACGACATCGACGCCCCGCGCCCAGCCCTGGGGAAGCCGCTCGGCAACGGCATCCACGGTGCGACCCCAGCTCACACCGAGGGTTCGCGGCACCGGACGCAACGCGTGCAAGTAGTGGGCTGCCGCTTCGGCAACCCGGTCGGCCAGGCTGGATCCGTCAGAGGGCGAGGGCACTACGACGGCGTCCGCCAATGAGAAGCGCTCTCGCAGCTCTCGTTCCAGTGACAGCTTTCTGGCACTCGGATGTACGATTTCGATTCGAACGATTCCCAGTTCTCGCGCTTGGCTGAGCAGGCGACCCACCTTCCAGCGGGTGAGTCCGAGCAGGGATCCGATCTCGTCCTGGGTCTTGTTTTCTTCGTAGTACAGCTCGGCGGCCCGCACGGAAAGCATTTCTGTCGATGTCGCCATCCGCCGCCTCCTTCTCACCCGATGTGCCAACGCTATTGGGTCGATTGCCCGAGTACAACATTTGAGCACTGATTGCTCATCTGAGCAATTAGAGAGTAGCGCCTGCTCACCTGAGTGGGCGTCGTCGGAACGGTTGGCGGCGTGCGCGGCAGTGTGGCAGAGCCTCATAACCATCAGCCCGACGACAGGCGAACTGCGCACCGCGAGCCCTCCAATAGGCTGTTCGCATGACGACGAAGATGCCGAATCACCTCGCGGCCACGGCTCGCAGACGCCGGCCGCGACCCGTGGTGGTGGTCGACATCATCGTGGCAATCCTGATCAGCCTCGTCGGCCTGATCTTCATGCTCGCGCTGGCGAGTTTCTATGCCGACGAATTCGTCGTCCCGGTGTTCGGCATCGCTACGAAGATCCTCGCGGTGCTGTCCTGGTTCGCCGGCACGGCGATGTTCATCCTCTTCGAAGTGCGCGGGCGCTATGCCTTTTACAGGCCGCTCGTCGGCATTGTCGCCATGTTCGCGTTCTACAACCTTGTGCCGTTCATTGCGTCGCGAGTTGCCGTGTGAGCGCGGTCTTCGCACTGGCCGTGGATGTCGGGGGCACGAAAGTCGAAGCTGCTCTCGTCGATACCGATGGAGTCGTGCTGTCCGGCAGCCGTTTTCGTGCTCCGACCGGGCCGGAGCGGGACTCCGACGGGCTCGCCCACTCCGTCGACGAGGTTGTCGGCCGTGCCGCCGCGGCTGCTCCGGTCGGTGCGAGGCTCATCGGTGCCGGCATCGGATCCGCGGGGCCGGTGAATGAGCTAGAGGGACGCGTCTCGCCGCTCAACCTCGGAGTGTGGCGCGACTACCCGCTTCGCGACCAGGTCGCATCCGCCCTTCCCGATATTCCGGTGCTGCTGCGCATGGACGGCATCTGCATCGCGCTCGCGGAACACTGGGTCGGCGCCGGTCGCGGCTACGACAACGTGATGGGCATGATCGTCTCCACCGGAATCGGGGGCGGCCTGGTGCTGCACGGCAATACCGTGTCTGGTCCCACCGGCAATGCCGGACACATCGGTCACGTCGAGGTTGCCGGCTTCGATGATCCCTGCCTGTGCGGCGGCATCGGATGTGTCGAAGCGATCGCATCCGGGCCGAAGACGGTCGCCTGGGCACGCCGCCAGGGCTGGACGGGCACCACCGGAGAGCAACTCGGGGCGAGCTTTCGCGCTGGCGACCCGATTGCCGCTGCGGCCATCGAGCGTTCTGGACGCGCCATCGGGCAGGTGATCGCCTCCGCGACATCCCTCGTCGACCTCGAGATCGTGGCGATCGGCGGCGGATTCTCACAGGTGACCCCGGTTCTGTTCGACCACATACGCACCGCCATAGCCACCCGCTGGCAGTTCGGTTTTGTCACCAAGGTGAAGGTGGTTCCTTCGGGACTCTCGAGCGACGGCCCGCTCATCGGAGCCGCAGCGCTCGTGCATCGCTCCGCGGTGGTGGCCTGACCTGCACGTATGCAGTCGGCAGCGGGAGCGCGCGGGCCCAGGCAGTACACCTAGGAGCGCGGGCCGATCGGCGTCGTGCGGTCCGGCATCCCGAGCAGTTGCCGCACGCGAACCTCGTCCTGGGTCATCTGGGTGACCAATTCGCCAACACTGGCAAACTTCTCCATGCCGCGGATGTACTCGACGAACGCGATCTCCACCGTCTTGCCGTACAGATCGAGGTCTTCATCGAGCAGGTGGGCTTCGATCTGCTTGTCGGGCACTCCGACGAAGGTCGGATTGTTGCCGATCGATACCGCGGCGGGTATCCGACGGCCGTCGACCGTGGCATAGGCCGCATAGACCCCATCAGCCGGTACGTAACCCTCGACAGAGCGGGCGAGATTAGCGGTCGGGTATCCGAGCTCGCGCCCGCGACGCTCCCCCGGCACCACTACTCCGCGCACAGTCGCCAGGCGTTCGAGCATGGTCGCAGCTTCGGCGACACGCCCCTGCGCCAGCAGGTCACGAATCCAGGTGGAGGAGATGACCCGGTCCCCGGATGGGCGAACAGCCTGGATCTCGCGCACCTCGAACCCGTGGAGGCGACCGAGCCGTCCGAGTTCCTCTGCGGTGCCAAGCCCCCAGTGGCCGAATCGAAAGTCGGGTCCGACGAAAACCAGCTGTGCGTGCAGGGTGGCGACCAGGACATCCGTCACGAAATCCTGCGGTTCCTTGAGGCTGAAGGCGTGGGTGAACTCGATCATCACCAGGGCATCGATGCCGGTCGTCTCGAGCACGGCACGCTTCTGGTCATTGCTCGTGAGGCTCTCGGGGAGCGTTTCCGGGCTGAGAAGGGCGAACGGATGCCGGTCGAAAGTGAGCACCGTCGATACCAGCCCGGCCACGGCAGCCTCCCGGCGCAGGTTCGCAATGATGCTGCGATGACCCGAGTGCACGCCGTCGAATTTTCCGATCGTGACAGCGGAGGGACCGAAGTCGGCTGGCACATCATCCAGAGAGGGATAGAACCTCATGCCGCATCATCCGTCGCACCGGCAGCAGGGCGGCGAGTGCGCAGATAAAGCAGGCCAAGCACCGGGAGCACAAGCGGGATGAGCAGATAGCCGAGGCCGTAAGCAGACCACACCGTGGACTCCCTCCCGAACGGGTTGGTGCTGTTGAGCCCGAGCAAACCGGGGGCGGCGAGGCTGATGGTGCCGACTACGAGCACCCCGACGAGCTCGAACCAGATGGTGAGCCGAGCTACGGCGTACCAGTTCGCACCCGGGGCGACGAGCGCGATGGTCGCGACGATGTAGACGACTGCGGAGATCGCTGAGAGCGAGAAGGCGAGCGGTGCTTCAGCGAATCGGTCCATGATCTGGAACACCGAGCGTCCCGTCGCAGCAAGCGCGAGGATGCCGTAGACGACCACGAGGACCCGCCCGATTCCCAGCGATTTTGTCCGCACCGGGCGGGGAGATGAGTTGACAGCCATTAGGTCAAGATTAGGCCACTTGAAAGACCCAAATCTGATACATGCGGTAGACCATCACCGCGACGGCGAGACAAATGACACCGAGCACCACAGTCGCCCAGCGATTGCGCTCGAGGAGTGCCCAGAATCCTGCGAGTGGCGGCAAGAGCAGTGCCGAAATGAGATAGATATAAAACTCGGGGAGACTCCCACTTGGCGGATTGCCTGCGAACGGGGCAATGAGTGCAACGACGAGCTGCACGACAAGAAGTACCTCGACCAGCAGTGTCGCTCCGAGTGAATAATCATTGGGCTGGCGGCCGAGCAGTCCGAGCACGAGACAGAACAGTCCTGCGACAACCGCCACTGCGACCTGCACCCAGGTGAACAACTCGATCATGCGTTTTCGACCGGTATCGAGGGAAGGTCCGACTGCTGGGTGCTGAACTGCTCCTTGACACTGGCCGGCTCCTCGGCACGGACCGGCTCCTTCAGAACATCGGGCGCGAAGTTGACGATCGGTGTGCCGATGCCGTCGGCAAACTGCACCAGGCCGACCAGACGACCGTCGGGCGCGATCGCCGCGATGGGTCCGGGTGGCCCCTCCGGGCGCTGCGCGACGAGGCGTTTTCCGTGGCCGAGGTCCACCGCCTGATCACAGTCCAGCGCGAACACCGGAAACAGCGCGGTCGCAATCTCGGCTGGCGGGAGCAGAGCAGCGGCGACATCGAGGGACTCCAGCTCCGCGGCATCCGCAACGCTGAATGGTCCGATCATGCTGCGCCTCAGCGCGGTGAGGTGGCCACCGACGCCCAGTGCCGCGCCAAGATCGCGCGCGATCGCCCGGATATAGGTGCCAGAGCTGCAGCGCACCCGCACGTCAAGATCGTAGAAGGCCCCTTCGCGGCGCGAGTGGAGCACCTCAAGAGCGGACACGGCCACCGAGCGCGGTGCGAGTTCAACCGTCTCACCCTCGCGCACGAGGGTGTACGCCCGTTTGCCGTCGACGCGGATGGCGCTCACGCTGCTCGGCACCTGACTGATCGCACCCCTGAGCGGAGTGAGCGCGGCGGAGACGGTGGCCTCGGTGAGTGCGTCAACCCGTGCGCGATCGACTACCCCGATCGGCTCCCCCTGCGCGTCGTCGGTATTGGTAGCCGATCCGAGTCGGATGGTGGCGAAGTATTCCTTGTCGAGCCCCACCAGGTAAGTGAGCAGCCTGGTCGAGTTATTGATGCCGAGCACGAGAAGCCCGGTGGCCATCGGATCCAGCGTGCCGGCATGGCCCACCTTGCGCGTACCCGCACGCTTGCGGGTGCGCGCAACGACATCATGACTCGTAATACCGGCCGGCTTGTCGATGAGCAGGATGCCGCTGCGGCCGAGCGCTTCACTCACGCGCCCACCTCCCCGCCGGGGCAGCTGGCGGTGGGGCCAGCAGGATTGCCCGAGACGATCCCGGTTCGGGTGTGCCTTCGTTGTGTGCTCTCCCGGGACCTCACCGATGCCGCCATCAGGCGCTCCCGCCCGTTCGGTTGACGGTCGGGGTCATCAGTCATCCGCAGTCCGCTCATAGTACTGATTAGCATGCCACCCACAAGGGAGTCCTGCGATTCGTCCCCCGCGAAGTTGGCTCCGTCGCCCGACCGAGGATAAGCGAGTGCATCAGTGCCGAATCAACGGTCCGACAGCCATGCCACTATCGCTGCTCCGGTACGTGACGGCCCACAACACTAGGATCGGCATATGAGGGTAGCGGTGATCGGTGCTGGCGCAATCGGCGGCACGATCGCCGGCCTCCTGGCGCGGGCTGGGCACGACGTGCAGGTTGTCGCTCGTGGTGTGCAGCTCACTGCTTTGGCGCAGAACGGCCTCCGCCTGACCGGTGGGTGGGGAGACTTCACGGTCCGGGTCGA
Organism: Frigoribacterium sp. CG_9.8; assembly: GCF_015751965.1. Lineage (GTDB taxonomy): Bacteria > Actinomycetota > Actinomycetes > Actinomycetales > Microbacteriaceae > Lacisediminihabitans. The sequence goes on along the minus strand of NZ_JADOVH010000002.1, from coordinate 353,841 downwards.
CGCTGTTGAGAGCCTCACCGTTTCCCCGGACATCACCTTCCTCACCACGAAGGCGCAGGATGCCGCAGCCGCCCTCCGTGCGAACGCAGAAATCCTTGTCGGCATCCCGCTTGTCGTCGTTCAGAACGGCCTCGAGGCCATCAGCACCGCCAAGCAAGCGGCTCCTCGGTCAGACATCGTCGGTGGGCTGGCTATCTATGCGGCGTCCTACCTCTCCCCCGGCACCATCACCGTCACGACCACCGGGCCGACCTTTCTCGGCGGCCCGGTGCTTCCGGCGCTCTATGCTTCACAGATCCTCGGGGCCGTGATGCCCGTGGAACTCACCGATAATTTCGAGGGCGCGCAGTGGACGAAGCTCATTGTCAACCATGTCAATGCCCTGTCAGCCATCACCGGTTTGAGTGTGCAGGAGGCGATCGGTGATCGGCAGTTGCGTGCAATCATGACCGAAACTATGCGCGAGGCCGTTCGGGTGGCGCAAGCGGCCAATATTGAATTCGCGCCCCTCCAGGGGCTCTCCCACCGGCTGCTGTCGGCTCTCGTTCGAGTGCCGACGCCGGTCGCGCAGCTGCTGCCGTTGCTGATGAAACGGCGGATGGGATCACGCCCCAACCCGGGGTCGACGCTCCAGAGCATCCGACGCGGCCAGCCCACGGAAATCGACTACCTCAATGGCGCCGTCGTGCTGCGCGGTGCGGCCGCGGGCGTACTCACTCCGGTCAGTGTGGAGCTCGTGGCCATGGTTCACGAGGTGGAGCGCAGCGGAGTGTTCATCCCCACGACCGTCGTCATCGAGCGGATGCGGCTGCCGCTCGGACGATAGAGCGTGTCGGACGATCACGGGTCACATTGCTGGTCGGGGCGGGCAGGGCAGGTGCCGGGCTGGTTGAGTGCAGCCCAGGACCCAAACCGGAGACACACGACACCCGCGCTAGCAGGAGTCTGCGAAGACCCGGCGCGGCTGCTCGAAGTCACGGTTGTCGATGATGCTCGACGCCGCGGTGCGCGGAGACGCTTCGGTCAGGTAGAGCTCCTGCCCTCCGCGGTGGCGCTCAACGTTCTGGGAACCACCGTCACGATCGAGCATCCGCTGTTCCGCGACCTCGCGGGGAGTCTCGAGCCACACCGAGTAGTTCCAGAGCCCTGCCAGCTCCGGGCGATTGAGGAATGTGCCGTCGAGCACGAGAATCGCATCCTTCGGTCCGGTGCGCCACTTCGACTGCACTGGAAGATCCCGAACATGGTCGAACGCCGCTGTCACGAAAGCGGCACTCCCGCCCATGCGGAACGGCTCGAGCAGCACGCGCCGGAAGGTGGAGTAGTCGAAAGAGTCCCGATAGTAGCCCTCGGGCGAGTCAGCGCCACGAGAATGGCGTTCGGCCCTGGAGCGGTAAAAGTCATCGATGGATGCCCGGAAAACTGAGCGTCCCATCGCGGTGAGTGCAGCGGCAAGATCGTCGGCAAAATGAGTCTTCCCCGCACCGTCTGTTCCGTCGATCGCAACGACAACGCGCCCGGCGGTGTACGACGCGACGATTTCGGCGGCGAGTGCGTCAAGCACGACCTTTTTTTCAGGGTGCCATTTGGCCATGGATAACAGCCTACGCTGCAGTGTTCCGCACTCGATGCGTCCCGAGTTCTAGTTCGTAGAGTGGGACAGTGAGCATCGCGAGCGTAGTCAACCAGTGGTTCGTTGTTAACGGTCGCGACCTGCCGTGGCGGCGAGCGGGCTTCAGCGCGTGGGGAACTCTGGTGAGCGAGATCATGCTTCAGCAGACTCCCGTGGCGCGAGTGATCCCGCGACTTGAAGAATGGCTGCAGCGCTGGCCCAACCCCGCTGCCCTTGCTGCGGTGCCCTCGGGCGAAGCGGTACGGGCCTGGAACCGGCTCGGCTATCCGCGTCGTGCGCTCTATCTGCACGCCGCAGCCCTGACCATCACGGAGCGCCACGCTGGTGTCGTGCCGCGGGATGTCAGCCAGCTTCTTGCCCTGCCCGGCGTCGGCGATTACACGGCGCGGGCGGTAGCGGTATTCGCCTACGGGGATCGTCATCCTGTCGTCGACACCAACGTGCGCCGGGTGATCGCCCGGGCGATCGACGGGAACGCAGAGGCCGGACCACCGTCAACGCGGCGCGACCTCGCTGCCATGGAAGCACTCCTGCCCGCTGACACCGAGGGAGCCCGCCTCTTCAATGCGGGGGCCATGGAGCTTGGAGCAATCGTCTGCACTGCACGCGCGCCGCGCTGCGACAGCTGTCCGCTGGCCGAGGTCTGCGCCTGGCGGGCTGGTGACTACCCTCCCTACAGCGGCCTTCGAAAGGCGGTACAGAAGAAATTCGAGGGCTCCGACCGACAGGTACGCGGCCTCATCCTCGCCGAGCTGCGGACCGCGGATGTTCCGGTGCTGGCCACCGAACTCGACACAGTCTGGGCCGACGACGTTCAACGCACCAGAGCTCTAGCCGGCCTGCTCGCTGACGGGTTGGTGGTCGGCTCACCCTCCGCCGGCTACGAACTGCCGTCCTGATCATCCCGTCCTGATCATCCCGTCCTGATGATCGCGTGCGGATCGGTTTCTCTCGTGGTTGGTGACGCAGCCGGGCGAGTCACGGTCCTGGCAGCCCCACTCGATGACCGACCGTGTTGGTGTTGGTGTTGGTGTTGGTGTTGGTGTTGGGGTCAGTCTGTTTCGTCGGCGGGGATGATCCGCGGCTTGACGTAGGGGTCTTCGTCCCCGGCATAGGTCGCGGTGCTACGCAAACCACCAATCTCGCTGTCGCGGCTGGCCGCCTCGGCGAGAAGCGCCTCGATGTGCTTGGCATTCTCCGGCACAGCGTCGGCAATGAACTCGAGCGACGGCGTGAGCCGTGCGGTGATGTTCTTACCCACCTCGCTGCGCAACATCCCCGTCGCCGATTTGAGAGCCGCGGCGGAATCCGTGCGCTCCTCATCGGTGCCGTAGACGGTGTAGAAGATCGAAGCGTGCTGCAGGTCGCCGGTCACCTTCACGTCTGTGATCGTGACAAATCCCAGGCGCGGGTCCTTGAGCCCACGTTCGAGAGTTTTCGCGACAATCACCTTGATGCGATCCGCCATCTTGGCGGCGCGGGCGGGATCGGCCATAATTCTTCCTTAACTTTCACAGCGCACTACGAAGAGCTAGAGAGCCGCAGGAGGAGGCCACCAGCTAAAGAGGCTTGCGGAGCTTGCGGAGCTCCGCCTCTGTGCTGGTTGCCTCCTCCGGAGGCACTCACCGAACTACCTAGGCGCGGATTTTTTCCTTCATTTCGATCGTCTCGATCTCGTCACCGATTTGGATGTCGTTGAACTTGCCGAGACCGATGCCAGCCTCGAAGTCCGTGCGGACCTCGGTGACGTCGTCCTTGAACCGGCGAAGCGACTCGATGGCGAGGTTGTCGCCGACCACAACACCGTCGCGGATGACCCGCGCCTTGGCATTTCGCGTGATTGTTCCCGAGCGCACGATGACACCGGCAACGTTTCCGAACTTGGATGAGCGGAAGATCTCGCGAATCTCTGCCACACCGGACTGCACCTCTTCGAACTCGGGCTTGAGCATTCCCTTGAGGGCGTTCTCCACGTCTTCGAGGGCGGCGTAGATGACGGAGTAGAAACGAACGTCCACTCCTTCACGAGCCGAACGCTCGCGCGCCTTCGTGTCGGGGCGAACATTGAATCCGATGATGATGGCGTTGTCGATCGTTGCGAGGTTGACGTCGCTCTCGGTGATCGCACCCACACCGCGGTGGATGATGCGAAGCTGCACGCTGTCGTCGACCTCGATCTTGAGCAGCGATTCCTCGAGCGCCTCGACGGCACCGGAAACGTCACCCTTGATGATGAGGTTGAGCGACTCGACCTTGCCGTCTTCGAGGGCCTTGGTGAAGTCCTCAAGGCTGATGCGCTTTCGGCTGCGGGCAAGCAGGGCATTACGCTCTGCTGCTTCGCGCTTTTCAGCGATCTGTCGGGCTGTGCGGTCATCGTCGGTGACCAGGAAGGTGTCACCGGCGCGGGGCACGGAAGTGAGTCCCAGCACCGAGACCGGTCGGGCCGGTGTCGCGAACTCGACCGGCGTTCCGTTCTCATCGAACATGGCACGCACGCGTCCGTAGGCGGTTCCGGCAACGATCGCATCGCCGACCTCGAGAGTTCCCGACTGAATGAGCACAGTAGCAACCGCACCACGTCCCTTGTCGAGCTTCGCCTCGATGGCAACGCCGCGCGCATCCTTGTTGGGGTTCGCGCGCATGTCGAGTCCAGCATCCGCCGTGAGGAGCACTGCCTCAAGAAGCTCCGGGATGCCGATCTTGTTGAGTGCCGAGACGTCGATGAACATGGTGTCCCCGCCGTACTCTTCCGCGACGAGACCGAACTCGGTGAGCTGCTGGCGAACCTTTGCCGGGTTCGCGCCATCCTTGTCGATCTTGTTGACAGCCACGACGATCGGAACTCCCGCTGCCTGGGCGTGGTTCAGTGCCTCGATGGTCTGGGGCATGATGCCATCATCCGCTGCGACAACGAGAATGGCGATGTCAGTGACCTGCGCACCGCGGGCACGCATGGCGGTGAACGCCTCGTGGCCTGGTGTGTCGATGAAGGTGATCGCGCGCTCGTTGCCCTCGTGCTCGGTGATGACCTGGTAGGCACCGATGTGCTGGGTGATCCCACCCGCCTCACCCGCGACGACATTGGCATTACGAATGGCATCGAGAAGACGGGTCTTTCCGTGGTCGACGTGACCCATGACCGTGACTACCGGAGGACGAACCTCGAGGTCGTCATCGGTTTCGTCTTCGAGCTCCTGATCGAGGTCGATGTCGAAGCCGCTGAGCAGCTCACGATCCTCATCCTCTGGGGAGACCATCTCGATCTTGAAACCGAGCTCTGTACCGAGGATGTCAAAGGTCGCCTCGTCGAGGGACTCGGTGGCGGTAGCCATCTGCCCCAGGTGGAACAGAACGGTGACGAGGTTACCGGGGCTGGTGTCAATCTTGTCGGCGAAGTCGGTGATCGACGCACCACGACGAAGGCGCACGGATGTCTTACCATCGCCGCGGGGAACGCTGACGCCACCGAGCGAGGGGGCCTCGCGCATGTCGAATTCGGCCCTTTTGGTGCGCTTCGACTTGCGGGCCTTACTCTTGCCGCCACCGCGACCGAAGGCTCCAGCTGTGCCACCGCCGGGTCCGCGACCGCGACCGCCGCCACCTGCGGGACGGTTAGGGCCGAAGTTCGAGCCGGGTGCCCCAGCAGGAGCACCTCCCGGGCGGAACCCACCGGCACCGGCACCGGCCGGACGTGCACCACCAGGCCCGCCCGGACGAAAACCACCGGCACCGGCCGGACGCTGCCCGAACCCGCCGGGACGCTGCGCTGCCTGACCTGGGCCACCTGGACGCGGAGCACCCGGACGAGGCGTGGATGGGCGCGGGATACCGGTCGGCGAGGCAGCCGGTCTGGTGTTCATGCCCTGCGCCGACGCATAGGGATTATTGCCCGGTCGAGGAGCGCCGGGACGCTGCATACCCTGGGCGCTTGCGAAGGGGTTGTTGCCTGGTCGTGCCGTACCCGGGCGCGGGATGCCGGATCCGTCAGCCGACGGGGCTGAGGGTGTCGCAACCGCGGGCGCTGCCGGAGTTTCAACGATCGGTGCGGCCGGAGCTGCGGGGGCAGGTGTTGGGGTCGTTGGTGCTTCGGCCACGGGAGCAGGGCGGGGCGGAGCCGCCGGTGCTGCCGGCTTTTCGGGTGCCTTGATGCCGTCGGCCGCGAGGGCGGCACGCAACTTGCGCGCTACCGGAGGCTCGATGCTCGAGGACGGTCCCTTAACGAACTCGCCCATTTCCTTGAGTTTCTCAAGGGCTTTCTTGCTGTCAATGCCGAGTTCTGCTGCGATCTCGTGCACGCGTGGTTTTGCCACAGTGTTCTCCTTGTCGGGCCAACTCCCGATCAGGAGAAGGCCTTAATTGTGGACGGGTCTCATTTCGAGCCGCTCATTAGTTGTCCATTGGTCAATCAGCCTGTTCGTTAGGGCGTTCCGGATGGAACGCCGACTGTGTGGTTCATTTGGAGGCTGGCAATCTCTGCCAGGAATCCAGTCATGCCGAGTGCACCGTCCGTGCGCAAGCCACGAGCGATCGCCTTGCGAGCGACCGCCGTCTCAGCACAGCGGGTTGTCGGATGCACCCAGGCGCCTCGGCCGGGGAGTGTTGCGGAAACATCCACAACGACTTCGCCACTACTCACAACCAGCCTCACGAGGAGGGATTGGTCAGCGCGCATGCGGCAGCCGAGACAGGTTCTAACAGGGATGATCTTATCCTCTTCTCACGCAGCCCGTCGGATCACAATGTTCCACAGCCCGAGCGGACCTACGAAAAAGCTCAGTCCCCGTCGAGTATCGAGTCGGGCTGGATATCGATACGAGCGCCGGTGAGCTTGGCCGCAAGCCGAGCATTCTGGCCTTCTTTGCCGATGGCGAGGGAGAGCTGGTAATCCGGAACGAGGGCGCGCACAGCCTTGGTTGCTGCGTCGATCACGTACGACGAGGTCACCTTCGCGGGTGAAAGCGCATTGCCGACAAAGGTCGCGAGGTCTTCGTTGTAGTCGACAATGTCGATCTTCTCGTTGTTGAGCTCTGCGGTTACCGCGCGAACGCGCTGCCCGAGTTCTCCGATACAGGCGCCCTTGGCGTTGACGCCCGGCTCGTTGGCCTTCACCGCGATCTTGGTGCGATGGCCGGCCTCCCTCGCGAGGGAGACAATTTCTACAGCACCGCTGGCAATCTCCGGAACCTCGAGGGCGAAGAGCTTGCGAACGAGTGACGGGTGGGTGCGCGAGACCGTGATCTGCGGACCCTTCAACCCCCGGCTCACGCTCGTTACGTAGACACGGATGCGGGAACCGTGGGCGTAGACCTCTCCAGGAACCTGCTCCTCCGGCGGAAGAATCGCCTCGATGCTGCCGAGGTCGACGTGGATCATGCGAGGGTTCGGACCCTGCTGGATGACGCCGGCGATGATGTCACCCTCGCGGCCCTTGAACTCCCCGAGCACCTTGTCGTCGCCGATGTCGCGAAGGCGCTGGTTGATGACCTGCTTGGCGGCGAAGGCTCCGATGCGACCGAAGTCCTCCGGAACATCCTCGGCCTCACCGATTACCTCGCCCTCGTCGTTCAGCTCGGGGATGAAGATGCTGACGTGCCCTGATTTGCGGTCGAGCGACACACGCGCGTGCACGTTGCCGTCCTTGGACTCCGGCGTCTCGGTGTGTTTGAGATAGGCCGTGAGGATGGCCTGCTCGATGATCACCACGAGTTCGTCGAAGGGTATTTCGCGCTCGCGCTCCATGAGGCGCAGCACGCTCAGGTCGATGTCCACTGAGGGCCTCCACTATTTTCGGTTATCTGGTCGTGCGCCGCGATCGCGCGTACGAAGTCAGCATCTAAGTTAGCAGGATGCGCACGAGGGTGGTCGTGCGTCCCCACCGGTATCCGGTTCCGGTGGCCGACGCAATTACGCGACGCGAACCGCGGCAAATTGTCGCTCCATCACCCGCTTAGCGGCAAAATGGCGCAGTTGCCGGGCCTTCCGGGGGTGTCACCCGACGAGAACCTCAGTCGAGCGCAGCGACCGCCTCGACGACGTCGGCAAGTGCCACCGGCGTCTTCACACCGGTGCGGCGGTCCCACAGCTCGACCATTCCCTCGGCGAACCCCTTGCCCACAATCACGATGATCGGAACACCGATCAGCTCGGCATCACCGAACTTAACCCCGGGAGAGACCTTGGGACGCTCGTCTACCAGCACGTCATAACCGCGCTTCTCGAAGTCGATCGCGAGCAAGACAGCAGCATCCAGCACCTCGACCTCCTTTGTCGCCGCGACCACATGAAGGTCGAACGGCGCGACATTGCGCGGCCAGATGAGGCCCCGCTCGTCGTTATTGGCCTCGGCAATGATGGCCAGAATACGGGTGATGCCGATGCCGTACGAACCCATCGTGACGGTCACGAGTTTTCCGTTCTCACCGAGGACCTTGAGCCCGAGCGTGTCAGCGAAGAAGCGACCAAGCTGGAAGACATGCCCCATCTCCATGCCGCGGGCGAGTTCGACCGGACCGGAACCATCGGGGGCCGGATCCCCTGCCTGCACTTCGGCGACCTCCACCATGGCGTCCGAGACGAAGTCACGACCGGCGACGAGACCGAATACATGTCGGCCGGCCACATTGGCACCGGTAATCCAGGCGGTGCCGGGCGCAATGCGCGGATCGGTGAGAAAGCGAATTCCCGTGGTCGAGTGCGGTGGCGCGGCCGCGGCGGCCGCCTCTGCTGCGGCACGCTCTTTGCGACTCAGCGACGGATCCAGCGCCGGCCCGGCCCCGAGCACCGCGGCATCCGCTGTCCACGGCCCGATGTACCCCTTGACCAACCCGGGATGACGTGCAAAATCGCCGTCGTTCGCCGCTTCGACATCTGCCGGAGCAAAAGCCGCCTCGGCGCGTTTCAGGTCCACTTCACGGTCGCCGGGAAGTCCGACCACTACGAGCTCACGTGACCCGTCGGGGTTCACCAGAGCAAGCACGATGTTCTTCAGGGTGTCGGCGGCGGTCCAGGGGAGGCCGTCAACGCGCGGGTGGGCGGAGTTCGCGACATCCACCAGGCTCTGGATGGTCGGGGTATTCGGCGTGTCATGAACTTGTGCATCGGCGAGCCCCTCGAGGGGTCGCGGTTCCGGCGGGAGTGTTCTGAAAGCTTCAACGTTTGCCGCGTAGCCGCCGGCCGAACGCACGAAGGTGTCTTCGCCGACAGGCGTAGGGTGCAAAAACTCTTCACTGCGAGCACCGCCCATGAGCCCGCTATCGGCCTTGACGATCACATAATCGAGGCCGAGGCGCGCGAAAATGCGCTCGTAGGCATCGCGCTGACTCTGGTATGACAGCTCGAGACCAGCGTCGGTGTAGTCGAAGGAGTAGGCGTCTTTCATGGTGAACTCGCGGCCACGCAGCAGTCCAGCACGGGGACGTGCTTCATCGCGGTACTTGTCCTGGATCTGATAGATCGACAGGGGAAGCTCTTTGTACGACGAGTAGAGATCTTTCACCAGAAGTGTAAAGACTTCTTCGTGAGTCGGGGCGAGGAGGTAGTCGGAGCCCTTGCGGTCTTTGAGCCGGAAGATCCCGTCGCCGTATTTCTCCCAGCGCCCGGTGGCCTCGTAGGGCTCACGCGGCAGCAGACCCGGGAAGTGGACCTCCTGGGCGCCGATCGCGTCCATTTCCGCACGCACGATCGCCTCAATGCGCCGTTTGACCCTGAGGCCAAGCGGAAGCCAGGCGAATACCCCCGGAGCCTGGCGGCGAATGTACCCGGCACGCACTAGTAGGCGATGGCTCGCCACCTCGGCGTCTGAGGGGTCTTCGCGGAGGGTTCGGAGAAAGAGCTGGGAGAGTCGTGTGGGCACTTGGATACTGTAGCCGCCGAGCCTGCCCAACAAATTCTGTGATGGCGGCTATCCGAACAGCCGTCCGTTCCGAATAACGAGTGTGAAGGCGGACCCCGACCCGAATCGGGTCCACCTCCACGACCACGCCGACCCGCGACAGCGGGGGGCTCAGACGGTGACGACCCGTGGCGAACCAGTAGCTCCCGGGGGCATCGCGGCCGCAAGACGGTTGGCCTCCTCAATGAGGGTTGCGACGATCTCCGACTCCGGCACAGTCTTGATGACCTCACCCTTGACGAAGATTTGGCCGCGACCGTTGCCACTCGCAACACCGAGGTCAGCTTCTCTGGCCTCCCCCGGGCCGTTCACAACGCACCCCATAACGGCAACACGCAGGGGAACAGTCATCTTTTCGAGTCCGGCGGTCACGTCATTGGCGAGCTGGTAGACATCCACCTGGGCACGGCCGCAACTGGGACACGACACGATCTCGAGCTTGCGTTCGCGCAGGTTGAGCGACTGCAGGATCTGAAGGCCGACTTTAATCTCCGTGACGGGAGGAGCCGAGAGCGAGACTCGGATGGTGTCGCCGATACCCTCACCGAGCAGGATTCCGAAAGCTGTCGCCGACTTGATTGTGCCCTGGAACTCCGGGCCGGCCTCCGTCACCCCGAGGTGCAGAGGCCAGTCGCCGCGCTCCGAGAGCAAACGGTAAGCCTTCACCATGATGACGGGATCGTTGTGCTTCACCGAGATTTTGAAATCGTGGAAGTCGTGCTCCTCGAAGAGGCTCGCCTCCCAGACGGCGCTTTCCACGAGCGCCTCCGGAGTAGCCTTCCCGTACTTCTGCAGGATGCTCGGCTCGAGCGATCCCGCGTTCACGCCGATGCGGATGGATACGTTTGCCGCCTTGGCCGCCGCCGCGATCTTGCCGACCTGGTCGTCGAACTTGCGGATGTTGCCGGGATTGACCCGGACAGCGCCGACGCCCGCGTCGATGGCCGTGAAGACGTACCGCGGTTGGAAGTGGATGTCGGCGATCACCGGAATCTGGCTCTTGCTCGCGATGATGTGCAGCACATCCGCGTCGTCCTGATGGGGCACTGCCACACGCACAATGTCGCACCCGGTGGCCGTGAGCTCGGCGATTTGCTGCAGTGTCGCGTCGATGTTCGTGGTCTGGGTGGTGGTCATCGACTGCACACTCACCTGCGCGTCACCTCCGACCTTCACCTTGCCGACCGAGATCTGGCGGGTCTTGCGACGCGGGGCGAGGGTCAGAGGGGCGAGGGGAAGCCCTAAGTTGATTGCTGGCACCGGCTCATCCTAGGCCGCCGCGGTGCACGGCCGGTGGAGAAGCGTTTTACTGCAGCACGATCGGCTTGACGATGTCCGCGTAGATCAGCAGGATGCTCATCGCTCCGAGCACCAGCACGACGGCGAGGGTGACCGGTACCAGTTTGGCCACATCGACCGGTCCGGGGTCCGGTCGCCTGAACAGTTTGGCGAATGCCCGGCGGATACCCTCCCAGAGCGCTCCAGCCACGTGCCCACCGTCGAGAGGCAGCAGGGGAACCAGGTTGAAGACCATCAGCGCCACGTTGAGCGAGGCGATGAGCCCGAGAAGAAACGAGAACCGTTCTGCGAATGGGGAGGTCTGCGTCGCAGTGACCTCTCCGGCAATCCGGCCGACGCCGACGACGCTCACTGGGCCGTTGGGATCACGCACGCCCGGGCCGAATGCCGCTTTCCCCACATCGATGAGACGTTGCGGAAGGTTCAGGATGAGGTTCACGTCGGCAGCCATGGTGGTGCCGAGGGTGGGAATAACGCGACTGAGCGGCTGCCGGGCGAGCACACGATCCGGCCCGATTCCCAGGAAGCCGACCCGTTCGGTCACCGGAGTGCCGTTGGCGTCTGTCACGACAGCACCTTTGGTGGTGAGCACATTGCGCACGGACAGCAACGGCACGGCGGTGAGCACCCTGGTCTCCCCGGCGCGATGCACTGTGAACTGGACATTTTTACCCGCGGAGGTGCGGATGACTTCAGTCACCTGATCCCAGGTCGGATAGTCGATCGCGGCGACCTTGATGATCTGGTCCCCGGGTTTGAGCCCGGCCGCCGATCCTGGCGCTTCTGGGTCGCTTGGGGAACAGACATCCGCAGTGCTGGATGCGGGAAGCACGCAGGCGGAGACGCTCCCGACGGCGAGCTGCTGGGTTCCGAAGCCACTGAGCACCACGGCGAAGAGCACCGCTGCAATCACGAGGTTCATGAACGGCCCACCGAGCATGATGATCACACGCTTGTAGATCGGGAGCTTATAAAAAACACGGTCTTCATCGCCGGCCGTGATCGTGTCAGCGCTTGCCGTGCGGGCATCCTGCACCAGGGTCTGGAAAAAGCCGGTGCTGGAGGTTCGGCCGCCAGCTTCGTATCCCTCTTCGAGCACGGCGGCATCAGTGCCGGAGGTGCGCGAGGCGCCGCCTGCGCGCGCCGGGGGATACATGCCAGCCATGGAGATATAGCCGCCGAGCGGGATAGCCTTCACCCCGTATTCGGTCTCGCCCACCCTTCGCGAAAACAGGGTCGGCCCGAAACCGATCATGTATTGCGCGACCTTCACCCCGAAGAGCTTGGCCGGCACGAGGTGGCCGACCTCATGGAGACCGATCGACAGGGCGATGCCGACGAGCACCACAACGATGCCGAGGATATAAAGCAGAACGGTTTCCACGCAGATCAGAGTATCCGCATGAGGCTGGAGGTAGTCGGTGCAGGAACGGGGAACCTCCCATGACGCACAATGGAGGGATGACTAACGATCCGAACAGATCGCCGTCCTCTGCGCTGGCCGCAGGGGACCTCATCGGTGACCGATTCCGCATCGAATCAACGGTGGGAGCCGGCGGGATGGCAACCGTCTACCGTGCTCGCGACGAGGCGCTCGGTCGAACGGTCGCCCTCAAGGTGTTCCGCTGGGAGCTTGCGGATGCCGACGACGTGCGCCGTCAGCGCGACGAGGTGCAACTACTTGCCTCTCTCAACGCCCCCGGCCTGGTGACGCTGTTCGATGCCGTCGCCGAAGGTGGCGTAGGCGATCACGGGCGCGCCTATCTCGTGCTCGAATTCGTCGATGGGGTCGACCTGCGCACACGACTTCTCGAGGGGTTGCCCGACCAAGAATCCGTCGGCCGGATCGGGTCAGACGTCGCCTCAGCCCTCGCCTACATCCACACCCGGGGGGTGGTGCACCGCGATGTGAAGCCCGGCAACATCCTGCTGCCCCACGACCATTCCACGCCGGGTGCGCCACTGGCAAAGCTCGCCGATTTCGGAATCGCCCGGCTGCTTGACGATGCCCGGATGACCGCGACCGGCACCGTGATCGGCACCGCGACCTACCTGAGTCCCGAGCAGGCAGAGGGCGCGACCGTTGGCACGGCGAGTGATGTGTACTCCCTCGGACTCGTGCTGCTCGAAAGCCTCACCGGGCAGCGAGCCTTCCCCGGAACGGCAATCGAGTCGGTGCTGGCCCGGCTAGCGCGCGATCCCGAAATCCCGCATTCCCTGGCCGGCCCCTGGCGGAATGTTCTCACTGCGATGACCCAGCGCGTGCCGGCGGACAGGCCGGACGCCTCGAGCGTCGCTGCGACACTGCGCGATCCGTCTTTCCGTGCGCTCGCATCCCTTGGACCATCTGCCAGCGGTCCGGACACAGAGGCGACCCAGCTGATGGATACGGAACTGCCCGCGACCGCTGTTTTCGGGACCGAGCATGAGGAGCCAACGAAGCTGCTCCCCGCTGCGGAAAACCTCGCCCCTGCACTAGCCAGACCGGCGCCAGAGACGACGGCAGCCACGACGGCAGCTACAGCGGCAGCCACGACCGCAGCCACGACCGTGTTCGCCGCACCGGCAGCGGAGGCGGGGCCCGAAGCGGCATCTGGACGGCCAGTGCGCCGACGCTTTGCCATCCTCGGGTCTTCGGTGCTGGCCGCAATCATCGTGGTTGTGCTTGCGATGTCACTCTCTCGCGCGATGTTGACCGGCCCTGAGGCATCCACTTCGCCTCAGCCCGCGCCAGCCAGCACGTCGAGCGTCTCCTATCCGGCCGTCTCCGGCACGCTCGGGAGACACCTGAGCCAACTGCAACAGAGCGTGGCACCGTGAAGCGCGCGGGATTGCTGTCCACAGGGCTGAGTTGCGTTGTTGTCGCCTGCGCGCTGGTGCTTACCGGCTGTGTCGGGGGCACTGAACCGGCGGTGACCACGACGGCATCGCCCTACTCCGCTACCGTCGCGTCTAAGCTGCAGGCCGGTGTGCAGGCCGTCACGTCTTCGGCCGCCGGCGGCGATCCGGCCACAGCACTCGCCCGACTCGATGAACTGGCCGTGACCCTCGCGGATGCGCGTGCCCGGGGCTTGGTGACTACTGCACGTTTCGACAGCATCACGGCATCCATTGCCCTCGTGCGAGCCGACCTGCAGGCAGCAATCGCCGCGTTAGCCAACCAGGAGCCTGGCAACTCCGAGAAACCCGGCAAGGGCGATGGCAACAAAGGCGACTGAGCACAGCCGCTGAGTGAAATTTGGTTAGCGAAATCTGGCTAGCGAAAGCTCGCTAGCGCTTGGCAATTCGTCGGTCAGCGTCGGCGCGCGCCCAGTGCTCGGCTGCCACGAGTGTCTCGCGGGTGAGGGCGCCGGATGCCGAGTGTGCGTCAACGACAGCCGCGACGGTATCAACGATGTCGAGGTAGCCGATCCGCCCGGCATGGAAAGCAAGGACCGCCTGCTCATTGGCCGCGTTGAACACCGCCGGGTAGGTACCGCCCTCTCGCCCCACGCGTTTTGCCAGATCGACCGCCGGGAATGCTTCGGCGTCGAGAGGCTCGAAACTCCAGCTGCTCGCGGTGGTCCAATCCAGGGGCGCACCGACCCCCGACACGCGATTCGGCCAATCGAGTCCGAGCGAAATCGGCAATCGCATATCGGGCGGAGAGCATTGGGCGATAGTCGAACCGTCGACGAACTCGACCATCGAATGCACGATGGACTGCGGATGCACCGTCACATCGATGCGCTCGTATGGCACGTCGAACAGGTAGTGGGCCTCGATAATCTCGAGTCCCTTGTTCACGAGGGTCGACGAATTGGTGGTGACTACCAACCCCATGTCCCAGGTGGGATGCGCGAGCGCCTCGCGCGGCGTAACATCACGCAGCGACTCCCTGGTGCGCCCGCGGAATGGTCCGCCGGACGCGGTGAGCACGAGTCGCCGCACCTCGCCAGCCGTACCGGATCTCAACGCCTGCGCAATGGCTGAATGCTCCGAGTCGACCGGCACCAGTTGACCGGCAGACGCGGCACCCATCACAAGCTCGCCGCCGACAATCAGGCTCTCTTTGTTGGCGAGGGCGAGTGTTGCCCCCACCTCAAGCGCAGCCAGGGTCGGGCCGAGGCCGACCGATCCGGTGATGCCATTGAGTACGACATCGGCAGCGACGGTCCGCACGAGCTGCTCTGCCTCGATCTCGCCGAGAGCGACATGCTCGACACCGAACGCCGCGGCCTGCGCTGACACCGCGGCGCGCTGCGACCCGGCGCCGAGTCCCACGACTTGGAATCGCTCGCGGTTTGCCGCGATCACCTGCAGTGCTTGAACACCGATCGATCCGGTCGAACCGAGGATGATCACGCGCCGCATAGGGCTACGTTAGCCCGTTCGCGTCACAATTTTCGTGGGATGTACCGAGCCGAGGCGGTGGCGAGCCCAGGAAGTGACGAACCCAGGAAGCAACGAACTTAGGAGGTGGCGAGGATATCGACGACGAACACGAGAGTGTCGGTGCCGGTTATTCCCGCTGATGTCTGTCCGGCGGCTCCGTAGCCATCGGCTGGTGGGATCACCGCGATGACCTGGGATCCGACTTTCTGGCCGACGAGCGCTTTACCGAATCCGGGGATGACACCCGTGGTGGCGAAACTGGCTGGTTCACCGCGGGTCCAGCTGGAGTCAAAGACCTTGCCTGACGCCCAGATGACTCCGGTGTAGTGAACGGTGACAGTGTCGCCGGCCTTCACGGTCGTCCCAGTGCCTTTTTTGAGGTTCGCGATCGTGAGAGTGGTTGGCGCATCCGCCTTCGGCACGGTCACGGTCGGCTCGCCTTTCGAGCCGAGAGTGACGGTGGGAAGACCGGCTGTCGGCTCCACCGCAGCGCCGTCAGCCTTGGGAAGCACCTTGACCGGATCGGTAACCTTCACGACGTCGAAGACGAAGATGAGCGAGTCGGTGCCCTTGACACCGAGTCCTTCTGAGCCCGTGGCCTTGAAGCCATCTGCCGGGGGGATCACCGCGACCACACGGCTGCCCGCCGGCGAGCAGGTGAGGCCCTTGATCATGCCGGGCAGGATGCTCGAGTCCTTGAGCTGGAAGGCTGTTGTCGAGCCCTTCTTGTAGGTCGTCGAGTCGATCTTCTTGCCGGTGGCCGCGTCGTAGGCGGTGTAGTCCACCTCGACGGTGCCGTTTGCCTTGGCTCCGGCGCCCTTGCCGTCGATAACGACCGAACGCTCGGTTTTCGTGGTGCTAAGTCCCTTGTCGAACTTGACCGTCGGTGCCTCGCCGAACTTACCGGTGACAGTGACCTTGCTCGAGTTGGATCCGGATGCCGTCGGGGTGCATCCGTCCGCGGAGGTGGACGAGCCACAGGCCGCCAGTGATCCGGCGAGCACAGCGATAGCGAGGGCCGAAAGGGTTTTCTTCACCGCGAGTGTTTTCTTCACCGCCCAAGTGTGGGGCATCCCCCCGAATCAAGCTGACCAAACCCTGAGTATTGGGCATTCGAACAGCCAGAGGAGACGGGCCACGGGGCCAGATATTCAGTTTTCTACTCGGCTTTCTACTCGGCTTTCTACTCGGCCTATTCTTCGGCCCGGCCCGTAGAGCGCTCCGTAGGGCGCTGGGTGCTCACGGCAATCCGAGGTTCATGCCCCACCGGAAAGTTCATCGAGTTGGCGATGAAGCACTTGAGGCTCGCCTCGTGATGGAGGGCGAGAGCCAGGTCGGGGTCCCCCTCCGAGATCGTCACGACCGGGCGAAGGGTCACGCTGGTGAAGTGCCCGCCACCATCCGCTGTCTGCTCCATGATGCCGGTTGCGGCATCCGTGTAGTCCATCACCACGACACCGTGGCTCGCCGCGACATGAAGGTAGCTCAGCAGGTGGCACTGAGTGAGCGCTGCGATGAGCAACTCCTCGGGATTCCACCGGTCGGCGTCGCCGTGAAAGACCCGGTCAGATGAACCACTGATCTCGTGCTTGCCCTCGGCGCGCACGACGTGGTCACGCCCATAGGCGCGATAGTTACTCGTACCGGTTCCGCGGTTTCCGGTCCACTGAAGTGAGACGGTGAAGCGATGTTCGTAGGTCACTTCAGCAACGCTACGCTCTGCCAGCGATAGAATCTGGGGACTATGACAGTCACTCTTTCTTCACCCTCATTCGTCGATTCGATCACCGAGGAGCGGCGCATCGTGACCGCAATCCCCGGCCCGAGGTCGAAGGCGCTGCAGGAGCGGCGACTGAAGGTCATCCCGGTCGGGGTGGCATCCGCTTTACCGGTGTTCATCGAGCGCGCCCACGGTGCGATTGTGGTGGATGTCGATGGTAACCAGTTCATCGACCTCGGCGCCGGTATCGGGGTCATGACGATCGGCCACACTGACGCTGCGGTCGTGGCCGCGGCATCCGCCCAGCTCGCTGCCTTCACTCACGTGATGTTCACTGTGACCCCCTACGAGGGCTATGTGCGGGTTGCCGAGCTGCTGGCCGCGCACACCCCCGGCGACTTTGCAAAGAAGACGGTGCTGCTCAATTCCGGTGCCGAAGCAGTCGAGAATGCGGTGAAGATCGCGCGCAAGTACACCGGTCGCCCCGGTGTGGCCGTTCTCGATCATGCCTATCACGGGCGCACCAACCTGACCATGGCGATGACCTTCAAGGCGATGCCGTACAAGCTCGGCTTCGGGCCATTTGCGAGCGACGTGCACCACGCGCCGAACTCCTACCCATTCCATGACGGACTGAGTGGGGCGGATGCCGCGGCCCGCACCATCTCGTACCTCGAAAAATCCGTCGGTGCCAGCGATCTCGCCTGCCTCGTCGTCGAGCCGATCCAGGGCGAGGGCGGCTTCGTCGTGGCCGCCGACGGCTACTTCGCGGCCCTTCGCCAGTGGTGCACCGCCAACGGCGTGGTCTTCGTCGCCGACGAGATCCAGAGCGGAATGGCCCGAACTGGCAAGTACTTCGCGATCGAACACTTCGATGTCATCCCCGACATGGTGTTGAGTGCAAAGGGCATCGCGGGCGGGCTCCCGATCGCCGGAGTCACCGGTCGTGCCGAAATCATGGATGCCTCCCATCCCGGTGGCCTCGGAGGCACCTTCGCGGGTAATCCCGTCGCCGCTGCAGCCGCGATCGCTGTTTTTGAGGAGATCGAGTCGAAGAACCTCCTCGCGGAGGGTGCGCGCATCGAGGGTGTGCTGAAGCCCGCGCTGCTTGCTCTGCAGAAGCGCTATCCCCTGATCGGCGATGTGCGCGGCATCGGAGCGATGATCGCGATCGAGCTGGTCGAGCCGGGCACCCACACCCCGAACGCGGCCGCCGTCTCCGCCATCACGGCCTTCGCCGCTCAGCACGGAGTGCTGCTGCTCAGCGCTGGGACCTACGGCAACATCATCCGTTTTCTTCCCTCGCTCGCAATCTCGAATGAGCTACTGCGCGAGGCCCTCCAGGTGCTCGACAACGCACTCGCGTCGCTGTGAGCCACCCGCTCGATCTGACCGGCGTCGTCGAACTGGCGATCCTCTCGCGGTCGGGGCTTGACGAGTCCCGCCACCTTGGTGCTGCTGTGGTCGTCTCGCCGGATGGCACCGTCGCGCGCGCGCTCGGTGACGTGGATGCCCTGGTCTACGGGCGATCGTCGCTCAAGTTCTTCCAGGCCATCGCGGTACTGCGATCGGGAGTGGCTCTCACGGGCACGCAACTCGTGCTCGCGACGGCGAGCCATGCGGGCACCCCGGAGCATGTGGCTGTGGTGCGGGAGCTCCTGGCACGAGCCGGACTGAGTGAGGATGCCCTGCAGTGTCCGCCGGACTGGCCGTTCGACAGCACATCGCGGTCCACGGCATCCGCTCCCGCCCGCGTGACGATGAACTGTTCCGGCAAACATGCCGCGTTCCTGCTGGCCTGCGTGGAGAACGGCTGGCCCACCGCGAACTACCTCGATCCGGCGCATCCGCTGCAGCAGCTGATCCGCGACACCGTGGAGGAATTCACCGGTGAGCCGGTCGGGCATGTGGGAGTCGACGGCTGTGGCGCACCGGTGTTTGCCACCACGTTGCGTGGACTTGCGACAGCCGTCGGCCGCGTTTCAGCATCACGGGACAGCTCGGCACAGGACAGCTCGGCACAGGACAGCTCAGCGGCACAGGACAGCCCAGCACGGGACACTTCGGCCGCGGCGCTACTCACGGCGGCAGTTCTGGCCGATCCCTGGGCCATCGATGGACCGGGTCGGGCGAACACCGTCGTGACCGAACAGCTTGGCCTGCTCGTGAAGGGCGGAGCGGAGGGCGTCGTAGTGATGGGCGCCCCCGACGGCACGGCCGTCGCACTTAAGATGCTGGACGGCAGTGCCCGCGCGACCTCACTCGTGGCCCTCGGATTGCTCGCCTCGGTTGGGGCGATCACCGTGCAGGAGTGCGACCGGGTGGGAGCCCTGGCCACAGAGAAAGTGCTCGGCGGAGGGCACCCGGTGGGAGACATCCGCGTGTCAGAACTGGTGCGCGACCTATAGTCCCGAGCGCTCAGGCGTACAGGCTGACCACGGCCTCGCGGAAGGCGACCGTGTGCCGCTCCACATCGGCGGCGGTAGTGCTCGGCGCCATCAGTGCCATGTTGTGGAACGGCGTGATGAGGATGCCGCGGTTCAGGGCATGCAGGTGGAGATACTGCTGCAGCTCAAAATCATCGGCGTCTGCGGCCTCTGCTCCATCATGCGGAGCGGATGCCCGGAAGCTATATTCCGAGCGCGCTCCGAGCTGGGTGACCTGCCACGGCACCGCGAACTCGTCGAGGACCGCTTGAACACCGACCGTCCACTCGGTCGCCCGATCGATCATGCCGGGGAACACCTCCGCGGTCAGCACCTCGGCTAGCGTGGCGCGGATAGCCGCGAGAGAGAGAGCGTTACCCGCGAGAGTGCCACCGACTCCCCCGACATCGATGTCCTCGAGTTCGAGAGACTCCCGCACGCGGGCGGAGAACGACGCGGTCATCCCATATGCCGCTGCAGGAATACCACCACCGATGCTCTTACCCACGACCACCGCATCGGGGTCGAGGCCGTCGCGAGCGATCATCCCGCCCGGGCCAGCGCACAGGGTGTGCGTCTCATCGATGATGAGGATGACGCCGTAACGGCTGCAGAGCTCGCGAACCGCCGCGTGGTAGCCGGGGTCGGGGAGCACGATGCCGATGTTGGTGAGCGCCGGCTCCATGAGCATCGCCGCGATCTCCCCTGTCGCGAGAGCGGCCTCGAGGGCTGGCACATCATTGAATGGAACGACTGCCGTCGTGAGGGATGGAGCCACCGGTGCCCCGATCGTGCCCCGGCGTTCGACAACCGCGCCCGATTCGTCGAGGGTGGCGTAGGCCTCGTCGACGGTGCCGTGATAGCAGTAGTCATGCACGACGATCTTCGGCCGACCGGTCACCTGGCGGGCATAGCGGATGAGGCTGCGGTTCGCGTCGGTCGCAGAGAGGCTGAACTGCCAGGCCGGTACCCCGAAGCGCTCGGCCAGCATCGAGGCCGCTGCTGCGGCATCCGCTGTCGGCAGCATAAAGGTTGAGCCCTTGGCGAGCTGGGCCGTGATCGCCGCCACTGCGGCAGCGGGTGCATGGCCGCACATCGCACCGGTATCGCCGAGACAGAGGTCCACGTGATCGATGCCATCGACGTCGATGAAGTGAGAACCGGCGGCACTGTGCACGTAGACCGGCCACGGCCCGGGCCACTTGGCCATCCAGAGCATCGGCACACCGTCGGGCAGGTGCGGCACAGCCTCAGCGAAGAGCTCGGCGGACCGCGGACGTTCGGCTCGGAATAGATCAACCTCGGCCTGCCAGAGGCCGGCGAGCCGTGCACGATCGTCGTAGGCCATCAGCCGACCCTCGCGAGCCGCTTGCGCCGAGCGGCAGCGCTGACTTGCTGTGAGACGACCAGCGCGATTGCGATCAGGAACACCGCAGAGGCGATCACGTTTGCTTCGGCCGGGATTCCGCGAGATGCAGCGATATAGACGAACTTGGGGAACGTGGTCGCTGATCCCGAGTTGAAGTTGGTGATGATGAAATCATCGAAGCTGAGAGCGAAGGACAGCAATGCTGCCGCCACGATACCGGGCAGAAGAAGCGGGAAGGTGATGCGCCAAAACACCTGCGCCGGCGAACCATAGAGATCGCGCCCCGCCTCTTCGAGAGCGGGATCGAGGCTAGAGACCCGTGCCTTCACCGTCACCACGACGAAGCTGATGCAAAACATGGTGTGGGCGATGATGATCGTCCCAATGCCCTTTTCCACTCCGGCACCGAGGAACTCGGCCGCGAGGCCGGCCCCGAGCACCACCTCGGGAGTGGCCATCGGCAAGAAGAGCAGCAGGCTAATCGACGACCGGAACCGGAACCGGTAGCGCACGAGAGCGATCGCGATCATGGTGCCGAGTGTTGTAGCGATCACGGTCGCGGTGACACCGATGAGGATGCTATTGCCGAACGCGGAGCAGACGTCCTGCGCATTGCAGACATTGAGCCAGTTGTTGAGGGTGAACCCGCGCCAGGAGATGTTCGATTTGATCGAGTCGTTGAACGAGAAGATGAAGGTGTACGCGATTGGGATCAGCAGGAACACCAGCGCGAGCGCGGTGTAGACCGGGAGTAACCACCTGCCGAGGCTGAATCGTCGGGCCGGTCCGTTGGGCTTTCGCCCTCCAGAAACGGGCGTGTTGACAGCGGCGGGCGTGCCCATAGCGGCGGGCGTGCCCATAGCGGCGGCAATGGCACGTCCCTCTTGCATGGTCACAGCAGATCCTCCGTTCCACTCCGGCGCACGTAGACGGTGACGATGGCGAGGATCACGACCATGAGGATGATCGATAGCGAGGCCGCCGCGGGGTAGTTGAGTTGCACAAGGAAGTTGCTTTCGATGACGTTTCCGATCATGGCCGTGCCGGTGCCTCCGAGGAATTCCCGACTCGCATTCACATAGTCACCGGCCGCCGGGATGAAGGTGAGCAGCACCCCAGAAACGATTCCCGGCATGGACAGCGGGATCGTCACCGTGCGAAAGACCGTGAACGGATGGGCGTACAGATCGCTTCCCGCCTCGAGATAGCGTGTGTCGAGCCGCTCGAGTGCCGCATAGAGCGGCAGCGTCATAAACGGGATGAAGTTGTAGGTGAGCCCGAAGACGACGGCCACCGGAGTGCCAGTGATGTGTGCATCCGGAGCAAGTAACGACAGCGCCTTGAGGCCGGTGACGAAAGCCGACTCATCGGAGAGCAGAGACTTCCAGGCCAGAGTGCGCAGCAGAAAACTGATGAAGAATGGCGCAATCACCAGCACGAGCATCAGGTTCTGCAGCAGTGGCCAGTTGCGCGCTTTCACCCCGATGAAATAGGCGAGCGGATAGCTGAAGATCAGGGCGAACACGGTCGCAAGCACCGCGTATAGGAACGACCGCAGGATCTGATCGCCGTATTGCGTGATCGAAACGACATAGTTCTGCCACTGGAAAGCCGTCTCGTACACCCCGATATCGCCGAGAGCCGACGGCGCCTGAAGCGACGTGATCAGCAGCGACACCAGGGGAACCAGGAAGAACAGCACCAGATAGAGGATGCCCGGGAGTAACAGGAGCAGAGCGATGCGACTCTTGCGCCGCGGAGCCTGTTCCTGCACCGTTCCCGACGCGAATGCGGAGAATGCCATGGCCTCAGGCTCCCTTGAGCTCCGACAGGAGCGAGCGCTTCCGTTGCACAGCGATCGATGCGGTGTCCGCATCGGCGGCAAAACGCGGCGCCACAGGGCCTTCGTCTTCGAGCCCGAACCCGTGCTCGACCTTCCAGGAGACCCAGGCCTCCGCGCCCTCGGTGACGACCGAACCGGCTCCGGTGTTTTGCACGAACACGACAATGGATCCGAGCCCCGGGATGGCGATGATGTACTGCGTGCTCACCCCGCTGAACGAGACATCGATCACGCGACCGGGGCCGAGGATGTTGGTGCCGGCCGACGACGACGGCTCGGTGAGGTGCAGGGTGAGCTTTTCCGGTCGCACCCCGACCGTGACGTCGCCGGAGTGCCGCTGGGCTCGCGACTTCGGAACGACGATCGGCGAGCCCTCGATGTCGACGGAGATGCTGTCTGCCGTGGTGCCGGCCACCGGCCCGGTGAACAGGTTCGACTGGCCGAGGAAGTTGGCGACGAAGGCGGTTCGCGGAAGTTCATAGAGCACCGCGGGGGAACCGAGCTGCTCGATCCGGCCCTTGTTCATCACCGCGACGGTATCGGCCATGGTCATGGCCTCCTCCTGGTCATGGGTGACGTGAAGGAAGGTGAGACCGACCTCCTCCTGAATCGACTTGAGTTCGAGCTGCATCTGGCGGCGCAGTTTGAGATCAAGCGCACCGAGCGGTTCGTCGAGCAAAAGGAGCGCTGGGCGATTGACGATCGCCCTGGCGAGAGCGACGCGCTGCTGCTGGCCACCGGAGAGTTGCGATGGGCGGCGCGCGGCCAGATGATCGAGTTCGACCAGGCGCAGCGCCTCATGGGCCTTGGTCAAGGCATCCGCAATCCGACGACGGCGCAGACCGAACGCGACGTTGTCGATTATCGACATGTGTGGAAAGAGAGCATAGCTCTGGAAGACCGTATTCACCGGACGCTGGAACGGCTTGGTGTCGGTGACATCCTTGCCACCGATGAGGATGCGACCGGCCGTCGCCTCTTCGAGGCCGGCGACGAGACGCAGGGTGGTGGTCTTGCCACAACCGGATGGACCGAGCAGCGCGAAGAAGGATCCGGCAGGGATGACCAAATTCATTTCCTCGATGGCGGTGAAGCCCGGAAACCGCTTCTCAATGCCCACGAGCTCGAGATCTGCGCCGGAAGCGGCGAAGGTGCCCGTGCCCATCAGGAGCCCAGCAGGACAGCCTGGAAGGCGGCGCCGAATTTGCTCTCCTCGGCGGCCGTCAGGGTGCGGAATACCTTGGTGTTCGACAGCGTCTTCTCATCGGGGAAGATCAGCTGGTTGTCGGCGAGCGCGGGATTGATGGCCTGCATCGCCTCCCGCGCCCCGACGACCGGGGTGATGTAGTTGACCCAGGCTGCGACCTCAGCAGCGACCTCCGGCTGGTAGTAGTAGTTGATGAGCTCCTCGGCGGCGGACTTCTTCGGTGAGCCGATAGGTATCACGAAGTTGTCGTTCCAGAGCGTGCCGCCAGCCTCGGGGATGGCGAACTGCCACTTGTCTCCGGCCTCTGTGTTGATCACTGTGATGTCGCCAGACCAGCAGATCGCGGCGAGGGTGTCTTCGCTCTTGAGATCTTCGAGGTAGGCGTTGCCCTTGATGTTGCGGATCTGGCCGTCTGTCACCTGCTTGCGGAAGACATCGATGGCGTTATCGAATTTGGAGTCGGCCCACTTGGTCGAGATATCCACACCGTCCTGCAGCATGATCAACCCGATGGTGTCGCGCATCTCCGACAGCACCCCGACGCGGCCCTTGAGGGATTTGTCCCAGAGGTCGTCGACCGATTTGAGACCGCCGGGAACCTTGTCCTTATTCCAGCAGATGCCTGCAAAACCGCCCTGCCAAGGCAGGGACTTCGTGCGGCCCGGGTCGAAGTCGACATTCTTCAGCGATGGAGTCAGGTTCGTGGCATTCGGAATCTTGGAGAGATCAAAGTTCTGCACGTAGCCGAACCTGATGAGCCGGCTGACCATCCAGTCGGTGAGGCAGACGAGATCAGCCCCGATATTCTGACCGAGGGCAAGCTGGTCCTTCACCTTGCCGTAATAGGTGTTGTTATCGTCCACAGCGACGGTGTACTTGACGGCAATGCCCGACTTCTTCTCGAAGGCGTCGAGTGTCGGATGGGTCTTTCCGTCGGCATCCTCGTCGAGGTACGCCGCCCAGTTGTCCCACTTGATGTTCTTGTCGGTGCTCGATTTGTCGGCTGCAGCGGTGGGCTTAGCGGTAGCCGGGCCGGTGGAGCATGCAGCCAGTGACAGCGCCGCCACCGAAATCCCCGCCCCGGTGAGCACGTTCCTGCGGCTGAGCGAGGCGCTCTGCGCGTCACGGATTAGACGTTGGACCATCGGATCGGTAGGAATTGACCTGATCATTGGGATGCGGCTCCTTCACGAGATGAGAAAACGGGATGGCGGCAATCTGAGCGGGTGGAACCCCAGTGGTGCAACAGTGCTTTGCGAACAGTGCTTGATGAACAGTGCTCATCAAACGGTGCTTGAGGACCGGTATTGGTCAAAGAGCGTTGGTAGATACTTGCACAGCAGTCGACCGGTGCGCACCTGTGAAGGAGCAAATCCGCCATTCTGAAACACAATCTTCACGAAATCAGCACTTCGACGCATGATTTCATTGCGGAATCACGCGTGCGGCGACGCTACGATTGTCGTGCGAGTCGGTCATCCCGGCTGCAGACCGCCACGCCGAAGTGGCACCATCGCACCGACAATCACCCAGGAGTGTCATGAGAGTCGCCGTACCGTCCGAGGTCAAAAACAACGAGTTTCGGGTGGCGATAACCCCGGCCGGGGTGCACGACCTCGTCACTCACGGCCATGAGGTGCTCGTCCAGAGCGGAGCCGGGGTCGGGTCATCCATCCCGGATGAGGCCTACCGCGATGCTGGTGCTTCGATCAGTGCGGATGCCGCATCCACGTGGGCCGCCGCGGATCTGCTCCTCAAGGTGAAGGAGCCGGTCGAGAGCGAATACGGCTACTTCCGCGACGACCTGCTGCTCTTCACCTACCTCCACCTTGCCGCAGAACGTCGACTCACCGACGAGTTGGTCGCGCGCGGGGTCACCGCGGTGGCGTACGAAACGGTGCAGCTTCCCTCCCGCTCTCTTCCGTTGCTCGCTCCGATGAGCGAGGTCGCCGGTCGACTTGCTCCCATAGTCGGCGCAAACGCGATGATGAAACCCAACGGCGGCCCCGGCCTACTGGTTCCGGGAGTCCCTGGAACGCATCCCGCCCGGATCGTGGTGCTCGGCGGCGGCGTTGCTGGCACGAACGCCCTGTCGGTGGCGGTCGGGCTCGGTGCCGAAGTGACCGTGCTCGACACGAATCTCCAGCGCCTGCGCGAGATCGATGCTCTCTACGCCGGACGGGTGAAGACCATCGCTTCCAACTCATTCGAGATCGACCGAGCCTGCGTTGGCGCAGATATGGTGATCGGATCGGTGCTCGTTCCCGGAGCAAAGGCGCCAAAGCTCGTCAGCAACGAGCTCGTGTCGAGAATGAAGCCAGGAAGTGTGCTGGTGGATATTGCCGTCGACCAGGGCGGATGCTTCGCCGACTCTCACGCGACGACTCACGCCGACCCCACCTTTGCCGTGCATGGCTCGCTGTTCTACTGCGTCGCAAATATGCCAGGTGCCGTGCCGAACACCTCCACGTACGCGCTCACGAATGCGACGCTGCCCTATGTACGCGCGATAGCGAACCACGGCTGGATCAACGCGCTGCGGGCCGATGCATCCCTTGCCCTCGGATTGAACACCCACTCCGGAGAAGTCATCAGCGAGCCGGTTGCTGCCGCCCACGGGCTCGGTTTCCGCACACTCGCGAGCGTTCTGGCATGACGCTGGCATAGCGCAGGCATGATGGGGCATGACGCAGGCCTAACGCCGGCATGATGCGGCGGTCAGGCGGATGGTGCGAGCATCCGGCTGACCGATCCATCGGGTTGCAGCGACCAACACTGGTCTGCGCCGGTGCGGATCGGCGGTGGCAGTGTTCTGCGGCCGGTGAGTCCACGGAAATCGGCAACGCTGCATCGGTCGAACACGACGAGCCCAGACCTGCGCACAGCGCCGAGAAGTGCCCAGTTGGCCTGCCAGCCGTCGGGATCGCCAATGATCACCGATGGCGCTTGCGCGTCGATTACACCGAGTATTCCAGATGTGCCCGGCGTGCCCGGCACCCCCGGTACCCCCGGCACCTCTACTGACATCGGTCGCAACGGTGGCGATCCCGAGAGCAGCTGCACCTCGCCGGGCTGCGGTTGCAACGCTCGAAGACGGCGGGCGAACTCCGCGACCCTGGTCGTCATGATGGCGACGGTGCGGTAACCGGCGAGATCGAATCCGTCGGCTGCGAGAGCCGACGGTAGCTCCGCGGTACCACCCCCCGCAGACTCAAGCCCCGCAGACTCACCCCCCACAGGCTCAAGCCCCACAGGCTCAAGCCCCGCAGTGCCACTCTCGGCTGAACTCAGACCAACCTGGATGCGGGCCCCGCGCCACTCGCCCGAACCTGGCGGGGCATCCGGGGCGTACCCGACTGCAGTGCCGCCGGCTATCAGGTAGTCCTGTCGCGAGGCGAGTCGCAGAAGGACCCTCTCGTCACACAGCGATGTGAGGGTCTGGAGTGCGGGTGGGATCCGGCGCACCGACAGTCCGAGCCAGAGGCCGACCGCCGAGCCATCTCGGGCAAGTTCGACCAGGCGGTCGACGAAGGTGAGTACATATTCCTCCGGGAACCTCCCGACGAGCGCGTCGAGGTCGTCTGCGAGCAACAGCCGCGCACCTCGGACTCCCGCTCGAAGCCGCCCGATCGCGGCCTCCACCGCGTCCCAGGCAGCCTCCGCGGTTGACGGCAGACGCTCCACACCGCATGCCGCGCTCAGGGTCGAGAGCAACTCACTCTTACCGGAGCCCGTGGCTCCAATCACGAGCAGGCTGCCCCGCAGGGCTGGATCGTACTGCGCCGTGTCCTGCCGCTGTTGCTCGGGGAGATCGACGAGGGCGAAGGGAATACCCTCGCCGTTGAATTCGAGCGAGGCCAGCGGCACTACGGCGGGGAGATCATCACACCACGGCCGGCGGATCGATGGAACGGGGGCCGGATACTGGCCGATCACCCGCAGAATGTCATCCTCTCTCGCGCGGGCGACTGTGACCGGTTCTGGTCGATCACCGCCGATCGAGATGAGGGCCCGACCGGGTGAGTCCCCCGGCAACTCCGCGGCCTGGTCCGAGCCGAGCACGGCCAGGCTGTCAGCACGGTTATTGACCCGAAGCGAGAGTCGGAGGGTCGCGTTGGCGAGCACAGCATCCCGAATAACTCCGGCCGGCCGCTGGGTACACAGCACCAGATGCAAGCCGAGTGATCGACCGCGCGCGGCAAGGTCGGCAAACAGGTCGTGCAGCTGCGGGTAATCAGCTGCCATCGCTGCGAATTCATCGACCATGATGACGAGCCGCGGCAGATCTACGCCCGCGTCATCCACCGATCTCGCGCCTGTCTGTGCGAGCAGTCTCTCCCGAAACTTGAGCTCTGCCCGCAGGCTGAGCATCGCTCGGTGAGCGGTTCGCTCGTCGAGGTCGGTAACGATGCCCACCACGTGCGGAAGATCAGCAAGGGAGGCGAACGAGGCACCACCCTTGAAGTCCACCAGCAGAAAATTAACTACCGAGGGCGCGTGGACCCGCGCCATCGCGAGTACCCAGCTGACGAGGAGTTCACTCTTGCCACTTCCCGTCGTGCCACCGATGACCGCATGCGGGCCGTGCGATACAAGATCGATCATCATTCCCTCTGCCGTGTCGGCACGGCGAGCAAACACACAGGCGAGGGATCCGGCGCGAACACGAGAGACACCGGGCGGCATATTGGGCATCCCACCGGGGAAATCTCGAGTAACACTGGCGGGCAGAGACACGGGCAGAGGTAGCGAGAAGAAGCCCTGATCGGCGATGCGCTGCAATTCACAACGCACCCGACCAAGAGCCCGAGCCGAGGCCGTGAGGAATCTGCCGATCTCCCTCGCTTGCTGTGAGGACACCAATTCAACGAGGAGAGTGGCAGGCACCTCGAGCCCTAAGTCATCCGGGCAGCGGACCACCCGGGAACTGCGCCCGGTGATGACCTGCACCACCACGCGGCAGTGACCGGGAAGGTCTTCCACGCGGGAGGCGACAGCGATCACACCGGTCTCACCCTCGCAGGTCCAGGTCACCACTGCGCTGCCCGCCACTGCACTGCCCGCTACTGCACTGCCCGCCACTGCACTGCCCTGACCCGCCGGGGGCACCGTGCGATGCGGTAGTCGTGCGGTCCAGTCGCCCGCCCCGCCATCGGCGGAAAATACCCCTAACTCCGGCGAGAGCCGATCGCCGAGTTGCAGCAGAAGACCTCGTGCGACGGCGTGCGCAAGCGCGGCTGGGCCACACACCCCGATACCGAGTCGTGCGTCGACCACGATCGGCACACCGGTCACCAGTGAAGCGAGCTCATGCAGCTGCTCGATTGCCGCCTGCACCGGGTTATCAGCATCCACCGTCGTCGTTGACGAGCCATCCAGCCGCACCGAGCTCGGCATGCTCCCGAGACCGAGACGCAGTGGCACTCCTGCAGTTGCGGCGATGCGCCAGCGTTCAGGGTCGTGTGACACCCGTGAGGTCAGTCCGGTGGCACTCGGTACCGCGTGAAGCAACTGCTCACGCTCCTCGGCATGACGCCGTTCGATCTCCGTGCGCGTCGATGCCACCTCGCAGGCAAACCGCGCTGACTCACGCTTGGACGTGCGTCGGGACTGCAGTCGGGCATCCGCGACGCTGGCGATGGCGACGAGCGGACCGAGCAGCGCGAACACCAGCGCGAATGGAGAGCGGGTCAGCGCCCAAATGAGCACTGATCCGACCACCGGCGCAAGCACCGCAATGAGCGGAAAACCGTGCGGTCGGGGCCGCTCCGGCAGTCGGGGAACCGCCAGCGCCGATGTGCGCGCTGCTACCCGCCGCCGAGATGAGGCCAGGCCAGATGACGCCAGGCCAGGAGGGTCCGAGCGGGGAGAGACCGAGCGGGGAGGGCAGGAGGCTGGCACCGCATCAGCCAACCAGCGACAGTTGTCTCACTCGCAGGAGTAGCGACGATCTCGGGACAACACCCACCTGACCCTCGCCGTGGAGGAGAAGTGCCGACCGAGAAAGTGAAATCGGTCAGCTCACGATAAAGAACTGCTCGCCGATGTCGACGCGGGTGCCGCGAACGATTCGAAAACGCTTCTCCGGCTGGCAACGCACGACGGCGGACTCGGGCTCGCGCACGAGCGTGCCGTTTCCGGAGGCTCGGTCCATGATCCAGAATCGTCCGGCGTCCTGCCCGAATTCAAGGTGGACTTTGGAGACTGAGCGGCTCGGATCGAGCACGCGCACCAACTGGTCGAAATGTTCGCCGGGTTCAGAGCGCGGATTGCGCCCGATGAGTCCACTGCCGTAGACCGTGAAGCTCTCACCGGTACTGAACTGCAATACGAAACGCTCCCCTACTCGACCCGGACGCGAAATTCTGGTCGCTTCGAGGTCGCCCGAATCATCAAATGGAACGTCATCGGCCCGACCAGTTACCGCTCGTGCGGATTCGATCCTGCCCGTGTTATCCGAAGCACCCGTGTTATCCGAAGCACCCGTGTTATCCGAAGCACCCGTGTTATCCGAAGCACCCGTGTTACGGGAGGGACCAGTGTTACGGGAGGGACCAGTGGCGCCTGCGGACCTGGTGGTGACAGCTGGCGGCTCGAAATCAGGCAGGCGATCGACCACGACTGGCGGCCGCGGACGGGGAGCCGACGCTCGCGGCGGAGCAAGTTCGATGATCGCGGTGTCGCGGGACCGGCCAAAGTCCTCGCTCGCAGCGCGGGACACGAAGCCGCATTCCCCACAGAAGATATCGTTTTCCGACATCGGCGAGCCACACTGTTCGCAAGCGACGGTTGCGGCGCCATCCACTCGCGGGACAACCAGCGGGGGCACTGGATTCTGAACCGTCGACAGCACGGGAGACGGAGGATTTTGGCCAGTTACTCGACGCACGATCGGGGGAAGAGGCGCCGGCACCCGGCTAACCGGGACAGGCGGCACAGCAACAGGCGGCACAGCTGCGACCGCTCGACCGCATTCGCCGCAAAAGAGCGCCCCGGCAGGCAACGCGGTGGAACAAAAGTTACACGTCATTCGCCTGAGAACCTTCCCAACTGCAGCCATCCCGCTGCGACCATCCGACTATCTCCTGAACAGCCTCTTGACACTATATCCACCGAGGGATCGCAGCGAGATTGCCGCCCTGATGCGCTGCCGACGAGTTGCCCCATCGTCCAGTGATGCCCGAAGATCAGTGACCGCGCGCCAGAGAAGATCGGCCTCCTCATCCCGCGGCAGGTCCGGAGAAAACATCGC
This sequence comes from Frigoribacterium sp. CG_9.8, assembly GCF_015751965.1. Classification (GTDB taxonomy): domain Bacteria; phylum Actinomycetota; class Actinomycetes; order Actinomycetales; family Microbacteriaceae; genus Lacisediminihabitans. The sequence goes on along the minus strand of NZ_JADOVH010000002.1, from coordinate 322,827 downwards.
CCGGTCGGCGACTGCCGCGAGCACGAGCGACTGCACCCCTCCGACCTTCGAAGCGACCTCGGTGCGAGTGGATGATGGTGGCGGGTCATAACCGTGGTCGACGACGGCGTCCTCGAACTCCTGCCATCCACCGCTGATTCGCTGGATGGCCGTCGGGGCACGGCGCCGCAACATCCGTCGCCGCAGCTTTGCCACGACGATCGCGAGGAACGGGGCGAGGATGACGGCAACACCAAGCACAATCCAACCGACCAACCGGAGCGCAGCGAAAAGCACCATCAGGAAAAAATTGTCCTTTGGTGCGGAATCCTGAGTGCTTTCCGGCTGCTGCTGGATGTTCGGTCGGGTGGGGTCGTCGATGGGAGGCTGCACGGGCGGCTGCGGCCGGGCGATGGTTGTCGGATCCTTGGGGAGTTCCGCGGGGATGTCCCGCATCGGGGGCGTCGGATCCATCGTCACCCACCCGAACTGTGCCGTGTTGACCTCGATCCAGGCCGAGATATCCTTGCCGAGCACTACGGTCGGGCCCTGGGTGTTGACCTCGGGTACGAAGCCGAAGACCACCCGGGCCGGAAAGCCGAGCTGACGAGCCATCAACGCGGCAGTGACGGCATACTGCTCCTGATCGCCGATCATGCGCTGGTCGGTGAGCAACTGGCTGATGCGATCCGCAGCATGCCCGGAGCGGCTCGCCGGGAGGTCCGGGTCGACCCCGTGACTGAGGTAGCCGGTCTGTTTCATAGCGGTAATCATGGCCGCGAGGCGCGCTCCCGGTGTGGTCTGTGACCGCGTCCAGGCGTCAAGCGTCGATGAGAGCTGGTCGGGGATCCCCGCGGAGCGCGGCACTTCGGCGGTCCCAGGGCGGAGAGCTGCACGTTGATCCTCGGACGGCTGACGTGGCTCAACGGCCGTCAGCGAATACCTGTCGCCCGACCGAAGAGGCCGGATCACGGCGGCGGTTCCGCTTGCGTCGTTGTAATAAAACGAATTGCGCAGCTCCGAGGCATCCGGCCCGCTAAAGCTGATACCGGTGAACTTGCCGACGGTCGGAAGCCACAGGCCGGAATAGTCACCGACCAGGATGCGAAGTGATACCGGCGACCCGCGTGTACCCGACTGGTCGAAGCGGGCAGGAACCCGCGTGAACAAACCAGATTCGCTTGACACCAGGGAACTGCCGACCGAGTAGATGATTCCGTCATAGGTGTCGAGAGTGGCGATTCGGAGCCGCGCACCGATCGGGAGACCCGAGACGGTGAGCATGGTCGTATTGGCCGCGTTCGTCTCCTCGTAGCGCCGAAAGCCGCTGAGCGGACTCGCATAGACCCGTGGATCGAATGGCTTTTCGATCGCTGTGCGCAACACCTGACGCTGTTCGGTCGGCGGAAGAGTGAGCGTGGCAGCGACCGCACCGACCGCAGCGAGTACGACAATGAGTCCGGCGCTCATCACCGTGCGAAACCCGGCGAAACTGGTGTCGGTGGCCGCTTCGAGCGGTCGGCCGTCGCTATCTACAGCCTGCGCTGCGAGCAGTCGGAGCGAGTCTCGACGCCGGTACCACCGCCGCCAGACAAGCCAGCCCAGCGCACTCGCAAGCAGCCCGAGCGAGAGTTGGAGCGGCCAGGTCGCCGTCGAGGCACCGAACATGAGCGCGGTGATGAATAGCCCGATGGGTGCGATCACTCCGAGCTCCCCCCACTTGGCTCGGAGACCAACCGAAAGCCCGACGACGGTTGTGGTGAGCACGAGGATGAACGCCGGCACAAGAAGCGACTCATACGAGCCAACTGGGAGGGTGATGGTGAGAAGTCGCTTCCAGCCGAGGGCAGTGCTCTGCAGCAGTTCGAGTTCACCCTGCAGGGTGGGCAGCAGCGCGAAGAGCGAGCGATCGGGAATGGCGAGGGGCACACCAAACAGGAAATAGACGCTGACCGTGGCGAGAGTGATCCTGAGTGTCGACCACCGGTATCGCGCCCCGGATACTGCAATAACCGACCCGACCAGCACGGTCGCACCGATCATGATGACCAATTGCGCGGACTGGTAGATCGGCCAGAGCGCGGCGGATGCCACGAGCACGGTAAGCCAGAACATCAGGATCGTCATCGCCGTGAAAGCGAGGGGCAGGCGGGTACGGCGGGTGGATCGAGAAGGTCCCGCACCGCGCTTGTCTACCGTGGACCGGCGCTTGCTGTCGATGCGGCGGATGCTGTCGGAGCCGGTGCTCATACCGCCACTGACCTGGCAAGAGATTTCTGCAGATCTTCGAGGTAGCCAATCGTGAGCACACTGAGCCCGGCAACCCGGCGAAGTCCCGGAATAGTCTCGGGATCGCACACGACTGCGACCACTTCCACTCCGGGGGGAAACTTGGTCGATGCCGCTCGAAGTTCGGTCACCGTGGCAAGAGACCCGCAGACCAGGAACGCCACCGAGATCCCGGTGATCTCATCGGCCGCGACGCGGGCGACATCCACAATGCCGAGGGCGGATTCCCCGTGCTCGATGACCGCGAGGTCATCAAGCAGTCGGGTTCGGGTGAGCGTGTTGAGGTGTCGCACCGCGAGCACCTTGCGCTTGGCGAACTCGGGCGTCTTCTCGCTGACGACGACGGCAACGTTGCGGGCATCCCGGATCGCGCGCACGCCGAGCGATCCGGCGACGCTCACCGCCATTTCGAACTCCTCCTCGGTCGCGTAATTCGCGGTCGCGAGGCTGAGAGCGATCACGAGGTGAGACCGGCGGGTCTCCTCGAACTGGCGCACCATATAGGTGCCGGTCTTCGCCGTGCTCTTCCAGTGGATATAGCGGCGCTCATCCCCCGGCACATACTCGCGCAGTGCGTGGAACGACACATCGCTGTTGGAGAGGTCTCTGGTGGGATTGCCCTCGAGATCACGCACGAACCCGGTGCTGGTGGAGGGGATTCCGATCGTTCGCGGGTGAACAAAAAGTTGCTTCGCATCCGTCCAGAGCAGTTCACGGCGCACGAGACCTACCGGGTCGGCCCGCACCGTGCGTACCGGACCGATCCAGAGCACACCGCGACGGCTCGTCGGCAGGAGGAATTCGTGCTGAAACGATGCGCCGTGCGCCAGAGACGGCATGGCGATCTCCGCCAGCCCGCGGCCGACCGACACCTCGACCTTCAACCCGGCATGTCTGCGAGTGGTCGGATTGGTTACCGTGATCAGACCGGTGGCTCGTTCCCCCACGACGACCCGACTGTGCGTGACCGAGAGCTCGATTGAGAAGGCGATACGACCGATGAGGTAGATCGTGGCCACGATGATAAGCACCGTGCCAGCAAATGCTACGGCGACAAGTTCCACCCAGCCGAGCCCGTAACCCAGAACAAAAGCGGCTGGCACGAGGAACAAAATTGACCAGCCCAACACTGTGACGACCGAGGAAATCCGTCGTGTCCACCCGGCGAAGATCGCCCCGATCGTGCGGAAGAACCGCACGAGGGTGATGATCGCGTCGGCAAGCAGGCCGGTGCGCTCTCCCACGATGCGAGTGCGTGCGTTCGTGAGGCCGACCGTGCCAGTGCTGTGTGACGTGCGGTGTGACGTGCGGTGTGACGTGCGGTGTGCTGAATCGAACTTCGCGTTGGAGGTCGTAGCACGTGACAGGTGGCCGGATTGGCCGCGGGCCACTCGCGCGCTCGACCCCTGCCGCTCCGGCTCTCCCCGACCGCTCACACTGCCTGCCGGTCACTGGGGGGTGGGGTTTCGATCAGTAGCTGGCTCACGATACTCGAGGCGGTGATTCCGTCGAACTCTGCTTCGGGATCGAGCACAAGGCGGTGTGCGAGCACCGGTTCCGCGAGTGCCTTGATGTCATCCGGAATCACGTAGTGACGTCCGTTTGACGCAGCGCGCGTCTTAGCGGTACGGATGAGCGCGAGAGCCCCGCGCACACTCGCACCGAGTCGCACCTCGGTTGCCGAGCGGGTTGCCTCCACGAGTCGCGAAACGTAGTCGTTGATGCTGGCATCCACGTGCACCGTGCGCGCAAGGGCGCCCATCTCCACGATCACTTCGTCAGTGGCAATCGGGGGCAGGATCGTATCGTGTGCCTTCACGTCGGAGCCCTCGAGGATGCGCACGGTCGAGGCATGGTCGGGATACCCGATCGACGTCTTCATGATGAACCGGTCGAGTTGGGCCTCCGGGAGCCGGTAGGTGCCCGCCTGCTCGATGGGGTTTTGCGTTGCGATGACCATAAATGGCGCTCCGACATCATGGGAGATCCCGTCCACGGTGACGCGGCCCTCCTCCATCACTTCGAGCAGTGCGGACTGGGTCTTCGGGCTTGCCCGGTTGATTTCATCCGCGAGCACGATGTTGGCGAAGATCGGGCCACGGTGGAACTCGAACTCACCAACCCCCTGGTCATAGATACTCACCCCGGTGATATCGCCGGGGAGCAGATCGGGGGTGAATTGGATGCGGCTCGATGCCCCCTTCACGCTCTGCGCGATGGCGCGCGCAAGGGAGGTCTTACCGGTACCGGGAAAGTCCTCGAGGAGCAGGTGCCCCTCGCTCAGTAGCGCGGTGAACGACAGCCGGATGACGAAAGTCTTGCCGAGCAGCACCTGGTCGACATTCGCGACAAGTCGATTGAAAATGTCGGAGAACCAGACCGCCTGCTCGGGTGTCATTGTCATACCGGTGCCTCTCGGTTCAGCGGGGGTCTCCGCACGCTATCGGACATTACCGTTCCTGTCGTACTGGATCGTGTAGGTGCGCCCGCCATTGGCGGTCACCACGATCGTGAGTACGGGATCCTGTCCGCTGTTGACAACCGCGACGCACTGGCCACCCTGGCTGGTGTTGCCAGGTACAAGCGTGTCGTTTGCGCCCGCGCCACAGGAATATTGGATGCCCTCGTAGCTTGCCGAAGTCCAACTCGGCCAGGTGAAGGTGCCGCTCGAATTGTTTGCAGTTGCCGCCTCCAGCGGGGTGAAGCTGACTGGCCCGATGCGTGGATCTACCGGGGTTCCCACGACGAAGGATGCTGACCAGTTCTGTTGACAGATCTCCCCGGCATCCGCAAAGTTGCGGCAGGCCCGAAGCTCGACCGAGATCGCGTGGCCATACTGCCGGCCCTCGGCGGTGAGCAGCGCACCGATGGCGACCGGTCCATACTGGGTCGCCGGCACAGTATCGCCCTGCAGACGGTAGTAAAAGGTGTAGTCACCCGCGGTTCGGGAGCTGACCGTTGCGCCGGTGAGCGCATAGTCGAAGGTCGCCCCGGCTCTATTTGGACCACTCGTGGAAATCGCTGTCAGCATTCCCGGACTGGTGTGCGCGGACACCGCGGGGCTCGGGCTGCAGCCGATGCTGTTGGTTGCGAGCACGATGATCGAGTAGCCCGATTCGCTGGAGAGTCCGGAGAAGGTGGCAGCCGTCGACGTGCCAACCGACTGGAGAACTGACCCGGACGGATTCGGAGCTGCACAGGTCGGAGGCGAGTTGCGATTGGTGTACGCAATCACACGATAGCCGCTGATCGACCGGCCGTTATCGGCAAAGGCACCGTCGAATGTCACGGTGATCGAACTGTCGGTGGCGGTGGCCGTTGGCGCAGAGATCGACACCGGCGGCCCAGCCGGTGTGCCGTTCGTGCTTGCCGAATTCCAGGTCGCAAGAGCGGTGTAGGCCGCGTTACGGGCGCTCAACGACACCGACACAGTCTGTCCGTTGGTCAGGCCGAAGACGTCGGTGGAGCAGGTACCACCGCCGCAGACCGAGGGATCGATGTCGCGTGTCATTCCTCCCACCACCAGTCGGTAATTGTTCACCGCACTGCCCCCTACTGCTGTGCTCACCGAATTCCAGCTGATCCGGAGCCCCCCATTGAGCGGACTCGTTTCGAGTCCGGTCGGCGCAGGGGGAATAATATCTGACCAGACGGTGGCGCCGAAGCCCGTCGCATCCGAGGGACCGATCGCGTTGATCGCCCGGACGGCGAGACGCACCCCGTTAGCTGGCCCGTTGCCCGGCGTGATGACATCACAGACCGCGACAGCACAAGGTGCGGTCGAAATCACACTGCCGGTCGAAGAGGTCATGATGACGTCGTAGCCGGTGATGGCAGAGTTATTCGACACTCCGGGATTCCACCGCACGGTGAGCACCCGATCCCCAAAAGACGACACCGTGAGGGCAGTAACCGGATCGGGTTTGTCCTGCACCGAGACCGTGATCACACCCCAGACGTAGCGGTCGGGATCGCCCGTCGCATCGGCCACCTGGTACTGCAGGGTGGTATCGACGGGCAGGACGGAGAATGACGCGCTGACCGTGAGTCGGCGATTGTCCGAGCTCGGTGAGATCGTGAGGCCAGTGGGGATCGACCCGCCGTCGAGCCCACGGATAGCACGCACCTGCAGCGGGGTCTCGGGGAACGGGTTGGTGACCTCGTCATTGGCCAGCACATCTACTGTCGTGGTCTGCCCGCGCGCCGCGACGATGGAGTCCGGTGCCGGTCGGGCAAGCGGACGGCTGGAGGCCACAGTGTTCAGCTGGATCTGTCCCTGCAGGCCGGTAGTCGTCGCGTCCCGCACTCCGAGCAGGATGTCAACTGATGACCCCCTCACCGCATCTTCGTTCGCTCGCAGTACAAGCTTCTGCCCGGTGAGCGTGTAGCTGAATCCCTCGGGAAACGGGCTGAGAACGGAGTAGCTCAGCTCAGCCAGATCTTTCGGGTAGGGATAGTTGGTGAGCTTGAGCAGGTCGATTTCCTTCGACGAACCGGGTTCGAAGTCGATGACGCCCCCGACAAATGCCGGCGGCTGATTCTGCCGCGGAGTCACGGTGATCGGCAGCACGAGAGTGGCCCTCCGGCCACCCGGATCCGTCACCGAGGCACCGTCGGTCACCTCGAATGAGATCGATGCCGGTCCAAAGTACTTGTCGGCAGAGGTGAAGCGCAGGGTGTGGTCGTCGGCGACGAGAGTAGCGCCGTCGGAGTGGGTGGCTTGCACGTTGGTCGAGCCGGTGAGACGCACTTGCTTTCCACCGACCGCGAGTACGTAGGCAGCGAGGTCGATTGTGAGGGTCGACTCACTGACCACCGTGAGTGGCGGCGCCCTGCGGTTCAGCTGCGGCAGAGCATCATTGAGCCCGGGCACCCAGACGAATGCGTAGGAGACCACAGTTGCGTCATCCGGGTTCGCGACCGAGAAGGGGATGATTTGACTCTTGTTCTGCACGGACACCTGGATGCGTTTGGTGGATGTCACACTCGCGGCACTGGAATAGCCGGGCAGAACCGACACCCCGAGGGTCGAGACATTACCGTCGGCAAAAAACACGTTCTTCAACACGTTGACGTCGAGCGAGTCACGGCCGAGCACGTCAGACAGCGTGAGAACGGTGTCGCGGACCACCGGGAAGGAGCGCGGGGCATCCGCGCTGACGATGACCGTGATGAAGGCGGAACTGGTTCCACCGAATGAGTTCTCGATCGTGTAGACGAGGCCATAGCTGCCCGGCTTCGTCGGCGGGGTCACCTTCACGATGTCACCCTCGATGCGCGCGACGATGTCCTTCGAGTTCGGCTCGAGCGTCATGATCCTGAGGGTGCCACCGTCCGGGTCGGAGTCGTTGGCAAGGGGCTGCACCGATACCGTTCCACCCGGCCGGATCAGCACTTGATCCGAAACCGCAACCGGATTGCGGGCCGCCTTCAGCTTCGCGCTGATGCCGACCCTCACGATGCCGGTTGCCCGCGCACCGAGCGCGTCGATCACCGTGTAGCTGAAGGTGTCAGTGCCGGCCGAGTAGTCGCCGGCCAGGAAGTCGAGGTAGTCGGTCCCCACCCCGGTGACCGATCCCTTCGTCGGGTTTGTCGCCTGCCCGAGCAGCTGCACGGAATCACCGTCGGGATCGATGCCGGTGAGCGGGATCGAGATACGCACCTTCTCACCCGCGATCACACGAGCGGTCACAGTCTGGGGCACCGGTGGATTGTTGGTGGCAAGCACCGCCTCGCGCACTGAGATCTTCACCTGCGCTTGCGCGACCTGGCCACTGGAATCGGAGATCTCATAGATCGCGGTGAAATCACCGGTCTTCTGTGGTGCGAGGTAGCGAAGCACGTTGCCCGACGCGAACAACAGGCCGGACCCACCCCCGAGGGCCGTCGGCAACTTCGGATTGAGAGTCAGTGCCTCGCCGTTCGGTTGCACATCATTGTCGAGCACCGGGATGTCGATGGCATCGCCGACGCGCACCGTCGCGCTGTCATCGTTGGCGACCGGCGGCTGGAGGCGGGTCGGCCGGGGAATCTCTACGACGTTCACCACGCCCTCTGCTTCGGCAAGACCGTTGGTGATGCGGTAGTTGAAGGTGACCGGCCCGGAGACCAGGGGCGCAGTGAGCGTGACGCGGATTGACCGTTGGTCGATCACTTCGGCGGTCACCCCGGCGCTCGGCGCGAGATTGTAGAGCCCGGTCACCACAAGTACGCCACCGGCCGGATCCCGATCGGTGGATGCCACGTCGATGGTCTTGACTCCGAGCGACTGTATGAAGATATTCTTCGGGATGGTGATGGGCTTGGTATTCACGTCCGGCGGTGCCGCGACGTCGATGCGCACCACACCATTGGCAGTCTGGTTACCGTCGTTGACGATGTAATCGATGTAGTGCGTTCCCACCTGCTCACTCAGGAAGCGGAAGGTGCCAGCCTCGAGGCTCGGGGTGACCGTGACACCACTCTTGGCCGGCACACTGGCGAGTCGAATAGTTCCCGATCCGCCCCGCACATGGTCGAGGGGGGAAAGCGTGACCTCCTGGCCGGCATAGGCCAGCTTGACGTATGGATCGGCGTAGATCGGCACTGAACCGACTGCCGCCACAGTGACCGATAGCTCGCCGGTGCCGCTCGCTGTGCCGTCCGAGACCACCAGTGCCACCGTGCGCAGTCCCGTCGCAGTTCCGGCAGCAGTGAAGACGACAGTGCCCTCCGGTTTGTAGCTCACCGTGTCGGGAGCCGCAGTTGCGGCGGAGTCGAGATAAATGGGATCCCCGTCGGGGTCGACCCAGTCACCGAGCACTGACTGCGTGACGCGACCGCCTGCAGCCACGACGGTCGTGGTGCGGCGCACCTGCGCGGGCGGAGAATTCTCGGTCGGAAGCCGCACCGTCACCGTCACCGTGGCACTTGCTGTGCCACCGCGTCCGTCACTGATCGAATAGCCGAATTTCAGCGTGCCGCGTGCCGAGGGACTCAGAGTAATCTGCGCCTGCTGGCCGTCGTTGATCAGATCCACGCGTCCGACCGATTCATCGATCGCCGTGACATCCGAGATCACGAGCACATCACCATTGGCGTCGTAGTCGTTCAGGAGCAGCGGCAGCAGACTCGTGCGCCCCGGGCGGGCGCCGAATGAGTCATCCATGGCGACCGGCGGCACCTGGGTCTTCTCATAATCGGGTGGGGTGTTCTGAATGTTCTGCTCAACCTTTTTCTGATCCGTGCGCGGGGGAATCAGATCGGCCCAGTTGTCGATGAGCTCTCCGGAGCGCTGCACCGCCCAGACGCCACCACCGCGTGGATCGCTCAGCACCAGCCGGTCTGCATTCGATACGAACCTCAGCCCGGAGGCGGATGCCGGCACCGACTCGAGAGGCAGCGTGACTGCCTCGCCACCACACTGCCGCCACGCCGAACCGACCGACCACGCAGCGAAGAAACAGCCCCCCATCACCCGTGGGGCGGCGGGGATTCCCCCCTGGCCTTCGGTCAGCACCACGGCACGTCCCCCCGCCAGAGGTACGCGCAGGAGCGCCGTTGACGAGGCGATCAGCACCGACTCCCCCGCGGTCGACGCCTGCTGCAGCACCGCAGCGGATCCCGCAGGAATCTGCCTGGAGAGGTCGACGGTGCCATTCGCCGTGAGGATCGTGCGGCTTACCGCGTCGAAGAGCACCCAGCTGCCACCGACCGAGGTGATCGAGACGTCCCGTCGCGTTCCCCCGAGGCGAGCGCGGGCTGACTCCGCGACGGTAGTGGAGTGCGCAGCATCCAGCCGATAGACCTGTCGGGCGTCGGCCGAGTAGCCGAACAGCATCCCCTCTGGCGTCACGCTGGTCACGGTGTTCGCCCCGAGACTGAGTGTTGCCGGCGACTGGGCATTGAAGGTGGGAAGCTGCGCGAGCGGCACAATCCAGACCTGGCCAGTGCCGCCGGCTGCGATCACGATGTTGTCCCCGGCAAGCCAAAGCTGGGGATCCTGCGGCGGGAGTGGCACGCTGTCGAGCACTTTCGAGGTAGCCGGATCGACGATATCTACCGTGCTGTCGGTGCGGTCGAACAGCAGAACGGTCGTGCCGCGCTGGATTGTCTGGATGTCGGCTCCGGTCGACGCCACCACTGTGTTGAGCGCGAGTACCTGCGTGTTGGCACGGCCGATCACCTGGGAATTGCCGTTCGCGACCCATACGGAGCCGTCATTGAGATCGAGGCGCTGCGCGGTGTAGCCGGTGGATACGACCGCGATGGTCGCAATGAGGGCCGCGATCACCGATCCACTCGTCGCGGTCGCGACGAGTGAGCGGTGGCCGGAAAGCCAGTTTCTGAAGGTCATCGAGCTGTTGTCACCCCCCGGAGACGACGCATTTCTGGGCACTCGGAGGACCGGTTTTACCCTGGCGGTTCACCGCTACCGTAATGCAGACCCGATCCCCGGCCTGCGCATCCTGTGCCAGGTAGTCGGTCGAGCTCTGAAGCGCTGTTCGCCCATCGCCGGTGGTCACCTGGTATGCATCGTCGGTCGTGAGCCCCGGGTTGGTCCAACTGAACTTGATCACGTTCGCGCCGGGCTCCGCCACGATATCCGTGACCTGCGGGATGCCATCCGAGTTCGCGCGAACGAGCACAAGAATCGCGCCCACCCCGAGACCGATCACGACTACGGTGCCGACAATGAGCACCCAGGTGCCTGCTCGCAGGCCCCGCGGCCGTCGGCCCGGGCGGGTGCCACTGCTCTGGGGCATGCCTCTGTTCCGACTGTTCTGCCCGCTGGTGCTCTGGCGGATCATCGCGGTGACCGGCGCCTGCGCCGCGCTCGCTGCCCGGCGTCGACGTCGGCCGCGAGCGGTGGGCAGACCACCGTCGATGCCACGGATGAGCGTGCGATCCTCGAAGTCGGAGACTGTAGCCAGAGCCCAGTCGTCCATTGCCACCTCGATCGGCGTCTGGGGCACTCCCAGTTGCGTCTCGATCGCCTGCAACTCGCGCACCAGTTCGAGGATGCTCGCCGGCCGTTTCTCCGGCATGCGGGCCATGGCTCGCGCCAGCACTGCCTCGAGACCCGGCGGCACGTCGAGTCGACCGGTCGGCTTCAGTCGGGCCCGGTCGATGCGTGAACTGAGATCAGCGGACTTGTTCGACTCTCCCGGGATCTCGAACGGCGAACGCCCGGCGAGCAGCGAATAGACCGTCGCGGCGAATGACCAGACCTCGGAAGCGATGCTGCCAGGGGTCTCGTCCATCAGCACTTCCGGTGCCGACCAGGGAATGGACAGTCCCACCGACTCGTTCGTCTCCGCCTCGCTGAGGGTAGAGGCGATTCCAAAGTCCGAGAGCACCGGATGTCCGTAGGCGGTGAGCAGGATGTTGGAGGGTTTGATGTCGCGGTGTAAAACTCCCGCTCGATGGGCGGTCTCGATCGCGCTCCCGATTTTCACCGCGATACGCAGCACTTCCGGCACCGGGATCCGTTCCCGCCGGTAGCGCTCACTCAGCACGGAGGAGCACAGCTCCATCACGAGGTACGGCCGGCCATCGGATGACACGCTCGCCTGGTAGACGGTGAGGATGGAGGGGTGGGAGCTCAGTTGGGCCATGAGATTTGCTTCGGCCTGAAACATCCGCCGCACCTGGTCGTTGACGACCTCGCTCAGCATGACCTTGACGGCCACTTGGCGGCGCGGCATGTTCTGTTCGTAGAGGAACACGTCGGCGAAGCCGCCGGAGCCAAGTACATGGATTGTCGAAAATCCGGGCAGCACCGGAGGTGAGGAGGGCAATCGTCGTGCCATCTCTCCTCCTTCGCCGACGCGGGATGATGGCCGGTCGGTACTCGTAGTGCGCGCGAACCCGTTGGCTTATTTTAGACGTGGCTCCGCCCTCAGGAGTTGAGGGAATCTGCCGATTATCGGCCTTTTCTGTACCTCTTTCGGGGGGTTAACCCGTCTGGATTGGAATGGGTGCGGTGCGCGGCACAGTGTTCTCGGGCTCACCGAAGCCGGAGCTTTCGAGTACGTCGATGACGATAGTGGTGATGTTATCGCGACCGCCACGCTCCACCGCGGCATCGACCAGCGCGATCGCGGTCTGCGCGGGGGGAAGACCGGCGGCGAGATGCCGGCGGATGTCCTCGGAAGCCAACTCCTTCGTCAGGCCATCCGAACACAGCAGGAGTCGGATGCCCTCGCTCACCGGCACCACCCAGTAGTCCGGAATGGACTCGATATTGAATCCAACAGCGCGGGTGATTACGTTGCTGTCGGGATGAGTTTCGGCGTCTTCGGCCCGGATCACGCCCGCATCGACAAGCTCCTGCACCACCGAGTGGTCAACGGTGACCTGCAGAAGGGCGTCGCCTTCATACCGGTAGACCCGCGAATCGCCGACGTTGAAAACCATCCAGAACGGCTCGTCATCCTGCAGCGCGAGTGCGACGCCGGTGACGGTGGTTCCCACACCAAGTTGCTTCTCGTCGGTCACCTGGGAGATGTCGCCGGTAGCCGCTCTCAGCCCGCGCTCGATAGTTTCGGCATCGGTGAACAGCCCGCTGTCTGAACCGGTGACCGCCTCGAACAACCGGGAGACGACGGCTGCGCTCGCGAGATCCCCGGCCGAATGGCCGCCCATCCCGTCGGCGACAGCAAACATCGGTGCCTCCGCGATAAAGCTGTCTTCGTTGTGGGCACGACGACGACCGGTGTCGGTTGCCGCGCCCCACGCGAGAACGAGCCGGGCATCCGGATGGTTGGGGATGTCAACGCTGAACCGCGCAACGCTTGTGCCGATCTCGGTCACAGAAGCCTTTCGCACAACACTTCAGGGGCGTTCGTTCGTCAGACCTGACGCTCGATGGGGAGGATCTCCACGGTGTTTCCGTCGCCAATATCCACCACTGTGCCAGCCGAGACGACGAGCGACTCGCCCTGACGCAGTTTTTGTGCGCGTGTTCCGGGCAACCACACGAGGGTCCCGTTGGTCGATCGAAGATCCGTGACGATGACGGATGCCCCCTGCTGCCGCAGTTCCACGTGGGTGCCGGAGACCTCGCGACCCGGGGATGGCACCCGCACCAGCCGTGGTGCGCCACCGACGGTGATGCGCGGCGGCACTGGTTTCCTGCCGATCAGCGCGGGAGTATCCAGCGGAATCGGCTCGTGGCGATTGACCCGGATACGATACCAGGGCACCGCAAGGGGGACCGGATCGATCGGGAGGCCCGCCCGCCGGAGCACCCCACCTTCGTGGCCGCCGGAGTGGCCGCGCGGCGGTTCCACCAGGGCAGGCGGTTCCACTGATACCGGCTGTGCAGCTGGCGCTCGCACACGAATGACGGTGGCTGCATCGAGATCCACCGGCTCGACTGTACGTTTACGGGTGCGTTCAGCGGCGCGCTCACCGCCGCGCTCACCAGCCGAGCGCGGGCGAATGACAGTGTGATCGGTGTCGTCCGGCTGCATACCGTCTATTCTGTCGCCCACGGGGTGCCCTGTGTAGTGCGCACCCGCATGATCAACGACCGATATAGCTCATAACGTGCTTGATTCGGGTGTAATCCTCAAATCCGTAGCTTGAGAGGTCTTTGCCGTAGCCCGAGTGCTTGAACCCGCCGTGTGGCATCTCGGCCACGATCGGAATATGGGTGTTGATCCACACACATCCGAAGTCGAGATGCTTGGCGAAGCGCATGGCGCGACCGTGGTTTTGTGTCCAGACACTCGATGCGAGACCGTATTGCACTCCGTTCGCCCAGTCGAGGGCCTGCGCTTCATCGGTGAATTTCTGCACCGTGATGACCGGACCGAAGATCTCGTTCTGCACCGCGTCATCCGTCTGCACCAGACCCGAAACGATCGTGGCTTCGTGAAAGTAACCCGAGACACCCTGGCGATGCCCACCGAGTTCGATCCTCGCGTTATCGGGCAAACGGTCGATGAAACCCTCGACCTGGGCGAGCTGGTTGGCGTTATTCACCGGCCCGAAGAAAACGCCCGTATCGCTCGGTAGGCCGGTCTTCGCGTTCTCGCGCGCATACACGGTCAGAGCGGCGACGAATTCATCGTGGATCCCTGCCTGGACGAGCACACGGGTCGCCGCCGTGCAGTCCTGGCCCGCGTTGAAGTAGCCGGCGTTGGCGATACCCTCCACTGCCGATTCGATGTCGGCGTCGTCGAACACAATGACCGGCGCCTTGCCTCCGAGTTCGAGATGCACGCGCTTGAGATCGACCGCTGCCGCCTTTGCGACTTCCATACCCGCACGCACCGACCCGGTGATCGACACCATCTGGGGCGTCCTGTGGTCGATCATCGCTCCCCCGGTGGTTCGGTCCCCGGTGATCACGTTGAGCACTCCCGGTGGCAAGAACTCCGCGGCGATCTCAGCAAGAAAGAGCGTGGCCGATGGTGTCGTGTCCGAGGGTTTGAGCACCGTGGTGTTACCTGCGGCGAGCGCGGGGGCGAACTTCCAGACCGCCATGTTGAGCGGGTAGTTCCACGGTGTTACCTGGCCGATCACGCCGATCGGTTCCCGACGAATCTGCGAGGTGTGATCCTTCAGGTACTCACCGGATGCCATGCCACTCAAGTGCCGCGCTTCCCCGGCGAAGAAGCGGATCTGGTCGACGGAGAGCATGATCTCGTCGGTCACCAGAGTCGCCCGGGGCTTGCCGGTGTCCTGCGACTCGAGGTCGGCAAACTTCGCCGCATTCGCCTCCATCGCGTCGGCTATTCGGAACAGCGCCAGTTGTCGCTCGCTCGGGGTGGACTCACCCCACCCTTCAAAGGCCGCTGCCGCCGCGCGGTAGGCGGAGTCGACATCCGCTGCGCTCGAGACCGGGGATGATCCGTAGACCTCCTCGGTAGCGGGATCGATCAGGTCGAACGCCGCTTCAGTGGAGGCCTCCACATACTCGCCGTTGATGAAGTTACGCAGCTGTGGGGTGGTCATAGTGCCAACAGTAGCGAGGGAGCACAGTGAACACCATGATCGCCAACATCAGCGAGCGCTACCGATTCCGCAGTAAATAACCTCCAAGGGTACGGATTCACTTGTAAGTAGGCCGTTGCACTGACAGAATCAGTGCATGAATGCAAAGCCGATGCAGCTCGATGGCGTGTCGAAGGCCATCATCGAGCAGTTGCAGGCCGACGGTCGTCGCAGCTATGCCGAGATCGGCAAGGCCGTCGGGCTCAGCGAAGCAGCCGTGCGCCAGCGCGTGCAGAAGCTCACCGATTCCGGAGTGATGCAGGTGGTCGCCGTCACGGACCCGATGCAGCTCGGCTTCTACCGCCAAGCGATGATCGGAATCCGGGTGACCGGTGACACGACATCGGTGGCCGAGACTCTCGGCCGCATCAGCGCGGTCGACTACGTAGTGCTCACCGCCGGCAGCTTCGACATCCTTGCGGAGGTCGTCTGCGAGAACGACGAAGACCTGATCGAACTTCTCAATAAGGAGATCCGCGGGATCCCCGGAGTGCAGTCAACTGAGACGTTCGTGTATTTGAGACTGCAGAAACAGTTCTATAACTGGGGAACGAGATAAGAAAAATGACCATCGACAACACGACCAGCACCACCACACACACTGCCAGCCACACCGTAAATCACACGGTCAGCCCGGCCAGCCACACCCTCAGCCCGGCAGACAGCCACACCCTCAGCCCGGCAGACAGCCACACCCTCGCTCCGGCCAGTCACATCGTCGACCCGACTGCAACCGTCGGATCTTCGAAATTCACCGAGGCCGAGCTGCAGCAGAAGGCGAAGGACCATCTCTGGATGCACTTCTCCCGCCAATCCGTCATGGAAGACGGGGCGGGAGTGCCGCTCATCGTCAAGGGTGAAGGTCATCACATCTGGGACTCCACCGGCAAGAGGTACATCGACGGCCTCAGCGGCCTGTTCGTCGTGAACGCCGGACACGGTCGGCGCCGTCTCGCCGAGGTCGCAGCAAAGCAAGCCGAGGAACTCGCCTTCTTCCCACTCTGGTCCTACGCACATCCGAGCGCCATTGAGCTCGCCGACCGCCTCGCCAGCTACGCCCCGGGCGACCTGAATCGGGTGTTCTTCTCCACCAGCGGTGGTGAGGCAGTCGAGACGGCCTTCAAGCTGGCCAAGTACTACTGGAAACTGCAGGGTCGCCCCACTAAGCACAAGGTGATCTCGCGCAACGTGGCGTACCACGGCACCTCACAGGGTGCTCTCGCCATCACGGGCATCCCCGCCATGAAGGAGATGTTCGAGCCGGTGACCCCCGGTGGATTCCGCGTACCGAACACCAACTTCTACCGTGCCGCCGAAATGGGTGCACCCACCGAAGACCTCGAGGCCTTCGGGCAGTGGGCCGCCAACCGCATCGAAGAGATGATCCTGTTCGAAGGTCCAGAGACCGTTGCGGCCGTCTTCCTCGAGCCGGTGCAAAACTCGGGCGGATGCTTCCCCCCGCCCCCCGGCTACTTCAAGCGGGTGCGCGAAATCTGCGACCAGTACGACGTGCTGCTCGTGAGTGACGAGGTCATCTGCGCGTTCGGACGCATCGGCGAGTTCTTCGCCTGCGATGCCTACGACTATGTGCCCGATATGATCACCTGCGCCAAGGGCATGACGAGCGGATACTCTCCGATCGGCGCGACCATCGTGAGCGAACGCATCTATGAGCCGTTCAAGCACGGCAACACGTCGTTTTATCACGGATACACCTTCGGCGGTCATCCGGTCTCCTCCGCCGTGGCCCTTGCCAACCTCGACATCTTCGAGGAGGAGAAGCTCAATGAAAATGTGCGCCTCAATTCCCCGATCCTCCGCTCGACTCTCGAGAAGCTGAAGGACCTGCCGATTGTCGGCGACGTGCGCGGCGCCGGGTACTTCTTCGGCATCGAGCTTGTGAAAGACAAGATCACAAAAGAGACCTTCGACGATGACGAGTCCGAGCGCCTGCTGCGCGGTTTCCTCTCCAAGGCGCTGTACGACGCTGGGCTGTACTGCCGGGCGGATGACCGCGGCGACCCCGTCATCCAACTCGCTCCCCCGCTCACTATCGGCCAGCCGGAGTTCGACGAGATCGAGCAGATCCTGCGCAATGTGCTGACCGAGGCGTGGACCAGGCTCTGACGCCCGCGAGCTGATCCGCTGATGGCCGACTACCGCGGGCTGAGCTTCTGGTTCGACTCCCTCCCCTCCGTGGACAGCGGAGGGGAGGGAGCGGATGACCTTCGCCCGCGCCCCGCCCTGTCCGGCGCCCGCGAGGCGGATGTCGATGTGGATGTCGCCATCGTGGGCGGAGGTCTTACCGGACTATGGACCGCGTATTACCTCGCGACTGCGGAGCCAACTCTTCGCATTGCCGTGCTCGAGAAGAATATCGCCGGTTTTGGAGCATCCGGACGCAACGGCGGATGGTGCTCAGCGCTGTTCCCCGCATCGACTTCCTCTCTCGCCCGCCGGCATGGCCGAACCGCGGCGGTGGCGATGCGGCAGGCAATGATCGATACCGTCGGTGAGGTCGGACGTGTGTGTCGCGCTGAAAATATTGACTGCGACTTCATCAGGGGAGGCACGGTGAGCCTGGCTCGTGGTGCCGCTCAACTCATCGCCGCACGCGCCGAAGTCGCCGACGCAGTGCACTTTGGGGTTGACCAGCTTGAGTGGAGGGATGTCGCACACAGTCCGCGAGGTGCGACCGGCACGTTGGGCTCGACTTTCGATCCGGCCTGCGCCCGCCTGCATCCAGCAAAGCTGGTTCGCGGGCTCGCTCGCGTGGTCGAGCGACTCGGGGTGACGATCTACGAGCAGACCGAGGTGCTCTCCTGGCGCACCGGCGAGGTTCTCACTGTGCACGGAGCAGTGCGCGCCTCGACCATCGTCATCGCGCTCGAAGGCTACGCGGCGTCTCTGCAGCAGACCCACCGCAGCGTTCTGCCGCTCTACTCCCTCATGATCGCGACCGAACCATTGAGCGATGAGACCTGGGAAGAAATCGGTATCGAGCACGGCCAGACCTTCGCCGACTTTCGACACCTGCTTGTCTACGGCCAGCGCACAGCAGACAATCGATTCGCCTTCGGGGGCCGGGGTGCGCGGTATCACTGGGGCAGCAGCATCCGCTCCGAGTACGATCGCGCGCCCGCAGTATTCGATCATCTCGCACGTACCCTCGCCGACATCTTTCCCGTCGTCGGCACTGTCGCAATTACCCATCGCTGGGGTGGCCCACTCGGCGTGCCGCGCGACTGGCGGGCGAGCGCGACGTTCGACAGCGACACCGGCATTGCGACGGCCGGTGGCTACGTCGGCGATGGTCTCAGCACCACCAATCTCGCCGGGCGCACGCTAACCGACCTCATCCTGCGGCGCGATACTGCGATCTCGCGGCTGCCCTGGGTGAACCATCGTTCGCCCCGGTGGGAACCCGAGCCGCTGCGGTTCATCGGAGCAAACCTCGGCATGTCGGCAATGAGCATCGCCGATTCCGAAGAGCGGATGACTGGCCGCCCGTCGATCGCCGCCCGGCTCATGGCACCCCTCACGGGACACTAGAGCTCCGCAGATACCGCACGGGGGCCGGTGCCTGAGGCAGAGGGCTGATTGGTACAGTTGCGTATTCGGCCGGTGTGGCGGCCACACGCGGGCGATCGGGAACCATGACTCTGTTCGAGCACGACTCAGTCTCCGCGGGGCAGACTCCGCGCCGCCGTGGGTGGGTCACCCGACTGCTTGTCCCCGTGCTCGCGCTGGTGTTGGTCGCTGCCGGCGTGCTCGCCTATCTCGGCTTTCAGCGCCTCGTCGACCAGTACACAGTCTGGACCTTTCGCCCGTCGTCCGCGGTCTCGAGGCTGATCGAATCGTCGCAGCTCACCGACAAGGGCCGCTTTATCTTCCTGGCGAGCACACCGAAGATCGAATCATCCGCTACCTTTGCGTCGAGCTGTTCGAGCAACCGGGAGGGAGGTGGGATCCTCGGCTGCTACCTCACGCGGGACAGATCAATCCATCTCTTCGCGGTGACCGAACCACGGTTGCTCGGACTGACCGATGTCGTTGCCACCCACGAGATGCTGCATGCAGTCTGGGATCGCCTCTCCGCAGCCGAGCAGCGCCAACTCGTGCCCCTGCTCGAGCGGGAGGCAACGAAGCTGGCAGACGATCCCGCTTTTCAGGCGCGCCTCACGTACTACGCCACAAATGAACCGGGCGAACGTGATAACGAACTGCATTCGATTATCGGCACTGAAATCGCATCGATCTCGCCCGAGCTCGAAGCCCACTATGCAAAATGGCTCGGTAACCGTCAGTCGGTAGTGAAGCTCCAGGTGAAAACCGACGCCGTCTTCTCCGCGCTCGAGAATCGCTCAGCCGACCTCTCGGCAACGATGAATGCTCTACAGGGTGCGATTGCCGAGGAGTACGCCTCCTACACGAGCGGCTATACCCAGCTGAATGCCGATACCCGTCGATTCAATGCCCGAACCGACTTCACGACGAACGAGGAGATCTACCGAGCACAGCGTGTGCTCGAGTCGAGACGATCCTCGCTCGACGGCCTCTATGCCGATATCCTCGCGAAGACCGCTGAGTACAACGCGAACCTCGCCGAATTGAAGATTCTCTCTGAACAGACGGCCGGACTCAACAGCGCACTCAATCAGGGTCCGACTGTAACCACCATCCCAACGCCGGCACCCGCTGGTAGCGGTTAGGGGCGCCCACCCACCGCCGTGATGCTTCCTCCTCCCCGCTTCCGGTGCTCCACGAAAAGGTTCGCTCCTGACACACAGGCGTGAACGCGCGGCACGGGAGGCACAGCAGTCACGGGGCCGCAGAGGCGCCGCAGGCCAGGTCGTGAGATTCTGCACGGATGCGAATCGTAGACTCGAGCCATGTCGCGAATCGTGCAGTACAGCCGCTACGGCGGGCCCGAGGTCCTGGAGATCGTCGAGGTCGATGAGCCGCATGCGGGGCCGGGTGAGGTGCGTGTGTCTGTGCGAGCTGCGGGTCTCAATCCCTTCGATTCCAAGGTGCGCCAGTCCCCCGCGATGCTGCCGAATCGCACACTTCCGAGTGGCCAGGGAGCAGAGTTCGCCGGTGTAATCGACGAGGTCGGTGCTGGCACAGCGACAGCGACAGCGACACTGGCAGTGGGTGACGAAGTGCTCGGCTGGAGTAACTTCAGCGCCCAGGCAGACTTCGTGATTGTGCCGGCCGATCAGGTTGCGCCGAAACCCTCCGCCCTCAGCTGGGCAGCCGCAGGCGGTCTCGGGCTCGTCGGCAACACTGCGGAGCGATCGACACGAGCGGTCGCGCTGACGCCAGGGGAGACAGTGCTCGTCAGCGCTGCGGCTGGTGGCGTCGGATTATTCGCCGCACAGCTGGCCCTCGCCGACGGAGCGATCGTGATCGGCACAGCCAGCGAGGCCAACCACGACTACCTGCGCGGTCTGGGGGTCATCCCGGTTGCCTACGGGCCCGGGCTGATCGACCGCCTGCGCGCCGTCGCACCGAGCGGGATCGACGCGGTGATCGACAACGCGGGGCAGGAGACGGTCGAGATCGCGATCGAGCTGGGCGTGGATCCGAAACGCATCAACTCGATCGTCTACTTCGATGGCGTCGCGAAGTACGGCATCTCCACTGTTGGCGGCGGAGGCAAGAAATCCGCGGATCTCGCCCGGCTCGCCCGGCTCGTCGCCGACGGCAGCATCGCGTTGCCCATCGCAGGCACCTACCCCCTCGCCGAAGTGCGCGCCGCCTACCAGCAACTCGACTCACGCCACTTTCTCGGCAAGATCGTGCTGACCCTGCCCTGACCGACCGATGGCGTTTCGCCTGTGGGGTGTGTTGCGCCGGGCGTATCAGGTCGGATCGGTGAACATCACCGAGATTTGGCCGATCTCCTCCGTCGTGGGAGTCCACTCGGTAACGGCTCCCGCATTCTGGATGATCTGCTCGGCCTTGGTTGCTCCAGCGATGACACTGCTGAGTCCGGGCTGCGCCAGCAGCCAGGCCAGCGTCGCGGCCAGCATCGTGATGCCTCGCTCGCTACAGAAGGTCTCGTACTTCTCGAGCGTGTCCCAGGGCGCGCCCTCCAGCAGATGCGGGCGCAGATTGACGATTCGGCTGTCCGCTGGCCCTCCCGAGCGGCTGAACTTGCCGGTGAACAGTCCGTTGTAGAGCGGGAAGAAAGGGAGGAAGCCGAGTCCGTAATTGTTGACCGCCGGCAGCACCTCGTCCTCAACGTCCCTCACGAGCAGCGAGTACTCATTCTGGGCCGAGATGAACTTCGGATGGCCACCGAGGATCGCGCGGTACTCGGCATCCGCGATCTGCCAGCCGCTCAGATTGGAATGTCCGATATAGCGCACTTTGCCCTCGGTGATGAGGTCATCCAGCACCGACAATGTTTCCTCGATGGGCGTGATCGGGTCGGGCACGTGCAACTGATACAGGTCGATCCAGTCCGTCTGGAGGCGGCGGAGGGATGCTTCGACAGCGAGTCGCACGTAGCGACGCGATCCGCGGGCCCCCCAGTCCGGACCGTTGGTGCCGGCCATATCCATCCCGAATTTCGTGGCCAGCACGATCTCATGGCGGCGGCCTCTGAGCGAATTCCCCATGCGGGTCTCACTCAGCCCGCGTTCTGATCCGTAAATATCGGCGGTATCGAAAAGTGTGACGCCCGCGTCGATTGCCGCGTTGATCACCGCATCCGTTCCCTCTTGCGATTCGCTCGCGGTGTTCGCCCGGCCGAAATTGTTGCACCCGAGGCCGATGGTGGAGACGATGAGTCCGGAGTCGCCGAGAGCGCGATAGTCGATAGCGGGCATGCGACCAGCCTAAGCTGACCCTCTCCTCCACAATCCAGTGCGTCGCATTGAGCCTCACCGATGTCCGATAACCGCGAGAAAGTGGTGGGAGGGCGCAACTACAGTCGAATCATGATCTCCCCCACCTCCGCACCCGCAGTGCTCCCTCACGCAGTGCCTCCTCACGCAGTGCCCCCTCACGCAGTGCCCCCTCACGCAGTGCCCCCTCACGCAGCGCCCGCACACGCAACACCCGCACACGCAACACCCGCACTTCGCCGGATCCACAGTCCCATCGGCCGCATCGAACTGGTTGGCGATGGCGCCGCCGTCGTGTCACTCACCATCGAGCGTGACCGTACGCTGCCCCACGACGGGGTCGACGAACACAGCGACGCAATTCTCGATCGTGCCGCCGATCAGCTTGCGCAATACTTCGCCGGCACTCGCACCACCTTCGATGTACCGATCGCTCTGAACGGAACGGAGTTTCAGAGGTCGATCTGGGCGCTGCTGGGCGACCTGAAGTTCGGAGAGGTGACCTCCTACGGTGACCTCGGGCGCACTACCGGTCGCCTTTCGGCCGGTCGAGCCGTCGGCGGCGCGGTCGGGGCCAACCCGATCCCCATCCTGGTGCCATGCCACCGGGTGCTCGCCACACACGGCCGGATCACCGGATATAGCGCCGGCAATGGGATCCCGACCAAGGTCTGGCTGCTCGACCACGAGGGAATCGGCCACCGGTTATGATCGAACCGCGCAGCGCCGCCGTGCTCGGCGACGACGGACTGAGCCGCTGTGCCTGGAGTGCCTCCGATGCCGAGTACCGCCGGTACCACGACGAGGAGTGGGGGGTTGAACTCCGCGGAGATCGGCCGCTGTTCGAAAAAATGAGCCTCGAAGGATTCCAGGCCGGCCTGTCCTGGATCACGATTCTGCGACGACGCCACAGCTTCCGAACCGCTTTTCATAACTTCGATATCGACCACATTGCTGAGCTCGTCGAGCAGGATGTCGATCGACTGATGCTCGACGGTGGCATCATCCGTAATCGCGCGAAGATCGAAGCGACAATTTCCAATGCGGCGATCGTGCGCCAACTCGTGCAGGACGATCCAGGCGCTTTCGACCGGCTGCTGTGGAGCTTCGCTCCTCCCCCGAACTCCCGTTCGCGTCCGGTGAACTTCGGTGACATCCCCGCTGTGACTGTCGAGTCCACCGCACTGAGCAAAGCACTGCGGGAGATCGGGCTGCGATTCGTCGGACCGACCACCGTGTACGCGCTGATGCAGTCCTCGGGGATGGTGGATGATCACGTGGTCGGATGCTGGCGCGCCGCCTGAGCCCCGGCAGAACTCAAGTTTCCGTGCCACACAGGTTTTAGGTCGCAGGGCCGAACCCGCAGGGCCGAACCCGCGAACATCAGACGACGAGGTCGAGTTCGCCGGCCGCCCCGCGCTCGAGCCGGATCCCCTGATCACGGGCCCACTCGAGCACCGACTCGATGCTCTGGTGATCAATCTCCGCCTCGCACAGTGAACGCACGAAATGCCCCTTCCCCTTCTTGTTGAAGTGGTTGAGAGCCCGTCGCTGACCGGACACAGAATCGGACACCACGCGCAACACGACCGACCGCGGCCCGGTCCGGAGCGGTCCGAGTTCGACATAGCCAGACGATCGCAAATCGATGATGACATCATCCGCTTCCGCGAGTACCGCCGAAATGCGCTCACGCCACAGCTTCTTCAGCGGCAGGTCGGGCAGTTTTGAATCGTACGACAGCCGATACGCCGGGATGGGATCGTCGGCACCGATCAGGCCGAATAGCGCCGAGTGGATGAGCAGATGATCCGCAGCAAATCTGCGGCCGGCGGCCGACAGAGTGCCGGCGTCGAGCGCGTCATACAGCACGCCGGTATAGCGCTCGATTGCGGGAACGGTCGGTGATGTCCGAAGTAGACGATTGCGTGTTACCTCGAACTGCTGGCTGACACCGAGCTTCAGCGCGGTTGCCATGGTCGCCCGGTTGCTCGACAGTGCGCAAGTGGCCCCGAGCGCAGATCGCCGCGGCGCCGTCAACTCCGGATGCGCTAACCGCGACAGGTCGAGTGGCGCGTCGACGTCTCCACCATCGCGCTTGGTTTCGGAGGGTGGGAGCAGCAGCAGCACTAGCCGGTGATGAACGCCAGTGCGGCATCCACGTTCACGTCGAGTGGCCGTACCGAATCGAGAGTGATTCGCGGCACCAACGCGCTCGCGCCCGCCCACGGTAGATATTCGTCGAGGCTCTGCTCGACGGCGTATCCGCGCGGCTGGTTGAGGCGCGGCAGTCGGCGTGCCCGCGCTTCCAGTCGTTCACGATGCAGTTCGGGGTCGGAACAGACCACCTCGATGAAACGCAGCGTCTCTCCGCGTGAGAGGGCAAGCTGCACCCACTGCTCGCGGGCCGGATCGACGCCGTTAACCGCATCCACGATAACATCATGGCCGGACTCGAGCACCAGTTCGGCGATCGTCTCTGCCGCCAGGTAGGCAGCCAGCCCCGTTGGCTGATCGCTGCCGATCCCTGCCCGCAGAATGGCCGATTCGATCGGGTCGACAGAGACCACCGAGGCCGAGAGACGCCCGCCGAGGATTCCAGCAATTGTGCTCTTGCCTGCTGCAGGCAGCCCTGCCATCGCGATCAGCATGAGCCGAGGTCAGTCCTGCACAAGTGCCGCATTGCGCGCAACGATCGTCACGGTGTCGTGCTCGACCGAGAGGAATCCGTCGTCGGCACTCGCACGAACAGCGCCAGAGCCACCGCTCGTGGTGATCCGCACCTCGCCGGCGCTAAGAATCGCCAACAGGGGTTCATGCCCTGGCAGAATACCGATCTCACCCTCGGTAGTCTTCGCGACCACCATCGATGCCGTGCCGGTCCAGACCTCATGGTCGGCCGACACCACGCTCACCTGCAGTTGATGAGCACCCGTCTCGGCCATTGTTAGCCGTTCTCCTTCTGGATCTTCGCCCACTGCTCTTCGACGTCATTGATACCACCGACGTTGAAGAACGCCTGGGTTGCAACGTGGTCGAAGTCGCCCTTGACGATCGCATCGAATGACTCGATGGTGTCCTTGAGCGGCACGGTTGATCCCTCAACCCCGGTGAACTTTTTCGCCATGTAGGTGTTCTGCGAGAGGAACTGCTGAATGCGACGGGCGCGGGAGACGGTGATCTTGTCTTCCTCGGAAAGCTCGTCGACACCGAGGATCGCGATGATCTCCTGGAGCTCCTTGTTTTTCTGCAGAATCGCCTTGACGTTGGTCGCCACCCGATAATGGTCGGCGCCCAGGTAACGGGGATCCAGAATGCGGCTGGTGGAGGTAAGCGGATCTACAGCTGGGTAGAGTCCCTGCGACGCGATCTCGCGACTGAGCTCGGTCGTCGCGTCGAGGTGCGCGAAGGTCGTTGCCGGTGCCGGGTCGGTGTAGTCGTCGGCCGGCACGTAGATCGCCTGTAGTGAGGTGATGGAATGTCCGCGGGTCGACGTGATGCGCTCCTGCAGGATGCCCATCTCGTCGGCGAGGTTCGGCTGGTATCCCACGGCAGACGGCATACGGCCGAGCAGGGTGGAAACCTCCGAACCGGCCTGCGTGAACCGGAAGATGTTGTCGATGAAGAGCAGCACATCCTGGTTTTGCACGTCACGGAAGTACTCCGCCATGGTGAGGGCCGACAGCGCAACGCGCAGACGCGTCCCCGGCGGCTCATCCATCTGGCCGAAGACGAGGGCGGTCTTGTCGAAGACGCCCGCTTCCTCCATTTCGGCAATGAGGTCATTGCCCTCACGGGTGCGCTCGCCGACCCCGGCAAACACGGAAACCCCGCCATGGTCCTGAGCAACCCGCTGGATCATCTCCTGGATGAGCACGGTCTTACCGACACCGGCACCGCCGAAGAGACCGATCTTTCCGCCGAGCACGTACGGCGTCAGCAGATCGATGACCTTGATGCCGGTCTCGAAGAGCTCGGTCTTCGACTCGAGCTGGTCGAAGGGCGGGGGCTCGCGATGGATCGACCAGCGGTCTGCCCACTCGTAGGTCGCGCCGGGCTCACCGTTGAGCACCTCACCGATCACATTGAAAACCTTGCCCTTGGTGGCATCCCCCACCGGAACCGTGATCGGTCCACCGGTGTCACGCACCTCCTGGCCCCGCACCAGACCGTCAGTCGGCTTGAGGGCGATGGCACGTACCAGGTCGTCCCCGAGGTGCTGCGCAACCTCGAGCGTGATCTCGTTAGAGGCGTCACCGATGGTGACCGTGGTCTTTAGAGCGTTGTAAATGCCGGGGATCGAGTCGTGGGGAAACTCGATATCCACGACGGGTCCGGTAACGCGGGCGATACGTCCGATTCCGGCAGGCTGGGCGGTTGCCTGGTCAGCGGGGGCGGTGATAGTCATTGCTTCTCGATTCTCCTGGACTTATTCGTGGCGCTTGTCAGCGCTTACTTTTTGGACGAAAGTGCATCGGCGCCGCCGACGATCTCGGAAATCTGCTGGGTGATCTCAGACTGGCGCGCGTTGTTGGCGAGCCGGGTGAAAGTGGTGATGAGCTTGTCGGCATTATCACTTGCCGACTTCATTGCCCGCTGGCGGGCCGCGTGCTCGGATGCCGCGGATTGCAGCATTGCGTTGAAGATCCGGCTCTCGATGTAGACCGGCAGCAGGGCGTCCAGGACATCACCGACCTCCGGCTCGAACTCATAGAGCGGCAGGATCTCATTATCGGCGGGAGCCTCGACCCCTTCGACAACCTCGAGGGGCAGCAGTCGCACCACCTCCGGCACCTGGGTCACCACGCTGACGAAACGGTTGTAGACGATGTGGATCTCATCGACCCCTCCCTCGCTTGCCGGCTGGATGAACTTGGCGACGAGTGTCTCACCGATCTTCTGTGCGGTCTCGAACTCGGGTTTCTCGGTGCTGCCCGTCCAGATCTGCTCGGCGGCACGTTTACGAAAGGCGAAGTACGCGGCCGCCTTGCGTCCGACCAGATAGTAGACGACCTCTTTGCCCTGACTCTGCAGCAGCGTGACGAGCTCGCTGGATTCGCGCACCACATTCGTGCTGAAGGCACCTGCGAGTCCCCGGTCTGAGGTGAAGAGCACGACAGCGGCCCGCTCGATCTTCGCCTTCTCGGTGGTGAGGATGTGATCCACATTAGAGAATGTCGCGACAGCCGACACAGCGCGCGTCACGGCGCGCGAGTATGGGCCGGAGGCTGCGACTCGAGCCTGCGCTTTTTGGATGCGTGAGGCAGAGATCAGCTCCATGGCCCGAGTGATCTTCTTGGTCGTCTGGGCAGACTTGATCTTCTGCCGGTAAACCCGAAGTTGCGCTCCCATGTCTGTACTTTCCTTTGGTTTGTGAAAATTGGTGGTCGAGTTGGACGCACAGCGCCCGTATCGAGACCCGCTAGCGCTTGCGCTTGACGATCTGCTCCTGGGCGATGTTCTCGGGCTCAATAGCCTCGAATTGTTCCGTGCCAACCGACGCGAGCGGCTTGCCCTCGCCGGTCTGGAACTCGAGCTTGAACTTTTCGACGCCCGCATCGAGAGCGGCGACCGTCTCGTCATCCAGCACATTCGTGGCCTTGAGCTTCGACAGGACCTCGGTGTTGCGGCCCAGGAAGTCGAGGAGCTCACGCTCGAAGCGCAACACGTCCTCAACTGCGACCTCGTCGAGTTTGCCGTTCGTTCCCGCCCAGATCGAGACAACCTGCTCCTCGACCGGGTAGGGCGAGTACTGCGGCTGCCGGAGCAGTTCTGTCAGGCGTGCACCACGGGCGAGCTGGCGGCGGCTGGTCGGGTCGAGGTCCGATGCGAACATCGCGAACGCCTCGAGTGACCGATACTGGGCCAGCTCGAGCTTGAGCGTGCCTGACACCTTCTTGATCGACTTGACCTGAGCGTCACCGCCGACTCGCGAGACCGAGATTCCCACGTCAACCGCCGGGCGCTGGTTCGCGTTGAAGAGGTCGGACTGCAAGAAGATCTGGCCGTCGGTGATCGAGATCACGTTTGTGGGGATGTACGCCGAGACGTCGTTTGCCTTGGTCTCGATGATCGGCAGTCCGGTCATCGATCCCGCCCCCAGCTCGTCGGAGAGCTTCGCACAACGCTCGAGCAGTCGGGAGTGCAGGTAGAACACGTCACCGGGGTACGCCTCGCGCCCCGGGGGACGACGCAGCAGCAGCGACACGGCGCGATAGGCCTCGGCCTGCTTCGACAGGTCATCGAAGATGATCAGCACGTGCTTGCCGCCATACATCCAGTGCTGGCCGATGGCCGACCCGGTATAGGGAGCGAGGTACTTGAAGCCGGCGGGGTCAGAGGCTGGAGAGGCCACGATCGTGGTGTACTCCATGGCTCCGGCATCCTCGAGCGCGCCCTTGACCGAGGCGATGGTCGAACCCTTTTGGCCGATGGCAACATAGATGCAGCGCACCTGCCTAGTGGCGTCACCGGATTCCCAGTTGGCCTTCTGGTTGATAATCGTGTCGATCGCGATAGCGGTCTTGCCGGTCTGGCGGTCACCGATGATGAGCTGGCGCTGGCCACGGCCGATCGGGATCATCGCGTCGATCGCCTTGATGCCGGTCTGCATCGGCTCGTGCACACTCTTGCGCTGCATGACGCCGGGCGCCTGCAGTTCGAGGGCACGGCGCCCCTCACTCGCGATCTCGCCAAGACCATCGATTGGCGCACCGAGTGGGTCGACAACGCGACCGAGGTAGCCATCGCCGACGGGAACGGAGAGTACCTCTCCGGTGCGGGTGACCTCGAGGCCTTCGACAATCCCGGCAAACTCGCCGAGCACGATGACGCCGATTTCGTTCTCGTCCAGGTTCTGGGCGAGGCCGAGGGTGCCATCGGCAAACTTGATGAGCTCGTTCGCCATCACGCCGGGGAGACCCTGCACGTGAGCGATACCGTCGGCTGCGTCGATGACGTATCCGACCTCGGTTGTCGAGGCGGATGCGGGGTCATACGCCTTGACGAAGTCCTTGAGCGCGTCGCGGATCTCGTCCGGGCTGATCGTGAGGTCTGCCATTTCCGTCATTTCCTTGTCTTCGCGAAGCCATTTGGCTTCGGTGGGTCTGTATTGGTGACTGTGGTCACCGACGTACGGTTGGGACTACCCGGCGAGCTGAAGCCGGAGGTCCTTGATCTTCGATGCAACGCTGTCGTCGATGACTGTGTCGCCGACCTGCACGCGGATCCCGCCGATGAGGGCGGGGTCGACGATCAGATTGAACTTGAGCGCTCGCCCGAACTTGGCGGCGAGACCCTTTTGCAACCGCTCGAGCTGAACGGCGCGGATGGGTGCGGCGCTCGTTATCGTCGCGACCGCGAGGCCGGACTGGTCGGCGACGATGGATGCGGCAGTGCGCAGAAGCTCGCCGACGCGCCGACCGCGGGGCTGCTGCATGAGGTGACGCACGATCGACAGCGTTTGCGGAGAAACCTTTTTCGCCAGTAGTGCCTCGACGAGTGCCACCTTCGACGCAGCGCTGCCGAGTTTGCTGCTCACCGCGAGTTCGAGCTCGGGATCAGACGAGACCGCCGTGCCGAAGGCAAACAGCTCGGCGTCGATATTGACCGTCGCCGGGGCGGATTCCGCTGCGGCTCGCAGCCCGAGTTCTTCGATGCCGGCGAGCAGGTCATCCGTGTTCGACCAGCGGTGCGAGACGACTGCGTGAAGCAAGCCGAGGGTGGCGGCGCTGAGATTGGTTCCGAAGACGGCTGCGAGAATGGCCTGTTTTTGCGTGCCATCCGTCGCCGTGTCCGTCAGCATCGAAATGAGTTGCGCCGAGCCGCCGATGATCCGGCCTGCTGAAAACAGCTCATCGGCAGTGGCCAGGTCCGCAGGGCCGGCGGACGATAATTCCGCCCGTGAGGCGGTGAGAGCTTCCCTGGTCGCTGATCCCATGCTCAGTTCACCGACTCCGGCTGCGCTGTCGTGCCCGAGGATGCCGCCTGCTCAGACTTTTCCAATTCGGCCAGGAACTGGTCGACGAGGTTGGCGGCGTTCTTGTCGTCCGATAAGCTCTGCCCGATAACACCGGCTGCCAGGTCGATTGCCAGCGATCCGACCTCCGACCGCAGCGAGACGAGTGCCGACTGGCGCTCCGCCTCGATGGTCACCAGCGCGTTTGCCGTGACTCGCGCCGCTTCTGCGCTCGCCTGCTCCTTGAGTTCGTTCAGGATCTTCACGCCGTCTTGGCGTGCCTGGTCACGGATCTTGGCCGCCTCGGCGCGTGCCTCAGCGAGCTGTTCGGTGTACTTCTCGAGGGCAACAGCAGCTTCTGCTTGAGCGTTCTCCGCCTTTGCGATGCCCCCTTCGATGAGCTCGGCACGGGTGTCGAGCATCTTCTGCACCCGAGGAAGGATTGCGCGCCAGAAGAAGATGAACAGCACGACGAAGATCACCGACGACCAGATTATGTCTGGCACGGCAGGAAGCAGCGGATTGGACGACTCGGCCGCCACCGAGAGATCAGAGGGGATCATTGCTAATTCGTGAAGATGAAGTACGTGGCGATGCCGATGAAGGCCAGCGCCTCGGTGAATGCGATACCGATGTACATGAGCACCGTGAGGCGACCCTGCAGTTCGGGCTGGCGAGCGACCGACTCGATTGTCTTGCCGACGACGATTCCTACGCCGATGGCCGGTCCAATGGCCGCGAGGCCGTAGCCGACGGTCGCGATATTGCCGGTGAGAGCGGCGACAGTGGTGGTGTCCACGTTGTGATTCCTTCCATGATGGTGCAAGAGGCGGTTGCCTGGCTCGCGTCGTGCGTGTTCACACCGCGCTCGTTCGCACGGTGCTGGTGCGGTTAGTGCTGGTGCGGTTAGTGCTCGTCCGCCAGCGCAAGCTGGAGGTAGACAGCGGTGAGGATGGTGAATACATAGGCCTGCAGAACGGCAACGAGGAGCTCGAAGAGCGTAAAGACGAAGCCGAAAGCGAGCGTGCCGATGCCGAACAGCTTGAACAGGCCTGGAGCCTCGAAGAAGAAGAACGAGGTGGCGAGAAAGAACAGAACGAGCAGCAGATGCCCGACGATCATGTTCATGAGCAGTCGTAGGGTATGAGTGACGGGTCGCACAATGAAGGTCGACAAAATCTCGATTGGCGTCACGATGATGTACAGACCCACCGGCACCCCGGGGGGGAAGAGCGAATTGCGCAGGAACTTGCCTGGATGCTTGCGCAGTCCGGCGTAAATCCAGGTCACGTAGGCGATACCGGCGAGCACGAGCGGTACCCCAATTACCGAAGTGCCTGCAATGTTCAGCAGAGGGACCGTGCCAGTGAGGTTCATCGCGACGATCATGAAGAAGAACGTCGTGAGAATTGGTAGAAACCGCTTGCCATCCTTCTTGCCGAGCAGATCTTCGGCAATGCCGACCCGAACGAAATCGAGTCCCATTTCGATCAGCGACTGGCCGCGACCGGGTACGACGCTCATGCGCCGGGTCCCAAGCCAGAACACCACAATGATGACCACTGCCACCAGGATGCGGACCAGCATGATCCGATTCAACTCGAATGGTGTCCCGGCGAAGAGCACCACCGGAGGGAAGAACTCACCGATGTTGGGCCCCACGAAACCGCCTCCGCTGTCGCCTTCGCTGGCGAGCGGGAGGATCAGGTTCAGAGTGTGGGGTAGCAGCGCTAACTCCAGAATCGGGGCGTGAGGGCACGCGGCGAGAAGAAGGGGGGCGTTCGAAAAGAGCCTACCAAACGAATGAGGTGCTCCTCACCCTCAGTCCGGTCGATCGGGGGTCGCAGCGGCCTCCGCAGGCAGGCTGATGTCGCTGACATAGGGCATCCGCGATCGCGCGATCACCACCACATCCACCACGAGCGTTCCCATCACGGCGACAACCACCGTGAGGAACAGCACCTGCGTCTGGATCCACGGCTGGTCCTTGAGAAGAACGATCAAGACGATGAAGACCACCAGTTTCACCAGCCAGGCACCCATCACGATGCCAAAAAAAGCGACGCTGAGTAGGTCGCCCCTGGCTACTTTCGTGGCAAGGACGATACTGGCGGCTGTGATGCCGAGGAAGAAGACGGCCATGGCCGTTCCGATCAGGGCACTGACGAGCCCGACTCCCCCGCCCACGATGAAGCCGACGGCCGACCCGACGACCGCGATGACGAGGGCGAGGATGCCACCGTAGCCAAGGATCCGCTTGAGGATGGGGATGGCACTCATGAGGTTTCCTTCGTGGGGGTTGTGGTGGCAACCACGTCTGTGGCAACCACGTCGTTCGCAGCCTCGTCGTTCGCAGCCTCGTCGAGCGGGTCGAACCGTGCGACGGCGCCTTCGGCCTCGTCGTCAGCGCTGGCGCGTTGCACGGATGCCTCGACGGCCTTACGACGGGTCAGGGGTGCGAGGGTGAAGCCCGCACAGACGACGAGGCCGACGATGATGAACATGACACCCCAGATGGCGTCGAAGAACATGAACAGGAGGCATCCGATCGACACCACGGCGGTCCAGGAGTAGAAAAGCAGCACCGCGTGCACATCCGAGTGCCCCATATCGAGCAGGCGGTGGTGAAGGTGCTTGCGGTCAGCGGTGAATGGCGACTTGCCAGCCCGGAGGCGTCGAAAGATCGCCAGTGCGAAGTCCAGCAGCGGAATGAGCAGGATGGCGAGGGGCAGCAGAATCGGGATGAACGCGGGAATGAGCTGCTTGGAGTATTGCAACGCGGCGAGGTCCACCTGGCCGGTCACAGAAATCGCCGATGTCGCCATCAGCAGGCCGACCAGGAGCGCTCCGGCATCGCCCATGAAGAGCTTCGCCGGGTGCCAGTTGAGCGGAAGGAAACCGACACAGGCACCGATCAGTACCGCCGAAATGAGGATCGCGAGATTGAAGTACTCGGCCGCCGCGCTGCGGGTCACGAGAATGTAGCTGTAAATGAAAAATGCGCTATTGGCGATGATCGCGACCCCGGCGACGAGCCCGTCGAGCCCGTCGATGAAGTTGATCGCGTTCATCACGAGCACGATGGCAAAAATGGTGATGATCAGCCCGGTGTAGGAGGAGAGCACGATCACCCCGCCGACGATCGGCAGGGTGGTGAGCTGCACCCCCTGCCAGGCGAGGAGGCCGGCAGCGATGATCTGCCCGGCAAGTTTCGTCACCCAGTCAAGATCCCAGATATCGTCGGCGACACCGATGAGCACGATGATGAGGGCGGATCCGAGGATCGCGAAAATCGGGCCGGGCTTGGCGAAGATGAGGTGGAACTGCGGCAGTTGCGAGGCGATACCGAATGCGGTGAGGATTCCGATGAACATGGCAATGCCGCCGAGTCGCGGCGTGGGACGCGTGTGCACATCCCGCTCACGAATGGCCGGATACAGCCGGTACTTCATGCCGAGCCTGGCAACCACCGTCGCCAGCACGAACGTCACTACGGCAGAGAGTCCGCCAGCAGCGAGATAGAAGATGAATCTCACGGCGTGGGTTCCGCTGGCTCGGCCGTCCCTGCTGGCTCGGCGCTGTTGGCAGTCACGGCGCTGTCGGCAGTCTCGGCGCTGTCGGCAGTCTCGGCGCTGAACTTCTCGAGCACCGCGTCGATCTGGGCCTCGGTAATGACGCCATGTCTCACGATTCGCAGGACACCGCCGGCGACAAGAGGGGTCGCGTCGACGATCGTCGAACCGAGCCCTGCCGCTTCGTAATCGTGGCCGACTTCCCCACCGTCGAGATAAACCTCCACGCTGTCGCCGAGCATCCGCTCGGCATCCTGCGCGGTGCGGGCCGCAATCTCCCCCGTGAGGTTGGCAGAGGACACCGCGAGAGGGCCCGTTTCCGACAGCAGTTCGAGGGCGATGCGGTTATTCGGCATCCGCAGCGCAACGGTGCCGTTGGTGTCGCCGAGATCCCACTTGAGCGAGGGGTTGGCCGGCAGGATCACGGTGAGGCCGCCCGGCCAGAACGCGGCGACGAGGGCCCGCACTTCCGGCGGCACAGTCTCGGCGAGCGCATCAAGGGTCGGGATGCCCGGAATCAGCACCGGCGGCGGTGACTGCCGCGTGCGGCCCTTCGCATCGAGCAGGCGCTGCACACCGGAGGCGCTGAATGCGTCGACGGCGAGACCGTAGAGGGTGTCGGTCGGAAACACCACGAGCTCCCCCCGGCCGATGGCGCCCCGTGCGAGTCGCATTCCGGTGAGAAGCTGGTCCTGCTCCGAGCAGTTATAGATCGTCGCCATATCGGTAGACATCTTACTTCGGGCACCCCGGCGGCTTCGACGATGAATTTGCCCACTTCGATGCCTGAGACAATTGTGCAACCGGTAGGAGCCATGTGGACCTGTATTTCTTCGATTTCGATAAGACCCTCTACACCTATGACTTCAATTTTCGGCTGCCAGCGCTCAGTGCCATGACCGGGGCAAGCCAGTACCACCTGGCCAAGACCTGGTGGACCGGGGGCTTCGAGGTGCGAGCGGAGGCGGGCGAGTGGCCAACCTCCGGGGAGTATCTTGCCGAATTCGAGCGCGTGACCGGATCGCCCCTGACGCTTCAGAACTGGCAGGAGGCCCGAGCACTGGCGAGCACGGTGATCCCGGCAAGCGTTGACGCCCTGCGCCGGGCATCCACCCTCGGTACTGTGTCGCTGCTCTCCAACAACCCCTCGCCGTTCGCTGAGTCCCTTGCCGTGCTCGCTCCGGATGTCACGGCCATCGTTGGTGAGAATCGACTCGTCAGCTGCCAGCTGGGCGTTCGCAAGCCCGAGACCCAGATCTTCGAGCTCGCCCTGGCGCACTACCGTGCCCGGCCGGAAGACACTTTTTTCGTTGATGACTCGGCACGCAATGTCGAGGGTGCGAGCGCACTCGACATTCATGCGCACCAACTCACTTACCTGCACGGCGTTCCACAGACCGATCTCTTGGATGCGGCGATCACCCGCTTCGCAGGCCGGAACGCCTGATGCTGCTCTTCATCTTCGACATGGACGAAGTGCTGTACGGCTACAACTGGCAACAGCGGATGGCCGGGATGACCGAACTCACCGGACTGTCACTGGAAAGGCTGCGGGAACTCTGGTGGCACGAAGAGGGTGAAATGGCGGCGGAAGCCGGAGGCTTTGCCACCGCGGAGGTCTATCTCGCCGCCTTCAACGACGCGATCGGCGTCGACGTATCCGAGGCCGATTGGGTACGCGTGCGCGGTGGCGCGATGGAGCCGTGGCGAGATTCAATTGCGGCGGTACGTCGTGCTGCCGAACTCGGGCAGGTCACCCTCTTGACCAACAACGGCCCCATGACCGGCAAACACCTGCACCAGCTTGCGCCAGAGCTCGTTGCGGTCTTCGGCGATCATCTCTTCACCTCCTCCGACTACGGAGCGCGCAAGCCGGAGCCGGAAGTGTTTAGGAACGTGCTCGAACGCTATGGGATCTCCGCGCAGAACACCTTCTTCGCCGATGACATGCAGGAAAATATCGACGGAGCCCTGAGCGTGGGGATCACCGCCCACCATTTCACGGATGCGCCCTCGCTGCTCGCGGCGATTGAGGAGTTCGCGGCAGCGCGGCAGGGCTGAGAAGAGGCAGCGCTGAACGGAAGCGCCGTGCAGAAGCGCCGCGCGCAGAGGACCTCGCCTCAGCGCAGGGCGGTCGTGGCGCGGTCCCGCCCGAGAAAATCCGGGTGCGATGCAATGGAGCGCCAGTTGTCAGCGGCCAGGATGGCTGCGATCGCGGCCGCCTGCAGCTCACCATGCTCCAACACCAGTGTGCCGCCCGCATGCAACAGGCGCCGCGCGGTGCGCGACACCTGACGCACCACATCCAGACCGTCCTCGCCACCGTAGAGAGCGTGCTCTGGATCGAACAGCCGCACCTCCGGATCGCGCGGCACGGCACCGAGCGGTATGTACGGAGGATTCGAGATGACGACCGCGACCGTGCCGTCGAGCTCTGGCAGCGCGGATGCAAGGTCGCCAAACACGGCATGCGCATTGTCAGCGCCGCTCTCGAGAAAATTCTGCCGGGTCCAGATGAACGCTTCGGGAGAATTCTCCACCCCGTAGACCCGGGCGTGCGGTACCTCGGTGGCGAGGGCGAGGGCGATCGCACCGCTCCCGGTGCCGAGGTCGATACCGATCGGCTCCGGGCCGGCTGCCGCCCGCAGTGCGTCGATGGCAAACTGTGCGACCTGCTCGGTCTCGGGGCGTGGCACGAAGACTCCCGGGCCCACCGCGAGCTCGAGGAGGCGGAACGGCGCTCGGCCGGTGATGTGCTGAAGAGGTTCCCGGCCAGCACGACGCTCAACCAGCGCGCTGATCTTCGCCGCATCAACGTGCGACACTGCGCCACCGGTGACGGCCTTCGCCTGCACCTCACCCCGGCTCATCCCGAGCACGAAACCGATGAGGAGCTCGGCATCGACGTCCGGGGATGGCACGCCGGCACTGGCAAGCAGTTCGACTGCGCCGCGGAACGCGGTCGTGATGGTTTCTGGCAGCGACATGGTGGGAAACGAAGTCGAACTAGTCGACGTCGCCGGCCAGGGCTTCGAGGCGCGATTCCTCATCCGCTTCGATATCGCTCTGGATGACCGGCTCGAGAGCCCCGTTCATCACCGCATCGAGGTTGTAGGCCTTGTAGCCCGTGCGATGGTCGGCGATCCGGTTCTCGGGAAAGTTGTAGGTGCGGATTCGCTCGGACCGATCCATCGTGCGGATCTGACTCTTGCGCACGACGGATGCCGCGGCGTCGATCTCCTCCTGCTGGCGCGCAAGCACGCGGGCACGAAGCACGCGCATGCCAGCCTCGCGGTTTTGCAGCTGCGACTTCTCGTTTTGCATCGCCACAACGATGCCGGTGGGGAGATGGGTGATGCGCACGGCAGAGTCGGTGGTGTTCACCGACTGGCCGCCAGGACCACTGGAGCGGTAGACATCGATCTTGAGATCGTTCTGGCTGATCTCGACCTCTTCGGGCTCATCCACCTCTGGAAAGACGAGCACGCCGGCTGCCGAGGTGTGGATGCGTCCCTGCGACTCGGTCGCGGGCACACGCTGCACGCGGTGCACCCCGCCCTCGTATTTGAGATGTGCCCAGACACCCTCGGCAGGGTCGGTCGAGTTGCCCTTGATGGCGAGCTGCACGTCCTTGATGCCACCGAGATCGCTCGAGGTCTGCTCGATGATCTCGGTCTTCCACTTCTTGGACTCCGCGTAATGCAGGTACATGCGTAGAAGGTCCCCGGCGAAGAGCGCCGACTCGGCACCGCCCTCCCCCATTTTGATCTCCATGATCACGTCACGACCATCGTTGGGATCGCGCGGGATGAGCAGCCGACGAAGACGCTCCTCCATCACTTCGAGCTCCGTCGTGATGTTCACCAGCTCGTCGGCGAATGACGCGTCGTCTGCCGCCATCTCCGTTGCTGCATCGAAATCATCCGTGAGAGCCATCCAGCGGTTGTACGCGTCGACGATCCGGCTGAGCTCGGCATACCGCCGATTCACCTTTTTCGACTTGGCCGGATTGGAGTGGAGTTCGGGATCAGCAAGCTGCTCCTGAAGATTCCCATGCTCAACCAGCAGTGTCTTCACCGACTCGAATACGCCAGAGTCTGCCATCGGGTTTAGTCCTCTTTCGACCCGGATGCGCCCGGGAGCGACTTCTGGATCTTCATCAGAAACTCGACGTTGGACGACGTGTCCTTCAGCTGCGTGAGCACGAGCTCGAGCGCCTGCTGGGTCTCCAGCCCGGCGAGGGCGCGGCGCAGCTTCCAGTTGACTTTCGTCTCGTCGACGCCCATGAGCATCTCCTCGCGGCGGGTACCCGACGCGTTGACATCCACAGCCGGGAAGATGCGCTTGTCAGCCAGCTGACGAGACAGGCGCAACTCCATGTTTCCGGTGCCCTTGAATTCTTCGAAGATGACCTCGTCCATCTTGGACCCGGTCTCGACGAGCGCGGTGGCGAGGATCGTGAGTGATCCGCCGTCCTCGATATTGCGAGCGGCACCGAAGAACCGCTTCGGCGGGTAGAGGGCCGAAGAGTCGACTCCACCGGACAGGATGCGTCCGGACGCCGGGGCTGCAAGGTTGTACGCGCGGCCGAGGCGGGTGATCGAATCGAGCAACACGACAACGTCGTGTCCGAGTTCGACCAGTCGCTTAGCGCGCTCGATGGCGAGTTCGGCGACAGTGGTGTGATCCTCTGCCGGACGATCAAAGGTCGAGGCGATGACCTCACCCTTGACCGTTCGCTGCATGTCGGTCACCTCTTCCGGACGCTCGTCCACGAGCACGACCATCAGGTGGACCTCGGGGTTGTTCTTGGCGATGGCGTTGGCGATGGCCTGGAGCACCAGCGTCTTACCCGCCTTGGGCGGCGACACGATCAGGCCACGCTGGCCCTTGCCGATCGGCGACACGAGGTCGATAATTCGCGTGGTGAGCTTGCCCGACTCGGTCTCAAGGCGCAGGCGCTCCGTCGGGTAGAGCGGGGTGAGCTTGCCGAACTCGACCCGGTCGGCGGCTTGCTCGATCGGCAACCCGTTGATCGAGTCGATCTTCACGATCGCGTTGTACTTCTGCCGACCGGAGTTGTCGTTCTCGCGCGGCTGCCGGATGGCTCCGACAACAGCATCACCCTTGCGCAGGTTGTACTTCTTGACCTGGCCGAGGGAGACATAGA
Source organism: Frigoribacterium sp. CG_9.8 (assembly GCF_015751965.1). GTDB lineage: Bacteria > Actinomycetota > Actinomycetes > Actinomycetales > Microbacteriaceae > Lacisediminihabitans. Next base: position 284,022 of record NZ_JADOVH010000002.1, on the reverse strand, counting down.
CGTCATTGTTGCCCGGGAGGTAACCGCTGGTGCGCACGAATGCGTAGTTGTCGAGCACGTCGAGAATGCCGGCAACCGGGATGAGTACGTCATCCTCGGTGATCTCGGGCTCAAAGTCGTCATTTCCCGTTGCACCGCGACGCTTGCGGTCACGGTAGCGGTTGCGTCCACCGCGGTCATCGTCCTCGAGCAGCTGCTGCTGGTTGCGGTCATTATTGCCGTTGCGATCGTTATTGCCGTTGCGATCGTTATTGCCGTTGCGATCGTTGCTGTTGCCCTGCTGGCGGTCATTGCCCTGCTGGCGACCATTGCCGCTGTTTTGGCGATCCGCTTGCCCGTTCTGCTGGGCACCACTCTGCGCGTTCTGCTGGTTTCGGCTGTTCGCGTTACGACCGTTGGTTCGCTGCCCGTCGGAGACGTCACCGTTGCCCTGGTTGCCCTGGTTGCCCTGGTTACTCTGTTCGCCCTGATTGTTGTCAGGAACGGTGTCACCCTGCTGGCGGTCACCCTGCTGGCGGTCACCCTGCTGGCGATCACCCTGCTGCCGGTCACCCTGCTGCCGATCACCGCCGCGGTTGCGGTTGCGGTTACGAGAGTTGCGGGAGGGCTGGACGTCATCCGCCAGCGCCTCGGCCTCAGCTTCCTGCCCGGGGATGCGGTCGAGGCCGTCCTGTAACTGCGACTCGGTCGCCTGGGCGAGCGCCCGGGCATCCGCCTGAGTCTCCGTCTGGGCGTCCGTTTGGGCGACGCGCTCGGCTGCCTGCGCAGGAATCAGATCGGTGCCAGTCTCGGCGCCATTGGCGTGCCCGGAACCGGCCTTCGGAGCGGAGCGACGGTTTGTGACAGTGCGCTCAGTCGATTCGATGACGGGTGCTTCGGCGGACCCGGCATTCACAATCGAGGTGCTTGCCCGGCGCGATGCGCGCTTCTTGGCGACTGGCATGACAGAGGCCGATGCCTCCTCAACCGGTTCGAAGACAACGCGCGCGGCAGCTTCCGGCGCGGCAGCTTCCGGCGCGACAGCTTCGGGTGCGAAGACGACCGGTGCGGCAGTGGCGTCCTGGCTGGTGGGCTCGCTGGTGGGCTGGCTGCTGCCCTGGATCTCGGAGATGGCGCTCACGAGTTCCCCTTTGCGAAGTTTGGACGAGCCGCTGAGGCCGAGCTCGGTCGCAAGAGCCTGAAGCTCGGGAAGGCGTAGTTTGGCGAGGGCGATGGAGTCCATACCTGAGGCACGGACAGTGAGGTCAGTCACTAAGAGGGTTCCTTTCCCCGAACAAGTTCCGCACCTGACAGGTGCGAGTGATCCTTGCGGGAGGGTTTGACGTTCGGCGCTTTCGCTTCGGGTAGCGCCTGTGCTTCGAGTTGCGCCGGTGCGAATAATCGCAGTAGCGCGGGAGAAGCACTGGTATTTGCTGAAGCTATTGCTGGTGAGTGCTGCCCGGGGGTTTCGGTTAAGCCGAATTTTCTACCGGGTGCGCTGTAACAGTAGCACCTTTGAAGTCCACAGCCAGCAGAAGCGGCTGCCACGGCGAGCCGCGACGGGCCGCGATCAGGCTCGCGGCGACGAGTCGCTGGGCTGGGTCGCTGCAGAGCACCAGAATCGATGGACCGGCCCCCGACACCACTGCGGGAAGCCCGTGCGAACGCAGTTCGAGAATGAGCGACTCGGTCTCCGGCATTGCTGCGGCGCGATAGCTCTGGTGCAACTTGTCCTCTGTAGCGGCGAGCAGGAGCTCGGGGCTCTGGATGAGCGCCGCAATCAGCAGTGCGGAGCGCGACACATTGAAGATCGCATCTTCATGCGGCACCGAGGCCGGCCGCAGGCTGCGCGCGAGCTCGGTTGACATCGTCGACTCTGGCACCGCGATGAGCGGTGAGACCCCGCGGTGCACGATCAGTTTCTTGTGCTGCGGGCCGGCATCCGTTGTCCAAGCGATGGTGAGACCACCGAAGAGTGCGGGTGCGACGTTATCCGGATGCCCCTCGAGCGCGGTCGCGAGAGCGAGCAGCGCATTCGAATCGATGTGCACGATACCCTCGAGCAGCCCCTTGGCGGCCATGATGCCCGAGACGATGGCGGCACCGGATGACCCGAGCCCTCGCCCGTGCGGGATGTGGTTGCGCGCCGCGAGGTCGAGGCCAGGCAGCGGCTGCGAGTAGGCGGTAAAGGTGTAGCGGATTGCGGTGACCACGAGATTGGTTTCGTCGGTCGCGACCTCACCCGCGCCGACTCCAATGACCTCGACCGTCGCCCCCGGGGCATCCCGAACCGTCACCGTGAGCTCGTCATAGAGAGACAGCGCGAGCCCAAGGGTGTCGAACCCCGGTCCGAGATTGGCGGTGGTCGCGGGAACGCGAACGGTCACCGAACGCCCGGTGAGACACTCGAGTGAACCGAGTGCGCTCACACGCTGACTTTGGCGAGACCGAGCACGCCGGCCACCTCGTCAGTATTGTTCTCTACCACTGTTGGCGTGATGGTCGAGCCATCCGCGGTTTTGAGAGCCCATTGCGGGTCTTTCAAGCCGTGACCGGTGACGGTGAGCACCACGGTCGAACCCTTGGGGATCTGACCCGCCGCGGCACGCTCGAGCAAGCCGGCGACACTGATGGCCGAGGCTGGCTCCACGAAAATTCCGACCTCCGCCGAGAGGATCCGGTACGCCTCGAGGATGTGCGTGTCGGAGATTGCTCCGAAGTACCCGTTGGTCAACTCGCGAGCGGTGAGAGCGAGCGCCCACGAGGCCGGGTTTCCGATGCGGATCGCGCTGGCAATGGTCTCGGGATTGCGCACGATCTTCCCGTGCACGATCGGGGCGCTCCCCTCAGCTTGGAAACCAAACATCCGCGGGTGCTTCGTCGAGTCTCCGCGGGCGAGGGACTCACCGTAGCCTCGGGAGTACGCGGTGTAATTTCCCGCGTTCCCGATGGGCACGATGTGGATGTCGGGGGCGTCACCGAGCACCTCCACCACCTCGAAGGCAGCAGTCTTTTGACCCTCGATCCGGTCGTTGTTCACCGAGTTGACGAGGTGCACGGGGTAATGCGCCGCGAGATCGCGGGCGATTTCGAGACAGTCGTCGAAGTTGCCGCGGATCTGGAGCAGCTCCGCGTTGTGCGCGATCGCCTGCGCGAGTTTGCCCATCGCGATCTTGCCCTCCGGCACGAGTACTGCGGCCTTGATTCCGGCATGGCTGGCGTAGGCGGCGGCAGCAGCCGAGGTGTTTCCGGTTGAGGCGCAAATGACCGCTTTGGCGCCGTGTTCAACGGCCTTCGAGACCGCCATGGTCATTCCGCGGTCCTTGAATGAACCTGTCGGGTTCATACCCTCGTACTTCACCCAGACGTTCGCGCCCGTGCGCGCCGAAAGGGCCGGTGCCGGGATGAGCGGCGTACCACCCTCGCCGAGGGTGATGATCGGGGTTGCATCCGAGATGTCGAGACGGTCTGCATACTCGCGGAGAACCCCGCGCCACTGATGGGCCATTATGAACCTTCTACTCTCAGTACGGATGTGACACTTACAACGACATCGCTCGATTCGAGTTCGAGAACAGTCGCTGCAAGATCGGCTTCGGAGGCCTCGTGTGTGCCTATCACAAGGGTAGCGGTGGGCGTCGAGGTGCTACCGCCACCATAGACGGACTGGGTGAGTGTTTCGACGGAAACCCCGTGCTCGCTGAAAAGTGCGGCAACGGCCGCGAGCACGCCGGGAGCATCGACGACGCTGACGGTGATCTGGTACTGCGTGATCACTCGGGAAATCGGCAGGATCGGCAGGTTTGCGTGGGTCGACTCAGCGACACCCGGACCGCCGATCACGTGGCGTCGGGCAGCCGAAACAAGGTCGCCGAGCACGGCGGAGGCAGTTTCGATCCCGCCCGCACCGGCGCCATAGAACATCAGATCGCCCGCGGCTTCGGCCTCGATGAAGACCGCATTCTTGGCTCCATGGACGGAGGCAAGCGGATGATCGCGCGGAACGAGCGCAGGGTAGACGCGGGCGGACACGCCCTCGACGCCATCGATATCCGTCAGTCGCTCGCAGATGGCGAGCAACTTGACAACGTAACCGGCCTTCTGCGCCGCCTGCACTTGCTCGAGCGTGACACCGGTGATTCCCTCGCGGTGCACTGACTCCAGCGGAACGGTGGTGTGGAATGCCAGGCTTGCGAGAATCGCCGTCTTCTGGGCTGCGTCGTAGCCCTCGATGTCTGCTGAGGGATCGGACTTCTCTGCGTAGCCGAGCTTGGTTGCCGTCGCGAGCGCCACCTCGAGCGACTCACCCGCCGTGTCCATGCGATCGAGAATGAAGTTGGTCGTGCCGTTCACGATGCCGAGGATGCGCTTGATCCGGTCACCGGCGAGACTGTCCCGCAGCGGACGGATGATCGGGATCGCCCCCGCGACGGCCGCCTCGTAATACAGCTGCGCGCCGACCTGCTCCGCTGCCTCGAAGAGCTCCGGACCGTGGGTCGCGAGCAGCGCCTTATTTCCGGTGATGACATCTGCCCCGGAGTTGAGTGCCTGCAGAATGAGCGTGCGTGCCGGTTCGAGGCCGCCCATGAGCTCGATCACGATGTCCGCGCCGAGGATGAGCGACTCGGCATCCGTCGTCAGAAGTTCTTTCGGGATCTCAGGCGTGCGAGTTGCCCCGAGATCGCGCACGGCAACGCCGACGAGTTCGAGTCCCGCACCGGCGCGATTGGCGAGTTCGCTGCCGTGCTCGAGCAGCAGTGCCGCGACCTGGGCACCCACCGATCCGGCGCCGAGAAGGGCCACTCGCAGGTTGCGGTATTCGATCATGGTGCTCCTTGTTCGGTGACGCTGATCGCTTCAGTGACTCCAGTGGACCGTATTCCGGCATCTCGCGACAGCAGGTCGGCCTCGGTCTCACCGCGCACGATCAGGCGAGCGACACCGTTGCGCACAGCGACGACCGCGGGACGGGCGAGATAGTTGTAGTTGTTGGCCATTGCCCAGCAGTATGCGCCGGTGGCCGGCACAGCGAGCAGGTCTCCCGGCTCGACATCCCCGGGCAGGTAATCGGCGAGCACCACGATGTCGCCACTTTCGCAGTGCTTGCCCGCGACGCGCACCAGTGCGGGCTCTGCCGTCGACGCGCGGTTGGCGAGGCGTACGGAGTAGTCGGCGGCATAGAGAGCGGTGCGGATGTTATCGCTCATCCCCCCGTCGACACTGACGTACCTGCGGATCGCGGTGGCCTCATTTGGCAGGGTCACCTCGACGTCCTTGATCGTGCCGACCTCGTACAGAGTGAACGTCGACGGACCGATGATCGATCGGCCCGGCTCGACGGCGACGACGGGGACCGGGATGGAGAGTCGCGCACACTCCGACGCGACGATGGCAGCGAATCTCGCAGCGATCACCGAGATCGGCACGGCGGTATCGACCGAGGTGTAGGCGATTCCGAATCCACCACCGAGATTGAGCTCCGGGATCTCTCCACCGGAGAGTAGCTCGGCGTGCAGTGCGAGCAGTCGCTTCGCGGACTCGACGAAGCCCTCGGACTCAAAGATCTGCGACCCGATATGGGAGTGCAGCCCGAGAAAGCGCAGCGAAGCGCTCGAGCGGATGCGTGCGACCGCCGCCGGCGCATCGGCGATCGTGATGCCGAACTTCTGGTCCTCGCGTGCTGTCGCAAGATACTCGTGGGTGTGAGCGTGCACCCCGCTGTTGAGACGGAGGCGCACCGGCTGCACCCGGGAGTGGCGAGAGGCGGCATCCGCGATCCGCTCGATCTCGATCAGGCTGTCGACCACGAGCACGCCGACGCCAGAACGCACGGCACGGTCGATCTCGGCCAGGGATTTGTTGTTGCCGTGGAGCCCAATGCGAGAGGGATCCACACCAGCGGCCAGTGCCACCGCAAGCTCACCGCTGCTGCAGACGTCGATATACAGCCCGGCTTCGGTCACCCAGCGGGCGACCTCGGCAGACATGAACGCCTTGCAGGCGTAGTAGACCTTCGCGGCCGATCCCACGAGCGCGAACTCCCGATCGAAGCATTCCCGGGCTTCGAGTGCGCGGGCTCGGACATCCTCTTCATCCACCACATAGAGCGGGGTGCCGAATTCGGCGGCAAGGGCGGATGCCGCAACCCCGGCCACCTCGAGCATCCCGGATGCGGCGCGCGCGGCATTGTGTGACCACACCGTCACAGGCAACAGATTCGCGTCGGCGGGAGGCTGGAGCCACGCAGGGGCAAGCGGATTTGCGATCACGGGCAGACACCCTTGGACGTCAGAAGCGCGGTACTGAGCAGCACCGACCGACCGGATACCGCGAGTTGCAGTGAGGATCCCGCCATGGTCACCGAGTCGAGTGGCAGTTGCTTCGGCAGGTATTTGGCCACGCACACCTTCTGGGTCGCCAATAGTGGTTCCGCAATGGCGCCGAAAGTGGCGCGGAGCGCGGCCGGGGTCATCGGTGCCCCGTTGACGACGAGTGACACCGGCGTCAACGCCAACTGGCCGTCAATGGCCGAGGGCACAAAATCGACCAGCACGGGAACGCTGACGCCCAGAGCGCTGATCGCGGTGCCGAGCTGCACGGCGCCGGAGACTATTTTCACCGAGCTGATCGCGGGTCCGGTAAAGCCGGCCAGCAGCTTCTTCAGCTCATCCGCAGAGGCCGCGAACACCACCCGAGCGCTCTCGATCGGCTTCGACCTGGTGAGCGGAACACCGATGGCGGTGAGAGTGGCTTTCCCACTGAGGTCGCCGAGGCCCAGTGAATCGATCGTGACGTCTACTCGCTCGAAACGGCCGGTCGCCGCCTGGTAGAGCACCGATGTGCCGCCGATCTTCACCGTTACCGGTGTCGAGGCCGCAAGCGAGAGCGAGCTTCGCGCCGTCGTCTTGATCAGATTGCCGACATACCAGCGCGCTCCGTTGTCGAGGGCGACGATTATCGCGATCAGGATCACGAGGAAGACGCTGAGCCCGATCCAGCCGCGACCGCGTTTGCGACGGATCTCGGTCTCGACAAACAACGGGCCGGAATCCGAGCCGTCTAGCCCTGCGTCGTTCGATTCCGCACCGTTCGAATCCGCACCGTTCGAATACTGCCGACCCGAACCACCCAGGTTCCAGTTGAATTGGTTGTCGTCCTGTCGTGCCACGCGCTACATCCGCTCCGGCGCCGAAACGCCAAGAAGACCGAGTGCGTTGCGCAACACGGTGCCGGTGGCGTCGTTGAGCCAGAGCCGGGTGCGGTGCACGTCGGTGACCGGCTCGTCGCCGAGAGGCGTAACTCGGCAGTTGTCATACCAACGGTGATAGGCGCCAGCGAGCTCCTCGGCATACCGTGCCACACGGTGTGGCTCACGCAATTCCGCAGCCTGGGTGACGACGCGAGGAAACTCGGCGAGGATCCCGAGCAGGCTGCTCTCGGTCTCATGGGTGAGAACGGAGGAATCGAAGGCGCTGCGATCCACCCCGCTGTCCGCCGCATTGCGGGCGACCGACTGCGTGCGAGCGTGCGCGTACTGCACATAGAAGACCGGGTTGTCATTGGTGCGCTTGGTGAGCAGATCAAGATCGATATCGAGCTGCGAATCGCTCGATGAGCGCACGAGCGAGTAGCGCGCCGCATCCACTCCCACGGCATCGACCAAGTCTTCGAGCACGACAACGGTGCCGTTGCGCTTGCTCATGCGGTGCGGTTTGCCGTCCCGAATCAGGTTGACCATCTGGCCGATGAGAATCTCGAGGTTCACCCGGGGAGTGTCGCCGAAGGCGGCTGTCATCGCCATCAGTCGCTGCACATAGCCGTGGTGATCGGCTCCGAGCATGATCAGGTTTCGCTCGAACCCACGTTCGCGCTTGTTGAGGTAGTAGGCGAGGTCACCCGAGATATAGGCACCCTCGCCGTCGCTCTTGATCACAACCCGGTCTTTATCGTCGCCGAATTGTGTAGTGCGCAGCCAGGTTGCGCCCTCGGCCTGGTAGATGTGACCCAGGTCGCTGAGCCGCGCGATCGCCTTCTCGACATCACCGTTCTCGTGCAGGGTGTTCTCGTGAAAGTAGACGTCAAAATCGACCCCGAAGTGGTGGAGGCTCGTCTTGATGTCACCGAACATGAGGTCAACGCCGATGGCGCGGAACGTCTCCTGCTGCCCCTCGCGCGACAGGGTGGCGAGGTCACCTGGAGCGATCTCGACGACCCGGGCGGCAATATCCGAGATGTACTGTCCCCCATAGCCGTCGTCAGGCGTCGGCTCACCGAGATGGCTCGCCAACAGACTCCGCGCGAAGCGATCGATCTGGCTCCCGTGGTCATTGAAGTAGTACTCGCGGGTGACGAGGGCACCCTCAGCCGCGAAAATGCGAGCAAGGCTGTCGCCGACGGCCGCCCAGCGCACTCCCCCGAGGTGGATCGGCCCGGTGGGGTTGGCCGAAACGAACTCGAGGTTGATCTTCACCCCGTCATAGAAGGTGCCGTTGCCGTAGGCAATGCCCTGCAGCACGATTGTTTTTGCGAGAGCACCGGCCGCCGCGGCGTCCAGGCTGATGTTGATGAAACCGGGGCCAGCGACATCCACCGCCGACACGCCCTCGATCGAGCGGATGCCCTCGGCAAGCTCGAGAGCGAGCTCCCGCGGGTTCGTACCGACCTGCTTCGCGAGCTTCATAGCGATGTTGGATGCCCAGTCCCCGTGATCACGGTTCTTGGGGCGCTCGACCTTGACGTCATCGAGCGACAGGCTCGAGACATCCGCGCCCCGTTGCTTCAGCGCGCCCGTGACGATGCTGAGCAGTTGGGCGGAAAGATCGGCAGGAGTCACGAGCACCGATTCTATCGGGCGCCATCGGGGCATCCTGTGGGCGCGCCCCGCGGGGCGATGAACGGGAACTGGGCGAAACTGGGGTAATTCGATCAAGGGAACCTGTGACGCCGTGAACACATTCGTAAAGTCTCGTCAGCGGGTGACTATGGTCGCCGTCTCGCTTGCTGCGACAGTGGCACTCGCGCTCACCGGATGCGTGTCGCAGCCGGGCAGTCCTGCCAGCGAACGCCCGAGCAACTCCTCAGATTCCGACACCTCCGGGTCCGGTTCCTCACCGGCAGCCAGCACGAATCCGTCGCCGAGCTCCTCGGCGGTGGCTGGCGCTACCCCAACGAAGATCGCCTGCGGCACGCTCCTGTCGGCCCAGGCTGTCTACGATTTCAACCCCAACTTCGGGCTCGACAGCTCATTCACACCGAAATCGGGCACCGCCGCGGCAACCGCGGTCGCCGAACGGGGTACCGCGTGCACCTGGCGCAATCAAACCAGCAAGGAAACCTTCACCATCGCGGTCGCCCGCCCTGCTGCTACGGAATTCGCGTCGCTCAGGTCGAAAGTCGCGACGGGCACTGCAACACCGGGCCTCGGCGATGCGGCCTACTTCTCATCCAGCGACTCCTCATCCAGCGGTGCAGTCGGGCGTATCGACGTGTTCACCGGTGCGTACTGGCTGGTCGCGACATCCGTTTACTTTGGGTCGGCCACCGATGCGAAGGATCTGGTCACGACGGCACTTCGCGCTCTCAAGTAAGACGCAGTAGTACGACGCGGAAGCAGGACGCGGAAGTAGCGCTCAGCGCAACTGCACCTGCTGGCGGAAGTCGTCCGTCGGCAGTTTGTCCACGATTGCACGCACCTGCAGGTCGAGCAGCGTGAGGTTGGCCCAGTGGTTGGTGAGGAAGGCGATATCCGCAGCGTCCCGGCCGGTGGAGATGCGCAGCAGACTCTGGCGCGGAGCAAGTTCGGTGGCATCCACCACATGCCAGCTACCGTCGACGAGTGCCTCGGCTACAGCGTGGAAGTCCATCGGGCTAAGCCCTGGCGCGTGGACGGCCGCCATCCGGGCGGGCACGTTGACGGCGCGCAGCAGTGCGATCACGAGGTGGGCGTAGTCCCGGCACACACCCTGCCGCGCGAGAAGGGTGCCGACCGCGCCATCCGTGACCCGGCTCGATCCCGGAACGTAATAGAGGCGATCATGAACCCACGCGCTGACAGCGGTGAGTAGCTCCAGCCCGCTGAGGCCGCGGAACTCGGATGCCGCCGTCGGCAGCAGCGTGTCGGACTCGCAGTAGCGGCTCGGGCGCAGATAGATGATGGTGTCCAGGTCATCGGCCGGTGCCGCCGGCGCTTGCCCGATCGCCTCCGCCGTGTAATCGATAGTCATGCGACCCTTTTCGCTGATCAGCTGGTGCAGACGGGACCCGTGGCGGTCGACGAGCTCCCGCGGGCTATGCGTGACGCCATCGAGGCTGATGTCAAGGCGCTCCGATGCGAGGGTGACACCGCGAGCGACAGCGAGGGTGACACCGCGAGCGACAGCGAGATTCACCACCATCGAAGTGCGGCCAGCGATGTCGAGTTCGAGATGAGCGGCGACGGTACGGAGCATGCGACGATCCTGCCATGGGCCTGCTGCGCGGATGTTTCATTCGTCGCGGTGCCTCGCAGTCCCGGGTCACAGCGCCCCCGCAGTCCCGGGTCACAGCGCCCCAGAGCGGGTCAGTTCGGACAATCGGGGCCAGCATGCCAGCCCGGATTGTCCGAACTGACCCGGTTTGGCAAGGGCCAATCCCGCCCGGCACTCTCAGCCCCAGCAACCAGAACCGCTGCGGACAGCTCTCACTACGACAGTTCTCGCCCCGGCAGCCCTCGCTATGACCAACTCTTGTGACGCCCTGCCTTCCCTACGGCCAGAGTAGGTCGCGAACCCAGACGTCGCCGTCGAGCCGATACCGCAGCCGCAACTGGTCGCGTGTGCGGTCGGCCTGCCAGAACTCGAACTCCACCGGTCGCAGCAGGTAGGCCTGCCATTCGTCGGGCACATAGTCGGGATCGGCGTCGATGCGCTCGCGAGCGGCACCAACCGCAGAAAGATAGTCATCATCCGACGCCGGCAGCGGTTCGCTCTGCTGCCCGCCCGCGGCAATCGCCCGTGCATTGGGATGGCGCTTCAGGAAGTCGATTCTGGCGAGCTCGCGGGATCCCGGCTCCGCATCCCCCACCACGCGGATCTGTCGACCCTGCTCCCGCCAATACAGCAGCAGTGCCGCTCGCGGGTTATGCGCAAGATCGCGCCCCTTTGGACTCGACGACAGGCTGGCGAACCACAGGCCTTCCGGCGTCACATCCTTGAGTAGAAGAGTGCGAGTGGATGGCGCGCCCTCACTGCTCACGGTGGCGATGCTCATGGCGTGGGGCTGCGACACCTCCTTCTCCAGTGCGAAGCCCAGCCATTCGGTGAGCAGCTCATTCGGATCCGATGGGGCCGCATCCGTATCGAAGGTGGGCAATTGTCCACTGAAGACGGTCAACGACTGGAGTCGTTCGCGCCAAGAAACATCGGTCATGATGTTAGCCTACGTTTCGCCCCGACAGTGCGGCTGGCAGCGGGCTGGTAACGTAGGACTGCACTTGAGCCCCCATAGCTCAGGGGATAGAGCACTGCCCTCCGGAGGCAGGGGCGGCAGTTCGAATCTGCCTGGGGGCACCATCCTCACGTGCCAACGCATCTCACCCGAATAACGCTGTCACCTTAACCACCGTTTGGCTGACAGCGTAGACGAGTGGAATTCCAACGAGTGCCCAGACGAGGACCAGCTTGATGCTCTTCATACCAAGACTCCAATAGATTGTGCGAACGTGGTCTAGCGGGCGGACACGGGCTCCGGGGTGGGTTCGTGAAATGACGCGTTGACCGGGCGCACCAGCAGGTTGGCGATGAAGCCGATCAGCAGCAGACCGACCATGGTGATCAGTGCGGGCTGGTACGCGGCCGCCGTCAGATCACCGGGCGCACCCTGGGCATCCAGGAGCGAATTCACGATGAGCGGGCCGGCAATCCCAGCAGCGGACCAGGCCGTCAGTAAGCGACCGTGGATAGCGCCGACCTGGAACGTGCCGAACAGATCTCGCAGGTATGCCGGAACGGTGGAGAACCCGCCGCCGTAGAACGAGATGATGACGAAGGCGAGGACGACGAACAGGGTCGTCGTGGTCGCACCCAGGAGTGCCAAAACGGCGTACAGCACGCCGCCGATACCCAGATAAATTACGTAGACATTTTTGCGCCCGATGAAGTCTGACGTAGCCGACCAGACGAACCGGCCGCCCATGTTGGCGATCGACAGCAGCCCGACAAAGCCACCGGCGACGACGGCTGTGACGAGGGAAGTACCGCCGGGCTGGCGGAAGAAGTCCTGAATCATGGGGGCGGCCTGCTCGAGAATGCCGATTCCCGCGGTGACGTTGCAGAAGAGCACGACCCACACCAACCAAAATTGGCGAGTCTTAATGGCATTCCTGGCCGACACATGGTTGTTGCTGACCAAAACTCTTGCAGTAATCTCCGTCGGATCAAAACCGGCCGGCTTCCAATCGGCGGCAGGAACCCTGATAGTGAAGGCTCCGAACATCATATACGCCAAATAAACCACCGCAAGGGTGAGGAAGAGCTTGCCGACGGAGTCACCGCTGGCAACCCAGCCGTCGCTGCCGGATGCCGGGTCGTAAAAACTTAAGAGCGCGGTGGAAACGGGGCTCGCGATGAGGGCGCCACCGCCGAAGCCCATGATGGCCATTCCGGTCGCCATGCCCGGGCGATCCGGGAACCATTTGATCAAGGTGGAAACCGGGGAGATATAGCCGATGCCAAGTCCAATACCACCGACGAATCCATAGCCGAGATAGACCAACCAGAGCTGATTGCTGAAGATACCCACCGCGCCGAGCACGAACCCTCCCGACCAGAACAGTGCCGAGACAAACATGGCCTTGCGTGGACCGTTGGTATCTACCCAGGTGCCCATGATGGCGGCCGATAACCCCAGCATCACGATGGCGATCGAGAAAATCAATCCGATCTGCACCAGGCTGACCTGAAAATGCGCGACCAGTGCGGTTTTGTAGACGCTGGTCGCATAGACCTGGCCGATACAGAGGTGAACCGCCAGAGCGGCCGGCGGAATCAACCAGCGGTTGAACCCCGGGCGGGCGATGGAACGATCTCGGTCTAGCAGGCTCATCAGGATGCGTGTCCTCCGTCATGCGATCGGCGCAACCGCGCACTAAACGCTGGGCAGCTGCATCGCTGGTCGTTCTTAGACTCTAGCGGCGCGCTGCGCGGTGCGGCATTGGCACGCGGATGGCGCACCTGCGGCTGGTGGGGTGGACCAATGTGATGTCGTATCGCCAATTCGAGTAGCTGGTCATCCCCTCTCACGAGCGTCACTTTGCCCGTGCCGCCGAGGTGTGCCCTGTGTCGCAGCCAGCCCTATTCGAGCGGGTGTGCCGCAGTCAATTCCACACGCTTCGGTCTGTTGCGCTCGCGTGATTTCCGCGTCAAACAATGCTGACGAAGCAACACACGGGACTGGGGTGGAGAGCGGGCGTGCACCCTCGCGTGACAGGCCGGGCGACGTCATCCGCGACCCGAACGTGCCACAGTGAGGTCATGCCCCTCTCAGACCTGGAACACCACGTACTCGAGCACATCGACGAACAACAGCTCGTCGAGAGTCTCGTCGCCGTCATTCGGGTGCCGAGTGTGACCGGGACGGATGCCGAGTCCGACTTGCAGCACGCCCACGCGAAGATGCTGGATGCCGCCGGCCTCGACGTCGACACCTGGAAGTTCGACCTGGCTGCGCTGCGAGCCGACCACCGGTTTCCCGGCGAAGAGACCGGCCGAAGTGAAGGCTACGGAGTGGTCGGGATGACGGGCCCCGGGTACCCCGCGCTGGTGTTGCAGGGGCATGTCGATGTGGTTCCGACCGGTGATGTCGAGCGGTGGCACGACGGCGATCCGTTCAGCGGAGTGATTCGGGCAGGCGCAGTTCACGGGCGCGGGGCGTGCGACATGAAGGCGGGCGTCGTCGCGAATCTGGCGGTGATACAGGCGATCCGGGCATCCGGTGTGGTCCTCGAACGTCCGTTGGCTATCCATTCGGTCATCAGCGAAGAAGACGGTGGACTCGGCGCGTTCGGCACCATGGTGCGGGGTCACGGTGGCGAGGTCGCTGTGATCACCGAACCGACGAGCAATCGCATCGTCACGGCCTGCGCCGGAGCCCTCACGTTTGCGATCTCGGTTCCGGGGTTGGCAGCACACGGCAGCACCCGGTTGCAGGGACTGAGCGCCTTCGACGCGTTCCTGCCGTTGAACCGGGCGATCGCCGCGCTGGAGGCGGACCGAAATACCCGGCCGGATCCGCGGTTCCTCACGACGGCACTGCCCTATCCGATCTCCATCGGGCGTATCAGGGCCGGCGATTGGGCCTCGAGTGTTCCCGACCTGCTCGTCGCGGAGGGACGCCTCGGTGTGATCATCGACGAGGAACCAGCGGATGCCCGGGCAAGCTTCGAGCGGGCGATCGCGAACGCCTGCGCGGCGGATCCGTGGCTTCGGGATCATCCGGCGACGGTCACCTGGCCCGGTGGCCAATTCGCGAGCGGGCGCATCGATGACGATCACGCCTTCATCGACGAGATATCGGATGCGATAACGAGTCTTCGCGGTGGTCCGGTACCCGAGCGCACGGCTGCTCCCTATGGAAGCGACCTGCGACTGTATTCGGGAATCGGGGGCATCCCGACCCTTCACTATGGTCCGGGAGACGTCAACTTTGCACATGCTCCTCGCGAGCAAGTGGAGTTGACGGAGCTCTTCGCGGTAGCGCGGTCGTTGACCCTGCTGGCCGTTCGTCGCTGTGGGGCGCACCGTTAGCGGCTGGCTGCACTGCCGGGTGCGACAGCCCGGTGCACCCGTGAGCATCGGGGTGTGCGTGTGAGCGTTCCCCTGCAGATTGTGATCGCACCCGACTCGTTCAAGGGCTCACTCCCGGCGTATCGAGTCGCCGAAGCAATCGCGGCCGGTTGGTCATCGGTGCGGCCGCACGATGTGCTTACGCTTATTCCCCAGGCGGACGGCGGCGAGGGCACTCTCGATGCGATCGAGGCGGCTGTAGCTGGATCAGTGAGGCGTGCTGCCGGGTCCGTGACCGGTCCGGATGGCACCCCGACACCCGGCGCCTGGCTCGTGCTGCCGGATGGCACGGCGGTGGTTGAGCTTGCCCAGATGTGCGGTCTCCCGCTCGCAGCACGTCTGGATCCGCTTGGAGCATCGACCGTGGGACTCGGGGAGGTGATCCGCCACGCGCTGATCGCAGGAGCATCCAGGCTGGTGATTGGGCTTGGCGGATCCGCGTCGACCGATGGCGCGGCCGGTGCGCTCGCCGCCCTCGGTCTGCGCGGAAACGCCAGCCTCACTGCGGGCGGTGGTGCTCTCGGAGAACTCAGGTACCTCGACCGATCGCAGCTCATCGCACCACCGTCTGGTGGGGTCACCCTGCTGACGGATGTCGCTGCCCCCCTGCTCGGCTCGACCGGAGCCGCGGCGGTCTTCGGGCCGCAGAAGGGCGCAACACCCGCCGATATAACGCTTCTCGACACCAGTCTCACCCGGTTCGCTGCACTGCTCGGTGGCGAGGTGAGCCTGCCGGGGATGGGAGCGGCCGGGGGCGCAGGCTACGGATTCGTTGCCGCCTGGGGCGCACTTATCCAACCCGGTGCCGACTACCTCAGCGCCCTCACGGGCGTAGAGGCGGCGGTCGCCCGAGCGGATCTGGTCATCACCGGCGAGGGACGCTTCGACGCGACATCGCGCACAGGCAAGATCGTCGGCACACTCATCGATCTCGCGGGCAAGCATTGTGTGCCGGTCACCGTCATCGCTGGCCAGCTGGCTCAGATGCCCCTCGGGTCCGATGGTAGGCCCGTGAGCGCCACGAGTCTCGCGGATCTCGCAGGCTCAGCGGATGCCGCGATGGCTGATCCCATTCGATGGCTGCGTGCTGCCGCGGCTGCCGCCGCATCCGCTCCCCTGTGACGGGTCAACTTCGCAGGTAGACACTCCCCACAAACATGCGAAGTTGACCCCTGACAGCTGACGGGTCGGATGCCTCGGGGCGTATCACTCCCCCGAATGCGCCTCGAGGAAAACGTAGAGCTCCGTGTCATCCACGCCGGGGAAGGTACCCGACGGCAGCGGAGCGAGGATGTGCGCGTGCAGTTTTGCACTCGGCCAGGCCTTGTGCGCCCAGCGCTTCGACAGCTCGGTGTCGGGTCGACGACAGCAGCTCGCATCGGGGCAGCGCGAGGTCACCCGATTGGGCGTATCGCGCCCGCGAAACCACTTTGCATCGGCGAATGGCACACCGACAGTGATGGAGAACTCTTCGTTGCTTGAGGTACCGGTCTGGGTCGAGCACCAGTAGGTTCCGGTCGGAGTGTCGGTGTACTGGTAGAACTCGTTCGTGCGGTTTGGCCGCCAAAACGCGGTGCGGGCGCTCCACTGGCGGCAGACCAGTTGACCCTCGGTTGAGCCGGTGACATCCGTCGGCAGTTGGACTCCATCGTTCTCATAGCCCTTGTAAAGCGCGCCATCTTCGCCCACCCGCAGGAAGTGCACGGGCATGCCGAGGTGCTTGGTTGCCAGGTTGGTGAACCGCAGGGCCGCCGCCTCATGAGTGACGCCGAAGGCATCACGAAAATCCTCGACTGCGAGGTTGCGCTCCGCCTTCGACCGGTTGAGGAACTCCACCGACTGTGTGAGGGGCATGAGACAGGCCGCAGCAAAATAATTGATCTCCAACCGCTGGTGCAGGAACTCCGCGTAGCTCTCCGGTTGCGTGTGCTCGAGCAGGCGGTGTGCGATCGCCTGGAGCGCCATCGAGCGCAGACCATGACCACCCGGGATCGATGCGGGCGGCAGGTAAATTCGCCCGTTCGCGAGGTCGATGACCGATCGGGTCGAGTGGGGAAGATCATGAACAAAGATCAACTCGAAGCCGAGCTTCTTCGCCATCAGGTTCACGGCCCGGTGTGTGAGGGCTCCCCCGACGTAGCCGACGCCTCGCACCGCCTCCTCGGCGAGGTCCTCGATCGCGGGCAGATAGTTGTCTTGGGTGCGCATGTGCTGACGCAGCTCGGTGTTGGCGCGTCGGGCCTCCTCTGGAGTCGCAATCGCCTCCCGTGCCCGACGGGCGAGTTCGCGGTGCAGCCCGACGAGCGACTCGAGGGTCTCCTCGGGCATCGCACGCGACGGACGGATCGCCGGAAGCCCGAGCCCCTGGTAGACGGCGGCCTTCTGCATCCGGTCAAGTTCGATTTCGAGGGCCGCACGCGCAGTGGGAGGTGTGTCATCGAGCAACTGCGACACCGGGATACCAATGGTGGCCGCGATCCCCTGCAGCAGGGAGAGCCGGGGTTCGCGTCTCCCGTTCTCCATCAGGGAAAGCTGGCTGCCGGCAATGCCGACCCGCTCCCCGAGTTGGTCGAGGGTGAGCCCGGCCTCGTTGCGAGAATGTCGGATGCGCTGGCCCAGCGTCGCGAGATCGGTCATACATTTGACAATAGTGAAAGAATCACTATTTTTACCAGTCGGTTTCCTGGAAATCATGCAGAAAGTCGCGCAATCTTGAGGGGAGCCAGAAATTACGGCACGCATCAGTGTGATCCAGACGAACTATCCAGATCCAGACGAACCATCCGGATCCAGACGAAACGGACGCGACATGACCATCACATCAGCACGACTGACTAACAGCTCGAGCACCCCGGATGCCGCGGGCACCGCGCCGAAGAACGCCGACCCGCACATCGTCGCGTGGGTCGCATCAATCGCCTCCCTCACTACTCCAGACGCGGTCGTCTGGTGCGACGGTTCTCTCGCTGAGAACGACAGGTTGACCCGCATGATGGTCGACTCCGGTACGTTGTTGCGCCTTAACGCCGAGCACCGCCCCAACAGTTTCCTCGCCCGGAGCGATCCGAGCGACGTCGCGCGGGTCGAGGCCCGCACTTTTATCTGCTCCGAATCCGAGGACGCCGCCGGCCCCACCAATAACTGGCGCGAACCGGCCGAAATGCGCGGCACTCTCTCAACGCTGTTCGCCGGGAGTATGCGCGGTCGCACGATGTACGTCGTGCCCTTTTCGATGGGACCGCTCGGAAGCCCCCTCGCCAAACTCGGCGTGCAGGTCACCGACTCTCCCTATGTGGTGGTCAGCACCCGCATCATGACTCGCATGGGAGCCGACGCTCTTTCCCTCATCGGCCCCGACACCGAGTGGGTTCCCGCTGTACACAGCGTCGGTGCCCCGCTGGTGAATGGCGCGAAGGACGTGCCGTGGCCATGCAACGAAACGAAGTACATTTCGCACTTTCCGGAGACCCGCGAGATCTGGTCGTACGGATCGGCATACGGCGGAAACGCGCTCCTTGCGAAGAAGTCCTTTGCCCTGCGCATCGCCTCGGTGCTCGCCCGCGACGAGGGGTGGCTTGCCGAGCACATGCTGATCCTCAAAATCACCAATACGCGCGGCAAGGTGTTCCACATCGCAGCCGCGTTCCCGTCTGCCTGCGGCAAGACCAACCTCGCCATGCTGAGACCCTCCATCCCCGGCTGGAAGGTGGAAACCATCGGGGACGACATCGCCTGGCTGCGTCCCGGTCCTGACGGCCGCCTCCGCGCGATCAATCCAGAGGCCGGTTTCTTCGGCGTCGCTCCCGGCACCGGGCGCTCCACCAATGCGACCGCCATCGACACCCTCTGGGGCAACACCATTTTCACCAATGTTGCCCTGCGCGAAGACGGCGATGTGTGGTGGGAGGGGCTGAGCGAGAAGGCCCCCGACAATCTGACCGACTGGCAGGGAAACGCCTGGAGTTCGACATCCGGATCCACAGCCGCCCACCCGAATTCCCGGTTCACCGTTGCTGCCGCCCAGTGCCCAGCCATCGCCGATGACTGGCAGGATCCGGAGGGCGTGGTGATCGACGCGATCATCTTCGGTGGACGTCGTGCGACGAATGTGCCGCTGGTGACCGAAGCTCGTGGCTGGGAGCACGGAGTTTTCGTCGGGGCGACGGTCTCGTCAGAGCGCACCGCAGCCGCGGAAGGCACCGTCGGCGAACTGAGACGCGACCCCTTTGCCATGATGCCGTTCTGCGGTTACAACATGGCGGACTACTGGTCGCACTGGCTGGAGATCGGCGAGACGCTCGGCACTCAGGCCCCGAAGATCTTCCAGGTGAACTGGTTCCGCAAGGGGGCGGACGGATCATTCCTCTGGCCCGGTTTTGCGGAGAACTCCCGGGTGCTCGAATGGATTCTCGACCGGGTCGATGGGCGAGCTGCGGCACTGGACACACCGCTGGGCTGGAAGCCAGTCGACGGCGGACTCAACGTCGACGGAATCAATGTCACTCACCGCGACCTCACCCAACTCTTTGACGTGGACCCGGACGCATGGTTCGCCGAGCTCGATGCGACCGAACAGTTCTTTGCGACCTTCGGCGACCGCTTACCCGCGAGCCTCACGGCCCAGCTCACCGACATCCGCCGTCGACTCAAGCTGTCCATCGAGAACTGATCGCTCGCAGAAATAAAAGTGGACCCCAGTACAACGTTTTATCCCCCTCGTGCGTCTCAGAAGGTAGACACTCTTTTTCAGAGGCGCGCGAGGGGAACCGGATGCCCGGGACAGCACCACAGCACGACACAGCTGGCAGCGGCTGGCAATCAGGCGATTGGCGATCAGTCGTTGAGACGCTGGTTGCCGAACGCGGCGATGCACTGACCCGGTACGCCTGGCTGATCAGCGGCAGTGCGGATGACGCAGCCGACCTGGTTCAGGATGCCCTGGTGAAAACCTTTGGCCGGCTTCGCAATGGCTTTACCGTCGTCAGCGCCGAAGCATATGTGCGCCGCGCCATTCTCAACGCCTGGCTCGACGGGGGGCGCCGAACGACCCGCTGGAGGCGGATCGTCCACTTGGCTGCAGTACCGGACATTCAGGAGTCGACAGCTCCCGCCACCGACAGTCGTCTCGACCTCACGGCCGAGCTTGCAAAACTCACCCCGCGCGAGCGAGCCTGCATCGTCTTGCGCTACTACGAAGACTTTAAGGTCGACGACATCGCCACGTGGCTCGGAATCTCCTCCGGCGCGGTGAAACGCTACCTCAGCGACGGCCTGAAAAAAATGGCCGTCGCGCTGTCCGAGGAAGCAAATCCCAAAGCATCCACCACCACCAATACCGATACGCAGGGAGCAGTCCATGTCCGCAGAATCTGATCTGAAGAAGATGTTCGGTGAGGCTGGTCCGTCGCTCGGGCGGGTCGACCTCGCACGCGTGCTCCGCCGCAGCTCCCGTCGCCGGCTCGCCCAGCAGGTCGCGGTGGGTAGCGCGACAACGCTCGCCGTTGCGGGAATCGGCGCTGCTGGGTTCAGTGGCATCCGCGCTCTGGTGCCGCCGACCGGCTCCACGTCGAGCGCGGCCGCGCCGGACGTGACGGGGCCGAATTTACCGGGGCCGGAGTCGAAGGACGGCAGCGCGGCGACAAACGGTGGGCTCACCCTTGCCCCCGACGGGCGGCTCAACCTCTGCGGCGGCACCCTTGCCGAGGTCGCGCCAAATGCGGCCGGACTCGTGCTCACCACCAGCTTTGGGCCAGCGGATGCCTCGTCCGACCGGGTTTCAGGCACGGTGACGCTCACGAACACGGGTAGCACGCGGATCACGGGCTCCTCGGCCGCGTACCCGGCCATCACCCTTTCGAAGGGCGGTCTCGTGCTGTGGCACAGCAACGGCCCCATGATCGCGATGGCAGCGCTTGTGGACCTGGCGCCCGGAACATCGATGACCTATCCGGCGTCATTCACGCCGGTCACTTGCGCGGTTGAAGACGACAGCGCAGGCAGCTTCCGTGGTGACCTGCCGCAGGTGGCTGCCGGTCGGTACCAGGTCTCAGCCGCCATTGATTTCAGCGGGCAGAACCCGGATGGCTCGAGCCTGGGCACCGAGCTCGTGACCGGGCCGACATCCGAGGTGACCCTGCGGTAGCACCCCGGCTTTGAGCAGGATTCAGTAGAATCGCAGTCGACATCGCCACCGTCACTCTGCGATCCAAGGAGCCTGTCATTCGCGTCACCGTCACAGCCCGTTTGTTCCGGCTGGTTGCCGTAGCCGCGCTCACGCTGCTCGCCGCCCTCTGCGCTGTCGTCGCTGCGCCGACGACGGCACAGGCCCAATCGCCGGTGGATCTCGGTGGAGTCTATGTTGTGGATGCAGTCAACGCCGTCGGATCGCGCGGCGCAGAGATCACCGCCGCGACAGATGCGCTCTACGCTTCGACGAAACTCCAGCTCTTCGTGGTCTATGTCGACAGTTTCACCGGGGTGGCCGATAAGACCGCATGGGCCGAAGACGTCGCCAGGAAGAACGGGCTCGGCAGCACCGACATCCTGCTTGCGGTAGCAACAGTGGACCGCAACTATTCGATCTTCTACGGCGACTCCGCCCCGGACGCTGGCGAGACGCAGCGGGTCGAGACCGACGACATCATCCCGGCGCTGAAACAGAACGACTGGGTCGGAGCCGCCGTGGCCGCGGCAAACGGCTACGCGAGTGCCTCAAGCCGGGGACCGAGCGGCAGTTCAGGCACCGGCGATTCCGGTGCATCCGGGGCCTCTGGCGGCGGATCCACTCTGCCGATCGTGGTCATTCTCATGCTGCTTGCGCTGGTCGTGCTCGCAGTCGTGTTCTCACAGCGATCGCGACGAAAAAGGGGGGCGGGTGGCGTTGTCTCCACTCCTGCAGGTCCGACGCAGGCGCAACTGGACCAGAGAGCGGGCAGCCTGCTCGTGCAGCTCGATGACTCCCTGAAGACAAGCGAACAGGAGCTCGGATTCGCGGTGGCGCAGTTTGGCACCGAGGCGACCACCCCGTTCAGTGCGACTCTCGCAACCGCTAAATCCCAGGTGGCAGAGGCCTTTGCCCTGCGCCAAAAGCTCGACGATTCGGTGCCGGAGACACCGGAGCAGAAGCGGGAGATGACCCTGCGCATCATCGAACTCTGCGACACCGCCGACACAGAACTCGACGCCCAGGCGGATGCCTTCGATGAGTTGCGGAGGCTCGAGCAGAATGCGCCAGAGGTCCTTCTCACCGCCGTGACGGATGCCGAGGCGGTCACGACGCGACTCGCGATGGCGCGCGTCACCCTCACCTCTTTGCAGGAGTCGTACTCGACGGCGGCACTCTCCTCGATCGCCGGTAATCCCGATCAGGTGGCGAAACTTCTCGAGTTCGTTGGAAGCGCCGGATCCACGGCGCAGGCGGCGATCGCCAGCGGTGACTCCGGCGCGGCGGCGATCAACGTGCGGGCGGCACAGGCCAGCATCGGCCAGACCATCCAGCTGCTCGATTCGATCGACACCCTCGCGTCGGCGCTCGCCAATGCCCGCGGCACACTCGACGCGGCGATCGCTGATACCCGGCAGGATCTAGCGACTGCGAAAACACTGCCGGCCGCCGCATCCGGAGTACTCAGTGAGCCGACCGCGGCCGCACAAGCTGCACTCACTGCGGCGACGACCGGTAGCGGACCGGCCGATCCGCTGGCCAGTCTCGCCTCGCTCAACACAGCGAATGCCGCGCTCGACCGCGTGCTCGATGCCGTGCGGGACGCGCAACAAAAGCTGCAGGCGGCGACCGCGCAGCTGCCTGCCGCCCTGAGTACGGCATCCAGCCAGGTCACCGCTGCCAGCGACTTCATCACCACCAGGCGCGGTGGTGTCGGCACCGACGCGCGCACCCGGGTCGCCGAGGCCGCCCGTCACCTCGATCTCGCCTTCGGGCTCGCACCCTCAGACCCTGCGACGGCCCTGGCCGAAGCAACAGCAGCCCAATTCCTGGCCGCGCAGGCGCTCGCACTCGCCCAGAACGACATCGACTCCGGTGGCATGGGGCTGGGTGGTGGTCTCGGTGGTGGTCTCGGAGGCGGCCTCGGTGGGAGCTTCGGTGGCGGTCTCGGTGGCGGTCTCGGTGGCGCGATCCTCGGCGGTCTCATCGGCGGCATGCTGAGCGGCGGCGGTGGCGGGGGCGTCTTCGGGGGCGGCGGCGGCACGGGCGGTTTTGGCGGCAGCTCGCGCAGCTCGGGGGGATCATTCGGCGGCGACGGCGGCAGCTCCAGCGGAGGACGGTTTTAGAGCTTCGTGGACCGCGCAGAAATTCTGCATTCACAGCAACACAGCAACACAAGCAGACAACGACACAACGACACAACGACACAAAGACACAAAGACACAAAGACAAGGAAACGAACATGGCTAAGCAGTCAATTCTCGGACGCATCGCACAGATGGCGAAGGCCAACATCAACGCGCTGCTCGATTCGGCCGAAGACCCGAAGATGATGCTCGACCAGATGGTGCGGGACTACACCAGCAGCATTTCCGAGGCGGAGAGCGCGGTGGCCCAGACCATCGGCAACCTGCGTCTTCTCGAAGCGGATTATGCCGAAGACATCGATAACGCCGCAAACTGGGGCCGAAAGGCGCTGGCGGCGAGCAGAAAAGCCGACGAGGTGCGTGCCGGGGGCAACGCGGTGGATGCCGACAAGTTCGACAATCTCGCGAAGGTTGCGCTCGGACGCCAACTCGCCTCCGAAAAGGAATCGACGGATGCGGCACCCACCATCGCATCCCAGACCGCGGTCGTCGAGCAGCTCAAGCGCGGCCTCGATGCCATGCGCACCAAGCTCAGTCAGCTGTCGTCCAAGCGCGATGAGCTCATCGCCCGTTCGAATACCGCAGACGCGCAAACTCAGGTGCAGGATGCGATCAAGTCGATCGATCTCACCGATCCCACGAGCGAGATCAGCCGGTTCGAAGACAAGATCCGCCGCCAGGAGGCGACAGTTCTCGGTCGGCAGGAGCTAGCTGCCTCCAGCCTCGACGCCCAGTTCGAGCAGTTGGACGCGACGGATGACTCGGTCGAGCTCGATGCGCGGCTCGCCGCTCTCAAAGCGGGCACTCCGACCCCCTCCGCCATCGAGCAGTAAGCGGCGCTGGCGGTCGACCGCCAGTGAGCGTATTGGGAACAATTTGCGCAGGGTCCCTGTTACTTCGCATATGACAACTATTGGAATCATCGGAGCAGGAAACATCGGCAGCCAGGTCGCGCGCAAGGCGGTCGAGAGCGGCTATGACGTCGTGATCAGCAATTCACGCGGACCGGAGACCCTCGCCGACCTCGTGGCGGAGCTGGGCCCGAAAGCGACAGCCGGCACCTCGGTACAGGCGGCAGAAGCCGCGGATATCGCGGTCGTCACCGTGCCGCTGAAGGCCCTCGGCGATGTGCCGGTCGAGCCCCTCGCCGGCAAGATCGTGATCGACACGAACAACTACTATTTCGAGCGCGACGGCCACATCCTCGCTCTTGACGAGGGCACAACCACCGTGTCGGGGATGCTGCAGGCACACCTGCCGACCTCGCGAGTGGCGAAGGGCTTCAACCACATCATGGCCACGGATATCACCGAAGACTCCTTCCCCGCCGGGGACCCGAAGCGGCGTGCACTCGCCACATCGTCTGATTTTGCGGATGCTTCCGACTTCGTCGCCAAGCTCTACGACGAATTCGGCTTCGACACCGTCAACATCGGGCCGCTCTCCGATAGCTGGCGAGTGGAGCGTGATCGTCCGGCCTATGTCATCCGTCAGAACATGAGCGAACTCGTGGCCAACCTCGCCAAGGCCCCCCGCACGGTCTAGTTCACTGATCTCTCAGGGAGGCGGCCATACTTGTCAGGGTGACCGCCTCCTTTCTTGTTGTTCCCCAGTGGCAGGGCTCGGGTTCATCCCGGGCGATGAGGCTCGCTGAGGGTGCCGCCGCCATCCGCGAAGATCTTCCACTCTCCGCGACTGTCGTGGTCGAGGTTCCGTCAGAAGCCGGCACAGATGAGGGCACAGCGGTTCTGCGGCTGAGCTCGCTGCGGCAGGTTCGCGACGCTCAGCTGGCGGCGCTCGCGACCGTCTCCGGATTGGCGATCACCATCGGCGGTGACTGCGGGGTAGAGCTCGCCTCCATCCAGCATGCGGCTGCCCACAACAATTCGATGGCAGTGGTGTGGATCGACGCCCACGCAGACCTCAATGCGCCAGCGGAGTCACCCTCACACGCCTTCAACGGCATGGTTCTGCGCACACTCCTCGGCGATGGTCCAGAGGCGCTGGTTCCCGAGGTTCCGCTCTCCCCCGGGCGGGTGATCCTAGCGGGCACGCGGGCTCTGGATGACGCTGAGCTGGCCTACCTCGAAAGCGCCGGCATTGTGATGATTGCCCCGTTGGCTCTGGATGCCGACTCAGTTACCGCCGCTCTGGCCGCAAGCGGTGCCACGTCGGTGTATCTGCATGTGGATCTCGACGTGCTCGATCCCGCCGAATTCGGCCCGGTGGGCTACCCCGAGCCGTTCGGTATCTCCCTTGCTACCCTGCTGGCGGTGATCGCTGCGGCCAAAGCCGCGCTTCCGCTGGCCGGAGCGGCGGTGACAGAGTTCGCACCGGTATCCGCGGATGCCGCTGCAGACGATCAGGGAACCATCCTGCGCATCATCGGGGCACTCGCGAGCTGATTCCCGCGGTCTCGAACCGCCAGGAGGCAGGGTCGGGTCGGGTCGGGCAGGGTCGGGTCGGGCAGGGTCGGGTGTCACCTTCGCACCTTCCTGAGCGTGCGCACCATGCGAACCTGACACCCCGCCCGCCTGACACCCCACCAGCCGGCACCCCGCCCGCCGGCACCCCACCCGCCAGTACCCCGCCCGCCAGCGCCGCATCCACTGACACCTCACTCACCTGAGCGCCTCGGTCACCACCCCAGCGCCCTCGAAGCGTTGAGGGTTCACGGGTATGCGCGCAATAGCATGGTGGGACCAGCCAGATTGTGAAAGGCCAGCGTTGACATCCACCAGTTCCGAATCCTCCCCTCGCATCACCGTCGAACGCGACGGTCATGTTCTGCTGATCGGCTTCAACCGGCCGGACAAGCGCAACGCCGCCGATTTCGCCCTGCTGCAGCAGCTCGCTCTCGCCTACGGTGAGCTCGAGCGCGATCCTGACCTGAGGGCGGGATTCGTCTTCGCCCACGGCGATCACTTCACCGGAGGACTTGATCTCGCCGACGTCGCCCCCCGAATCGGTGCGGGGGGCCTGCACACCGTTCCCGACGGCGGCATCGACCCCTGGCAGGTCTCCGGGCAATACCTTACCAAGCCCGTCGTGATGGCGGTGCAGGGCACCTGCCTCACCCTCGGTATCGAGCTCATGCTCGCGAGCGACATCTCGATCGCCGCGGCATCGACGCGGTTCGGGCAGATCGAGGTCGCTCGCGGTATCTTGCCGTTCGGAGGTGCCACCATCCGCTTCCCCCGTGCGGTCGGCTGGGGCAATGCGATGCGCTGGATCCTCACCGGCGACCAGTTCGACGCGGCGGAAGCGCACCGCATCGGCCTCGTGCAGGAGGTTGTTGCGGACGGCACCCAATACGAACGCGGACTCGAACTGGCGCAGCGGATCGCCGCCCAGGCCCCGCTCGCGGTGCAGGCTGCTCTTGCCAACGCGAGACTCGCGCTGCGCGACGGGGATGCCGCAGCCGCGGCCGCACTTCAACCCGAGCTCGTGCGCCTCCTGCAGAGTGAGGATGCTGCCATCGGGATGACGGCGTTCGTCACGCGCACGAGCGCTGAATTCGTCGGCCGCTGAATTTGTCTCACCTCGCCAAGCGGTCGCGTGGCTCAGGTGCGCACCCTGAAGAAGACCCAAACATCAATCGCTAGGAGAACACATGATCGACACCACGTATGACCTCATCGTGATCGGTGCCGGAGCCGTTGGCGAGAACATTGCCGATCGCGCGGTGCAGGGCGGGCTGACCGCACTGCTGATCGAAAGCGAGCTCGTTGGCGGAGAATGCTCCTACTGGGCCTGCATGCCATCGAAAGCACTGCTGCGAAGCGGGATAGCGCTTCGTGCAGCCCAGGCTGTCGGTGGCACCCGCGAAGCCGTGACCGGTGAGTTGGATGTTGCAGCCACCTTCGCCCGCCGCAACAGCTTCACGAGCAACTGGGATGATGCCGGCCAGGTCAAATGGGTCGAGTCAGCGGGAATCGCCTTCGTGCGCGGCCACGCGCGGCTCACCGGCGAAAGGGAAGTCACAGTCGATGGCACCGTCTACAGCGCACGGCACGCGGTCGCCGTGTGTACCGGATCCGCTGCCATGCTCCCCGATATCCCGGGACTTTCGGAGGTCACCCCCTGGACCAGCCGCGAGGCCACGAGCGCAAAGGTGGCTCCGAAACGACTCGCGATCATCGGTGGCGGCGTTGTCGGTGTCGAGATGGCGACCGCCTACCAGAGCTTCGGCACCACGGTGACGATCATCTCCCGTGCCGACCTCCTCAGCAATCAAGAGCCCTTCGCGGGCGAGCTCGTGACGGCAGCGCTCGAGAAGTTCGGCGCGACGGTGCTGCGCGGGGTCGAGACCCTCTCAGCCCACCGGGATGACACCGGCGTGACCCTCACGCTCGACAACGGCACAACTGTCGTGGCGGATGAGGTTCTCGTCTCGATCGGGCGGGTGCCGAACACACACGACCTGGGGTTGGAGAACGTCGGCCTGACCCCCGGTGACTGGCTCGATGTCGACGACACCATGCGTGTGTCAGGCTTCGATTGGCTCTACGCCTGCGGCGACGTCAATCATCGGGCACTGCTCACCCACCAGGGTAAGTACCAGGCACGGGCCGCCGGCGACGTGATCGCGGCACGTGCCCTCGGAACGGGTGTGCACGACAATCGCTTCGGAAAACATTCTGCGACCGCCGACCATGAAATGGTGCCGCAGGTCACGTTCAGCGATCCCGAGGTCGCGTCGGTGGGTCTCACTGCGAGGGCGGCAGAAAAAGCCGGCTACGACGTGCGCGTCGTCGACTACAACCTCGGCGGGGTAGCCGGGGCAGCCCTCCAAGCCGACGGCTACCAGGGCCAGGCGCGCATGATCGTGGACGAGAAACGCGCAGTCATCATCGGTGCCACCTTTGTGGGGCAGGATGTCTCGGAGCTGCTGCATGCAGCCACGATTGCTATCGTCGGCGAGGTGCCGATTGATCGTCTCTGGCATGCGGTGCCCGCCTACCCCACGATGAGCGAGATCTGGCTGCGGCTACTTGAAACCTACGGCCGTCCCTGAATCAGAAGAAAATCAAACAGGGGAACAGACGGGAATCACACCAGACTCGCGTAGACCCCGGTGAGCGCGGTCGCCGTGGCGGCCCAGGTGAATCCCTCAGCGTAGTCTCTGGCCAAGCCGGAGAGCCGTTCGAGACGTGCTCCGTCATCGAGCAGGGAGCCGGTGGCCTGCGCCCAGGCGCGTGGGTCGCGAGAATCGACCAGCAATCCGGACACCCCGGCCGAGACCGACTCGACCAGCCCGCCCGCGCGAAACGCGATCACCGGTGTGCCACTCGCCGCGGACTCCAACGCGACCAGCCCGAAGGTCTCCGAGTGAGAAGGCACGAGAGTGAGCGTGGCGACAGCGAGCAGATCAGCAAGCCTCTCCCGCGACAGCGTGCCGACGAATCGCACCTCCGCAAGCACGCCGAGCTCGGCGGCGATCGACCGGAGGGATGACGCATAGCCGTCTTCACCCGGTGTCGCCTCCCCCGCCACCACAAGTACCGGCGCAGAACCACTCAGCGTGTGAAGTTCGGCGAGCACGCGAATCGCGAGCTCCTGGTCCTTGAGTGGCTGCACTCGTCCGACGACGGCGAGGATCGGGCGGCCCGGGGCGATGGCGAGTTCGCTGCGCAGGCGCGAGTCCGCAGCATCCGCTCGCATCGGCGTGAAGAGGTCGACATCCACTCCGGGAGGAATGACCCAGACCCGATCGGCCGGGGCGCGCACCGCGTCGATAATCGCGGACGCCTCCGCTGACGACCCTGCAACGACGGCACTGGCCTGGTTCGCAAGGTACATCTCGGTGAGCAGCCGTCTCTCCGGCTCTGGCGCCTGCCCGGGCGCGAGCGAGGCGTTTTTCATCGCCGCGAGGGTATGAAAACTTTGCACGAAGGGAAGTCCGAGTTCGAGGGCCACGGGAAGGGTCGCAAGCCCGCTCAACCAGTAATGCGCGTGGATGAGGTCGTAACGTGCCTTCTGGCGCCCGGTGAGCTGCGCTACAGCCTCACCGAACTCGTCGGCGACATCGCTGAGGCGGTCCTTGGCAATCGGTCCGTGCGGACCAGCCGAAAGTTCGTGCAGCTGCACACCGTCAGCAAGCTGCGTGACGCGCGTCTGGCCGATCGCCCGAGTGATGAGATCGACTTCGACCCCGCGCACTGCCAACTGGGTCGCGGTCGCCAGCAGGGACACGTTCATGCCTCCGGCGTCCCCGCTGCCCGCATCTGCCGCGGGGGACGTGTGCATCGACACGAGCGCGACTCGGTGCAACCTGTCGGTCATGCCGCCATTTTACCGGCGTGGAGCGACCGGCGTGGGGCGACCGGCGTGGGCGAGGGCTGGTGGATGAAGTTGCCCGGGGGAATCAGTCGATGGATCGGGCCGGCGGGGTGGTTCGGGTGACCGGTCTGGACAGTGTAGAAACGAATCATGCCCGTTGGATATCGCCGCGGGACCCGTCGCCCAACTCACCGGGTTCGAAGTACAGGCAGAACGAGAAAAGGGGGCTACCGATGAGCGGAGCCAGCGCAGAACTGAGCGGCAGGGTCATCGTCATCACAGGGGCGAGTTCGGGACTCGGTCGCGCCGCGGCGATTGCACTGTCCACCAGGGGTGCGACAGTCGCCGTCGTGGGACGCAACCCCGAGCGTACCCGCGCCGTCGCCGACCTGGTGGGTGGATTCCCGTTCATCGCAGACTTTGACAGTCTCGCTGAAGTGCGCACCCTCGCAGAGGAACTGCTGGCAAGCTACCCGCGCATCGACGTGCTCGCGAACAACGCCGGCGGCCTTGTCACTGCCCGGGGGAAAACGGCGGATGGCTACGAGCGCACATTCCAGCACAACCACCTCGCGCCATTCCTTCTGACAAACCTGCTGCTCGACCGCATCAGCCGGAGTGCCGGCAGGGTGATTTCCACCGCCAGCGGTGCCAACCTGTTCTCGCGGCTCGACCTCGGTGACCTCCACTGGCGTCGTCGGGCCTATGCCGGTGGATGGCTGCCCTATGGCACGAGCAAGCTCCAGACGATCATGTTCATCCGCGAACTCGCCTGGCGCACGGCCGGCACCGGAGTCGACGCGTTTTCTTTTCACCCGGGCTTCGTGGCGACCGGTTTCGGTGCAGACTCGGGCCTGCTCCGGCTCGGGCAGTTCGTCAGCCGCGGATCGCTGGGAATCAGCCCCGAGCAGGGTGCCGCTCCGCTCATCCATCTGGCCTCCGAGCATGACATCACGTCACCGAGTGGCACCTATTTCGATGGGCTCTCACCGGATGGCCGGGAGCGCAAAGACGCCTCAAACGAGGCACTGTGCCGGAAGCTCTGGGAGCAGAGCGCCGAGCTCGTCGGGCTGTCGTGAGGGACGGCGCAGCCACGTCACCAGCCACGCCGCGAGCCACGTCACGAGCGACGTCACCACTGCGGTGGATGCCGCCGCTGCCACTGGAGACGGCGCTCGAGCTGCGCGCCGATAGCGAGCAGCACATGCTCGCCTCCCGGGCGTCCCACCAGCTGCACCCCCATCGGTAGTCCATCGGCAGTTTCGGCGACCGGAAGGGTGATCGCCGGTAGCCCGCTCACATTCGCAAATGAGGTGAACGGCGTGTACTGGACCTGCTGCGCGAAGTTACGCTCGGCATCCACCGCGTCGTACCAGCCGATCGGCCGGGGTGTCATCGCGAGGGCCGGTGTGACCACGGCATCGAACCGGCGGAATTGGCGGACGACCGAGCGCTCGAACTCCGCGAGCGCACCGAGCGAACTCGCCAGTTCGCGCGCGGTCACCTGCCGCCCGCGCAGCACGAGCCACTTGGTGAGCGGCTCGAGCAGGTCGAGCTGCTCACCCTCCGCGGGGATGCCCGCAGCGCCCGCCTGCCAGATCGTGCGGAAGTTCGAAGCATAGGAGTCATCCGGCTCGAGGGCGATTTCCTCTATTCCGTGCCCGACCGCGTCGAGTTCTGACAGGGCCAGGGCGAGGGCAGCGGATGCTTCGGGCGCAATCCCGATGTCGTAGGCGTCATCCCACGGTGAGGTCGTCATCACCCCGAGCTGAAACCGACCCTCTCCGCGCACGGCCGCGTTGAGCAGGGCTCCACCCTCCCAGCGCGGTGCACGCACGGTGAATGGGTACTCGCCGCCTTCGATCAGGGCGTCCAGAAGCATCGCGGCATCCGCTACCGTGCGAGCAAGCGGGCCTGGCACGACGAGGCCACCGAGGGAGCCGAGTCCGGTACCGCTTGGCACCAATCCCCGCGAGGGTTTGAGGCCGACCAGGCCGCATGCCGCGGCAGGAATACGAACGGAGCCACCGCCGTCAGAGCCCGGAGCGAACGGCAGCAGCCCGGCCGCGACGGCTACCGCCGCTCCACCGCTGGATCCGCCCGCCCCAAGTGAGGTGTTCCAGGGTGTGCGCGCGGGAGGGCCGACGAGGCTTTCGGTGTAGGAGGGCAGCCCGAACTCCGGGGCGCTGGTCTTACCGAGGCTCACCGCGCCTGCGGCATCCAGTGCCTCGACGAGAGCATCTGACCGCTCGGGTACGAACCCTGCCATGAGTCTCGAACCGTACCCGGTGGGCACGCCGGCACGATTCACGAGATCCTTATCTCCCAGTGGCAGGCCCCACAGCGGCGCACTCTTCGGGATGCGTGGGGGCAGGGATCCGGCTCGCGCGATCGCCTCCTCCGCGGTCACCGTCACGAACGCACCGAGCTCTCCATCGAGACGTTCAATGCGGTCGAGGTAGTGCCGGGTGAGCTCGACGGGGGTGATCTCGCCGCGCTGCAACCAGTCCCACTGCTCCTGGGCGCTGAGGTGATGAAGTTCGAACATCATTCGAGCCTAGGTTGTCGCCTGCCAAGGGAACACGCGCAGCGCACAGAACACGCGGCGCACAGAACACGCGCGGCGCACAGCGCACCACACGGCACGCTTGCGCGACGCGACGGCTATTCGAGTTCGAGCCGCAGCTGCCGCAGTAGCGTCTGGAACGCGCCGGGTGCACGCTCGACGACTCGGCGGGCGGTGAACCGCCCGAGGGTTCGAGCGGTCTGGGCGACATTCAGTATCACCTGCTCAACGTGCGAGCCGCATTCATCCGGGACGACCCGATATTCCGCGCGATACCACCAGCCCCCTTGGGCCACGATGAAAAACGCTCCAGGATCGGCGAGGTAGAGGCTGCCCGAGGAATCGCTTGGCCGGAACCTCGCATCGAGGGCGGCGAACACGGGGGCGGGGCGGGAGCGTACATGGCCGTGCAGAGTGTGGAGCACAACGTAGTTCGCGGGGCGGCTGCGAGGCGCTTCGGGCATCCCTCGACTGTAGCGCGGGCAGGCTCCCGCACCCGTCACGAGCCTGCGCCCGTCTGGCAACACCGGCACTTTCTAGTACATTTGTACCGATCTGAGGAGAACACCATGGGCTATCTTTTCCTGGCGGGGGCCATCGTGGCCGAAGTGATTGCGACGACCGCACTCAAGTTCGCCACCGGCGACGGGGCGAACAGGATTTTGGCGTACGCGATCGTCACCCTTGGCTACATCGCCGCGTTCGCCATGCTCTCGCAATCACTCACCCAGGGAGTTCCGCTCGGCATCGCCTACGCGATCTGGGCTGGTGTCGGTGTCGTGTTGGTCGTCGTGATCAGCTGGATCTTCTTTAAGGAACCGCTCACCCTCGTGCAAATCGGCGGAATGGTCCTGGTGATCGGCGGCGTCGCAATGCTCGAACTCGGCGGAAAGCACTGACGTGGTTGCCACGACGGCAAAGGGCGAGGCCCGACGCACCGAACTGCAGGATGCGGTGATCCGCGTTCTCGAATCGGGTGGACTTGGCGCGGTCACCCACCGCGCCGTGGCCGCCGAAGCCCGCGTTCCGCTTGCCGCAGCGACCTATTACTTCGCAAGCATCGACGACCTGCTAGTGAGCGCCCTGCTGCGCGTGACCGAGCAGCAGGTCGCCCTGTTTGCGCACCTCGATTGCCGATCACTCACCGATACCGCGATCGTGCTGCACGGCTGGGTATATGGCTCCCGGGCATCCGCCATCGCGCAGTACGAACTGCTCTTTCTCGCGATGCGTCGCGACAGCCTGCGTGAGGCAGCGGATCTCTGGTATCGCTCGCTCGAGGGAGCGATCGCACCGATCGTGCCGAGCGGGCGTTACGCCCGCGTCGCCGCCCTCGCCATTGACGGCCTGATCCTGCGGATGCTCTGGCGCGGCGAACCCGCGAGCGTTGGCGAAGTGACAGCGGCGCTGCGGGACATCCTCCGGTCAGTGCACAGGTCCAATTCAGCGTGAGCTATTTGAGCGATTTCTGCATCAGCACCGTGCCGAGCCAGCGATCGAACTTGAAACCAACCTTGCCCATGCGGCCGATCTCTTTGAACCCGAAGTCCCGGTGCATTTTGATGGATGCGTCGGCTCCCCGGTCGGCGATGACCGCGATGATCTCCTTGAGCCCGGCCTGCTTCGACCGCAGGATCAGCTCACCCATCAACACTGTGCCGAGGCCTTTTCCGGTGGACGCGGCACGAAGGTAGATCGAGTTCTCGACCGTGAACCGGTAGGCGGCCTTCTCCTTCCACGGGTACACATAGGCATAACCGAGGATCTGCTGGCCTGCGCTCTCGGCCACGAGGTAGGGCATGCCCAGCTTCTTCAGGTGCTGGAACTTCGCGCGGGTCTCTCGAAGTGACTGCGCGACCTCGTCGAAAGTCACCGTCGAATTCGCCACATAGTGGTTGTAGATCTCCCGGATATCCGGCATGTCTTCGAGCCGGGCATCCCGGATCGAATACTCGAACGGCACCTCAAGCGGCGGCAGATTGCGCTGCGCTCCCACTGGGCGATTGGTGGCCTGGTATTCCTCCTCGAGCATGGGCCAAGTTTACGCCGGGATCGTCCAGTCGATCGGTTCAGCACCCTGCTCCACCAGGGATGCGTTCGCCCGGCTGAACGGGTGCGATCCGAAGAATCCACCCCCGGCCGACAGGGGACTCGGATGCACGGATTTGATCACGGGCACGGAGCCGAGCATCGGCTCGAGCGCGATGGCATCCTTGCCCCACAGGATGGCGACGAGCGGTCCGCCGCGATCGGCAAGCGCGTGGATGGCCGTGGCCGTCACGGCTTCCCAGCCCCTCCGGCGGTGGGAACCCGACCTCCCGGGCTGCACAGTCAGCACGCGGTTGAGCAGCATGACCCCCCGCTGCGTCCAGGCGCTCAGGTCGCCGTGCTCGGGCGGCGTGACGCCCACATCGCTGCGCAGCTCCTTGTAGATATTCCAGAGGCTCCGCGGGATCGGTCGAACGGCCCCGTCGACGGCGAAGGAGAGCCCGATCGGATGCCCGAGGCCCGGATACGGATCCTGCCCGACGATGAGCACCCGCACCTCCGCGAAAGGGGACTCGAAGGCCCGAAACACGTTCTCCTCGGAGGGGAGGTAACCGCGGCCGGCGGTGACTTCGCCATCGAGAAACTCCCCGAGCTGTGCGATCACCGCAGCGACCGGACGAAGTGCACCAGCCCATCCCTGGTCGATAGCACCGGTCAGGGCATGAGCGTCCGGCGAACCGCCCTGAGGGAACGCGGGGTCGGTCACGCGCTGACCGGCGGCAACGATGACCAGGGGAAGGCGATCCACTTCGCGGTGCGCCGCCACACGTAATCGGGCTCGAGCACGGTCTGCGGCTTGGAGTAGAGACAGAGGCTCCGCACATCCGCTCCCGCTGTGGCCAGCAGGGCGAGCACCATCGCGAGGGTGCGGCCAGAGTCCGAGACATCGTCGACCACCAGCACGCGATGCCCGGAAACAGCGGGAGTGTCGAGCATCGGGGAGAGCAGGATCGGTTCGTCGAGGCGAAGGTCGACCCCGGTGTAGAACTCCACATTGATGGCTCCACAGCTCTTCACGTCGAGCGCGTAGGCGACCGATCCAGCCAGGAGAAGACCGCCGCGGGCGATTGCAACCACCATGTCAGGCACGAAGCCGCTTGCCCGAACCTGGGTCGCAAGCTCGCGACTCGCCGCACCGAACTGTGTCCAGTCCAGGATCTCGCGATCGTGGGTGTCATCCTCACCAATTGTCATGTGCCCACGCTAGCGGCTGCCCGGGTGGCACTACTGCTTGGGCACGAGTGCTCCCCGGATCACCTTGTGCGGTGCAGCCTGCGCCACCGGCTTGATCGTCACCAGATCCAGATTCACGAATCCCGGCAGTTCGATCGAGTGCACGATTGCCTCGGCGATGTCTTCGGCATGCAATGGATTCGCCACATTGTCGTAGACGGCGTCGGCGCGAGCCTGGTCTCCCCCGAAGCGAACGAGAGAGAACTCGTCGGTCTGCACCATTCCCGGCGCGACTTCGAGAACCCGGATCGGTTCGCCAGCGAGTTCCAACCGCAGCACGCCCACCAGGGCGTGAGCGGCAAATTTAGCGGCGTTGTAGCCTCCGCCGCCCTCGTAGGAGATGTGGCCGGCGATGGAGGTGACAGTGAGGATGTCCGCATGGGCGACACCCGCAGCATCCGGCATCGCTGCGGCAGCTCGTAACAGGGGCAGGAGCGCACTCGTGACCCGTTTCACCGCCACAACGTTCACGTCGAACATGCGGGTCCAGTCCTCGGCCAGGCTCTCTTCCACTGAGGCCATACCGAACGCCCCACCCGCATTGTTGACTAGGGCGTGGATCGGTCCAAGATCGGCGAGGTAGTCACGAAGTGCATCCACCTGGGCCTGGTCGGTGACATCCGCGGTGAAGATATCGGCCCCGGTCTCGGCGGCGAGCGCTTCGAGACGATCGGTGCGGCGGGCGACGCCGACCACATCCCAGCCACGGGAGCGGAACAGTCGAACGGTGGCCGCTCCGATGCCCGAACTCGCTCCGGTTACTACAACCCGTCGTGCCGTCATTTCTCTCCCTGGTGTGTCGTTCAGCAACCGTAACGCGGCCACCCTGTGCAGCACCCCGGGTCAGACCACACCATCACCGTGATTGGCGACCACCACCGTGATTCTTCAGGGAGGTGGTCGCACAACACGGTGATGGTTGCCCACAGCCGGCGCAGTCCATCCGCAGTGCTCCCGTCAGTGTGCGGCCGGCTTGCCCTCTGGGGAAGCGGATGGCTGCTTCCCGGCAGCAGCGTTCGGCTTGTCCTCCCAGCCCGGGCTGACGCGCTTGGGCAGGGTGAATACCAGGAAGAATGCGACGAGCGCGAAGGCGGCACTCACGGCTATTGCCATGGCGGCGCTGTGGGTGAAGCCGACCGCGACGTTCTGCTGCGCAATTTCGGTGATGGCCGCTTTCACAGCCTGTGAGCCCTCCGCACCGTAGGTCTTGGCGGCATCGGCTATCTGGGCCGCTGTCGGCTTCGCAATCGACAGGGAACCGAAGAACACGCTTCCGATCACCGCGATGCCCACCGCGCTGCCGAGGCGCTGCATCGTCCCGACCACACCGCTCGCCGCCCCGGCTTCCTGTGGATCTACCGTTGCAACGATGAATTGGGCGTTGGGGGCGATGAACAGCCCACTTCCGATACCCGCGATGAGCAGTGGGCCGAGCAGAAGCCAGCTCGTGAGGTCGGCGGCGGGCACCAGCAGCAGCACCAACCAGACCGCGACGAGCCCGACGGTGAGCATCCCGACGCCGATGACGAGCGTTCTTCGCCCCAGGATCGGCGCGAGCCTGCTGCTCTGCGACGCCCCGATGATGCTTCCGATGGCGAACGGGATCGAGACGAAACCCGACTCAAGGGCGGTGTGCCCGAGGCCCGACTGCCAGAGGATGGAGATGGAAAAGAAGATGCTGGTGAAGGCCGCGAAGTAGACGAGCGCCAGGATCGTTCCGCCGGTGAATGCCGCGTGCGAATAAAGGTGCGGTGGTACCAGCGGGCTTTTGCCCCGCTTCGTGTAGGAGATCTCCCACAGAGCGAACAGCACGATGAGTACCACTCCCCCAGCGATCAACAGGTAGGTCCAGAGCGGCCAGCCGAGAGTCTGACCCTCGATGAGCGGAACGAGGATCGCGACGAGACCGCTGGCAAGCAATACAAGACCGATCCAGTCGACACCACCGGAGGCCTTGGTGCTCACGGCTCCCTTCGGGAGCAGAACTACCGCCGCGACAAGCGCAATGATGCCAATCGGCACATTGACATCGAACACGTACCGCCAGCCCTCTTTTTCTCCGAACGCCTCGATGAGCAGACCGCCGACGATCGGGCCGAGAGCAGACGACACACCGATGACGGCACCCATGACGGCGAACGCGGTGCCGCGGGTCCTGCCTACAAACAGCAACTGGATGAACGCGGTCACTGCGGGGAGGTAAATCCCGCCAGCAAGTCCCTGGATCACTCGCGCGACGACGAGCTGGGTGCTGTCCTGGGCGAGGCCGCAGGCGAGGCTCGCCACGGTGAAGAGGGCGAGGCCCGTCACGAAGATCCACTTGTGGCCGAACCGATCTCCGAGTCGACCAGCCGGGATGAGCACAAGACCGAAGGCAAGGGCATATCCGGAGATGATCCAGGACAGCGTTGCCTCGTCGGCGCTGAGACTCGTACGAATAGTGGGAAGTGCGACGTTGACGATGGTGGCGTCGAGCAAGGACATGAACATGCCGATGAGCAGCACGCTGAGGGCCTGCCACGCACGCTTCGGAGACACTCCGAGAGCATTCGGTGCGGTAGCGGTGG
Source organism: Frigoribacterium sp. CG_9.8 (assembly GCF_015751965.1). Lineage (GTDB taxonomy): Bacteria > Actinomycetota > Actinomycetes > Actinomycetales > Microbacteriaceae > Lacisediminihabitans. The sequence continues at coordinate 246,217 of NZ_JADOVH010000002.1, read as the reverse complement.
TTGACACTATCTGTTTTCCCTTCGGGATTTTTCGGCGCGGGATTTTTCATCCGCAATAATCTCGGGCAGCGCCGCGAGGAGTTCTTCATGCCAGTCGGCTTCGCTCCGCCAGCGCGAGAGCTGGTGTCGCATCGCCCAGGTCTCAGCCACGGTGAGATAACGCGTGATCTCCTCGAGGTGTGCCTGCTTCGAAGCCGCACCATCGCGCAATTGCGCAAGCCGCTCTTCGATGATCATCGAGAGGTTATCGAGTGCGCCGGGATCGAGTCTGGCCAGGGCCAGATCGAGCGGATCGGGTTTGATCGCGAGTTCGGTCAAGCCCTGGGTGCGGAGCAGACTCAGCGCGAGCTCCCCGCTTTCGCTGATCCGATACAGGTGCCGCTTCGGGTAGTTGCCATGCTTTTCGACCCGATCGGTTACCAGCAGGCCCTCGGCTGCCAGTCGCTTCATCGCCCCGTACACGGCGCTCGGCGCAAAGTCGGTCCACTCGTCAATGTGTTCCTCCTCAGCGAGAAGCAACAGCCCGTGCCCGTGCATCGGGCCGCGCTCGGCGAGGGAGCCGAGGATGAAAAGCCGAATGGATGACATCCAATTAGTCTTACATGACTAGTCGCGTGTAACAATTGAATCATTACGCCGGATGTCGCAGGCCATTGCTGCCACCACGCGGGGCTCCATAAACTCTGTGCAGCGAGCGACCCCCCTGCCCGCACGACTCGAGGAGACAATCATGAGCGACACCGCGGCAGGCTGGAAGTTCGAAACCAAGCAGATCCACTCGGGTGCGGCACCCGACCCCGTGACCAACGCTCGCGCAACCCCGATCTATCAGACCACCTCCTACGTCTTCAACAGTGCCCAGCACGCCAAGAATCTCTTCGCTCTGGCCGAATTCGGAAACATCTACACCCGCATCCAGAACCCCACCCAGAATGTGGTCGAGGAGCGCGTCGCGGCCCTCGAGGGTGGTACTGCAGCTCTCCTGCTCGCCTCCGGCCAGGCCGCCGCGACCATCGCGGTTCTCAACATCGCCGAGGCCGGCGACCACATCGTCTCTTCCTCCTCGATCTATGGAGGCACCTACAACCTCTTCAAGTACACGCTGAAGAAGCTCGGCATCGACACCACCTTTGTTGAGGACCAGGATGACGCTGCCGAGTGGGCCGCGGCAGTTCGCCCCAACACCAAGCTCTTCTTCGCGGAGACCATCGGCAACCCGCAGATCAACATCCTCGACATCCGCAAGGTCGCCGATGTGGCACATGAGAACAGCGTTCCGCTCATCGTCGACAACACGATCGCGACGCCGTACCTGATCCGCCCGTTCGAGCACGGAGCCGACATCATCGTGCATTCCGCCACCAAATTCCTCGGCGGCCACGGCACCGTTATCGGTGGCGTCATTGTCGACGGTGGCACGTTCGAGTGGTCCAAGAACGTCGAGAAGTTCCCCGGCCTCACCGAGCCGGATCCCTCGTATCACGGCGCGAGCTACACCACGGTTCTCGGGGACGGCATCGCCTACATCATCAAGGCACGGGTTCAACTGCTGCGCGACTTCGGATCCGCAATCGCCCCGGCGAGCGCCTGGCAGCTCATTCAGGGCATCGAGACACTGAGCCTTCGCATCGAGCGCCATGTGCAGAATGCGCAGGCCGTGGCCGAATGGCTCGACAACCACGAGGATGTCGCCTCGGTCAACTACTCCGGGCTCCCCTCGAGCCCGTGGTACGCCGCAGCCAACACCTATGCCCCCAAGGGCGTCGGTGCAGTGCTCTCGTTCGAGCTGAAGGGTGGAGTGGATGCCGGAGCAGCCCTCGTCGACAGCGTCTCGTTGTTCAGCCACCTCGCCAACATCGGAGATGTGCGCAGCCTCATCATCCACCCGGCATCGACAACCCATTCGCAGCTCACCCCGGAGCAGCAGCTGACCTCCGGGGTGACCCCTGGACTTGTGCGACTCTCGGTCGGCCTCGAGAACATCGACGACATCATCGCCGACCTCTCTGCCGGACTCGCCGCGGCCCGCGCCGTCACGAAGGCCGCCCAAAGCGCCTAGCGGTCTCGATCAGCAGAGCAGCGCGCGGCAGGGCGGCGCGCTGCTCTGTCGCCCGTGACATCGGCCGATCCGTAACAAAAGGCGCGACCTCAGCCAAACTTGCCATACTTAGCGGGACATGGACTGGCAGACATCCGAGGACACAGTCCCATCGAGCTTCGTCACCGAAGCGAACACCCGGGCGATCAGTGGCAAGCCTCCCGCGACCGGTGCATGGCGTGAGGGCGATCACCCCGGCGACCGACTGTTCGTGCCGATCGGGGCCCAGCAGTTTGAGCGGGGTGGCACCATCCCCTCCGCCCGAATCGCCTACGAGACCTGGGGCGAACTCGCCGAGGATCGCGGGAACGCCATACTGGTGCTCCACGCTCTCACCGGGGACAGCCACGTCGTCGGATCCGCTGGCCCCGGGCATCCCACTGCCGGATGGTGGTCCGGCATCATCGGACCGGGCAAATCAATCGATACGGATCACTGGTTCGTCGTGGCACCCAACATGCTCGGGGGCTGCCAGGGCAGTACCGGGCCCGCTTCCCTCGCCCCCGACAGGCGCGAATGGGGACGCCGTTTTCCCTACCTGACGATCCGCGACCAGGTTGCGGCGCAGGTCGCTTTCTCCGACGCACTCGGAATTGCGCGCTGGGCGGCGGTGATCGGTGGATCCATGGGCGGGATGCACGCTCTCGAATGGGCCATCGGCCACCCTAGCCGTCTCGATCGAGTGGCTGTGATCGCGGCGCCGACCATCTCAAGCGCAGACCAGATCGCGCTCAACTCGGTGCAGATCGAAGCAATCAACATGGATCCGCGCTTCGCAGACGGTAACTACTACGAGGGCGCGGATGGGGATGGACCGTACCGTGGGCTTGCGCTGGCCCGCCGGATGGCCCTGCTGAACTACCGCTCACCCACCGAACTCAACGACCGGTTCGAACGCAGTTGGCAATCGAGCGTGAGTCCCCTCGGTGCGGACGGCAAGTTCGCGGTGGAAAGCTATCTCGACTTCCACGGCAACAAGTTCACCCGGCGCTTCGATGCCAACAGCTATGTTCTGCTCGTGCAGGCCATGAACTCGCACGATATCGGACGCGACCGCGGTGGTGTCGCAGCAGCCCTCGCCCGGGTTACCGCGCAGAACGTCGTGCTCGGAATCGACAGTGACCGGCTGTTCCCGATGGTCGACCAGGTGACGATCGCCGGCGGGGTCTCGAGCAATATCGACGGTGGGCGGGCAGTGGTCATCCACTCTCAGTTCGGTCACGACGGATTTCTGATCGAGGACCAGCTTGTCGGACCGGAGCTCGCCCGACTGCTGCAATCGCAGCCCGGAACACGGCCCGGGCCATAAACGGGAGCGCAGCCCGCGTGCCTGCGGGAAAACACCCTGCCCACCGGTGACAGTCAGCTTCACTAGTCTGGGTACTCTAAACAATGAGTACCAGAAGCCGATCTGGCCATCCCCCAGTGGAAAGCCGGTGCGTGTGTCTCGCAAGCGAGTGAAATGTGCGCCTATCCGAGTTGCGATCGTCGACGATCACCGGCTCGTCGTGGACGGACTCGTCGCGCATCTGCATTCGCGGCGCCACGGCATTCATGTTGCCATTGGCGTCACCAGCTGGGCCGCTCTGTTGGCGAACACCGAGTTCCCCGTCGACGTGGTCGCCCTGGATCTCAACCTCGACGACAATATTTCGATCGGCGCCAAGGTGCGCGCACTCAGTGCTGCCGGCTCGCGCACCATCGTGATGAGCCGCCACGCAGAGTCGTCTTCTGTGCAGAGTGCCATCCGTGCTGGTGCACTCGCGTTCGTGCCCAAAACCGAACCAGCGGACGAATTGGTGCGCGCGATTCTATCCGCCGCCGCCGGACAGCGCTACGCGAATGGCTTCCTCACCGGTGCCCTGTCGAACGACGGGAGGACACTCGAGCCGGGCCTCGGCCGGCAGGAACTCCGGGCCATCATGCTCTACGCCTCCGGGCGGTCCATCCGCGAGGTCGCGGGAGATATGGGGACCACCGAGGAGACGGTCAAGTCCTATATCAAACGCGCGCGGCGAAAGTATCGCGATGTCGGGCTCGATCTTGGCACCAAGATCCTGCTGAGACGCCACGGTGTTCGCGTTGGCTGGCTTGCCCCGGAGTAGGGGCCAGTGAGAACCGATTAGTGGCCGGTGAGGGCCGGTAAAGACCGGTGGTTGCCGCGCGTCACCCGTGGTGTCGCCACCCCTATAACGGGTGTGGATGTGTGACTATTGCACTGTGAAACTCATTGCCAGGGAGCGCGATCGGATCCTGCAGCGGTCCGCCCGTTTTATCGGCCTAGGGTCCACCGCGGTTGCGGTTGTCTGTTTCTCAGTTCCCGGGGTGGTGCCCTTGATGACGCTGCTCTTGGTACTCCCCTTATTCGGAATTCTCGCGTTGAGTCTGTACTGGGTCGGAGTGAACCGATCTCTCAGCTGGGTCGGGCTCGGCATCCTGTCAGGGCTATGTATCCTCGTCGTCGTGTACCTCTCGGAAGGCGACACGGTGAGTCCCTCTCTCGGTACGGCGATCGTTCCGCTTGCCGCCGGTGCACTCGCATCGTTTGCGGTGGTGCTCACCGTCAGTGTCGTACGCCTCGTCACACTCGTGCTCGCATTCGTGGTGACAGTGGTGCTTGCCGAGCTCGCCATTCCGGGCAACGTCGGAATGCAGGATGCCCAGATCCTTCTCGGCTGGATGCTCGCAACGATCTTTGGCTACTGGCTGTCTGCAAGCATCCCGCGTGCCGGGCGCAGGATCCACAGCATCGGGCGTGCCCACCGCGCGGAACGGCAGGCCAGCGAGACCGAAGCCCAGCGCCGCCAGGGCGCGCGGCTGCTCCACGATACGGTGCTCGCGACCCTTACCCTCCTTGCCCACTCCGGCGTCGGTGTCGCGGCCTCCGCCCTCCAGCAGCAGGCGGGTGAGGACGCGCGGCTGCTGCGCCAGCTGAGGTTGGGGGCGACCCCTGTTCCACAGTCCTCCGGCAGCTACACCCTTGAGCCGGTCGAGGAGACCGCACTTGGCACAACACTCGAATCCGTTAAGCAACGATTCGGACGCATGGGACTCGAGGTCAGCTGGCATGGCACCGGCCAGGTGCTGCTGCCGAGCGATGTTCTCGACGCCTTCCTCCTCGCCCTCGCGGAGTGCCTCGAAAATGTGCGCCGTCACGCCGGCGTAACTGACGCGCACGTCACCATCACCGACGATGAGTCCACCGTGCGGGCGATGGTGACAGATGCCGGCGTCGGTTTCGTGCTCTCCGATATCGATGAGGCGCGACTCGGCTTCAAGGATTCCGTCGTCGCCCGACTCAGCGAAGTCGGCGGCAATGTCAGGCTGTTCTCTTCCCCGGGAGCTGGCACCACCGTCGTCCTTGAGGTGCCCAAGTGACCAGCTACATCCGCCCCGAGGAGAATACCCTCGGTGTCATCCTCGGCAAGCCCGGCCGGTCTGGGGTGCCGACCGGGTCGACTGCCGGACGCGCCATGCGCCAGGCCAGCGCCCGCGGGGCGAGCCTCGGCACCGGCTGGCTTGGTCTCGGAGCGGGTCTCCTCGCCGCGGTGCAGGCGGTCTACGGCATCGTCATGTTTGTGAGCCACGCCGGCGAATACCCGAACCTCCTGCCGGCCGCTCTCGCCTGGGTGGTGTACGCACTCGCGCTCACCGGCGTTGCCACCACGATCGCCACACGTGGCGAGCAGATGCCCAATTGGTTGTTCGGTGTCTTCCTGCTTGGCCTCAGCGGCACCGTGGCATTCGACCTCATCGCCGTGTGGCCGCTCCACGATGTCGGACGTTACGTCACTTCGGCCGCATCCGTCGGCTTCGGGCTCCTCGCCGCCCTCACTCTCCGTCGAAGTCGTGAACTGCTTGCCGTCGCGTTTACCCTCGGCACGACATTGCTTGTGGCCATACTGTTGTCGATGCGACTCACCGCCGAGAACATCCCTGCCCAGCTGCTGCTCATCGCGACGGCAGTGATGCCGGTGGTGTTCGGAAGTTACGTTCTGCGACAGTTCCGCCGGATCGTGCAACTGGAGCTCGATCGGGTGCTGGTTCAGAGCACGGTATCTGCGCCACGTTTTGCCGTCGGTATGCTCGCGTCCGAGGAGCTCGCACGGCTCGACCTCGCCGCCGAGGAACTACTCGAATCCGTCGCAACGGGACGCCTGACCCTCCCCCTGTCCCCCGAGACGGCCTCGACAGCAGCATCCCTCGCAACCGAACTGCGCCTGCACCTCATCGAGGGCCGTCGCGAAACCTGGCTGTACCACGCGATCACGGAATCCGAGCAGTTGGGTAGGTCAGTGACCCTTGCCGATCGTGGAAGTCTCGCTGGCCTGCTGGATCCGCAGCAACGCGACGGGCTGCTCGCCGCGGTCTGGTTACTCGTGAGCGACCAGAGCAAGTCCTCCCCGACCGCCCAACTCACGATCGGTCCGGTTACAGCAGTGTCGGAGGCCGGCTCGAATAACATCACGGTTCCGCTCATCATCACGACCACCGCGGTGCCACGGAGCCGGGTGGATCCCGCCACCTGGGAGGCGATCGGCAAAGTAGGTCGATTCCTCGACTCCACCCAAGACTCGAGCCTGCGTGTCGAGATAGAGTGCATCGTCACGAACCCTGCCAATCAATAGCATCGAATCAGACGCCAACACAGAACGGGAAGCCTTCGTGCCAGACACCGCCTCAACAGACACTGACAACCGAATCCGCCTCGCGCTGGTCGACGACCACAAGATGTTGCTCGGTGCCCTCACCGAATGGATCCGCAATGCCGCATCGGACATCAACATGGTTGCTGCCGTGTGCACATGGCCGGAGCTGTTGACCCATCCCGAGTTTCCGGTGGACGTAGTACTGCTCGATCTCGACCTCAAAGACAACATTCCGGTCTCGCTCAAGATCTCGACGCTCAAGACCACTGGTGTGAAGACCGTGCTCATGAGCACGTACTCCGAACCGAACGTGGTGCGGGAGGCTCTTGCGGCCGGTGCCCTCGGCTATCTCGTGAAGAGCGAGGACGCCGACATGATCGCGGAGGCAATCCGGGCTGCGGCTACGGGCAACTCATTCGTCTCCGCCGAACTAGACCTCGCCCTCAACGCCAGCGACATCGGTGGTGCTCCCAAGCTGAGCGCTCAGGAGCGGCGGGTGATGGCCCTCTACGGCGGCGGGGAACCGGTGAAGGCTGTCGCATCCCAGCTCGGCATCTCAGAGGAGACGGCAAAGAGCTATCTCAAGCGCATCCGAGAGAAGTACCGCGTCGCCGGCATCGACGTTGGCACGAAGGTGGCGCTTCGCAAGCGTGCGATCCAGGACGGCATCCTGCTCTCGACCGACGAGCGAAACAGTTTCTAGGGACCGACCACCCTATTCGGCCCCGAGCGGCACAACGGGCGACTCCCGCCGACTCGCGAGAGACCCGCCCCTGCTGCGCTGCAGCAGCACGCTCCAGGTCACGAGGGCCACCCCTGGCACGCACAGCATGAGACCGACCCACACCGGCGAGACGTAGCCGAACCCGGCGGCGACGGTGAGCCCACCGAGAAAGGCGCCGAGACTGTTACCGATGTTGAGGGCCGAGTGGTTGGCTGCCGCGGCGAGCGTCTGGCTATCGCCGGCGACATCCATCAGCCTGGTCTGGATCGCGGGGGAGATGCCGGCGGCAGCCACGCCGACGAGGAAGACGAATGTGACCAGTCCTGGTAGGGACTGCACGGTGAGCGCGAGTCCGGTAAGCGACACGATGAAGAGTGCGAAGAAGAAGAAAATCGACCGCACGACGTTAGCGTCTGCGGCCCGCCCGCCGATGAGGTTTCCGGTGGTCATGCCGAGTCCAACGACCACGAGCACAATCGGTACCAGGGATGCAGGAAGACCTGCGACATCGGTCGAGATCGGCGAAATGAAGGTGTAGACGCAAAAGAAACCGCCGAAGCCGATCGCACCGGTGAGCAGGGTAAGCCAGACCTGTGAACGCCCGAACGCCGTCAGCTCCCGCTTCATCGTGGCTGATGCATCTCCCGGTTGCGTCGGCACCAATACGGCAAGCGCGACAAAGGTGAGCCCGAAGATGACCGCGACCGCGAGGTAGGCCACACGCCAACCGGCCTGCTGCCCAAGAAAAGTGATGGCCGGCACACCAATGACATTTGCGATCGTGAGACCTGAGAGCACGTAGGCGACGCCCGCGCCGCGTTTGCCAGGCCCCATCAGGGATGCGGCCACGAGAGACGCGATGCCAAAGTAGGCGCCGTGCGGGAGTCCGGCAAGGAAACGCGCCGCGAGCACGAGTCCGAAAGTTGGCAGTACCGCCGACAGCATCGTGCCGATGGTGAAGGCAGCTGCCAGCACGAGCAGTAGCTTCTTCCGCGGAAATCGCGCCGCGAACGCGGCAATAGTGGGTGCGCCGACCACCACGCCGAGGGCGTAGGCCGAGGCGAGCCATCCGGCCTGGGCATTCGCGATCTCCGGTGAACGAGCATAGAGCTGCGGAAGCAGGTCATGAGCAATATTCGGCAGCAGGCCGAGCACGACGAATTCGGTGGATCCGATTCCGAATCCGCCGAGAGCAAGGGCGAGGAGGGCCAGGCGAGTTCTGGCTGGGGTGAGGGTTTTCACTTGGATGACGACACCGTTCGATTCACGGGGGACACACTCACCGTCGAGCATCGGTGGGTACGTCGACGACGATCCCGACTTCCACTGTAGGGGCATTCAGCATGCACCCCCGGTCACTGCCGGATGACTCAGCTCACTGCGTGCGCGACGATCGCCTGCTCGAGACGCTCCACCTTGCCCGTGAGCTCCCCCGTATGGCCAGGACGAATATCTGCCTTCAGCACAAGCGATACTCGTGTGCCGAATGCGCCCACCGCTTCAGTTGCGCGCCTCACCACGTCGAAGACTTCGTCCCAGTCGCCCTCGATAGTGGTGAACATCGAGTCGGTGTGGTTGGGCAGTCCAGACTCGCGCACAATTCGCACGGCCGCTGCGACGGCGTTGTGCACCGAATCATCCGCGTCGGGCGCACCGCTGGGGGCAACGGAAAAAGCGACGAGCATTGGGATCTCCTCAAATCGGTGGCTACACCTTGTGGACGATCGATTCGCCCGCAATTAGCCTGTCACGATCGGTACCGAACGGCCAGACAGCGGGATGCCCGCCAGATGGTGACAACCGCCCAGCCCAGCAGCACGAAGTAGAGCAGGTTGCGGGCGGACAGAACGCTGAGCATGGCCGGGTTGAGCCCCAGCAGGTAGCCGTAGAAATACGGATAGATGAGCTGGGTGAGGGCAGCGAGCACCAGAACCAGGATCGCTGGGGTACGAAACGAACGGCCCCTCCCGACCGCATTGGTTGCAAGGCCGAGAATCACCGGCACGGCGAGCCAGGTGATGTACTGCGGTGATCCGACCTTGTTAAACGCGATAAGGGCCACGATATACGCGAGAGAGAGGGCAGGCAGCAGATCGGCGACAGAGACCCGATTGCGCACGGCGAGGATGGCCAGCACGGTTATGGCGAAAACGGCGAGAATCATGAGCGGGTTCATCAGCGCACTCGCGAGCTCGACTCCCGCACCGCGCACCTGCCAGGTGAGGATGCCGCGGTCGTAGTACACGGAGTTGTTTGCGGCCCCTGCGAACTCCCGCCACAGCCAGATGGTGCTGACCGGCGCTTCGACCTGCAGCCCGCGCACGGATTGCTGCGTCACGAAACTGAGGACGTGTGAGCCGGCCCCCAGGGACAGTGCGACCGCGATGATCCCCACGCTCGTGACAGACGCTCCGACGATGACCCGGGTTCGCGCTCGAACCGAGATGAGGATCGCCACGAGTAACGCGGCAGGCCAGACTTTGATCCAGGTGGCGATGGTGAGAATCACCGATGCGGCCCGGGGACGGGTCGCCACGAGCAGCACTCCGACGATCGCCAGCGGAACAGTAATCGAGTCGATGCGTCCAAGCGCGATCGGACCGAGTGACACGAGAAATGCCACCCACCACCAGCCCACCACGGAGTTTCGACGGGTGCGGCCCCAGTCGGTGAGAAGACCGAACGCCACGATATCCAGCACAAGCACCAGGCCGAGCCAGGTACCCGGCATCGACTCGGCTCCGAAAATGCGCGAGATGAGCATCGGCACGAGCGCGACAATCGGGTACACCCATGAGCTGTCGATACCCACCCAGTAGTTCGCCAGCAACGCCTGATCGGTCCAGAACTTGTAGACGATCGTGACGTCGCCGAGTGGGAGGCCCGGGCCGTAGAGGTTCAGCGCCCCGAGCCACAGGTGTACGAGGATGAAGGCCACCCACAACAGAATCGGGTTGCCAAGAACAAATCGGCCAGGTACCGGCCGGCGCAGGATCGAACGAGGCAGCACCGACGGGGTCATGATGGCAAGGGTATCCGGTAACAATTCGTTGTCCGCGCCATCCTGCACCACTGCACTCCTGCTGGTATGCACTGACCATCGAGTTACGCCAGCAGCTCCGCGATCACGGCCGGCACCGCCTCGATGAGGTCGACAATGGTGAGCGGTCCACCCGCGCTGGCTCGCGATGCGGCCAGCCCGTGGATGACCGAGGCGGTGGCTCCGAGCCGGGCGAGCAGTGCGGGGTCGGTGGCGATGGCACGCGCGTGGGTGGCGACGAGGGCTCCGAGGATGCCGCCAAGGGCATCGCCCGCACCGGCCGTCGCGAGCCAGGACGGAGCGGATGACGCCACCAGTCGGGTGCCGTCTGGAGAGGCAACGTAGGTGCGGTGTCCCTTCAGCAGCACGGTCACGCCGAGCGTCTGGGCGGCGCGGCGTGCCGCTTCCGCCGGGTCGCGCAGAAGATCAGTCGTGGATTCACCGAGCACCCGCGAGAGTTCGCGCAGGTGCGGGGCAATGATCACCGGACCGGTTGCGCGATCGAGAAGGTCAAGCGCCCCCGCGTCCACCACGATCGGGAGGCCGGATTCCAGCGCGGCTCCGAGCCGGTCGGCGGTGGCGGTGTTCCGAAGCACGGCATCCATTCCGGAGCCGACCAGCCAGGCCTGCACGCGACCGGTGACCGTCACCGCCTCAGGGCGCCGCTGCAGCACGAGGGTCGTCGCCCGCTCATCGCCGAGATAACGCACCATGCCGACACCGGTGTGAAGCGCGGCATCCACTGCCAGCACCGCGGCCCCCGGATACGCGGTCGATCCGGTGACTACGCCGAGTACTCCGCGGGAGTATTTGTCGTCATCCGGTACTGGCACAGCGATGAGCCCAGCGGAGTCTCTCGAGGTCCACAGCGTGAATGCAGTCATGGCTCTCACGATAGTTTGGAAGACGTGATTGATAACGTACGCGCCCTGAGCATCACCGATAAAGTCGTCGTTTTCGACTATGGCGAAGTAATTTCCCGGTCACCAAGCGTGGCATCCCGCGCCGCGCTCGAGGCTGTGGCCGGGGTCGGGGTGGATCCGAAGCTGTTCCGGGTCTCGTACGACGCCCACCGCGACGGTCTCGACCGCGGCACCACCAGCATCCGCGACTATTGGAAGCTGATTGCCGCCGATACCGGCGCCGAGTGGTCAGAGGCACGCATCCATGAGCTCTGGGTCGCCGATTTCACCGGGTGGATCAGCATCGACGTGGAAGTGTTCGAGATCATCGCCGATCTGCACGCCGGCGGGACCCGCATCGCACTGCTCTCGAACGCCGGCTTTGATTTCGCCAGTGGATCCCGGTACTCCCCGGTAGCCCGGTTTTTTGAGCGGATATTCGTGAGCGCCGAGATGCTGAAGCTCAAGCCCGAGGCTGATATATATCTCGAGGTGGCCCACGAACTCGGAATAACCTGCGCCGAAATGGTCTTTGTCGACAATAAGCAGGTCAACGTGGACGGCGCAGTGTCGCTCGGCATCACCGGCCACCATTTCGTCGGAGCCGCCGGTCTGCGCCGCTTCCTCCAGATGATTTCCGACAGGTGACCATGCCGACCTCCGCTCTCTTCTCCCCCTACTCTGTGCGCGCGGTCACGATGCGCAATCGACTCTGGGTCGCACCGATGTGCCAGTATTCGGTGCAGAACCATGACGGTGTTCCGACCGATTGGCATCTCGTGCACCTCGGTGGATTCGCCAAGGGCGGTGCCGGTCTCATCATCTCCGAGGCGACCGCCGTGAGCGCCGAGGGTCGTATCTCCCCGGAAGACACGGGCATTTATACTGATGAGCAGCGTGACGCCTGGGCCCGCATTGTGAAATTCCTTCATTCGCAGGGTGCCGTCGCGGGCATCCAACTCGCTCATGCCGGTCGCAAGGCCTCCACCTGGCGTCCCTGGGCTGCCGAACGCGGAAGTGTGCCGGCATCCGAGGGTGGGTGGCCGGCCGTCGCGCCCTCCGCCGTGGCCTTCACCGGCTATGCCGTGCCTACCGAGCTCGACCGGGCTGGCATCGACAGCGTGGTTGCCGACTTCGCCGCAGCCACCCGGCGTTCCATCGACGCGGGATTCGATGTGCTTGAGCTCCATGCCGCGCACGGCTACCTTCTGCACCAGTTCCTCTCACCGCTGTCGAATCTTCGCACCGACGAATACGGCGGAAGCCTCGAGAACCGCGCTCGCCTCCTGCTCGAGGTGATCGCCGCTGTCCGAGCCGAAGCCGGTGAGGATGCCGCACTGTTCGTGCGATTCTCCGCCACCGACTGGGCCGAGGGCGGCTGGGACCAGGAGCAGACCGCGGCGGTCGCCGACCTGGCCCGTGATGCCGGTGCCGACTTCTTCGATATCTCCACCGGCGGCCTGGTCTCCGGCACACAGATCCCGGTTGCTCCCGGCTACCAGGTGCCATTCGCAGAATTCGTGAAGCACGCCTCGTCGGTCGAGGTGAGCGCCGTCGGCCTCATCACCGAGGCCCGCCAGGCCGAAGAGATCATCTCCTCTGGCAAGGCGGATGCCGTGATGCTGGCACGCGGGATCATGCGCGACCCGCAATTCCCGCTTCGCGCTGCCCATGAGCTCGGCATCGAGCTGGACTACTGGCCCGCCCAGTACCTCCGCGCACAGTGGCCGAACTGAGCCGGCCGATCTGAGCTGGCCTGGACTGAGCTGGCCTGGCCGCACGCCGATCAGCTGCGGCGGGTCGCATCCTGCACTTCGCCCACGAGCTCTTCGATGATGTCCTCGAGGAACAGCACACCTCGGGTCTGACCCGAGTCGTCGAAAACGCGCGCGAGGTGCACCCCGGAGCCGCGCATGGTGGCGAGGGCGTCTTCGAGATCCATTCCACGGGAGATCGAAATGAGGTGGCGAATGCGTTTCGGCGGCACCGGTTCGTCGAATTCGCCAGCATCGTCAAGGTCGAGCACGTCCTTGAGATGCAGGTAACCGGTTGGCTCGCCCTCATCGTTGATGAGTACGTAGCGGGAGAATCCGTTCTGTGCGACGGCACGCTCGACTTCGGCCGGGGTCGCAGCTTCCGTCAGGCTCACGAGGTCGGGCATCCCCACGGCGATGTCCTTCACCTTCTTGGTGCTGAATTCGAAGGCCGCGTTGAGCGCCCCGATGGAGTCGGTGAGCACGCCCTCCCTGGTGGATTGCGCCACAATGATTGCCACTTCGTCGACGGTAAAGGCGCTGTTGGCCTCGTTTTTGGGCTCCACCCGGAACAGGCGAAGTACTCCGTTCGCTGCCCCGTTGAGCGCCCAGATGATCGGACGGAAGACCATCGAGATGAAGACGAGTGGGGGCGCCAGAATCAGCGCCGCACGATCGGGCACCGAGAAGGACAGGTTCTTCGGCACCATCTCGCCGATCACCACGTGCAGGAACGAGACGATGAGAAGCGCGACGATAAACGCGATCGTGCCGATTGCATCGTCGGACAGATTCGTGAGAGCGAGCGGGTACTCCAGCAGGTGATGGATGGCCGGTTCAGACACATTCAGGATGAGTAGCGAACACACGGTGATACCGAGCTGGCTGGTGGCGAGCATCATCGTGGCGTGCTCCATGGCATAGAGCGTCGACTTTGCTGCACGACTGCCCGCCTCCGCCCGCGGTTCGATCTGCGACCGGCGTGCCGAGATGACGGCGAATTCCGCGCCGACGAAGAAACCATTGATCAGAAGCAGGATCACCAGCCAGGCAATGCCCCAGGTGTCGCTCATGAGGAAGCTCCCCCGGGGATCACCGCGGGGTCAGCCGTCGGCGTGTACCGCACGCGATCGATGCGTCGACCGTCGAGTCGCTCGACTCGAAGCTCCCCGCCCTCTACCGCCACGGTATCGCCGACGAGCGGCAGTCGGCCGAGTTCGCTCATCAGGAACCCACCGACCGTCTCGTAGTGCTCCTCTTCCGGAATCGCGACATCCGCCCGTTCGAGAAGTTCATCCGGGCGCAGCATTCCAGGAAAAGTGATCCAGTCCCGGGAACGGACGACGCCCTCGAGAGTGCGGTCGTGTTCGTCGGCGACCTCTCCGACGAGTTCTTCCACGAGGTCTTCGAGCGTGACGACACCGGCGGTGCCGCCGTATTCATCCACCACGACGGCCATCTGGTAGCCCCGTCCGCGTAACTCTCCGAGCAGCACATCAAGTTTCATCGTCTCCGGTACGCGCAACGCGCCGGACTGCAGGGCCGAGACCGGCACATCCGCGCGCTTCTCCCGCGGCACAGCTACCGCTTGCTTCACGTGCACGAGTCCGACCACGTCATCAAGCGAATCGTCGATCACCGGAAACCTCGAGAAGCCGGTGCTCTGGGCTAGAGCGATAACGGTAAACGCAGAGTCGGTGCGGTCGACGCTCGACACTCGCGGCCGCGGCGTCATCACGTCGGTAGCGATGTGCTGGCTGAAGACAAGGGTTCGGGCCAGCAGTGTTGCGGTGTCGCGGTCGAGACTCCCCTCCGTAGCCGATCGCCGAACGAGAGAGCGCAGTTCCTCTGCGGTTCGGGCGGAGGAGAGTTCTTCCTTCGGCTCAATTCCCACCGAGCGCAGGATGACGTTGGCGGTGTTATTGAGCAGCGCAACGAATGGGCGAAATACCGCCGTGAATCCCACCTGGAATGGGATCACAAGCTTCGCGGTGGCGAGGGGAAGCGCAAGTGCGAAGTTCTTCGGCACCAGCTCACCCACGATCATCGACAGGAGCGTTGCGATGACGATGGCACACACCGATGCAATGACCGTGACGAGTTCGGTGGTCAGTCCCAGCCCGGCGAGCGGTGCTGCAAGAAGCCCTCCGATGGCCGGTTCCATGGTGTACCCGGTAAGCAGAGTCGTGAGGGTGATGCCCAGTTGGGCACTCGAGAGATGTGTCGAGGTGATCTTGAGCGCACGGATGGTGAGTCCAAGGCGTTTCTCCCCGCGCGCCGCCCGGGACTCGAGGTCTGACCGGTTGAGGTTTACGAGAGAGAACTCGGAGGCGACGAAGAGACCGGTTCCGACAGTGAGCAGCAGGCCAACACCGAACATTGCCAGCTCATACACGGGCGTCACCGCGGGCGGTACAAGGGGCAGGTCTCCGTAAAGGGGGGTCGTCCATTATTCCGATAAGTGTACGTGACCGCGCCGAAAAATAACCTGCCTACCAACTCACCGGAAGTGCCTTGCCCTCCTCATAACCGGCAGCGGACTGGATGCCCACCAACGCACGCGAGTGGAATTCCGAGAGATTCGCCGCACCGGCATAGCTCAGCGCTGAGCGCACGCCGGACGTGATCATGTCGAGCAGATCTTCGACCGACGGGCGCAGTGGGTCGAGATAGATTTTCGATGACGAAATGCCCTCGGCAAACAGGGTCTTACGGGCAAGCTCATAGGGGCTGAGCCGGTCAAAGCGGTCGTGCACGGCCTTGGTGGAAGCCATACCCCAGCTCTCCTTATACAGCAGGCCAGAAGCATCCGTCTCGAGCGTGCCCGGTGCCTCGATCGTGCCGGCGAACCAGGATCCGATCATGACCGATGACGCCCCAGCAGCGAGCGCGAGTGCCACGTCTCTCGGATACCGCACGCCCCCATCCGCCCAGACCTGAGCGCCGAGTTCCCGTGCGGTTTCTGCAGTCTCGAGCACGGCTGAGAACTGTGGACGACCTACCGCCGTCATCATGCGGGTGGTGCACATAGCGCCGGGGCCGACGCCGACCTTGACGATGTCTGCCCCAGCGGCCACGAGATCCTTCACCGCGGCGGCCGTGACGACATTGCCTGCCACAACGGGAATGCCAAGCCCGAGGGCCTTCACCGCGCGGATGGCACGCAGCATGCCCTCCTGGTGTCCGTGAGCGGTGTCGAGCACCAGCACATCGACTCCCGCCGCGGCGAGTGCGGCAGCCTTGGCTGCGACATCACCGGTGATTCCCACTGCCGCGGCGACCCGCAGCCGGCCGCTCGCATCGAGGGCCGGCGTGTAGAGGGTGGAGCGCAGGGCACTCGTCCGGCTGAGTGTGCCGACGACGGCGCCGTGGTGCAATACCGGTGCAAATTCGAGGTCGGCAGCGACCATCAGGTCGAACGCGGCACGTGCATCCGCCACATCGTCGGCATCGATCGACGTGAGCGAGCCGTGCAGCAGGTCGCCGAGGCGGGCATCGGGAAGTGCGGTGCCGAGTCGGAGTGCCGGGATGCACCCGAGAAATACCCCGCGGTCGTCGGTGATCACGACGCCGTGGCTGCGGATCGGAGGGATCTGCCGCAGCGCTTCGGCCACCGTCTGGCTCTCGGTAAGAAGAATCGGAATGTCGAAGGCCGCCGATTGCGACTTGACCCAGCGGATCGCGGCATCCAGATCCTGCAGGTGCAAATCCTGTGGCAGCACCCCGAGTCCCCCACGGCGAGCAAGGGTTGCCGCGAGGCGTGGTCCGGTCACCGAGTTCATGTTCGCGGCCACAATCGGGATGGTGGCACCGGTACCGTCGGCTGGCGTGAGCGAAACTGCGAGTCGGCTGCCGACATCCGACCGGCTCGGCACCAGAAAGACATCGGAATAGGTGAGGTCATGCCGGGGTGTCGTCTCGTAAAACTCCATGGCCTATACGGTAATCCCTCACCGGCTGACTGGGTTGTGCGCAGAGATGCGATTAAGCTTGATTAGTCTGCGGCCATCGAGCACCACCGGCCCGCAACACGGAGTTAATCAGTGAGAAGTACAGCGATTCAAAAAGAGAGTGGGCGATCGGCTGTGACTAGCCAAGTGACCGGAGTGGCATCGGAAGATGGGTCTTCGGGCGATTTCGGAGCAAATGAGTGGCTCGTCGATGAGATGTACGAACGGTTCATCGCCGACCGTAACTCGGTAGACGAGTCGTGGTGGCCGATTCTCGAGAGCTACCACCGGACCACGATCGAGGCATCCTCCGCTGCCCCAGCCCCGACTCCACCCTCCGCTCCTGCCGAGCCGGATGCACCGGTGGAACCGCCAACCACTACGGGTAGCCAGCCCATCGCGCGGACTACTTCGATCCAGCCGAAACCGCAGCCGATCCCGGCGCAGGCACCCGAAGCACCCCCCGCAACAGCGCCGGTCGCGACAACGGATCCGGCGATTAACGAGCCCCAGGATGTCGTCTCGCCGCTCAAAGGTATGTCGAAGTCGCTTGCCGCGAACATGGATGCCAGCCTCACCGTGCCAACCGCGACGAGCGTGCGCACCATCCCGGCCAAACTCATGATCGACAACCGCATCGTCATCAATAACCACCTCAAGCGCGCGCGCGGCGGCAAGGTGTCATTCACCCATCTCATCGCCTGGGCTCTCGTGCAGACGCTCAAAGAGTTTCCCAGCCAGAACGTGTTCTACGACGAGGTGGACGGCAAGCCGTCTGTGGTTTCACCGGCTCATATCAATCTCGCGATCGCAATCGATCTGCCCAAGCCGGACGGCACCCGTGCGCTACTGGTGCCCGGCATCAAGAACACCGAGTCGATGGGCTTCCAGGAGTTCCTCGTTGCCTACGAAGACGTGGTCAGCCGTGCGCGCAACAACAAGTTGACCGCCACCGACTACGCCGGCAACACGATCTCCCTCACTAACCCGGGTGGTATCGGCACCGAACATTCCGTACCCCGTCTCATGAAGGGGGCAGGTGCGATCATCGGCGCCGGAGCGCTCGAATACCCTGCCGAGTTCCAGGGCATGGCACTCACAACGCTCGCCGATCTCGGCATCGGCAAGACGATCACGCTCACCTCGACCTACGATCACCGCGTCATCCAGGGTGCCGGTTCCGGTGAGTTCCTGAAGAAGGTGCACGAGCTGCTCATCGGCCAGCGCGACTTTTACCAGGGCATCTTCTCCGACCTGCGTATCCCTTATGAGCCCATCCATTGGGCCAGCGACATCCATGTGGATCTGGGCAACCAGGTCGGCAAGACCGCCCGGGTGCAGGAGCTCATCAACTCGTTCCGGGTGCGTGGGCACCTCATGGCCGATGTCGACCCGCTGGAATATAAGCAGCGCACCCATCCCGACCTCGATATCGCCAGCCACGGCCTCACCTTCTGGGACCTCGACCGTGAATTCGTCACGGGAGGATTCGGTGGCCGTCCGGCTGCGCTGCTGCGGGAGATCCTCGGCGTACTTCGCGACTCCTACTGCCGCACGATCGGCATCGAGTACATGCACATTCAGGATCCGGCCCAGCGGGCCTGGATCCAGCAGCACGTGGAGAAGGTCTACACCAAGCCGAGCAAGGACGACCAGCTGCGCATCCTCGGCAAGCTCAACGAGGCCGAAGCCTTCGAGACCTTCCTCCAGACCAAATATGTGGGCCAGAAGCGCTTCAGCCTCGAGGGCGGGGAATCGACGATTGCGCTGCTGGATGCACTGCTTCAGGGTGCAGCCGAGGCCAACCTCGACGAGGTTGCCATCGGCATGGCCCACCGTGGCCGTCTGAACGTGCTCACGAATATCGCTGGCAAGACCTACGGCCAAATCTTCCGCGAGTTCGAGGGCACCCAGGATCCGCGCACCGTGCAGCGATCGGGCGACGTCAAGTACCACCTCGGCACCGAGGGAACGTTTACCAGCGCCAAGGGCGTGAAGATCCCGGTCTACATCGCAGCGAATCCCTCCCACCTCGAGGCGGTGGACGGAGTGCTCGAGGGCATCGTTCGAGCGAAGCAGGACCGCAAGCCGATCGGCACATTCAACGTGTTGCCGGTGATGGTGCACGGTGATGCCGCAATGGCGGGCCAGGGCATCGTTTTTGAAATCTTGCAGATGTCGCAATTGCGCGCGTACCGCACCGGCGGAACCGTGCACGTGAACATCAACAACCAGGTTGGCTTCACGACTCCTCCGGGTGAGGGGCGCACATCCGTCTATTCGACGGACGTCGCGAAGACCATCCAGGCCCCGATCTTCCATGTCAACGGAGATGACCCTGAGGCGGTCATCCGCGTTGCCGAGCTCGCCTTCGACTATCGCCAGCAGTTTCACCGCGACGTCGTGATCGACCTCATCTGTTACCGCCGCCGCGGGCACAACGAGGGCGATGACCCCTCGATGACCCAGCCGCTGATGTACAACCTGATCGAGGCTAAGCGCAGTGTGCGTGCGCTCTACGTGGAGGCTCTGATCGGCCGCGGTGACATCACGCAGGACGAGTACGACGCAGCTCACGCCGACTTCCAGGATCGCCTTGAACGCGCCTTCGCCGAAACCCACGCGGCGCAGACCGGCTCGATGCCGATCATCACCTCGGATGGCAATGCGGTCGCCGACCTCGAGCGTCCTGCATCCCAGCAGGATGATCGCAGCGGCGAGCCGACATCCACGGCAGTGAGCGAGGCCGTGATCGCAACGATCGGTGACGCCCACGACAATCCGCCGGTCGGTTTCGCGGTGCATCCGAAGCTCCAGCAGCTGCTGAAGAAGCGCACCGAGATGAGCCGAAGCGGATCGATCGACTGGGGCTTTGGCGAGCTACTGGCGCTCGGCTCGCTTCTGCTCGAGGACACACCGGTGCGTATGGCCGGGCAGGACACCCGGCGTGGCACTTTCGTGCAGCGACACGCCGTTCTGCACGACCGCATCAACGGGCAGGAATGGCTGCCCCTCGGCAACCTCAGCGCCAACCAGGCCCGGTTCTGGATCTATGACACCCTCCTCAGCGAGTATGCGGCGATGGGTTTTGAGTACGGCTATTCTGTCGAACGTGCCGACGCGCTCGTGCTGTGGGAGGCACAGTTCGGTGACTTCGCCGACGGCGCCCAGATCATCATCGATGAGTTCATCTCGAGCGCCGAACAGAAGTGGGGCCAGCGTTCGAGCGTCGTACTTCTTCTGCCACACGGCTACGAGGGACAGGGGCCCGACCACTCCTCCGCTCGAATCGAGCGGTACCTCCAGCTGTGCGCCGAGAACAACATGACCGTTGCGCGACCGTCGACCCCCGCGTCGTACTTCCATCTGCTTCGTCGCCAGGCCTATGCCCGGCCACGACGCCCGCTCATCGTCTTCACTCCGAAGGCGATGCTTCGGCTGCGGGGCGCGACGAGCGAGATCGCGGAGTTCACCACTGGCAAGTTCGAACCCGTAATCGACGACGCGGCGATCACCGACAAGAGTGCCGTCAAGCGAGTCGTGCTGCACGCGGGCAAGATTCACTATGACCTGCTCGCCGAGGTAGAGAAGCGCCAGCTGACGGATGTCGCACTCGTACGTATCGAGCAGTATTACCCGCTCCCCCAGGAGCAGCTGACGGTGGTGCTCGCACAGTATCCGAATGCCGACCTGGTATGGGCCCAAGAGGAACCGGAGAACATGGGTGCCTGGCCATTCATCTGCCTCGCGCTGGCGAAGCGACTGACACCGGGCCGCGACATCTCGGTGGCGTCGCGCCCCGCATCCGCGAGCCCGGCAACGGGATCATCAAAACGCAGTGCGCAGGAACTCATCGACCTGATGGACGAAGCGCTGACCGTGCGCTGAACCCCTACGCGTGACGAAGACCAGCGCCTGATGGCGGTGGCCTTCGCTGCGTCAGGATGGCCGAATGCGGCCTTGCTGCTGGGCCGTTGGGGATCTTAGTGGCCGGACTGCAGGGTCCGCAGCGTGAGCAGCACCTGGTCACGCAGGTCACTCGGGGCGGTTTCTTTGCAGGCGCGCTGCACGGCCTGGGTCAGGACCACTCCCACGTGGGCCTCGTCGGTGCAATCATCGCAATTGGCGATGTGCTCGGCGATATCCGCGGCATCCGTCTTGGCCAGTTCATTACGCAGGTATTCCTCGAGTTCGGCTTTCGCCTTATCGCATCCGCAGTCGGTCATTTCTTTTTACTCCCAGCAGTGGCGGGTTTGGCACGCGTACCCGAGGTGTTGATTCCTCGTTCGATCGCGTACTCGGAGAGCAGGTCCCGCAGCATCCGCCTGCCACGATGCAGTCGGCTCATTACGGTACCCACCGGGGTCTTCATGATGTCGGCGATCTCCTGATAAGCGAAGCCCTCGACATCGGCAAAGTAGACGGCCATTCGGAAGTCTTCGGGGATGCCCTGGAGGGCATCCTTCACCGCACTGTCTGGCAGATGATCGATCGCTTCCGCCTCAGCGGATCGGGTCGAACGAGCCTGGGTCACCGATTGGGCGCCGCCGAGCTGCCAGTCTTCGAGCTCGTCGATAGTGCCCTGGTACGGGTCGCGCTGCTTCTTACGGTAGTTGTTGATGAACGTGTTGGTGAGGATGCGGTACAGCCACGCCTTGAGATTTGTGCCCTGCTGGAACTGCGAAAAGGCGGCGAACGCCTTGACGAAGGTCTCCTGCACGAGGTCCGCGGCGTCCGATGGATTACGCGTCATGCGCAGTCCTGCCGCATAGAGCTGGTCCATGAACGGGATCGCCTGCGCCTCAAAGAGTGTTCGCACGTCAACAACCGGCGCGTCGGACTCACCGCTGGCGGGCACGGGTTCGTTAGCGAGCACGGGTTCGTTAGCGAGCACGGGTTCGTTAGCGAGCACGGGTGCGTTAGCTAGCACGGGTGCGTTAGCTAGCACGGGTGCGGCCGCCGCGGACTCGGTGGGAGTGGCTGAGTCGTCCTTCGAAGTGGTCATCGCCGGTAATCTTACGATGCCGCGCTGGCGCGCAGTCTGGCCCCGAAACGAGAAGCCGGCAGCCGCGGGTCGAACGACTGTCGTGGGGCGATCAAGCAGAACTGACACGGGGCATCCTCTTCCTCGGTCGCAGCTCTTCAGGGACGCTGTGCCGATACCCTTAGTAACCGATGCATGTATTCAAGTATTCCGGCCCCGAGTTCAACCCCTTCGGTGACGAGGGTCTCATTGTGGGCGGTGAGCCAGGGCCATGGGTCGCGCCCGTCGCGACCGGCCCGCTTGCTGCTCGGCTTGCGCTACCCGGATCCAAATCGCTCACCAATCGCGAACTCGTGCTCTCGGCGATCGCACACGGACCATCGACGCTGCGGGCGCCCCTTAGATCCCGCGACACCGCCCTCATGATCCAGGCTCTTCGGTCGCTCGGCACTGACATCGTCGAGTTGCCGGGCGATTCGCCCTTCGGACCCGACCTGCTCATCACTCCCGGCGAGCTCTCCGGCGGCACCTCCATCGACTGCGGTCTCGCCGGCACCGTCATGCGTTTTCTGCCCCCGATTGCCGCACTCGCACTCGGGCCGGTCGCCTTCGACGGCGATGAATCGGCTCGCAGACGGCCCATGCGCACCACGATCGACTCGCTACGGGCCCTGGGAGTGGATGTCAGCGACGACGGCCGGGGCATGCTCCCGTTCAGCCTGTACGCCACCGGTTCTGTCGCGGGTGGCGAGATCGAGATCGACGCCTCCGCCTCGAGCCAGTTCGTGTCTGGCCTGCTGTTGGCCGGTGCACGCTTTACGAACGGGCTCACCCTGCGGCATATCGGCGATGGGCTGCCGAGCCTCGCCCATATTGATATGACCATCGCGACTCTCCGGCGCCGCGGCGTGATCGTGCAGAACCCGGAGCCAGGGCTCTGGGTCGTGCCGCCCGGACCGATCGCGGGCATCGACATCACGATCGAGCCAGATCTCTCCAATGCCGGGCCATTTCTCGCCGCCGCACTGGTCGCCGGTGGCTCGGTCACGGTCACCGGATGGCCGACTTCCACGACCCAGGTGGGAGCGGAACTGGCCACCATCCTCACCGACATGGGTGGTGAGGTATCTCTCGTCGAGACGGGTGAGGGGGTGGGCGACCTGACCGTCACCGGCACCGGCGCCATTCGCGGCATCCGCCTCGACAACGCGAGCGAACTCGCGCCCACCATTGCGGTTCTCGCAGCCCTCGCCACTGTCGAGGGCTCGGAGACGGTGCTCACCGGAATCGCCCACCTGCGCGGTCACGAGACCGACCGGCTCGCAGCCCTCGCTGCGGAAATCAATGCTCTCGGCGGAGACGTCACCGAGACGGACGATGGCCTGATCATCCGTGCGCGTGCGCTGCACGGCGGCCTCTGGCACAGCTACGAAGACCATCGGATGGCGACAGCCGGCGCAATAATCGGACTCGCGGTCGACGGGGTGACGGTGGATGACATCGCCACGACCGCCAAGACTCTTCCCCAGTTTCCCGAACTCTGGACCAGATCGCTACTCGGTCTGCGCTCGCGCTCTGCCGATCCGCTTGATCTGTTCTAAGCCATGAGCTGGCTCACCGAGGTCGACGACGATGACGACGACAAGTACGCCGACTACGAGGCTCGCAATCGGCCCAATCCCAAGGGAAACCGGGCGCGAACGAAGATCCGGCCGGAGCACACGGATGCCGTGACGGGACGCGTCTTCACCGTGGACCGCGGGCGGTACTCGGTGATCGTCGGTGAGGGCACCGCCGATGAGCACGCCGCACTCGCTTCCCGCGCGAGCGAACTGCGCAAACAGCCGATCGTCACGGGCGACTACGTCGATCTGGTCGGTGACACCTCTGGCGATGAGGGCACTCTCACCCGCATCGTGCGTATCCAGCCGCGCACGACCGTTCTGCGGCGCAGTGCGGATGACTCGGATGAAGTCGAGCGCATCATCGTCGCCAACGCCGACCAGATGCTCATCGTGGTGGCTGCGGCCAATCCGGAGCCGCGCCCACGACTGGTCGACCGGTACTTGGTGGCGGCGTTCGACGCCGGACTCACACCGATCCTCTGCATCACCAAGACCGACCTCGCCGATCCGGGCGAGTTTCTCGCAAACTTTGCCGGGCTCGACATCACCGTCGTACGAAGCGGTGTCGACGCGATGCCAACCGGCGAAATCGCAGCACTGCTCGAGGGCCACACGACCGTGGCCGTCGGCCACTCCGGGGTCGGCAAGTCCACTCTGGTGAACGCGCTCGTGCCCGCCGCGAACCGGGCGATCGGCCGGGTCAACAGCGTCACCGGGCGCGGAAGGCACACCTCCTCATCCACCATCTCCTATCGAGTGGGCAGCGGCTGGGTCGTCGACACTCCCGGTGTGCGATCGTTCGGGCTCGGGCACGTCGACACCGCGAACATCCTGCGCGCGTTCACTGATCTCGCAGCGATTGCCGAGGACTGTCCGCGGGGCTGCACCCACTTGCCTGACGCACCGGATTGCGCGATGAACGAGCGGGTAGCCGCGGGCGAGCTCGGCGAATCGGGCACGCTGCGGCTCGATTCGTTCCAGCGCCTGCTTGCCTCGCTCACCTAACCTTGACTCCGTGACCGATTACAGCCTGCAGTCCGACCTGTCCTTCGCCCGCGAACTGGCGGATATGGCGGATGCCATCTCGATGGACCGCTTCCGCTCCACCGACCTCGTTGTCACGACCAAACCCGACATGACACCGGTGTCGGATGCCGACCGGGCAGTCGAGACTGCATTGCGCGCGGCAATCGCCGATAGCCGCGCGGGCGACTCGGTGCGTGGCGAGGAGTTCGGCGTCTCAGCGGGGGACGAAGCCAGCTCCCACCGGCAATGGATCATCGATCCGATCGACGGCACCAAGAACTACGTGCGGGGGGTGCCGATCTGGGCCACTCTCATCTCCCTCGCGATCGACGGCGTTCCCGTCGTCGGGGTGGTGAGTGCCCCGGCACTCGGCACACGCTGGTGGGGTGCGACCGGCCAGGGGGCGTTCGTCAACGAACGGCTGGGCTCGACTCATTCCGACCAGGCCCGCCGCATCCACGTATCCCAGGTGTCTGAGCTCGCGGATGCCTCGATCAGCCTGAGCGGTCTGACCCGGTGGGAGAACGCGGGCAAACTCCCCCAGCTGCTTGCTCTCACGCGCGAGGTGTGGCGCACCCGTGACTACGGCGACATGTGGCCGTACATGATGGTCGCCGAGGGCCTGCTGGAGATCTCGGGTGAATACGACCTACAGGTGTACGACATGGCCGCACTGATCCCCATCGTGCAAGAGGCCGGGGGAACATTCACGTCAGTCGACGGCGAGGACGGGCCTTGGCACGGTTCCGCCATCGCCACTAATGGGCTCCTCCATGCCCGCGTGATTGCGGCACTGTCCTGACGCGCGCTGCACAAGCACGGCTTTGCAAGCACGGCTTCACAAGCTCGGCTTCACAAGCACGGCTTCTCAAGCACGGCTTCGCCCGCACGATAAGATCTAGGCGGCTGTTCGGATGATCGGCTACGTGGCCGTTCGGCTGCTCGGTTGTTCAGTTGCCACGAGAAGGAGCGCTCCCCATGCCCGCATCACGTACTCTTCCCAAGCCGCTCGCCGGCCTGGTCTTCGTGCTCGGCTGGGCCATCGGAATTGTCCTCTGGTCGGTGTCCTCCCTCGCTCCCGATGCCCAGACCGGAGCCTTCCTCGTCGATGTGGGAATCCTCGCCGTCTCGGTCGGATTCGCCGCACCGTTCCTCAAGTCGACCAATGGACTGCTGGTCGCACTAGCCCTCGGCCTCGTGGGTATCGGGCTGTTTGCTTTCGGTGACTTCCTGAACGTTGCCGTGATCACCTACCTGCTTCGCTTGCTTGCTCCACTGCTCGCCGTGCTGACCGCACTGTACAAGCTGCTGGACTTCCGAATCTTCGCCTGAGCGACTCCTCGCGGTTCAGGGCTCACCGCATCCGGTGGGGCCGAGGTGAAGTGTCACCTTCGCAGGCACATTCGGCCCGGAACGATGCGATGGTGACACCCCACTCGAACCGTCCCCTGCTCGGCAGGAAAATCTCCCATCGCGTGCAGCACTCGTCAGGCCCTCAATAGCCACGTCGGCACAGTTTTTCTGCATACTTGCAAATATGCAGGAATTTGCTGTGACATCAGCCGCACCCAACCCGGACGACCTTCTCGTGCTTCTCGCCGTCTCTCGCACCGGTCGATTCACCTCCGCGGCCGAAAGCCTCGGTCTCAACCACACCACGGTCTCGCGCCGCATCGCCGCGCTCGAAAAGACGCTCGCTGGTCGAGTGCTGTCGCGCACAGTGGGGGGCTGGGAGACGACCGAGCTCGGCCGCCGGGCGGTGCTGGCCGCCGAAGCAGTGGAATCCGCGATCGCTGATCTCAGAGGCACCCCGGAAAATGCCCGCCAGCTGAGCGGGGTGGTGCGGATGTCTGCCACCGATGGATTCAGCGCCTACATCGCTACTCCGGCCATCACCGCTCTCCAGCGGAAGTATCCACAACTCCGGGTCGAGATCCTCACGGTGACGCGGCGGGCGATGCAGCATCGCTCCGGGCTCGACATCGAGGTCGTCGTTGGCGCCCCACAGGTGCACCGGGCCGAGGCGGTGAAACTCGGTGAGTACGTGCTCGGCATGTACGCTTCGCGCGACTATCTTGCCCAATTTGGGACGCCGGCGGATGCCGCGGAGCTGATGACGCATCCGCTGGTCTATTTCATCGACTCGATGCTGCAGGTGGACGACCTGGATGCCCCGCGACGCCTCGTACCGACAATGCGGGAATCGATCAGCTCGACCAACGTATTCGTGCACGTGGAGGCGACCCGCGCCGGTTCGGGGATCGGCTTCCTCCCGTGTTTCATGGCCGATCGCCACGCCGACCTGGTGAGGCTGCTCCCCGACGAGTTCGCGGAGCAACTGCCCTACTGGATGGTGTTGCGCACCGAATCACTGCGGCAACCCGCGGTAGCCGCGGTCGCGGATGCGCTTCGGGATCGCACTTTGGCCTCTGCGGCTGCACTTCTTGGCCTCAGCACTTAGCTGAGCGCCTCAACCTCGGCGACTCGCTCTGCTTCCTGGCCGCAATGACACGCTGAGTTGACGCCGTCAGCGGGCCGACCAGCCACCGTCCATCGTGTAGCTGGCGCCCGTGACCATCGCCGCTTCTCGCGAGGCGAGCCAGGCGATGAGGGACGCTACTTCTTCGGGTTCCACCAGTCGCTTGATTGCGCTCTCGGTGAGCATGATGCGGCTCAGCACCTCCGATTCGGGAATATCGTGCACCGCAGCCTGCTCCACGAGCTGCTTCTCCACCAGCGGGGTGCGCACATATCCCGGTGCCACGCAGTTGCTGGTGACCCCGCGCGCTCCCCCCTCGAGCGCGGTTACCTTCGACAGCCCTTCGAGGCCGTGCTTGGCAGAGACGTAGGCGCTTTTGAACGCGGAAGCGCGGATACCGTGCACCGACGACACGTTGATGATGCGCCCGAACCCGCGCTCGTACATGCCGGGCAGCGCCGCGCGGATCAGCAGGAATGGCACTTCGAGCATCAGGGTGAGGATGCGGCGGAAGTCAACCGGGTCGAACTCCTCGATCGGGCTTACCTTCTGGATACCGGCGTTATTCACCAGGATATCGATCCGCTCACGCTGCGCGAAAGATGCAGCGTCGGTGACCGCGTCGGTATCGAGCAGGTCGACCGTCCAGGCCGAGCCGCCGATCTCACTCGCGATCGATTCGGCTGCGCCGCCGTCGACATCCACAACCACCACGTGTGCGCCGCGCGCTGCCAAGGCGCGGGATGCGGCGGCGCCGATTCCACTGGCTCCCCCCGTGACCAGCGCGCGCAGGCCGGCAAGGGAGCCTGCAGTCGCTGGGATTTCGAGACCCTGGGGCGAGTCGTTCATTGATGCTCTTTTCTGACAGCTGGTCTTGGCAGCTGGCCTGGCAACCGGTCTCGCAGCTGACTGTGTAGCCGGTCTCGCAACCGGTCTCGCAGCCGACTGTGTAGCCCTACCGCGCAACAAACCGGTAGGACCTCGACCTGATAAGTATTCCTGCACTAAATAATGGGGTCAATCGCCCCTTTCGCAGTTACCATGTGCAATTCTGCACAGTTCAGTGTCACGTGATAGCCGATCCTCCACGGGGATGCCGCCGATCGCGCCGCGCGCATCCACCTCCCCCTTTTCTCACCACCTCCCTGTCCACACGGGTGGGTGGTGAGAAAAACGGGAGACGGTCGCTGGGGTGAGCGGGCAAAGCCGCGGGAGACGGTCGCTGGGGCGAGAGGGCGAAGCCGCGGGAGACGGTCGCTGGGGCGAGAGGGCGAGGCTACGGGAGCGGCGACGGTCACCTCGCCGCGTTAGCACCTGCACTGCGCCACAAGCGGGCGAGGTCGATCGCGACCAGGGCTCGAAGTCGGGTGTCGCGTTCGAGAGTGTAGTCGGCATCCGGATGCTGCATCGGTCCACAATCGAGACGGGACCCGATGGCGTTGCCGAGCTCCGACCAGGCCTTGCCGCGGGCATCCTCCACCACGCTCGCAACATAATCCGGATCGTCCACCAGACGCATGAGCTGCGTCGATAGAGAGGCGTACGCGAGCCCTCGGCGAGTGAGCATCCGGTAGTCGCGTGGGCCATAATCGTGCTCTTTGGAGATCGTTCGGCGCCGATCCGTCCCCGTATTCACCAGCTCGGACATGCGCTCTGCGTACTCGGCCTGCTCAGCCGAGAGCTTGATCAACTCGAGCACGACCCACGACGCCGTCTCTGCCGCCTCGAAACGGTGGTCGTCGCGCAGTGCACTGACGATGATGCGGTTTTTCACCTCCATCGTGAGGGCCGAGCGGGCGATCAGCAGCCCCTCTTCGACAGCGCGCTCGAGCGATATCGGCTCCGCTACCGGCTGGCGCACATAGGGCCGGCTCAGTTTGGGACGACCCAGTTTGGAACGGCCCACTTCGGGACGGCCCGGAACAGGGCGCGGTTCGCGCTTCCTGACCATGAGTGAAATGTCCCGCCTTCAGCGCACCGGATGCCACAGTCGGCAGCTCTGTTGCAACTCTTCAACAGCGCGCGACAGCCGCAAGGGTGGAGATGGGGGGAATTGAACCCCCGTCCACTGCTGTGGTCATATGCCTTCTACGGGTGTATCCAGTGACAGCGTTCTACTCGGCTCCGGAATTTGCCACTGGCATCTAATCCGACGAGCCCAGTCTCAGTAAAAGTCCCGCGGTGCCCTCAGACGTAACACCGCAGCAATCTCCCTAAATTACGCCAGGATCCGGTTAGAGAGCATCCCCGGTCTGACGGACTTCATTAGTGCTCTTGCTTATGCAGCGAGAGCGAAGTCAGCGCGGTTAGATTTCGCACTTATTGTTTGCAGAGATCGTTTACGAGATAACCCTGCATCCTCGACCCGCTTCTCACACTCACGCAGGCAATGTCGAAACCGATCATCCCCAGGTGCACATTTCCTATAGATCAGGAAGTGTGAGCAGCTATCGCGCACTGTTGAATTGTCACGGTCCGCACGCGGACCAGTCTGCCCCACGGCAGCCCTCAAGCTTACGTCTGATCCCTGATGAGAATCCACCGCTCGTGAAAGAATCGGGGAACTATCAGATCTGAATGGAGACGATCATGACCGACACCATCATCACCGTGCAGGGTAGTTTTTCCTCGTTCTATCCGCCGGAGCGGGCAACAGTGCAACTCTCGGTGGGATTCGAGGGGGCGGGCCGGGAGCCGGTCTTTTCCGAGACCCTGGCCGTGTCATCCACTGTGCGTTCGCTGCTTATCGAGCGCCACTCCCCTGCCGCCGGGCCGGTCACGTGGTGGTCGAGCGAGAGCATCCAAGTCTGGAGTTCGAAGCCGTGGAGCCAGGATGGAGTCCAGCTGCCACCGGTCTTTCATTCACGCGTGGGGTTCAGCGTGAAGTTCAGCGATTTCATCGCGATGGCCCAGTGGATCGAGGTGGTAGCTGTACTCGACGGGCTCACGGTCGGCTCCATCACCTGGGCCCTCACCGAGGCGCGGAAGACCGCAGTGATTGCCGAGGTGCGGTCGCGAGCGGTCAAGGACGCCGTGGCAAAGGCCAGCGTGTATGCCCAGGGCATCGGCCTCGGCTCCGTACGCGCTGTTGCGCTCGCCGATCCGGGAATGCTCGGCGAGCGGATCGGGGCATCCGACGACGGGGGATCCCACCCTGCTCTGCGGATGATGTCCGCTGGCTCGGCCCCAGAACTCTCGCTCACGCCGGAAGACATCGAAGTCGACGCGGTCGTGGATGCGCGGTTCGTCGCGAGCTGACACGCTGCGGGTGCGCTGCGGGTGCGCTGCGATGCTCCATGCTGCCGTTTGTCGGGCATGCTGCCTAACGTCTGGCAGCATGGCCAACATTCGGGCGCACGGTCCGCTCCATGCGGCCAAACTCAGCAGTCGCCGAACCCGGTAAGGCCGAACCGATCAGTCGCCGATGTTGCGGCGCGCCGACATGGCCCGATCCGCCTCACGATTGTCTTGGCGCTCACGCAGCGCCTGGCGCTTGTCGTACTCACGCTTGCCCTTGGCGACGGCGATTTCGACTTTGGCCCGTCCGTCGCTGAAATAAATCTTCAGCGGCACGATGGTGTAGCCGCCCTCTTTGGTCTTGTTGTGGATCTTCAGGATCTGCGCCTTGTGCAGGAGGAGTTTGCGCTTGCGACGGGGCGGATGATTGTTCCAGGTGCCCTGGTTGTACTCGGGAATATGCACCGCATCCAACCAGGCTTCGCCGTATTCGACGAACGCGTAACCGTCGACAAGGGACGCCCGACCCTCACGCAAAGACTTCACCTCGGTGCCGGTGAGCACCAGCCCCGCTTCATAGGTGTCTTCAATGGTGAAGTCGTGGCGCGCTTTGCGATTGGTGGCCACAACCTTCTGGCCACGTTCCTTCGGCACGATTCACTCCTGGATTGATTGCGCGCAGGCGCTCCCCGCGCAGCCCTCCACTCTAACCTGCCGACGCGTGACGCGCAGATTACGGATGCGGTCGTCACCATGAACGGGCATTCCATCGGATCGGCACCAACGCCCTCGGCACGCATGTGCAGATGCAGCAGCATGCAGTCGCAGCGTCATGCAGTCGCAGCGTCAGCAGCAGCGCGAGCGGGGGCTGGCCGCGTTGTCACGGTGTTTTTGGCGCCAGAACTCTCGTTCACTCTGAGGCGGCGTCGGATCGTTGTGAGTTGCCCGGTGTGCGAGGTACCGCGCATAACTCGAATCGCCCATTAGCTCGCGCAGATACCAGTGAATGCCGCGGCTGCAGGCCACGAGCCACCCAGCGAGGTTCCTCGGCGACGGCGTCGAGCGAGCCACCGGGACCGTCGGCGCCACATTACTTCGCGACATCCGCCCACCTCTTTTGAACGGCACGTTCCTCCGCGGTAGTCGAGAGACTTCGAGGGGCGTACAGGTGACTGTCGACAATTTCGCTCTCGGTCGATGGCTCACCTCCGGCACGAACCGCGCGGACGCTCACACGAAGGGCCGTCGCGAGTACGATGACAACAAGCACCGCGAACAGGATCGACAGCGTTCCCTGCACGGCGGTGTTGCGCACGACGGCCTGCATCGCCTCGGTCGTCGTCGCCGCGCCGAATGACGTTTTACCATCGGCGAGCGCCGCACGATAGACGCCGTTCTGCGCCCAGTATCCGAGCCCGGGTGTCGGGGAGAAAATCTTCTGGAACGAGGCGGTGAGCGTGACCACCGCGTCCAAAAGCAGCGGCACCCCGGGGATCCACACCCACTTCACGAGCCCTTTCTTGCAGACGATCGCTACACACACCGAAAGAGCGATTGCGGCGAGCAACTGGTTGGCGATACCGAAAAGCGGGAACAGCGTGTTGATTCCCCCGAGCGGATCAGTGACCCCCATGAGCAGGATGCTTCCCCACGCGGCCACGACGACCACCGAAGAGATCCAGGCACCGATTCGCCAGGATGGGTCGCGGAACCGCCGGTTCAGGTTTCCGAGAGTGTCGCTGAGCATGAAGCGGGCGACACGGGTTCCGGCATCCACCGTTGTGAGGATGAAGAGAGCCTCGAACATGATCGCAAAGTGATACCAGAATGCCCGCAAATCCAGCCCGGGAGTGACCCGGTCGAGAATGTTCGCTATTCCGACAGCGAGTGTCGGCGCACCCCCGGAGCGCGACACGAGTGACGTCTCGCCGACCGCGTTGGCTGCCTCGGTGAGCTGCGCGGCGGTTATCCCCCCGCCGGCGACATTCCCCAACCCGCTGATGAAACGGGATGCGGACTCTGCGGTACCCCCGGTGAGCGCGAGCGGCGCGTTCATCGCGAAGTACAGGCCGCGGTCGATGGAGATGGCGGCGACGAGTGCCATGATCGCGACAAATGACTCCATCAGCATTCCGCCATAGCCGATGATCCGGGTCTGCGTCTCCTTCTGGATCAGCTTCGGTGTCGTCCCCGAGGAGATGAGGGCGTGGAATCCGCTGAGAGCCCCGCAGGCGATCGTGATGAAGAGAAAGGGAAAGAGGGTGCCGGCGAAGACAGGACCTGTCCCGGTGAATGCGAAGTCCGTGAAAGCGGGCATCTGCACGACCGGTTGCACGATCAGGATTGCGATCGCAAGGATACCGATGGTCCCGATCTTCATGAAGGTCGAAAGATAGTCGCGCGGCGCGAGCAGCAACCAGACCGGAAGGATGGATGCGACAAATCCGTACGCGATGAGAGCCCAGGCCAGCGTCGTCTTATCCAGCGTGAACCACTCGATGCCCCAGGCCGTTTCGGAAACCCAGCCTCCAGCGACGATCGCGAGAAGAAGAAGCCCAACCCCGATGAAGGAAATCTCGGAGATGCGCCCGGGCCGAAGGTAACGAAGGTAGACGCCCATGAACAGGGCGATCGGGATGGTCATCGCGATCGAGAAGACGCCCCAGGCGCTCTCGGCGAGCGCGTTCACGACGATGAGTGCAAGCACCGCGATGATGATCGACATGATGGCAAGCGTCGCGACGAGGGCGGCGACCCCACCCACGACCCCGAATTCTTCTCTCGCCATCTGGCCGAGTGAACGGCCGCGGCGGCGCATCGAAAAGAACAGAATCAGCCAGTCCTGAACGGCGCCGGCGGCGACGGCCCCGACGATGATCCAGATCGTGCCGGGCAGATAGCCCATCTGCGCGGCGAGCACTGGTCCGACCAGTGGACCGGCTCCGGCAATTGCGGCGAAGTGGTGTCCGAACAGCACCCGCCGGTCGGTCGGCTCGAAGTCCCGCCCGTTATCGAGCACCTCCGCGGGAGTTGCACGACGATCATCCGGCCGCAGAAGTTTGCGCTCGATGAACTTCGAGTAGAAGCGGTAGCCGATGAGGAATGTGCCGACGGCAGCGGCGACGAACCAGACCGCATTGACGTTATCACCGCGCACCAGGGCGAGCATGCTCCATCCCGTCGCCCCGATCAGACCAATGATGACCCAGAGCACGACCTTGGCTGGCGTCCACTTCGCCTTCTGCAACAGCCCGACAGGAGGCTGTGCCGGATCGGTGAACAACTCAACTGTCTCGCCGGGTACGGGTTCACGCGGATCTTGGCCAGCGGACCGGGCTTCGGTGGTACTGGACATTGGGTCTCCTTCGACTCACAACACGCAGGCTCGCAACACGCAGGCTCGCAACACGCAGGCTCACAACACGCAGGCTCACAACACGCACCCAACACGCACCCACGACACGCACTCACAACGCGCGTGCTCACGACCAGCGTCCACTGTGTCCACCCCCGTTTGAGGGTGGCTGCTAGAGAGTCAGCTTAGCGAGGTCACCGCAATCCCCGTGACCGTCACGGCGCTGCGGGAGTTCGGTTTAGACCTTCAGATACCGGCTAATCGCGAAAGACGCTGATGTCGCCGCAAGAACGGCGCCAACCACAAGCAGGATCGGCACGACGACATAGGCCTCGGACATGCCGATAAACGGGGTGTCAAGCGACTGGCTGCCGAGGTATCCCTGCACAAAGAACCGCACGATCGACACCACTGCGAGGCTTGCGAGAACCGATCCGATCAGCGCGGCAATCACCCCCTCCAGAATGAATGGCGTCTGGATGAAGCGGTTCGACGCCCCCACGAGGCGCATGATCCCCAACTCTCTCCGTCTCGAGAAGGCGGACAGGCGGATGGTCGTGGCGATGAGCAGCACGGCAGCGACGAGCATCAGCATGGCAATGCTGACCGCGGTGAGGCTTGCCGCATTGAGAGCAGCAAAAATAGGATCGAGGTATTTGCGTTGGTCGACGACCTGTTCGACCCCGGCAAGACTCGCGACACTCTCGCGGATGACATCCGCCTTCGACGGGTCTTTGAGGTTGATCGAGAAGGTCTCCGACAGGAAGGCCGGGGTGATGAAATCTGCACCGGTCGTGTCTTTGAAATAGGTCTTGTAGTTCTTATAGACCTGGTCGTGGTTCTCGAAGGTGACGGACTTGATCAGGTCACCGAGCGCCGGAGACTTGAGTTGGGCTTCGACCCCCGCCTTCTGGGCCTTGGTCGCCTCGACCAGATTGCACTGTCCCGCGGTCGAGGAGTCGGTGCACATGTAGACAGACACCTGCGCCCGGTCGTTCCAGTAGCCCTTCATCTGCCCGATCTGAAACTGCAACAGGATCGCAGCGCCCACGAAGGTGAGCGAGATGAAAGTGACGAGCACGACCGAAACGACCATCGAAATGTTGCGTCGCAGACCGCTGCCCACCTCCGACATGATCAGGCCGAACCTCATCGCCCCACCTCGTCGGCCTGCCCGGCAATACCGAGATCGGACCGCGCAACGGATGCCGGGCCGAAGCCCTGCAGAGGAATATTCTGGGTCTGGTAGCCACCCTGGCGCTCATCGCGCACAATCTGGCCACTGACCAGTTCGATGACGCGACGCTGCATCTGGTCGACGATGCCCGCGTCATGCGTTGCCATGATCACGGTGGTTCCGCTCTGGCTGATGCGCTCGAGAAGAGTCATGATGCCCGCGGATGTCGAGGGGTCAAGGTTTCCGGTCGGCTCATCCGCCAGCAGGATTGCGGGCTTGTTCACGATTGCCCGGGCGATGGCCACCCGCTGCTGCTCACCACCGGAGAGTTCGTGGGGAAGCCGATTGGTCTTGCCGGCGAGACCCACCATCTTGAGGACGTCCGGTACCGCCTCCTGAATGAAGCCCTTCGACTTGCCGATCACTTGGAGGCTGAAGGCAACGTTGTCGAAGACGTTTTTCTGCGGGAGGAGCCGAAAATCCTGGAACACCACCCCGAGGTTGCGCCGGAAGTACGGCACTTTTCGGCTGGTGAGCTGTCCGAGGTTCTGCCCGAGCACATGGATCTGCCCCTGTGAGGGGTTCTCCTCCTTGAGCACGAGGCGCAGGAAACTGGACTTGCCGCTGCCGGACGCTCCAACGAGGAAGACGAATTCGCCGCGAAGGATCTCAAGCGTCACCGCATTGAGCGCCGGGCGTGCGTTCCCCTTGTAGAGCTTGGTTATGTGATCAAACCGAATCATGACGCCTCCGACTCTAAGGACGTACTCGGCAAATGAGGAAGAGCGACAGGCCAGATGCCGCGACTCTCATAAAATTTCGTTATTCGCTCTGGTCGCGCTTGCGCCACTTGATGCCGGCGCTGATGAAGCCATCGAGGTCACCGTCGAAGACCGCGGTGGGATTGTTGACCTCGTAGTCGGTGCGCAGATCCTTCACCATCTGGTACGGCGCAAGCACGTAGCTGCGCATCTGGTCGCCCCAGCTCGCGGTGATCACCCCGGCGAGCTCCTTCTTCTGCGCTGCCTCGCGCTCCCGCTCGATCAATAGCAGCCTCGACTGCAGCACGCGCATCGCGGCGGCACGGTTCTGGATCTGAGACTTCTCGTTCTGCATCGACACCACTGTGCCGGTGGGAATGTGGGTGATGCGCACCGCCGAGTCGGTGGTGTTCACCGACTGGCCACCCGGTCCACTCGAGCGGAAGACATCGACGCGGATGTCCCCCTCCGGCACTTCGATGACATCGGTGGTCTCGATCAGCGGAATGACTTCCACCGCCGCAAAGCTGGTCTGGCGCTTGCCGGCAGAGTTGAACGGGCTCATCCGTACGAGTCGATGGGTACCGGCTTCGACACTCATCGTGCCGAAGGCGTAGGGCGCATCGACCTCGATGGTGGTCGACTTAATACCGGCTTCTTCCGCGTAGCTGGTGTCGAGTACCTTCGCGGGATAGTTGTGCTGCTCTGCCCAGCGGAGGTACATACGCATCAGCATCTCCGCGAAGTCCGAGGCATCCACTCCCCCGGCTCCGGCGCGGATGGTGACGACGGCGGCGCGCGAATCGAACTCACCGTTGAGCAGCGTCTGCACTTCCAGCTCTCCCAGGAGCTTCTGAATGCTCGTGAGCTCGGTCTGCGCGTCGGCTGCAGCCGAGGCATCCGCCTCCTCGTTGGCGAGCTCCACCATGATCTCGAGGTCATCGAGACGGCTCTGGATGCTCACGATCTTGGCCAGTTCCGCCTGCCGGTGGCTCAGATCGG
Source organism: Frigoribacterium sp. CG_9.8 (assembly GCF_015751965.1). Lineage (GTDB taxonomy): Bacteria > Actinomycetota > Actinomycetes > Actinomycetales > Microbacteriaceae > Lacisediminihabitans. Next base: position 209,454 of record NZ_JADOVH010000002.1, on the reverse strand, counting down.
AGGTGATCTTCTGCGCCTTATCTGTGTCATCCCAGAGGTCGGGCACACCGGCCTGCTCGCTCAGGTCCGCGATCTCGCGCTCGAGTTTCTCCACTCCGACGACGGCGCGGATGTCCGCGAAGGTCGAGCGCAGCGCGGTGATCTGTTCAGAAAAATCAAGCTCGTCCATATCTTCCAAAGACTACCGGGTGCGGGCCTTCGCGCCCTGAGCGAGTAGCCTCGACCCCGATGAGTAGCAGCCCGGAGGACTTCAGTTTCCGGACGATAGCGCTGCCAGCGATCGTGCCCACCCTCCTGTTCTCGGTGGGTGAGGGCGCAATAATCCCCATCATTCCGCAGGTGGCTGACAACCTCGGTGCGTCGCTGGCCATCGCCGGTGTGATCGCCTCGATGATCCTTCTCGGAGAGTTGTTCGGCGACATCCCGAGTGGATGGATCGTGAGCCGCATCGGGGAACGCACCGCGATGATCTACGCGGCACTGCTGTCGATTGTGGGCCTGGTCACGGCCCTCACCGCCCCGAATCCGTGGGTCTTGGGGCTCGGCATCTTCGCCATCGGACTCTCCACCGCGGTCTTCGCGCTCGCCCGGCACGCGTTCATGACGAGTTTCGTGCCACGTGCCTTTCGCGCTCGAGCGCTGGCAACCCTCGGCGGTAGCTTCCGGCTCGGGTATTTCATCGGCCCATTTGTGGCCGCGGCCGTGATCCACCTCACCGGTTCGACGCAGTCGGTTTTCTGGGTGCACATCGCCTGCTGCGTTGCTGCCGCGGTGTCACTGCTCTTGCTGCGCGATCCCGCCACACCAATCGCGACCCGATCAGCAGCCGCGCTCAAGCAGGCAGGGGCGGGGATAAGGACTGCCGAACCGACGGGCTTGTTCCGCACCATCTGGGGGTCCCGATCGGTGCTGGCGCGCCTCGGCACCGGTGCGGCGCTGATCGGTGCGATGCGGGCGAGCCGCCAGGTGATCCTGCCACTGTGGGCAGTGAGCATCGGGATACCGGATGCCCAGACCGCCCTGATCATCGGGGCGGCGGGAGCCATCGACTTCGGTCTGTTCTATGCCAGCGGGCAGATCATGGACCGCTTTGGCAGACTGTGGAGCGCCCTACCGTCGATGATCGGTCTCGGCACCGGACACCTCGTGCTCGCGTTCACCCATGACCTCAAGACAGCCGTGCCGTGGTTTATCGCATCCGCGATCTTCATGTCGTTCGCCAACGGGCTCGGAAGCGGCATCCTGATGACCCTCGGCGCTGACCTCGCCGACCAGCGGAATCCGGCCCCATTCCTCGGCGCGTGGCGGTTCACCGGTGATGCCGGAAGCGCAGTCTCCCCCCTCGCACTCTCCGCGCTGACGGCCGCGGTCTCGATTGCGTTTGCCAGCGGCGTGCTCGGTGTCGTCGGCCTCATCGGTGCTGGCGTGCTTCTTCGCTATGTGCCGCGCTACGCCCCACGTCGGCCGCGCTGACCACCGCTGACCACCGCGCTACCTGCCGCGCAGCCTCTTGAGACTCGCCCTCAAACGAATCTGCGCAGGCGGCTTCGTCCGATCACCACGAGGGCGATGACCGGTGCGAGCAAGATCTCCAGCGCGACCAGCGACCCGAAGGAAGCGATCGCCAGTGCAACGGCGGCATTGACACTTCCGAATATAAGGGTGCCGACAAAAGCACCATGCCGACTGGTGCGCGCAAAGGCGATCGCGAAGATATTAAGAGGCACAAGCAAAAGCAGATTCCACGGGGAGAGCGGCAGGGTGCCCCCGAGGAAGCAAAAGACGCTCGCAACCACGAGCAGGAAGGTCCAAATCAGCGTTGCGCCGCTGCGACGCGGAAAGCTGCGAGGAGTGGGACCCGAGGTGTAGACGAGAGACTCGGTGATGCGCGGAGCGGGCAGACCGGCACCGGCACTGGCACTGGCATCACTGCCTGTGTCGACCCGTTCCGCGGCCATTTTCAGGAGAAGGTTGCGCGCTTCGGTGACCCGGATGAACTCGGAGGACGCCGCCCGCGATTCCGCGGCAGTGGCTCCCGTCAGACGATCGGGATGCGACATCCGCGCCCGCTGCTTGAAGGCGCGTTCGATCTCCGCTGGCGTGCCATTTTCGCTCACTCCGAGCAGGCGGGCTGCCTCGGCCGAGGTCACGAGCCCAGCACCCGAAGTGCCCGGCCGAGCAGCCGGTGAGACAGGATGCCACCCAGCGTCTTCGTGCCGTCGCAGACCGCAAGAAACAGTCTCATGCCTGTACTGGTATATGCCAATGCGAGATGCACGAGTCGGGGGTAGCGCTCGAAGAACCGCAGCAGTCGCTCCCCCGCACGGATGTCCGGATCGAGCTGCGCGAGAATCCTTCGGCTGTACTCGGCGATGGCACGGTCACTGCCGCGGGTCGCATCCGCCGCAGCCTCACCGGCCCAACATCCGGAGCGCAGCGCGTAGGAGAGACCCTCTCGTGTCCACGGGTCGAGAAGGCCCGCGGCATCCCCTGCCACCAGCACGGAACCACGGTGCAGAGGCGAATCCGGCGCTCTCCACTGGGTGAGGTGACCGCTCGACCGCTCTACCGCGTGCGCCTCGAGCCCGGTGGTGCGCAGCCAGCGGTCGAGGTAATCGTGAGTCTGCTGCGGCTCCCCCCGCGCCTGGATCACGCCAACGGTGAGCACCTCATCCTTGGGAAAGACCCAGGCGTAGCTCCCGGGAGCGGTGCCCCAGTCGAATGCGATGGCACCGTCATACGCCGGCGACTCGGGTGTTCGGGTGAGTTCCACCTCGAGGGCGAGGTCGGTGCCGCGATTCTGAACGCCGACGTAACGTCCGATCCGGCCGCTCGTTCCATCCGCGCCGATGACAATACGAGCGTGCAGGGAGGCGCCATCCGTTGTCACAGTGACGAGCCCATCCGCCTCCTGAACCGCTTTGACGACGACAGATTCTTCGAATCGCACACCAACGGCTACGGCCGCCTTCATCAGAGCATCGTCGAATTTTTCCCGTTGCATCAGCGCGAGAAACGGCAGGCTGCGGGAAAAGGACTTAGGTCTACCGCCGCGCAGCGAGAATCGCACCTCACGCACCTGCGGCTCCACGGTCGGCAGGACCGAGGCCGGAAGGTAGGCGAGCGAGAGGCCAATGAGTCCACCACCGCAGGTCTTGTAGCGTGGAAACCGGGCGCGATCCACAAGCAGAACGGATGCCCCACCCTCGGCAGCGACGCGGGCAGCGGATGACCCGGCTGGCCCGGCTCCGACCACCAGCACATCCCAGATGACACCAGCCGGAGCAGAGTCTGTGCTCGCGGCGTGTCCGTGCCCATCCTCCATAAATACCGACAGTACCCCAGCCGTCATCCCGTCGCGCACCTCGTGGCGCCCGTCCCTCTAAGCTCTCAGCATGATTCCGGTCGGCAACGTTCTCACCTTCGCGCTTGCCGCGCTCGGCCTCATGATCATCCCCGGTCCGAGCATGCTGTTTGTGATCGGTCGTTCGCTCGCACTCGGCAGAATCGGCGGACTCGTGTCCGTTGCAGGCAATGCCGCGGGAGCCCTGGTGATCGCCGCCGCCGTGGCTCTTGGAGTCGGAGTGATCGTGGAGCAGTCCGTCGTGCTGTTTACCGCGATCAAGATCGTCGGTGCGCTTTACCTGGTGTTCCTCGGGGTTCAAGCGATCCGTCATCGCAACGACGTTCACACCGAATCTGGCCGATCGCGCCGGCCACTCGGCACCGGGCGGATGCTCGCCGAGGGCTTCGTCGTCGGGGTCTCGAACCCCAAGACCATCGTCTTCCTGGTAGCGGTGCTCCCACAGTTCGTGGACTACCCGAGGGGTGGCATCCCCCTGCAACTCGCCATTCTTGGCGCGGTCTTCGTGGCGATCGCGCTGGTCAGCGACAGTGTCTGGGCACTCGTCGCTGGTGCGGCGCGCGAGTGGTTCGTCCGCTCTCCACACCGCATCGGGCGGTTGGGTGCAGTGGGTGGTGTCATCATGATCGTGCTCGGTGCCGCGGTGCTATTCGTGGGCAGCGACTCGGCATAATTTTCCTCCGCGGGGGTCAACTTCGCAGGCCTACACCCCGTCGGTACCTGTGAACGTGACACCCGAGCTGCGGACGGCGCTGTGGATCACCCGAACACTGACCGGCCCACCGCGGAGACGTCGAGGCGGATGCCTTCAGGCAACAGCAGGGACAGCACCGGCGGGCGCCAATAGGCCGAGAGCTCGACGGTTGCGCTTCGGCCGTCGGTCGCACTGGCCGACTCCAATCTCAGAGACTCGAACCGCCCGCGCGGGACAGCGTCGAGGTACTCCTCGACGGCCGAGCGCACGTGCTCCGATTGCAGGGTCGGGCGGGGACCGCCAGCGGTCATCGACACCTCGTCGAGATCGAATGCCTCCGCACCGACCAGCGCTGCACCATCCGCAAGTGTGAACAGACGCTTGCGCTCGAGGTAGAGGGATGTCGCAGCAACGACGAGCAGGATGAGCACCAGCGAGAGGAAACCATAGAAGATTGTGAGCGGCAAGAGGGATCCATCCTCCCTCTTAAGTCGCTCCAGCGGTGACGTCATTGTGGCCCCCACCCGATGCTCATCGCCCCGCCCCCCAGAACCGCGAGACCTGTTCCGTTGCAGTCGACCCGACCGCAACGGTCAGCGGCCCACCGACGGTGAGAGCGGAGGGCACGAGCGGCAGACCGACGGACACCCCGACCGTGATTGTGACAGTGGCACGGCGCCGAAGGCACTCGGCACCGAGGGGCGAGCAGGAGATCGAGACTGATGCGGACGAAGAGTCGATTCCGTAATCGGCGAGCGCGAATTGGATCGCCCGGGCAGCCTCGGCCTCGGCACTCCGGGCGTCGGGCGCCTGCGCGTAGACCCGCACCGCCTGGCGGGCCGCGCCCTCCACCGCGAGAGCCCCCGCCTGCAGCGCGGACATCGTCAGCACGAGGTAGACCATGGGAAGCAACAGGATCATGCCGGCCGTGACGAACTCGAGCGACGCGGTGCCGTCGTCAGCGCGCATCACCCTAGGGAAGAGTCTCCACCGCCGCATGGCCGGACACCTCCAGTGCACCGTCGAAGCCGAACAGGCCGATGAGTGGCAGCGGCGTACGCACGGTCACGATTGCGGACGGATGGCCGAGATAGCGTCCGTAGGTCGCAGTCACATCACCCGCATAACCGGTGCCGATGGCAGAGGAGATCAAATCCCGCGAGCGAGCGACCCCCTCCCCAAGCGAACTGTCGGCGAGAGCTGCAAACCGGGCGCCCTCGGATGCCGCGTCGAGCACAGTATTGCGGATGTGCAGGGCCAGCCCGAGCTGAATGACGGAGAGAGTGAGCACCGTGAGCAGCGCGCCGACCATCACGAATTCGGCGACGGCCGAGCCGGCCTCCTCACGCAGGATCACTCTCAGGCGGTGCACGGTGTTGACCAGGCCCGTTAGAAGCCGGTGACGCGCTGGATGGCTTGCTCGAAGACGGCGCTGAGCGCGGGACCGGCGAGTCCCCAGATGATGATGACGAGGCCAGCAGTCATGAGCGTAATGAGCACCCAGCCCGGAACATCGCCCCGCTCATCGCGGATCGCGGAGTCGAATCTTTTGCGGTGCCCGTTCATGGTGGATTTCCTTTCGTGTGGTGATGCGCTCTCACAGCCCGAACTGCAGCACGAAGATGCCCGGGTAGATGGCGAAAATTATGGTGACCGGAAGGATCAGGAATACCAGCGGCACGAGCATTGCCACCTCTTTTTTGCCTGCGACTTCGAGCAATTCCCGCTTGGCATCGTCCCTGGCATCCTGGGCCTGGGCTCTCAGCACCTCGGTGAGCGGTGTGCCGCGCTCGAGGGCGCCCGTCACCTGATCGATGCAGCGGGTGAGCGAGGGCAGGCGCATCCCGGCGGCGAGGGCGTTGAGACATTCGGCGAGCGGCACCCCGGTGTTCACCCGCATCACGACCGCCGAGAACTCGGTGGCAAGCTCGCCATGGCTGACCCGCCCAACGCGCCGGAGTGCATCGAGAATGCCCTCCCCTGCCGAGAGGCTGAGGGTCAGGAACTCCAGTACTGTCGGCAGTTCGCTTTCGATGCGAGCAAGACGTTTCTGTGCCGCTCGCTGTAGCATCCGGTCACAGAACACGATGCCGCAGGCCGCCGCAACCAGCACAATGGCTGCGATAAGGGCGGGAGAGACCGGTCGCACGGGTGCCAGCGCAAGCGGTACGGCCAAGCCGAGCAGTGCCGCCCCGATCCCCCACCCCAACTGGCGTGATCGGAAGGCCTCGACGGTGAGGGAAGAGGATGACTGGCGCAGGCGCATCTCGATGGTCGCCCCACCGCCGAGCACCGATCCGAGCAGAGTACGCAATCGTTGGAATGCCGGGCCGAACAGCGCTCCAACCACCGGAAGCGGATCGACGGTATGGCGGGACAGCAACTCGCGGGCGCCGGCTGACACGTCGACGACATAGGGTGCGACGCGACTGGCGAGCCGGGGTCGGCTCAGCCGCGGAACTAATCCAGCAAGCGACCAGAGCCCGATGCCCAGCACAAGCCCACACAGCACCGCCCACCCGGAGAGGGCGTTTAGATGAACCATCGGCGCTCCTCCGGGAAGCGGCCGAGCGCAAGCATCAGGCGGTAAGCGACCAGGGTGACCACAAGCCCGCCGACGATGAGCAGCACTCCCCCGGCGGTGTTGTACGCCGCGGCCGCCTCCGGCCGCGTCGCCAGCAGCACCAGGATGATCCACGGTGCCGCAACCCCGAGCCGTGCCGCATTCAGCACCCAGGACTGGCGCGCCTCCACCTCTGAGCGGATGGCCGCCTCCTGTCGCAAGTACGAGGCGAGATTGCGCAGCACTGTCGTCAGTTCGCTCCCTCCGACCTCGCGCGACATCCGCAGCGTCTCCAGGATGCGGTCGGCAACAGGGTCGGCGAGCCGGTCCTTCAGCGCGTTGACCGAAATCCCGAAGTTGCCGGTCGCCCGATAGTCCTGTTCGAACTCTGCGAACGCCTCTCGGGTCGGCGCCGGACCGGTGTGTGCGAGCGTCACCACGCTGTCGGGCAACGCGAGCCCCGATCGCACTGCAGACACGAGATGATCGACGATGTCGGGCCAGAGCACTCGAGCTGCGCGGCGACGGGAGCGCGCCCGCCACTGCACCATTGCCACGGGAAGAGCAATCGCTGCAACCCCCGCGATCAGCGCGATCACCGCGACGGGCACGAGCGCAAAGCTAAGAGCTGCCACCGCGAGACCACCGAGGCCCGAAACCACCGCAAACGCAGAGAGCGATACCGAGCCCAATCCGGCCTGCGCGAGTCTGCGACGCAGTGCGCCTGCCGCGGGCACAGATCGCATGCGCACCAGTGCCGCGCTCGGCCAGGCGAAGGGCGAGATGATGAGCACCAACCCGAGACCGAGCAGCAGGCCGAAAACCACCGTGAGAGTCATGGGTCCACCGCCAGAAGCGAAGCGAGGTCGAATCCCGCCGCATCGAACTTGCCTGTGCGGGTGGGATAGCCTCCGGTGCCACTCAGGACACCGCGCTGCAACCCAAAGATCAGGCTCGCTTCGATGATCGCGCCGCCCGTGACGGACCCGCTCGGAGCGAGGATCTCGGTGACGCGGCGCTGGCCGTTGCGGGCGAGTTCACAGTGCACGACGATGTCGACGGATGCCGCCACCGTCGGCACCACAAAGGAGGAGTCGATGTTTCGGCCGGCCAGCAGCGGGAGGGTACAGAGCTTGGCGAGGGCATCCCGTGCGCTGTTGGCATGGATCGAACACATGCCCGGTAATCCGCTGTTCAGCGCGATAAGCAGGTCGAGGGCCTCGGCCTCGCGCACCTCACCGACCACGAGCCGATCGGGACGCATCCGCAACGCCTCCTTAATGAGTCGCCGCAGAGTGATCTCGCCCGTCCCTTCGAGGCTGGGCTGGCGGCACTGCATTCCGACAACATCTTGTGCGGCAAGGTCGAGCTCGAAAGTCTCCTCAACAGTGATGATCCGCTCGCCGGCGCGTGTGCTGGAGAGCAAGGCATTCAGGAGCGTGGTCTTGCCACTCTGCGTCGCTCCGGAGACCAGGATGTTCTGCCCGGAGAGCACACACATGCGCAGGAACTCCGCCGCCTGATGGCTGAGCGAGCCGAGGGCGACGAGCCGCTGCAGGTCACGGATGCGCTTGGTGAACTTGCGGATGTTGACAGCCCAGTGCCGCTTCGTCACATCCGGAATGACAACGTGCAGCCGCGATCCGTCCGGCAGGGATGCGTCGACGAATGGCGAGCTCAGATCGACTCGCCGACCGGTTGATTGCAGCATCCGCTCCACAAGATCCCGAACTTCGGTATCGGTGAGCATCACGCTGGAGAGTTCTGGCACGCCGTCGCGGGCGATGAAGACGCGGGATGGCCCGTTGATCCAGATCTCCTCAATGTCCGGATCGTCGAAGAACGGCTGTAATGCTCCAAAGCCGGTGATCGAGTCGATGATCTCGCGGGCGGCCTGACGCTCGTCGAGCAGCATTGGCAGAGAACCGCCGAGGGCGCGTTCGCTGTAGCGCTGCACCTCCTCCAGCACGTACCGGTCGATAACCGCTCGGCCGGCCGCCCCGTGACCGGCCGCCTGGTCGGCTACCCCGTGGTTGGCTCCCCTGTAGTTGGCTACCCCAGCGTCGATCCGGGCACCTGGCGCACGTGTGCCGGTGAGGGAGATCCCGTCACGGCGTACTCGCTCGCGCACTTGCTCGGTGATGAGGGCGACGGCGGTGGGCATCCCCACATCATGGGACGACGGGGCGATCCCGCGCCGAGGTTATCCACAGGGGCCCCATTCGCCGTGGTCCCGGTCCCGGCGAGGGGTCAACTTCGCAGGCACGCACCCCGTCACAGCCTGCGAAGGTGACACCCGAGTCCCTCGATCGGCGATGGCGTCGCCACTGCCGCGCAGTCACGACGCCGTTACGCGCCGATCGTCTCCACGCTCGCGAGCGGCACACGAGCGCGGCGGCTGAGCAGCCGCCTGATCACGACTAACGTGATGCGGGCCGGTGTGCCGACCACCAATGCGAGCATGCCGCTCCACGACCGGTCAAACCGGCCGAGGGCGCGCTTGCGGTCCCAGGCTCGTCGCAGAAGTCCCCCGAACTCGCCGCGCACCAGTGGCTTGAGGGGCAGCTGCCCAGCCGCGCGTCTGACGAGGAGTTCGCCCACACGGTCGACCCAGTTGTTGCTCTCGATCGCATGGAAATAGTTGTCATCGAGCCAGGCGGCGTTCGGATGCCGGAATCGCCCCTCCACGAGATCGCCGCAGTTTCCAAAGAGGCCGCTGTCCGTGAAGACTGTATTGATGAGCTCGGGGCTCACCCCGAAATCCGCAACGATAATCACCGGGATCGACAGCGCGATCGCTTCGATCGCGGCCGTCGAACTGACCGTCACGAGCCCGGCCGCACCGGCGAGATGGCCGGACATCGCGCCACTGGCCACAATCAGATTATGCGGCGCCGGTGGATCGAGTTCACGGATGAGATCGGCATAATCGAAGCGCTCGGCGTGCGTCTGCTGTTCGCCGCGAGCAGCCCGCACTTTCACGACTACCCGCAGGTACGGATGCCGCCTGGCCGACTCAGCCAGCCAGCTCACCAGTGCGAGACGGTCGGCCTTCTCGGCAGGTACCTTTGCTTGCGCCGCGAAAATGACCTCCCCATTCTGGGTGCGACCCTGAGCCTTCTGCGGCAGCACCGTACGCGGGAGGAACGGCAGAGTCGAGAGGCCGAAATTCATCCCAATACCCATGAGCGCAGCAAGCGCCTCGAACTCGCGAATCTCGCGGCGGGAATGCAATACGAAGAGATCGACCTGTGCGCGGTGGGCGATGGCCCGCTTCGTTGCAGGGATCGAGATGCCCGGCAGTCCGCTGACGATCACGGGACGCTGCACGGATGCGCCGACGATCGCCCTGACCACCACCTTGACGAGCGGTCCGCGAACTGACAGCAGCACGACATCCGGTTTCAGCGCGGCGATGCGTACAGCGATGGCGGAGAGGTCGAGAATCGGGGGGGCCGCGATCGACTCTGTCATTCCGGTGAGTGCCGCAGCGAGCTGAGTGCCGCTGGGCAACACCGGGCTTGCGAGCACGATCAGTGATCGCTGCCAGTGCTCCGGCACCTGGCCGAGCAGGGTCGCGCCCCACTTCACATAGGAATCGGAGTCTGCGATGGCGAGGATAGTCACTGCCGCAGTCGACCTGGACTCGGTTGTCTCGTCGGCGGAACCCGATGCGGCGGAACCCGATTCTGCATCGCGGGTCAATGTCATGCAGAAACGCGTCTGAGCTTTGCCAGGGGAGCGAGCTCCCCCGGGAAGACGCGCTTCACGCCGTCGCCCATCGCCTCACCGATCACGCGAATATCGCGAACAAGGTGCTCGAAGCCCGTCGGCTCGAGCGATGCCGCGTGGTCGGACCCCCACATCGTGCGGTCGAGGGTGATGTGGCGCTCCACCGCGACAGCACCGAGCGTGACCGCGGCGATTGAGATCTGCAACCCTCGCTCATGGCCGGAGTAGCCGACCGGCACCCCGGGATAGCGCTGCTGGAGGGTGGTTATCATGCAGAGGTTCGCCTCCTCCGCTGGCAGCGGGTAGGTGGAGGTCGCGTGCAAGATCACCAGCCTCTCGGTGCCGATCACTTCGACCGCTCGGTCGATCTGGGCGAGTGTCGACATACCGGTAGAAAGGATGATCGGCTTGCCGGTCGCGGCGAGAGCCTGTAGCAGTGAGATGTCGGTGACCGATGCGGAGGCGATCTTGTGGGCCACCACGTTGAGGTCTTCAAGGAAGTCGACGGATGGCTCGTCCCAGGGTGACGCGAACCAGTCGAGACCGCGCAGGGTGGCATAGTCGCCGATCTCGATGTACTGCTCGCGGGAGAACTCCACCCGGTAGCGGTACTCCAAATAGGTCATCACTCCCCAGGGCGTGTCTCGTTGAGTGTTCTTCATGTGCTCAGGGGTGGAGATCGCCGGGGTGCGCTTTTGGAACTTGACCGCCTGGGCGCCCGCATCCGCCGCCACATCGATGAGCTGTATCGCCGTCTCGACACTGCCGTTGTGATTGAGACCGCTTTCTGCGATTACATAGACCGGGGCGTCGTCGCCAATTTCTGAAAGACCGATGCGAACTGTCATGAGCACTCCAATTGTGGGAACGGTGACGGATGCTGCGGGGTCGTGGGATCGACAATGGTCGCGATCGCGTTCGCCAGGGCGAGCTGGTCACCAGTGTCGATCTCGACACCGGTGATTTCATCCACGACGGCGACACCGACCCGGCCGAAGAAGCGGAAGCGTGACCGGTGTAGCCCAGAGGCGCGCATCACGTAGAACCCGCCGGTCTCCTGGAACTGGGGTTCGCGATCCTGCCGACGCGGGCGAGAGGATGCGTCGTGATTGACTCCCATCGCCCGACCCTCGCTGTCAAACTTCCAGAGGAAGACGAAGGTCTCGATGGCGGAGAAGACGACGTCGTGCATGCCGCTGAGTACTCGTTCGATCGCGTTCATCAGAGCCGCTGCATCGATGAAAGGTGACGTGGGCTGCAGCAGCACCATGATCTCGGCTGGCTGGTCAAGCTGCTCGAGCGCATGCAGCACGGCGGACTCCGAGCTGGCAAGGTCACCGGACAGGTGTGCCGGACGATCGACGACTTCCGCTTGCGCCGCAACGGCGGCAGACGCGATCGCTGGGTCATCGGTGCTGACCACTATCCGGTCAATCAGGTGGCATGACCGAGCGGCCTCGATCGCGCGTACAACGAGCGGTATCCCGCCAACGGTGCGCAAGTTTTTGCCGGGGATACCCTTCGAGCCGCCCCGCGCGGGTATAACTGCGACGACGCTCATCTGTCCTCCGCTCCGTGAACTTTTCCTGATCGTCAGATTAGAAAGGCGAAGAGAACTCCAGTTGGCCGCTGGGTGAACGAAGGGCGACGGCAGCGTTGCGGGCAAGGCTGTGTTGCGGGCAGGGCTGTGTTACGGGCAGGGCTGTGTTGCCGGCAGGGCTGTGTTGCGGGCAGGGCTGTGTTGCGGGCAGAGCGCATCACCCACCCCGATCAGTCGCTCAGCCACGGTGCCCGGTACACTTGGCCCGCACTCGCGGGAGTGGTGAAATTGGTATACACGCAGGTTTTAGGTACCTGTGCCGCAAGGCGTGAGGGTTCAAGTCCCTTCTTCCGCACCTTTTTCTATACTTTCTTTGTGCGCGGTCTTTCGGCAGACACCCAGCCCGACATCGTGGCCATCGACTACCCTGACATCAACAAACGACAGGAGCACCTCTTCCGTGCTGCATAACGCCATTGTTCCGTGGCTCGATCCGGCCTACCTCATCAACCAATCCGGACCATGGGCGCTTCTGCTCGTTTGCGCGATCATCTTCGCCGAGACCGGGCTGCTGATCGGGTTCATCCTGCCCGGGGATACCCTCCTGCTCATCACCGGGCTGCTGACTTTCGCCGGCACCATCCAAATCCCGATCTGGTGGGTGGTGCTCTCCATCGGTCTCGCCGCCTTCCTTGGCGGCGAGGTTGGGTACTACATCGGCAAGAAGGCCGGGCCCAGCATCTTCGAGCGCAAAGAGACCGGCCTCTTCAGCATCGCAAACGTGAAGCGGACCAACCACTTCTTTGAACGATTCGGCGGATCTGCCGTCATCCTCGCCCGGTTCGTGCCCATCGTGCGCACCTTCGCCCCGATCGCGGCCGGGGTCGGCAAGATGAACTACCGAAAATATTCGCTGTACAACGCGATCGGTGCCTTCATCTGGGGCGCCGGAGTGACCATGCTCGGGTTCCTGCTCGGCAACATCAAGCCGGTCGCCGACTTCGTCATCAAATACGTGGATGTCGTGCTGCTCGCCGTTGTGCTGCTGACACTCATCCCCACGGTATTTCACCTCATCCAGTCCTCGCTCAAGGCCCGCAAGGCGGCCCGGCAGCCTGGCGCCCAATCGGCAGCAGTCCCGACCGATGCAGACGTCACAATCGATAAAAAGTACTTCGACCGGAAGAAAGCCTGATAGCTGCTGTGTCGGTGCCCGCGTTACGCCGCACGGAGTACCACGGATTCCTCCCACGGGATGCAGGTTTCACAGGGAGCGTAGAGCAGGCTGGACACCCACCCCCACCGAGGAGCCCACCGCCATGCCAGTCCCGATTCTCGCTGCGCGCGATGTCACAAAGTTCTATGGAAAGGGAGCCGGACGGTTCGACGCACTCAAGGGCGTCTCACTCGAAATCTTCGAGGGTGAATCCGTGGCCATCGTCGGCAAGAGCGGCTCGGGCAAGTCCACCCTGATGCACCTTCTCGCCCTACTCGACCGGCCCAGCGGTGGATCCATCGAACTCTCGGGATCGGATGCAGTGCTCCTCACCGGCACAACCCTCAACACCACCCGAAACCGCACCTTCGGCTTCGTGTTCCAACAGTTCTTCCTCACCGGAGGTGCATCGGTGCTCGAGAATGTGATCCTCCCGCTCAAAATCGCGGGTATCGGCTCGCGGGAGCGCAAGCGGCGCGGCCTTGAGGCCCTCGCCGCGCTGGAACTGGAAGACAAAGCGTCCAACAGGGCGAGCAACCTCTCGGGCGGCCAGAAACAGCGGGCGGTCATTGCCCGTGCGCTGGTCAACAACCCACGCATCATCTTCGCGGATGAGCCGACCGGCAATCTCGATACGGCGACCGGCGCGGTGGTCGAGGACATCCTCTTCGCACTCAACCGGGATAAGGGCATCACTCTTATCGTCGTCACCCACGACGAAGACCTGGCGGCGCGCTGCGATCGTCGCATCTACATCCGCGACGGCCTCGTCGTCAGCACCGGAAGCGCGGTGGCCGCATGAGAACCATCGACGTGATCGGCACGGCGATCGATAACAGTTTCCGCAGCAAACTGCGCACCACTCTCACCGTTATTGCGATCTTCATCGGGGCATTCACCCTCACGATCACCAACGGACTCGGCACGGGCATCAACAACTACATCAACAACACCGTCGCGGCCATCGGCGCGCAGGACGTGCTCACGGTCACCAAGGTGGCCACGGATGCGACCACCACCGGCCCCAAGAAATACAACCCGGATCTCGTCGCCGCATCCGGTGGCGGACGCCCGGGCACTACCGTTCAGGCCTTGACCCCGAGTGACATCACGACCATCACCAATCTCACGGGCGTCAAATCGGTGCAGCCTACGCTATCGATCAGCCCCGGGTACATCCAGAACGGATCCGGCACCAAATACACCGTCACCGCGATCGGCGCGGTGCCGGGCATCACACTGCAGCTCGCCTCCGGATCACAACTGAGTTCCACCTCCAGCCAGTCCCAGGTCGTTTTGGCGAAGTCCTACGTGAGGGCCCTCGGGCTCTCGAGCAACTCCGCCGCAATCGGCGCGACGGTGAAGATCGGTGTCACGGATGCCGCGCGCAACTCCTCCACCATCGACGCCACCGTCGTCGGCATCTCCGAGGCAAGCCTCGGCGCGATCGCTGACGCAGCGACCACCAACTCCGCCCTCACCCAGAAGCTGTTCGACGCCCAGACCGTCGGCCTCACTGGCGCAGCAAAGGACCGGTTTTCGCAGGCTTCCGTGCGTTTCGCCGGCTCCGCATCTGAAGCCGAGGTCACCAAACTGAAGGAGCGTCTGACCAAGGCAGGCTACAGCGGACAGACCGTCGCCGACCAAATCGGCACCTTCAAGACAGTCATCGACGTGATTGTGCTCGTGCTCAACGCGTTCGCGGTCATCGCACTGCTCGCGGCGAGCTTCGGCATCGTGAACACGCTGCTGATGTCGGTGCAGGAGCGCACGAGGGAGATCGGGCTGATGAAGGCCATGGGCATGAGCGGCAGTAAGGTCTTCGGGCTGTTCAGTTTCGAGGCCGTGTTCATCGGCTTCCTCGGCAGCGCGATCGGGGCGGCTGTCGCCATCCTGGTCGGCAGCGGCGTGAGCGCGGCTCTCTCCGGATCGGTCTTCTCCGACCTGCCCGGACTCACGCTCATCGCCTTCAGCCCGGCATCGATCGCCCTGATCATCATCATCGTGATGGCAATCGCTTTCGTCGCCGGCACTCTGCCCGCTGCAAAAGCTGCGCGGCAGGATCCGATCGAGTCCCTTCGTTACGAATAGACGTTACGAATAGGCGTGACGAGTAAGGCGTGACGAGTAGCGCCCGCCCAATTCAGGATGCGGTGGTGCGCTTCTCCAGGCGCACCATCGCATCGTGGGCGGATCGGCGCACCTCCTTCTCGTCGTCAGTGAGAAGCAGCGTGAGGGCAGCGAGATGGCCGGTGTCCCCGACTTCGCCAAGGGCCCGCGCAGCGGCTCCCCGCACCCGTGCAACTTCGTCCTGAAGCATCCGGCCGAGGGCATCCTGTTCGTCGAGTCGGCGCATGAACACCACTCGGGCGCACATCTCCCGCACTCGCCAGGCTTGATCGCCGAGTCCGCGGTGCACAGCGGATCGGGCAGAGTCTGCCCAGACGAAAGTGAGGGCCCGCGCACCCCAGACTTCGGGCCAATACAGCGGTGGGGCTCCGTCCAGCACCCCCTGGGCATGACGGCCACCGACGATGAGAAGAAACTCCTCGCCCTCGTTGCCCCCCATCAGCAGCGATGCTGCTCGGTCGGCGACGACCTGCTCACCGAAGCGTGCGACGGCGGCAGTGATGCGATCCCCGGGGGAATCATCGATCTGGACAGTGGATGCGAAATCGTCAGTCATGGCGGGATCAACGGTACCGCGCCCCGGGGCTATCCCGTGATCGTGAGTACGATGAGCGCGAGGTTGAGCGCGACCACCAGTACGACAGTGAGCGACATCGCCGCACGCATCGGCCGACGGTTGGCCTGCTCCCCCATGACCGCCGGATCATTGGTGAGTCTCAGCAACGGCACGAGCGCGAACGGGATACCGAAGCTGAGGAAGACCTGGCTCACAACCAGCGCCCACGTGGGGTCGATACCCGCTGCGAGGAGCGCGATCGCTGGCACGAGAGTGATCAACCGACGCAGGTACACCGGGATGCGGCGTTTCAGGAGCCCGGCCATGATGACGGCGCCGGCGTAGCTTCCCACGGACGTCGAGGCGAGGCCGGAAGCCAGCAGTCCGATGGCGAAGACCAGCGCGATTCCCGGTCCGAGCGCTGCGCCGATCGCCGCGTGTGCGCCGGAGATGGTATCGGTGCCGTCGATGTTGCGCAGGTTGACCGCGGCGAGCAGCAGCATCCCGATGTTGACGATCCCGGCGAGACCGAGCGCGATCACGACGTCCCATTTGGTGGCACGCAGTAGGCGCGTGCGGGCTTCCGCAGTCTCACCGCGGCCGTGACGGTCGCGCGCGAGCGCCGAATGAACGTAAATTGCATGGGGCATCACGGTGGCGCCGAGCATGCTGGCCGACAGCAGAACGGATGCGCTGCCCTCGAAGCGGGGCACCAGCCCGCCCAACACCGCGAGTCCGTCGGGCGGGCTGATGAACAGCCCGGCGAGAAACCCGATCGCGATGATCGCGAGCAGGCCGATGATCACCGATTCGAATGGGCGCTGGCCGTAGCGCGATTGCACGGCCAACAGCCCCATCGAGACGGCACCGACGATGATTCCGCCCATGAACAACGGGACTCCGAAGAGCAGGTTGAGCGCGATGGCGCCACCGATAACTTCGGCCAGGTCGGTCGCCGCTGCCACAAGTTCCGCCTGTACCCAGAACAGTCGGCGCGGAGTTGGTTTCAGCCGATCGCCGAGGAGTTCTGGCATGGTGTGCCCGGTCACCAGCCCCAGCTTCGCCGACTGGTACTGCACGAGGCCGGCGATGATGTTGGCTGCGACAAGCACCCAGACCAGCAGGTAGCCGAATCGGGCTCCACCGGTGAGGTTCGCGGCGACATTACCCGGGTCAACATAGGCAATTGCCGCGACAAAGGCAGGCCCGAGGAGGAAAATACCTCGTGCCGCCGGGCGAGCGGTCCCGGCGGTCGCTTCCATCCCTGAATTCTAGGTGTGCAGACCCAGCAGCGACGCTCGAACAATCGGCATCAGCGCGTCGAACGCCTGCCCGCGGTGGCTGATGGTGTTCTTCTCCTCCGGGTGCAGTTCCGCCGCCGAAACGCTGTACCCGGTTGGCTTGAAGACCGGGTCGTAGCCGAACCCGCCTCCGCCCACGGGCTCGAGCAGCACGCTTCCCGGCCAGCGGGCGAGCTCAACGAACTCGCGACCGTCCGGCAGCACGAGGGCGGCAGCGCAGAGAAACTCGGCGCTGCGATCATCCGCTGACTGCAGGTTGGTGAGCAGAAGGCGCACATTCTCCGCATCATCCCTGCTGCCGGCATAGCGTGCCGAGTGGATGCCTGGGGCGCCTCCGAGGGCCGCCACCGCGATACCGGAGTCGTCGGCGATCGCGGCGAACCCGGTGTGAGCGGATGCCGCCCGCGCCTTGATCAGCGCATTCGCCTCGAAGCTCGTGCCATCTTCGACGGGCTCGGGTCCGTCATAGGCCATGAGGTCGATGCCGTCGAGCTGCGTGCCGAGAATCTGCCGCAGCTCGATCACCTTGTGTGCGTTGTGGGTGGCGAGTACCAGGGGAACGAGCGCAACGGTCATCTGCCCAGGCCCTCCGCCTGCAGCGCAGCGAGCTGCAGCGCAGTCAAATCGGCTCCGCCGGCGAGCGCGAGATCGAGCAGTGCGTTCAGCTCGGTGCGATCGAATGGCGCACCCTCAGCCGTACCCTGCACCTCGACGAAGAGGCCGCGACCGGTGACCACCACGTTCATGTCTGTCTCGGCGCGCACATCTTCGGTATAGGCGAGATCGAGCATCGGGGTGCCGTCGATGATACCGACGGAAACGGCCGCGACACTGTCGATGAGCGGCTTCGAATTCTGCCCGATGAACTTCTTGGCTCGACCCCACTCGAGGGCGTCGGCGAGGGCAACGTAGGCCCCGGTGATCGCCGCGGTGCGCGTGCCGCCATCGGCCTGAAGCACGTCGCAGTCGATCACGATGGTGTTCTCGCCGAGAGACTTCATGTCGACAACGGCGCGCAGCGAGCGGCCGATCAGTCGGGAGATCTCATGGGTGCGGCCCCCTATGCGGCCCTTCACCGACTCACGATCCATCCGATCGTTGGTAGAGCGGGGAAGCATCGAGTACTCGGCGGTGACCCAGCCCTTCCCCTTACCGGTCATCCAGCGCGGTACGCCGTTGGTGAAGGACGCGGTGCACAGCACTTTGGTGCGTCCAAAAGAAATGAGAGCGGATCCCTCGGCCTGGTCGCTCCAGCCGCGCTCAATGGTGATCGGTCGAAGCTGGTCGAGCTGTCGGCCGTCGATGCGGGGTCCTGATGCGGTCATGGGGTGACGCCTTTCTGGTCTGGAGTGGACTTCTGATCTGGAGTGGGCTTCTGGTCGAGTGTGGCAAGAGAGAGGGCACCGGTCTCCACGAGCTCGACGGCAGAGACCTGCGGCCCGAGAAAGCGACGCACCAGAGAAGTGAACTCGACCGGAGAGTCACCGGTGGCCTCGAAAATGTGGGTCGGCGCTTCCCCTGAACCGCGTTCGATGCCGTGCCTCACGAGGGTGCGATAGACGTCGAAGGCGGTCTCCTCCGCGCTGGAGACGAGCGTGACATCCTCCCCCATCACGTACTGAATAGCGGCCGACATGAGCGGATAGTGGGTGCAGCCGAGCACGAGCGTGTCGATCCCGGCGTGCGTGAGCGGGGCGAGGTAGTGCTCGGCGACGTCGAATAGTTCTGCACCACTCGTGACACCCGCCTCCACAAATTCGACGAATCGGGGGCAGGCCTGGCTGAACAGAGTGAGGTGTGGAGCTGCGGCGAACGCGTCATCGTAGGCGCGGGATCCGATGGTGCCGACCGTGCCGATCACACCCACCCGACCGTTGCGGGTCTGGCGAACGGCGGCGCGCACGGCGGGCTGGATCACCTCGACCACCGGGATACCGAGCGCCTGGGTGTACCGTTCGCGGGCATCCCGCAGCATGGCCGCCGACGCCGTGTTGCAGGCGATGACGAGCATCTTGACACCCTGGGCGACGAGGACGTCGAGCACTTCGAGGGTGTAGCGGCGCACGTCGGCGATGGGCTTTGGCCCGTAGGGCGAGTGAGCCGTATCACCGACATAGACGAGAGATTCATGTGGCAGCTGGTCGAGCACCGCTCGAGCGACCGTGAGACCGCCGACACCGGAATCGAAGATCCCGATCGGAGCATCATCCATAGAGGGAAAGTTTACGCGGATGCCCTACAGGCCGGTGCGCCGACGTTCCTGGTCGACGACCTGCTCACGGTCGCTCAGCCGTCTCAGCCCGGCGAGAGGCTGCGCCATGCGGAAGTTGCCGCGGATCGCCGGTTCCACCCGGTCGAGAAACGCCCAGTAGCCGGCCGTGACCGGGCAGGCATCCGGGCCGAGCCGCACCTTCGGGTTGAATCGACAGCCCCCGCAGTAGTCCGTCATCTTATTGACATAGGCACCACCGGCCGCGTAGGGCTTGGTGCCGACGATGCCGCCGTCGGCGAACAGGCTCATGCCGACGACGTTCGCCGGCATCACCCATTCGGTGCCGTCGACGAACATGCCGATGAACCACGCGTTCATCTGCTTTGGGTCATAGCCACGCTGCAGCGCCCAGTTGCCGATAATCATCAGCCTCTGGATGTGATGCGCCCAGCCGTGCTCGCGCACCCCGCCGATCGTCTGGCTCAGGCAGTTGGCTTCGATTGCGGATGCGTCGAGCTCAAGCAGTTCGCGAGGAATCGGTTCCGTTGCACCGAGGGCGTTGCGGTCGGTGTAGTCCTCGCCGAGGCGCCAATACAGGTGCCAGACCCAGTCCCGCCACCCGCCGAGTTGGCGCACGATGCCCTCGACACTGCCGATCGGAGCGCGACCGGCACGGTATTCCGCTTCGACCCGGTCGATCACCTGCCGAGGATCGAGCAGCCCGAGATTGAGCGGTGCGCTCAGCAGCGAGTGCGCCATCGTCCAGTCGCCGGTGAGCGTGGCATCCTCGAACGGACCGAAATCACCCAGTCGACTCTCGATGAAATCATCGAGGGCGCGCTGCGCCTCCCCAACCGTTGCCGCAAACCGGCGCGGGCCATCCTCCCCCACCAACTGGATCTCGCCCGCCGCCTGCCAGCGGTCGAGGTCGGCGCGAACCTCGCGGTCGATGTCGTCTTCTTCTGGCCACCACGGTTCGGGTAGGCCGAGCGAGACGGCTTTCTTGGGCGGTGGCTGACGGTTCTCGTGGTCAAAGTTCCACTGCCCCCCGGCGGGAGTGTTTCCGCTGCCGTCACTGTCCATGAGGATGCCGGTGCGGGCGCGCACCCAGCGGTAGAAGTCCTCCATGATCGGCCGTCCCTTGCGGGCATCCGCCCACTCGGTAAACTCAGCCTCGCCCGTGACGAAGCCACGGCTCGGCAGCACCGCTGCGCCGATCGATCGCGCCAGGGTGCGTTCGGCATAGGAGGGGGGATCGATGACCTCGAGATCGTTTCGGCCCGCCACGATGTCGTCGATATTCTCGACCTGGTGGAACTCCGCCCGGTCACCGAGCTCTGCAGCTCGGTGTCGGATCGCGGAGAGAATCAGGTGAGCCTTAGCCCGATGCATGGGGCCACGGCGCAGATCGGAGCGGGCTTCGACCAGCAGCATCCGTCCGCCGTCGTCGAAAGTCTCGCCCAATTGGCCGACGAAGATCCAGCGGATGCGCTCCATGTTTGTCACCGTACACGGACGAACTGCTGGTTAGGCTGGCTATCGTGACCGACGCCGTATCTTCACTGCTGACTGACCGCTACGAGCTCACGATGCTGAACGCGGCCATCGGGGCCGGCACACACACTCGAGAATGCGTCTTCGAAATTTTCGCCCGTCGTCTTCCCGGGGGGCGACGCTACGGCATCGTCGCCGGAACCGGGCGCCTTCTCGATCTCATCGACGACTTCCGCTTCACCGGCCTCGAGCTCGACTGGCTGCGCGACAATTCTGTCGTCTACGACCGTGCTCTCGACTGGCTAGCCGACTATCACTTCACCGGCAGCATCTCCGGCTACCGGGAGGGTGAGGTCTACTTTCCCGGCTCCCCCATCTTCATCGTCGAGGGCACCTTCGCCGAGGCCGTGATCCTCGAGACGCTCGCTCTCAGCGTGCTCAATTACGACTCTGCAGTCGCTACCGCCGCCTCGCGCATGGTGTCAGCCGCGAGTGGCCGTCCTCTCGCCGAGATGGGATCGCGGCGCACCGGTGAGCGCAATGCGATCGCCGCCGCCCGCGCAGCCTTCATCGCCGGATTCGCGGCCACCAGCAACCTCGAAGCCGGTCGCAGCTGGGGTGTACCGACGATGGGCACTTCCGCGCACTCCTTCACCCTCCTGCATGACACCGAAGAGGATGCCTTCCGGGCGCAGGTTGCGGCCCTTGGCCCCGGCACCACCCTGCTCGTCGACACCTATGACGTGACCGCCGCCGTCGCGCTGGCCGTGAAGGTGGCGGGTACCGGCCTCGGAGCGGTGCGCATCGACAGCGGCGACCTGCCAGAGCAGGTCGGGGCCGTGCGCCGCCAGCTCGACGCCCTCGGTGCCGTGAACACGAAGATCACCGTGACGAATGACCTCGACGAGTACACCATCGCTGCCCTTCGTGCCGCCCCGGTCGACTCCTACGGCGTCGGAACCTCAGTGGTCACCGGGTCCGGCTCGCCCGCCGCCGGATTCGTGTACAAACTCGCCGCTCGAAAGGATGCCGCGGGCAACTGGATCTCCGTGGCCAAGAAATCACCCGAGAAGGTCTCGATCGGCGGGCGTAAGTATGCCGTGCGGGAATTCGCCGCGGCGGGCACGGCGAGCGCCGAAGTGATTCACGTCGGGGAACCCGGGCCCGCGACATCCGCCACCCGTGCACTGCTGGTGCCGCTGATCGTCGACGGTGTGGCCGACGAGAAGTTTCGGGGGGCCAGCGGAACTCAGCTCGCCCGCGAGCACCGAGCGGCAGCGATCGCGGAGCTGCCGGAGGAGGCGTTCCGGCTGAGCCGAGGCGATCCGGTGATCCCGACCCGCTACGCCTGACCCGCTTGCGCGCACTCAGCTCCGCGAACTGCGGCACACGATTCCGCGAACTGCGGCGAAATGCCGCTTCGATCGCGGCATAGCGACACTCTGCCGCAGTTCGCGTGCACGTTCCGCTCAGCACGGTTCATTCAGCGTCTCGCCGGCGGAATCCACAACGGGCCCGCGCCCTGCGGATGCCACCCACGCTGTGCTAGACGTCGCCACAGTCGGGCGAGGAAAGGGTTTGGATCGCGGAACACATCATCCGCGTGGGCGCGCAGACCGTCCCATTCACCATCGGCGAATCGCTCCAATCTGGTGATGTCCGACCGGAACTTCGCACGGGACGAGCGATGGTAATCACCCTCGTACTCGACCAGGGTGCGAAACTCCGGCCAACAGAGGTCCGTCATCGCCAGGTCCTCGCCCGAGAGACCGCGCACCGTGTGGTTGAGCCGCGGCTCCGGGAGGCCAGCACGCATGGCCTGCAACCGGATGAGGCTCTCCGGCCGAGAAAGTGGCCCGGGGCGGACTTCATCCACGGCCCGGCGAAGCTTTTTCGCGCCACGGTGGCCCGCCCACTGAATTGCAGCCTGACCGAGCTGATCGAGCGTCACGAATTTGCCCGTCACCAGCGCATGCCCCAGTGCAACGAGATCATCGAAATCGAGCGAATCCGCGAGCTGGCACCACATCAGCGCAGCGGAGACGATTGGAAGTGCGAACATCACATCCGCAGCAAAATCCCGATGCACAATCTCCTCCCGTTGCCAGAGACGAGACGCCACCTCGTGCCCGGAGATACCGGCGCCCTCGGGTGGTCGATGTCCGTGGGGAATCGATATGTCGAGAGTCAGGGCGGGCAGATAGAGCGGCACGGGAAGCCCTCGCAGTCGCGCTGCGGTGCCGTGGCTGAAGGCGGAGCCGGCAGGCATCCGTTCCCGGTAGGCCCAACTCATCCAGGCGCTGTCAACGGTGCCACCGACCGCCTGGCGAATGCCATGAAAAGGCGCCGTCAAGTCACCAGCTCTCAGCCGGCGTGGCGAGACCCCCATCGCGATCGCAGTCGCCCGCGAAAAGGGAGCTATCTGTAAGGAGACGGGAAGACCCGAGGGGGTTCGCATCCCCTGAGCATTGTGCACCCTCGCGACGCCCGCATTAGTTGTCCACCGGTGCCGCGAACTGCGCCAATGTGTCGCTAACAACCACACTTTCCGACAATTCGGCGCAGTTGGCGGAGGGGCGGCTGGGGAGGGATCTACTTCTTCAGGCCGTCGTAGATTTCTTTGCAGGTCGGGCACACGGGAAACTTCTCCGGATCGCGTCCAGGGGTCCACACCTTGCCGCACAGGGCGATCACCGGCTTGCCGCTGAGCGCCGATGCCAGGATCTTCTCCTTTTGCACATAGTGAGAGAACCGTTCGTGGTCACCCTCTTCGATTTGCTCCTGCTTCAGGAGTTCTTCGAGTTCGCGGTCAAGCGTGTCTGTGCCGCCGCCGCCCTGCTGTGTGTCGCTGCTCATGGCAACACCTTACGCGTGCCCGATGGTGCTGCCGCCGAATAGCGCTTGTACGCCATGACAGAGCGTGCCGCGACAGATCGCACAGCCGCAGAGCGCACTGGCGCAAATCGTGCCGCCGCAAACCGTGCCGCCGCGCTCAGCTCCGCATCGACAGCGCCAGGAGCTCGGGTGAACGCCGCATGAAGATGCGCCCGCCCCAGATCACTCCGAGGGCAAGAAGCGGCAATCCCATCCCCACGCCGACCAGGAGAGAAACCATCGGCCAGCTGCCACCCGGATGCAGTAGCCCAAGAACGGCGCATCCCAGTGCCGGCAGCGAGAGTGCGATCGGGGCCAAAAATGAGAGCGACTGAATGAGCCCCGCCGCGTTTGCGCCGGCCAGAGGTTGCGCGAATGGACTGTCTCCCGGGAGTACCGCGGGATAGGGGAAGCGAGCGGAAAGCACGCTGGACACCCCGAGGCCCGCACAGAGCAGGCCCGAGCTGACTCCAATCAGCAACAGGAGTGCGCCGTCCACACCGGAGATCGCCGCGGCAATGGGCGAGCCGATCGCGATCAGTGGGACGCCGATGACCAGTGCGGGAGCAATGCGCCCGAGCCGATCGGCCCATCCGGGGGTGTTCGATGCGAGATGAAGCCACAGAGCCGAACTGTCATTGGCAACATCGTTGTGCGTCAACCACGCCAGGAACAGGCACATGACCGGCACCGGGATGAGGGCGAGAACAGTACCGGGCACACCGGCTGCAGCGAGCACGATCACGATCAGCAGCGGCGCGACCGGTACCGCGAGAAGTGGCGTGCGATACCTCGGATCCCGAATCCAGTAGGTGACGCTTCGCGCGGCGATGGTGCCTGCGGGAGTGTTCGGCAGCACACCAAACCAACCGAGCCCCCCATCATGTGAGGCGCTCTCACGACGCTCGGGTGCTATCAGCGACCGTCTCACTAGCGCACACCAGACGAGCCACAGCAGTGCCACCGCAACGACTGCAATGAGAAGCTTCAGCACCGCACCCCAACCGTTGCCGGATGCCGCATCGGCCGGTGCAGACCAGGCCGCCCCGAAGGGTGTCCAGCCCGCGACATCCGCAACGGACTTCACTGATCCGAGCGCGGCACGATTCCAGTCGACGGAGCTGAACAGCGCGACGGCCGGAGCGAGCAACACGAGAACCGCAATGAGGAGCAACGTCGCGACCTCGCACGCACGACGGGTCGCCAGCAGAACGGATGCGATCACTCTCGCAATTCCGGCGCCGAGCAGACAGGTAGCCACGATCAGCACCGCGGATAAAATCGCAAGAATTGTCGAGAGCGGATCGCGCGCCCAGATCACCACCTGCGCGATTGCGATTGCGGTGATCGCCAGCGCGGGCAGGCTGATGAGACTGGTGATGGCGAGTGCTGCGGCGAGGTGATTCGCAGAAAGCCCGAAGAGCGAGAAGGCTCGCGGATGGAGGGGGCCCTCCGTTCCGAACGCGAGCGGCACGAGCAGAAAACCGAGCACGATAATCGAACCGACAGTCACAGTGATGCTGCCAGCGAGATCGGGCCCCACCCGGCGCAGTGCGGTGAGACCCGCCACTGTGACCCCGGCTGCTCCCAGCGCATACAACAGCCCAACGATGATTCCGAAGACCTGCAGCGGACTGCGGCGATAGCCATTCGCGAGCAACCGAAGTTTCAGTCCGAAAAGCTGCTTAACCACTCCAAGCCCTTCGCTTGTGGGTGACCTGCGACGAGATCGAGAAATCTCTCCTCTAATGAGCCGGTGCCACGCACCTCCGCGATCGTGCCAGAGGCCAGCACCGAACCGCTCACCATGATCGCCACGACGTCGCAGATGCGCTGGATTACCTCGAGGCTGTGGCTCGACAGCACCACTGTGCCCCCGGCACCGACGTAGCCCTGCAAAATCGCGGTGATGTTCGCTGCCGAGACTGGATCGACGGACTCGAAAGGTTCATCGAGCACCAGCAGTCGCGGCGAGTGGATCATCGCGCAGGCCAGCGCAATCTTTTTGGCCATTCCAGTGGAGTAGTCGCAGACCAGGCGCCCGAGAGCATCTTCGAGCCCGAGGGCCATGGCCAGTTCGGTCGAGCGTTGGTTCACAGTGGGGGCGTCGAGTCCGCGGAGCGTGCCGGCGTAGTAGAGCATTTGGCGTCCGGTGAGGCGGTCGAAAAGCCGAAGGCGGTCAGGCAGCGCTCCGATGTTGCGTTGCGCCACGGCTGGATTCGCCCACACCTCCACTCCGTGGACCAAGACGGATCCGCCGTCAGGTCGTAGGAGTCCAGTCACCATGGACAGCGTCGTGGTCTTGCCTGCACCGTGTGGTCCCACGATCCCGAACATGGTTCCCGCGGGCACCGACAGGCTGATGTGGTCGACCGCCACCGTCTCGCCGAATCGTTTGGTGAGGTCGGTGACGACGAGCACGTGCGTGCGATCCGCAATCACAGCGGTCGCTGCGGCAGCAGCCGGCAGAAGCGTGTCGTCGACAATCGTCTTGGCCGCAGCCAGCGTCTTCGTGGTCGTGATTGGTCGGGATCGCGCATTCGGGGCGGAAGTAGTAATCGGTGGCGAGGTAATCGGTGGCACAGCGTCCGGCTGCACAGCGTCCGGCTGCACAGCAGTCGGCGGCACGGCGTTCGGCGGCACAACTGCGCGCACCGTGGTGGATCGCGGAATCGTTGACCGTGGGCGTGGAGAGCGAGGAATGGCTATCCGGGGTGATGCGCCCACCGGCGCCGCATCAGCCTGCGGCGTCACCGTTTGCGGTGTGGTTCCGGCATCCGGCGACCGCGGTGCGGATGCGCCAGTCGCTGCACCCTTCGTCGGCGCAGCCTTCGTCGGCGCAGGTTTTGCAGACGCAGCCTTCGTCGGCGCAGCCCTCGTCGGCGCAGCCTTCGCAGGCGCAGGTTTTGCAGACGCAGCCTTCGTCGGCGCAGCCCTCGCAGGCGCACGTTTTGCAGGCGCAGCCTTCGCGGGCCTGCTTTTCGCCGGGGCAGGCCGCGCCGCCGACTTCACGGGCCCAGTTTTCGCGGTTTCCAGGGATTCTGCTGGTGTCTCCTCGGGCTCTTTTTCCACTTGACAACCGTATCAACGCCCATGGGGGTGCCCCTGAGAAAAGAGGGCCTGTCATCTGAAATTGGCAATCCGATGCGACCAGCCCTGTGCCAAATCGCGATTGAAAGGTAAGCTAAGCGCACACATCGTCGTGTCCAGGCAACCGTCTGGGGATGAACAAAAGGTGAATCTCTTCACAATCGCGGCGTGGTCGCGATCAAGCATCGAAGAGATTCCGTCACCTGCCCCGGTCAAGACCACAGTTAACTGAGGAGATAAATCGTGAGCACGCAAATAGTAATCCTGGCCGCTGGCATGGGGAGTCGACTCGGTCGATCCCTGCCGAAGCCGCTCACCGAACTCAGCGACGGCCGCAGCATCATGAAGCAGCAGTTCGACAACATCCACCATGCGTTCGGTACGAGCGCAAAGGTCACAATCGTCGTCGGCTACAAGTCCGAACACATCATCGAGGCGTTCCCCGACGCCTCCTTCGTCTACAACGAGCAGTATGACCAGACCAACACCTCCAAGAGCTTGATGCGTGCGCTGCGCGCTTCGAGCCAGGGTGGCGTGCTCTGGATGAACGGTGACGTGGTCTTCGACCCCGAGGCCCTTGTTCGCGCGGCCAAAATGGTCGAGGCCGACCAGTCCTTCGTCTCGGTCAACACCGAGAAGGTCTCTGATGAAGAGGTCAAGTACACGGTGGATGCCGAGGGCTACATCAATATGCTCTCCAAGACCGTCACAGGTGGCCTCGGCGAAGCTGTCGGCATCAACTACGTCGCCCGAGCAGACAAGGCTGCGCTCATCCGTCAGCTCGGTCGGGTCGACGACCAGGACTACTTCGAGCGCGGAATTGAACTGGCAATCGAGCAGGACCAGCTACGATTTGAGCCGGTAGACATCTCCGACCTCTACGCCGTAGAGGTTGACTTCGCGGAAGACCTCGAGCGGGCGAATCTCTTCGTCTGATTTCTCTAACCTTCGCGTAGGTCAAGCGGAGTGCGTGACGCTAAGGATCCGTAACGCGTGAGTGCAGCCCTCGAAGCACGCCCCCAGCGTTCGGAGTTCGGGCGCTATCGGCATTCCCTCTGGCTTCTGACGACGCGCGACCTCAAGGTGCGCTACTCGACCTCTTTCCTCGGCTACTTCTGGTCGATTCTCGACCCCCTCGTGATGGCGGCAATTTACTGGTTTGTCTTCACTGTGATATTCCAGCGCGGTGTCGGCCACGAACCGTATATCGTTTTTCTGCTCACGGCACTGCTGCCCTGGACGTGGTTTAACGGAAGCATCTCTGACTCGACCCGGGCATTTACCAAAGAAGCGAAACTCATCCGCTCAACCCGGATCCCGCGCACGATCTGGGTTGCACGCTTGGTGCTTTCCAAGGGCATCGAGTTTCTCGTGAGCATTCCGGTGATCATTTTTTTCGCGCTGCTCTCCCTTGGCACGCGCGATCCGGCACGCCTGCACATCGAAGTTCTGCTCGTACCGCTTGCCATCGTGATGCAAGCGGTGCTCACCCTCGGGGTTGGGCTGATTGTTGCACCACTCGTGGTGTTCTTTCGCGATCTGGAGCGCGCGGTCAAGCTCGGTCTGCGCTTCATGTTCTACGCCTCACCGGTCGTCTACGGACTGGTGAATGTGCCGCAGGAGTTTCGGCCGCTCGCCGCGCTTAACCCGATGACGGGCATCCTCTCGCTCTACCGTTCCGCCTTTTTTCCTCAGGAGCTCAACTGGTTCGACGTGATCGTGAGCGCGATCCTCTCGCTGGTGATCCTCGGCAGCGGACTGCTCATCTTCCGGCGCACCATCAAGACCGTGTTGAAGGAGATCTGATGACCGTCACCCCGGTGATCGAAGTGTCGGATGCCGGCATCCGGTTCAAACGCAACCGTCGATCCCGTCGCAGCTTCAAGGATCTCTTCGCCGGCTCGAATCGTCGCAGTCGGTCCGGAGAATTCTGGCCGCTGCGAAACGTGTCATTCACGGTGGCACCCGGCGAGGCGATCGGGGTGGTCGGTCGCAATGGCCAGGGTAAGTCCACCCTGCTCAAGCTCGTTGCCGAGGTGGTTTTCGCCGACGAGGGCCACGTGCGCGTCGGTGCCGGAGTCGCCCCCCTGATCGAGATTACCGGCGGCTTCGTCGATGACCTCACCGTGCGGGACAACGTCTATCTGACCGCCGGCCTCCACGGGATGAGGAAGTCTGAGATCGATGAGCGGTTCGACGAGATCATCGCCTTCTCTGAGATCGGCGACTTCCTCGACACCCCGTACAAACACCTCTCCAGCGGTATGAAGGTGCGGATCGCGTTCGCCGTGATCTCGCGACTCGAGGAGCCGATCATCCTCGTGGATGAGGTGCTCGCCGTTGGAGACAAGGCCTTCCGCGAGAAGTGTTACCGACGCATCGAGGAGCTGTTGGCTGGAGGGCGTACTTTATTTTTCGTCTCCCACAGTGAGAAGGATCTCCGACGGTTCTGCACCCGCGGTCTGTATCTCGACAAGGGTGCACTTGTTCTCGACGCACCGATCGCCGAGGTGCTCGACCGGTACAACGCCGAGTACGGCGTGCACCCGTGAGTAGGGTTCCGGGCAGGCCTTCACGCAACACGCCGCCGCACGTGCCACACGGGCTGGATCAGCTGCTTTCCGTGCAACGCCCGATGGTGCTGGCGCACATCCGCAGCATCCGCCATCGCAATCCGGATGCTTCACCGGCCCAGGTCATTAGAATCCTCGAGACTCGCTACCTCGCCGCTGTCACCGCGGGGGGGGCCGCCGTCGGAGCGAGTTCGGTCATCCCCGGCGTGGGCGTCGGCATCTCGCTCGCGCTCTCCGGCGTCGAAACGGCTGGGTTCCTCACCACGAGTGCCCTGTTTGCCCAGTCGGTGACCGAGGTGCATGGCATCGCCGTCGAGGATCCCGAACGCGCTCGCACTCTCGTAATGGCCATGATGCTCGGTTCGGCCGGCTCCGATCTCGTCACCCAGTTCGCGGGTCACGCCGCTGGCACCGGAGCGACCCGCGGACGATTCTGGGGCGAGCTCGTGACCAAAGGCCTACCCAAGGCGGCCATGGGCAAGATCGGCACTCGCATCAAGAAGGCCTTCCTCCGGCGCTTAGTCGCCACCCAGAGTGCGAGTGCGGTCGGTCGCGCCATTCCGTTCGGAATCGGCGCGGTGATCGGAGGCACCGGTAATCACCTGCTCGGACGTAAAGTCGTGGCCAGTTCGCGGGATGCCTTCGGATCGGCCCCGATACAGTTCCCGGTCGTTCTGGATTCCGTCATGCGCGGTCCTGTCGAGCGCGGTCCTGTCGAGCGCAACAGACGCTCCCGGATCAACTTGCCCCGCTTCCTCAGCGGTACGGCAGGTTCCACGGCCCCAAAGGCACCGCGCCCGCCGAAACCCTAGCGCCCCTGAAGGAACCGCGCCCACGCGTGCACGCCATCCCAAATGGTGCGCGCTCGTGCTGGGAGCCGATCGACTTGGTAGCAAACGCGACTTCCACGTGCGGCCGGGCAGAAAGCCTCGAAGTGGCGATTGCAGCGCGCGACGTGCCACACAACAGGGCGAATCAACGGGGTGAGCGGCATCCGGAATCACGGCAACCGGCGAGAAATCGCTTGGCTGCTAGGATCCTGAAATGCCCGGGTTCAGCTTTGCGTCGGGGAATGCGAAGAAGCTCGCCGCCCTACCGCTCTACGCCCTCGGAGCAGTCGCGAGCATGTTTGTACCCCGGCTCGAGGGTCACTGGGTGTTCGGCTGCGGGTCAGGAATCGGGGAGGGATCCCTCGCCCTCTACCGCTACGCAAGCGGCGCGGATGCCTCGCTCCGGCTCACCTGGCTTGCGCGAGACGAACGCGACCTCGCTGCAGCGACTGCCCTCGGTATCCCGGCAGTGTTGAAGCTATCGCGACGCGGCCTGTGGCTGACCCTGCGCGCCCGCGTCGCAGTTGTGACCCACGGATTCGGTGATGTGAATCGCTTCGGCCAACGTGGTGCCGTCATCGTGCAGCTCTGGCACGGAATCCCCCTCAAACTCATCCAGCTCGACTCGGCAGCGACCACCACAATTTCGGTGCCCGTTGTCTCGATGCAGCTGCGCAACATGCTGCGTCGCTTCTACCGCCGTGGGTACCGCGGCATTGCTCTCATGCCCGCCGCGTCGGAACTGGCTGCGACGCGACTGCGCACCGCCTTCGCGCTGCCCACCGATCGTGTCGTCGTCACCGGCGATCCACGGGACGATGTGCTGTCCAATGGAGACCCAGGCGAACGACAGCGCGTCGCGCGCGCGGTTCTCGTGGGTGCGCTCGACGCCGATCCCGGCGACAGTCGCCTACTGCTTTATGCGCCGACCTGGCGAGACGGTGAGGCGGATCCGGGGGTTCCGACCGCCGAAGAATGGTGTCGAATCGATGCTTGGCTTCGCGATTCCGGGGCGGTGCTGATCGTGCGCCCGCATCCGAACGGTGTCGGAGACTACGCGGCCGGGATCGCCGGTTCGCCGCGCATCCAGCTGCTGTCATCCGCGCGTCAGTCCGATCTCACTCCTCTCCTCGCCGCGGTTGATCTGCTCATCACCGACTACTCCTCGGTGGCGTTCGACTTTTCCCTCACCGGCGGCCCGATCCTCTTCATCGCACCGGATGAGGAGGACTACACCGCATCACGTGGACTGTACGAGCCGTATCGAGAGTTCAGCGGCGGCCGCGAGGTGCGGAGCTGGACCGCAATCCTCGACCAGCTCGACCGCTTCGATACCGACCCCGAGTGGGCCGCGATAGTGCGAGCACATTCTGCCGCGCTGGCGTCACGGCACTTCACCTTCCGGGACGGGCGCAATACTGAGAGGGTGTTTTCCGAACTCACGCGTCGACTGCAGGCGCGCACATGACCCCACCATCCCCCGCCCCTGTCCCTGTCCCGGTCCCCGCCCTCGTCATCGACACCGTTGTGGTGACTACCGGCCAGTTGCCGGCGATCGTATTCGAGGGGCCGGGGGATGCCCCGGCCGAGTTTCGGCTCATCGCCTCCCGGCAGATGCTGCCCGCGCAACTCATCGCGCTTGGCTCTCGCTGGTCCGCACGGGTACCGCTGCTCGTCTCCAACTGGAATGGCCCGCTGCTTCCCGCGCGCTCCGGCCGCTACAGCGTGCACGCCGCCGCACGGGACGGATCCGGGCTGACGCTGCAATTACCGACCGCGCTACCCGCCTCCCAACTGCTGCCAGCGATTACCCGGGTGTCGGTCACCGCATCGCAGGGGTCGCTCGCAGTCACGCTCGCGGCGCCCCTCTCGGATCGGGAACGCGGCCACCTGCAGCAGGCCTCCCTCGAGTCCGACTACCGAACCACCGAGTACGAACCACTCGACGCGGTCTTTTTCGAGAGCTTCTTCGGGCAAAACGCCTCCTGCAACCCGCTGGCGATCGACCGGGCGATCGCGCGGCTGCGTCCGGACATTGCGCGGTATTGGAGCGTCGCGGATGCCTCGGTGCCAGTGCCGGATGGAGCGGTCGCGCTGCTCGAAGGTAGCGCCGAGTGGTGGCGCATCCGCGGATCGGCCCGCCTGCTTGTGATCAACGACTGGCTTCGTAAACGCTACCGCTCGCGTCGACACCAGACAGTTCTGCAGACCTGGCATGGCACCATGCTCAAAAAACTTGCGCTCAGTCGGGTGCGACTCGGACTGCGCCCCGCAATCGCGACCCTGCGGGAACGCGCCCGCTGGGACATCCTGCTCGCCCAAAACCCCTACAGTCGCGGTGTATTCCGCAGGGCGTATGCATTCACAGGATCAGTGTGGGAGGAGGGTTATCCCCGTGACGATGTGCTCGTCACCGGTGGCCCCGGTGCAGTTCGGGCGCGGCTGGGCATCCCCGACGGTGTCACCGTGCTGCTCTACGCGCCGACCTGGCGGGACGATCGGCCGGATCAGGTCGATCATCTCGACGTGAGCCAGTTTGCCGGGATGCTCGGCAACGACTACGTCACGCTCATCCGCGGACATTCCCGCACCCTGGTGCCCGGTTCGGATGTGCACGCCCCGAACGTGCTCGATGTCACCGGCTATCCGGATGTCTCTGAGCTCTTCCTTGTGGCGGATGCCCTGATCACGGACTACTCCTCGGTGATGTTCGACTTCACCGTCACAGGGAAGCCGGTCTTCTTCTTCACACCGGATCTCGAGCACTACGCA
This sequence comes from Frigoribacterium sp. CG_9.8, assembly GCF_015751965.1. Lineage (GTDB taxonomy): Bacteria > Actinomycetota > Actinomycetes > Actinomycetales > Microbacteriaceae > Lacisediminihabitans. The sequence goes on along the minus strand of NZ_JADOVH010000002.1, from coordinate 176,513 downwards.
CGGAAGCTCCGCGGGTTCTATTTCGATCTCGTGTCGGTCGCGCCGGGGCCGGTAGTTTCTACGGCCGAGGAATTGGTCGCGCTGGTGCGGGATCGGGATGCGGTGCAGCGCCGGTTCGCCGACCGGTACCGCGCCTGGCGTGTACGGTTCAATCCCCGCGACGACGGGCGTGCTGCCGATCGTGTCGTTCAGCGCCTGCTCGCCGAGGGAATCATCAGATAGCTGTGCGAGGCGCTGCTCGAGGAGGCGCTGCTCGAGGAATTACTGGTCAGATCCCGGTGCGCGAGGTGTCGACCGCGTCACGCGCGCCTCGCACGAGCCCCACGATGAATCCCACGCCCCAGCTCACATGCATGCTGGGAAGCACGAGGAAGAAGCGCCAGCGGTCCGACCATCCGGGCCCGCCGGCTCGCGAGAAGCAGATCAGCAGAAGCACCACGACGTAGGCAGCCGGTCCCAGATAGATGAGCGAGAGCACCGCACTCGGCCAGCCGCGCAACCCTCCGGCCAGTTGTCCGGCCAGCACCAGGATGCTCAGAGCGATGGACGCGACGAGCATGGGAGGCGCAAAGAATCGCCACGGATTGTGGGCCGGATAGCGCCGCACAAGTTCACCGCGCCAGATTCCTGTTGCCGCAAACTGACGCACAAGCTTTGGCCAGCTCTCTCTGGGCCAATAAGTAACCTCCAGCGAAGGATCGAACCAGACCGAATGACCGGCGTTGCGGATGCGCAGGTTGAGTTCCCAGTCCTCGCCACGACGAACGGATTCATCGAACAGCGCGACCTCCTCGAGCACCTCGCGGCGCAGCACTCCGAGGTAGGCGGACTCGGCCGGACCCTCTTCGGCCCCGCCATGGTAGCTACCCCCGCCGAGTCCGAAGCGGCTGTTGTATGCCCGAGCAACCGCAGACTGAAACGGGGTCTTACCGCGTGCCTTCATGACCCCGCCGACATTTGCGGCACCGGTGCGAACGAGGGTCGCAACGGCGCGGCGGGTGTAGGTCGGATCCAGCTCGGAATGGGCATCCACTCGAACGATTACCGGATGACTGCTCGCGCGAATGGCGATGTTGAGCCCCACCGGGATGTCGGTGGCCGGGTTGAACACGATCACGATTCGGGCATCCGCCTCCGCCAATCGCTGCACAAGCTCGGTGGTGCCATCGGATGATGGTCCGAGCGCGAGGATGAGCTCTGTCGCGCCCGAGTAGTCCTGCTCGAGCACCGTCCGAATCGCGGTGCCAATGTAGGCGACCTCGTTGAGAACGGGGATGACGTAGGACACTCCAAGTGGGGGGTGTTCCTCGTTGGGCATGGGTTCCAATATCGGGGTGGCCAAGTCGGTCGAGCCTACCAGCCGACCAGAATCGGCCCGAATCGGCCGGACAACGAAGAAACGGATGCCCGCCGCCAGGAGTCAGGCGCAGCGGGCGTCCGCTTCAATCCGTGCGTACCGCCGTCTATTGCTTGAGAGTTCCGAGCGTCACATCGACGGTGCTCGCTTTACCCCCACGAACATAAGTGAGCGTCGTTGATGCGCCAGCGGGGAGGAAACGCACCTGGGCTGTGAGGTCGGTGCTGCTGGTGATCGGTACCCCGTTCAAGCCGGTAACGACGTCACCGGATCTGACCCCGGCCTTATCGGCGGCCCCGCCACTCGTGACCTCCTTGATGCTGGCGCCGACCACGGCACTGGAGCTGGTGGCCGAGGCATCCTGCACGCTTGCGCCGAGGAGTCCGTGGGTCGCTTTGCCATTTTTGATGATCTCGTTGGCGACGCGTTGGGCGAGATTTGCGGGGATCGCAAACCCGACACCGATGCTGCCGGACTGCGACGCAGCGCTGGTCTGCCCGGCGCTCGCGATCGCGACGTTGATACCGATCACCTTGGCGTTGGAATCGAGGAGCGCACCGCCGGAGTTACCGGGGTTGATCGCGGCATCCGTCTGGATCACCGGAAGCGAAATCGACGCTGCGGCGGTGGTCGGCTGGCCCTGGGAGCCTCCCTGGCCGTTGTCGAACTTCCAGAAGTCAAAGGGGCTGCCCGACTTGGGAGTGCTGCTGTCACCGCTGCTCGGCGCCGCGGAGGAGGCGATCGAGATGCTGCGGTTTAGGGCGCTGACAATGCCGTTGGTGACGGTGTTGTTGAGTCCGAGCGGTGCTCCGATGGCGATGGCGGTTGCTCCGACATTGAGCTTGCTTGAATCAGCAAACTCTGCCGGAGTGAGGTTGGAGGGATCCTTCAACTTGATGACCGCGAGGTCGGCTATCGGGTCGGTACCCACGACGGTGGCGGAGAAGAGCCGGCCATCTGAGGTGGTGACCTGCACTGCCGGGTCCGCGATTTCACCGTCGAGGGTGACGACGTGGGTGTTCGTGAGGATATAGCCGTCCGTGCTCAGGATCACTCCTGATCCGGTGCCGGAAGCGTTTTTACTCGCGACCGAGATAGTCACGACGCTCGGTGCTGCCTTCGCGGCGACGGCGGTGATGTTGTTGACGCTGGTCGTGTCGTTGACCGTGATGTTCTGGGGGGCGGTGTTGGAAGTGGAACTCGCCGAGTTGCTGCCCTGATTTGCCGAGAAGGCCAGAGCCGTGACCCCTGCGCCAGAGACTCCTCCGACCAGCGCCGCAACGGCGAAGGCCGCAACCATGACAACCCGTTTAGATCGCTTGGCGTCAGTAGGAGCGGAAAGTGGAGCGGCCGGGACGCCGGTGTAGGCACGGTCATACGGCTGAGTGGGGGATGATGCGGCGGTTTCAGCTGCAGAGGAAACCACCGGAGCACCGGCGATTGGCGCAGTCTCGCTCGTACGGTCAGAGTCGTCAGGCGCGGAGTTCTGCGGCGCAGTGCTGTCTGAATCCGCCGGGGTTTGGGCCTGTGCAAGTGTTTCGGATTTTTCTGCGGCGTTTTGATCGCCAGCGGTGTTACCGGCTGTGTTGCGATCTTCGGTGCCGGAGTTCGGATCCTGCGGTGCGTTGGTCATGGGGGCTGCTCCTTCCAAGCGGTGTAAGCATCCACCGCGAACCTAAGAACTCTATATGGACCCCCTGAGAGCAGACCGAAGCTTCGCCGCACCCCGCAGGACGGCACTAACAGCCCGGTCCGGACGGACGTTGTGCGCAATCCCGTCCCACCAAAACCGTGTTCGCGTCCCCCGCTGTGGCAACCAGTCGGTTCGCTGGTACCGGGATCGTTCCTGAGATCGGAATCCATGGTCCGCCGGCATACTGGTATTCGGCGCTGAAGTCGATGGTGAGATCGATGGAGTAGGTGCCAGTCGTGCGGTACACGTGACTAGTTGCGGTGCGGTCAAACTCTTGCTTACCGGATGCCGCCCAGCTCGATCCGCGAGTCGATCGAGTGGCACTCGTGCCGTCACCGTAGGACCAGCGGTAGCGCTCGGCGGTGAATCGCACGGAAGCGGGCAGGTTCAGGAGCGGGCCTGTCTGCACGCTGGAATCGACGGTGACGAAGAAGTTGGTATCGAGCCCGACGACCATCCACCCGTTCGGCTCCATGTGATCCACTCCGGCGACTGGTTTGAAGTTGACGAGGTCGGCCAGGGTAATCGGCGCGGTCACGGAGTAACCGTCCCGCAGGGGTGGCGGAGGTGGGGGCGTGATCATTCCCCCGCGCCCATCGCCGCGCCCATCACCTCGTCCATCACCGGCCGAGTCCGACGAGCCGGGGATGTTGACGGATCCGCTGATGTCGACGCCGTCGCCGTTTACCGTGCCGGTACTTGATGGGCACCCGCCAACATAAATATCTGACTCTGAGCAGGTTTCCGCTGCGGCCGCGAAAGGGTGACTTGGGCCTGCAACTACGACGACGACAATCGCTGCGAATAGTCCAAAAATCAGTCCTGTTCGCATACTCCACCGTCCGCCCAGGGCTCTCGGGACGAGACCACAAGCAACTGTTTCACTTTGTCCCAATCTTCTGAGACCTGAAAGGGTTGCCGAGCGGGCCGTTGAGGTGAAACTACCGAGGCGCCACTCTTATCGAGGACTTCAACGCTCGACACATCAAGACACGCATAAATGCTCACGAGATCTTCTCCATTCGCTGAGCTGCCCGAAAAACGCTGGATTGTTACATGGTCAATTTTGGAAAGACCAACGGAGCGCAATTCTTTTGTTCGAAATTCCTGGTATCCAGAAAGTGCTGCTCGCAAAGCGGCGCCCTTTGCCACCTGCTCTATCCGCTCAGGATTCTTGCCCCCGTCGGCCAAGATCTCATCCGACACCTTCACGTACGCGGCATACGCCGCCGTCGCCGCCGCGAGCGCCTCCGCCTCGTTCGCGAAGACCGGTGTCGCCCTCGGTGTCGGAGACACAGGGTCCGGCGCGGATGTTCGTACGCAGCCAGTGAGCATCAGAGCTGCTGAGAGAACCGTTGAGAGAGCCGCTGTCACCACCACTGAGCGCGCCCGGATGTGTGCCGCACCGCTGAGCCGAGGAATGATCCGCATATCAACCGACGGTAGGGCAGGCATCGTGCACCCCGTCAGAACTTTCCACAGGCTGTGCACGCCTGGTCGCAACGGGTGGTTGAGGAGGAGCTACGGTGGAAGTGGAAACCATCTCCCGATCAGAAGGCATCTCGTGGAACTCAGCGGAGCATGGCAGCGGGCGGCGCGGGGGGCAATGTTGCTCGCAGCGGACGGCACACTCAAACCGACGATCTTCGCCGAGATGTCCGCCCTCGCCACGAGCACCGGCGCGATCAATCTTGGTCAGGGATTCCCCGACGAGGATGGACCGGCCGAGGTGCTCGAGGCCGCCCGCCAAGCCATCACCGACGGAATGAATCAGTATCCGCCCGGACTCGGCTTCCCCGTGTTGCGAGAGGCGATCTCTCGGCACCAGCACCGCTTCTACGGTCTCACCCCGGACCCCGACCGCGAAGTGATCGTGACCGCCGGCGCGACAGAAGCCTTGGCTGCCGCCATCCTCGCCCTCGTCGAGACCGGTGACGAGGTGGTCACCTTCGAGCCGTTCTACGACTCATATGCGGCCATGATCGCGCTGAGCGGTGCCGTGCACCGCACGGTCGCCCTCCGCGCCCCGCTCTTCCAGCCCGACCACGACGAGCTGCGTCGCGCCGTGACGGATCGCACCCGCATCATCCTGGTCAACAATCCACATAATCCCACCGGCGCGATGATGGATCTCGAGACCCTCGAACTGATCGTCGAGCTTGCCCACCGGCACGACGCTGTCATCGTGACCGACGAAGTGTACGAACATCTGACCTTCGGCCGCGTCCACCTGCCGATCGCCACGCTACCCGGAGCCTGGGATCGCACCGTCACCGTCTCCAGCGGCGGCAAGACCTTCAGCACCACCGGTTGGAAAGTGGGATGGATGACCGGGCCTTCCGAACTCCTGCAGGTCATCCTCGCCGTCAAGCAATTTCTCACCTATGTGAATGCAGCTCCGTTCCAGCCGGCCATCGCAGTGGGTCTCGGCCTGCCCGATGAATTCTTCCGCGGTGTCGCGAGCGTGCTGCAGGGCAAGCGCGACTTGCTCTCCGCGGGGCTGCGCCATGCCGGGTTCTCGGTCAGCGAGTCCCAGGGCTCCTACTTCGTCGTGGCGGATGCTGCGCCCCTCGGCTTCGCGGACGCCGCCGGCCTCTGCCGCCGCCTACCCGAGCTCGCCGGGGTGGTCGCCGTGCCGATGAGTGCCTTCGTGACCGATGAGCACAAGAGCGACTATGCATCGCTGGTGCGATTCGCGTTCTGCAAAAGGGTGGACGTGCTCGAGCGCGCATCCGCCCAACTGGCCGGGCTGAGTCGGTAGCTCAGCGACATCGCCGAGTCTGACCGCGCGGGAACCGCGTCGCCACGTGCAGCTAGTGCGGCAGAGCGTGCACACCGAAGCGGCGCAGCGCGAGCGCCGGGTTCACCGCGCGCACTGCAGCGATCCGTGCCACTGACACCCAGGCGATCGCCACTCCCGTTTCATCGCCGATAGTCGCGAGCTCGACACCCATCGGATCTACGATCATGCTGTTACCGGCCCCGACCGGCGGACCGTGATCGGCAGCAGCGAAATACACGGTGTTCTCGATAGCGCGCGCCGTGACCAGAGTGCGCCAGTGCTGCTCCTTGAGCGGGCCCCGCACCCACTCGCTTGGCAGCACAATGACATCCGCTCCCGCGTCGACGATTCGCCGGCTTACCTCGGGAAAGCGGATGTCGTAGCAGGTCTGCATTCCCACGGTCAGATCACCGAGAGCGAAGAGCCGCGGCTCTTCGATCGGACCGGGCATGACCCAGTCGCTCTCCCGCTGACCGAACGCGTCATACAGGTGCAGTTTGCGGCACTTCGCCACCAGCGTGCCGTGGGGGTCGAGCGCCACCAGCGTGTTGAAGAACCGGGAGTCGTCGTCAGAACGCTCGAGCATCCCGGCCACGATGTGGATATCCAGCACCTTCGCAATCGCCTCGAGCCCGGCCACGAACGGGCCGTCGAGAGCCTCGGCGGCTGCAACAGAGTTCGAGCCGAGCGCCGGTGAAAAGTAGGAAGAGTATTCCGGAAAAACTACTAGCTTCGCGCCGCGGGATGCCGCGGTCGTGGCGAGATCGCGCAGCTGCTCGAGATTGGCCGCGGTGTCTTCGCCGGGAGCAATTTGCGCGACAGCGATGGCTAGGGGTTCAACTCTGTCGCTCATGCGGCCAGCCTATTCGCCTAGGTCAACTTGCCTGACGCTAGCGCGGTGATCTGCTGCCGATAGGGCAGAAGCTCTGCCTTGAGACCGAGCCCGACGACCCCGACCAGGCGATCCGCCCGGTAATACCCGACGGCGACCGCACCGGACAGTTCACCCTGAAGGATGCGGATGTCGCCATCGGTCAGCGCTGGCAGCCCATAGGCCTGCACACCCACCTCGAACTGGTTCGACCAGAACGCTGGCATCGGCGTGAACTCTCGCGTCACCAGCTCGGCAAACGACCCATCGTCGGCAAGCCAAGCTCCGAGTACCGCACCCACACGTTTTCCCGTGTCGGTCGGGATGTTCCAGTGCTCGATCCGGCGTGCAACGTCATCGAACATGCGGTTGGGGAAGCGCGCGATGTCGCCGACCACGTAGATGTCGTCATGCGCGGTGCCGTCGGTCGATACCGCCCGGAGCGCGGAATCCGCGAGCACACCATCGGTGAGGTCGAGAGAGGTGCCATCGAGCCAGTCGGTGTTGCACACGGAGCCGATTGCCTCAACCAGCACGTCCCCGGCAATGACCTCGCCAGTGTCAAGTTGCAGACCCTCGAATGCGACCTCGCCAAGAATGGCGGCGACCGTGCGGCCGAGTGCGAATGACACCCCGTGCTGTTCGTGACGACGCCGGAGCTCCGCGCCCACCAACGCCCCGAGCGGCCGGATGAGCGGCTCGGCCCCGGGTGCCACGATCGTGACCTCGCAGCCGAGCTTGCGTGCCGTTGCCGCCACCTCGCAACCAATGAAGCCGGCTCCTACCATCACGACGCTCGCGCCGGGCACGAGTTCGTCGCGCAGGGCCATCGCATCGTCGAGGGTGCGCACGGTGTGCCGCCCGGCGATGAGCGGGAGATCCAGCCGCCGTGAGCGAAGTCCGGTGGCGATCACCAGGGCGCGCCACGGATGTTTTCGACCATCGTCAGCCGTCACGGTGCGAGCCTCGAGATCGGCGGAGACGACGCGAGCGCTGAGCATCCACTCCACGTCTGCCGTGGCCGCCCGGGCCGGGAAGGCGACTGCACTGTGCGATACCCCGGTAGAGAGCACCTCTTTTGAGAGCGGCGGACGGTTATAGGGAGCGTGCGGCTCTTCACCGATCACGGTCAGCGGGCCCGCGTAACCGGCCCGGCGCAGAGCCTCAGCGGTGCGAAGCGCACCCAGCGACGCGCCCACAATAATGACCGGCGCGATGGTCACCGGCACAGCATCCGGCACGGCGCTACTCGACGATTCGAATGGCCTGCATCGGGCAGACGTCGACGGCTGATTCGACATTGTCGCGCTCCGAGTCATCCGCTTCTGCGTGGTATTCGAGCTTGTCGTCGTCATCCAGCTTGAAGAGGTTCGGCGCCTCGAATACGCACTGCCCGTAGTGCTGGCAGAGCTCCATGTTGACCTCGATCTTGATCACGGCTGCTCCTTCATGCGCGGGTCAACCACGGTCGACGGGTAGAGGTCTTTAGATGGGGTGCGGATGCCCCGGAACTCCCAGTCGCCCCCGAGCGCGGTGGAGACCACCTCTTCGCTCTCGGTGGGCTGGGCTCCGACATCGGTGCGGATTGCGGTTAACCCGGTGACAATCAGGTTTGACAGGGTGCCGAGGCCTTCGACCTCAACCTCGACGACATCCCCCGGCTCGACCGGACGGGAGAACGCCGGCGTGCCGGAGAAGAGCAGGTCGCCGGGGCTCAGGGTGATGGTGCGCGCGATGTCGGCCACGAGGTAGTTCATATCCCACTCCATATTCGCGGTGTTGTCGTCTTGCTTGACCACCCCGTTGACGAGGGTGCGGATCTGTTTGTGGCGAAAGTCCCAGCCACTCACGAGCCCGGGGCCCACCGGGGCCAGGGTGTCGCTGCCCTTGACCCGCAGCATCGAGCCGGCATCCGTGTCACGGAAGTCATGCAGCCCGAAGTCGTTGCCGATCGTGTAGCCAGCGATGTAGTCGCTAGCCTTGTCCGGCGAGACATTGCGGCAGGTGCGACCGATCACGATGACGATCTCGCCCTCGAAGTTGAGCCACTTGCAGCCAAGCGGCCGAACGACCGAGCCGCCGTGGCTGTTGAGGGCGGTGACCGGTTTGTGAAAGTAGGTGGGGGCAGCGGGAAGCTTGGTCATGAACTCGTCGGTGCGGCTCGCGTAGTTGAGGTGTACCGCGATGATCTTCGACGGAACCGACGGCGGCAGGTGCCGCGCCTCATCCACTCCCACTTCACGCCCATCGGCGGCCACCAGGGTGTCACCGTGTCGCACCACTTCGGTGGCGAATCCGTCGAGCAGGATGCGGCGGGTCTCGACCGTGCCTGCTCCGACTGTGCCTGTCTCACGCGTGTGCTCACTCACGCGAGAGCACCAGGTCTTTCGCCGGAGGGAATCCACCCTCGGGTCGCGGGAACCACACATGCACCTGGCCGGTGCCGATCGAGTTCTCGTATTCGCTGTAGAGCACCCCGGGAGCAGTGCAGGCCTCTTCGCCGATGGCGCCGATCGTGAGTAGCCAATGCCCAAACATGCCCTCCGGGCGCACCCGGTGGAACGCCGGCATCGTCTCCAGCACCTTCGCGTGGTCGCCCGCCGTGAACCAGTCGAGACGCTCGTAGTCGGCAACACGCGCCGCCTCCGAGAAGATGTGACTCGGATCCGCCATCTCATGCTTACGCAACTCGCGCAGCTTATAAAAAGTGTGCGACAGGGCACCGGAGGCGAGCAGGATGACCCGTCGATCACTCTTGGCAACGGCCTCGCCGATCGCGCGGCCGGCTCGCAGGAAGTCCTCATCGGTGGCGGTCTGGCAGAGGCTCACGCTGATCCACTTCTTATCGGGCAGGCCCTCACCGAGGTACTTCCAGAGGTTGATCGTCGCGTACATCACCGGTAGGTCTGGGTCGTCGATCGGGGTGATCCAGGTGCCATTCTTCTCGTCCTGCGCAGCGATAAGCTCGGCGAGTTCCGGGTCACCGCGAAAGTCAAATGGCACGCCGTGCATGCCCCGCGGCAGTTCCTCCGAGGTGAACAGGCCGTGACGGCGCTCCTGCGAGGTGACGATGAACTCGACGGTGGATGCCCAGTGGCTGTCGAGCACGATGACGGTGTCGTAGTCCTCAGTCCCCTCACCGGCAGTCTCGAAGATATCCGCCCGGAGCTTCTCGAGGCCCGAGACGAGAGTCGAGTCCTTCCCCTCGTTCAGCTCCATGCGTATCTCTTTCGACAGCATGATGGTTGGCACGTGCGCGATCAGGCCAACACCGACAATTTCACCCATGAGCTATTCCTTCCAACCGTTGGGAGCGACGACCGTGTTCTTCACGTCCGCATAGAAATCGAATGACCAGGTGCCGCCCTCGCGGCCGACCCCGGATTTCTTCGAGCCGCCGAATGGCGCTCGGAGGTCGCGCACGAAGAAGCAGTTGACCCAGATCGTGCCGGCTACCAGCCGGGTCGTGATCGCCTCGGCGTGGGCGCGGTCGCCGGCGACGACCACCGCGGCGAGGCCGAATTCGGTGCCGTTTGCGAGCGCGATCGCCTCTTCGTCGGTGGCGAAGGTCTGCATTGTGAGCACCGGTCCGAAGACCTCCTGCGTCACGATCTCACTACCGGGGGCCGGGTCATCCACGAGAGTGGGGCGAAAGTAGAGGCCGCCGAGCCGGGAATTCTGTTCGCCTCCGAAACGGATAGTCGCGCCATCCGCTCTCGCGCGGTCGACGAAACCGGTGATGCGCTCAAGGTGCGTGCGGTGCACCTGCGGGCCGATGTCGCTGAGCGGATCCCGCGGATCACCCTGCACGAGCGCCTCGACCTTGCGGATAAAAACTGCCGTGAACTCGGCAGCGACGCTCTCGTGAACGAGCAGCCGCGTGCCCGACAGGCAGACCTGTCCGGCATTGTCGTACTGCTCCACCGCGAGGGATGCCGCGAGCTCGATGTCGGCATCGGCGAGCACGATGCACGGGCTCTTGCCGCCAAGCTCGAAGCTGCAGGGGGTGAGGTTCTCCGCCGCCGCGCGGGCGATCGACTTGGCCGTCGGCACCGAGCCGGTGAAGGAAATTCGGCTCAGAGCGGGATGCGCGACGAGCGCGGCGCCGGCTTCAGCCCCGTAGCCCTGCACGACGTTGAACACTCCGTCGGGCAGGCCGGCCTGCTTGGTGAGGTCGGCGAAGAAGGACGCCGTGAGCGGCGTCCACTCGGCGGGTTTCAGCACGACCGTGTCGCCGGCGGCGAGCGCAGGAGCGATGCGCCAGGTGGCGAGCATCAGCGGGGCGTTCCACGGCGTGATGATCGCGGCGACTCCCGACGGATCCCAGCTCACGTGGTTGCTGTGCCCCCGCGTTTCGAAGTCGTCGACGTGGAGGTGCTCGACGAGCCAGTCGGCGAAGAACCGCACGTTGTGGGCCACCCGAGGCATGACCCCGCGCAGGTTGCTGCGAAGCAAACCCCCATTGTCGAGGGTCTCAATGTTGGCGAGCGCATCAAGATTTTGCTCGACGAGGTCGGCGATGCGGTGCAGGATCGCGGCGCGCGCGGACGGAGGTGTCGCCGCCCAGCCGGGGAAGGCATCCCGGGCAGCCGTGACAGCCAATTCGACCTCGACAGCCGTTCCACGGGAGATCGCACCAAGAAATGAGCCATCGATCGGCGAGGTGTTGGCGAAGGTCTCGGCGGATGCGACCCGCAACCCGCCGATGTAATGACGGGTATCGACCGCGACGCCGGCGACTTCGATGCGGTGCAGCGCCGCGCCGCTGGTGCTGGTCATCGCGCCGCCTCCCGGGTCGAAGGACTCCTCGTTAAGTCATTCGGATACTAATGAATTACCATAGCGAATCCCGGGAGGCTCTACAACCACTGGCTGCGCTCGTTACTCCGACTTCTCTGCGTGCGCAGTCACGAGGCGAAGCATCTCGGCGAATTCGTCGCGGCGCGCAGGATCGATCGGGCTCGCGATATGACGCTCCTGCAGGTTGAACGCCGGGAAGAGAGTATTCATCAGGGAGCGCCCGGCGGGGGTGAGGCGCACCACCACGAGGCGACCGTCACTCGCGCTGCGCTCTCGAGCGAGCCATCCGCGCCCCTCGAGGGTGGAGAGCACTCCGGTGAGTGTCGCCTTGGAGAATCCACCCTCGAGAGCGATCTGGCGGGTCTCGATCGGCTCCCAGATCCAGGTGACCCAGAGCACGACGAAGGCCGTCCATGACAGGTTGTTTTCCGACAGCACCGTGCGCTCAAAATGATTGCGCACCGCATTGGCCGCCCGAAACAGGTTGGAGGCGACCGCCATCGCGGAGTAGTCGAGCCGCAGGTCACCGAGTCGGGCGTCGACCTGGCGCTCGGTTTCGGCGAGCGTGTGCGCTCCGGCCATCGGGACTCCTTCTCACGTGCGATGCAGACTGCGCTCACTCTAATTGACCGCCGGACGCGATCCGATGCGCTATCGCACCGGGGCAGGATGCCCTATCGTCGGAGATAACTTGTTCGTACCCTAACAACACCCCCAACCTGATAGCGAGGAATGAGTTGACTTCGACGACGAATGTCACTTTGGCCGATTTGGATCTCTTCGAGTCGGGTGATCCCTGGCGGGTCTTCGACGAGCTGCGTGCAAACTCCCCCGTGCACTGGGACGAAGAGGATGCCCCGAATCACGGCTTCTGGTCGCTGACGAAGTACCACGATATCGTCGGCGTGCTGCGCGACACCGAGACCTTCTCGAGCGAGCGCGGCACCGTCAACCTCGAGGAGCTGGATGCGGAGCAGATCGAGGCGCGCAAGTCCATGCTCGAGACTGACGGTGTGCGTCATCGCTCTCTTCGCCGGCTCATGCAGGGCGAGTTCACCCCGAAGGCGGTGGCCGGGTACGAGACTTTCCTGCGCGGCCTCACGGCATCCACGCTCGATGCCGCCTTCGCGAAGACCGAGTTCGACTTCGTCGCCGAGGTGGCTGCCGACTTTCCGATCCGCGTGCTCGCCCGCATGCTCGACGTGCCCGACACCGACATTTATCGCCTCATCGACTGGGGCAATCGCATGGTCGGCAACACCGACCCGGAGCACACCGACGTGCTCGCGCACTCTGCGGAGAGCGAGAAATATCGGCTGCTGCCCTTTCGCTCCCCCGCCGCCCAGGAGGTCTTCGACTACGGCAATGAGCTCGCCAGGCAGCGGCGCGGAGGCGATGGCACCGACCTCGTCTCCCGACTGGTCAACCAGACGCCGATGGACGGCATCCCGCTGAGCGAACGCGACTTCAACAGCTACTTCCTGCTGCTCGTCGTCGCCGGAAACGAGACCACCCGCCACACCATCACCCATTCGATGGACTACCTCATGCAAAACCCCGACCAGCTCGCGCTGCTGCAGGAGAAGCCGGAGCTGATCCCCTGGGCGGTCGAGGAGTTTCTGCGAATGGCGAGCCCGGTCTACCACTTTCGCCGCACCGCCACCCGCGACACGGAGATCAACGGACAGGCCATCAAAGAGGGCGACAAGGTCGTGCCCTGGTTCGCCGCCGGCAACCGGGATCCGCAGGTCTTCGATGACCCCTACCGCATGGATGTCACCCGCAATCCGAACGAGCACATGGCCTTTGGCCGTGGTGGTCCGCACATGTGCCTCGGCAACGCGCTCGCGCGGCTCGAGATCCGGGTGATGTACGAAGAGCTGCTTCCCCGCATCACCGGAATGCACCGTCTCGGCGAAGTCTCGAAACTGCGCAGCAACTTCGTCAACGGCATCAAGCGGTTCCCGGTACGGGTCGAGCTGGCGAGCACGAGATGAGCGACCGAATGGGTACCGGGTCGCATGAGGTCGGGTCGCATGAGATCGGGTCGCATGAGATTTGGGGGGACGAATCGGCAACGGTGGACCTCGCGGCCAGCTGGGCTGCGCGGCGGGTGGTGCGGCACACCGATCCGCTCTCCACCGCGCGTTCGGCGACGGATCTCGCCCTGGATGCCGGACCGACCATCACCGCATCCGGCATCGGAGCGGAGGCCGCCCTGCGCGTCTGGGACCGCGTGCTCGAGCCCGCCACCCGGTCGCAGGATGACCCACTCAATCTCGCGTATATCGCCGCCGCGCCGACCCGGGCCGCGATCGCATTCGACCTCGTGACCAGTGCTGCGAATATCTTCGGTGGGCTGTGGGAGGCGGGAGCGGGAGCGATCTACGCCGAGAACGAGGCACTGGCCTGGATCGTCGGGCTGCTCGGCTGGCCCGATTCAGCGGGCGGATGCTTCGTCTCCGGCGGCACCTCCGGCAATCTCTCCGCACTCATGACCGCTCGCGAGACGGCGAAGTCCCACCGGGGAGGTCGCCCGTCCGGCGGCTGGCAGCTCGCCTGCACCGCGAACGCCCACTCCTCCATCCGCTCGGCAGCGAAGGCGCTCGACGTCGACGTCATCGAGGTGCCGATGGATGCTCGCGGCCACCTCACCGGGGTGGCCCTCCGGGCCGTGCTTGAGCGCTCCCCCGACGTGTTCGCGGTCGTCGCCTCAGCCGGCACCACCAATGAGGGGCTCGTGGACGACCTCGCGGATGTCGCAGCCGTCGCCCATGAATTCGGAGTCTGGCTGCACGTGGACGGTGCCTACGGTGGGGCAGGACTCGCCGCCCCGAGCGTTCGCGCGCTCTTCAACGGCATCGAGCAGGCCGACAGCTTCATCGTGGATCCGCACAAATGGCTCTTCGCCCCCTACGACTGCTGCGCGCTGCTCTACCGCGACCCGGCGCTCGCCCGGGCGACCCACTCACAGCGGGCCAACTACCTCGATAACGTGGATCGCGAGTCGTGGAATCCCAGCGAACTCGCACTGCACCTGAGCCGGCGCGCGCGCGGGCTCCCCCTCTGGTTCAGTCTCGCCACCCACGGAACCGACCGGTATCGGGATGCAATCGAATGCTCTCTCGAGACCGCGCGGGCGGTTGCGAGCGCCATCCGGGCATCCGACCACCTGCGGCTCGTTCGGGAGCCGGAGCTCTCCGTCGTGGTGTTCGACCGTCCGGGTTGGCAAACGGCTGATTATCAGGCCTGGTCGCATTCCACCGCGGTCGAGGGCACGATGCTCTGCGTGCCGACGACCCTCAACGGCAAAACGGTGTTGCGTCTCGCGTTCGTGAACCCCGAGACGGATGCTGCGCGGGTGATCGAGATCCTCGAGACCCTGCGCTAGCGGCCCGGCCGGCCGCTCACCCGGCCACTCGGCCGCTCACCCGGCCGCTCACCCGGCCACTCACTCGGCCGCTCACCCGGCCACTCGGGTGTCAACTTCGCAGGCTCAATCAGCGCGGGAACCTGTCAAGTTGACACCTCAGCGGCATGAAAACCTGTCGAGTTGACACCTCAGTGGCGCTAGGGGCGCGGCAGCACCTTGGCGACCCGCTCGAGGTAGGCGTCGACGAGCATGGCGGTGCGCGCTCTGGCCGCTGACTCTTCCGCCCTGGTGTGGGCGAGCATGGCATCCGGATCCTGGCCGTCGGCGATCACTTTCGCGGCGCCCCCAGCGTTCAACCAGCCCTCAAGGCTCGCGGCGGTGAGTTCGGGATGAAACTGCACGGCCAGGCTCCTTCCGTGAGTGAACGCCTGGGAGGCGGATGGCGTGCGCGCGATCTCGCGGGCGCCGGCCGGCACCGTCCAGCGGTCGTAGTGGAACTCGAACCAGGGACCGGATGGCACGAGCCCGTCGTCGTCGCTGTGCATCGACGTCCAGCCGATCTCTGGTCGACCGGCAGCGGCGACCGCGCCACCGAGAGCCCGGGACAGCAGCTGGCCACCGAAGCAAATACCGAGCACCGGGATGTCTCTTTTCACGGCGTCCCGAAGCCAGCTGATCTCCGGAACCAGCCAGCGGCCGATGCCCGCGTCGTCCCAGGCCCCCCACGGTGCGCCCATCGGCACGAGCAGGTCATAGTCGGATGCATCCGGAAAGTCGAAGCGCACATTGGGGGTGTCAACATGCTGCTCATCGACGATCACCAGTTCGTCCACGTGGAAGCCACGTTGCCGCAAACGCTCCGAAACCGGGCCGGTCGGGCTCACATGGTCGTGCTGGATGAACAGCGCACGCATGGTCATCGTCACCGCCTATTCTGTTGGCTCTTCCCCGTCAGGCCGGTCGGGTGGGGCCCAAACTCTGACACTGATTCCAAGGGCCGCAGATATCGCGGATGTCGTCGTTGACCGGTTTAAGCCCTAGTATCGCACTAATCGTTCAGGGCCGAACGATCCAGTGCCCATGGTTATCGGGCTGGAGGATTCATGACTTTCGATGCAGCCGCACTCCGCACAGAGCTCGAGGCCACAGGTATCGATGTGCTGCGGCTGGTGTACGCCGATATCCTCGGGATCACCCGCTCCAAAGACCTGCTTGTGAGCCAACTGGAGCGCACGGCTCCGAGTGGCCCGACCTTCTGCCAGGGTGTGTGGGTCACCACCACCCAGGGCGGTGTGCTCGACGGCAACGCCATCATGTCCGACGGGCTGCAGGACCTCGTGAGCAGAATCGATCCGTCCACCGTCACGCTGATGCCGTGGGAGCCGGGAGTCGCCTTCGCCATTGCGGATGCTTTCGAGCCGAACGGTGCCGCGAGCAGCCTCGCGCCGCGGTCAGTGCTTCGCAACGTGATCGCGCAATACACCGCGCTCGGGCTCACGCCGATTGTCGGGCCGGAACTCGAGTTCTATATCGCCGAGCGTTCAGCGACCGGCGACTGGCAGCGGGCACTCACCCGCACCGGGCGCGTGTACACCACCGGCGCCTGGGTCGACCCCGACGGCCTCTTTCTGCACCTGATGCGGATGCTCGACCGAATGGACATCGGGGTCGTGGCCGGCAATCACGAGTTCAGCCCATCGCAGTACGAAATCAACCTCTGGCACGGCGAGGCCCTGCGTGCCGCCGACCGCACGTTTCTGTTCAAGACGGCGATCAAGGACATCGTGGCGCGCGCCGGCAAGCTCGCGACTTTCCTCGGCAAGCCGTGGACCGATGAGGGCGGCAGCGGATTCCACCTGCACTTTTCAGTGATCGATTCCTCGGGCGCCAATCTGATGAGTGAGCCGGATGGGCAACTGTCCACCATCTCGAATCGTCTGATTGCCGGCATCCTGGCCCATGCTCCGGCGCTCGCCGCCTTCACCAACCCCACGGTCAACGCCTACAAACGACTCGGCCCGGACACCCTCGCGCCCTACCGAGCCAATTGGGGCCACGACAACCGCAGTTCGATGGTGCGGGTGCCGCCGGAACGCGGAGCGGGCACGCGACTGGAGGTACGCATCGGCGACGGCGCGGCAAACCCCTACTTGATGGTCGCTGCTGTGTTGGCAGCTGGCCTTGACGGACTCACCCGCGAGCTCGAGATACCCCCGAGTGCGGACGGCTGGTCGTACGAGAACGAGTCGGCGGCCGTGTTGCCGACGAGCCTCACCATGGCTCTGGACGCACTCGATGCCGACCTGGTGCTGCGCCACGCGCTCGGTGCCCCTCTCGTGGACGTCTTCAGCATCCTGAAACGGGATGAGGTGGCCCGCTACGAGCAGACGGTCGAGGATCCGCACACCCGCGACGTGACCCGCTGGGAGCTCGACGAATATCTTGAAGACTACTGAGCGGTATGGACTACTGAGCGGTATGGACTACTGAGCGGTGGCCTACGGAGCGGTGGCCTACGGAGCGGGGCCGACGCTCACACGGCGCGCGAGCGGTCCTCCACGAGGTCTCCGCCGGTGAAGGTCACGCCGAGTTCCCGGTAGTACCCGCCGAGGATCTCCGCCACCGGGAGGATGGAATGCAGTTCGTCCCACGGCGAATCGGCGAGCGACAGCTCCGCATCGCCGCGCCAGGCCGGTCCGAGGTCGGCGTCGGTGCCGCCCATGGTCACGAGCTGGTCGAGAGAGAGACCCTCGCCCTGGCTGATCGAGGGCATGAAGCGGTTGTGCAGCATCCGATGACCGTTGACGAATCCGTTGTCAGCAGAGGGTTCGCGCAGCGTGACGACGGCGGATGCCAGCCGGTGGTCATAGGCGGAGAGCGAGGCCCCGATCTGCGCTCCAGCTTCGAGCCGTGGTGTCGCCTTGCCGCGCGAGAACAGCCGTGTGACGTGCACAGAGCCGAGCTTCTTGGGGTAGCCCTGGAACCATCCGCGGGCAATCGCGAAGTCCTTGGTGACCCAGATTGCGACGCAGCGGCTGTAGGTGACCCCCCGGTGGGAGCAGCGCACCACGACGAATGCCTCGAGGTACTGGGCGCGCACGGGGTCGAGCAGTTCGAGGCCACCCGCGCTGCAGGACTGCCAGTCTGCCCAGATGATGGCGACGGCCCCCGGACGGTCGGGTGCGAGATCGATGTCCGCCGGCAGGAGAGCTCGCACGTTGGCCGGATCGGTGAGGTATTCCACCGTGAGCAGTGTGCCGGAGTAGTACCACGGTGGCTTCGGCACGAGCGAGCTCGCACCGGTGGGGGTCAGCGGGGCGAGAAATCCGTTGAGAGCAGTCATAGCGCCAGAGTATAGCCCAGATTTTTTCGCTTGTTCGTATCCGAATGAACTTGTCGATTGCACTTGACGTCAGGCGCACGGTT
Source organism: Frigoribacterium sp. CG_9.8 (assembly GCF_015751965.1). Taxonomy (GTDB): domain Bacteria; phylum Actinomycetota; class Actinomycetes; order Actinomycetales; family Microbacteriaceae; genus Lacisediminihabitans. The sequence continues at coordinate 158,211 of NZ_JADOVH010000002.1, read as the reverse complement.
CGCCACAGTTAGCTAACTCGTTCGGATACGGACGACTTGCTCGTACCCGAACCACCCCGCTGAGCGAACTCAATGAGGAGTATCGAAATGGCACTTGCTCCAGACCCCCTGGCCCCAGACGCCCCTGCCTCCGAAGGCGACACCGGTACGACTCTGCAGAAGGGTCGCCTCGGCACCATCGGTATCGTGTTCTTCGTCGTCGCGGCTGCGGCGCCGCTGGTCGGAATGACCGGTGCGGTACCGGTAGCCATCGTGCTCGGCAACGGTGCAGCAGCACCCGGCGCCTACCTCGCGGTCGGAATCACCCTGCTGCTGTTCAGCGTCGGCTACGCAGCGATGAGCCAGCGCGTCACCAATGCCGGAGCCTTCTTCGCCTACATCGGTCGCGGACTCGGTCGTCACGCCGGTATCGCCTCCGCGTTCGTATCGATCCTCGCCTACGTGGCGGTACAGCTCGCGGTCTACGGATTCTTCGGCGCCGTGATGGCCGGCCAGGTTGGTGTGCTCCCGTGGTGGGCCTGGACGCTCATTTCCTGGGCACTCGTGACCGTGCTCTCCCTGTTGCGCGTGGATATCGGCGCGCGCGTGCTCGGAGTTCTCATGCTCCTCGAACTCACTGCACTCGTGGTCACCTCCGTCGTCATCCTCGCCAATGGCGGTCCGGAGGGCGTCGATATCTGGGCCTCGTTCAACCCCGCAGCAATCGTCGCCGGTGGCCTCGCCGGATCCGCCGGTATCGCGTTCGCGTTTGCGTTCGCCTCGTTCATCGGATTCGAGGCGACGGCGATTTACGGCGAAGAGTCACGCAACCCAAAGAAAGTTGTACCCCGCGCCACCTACCTCGCCGTCATCGTGATCACCGTGCTCTTCTCACTCACTGCATTCGCCATGGTTACCGGGATGGGTGCATCGAAGGTAGTCGAGCGAACGGCCGAGCTCTCGACGATCGGCACGGTGCCACTCGCCGCCCCCGCCGAAGTGTTGTTCTCCCTTGCCACCCAATACGTGGGACCGTGGATGGCGACAGTCATGTCGATCCTGGTGCTCTCGAGCCTGTTCGCCGGTCTCCTCGCGTTTCAGAATGCGGCAAGCCGCTACCTCTTCGCGATGGGTCGTGGCGGAGTGCTTCCCGCCCGCCTCGGTACCGTCAACGGGCGCGGGGCGCCGGCGGCGGCATCCGTGGTTACCTCGGTAATCACGGGGATCATCATCGTCGCCTTCGCCGTCTTCCGGCTCGACCCCGTGCTCAATCTCTTCTACTGGTTCAGCGGACTGTCGGTCGTGGCGATCGTGCTGATCGAGATTCTCGTCTGCATTGCGATCATGGTGTACTTCCGCAGGAACCGGGGCGAGGAGAACGTGTTTCAGAGGAGCATCGCCCCAATCCTCGCGACGGTCGGTCTTGTTCTTGGTGAATACCTGCTGATGTCGAGGTTCGGGCTGCTCGCCGGCACCGTGGCCGATGGCGTCGATCCCACAGTCGATTCCTGGGGCCTCAGCGCCATCGGTTGGGTGCTGGTGCTGCTTCCGTTCGCGCTGCTCGGTCTTGGATACCTAGTGTCCCGAGCCCGCACATCCGTGAACCAGGAGCTGCTGCGCGACGTGCTGTCGTAGCCCGTAACCCACAGCGCTGCGGCCCGCCTGTTGTCAGGACCGCGCGCCGATCTGTCAGCCATGCGGCCTTACGTGCGACCGCATGACTGACGCACGGGCGCATGGTTCCGCCCGTGCGTCCAAACGGGATCAGATAATTGCCGCGCGAAGAGCGGCCGCAGCGGCGCCAACATCCGGGGCACCGTAGATTGCACCCCCGGCAACGGCGACCAACGCTCCCGACCGCTGCACGGAGGCGATCGTCGACACGGTGATACCGCCAGCCACCGAGAATGGAACTCCGGATGCTTCGCCGTCTCGCAGCAGGGTGGCGAAGGTGAAGCCCTCCTCTGCCTGCTCGTCGAGGCCGGCATGCATTTCGACGAATTCGGCCCCGAGGGCTACGACCTGCTTCGCACGGGCTGCCTTGTCGGCGACACCGATGAGGTCTACGACTATGCCTTTGCCGTGCTTCTTCGCTGCCGTGACAGCGCCAATGATGGTGCTGTCCCCTGCGGCGCCGAGAACGGTCACGAGGTCGGCACCGGCTGCGAAAGCGCTATCCGCCTCGAGCTCTCCGGCATCCATTGTCTTCAGGTCAGCAAAGACGATCTTGTCGGGATGTGCAGCCTTGATCGCCGTGACGGCCGAAAGCCCGGCACTCTTGATCAGCGGGGTCCCCAGCTCGAGGATATCGACGTTTGGTGCTGCGGCTGCGGCTAGCTCCAGCGCGGCTTCGACGGTGAGAGTGTCCATGGCGAATTGCAGTTTCATTGTGTTCCTTTGCATTACGGGTGGGTGGTGTGAAAGAAGAGGGGCAGCGTTCGGGGTCGGGGTCGCTACTCGAGGTTGGCGTGACGCGGCCAGAGCTCGTCAGCACTGAGTCCGCTGCGCTTCCAGAGGGCGTCAAAGAGGGCGTCGCCGAGCACAACGACCACCTGCTCGAAGAGACTGCCGGAATACTGGGTCGACGCCGTCTCGCTGCGATCGAGCTTCGTAGCCGCGGGAACCACGATGGTTGCGGTAGCCAGTTGCGCGAGGGGCGAGTCGGGTGCAGTGGTGATCGCCGCGACCTTCGCTCCCGCATCGGCCGCCGTTTGGGCTGCTCGGAGGATCCCGGCGGTGGTGCCAGAGCCGCTCGCCGTGACAAGCAGATCCTGCTCCGCGATCGCGGGGGTAGTGACTTCCCCGACAACATGCACCTCGATCCCCAGGTGCATGAGGCGCATCGCCGTCATCCGCAGTGCGAGTCCCGATCGACCTGCGCCGAGAACGAAAACACGTGGTGCGGCCGCAATGAGATCGAGGACCGGTGCCAGCGCATCCGTATCTCCGTTTACGAGGCGTGCGATGACGGTGTCGATCTCTGCGCTGATGCGAGCAAGAGACGATTCAACCGAGATATCTGCCTTTTCCATATCTCAACCCTGCGCGCCCACTGCCCGAGGTGCCCCCATCCGATCCAGCAGTCTTTCCTACCCTAAAGTATGGGTGTGTGCGAGTGGGTAGGCTAGCTACATGGTGTCAGAAGATCAGCTTCCGTCCCCCGCCTCGCGAGCACTGACGCTTGAGCATGCGCGTGCCATCGGCGAACAGGCCGACCGTCACGCGGTCACTTTGGAGTCGCTCCTGGCGATGCTGCGATCAACCCGGCTCGAGGACAAAGCGGCGCGAATGATGGCGATCGATGTCGCCACCACTGCGCTCGTCGGATTACGGATGGCCACCGACCAACAGCGAAGCACGACCCTCGAACCGGTGGTGGGGGCTTTCGCGCGTCTCCGAAACGATCTACGGCCGTTGGCGCGATTCGGGAAATTGGACGTGCAGTTCGTGGAACCACCGACCACCGGGCGTGCTCTGCCCGGGGAGGTCGCTCACGCCGCGCGTGCCATTGTGCGCAGTGCAGTTCTGGCATTTGTCGACACCGGGCAGTCCCAACGCGTTCGGATCCAATGGGATTGTGATGGATTCAACCTGCTCATCGGCATCCGGGATGACGGCCAGGGCGAGCTCACCGTGCATGACGACGCCCTGCGCCCGATCGCCGAACGGGTAGCGTCGCTCAACGGGGAACTGGCCGTCTCTGCGGTAGCTGGCTGGGGTTCGTCCCTCGAGATCCGCCTCCCGCTGGATCCCCCGGTCGAACCGCAGCCCCTCGCAGACACGGTCGAACTGTCACGACGAGAGCGCGAGGTGCTCTCGCTGGTGTCATCCGGTGCGAGAAATAGGGAGATTGCCGTCGAACTAGCGATAAGTGAAAACACGGTGAAATTTCACGTGTCAAACCTACTCGCAAAGGCGGGAGCTCGATCACGTGGAGAGTTGGCGGCTCTGTCTCGATCGATGCAGTCGCGTCCTCCTGCGCAATAGCCGCTCACCCGGCGGTACGCTGCACCTGCTCTGGATCGCGCATGGCAGAGGAAGCGCCACTTGCACACCCCAGTGTCGAAATCCTCAGTGTCGAAACCCCCATAGCAAAAGGCCCGGAACCTAGGTGGCTTCGGGCCTTCTGCGTGATGCTTTCGCTGTAATGCGCTGTTGCGGGGACAGGATTTGAACCTGCGACCTCTGGGTTATGAGCCCAGCGAGCTACCGAACTGCTCCACCCCGCGGCACCTCATAAGACTACCACGGGATGGAGACCGGTTTACCTCTCGACCGAGAACACCTTATTCAGTGCGGTTACGAGATTCGCATCTGCGGTCGCGTACGCCGCGAGGTCGCCTGACTTGAGCGCGGTTGCACGGGCGGTCAGCGCGGTCTGCACATCGGCAAGGGCGGACTTGAGCGCATCGCTTGTCGCTCCGGTGCCCGTGCTGGGCGTCCCGGTTCCGGTTCCTGTTCCAGTTCCAGTTCCGGGTGTTACCACTACGCCACCGTCACCGGCACTCGCACCGGAGTTGCCGCCGAACAGCGAGTTGAGGGCGGCATCGAGGGTATCTTCGAACGCCACCTTGTCACCGAACGACACCAGGACCTTGCGGAGGATCGGGTAGCTCGTCTCCGCATTCGACTTGACGTAAACCGGCTGCACATAGAGCAGACCGCCACCGACCGGCACGGTCAACAGGTTACCGAGGTCAACGGTGGTGTTACCCCGCTGCAGCAGAGCAAGCTGATTAGCAACCGCGGTATCGGTGTTGAAGTTGCTCTGCACTTGGCCTGGACCGGGCACCGAGTTCTGTTTGGGCAGGGAGAGGAGGGTGAGCTTGCCGTACCCCTTCGCGACCACACCCTTGGTCGAGCCGGCATCCGCATTCGCTGCCAGGTAGCCGGTAAGGATGCTGCTGGTGCCAGCTCCCCGAGAACTCGGAATATAGGTGGAGTAGATCGAGAACGCCGGTTCTGACGTACCCGGAACCTTCATCGTCAGATAGTAAGGCGGCTGGAGAGGCACTGCAGTGCCCGTCTTAGTCGGGTCGGACGGCGTGACCCACGCGTCGGATGAGGAGTAGAACGTGTTCGGATCGGTCACGTGATAAGCACCAAGGATCTCGCGTTGCACCTTGAACAAATCGGCCGGGTAACGCACGTGACTCATCAGTTGGGAAGAAATTTCGCTGATGGGCTTTACCGTCGACGGATAGATCTTCTGCCAGGTCTTGAGGATCGGATCTGTCTCATCCCAAGCGTAGAGCGTGACTTTCCCGCTGTAGGCATCGACCGTGGCCTTCACCGAGTTGCGAATGTAGTTGATGTCATCGAAGGCCAATTGCGGAGCCGGCGTGTAGGAATCGGCGATCGCATTGCTGAGCTGCTGGATCGCCGAGTAGGGGTAGTTCGCGCTGGTCGTGTAGCCATCCACAATCCACTTCACCCGGCCGTCGACGACCGCGGGATATGGATCGCTGTCCAGCGTGAGGTACGGCGCCGCCTTCTGGATGCGGTCCACCGGGTTTCTCGTGTAGAGCACCTGCGAGTCGTTGTTGACACCGCCAGACAGGAAGATCTGCTCCGACTGGAACTTGACGGCGTAGATCAGTTTCTTGAATACGTTGTCGAGCTTGGGCCCACCGTCGCCCGAGAAGGTCGTGGTAGCGTTCTGGTCGGAATTCGCGTCACCGGCTGGGTAATCGAGTTCGATCTTTTTGCCGTCTTTAGGCCCGCCCACGATCGAATATGTTGGTGACTCCTCGCCGAAGTAGATGCGCGGCTCGAACTCGCCAAGAGCTCCGGTCACCGGTATGCCCGACTCGAGGAACACGGGCAGGCCCTCGCTCGAGCGCTGATTGCCGTAGGCCGCGACGACACCGTAGCCGTGGGTGTAAACGAGGGTGTTGTTGTACCAGCTGGGAGAGGCGTTGGTGTTGGCCTGGTTGAGCTCGCGCACCGCAATGACGGTGTCTTGCGACTTGCCGTCGATCATGTAGCGGTCGACATCCAGATATTTCTTGAACTGGTAGTACTGCTTGATTCGCTGCAACTGCGCAAAGGCGGGCGAGACGATGGCGGGGTCGATGATGCGGATCGACGCAGTGGTGTCTACGTCGTCGCGCAGCGCGCCCTGCTGGGCATCCGTCTTCGCGGAATACGCTTCCTGCTTCACATCGGCGACGCCGTACGCATCCCTCGTGGCATCGATATTGCGCTGGATGTACGGAGCCTCCAAAACACGCACGTTCGGCTCGACCTGGAACTTCTGCACGATGAATGGATAGACGGATCCGATGAGCAGACCACTCACGAGAAGGAGTGCCGTGCCGATGAGGGGAAAACGCCAGCGGCCGATAACCGCGGTGATGACGAACAGGATCGCGACCACGGCAGCGATCCCGGCGAGGATCTGGCGGCCGGGAATCACTGCGGTCGCGTCTGCGAAGGACGCGCCCTCGAAGAGGGTGCTCGAGGTCTTGGTGCTGAGGGTTGCGTACTGGTCGAGCCAGATGCTCACCGCTTGCAACGCGAGGTAGACGGCACCGGTGACCGCGAGTTGGATGCGCGCGGTGCGCGAGATCCGCACCTCACGGCCATTGAAGCGCAGCGCTCCGTAGAGGTAGCTTGTCGCAATCGCAGCGATAGCCGAGATCAGCACGACTGCCGACGCAAAGGCCGCAACCGCCTGGTAGAACGGGAGCGCAAACAGGTAAAACGAGACGTCCAGCTGGAACTGCGGATCCACCTTGCCGCTGGGCACTCCGTTCATCCAGGCGAGCACCAACTGCCAGCGCGACGAGCTCGCGACCCCGGCGAAGAGTCCAAGTACCGCAGGGATTCCCCACATCGCGAGGCGGCGAAGTGGTTCGATTACCTGCTGGTAGCGGTCCAGCTGCGCGTTCAGCTTCGCGTAGACCGGTCGCCCGCGGAATGCGATTTCGATGCTGGCGAGCACCGGCACCGCCATGGCGACGAACCCGGTGAAGAACAGCACCGTGCTTGCCACCCACTGGGTCGTCAGCACCTTGAGGAACCCGAGTTGCTCGAACCACAGCCAATCGGTGTACAGGCTTGCAAAAATGAAGAAAATGACGACAAGAACTGCCACGGCGGCAAGGGTGATCAGGAGGGTAACTCTCGATCGCGATGCAGGGCGGCGTTCTTGAGTGGGGGTGGACGTCACGAGACTGCTCCAAGCTTGTGGCGGATTCTGTGCTGCCTATCTTAAGGGGTCGGTCTGGGAGGGTGACGCGCCCGTCACTGCACCGGGCAGGCGAGCAACCCACTGGTGCTCGCCCCCGACGCAATTGCCTTGAGTGCTGCAAGCGAGTCATCGAGTGTTTTCACCGCAAGAACCGTGATGCCGCTGGGGATGTGCCCGGTCACCTCGTCACAGTTGGCATAGGGAGCGAGGAACCAGGTGGCGCCGGCGGCTCGAGCTCCATACAGCTTCTGGCGGATCCCCCCGATCTGTCCCACCACTCCTTCGGCATCGATCGTGCCGGTACCAGCTACCCTCGCCCCTCCGTTGAGCTTGCCCGGAGTCAGTTTGTCGATGATCCCGAGGGCGAACATCTGGCCGGCACTCGGTCCGCCCACGTTCTCGAGCTGGATCTTCACGTCGAAGGGATAGCTGTAGACGATGGCGGGGAAGATGCCAACGATCGGAACCGGATTCGCTCCGCCGCTGAGCTCCGGCGTCACTGTGACCGTCCTCGACACTCCCCCGCGTTCGATAGCGATACTCACCGGCACCCCCGCACCGGTCTTGGCGAGGATTGCGCGCAAGCCGAGCACGCTGCCGGTGGTCTGTCCGTTGACACTGATGATGGTGTCGCCCTGTTCGAGCACGCCCGTCGATGGGGATTTCGGCGACAACCCGCCGACGATGAGCGAAACAGGCAGTGTGTAGCCGAGGTGAGTGAGCGCCGCGGCTACGGCATCCTTTTGGGAGTTTTGCATGTCGACGGAAGCCTGGGCGTTTGACTGTTCGACCGATGTGCCAAGCGGGTAGACGGCGTCCACCGGCAGCAGCGCCTTGCTCGAGTCCAGATACGCCTGCGCCACATCGAACCAGCTCGGAGGCTGCTCGCGACTGCCCGCGATATTCACCGTGAGCATGTCAAGGGCCCCGCTCGTGGCATAGGTCTTCTGCCCCGGAATCTCGATCATGGGCACCTGCTTGTTCCCGTTGGCCACCGTGCCGAGAGTGTTGAACACGGGCCCCGGCTGTTCGATCACATACGGCGCAGGCGCCAGAGTGAAAGCGAGAGTGCCGAACACCGCGACGGTGAGAAGAATCCAGCCCAGGATGGTGATGCGACGGCGGGATGGTGACCGCACCCGGTTGTGTTGGTCATCGATGAACAGTGCCACCAGGGTCCTTTCTCTCCGACTGTTCGCCACGGGCGCAGAGCAGCCTGACGTGATGAACGCGATACACACACCGCGTGCGATGTGCACCGGCTAGCGTAGTTGCCATGCCTGAAGATCCAGCTCAGAGCCCAGACGACGAGTTCCGCGAAATGCTGAGCAAGTTCCTCTCCGGTAAGGGAGACATCGATCCCGCCCGCCTCGCCGGTGCTGCGGGTTTACCGGACGACCCGGAGACGATTCGCAACCTCATCGCTCAACTGCAGACCGCTATGCAGTCAAGTGGTGACGGCATCAACTGGAATCTCGCGCTTGAGCAGGCGAAGACACTCGCAGCCAAGGATGCGGTCGCGGTTTCCCCGGCAGATCGCGCTGCCCTCGAACAGGCTTTCCACGTTGCGGCTCTGTGGCTTGACGAGGCCACTTATGTGAGCGAATTGACGTCTACCCCCCGGCTGATGTCGCGCACCGAGTGGATCACCGCAACGATGCCGATCTGGACCCAGCTCGCCGAGCCGGTAGCGCTCAGCATTGCCAACTCCCTCACCCAGGTGCTGCGTGATCAGGCACCGGAGGAGATGTCGGACATGATCGAGGGCGCGTCCCAGCTGATGCGCAATGTGGGCGGCACCCTTTTCGCCATGCAACTCGGGCAGGTCGTCGGCCAGCTCGCCGGTGAGGTTGTCTCGGGCGGCGACATCGGCATCCCGTTGCTCGGGTCGGTAGCTGCCGGAATGAACACTGTCGGCTCGGTCGCCGATTCCGAACAGCAGGCTGCGATTCTGCCGCAAAACGTCGCGGCCTTCGGCGCCGGGCTCGATATCGAGCTCGACCAGGTGCAGCTGTACCTCGCGGTGCGTGAACTCGCCCACGCCCGGCTGTTCCGTCATGCGAAGTGGCTGCGCCTGCAGCTGATGACCTCGATCACCGAGTTCGCCCAGGGCATCAGTATCGACACCGATCGACTCGAGCAGCTCGCGGCCGATTTTGACCCGTCCAACCCGGAAGAATTGCGCAATGCGATGGTGAGCGGTGCACTGATCCCGCCGAAGTCGGAGTCGCAACTGAGCGCACTCGCCCGGCTGGAAACAGTGCTCGCCCTCATTGAGGGCTGGGTGGATGTCGTGACCGCCCAGGCGACAGCCCGCCTGCCGAAGTCCAGCGCCATCGCCGAGACTGTGCGTCGTCGGCGCGCTGCCGGCGGCCCGGCTGAATCTGCATTCTCCACTCTTGTCGGGCTCGAGTTGCGACCACGCCGCCTCAGAGAGGCGGCGGTGATGTGGCAGAAGATCACCGACGAACTCGGTGACGAGAAGCGTGACTCGCTCTGGTCGCACCCCGACCTGCTGCCCGGTTCTGAGGACATCGACGATCCGGTAGCGCTCATCGCGAGGCTGTCCGAGCCGGAATCCGCAACCGACGAAATAGACCAGGCCATCGAAGACCTCCTCAACGATGACCGCGACGACCGACCGCACGAGGCAGACGGTGGCGGCACCGGGGACCGGCCGAGCTAACCACCGGTACCAGTTTCGACCGGTCAGTTTTACCCCGGTCTCGCGGTGACCTGTGGACAGCGCGCGACGTCGAATGCGTGAGGAGCGCATCATTTCGTGCATGGTCCTTCGACTCGATCCGCACGTCCCGCTCATCTGGCGCACGCCCCACAGCCTGCAGTTTGGGCTGGATCGGCCCCGCGTGGTGCTCGAGGAGGTTTCCCATGCCGATGAATTGGTGATAGCCGCCCTCGTCACCGGCGTGAGCAGCTCAGGCGCACGGATGATCGGCAACTCGGCTGGCCTTGACGACGACGCACTCACCGCGTTGCTGAGCGCACTTGAACCGGCCCTCGAATCGGCAAGCGAGTTGGCGACGAGGTCAGCACCCAAGTCAACGCCCGATCAGGCGGCGACCCGGCTCATCCCGGCGTCGGTTGTCGTCACAGGCGACGGGGAGACCGCACACCTGATTCGCCGTCTGCTCGGCACGAGCGGGGTAGCCGTCATCGCAGACGAGCCGGAGGCATCCCCGGAGTTCGTGGTGATTGTGGCACATTTTGTGATCGAACCCGAGGATCACGGCAGGTGGTTGCGCCGCGATATTCCGCACCTGGCGGTAGTTTTTGGTGACGAGACCGTGCGAATCGGGCCGATCATCCAGCCGGGGGTCGGACCGTGTCTGTACTGTCTTGAACGGCATCGCACTGACAGTGATCCGGCCTGGCCGGCGATGGCCTCCCAACTCTGGCAGCAGCGCAGCGCTCTCGAGACACCCCTCGTAGCCCAGGAGGTTGCCTCGGCTGCGGTGCGCCTGGTGCTCGCCGAGCGGATGCGGCACCGAGCGGAGTCCCTGAGGGCGGTCGGCTTCCCCGTAGCCCCATCCACTGCATCGACGCTGGAGATTGATGGGGCGACCGGGCAACGGATGCTGCGCGAGAGGCCGAGTCATCCCGATTGCGGCTGCGCCTCGCTCACGGCCTGAGCCGCACGCGGCACCACTCGGCGCGCCACGGAGACCGCCACGATCGCGAACAGCACGGCGATTCCGAAGCTGCCCGCGAAAGCCACGGAAGCAGCCGCACCGGCCGCACCGAGACGGGTGAGCGCACCGAAGACGACCCCGATGAGCGCGAGAGCGATGGCCGCCCCAAGCGAATCGGAGATGGACAGCGCAGAGCTGTTGAAACCCTGCTCCGCCGGGCGGGAGAATGCGAGCGTCATGACACTCGTGCGTGGATAGACGAGACCCATGCCGCCCCCACCGACCACCCAGCCCAGGATGATGACAGCCGGATGCAGAGTGAGCGCTGCGGAGACGCAGGCCACGACCACCGCCGCGAGCACGAGCCACATGCCAACACTCATTCCGGTGGCCGGGCGCAGGCGCTCGCCCAGATGCCCCTGAAGCCACGATGTGCCCGACCAGGAAAGCGCGGATCCGGTAAGCGCCAGGCCAGCGAACGTGGGTGAGAAGTTGTACTGCTGCACCAGAAGATATGGCAGATAGACCTCGGCCCCGAGGAACGAGGCCGATGCGAGCCCACGCAACAGGATGACGGTCGGCAGTCCCCGACGCGAAACCAGCGCGCCGCGCGGAAGCAGCGGCCGCACTGCCACAACCGCAACCGCCAAGGCTGCAAGCGGCAGGAGCACAGCCGCGACCCCACCGGTCTCCGCCGCGATATTGATTCCGAGCACAGCCACCGCCGCGAGCAGCGCCCAAACGATGCGACCCGGGTTCCACCGGGTTGAGCTGCGGGTACGAGGCTGGAGCAGCAACATCCGCGTGGCCGGAGTGAGCATGGCCGTCGCCACGATCACGAGCACAACAACCCCGAGAAACACCCAGTGCCAGCTCCACAGCTCGGCGACGAAACCAGCCACGAACGGACCGATGAGGGAGGGCACAACCCAGGCCGCGGCGAAACTGGCGAAGATCCGTGGCATCAGAGCAGGCGGATACAGCCGAGCGACGACGACATACAGGGCGACAGTCATCGCGCCACTGCCCAGCCCCTGCAGGAGGCGTCCAGCGACGAAGACCGTCATGTTCGATGCGCTCCCGGCGACCAGAAGACCGCAGGCGAAGAGCGCGATGGAAAGATAGAGCGGCAGGATCGGACCCGAGCGATCAGACCAGTTGCCCGCAATCACCATGCCGATGACCGCTGTCGACAGTGGGCCGGCAAAGGCGAGGGCGTAGAGGGTGGCGCCATCGAGATCGCGGCTGATCAGCGGCATGATCGTCGTCACGGCCAACGACTCGAAGGCGGCGAGGAAGACGAGTGCGCTGCTGCCGACAGTGACCCAGATCAGCCTCGTGCCAAAGATGCTCTCCACGACGACGCGCCGAACTCACGCAAGACCAGTGAGGAAGCGGGACGGGCGGCGCTCAGGGCCCCGCCCCGATGGTCTCGATGTCCAGGACAGGTGGAGCTGCCGGCGCGCGCGCGTGATGCCCACGTAGAGCAGGCGTCTCTCCTCTTCGATAGCCCGTTCCGTCTTCGCGTACGTGATCGGCAGATAGCCATCGCTCAGCCCGATCAGAAATACCGTGTCCCACTCAAGGCCCTTCGCCGAATGCAGGGTCGTAAGGGTCACCGCGGCCATGGTCGGCTCGTGCTGATTTGCCGCCCGCTCGAATAACTCGTCGACGAATGCCTTGAGCGATGTGCCTGCAGCGGATGCCTCGGCCAACCCCATCAGCGCGTTGAGGGATTCCCAGCGATCTCGAACCGCCCCGCGCACCTCCGGGGCGCTCTGGGTCCAGCCGAGCGAACGCAGCACGTCGCTCACGGTCTTGAACAGCGGCTCCCGCATCGCCCCAACGACGGCGCCCTTCAGCATCATCAGGGCCTGCTTCACCTCCTGCTGATCGAAAAAGCGTGGGCCACCACGCAACAGAAAACTCACCCCGGCATCGGTGAGGGCCGCCTCGAGCGGCGCCGATTGCACATTGATGCGAAAGAGGATGGCGACATCCTGCGGTCGAGTTCCACTTGCGATCGCTGTGGCCACCTGCGCCGCAATCGCCCTGGCTTCGGCGACGTCGCTCGGATAGCCCGTCACCGTTGGGGCTGCGTGTGCTGTGACCACCGGGGTGCGTGCCGTGGATCTCAGTGCCAGGGCTCCCGGTTGTCCACGCATCAGCTGGTTCGCCATGCCGACGATGGGCGGGCTCGAGCGATAGTTCTGCTCGAGGCGAATGACCGCCGCCTCCCGAAATCGGGTGGAAAATCCGAGCAGGAAGTCCGCGGATGCTCCGGCGAAGGAGTAGATGGTCTGGCTCGCGTCGCCGACCACACAGAGATCCTGCCGGTCACCGAGCCACAGGTCGAGAAGCGCCTGCTGCAGCGGCGAGACATCCTGATATTCGTCGACGACGAAGAAGCGATACTGCTCGCGCACCTGCTGGGCAACCCTCGGTTCGGCCTCGATCATGCCGGCCGTTGCAAGCAGCACGTCTTCGAAATCGAGCTGTCGGCGCTCATCCTTCACGGTTTCGTAGGCGCGCTGGATGGCGATCATCTTGTCGGCATCCAGCGACGAGGGAAGCGTTCGCTGTGGCAGGACGGCCGCGTACTGGTCGAGCGTGAGGCGCGACACTTTGCGCCACTCGATCTCCGCCGCGAGATCGCGCAGCGTCGCGGTGTCCAGCTTGAGACGCAGTGTCTCGGCGGCGTGGGCGATCACACGGCCTTTGCTGTCGAGGAGGCGGGGCATCTGCCCGCCGATCACCTCCGGCCAGAAGTGGCCGAGTTGAGACAGCGCGGTGGCATGAAAGGTTCGTGCAGCCACGCCCGTTGCCCCGAGCTCCCTCAGACGACCGCGCAGTTCCGCCGCCGCCCGCGAGGTGAAGGTGAGAGCCATCACGCGATCCGGGGCATAGACGCCGGTGACCACCCCGTAGGCGATGCGGTGCGTGATCGCCCGTGTCTTGCCGGTGCCGGCGCCGGCGAGCATGCAGAGCGGCCCGAGCAGGGTCTGCGCGGCGATGCGCTGCTCGTCGTCGAGGGCTTCGAGCAGCGAGTCTGCGGAGATCACCACTGCCGACGGTCGGCGATGGGGCCGCCGTACCAGTGCTCGATGATGGCCCGGGCGATCGAGGTGTGACCTGGCAGGCCGATGTCATCGAGGGCGGCGGTTAGCTCCTCCCGGCTGAACCAGCGCAGCTCGAGGATCTCCGCACCGTCCGGGGTGAGGATCGAGGTGATGCGCGGGTCGACCCGCGCCATGAACCCGAGCATGAGCGAGGCCGGGAACGGCCACGGCTGCGAGCCGAGGTAGACGGGATCGACGACACGGATGCCCGATTCCTCGAACACCTCGCGCAGCACAGCGCTCTCGAGCGACTCGCCGGGCTCGACGAAGCCGGCGAGGAGGGAGAAGCGATCGGCCGGCCACATCGCATTGTGGCCGAGAAGTAGGCGATCCTCGGCGTCAACAATTCCGACGATGATGGCGGGGTCCGTGCGCGGGAATACCTCGCGTCCGTTCTCTGTATCGGTGCGCACCCAGCCGCCCTGGTTGGCAACGGTCGCCATGCCGGTACGGGGAGAAAAACGATGCGAGTCGTGCCAATTGGCGAGAGCGAGAGCGGCGGTAAACAGCCCCGCATCACGATCGCTGAAGGTGTTGCCGAGTGCCCTGAGGTCGCCCCACCGGTCTGAATCCGCGGGCGCTAAGGAGCGAGCGGTGTCATCACTCACAATCACGGCGATGACGGGATCACCCGGTGAGTCCGATCCGACGGTGCGGCCGAGATACAGCCTGAGCTCGGGATTGAGTTCGGCGTCGTTCGCAAGCAAATCGAGCGTCCCACCGGAAGCGAGCAGCGCCTTGCCCTTCCAGAGCACGAGCTGTCGCATCCGCGGATCGTGTCGAAGGGTTTCGAACAGATCGGGGTCGCTGCGTGAAAGATAGTCGCGGTCGAGCCCGTGACGGGAGAGCGGTAACGCCGAGATCGGCAGCGGCATCAGATAGTCGGGCGAGGCATCGGGATGAATCGCAGGTTTTTGCGACGCAGCGTCGGTAGGCATCGAAGCACCAATCATCGAAGGGGCGGGAAGGGCGTGGCGTTCGGCACCGCCCGCGGAAGGACGACCTACCCTGAGAGGCATGGCCAGATCCCACTTCACTCTAGCCGCGCTCGCCACCTCCGCTGTTGCCGGGCTCGATGTCGCGTCAGCCAGCGATTTCGGGTCTGCTACCCGCGGTGATTTCGAGTCTGCGCTGCTCACTACACGCGACGGAAATCAGTGGATCATTAGGATTCCGACCTCGGAACGGGCCGAAGCCGAGCAGTCAGCCGACCTGGTCTCGCTGCGCGCCCTCAGTACCGGAGTACGTGCCCGCCTGCCGTTCGCAGTGTCCACCTATGCGGGCCAGACGCCCATCGGCGGCACCCGCGCAATCGTCTATGACTTTGTCTCAGGATCGCCGGTGAATCTCGCCGGGATCGCCGCCACCCACGCCCTTGCCCCGGCTCTCGGCCGGGCGATTGCGGCCATCCATACACTTCCCACCAGCTTCGTCGCGGATGCCGGACTTCCGGTTCTCAGTCCGGTGGAGATCCTGCGATCCACGATTACCATCATGGACCGAGCAAGCGCGACCAACTTGGTGCCGGCGGCACTTCTCGGTCGCTGGGAGAGGGCCACCGAAGATAGCCAACTGTGGCAGTTCGCGCCGACCGTGATTAACGGGGGACTCACCGCCGACTCATTCCTCGCCTCCGATGGCAACATAACCGGAGTTCTCGGCTGGCCCTCACTGAGCGTCGGCGACCCAGCCCGAGACCTGTACTGGCTTCTTGGCGCGAAGAACGAATACCTTGCCGACGCCGCCTTCGTTGCCTACACCGAGGCCCGCGGATCAAGCGACCGGCAGGTGAAGCAGCGGGCGATGATGTACGCCGAACTCGAAATCGCCAAATGGTTGCTCCACGGCACGCAGGAGCGAAGTACCGAGATCGTGGATGATGCGGTGCAGATGCTGCACGGCCTCGTCGACACCGTGCACAATGACCTCGAACAGACACTCAGCCACAACACCATGCCGGTCATGGCCGTGGATGAGGTCACCGCGATGCTCGATCGAGACCAGCGTTCGTAGCACGCGACGGGGAATTCCACTTGGCCTCGGTTAAAGCTTCGCTCGACTCAGCGGGCACTCGACTCAGCCGGCGACCGTGCGCCAGAGTGCCACGAGCTCGTCACGGTCGTAGATGCGTTCGGGACGGATGACGCGATCTTCTGTCACGTAATAGAAGACCGCGTCTATTAGAAGCGGATCGGTCTGCTTCCATTCGGCGAAGGCCTGCCGGTAGAGCGCGAGCTGGAGCTGCTTGGACTCGAGATCCGCAGCATCCCTCGGCGCCTTCCCGGTCTTCCAGTCGACGACCCGGTAGCGCCCGTCAATGAGATAGACCGCATCCAACTTGCACACGATCACCTCTCCCTCCAGGATGAGGTGGATCTCGATCTCCACCTCCTCCGGTGTGAGGGTGGCGAACTCGGAACGTTCGAACGTCGCTCTCAGCGCTGCGAGTCCGTCGGGGTCGACCGCGTCGCTCGGCACCCGATCCCCGGCGTAGCTGTCCCCGGCGTAGCTCTCCCGACCGTCCAGCTCGACCGCGACAGCATCCAGCTCCTCAGCGGTGCCGTGGATGCCGTAGCGCTGCTCGACCCACTCGTGGAAGAGCGTGCCGAGCCGGGTGGCACGGTAGGGCCGCTCCGGCATCGGACGGCGCAGGGATGCCGCGACCGCCGCTGGATTACTCACGAAGTCCTTGAAACGCGATGCCGAGACTCTCGTGGGCAGATCGACAACCCCCGCCGCGTCGATGCGCGCCTGCCGCTCTCTCAGCAGCATGGTGAGCTCTTCTGCCCAGGCGCCCTCCGCCCCCGGAGTCGATTCGCGCACCAGCCGTGCGGCGGCTGCGACCACCGCACGGCGTCCGCCGAGTGGATCCAGCGGCCAGCGAAACAGATTCGCCTCCCCGCCAAGCGGATTATCGTCATGCTCGCTCGCACGCGGCAGTGCTCCGATCACTCCCCCGCTCTCGAGTTCACGCAAGAATGCGCCCGGTTGACGCGGGCTGGACTGGGTCGCCCAGAATGATGCTGTAAGCAGGAGGCAATGACGCGCGCGCGTAACGGCAACGTAGGCCAGGCGGCGTTCCTCGGCGTCGTGACGTGCACGCACCTGGGCCGTAAACCGGGTGCGACACTCGAGAAGCTCTTTGCGCGTGGTCGCCGTCGTCCAGTCGAAGAGAGGAAGTTCAGCGGCATCACCGCGAAAATCGTAGGGCAGGGCTCCGAAGCTCAGCCATCCGTTCGATCCCTCGCGGGGAGTGCCCGGCAGCTCGCCCTCGACGAGTCGCGGCACCACCACAAGATCCCATTCGAGCCCTTTTGAGCCATGGATGGTGAGCAGCTGAACCGTTCCCGGCTCCGGATCCTCCGGGCGGGGCGAAAGATTATCGCGCCATTCAGCCTCCCGCAGCCAGGCCAGGAAACCACCGAGACTGGCCGCATCGTCCACGGCGAGGTAACCGCCGAGCGCGTCAAAGAATGCCTCCATTGTGGCCGCCCCGAGGGAGCGCGTCTCGTTCGCTGCAACCTCGATGTCGAGCAGCAGGTCTTGTTCGACGAAGGTCACGAAATCGAGCAGGTCGAGGCCCGCTCGCGCCCGAAGCCTGGCAAAGGTTCGACCGGCATCCCGAAGGCGTTCACGCCCCACGTCGCTGAATCGCTCGAGCTGGCTGTGGCCCGGCCGCGCGGTCGCAACAAAATCGAGTGCGTCGACGATCGACCCGCCCTCGGCCTCGGCGACGGATGCCCGCAGCGCCTCCTTCACCGTGTCGTCGAGGGTGCGCTGCGCGTAGTCCCGATCCCGCAGCCAGGAGGCGACTCGGCCGAGGCCGTGTAGATCTTTCGCACCGATTCGCCAGCGCGATCCGGAAAGCAGCCGCACCAGCTCCGACCCGGCGGTGGGATCGTTCACGACCGCGAGGGCCGAGACCAGGTCCGCGATCTCGGGCTCGGCCATGAGACCGCCGAGCCCGAGAACATGAAACTTCACGCCGTTGCGACGCAGTGCGTCGATGAACGCACCCTGCGTCTTGCGGGCACGAAACAGCATCGCTGCCGTCGGTGGAGTCTCTCCGGTTGGCACCGCCAGTCGATCTTTGAGCCAGTGCGCGGCGGCTTCAGCCTCTTCGGCAAGCGTCTCCTCCACGATGACCCTCACCGGCACGGCCGATGCCGTCGGTCCAGCCTCGAGCCGGTCGACAACAGCACTCCCCGCTGCCGCACCGGGGCCAGCACGAAACGGCTGAACGATCGCGTTGGCGACCGCGAGAATATCGTGCCCATTGCGCCAGGACGTCGTGAGCGCGAATTGCCCGTCAGGCTCGGCGCCGAACTGTCGGGCGAAGCCGTCGAGGTTGGCGGCACTCGCTCCCCGCCAGCCGTAGATCGACTGGTTGGGGTCTCCCACCGCCATCACCGGCAGTCCGGCAAAGAGCTCGGAAAGCAGAAGCGTCTGCACCACACTCGTGTCTTGGTATTCGTCGAGCAACACCACCCGGTATTGCTCGCGGAGTTCATCGGCGACCCGTGGCACCTCACGCACGATAGTGAGAGCGAGAGAGACCTGGTCGGAGTACTCGACGAAACCCCGTCGCACCTTCGCTTCATCAAAACGGGCGACGAGGTCGAGTAGCACCGGCAGCGCCCCGACGGTAGTGGCGAGGCTCGCGACCTCCTCGTAGGCTCCGCGTCCACCCGGCGGCAGCTCGACGAGCGCAGAGAATCGGGAGGCAAAGGTCGTGACATCCGCCGGGTCCACCAGGTTCTCGCTCATCGAGTGAGCGAGAGTGAGCACCGCCTTCGTCACCGAGTCGACGCTCTTGCCGAGACCCGGCAATCGGTCATCCGTCGAGCCGATCACGATGGTGCGGGCGAGCTGCCAGGCGGATGCCTCGCCAAGAACGGGACCGTCGCTCTCCCGGCCGAGCAGAATTGCGTTGTCACGGTAGATGCGATTCGAGAAGGCGTTGTAGGTCGCCACGGTTGGCGGATCGAATTCGTCGTAGTCCTCTGCGAGGAGACCGGCCTGATGCAACTGGTCGATGCGATGCCGAATGCGTGCGGAGAGCTCCCCCGCTGCCTTGCGGGTGAAAGTGAGGCCGAGAATCTGCCCCGCAGCGACCCTGCCATTGGCAAGCAGCCACAGCACTCGGTTCGCCATGGTCTCGGTCTTGCCACTGCCCGCACCTGCGACAACGAGCCCTGGCGAAAGCGGCGACTCGATCACTCTGCGCTGCTGGGCGGTTGGACGGGGGCGGGCCAAAGCATCGGCAATATCGTTGGCGGAAACACTGTCGTTGGCGGAAACACTCTCGTGTGCTGGCACACGCGCTGCCTCAGTCACTGGCCACCGACCTCACCCGGTGGAGCTTCTTGGTGCCGACATCGAAGGATCCCCAAGCGTCGAGATCGAGTGCACCATCAAAGGCAGCCGCGGCCATGCCGATCGCCGCTTGGCGGATCCGGGTGCGGAATCCCTCGAGTTGCTCCCCGTCGAGCGGCGCCTGGATGCCCTCGCGATACAGCTTGCCGCGTATTCCCTTTTTCACGAAAAGCAGCTTCGCTCCACCCGCCCGATGCTCTCCGAGCTCCTCGAGAAATTCATCGAGAACACCCTGCACGTAGGCGAGCTGGTAGATACCGAGCTGCGGATGCGCGTCGATTGTGGCTTGTGTCACGATCGGAGAGCCCGTCTTGAGATCGACGATGGTCACCGAGCCGTCGGCCGACCGCTCCACCCGGTCGATCGACCCATTTACGGTCGCCCGGTCGATATCGATGGTGAATCGGCTCTCTGCACCGATGAGAGTCGTGCCCTGCCGAGCAAAATCGGCAAGGTATTCAGCCACCCCGGCGGCCAACGCCCGTGCCGCGCGTTTCTGCTGCTCAGCGAGCCAGGGTGTCTCGAATGCGAGTTCATTCCAGCGGGCCTCGATCGCACTCCAGACCCCATCGACAGTCGAATCGGTTGCCGTCTCCATCGCCCAGTGCACGATGGTCCCGAGACCCATCGCGGTGCTTGATTTCGTGCCGGAGACCGAATCGATGAACCAGTCCACCGGGGAGTCCTCGAAGGCCTCGAGCCGCGACGGTGAGACCGGCACCTGCTCGTCGTCCGCAAATACGGGTTCGCTGGTCGAGACGTCGAGGAGCCCGTGCCAGTCCTCCGGATCGGCCCCCGGGATGCGCTCGCGTGCCAACCGCACGAGAGCCGATGCAGCGGCCGCGCGCTCGCCCACTGTGCGCCTCTGCTGCGCGAGCTCCCGCCGCAGCCGGCCGGTGAGCGCCCGGAGTGACAGGGGTTTCAGCGCAGCCGTATCAAGCACCGGTGTGTCCGCCGGTGCAAGCGAGAAGAGCACACTCGCCGACTCGTCTTCATTGTCGACCGCAGCGAGGATGACCTGCTGTCGTGCGCGGGACACGGCGAGTGCGAACATCCGCAATTCGTCGTCACGCACCTGTCGTCGCTCATCGATAGGCACGTCACCGAGACCGGTCATCACCCGAACGAGCTCGTGCGGATAAAGCAGTGACCCGCGCAAGCGCAGGTTCGGCCAGACACCGTCTTGCAGCGCGGCGATGACCACGATCTCGAACTCCAGTCCCACCGTTCCGGAGACAGTGGTGACGAGCACCGCGTCACCGAGCGACTGCGGGGAGAGAGTGTCTTCCGGCACTTCGGCGTCGAGCACCCCGTCGAGAAAGACCCGCGCCGCGGTACCGGGCCGACGTTCGACGAATCGCTTCGCCGCTGTGAAAAGTGCCACCACACCGTCGAGATCGCGATTGGCCTCGTCGGCGGCGATCCCGGCACTGGTCGCGCGGGAAAACCACTCCGGGGCGAGACCGCTGCGATCCCAGGCCAGCCAGAGCAGTTCCTCGATGGTCGCGCCCTGCACGCTGGCAACCCCGATGGCGCCAAGGGTGCTGGCTAGTCGATCCGCGTTGCGCCCGACACGATGGTCGATGGTGGCGAATCGACCGGGCGCCGCGAGGGCTTCCACGAGCAGCTCCTCACTGGATCGGGTGCCCCCACCGGCCAGCTCCTCCGCTCGTAGGGCGAGCCTCAGGCGGCGCACCGCGAGCTTGTCGAGACCGCCGAATGGTCCGAGAAGCAGGTCTGAGGCGATCGCCGGGTCGAGCGCGGTGCGGCCGACCCCGACATCCACCACGGTGAGGAGTCCGCGGGCAGCATGGTCATCGCGCAGCGCCCGGCCGCCGACCGAGGTGCGGGTCGGAACTTCGGCGAGAGCAAGAGCCCGCGCGATCTGGGGCACCAGCGATCCGCTCCGCACGATCACAGCCATCCGATTCCAGGCGATGCCGGAGAGCAGGTGACGTTCACGCAGCTGGCGCGCGATCGCCGCCCATTGGCGCGCGGGAGATTCGGCCAGGATCTTGACGATCGGGAATATCGTCGGCACAGCAGTAGTAGCTGGCACGGGAGCAGTAGCCAACACGGCAGTAGCCGGCACAGCGGTAGCCAACACGGCAGCCTGGGCTTCGCGGTGCCCGAACACCCCGGCTGTACCGATGCGTTCCGTGGTGCGCCGGGTGAACTCGCGCAGGGTCTGCCCCTGCCGATGCACCGTTGACAGGGTCAGGGTGGTGAAATCGGACACGTCGAGCAACGTCCCGAGACGGGCGAGCGCGTCGGGCTCACCCCCACGGAAGGCGTTGGCCGCAACATCCGGGTCTCCCAGGGCGATCACCGACACTCCCCGGGCGGCGAGAGCAGCGAGGAGGCCAATCGTCGATCGGGTGGCCTCCTGCAGGTCGTCGACGATCACGAGGCGCAGTCGATCGACGGAGGCGCCACCCTCTCCTCGCCGCAGTGCGGCGATCGCGAACTGCACGAGCTCGGTCGAGTCGAGCTGGTTGGAGCGGGAACTGCTCACCACGGCGAAGTAGTCGGCGATGAAGTCGGCTGCGGCGACCCATTCCGGCCGGTCGCGCTCCCTCCCCAGGGCGCGCAGACGATCGGGCGGCACGCCGTATTCGGTGGAACGCCCGAGCAGTTCGCGCAGCTCGGTGCGGAATCCGCGGAGCCGCCGCACCGGGGGTCCGAGCTGTTTGGGCCAATCCGGGCCCGCTCCGTCCTCCAGCTGACCGTCGATGAGTTGGGCGATATCGCTGTCTTGGTCACCACCGGTCGCAAGCCGCGGTGCGTCCACACCGGCGGTGCGGGCGGCGTTGCCGACGATCTCGAAGGCGAGGGAGTTGATGGTGCGAGCGATCGGACCGTTCGTCGGCAGCCCGAGTCTCAGGGCCAGGATGTCTCGCAGCCGGGTCGCCGTCGTGCGGGAAGAGGTGAGCACGAGCAGGTCTTCCGCAGAATAACCGCGCCGCTCAACGCGGTGAGCCACGAGCTCGACGAGGGTCGCAGTCTTGCCCGACCCCGGCGCGCCGATCACTGCCGCAGACGATCCATCCGTCAGGTCGAGCACAGCACGTTGGGATGCATCGAGCACAGCCACACCATCGAGCACAGCCACACCATCGAGCACAGCCACACCGGGGAGAAACGGACCCCGCCGGGATGACGGTGTTTCACCCCGTCGAAACCCTGTGATCGCCATCGCCCCACCGTAGCGCGACCGGGTGACATCACTGCCGCGCCGTCGGTTCGTTGCGCCCAAAGAGAACGGGGAGATTTGTCCTGCGACAACTGTCGTAGCCTGAGCACGTGGACATACGAATCGGCATCACCAACAGCCCCCGCGAAATCAGTCTTGAGTCGTCGCAATCAGCGGCGGATGTCGAGGGTGTCGTCACCTCGGCCCTCACCTCAGAAGCCAAGTTCTTCAAGCTCGTCGACCAAAAGGGCAACGTCTATGTCGTTCCCCTCGCTACCTTCGGCTACCTCGAAATCGGGTCGGAAGAGTCCCGTCGCGTCGGTTTCGTCTCCTAACCAATGGAGCTGCTGTTCGTAGTGCTCGGCGGTGCCATTCTCGGTATCGCTTCGCGCTACAGCGTCCCGAGGCGTGACACGCACGGTGCGCTGCTCGTCCCGGCGGTCGGAGCGATCGCCGCAGCCGTGGCCTGGGCCGCACTCACCTGGGTCGGCTGGAAGTTCGACGGCGGCTGGATCTGGGTCGTGAGCCTCACCGCTGCGGTGATCAGCGCCGTTCTCGCGAGTGTGTTGCTCGGTCGCACGCGCACGGCACGCGACGCGGAACTGCTTTCGAGGCTCAGCCACACCTGATCAACCTCCGCTGACAGATCAAACAGCTGTGCGGCGGCGGTGGACAGGCGCTCAGGCCGTCAGGCCGAGCGAATCCATCCGTCGCGTATGCGCGGCAATCAGCTCGGTGAACGCCGGCTCCAGTCGAGCTTCGTTGCGATGCGAGTCACTGATGTTTGTCAGCGATGACCGCGCAATCAACAGCGTGTCGCCCACCAGCCGACGGCCCCACATGGCGAGCCGCGGGGCGAGCCGCGCGTTGGTGTCGATGGCCGCTCGCAGCTCATCCACGAGCAGCGCGTGCCCGTCATCACCCGAAAGCAGCAGGATGATGCGCGTCCGCGCGTCGGCGGACAGTCCCTGCGCCAGCTGCAGTTGAAAGTCACCGAGGAGACCGGCGGTGAGATATGCCGTCACCAGCATTTCATACCAGTCCGCACCGAGGGTGGTGCGGGCATACTCATCGATGCGCGCAGCAAAGGGGGCCATGACCGGTCCCGGCTCGTGCCCGAGTCTCTTGATCTCTGCGGCAAGACCGTGATGCTTTGCCAGTGCCAGGGCAGCGACACGACTGATGGCGACCTTCGACGCGGCAGTCGGTGCGACACTCACCGCGTGGCCGAGCGTCTCGAACAGCGCAAGCTGCACGTAGGCGGCTTGGCCGAGATAGGGGAGCAAATCGGGGGTCAGTTCGGCGAGGTCGACACGGTCGACCTGCGCGACTGGCTCGCGCCGGGGCTTGGGCCTGGCAACATCTGTGCGCCGGGGGCGTCGAGAAAACAAGAAAACCACGGGGACAGCCTATCCGCGACAGGCCGCCGCCCCTTCCGAAGGCACTGAAGAGGCCGCAGAAGGCTAAACTGCTGGTAATGCCTCCCATTTCTGGTGGAGGCTCAGCACGCCCCAGGTCAAAGCGGGCGTAGCCGCTTGCAGACAGGGCCCCAATCATCACTACTTTTTCAGATCCCATTACTTTCACAACGCTCGGTATCGATCAGGACATGGTCGACGCGCTCGCAACCAAAGGCATCATCGAGCCATTCCCGATCCAGGCCCAGACAATCCCCATGGGACTCGGCGGTCAGGACATCATCGGTCAGGCCAAGACGGGAACGGGTAAGACCCTCGGCTTCGGGCTCCCTCTCCTCCAGTCGCTCGGCCTCAACCCTGCGCCGGGCGTCAAGGCGCTTGTTGTCGTGCCGACCCGCGAGCTGTGCATCCAGGTGGCCGAAGACCTCGTGCTCGCGGCATCCAATCGCGGCACCCAGGTTGCGGCGATCTACGGTGGCAAGGCCTATGAGGGCCAGGTCGAGCAGCTCAAGGCCGGAGCCCAGGTCGTAGTCGGCACCCCCGGCCGCCTCCTCGACCTCGCGAGTCAGCGGATGCTCTCGCTCAAGGATGTCACCGTGATGGTGCTCGACGAGGCTGACAAGATGCTCGACCTGGGGTTCCTCTCCGACATCGAGAAACTCTTCGCGCAGACCAACCCGACCCGCCACACCATGCTGTTCTCCGCCACGATGCCCGGCCCGATCGTGGCCCTGGCGCGTCGCTTCATGAACCGGCCTATTCACATCCGCGCGACGGATCCGAACGAGGGCCGCACTCAGGCCAACATCAAGCACGTCGTCTACCGCGCCCACTCGATGGACAAGGATGAGGTCATCGCCCGCATCCTCCAGGCCGAGGGGCGGGGCAAGACCGTCGTCTTCACCCGTACGAAGCGGGCAGCCGCCAAGCTCGTCGAAGAGCTCAACGACCGCGGTTTCAACGCCGCCGCCGTGCATGGCGACCTCAATCAGGAGCAGCGCGAGCGGGCGATGGCGGCGTTCAAGGCCGGTAAGAAGGACATTCTGATCGCAACGGATGTCGCGGCCCGAGGTATCGACGTCAATGACGTGACACACGTGATAAACCACACGATTCCGGATGATGACGACACCTACCTGCACCGCGCCGGCCGCACCGGCCGCGCGGGCAAGACGGGTATCGCGGTCACCTTCGTCGACTGGGACGACATGCACAAGTGGGCTGCGATTAACAAGGCGCTCGATATGGGCCAGCCGGAGCCCGTGGAGACCTACTCCTCTTCACCGCACCTCTTCACCGACCTCGACATCCCGCAGGGCACCAAGGGGCGCCTCGCGTCGGCCGGCCCCGTGCGCGCACGCGAGCCGCGTCCGGCAGACAGCGACCGCGGGGGTCGCTCGGGAGGCAGCCGCGACGGAGCCGCGCGTGACAGTAGTGGACGCGACAGTGGTAGTCGCGACAGTGGCAGCCGCAGCAGTGGCGGCCGCAGCAGTGGCGGCCGCGATGGTGGTGCCCGTGGGGGAAGCAGCGGTGCCCCGGCATCCGGAGGGCGTCCCCCGCGCACCCGAAACGAAGGCTCCACGGATGTCGTGCGCGAAAGCTCCGAGGGCGGCGGAACCCACGATGGCGCGTCGCCAGCGCGTCGCCGCCGCACTCGCTCACGCCGCGGTGGAGCAGGCAACACGCCCCCGCCCGCCTAGGCTGATCACGTCGCTTGCGGAACGGGCGAACCCATCGTTCACGCTCGAACGGTCAGCCCCAGACGGGAACCGATCCCTTCGCCGCCGCGATGATTCGTTCCAGAGCCTCCGGCTCAGTGGTGTTCTCACCGAGCCGGTTGTGCTTGCCCTCGCCGTGGTAATCACTTGAACCGGTCACGACCAGGTTGTATTTTCGCGCGAGCTCAAAGAGTCTCACCTTGCCATCTTCGGTGTTGTCGCGATGGTGGATCTCCAGGCCGAAGAGCCCTGCAGTCACCAGCTCAGCAATCGCGCGTTCCTCGATCACCCGGTACCGACCCTGAGTGGCCGGGTGCGCGAGCACCGGCACCCCGCCAGCGGCCACGATCATCCGCACTCCCTCGAGCGGTGACGGCGCGTAATACTTCTCGTAATAACCGCTTTGCCAGTGCAGGATGCTGGCAAAAGCCGCGTTGCGATCACTCACGAGCCCCTTCGCCACCAGGGCGTCCGCGATGTGCGGTCGGCCGAGGGTCCCCCCATCTACCGACTGGGCAAGCACGTCGGCCCAGCAGATGTCGTAGTCGACAGCAATGCGTTCGACGATGCGTTCCGCGCGGCGTGCCCGCCCGTCGCGAATCCGTGCGGTTTCCGCGATCACCGTCTCATCCGTCGGATCGAAAAGGTACGCAAGCATGTGAACGCTCGCCGGTCCAAAGTTTGTGCTCAGCTCCATACCGGGAATCACCGTGAGCCCGGTTCCGGATGCCGCGGCGAAAGCCTCCGGCCAGCCCGCAGTCGAATCGTGGTCGGTGATCGCCACAGTCCCGAGGTCGGCGGCCACCGCAGCCTGCACGAGCTCGGTCGGGGTTTCGGTGCCGTCCGAGACGCTGCTGTGGGTGTGCAGGTCTATCGGTCGAGGCATTGTTCAACTCTATTGCCGTTAGGGTGGGGCTCGATGTTCCGCCGTCTGCTCGCTGCCCTGCTGCTCATCGCACTGTCGGCGTTTGCTCTTGTGCTCGGCTGGCCACAGCTTTTCTCTGTGCAACGCGTCGCCGGCATCGCTCAGCTGGTGTCATTCCGTGGCGCCGCAGCAGTCGCGGCATTCCTCGTACTCGTCGTGTTGCTCGTGCTCGCAGCCGCGAGCCGACGCTTTCGGCGGCTCGGCCTGTCGCTGGCCGCTCTCGCCCTCGTGTTCGCGTTGGTCAACGCTGCAGTGCTGGCAAGCCGAGGGTTCGGTGACACTTCCCAGCCCGCACGGGCGGCCACTGACCTCACCGTGATGTCGTGGAACACTCTCGGCGATGCACCTGGACCGACGGCGATCGCACGACTCGCGATCGACTCCGATGCGGATATCGTGTCGCTCCCCGAGACGACCGAAGAAACTGCGAAGGCTGTCGCCGTGCTGATGACGGCCGCCGGACTTCCGATGATCTCGCATACCGTTGCGCACGGTCTGGTCTCGAAGGCTCGTTCCACCTCCGTGCTGATCAGCACCGCACTCGGTGCCTATCACCTCGATACAGCGGCCGGATCTACCCTCACCCTTCCGAGTCTCGTCATGGTGCCCGACAGCGGTGCAGGTCCGAGAATCGTCGCAGTGCATGCCGTTGCGCCGCTGCTGAGCGAACTCGCAAACTGGAACGCTGACCTGCGCTGGCTTGCGGGCGCATGCCGGTCGGGGAATGTGATTCTCGCCGGTGATTTTAACGCCACTCTCGATCACCTGGCCGGCCTCGGTTCGGCGCCCGGTACAACCCTTGGGGCGTGCACAGATGCCGCAGTGCAGGCGAAAACGGGCGCTATGGGGAGCTGGCCGACCGGAGTGCCTGCCCTGCTTGGCGCACCGATTGATCACGTGATGGCCACGAATAACTGGGCGGTGGTCGGTGTGCGCGTGGTCGAGAATCTCGATGGCGCGGGCAGCGACCATCGGCCACTCGTGGCGCGACTGCGCGCCGCAGCGCCCTAATCCGCAGCAGCGCAGGATTAGCAGCGCAGGCATAACCTGAGGCTCTGCGCTCGTCCGATCGGATGCCGCGGTGGAGAATGGAGGCATGGCCGACAACAATGCACCCGCGCCCCGCGCGACCTCCAACCGTTCTACCGTGCCCGTCTCCGAGACGTTTCGGCAGTTCATCTCGGGCGAATGGGCCGAGCGCGACGAGGTCAAACCGAAGCCGCGAGAGCAGGCCGCCTGGGCTGCGGAACGCCGCAGCCGACTCTCGGCACTGTATGTGGGGATGCGCCTGGTAATCCCCGCCGGTGCCGCCAAGGTGCGATCGAACGACACCGATTATCCCTACCGTGCCCATTCTGCCTTCTCCCATCTCACCGGCTGGGCGAGTGACTGCGTGGCCGCCAGCGTGCTCGTGCTCGAGCCAACAGCTCAGGGCCACACCGCCACCCTGTACTTTCGCAAGGCCGCCGGTCGAGACTCGGACGAGTTTTACGCAAACTCGGACATCGGCGAATTCTGGACCGGACCGCGTCCGTCTCTCGCGCATGTTGCAACGGATCTTGGACTTCTCACCGCCGATCTCGCGGAATTCGAGCATGTACTCGACTCGGTCGACGTCGGCACGATCATCCTCCGCGAGGTCGATCGTGATCTCACGGAGCAAGTCGATAGAAGGCGGATCATCGCCCAGAACGTCGACGACGACGGTAATTTCGCGTTCGTTGCCGATGGCAACCCGTTCATGGCCGCTGACGAGACCTTCTCCCGCGACCTCTCCGAGCTTCGGCTGGTGAAGGATCCCTGGGAGATCGTGCAGATGCGACAGGCCGTCGCCGCCACGAAGAAGGGGTTCGACGACGTGATCGCCGACCGCGACGCGATCGTGGCCCATGAGCGGGGCGAGCGGCTGGTGGAGGGCACCTTCAACCGCCGTGCCCGAGCCGAGGGCAATGCGGTCGGCTACGACACCATCGCCGCATCGGGGCCGCACGCCTGCATCCTGCACTGGACCCGCAATGACGGCGCGGTGGTGCCTGGCGACCTGATCCTGATGGATGCCGGCATCGAGCTCGACAGCCTGTACACCGCCGACATCACCCGCACGCTGCCCGTGAACGGGGTCTTCAGCCAGACCCAGCGGCGAGTCTACGAGGCCGTGCTGGAGGCTGCGGATGCCGCCTTTGCGACCGTGCGGCCGGGCATCCGCTTCCGCGAGATCCATGCGACCGCGATGGCAGTGATCGCCAGAAAGACCGCCGAGTGGGGTTTTCTACCGGTGAGCGCCGAGGAGTCGATACTGCCGGATAACCAGTTCCACCGGCGTTACATGGTGCACGGCACCTCGCACCACCTCGGCATCGACGTGCACGATTGTGCCCAGGCCCGTCGCGATCTCTACCTCGACGGTGTGCTCGAGGCCGGAATGGTGTTCACAATCGAGCCCGGGCTGTATTTTCAACCCGATGATCTGACCGTGCCGCAGGAGTTCCGCGGTATCGGAGTGCGGATCGAAGACAACATCCTGGTCACCGAGGACGGAGCCGAAAACCTCTCGATCTCAATCCCGAGAACAGCGGATGACGTGGAAGCCTGGCTGCGCTGAGCGCACTGCCCGGTTTCTCAGGCCGTGCGCAACAGCGCGTCCTGCGCTTTCGAGAGCAGATTGGGATCGACGACAATCTCGTAACGGCTGGCCAGCACCTGGTGCGTGGAGGTGAAGTCGCGGGTGCGGCGGGTGACGGCGGTCGCGGCCACGCCGAACATCGCTCCGAAGCCGGCGCCGATGATCACTGCCGCAATCACATACTGCAGCACCGTACCCGTGCCGCCGAAGGTGAACAGAACGCCGATGAAGAGCCCGAACCAGGCGCCACTTGCAGCCCCGGCCCCCGCTGCGCGACCGTAAGTGAGTTTGCCGGTGACGCGCTCGACCGTCTTGAGGTCGCTGCCGACAATGGCGACCTGCTTCACCGGGAAGTCGGCTTTGGCAAGTCGGTCCACCACTGCTTGCGCTTCGAAGTAGGTATCGTAGGTGCCAAGCACGTCGCCCTTCGGGAGCGTCGGGATGAGACGGCCACGGGGAGTGAGCGGGCTGCGATTGGTCATGGTGCCATTATCCTCTTCGCCCGTTCGGAAGGTCTAAGTTAGATCTGTGAGCGCCGCACGAGTCTTCGTCGCCCGACTTGCCGGGTGTCCCGTTTTCGACCCCGCGGGTGACAAAGTCGGCCGCGTTCGCGACGTACTCGTGGTCTATCGGCTGAAGGAGCCACCGCGGGTGATCGGCCTCATCGTCGAGGTGCCGGGAAAACGCCGGGTCTTCCTCTCGATCGGGAGGGTGACGAGCTTCGGATCCGGCCAGGTCATCACCACCGGCCTCATCAATCTGCGCCGTTTCGAACAGCGCGGCGGTGAGACACGGGTGATCGCGGAGATGCTCGGCCGCGATGTCACTCTTGTTGACAAATCCGGAAGCGCCACCATCGAGGATGTTGCGATCGTGGAAAAGGGTGCGGGCGAGTGGGCGGTCAATGAGCTCTTCCTGCGCCGGCCGAAGACGAGTTCCTCACCATTCGCCAAGGGGCAGACCCTGTTCTCTCCCTGGGGCGGAATGCGGGAGCGATCCACTGGCGAGGCACAGTCAGCCACCCAACTGCTCGCCACCTACGAAGACCTGCTCCCGGCCGACCTCGCGAACGCGCTGCTCGACCTTCCCGAACAGCGGATGCTCGAAGTCGCCGAGGAGATGAGCGACGAGCGTCTCGCCGACGTGCTCGAGGAGATGCCCGAAAGTGAGCAGGTCGACATCCTGAACCAGCTCGACGACGACCGTGCCGCCGACGTTCTCGACCAGATGCAGCCGGATGACGCGGCCGATCTCATCGCGCAGCTCAGCGACGAGCGGGGCGAGGTGCTTCTCGACCTGATGCAGCCCGAGGAGGCCGAGGATGTGCGCATGCTTCTCGCCTACGCGCCAGACACCGCCGGCGGCCTTATGACACCGGAGCCCATCATCGTTTCTGCCGATGCGACCGTTGCGGAGGGCCTTGCGCTCATCCGCCGCCACGAACTCGCCCCGGCCCTCGGCGCGGCGGTCTGCGTGACCCTCCCGCCCTACGAGCCACCCACCGGGCGATTTCTCGGCATGGTTCATTTTCAGCGGATGCTGCGCTACCCCCCCATGGAACGACTCGGCACCCTGATCGACCGCAAGCTCGAGCCGGTGAAGGCCAACGCATCCGCCGCCGAAGTCGCCCGCACGCTCGCAAGCTACAACCTCGTCTCGCTGCCCGTTGTCGACGAGAACCACCGTTTGGTCGGGGTGGTGACCATTGACGATATTCTCGACTACCTTCTGCCCGATGACTGGCGAAGTCACGACGACGATCCCGCCCCGGAAAATGCCGACACCAGCACTATCCCCGTAATCGCTCCTGCCGCACGGAGGTCACTCAATGGCTCGTCGCTCTGACTCCCTGGACACCCCCAAGGGCCTACGCAACCGATTCGTTCCCCGCGTGGGCGGCGGCGACCGGGTCGGACGCTTCTCAGAGGGTTTTGCCCGCGCCATGGGCACGTCTTATTTCTTAGTCGGCATGACGGTGATCGTCGTCGCCTGGCTCGCCTACAACAGCTACTCTCCACCCGCGTCGCAATTCGACCCGATCGGGACCAACTTCACCCTGCTCACGCTGATCCTGTCGCTGCAGGCGTCGTACGCCGCCCCGCTCATCCTCCTGGCCCAAAACCGCCAGGCCGATCGCGACCGGGTGCAGTTCGAGCAGGACAGACAGCGTGCCGAGCGCACCCTCGCAGACACCGAGTATCTCGCCCGCGAAGTCGTCTCGCTGCGGCTCGCCGTGAAGGAGCTCGCCTCGAAAGAATTCATCAGGGCGGAATTGCGGGCCATGCTCGAGGAGTTGGGGAAGGACCGGATGCCCAACGGTACGGCGAGTTGAGTACGACTGCGACCCTCGGGCCGCGGGTGCTCAATGCGCTGTCCCAAGTGATCGACCCGGAGATCCGCAAGCCGATCACCGAGCTCAACATGATCGGGGAAGTCACGGCGACGGCCGACGGCGCCGTCACGGTGGGGCTGACCCTCACGATCATCGGATGCCCCGCCGCCGACAGCATCGAACGCGATGTGCAGGAGGCCGCTGCGTCCGTCGACGGTGTCACGCAGGTGACCGTGAATGTCAGCATCATGACTCGTGACCAGCGCAACGCGCTGACCGAGAAGCTTCGCGGTGGCCGATCACGCGAGTTGCAGTTCGGCCCGCAGTCGCTCACCAGAATCATCGCCATTACGAGCGGCAAGGGTGGCGTCGGCAAGTCCACCATCACGGCTAATCTCGCGGTTGCCCTCGCGGCCCGCGGACTTGCTGTCGGTCTCATCGACGCGGATGTCTTCGGATTCTCGATTCCGGGCATCCTCGGGCTCTCCGGGGCAAAGCCGACGAAGGTGGGAGAGATGATCCTGCCGCCGATCAACTACGGCGTGAAGGTGATCTCGATCGGCATGTTCGTGGAGGACAACGCCGCCGTGTCCTGGCGCGGCCCGATGCTGCACCGCACGATCCAGCAATTCCTCACCGACGTGTATTTTGGTGACCTCGATGTGTTGCTTCTTGACCTTCCCCCCGGCACCGGCGACGTGGCGATCTCGCTTGGGCAGCTGCTTCCGCACGCCGAGGTGATCGTGGTCACCACTCCACAGGGGGCTGCGGCCGAGGTCGCCGAACGCAGCGCAACCGTCGCTCGCCAGACCGGCCAACGCGTGATCGGCGTGATCGAGAACATGTCGGGGCTGGTGCAATCCGACGGCAGCGTGCTCCACCTCTTCGGCACAGGGGGCGGTGCGGATGTCGCAGCTCGGCTTTCCGCTGGCCAGGAGCGACCCGTTCCGGTGCTCGCTGCCGTGCCGCTCAGCATTGCATTACGCGAAGGTGGCGATGCGGGAGTGCCGATCGTGCTGTCAGATCCGCAGGATGCGGCATCCGTGGCGATCCTCGCCGTGGCCGATCAGCTTGCAGCCCTCGGTCGCGGCCTCGCCGGCCGCAAGCTCGGCTTCAGCGTCGGCTGACGCACCCTCACTGGTCCAGCGGCGGTCAGACCTCGCGGGTCGGCGCCTGGCGGTATCCGTCGCGAAGGCTCACGACAACAACAGAGGCGATGCCCCACACGGAGAGAGCGGCAATGGCGGAAGGAATAAAGAAAACAGACATGGTGACCTCGGGCTATGGCTTCAGATGATTGATTTCTCTAATCCCACACCCATTTTCTCTTTAGCACAATCAAATAGAAGTAGAGTCACTGTGTAGAATTTCTTTATGGACGTACATCGCTTGCAGTTACTTCGTGAGCTCGCCGAACGCGGCAGCGTCACGGCCGTCGCACTGGCAACCAACCGCACGGTCTCGGCGGTGTCACAACAGCTGAAAGTGCTCGAACGCGAGGCCGGGCTCCCCCTCACTGGGCGCTCCGGGCGCGGCATAGTGCTCACCGGTGCCGGGCGGATGCTCGCTCAGACGGCAACGGATGTCGCCATCGCGCTCGAGCGTGCCGATGCGGTGTGGAAAGAGTTCACGCTCTCCCCGCGCGGCGAAGTCACCCTCACCACCTTCCCCACCGGCGGCCAGATGCTGCTGCCGGGGCTGCTGGATGCCGTGGCCAAGATTCCCGACCTCACGCTCGTCGCGAGCGACCAGGATCCGCTGCATCCCGACTTCGCCGACCTCACCCCCGACTACGACATCGTGATCGCGGATGCTCCCGGCCTGATGCCGTCATGGCGCCAACGTGGCCTCGCCGTGGTGAAGCTGATGGATGAGCCGCTCGATATCGCACTGCCGGAGGGGCACCCTCTGGCCAGCAAGACGAGCCTCTCGGCGAAGGATCTCGTCGACGTCACCTGGATCGGTGTACCCCTCGGCTTCCCCTACGATCGCATCCTGCGCCAAGTGGAGGCCATCACGGGCATTCCGGCGAGAATCGGCCAGCGGTTCCTTGACAACGGCATCGTCGAGGCCCTGGTCGCCACCGGGCACGGGATCGGGATATTGCCACGCTTCACCACCCGCGATCACGAGAACGGTCTGGTGACCCGGCCGCTGAGCGGCATCCGCTCCACCCGTCAGATCTCGGCGCTGATGCGACCCGATCGGGCCGAGCGCCCATCGGTACGGATTGTCGTCGAGGCCCTGACCGAGGTGGCACGCGCTGTCGAGGCCCAGCACCAGAGCTAGGCCCGCACGTTGCCGGCCCGACCAAGCCAGAATTAGAAAGCGGTGCTTGGCAGGTCCTTCTCGTCGTCGAGAATCCCGCGTACGATGCGCTCCGCGACCGCTGCAGGCTCGAGGCCGGCCGGGAACGCGGGGGCGGTACCGGCAATGGCGCGAGTGGCCAATCCCGTCTCGGTGTGGCCCTGGCGGCAATCCAGCATGCGTATGCCGGAGCGTCGCAATTCCCGCGACGAGGCCTGCACGAATGCTGCCAGCGCCGCCTTCGATGCCGAGTAGGCTGCCAGGCCCGCCGTCGGAGACTCGGCAACGACGCCGCTGAGCGTCACGATGAACGGCTTTCCACCGGCCGCCGCCGAGGCCGCCAGGTGGGGGGCTGCCTCGCGGATGAGTCGCATCGGCGCGAGAGCATTCACCTCGAAGAGCTGGTGCAAGGTGTCATCACGAACCTCAGTCGCCGGCCCGAAAGCCACAACTCCGGCCGCGATGACCACGCCGTCGAGGCGGCCGTGCACGCCGAACGCGGCGGTGACAATCGCTGCCGCAGCAGCCTCATCGGTGAGATCGCCCAGAAAGGTATCGGCACCACTCAGGTGCTCCGGAGTGCGTCCGGCACGAATCACCGTCGCACCGCTGGTTTCGAGTCGCTGCGCTATTTCAGCGCCCAACACTCCGGACGCTCCGACCACAAGAACAACAGACCCAGTTACATCACTCATGCCGCGATACTAGAGGCTCGGTCTGGGACCGCGCCGAACGCCGCGGGCAACTTTGAATGTGGCTGACGATCCGCAGCTGACGATCCGCAGCTGACGATCCGCTTACGTCGCCTCGGTGTCGAACGGAGCACCGACGGTCGCGCCACTCACCGCGCTTTCGGCCATCAGCCGCTTGCGTTTTGCATAGGCTGACTCACCGTTCGGCTGCACGATTGTGAGCGGCACATCTGTGCGCGCCTCCGGATCCTCGAGCAGTGCCTCGCGGATGATCCGGCGCGGGTCATACTGACGAGGATCGAGCTTCTTCCAGTCGACGTCGTCGAAATCTGGTCCCATCTCCTCGCGCAAGCGCTCTTTCGCGCCGTCCGCCATGTTGCGAACGCTCCGCACCAGGCGACCGAGCTGCGCCGCATAGTGTGGAATTCGCTCCGGGCCAAGCAGAAAGACCGCGATCACTAGGATCACGACAAATTTATCAATAGTCAGGCCGCCGAACACCCACCAAGACTAACGCTCCACGACGCACACCCTCCCCTACGCTGGGGAGTGGACGAGGAGCAGAATTGGCAGACAAAGAGTCGAGCTGGAAGTTCGCTGAGGACTACATTGTTGAAAACGCGGCGCTAGTCCAGGCACGAGCGCATTCGATCGAATTGGGGATTGATGCGGTGAGCCCGGCAATGGGTGCCCAGCTCGCGGTGATCACGGCAGCCACTGCCGCGACGAGCATTATCGAGATCGGCACCGGCGTTGGCGTGAGCGGCCTGTGGCTGCTCACCGGGGCCCCCGAGGCCACCCTCACCTCGATTGACTTCGAACTGGATTTTCAGCAGTCTGCGAAAAAGACATTTCTCGAAGCGGGTGTCCCGGCGAACCGGGTGCGGCTCATTGCGGGTCGGGCCATCGACGTGCTGCCGCGCATGAACGAGCAGTCCTACGATGTCGTGTTCGTGGATGCCGACCCGAAGTCCGTGATCCAGTACGTGGAGCATGGCCTTCGACTCCTGCGGACGGGAGGCACTCTGCTCGTGGCCCATGCGCTGTGGCGCGATCGCGTCGCCCAGCCGGCGCAGCGGGATGACACGGTGACCGGGTTCCGGTCACTCCTTACGGAGTTGGCCGAATCCCCGGCCGTGATCAGTGCGCTGTCACCGGTGGGCGACGGACTGCTTCAGGTGACCAAGCTGTAAGGTTACCCAGCGCTAAGGCCACCGCACACCCTAACTGGCCGCCGCAACGACTCCGGCTAGTGCGTCGTGCAGTTCTTTCGCTTCGGCATCGTTGACCGAAACGACAAGGCGACCCCCACCTTCGAGCGGCACGCGCACGATAATGAGGCGTCCCTCTTTAACAGCCTCCATTGGTCCGTCTCCGGTCCTCGGCTTCATGGCTGCCATGATGGATCCCCTTTCGTGGAATAAGACTCTATTATCTCGTAACTCCGCCTGAACCCGAAAACGGGGGCTGTGCTACCAGCGGTTACGGGGGTGACCAGTCCACGCCGTTCACCCACCAGCAGAGCCAGAGCCAAGCGAATTGGCCGACGATCGACAGGGCGACGACCGTGACGCGGTACACCGCAGATCGTGGCAGTGCCACCGCCCCAAGGAGTGGGAACAGCGGCATCAGCAACCGGAAAGTACTCGATTGGGGAAAGAACACCGCGAGAAGGTACAGGGCGTAGCTCGCGCACCAGATCCGCAGCTCCGGACCGAGCCGTTTCACCGCCGGGGTGAACAGCGCAGCGAAAAATGCTACGACGATAACCGCAAGAATCGGCAGGGCGAGAGCCCCGATATCCCACTGGTCACCCCAGAATTGCGCACCCTGAACCCACGGGGTGAATGGCACGAGGGGACCCCATCCAATAAAGCTCGAGCGCCAAACCAGCTCGGTGTCGGTGTAGGCGGAGGCAGAGCCGGTCACCACCCATGCGGCAATACTCCAGACGAAGCCCATCAGCAGGCTGAAGGCGGTGAGAGCGATCCCGGCGCGCACCTGTGCGGCCGGGAATGGCTCTCGACGCCGAATCCACCAGCGGTGCACCAGGTGGAGACCGAGTGCACAGGCGAAGGCCAGACCGCTCGGACGAGTAAGCGCCATGACGGCGACGACGGGAAACAGCGCGGCGTATCGGCGCTTCACGAGGAGGTAAAGGGCAAGGGCAAGAAAGAACAGGAACATCGATTCTGCATAGGCCACCTGCAGCAGCGGGGAAAGCGGTGCCACACAGAACAACACGACCGAGAACAACGCCGTCTCCCCCGGGAGCACGAGATGCAGCAGCCGGTAGATCATCAGCGCGGCGGCGAGTGAGAACAGCAGCGAGACCAGCACCGAGGTGGTCTCCCACGGCATCCCGCTGACCTCCCCGATGCCCCGCACTAGAAAGGGATAAGCCGGCTGGAACGCCCAGGCATTTTCGGCGACGCGACCGTCGCCGGATAGTGGCACAGTGCTCGGATAGCCGGCGAAAGCGATGTAGTGGTACCAGGCGCTGTCCCAGAGTTGCGAGAATTCGGAGAGCCCCGGGTGTGCCCGGGTGCGGATAGTTTCC
The DNA here is from genome assembly GCF_015751965.1 of Frigoribacterium sp. CG_9.8. Taxonomy (GTDB): domain Bacteria; phylum Actinomycetota; class Actinomycetes; order Actinomycetales; family Microbacteriaceae; genus Lacisediminihabitans. The sequence continues at coordinate 121,124 of NZ_JADOVH010000002.1, read as the reverse complement.
TCCTGCCACCCGGCGAAGACCAGGAGCAGAGACGTCGAGACCAGTCTGGAGATCAGCCAGATCACGACGACCTTCGCCCACCACGGTGTCAGTCGGTAGTGCCTCTGCACCCGCGTCAGACGGATAGCCACGCCCGCAAGCCGCGTTCACACTCCGTGATCTGATCGACGGCCACCCGCTCGTTATCCGTATGGGCCAGCAGCGGGTCACCCGGCCCGTAATTGACAGCGGGGATGCCGAGGGCGGCGAAGCGGGCGACATCCGTCCAGCCGTATTTGGGTTTCGCTTCCCCACCGACCGCGGCGAGAAATTGCCGAGCAAGCGGAGCATCGAGGCCGGGGCGAGCGCCGTCTGCGCGGTCGGTGACCACGAGAGCGAGGTCAGGGAACACACTTCGCAGGTAGCTTTCCGCGTCGGCGCTTCCCTTATCAGGAGCGAAGCGGTAGTTCACCGTGACTACACACTCGTCGGGGATCACGTTTCCGGCTACTCCCCCACTGATCGCCACGGCGTTGAGCCCCTCGCGGTAGATGAGCCCATCGACCTCGATCGACCGAGGCTCATAGGCTGCGAGAATATCGAGGATCGGGGACGCCGCGTGGATCGCGTTCACACCGACCCAAGCCCGTGCCGAGTGGGCACGAACGCCCACAGTGCGCAGTTCGACGCGCATCGTGCCGTTGCAGCCCCCTTCGACGCGAGAATTGGTCGGCTCTCCGAGAATGGCGAAGTCACCGGCGAGCAGCTCCGGGCAGTTGGCGGCAAGACGCCCGAGCCCATTCAGATCCGTGGCGACCTCCTCATTGTCGTACCAGATCCAAGTGAGGTCGACTGCCGTCTCCGCGAGCTCTGAGGCCAGCTTGAGCTGCACTGCGACGCCGGCTTTCATGTCGACCGTTCCCCGACCCCAGAGATAGTCGATGCCATCCTCGGTTTCGAAGCGCGTCGGCAGGTTGTCGTTGAGCGGAACCGTATCCGTGTGCCCCGCAATGACCACGCGACGGGGGTGACCGTAGGTGGTGCGGGCGACAATCGCATCGCCATCCCGGATGATCTCGAGATGCGTCAACGGGGCGAGTGCGGCGGCAATCGCGTCAGTGATGGTGCGTTCGCCGCCGGAGACCGATTCAATGTCACAGAGTTGACGGGCAATCTCGATCGAGGACGCTGTGAGATCGATCGTGGGCACAGAACTTTCCGCGGCGGACATGCGGTCAGTTTATAAGTTGGCTCTCGCTAATCTTGACCCATGACTGATCGACCAGCCTGGGGCTACGGACTCGTGACCATCGCCGGCGACGGCACCGTGCTCGACACTTGGTTTCGCACGCCGACACTCGGTTCGTTCCCGGCCGGTCGTGATCAGCACATCGCACCGGCCGACTTCGCCTCCGTCGTCGGCCGCGATGCGCGCCGCAACGTGACCGTCGACTTCGCGATGGTGCAGATCAACCTGGCTGCGGCTCCCTCATCCACCCCGGATGCGTACCTGCGCCTCCACCTGTTGAGCCACCTCGTGGTGGCGCCGAACACCATCAATCTTGATGGGCTGTTCGGCCACCTGCCGACTGTCGCCTGGACGAACGCCGGTCCGGTGCATCCGCTCGATTACGCCGACCAGCGGTTGACGCTGCAGCGCCTCGGGATCTCGGCACACTCGATCGACAAGTTTCCCCGCCTCACCGATTACGTCTCGCCCGATCGGGTGCGAATTGCGGATGCCTCGCGCGTGCGTCTCGGAGCCCACCTCGCCCCCGGCACCACGGTCATGCATGAGGGATTCGTGAACTTCAATGCCGGTACCCTCGGAGCGTCGATGATCGAGGGCCGAGTCTCGCAGGGTGTTGTCATCGGTGACGGGTCGGATGTCGGCGGCGGGGCCTCCATCATGGGTACCCTGTCGGGCGGTGGTACCGAACGCGTGACGGTGGGCAGGCGCGCGTTGCTCGGTGCGAACTCCGGCATCGGCATCTCGATCGGCGACGACTCTGTGGTCGAGGCTGGGCTCTACCTCACCGCTGGCACGAAGCTGACCGTGCTCGGGGACACCCCTCGCACGGTGAAGGCCGTCGAGCTCTCCGGTGTCGCCGGGCTTCTGTTCCGTCGCAATTCGCTCACCGGTGCGGTCGAAGTGCTCGCTCGAAGTGGCCGCGGCATCGAGCTCAACTCCGCGCTGCACGCCTGACCTGCGCGCGCCCGCCCCGCGCCCCGCTGGCCCGGGAAAGCGGGCCATTGCGGCCACACTGGGCCAGCACGCCGGCCCGTTGTGGCCGAACACGCCCGGATTCGGGCAGCACAGACCGGGCACAAACTTTAGCGCACTGGCCACTCGCGCAGGGGCTCGCCGACGTACAGCTGCTGCGGTCGGCCGATCTTGGTGGCCGGGTCGTTGTTCATCTCGCGCCAGTGTGCGATCCATCCGGGGAGGCGTCCAATCGCAAACAGCACCGTGAACATGCGAGAGGGAAATCCCATTGCTTTGTAGATGACACCGGTGTAGAAGTCCACATTGGGGTAGAGCTTGCGCTCGATGAAATAATCATCGGCCAGTGCGACGGCCTCGAGTTCCTTTGCGATGTCGAGTAGGTCGTCCTTCACGCCGAGGGCTGCGAGCACCTCATCCGCGCTCTCCTTCACGAGCCTGGCACGCGGGTCGAAGTTTTTATAGACCCGGTGACCAAAGCCCATCAGACGGATGCCATCTTCCTTATTTTTCACCCGCTCGACGAACTTCTCCACCGACTCGCCCGATTCCTTGATCTGGCCAAGCATTGTGAGCACCGCCTCATTCGCCCCGCCGTGCAGCGGACCGTACAGGGCGTTGATGCCAGCCGAAATGGACGCAAACATATTGGCCTCGGTTGACCCGACCAGCCGCACCGTGGAGGTGGATGCATTCTGTTCGTGATCCTCGTGCAGGATGAGGAGGCGCTCGAGGGCCTTCGACACCATTGGATTTGCCTCATACGGCTCCGCCATCGTGCCGAAGTTGAGCTTGAGAAAGTTGTTGGTGAAACTCAGGGAGTTATCCGGATACAGGAAAGCCTGACCGAGGCTTTTCTTGTGTGCGTAGGCCGCAATCACCGGCAACTTGGCTAATAGGCGGATGGTCGAGAGCTCGACCTGTTCCGGGTCGTGAACGCTGAGCGAGTCTTCGTAGAAGGTCGACAGGGCCGAAACAGCGCTTGACAGCACCGACATCGGGTGCGCGTTATGGGGCAGGGCGTCGAAGAAGCGTCGCAGGTCCTCGTGCAGCAGGGTATGGCGCCGCACGCGCTCCTCGAAGGCGGACAACTCCGATGCGGAGGGGAGCTGGCCATAGATAAGCAGCCACGCAACTTCGAGATAGGTGGAGTTGGCCGCGACATCCTCAATGGCGTACCCGCGATAGCGCAGGATGCCTCTGTCACCATCGATATAGGTGATCGCGCTCTGCGTCGCCGAGGTATTGACGAAGCCCGGGTCGAGCGTGGTGTACCCGGTCTGGCGGGTGAATGTGGAGATATCGATGGCGTGAGCACCATCTGCACCCGCCTTGATGGGGAACTCGGCAGAACCACCCGGAAACCGGAGAGTGGCCGTATCGGCGGCAGGGTCATTGACAGCGGAATTCACAATTACAGCCTAATTGCACGCGTGCACAGCCTCAGCACCCGAGTCGATATCGAAACTCACTAAGGAAAACGCGCTGCCATTAGAGGTAGTCGCTAGATTTAGCCCGACGGGACGATCGCGGCGAGCCGGCTGACCGCAGAATCGATGGCTGTGTCGGTGGCGGTGAGGGCAACCCGTACGTGTTGGGAGGTCTGCACGCCGTAGAACGTTCCCGGCACGACGAGAATACCGAGATCCGCCAAACGGGCGACCGCCGACCAGGCATCACCGCCTGAGGTAGCCCAGAGGTAGAGGCCTCCCTCGCTGCCATCGATGCGAAAGCCCGCTGCCTCGAGCGCCGGCTTAAGCCGGTCTCGCCGCGAACGGTACAGCGCCTTTTGCGCGCGCACATGGTGGTCGTCACCGAGCGCGGTGATCATCGCCGCCTGAATCGGTGCCGGCGGCAGCGTACCGAGGTGCTTGCGCGCGGTGAGCAACTGCCCGATCAGGTCGCTGCAGCCGGCCGCGAAACCGGCGCGGTATCCCGCGAGGTTGGATTGCTTACTCAGCGAACAGACACACAGCACCGAGCTGCGATCGCCAGCAATGACCCGGGGATCCAGGATGCTCGGGGTCGCAGTCGTGTCGAACTCATCACTCCAGCCGAGCTCCGCGTAGCACTCGTCACTGGCGATGACCGCACCGAGTTCGCGGGCCCGGGCGACCGCTGCGGCCAACTGCGAAACCGAGAGGATGCGGCCATCGGGGTTTCCTGGACTATTGACCCAGACCAGCCGGGTGCCGACCGGCCACTCGGCCGGGTCATCGCTGGAGACGACCGTCGCACCGACCAGCGCTGCGCCGACCGCATAGGTGGGATAGGCAAGAGACGGCTGCACGACGATGTCGCCGGGACCCAGGCCCAGCCAGAGCGCTAGACCAGCGATGAACTCCTTCGAGCCGATCGTCGGCAGCACATTGGCGACGGTGAGGTCGTCGACACCACGTCGACGACCGAACCACTCGACGATCGCCTCACGCAGGGCGGGCATGCCTGCGGTGAGTGGGTAGGCATGGGAATCCGCCGCCGCAGCCAGCGAGTCACGAATGAGAATCGGAGTCGGGTCTACCGGCGAGCCGACAGACAGGTCGATCACTCCGTGCGGGTGCGACTTCGCCCGGGTTGCGTACGGCTCGAGCGCATCCCAGGGCCAGTCCGGCAGGCTGAGGGCCATGGTCAGGCTGCAGGCGCCTGGGGGGCAAGGGCAGTGATGATCGCGTGGTCCTTATGGATGACGCCAATCTTTGCTGCTCCGCCGGGCGAGCCGACCTCGTCGAAGAACTCCACATTGGCCGTGTAGTACTCGGCCCACTGCGCTGGTACGTCGTCTTCGTAGTAGATCGCCTCGACCGGGCAGACCGGTTCACACGCACCACAGTCGACACATTCGTCGGGATGAATGTAGAGCATGCGGTCGCCCTCGTAAATGCAGTCGACGGGACATTCGTCGATGCACGCTCGGTCTTTGACATCCACACACGGGAGGGCGATGACGTAAGTCACGGTCGGATCGGTCCTTTCGATACAGGCCTTTTTGCAAGCTTATCCCGCGAAAACGTGCCGAATTTCGGCCAGGCAAGCACGATTCCAGCGATCACGAGCGACCCGTAGGTCAGGGTGTAGCCGGCGGTATTAGCCGGCACCAGAACGGACCCTCCGGTGGACCGCACCGAGAGCAGCCCGATGACGAGGAGGAGACCCACCGCGGCGCATCCTGTCATCACGCGACCGGGAAAGACGATGCGCAGCCCGACCAGCAAACACGCCATGACCAGCATCGACACAACGATTCCCACCGGAATCGCCGCTCCGAAGATCATCGGGATGAACTGGTGGTTGACGACGGTGATCCCTCCGAAGACTGCGGCGACGAGGGCCGCGAGAATTCCGGCGAACACCCTGATCGACAGTCGCTGATCCGTCAGCGCCACCATGTCAGGGGCCACAGTGCGAAGGCGGGTGAAGCCTTCCACGGTTGCGATCGCATGGCTCGGGCCGCTGGACAGCGAGAATTGATCGCCCTCGATCACGATCTGGGTGCGATGCGCGGCAAGCGCCGCGGTCTTGCGATCGAGCACTGTTGGCACGGTGGAAAAATCCACGCGCAGGGTCGAGCCGGACGCATCCGAGTCGATGATCCAAAACGGCACGCCCATGACCTCAGCGGCATGCCGAGCGATGGCGTGTGCCCGCTTGTGATCCGGATGCCCGTAGCCGCCGTTCGAGTCGTAGCTGATCACCGCACCCGGCTTCACTTCGTCGATGACGGTCGCTAGGTCAGCGGCGGCCTCACCGAAGTCCGCCGCGCAGAAAGCATCCTCCGAAAGGGTTTCGGCCGGCTCCGCGCCGTCCGGACCCCAGCGCATGCCGGAGTCCGTGTAGCGTCGTGGCTCCCGTTCGACCCAGCGGGCACCGATGGCTCCGAGGAAGCGATGATCCACGACTCCCAGAGCCGCCATCGCTACGGCTAGTTCGTCCGTGCGAACCTCCGCCAGGCGCGGTCCGTCGCCCTGCAGCCCGGGCAGGTCAGCCGGGATCACTTCTCCCAGCTCGCCCCGCGTGCAGGTGACGACCGTGACCTGTGATCCGCTCTCCACCAGAGTCGCGATGGTGCCACCGGTGGTGATCGTTTCGTCGTCGGGGTGCGCGTGAACGAAGAGCACGCGCTCCAATGGCGCTGGGACGCCGTCAAGAAGATCTGAATGCACCTGCCGAATTTACACCAGGCCAGCTGATATTCGACACACACCGCAGCTCGAAACGGGCGCGCGCCACTCGATTACCGAGTACCGGCGGTCGAGTAGTGCGCTCCAGCGAGCGTATCGAGACCCGCTACGCGTTCTGCTTCTTCAGGCGTGAGACCCGTCTGGCCCGGTCACCTGCAGCAAGCTCCACCTTGCGGATCCGCACGAACTCCGGCGTCACCTCGACGCACTCGTCTTCCCGGGCGAACTCGAGGCACTCCTCGAGAGTGAGCTTGCGCGACGGGGTCATGCGCTCGAACGTGTCCGAGGTGGACTGGCGCATGTTGGTGAGCTGCTTCTCCTTGGTGATGTTCACATCCATGTCGTCGGCGCGCGCATTCTCACCGACCACCATGCCCTCGTAGACCTCCTGGGTCGGCTCCACGAAGAACGACATGCGCTCCTGCAGCGCCACCATGGCGAAGGGGGTGGCAACGCCGGCGCGGTCGGCGACGATCGAGCCGTTGACCCGGGTGGTGATTTCGCCCGCCCACTGCTCGTACCCGTGCGATACGGCGTTGGCGATACCGGATCCGCGGGTGATGGTGAGGAACTCGGTGCGGAATCCGATGAGACCGCGCGAGGGAACGACGAACTCCATTCGCACCCAGCCGGTGCCGTGGTTCGACATGCCCTCCATGCGGCCCTTGCGTGAGGCGAGGAGCTGGGTGATGGCGCCGAGGTATTCCTCCGGGGCATCCGTGGTCAGATGCTCGAACGGCTCATGGATCTTGCCGTCGACGCGCTTGACGACCACTTGCGGCTTGCCGACGGTGAGCTCGAAGCCCTCGCGCCGCATCTGCTCGACCAGGATGGCCAGGGCCAGTTCTCCACGGCCCTGCACCTCCCAGGCATCCGGGCGTCCGATATCAACCAGCTTGATCGAGACGTTACCGACCAGTTCGCGGTCGAGGCGGTCTTTGACCATGCGGGAGGTGAGCTTATGGCCCTTGACTTTGCCGATCATCGGGCTGGTGTTGGTGCCGATGGTCATCGAGATGGCCGGGTCGTCGACCGTGATGGTCGGCAGCGGGCGCACGTCGTCGGGGTCGGCGAGGGTCTCACCGATCGTGATGTCCTCGAAGCCGGCGACGGCGACGATGTCACCTGGGCCTGCGGATTCGGTCGGGAAGCGGTCGAGAGCACGCGTGATGAGCAGCTCGGTGACCTTGACGTTGTGCACTGATCCATCGTGCTTGACCCAGGCGACGGTCTGGCCCTTCTTGATGGTGCCGTTGAAGACACGCAGCAGTGCGAGGCGGCCGAGGAACGGCGAGGCGTCGAGGTTGGTCACGTGAGCCTGCAGTGGGTGCTCATCGTCATAGCTGGGCGCCGGAATGTGCTGCAGGATCGCATCGAACAACGGCTCGAGGTCTTCGTTGTCAGGAAGCGTGCCGTTTTCCGGCTTGTTCCAGCTTGCGGCACCGTTGCGGCCCGAGGCGTAGACGATCGGTACGTTGAGGATCGCGTCGAGGTCGAGGTCCGGGAAGTCGTCAGACATGTCGCTCGCGAGACCGAGGAGCAGGTCCTGACTCTCGGTGACGACCTCGTCGATGCGGGCGTCCGGGCGGTCCGTCTTATTGACGAGCAGGATGACCGGGAGGTTCGACTCGAGCGCTTTGCGCAACACGAATCGCGTCTGCGGAAGCGGGCCTTCACTCGCATCGACGAGCAGCACAACCCCGTCGACCATGCTGAGGCCGCGCTCGACCTCACCACCGAAGTCGGCGTGGCCGGGGGTGTCGATCACGTTGATGGTGATGGGACCGTTGGTTGCGTGCACACCGGAGTACGAGACCGCGGTGTTCTTCGCGAGAATCGTGATGCCTTTTTCGCGTTCGAGGTCATTCGAGTCCATTGCGCGCTCTTCGAGGTGCGCATGTGCGGCAAAGGAGTTGGTCTGGCGCAACATGGCGTCGACGAGGGTGGTCTTACCGTGGTCGACGTGAGCGACGATCGCTACGTTGCGCAGATCATTACGGGTGGCAATAGCCATAGGTATACGTCCAGATTTGTCTCGAGAAGGAGGGAGGCCACATTCGTTCAGTGACGGCAGAATCACGACAGCGGTGCTCCGCATCAAGCAGCCTACCGTGTCGCTGCTGCTTACTCACTGGAATGCGCTGCTCATTGGAATGCGCCACTCACCGAAATGCGCTCTCGCGAGACGACTGTGGGCGCGAGCTCAATAGCTCACGCCCACGGTGCGGTTGTATTCAGTTACTGCTTGTATCCGACGTTCTGCCACTGCACGGACTGGAACTGGGTCGGACCATAGTTGACGATGCCGTCCTTCACCCCGAACACATAGGTTTCCGGAAATAGCGGAAGCGTCGTCGCGAGCTTGACCAATTTTTTGTCGATCGCCTTGGCGAGGATGATTCGCTTGGCCGGGTCTAGTTCGGCATTCGCCTTGTCGAAGTCGCCACCGAGAGATGCATCCGTCACGCCCGGGAAGTTCTGCCCGGAGTCCGCCGGGTAGAAGATCGACTTGACGCTCGAGATCGGGAACGCAGTGCCCTGCCAGGCGAAGAACGTCGCATCGAAGTCACGCGCCTCGACGTTGATGTACTTCGTGAAGAAGTCAGCCGAGGGGACGACGTCGATCTTGACCGCGATGCCAGCAGCCTTCTCCTGTGCCTGAACCTGCTGCGCAACCGCTGCGGAGTTCGGGTTGTCCGACGGGATCACGAAACGCACGCTGAGCTCCTTGCCGTCCTTGGCGTACATGCCATTCGAGCCCGCTTTGTAACCGGCGCTCTCGAGCAGCTTCTTCGCAGCGGCAGTGTCATAACCGATGACGCTCTGCGCGTCATCGGCGTAGCCATCCTGGCCCGGCAGGTAAATCAGGTTACCGAGCAGCGTTACCGGGGAACCAACCGGAGACAGCCGTGATTGAGCGATCACAGTTCGGTTCAGCGCCTTGGCAAAGGCGGTACGAACCTTGACGTCCTTGAATACACTCGAGGTGCCATTGAGGGTGATGTGGCGGTAGGTGGTGCTGAGCGATCGCTGGATCTTTCCATCGGAACGCTTCTTCGCCGTGGCAAAATTATCGGCATTGCTCTGAGTGTTGAGTACGTCAATCTCTTTGTTGGCATAGGCCTGGGCGAGACCTGCTCTGCTGACCGCCTTGAAGGTGATCGTATCGAGCTTCGGTTTGTCACCCCACCACTTCGGGTTCGGTGCGAACGAGACAACTTGCCCCGTGCTGTCGAACTTCGAGGTGATGAACGGTCCACCCGAAACAAGGGTCGTGCCGTCGGCCGCAAATGTGCCGGTGGCCCATGACTTATTGAAGTGCTCTGGAGTGTCTCCGAGCCACCGCGGCCAGATGGCCCCGAGGATGGACGGCCAGTCGGCATTCTTGTTCTTGAAGGTGATCAGAACGTCCTGGTCGTTTGTGCCGGCCTCGACGGAAGAGATGTCCGACCAGACGTTGGTGGATACCGGCGCGTAGGCGGCTTCCGCGCCATTGAGCGACTTCCAGGTCGCGGCAAAATCCTGATATCCCATCGGGGTACCGTCAGACCAGACCGCCTTCGGATTGATCTTGACTTCGACCACCTGAGGATCATCGCTTTTGAGTTTGACCGACTCGGCGAAGTTTTTGTCGGCCTCCCAGGTTCCATCACTCTTGATGGTGATGAAACTCGGAAGGAAGAGTGTCGACAGCAGGTTGTCATCGACCGTTCCGGAATCTAGGTTGTTCAAGTTCCAGTTCGCCGGTGTCGCGTCAACTGCGAGAGTGAGCGAGCCACCCTGCTTGATGGCGGCGGGGTCAGCCGTCTCCCACCCGGTTGCGGCTACTCTCGTCGATGAAGATGCTGACGGCTGAGCGTTTCCGCCCCCGGTGCATGCGCTGAGCGCAAATACCGACAGTGTTGCGGTCGCGAGGATCAACCCGCGCTTAATAGTGGTTTTCATGCAGATTCGCCTTTCGTGAAACGAAATCATGCACGCCGCGAAAAATCGACGCGCGTATAAAAGTGACACTTTTTTTCACTCTAGACCGCACCACTGCAGCCAGACAAACTCGATCTCGTATCGTTACCACCGGCAGATCATTGCCGCTTGAGACGATCAAAATCTCCCATCGGAGTGGGGTTCACGCCTCGGGCTTGATTACAGAACGACCGTGCGGGCGAGTTACAGTCATTTCCACGAACTAATTTCCAGCTCACATCTCACTCCACATTCCCAACGATGAGAAAGAGGAAAAGGCGTGATCGGTTTTATTGCGCGAAGACTCATCAACTACATTTTCTTGAGTGCGTTTGCGACGATGCTCGCCTATGTTCTTGTCAGCGCGACTCTTCAGCCCGGGGCACGTTTTTACGGCCGCAACCCGCCCATCCCGCAGGGATCGATCGACGCGGCGCTAAACAAGCTCGGCGCCAATCCGAACATTCCGATTCTTGAACGACTGTGGACCTGGGTCACGCAGTTGGTGACCACCGGATCACTTGGCATCAGCACCCGCGGCACCGAGGTCACCGCGGACATCGCCGCGCGGGCCGGCACCAGTCTTCGCCTGTTGATTCTGGGCTCGATCCTCGGTGCTGTGATTGGGGTAGCCCTCGGAGTGTGGGGGGCGGTGAAGCAGTATCGGACAAGCGACCAGGTGATCACCTACGCGTCGTTCGCCGTGCTCGCGACACCGGTATTCGTCATCGGAATTGTGCTCATGATCATCGCGACCACGCTGAACCAGGCAGTCGGAACCAACGTGATCAACTTCACCGGTGAGTACACCGCGGGACTCGAAGGTGGCTTCTGGACCCTGTTCGCAGACCGGGCCGCTCACCTCTTGCTCCCCACGATCACCCTCACCGTCACCGCAGTCGCCGCCTACTCGCGCTACCAACGAAGCGCAATGCTCGACGTGCTGTCGGCCGACTACATCCGCACCGCGCGCTCCAAGGGCAGAACGCGCGGGTCAGCAATCATTCGCCACGGTGTGCGGGTCGCCCTCATTCCGATGTCTACATTCTTCGCCTATTCATTCGGCCTGATCCTGGTCGGAGCAAGTGTCACCGAGACCGTTTTCAGCTGGCATGGCATGGGTGAGTATCTGTTCAACAGCGTCGGTAATTCCGATATCAACGCGGCGACCGGAACCATCCTTTTCACTTCGATTCTCGTGCTCATCGCTGGCACGCTGTCAGATGTGGTGTATGCCGCCCTCGATCCGAGAGTTAGGGTTTAGACAATGGCGCTCCTCCAGCCGCTCCTTCCGAGCACCGAAATCAGTGAACCTGACGTGGCTCTCGACTCCCGCAATCGCTCACGAGCGAGTCTCATCCTTCGCCGGGTTTTTTCAACGAAACGCGCCTGGATCGGCTCGACCGTGCTTGGTTTTATCATTCTCTGGGCGTTCATCGGCCCCTACCTGTACCAGTGGAATTACCTCGACCAAGACGGCCTTGCCTTCAGCGTTCCACCGAGTGCGAGCCATTGGTTTGGCACCAACGATATCGGACAGGATGTCTACGCACAGACGCTCATCGGGTTGCAGAAGTCGCTCATCATCGGCCTGATCGTCGGGCCCCTTGCCGCCCTCATCGCCGGCTTCGTCGGTGCCACCGCCGGATATCTCGGTGGTATGTGGGACCGAGTGATCGTGTGGTTCATCGACCTGCTACTCGTGCTTCCCAGTCTCTACCTTCTCGTATTGCTGAGCCCACTGTTCAAGTCGCTCTCCTGGCTCGCCCTCGTTGTCTTTCTCGCTCTGTTCGGATGGATGGTCCTCGCTCGCGTTATCCGCGGTCAGACCATGTCGCTCCGAGAGCGCGAATACGTAAAAGCAGCACGCTTCATGGGCGTGTCGGGATTCGCGATCATCCGGCGTCACATCCTGCCGAATGTTGCATCGCTCCTCATCATCGACGCAACTCTTGGCATTGGAGCGGCGATCCTCGCGGAGACAACGCTGAGCTTCTTTGGCTTCGGCGTCCAGCCGCCGGATGTCTCGCTCGGTACTCTTCTCGCACTCGGCAGCGGTTCTGCGATCACGCGACCGTGGCTCTTCGTCTTCCCAGCCGCCATCCTCGTAATCACGGTGCTTGCATCGAGTCTTCTCGGAGACGCGCTTCGCGATGCGATCGACCCAACCTCGGGAGCCACCAATGAGTGAGCCGCTTCTCGTCGTCGACAACCTCTCGGTAACCTTCAGCAATCAGGGTAAATCGGTATATGCCGTTCGCGGCATCTCGTACACCGTCAACAAGGGCGAATTCCTCGGGATCGTCGGCGAGTCCGGCTCGGGCAAAAGCGTGTCGTCTACCGCGGTCGCCGGGTTACTCCCGTCGAGCGCACACGTCGAGGGAAGCATCCGATTCAACGGGCGAGAGCTTCTCGGCCTGAATGACCGTCAGCTTTCGGAAATCCGCGGCAGTGAAATCGCGATGATCTTCCAGGATCCACTGTCGGCCCTCACCCCGGTCTATACAATCGGCCAGCAGATTGCCGAGGGATTGCGGCTCCACGACTCAAAACTCACCCAGAAGTCAGCGGAAGCGCGGGCGGTCGAGCTCCTGAAGACGGTCGGAATCCCCAACGCCGAACGGCGGGCGAAGGGTTTTCCACATGAATTCTCGGGCGGGATGAGACAGCGGGCAATGATCGCGATCGCGATCGCGAACGATCCGCAGCTGATCATCGCCGACGAACCGACGACGGCACTTGACGTGACGATCCAGGCCCAGATCCTGGAGCTACTCCAGACGGCGAAGGAGATCACGGGAGCCGCGGTCGTGCTGATCACCCACGACCTGGGCGTCGTGGCCGGTAACGCCGATCGTATCGCGGTCATGTATGCCGGCAAGATCGTCGAGAACGCGCCGGTGCTCCCGCTGTTCAGAACCCCGGTCATGCCGTACACGATTGGCCTGCTTCGGTCGATGCCGAATATGTCCGATGCCAGTACGACGCGACTGGTACCGCTCGAGGGACGACCACCACTGCTGACCACGCGTCCGACCGGATGCCCGTTCGCCGATCGCTGCCCGGCCGTTAAAGCGATCTGTCGCACGAGCGAACCGCCGCTCGCCCAGGTGCACTCCCCTACCGGTGAGCGTCATGTCGCCTGCCACCGAGCGGATGAGATCGTGGCCGGGACCCTCCGCCGGGACGAGATATTCCCCATACCGGCGGCGGTTCCGTCAAGCGAGAAGAGCACTGTCGACCCCGATATCGTGGTCGAGGTCACGGATCTGAAGCGCACGTTCCCACTCACCAAGGGCGCGATATTCCGCCGCCGAATCGGCACCGTAAAGGCTGTCGATGGGGTGTCGTTTACAGTACGGCGTGGGCGAACGCTTGGGCTCGTCGGCGAATCCGGCAGTGGAAAGACCACCACCATCCTGGAGGTGCTCGAACTCGCCGGGGCGGAGTCCGGCTCGATACTTCTCGACGGGGTCGACACCGCGACGCTCACAAACAAGGCTCGCAGGGCGATCCGCGGCAACATTCAGGTGGTCTTTCAGGACCCGATGGCGTCGCTCGATCCGCGCATGATCGTCGAAGACATCATCGGTGAACCGCTGACGGTGCTTGGCGCCCCACGCTCAGAGATTCGGAGGAAGGTCGCGAACATTCTCGAACTCGTCGGTCTCGAGCCATCCTTCGCCAGCCGCTACCCGCACGAATTCTCCGGCGGCCAGCGACAACGAATCGGCATCGCGCGCGCACTCGTCGTCGAACCGAAGATATTGGTACTTGATGAACCAGTGTCCGCACTCGATGTCTCGGTGCAGGCGGGAGTGATCAACCTGCTTGAGGACCTCAAGGAGCGCATGGGGTTGTCGTACCTGTTTGTCGCGCATGACCTCGCCGTCGTGCGGCGGATCGCGGATGACGTGGCAGTCATGTACCTCGGGCGGATCGTGGAGTACGGACCGTCAGATCTGATCTTCAACGAGCCGCGGCATCCGTACACCCAGGCGTTGCTCTCGGCTGTGCCGATTCCCGACCCGGAGGTCGAGCAATCGCGCCAACGCATCATGTTGACCGGCGAGTTGCCCTCACCCACCGACGACATCGTCGGCTGTAATTTCCGGGCCAGATGCCCGCTCTATCAACTTCTACCGGATGATCGCAAGGTTCTCTGCCAGACAGATGACCCTGCGGAACGCCCGGTCCTGGGACGCCAGGTCGCGTGCCATCACGCGGAGAGCAACCTCCTGGTCGGCCAGTGATCTCGGCGGGTAATCTCGGCCTGTGACCTCGGCGTCTGACTTCGCCCTGCAGAAGGAGACAGCGCAATAATGAATGTACGCGCAGGGTTCGGTGACTCAGCGTCGCCCAGCCCAACGGCAGACGATCGAATGGTCCTCCGCTCGACGAGCAGCGTCTGGATCTTCGTCGTGCTTAGCGCGTTTCTCGCATTCCTCGTCGGAGATGCCGTGTTGCGCGGTGCCGTGAGCTTTGCATTGGGTGCCAGCCCGTGGATTCTGCTGGCAATCTGGAGTGCGTACATGCTGCTCCTTCGGCCGTGTGTCGTGGTGCAGCCAGCCGGGTTGACCATTGTGAATATCGTTCGGACCCACCGGGTGCCGTGGGCTCGAGTCACCGACTTGACGAGCCGTTTCCAGCTCACCGTCCATATCGATAACGGCCGGAGAATAACCAGCTGGGGAGCACCATCCATCGGCACCGATCGCCCGTCGGTGGCGTCGGCTTATTCCCGCCGTGACGCCGACCAGCAATCCATGAGAGCGTCCGGAGTTCGACGGCGCAACGTGCGGGCGATACCCTCCCTGCCGACATCACGCCTCATCGAGCGTGCGCGTGATGCCTGGGAACTACGCGAGCTCTCTCGCGAAGGTGCGGATGTGGCAGCAACGGTCGCCACGGGGCCCGCTGCACCGCAACCAGCCGAAGCGGCCCGTGTCTCAACGCGGATCGCCACTGTGCCAGTTGCCATCGGGGTGATCCTCGTCGCGCTCTGTGCGCTTCAGGTTCTCAGCCCAGGATGGTGATCCATCACGCTCAATGAATACTCCTAAACACTGCGAGCCGAAGTAGCACCTCAGGTCGCGGCACCGGTCTTCAGGAGGTCTGTCAGTCCGGCACGTGGCGCGGGGAAGTGGCAGTAGACCTCGTGGCCAGGCGCATTCTCGGTGACCACCGGAACCTCGGTGCGACACCGGTTCTTCTGCACGTCAGTGAGCTCCTCGCGGAACTTCTGGCATCGGGTATGAAAAACACATCCGGTGGGCGGATTGCTGGGGCTCGGCAGATCGCCGGTGAGCAGGATCCGCTCCCGACGTCGTTCCTTGCGAGGGTCGGGAACCGGCACAGCAGACATCAGCGCGTGAGTGTACGGATGCAGCGGCTCGGAGTAGAGCGTGTCACGGTCGGCGATCTCCATGATCTTGCCCAGGTACATGACCGCGACCCGATCCGCGATGTGTCGGACGACCGACAGATCGTGCGCGATGAAGACGAAGGCCACACCGAACTCGCTCTGCAGGTCCTCGAGCAGGTTGACGACCTGCGCCTGCACTGAGACGTCGAGGGCCGACACCGGCTCGTCGCAGACGATCAACTTGGGGCGCAGAGAGAGCGCACGCGCAATGCCGATGCGCTGGCGCTGTCCACCGGAGAACTCGTGCGGGTACCGGTTGTAGTGCTCGGGGTTGAGCCCGACCCGCTCCATCATGGACTGCACCTCGGCTTTGATACCGTGTTCGGTCTTCACCCCCTGGATGCGGAAAGGTGCACCGACGATTGTTCCGATGGTGTGCCTCGGGTTGAGCGAGGAGAACGGGTCCTGGAAGATCATCTGGATTTCGCTGCGATACGACTTCATCTCGCGCGGCTTGAGCCCGGCGATATCGCGCCCGTTGAAGCGGATCTCTCCAGAGGTCGGCTCGAGGAGCTTGCTGATGACTCGCCCCGTCGTCGATTTTCCACATCCGGACTCCCCGACAAGACCGAGAGTCTGGCCCTGGTCCACAGAGAAACTCACGCCATCGACGGCCTTGATCGGTGTGCCTCGGCGCCCGAGAAGGCCTGAATGACTTCCCGGGAAGTACTTCGAGACGTTCCGCACGCTCAGAAGCGGCTCACCTCGCGGTGTCGATGCTGGTGCGGGTACTGCGGTGGTTTCATTGATCACGGCGAGGGTTCTCTCTGTGCGAGACGTAAAGGAGCGTATCGGGCGGGACTAGAGACTTGGCGAGATCTCGGTGAGCCAGATTTCCTGGCGCTGTGCGGCCGGGATGTGGCACCGCACCGCATGGCCGGGCGTCGCACCCTGCTCGAGATTCGGATGCACGGTGCGGCATTTGTCGCCGTCCACCCGGTCGGTGAACGGGCAGCGCGTGTTGAACACACATCCGCTCGGAACATTGATGAGCGACGGCGGGGACCCAGGAATCGGGGTGAGACGCGTCTGGCGGTCACGATCCATTCGCGGCATCGAGCGCAGCAGTCCCCAGGTGTACGGCATCTCCGGGGCATAGAAGATCTCGTCGACCGGGCCCGTCTCGACGCACTGGCCGCCGTACATCACCAGCACCTTGTCACAGGTCTCGGCGACGACACCGAGGTCGTGCGTGATCAGGATGACGGCCGAGTTCAGCTCGTCGTGAAGCTGCTTGATCAGCTCGAGGATCTGGGCCTGCACCGTCACGTCGAGAGCAGTGGTCGGTTCATCCGCTATCAACAACCGGGGTTTGCAGATCAGGGCCATCGCGATCATCGCGCGCTGCCGCATCCCACCGGAAAACTGGTGGGGATAGTCGTTGTAGCGGCTCGGTGCATTCGGAATCCCGACTTTTTCGAGCATGCGGATGGCCTCGGCCCGTGCTTCCTTTTTCGACACCTTGGTGTGCACGAGGTACGCCTCGCTGATCTGTGCGCCGACCGTGTAAAACGGGTGGAGCGACGAGAGCGGATCCTGGAAGATCATCCCCATCTCGCTACCGCGAAGATCGCGAACCTCCTCTTCCGTTGCAGCGATGATTTCGCGCCCGTCAAGCCAGATCTCGCCGGTCACTTCGGCATTCGAGCCCTTGTGCAGGCCCAGAATCGCCAGGCTCGTCACCGATTTGCCTGATCCCGACTCCCCGACGATGCCCAGAATTTCACCGCGCTCGAGTTCGAACGACAGCCCATCGACGCTCTTGACGACGCCGTCTGCAGTTGGGAAGTGCACGCGAAGGTCGTTGACCTCGAGGAAGGCGCGCTTTCGGCCGTCAGGGCGAACGGCCGGTGAGGGAAGAGTGGTTGACATGAGAAGCCCTTTTCGATGCTGGACGGTGCGACGTGAGACGGCTGTTAGACGGCTGTTAGACGGTGACGCGGGGGTCGATGACGGCGTACAGAATGTCGACGATGAGGTTGGCCACCACGAGGGCGACCGCCGCGATGATCGTGACTCCAAGGATTACCGGCAGATCCAGCGATTGAATCGATTTGATGGAGAGATAGCCGATGCCCCGCAGATTGAAGACTGTTTCGGTGATGATCGTCGAACCGATGAGCGTTCCGACGTCGATTCCAAAGATGGTCACGATCGGGGTGAGCGCTGCTCGCAGTCCGTGTTTGACGACGACGGTTCTTCGCCCGAGCCCCTTTGCCCGGGCTGTTCGAATGTAGTCCTCTCCCATCGTCTCGATCATGTTCGAGCGGGTGAGGCGCGCATACAGCGCCGCAAACAGGAAGGCGAGGCTCACCCAGGGCAGGATCATACTGCGAAGCCACTGAGCCGGATCCTCGGTGATCGGTGCGTAGGAAGTATCCGGCAGCCAGCCGAGCGTGTATTCGAAGATGAGGAGCAGCAACGGCCCGGTGAAGAAGATGGGCAGCGATACCGCGGCAAGCGAACTCGTCATACCGACCCGGTCGACGAACGACCCCGGCTTCAGTGCCGACAGCGTTCCAACGGCGACCCCACCAACGAGCCACAGGATGGCTGCCCCAACGAGGAGGCTGATGCTGACCGGTGCGGCATTCAGGATCATTGTTCCGACCAGTTCGTTCTGGCGGAAGGAGTAGCCGAAGCAGGGTGCGGGGCAGACGATCGGGGTACTGACTCCATCGGTGATGTTCTGCCCTAACAGGATTCCCGAAAGAAAATGCCAGTACTGGGCGTACAGCGGAAGATCGAATCCGAAGCGGTGAACCAGCGCCTTGAACTGAATCGAGTCCGGTGGGAATGGCACCTTGCCGATGTAGTAGTAGACCGGAGAGGTATCCGTGAGGGTGGGAACCACCTGGAAGATGAGAAACGTCACGACGCTGACAATCCACACGACAACGATCGCGCCCAGCAGTCGGAAAGTGATGAATCGGACCATAACCTGATTTTCAGTAAGGGAAAGTGGCCGACCGGGTCAATCCCGGCCGGCCACTGATGGGGAAAAAACGCGGTGTTACTTGCCGCCGGTACCCACGTTTACGAAGTCATAGATGCCGAACGCGAGTGCGTTGTTCGACGTGACGTTCGTGAGGCGAGCGTTGCGGTAGTACAGCGACTTGCCGAACAGGATCGGCAGGTACACGGCATTTTTCATCACCTGGTCATCGAGGGCGCGGAAGTCCGAGTCCTTCGATGTTCCGGCCGGGGCGGCGTCAAGGATTTTATTGACAGCCGGATCGTTGAGGCTCGGGTAATCGGTGTTGCCCGCGGGGATGATGGTGGCCCCGTTGGCAATCGAGTTCCAGAAGCCATACCCGGTTGGGAAGTCTGCTCCCCACGCGGCAACCGCGATGCCAAGACCCTGGCTCTCGATGTTCGCCGGCGAACCGATGAACGAGCTGTAGTAGCTCGAGGTGGCCGATGTGGCTGCCGTGATCTTGATTCCGACTCGGGCAAGGGCCGTCTGCATTGCGGCGAACACCTTTGGCCCGGTCTCACTCGGAGTGCTGTACGCGAGCTTCGTGGTGAAGCCATCCGGCTGGCCGCACTTCTTCAGTGCTTCCTTTGCCTTCGTGAGATCTCCCGTGTTGTCTGCTCCGGTCGAATACATGTTGGCAGTGGCGCTGTACCCGGCAATTGTCGGAGGCGTCATCGAACCGGCTGCGGTGCCGGCAGTCGTTCCACCGAATGCCTGAACGAGTTCGGCCTTATTCGTTGCATAGAAGATCGCCTGGCGGCAGTACAGGTTGGGAATCACCGACGGCATGACCGAGAAGTAGCGCGTGAACGCCGTTGTCGGGTTATCCGCATTTTTCTTCAGTTTCGGCTGAGTCAGCACCTGGGACTGCAGGGTGGTTCCGATCGAGTTGTCGGCCTTCGCGTCTGCGGTTCCGGCTTTGAGCTTGCTGTCGATGTCGTTCACGTCTGAGTTGATCGTCAGGGTGATCTTGTCGGCAAGGGGCTTGCGGATTTTGTCCGTCGACTGCTTCCAGAACTCGTTACGAACGAAGGTGATTTCCTGGGTGGGCGTGTACGACTCGATCTTGAACGGTCCGGACGACAGCGGGCGCTTGGTGTAATTCGCTCCGGTGAAGTCCGCGCCACCCTCGACCTTGTACGGCACAGGGGCTGCGGCAGCCATGGCCATGAGGTAGTTGAAGTCGGAGTACGGGGTCGACAGGTTGAAGGTGATCGAATCGGCCGTGGTCTCGATGCTCGCCAGATCACCGCTGGTGTACGGGCCGAGGTAGTCAGCCGGGTGAGAGATCGTTGCGATGAAGTACGAGGCCGGACCGCCGTTGATCACGTCGGTGGCAAAGAGTCGCTCGATGCCGTACTTGACATCCATCGGGGTGATTGCCGTTCCGTCTGACCACTTGAGGTCTTTCTGCAACGTGTAGGTCCACTTGGTGAAGTCGGCGTTGTGGGTTCCCATGTCTGTCGCCAGGTCGGGTGCGAGCACTGGCTTCGTGCCATTGACCGTCTCGTAGCCGATGAGAGAGCGAGTGAAGATGCGCTGCATGTTCCAGCACCAGCCGTAATAGGTGCGCTGAGGATCCCAGGAATCACAGTCGTCAGCCGCGAGGAGCTTGACTGTTCCGCCTTGCGCTGTCGATGGGTTGACAATTTTGCTGACTGCGTCGTTGAAAGCCGCGGTGCCTGTTGTTGGGGTGCCCGAAGTGCCTCCGGTGCATCCGGCGAGTGCCAGTGCGGCCGTCAGCACAATGCCGACGGCGACTACTCCCCTTCGTGTGATCTTCATAAAAGATGCCTTCTCTGTGTTGGTGGTGCGTGTGCGGCCTCAGCCGCGTGGGATCGAGCCCGTAGGGCCCCGTCGAACCGTCCCGAGAGAGGTGCCTCTCGAGGCGGATCGGACGTCAGTGGGAGATTCATCGTGTTGATTTCGGATCGAGCGCGTCACGCAATCCGTCGCCGAAGAGATTGAACGCGAGTACTGAGATGAAGATTGCCAGGCCGGGCAGCACCAGGTACATCGGGTCGACCTGAAAATAGTTGCCGGCATCCGAAAGCATCTGGCCCCAGGACGGGGTCGGTGGCTGGATCCCCACACCGAGGTAGGAGAGCCCAGCCTCGCCGAGCATGTAGTTCGGAATGGTCAGGGTCGTATAAACGAGGATCGGCCCGAGGAGGTTCGGCATGATTTCCTTGGCCATGATCCAGCCATTGCTCGCGCCAAGACTGCGTGCGGCATCCACAAATTCCTTCTCCCGCAGGGAGAGCACCTGGCCACGCACAATGCGACCGATATACGGCCAACCGAAGAAGCCGAGCACGAAGATGATGATCGCGTAGCGGGCTCCCGGCGAACTGTTGACGATTCCCACGACTGCGATCAGGGAGAGCGAGAAAAGCAGGGTGGGAAAGGACAGGAGCACGTCCATGATGCGCGAGATCACTGTGTCTCGCCAGCCACGGTAATAGCCGGCGATGAGACCGAGGGTCACACCGAGGACGAGAGACAGTGCGGTCGCGAGCCCGGAAATAATCAACGAGGTGCGCGCACCGTAGATGAGTAGCGACAGGATGTCCTGGCCAAGCACCGGGGTCACTCCCAGCCAGTGAGTGGAGCTGATTCCACCGAAATCGCCGATCGGAAGGTTCGTTGCGCTATCGGTCAGTGCATTCGGCGGCAGGTTGTGGTGAGTGAGATAGTTCTGGCCGTAGAGGGCGGTGAGCGGCCCCGCGAGAGTCGCTATGAGGATCAGCAGCACGATCACCACGCCCGCGGTCATGGCCACTTTGTCTTTGCGAAGACGACGCCATGCGATCGACCACAGCGACCGCCCGACGATTGAGGATCCCGTAACGGTCTTGTTCGTGAGCGGTGCGCTTTCTCCGACGACCTCGAGTTCACCCATGGGTAGAGACATCGACTGTGACCTCACTCTTTTTTGGATACCGCTATGAACGCCCCTCCCAGATGTGCAGGGCAGGCAACTCATTGACCGTGTAGCGCTGTTCGTAAACTCTTCTGCCGCATCTTGCGCCGCATCTTGCGCCGCAGAGACTTATCGAACTCTAAGCACGACCGCACCGATGTCCAAATTGACACGACCCAATTAACATTTCCTTAATATTGCCGACTGATTGTTGTTGATTTAGAAAATATCTTGCGCTCAGCTTGCTACTTTCACAATAAATTTGCGCGCAAAGCTGCACCGCACTGCAATCGTGCTGGGAATGGTCCCGGATCAACTACCGTACGATTCTCGATATGGACGAAAACGGTTCGATCCCTCGTGCCTTCCGGAGCAGGATCAGGGCTGAGATCCTGCTCGTTCTCGGGCTGTCACTCGGGGCATCCGCCGTGTATTCGATCGTGTCGATCGCTGACAGCCTCTCCCGGTCCACTCCCCTGTCCAGGCAGGTGCAATCGCTCAATAACTCTCTGAACAATCGGGCGATCTTCGACCTCATCTACCAATTCCTCGCCCTTTTCTTCGACCTCGTGCCCGTCGCTCTCGTCTGCTTTCTGCTCTGGCAGGGTGCACGACCACATCTTGCGCGTCTCGGACTGGGTTTCGACCGCCCTGTGCGTGACGCGCTACTCGGCCTCGGGCTCGCACTGGTAATCGGAATTCCCGGCATCTTCGTCTACCTGGGCGGCAAGGCACTCGGACTCGGTGTGACGGTCTCGGCCTCGCCGCTCGACACCTACTGGTGGACCATCCCGATTCTGGTACTTTCGGCGTTGCGCGCAGGGCTCCAGGAGGAAGTGATCGTGATCGGCTACCTGTTCGCCCGGCTGCGGGACCTCGGGTGGACGACCTGGCCGATCATCCTCTCCGCCGCCCTACTGCGAGGCACCTACCACCTCTACCAGGGCTTTGGGGCGTTCGTCGGCAACTTCGCGATGGGTCTGCTGTTCGGCTGGCTTTACTCGCGCTCCGGCCGAGTGCTCCCCCTGGTGATTGCCCATTTCGTGATCGACACCGCGATCTTCGTGGGCTACCCGTGGGCGGCATCCGCGTTTCCCGGGCTCTTCGGCATCGCCAGGTAGCAGCCGCTACTCGAAGGCCTCCGGCGGCGGGCAGGCGCAGACCAGGTTGCGGTCTCCGTACGCGTTGTCCACGCGGCGCACCGGCGGCCAGTACTTGGAGCGGATGAGGCTGCGCACCGGGTACACCGCCTGCTCGCGCGAGTACGGGTGAGTCCACTCGCCCTCAATCACGGACTGCGCGGTGTGCGGGGCATTGTGGAGCGGGTTGTCGTCGAGCGGCCAGGTGCCCGCCGCCACGGCATCCGCTTCGAGGCGGATCGCAATCATCGCATCGATGAAGCGATCGATCTCGGCGAGATCCTCGCTCTCGGTCGGTTCGACCATGAGAGTGCCGGCAACCGGGAACGACATCGTCGGAGCGTGGAATCCAAAATCAATGAGCCGCTTGGCCACATCGTCGACGGTGACACCGGTGGTCTCGGTGAGCGGACGAAGGTCGAGCACGCACTCGTGCGCGACCAGGCCGTTCTCCCCCGCGTACAGCACCGGGAAGTGATCACGCAGTCGCACAGCCACATAGTTAGCGGCGAGAACCGCGGCCCCGGTTGCTGCGGCAAGCCCGTCGGCGCCCATCATGCGCACGTAGGCCCAGCTGATCGGAAGGATGCTCGGGGAGCCGTACGGAGCCGCCGAAACGGGAGGACCGCTGTGCAGTTCACGCTGAGCCATCGGATGCCCCGGCAGGAACGGCGCGAGATGCGCCTTCGCCGCGACCGGCCCGACTCCGGGTCCGCCGCCGCCGTGAGGGATGCAGAAGGTCTTGTGCAGGTTGAGATGCGAGACGTCGCCGCCGAAGTCGCCGTAGCGGGCGAATCCGAGCACCGCGTTGAGGTTCGCCCCATCGACATAGACCTGGCCACCGGCATCGTGCACGGCCTTGCAGATCGTGCCGACCTCGCGCTCGTACACCCCGTGTGTTGAGGGGTAGGTGATCATCAACGCAGCGAGAGAGCCTGCATGCTCGGCGATCTTGGCCCGGAGGTCAGTGACATCCACGTTGCCAAGCTCGTCACAGGCGACCACGACTACTCGCATGCCGGCGAGCACAGCGGAGGCCGCGTTCGTGCCGTGTGCGCTCTGCGGGATCAAGCAGACGGTTCGCGAGCTGTCACCACGGGAACGGTGATAGCCACGGATGGCGAGGAGCCCGGCGAGCTCGCCCTGGCTGCCCGCGTTCGGCTGCAGCGACACGGTGTCATAGCCCGTGACATCCGCAAGCCAGCCCTGCAGCTGGTCGATCAGCTGAAGGTAGCCTTCGACATCCGACTCCGGTGCGAAGGGATGGAGCCCGGCGAATTCGGGCCAGGTCACAGCCTCCATCTCGGTAGCCGAGTTCAGCTTCATCGTGCACGACCCGAGCGGGATCATGCCGCGATCCAGGGCGTAGTCGTAGTCGGCGAGGTGCTTGAGGTAGCGCATCATCGAGGTCTCGGAGCGGTGAGTGTTGAACACCGGATGCGTGAGGTAATCGCTGGTGCGCTCGAGGTCGACCGGGATCCAGTCGAGGTCCTCGGGAATCGAATCGTTGGAGAGGTCCTCGCCAAGAATGCGCGCAATGGCCCGCACATCATCGAGCGTGGTGGTCTCATCCGCCGACAGTTGCACGTGATCATCATCGACGAGGTGGATGAGGTAGCCGGCCAAGTGAGCCCGCTCGACGAGCCGCGCGGCATTCGTCTTGGTGTGCAGTGTGATCGTGTCGAAGAAGTTCGCCGACTCGACGGTGTGGCCAGCCTCGGAGGCCGCGCGAGCGAGCACCCGGGTGAGCTTGGTCACTCGCGTGGCGATCTGCTTGAGCCCCTGCGGACCGTGATAAACGGCATACATCGAGGCCATCACCGCGAGTAGCACCTGCGCGGTGCAGATGTTGGAGGTCGCCTTATCGCGACGGATGTGCTGCTCGCGCACCTGGAGCGAGAGCCGGTAGGCGGGATGCCCGGCCGCATCCTGCGAGACACCGACCAGGCGTCCAGGAAGCTGGCGTTCGAGTCCCGAGCGCACGGCCATGTAGCCCGCGTGCGGACCGCCGAAGCCCATCGGAACGCCGAACCGCTGGCTGGTGCCGACCGCGACATCCGCTCCCAATTCACCCGGAGAGGCGATGAGGGTGAGGGCGAGCAGGTCGGCCGCGACCACCGCGAGGGCGCCAGCGCTCTTCGCCGCGGCGATGACCCGACTCGGGTCCCAGATCCGGCCCGAACGGGAGGGGTACTGCACGAAGATGCCGAACGCTTCGGGAAGCTCGATGCGATTGGAGGCGAACGCAGCGAGGTCGATATGCACGAGGTCGATGCCGACGGCGGCCGCACGGTTCTCCAGCAGCGCGAGGGTCTGGGGTAGTGAATCCCTGTCCACGATGAAGGTGTTGCTCGTCAGCTTCGACGCGCGCCGGGCCAGCATCATGCCCTCGACGACGGCAGTGCCTTCGTCCAGCATCGAGGCATTGGCGGTGCTGAGTCCGGTGAGGTCAGTGATCATCGTCTGGAAGTTGATGATCGCTTCGAGCCGGCCCTGCGAGATCTCGGGCTGGTATGGCGTGTAGGCCGTGTACCAGCTCGGGTTCTCGAGGACGTTGCGTTTGATCACTGCCGGGGTGATGGTGTCGTAGTATCCGAGCCCGATCATCGACCGGTTGACGGTGTTTTTGCGGGCAAGCACGCGCAACTCGGCGAGCGCCTCACGCTCGGTGGCTGCGGGAGGCAGCACCGAGTCAGCCGCGGCACGAAATCCGTCGACATGGATGGATTCCGGCACCGCTGAACGCACGAGAGCATCGACGCTCTCGTAGCCGAGGGCGTCGAGCATCGTGGCCTGGGCCGCGTGATCCGTTCCGATGTGGCGCTCAGCAAAACCGCCGTGCGCAAGTTGCTCCTTGGTGAGCTGGTCTACCCCGGCCATTACTCGCCCACCAGCGCGGTGTACTCGTCAAAGCTCAGAAGGGGTGGTAGCGCGGTGAAACTGACCTTGATGAGCCATCCCTCACCAAACGGATCGCTATTGACCAGCTCGGGGTTCGCAACGACAGCGTCATTGACCTCGGTGACGGTGCCGTCGACCGGGGCGAAGAGCTCGCCAACCGACTTGGTCGACTCGATCTCGCCCACGATCTTGCCGCTCGCGACGGACGCTCCAACGGCGGGAAGATCGACAAACACCACATCGCCGAGCTTCTCGGCCGCATAGGCCGTGATGCCGACAGTGGCGATGTCATCCTGCACGGAGATCCACTCGTGTTCGGCGGTGTATTTCAGGGTGTCCTGCGTGGTATGTCCGTGCTCTGCCATGATCAGTTGGCCTTTCTGGTGTAGAAGGGAAGTGCGGTGACGGATGCTTGCACGCTGGTTCCGCGTACATCCAGAAAAAGCTCTGTACCGAGTTCCTGCACGGCGGGGTCGACGTAGGCCATTGCGACCGGGTAGCCAAGCGTGGGGCTGAGAGCCCCGCTGGTGACGACTCCCACCTGAACGCCGTGCGCATCACGCACGGGATAGTCCGCGCGACCGGCACGCTTGCCGTCGGCGCGGAGGCCGACGAGAACGCGGGCGCCATCGACGGGGCCGGTCTCTACTGCGGAACGGCCGACGAAATCCCCCTCCTTCTTCAGGTTCACGACCCGGCCGAGGCCGGCCTGCACCGGGAATGTCGTGAGGCCGAGTTCGTGGCCGTAGAGCGGCATCCCCGCCTCGAGACGAAGGGTGTCGCGGCTGGCGAGTCCTGCTGGCACCAGGCCACTCCCCGCCCCGGTTTCGGCGATCGCCCGCCACAGTGCGGGCGCGGCGTCCGGGGCAATGTAGATTTCAAAGCCGTCTTCGCCGGTGTAGCCCGTGCGGGCAACAAGGATCTCGTGCCCCTCGAACTGACCGGACGTTGACCAGTAGTACTTGAGATCGGCGAGCCCGGCGGCGGCGACGCCCGGCACCTGGCTCAGGATCTCGAACGACTTTGGCCCCTGGATCGCGATGAGCGCGATGTCATCGCTCTCATCGAACACCTCACATTCGAAGGGTGCCGTTCGCTCGACCAGCTCGGTTGCGACCGATTCCCGATTCGACGCGTTGGCGACCACGATGAAGCGGTCTGCTCCCGTGCGGTAGACGACGAGGTCATCGATGATGCCGCCCTCCCGGCCGAGCAACAGACTGTATTTGGCCTGGCCGATTGCGACGGCGGAGATCTTGCCGGCAAAGGCGTAGTCGAGGGCATCCGCGCTCTCCGGTCCGATCACCACGATCTCGCCCATGTGCGAGAGGTCGAAGAGGCCCGCGGCGGTGCGCACGGCGTGGTGCTCAGCAAGGTCGCTCGAGTAACGCACCGGCATCTGCCAGCCGGCGAAGTCAGTGAAGCTGGCCCCGGCATCCACGTGCTGCTGATGCAGCGGCGAGAACCGTTCTGCCGGCTCGGTGCTATCGGTGCTACTGACGCCTTCGGTGCTATCGGTGCTATCGGTCAAGAGTTCTCCAGGCGCGTGAGTTGGCTGTTAGAACTCCCCCTCTGTTGTGCACGGTATGCCGATGAAGTGTGCAGCCCTGTAAATCTTTTTTTTAGAGAGCTGCGCTGGGCGCGTGACATTTCAGAGTGGCCTGTTCGATGCGGTACACGTACCTGAGAGATTGGCGGGGAGGCTTGCTCCTTCGGTGCCGGTCTGCCTGGCGTGCACAGCGAATATCGCTGTGCGCACTGGCGTCCGGCTCTCCCGCATCGCGTTGATGGGCCCGATATTTTGTTGTGGCAGCATCTTATCAACTTGCCGCGGCATCCACCCGTTACCGGCGGATGTTGCGCAAGATATTGCGGGCGGTGCGAGCAGGTGCAGGCAGGTGCGGCTGCGGGCGGTGCCCAGAGCGGAGATTTGCACGCCACGCCGCACTGGGATCGGCCCAGGCGGCGCGCCATCCAGCTCATCCGCTGTGAGCACCGTGCTGCCAGCCGTGCTGCTGGGCACAAGTGACGGGTGCGCGAAAGTAACAGGCGCGGCGCCCGCGAAAGGCCTACGCCTCGCGAGACTTCGGTGAGCTTTCCAGCGTCCTGGCCGGGTCGCGCTCGACACTGTCGCCGAGAGCATCGTCGATGCGCGTGAGCAGTTCTGCGGGAATCGAGACTCCCGCGGCCTTCACGTTCTCGTGCACCTGCTCCGGACGTGACGCACCGATGATTGCGGATGCCACATTCTCGTTCTGCAGGACCCACGCGACCGCGAGCTGCGCGAGTGTGAGCTCGAGCTCCGCCGCGATCGGCGACAGGGCCTGCACCCGGGTAAGCACCTCGTCGTTGAGGAAGCGCTTGATCATGTTGGCGCCGCCCTTCTCGTCGGTGGCTCTGCTGCCCGCCGGCAGCGCAGCACCCGGCGCGTACTTGCCGGTGAGCACGCCCTGAGCGATCGGCGACCAGACGATCTGCGAAATGCCGAGTTCCCTGGATGTCGGCACGACCTCCGCCTCGATCACCCTCCACAGCTGGGAGTACTGCGGCTGGTTGGAGATGAGTTGCACGCCGAACTCCTTCGCCAGAGCGGCTCCATCGCGCAACTGCTCGGCGGTCCATTCGCTCACGCCGATGTAGAGCGCCTTGCCCTGCCGCACGACATCAGAGAACGCCTGGAAGGTCTCTTCCAGCGGCGTCTCGTAGTCGAAGCGGTGGGCCTGATAGAGGTCGACATAGTCGGTCTGCAGCCGCTGCAGCGATCCATCGATCGACTCCATGATGTGTTTGCGTGACAGCCCGACATCGTTGTGCCCCTTCGGCCCGGTCGGGCCGAAGACCTTGGTGAAGATCTCGAGCGACGCACGGCGTTGGCCCTTGAGCGCTTCGCCGAGCACGGTCTCCGCAACGGTGTTCGCGTAGACGTCAGCGGTGTCGAAGGTGGTGATCCCGGCGTCAAGAGCCGCGGTCACACAGGCTTTCGCGGTGTCGTTCTCCACTTGGGATCCGTGGGTCAGCCAGTTGCCGTAGGTGAGCTCCGAGATCTTGAGGCCTGAGTTTCCGAGGTATCTAAATTCCATACAGTCAAGCCTACGCCGGGCTACTACGCCGGGTTATTCCCCGGGCCAGGGCGTGCTCAGCGACTGCTCCACGGTATCCATCAGCTCGATGAGGGCAGTGAGAAGGGCTTCCATTGTCTCGGACCGCAGCAGAGCGATCTGGTCCAGTTCGCCGAGGGGAGCCACCGCGGCCAACTGCCAGGCCGCGGCTGTGGGGTCGTCGGAGATCTCGACATCCGCTGACCACAGCTGGTCGCTGGTCTCGCTCGCCAGCCGTAACGTGCGGCGAACGGCGTCCTCCGCACGTTGCCGCAGGGGCAAGAGTTCGTCGGTCCACGTGAGGTCAGGGATGTCTCGCACCCGCGCGACCGGATGCGGATCCTCTTCGAGCCATTCGAGAATCTCGATGCGACGCTCCCCCTGCGCAACCAGCACGACGAAGTCCTCTGTCGCATCCAGTTGCTGCACTTGGGCCACGGTACCGACGGTGAAACGCTGCTCCCCTCCGCCGACCTCCTGGCCACGTTCGATAAGCACGACTCCGAACTCAGATGGTTCATCGGGCAGGATCCGCGACAGCATTACGAGGTAGCGCTCCTCAAAAACCCGCAACGGTAACGGCATGTGAGGAAAGAGCACGGAGCCTAAAGGGAACATCGGAATCTCGGTCATACCTACAGGCAACCACGAAGGTTTGTGCTGGACCACTGAGCACAGCCTGTGAATTCGCCGGACACCCCTATTTGTGCCCTGTCGGCTCACTGCGGGGTGCGCTGCACAGGAGTCTCGTGAGTGTGGTTTCGATACAGCCGAACAGTCGCTGGGACGCGTGCCGGGACCAAAGACCCGGGACCTATGACCCTGCAGAAGTATCGTTGAGGTAGATACCGGCTTCCGAGACTTCGGTACTCGTGGAGGAACCCCGATGGCAGCCAGCACTTCGATGCGTGCACTTTTACCCAGCTGGCGAGACTATTCCTCGGTGAAACGTACGTGGCGCGGTGACCTTCTGGCCGGTATCACCGTCGGTATCGTCGCGCTGCCACTGGCACTGGCATTCGGAGTGAGTTCCGGCGCCGGGGCAGAAAGCGGCCTCGTGACGGCCATTATCGCGGGAATTGTGGCCGCGGTCTTCGGAGGATCGAACATCCAGGTCTCCGGACCGACCGGGGCGATGGTGGTCGTTCTCGGACCGGTGGTCATCGCTCACGGCACCGCTGTCGTGGCGCTGGTCAGTCTTGCGGCGGGGATCGTAGTCGTCGTTGCCGGGGTGCTGCGGCTCGGCCGGGTCGTCTCCTACATCCCGTGGCCGGTGATCGAGGGGTTCACCTTCGGCATCGCCGTCATTATTTTCCTCCAGCAGGTACCCGCCGCAATCGGCAGCGCCGCCGGAAAAAGCAGTAACGCGTTTCTCGCCGCGATCGAGTCATTCGCGACCGTGAATCCGGCCACTCTCGCGTGGGCAATCGGTGCCGTCGTGCTGGTGGCGGTCATTATGGTGCTCGCACCACGCATCCATCCAAAGATCCCCGGATCGCTGCTCGCCATCGTCATTGTCTCTGCTATCGCTGCCGTCGGTAACCTGCCCCTTGCGCGAATCGGCGCCCTGCCCAGCTCCCTTCCCGCCCCGAGCCTTCCCCCTCTCGACCCGGCAATCTTCGGCTCGCTCGTTGGCCCGATTCTCACGGTGGCAGCGCTGGCCGCCATTGAATCGTTGCTTTCCGCACGGGTCGGTGCCGCGCTTGCCGACACCGGTACATACGACCCGGACCGCGAGCTCGTTGGCCAGGGGCTGGCA
This sequence comes from Frigoribacterium sp. CG_9.8, assembly GCF_015751965.1. Lineage (GTDB taxonomy): Bacteria > Actinomycetota > Actinomycetes > Actinomycetales > Microbacteriaceae > Lacisediminihabitans. Next base: position 90,558 of record NZ_JADOVH010000002.1, on the reverse strand, counting down.
TCGGTTGCCTCGGGCTTTTTCGGGGGAATGCCCGCGACCGGAGCCATCGCCCGCACCGCGGTGAACGTGCGATCTGGCGGACGCTCCCGTCTCGCCGCAATCATCCATTCGATCGTGCTGCTCGGGATCGTCGCCCTCGCTTCCGGCGTGGTATCCGAGATCCCCCTCGCGGCCCTCGCCGGAGTTCTCATGGTTACTGCAACGCGCATGGTCTCTCTGACCACGGTGCGCAGTGTCGTGGGATCCACGCGATCCGACACGGTGGTCTTCATACTCACCGCCCTGATCACCGTGTCATTCGACCTGATCGTGGCCGTCGGTATCGGTATCGCCGCCGCCGCCTTCTTCGCCCTGCGTACCCTGTCGAAGTCCGGGGGCGTGCATCGCGAGCCGATACCGGCACCAGCCCTCCCCGGTGACGAACACATCGCGCTGTTCCGCTTCGAGGGCGCACTCTTCTTTGGTGCAGCGGAGCGGATGCTCGATAAAGTAACGCAAATCACCGGAGTCGACGTCGTGATACTGCGCCTCTCTCAGTTGCAGGTGATGGATGCCACGGGGGCACGCGTGATCACGGAGATGATTGACGGCCTCGAGGGACGCGGGATCACCGTGCTCGTCAAAGGCATCCAGGAACAGCATCTGCGGCTCGCGACACGGGTGGGCGTGATCCGCTCCCTGCGCCACGAGAATCACCTCTTCGATGATCTCGACGCGGCGATCGTGCACGCCCGCAGCCATGTGGGGGTCACGACCTGAGCACGAGCCTCGGTGGGTGAGCCGGCGCCCGGTGGTCCTGCGCCCGGTGCTGAGACGGCTCGGTGCTGAGGTGCTGTTTAGGATTATGGGGTGACCCCTCCAGCCGAGTCCCGTCCTCCTGCCCTACGCAAATCTGTGCTGCTCAAATCTGTGCTGCAACCCTCCGCACTGCGCACCTCCGTGCCCCGCACCATCGGCCGCCTCCTGCTCGGAGCCTTTCTTCTCCTGGCTGGCATCAGCCATCTCACGGTGAGTCGAGTGGCATTTCGCGCCCAGGTGCCACCCTGGCTACCTCTCGACACAGACTTCGTTGTGGTCGCATCCGGAATCGTCGAAATCACGCTCGGACTCGCGCTTGTTCTTCTCGCCAGGCGAAGGGTCCTTGTGGGCCTGGTCGTCGCAGTGTTCTTCCTGCTGATTCTGCCGGGCAACATCTCCCAGTTGGTCACGCAGACCGATTCCTTCGGCCTCAACAGCGACCTGTCGCGTGGCATCCGGCTACTGTTCCAGCCGATCCTCGTCATCTGGGCGCTCTGGTCGACCGGGGCGTGGAAGGCGATACGGGCTAGTCGCTCGCCCGGCTAGTGGTCGACGTCCAGACTGGCTCATCCGATCCGGGCGAGTTCGGACAGTGTGGGCCGGCATGCCGGCCCACAAAGGCCGAATTCGCCCGGATCATGAGCGCAGGTGGGCGCGGCTGCACACAATCAGGCCGCGCGCACCTGCAACTCACCGGGCTGCGCGCCATCCGAACCAAAAATAATCCGGCAGTTGGCAATCTTCTCGCTGAAGAATCGATCGTGACTGACGACGACGATCGCTCCGGGGAAGTGCAGCAGTGCCCGCTCCATCACCTGGGTGCTGGCCAGGTCGAGGTGGTTGGTCGGCTCGTCGAGCAGGAGCACGGATGCTCCGGACAGCAGGCACTGCGCCATGGCGACCCTGGCGCGCTGGCCACCGGAGAGATTGCCGATCCGGTTCTTGAGGTCGGCTTCGGAGAACCGGAACATTGCGAGGAACCTGCCAACCGACTTGCGGGTCGCCGTGAGGGCGAGGCTGTCGGGGTAGGCGTTGACGGCGTGGGTGACCGTGTCGGTGTCGTCGAGTTCGGCGAGCACCTGGTTGTACGAGACGACCTTTGCGCCAGCGGCCCAGGCGACCGCTCCACCATCCGCTTTCTCCTCACCGGTGAGCACGCGAAGCAGCGTTGTCTTGCCGCTACCGTTCGCGCCGCTCACCACGATGCGATTACCCCGTCGGATTTCGAGTGAGAGCGCCTCGAAAAGCACCCGGTCGCCAAAGGATTTACCCAGTCCCTCGATGCGGCACAGCACATCCTTGACGTGAAGACCGCCGTAAATCTCGGTGATGATCTGGTCGACGGGCCGAGGAGCGCGCGACTTCTTGATCTGCGAGAGCTGCTTATCCAACCCGCGGCTCTCCGCCTTCGCGGCATCCCGGCGGTCGGCGATGCCCTCCGCCTCGAACGCCAGCAGCTCCGACTCGTGCTGGAACTGAGCCTCGAGGGTCTTCAGGCGAAACTGCTTCTGGATGATGTACTCGCCAAAATTGCCCGGATACTCGTGCAGGTGGTAGTTCTCGATTTCGATAATGCGGGTCGCAACGGCATCAAGGAACTTGCGATCGTGCGAGACGATGACCGCGGCGCCCTGGAAGGTGCGGAACCAGGTTTCGAGCCATTCGACACCGGCAACATCGAGGAAGTTCGTCGGTTCATCGAGCAGAAGCACATCCGGATCTTCGAGCAGGATCTTCGCAAGTGCTGCGCGGTTGCGCCATCCGCCCGAGAGTTCATCGATCGCGCAGAGGCGGTGTGCGGCGGTGAAACCGAGAGTCGTGAGTGCGGTGTCGATGCGGCGGTGATAGTCCCAGCCATCCAGCCGGTCCATCTCGCCGAACAGCTCCGATTGGCGATGGATGAGGGCGTCGAGGTCGGCGGTCGGGCTTGCGACAGTCTGAGTGGCGGTCACAGTGGCGGTGACAGCGGCGATCTGCTCATCAATCGAGGCGAGCTCGGTCTCGATGTCCGTGATCTCACCAAAAAGGCCCTCGAGCACCTCGATGATCGTCGCGGTGCCATCGAGCTCGGAAAACTGCGAGAAGTAGCCGATCCGGGTGCCGGGATCGACAGTGACGGTGCCGGCATCCGGGGTCACCTGTTCGACGATGAGCTTGAGGATGCTGGTCTTGCCCGACCCGTTGCGTCCGATCATCCCGACGCGGTCTGTGCCGTCGAGCCGGAAGAATGCCTCGCGCAGGATCGGCGTGTTCTCGTAGCGGAGTTCTACGTCGTTCAGTCGGACCAGGCTCATGCTGTCCTTTCGAAAGTGGCTCGGTGGATGCTCGCGAACTGCGGCGAAATGTCGGTTGAACCGCGTAATGGCGACCATTTGCCGCAGTTCGCAGCACCGTGTGCGGCATCCATCAGGCTCAGGGTCAGTTATTGAAGCGGAACTCCACGACATCGCCGTCCTGCATCACGTATTCCTTGCCCTCGATGCGGGCCTTGCCCTTGGCGCGAGCCTCGGCGATCGAGCCAGTATCGACGAGGTCCTGGAAGCCGATCACCTCGGCCTTGATGAAACCCTTTTCGAAGTCGGTGTGGATGACGCCCGCCGCCTGCGGGGCTTTGGCACCCTTCGGGATGGTCCAGGCACGCGCCTCCTTCGGTCCGGCGGTCAGGTAGGTCTGCAGCCCGAGGGTGTCGAAGCCAATGCGGGCGAGTTGGCTGAGTCCGCTCTCCTCCTGGCCGGTGGAGGCGAGCAGTTCCGCAGCATCCTCCGGGGAGAGGTCGATGAGCTCGGACTCGAGTTTGGCGTCGAGGAAGATGGCCGTGGCCGGGGCGACCAGTGCCGCGAGAGTGGCCAGAGCCGCGGCATCCTGCAGCACGTCCTCGTCCACGTTGAACACATAGATGAAGGGCTTTGTGGTGAGCAGACCGAGCTCCTGGATGAGCGAGATGTCGATGGTGGATGACGAGAGCGGCTTGCCAGCGTCGAGAAAGATCTGAGCCTCGACGGCAGCGGCGAGCACGGCCGGCTCGGTGCGCTTGGTTTTGACTTCCTTCTCGTAGCGCGGCACGGCCTTTTCGAGGGTCTGCAGGTCGGCGAGGATGAGTTCGGTATTGATGGTCTCCATGTCGGAGGCCGCATCGACTTTGCCGTCGACGTGCACCACATCCGGGTCGGCGAATCCGCGGATCACCTGGGCGATGGCATCCGCCTCCCGGATGTTGGCAAGGAACTTGTTGCCGAGCCCCTCGCCGACCGAGGCGCCCTTGACGATGCCGGCGATGTCGACGAACGAGACTGGGGCGGCGAGGATACGCTCGCTTCCGAACAGCGCAGCGAGCGTGTCGAGACGCGGATCTGGGAGGCTCACGACCCCCACGTTGGGCTCAATCGTGGCGAAGGGATAGTTCGCTGCCAGCACCTGGTTCTTGGTGAGCGCGTTGAACAGGGTGGACTTGCCGACATTGGGCAGACCGACGATTGCAATAGTAAGAGCCACGACGGGTAAGTCTAACGAGCGCGTCGCATTGGACTGTTACCGCAGCACCGTCCGGAAGCAGAGCGTGCGGCTCGCGTGCATCGTCCACGGCTCAACCTCACGACGAGACCTCACGACGAGACCTCACGACTCAACCTCACGCCTCAACCTCACGACCGTGCAGCTCGGTCAGAAACAGACCGATGCCCTCCGGCAGCAGCTCGAAGCCGATCGACCGGCTGGGATTTACGACGATCCCAGCACCGGGTGGGATCGATGCCAGCAGCGAGCGTCCGACTATCGACACCCCGAATTCGGCGAGCTGACCGAACTCGGCGATCTGGTCGTCGTGGGTGAACACCGCGAGCATCGAGATGCCGTCGACCTCGAACAGCACCGGCTGCAGCTGGTTGAGGTTGTCGACGACTTCGGTCGCACTCGGCACGATCACCTGACTCACCGCGAGCGATTCGAGCACGTTGACAGTGGTCGCACGCCCGGACTGGGCCAGCACGATCGTGCGCTCAAGATCGGTGGGGTCGCGCACCTCAGACATGCCTTAATCCTAGGGAGGCGAGCAGACCGGGAACCCGAAAACGCGAAAAGGGGGCGCCGCAGGTCCGTGAGGCGCGAACCCCAATCGTGCGGATCGCCAGCGCACTCCGCTGGCACCGTCGCACGTCCGTGAGACGATGACGCAATGGCTCTCAACTTCACCGCAATCGACTTTGAGACCGCTAATTCCTCGGCCGCCTCCGCCTGCTCGGTGGGGTTGGTGAAGGTGCGTGACGGCGTCGTCGTCGACCGGGTGGCCTGGTTCATCCGCCCGCCAGCCGGGTTCGATCACTTCACCGAGTGGAACACCCGCATCCACGGCATCATGGCACCGGATGTCGCGGACGCGAAGCTCTGGAGTGAGCAGCTGCCCGACCTCGTGGCCTTCGCCGGCGATGACCTGCTCGTCGCCCACAATGCCAGGTTTGACATGGGGGTGATCTCCGCCGCCTGCCGAGCCAGCGTCATGGACATCCCCGGTTTCGGCTACCTCTGCAGCCTCCAGGTTGCCCGCAAGACCTACACGCTCGACTCATACCGGCTGCCGGTCGCGGCGATGGCGGCAGGCTTTGAGGACTTCGCCCACCACGACGCACTCGCCGACTCGGAAGCCTGTGCCGCGATCATCGTCCACGCCGCCCGGCGACACGATGCGGGCTCGATCGAAGAGCTCGCGCGGATCACGGGGGCACGCATCGGAGCGATCGGTCCTCGCGCAACGGACTCGGCCCAGGCCTCGGCCCCGGCCCCGATGTTCCGCGCCTAGTTCTGCGGGAAGCCCAGGTTGATGCCGCCGTGGCTCGGGTCGAGCCAGCGCATGGTGACCGCCTTCTGCCGCGTGAAGAAGTGGATACCGTCGGCCCCGTACGCCTTCGTGTCGCCGAACAGCGACTGCTTCCAGCCGCCGAACGAGAAGTAGGCAACCGGCACCGGGATCGGCACGTTGATTCCCACCATGCCGACCTGCACCTGGCGCTGGAACCGCCGCGCTGCCCCGCCGTCGTTGGTGAAGATCGCGGTGCCATTTCCGTAGCGTGACGCATTGATCAGCGCAACGCCCTCGTCGTAGGAGGCCACCCGCACCACCGAGAGCACCGGGCCGAAGATCTCGTCCGTGTACACCCGGGAGTCGGTCGGTACGGCATCGATGAGCGTTGGGCCGAGCCAGAAGCCGTCGGCCGCGCCATCCACGTTGATGCCGCGACCATCCACGACCACCGTTGCTCCATCCTCGATCGCGATGTCGATGTAGCCGACGACCTTGTCGCGATGCTCCTTCGTGATCAGCGGGCCCATGTCACAGTTGCGGCGTCCGTCGCCCACCGTGAGCTGCGACATCCGTGAGGCGATCTTCGCGATCAGCTCATCGGCGACCGGTTCGACTGCGACGAGAACACTGATGGCCATGCACCGCTCCCCCGCCGAGCCGAAGCCCGCGTTGACCGCAGAGTCGGCGACGAGGTCGAGGTCGGCATCCGGCAGCACCAGCATGTGGTTCTTCGCCCCGCCGAGCGCCTGGACGCGCTTGCCGTGCTTGGATCCGGTCTCGTAGATGTAGCGGGCGATCGGAGTGGAGCCGACGAAGGAGATCGAGGCGACATCCGGATGCTCGAGCAGTGCATCCACGGCCACCTTGTCACCGTGAACAACGTTGAATACGCCGTCGGGGAGCCCAGCCTCGGTGAACAGCGCGGCAAGCCAGTTGGATGAAGACGGATCCTTCTCGCTCGGCTTCAGCACCACGGTATTGCCTGCTGCGATCGCGATCGGGAAGAACCAGAGCGGGACCATCGCCGGAAAGTTGAACGGGCTGATGATGCCGACGACGCCGAGCGGCTCACGGGTCGAATACACATCGACCCCGGTCGATACGTTCTCCGAGTACTCGCCCTTCATCATGTGCGGAAAGCCGGTGGCGAACTCCACCACCTCGAGTCCGCGGGCGATCTCGCCGAGCGCATCGGAGAGCACCTTGCCGTGTTCTGCGGTAAGGACCTCGGCAAGCTCCTGCTTGCGGGAGTTCAGCAGTTCGCGGAAGGTGAAGATGATCGACTGTCGTTTGGCGAGGGATGTCTCGGCCCACGCCGGGAAGGCGGCTTTCGCTACGGCAACGGCCCCGTCGACATCCGCGGTCGTCGCCAGTCGCACTTCGCGGGCGACAGTGCCGAGCGCCGGGTCGAATACGGGAGCGGTGCGGGTCGAGTCGCCTGCGACGGATGAGCCGCCGATCCAATGATTCACGATGTCCATGCCGCCATGCTAGCCGCGCGATTTGCTGCGATCCAGCCGATCAGGCACACCGTATTGTTCTCGAAATGTTTTGTGCCGAGCGGGTGATGACAGCAGTGTCGGAGCTCGCTGCCAGACTGGCCGGATGGATCCCATCGCATCGCTCATCGTCGGACTGGTCATCGGAATCGTGCTCGGCACCGTCATCGGGCTGTTGTTTGCGCGCGCGCGGAGGGCGGATGCCCCACTCGGGGTCGACCCGGCCCTCCTCGCATCCCAGAACGAACTCGCTCTCGGTGCCGTGCGCGCAGAGGAAGCGACCGTGAGAGCACAACTCGCAGCCGAGCTCGCCGCGATCCAGGCCACTGCACTCGCGCTGAAGGAGCAGGTCGCCGCGCAACAGCAGCAGTATCAGGATCTGGTTGATCGTCAGCGCCAAGACCAGCTAGCCGAGGCCGACCGGCAGCAGCGGGAGAGCAAGGTACTGCAAGCGCTGACCCCGGTGCAAGAATCCCTCCGCAGCATGCAACTGAAGGTCACAGAGCTCGAGACCCAGCGCAGCCTGCAGCACGGCGAACTGACCCAGCAGCTGCGCAACGCCACGGAGTCGGAGGAGCGCCTGCGAAGCACGGCAGAGTCGCTCGCGTCCGCGCTGCGCAACAACGCCACGCGCGGCGTCTGGGGCGAGACCCAACTGCGCAATGTGGTGCAGGCAGCCGGCCTGATCGAGCGGGTCGACTTCGACGTGCAGTCATCCATCTCCTCGGATGCCGGTGCCGGCCGACCGGATATGGTCATCCACCTGCCCGGCGGCAAGAACATCGCCGTCGACGCGAAGGTGCCGTTCACCGCCTACCTCGAAGCGAGCCAGATTGCCGTGACCGCGACCGGGGAGGAGGGTGCGCGACGGCAGTCCCTCATCAAGCAGCATGTGCGCGCGATCAGGGCCCACGTCGACACCCTGAGCAGCAAGGCGTATTGGGATGGGCTGGATGCGTCGCCGGAGTTCGTGGTGGCGTTCATCCCCTCCGAGTCGCTTGTCTCGTCTGCGATGGAAGCCGATCCTGGGATCATGGATTACGCGTTCTCCAAGAAAGTGGCACTGGTCTCCCCGGTGTCGCTATGGTCAGTGCTGAAGACCGTGGCCTTCAGCTGGCAGCAGGATGTGGTGACGCAGGAGGCGAAGATGCTCTTCGAGACCAGTCGCGAACTGTACGGTCGTCTTGCCACCCTCGCCGGCCACATCGAGAAGCTCGGTCGTTCGATCGAGAGCACGGTGAAGAACTACAACGGATTCGTCGGTTCACTCGAACGCCAGGTGTTGCCCTCTGCTCGAAAACTCAACCTGCTCGAGCCGTCGAAAGTGCTCGGTACGCACGCCGAGATCGAGGAACTCCCCCGCGACCTCACCGCTTTCGAGCTCGTCGAAGAGCTCGAGATCGTGAGTGCTCGTGAGGTGAAGCCGGGCTTGTCCGACTGACAGTCAGAACTGGGCGCCTACAGCCATTTCTCGGCGAGGTGATCGGCCACGACCCGTCGAATCGTGCCCGAGCGGCCCCGCAGCACAATGCTCTCTGTGCTGATGATCGGACCTTTTTTGCGCACCCCGCCGACGAGCTGGCCGTCGGTGACACCGGTCGCGACAAAGTAGGTGTTATCGCTTGTGACCAGGTCGTTAATCTCGAGAATGCGATCGAGATCGTGCCCGGCGTCGATTGCCTTCTGGCGCTCGTCGTCACTCTGCGGCGCGAGTTTGGCTTGGATGAATCCCCCGAGTCCCTTGAGGGCGCAGGCGGTGATGATGCCCTCCGGCGTGCCGCCACGGCCGACACACATGTCGATGCGGGCGTCGTAGCGCGCAGCGTTGATGCCGCCGGCCACATCCCCGTCGAGCAGCAGTCTGGTGCCGGCTCCCGCCTCGCGGATGTCCTCGATGAGCTGGGCGTGACGCGGACGGTCGAGCACTGCTACGACCAGATCCGCAACATCTTTGTGCATCGCCTTCGCGAGGGCGCGGATGTTCTCGCCGATCGGCTTGCGGAGGTCGACGACCCCGTGACCCTCGTGACCGGTGACGATCTTGTCCATGTAGAAGACGGCAGAGGGGTCGTACATGCTGCCGCGGTCCGCCACCGCAATCATCGACAGGGCGTTCTGCCGGCCGGCTGCAGTGAGTGAGGTGCCGTCGATCGGGTCGACCGCGATGTCGCAGGCCTGCCCCTGCCCCGTGCCGACACGCTCGCCGTTGTAAAGCATCGGGGCGTGATCCTTCTCGCCCTCACCAATGATCACCAGTCCATCGAAGTCGACGGTGCCGAGAAACTTGCGCATGGCATCAACGGCGGCTCCATCGGCAGCGAGCTTGTCGCCGCGCCCGATAAAGGGCACCGCACGAATCGCGGCAGCCTCGGTCGCTCGCACCAGCTCCATTCCGAGGTTGCGGTCGGGGTGCTGGAAGGTCGATCCGGTGGCAGTGTCCATGCCACAAGGGTACCCAGCGACGGCAACCATCACACTCGCGAACAATCTAAAGATCCGGGGTTCTTTAGTTCAATAGACTCGAGTGCGCTCCGGATCCGGATGTGCTGCGCGACCGAAGGAGATCCAATGCCCATCGCGACCCCCGAGCAGTACGCCGACATGCTCGACCGGGCGAAAGCCGGCGGCTTCGCCTACCCGGCAGTCAATGCCTCGTCGTCATCAACGATCAATGGCATCCTCCAGGGGCTCACCGCGGCCGGCTCCGACGGGATCATCCAGGTCACAACGGGTGGTGCGGACTTCTTCGCCGGGCAGAGCGTGAAGGCCCGCGCATCCGGAGCTCTCGCCTTCGCCGCGTTCGTCACCGAGGTGGCGAAAAACTATCCCATCACCGTCGCGCTGCATACCGACCATTGCCCGACCAACGCGCTCGACGACTTTCTGCTGCCGCTCATCGCTGCTTCCGAGTCGGAGGTCGCTGCCGGTCGTGGCCCGATCTTCCAATCGCATATGTGGGACGGCTCGGCGGTGCCGCTCGAGGAAAACTTGCGTGTCGCCCAGCAGATCCTGCCGCGGATGAAGGCGATCTCCTCGATCCTCGAGGTGGAGATCGGTGTTGTCGGCGGCGAGGAAGACGGTGTCAGCCACGACATCAACGAGCACCTGTATACGACCCTGGATGATGCGATCGCCACTGTCGAGGCTCTCGGCCTCGGTGAGAATGGCCGTTACATCGCGGCTCTCACCTTTGGCAACGTGCACGGCGTCTACAAACCGGGCAACGTGAAACTGCGTCCCGAGCTGCTCGGTGAAATCCAGGCCGGCCTCCAGTCGCGATACGGCACCGGGGCGATGCCCCTCGACCTCGTTTTCCACGGCGGATCCGGGTCGAGCGACGAAGAGATCGCCATCGCGGTGGCGAACGGCGTCGTGAAGATGAACATCGACACCGACACCCAGTACGTCTACAGCCGTTCGGTCGCCGATAGCGTTCTCAAGAACTACGACGGTTTTCTCAAGGTCGACGGCGAGGTGGGCAACAAGAAGGTCTACGACCCGAGGTCCTGGGGCAAGCTTGCCGAGTCGGCCCTTGCCGCTCGCGTCGTCGAGGCCACGAAGCAGCTCGGATCCGCCGGTCACTCGAGTAGCTAGCGAGCACGGACCGAACTAGCGCCGGGGTAACTCGTCTCGGGCCGTCGATCCCCTCTCACACGGGCGAGTTCGGACAGTACGGGCCAGCACGCCGGCCCGGAATGTCCGAATTCGCCCGTGTTGGAGATTCGGGTGGGTGCGAGCAGCGGGGTGGTGCGGGCAGCGGGGTGCAGCTAGCGCCGGGTGCGATCGAAGAATTGCACGAAGGTCGGGTCCGACTGCAGCAGGATCACGACGAAAACCAGTGCCACGATGGTCGCAACGACCCCACCGGTGATCGGCACCCAGAAGGCGATTCGGCCGCTTCGCAGCATCCACGTGGTCACCAGTAACGTGATGACGAACAGCGCGAGCGTAATCACGTTGAGGGTTGTGCCGAGACTCGCGGTGAGCGCCGTCGGGGTGTAGTCGCCGATGCCCTGCGCGACGAAAAACTGCTTCGCGATCGTTGCAAGGGTGTCACGCGCGAGCAGTTGTGCGATCACGTTGATGGTGGCATAGCCGAGCAGCCCGGCGGTGAGGATGACGTCCCAACGGCGGCGGCGACGGCCCGCCGCAGGCTTCGGCACAGGGGGAACAGACGCGGGCGCAACAGGTGTGTGTGGAACAGGCGCGTTCGGAACAGGCTCATTCGGAACGGGCACAGGGGAAACAGTCTGAGAAGGCACACTCAGCGGTGACACTGCCGGGAAAGAATCGGCGATGATCTTCGCCTGCTCCTGCGCCGAGGCATATTCACCGTACTGCGGCTTCGGGCGCTCGGGTTGCGGACGCTCGGGCTGATCGGTCACTTCTGCTGCCAATCGAGCTGGCGGGTGCGGCCCCCGAGCCCCCGAGCGTCGTCCTTACCGTTGACGTCGGTGCGCAACTCCTTGGGCAGCGAGAACATCAGATCCTCCTCCGCGGTGACGACCTGGCGCACGTCGGTATAGCCCGCATCGGCGAGGTCGTCGAGCACTTCCTGCACGAGCACTTCCGGTACGGATGCCCCGGAGGTGACACCGACGGTTGCGACGCCGTCGAGCCACTCCTGCTGGATCTCACTGGCGTAATCCACGCGGTAGGCGGTCTTCGCGCCGTTCTCGAGGGCGACATCCACCAGACGAACGGTGTTGGAGCTGTTGGCTGAACCGACCACGATGACCAATTCCGCCGATTCGGCCACCTTCTTGATAGCGACCTGGCGATTCTGGGTGGCGTAGCAGATGTCGTCACTCGGCGGATTGTGCAGGGCGGGAAAGCGCTCGCGTAGCAGGCGCACCGTCTCCATCGTCTCGTCGACACTCAGGGTGGTCTGGCTGAGCCAGACCAGGTTGTCGGGGTCGGTGACCTCGAGGGTCGCGACATCCGCCGGTCCGTTCACGAGGGTCGTGCGCTCGGGCGCGTGGCCCATGGTGCCTTCGACCTCCTCATGGCCAGCATGGCCGATCAAAAGGATCTGGAAGTTGTCCCGGGCGAAGCGCACCGCCTCGCGATGCACCTTGGTCACCAGAGGGCAGGTGGCATCGATGGCCTCGAGGTTGCGCGCGGCCGCAGCCGCAACGACCGCCGGCGAGACGCCGTGTGCGGAAAAAACGATATGAGCACCGACAGGAACTTCGTCGACCTCGTCGACGAAAATGGCACCCTGCTTTTCGAGAGTCGACACCACGTGGATGTTGTGCACAATCTGTTTGCGCACGTAGACCGGTGACCCGTAGTGCTCGAGCGCCTTTTCTACCGCGATGACCGCTCGGTCCACTCCTGCACAGTAGCCGCGCGGGGCCGCGAGCAGCACCCGTTTGCCTCCCGCGACAGGGTTGTCCCGTAGCCTGTTGCGTACCGCGGGAACCCGCGGCATGTTCAGGCTGACGGCCTCGCCGTTGGTAATGATGCTCACCTCGCAGATTCTACGGGGGTGCGCTGGCGACGCACTGGGAGGGCTGACCGTGACGATCGAAGTCGGGCCATCCACCGTCGATGCGCCGTGGCCGGTCGCGCTGCTCTCCGCCAAGATCAAAGGCTGGATCGATCGGCTCGGTGCGGTTTGGGTGGAGGGCGAAATCACCCAGTGGGGGCTCTCCGGCAGTAACGTCTACGGAAAACTCAAAGACCTGGATACCGATGTGACGGTTGGTTTTACCGTTTGGTCATCGGTGAAGTTGAAGCTGCCGAATGATCTCAAGCAGGGTGATCGGGTCGTCACTCTGGTCAAACCGAATTACTGGGTCAAGGGCGGCTCACTCACCATGCAGGTCATCGAGATGCGCCATGTTGGCCTCGGAGACCTGCTCGAGCGCCTCGAGCGCCTTCGGCAGACGCTTCGTACCGAGGGACTCTTCGACCTCGATCGTAAGAAACCACTCCCCTTTTTGCCCGGCTGCATCGGACTCATCACCGGCAAGGATTCTGATGCCGAGAAGGATGTGCTGCGCAACGCCCAGTTGCGCTGGCCCGCGGTCGAGTTCCGCGTGGTGCACACCGCAGTACAGGGCGATCGCGCTCCGGGTGAAGTGACTGCGGCGCTGAAAAAACTGGATGCAGACCCCGATGTCGATGTGATCATCGTGGCCCGCGGCGGTGGCGATTTCCAGAATCTTCTGGTCTTCAGCGATGAAACGCTCGTGCGCACGGCTGCCGCGTGCGTCACGCCGATCGTCAGCGCGATCGGGCACGAGGCCGATCGGCCACTTCTCGATGAGGTAGCCGACCTGAGGGCATCCACTCCGACGGATGCGGCGAAGCGCGTCGTACCGGATGTCGCGGACGAGCTTGCCCGCGTGCAACAGGCCCGCGCCCGCATCGGTAGCCGCATGACGACCCAGGTGCGCACAGAGATCGACCGGCTCGAACAGCTGCGGTCGCGCCCGGTGCTCACTGCATCCGCCTGGATTGTGGACTCCCGCGCTGAGGAGCTCGGGCGCTATATCGGCCGGAACGAAGAGCTCATCGGACACCTGCTCGAGAAGTCGCGCTCTGGTGTGCTCGACCTGCGGTCCCAGTTGCGCGCGCTCTCGCCCCAGCGCACCCTCGATCGCGGCTACGCCATCGCCCAGTTGCCCGGCGGTGCGGTGCTGAGGAGTTCGGCGGATGCCCACCCGGGCGCTCTCCTCCTCCTCACCCTCGCTGACGGCTCGACTTCGGCGACGGTCACACCACTGCCGGACGCACCCGGCATGGCCGAGTAGAATCTTCACCGTGGCATCCACCCCCTCCACCTCGCGCGCTGACGCTTCCGCGACAGGTACCGCCGAGTTATCGTACGAACAGGCTCGCGACGAGCTGATTCGGGTGGTGAACGAACTCGAACAGGGTTCGTCGACCCTGGAGCAGTCGCTTGCCCTCTGGGAGCGCGGCGAAGCGCTCGCCCGCCGTTGCGAGGAGTGGCTTATCGGTGCGAAGGCACGACTGGATGCCGCTCGCTCCACCGCGGTCGACCCCGGTGCCTGACACCGTGCAGAACAGAGCAGTGTCGAGCAGAGCAGTGCAGAGCTAGTGGCCGCCGAAAAAGATCGTCAACCCCGCATCGTCGCGGAGCTCGGCCGGCCGGAGACGGCAGACGAAACCGCCGCCCGCAAAGCGGAGAACTCGCGTAAACACCGCGCAAACCAGACTCTGCGCAACCTAGTTTTCGCGCTGCTTGCGTGCCTGGCGGTCGTGCTGGTTCTCGTCCTCGTCGTCGTGCGACCGGATGGAGCGCCGCGAGCCGCCGTGGACTACCGCGCAGATGCCTCAGCATCTGAACCCCGGGCCGGGCACACGCTCGCCGCCCCTGAACTGCCCACCGGTTGGAGTGCGAACGATGATGGCCTCACGACCGGCTCCGACTCGGTGCTCGCCTGGAAGGTGGGGTTCATCACACCGTCGACCCAATACATCGGCCTGGTACAGGGCATCAACGCCAACCCCACCTGGGTCTCGAACGAGCTGGTTAACACCCGATCCACCGGCTCGATCTCCATCGGTGGCCAGGACTGGGCAGTCTACGATCGACGCACCGAGCAGGATCCAGGCAATTACGCCTACTCGCTGAGCACGGTGATCGGAGTCAGCAGCATCGTGTTGCACGGCACCGGGTCCGCGAAAGAGTTCACCACCCTTGCTTCGGCGGTTGTCGCCCAACTCGCCGGCAGCACCGGATGACCGGCGCAATGCACCCGCCAACCGGCCCACCACCCGATCAGCCCCACAACGCTGCTCATGACGATGGTGCGCACGGCAACGATCGGTCTCCGGCGCATGCCTGGGCCGAGCTGCATCTCGGCAATCGGCGTTTCGTCGAGGGAACGCCGAGCCATCCGAGACAGGATGTCGAACGGCGCGAGCAACTGGTCGCTGCGCAGGCTCCGCGCGCCGCACTCTTCGGCTGCAGCGACTCCCGCCTTGCTGCCGAGATCATCTTCGACAACGGTCTCGGCGACCTGTTTGTGGTGAGAAACGCCGGCCAGGTCATCTCCGATTCGGTGATCGGCTCTCTCGAATACGCCGTCGCTGTGCTTCATGTTCCGCTCATCGTGGTGCTCGGGCACGACGAATGCGGTGCGGTGAAGGCGGCGATCGACTCCCAGGCGCCGGATGCTCCGCCCCTACCCCCGCACATCCACCAGCTGATCGAGAAGATCATTCCCGCCGTCACGCGCGTCACCCTGCGCACTGGCACCCCGACCATCGGCCCGGACTCGACAGAGGTGGGGCGCGAACACCTGCGCGACACCGTCGCTGAACTCCTCCACACCTCCGAGTTGATCAGCGACGCGATCGCCGCCGGTACGCTGGCTATCGTCGGTGCGAATTATCGGCTGCTCGAGGGTACGGCCGTTCCCGACATCATCGTCGGTGCGATCCCCAACCCGAACTGAGCACATCACACCGCGCCGACCTCACCATATGAGCCGCTTACGCCACGTGAGTGACTCCACCACGAGAGCTAAGGAAGCACATCGCCGTGACTGAATCTGACTATCGCATCGAGCACGACACAATGGGCGAAGTGCGCGTGCCGGTGTCCGCCCTCTATGGAGCACAGACGCAGCGTGCAGTCGAGAATTTCCCCATCTCCGGAAGCGGCCTCGAGCCGGCCCAGATCGTGGCACTGGCGCGGATCAAGCGCGCTGCCGCGATCGTCAATCTCGAGCTCGGTATCCTCGACGCGCCAGTATCGAATGCGGTCGTGCTCGCAGCCGATGAACTGATCGCCGGTCGTCATCACGACCAGTTTCCGGTCGACACCTACCAGACCGGCAGTGGCACATCGTCGAACATGAACATCAATGAGGTGCTCGCCACCCTCGCCACCCAGTTCGCAGGGGCTTCCGTGCACCCCAACGACCACGTCAACGCTTCGCAGTCCTCCAACGATGTCTTCCCCACTTCCGTGCACGTCGCGGTGACCGGAGCCCTCCTCGGCGACCTCGTTCCCGCCCTTGACCACTTGGCTGTTGCCCTCGAGGCGAAAGCCGAACTGTGGAAGACCGTGGTGAAGTCCGGCCGCACCCACCTGATGGATGCCACCCCGGTGACACTCGGCCAGGAGTTCGCCGGGTACGCGGCCCAGGTGCGCTACGGAATCGAGCGAGTGCGCTCGACCATCGTGCGCGTCGCGGAAGTGCCGCTCGGCGGCACTGCCGTCGGCACCGGTATCAACACCCCGGCCGGCTTCTCGCAAAAAGTCATCGCCGTGCTGGCTGCCGACTCCGGACTGCCGCTCACGGAAGCGCGTGACCACTTCGAGGCCCAGGGTGCCCGGGATGCCCTGGTCGAAGCATCCGGCGCCCTCCGGGTGATCGCAGTGAGCCTCACCAAGATCTGCAACGACCTGCGCTGGATGGGCTCCGGTCCGAACACCGGACTCGGCGAGCTCAGTATCCCCGACCTGCAGCCCGGCTCATCGATCATGCCGGGCAAGGTCAATCCGGTGATTCCCGAGGCTGTGCTGATGGTGGCCGCCCGCGTGATCGGCAACGATGCGACGATCGCCTGGGCCGGCGCATCCGGCTCCTTTGAACTCAACGTAGCGATTCCCGTCATGGGAACCGCGCTCCTGGAATCGATCCGCCTTCTTGCCAACTCCAGTGTTGCCCTCGCTGACAAGACCGTCGACGGCCTCGCCGCCAACGTGGAGCACGCCAGAGCTTTAGCGGAGTCCTCACCGGCGATCGTCACCCCGCTCAACCGAGTGATCGGCTACGAGGCTGCCGCGAAGGTTGCGAAGAACGCGGTCGCCAAATCGATCACGGTACGAGAATCGGTGATCGATCTCGGCTTCGTCGAGCGCGGCGAGGTGTCGATTGAATTGCTCGACAGTGCACTCGATGTGCTTTCGATGACCCGTCCGCCCGCCCGCTCCTGAGCCAGACCTTCCTGAGCCAGACCATCCCGAGCCAGACGCCTGGTCAGACGGGGACTACTGCCCGACCTGCGCGCGTGAGATCGGTGTTCCCTCGAGGTTCAGCACGGCACGACCGCCGAGATCTGACCCGAGGTCGATCGGGATAAGCACCGAGGTCGACGCTGCACCCGCCGCACCCTGGTCGCAGGGGGCGGCGAGAGCTTTCGCGTCAAGTGGCTCACCCACCGGGCGCCCGTAATAGACCGCGAGAGAGATGGCGGTGTCCGAGGCGACCACGAGCACCTGCTGTGGAACGCAGCGACTGTCGGCGCGCACCTGCACGACGATATTCGCGGTGTCGAGGGCAGTGAACCCAACCGTGGGATCGGCACCAAGGTAACCATCGGTTGTGGTCGCATACGGCCTGGCATAGGTGTTCAGACCGAACAGATAAGCCGGACTGCGGTTTTTGGGGCTCAGCGACTGGTACCGCAGCACCGGAACCCGGGTGAGGTCGAGCGACGGAGTGCTCACCGGCACAAACACTCGGTTGACGACCGCCGGGTCGGGCGCACCCCAGAGCAACCGGACGGGGTTGCTGATTTTCGGTGCCCTGGCCTGGCTGCTCGGGCCTGCCATACCCCCGATTTCAGAACTGCCCCCGGCGACCGGCGCGCCTGAGATCACCGTCAGGCCAACGACGACGAGCGCCGCAACGGCGACGCCGGCAACGAGGCGATGGATTCGGATGAGTACCGCTGCCGGCTCGGCACCGGCCCCCTCCCGCGTGCTCCAGCCACTGAGGGTGCGCCACTGGGAGCGTGGCGCGACGAGCCCCCACAGAGTGAGAATCGAGAGTCCACCGATCACGATGACGAGGGGGAGATTCACCTCGCAAGCCTAAGCTGTCTACCTTTCGTCATCACGCTCACCGGAGCCAATCCGCCGTGCAGAATCAGGTCAATTCATACGATTCGAGCATCTCGGTGACGAGGGCTGCGATCGCCGAACGCTCCGACCTAGTCAGTGTGATGTGCCCGAAGAGAGCGTGTCCCTTGAGGGTCTCGATCACCGAGGCAACACCGTCGTGGCGACCGACTCGGAGGTTGTCGCGCTGGGCAACGTCGTGAGTGAGTACGACCCGCGAATTCTGGCCGATCCGGCTGAGCACGGTGAGCAGCACATTGCGTTCGAGCGACTGCGCTTCATCCACGATCACGAAGGCATCGTGCAGCGAGCGGCCGCGGATGTGGGTGAGCGGCAGCACCTCGAGCAAGCCACGCTCCACAACTTCATCGAGCACGTTCTGCGAGACAACGGAACCGAGCGTGTCGAATACGGCCTGAGCCCACGGGTTCATCTTCTCTGAGGCATCACCGGGAAGGAAGCCGAGCTCCTGGCCTCCCACGGCATAGAGCGGACGGAACACCATGATCTTTTTGTGCTGCTGCTTCTCGAGCACTGCCTCGAGGCCGGCGCAGAGTGCGAGGGCTGATTTACCGGTTCCGGCCCGACCGCCAAGCGAGACGATTCCA
Source organism: Frigoribacterium sp. CG_9.8 (assembly GCF_015751965.1). Classification (GTDB taxonomy): domain Bacteria; phylum Actinomycetota; class Actinomycetes; order Actinomycetales; family Microbacteriaceae; genus Lacisediminihabitans. Next base: position 72,030 of record NZ_JADOVH010000002.1, on the reverse strand, counting down.
ATCTCGGGATCGAGCAGCATATCGATGGCGAGACGTTGTTCGGCCGAGCGCCCGTGCAGTCCAAAGATGTCGCGATCGCCGCGCACGAGTCGCATTTCCCCGCGCGCGGTGACCCGGCCAAGTGCTGAACCGCGGTCGGAGTGGATGACGAGCCCGGTGTTGATCGGAGTGTCCCCGATCGCTCGGGTGGTGAGCTTCTCGGTGTCGTACAGCTTCGCCATCTGATCCGACGCGAGCGTGACATCCTCCATGCCGGTCCAGCCGGAATCGACGGCAAGCTCCGCGCGATATTCCTCCGCGGCGAGACCGATCGACGCAGCCTTCACCCGCAGCGGGAGATCCTTGGAAACGACGGTGACATTCAGTCCCTCGTTCGACAGGTTGAGGGCGACGGCCAGGATCCGCGAATCGTTGTCGTTGAGCTGCAGTCCGGAGGGCAAGACCGACATATTCGAATGGTTGAGCTCGACTCGAAGTGATCCCCCATCGCCGACAGCGATCGGAAAGTCGAGACGCTCATGCTGCACACGCAGTTCGTCGAGATTGCGAAGAGCTTGGCGTGCGAAATATCCGATCTCCGGATCATGTCGTTTGCCCTCAAGCTCCGAGATCACGACCACCGGAAGCACGACCGCGTGTTCCGAAAAGCGGAAGATGGCTTTCGGGTCAGAGAGCAGCACCGATGTGTCGAGCACATAGGTGCGTTCGGCTTGCTTGGCCTGTCTGTCTGCCGCCGTGTCTGTCGCCCCAAGTTTCTGAGAACGGCGTGCGGGGCTGGTCTTGTCGAAAGCGGCCACGTGAGCTCCATCCCCGGATGCATTACGCATCCGGAACTAGTCCTCGTGACGGCCACCACACGTTGTGCCAGTGCAGATTGCTCAGACGAACTTGCGTGGCCGTCTCGATCAGGCGCCATACCTGATAGCTCGTACGCTACCGCTGTGGACGGCCGGTCCATCACCGACACACCCTTCACCGCGTCACCCGAAGATTAACGTTTGCCGAACTGACGGTCGCCCTCAGACGGTGATGGTCGAGGCATAGCTGATGAAGGCTCCGCGCAGCGCAGCGAAGGTCTCTTCAGTGGTCGACACGTGGGGGCTCAGGCGCACCGTGCCGCCGATCGTAGTCGCGGTAATCCCGTGGTTGAAGAGGGATGCCGTGAGCGGCGTGAGCTGGTCGGCGGCCGGCTCCAGCACGATGATTCCCGCCCGCTGGTTCTCGGCCCGGGAGGATGCCACCGGCAGAGCAAACTCGTCCGCGAGGTCGATGACCCGCGACACTTTCTCCGCCAGCCTGGCGCTGATCGCTGGAACTGACACTGCACCGATTTCCTCGAGGGCCGCAGCGAATCGGGCCTGGTCGATCGGGCTCGCCCTGCCGATGCTGTAGGCCGCGGCATCCCGTGCGGGCGGTGCAACCCCATCGTCGGTCAGTTCACACGAGTCCCGTTCACAGGAATCCCGTTCACACGAATCCATGGCCGCCGGGCCGCTGAATACGGGAGTGAGTCGTTCGAGGGCACGCTCGCTCAGCGCGAGAAAGCCGGTGCCCCATCCGGCCCGCACCCAGGTCTGCCCGCCGCTCGCTACGATATCCGCCAGGTGAAACGGCGCGTCCACGATGCCGAAACCCTGCGTCGCGTCGACGATGAGCAGTCGATCACCGATCACCTGCCGGATGCCCTCGAGGTCGGCGAGGTAGCCGGTGCGCACATCGACAAGGCTCACGGCCACCGCAACGATGCTCGGAGCGAGCTGGTCTCGGATCACTCCCGGGGTCACCGGCCCGCCGTCGGTATCGAGCCAGTGGGGCACGAGTACTGACAGGGCATCCGCGGCACGCACTGCGGCAACCGGGAGTGCGGGGAATTCCGTCGCGGAGAGCAGCACTCCCCCGGTGATGCCGAACATCGCCTGCATGAGGCCGGAACCCGTGTTCGGCTGGAGCACCACCTGTTCGGCGGGGAAGCCAGTGAGTGTGCCGACCGCGGCGCGCACTCGCGCATCCTGCCCGAAAAGACTTGCGAGGCTGCCGAACCTGGCGCGACGCATCAGTTCGAGAACAGCCAGCTGCTCCTCGATCGCGGCACGGCCGAGTGGGCCGAACGAGGCGAAGTCGAGGTAGCCGGCTTCCTCGGCGAATCCGGAGCAGAAGTCATCAATCGTTGTCATGGATCACTAACTTCCAAAGCGTCGCTGGCGGCGGGCATAATCGCGCAGCGCACGAAGAAAATCGACCTCACGCAGGTCTGGCCCGAGTGCCTCAACGAAGTAAAACTCGCTGTGTGCGCTCTGCCACAGCATGAAGTCACTGAGGCGCTGCTCGCCCGAGGTGCGGATGACGAGGTCGGGATCGGGCTGACCCCCGGTGTAGAGGTGGTCACCGATGAGCTCGGGGGTGAGGATCTCCGCGAGTGCATCGAGCGTGCCGCCCTCCTCCTCGTGCGTGGTGACGATGCTGCGCATCGCATCGGCGATCTCTCGCCTTCCGCCGTAGCCGACCGCGAGGTTGATGTGCATCCCGGTATTCGCGGCGGTGCGCTTTTCTGCCGTCGTGAGGGCGTCGATGAGGTGGGGTGGCAGTGAGTCGATGGAACCCACATGCTGCACCCGCCAGTCACGAAAGTGGGAGAGGTCCTCTGCGAGCTCGGCGATGATCTGAAGTAACTCGTCGATTTCTTCCGTCGTGCGACCGGTGAGGTTATCGGTCGACAGCAGGTAGAGCGTGGCTGTGGCGATCGACAGGTCGTCACACCAGACCAGGAACTCACGAAACTTCGCCGCTCCGGCACGATGCCCGTGGGCCGCTGTTTCGAGCAGCCGTTGCCTGGCCCAGCGCCGATTGCCGTCCAGGATCATCGCGACGTGCTTCGGCAGTTGCTGGGTGGCCAGAAAGCGACGGATCCGGTTTTGGTAGAGCCCGTAGAGGATGCCGCGTCCGAAGGGAACTTGCCGCTGTGCCACACCAATACGCTACTGCACAAGCCGCCGTAACCAGTTCCGTCTAGAACCCGGGCCGGGCCCGATCGGTCGACACTAAACTTGGGTTTTATGGCCACGGAATCGGACAACATCCCGCTGTTGGATGACGCGATCGCAACGCGAGCCGAACTGCTTGGCCGCACACCCACCTGGCGCGGCTGGATCCATGCGGTCACTTTCCCGGTGGCGATCGCCCTCGGTGCTGTTCTCATCGTCCTGGCCGACGGCGTGCCGGCACGGGTGTCGAGCTCGGTGTTCGTGCTGTCGTCGCTGCTGCTGTTCGGTGTCTCCGCGCTGTATCACCGCTTCCGCTGGAGCGACCGCACGAAGCGTGTGCTCAAGAGGCTCGATCACGCCAACATCTTCCTGCTGATCGCGGGGTCCTACACCCCCATCACTGTGCTGGCTCTGCCGCACGACAAATCAGTGCTGCTGCTCTGGCTCGTCTGGATCGGTGCAGGGCTCGGTATCGGATTCCGAGTGTTTTGGATCGGTGCACCGCGCTGGCTCTATGTGCCGCTATATCTGCTGCTCGGCTACGCCTCACTCGCCTTCATCGTGGACTTCTACCAGGCCAATGCTGTGATGATGACACTCATCCTGCTCGGGGGTGTCTGCTACACGATCGGCGCGGTGATCTACGGATTCAAGCGTCCGAATCCGGTGCCGGGGGTCTTCGGATTCCACGAGATCTTCCATGCACTCACCCTGCTGGCATTCCTCTGCCACTGGACCGCGATCTTCCTGGTGGCCACCAACCCGCCGGTCTTCTGACGCTGAGCGGCTAGGGGGCCGTCGGCGGCGTGTCAGTCGCCGCGGCATCCCGCTCCGCCTCCAGCTGTTCGCGGATCTCCCCGCGATAGCGCACACGCCGCACCCGCCGCACCATGTCGATGCAGAGCAGCACGACGATCGCTGCCACCCCGAAGGTCGCAGCGAAGCCCACCCAGGTGGGCGTGACCGAGTTTTCGTTGAAGTTCGGCTGGGGTGTCGGGGTCGCCGCGAGCATCACGATTGCGGTGTACAGGCCACCGACCAGACCGCTCATGCGCTGACCTCCTCGGCGATGATTCCCGCAAAAAGATCGGTCTCGGGCAGTGGCGAATCCACACGGGACAGAGCGAGCTGGAAGTCCTCGAACGGCCAGGCCTCACGCTGCAGGTCGTTCGGCCAAAAGAAAAATGCGCTATCCGGTGAAACCTGGCTGGCGTGGGCCCGGAGTGCCTCGTCACGAGCGTCGAGGAAGTCATCCACGCGCACTTGCGTGGTGGTGAGATTGGGGCGATCCTTCATGCGCTCGCGGATCTCCTCCAGCTGGGCGAGCTGCGGTGTCTCGGGGGTGTTTTCCACCAGAAACTGGTACATCGCCTCGATCTTCGGAGCGTTGAAGATGCGGTCGTAGTAGACCTTGGAAATCTGCCAGGGCTGGCCCGCGTTCGGATAGCGCGTCGCATCCGCCGCTGCCTCGTAGGCGTAGAGCGAGATCTCATGGGTGCGGATGTGGTCGGGATGAGGGTATCCCCCCATCTCGTCATAGGTAATGAGCACCTGCGGTCGAAACTCGCGGATGATCTTCACGAGCGGCTCGGCGGAGGTCTCGAGCGGGATGACGGCGAAAGAATTTGCGGGCACCGACTCCCCCTCCTCTGGCAACCCCGAGTCCTCATACCCGAGCCAGCGATGCTCGAACCCGACGGCCGCCTGAGCGTTCGCCATCTCGATGCGCCTCAAGCCGGCCATATCGCGATTCGCCATCGCCTTCGGCTCGAGTAATTCGTTCTGGATATCACCGCGCTCACCGCCGGTGCAACTGATGACAAGCACCTCAGTGCCGATGCTGCGGTAGTGGGCATAGGTTGCGGCGCCCTTGCTCGACTCGTCGTCGGGATGGGCGTGCACGGCAAGCAGGCGCTGTGTCACCGAACTCCTAGGGGTTAGCGGGCATGACGGGGTTAGCAGACATGCAGGGTTTGGCAGATAGCCTTGGAGTACAAGAATAGGCTTTCCGGGATGTGACGTGACTGCGATAGATGAGGAAGCACCCGAGGTGCGGGAAGTCTCTGCGCCCGAATCCTCGCGCCTGGCCGCCCGCTACGGCCGCACTCCAGAGAAGAAACGCCGGGATCGTCTCATCTACCTTGTCGCGGGCGCGGCTGCGGCGATTGTCGTGACCGCGTGGGTGCTGTGGGCGGGTCTCGACCAGGCCGGCGCAACACTTGACGCCGAAGACAAGGGTTCCACGATCGTTAATGACCGTGAGGTGAGCATCAGCTTTCAGGTGTCGATGCCGGTCGGCAAGACGGCGAGTTGCGCGCTGCAGGTGCAGAACGAAGCCCACGGGATCGTGGGATGGCGCATCGTCAGCGTTCCGGCATCCACCCGCTACACGACCTCCTACACCCACACGGTATTGAGCTCAGAGATGGGCGTCACCGGCTTGATCTACCGGTGCTGGCTGACCTAAGCTGGAGGTCACTAATGGGAGACCGGCCAGGCGGCCGGTCTCATTTGCATTTTCGAGGGAGCGAATCGTGTCTACCGAGACCACCGAAACCTGGCTGACCCAGGAAGCCTTCGAGCGTAGGAGCGCCGAGCTCGAGTCGTTGTCGACCACCGGACGCATCGATATTGCCAAGAAGATCGAGTCCGCGCGTGAAGAGGGTGACCTCAAGGAGAACGGTGGGTACCACGCCGCCAAAGAGGAACAAGGCAAGATGGAGGCCCGCATCCGGGTGCTCACCGAGCTGCTGCGTCACGCCACTGTGGCCGCGGCTCCGACCAGTACGGGAGTGGTGCAGTCCGGCACGGTCGTGAGCGCACGCATTCTGGGGGACACGAGCGTCTTCCTGCTCGGAAGTCGCGAGATTGTCGGCGAAGACAGCGTCCTCGATGTCTACAGCGAGGGCAGCCCACTCGGTACTGCCATTCTCGGCCATTCGGTCGGCGAAACTGTGTCATACACCGCGCCGAACGGCAAAGAGATCACCGTGCAGATCGACAAGGTCGAGACATATCTGCCGTAGACACTGACCTGTCGTAGGTCAAATGCGTACCAGCGTCAGAAGTCGATGCGGGGCTCGTAGCCCGCCTCGACGAGAACGCCAAGTACGCGCTGCACGTGTTCCGGCCCTCGAGTTTCGATGCTGAGCTCGAGCTCCACGTCGCCGAAAAGGGCGTTGCGACCGTTGCGAGTATGCAACACCTCCACAACGTTTGCGTTCGCCTCGGAAACAAGTTCGGCGATTCGCGCGAGCTGACCCGGACGGTCTGGCAACATCAGCCGCAGTTTGAGGTAGCGATCGGACACCGAGAGCCCGCGTGAGATCACGCGCTCCATCACGAGCGGGTCGATGTTCCCTCCGCTGAGCACTGCAACAGTGACGCCGGCATCCGTCACCTGGCCGGTCATGATCGCTGCAACGGCGGCGGCCCCGGCGGGCTCGACCACCAGTTTTGCCCGCTCGAGCAGCACAAGCATTGCGCGCGCGATGTCGTCATCCGAGACGGTGATTATCTCGTCGACAGCATGCCTGATGATCTCGAAATTGAGGATGCCCGGCTTGCTCACCGCAATCCCGTCAGCGATTGTCGGCAGCAACTTGATTGCTGTCGAGACACCATTGAGGATCGAGAGTGGATACGGTGCGGCATTCTCTGCCTGCACGCCAATGATCCGAACCGAGCGGCCAAGAAGCGCGAACTTCTGCTTCAGCGCGCTCGCCACCCCGGAGATGAGGCCACCGCCACCGATGGGCACAATCACGGTCTGGAGGTCGGGAACCTGATCGAGCATTTCCAGACCGACTGTGCCCTGGCCTGCCACGACATCCGCATGGTCGAACGGAGGGATGAAGACGGCACCGGTATTCGCCGCGAACTCGGCTGCCGTGCGCAACGCCTCATCGACCGCATTGCCTCGAAGCACGACCTCTGCGCCATAGTTGCGGGTCGCTTGCAGCTTCGGAAGGGCGACTCCGACCGGCATGAAGATGGTCGCAGAAATACCGAGCTCGCGGGCCGCGAAGGCCACCCCCTGGGCGTGGTTGCCTGCCGATGCCGCGACCACGCCACGGGATTTTTCTTCGTCGGTGAGTCGCGAGATGAGGTTGTAGGCCCCACGGATCTTGTACGAACCGGTGCGTTGCAGGTTCTCGCACTTGAGGTAGACCGGAGAGCCGAGCAGCTCAGCAAGAAAACGAGAGCTCTCCATCGGAGTGATCTCGGCAACCTGGGACACAACGATGCGGGCCGCTTCGAAGCCGGCGAGCGTCGGGCCAGCGAGGGTGAGTTCAGGCATTCGTCTCCGCGCGGGTTTCGACGGTGCTGTGCCATCGCCCGCTGGCCACAAATTTGACCATCACATTGACGGTGGCAACGACCGGCACCGCGAACAGGGCTCCGGGGATGCCCGCGAGGAATCCGCCGGCCGCGACAGCGAAGACGACTGCGAGAGGATGCACCCGCACCGCCGTGCCCATGACAAAGGGTTGCAGAACGTGACCCTCGATCTGCTGCACGCCGATCACGACGGCCAGCATGATCAGTGCCGCAATGGGGTTGAGATAGATGAGCGCGATAAAGACGGCGAGCGCTCCAGAGAACAGCGCACCGACGACCGGGATGAACGATCCGAGGAACACCGCGACCGTGATCGGGATCACCAGGGGGAATCCTCCGAAGAAGAGCCCGATGATCCAGGCTCCGAGTCCGATGCCGACGGCATCAACAAAGGCCACGAAGATCTGCACCCGAACGAAGTTGGTGAGGGTGACCCACCCGGCATGCCCGGAGCCATCAATGGCTCCACGCGCCTTGCGGGGGAACAGCCGCACCACCCACGCCCAGATGCCGCCCCCGTCGATGAGCAGGAAAAGCGTGGCGAAGAGCGTAAGTAGCGTTCCCGCCAGAACGTGTCCGGCCGTTGTTCCAAAGGTCACCGCGCCAGAAACCAGAGCCTGGCTATTTTTCTGGATCGCCGCCCACGCTTGGCCCAGATAGGCGGTGATGTCCGCGCTGGTCAGGTGCAACGGCGATGCCAGAAGATACCGTGTGAAGTTGTCGTATGCCTCGATGCTCTGCTTTTGCAGATCGGGGAACCCGCTGCGCACCTGGACGACCACGAGAAAGATGAGGCCGAACACCACGGCCAACAGCCCGATCTCCACGAGAGCAACGGCAAGCCACTTGGGCCAGCGGTGGCGCACGAGAAATTTCACGAGCGGCACGAGCAGCGCCGCGAGCAGGATGGCGACCATGAACGGAACCACGATCTCGCGCAGCGTGATCACAAGATAAATGAACAGAGCGATCACGGCGGCGATCGGAAGTATCCGCCACGACCAGGCTCCCGCGATCCGAATGCCGACCGGAAGTGTCGCATCGGCCTGCTGCCTCGCGGTATTCGCCTCTGCCGACGCGATCACCGCGGGGGTGCGTTTGGGCGATCCGAACTTCATCGAGTCAGTCTATGCCGGTGCACTTGCGCAAATCCCGAATACATGCACTGGCGAGTATGTGTCTCAGCCGTCGATGCTACTCACTGCGACGGGGTTTCCGCGCAACCGCACTGCCACACTTTCGCCGGGCTGCGGATGCTCCGATACATCGTGCTGAACTGACACGAGGATGCCGTCGGCGAGTGCCAATTGGGTGCGCCGCAGTGATCCGAGGAAGCTCGACGCGACGACGGTCGCCGCGATACTGCCGGGGGTTGCGGAAGAAACCAGAAGCAGGTCCTCCGGGCGCACGAGGGCGAGCACCGGACCAGTGAGAATTCCGGCCGCGGATGGGGAGCCGAGCACCCCAAGGGTCTGGCCATAGAGGGTGACCTGCGCACCCGACAGTGTGGCGGGCATCCGGTTGCTCAAGCCGACAAATGCGGCCACGAACGCGGTGGCGGGGGCGGTGTAGAGCTCTTCCGGTGTGCCGATCTGCTCGATGTTGCCCTCCCTCATTACAGCAACCCGGTCGGCGACCGCGAGCGCCTCTTCCTGGTCATGGGTGACGAAGAGCGTCGTGATACCGAGGTCGGTCTGGATGCGTCGGATCTCATCGCGTAGCTGCACCCGAACCTTGGCATCAAGAGCAGAGAGCGGTTCGTCGAGCAGCAGAACCCGGGGTCGGGTCACCAGTGCCCTCGCGAGGGCAACCCGCTGTTGCTGACCTCCAGAGAGTTGGTGTGAGTACCGCCCGGCGAGGTGGCCGAGACCCACGAGATCGAGCGCCTCTGCCGCGCGAGTGCGGCGGGCGGCAGTCGGAATTTTGCGCATCCGCAGCCCGAACTCCACATTCTCGACCGATGTGAGATGGGGAAAAAGCGAATAGGACTGAAAAACCATACCGATGTCCCGTTTGTTGACAGGCACATCGACCACATTGACTCCATCGATGAGGATGTTGCCCGCGTCTACCCGCTCGAGTCCCGACAGAGCGCGCAGCACAGTGGTCTTGCCGCAGCCCGACGGCCCGAGCAACGCCACGAATTCGCCGGGCCGCACCGAGAGGTTCACTCCGGTGAGGGCGCGGTGTGCCGCATAGTCCTTCACGACATCGATCAGCTCGACTGCCGCGCCAGCCGGAGTGGAATGCGGGGTAGAGGTCATGAGGCCTTCCTGTGGTCGCGAGTGCGGCGGTCGGACGCGAGGCGACCGATGAGAAGCAGCAGAACGAACGCAAATAGGAGAGCGAGCAGGGAGAAGATCACGGCGACGAACGGATCACTGCGGGAGACCTGAACGAGGGCGGTCTGCAGGTTCACCCGGTTGAGAAGGGAGGCGATAGTGAACTCACCGAGCACAACGGCCACCGTGATGAATGCGGCTGCGAGGGTCCCCCGGCGCAGATTCGGCAAAATAATTCGCCACAGCACACTGCCCCAGCCCGCGCCGAGCGAGCGAGCGGCCTCAGACAGAGTCACCACATCTACCGCGCTGAGATTGGACTGGATTGCGCGATAGGCGTAGGGCAACACGGTGATCCCGTACGCGAAGGCGAGCGTCCAGATCGAGGAGCCCGCGAGTCGCGCCACTACCGAATAGACCGGTGCGAGGCCCACGACCATCACGATAGCTGGCACCGTGATCGGGATGATGCAGACGAACTCGAGCACCCGCCGCAGACGCGGAAACTGCAGTTGCACGAGCACCATTGTCGGCAGCAGGATCACCAGGATGATGATGACCGTCACCACCGCAAGCACAAGCGAATTGCCAAGGCCCGTGAAGACGATGGCGTAGGTGACGGTGGCCGTCGGCGAGAATACTCCGGCCCAGTGGGCGATCGTGTAGCCGCCGGCGAGGTTCCGGAGGCTGAATTCGACCATGGCGATGATCGGGATGGCAAACACGATGCCCACGACACTGAGGATCACGGTGCGAGCGAGACGTCCGGGGGCAGCTCCAACCGTGGGATTGCCGCTCACTGCTGCCACCGCGTCGTGCGGGATTGCAGGGCGGAGTAGCCCCACATCAACACGATCATGACCACGATCATGCCGAGCGCCAACGCGCCGGCGGTGCTGCTGCGGCCGAGCACGGTCTCGCTGATGAGGGCGGCGCGAATCCGCAGCGGCACGATCTGGGCGCCCTGGCTGATCAGGGTGGCCGCGGTGGCGTAGGACGAAAATGCATTGGCGAACAACAGAAGCAGGCTCCCGAGGAAGGATGGCGCAAGCACGGGGCCGGCAATGCGCACCCAGTAGGTGAGACGAGTGCCACCCAGGGTCGCGTTGGCTTCGGCCCACTGCGGTTTCAGTCCCTCAAGCGCCGGCATGAACGTGATGATCATGAGCGGCACCTGGAAATAGAGGTATGGCAGCACCAGTCCGGGCACCTGGTAGAGCCAGACGCCGTTGGCGAAGATGTTGATGCCGAGATCCCGGAGGATCACGGTGACGAAGCCCTGGAGCCCGATCGTTGCGATGAACGCGAAGGCCAGCATCGCCCCACCGAACTGGGCGAGCACGCTCGCTGCGGAGTCGACCATTGAGCGCAGGGTGCCCTGCGGATTCATGCCGAGGAGGGCGTAGCAGACGAGTGCGCCGACCACGGCCCCTCCGACCGCGGTGACGGCAGAGATCCAGAAAGAACTGGCGAAGATCTTGAGAATGTCGGGGGTAAAGAGTGCCACGACATTGGCGACCGTGAAGTTGCCGCGGGCATCGAACAGCCCCGAAAGCACCGCGAGCAGGGTGGGGATGACCAGAAATAGCAGCACGTACGCTGCAAAGGGCGTGAGCCCGATGACCGAGGGGCGCACGGAGACGAGCCGCCGCGCATTACGCGGTCGACTCGTTCCGGTGGTCACAGCGATGAGCTGTTCATTGTGATGGGTTACCGCGGTGAGGTTGCGATTACTGGCTGACCGCCGCGGCCCACTTTGCGGTGAGCAGTGCACCCGCGGCTGTTGTCTGGGCCTCGGTAGGCGAGACGAACTGCGAGGGCATCTTGCCGGCGACTGCCAGCGCCTTCGCGTCGGTCGTGCCGGCCTTATCCATCGCGGCGATCTGCACGGGGAAGGCGCCTGCAGCCAGGTACAGGTTCTGCGCGGTGGGGCTGTAGATGAATTCCTGCCAGAGGCGGGCGGCGGCGGGATGCGGAGCACCCTTGTTGATCGCCTGGCTGTAGTAGCTGCCGTAGGCACTTCCCGAGAAGACGACGGTCTTCCAGTTCGGCGTGGTCGTGGCCTGTGCCAGGTTGTTATAGCTCCAGTCGAAGACGACCGGTGTCTCCCCGGAGGCGATCGTGGCTGGTGTCGGGTCGAGCGGAAGGAAGTTGCCCGCCTTAGCCAGCTTGGAGAAGAAATCGACGCCCGGCTGGAAATCGGCGGCAGAGCCGCCGCTCTGGATCGCCGCAAGACCGACGGCGGCGAACGCTGCTCCGGCCTGCGTCGGGTCGCCGTTGATCGCGACCTTGCCCTTATAGGAACTACCGAGCAGGTCGGAGAGCTTCTTCGGCGCGGTCTTGATCACCGAGGAGTCGTACCCGACCGACATCAGTCCGGTGTAGTCGTTGACCCAGAGCCCGGTCTTCTCTTTGTTCGCCGTGGGCACGTCGGCCCAGGTCGCGACCTTGTACGGGGCGAACTTCGCGGTGCTTGCGAGAGTGACGGCGGGACCGAGGTCGAACACATCCGGAGCCGTGTCTTGGCCGGCGAGGTCATCTGCTGCCTTAATCTCTTCGGCGCTCGAGCCGTCGGGAAGCGCCGAGTTCACGGTGATTTTCGGGTACTTTTCCTTGAACGCGGCGATGATCTTGCCGTAATTGGCCCAGTTGTCGGGCAGGGCGATCACGTTGAGCGCACCTTCCGCGTTCGCTGCCTTCACGAGCCCCGCCATACCGCCGAAGGCGGACACGCTGGTTGCGGTCTTCGCGTCGACAGCACCGGATGCCGCTGGAGTGGGCGTACTCGAGCATGCGCTGAGTGAAATGGTGATCGCCGCGAGAGCCGCAACTGTCACAATGATGCGCTTATTGAACAATTTTCCTCCGTTTGGCCGCGTGGCCGCCTGCGCTGTGAGCAGACAGTGGGTACCGTCACGACCTCCGGTGAGGCTATGCAACAGCGCTGTCCGCCATTAGTCCCGTCGGTGAACGGGAGACTAACTAACGATGACCATACGGCACCCCACCGTGGCCGTGGGGAAGTCGGTTGGTCTCCATAGGGTCAAGGGATGACAGCGCACACGAAGACCGCGCACACCAGGACCGCGCACACGCTGTCTGCAGCCCAGGCTCGGCGCACTGCTCTCGCTGCACAGGGATTCGGGCGACCTGCTCCCACCGCAGTGGGCAGCAGGCAAATCAGTGGAGTTCTCGACCGCCTCGGTCTCGTGCAACTCGACTCGGTGAACGTGTTCGAGCGAAGTCACTACCTTCCGCTGTTCGCTCGGCTCGGCGCCTACGACAAGTCTGTGTTCGACCGGCTGGTTTTCGACCGCCGAGGCAACTACGTCGAATACTGGGCCCACGAGGCCGCAATCATCCCGGTAGATGCCTGGCCACTATTCCGCTGGCGCATGGACGATAACTGCGCGCGATACTCAACACCCGGCAGCTGGGTGGCCGAGAATGGCCCGATGCTCAACTGGTTGCGTGCCGAGCTGGTCGACCGCGGTGCTGTCGCCGCGAGTGAGATCGAGCACGATTCCGGTAAGGGGGCCGGCGGCTGGTGGGGGTGGTCGGAGGTCAAGACCGGGCTCGAGTGGCTCTTCCGTTTCGGCGAGGCAGTGTCGGCCGGTCGCTCACGGTTCGAGCGCCGGTATGCGCTCGCATCCACGGACCTCCCCCCGGCAGTATCCGAGCGCAAGGTGACACGGTCCGACGCCATCCGCGAGTTGCTGCTGTTGTCGGCGCGCGCCCACGGTATCGGCACCCTCAGCGATTTTGCTGACTACTACCGGATCGGGATCGAACCTGCCCGGGCCGCGGTGCACGAACTGGTGGATGCCGGGGAGCTGCTGCCGGTGACGGTGCAGGGTTGGAATCGCCCGGCCTACCTGCATCGTGACGCCCGTTTCCCGCGCCGCATCGGGGCGACGGCGCTGCTCTCCCCCTTTGATCAGGTGGTGTGGGAACGTAACCGCGCCGAGCGCATGTTCGGCTTTCACTATCGAATCGAGATCTACACGCCAGCGCACAAAAGAGTGTTTGGGTATTACACGCTGCCGCTGCTGATCGATGATCAGCTGGACGGTCGGGTCGACCTCAAGAACGACCGCCAGAATCGAATCCTCCGGGTGCAGTCGGCATGGACTCAGACGGATGCCCCGGCCGAGACAGCAGCGCGCCTCGCCATCCTGCTGCGCGAGACCGCCGCCTGGCAGGGGCTCGAGCGTGTGGAGGTGATGGGGCGCGGGGACCTCGCAGCCGCTGTCGCCGCCGAACTCGGCGTGTCAGTACAGAACAGCGCAGTGCAGAACAGCACGGTGTAGAGCCGCTAGAACTCACCGCCGATCTTATGCAGGCGGGCGACCCGGTCTTCGATCGGCGGGTGGGTGCTGAAGAGGCGAGAAAGGAAGCCCGGCCTGGTCGGGTCGGAGATCCACAGGTGGGCCATCGACGAGTTCTGTTTCTGCATGGGGCGGCCGTACTGGCCGAGCTTCTCGAGCGCGCTAGCCAGAGCGTCCGGGTTTCTGGTCGTCATCGCGCTGGTGGCATCGGCGAGGTACTCGCGCTGGCGTGAGATTGCGGCTTGCACGCCCGCGGCGACCAGTGGCGCGACGATCATCGCGGCAATGCCGAACACGATGACGATGGGGTTACCTCCGCCACCGCCGTTACGGTCGTTGCCACGCCCGCCACCGAAGAAGGCGAAGCGCAGGAACAGGTCGGCGATGAAGCCGATTGCCACGACAAGCCCGAAAACGATCATCGACACCCGCGTGTCGTAGTTCTGCACATGGCCCATCTCGTGGGCCATCACGCCTTCGAGCTCCGAGTCATCCATGAGGTCAAGCAGGCCGGTGGTCGCGGCGACATAGGCGTGCTGAGGGTCGCGCCCGGTCGCGAATGCATTCGGTGCCGGGTCACTGATGATGTAGACCCTGGGCATCGGCAATCCGTTGGTTATCGACAGGTTTTCCACGATGCGATATAGCCGCGGGTTATCGGCCTTCTGGATCTGCTGGCCGCCAGAGATGGAGATTGCCAGTCGGGACGCGGCGAAATACTGAATCGTGGCGTAACCCACCGCGATCACGACCACGGTGATCGCGACCGAGGGGCTGTTGTAGACGTAGGCCGCGAGTGCACCCAGACCGCCGATGATCAGCAGAAACAGCAGGATGATGAAGACAGTGTTGCGTTTGTTTTTCGCTATCGCGCGATACATAAGGCTTCAGCTAGAACTGCACGCGGGGCGGTTCCGCGATCGCGGCAGAGTCTGCTACCTCGAAGAAGTCGCGTTCGGTGAATCCGAGGCCGCGCACGAACAGCGTGTTCGGGAAGGTCTTGATATTGGTGTTGAGCTCGCGAACGCCACCGTTGTAGAAGCGGCGCGAGGCCTGGATTTTATCCTCGGTGTCGACGAGCTCGCCCTGCAACTGCAGGTAGTTCTGACTGGCCTGGAGTTGAGGGTAGGCCTCCGCTACGGCGAAAATGCTCTTCAGCGCACTCTGGATGTGGTTCTCGGCGACCGCGGCGTCTGCCGGTGACGACGCGTTGATCGACTCCGCGCGCGCCCGGGTTACGGCCTCGAAGACTCCGGACTCGTGGGCGGCATACCCCTTGACAGTCTCGATGAGGTTCGGAAGCAGGTCGGCTCGTCGCTTGAGCTGGACGGTGATGTCGCTCCATGCCTCATCGACCCGCACATTGAGGCGCACGAGACCGTTGTAGGTCGTCAGCAGATAAATCCCGATGATGGCGACGAGTACGACAATGACGCCGAGGACGATAAGGATTTCCATGACCGATCTTTCACACAGTGGGTGTTGCGAGGCGGCGAACCGCATGACGCGATAACTATAGCCGCGGCGGATTCCTGCGCTGACGGTTCGATGCACACTCCGAGCCAATACTGAGGCAGCACAGTTATCTCGTCAGCACAGTTATCCCTCCAGCACAGTCGCTGCCGCGATTCAGGAAGACGGGTGCATTCGCTACTCAGCATCCGACCGTTATTCTTATCCACCGAGACACGACCCCCACAAGACTTCACCTGTCGAAAGAATGGCACCAATGGCTCTCACGCCTGCAGCACTGCGAAGATCCGGATCGTTCCGCCGGTGGATGTTGCACGGGCTCGCAGACCGAACCGGGCTGTTCCAGGGTCCGCACGCGGCCGTCGTGGAGAATACCCACTCCTGGTGGCGGGTGATGTGCCTCACCGGTGTCGACTACTTTTCTACGCTGGGATACCAGCCAGCCATCGCCGCTGTCGCTGCGGGGTTGCTCTCCCCCTTCGCCACCCTCGTGCTCGTGGCCCTCACCCTGTTCGGTGCTCTGCCGGTCTACCGCCGGGTGGCCCGCGAGAGCTTCCGCGGCTCCGGCTCGATCGCGATGCTCGAGAGACTGCTGCCATGGTGGGCCGGCAAGCTGTTCGTGCTGGTTTTGCTCGGATTTGCTGCCACCGACTTCATGATCACAATCACCCTCTCCGCAGCGGATGCTACAGCTCACGCAATCGAGAACCCCTTCGCACCCGCATGGTTTCAGGGTCACCAAGTGGCGATCACACTCGTACTCGTCGCCCTGCTCGGGGGAGTCTTCCTCCGCGGGTTCAAAGAAGCAATCGGCATCGCAGTCGTGCTCGTCGCCGTCTACCTGGCGCTCAACCTCGTCGTCATCCTGGTGTCGATGGGCCAGATCTTCACCCACCCGATTGCCGTGACCGACTGGTGGAGCGCGGTGAATACGCAGCATGGCAATCCCCTGATGATCATCGGGATCGCACTCATCGTCTTCCCGAAGCTCGCGCTTGGCCTCTCCGGCTTCGAGACCGGCGTCGCCGTGATGCCCCAAATAAAGGGGGACCCGGGTGACACCGACGCGAACCCGGCCGGACGCATCCGCGGTGCACACCGCCTGCTCACCAATGCCGCGATCATCATGAGCGCCTTCCTCATCTCGTCGAGCCTGGTCACGACGATTCTCATTCCACAGGCAGCATTCCAATCCGGTGGACCAGCCAATGGCCGTGCCCTCGCCTACCTCGCTCACGAGTATCTCGGGCCGATCTTCGGCACGGTCTACGACATCTCGACCATTTGCATCCTGTGGTTTGCCGGGGCGTCCGCAATGGCCGGACTGCTCAACCTCGTGCCGCGCTACCTGCCCAAGTATGGAATGGCGCCGAACTGGGCGAGGGCCGTGCGTCCCCTCGTGCTCGTCTTCACCGCCATCGCGTTCCTCATCACGGTGGTCTTCCAGGCTAACGTCGACGCCCAGGCCGGAGCCTACGCAACCGGAGTGCTCGTGCTGATCACCTCGGCATCCGTCGCGGTCACGCTGTCCGCCCGGGCGAAGAAGCAGCGCAAACGCACCATCGGGTTCGCCATCATCGCCCTCGTGTTCGTCTACACGACCTTCCAGAACATCCGAGAGCGCCCGGACGGCATCCGCATCGCCGCACTCTTCATCATCGCGATTCTCGTCATCTCCGTCGTCTCCCGCATTCAGCGGGCGCTGCAGCTGCGGGCTACGTCGGTCGTGCTGGATGCTGCGGCCCTCGAGTTCCTGACCGCGGACGCTGCCAGTGGCCACATCCGCATCATCGCGAACGAGCCGGATGACGGGAGCAAGTCGGAATATAAGAATAAGAACTCAGACGAGCGTCGCTTCAGCCACATTCCGCAGCGGTCGAAGACCATCTTCCTCGAAGTGCACCCGTCTGACTCCTCCGACTTCGAGGAGGACCTGATCGTGCGCGGCATCGATAAGCACGGCTATCGGGTGCTCGAGGTGAACAGTGGCACCATCCCCAACACGATTGCCGCGGTGCTGCTGCAGATCCGTGACGAGACATCGATCGTGCCGACGATCTACTTCGAGTGGAGCTCAGGCAACCCGATCTCCAACATGTTCAAATTCCTCGTCACTGGGGTGGGCGACATCGCACCGGTGACCCGCGAGATCCTGCGTGAGTCGGAGCGAGACTCGAAGCGCCGGCCCGCCGTACACGTCAGCTAGCCAGGCACGTCAGCTAGCCAGGCACGTCAGCTAGCCAGGCACGTCAGCTAGCCAGGCACGTCAGCTAGCCAAGCACGTCAGCTAGCCAAGCACGTCAGCTGAGGGCACATCAAGTCTGTTCTGGTGCACAGTTCATTACAACGCACATCATTACAACGCACACATATTTGACACCGGTGACGATGCCGTGCTGAATGGAGTCACAGTGCAGCCCTCCCTCTCGAACGTTTCCCCGCGTTTGTTTCGCGATCGCGGAGCGAGCGCACGCCGTCGACCACCTGCATCGCAAAAACAGTCGCATCCAAAAGAGTGGCGGCGAGAACAGTGGCGGCGCAGCCTCCTGGTGACACTCGCGATCACCGGCTTCGCAGTCCAGTCCGTTGTGCTGATAGGTGCGGCTGAAATTGCGCCGGGCGCGAACTTCAGCTTCGATGCGCCCACGTTCTCCCCCACCAACGCTGTGCAACTCACCGGCACCAAAGACGCGGGAAGCAGCGTGGTGGTCACCCGCCAGTCCACCGGGAGTACCCCGCTCTGCACGATCCCCGCATCAAGCGATACCGACTTCAGCTGCATCGCCGCGCTGGCTAACGGTGGCGCGATCACCCTTACCGCGGTGCAGACCCGCGACGGCGTGGCATCCGACCCCCGTTCTGCCACGATCGACGTGCTCGGTGCCCCCACCATGGATGGCGCGGAAGGCTTCCATACGACGGGAATCGTCTCCGGCTACGGTTTCGCCGGCAGCACGGTGACCCCGGTCTTCGACGACGGAACGATCGGATGCTCCTCGACAGCCACCGACACGGGCTTCTGGTCCTGCCCGCTCACGGTGCCCTCCGGAGACTACGTCGTGCGGGTGCAACAGTCGCGCGCCGATCTCGGCGGAGGAGCGTCGTCGTCGCTCTCCGGGTCAGTAACGCTCGTGGTCGACCGGGATGCCCCGGCCAGAGCCGTCATCACCTCGCCTGCGGCAGGCAGCCGGGTGACGAGTGCCACGGTGACCATCACGGGAACCGGAGAGACCGCGCCCTCCCGGTTCGTCGGAGTGGCAGACCTGTACCTCGACAACGCTCCCGCCTGCCAGTCCAGGATCGTCGACGGGGCGTTCAGCTGTGCGCTGGAAAGGGTGACACCGGGCGCCCACACCCTGCGAGTGATCCAGCGCGATGCAGCGGGCAACTACAGTGCGCCGAGCCAGCCGATCACGGTCTACTTCGGGGTCAAAAACGGGTCATCCTCCTCCCCGCCGAACTCGTCAGGCCCATCCGCGTCACCCCCATCCTCATCAGACCCACCCTCATCAGACCCGTCCGCATCGCCCCCATCCTCATCAGACCCATCCGCGTCGCCCCCGTCAGAGCAACCGAGCGGGCCGCCGAGCGCGGGGCTAGGTCCGTATAATTTCTCACCGGCAGCTCCCCCCGGCGGTTCGGGGGACAACTGGGGCACCCCCACGGCGTTCGGCGCCATGCTCCCCACCCTCTCGAGCAGTGCAACGGCCGGCAATATGCTGCTGGTGCCTCTCCTCGCCCTGGCCTTCGTCGTGCTCGTAGCCCTCCCGCTCCGGCTGCTCACCGGTGCTCTTGACGGACACTTTCGGATCCCCTCGATCCAGTTCACCGGTCGTAACCGTTCGCGCATCACGGCCTCGGCGGCGGCGGCCACGTCGACACCGGTGAATCCCTGGCTCGCGGGAGCCATTCCGCTCGCCGCCGCGGCCGGGCTCATCCTGATCGCGGGCGGAGTAGACAACCAGGTGCGCTATCTGAGACTTGCCATTGCCGTGGTAGTCGGCCTCGCCGTGCTCAATGTCGTTGGCGTTGCGATCGCCACCCGGCTGGGGTCCACCGCGCAGGGGGTGAGCGGTCGACTGCGGTTCGTGCCAATGTTGCTGCTCGCCGTACTCCTCGCGGCGGTGCTGTCACGCGTCAGCGGCATCCAGCCTCCCGTCATCGCCGGAGTACTGATCGGGGTCAGTTTCGCTGAGACCGTCGGGGTTCGCGCGCGGGCGATCGTCAGTCTGGTGGAGATCTCTGCGGTGACCGCCCTTGCGTCAGTCGCGTGGCTGCTTCACGCACTGTTCGTGTCGCCCGAGGGCTTCTGGCCGCTCCTTGCCACCGAGTCCCTCACCACGATTGCGCTTGCGGGACTCGGCTCGGTGGTGGTCCTTGTTCTGCCCATCGCCACACTTCCTGGACGAGCAGTATTCGAGTGGTCCCGACCGGCCTGGCTTGCAACAGTCTTGGTGGTGGCACTCCTCGCCTCTGCGGTGATCCTCGGCCGCGCAGGGACGGCGTTCCCGATCATCGGTGCCGTACTCACTGCCGGCGCCTTCGCGGCGCTCAGCGTGGCGGTCTGGGGCTGGCTGCGCTTCGTCGATCCAGTCGCCGCTAACACTGGTGCTGGCTAACACGGGTGCTGGCTAACACGGGGTCTACGCGAGCGCTTCGGCCAGTGTTGGCGGATTCGATCCGATACGCGAGACGGTGATTGCCGCGCAGGAGACGGCGAATTCCCCGATGTCGCGCAGCACAGACTCGTCGAGCGCACTGCCGTCGGTGAGGGCTGCAGCATCCGTTCGCGACAGCAGCAGTGTGAAGAGTTTCTGCACAACCGCACTCATAAAAGAATCACCGGCACCAATCGTGTCAGCGACGGCAACCGTGCGGCCCGGCAGCCGCACCCGGTGCCGCGCGGTTGCCAACAGTGCCCCAGATGCCCCGAGTGTGACGATCGCCAGGGTCGCCCCGAGCGCGAGCAGTCGGTCGGCCACCCTGTCGGCAGTGAGCTCCCCGAACAGCCAGGCCGCGTCTTCATCACTCACCTTCACCACCGTTGCCAGAGCAGCCAATCGCTCCACCACAGCCAGGGAGAGCGCTTTCGAGCCGATGATCGAGGGGCGGATGTTGGGGTCGAAGGTGACGATCGCGTGACGCCCAACGGCAGCGCGCAGCATGGTCTCGAGCTGGGATGCCCCCGGCTCCAAAAACGCGGCGATCGAACCCGTGTGCACGATCGAACCCGTCTGCATGATCGAACCCGCGTGCATGATCGAACTCTCGGGCAGCTCCGCGACCGTATCGAGTGACCAGTCGATCAGAAACTCGTAGCTCGCCGATCCGTCGCTATCGACGGTGGCACGGGCGGTGGAGGTGCGGCCCGCCACGATCGAGCCGGGGACGAGGGGCACACCGACCGACGCCAGGTAGTCGGCGATGACGGCGCCGCGAGCGTCCGTTCCGATCCGGGTGAGCAGCTGCACCGGACAGCCGAGACGCGCGAGACCGACGGCGACGTTCATCGGCGATCCGCCCGCATGCTCGTCGGTGCCGGTCGGCGAGTGCACGATATCCATGAGTGACTCCCCAATCACCAGCACGCCAGGCCCGCTCGGCTGTGGCACGGTGGGAGCGCACATCAGTCGGCCAGCCCAAGCACCCGCTCGAGATAGCTGTTACGGAACCGATGCTGCGGATCCATCCGCTCGCACAGCGCTGCGAACTCGGGAAGCCTCGGGTAGAGCGGCGCGATCTCCGCCGCGGTCATCGTGTTCACCTTGCCCCAGTGCGGACGAGCGCTAAACGGTTCCAGAGCAGCCTGAATCTGTGGCACGAGCCTGGCGACCGCTGCGGGCTCGTTCTTCCAGGTGAAGTGGATGGTGAGGCTCGGGCGTCCCGTCGCGGGACTGAGCCACAGCTCATCCGCCGCCATTGTGCGCAGTTCGGTAATCAGCAGGTGCGGAGCAATGGACGCGCCGAGCGCACGAACAGCAGCCAACGCGTCGGGGGCCTGGCGGCGATCCACGAAGTACTCGGTCTGCAGCTCATCCCCGTTACTCGGCGTCGAATCGAGCCGAAAGTGCGGCAGGCGTTCCGACCACGGGCCGGGGATGCCGCCCTGTACCGTGGTGTTGTCCTCGCCCTCCACCAGCGATGTCTCTGTGGTCGCCGCCGTCGCACCGAACATGCTCGGCGGCATCGATCCAGTTTCACCTGCTGCCAGCCGGGTCTTGAACCATGCGCCCTGAATGGTGTCGCCGAGCCAGTCGGTGAACAGGCTCACGCTATACGCACTCGATGTGATGGCCTCGAACTCGGTGAGCGCGATATCCCAGGGCAGGCCTTCGTAGACATCCTGGCGCACGTCGAACGTCGGCTGGATGTCGAGCGTCACGCGCGTGACGATGCCGAGCGCTCCGAGTGAGACAACCATTCCGGTGAACTCGGGATGGGTGCGGTCGATCTCGAGCAGCTCCCCCTGACCGGAGACCAGCTGCAGCCCGGCCACCGCGGTCGACAGGGTTCCGAGGGCATTTCCGGAGCCATGGGTGCCGGTCGCGATCGCACCGGCAACCGAGATGTGCGGGAGGGATCCCATGTTGTGCAGGGCGTATCCCCGCGCGTGCAGCCAGCTGGCAAGCACCCCGTACCGGGTGCCGGCGGCCACCGAAACGGTCATCCGCTCGGTATCGAGACGCGGCTCCGGGGCGCGATCGACCAGCGACACGAGAGTGCCGGAGCTATCAGCGAGATCGTTGAACGAGTGGCGCGTTCCGAGGGCGCGGATCCGCGGGCGCGCACTCACCAGCTCCTGCAGCTGTTCCACTGTTTCGGGAGTGCGCAGCTCCGCCGCACCGAATACGGTGTTGCCAGCCCAGTTGACGCCAACTACCCCGTTCACGCCCTCAGCCCCTCGCTACGGCGCGCACGCCGAGCGTGCGGTACAGCTCAGTCTGCTGGGAAGGCTCGAGCTCGGCTGGCGCGCCGGTGAGCGGATCGTTGCCGCCGCCCGACTTGGGGAAGGCGATCACGTCGCGGATCGATTCCGTGCCAGCAAGCAACGCCACGACGCGGTCGAAGCCCATGGCGAAACCGCCGTGCGGAGGCGCTCCGAACGCAAAGGCCTGCAGCAGAAATCCGAACTTCTCCTGTGCCTCTTCCGGCGAGATCCCCATGACCGCGAAGACACGTTCCTGCAGCTCACGAGTGTTGATGCGGATGCTGCCGCCGCCGATCTCGTTGCCGTTGCAGACGATGTCGTAGGCCCAGGACAGCGCGGATTCCGGATGGGTGTCGAAGCTGTCGAGAAACTCGTCCTTCGGTGAGGTGAAAGCATGGTGTACCGCCGTCCACGCACCAGCGCCGACCGCGACATCACCACTGGCAACGGCCTCACCGGCCGGCTCGAACAGTGGGGCATCGACGATCCAGGTGAAGGCCCAGGCTGTCGTATCGATCAGGTCGAGGCGTGCAGCGATCTCACCACGAAGAGCACCGAGCAGTCCGCGGGATGACTTGACCGCTCCCGCCGCGAAGAAGATGCAGTCGCCCGGTTTCGCCCCGGTGTGGGCGGCGAGGCCGTCCCGCTCCGCATCCGAGAGGTTTTTGCCCACCGGGCCACGCAACTCGCCATCTTCGCCGACAAGCACGTAGGCGAGACCCTTCGCGCCGCGCTGCTTCGCCCACTCCTGCCAGGCGTCGAGGGTGCGTCGGGGCTGGTCCGCACCGCCGGGCATGACCACTGCGCCCACATATGGCGCACAGAATACGCCGAAGTCGGTGCCGGCAAAGTAGTCGGTGCACTCGACAAGCTCCAGTGCGAATCGAAGGTCTGGCTTATCGGATCCGTAGCGCCGCATCGCCTCGGCGTAGGTCATCCGAGCGATGGGAGTGGTCAGCGTGACCCCGATCGTGCTCCACATCGCCGAGAGCAGCTCCTCGGCGAGCGCGATGACATCATCCTGTTCGACGAAGCTCATCTCCACATCGAGCTGGGTGAATTCGGGCTGGCGGTCGGCACGAAAATCCTCGTCACGGTAGCAGCGGGCGATCTGGAAGTAGCGCTCGAAGCCACCGACCATCAGCAGTTGCTTGAATAGCTGCGGGCTTTGCGGAAGGGCATAGAACGCGCCGGGCTTGAGGCGGGCCGGCACGAGAAAGTCGCGAGCCCCCTCCGGGGTGGAGTGGGTCAGGGTGGGAGTCTCCACCTCCACGAAATCGCGGTCGACGAGCACGTTGCGCACCGCGGCAGACACCTTGGAGCGCAGCTTGAGCGGATACGCGGCCGACTCCCGACGCAGGTCGAGATAGCGGTAGGCCAGGCGAGTCTCCTCGCCCGGTTCATCGTCAAGTTGGAACGGCAGCACATCACTTGCCGCGAGCACGGTGAGCACGGTGGCTTCGATCTCTACCTCACCCGAGGCGATTGCCTCGTTCACGTTGCCCTCGGGACGCTCGCGCACGACGCCGGTGATCTTCACGCACGACTCGACCCGCAGACTATCGGCTGTGGCCACCTGGGCGTCGCGAAAAGTAACCTGGGCGATGCCGGATGAGTCGCGCAGATCGATGAACACCACCCCACCGTGATTGCGGATCCGGGCCACCCAGCCGGCGAGCGTGACGTCGCTTCCGGCATCAGATCGCTGGAGGGCGGACGCGTAGATGGTTCTGTACATGTGGGTATCCCTGGGCGGTCGCAGGCCGCTCCAGACAGGGCTGGCCTGGGTCGCGACGCTCGCTCTCGAGACCGTTTACCAGCCTAGGACACGCGTCACTTGCCCGTTTGCGTTCATCTGGACGTTCGCGCCCTCCGCAGGGTCACCAGCCGGTGGACACCACCGATCACTGCCCCGGACAGCACCCCGAACGCGATGGACGCCGCCAGGGCGAGAAACGGATTGGCGGCGAACAGCCCTCCCGCCAGTATCGCGACGGCAACGTGGTATCCGGTGTACAGGGTCGCGGCGAAGAATGAGTAGACGAGGTACCTCTTCACGGGGAGGGCACTCGCCCCCGCTGTCATCGTCACCGCCACGCGAACGAAAGGCAGAAACTTCGCGCCGACGAGGATGACACCGGGATTGTGCTCGATGCGGGCGGATGCCCATTCCAGACCGCGCTGCGCCCTCGTTCCGCGCATCCAGACCCACCGCGTCGGATGAACCGAACGACCGATCAGAAAGGCGATTCCGTCTCCGACCATCGTCGCGGCGATCGCCACCAGCAGCACAATGACGGGCTCAGGCCCGTGGCCGGACGCGCCGAGGGCCGCGAGAGTGACCACCATCGTTTCTCCCGGAACAAGGGGGAAGAATCCGTCGACGACAAGCAATCCCACGAGTGCGACAAGTGCCCACGGTGACCGCGCGATCGTAAAGATCAGATCCGCGAACTCAGTCACCGGCGCTCTCCTTCCACTCCAGCACGAGCCGACGAGGTGTCATCCGGTGGCCACAATACCCCAGCTCGCGCCCGGTGTTGCGGCGGTCCTCGTCACCGCCGCAGAAGCAGCGCGTGCTGGGTGATCGCGCACTCGAAGTGGTGGATGAGCAACTCGCAGACTACGGGCCAGGTGCGCCCCTGCACGCTCTCGAAGGCGGCCTCACCGAATGCCGCCCGTTTCGCGTCATCCCCGATCAGATCCATGACGTGTCGCCGAAGTTGCCCGAGATCGCCAGGGGTGTGCAACCATCCGGTGCGCGAGGAGTCGACGAGATCAACCGGTCCGCCCCGCGCAGTCGCGACCACCGGCACTCCGGATGCCATCGCCTCCTGGATCGTTTGGCAAAAAGTCTCCAATTCACCGGGGTGCACCAAGAGATCGACGGTGGCGAGCGCGATCGCGAGCTCTTCGCCACCCAGGAGTCCGGTGAAGTATGCCTCCGGCAGCAGGGCTTCGAGCGTCTCGCGCTCGGGTCCGTCACCGACGATCACCAGCCGGGTATCGCCGATTCCGGCGAGCGCGGCGAGATCTTCCACCTGCTTCTCGACGGCGAGGCGGCCGACATAGCCGATCAGCAGTTCTCCGTTCGGCGCCACCTCAGCACGGAATGCGGCGCTTCGCTTGCCCGGGTGAAAGCGCGTCGTATCGACTCCGCGGCCCCACAGTTCGACTCTCGGGATGCCGTGGAGTTCCAGCTGCCGCGCGGCAGAAAGAGATGGTGCGAGAGTGCGGGTTGCGCACTGGTGGATTGCGATGACCCGCTGCCAGGCCCACGCTTCGAGAAACGCAAGACCGTACTTTCCGAGGTACCCGGGCACATCCGTTTGATAGACCGCCACGGTCGGTATGTCCAGTTGATCGGCGGCCCGCATTGCTCGGCGCCCGAGCTCGAACGGAGACGCGAGGTGAACGACATCCGGTGCGAAGTCAGCGAGGAGGCGACGCACTCGCGAGACTCCACCGACGGCGAGCCGGATATCGGAATATCCGGCGACAGAGACGGATGGCAGGCGCACGACCCGCACGCCGTCACCGGTGTCGAGGTCGTTTGCCCCGACTGCCGACGGGGCGATAACCAGCACTTCGTCGCCCCGACGGACGAGATGCTCGAGTACGCGCTGCAGCGAATGCGTGACTCCATTGACGAGGGGAAGGTAGGTCTCAGCGACTATCGCGATCCTCATGCGAAGACTTTCTCACCCTCGGCTTTTTACCGATCCGCAATCGGGTGTCCGGGGGCTGAGGGACAGGTGAATGTTTGGGGGCCTGCTACCGCTGGAAAGCCGTGAGAAAACGATCGCGGAATTCATCCATCCGCCACAGCGGCGCGTTCGGCGAGGGAAGCATCCCGGGATCCCACGCCCACGACGAAATCCGATCGATGACCGCAGGATCTTTGGAGATGACGCTGATGGGCACGACGTGGTTGGCGTCCGCCCCGCTGACCACCGCAGCTGGCTGGTGGTCGCCGAGCACAACCAGAACCAGATTGGGGTTGTCGTACGTCGTGAGGAAAGAAAACAGGGTGCTCATCGAATACTCAATGGATCGGCCGTAGAGCTGCTGCACGCGCTGTGCGCTCTGCCACACCTCGCTCGGTGCCAGCCCCTGCGCGGGCTGCGGGTCATAGATCGCGCCGTCCCCAATCGAGTCCCAGGGCACCTCATTGGGCAGGGGGGTCCACGGTGTGTGCGATGACACGAAGTCGATCTCCGCCATCAGCGGTCGGTGTGGTTGAGCAAGTTCGGTTTTCTGCACGTGGGCCAACGTGAATTGGTCCGGAACCCGCGCGTAGCTGAATCTCGGGCCCCGGTATCCCATGTTCGTTGAGTTGATCTCGGCGTCATAGTGATAAAAAGATTTGCCGACTGGCCAAGGTCGATCGTTCGAGGGGACGACGCTCACCGTGCGCCAGCCCGCTTTCTTGAACGCCGAGCTCAGGGTGAGTCTGTTCCCCGAGGTCACCTGGTCGTACTTGTGTTGCGAGTCGATCCAGAGACCGGTTTGGAGGGTGGAATGCGCGAGCCAGCTGATTCCCCCGAACGTGGATGAGGTGAGAAAGGCACTGCGTTGTGAGTAGCCGTGCGCGGCCAGATCCGCGGTTCCCTTCACGAGCACGTCGTTGACACCCTTCGAGAACGCCGTGTTTTGCACGGCGACCTGGCCGTAGCTTTCGACGAACGCGACGATCACGTCTTTGCCCTTCAGCCCGCCAAGAAGATCGGATGCTGGCACGTCCGCGAAAGCATCCGTTGCAGCCGCGCGCTCAAATGCCGCCTGCTCTGCCACCGCGGTCGTCACCTGATCGGCCTTCGTCACGGTCATGCGCACGGTATCTGCCGCAGCGACCGGTTGCCCTGGCACGATCTGGACGCCGACCAGCGCCAGCACGATCCAGGCCGCCGCGACGGCGCTTGCCCCGATGCGGGTTATGCGCGCTCGCTGACGGATGACCGCAGCAAGCTGGAGCAGCGCTCGAGTGAGGACGAGAGCGACGACAGCAGCGGCGATCCCGAGGAGCCCAACGATCACGGGCGCAACCGCGGCTCCGGTCGAGTCGCTCATTACGCCATACGCACTGGCCAAATCCGGCCAACCGGTGACCACGTTGAACGGTTGACCCACGGCCAAAACGAACCCACGATCGAGTGCGGCACCGAGGATGGTGGCGATGAAGACCAGAGCAGCGAGGCTTGCAACGATCCGACGGACGGGAGTCCAGGGCAACACTGCGAGAATCACCAGCGCGAGAATCGCTTCCAGTGGCACCCGCAGCAGCGCGAGCGCGGATCCGGAACTGATGACACCTGGAGCGTTTACGCCGAGCAAAACGATCACAGCGGAGCTCGCGACACGCACCGGAGTTCGCATCGATGCTCGCACCGCTCGCAGACGGTCGGTGCGCGGGCCCCGGGTAAAAAATGCGGTCACGGTATTCCAATTCCCACCGGCGGCCCACTGTGCCACGGCGTGTGTGCGGCATCATGGGCCGCGAATCGGGTCGAAAGCGCGTACCGCATCAGCACAACATCCCCGATCTGCCGCACGTCGGCGAGAGTGGCACGACGGTCGCCAGCCCACGGGAACGCGGCATCACCGACGAAACGCGGGGCCCGGGAGTCGCCAACGAACAGTGGCGCCACAACCAAATGAAGTTCATCGGCAAGATTCGCAGCCAAGAACTGGGTGTGCACGGTCGCCCCTCCCTCGACCATCAGCTCGCGAATGCCACGATCCGCCAGGTCAGCGACGAGCTCGCGCATCTCGACTTCGGCGCCGAGGCCGACAACCAGCGCTGAGTCACCGAGGTTCTGACGGATGCGTGCCGCTGCCGAGGTTGGGCAATACACGAGTTTCGGTATCTCGCCGGTCGTGAAAAATGCCGCGCGCGGATCAAGATCGCCTGTGGTGGTCACCGTCACTTTCCACGGCGAGTGTGGCAGCCCCGCGGCCTCTCGCCGCGTCCGGTGCGCGGGGCTCCGCACCAGTAAGCGCGGGTTATCCCGCCGCACGGTGCGTGCGCCAACCAGAATCGCATCACTGTGCGCGCGCACACCGTCGACCCGGTCGCTGTCCTCTTTATTGGACAGCGTAAGGCGCGGGGGATCCGCCGTATCGAGATATCCGTCGAGAGAAGTTGCACTACTCAGAGTGACGTAAGGCAGCTCGCTCACGGTGACGTCTCCAGGTCTGGTGTGACGAGCACCGGCCTCGCCTCCAAGCGGTCAGAGGCGCGCCTCCGGATCACCGAGACCAGCGTCATGACTGCACCGGGTGCGACGGCGATGATGGTCAAAACTCCAAACAGTGCGGATGCCGCGACCCCGGCCGAAGCGCCGAGCCCGGCCACGGCGAAAGACCAGCCGGCAATCCCCTCGCGGGGGCCCCATCCGCCGATGCTGAATGGAATCGATGCTCCGAGCAGAACCAGCAGTGCGAGCACGAGCAGTTGGCTGCCAGACACGGTCACTCCAATGGCCGCCGTCGCAATGGCAAAGGTCGCCACATGGCAGGAGATCACGATGACCGACGCGACAGAGACCTGGGCCAGTGCGCGTGTCGATCCGAGACCCGCATGCAGCTCTCGCACTTCCCGCATCACGGCGGCTCTCCCGCGCGGGTAGGGCAGTACTGCTACCGCAAGTGTGACCACGATGATGCCGAGCACGACCGCGACACCCGCGAGGAGTAACCCGACGAACTGTGCACCGACAAAGAGGAAAATTATCAGCGAGAGGGATATCTGCACAAGTTGGCCGGCGGTGCGCTCGATCACGACCGCGCGAGCACTCTGCGTGATGTTCCCGGCGCTCTGGCCGTGCCCGACCGCGCGGTGCACATCCCCCACGATCCCACCCGGGATGACCGTGTTCAGAAATTGGGACTGGTAGTACCGGCCAAACGCGGTTGCCCAGGAGAGGTCGAGCCCGAGCCGAGTGGCGATGACGCACCAGCGCCATGCTGCGGCAGCTGTGGCGACTGCGGAAAGCGCAAGGGCCGCAGCGATTGTGCCTGCATCGATGCTGAGGATGCCCGTGAGCAGCGGCCCGGTTCCCACATACGCAATCACTGTGAGCAGCGCTGCAAGGCCGACGACCAATCGAATGGTCACGCGAAGCCAGCGCGATCGCAGTGCCGCGCGCAGGCGTGAGGGTTCTGCGGGCGTCATGGACTCGGCCAGGCCAGAACATCCACATGATCGACGAGAACGCTCAGTCCCCCCAGTTCGCCCTGTTCTCCCAGTTCGATCTGGGCCAAGCGATCTCGGCGGTAGCGGTCGGCTTCGGTGCGCAACTGGGGGTCCTGTTCCACGGCAGCATCGACCCACCCGCAGAACCATTCGCCCAGCAGCCCGGACTGGTGGTGGTCGAGCCGCCACTGGGTGGTGGTCTTGCACACCTGCCAGCCGGCCTCGGCGAAGAGTCCGCTGGCAATCGGTGCGCCGTACCGGCCCAGCTGGCGTCGTCCATTCGCGTCACGCAATTGATGCGCGTTGAAGGCGCTCTCGAACGCCGCGTCACGCTCGTCTGCCGGGTCGAAGTGCACGCCACCGGTCACACTGAGCAAGAACAGCGCGGGAGCCCTGGCTGCGATGCACGCGCCGACGATGGTGTGGATCTCCGGCGACGTGAGCACATCGAGAAGTGCCGATGCGGTAACGAGAGATGCCCCGGCCAGGTCTTCCGCGCTCAGGTCGACGAGATTCCCGGTGCGGCCGAAGACGGAGATTTCGGCGTTGTCACGGTCGGATGGACGCGCCTGTGTGATGGCCTGCCCGGTCAGAAGCGAGCTCCAATCGTGCAGAAACCAGCTCTGCGGTCCCGGAAGAAGAGGTGCGAGCCACCGCATCATCGAACCGGTTCCGCTGCCGAGGTCATGCACTACGACCGGGCCTTCGGTGAGCAGTGCGGCGGCGGCACGGGCGAGGTCCAGCGATCGGGCCACCGCGTCTTCCGGCTCACGCAGGTCGAGCCAGTCACCACTGGTCTCGAGGATTTCACTCATGCCCACACCGCCGTTCTGCTGTGCGACACGTCTGCGCTTTGCGACACGTCTCTGCTATGCGACACCTCATGGAGCACCGATTCGATTCTCGACACGGTCGAACGCCATGATCTGACAGTGGCTCTGGCCTCCACCGCGGCAGCGGTAAGTTCGGTTCGAACCGCTTCACTCACCCACCATTCGCGCAATGCGGCTTCCAGCGCTTCGGCATCGTCTGCGGCAACCAACATTGCCGCACCGCTGCTCGACACTGCCTCGGGTATGCCACCAACGCGGGACGCAATCACCGGGATGCCCCGCGCCAACGCCTCGGCGATGACCATGCCGAAACTCTCCGAGCGCGACGGCACAACGACGAGGTCCGCGCGCCCGTATGCCGCATCCAGCGCCGCGCCCTCGAGCGTGCCAGCGAAATTCACTCTCGTCGCCAATTGCGCATCTCGCACGGTGCGCCTCAGGTCGGCCACAAAATCCGGTGCTGTCGTGACGGATCCCACGAATGTGCAGGTCCAGTCGCTCACCCCCGTGAGGTGCGTCAGCGAAGCAATGAGAACGTCTTGACCTTTGTGCGGTGCGACGACTCCGACGCACAGCAGTCGGCCACCGGCCGGTGACACCTCCGTCATCGTCGCCGGATCGGTCCCCGGATGGGCGGTGACAATATCTTCAGGGCGCACGAGGATGCGCGAAATGAGCTCGGAGCGAGTCCACTCACTCGTCGCAATGACACGATCTGCCCACGTCAGAGCGGCTGATTCGACCATGTGCGCGAGAACGATCATCCGCAGCCTCGGCGACTGCACTGCGAGGGCGACTGATTCGCGCACGGCGATGAGTCCATCGATGAAGACCAGGGCACCATCGGGCAGCTCTGCCAGCACCTGCGCCGCGAGTAGCCCGCCCTCCACGATCGGAACCATCCGCACGTCCCAGCCGGCGCTGCGAAGTCCGTCGCGCACATGCCGGTCATAGGTGTTGCCACCGCTCACCCTCTGCGGATCGTCGATCGCGTCGGGGACGACGAAATGAACCGCGGTGGCTGCTTCACTGACGGTGGCTGCTTCACTCACAGTGATCTCGAATAGCTCGCCCACGCGATATGGGATTCATGCAGCGTGACGAGGAGTGATTGCAGCTGCTGGCCGGCCCCCAGAGTTCCGTCGTGCACCCGTTCGGCGAGCCGGTCAGCGATCACTTGGCAGAGCACTTCGGTGGTCGTGTTGCTGCCCTGCAAGTCGGGCTCGTCGTCAAGGTTGCGATAGGTGAGCGATCCGGTGATCTCGCCGAGGATTTCGGCCGCTCGACCGATGTCGATCACGACACCTGACGCATCGAGGGCTGCTGCGCCGAAGGTGGCATCGACGATGAACGTGGCTCCGTGGAGCCGCTGTGCGGGCCCAAAGGATTCACCGGCAAAGCTGTGGGCGATCATCATGTGGTCTCGAACGGTTACCGTGAATGTCATGCGGCGTCTCTCCAGTCGATCGTGTGGCACAGGTCAGTCCGCGATCCGTCGGCGAGGCTCGCCATCACCTCGGGCAGAGCACGCCATGAGGATTCGCCCGTGAGCAGCGCATCGAAGGCGGGGTCGCGCAGGAGTTCGAGAGCAAGCAGGAGCCGGTCGTGAGTGGTGCGGGATCCTCGTCGCGACGGCGCGACAGCTCCGACCTGACTGGATCGAATCGTCAATCGTCGCGAGTGGAAGTCTGCACCGAGCATCAGCGTTGCCTGGCGATCCCCGTACCAGCTCGCCTCGATCACCGTGCCGTCGGTCACCACCGTCTCGAGAGCGAGCTGCAGCCCGGAGCCGGAGCCGCTCGTGTTGATCACGATGTCCCGGTCCGCCGGTGCATGTGCCGCGTCTGAGAAGCTCACGCCGAGCTGGTCGGCGACCACTTTCCGTGCCGGGTCAACGTCGACGAGCGTGACGGAGACACCCGGGATGCCGCGTGCGAGGCGTGCCACGCAGCATCCGATCATCCCCGCACCAACGACTGAGATTCGGTCGCCGAGCATCGGGGCGGCATCCCAGAGCACGTTGATAGCCGTTTCGACGGCACCGGCAAGAACCGCACGCCGCGGCGGGATGTCGTGAGGCACTGGCGTGACCGCGGTGGCTGGCACAACAAACGCAGACTGGTGGGGATAGAGCGTGAAGACCGTAGATCCCACGAGAGAGTCGGGACCAGTGTCCACCACCCCAATATTGAGGTAGCCGTACTTGACCGGCCCAGGGAAGTCGCCCGCCTGGAACGGGGCGCGCATACGTTCGCGTTCGCTGTCCGGCACGTGCCCGCCGAAGACAGATGCCTCGGTACCGCGACTCACGCCGGTGAAGAGAGTGTTCACCAGCACATCGCCCTCGTTTATCGGCGGAAGGTGCTCGAGGCGAAGTGCTCCCACCCCCGGTTTTTCGATCCAGAAGGCGATTGCTTCGAGCATTTTTCCTCGCTTTCATGAACGCCGGTTTCTGAATAAGGCCTTCTCAGTTAACAAGTGTCCCCTCATAGACTCCTGAGAGGGATGGCTCAGATTCAATTCGCATCGACCGTGACAGCCGTGGGCGGCGCAATTTTCGTGAGCCTGCTTGCGGCGCTCAGCTACCTCGTAGCGTCAAACATCCTGCTCGTGCGTGCACTGAGAAAACGACCGGGCACCCGATTCGGGCAAGCCAATGTGGTTACTGCGGCGCGGTCTACTCTGGTGGGGGTCATCACCGGGATTGTCGTTTTATCGTTCTTCGCGCCAGTGCCAGTCTGGATCGTGCTCGCTCTGGTCGTGCCTACCCTGCTGCTCGACGCGGTGGATGGCTGGGTCGCCCGGCGCACGGGATCCGCGAGCGAACTCGGTGCGCGGTTCGATATGGAGGTCGATGCCTTCCTTCTGCTCGTGCTGAGCGCCTACGTCTCGCAGACCCTGGGAATCTGGGTGCTGTCCATTGGGCTCATGAGGTACGCATTCGTGGCCGCCGGATGGATTTTCCCCTGGCTGCGTCGACGACTGCCATTCCGATACTGGCGCAAGGTCGTCACTGCGGTGCAAGGCATAGCGCTGTCCATCGCCATCACCGCGGTACTGCCCGTCGTCAACGCGGTATGCGTTGCTATTGCGCTTGCGCTTCTGATCGAGTCGTTCGGTCGAGATGCCCTGTGGTTGGTCGCACAGCGAGTGGCGGAGTCACGCCGCGCGGCGGTCGCGCACCACGAGGGCAACGGTGACGGCGAGCACAATGATGCCGATGCCCTCGATCACAAAGGTCTGCGGCACCAGGAAGAGGCTCCAGATCGCGGCAATACCGAATAACCCGACGGTCAGAGCGAGCAGGAGTGCGAAAAAACTCGCGGCGATAAATAGCAGCCCGAGAACCGATGTGAGCAGCAGCAGTCCATTGCGGAGGGCGAGCATCCCGACCCCGAGCACGATCCCGGCGATTCCGTTGAGTACGAAGAGCACTCCGAGCACTCCCCCGGTGCCGTCGAAGACGAGAAGCAGATGAATACCCCCAGCCGCAATGAGGATGATCGCGCTGAGGATGCGCATGACCCGCGAGAGGCCTTGGCTAGTGTCGGTCATCTGATCCACCGGTTCCCATCATGTTGTTCGCCAGCGTAAGTCACATCGTCCGGATGTGGGCCGTATTGGACGGGATGTGGACCGCCCAGAGCCAGGGAGACAGCAGCACCAACCACCCGGTGCCCCCACAGGGACTCGAACCCCACTGCAACTCCTGACAGCATACTGAAATCGATCAAAACTCCTGGAAACAAGGGGTTCTTGGGTGATTGGGACCATGCTTGATCTGGCTCGTTTGCCCACGAGTGTGGGCAAAATGTGGGCAGATAGTCGATGTCCTGTGGGTCAAGTCCTTTTGCGTGGTGTATCTGAATCGGTGTGATCCTTCGGTGGGTCAGGCGGTGAGGGCGAGGTCTGGGGTGGCCTCCTCGGTGGTGTTGGTGGTGCCGGCGGTCTGTGATTTCTGGAGGGCGTCGAGGCCGAGGTAGCGGCGGGATTCCGCCCATTCGTCGTGTTGCTCGGCGAGGACAGCGCCAACGAGGCGGATGATCGCGTCACGGTTGGGGAATATCCCGACGACGTCGGTGCGGCGTCGGATCTCGCGGTTCAAGCGCTCGTTGGGGTTGTTGGACCAGATCTGTCGCCAGAGCTCTTTCGGGAACACGGTGAACGCGAGGATGTCGGCACGGGCGGCGTCGAGGTGGGCGAACGCTTTCGGCAGTTTGTGTTCCAGAGCGTCGAGGACTCGGTCGAATTGGGCGTGGACTGAGTCCGCGTCGGGTTGGTCATAGACGGAGTGCAGCAGTGTTTTCACCCAGGGCCAGGAGGACTTCGGGACGGTGCTCATCAGGTTCGCGGCGTAGTGGGTTCGGCATCGTTGCCAGGACGCTCCGGGCAAGGTCGCTGCTGTTGCTGCGACAAGTCCCGCGTGGGCGTCGGAGGTGACGAGCATCACCCCGGTGAGTCCTCTCGCGGTGAGGTCGCGGAAGAACGCTAACCAGCCGGCCCCGTCCTCGGTGGAAGCGACTTGCAGCCCCAGGATCTCGCGATGCCCGTCACTGTTCACGCCGGTGGCGACCATGACTGACACGTTCACGACTCGGCCTCCTTCGCGCACTTTCATCGTCAGGGCGTCGCAGGCGACGAACGTGTAGGGGCCAGCGTCCAGGGGCCTGGTGCGGAAGTCTGCGACATGCTCGTCGAGCTCTTTCGCCATCACGGATACCTGTGATTTCGACAACGAGGTGATCCCGAGGGAGTCGACCAGTTTCTCCATCCGACGGGTCGAGACGCCAAGTAGGTAGCAGGTCGCCACAACCGTGGTCAGGGCCCGTTCCGCGCGGCGGCGGCGCTCCAGTAGCCAATCGGGGAAGTAGGTGCCCTGCCGCAACTTCGGAATCTGGACATCGATCGTTCCCGTGCGGGTGTCGAAGTCACGGTGCCGGTAACCATTGCGCCGGTTGATTCGATCGTCCGACACGGTGCCGTAAGCGGCACCGCAGACCGCGTCAGCATCCGCCGACAGCAGGGTATTGATGAAGGTGGTGAGCATGTCCCGAAGCAAGTCCGGGGACGCCTGCTCGAGGTGGTCGTCAATGAAGCGGGCAGGGTCGATACTGGGTGCGACGGTCATCGTCGTAGTTCCTTTCGAGATGGGTTTAGAAGGTTCTTCTCGAAGGATCACGCGGTGACCGTCGCCATCTCTGACGACACGCTCGCCCGGATCCGATACACCACGTTAAAGGACGCAACCATCCCCGACCTAACCCATCTCGGGTCCAGCGCGGCGGCGGCCGCAGTTTACGTTGTAAGACGTGCTGGAGCCGATTCGCTTTGGACGACAAATCGCAGCGAACCCCTATAGCTTTCGTAACGCACACAGGACTTGATGCTTGGCGAATTCAGGCGGTGGTCGCAACACCATTTTGATTTGTTGGGTTCGAGAGTAGCTCGGCGAGGACTTCTGCGGGAGTGCGGTAGCCGTGGCGCTTGCGTGGCCTGGCGTTCAGTTCCGCGGCAACATTGTCCAGGATCCCGGGCCCGTGGAAGGAGAGGTTGGTGCCCTTCGGGAAGTACTGCCGCAGCAGTGGAGTGGTCCCCGAAAGTTGGACTCGGTAATGGAACTCTATGTGGTGGCGGTTGTTTGGGCGCGGTACTCGTCGGGGCTGAGGTAGCCGAGCCGCTGTTGAATTCGGGTGGTGTTCCACCATCGGAGGTAGTCAGTGAGACCTTCGTGAAATTCGTCGAGAGTTTCGGGTTTCTGGATGCGGAACCATTCCTCCTTGAGATGACTGAAGAATCCCTCCATGACGGCGTTATCCAGGCACGTGCCCTTGCGAGACATCGACTGGGTGAGCCCGGCGCCGCGCAATGTGTCTCGCCAGAGGGTGTGGCGATACTGGAATCCCTGGTCGGAGTGGACGAGGGGTTTCTCGCCGGGGCCGAGAGCGTCTATTGCCGTGCGGAGGCCGTCGGTGACCATCTTCACGCTCGGAGAGGGCCCCGCCGTGGCAGAGATGATCCGATTGTCGTGGAGATCCAGGACCGGCGAAAGGTAGACCTTGGTAGCGCCGATGTTGAACTCGGTCACGTCCGTGACCCACTTTGTGTGTCTGGATTCTGCGGCGAACTGGCGGTTCAACACGTTGTCGGCTGCCTCCCCGACCTCGCCTCGGAACGAGTTGTACCGTTTACGCCGCCGCACCGGGCACTGCAACCCAAGCTCGCGCATCAGTTTGAGCACCGTCTTTTTAGACACCGTCCACCCCTGTCGGAGCAGAACAGCACGGACGCGCCGGTGCCCGTAGGCACTCTTGGCCGCCTCGAATGCGCCACGGATAGCTTCCTTGATACCGGCCCGAGTGTCGCTGCGGTTAAGCCTGCGCCGGTGGTCGTAGAACGTCGACCGGGGAAGGTCCGCGAGCTGCGGCAACAGAGGTAACGGGTAGTGCGCCTTGAGATCATCGACAGCTTGAACTTTCAGCGTCGTTCCTGTGACCTCAAGGCCCGCAATTTTCCCAAATAGGCGACCTCAGCGCGAAGCCGTTCGTTCTCGACCCGCAGCGTCTCGATCTCGGACTTCGGAGGGGAATCCCTATGATCGGTTGGCGGTCTGCCTCGCCGCTTCGGGAGGAGCCCATCTTCCCCGTCACGCCGATAGATGCCCGTCCAGGTCGCCACGGTATTGGGCGACGGAAGGCCATACTCCTCTGCCAGAGCCCTCCCGGACTCACCCCTGACATGGCGGCGCACAATTTCGAGCTTGATCTCGAAATCGTACTGTTTTCGGCCTCTCGTCACCAATGCCCCCGAACCTCGTAGCTGCCATCGCTGATACAACATTTGGACCGGAGACCGGGCAAGGTCAAGAGACATGGCCACCGACTTCGCAGTGAACCCCTGCTCAAACATTTCGACCGCCGAAACGGCGTCGGAATGACTCAACGTGCTTTTCAAGTACATCTGACTACTCCCTGAAGATGGAACCCTAAATTAGGTGTCCAACTTTCGGGGACCACTCCAGCAGCCCGTTCGTATTCTCGTTGCTGCCCCGTTGCCAGGGCGAGTGCGGATCGCAGAAGTAGATCGGCATCCCCGTCGCCATCGTGATCTGTTGATGCTTGGCCATCTCTCGTCCCTGGTCCCAGGTCACCGACTGGCGCAGCTGCTCCGGGAGAGTGTTCATCGCCTCGATCATCGCCTCGATCATCGCGGCGGAGACAGTGGCTGCGGTGTGATCCCCGGGTAGATGCAGCAGCATCACGAAACCGCTTGTCCGCTCGACCAGGGTCCCGATCGCCGACTTGGTCGACGTCGAGCCGATGATCAAATCTCCCTCCCAATGCCCGGGAACAGCGCGGTCTTCGATCTCGGGCGGCCGGTCGGAGATCATGACCATGCCCTTGAGCCGTCCCGGACGTGGGCCGTCCGGTTTCTGTGGGCGGCGCCGCGCACGCCCAGATCGCAGAGCGGTCGCGATTTCCAGGCGCAATGAGCCGCGGCCTTGCACGTAAAGGGCCTGGTAGATCGTCTCGTGGGACACCTGCATCTCCACATTCTCCGGATGTTCGAGCCGCAACCGGCCCGCGACCTGTTCGGGGCTGAACCGTTCGGTGAGCATTGATATGACCTGTCCCCGTAACGCTAACCCGTCCAACTTCCGGGCTCTCGGCCGGCGGGCTCGCGCCCACGTCTGCTCCTGCGCGAACGAGGGGACATACCGGTCATAGACGCGGTTCCTTGCCACCTCGCGGCTGATCGTCGACGGCGCCCGGCCCAGCACCACCGCGATCTGCCGCACGCCTTGGCCGCGGGCGAGTTGGAAACCGATCTCCTCCCGCTCCCGCAACGACAAAGACCCGGGACGAGTGACAGCGAAATTCTGAAAAGGTGATGGCAGCACTTGCCGATCTTCGCCGAGCCACCGATACGCGGTCGCCCGCGACACCCCCGCGGCTCGCGCCGCGGCCGACGTTGGCAGCCCCTCATCCATTCCCTTCCAGAACGCCAACCGAACACTCAACGGCGACCACGGTCTACCCATCGACAACACCCACTAGAACTCAGGGCGTTGCACTCACCACCTGAATTCGCCTTCAGTACTCACTGCTAGTTACGAGACACCTGGAGCGTTGTGACGAAACTGATCGGTTACGCGCGCCTATCGACCGGGCCGCAATCGACGGATCGGCAAGAAACCGATCTGCTCGCCGCCGGCGTCCGGCGCGATGATCTCTACATCGACCAGGGCGTCTCAGGCGCTCGTGCCTCCCGCCCGCAGTTCGATCGCGCCCTCACCGCGCTCGAAGCAGGAGACACCCTCGTCATCACAACTCTGGACAGGCTCGGCCGATCAACGCAGAACATGCTCGACTTCGCTCAAGGGCTCCGCGACCGTGGCGCGGGCCTTCGCGCGTTGAACCTCGGCGGTGGCGACGTGGACACCTCGACCCCGATGGGATCGATGCTCTTCACGATCATGGCGGCTCTCGCGCAGATGGAGCACGATATCAAGCGCGAGCGGATCATCGACTCCGTCAGCAAGCGCCGCGACGCCGGGAAGGATCTCGGCGGACGCCCACAACGCGTCACCGACAGCCAGATCCGCAGCGCCATCCGCCTCGTCGAAGGCGGCGACCCAGCCGCTCAGGTTGCCCGTGATCTCGGAATGTCGCGAGCGACGTTCTACAGAAGATCTCGAGCTCTCGCCGGTTAGCAGAACACTAGCGACGTGGAGCTATTACCAGCTCGGCAGGGCTTTGCTCCATGGGTGATTAGGTCGCAGCCCAACCCGCGCGGCGTCTTCGGCGTAGTCATGGAACTTTGGCGGCAACAAGATCGGAACCTGGTCGGTAGGTTCACCGAGTGTCGACCAGGCGTTCTCGTAGCGGGCGAAAGTCGGTAGCGTCACACGGGATCGCTCAGGCCCGACATTTCTTACACCGGGGGCTATCCCGGGTTCGGTTAGCCAGTTCATGTGTTCGATCCATGCCGCGGCCGCGACGTGGTCCCTCGGCACGATGAAGAAGCGCAGTGGCTCTGTCACTAGCTCGTCGATTGCCACCATCACGAACCACTCTCGAGGGTGGAGGGCTGGCTGCTGAGACTTCTCTCCAAGGGGCCAAGACAATCGGTGCCCACGGCCGCGAGCGGCCTTCACTTGCACCTCCACCATGGTCCGGTTTCCAGACAGCTCGACTGCCAGGATGTCAGTTCGTTCCAGGCCATCTCTCGTCAACGCCGGTGCCCACCCATGCCGCGCAAGCTCCGCGGCGACGGCGTGCTCACCGATCGTCTTCGTCTGCTTCGTATCAGCCATGAGGGAAGCCTCTCACGTCGCCCCACGGACGATGGCAGCGTTACTGGGACCCACTTTGGAAATCTAAGCCGGACCCACTTCGCGTAAGTCGAGCTGCCGCCAGCAATCTGCTGGCCGAGCACCCACAGGGATAACCGGCCGATTTTGGTTTCGTCGTCAGTTGTGATTCATTCCGTGCTTGCCGGAATCTAGAGCGAGCTTCCAGAAGGATTCGCGCTTAAGAATTACTTCGGCCTTCGTCTTCGGATCGAAGATTTCCAGGATGGAATATTGGAAGTTCTCGATTATATGTGCGTCGCCTTTTTCGGCTCGAAGGCGAACAAGTTCCTTATTGCCACCCGTCAGGTTGCGAAGGTGAGCGTAGCCCGCCCATCTCTGCCAGAGCCCGCTTGCCTCGCCGGACGCGGACCCGACGTATAGCCGACCGTCGCTGAGGTCTGTGATGACGTAGACACCCTTAACGCTCGAAAGGGCGTCTTTCCAGCTCGGCTCATCGTTGGCAATGATGCGCTGGAGTTCGTGGTGGCGGAGTCGAACGTTCTGGAAGCCGGAGAAGGTTCCGAGCTTCACATCGGATGCCAGCTCGTAAATTTCCGGATTGAGTTTGCTTCCCTGCAATGACTCGTACCAACGAAGATAAACATCGCGTCCGACGGGTCGCTCCAACTTGATGATTAACCGTTTGATGTATTCGGAGTATCGATCGAGCTGCTCGAGGTCGTAGCCGTAACCGTGGTCCACCTCGGGGATCGACTTCTCCACCCGAAAGAACCCACCGAAGATGAAATATTGGGGACCGTAAGGGTAGTACTGCGCAAACGAGAGGACGTACTCAGCTCTATCCAGGTTGTTGTTTGTGCTCCCCGCTTCGCGGTGGCGAGTCATATTGAGCCACTCGTCAAGGTCGCTTCCTAAGAGGAGGTCCCATGCTTCCGCGCCGCCGATACCCGCGCGGATATTGAACTTCACCTTCGTCAGCTCAGGTTCGGCCACTGGCAAAAAATCAGTGAAGCGAATCATTCGAACTCCTCAAAATAAAGCTGGACACTTCTCCGTTGGGCTCCCGGCCTTAACGCGTCAGTTTACCGGGACAGCCACCTCGAACAGCGTCGTCACCGCCTCATCGATGGAGAGTGCGGTGCCGCTGGCAGAAAGAGCCTTTCGAACTGCGGCGCGTCCTTCTGTGAATCGTGTTGTCGCGGTGAGGTCTACAGACGCGGCCAACTTTGTTGCTTCATCCCCGAGCGACGCGAGTAGTGCATGAGTTTCGTGGTCGGGATCGTATCGAGGTATCGGAAGACGCCACGGAATCATATGTATGTGGCGAGCACCGAACAGACCTCGCGACTGTAGCTTCCCGATCCGTTCAGCAACGACGCCACTATTCAGGATCGCACAGAGGAAGTGCCCCTCCGCTCGGGAGGAAACGGGCAGCCAGTACAGGGTGTTGTCCACGATGGCGGAAGTGTCGCTGCAGATGGTTGCAGCAATCCTGTTCCCTGAACTCGAATAGAGGACTCGTATTGGCGGGGCGGGGAACTGCCGGTGAAGTTTCCCTTGCCAGTCGACCTGCTCGAGAAGAGATATAGCGCCTTGTTTCTTCCGGTCGCTCCACATTGACCCGAGCAATGACCATCTCTGGTGGAGCAGCTCGTGCTTGCGGATCTCGGTCGCATTCAACAAGCGACCGGCTCGTACCGGAAGCACGGTCTGGGCTGGCCATGCGATGCGGTGAGGGACGATCGATGACCCGAGGAGTATGGGGTGTACGAATTCTGACTCAATTGTGGTGGTGAAAGTCTCGACCTCGGACCATGGCTTCTTCTCGAGCGTCGACCGTGCACTTACGACAGCGGTGGTCCCAGCCGGCCGACCTAACGGGCCGGCTTCCTCTTCATTAACCATGAAGAGAACACGCGGCACGATCGTCGCGCCCTGAATTGGTGCTGTGGCGTAGGGCGACAGGTAAGTATCCTCGCCAGTCAGCTGCTGAATCGAGGCGCGCGTTTCAAAT
Organism: Frigoribacterium sp. CG_9.8; assembly: GCF_015751965.1. Taxonomy (GTDB): domain Bacteria; phylum Actinomycetota; class Actinomycetes; order Actinomycetales; family Microbacteriaceae; genus Lacisediminihabitans. Next base: position 30,342 of record NZ_JADOVH010000002.1, on the reverse strand, counting down.
AGCTCGTCATGGCGTCCGGCCAGCTCTAGGACGCTCGAGGGAAGGGCTGTCGCATCATTGTTTGTCTTGACCCCGAATACGACGGCTGACGGAACAGGGAAAAGCGCCGGTCGGATTGCCGAGAGGTCCCATGATTCGCTGAACTTGGCCGTCACTTGGTCGGTCCCGTTATGCAGCCATTTACCGGCGCGGAATCCTGCGTATTGCATCCGAGAGAGGACAGCGAAGGGTGTGACGAAAGCGAAGGTTCCACCTGGTCGAAGGAACTGTTCGACCGTGCGGGCGATGAAGAGCCCAACAAGATCTTGATGGGTGGCAACTTTGCCACCCTCCCATAGGTTGCGGGATTCGCTCATGAGCTTGAACTGGGCCTGCATGCTCTCGGACATGAAACGGTAAGACAACCAAGGGGGGTTGCCGATCAGGCGATCGAGTTGGCGATCTGGCCGCGATAACCAGATGGGGCGAATCTGGTTGCGCACGAAGTAACCCCAGATGTGGTCACGGCCGGCAGCGTTCAGGTCGCAGAGCGTGTGGAAGGTCTCGGTCAGAATCGTTCGGTCTGCTGCGTCAGTCACTTCGTATCGCGTCAGCGTGTCACTTAGGAGCGGATATTTTTCGCTGGTGTCGGTATACGTCTGCGCGAGGGTGGCCAGTTCACTGACAAGAAGATCGAGAGTCGCCGGATCGCTGATAGCGGAGACGGGGATCCGTAGCACTTGACTGTCCGTGAAGAGAGCTTCGTAGGCTTCCGTGTCCACGGTAGCGAGGTCTTCAGCGTCGACGGGGATGCTGATCACGTCGCCGTCGAAAGCGCGTGAGCCTCGGCCCCACTGGATTGAGTCGCCTAAGTAGATGGGCACCGTTAGCCGGCGCCGGTCGCGGAGCCTGTCCGCACCGATCGCCAACAGGTATGTGACACGTGCGAGTACGACCGACACGGGGTGGATGTCCATGCCAAACACTCGGTCCTGGAGTTGGTCAATTGCATCTGCGTTCCGGATGCCGGCCGCCGCGGTGGCTTCAAGGTACCGACGGACGGCATGAAACACGAACGTCCCCGACCCACAGGCCACGTCGGCTACACGTTGGTTCAACGGATCGTCGACCTGTAGGTCAACTATCCGTTGGGCCAACCAGTCCTCGGTGTAATACTCCCCCAAATTTTTTCGGACCTCGGGGGTAATGACCGCCTCATAAAGTGCTTTGAGAACGTCGTGCTGCACGTGTGACCATTCGAACTGGCTAATCTCTCGAACAATGTCCATCACAAGCTCGGGGCCACCATCGACTTCGGCGGGCCAGTCGAAGAAGTCGGCCTCGACCACATTGGTAATTCCCGCTGTATGAAATTGGTCGCCGGCCAGCACAGCTTTGGCGCTCAGCGAAGCTGGTTCAAGCCCAACCACCAAATGAGCGATGACTTCTGCTTCGATAACAAGCATGGTGTGGTCGAGGAAAAGTTTCTCGTCGTCAGTGAATGCTGTTCCCAGCGCTGTGCGCAAAAGCCGAGCCCACAGTTCTTTCTTCAGGGAAACTTCCGGGCTGTGCCGGTTTTCTTCATAAAGCTTTTCCAGACGCGCCCGGTCAAAGAGAAATCGTGGCGAGCCGGAGCCGAGCCGCTCAATGATCCGCGGTTTTGTGGCTGTGAGCTTAGGGCCTGTGAGCAGTATTGCGTCTAGCCAAGTTTGCAACCGGTCGACAGAGTCATGGTCCCCGCGCGCAAGTTTGAATTCAGTGACAAACGCAAGTCCGTCACGGTGCAGAGCGTAGAGCCGCCACAGGACACCATCGGTGATGATGCCAGCGAAAACATCTCCTGTGGTGTCCATCTTGTTCTGCAAGTAACCCGCGAGTTGCGGTTCAGCATTCTCAACCGCATTCTTGACGGTCAAGTCCTTCTTCACTTCGATAATTAGCCGACCATATGAAATGTCGATTCGGCGCCGAGTTCCGTCCGCAGTCGGATCCTCAAGCTTGGCGACAGCCCCAACCAACAGCCCCAGATCTGCAACTGTGAGAAAAGACGCGATCGCGGAGTGAACGTCCGCTTCCGCTCGCCCGACGGTTCGTGATGCAAACACTCGCGCGAAGGTCAATAAAGGGTTTTCAACCACGTGATTCGCGCTCATTCCTGATTGACGATCCTGGGCCCGCTTTTCTACGAAGGGCATACCACAGATTAGTAGTGCAGAGTTTCTAGGCGGGCATGGGGCGATGGGGGTCTGCTGTCGATTTGATTCACTAACCCGATAAGTGGGAGCGTGCGAGCTTCCGCGCGTCGTGGAGATCGCAGTGTGTCCCAGGAAGGCTACGCGCGAACAAGCTTCTTATATCGCGCGACAAAGGCAGGTTCGCCGCCTTCCATAATCAAACAAATCGCCTCCCTGACGAGGTCAGACTGAATTGATCCGATGGCCGATGGATGAGGAACATTGGCGCCGTGTTCCATGACACAAACCAACTCCGCGTCAGCATTCACGACAACATTTGCGTTGTGAGTCACAACAATCACTTGTCTCGAAACTTTAGATTGTTTCAACGCACTCACCACGAGCTCAGAAATTAACTTGTTGTCGAGATCATCTTCCGGCTGGTCCAAGATGAGTGGGTCACTACTCATCTTCAAGATCACGGCCAACAGTGCGGCAGTCTTTTGCCCGGGCGAGGCTTGGTCGATGCTTTGAAAGGGGCCCCCCGGCGCCTCACGGTAGCGCACCTGAAGCCGATCTTGTGGGAACCAGAGATCAATTTCAGTTTCGAGATTGTGCGCATCCAGTGCGGCCAAATGAGGAAAGAACCGACCTTCGATTGTTCCCAACCAACCAATGAAGCTCGAGTCCGCTCCGTTGGTCCGAAGGTCTTTGAGGGCAGCCTTCAGCTTGTCGATCGACGCCAGGTAGTCGTTGTGCTGTGGATGAACGAGACCCGAGCGAAGTCCCGAACCTTTGGCGTATATCGCGTCGAATAGGGTCGGCTTGTTACTGAGAACCCGTAGATCGCTTTCGAGAGAGTCCTCGTCGGCCTGTGCGTACAGATCGAGTTTGATCTCAGAGCTTTCCAGCTTCGAGAGGGCAGCCTTTCGTGACCAAGTCAGGTTTCCCCGATGTGTTCGGATCTCTAGCAAGAGCGCTTTCGCCAACGCGACCTCTGAAACCTGTCGGGTTCGTGCGGATTCGACTTCTCGGAGCGACTGCTCGAGTGCAGTCTTTCGCTCAGCGAGCACCTCGCGACGCGATGCAGGATCTTCGGCGGTCTCTGTAGCTTCCCCATCCGAGTCCGGTGGCCTCAGCGTTGTTCGAATCTCTTCAACCCGCACCGAGCTTGGTGAAGGTGTAGTTGCCGACTCTAAGATCCACGTCTCGCGCGACGAGACGAGTCGAGCCAAGGCCGTCCTTGACTCCGCGACACTCGCTTCAACAGCTGCAACTCTGGCGACGACGGGCGCCCAGTTTTCCGTCAACGGTTCCTCCGGCTGCAGGGAATCGAAATCTGATAGCGCCTCCGAAATCGCGACCTCCAAACGGACAGCTGCCCGTTCTTGCACAATCGTTGCTTGTTCCTGTTTCACCAAGCCATCGAGTTCGCTGATGAGTGGTGAATTTATGATCACGTTGAGTTGAGCTAATTCAGCGTCAGCGTCAGCGAGCTCGCCACGAAGTCGCGCTTCAGTTTCGATAACACCGTCGAGCATCGAAATCTCAGACCTTCGAGTGCGGTACTCGTTACAGGACTGCGCGAAGCGCTCGTTCCAGCTCGGATAGTCAACATCTGGCTGCTGGTCCAACATCCGCAGCAGGCTTTGCGGACGCTGTGCAGTCTCGTAAATTTGCTTTTGGCTGTACATAACAACCGGGAACCTTTCGGTAGCAGATCCCGGTTCAGTCGCCCATGCGCCCTCACTCAGTACCGAAATTGTGGATGCGCCCGGGACGCTCCCCCGCCAAGCGATTTTGTACTTGCGTCCTAACTTTGAGAAATGCACCTCTATCTCCGTGGAGTTGCCCCAGAAGCGAGACTCGTCCGTCCGCCCCGGAGCCGGTGAAAAGTATGACTGATCCTCTTGAAGGCGGCTAGGCAACTCCTCGAATCGACCGAGCGCGAGGCGGACCAGTTCCAATATCGTCGACTTGCCAACACCTCGACCACCGATGATTGCGGGCATCCACGGACTGAATACCTGCTCGAATCTGGCCGAATCCTTAATGACGACTACCCGCGTAATGACGCTGTGCGAAAACGTATTTGGATTGTCCCCGCTTTCCGACGAGAGGCGTACCGAGTCGTCACCGTCAGAAATCGCCACCCTAAGGCCGCTGAGATTGGGATGCTCCATCTTGATCCATGAGTAATGGCTGCCGGGGAATTTCGCTTCGAGACCATCGGGTGCACCGTCACCGGTCAAATGGTGTGCATCTGATCCCAGAAGCGCCACCCATTTGAGTCCCCGTACCTTTAGCAGTCCGGCCGGCGTCGTCGCCTCGGCCGCGACAACGTGGCCGCTCTCGACGATTGGTCTCCGGCTGCGCTCATCAATCTGGAGGTACCCGCGAGTCTCGACGTGGGCCGGCACCGCCAAGCCACCGTCACGCACGATCTCACCAACCGCCTGCTCAAAGTTCAAAGTGGAGGTGGCATCGCTGCTGCCGGGACTTCCTTGAAAATTGCAGCGCGCGAGGAGGCGATCGACTCGTGAGGAAGGGGTATCGACGTCGAAAATGGCAAGCAGGTGATAACCGTCATTGACCGTCAATTCAACGCCTGAGAAGATGACAAGCTCACGGAAGCTTGGATCTCGTGTTTCCCTCAACGCTTGAAGTCGGCTCCTTGCAATCTCGATTCCTTCTCCAGTGTTGTGATCTGCCAAAACTAGGCCATCGATTCCCGCGTCCATGTAGGCCTGCAGCCATTCGTCGACGGTCACCGTCGACTCCGAACGGTGCCCTTCCTCAGCGCCAAAATCGAAGGACGAAGGCGAGTGAGCATGAATGTCGATCTTCCTCCACGAGGCGCCAGCTGGACGTTGCATGAGGTAACCATATCGAGAATGTCCAAGCGCTAAATCGCGATTGATCACACACGCTATTTACCCGTGCAACCGCGAGCAACCGCGCCGGTTCTCAGCCCAAATGGCAGCGACTCGCGGGGTGTCAGTAAGGGGAAGGCCCACCGCGACAGAATGCTCGTGCGGTGAAAGTCCTTTGCTTATTGCGAAATCGCGTGCCAACATGAAAACGTGAGCGTCTTCGTCGCACCCAGGACATGTCTGAAACAGCATTGTTCTCCACATTACGGCTGGGCTGAACCTACGCTGGTCGCGCAGGTCAACCCCTAGTCGCTGAGGTTGCCGCCGCCTAGATTGATCAGTGTGACGATTAGCGCACCTACTGAGCGCGCGGTTTCGCTGCTCGATCAGCGATCCGCGCATCCCTCCGTCTGGGCTGCTGCGGTGCTGAAGTCGTCTCCGACCGATGTCGAGCAAGCGCTGAAAGTCGCTCGCGAGCTGGGCGAGATGGAAGCAGTTCCCGGTGGTGGTTCAACGCGGGAGCTCTGGGAGGCGCTGGCGACGGCCGCGTCAATTGATTTGGGCGCGGCGCGTGCCCTCGAGCCGCATCTCGATGCGGTAGCGATTCTCGATCAAGCGCGGAGTGCGGGGCTGGACAGCGTGGATGTCGGTGACGCCACCTGGGGTGTTTTCGCTTCAGAAGGGGGTGATCATCCGGCCATCGCGGTGCACGGCTCGGGCCGCTGGACCCTGAAGGGCGATAAGCAGTGGTGTTCGCTTGCTGCGTCGCTGGATTCGGCATTGGTTTCGGCAGCACTCCACGATGGACGACGGATGCTCTTCGCGGTCGACCTCCACGCTCCCGGCGTGCAGGTGATGGCGGGCACCTGGCAGGCGCGGGGTCTCGTCGAGGTACCAAGCGGTCCGGTGCGTTTTGGCGCGGTCGTGGCGCGCCCGGTCGGAGATGCGGGGTGGTATCTCGAACGCCCGGGTTTTTCCTGGGGCGGAATCGGTGTGGCCGCGTGCTGGTTCGGGGGGGCCGTTGCACTTGCCAGGTCGCTGTTCGCCGCCGCAGAGGTAGATCGCACGCTCGTTGTGATGCATCTTGGCGCAGTTGATGAACTTCTCGAAAGCGCTCGTCGAGCTCTTCTCGAGGCCGCGTCGGTCGTCGATGCGGGCGAGTCGCTCGGAGCGAACGGTCGTCTACTTGCTAGGCGTGTCCGCGCGACCGTCGCCCGCGCCGTTGAGGAGATCATCCAACGAGTCGGCCACGCGCTTGGCCCGGGCCCTCTCGCTCTCGACGCTACACATTCGAAACGTGTCGCGGACCTCGAGCTGTACGTACGGCAGCATCATGCCGAACGGGACCAGCTGTCGCTTGGCTCATCGATTCTGAGCGGCCAGATCGCGCCGTGGTGACATTCGATTCAGCCACGGTCGGCACGGCCGCATCCACCTGGCGAAGTGACTCACGGCTAACAGATCAACCAGCTCTCGACCTCACGAAGGTGAAACAACTGGTCGTCGTCTCTGCTCACCCGGATGACGAGACCCTCGGCACCGGTGGACTTATCGCTACCTGTGCGACGCTAGGCATCGACGTGACCGTCGTAGTGGTGACTGATGGCGCGGGCTCCCACCCCACATCGGCGACGCGCAATACAGAGGAGCTCGCCAGCATCCGCTCCGGGGAAGTCCTCACCGCGGTGGCTGCGCTTGCGCCAGATGCCCGCGTCATCCAGCTTGGATTCGTCGATGGCGGCACGCGGGAGAGCCGCGGGGAGATCACTACCTGGCTCAGGGAAATGCTCATCGAACTCCCGTCCGAATTGACGCTTGTCGTCGCCCCCTGGAGCGGCGATGGTCACCGCGATCACCGAGTCGTCGGTGAAATCTGTGCAGAGCTGACTGAGCAGCTCGCGCTTCCGTTCGCCGAATATCTGATTTGGTTCTGGCATTGGTCGCACCCCTCCGACGGGCAGATACCGTGGACCCGGCTCCGCTCGGTCGCGCTCTCCTCCACAGCCTTTCAAGCGAAAGCTGCGGCGATCCAGGTATTCAAATCCCAGATTCTTCCGATCTCCGACGCAGTTGGAGACGAAGCGGTCCTCACTCCCAGTTTCCTCGAACATTTCACCAACCCGATCGAGCTTTTTCTCATCAAACAAGAAACTCTGAGAACCAGCTATTTCGACGACCTTTATGAGCGTCACGATGACCCCTGGGGATTCGCCTCACGGTGGTATGAGCGGCGGAAGCGTGCTATCACCATCGCGGCGCTCCCCGACGAGCGTTACGGCTCGGCGCTCGAGATCGGGTGCTCGCTCGGACTACTCACAGTCGACCTCGCCGAGCGGGTCGACCACCTGCACGCTGTAGACATTTCACAGACCGCGGTGGATCGCGCCCGAGAGAGGTCGACTTCCGAGAATGTGACGATCGAACGAAGGGATGTAACCACGTCGTTCCCGGACGGGCCGTTCGACCTCGTCGTACTTAGCGAAGTGGGCTACTACCTCGACGTACCCACGCTGAGCACCCTTCTGGACACGATTGTCACCTCCCTCGCGCCGGGCGGAACGGTCCTGCTGTGTCATTGGCGGCATCCCGTCACCGACTATCCGCTGTCTGGTGACGAAGTGCATGCCCTAATGGACAGTCAGGCCACACTCACCCGACTCTCCCGCCATGAGGAAAAGGACTTCCTTTTGGATGTGTACTCGCTCGATAATCGATCGGTTGCTGAGCGAACGGGGCTCGCGTGAGACGCATCATGGCCGTCGCCGTGGTCATCCCAGCCAATAACGAACAAGACCTTGTCGGCGCATGCCTGGAATCAGTAAAGGAAACAATCGACGCGGCCCAACGAGCACACCCAGCCCTCCCAGTACGCGTCGTCCTTGTCGCTGACAGCTGCGAGGACAACACTGTCGCGATCGCACGGAGCGCGGGCGCGACTGAGGTGCTTGAAGTTGCCCTGCGAAATGTCGGCGCGGCCCGGAGAGCCGGGGTCGCCCACGCTCTGGCCGCCCTCGATTACTCCGCAGATCAAATCTGGATCGCGAACACTGATGCGGACTCTGTCGTGCCATCGAACTGGATCCTCGAACAACTTGAGCTCGCGCATTCCGGTTTCGACCTCATGATCGGCACCGTACATCCGACCTTCACGGATTTGAGCCGAGAGCAGCTCGCAGCTTGGCGGCACAACCACCGCCACGGTGTGCCCAATGGCCATGCGCACGGCGCGAATCTCGGCATCCGAGCCAGTGCTTATATACGCGCGAGTGGCTTTCCCGCGATCCCGGAACACGAGGACAACAACCTGGTAGACCAGGTGAAGGCGTCGGGCGCGCGCGTCGTCGCATCCGATCGATGCGATGTAGAAACATCAGGACGACAGATCGGGCGCACCAACGGAGGCTACGCACGCTTTCTGCACGGCGGCGAACTCGAATCCCAAGCCAACAACGATAGAACAGTTGCCCGACACCAAGCCCGAACCGGCCCGTAAGCCGGACGTCATACGGGCATTCCCCGCCGTTACTGGCATCGGGACATCAAAATTTCCGAGGGTGCCCGTTTAGGTGTTTCGACATTAAGCCCGATGACGGGGCGTCTTACGCAACAAGTCACTGTCTCGAAAACCTAATGATTATCAAGACACTCAAGCTGGACCAATTTTACAAATGGCATTCCTTATATATAGGGAGTAGTTCGCCGTCTCGGTAAGTCGTCTCATAGAGCGGAGTGTCTTACTGTTCGGTTTAGGACTTTCTGAGGCACACTGATCGAATGGCACTCCTTGGTTACACCCGCATCAGCACCGTCCATCAAGACGACCAACTCCAACGCGACGCGTTACTCAAAGCGGGCGTCCTGTCTGAGCACATCTACTCAGACGTGGTCTCCGGTTCCAAAGACGTTCGCACCCGTCCCGGCATGATGAAACTGCTCCAGTTCGTGCGGGCAGAGGACACCATCGTGGTGTGGCGCATCGACCGGCTGGGTCGCTCTCTTCTGGATGTCCTCGCTACTGTTGCTGATTTTCGTGCCCGCGGAATTCAGGTTCAATCAATCTCAGACGGGATCGATCCCTCAACAACCAGCGGCCGGCTTCTGCTGCATATGCTCAGCACCCTGGCCGAGTACGAACGCGAACTCATCATCGAACGGGTCAACGCTGGGATTGCGACCGCTCGCACTTCCGGCGCGATCTTCGGCCGACCACTCTCGGACCCGGAGCTGATCGCACAGAAGCTCCAAGTTGTGCAGGCAGCTCGAGCCGGCGGCAAAAGTGCCACCGCCGCAGCGCAGCTGGTCGGATGGAGCCGAGCCACCTTTTACCGCCACCAGGCCGGACTTTCCCCCAGCCAATAGCGCGCATGGTCACCACATGGGAGGAAATCAGCGAATCCGTCCGGGAGCGCTATGAATGGGTTATGCCCAGCGAGTTGAGAATATAAGCACGCTCGGCGTCGACGTTCGGATCGATATGGTGCGTCGGTAGCAGCACCTTTGTCTCAACCTTGACACGTAGGGGTGAGCGGTTTTCGCACTGATCATCCAAGCGAACCTGTGAGGTGATGTGTGTCGGAGGTGAGCGGGTCGGCGTCCAGTGGCCTCAATACCGACAGCAGATGACACCGGTGTTCAGTTCCGTCGGAAAATTAAGAACCCACGCTGAATGTTAACGCCGACCGAAAACAGGACCATTAACGCCGATTGAAAACAGGACCACCGACCAGTATGGAAGGTGATTAATATGGACGATTGGGCGAAGATACGCCAACTGTTTTCGACGGGTGAGCATTCGAAGCGGGAGATCGGCCGGCTCGTCGGCGTCTCGCGGGGAACGGTGGAGCGGGCGCTGGGAACAGACCGGCTGCCGAAGTACCAGCGGGCCGCGGTCGGGTCGGGTTTCGACGCGTTCGCGCTGCAGGTTCGGGCGTTGTTGGCCGTCACGCCGACGATGCCAGCGTCGACGTTGGCCGAGCGGGTCGGCTGGCTCGGGTCCGCGTCGGTGTTCCGTGACAAGGTCGCCGGCGTCCGGCCGGAGTATGTCCCGCCGGATCCCGCGGACCGCCTCGTCCACGAGCCGGGCCAGCAGGTCCAATGCGACTTGTGGTTCCCGCACAAGCCGTTGCCGCTGGGACACGGGCAGGAGGGCATGCCGCCGGTGCTGGTGATGACGTCGACGTTCTCGGGGTTCTTCCAGGCGCTGATGTTGCCGTCGCGGACGACACCCGATCTGCTCGGCGGGATGTGGTCCCTGTTGCACGCCGCGCAGGCGGTTCCGAAGCGGCTGCTCTGGGACAACGAGACCGGTATCGGTCGCGGCAAACTCACCGAGCCCACAGCGGCATTCGCTGGGACGCTGGGCACCGAGATCAAGCTCCTCAAGGCCAGGGACCCGGAGTCCAAGGGCATGGTCGAGCGCCGCAACCGGTTCTTCCGCTCGTCGTTTCTGCCGGGCCGCGACTTCGCCTCACCGCAGGACTTCAACGAGCAGATGGCGGCCTGGCTGCCGATCGCGAACGCGCGGCACTCCCGCTCCCGGCGGGCCAGGCCGAGCGACCTGATCGCCCAGGACCGGGCAGCGATGCGCCCGCTCTCGCCCGTGGTTCCGGACGTGTTGTTTCGCAACACGGTTCGGCTGCCCCGGGATTACTACGTTCGGGTGCACTCGAACGACTACTCCGTCGCGCCGGGCCTGATCGGCCGGCTCGTGGACGTGACCGCTGACCTTGAGCGCATCTACGTCACTCACAACGGTGTCACCGTCACCACCCACGAGCGTGCCTGGGCCAGGCAACTGACCGTCACCGACCCCGACCACGTCGCCCAGGCGGCCGTGTTGCGGCGCCAGTTCCAGACACTGCTCCGCCATCAACGACCCCAGGCTCACGTCGCGTTCGTGGAGACGGCCAGCCTCTCCTCCTACGACGACGTGTTCGGCGTTGACACCGGTCGCGGCCTGACTGATCTGAGCCTGATCGCATGAGCACCGCAGCATCTCAGATCGAGTACTACGCCCGCGCACTGCGCGCCCCGAGGATCGGGGAGGCGTTCCGGCGTCTGGGCGACCAAGCCCGCGACGCCGGCTGGTCACACGAGGAATACCTCGCCGCGGTCCTCTCCCGCGAGGTCTCCGAACGCGAGGCCTCCGGCGCCGCCCTGCGGATCAAGGCCGCCCGGTTCCCCGGGCACAAGACCCTGGAGGACTTCAACTTCGATCACCAGCCCTCCGCCGACCGGAATCTGATCGCGCACCTGGGCACGAGCACCTTCGTGACCGAAGCGAACAACGTGGTCCTCCTCGGCCCACCCGGCACCGGGAAGACCCACCTCGCCGTCGCACTGGGCGTTCAGGCCGCCAAACACGGCCACCGGGTCCTCTTCGACACCGCGCCAGGCTGGGTCGCCCGCCTTCACGACGCACACTCCCGCGGGAAACTCGCCGCGGAGCTGACCCGGCTGCGCCGCTACAGCGTCCTGATCTGCGATGAGGTCGGCTACATCCCGTTCGATCAGGACGCTGCGAACTTGTTCTTCCAGCTCGTCGCGTCCCGCTACGAACACGCGTCGCTGATCATGACGAGCAACCTGTCATTCGGGCTCTGGGGCGGGGTGTTCGGCGACCCCACCGTCGCCTCCGCAATGATCGACCGCATCGTTCATCACGCCGACGTCATCAGCCTCAAAGGCACCAGCTACCGGCTCAAGAGCCACCAACCGGCACCCGATACGGCATAGTAGAAACACACATAGTGGTCCTGTTTTCAAACGGCACTATTGGCCCTGTTTTGGGTCGGCGTTAACAGCTGAAGCGGAGGTTTTGAACCGGGGCAACGCACCCAGCTACGCGGAGGTTTCTTCTGAGTCAACGCGGCACCTTTCGGAGAAACCTCAGCAGGGCTACGCTTCGAGAGAAATGATGTTTGCACAGAAAAGTGTCAAAGTTCGATACTGCTTCGAGAAAGCGGGAACTCCGAACAGTTATCAACGCACGTGTGAACCGTGGAATCTAAAGGAGATATCACAATGACTAAATCGCCCAACAGGTTGGTTGCAACAGTATTCGGGGCCGTGTATCTCCTCACCGGTCTGATCGGCTTTGCCGCGACTTCCGGCGTCGGGTTCGCCGCGATCAAGGGTGGTTTTCTCCTCGGAATCTTCGAGCTCAACCCACTGCACAACATTGTTCACCTGCTCATCGGCGCGGTCCTTCTGATTGGTGGTCTCTCAAACGTGTCTGCGGCGAAGGCTGTGAACACGCTCGTCGGCGCGGTGTACCTGCTTCTCGGAATCGTCGGGTTCTTCATCGTGGACTCGACCCTCAACATCCTGGCCCTGAACACCGGGGACCATTTTCTACACCTGGTCAGTGGGGTGCTTCTGCTCGGAGTCGGGCTCGCTATGGATCGGTCCGGAAGCGCGGCTTCGATGACTTCCCCACGCAGGACGAGATCCGACACCCCATAAGCCTCTTACGTGCACCGGAGCCGCGAGTTGCCAGAGCGGCACCGGCCGTCGACATTTGGTGCGGGCAGCGCAGGGCCAAACACCGCTGCGGTGAAGGGCTTTGGGCCTGCTCTGGCCCGACCCAACCCTGACACGTAGGGCCTGGGCCGACGCCCCGACTGTTGGTTGGTGCTTTGCTGCAGCCCTGTACCCATCCTGGGTGTGGATCGTCATCGGTCGCCAAGACGCCCAACAGACAAAGGCGTACTCCAGCCGCGAGGAACCGAATCGGGCGGCAGCGGATCTTCTCCTGCTGATCCTCAGCATCGTCGCGCTGTTCTCCGTCGCGTTCGTGCTGGTGCAGGCTTCCAGCGCGCACGGGGTGACGAAGTTGCTGCTCGTGTTGCTGGCACTGCTGAGCATCGCATTGTCGTGGCTGCTGCTACACGAGGTCTGAGTAGTAATGGAACGAAATCGTCCGCTAAGGGCTCGGTGGTTCAGTCTTGGCTGTTGGGGTCACGCAGTGGGCGGAGCTGATTAGGTGGTAGCTCGGGCATGCTGAATTGGTATCGACCTAGGAAGTTAATGTGTTCGTGGCTGAGCGGAGAGAGCCGTTTCAAGTCTTCGTCGGTTATCGATTGCCACCTGATGCTGCCTTGAGATGGTCGGTCGCAGGCCCGATATCCGGGCAAAGAAAGCGCCCTCGGCCAGGAGCGAAGGCGGCCGAGGGCGTTTCCTTTAGAGGACCATCATCGTAAGTTTGGCATCCATTCCCGCCCCGAAGGACTTAGATTTCACCGGTCTAGAACATCGTACTTTTGCTAAAAAATCACGATTCAACGCGAGCTAGCTTTTTAGGATGCTCGATGGGTTCGCGGCTTTTTTTCGTATTTGCCGATCTTTTAGCGTTACTTGAGGCACTAGCGAGGATGAACCAGCCCGCTTCATTGTCGTACCACCTTCCGCAGACAGCAACAGCGCAGGTTGTCGGTAACGTGAATCCCGGAGCATAACGCGAGTGCACATTTGTGAGGTAGCTGTCCGCATTGGCGGTCTCGCCCATCATTTGTGCTGCACGTGAGACCGATACCCAGGGGTACCCATCCGGTATCGAACCGTTGAACCATGCTGGATATGAGGCGGAGAACTGGGTCCAAGCAGAAATTGCTTTCGGATCGTTGGGAGCAACGACGCCGTAGAGTGTGGGCCAGAGCTGAGCGGTTGCCTGCGCGTAAAATACGTTGGTATTGCTCATGTTCCCGTAAGCCCAGTCCCAATTCTGATTCGTGGGGTTCCACAGCTTTGCGAGAATGGTGTCTTTGGTCGAAGACGCCCAGCCGCCGTAATATGTGGCTTCCGAGCCGCGGCCCAGCGCGCTTTCGAGCAACGCAAATTCGGCAAGGCCTGAATAGACTTCGGCGTTGTCCATCGTGTACGCAATGGCGTAGCTCGGTTTAGCGATCGTCAGACCAGCGTCAGGACCGCTTTGGATCCGTACTCCGACTGGCGCTCCGAAGTTCAAGATGTTGGCTATCGCTTCGTAGGTCAGAATGTTCGCAGTGACGAAGCTCTGCAGGGCGGGGTCCCCGCTCGAGTAGGCCGCGTAGGCAAGGTTCAGGGTTGTCGAGGCGTAGCTGTCGACGGAGTCGAAATCACCGGTCGGTGTCTCCGTCTGGGTTCCTGGGTCGTAGCTGTAGTCGAACACGCTGTTGGCCGGCACGTTGGTGGCGGCCGCGTTGAGGTGATTGAGATACCATCGCATCCATTTCAGCGCTCCAGCGCGCGCGGCTGGCGTACCGGCCTTAATGAGTCCGAGGGCAGCAATATTGGCAAAGTATGGGGTGATTTTCGCGCCGCCCACGCTGAGAATCGCTCCGCTGCTGAGCTGCTCGGAGAGAATGAAATTGACCTGTTCGTCGACCCAACTGGTCGGCACTGCTGCGCTTGCGGAAGACACAGGAACCAAGGGACTCGCAATTGCCGCAACCGCGATAATCATGCCTCCCCAGCGTCGATACGACTTCGATGATCCTGCCATGGCGGAACTCCTTCTCGTCAATTCAAAACCCCGACTTGAGCGCACTATTGCGCCTACCGCGCAAGCTTCCCCCGGTCTATACCTTTAAGTCAAGGATTAGAGCGCCAAGGCCCAAAGACCGCGGCCATGATCAAGCATTATTTTTCTCTATTACTCAACTGTCAGCTCAAAAAAACTCTGAATGTATGGGCTTTTAATGCCCAAGACTCGGATCGGACGTATCTGAACTGCTGAAACTATGGCGCGCTCGCTTCCATTTGCCTGCATAAGCGCCCGAAGTATCGATTGGTGATGATAAATGGTCTAGGGCAATTAGGAGCTCGGAGTGGACACAACTGTCCGACTGCGACATCCTGAGACGATGGAATACACCCAGCTTGGTCGCTCCGGCCTGAAGGTTTCGCGTCTGTGCCTTGGCACGATGAATTTTGGTGAACAGACCGGGGAATCCGATTCCCACTTCATCATGGATTCCGCCCACGAAAACGGGATCAATTATTTCGATACAGCCAATTCGTACGGGGACAGTCTGGGGCCAGGTGCTACGGAAGCAGTGATTGGCAGGTGGTTCGAGCAGGGTGGTCAACGTCGTGAGCGCACCGTCTTGGCCACCAAGGTGTTTAGCGACATGGCGGACTGGCCTAACAATTCCAAACTCTCGGCCCTCAACATCCGCCGCGCTCTCGACGCGAGTCTGATGCGACTGAAGACGGACTATGTAGACGTGTACCAGTTTCACCACGTCGACAGGGCCACACCGTGGGATGAGATCTGGCAGGCCATGGAGACGGCGGTTAGTCAGGGCAAGATAATCTACGCGGGTAGCAGCAATTTCGCCGGATGGCATATTGCTACCGCTCAAGCCGAGGCTCGGCGGCGCAACTTAACTGGGCTCGTCAGCGAACAATCAATTTATAATCTACTTTCGCGCGACATCGAGCTGGAGGTCATCCCGGCTGCTGAGAGTAATGGCCTCGGAATCGTGCCGTGGTCGCCGCTGGCGGGTGGCCTTCTCTCTGGCGTGCTTGGGCACGAGCTCGACGGTAAACGCCGCCTTACCGAGGGGGTTGTCCGCAGACTCGTGAAGCATCGGGACGCCATCGAGATGTACGAAAACCTCGCCGCGGAAGTTGGTCACGCACCCGGTGAAGTCGGCCTGGCCTGGTTACTTCATCAGCCCGCCGTCACGGCTCCGATCATCGGGCCACGCACCCGGGGCCAATTGGACGCAGCAATCCGAGCGCTGGATGTCAAACTCGACACGGAGACTCTCGATCGACTCGACATGATCTTTCCCGGGCACAGGCCGGCACCGGAGGACTACGCGTGGTAGCTACGAAATCTGGCGTGACGTCCTGCGCCAGCAAGTCCGGGTTACAGCCTCAGGTAACCCGAACCGATCTGCCACGGGTCGCCGGTGAGCGCCCGGTCGAGGACCAATCGACGCAGCGTGCTGTCTCGCGGCAGGTCAGGTAGTTTGCGCAGATCGCGGGTGCGAAACATGAAGAACAATGCCGCTGTAGCGTCATCGTAGGGTCTCCCGAGAGCGGTAAACCGGCACACGAATGAAACGATATTTGTGTCCTCTGGTAGGTGCTCAACCAGGTAAGGGTCCAGCAGCCAGGAGACGCAGGCCGCGGCTGCGACGGGCTTGTCAGGAAAATGAGTGGAGAAGAAAGCTCGAGCCTGGACGAGACTATCGTCGACGGCCTGCGGGGTGAGCGGGCCGGATTCGGGGATATGGATACCAGGCACCCAATCCCCTGCCACCATCACTCCATCCACCGTCTCTTTCGTGGGGTGCAGCATGTAGTTGAGACGGCCAAGCGCGAACATCATGCCGGTGTAGTGAGGAATCAGCCAGTCCCAGGTCTCGAGACCGAAGCCTCCGTGCGCACGCCTGTGGATGGTGATATTACGACCGACGTCGGCAAAGGTAGCTCGAGTGACCTCCAAACTCACCCCGAGACGCCGATGCCAGTTCACGAGTATGGGGGTGAGCCGAAGAAAGGCCGTGAGCCATACCAGCGGATCTTGCGTGATGGCTCCAAGGGGATCCTGACTGTAGCTGCCCAGACGAGCGGTCAGCGTCTCTATCGCGTGGTCCACATCGGCGGACCGTGTGCTTTCAGAGAGTAAGTTCGCGCATTCCACACGATCCTCTACTGCAACATCTAGGAGCCGGAATAACTCGTCGAGGCCCATCACTTTATTGTAATCCGGACAAGAATCTATTTGAGAGAACCGCTCAGCGCGCCACTGACAAAGAATCGTTGGAAGATCAGGTAAACGAGAATGAGCGGCGCGGCGACGATCAGGGTTGCGGCCGCAAGCAGTGCCCACTCGTTGTTCCCGTTCTGTCCGTGGAACGCAAACAGGCCCTGCGAAATGGTCTTCAGCTGAGGCGAGGATAGGTAGATGGTTGCTCCGATGATGTCATTCCACACTGCAATGGTCTGCAGGATGAATACCGTCGTCAGCACAGGCTTGCAGAGGGGCACCACGAAAGTCCAGAGGTAACGGAAGTACCCGCATCCATCCATCGCCGCAGCCTCGTCGAGCTCCTTGGGAAGTGATCGAAGGTAGCTGATGATGAGGAGCGGACCAATACCCAACCCCGATGTCAGCAGCAGCATGTACCCGATCCTTGAGTTGTAAAGCCCGAGCTGCAGGATCAATTGAAATTGCGTAATGATGACGTTGGGGAGAAAGAGCGAGAGCACGAAAAGCACAGCGATTACTTTGGAACCACGTACGTACCCTCGTGCGACAGGAAATGCAATGAGCAACGACAACGCTGTGCTGGCCCCTGCGCAAACAAAGGCGTAGACGACGCTATTCAAAATCAGTCCGCCAAACCCCCCCTTCTGCCAAGCATCCACGAAGTTCTGAAGAGCGAATCCCGGAGTCAATCCGGATGGGTCGCGTATGAACTCAGCCGGCTGCTTCAGCGCAGTGTTGAGCAAATAAAGCAACGGGAAAACATACAGACCCGCGAGGCCAACAACCAGTGCGTAGTTGAGCAATCGACCACCAGTGATCGGCTTACGGCGTCGATGCTGCATGACGGGACTCTCGCCCCTGAGCCCCGAGTTCAGGGTGTACCGCACAACGCGAGGTTTGTCCTGAACTGTCATAGCTGAGTTTCCTTTTTTCGGAGGTAGCGCAGGGCCACAAGGGTGATCGCTGAGATGAGCACGAACTGGATCATCGAAATGGCTGCCGCGTATCCCTGCTCAGACGATCCACCGAAACCAAGTGAAAAAATCTGCATGGCCAAAACCGATGTTGTAGGGCGGTCGCCCGTGAGGACGAAGATAATTTGGTAGGTCTGAAGCGACCCGACGATAGAGATGAGAACGTTTACCGTGGTGGAGGAGGCAATCATGGGAATTGTCACGTGTCGGAATCGCTGAATTACCGTGGCGCCGTCGACAATTGCTGCCTCATATAGGTCAGAAGGAATTGCCATGAGGCCGGCGTGGTAGATCATCATCGAGTATCCGAGCGACATCCAAATCTGCACGAAGATGATCAGCGAAAAGGCAAGACGCGGATCGCCAAGAAATGCTGACGAACTTCCGAATAACCCCCAGAGCGACGCGGCTGGCCCGCCCGTGGGGTTGAAGATCAAGGACCAGATAAGCCCGACGACGGTCACCCCCAGCACCACCGGCATGAAGATAATTGCCCGGTAGATATTCGCCCCTCGTATCCTGTTGTTGAGTAGGACGGCAAATACCAGGGCGAGCGCGTTCAAAATAATTGTCACACTGAACGCGAAAATCAGCGTTCGTGAAACAATTGCGAAGTTCGCAGTGGTACTTCCTGAGACAAAGAAACGTGTGTAGTTGTCAAGACCAATCCACCTCCACGGGACTCCTGGTATGCCCGAGATGTCCGTGAAGGATAAGAAAATCACCGTAACGGCGGGGACCAAGGAGAAGACGACGAACAGCAGCAGTCCTGGCGCGATGCCGAGCCAAGGCAGAATTCGCCCACGTCGCGAAGATGCGAAGGGATTCAGGTTCCCTGCCGACGTCTTCCTCGCGGCCCTGCCCGCTCCCAACGTCACGCCAGGACTTGCGCTCATTACTTCAACCCGGCCTTCCAGTCGACGTCCATCTTCTGTGCCAGGCCTGCCATGTCGGTTTCAGTTCCCAAGGGTGCCACTGAAGAAAACGCGAATGGAATCATTGCCAGTGGCCCCGCCTTCGTGTTCGGGTGGAATACCTGGTCCCAGCCCGGTGTGAATCCAGACGGGGGCAGGTACTGCTGAATCTCGGAGAGAACAGCAGGCAACTTCAGATCAGGTTGTGCCGGGCCGAAGCCGGAACCGCCGATGAAGTCCGCATAGACCTTCGGGTCCGAGTACAGTGCAAGCCACTTTTTTGCGAGGTCCTGATTCTTGGAACTCGAGGGAATGGAAAGACTGAACTCCAATTTCGAGGCGATGTATTTGTTATTCGCCGCGTTGTCGCTACCCGGCATCGGGAAATAGCCGAATTCGAACTTCGGGTCAGCTGTCTGAATTGCAGGGATCTCCCACCCACCATCGGGGAGCATCGCGCCCTCGCCTTTGACGAACCTGGACGGGATCGACGCATAGTCCATTCCGGCCCAATTCGAAGCAGTGTTGGCGTAGATCGTCTTGAGCTTGTCCATTACCTCCACGGCCTTAGGATCGGTCAGGCTTACCTTTCCCTCCCAGAGGCCCTTATCCAGTGCAACCGGATCAGGATAGATCGATTGCACCAATCCGGCGATAGGCAGTGATGCCGGCCAGGAATCCTTGCCGCCGATGATAAATGGAGCGACGCCGTTTGCCTTGAGCGTCTTCATCACGGTTTCCAGCTTGCCCCAGGTGGTCGGGACGGCGAGATTGTATTTAGCAAATAGCGCCTTGTTGTAAAAAACTCCACTTAAGTGGCTGGTGCCAGTTGGCACTGCATATTGCTTGCCTTTGAACTCGTACTTTTTGAGAATTCCGCTCGAGAAGTTTTTGAGGAAGCTTTGATCGGTGAGGTCGACCCAGTTCCCAGCCTGCAGGCCCTGTACCCAGGCGGTCGGCTTTTGATCTTTGGCCCACGCAGGCAACTGCGACGTCCCCCCCTGTTCGGATCCCTCGGTGATATCAACGTCCTTTGCGGTCATCCGGGTGTTTCGAGTAGTTGCAAAATCCGCCCCGACGGCCGTCGTCATCTCGACCTTCACGCCTGGGTTCTGCTTTTCGAACAGTGCGTTGATCTTCTTGAAACCAGCGTCGGTAGGACCGTTGCTGTGGACGAAAATGCGAAGCAATTTCGAATTGGATGCTGCTCCGGTGTCTCCCCCGAGGTAGCTGCACCCTGTTGCGAGCAGTGCGATGGATGTAAGGGTGGCTGCGACGGCAATTAGCCGACGCCTTCGACCTGAATGATTGCGCAAAATGGCCTCCTTGGTAACTCGAGAACAACACTGTCCGGGCGTCTGCCCATCATTAAAAACGCATTCCTCAGCTCCGATGTCGTGGAAAGCACCAGAGTGCGGCGCCGGCTGTGCGCTGATTTTGAATAATAATGCACCGGTCTAGACATCTATGTCAATAGTTCATGCTGGATTTTAAGAAAAGCCCGGTTACGGTGGCTTTACTTTCTTAAAATTGTGAGCTATCGCATAATTGGATCGGACCTTTACTCGTTCTATTCTCGGCGCTTGATTACCAGACGAATGTCGTATCGGTCGCCTCGATAGATCGAGATCGCGTGCTCAATAGGGCGCCGTTTTCGGTCGAATCCAATCCGTTTTACGATAAGGGCCGGGCTGTGGATTGGCACTTGGAGAAGTCTTGCCTGTTCCTGGTTGACAACTGTTGGGGTAATGATTTGGTCGGCTTCGAATAATTCAATGCCGTAAGTCGTGGCGAGGATTGCATACAGGGACTTCTCCAGCGGTTGTTGATCGAGATCGGGTGTGAGGTCCGCAGGAAGGTCGATCGTTTCCAGACACATCGGGATTCCGTCCGCCATACGGACGCGCTCGATGTGGAAGACCATTTCTTCCGGGCTCAATATGAGTTCATGCCCGAGAAAGGCCCCCGCCGCGACGCGCTCGACCTTGAGAAGGCGCGATGACGCGTTGAAACCGCGCGCAGCCATATCTTCGGTAAATCCGGTGAGTTCGGTGTTCTTCGAGATGGTGCGGTCAATGACGAATGTGCCGGCACCTTGGAGCCGTGATACATACCCGGCGCGAGCGAGGCTTGAGATGGCTTGTCTAAGGGTCATGCGGCTCACGCCGAACTGTGCGGCGAGTTCTCGTTCCGATGGCAGCTGGTCGCCAGTGTTCATGGTCGCGATGACCTCGATTAGGCGAGTGCGAACTTGCTCGTGTTTCGCGGTGTCCGAGTCAAACTCAAGGACGGCTGACATGTTAGCTGCGGAGGCAGTCTCCTCGCCTTGCATCGTGCTTCCCATTCCCCTTTGTTTCCAATCTCTGTTGCTTAGATCAGCGCTGTGCGGGAGTCGTTGTCGCTTTCACGCAGAAGCCACGGTTGGCACCCTTCGCTTACTTGCGCACAATAGCATCTCATTGGTCTATCCATTGGCGCACGCTGCCGGAAACTACTCTCCACATTGGTAAGGACCACTTATGGAATCTAAGACCACGCCGCGCTGGGTTTAATAGCGGCACAGCGCAACAGCATAAATCAAAAAATGAACTTCTCGCTTGCTTGACACCATTCGATATGCGGGTTAGAGTCTCCTGAAAGGTCCGTACCTTACTGGAAATTCCAGAGGTACAGACTTTATATTCCCAGACCGGTGGTCCGTACCCGGTTTCGTATTCATTGAGAAACCGAGGACTCAGAGCGTGGTCGAGGTACATCGCGGTGTCGGAGTTAGAACATGCATGGCCAGACTTCGTCTGTCTGCCCATTCTTGGGGTAGTCACTACTAGGTGCACGGAAAAGGTCCGCCGCTGCGCTATTCCAGCCTCAGCATGGCGGCCCGAAAATGAGATAGCTGAAATTGATCCAATGATTTCTTGACGAGGAAGTGCGGAAGAATGACTGGCCTGTTCTTGGCGATTGACGGAGGCCAAACCGGCACCGTCGCCGTTCTGCTGACCGCGGACGGGACAATTATGGGAGTGGGGCGTGGCGGCCCAATACGCCACCACGAAGAACCAAACGCCGAACGATTCGCTCGGGATGCACTGACCTCCGCGGTGACCGAAGCCATGCTCGGCGGTCTCCGCGGCCAGATCCGGGTCTGCTGCGTCGCGATGACTGGGTCTGCAAGAATCGCCGAGCTTATTATTCGCGACTTGGTGACGGTGGATCACTACCTTGCTTTGGAAAGTGACACTCTTGCCGCACTCGCCAGTGGAACCGCAGGCGGAGGGGGCATCGGCCTGATCGCCGGGACCGGGACGGTCGCGCTCGCGCTGGGACGGTCCGGTGATCAAGTGATTCTTGGCGGGTGGGGGTGGCTTCTCGGCGACGAGGGCGGTGGCTTTTGGATCGCCATGGAAGCCCTGAAGGCTACCGTGCGCGACGTTGACGGGACGGGTCCACACACGACCCTCACCCGTGACCTGCCGCAAATACTCGGGCAGCAGGATATGCGTGAGGTTTACAACTTCGTCACTGGCCAGCGACTCGATCGCACGGCGATTGCCGCGTTAACCCCACACGTGGTTGCGCTAGCGGAGTTGGGCGATCGTGTCGCGGCGGACATTCTGGGCAATGCCGCGACACGCCTGGCAGATCTGGTAGTCGCAATGATTGCCGCAGCACCCTTTCTCGATCCCGATGAACGCATCATCGTCGCGTGCGGAGGGGTTTTGGATGCCCAAGGCCGGGTTTTTAGCCGCTTGGCAGTGGAACTTCAACATCGTGCTCCTGGATTTGAGCTTGTTGCGCCAGCTGTGCCGCCGGTCATCGGCTCCTATTATCTCGCGCTCAAATCAGCCCAAATCCCTGTCGACGATGCTCTTCAAAAACGAGTTGCACATCAGGTTCGTTCATTGCCCGCTCTGGTCTCCAAAAGAGCACCCACAGCACCCACACCATCCATATCGAACCAATTGCTTTGAGGAGAAAAAATATGCCCAACACGATTACTGAGTCCGAGCAGATTCGAGGCGCACTCGTCACTAGCCTTCACGGCGTCGTGGTCGCCTCGTGCCAGGCCGGCCCAGGCAGCCCGCTGAATCAACCTTCGATGATCGCGGCACTGGCACGAAGCGCCGAGCTCGGCGGAGCGCAGGGCTTTCGAGTTGATGGCCCAGCAAACGTGGCAGCCGTGCGTGCCGTCAGCGAGCTTCCCATCCTGGGGATCAACAAGGTCGACCGTGACGGCTTTGACGTGCGAATCACCCCGACCTTGAAGGATGCTCTTGACATTGTGGCAGCCGGTGCAAATATTGTCGCGCTCGATGGCACGGAACGCGCACGACCTTATGGTGAAACGCTTAGCCAAATAATTTCGGCGCTCCACGAGCTTGGCATCCCCGTGATGGCTGATATTTCCACACGACGCGAGGCTGAAGCAGCGGCTGAGGCCGGGGCCGACATTGTCGCGACGACGCTCGCGGGCTACACGCCTTACACCTCTGACGTGGACAAGTTCGGACCAGCCTTCCCTCTGCTGGAGGAAATACGTGAATTACCGGTGCCTGTCGCCGTAGAGGGTCGAATTTGGACGACCGACCATGTGACTAGGTGCTTCGAGGGGGGCGCCTACTTTGTTATTATCGGCTCGGCGATTACCGTGCCCGAGCTCATCACCCGCCGTTTCGTCGCGGCTGCTCACGCTGCCGGACTGATCGATGCCGCATCATGAGTGCTGTAACAGAGTATTTCTCTGACGTTCATACGCGTCTAACAGAACTGGAGGAGTCGCAGCGGGTCACCATAGCTGCGACGGCAACGCTTGGCGCCACGGCAATCTGTGATGGCCGTCCGATACACATCTACGACACTGGCCACCTGATCAGTCATGAATTCATCGCGCGCACCGGCGGCCTTGCGGCCTACACGGCACTCACATTCGGGGCATCGCTCTCGCGCGAAAACGAATGGGTCTCAGCCCACCGCCGTCCAGTCGATCCCAGCGGCGGTAGTTCCGCTCGTTTGCTCGTGGAATGGCTATTCGAGCAGGGGACAATCCAGCCCAAAGACCCACTCATACTCAGTTCGGTTTCCGGGACCAACGCACTCATCGTGGAGCTCGCCCTGCAGGCACGTGAACGTGAGGTCTCGGTCATCGCGGTCACGGGCGTCGACTTCTCGAGCGAATTGCACAGTAATCACGGATCGGGAAAGCGGCTATTCGAAGTCGCGGACATCGTGCTCGACAACCGTGTGCCCTACGGAGATTCCGCGTTAGCAATCGACGGGCTTGCTATGCCTGCGATCGCATGGTCCGGCCTGGCGGGTGCGGCGCTGATGTGGGCCGTCACCGCAGGAATTATCGAACGGTGCCTTGCCGCTCAAACGGTTCCAACGGTTTACACCAGTTATAACCTGCCCGGGGGCGAAGAGACCTACCGCACATCCCGTGAGACGTACCGGATGACCGGACGATGACGAGCCTTGACGGATACAAGCGATATCTGGCGGTAGTGCAATCACAGCTCGTTGATGCCCTAGCTGATCATGTGAGCGTTGCGGTCGTTACCGCGGCGCACTTGATCGCTGACCGCATCCAGGATGATCGGGTCATCTACGCGTTTGGGGCCAGTCATGCCGGGTTGCTCGTCCAGGACCAGTTCTATCGCGCGGGTGGTCTGGTTCCAATCCAGCCAATACTGCCGAGTTCTCTGATGCTGAATGTCACGCCGATTACTGCGACGAGCACACTCGAACAAACTCGAGGGATAGCGCAGGAAATCCTGGCGGACGTCCCAATCGGGAAGGGGGATTTACTCCTCATCGTTTCGGTATCGGGTCGGAACGCGGTCCCGGTGGAAATGTGTACTTTAGCGCAGCAGCGTGGGGCCACAGTAGTGGCACTAACAAACATCACCTACTCCTCGTCGGTAAAGGGTCGCGGCGTGCCTCGGCTCTTCGAAGTGGCGGATGTGGTGATAGATCTCCCCGGGATGGCCGGTGACGCCGTGGTGGCTCTGGGCGAGGGAGTGCCACCTGTCGGTCCGACCTCATCAGCAGTCGGTGCAGCAATTCTTCATGGTCTGATGGTGGAAACGGCAACGGTCCTCATCGAACGCGGCACCATCCCGCCCGTCTTCGCAAGCGCCAATCTTGACGACTCCGCGGCGTGGAATGATCGCTGGATCGAGACCTACCGTGAACGGCTGAACTATCTCTAGCGTGACTCCCACCTGATTGCGAACCTCCAAAAATCTGCATGACACCGCACTCACGAAAAGGGGCGGTGGTAAGCACATTGGTCTTCCGCATGCACCACTGAATAGAGAAGAGCTCCCATGCAGGTCATCATCTTCGATAATGCAGACGATGTCGGCGAGTACGCGGCAGACATGATTTCTCGCGGCGTGGAACTCGGTGAAATAAAAGTCCTCGGGATTGCCACGGGGTCATCGCCGCAACCGATCTATAATTCACTCGTGAAAAAGAGGACCCCCCAGCTCGGCTCTATCAGCGCTTTTGCCCTGGATGAGTATGTCGGCCTGCCATATTCGCATCCGGAAAGTTATCACGCCGTTGTCCAGCGGGAGGTGACTGGGCCGCTCGGACTCGACCCGTCCAGAGTTCACGTTCCAGACGGAGCAGCACAAGACATAGTGCGAGCATGTGCAGACTATGAAAGAGATATCGCAGCGGCGGGCGGTATCGACTTGCAAATCTTGGGAATTGGGGCATCTGGACACATCGGGTTCAATGAGCCAACCTCGTCACTCGCCTCCCGCACGCGGATCAAGACGCTCACCGACGCAACGCGAGCAGACAACGCGCGATTCTTCGATAGCGTCGACGAGGTACCGCGACACTGCATCACCCAGGGGTTGGGAACCATCATGGAGGCAAAAAATATCCTCCTGATTGCACAAGGCAAGGGGAAAGCGCACGCAATCGCTCAGGCAATCGAGGGACCGCTCACCAGCATGTGCCCAGCATCCCTCCTGCAAATGCATCCACGTGTGACGGTAGTCCTCGATCCCGAAGCAGCATCAGAACTGAGACTCGCCGACTACTACCGTCGTGTGTTCGAGGACCGACCGACAGAACAGTAACCGCAATTCAAGAAACGATGTCTGGATCCTTCGGGACTGCCCCCCGTTTGATTGACTCCTCGACGCGCCCTGAAGCGGACCGGACAGTCTCATCAAAGGATCCTTTGACCAGACGCACTGGCCGGCGTCCTCACACCTAATTTTCTCGGCGTGTCCGGGCCGTATCTTGTCTCAACAATGTGTCTCGCGCTGATATTCTCAAATCCGGTCGAGAATAGCCTTTGACGAGAAACCGGGAGTGATGACGAGTCTCGGATACGCGCGGGTGAGTACGGCGGACCAGAACACGGAGCTGCAGATCCGAGAATTGGAAGCTGCCGGCTGTGAACGGATCTACCGCGACCAGGGAATCAGCGGGACCAAAGCCAGCCGACCCGAGCTGGACAAAATGCTCGACCGTCTCAGCCGGGGCGATGAAGTGGTTGTATGGAAACTCGACCGGCTCGGACGCAACACCCGCCACCTCCTGGAACTGCTTGACGGGTTCGCGGAACAGGGTACCAAGTTCCGTTCCCTCCGCGATGGAATCGCTACCGATCCGGACAGCGATCTGGGTGGCGCGATGGCGAAGGCCATGGTCACGATCATGTCTGCGTTCGCGCAGCTGGAACGCGATCAGCTCTCGGAACGAACACGGGCCGGCATGGCCGTCGCTGCCTCCCACGGGCGGAAAGCCGGACGCCGCGAAGTCACGGCTAACGATCACGCAGTCAAACGTGCCAACGAATTAAAGGCCCAAGGCCTGAAACCGGCAGACATCGGGAAAATCATCGGGACTAGCCGCGCCACCGTCTACCGATACCTCACTATGACCAACATCTGAATGCAAGGGCTCGGACTGGATGGTCGATAGTGAACTCCCGACGTGTCCTTGCCATGATGAACATTCTCTCTTGTGAGATGTCCACCAAACGGGGTCAAGGCCACTCATATGTCGCGAGCCAGGACGGGCGCACGGCGGGCTCACTACGCCACAGCCATTCACCTGTCCCGCACGAGTGTTTCGATTTGTTGCCAGGGTAGGACGCGCCGTATGGCTGCGCACTGAGTCGCAGGGCGACCCACGCCTGCAGCTGCATCCGCAGCAAGTTGGACGAGCACGGGATCCACCCCGACCGCCTCGGCGATCCAGAGAAGGCCGGGCGCGCATTGGAAGTGTATGTAGCCGTGGCGGGCTCCGAGGCCGCGGCTACGCCGCTTGTATGCGCCCGGCCCGTCGATCTCGTTGAACCAGGCGATGACATGCTCGTGCTGGCTGGTCCACCAATGCTCCCCCGGCAGATAATCGAGCTCGTATCGGTCGGAAATCGGGAAGTGCTCGGTGGCGGGTTTCAATTTCTGAGCCATGTCCTCCCCGCTTACTTCATGATGACTATGGGGCCGTCCCCAGGCGGCGTGCTTCATTTGGTCGGATTCCTACTCGAAGAAATCTGCGTCGATTTCCACTGTCGTGTAGGTCCGTTGGACCTGGACGCCGACTCGGTACTTGATCATGAGACCAACGAGCCGCTGTCCGTCAATGAGAATCACCCGCGATTGCACGTTCTGTGCGTAATCGATAGCGCCGGGAGTGAAAGCGCTGGTCGTAAGGAACACCCCTCGAGTAGCTCCAAGTCCATGAAGCGCTCCGACGAATGCTTGGATCGTTTCTCGGCCGATGTTGTTGCCCTCTTTGTAGCGCTTCGCCTGGACGTAAATTCGATCTAGGCCCAAGGCGTCCTGATCGATGATGCCGTCGATGCCTTCATCGTTTGGGCCACCGATACGTTTGCCGCGCTGTTCCGCTCCCCCGTACCCCATCGCAAGCAGAAGGTCGACTACAGCCTGTTCGAAGAAATCTGGATGGCTATCTCGGAGCCGGCTAAGTAGTTCACTTCCGACCTCTTCCTCGATACGGTTGATCCCGTCTTCGATTTGTTCCACCGGGTCGAGGATCTCCACCGCCGCGGCGACGGCGTCAGCGACCGCGGCATCTGCTCCAGGACTTCGAATCGGATCTGGCCAGTATGGCGCGAAGATTTCGCGCGCCTTGGCATAGTCGAATCCGTTCGGGTAGCGGCGGAGCGCCTCGCGACCGGCGTCATTTATTGTGTAGTAACCACGCGCCGGCCGATCGATCCAGCCAGCCTTCGAGAGATGGCTCAGTGCCCACCCCATTCGTTGTTCGTATCGATAGCCCCCTGACGTGAGCGTTTCCGCTCGAGCTAGCGCGGTGAGTCCGGCGATGTCCGATGCAGCGTCGAACACATCTTTCCGATGAAGGATTTCGCCCTGCAGCAAGGCGGTCAGAACGGGAACGACGAGCGCTGGCCAGATAGGAACGATTGACACCGTCTGTGCTTGTGGAATGGTCACGACACCACTCTGCACCACGCGGATCGTTCTCGATCCTGCTTCTACTCAGAAGCGCGTTCGGCCTTCACCCGCTTTATCCGCGCAACCCCTCTGTAGATGCCGTAGCTCACCCCCACTACGACAACGACACCGGCAACGACCATCAGCACCTTGACTGGATCTATGCCTTTATCGGGAGCCACCGCCTCCTTGCTAGCCATGAGTTGTTTGAAGGTCTTCTCAGCTTCGGCTCGCGCGAGCTGACTTGCGGCACTCTGCGCTTGTTTCCGCATCGTGATGGTCTCGCGCACCTTTGCGAGGTTTTCGGGCGCGAGGTCGAGCGCTTCGACGATAGCCGGGTCGTAATGCGTCGTTTCAAACGATCGGCGGGCGATTCCGCCATATCCGTTCCAGTGCTCTCTTTCGGAACCAAACTGTTCACCCTTCGAGGTGAGCCCATAAGCACCGGGCTCTCCACGAAGGAACTCTTGGCTTAGGAGCAGCTGATTCACCTCCATCGCGCTCGCTCCAATGCGTCGGCCAATTTCCCGGGCGGAAATTCCACGAGCAGATGTATCCATTGAGTGTTCCGTTCTGTTTAGAATATGTATCTATCAGTCATCATAAATGTACTACCTGTACTAGTACAAGTACAAGTACCAATCTAGGGAGATTTATGACAGATCGATCTGCCGGTGAAGCACTCGCTGAGGCGCGGAAGGCTGTTGGTTGGAGCCAGGCAAAGCTCGCGGAGACCCTCGGCTTCAGTACGGTCCTTATCTCGAAGATCGAAAGCGGTGTCCGCGCCCCGTCGCGAGCGTTCATCCAAGCGCTCTCGTCGCATCTGCCGGAGAAGGTGGAAGCCGTCCAGGCAGCTGCCGCCGCTGAGGCACAGTCAGATAAACGAAAGACCGGAAGTCTGAAAATCGTCGAGGCGATGAAGCTTGCGAAGAAGAATGGTGAGCGCGCTAATCAGCTGAAGTCGCGAGTCGAGTATGTTTTACGGCAAGCGGACGAGGTGGCAAAGCTCCTTGACGAGAAAGTCAAGGAGTTCGATCGCGAAGTCGTTGAACCGTTCTCGCGCCTGGCAAGTCGAGTCAGTGACCTGCCGGAAGATGTAATCGTGCCTGCGGACATCGACCCCTCACGCACGAACCCTGAATTCGCTGAAGCGCTCACGGACGCCCAACTGAAGACAAGCAAGAGCATCTTCTCGCTCCTAGGTGCTGGCGTCCTCGGAAGCGGAGCCGGCGCAGCAGTCGGGGCCGGCGCCGCAACTGCGACTTACATGACAGTCGCCAGCATCGCCACGGCGTCGACAGGTGCGGCCATCTCCGGCCTGTCGGGTGCAGCCGCCACCTCCGCCACCCTCGCCGCCATCGGCGGAGGGAGCCTGGCTGCCGGCGGTCTCGGGATCGCTGGGGGGACCGCGTTGCTCACCGGGATCGTCGCTCTACCGGTGATTGCAGCCGTCGCAGGTGCGATGTTGGCAAGCGGCGGTCGCATATATGAGAAGCAGAAGTCAGTCGAGCGAGAGATTGAGCAGGCGGAGAGCGAGTTCGACGCCAACGAGATTATCGTGCGCCGCTTCGTCGCTCGCGCGATGCGAATTAACGAGATCCTCACTGTGGCACTCCTCGCTGGCAGCAATCACCGACGCGCCATAGAGCACGCCATGCCGGGCCTCGACGATGTTGCCTGGTCGGAGCAAGCCGCGTCCACTAAAGCGTCCGTGCGACGCACAGCTGAAATTGTTCTTGCGTGCCTGAGTGTCCTGTCGCTGCCGATCGGTATGAACCTAAAACAAGGCGCCCCAAAAGACGCCATGAATGCCTTATACGAAGACGAAGAATCTGTACCCAAATTCGCGCCGGAGCTGGAAGAGGGATCCGAGCCCACCAACGAGTTCATCGACTACGCGATCGAACAGACCTTCAGCCAAGTCGCTCGATAGCGCAAGCTATTGCGTGAACGGCAAAGCGTGACGTGCGCTCACTGGCAACTGCGGACAGCCAGCCACTCGGTTAGGTGGGGCCTGCTGCACGAATAGATGACATCTGAGTTGGCTTTATTCGTAGGCATCTGTCATTGCGGTAAACGGAACGGTTTACGGGGTGGACTGCCGCCTTCTGGAAGCACGCGCGTAGCCGATCAACTTCGTTATTGGCCCCTCGAGGTGTCTCGTGAGCAATCGTTTGCACCCTGGCGAATTCAGGTGGTGAGTGCAACACCCTGAGTTCTAGTGGGTATTTTCGATGGCAAGACCTGTTTCGCCGTTGGCTGTTCGGTTGGCGTTTTG
>NZ_JADOVH010000001.1 GCF_015751965.1 Frigoribacterium sp. CG_9.8 | reverse complement strand
ACCACTACAGCTCCGACGCCGCCCGAGCTGCGACCTACGACGCGTGGGTGCATAGCTACAATCACCACAGACCCCATACCGGCATCGGCGGCAAATCACCCATCGACCGCGTACACAACGTCAATGGG
Organism: Frigoribacterium sp. CG_9.8; assembly: GCF_015751965.1. Taxonomy (GTDB): domain Bacteria; phylum Actinomycetota; class Actinomycetes; order Actinomycetales; family Microbacteriaceae; genus Lacisediminihabitans. The sequence goes on along the minus strand of NZ_JADOVH010000001.1, from coordinate 998,568 downwards.
AAGAACACCTAGGCAACGGACTGTCCCCGATCGGTCAAAATATTTACGCCGTATTCACGCGGCATAGGTGACACGTAAGTCGCTGCACTAATCGCTGCGAAGGGCGCGCCGCTCGGCTTCGATACGCACCAGCTCGACCTGTAGCGCACGATATTTTTCCGGCTCGGCCACGGCATCCGTGCGCTGGGACTGACCGAGAAGCTCGGCCTTGCGCCGCAGTAGGTCGCGGGCGATCAGATCGGTCGTCACCGCCTGGCAGTAGAGGCTGAGCTCGCGGTTCTCGCGCTCTGGCAGTGGGGCGAGCCCGAGCTCCTTCACCAGCATCGCGAATGGGGCCGGCACTTCATCGATTACGCGGGCGAGCCACCCGGCGGAGTCGAAATCGTCCATGCTCGCCATCACGCCGTCGCGTACCACCGAGAGGGAGGGATTCGCAAAATCGACTTGGCTTGCGCGCTCCACCAGCCCGCGGCCGATGAGTGTCGGCTGCTGCAGCATTGCCATGAGTGCGTCCCGCTCCAGTCGGGTCGACGGATCAGTCGGCAGGTGAACGAGAGAGGGACCGAGCTCAACAGCGGGAGTCGATCTCTCCACATCACCGAGGGTGGCGATCTGGCTCGGTATCTCGGGGGTGCGGGCCCGGGCGGCGCTGACCGCACGACCGACTTCGTCAGGGTCGATGCCGAGCCAGCCTGCCAGATTGCGAACATAGCCCACATTGAGTGCCTGGTCGCGGATGCCGGCGACGACCGGTGCGGATGCCCGCAGCGCAGCTACCCGGCCCTCGACGGTGTCGAGATTGTGCCCGGTAAGCACGCGGCGGATCATGAACTCGAACATCGGTTTCTTAGATTGGATGAGGCGTCGAACGGCATCATCGCCCTGCTCGAGTCGCAGGTCACATGGATCGAGGCCGTCGGGGGCGACGGCAACGAAAGTCTGTGCGGCGAAGCGCTGCTCCTCGGTGAAGGCGCGGCTCGCCGCTTTCTGGCCCGCCTCATCCGGATCGAAGGTGAAGACCACCTCGCCGGTGCCTCTCGTGTCGGAGTTCTCCACGTCGCCGAGCACACGGCGCACAACCTTGATGTGGTCGACGCCGAAGGAGGTGCCGCAGGTGGCAACTGCAGTGGTGACGCCGGCGAGGTGACACGCCATCACGTCGGTGTAGCCCTCGACGACGACGACCTGCCTGCCGCGCGAAATGTCCCGCTTGGCAAGATCGAGTCCGTAGAGCACCTGGGACTTGTGATACACGGCCGTCTCGGGAGTGTTGAGGTATTTGGGACCCTGGTCGTCATCCAACAGCTTGCGGGCACCGAAGCCGAGTGTCTGCCCGGTGACATCGCGGATCGGCCAGACCAGCCGCCCGCGGAACCGGTCGTAGGTGCCGCGGTCGCCCTCGCCGACGAGACCGGACGCCACGAGCTCTACTTCGCTGTAGCCCAGCGCCTTGAGGTGTTTCGTCAGCCCGGTCTTCGGCGCGAACCCGACGCCGAAGCGCTGTGCAGCAGACGGGTCGAAGCCGCGCTGACCGAGAAACGCCCGCGCCGGTTCGGCATCGGGGGTGGTGAGCTGAGAGACGAAGTACTCGGCAGCCGCCTGGTTGGCAGCGAGAATGCGGGCCCGGTTGCCGTGGTCGCTGTTGGCCTGGCCACCGTCTTCGTAGTGGAGTTCGTAGCCGACGCGGGCCGCCATCCGCTCCACCGCCTCGGTGAAACTCATGTGATCCATCTTCTGCAGGAAGCTGAAGACATCTCCATCTTCACCGCAGCCGAAGCAGTGGTATCGGCCGACCTGGGGCCGCACGTGAAAGCTCGGGCTGCGCTCGTCGTGAAAGGGGCACAGGCCCTTGAGCGAACCAACGCCCGCACCCTTGAGGGTCACGTAGTCACCAACGATGTCGGCGATATTGATGCGCGAACGCACCTCATCGATATCGTTTCGTCGAATGAGGCCGGGCACCTGACGAGTCTACTTATGCCGGATGACTACCCGACGATGCGCAGGTGCCACGCCATCGCAGACTGGTCGGTGAGCGAGGCCACCTGGTCGACGACGGCGCGTTTGCGTCCGGCATCCGTCGTCGCTGCTCGCCAGTCGGCAGCGAATCCCGGATCGAGGGACACCTCGCCCTTGGCCAGCAGTGTTGTGGCGAGTTGGGTGAGAACCTCGCGCTGCTGGATATAGACGGGCTGGCGGGTGTTCTTCGACATGACGTAGGCAGCGACGATTCCCTTGAGCACGGCAATCTCCGCCCGGATTTCCCGCGGCACGATGATCTCTGCACCGAATCGGATCAGGCTGCCGCCGTCTTGGATGCGCGTAGCTTGCACCGCGGCGGCGGCAAACCGACCGATCAACTGGCTGGTGAGATTTTTGAGACGACCCTGGGCCATCCGACTGCCATCCCACTGATCGATCCAGATGTCGAGGGAATCGAGACGGTCGAAGGCGGCGATGAGCTCGGCGTGGTCGAGTTCGCCACCGATCCAGGCGAACATCGAATCGACGAGCGCGTCGTGGTTGACCCTCGCACCGAGGGCCCTGACGTCGATGTAGCCACTGACCACGGCATCCTCGAAGTCGTGCACCGAGTAGGCGATGTCGTCGGAGAGGTCCATCACCTGCGCCTCGATACACAAGCGACGATCAGGGGCGCCATCCCGAAGCCAGTGGAATGCCTCGACGTCGTCGGCGTAGAACCCGAACTTGGCACGCCCGCTTGGGTCCCCCACCGAGGAGCTCTCGGGCCAGGGATACTTGCAGCTCGCGTCGAGACTCGCGCGGGTGAGGTTCAGACCGTAGGAGCGGCCGTCCGCGCCAAAGACCTTCGGTTCGATGCGGGTAAGCAGGCGAAGGGTCTGGGCGTTGCCTTCGAACCCGCCGATGTCCGCAGCCCAGGCGTTGAGGGCGCGCTCACCATTGTGACCGAAGGGCGGATGCCCGAGATCGTGGGCGAGGCAGGCGGTGTCCACCACATCCGGGTCCAGTCCGAGGCTCGTCGCGAGTTCGCGGCCGACCTGGGCGACCTCGAGCGAGTGAGTGAGTCGGTTTCGGGCGAAGTCGAGTCCGGCCGCCGGGCTCAATACCTGGGTCTTCGCCGCGAGTCTGCGAAGCGCGCTCGAATGCAGAAGGCGGGCACGGTCGCGGGCGAAATCGCTTCGACGGCTCGAGTGCCGCTCGGGATACCACCGTGCGGTGTCGTGTTCCGAGTAGATTTCAGCCACCGCTGTTGTGCATCTCTGCCTCGGCGACCTCGGCGCGCTGGGTGTCCGCAAGCTCGCGACTGTCGAGCCAGCCGGTGGGCAGCGAAGTGCGCTTCGGGGTACCGGCGCGACCGCGTGGGCCCTCAGCATCCGCGCCGGGGTACGGCAGTGCCCAGTCGAGACGACCGAGCAAGTCGTCCATCTGCTGCAGGCTCTCCACGGTTGCGAGGGAAGAGCGGATGTCGCCGCCCACCGGGTAACCCTTGAAGTACCAGCCGATGTGCTTGCGGATGTCGCGGCAGGCGTGATCCTCGTCTCCGTCGAAGAAGTCCACGAGAAGTTCGGTGTGACGGCGAAGCGTCTCGGCGACGGTTCCGAGTGGAGGCTGGGGGATCTGCGGCTCCCCGGCGAACGCCGAGGCGAGTTCACCGAACAGCCACGGCCGCCCGAGGCAACCGCGGCCCACGACGACCCCGTCGCATCCGGTCTCCGCGACCATGCGGATCGCGTCAGCCCCCGACCAGATGTCACCGTTACCGAGAATCGGCACACCGCCGATCGTCTCCTTGAGCTTCGCGATCGCCGACCAGTCGGCGTGACCGCTGTAGAACTCGGAAGCGGTGCGCGCGTGAAGGGCGATACTCGCCACTCCGGCCCCCTCCGCTATGCGGGCAGCCTCGAGATAGGTGAGATGGGCGGAGTCGATGCCCTTGCGCATCTTAATGGTGAGGGGCAACGCCCCTGCAGCCTTCACCGCGCCCTCGACGATGTCCCTGAAGAGGTCGAGCTTCCACGGGAGCGCGGCTCCCCCGCCCTTGCGGGTGACCTTGGGCACCGGGCATCCGAAATTCAGGTCGATATGGTCGGCGTGGTCTTCGGCAACGAGCATGGTCACCGCTTCCGACACCGTTTTCGGGTCGACACCATAGAGCTGGATGCTTCGCGGAGTCTCCGACTCGTGGTGCTTGATGAGCCGCATCGATCCCTCGGTGCGTTCGACCAGGGCACGGCTGGTGATCATCTCGGAGACGTAAAGACCGGCGCCGAATTCACGACACAGTCGACGAAAGGCGGTGTTGGTGATGCCAGCCATCGGAGCAAGCACGACCGGCACCGCAAGTTTCAGCGGTCCGATCTGCAGGCCCTTGTGGGGTGCGGCTGTCGCGGTCATTATTCGATTCTCTCAGGCAATGGTGAATACGACGTGACCACCTCCGCCGCACGCTTATCAGGCACCGCGCAGTGGTCGCCCTCGCATGCGGCGGCCGTCCAGTCGCCGACGAAAGTCGGAGCAATAGAACACCCTGGATGCCGTAGGCCACTGCCTGGGCAACATCGGCCTTCACGTGCGCCCGGGGCCCAACGCCAATGCTGGCGATGCAAGCAGGCGTGGACGTCCCCCGACGTCCGACAACTGGCCAATACAGAACCTATTGGCAGACAGAGCCGTCTTTCGGATCAGACACGCCGGGGATCCGACGCGCCACTGACGGCGGTATCTACGCCCCTACGAGCTGTTCGGCAAGATAGCCAACGACACGATCAAGGGAAACGCGCTCCTGCGCCATCGAATCGCGCTCGCGCACCGTTACCGCGTTGTCCTCCAGGGTCTCGAAGTCGATGGTGACACAGAACGGCGTGCCGATCTCATCCTGGCGGCGGTAGCGGCGACCGATGGCACCCGCGTCGTCGAATTCGATGTTCCAAAACTTGCGCAGGTCCGCCGCAAGAGAGCGGGCAACCGGCGACAACTGTTCATTGCGCGACAGGGGAAGCACTGCGACCTTGACCGGCGACAGGCGGCGGTCGAGACGTAACACGGTGCGTTTGTCCACTCCGCCCTTCGTATTCGGGGCCTCGTCCTCGTGGTACGCGTCGGCGAGAAACGCCATCAGCGCCCGGGTGAGGCCGAAGGCTGGCTCGATTACGAAGGGAATCCAGCGCTCGTTCTTGCCCTGATCGAAGTACGAGAGGTCGACTCCCGAGCCCTCGGAATGGGTTTTCAAGTCGAAATCGGTGCGATTGGCGACACCCATGAGTTCGCCCCACTCGCTGCCCGCAAAACGGAACCGGTACTCGAGGTCAACGGTGCGCTTCGAGTAATGCGACAGCTTCTCTTGTGGATGCTCAAAGCGGCGGATGTTGCCCGGGGTGATACCGAGATCGGCGAACCATGCCTCGCAGGCATCTATCCAGTAGTCGAACCATTCGTCGTCCGTGCCCGGCTCCACGAAGAATTCCATCTCCATTTGCTCGAACTCACGGGTGCGGAAGATGAAGTTTCCGGGGGTGATCTCGTTGCGAAAGCTCTTGCCGACCTGGGCGATACCGAATGGGGGTTTCAGGCGCGAGGTCGCGAGCACGTTGGCAAAATTGGTGAAGATTCCCTGGGCGGTCTCGGGGCGGAGGTAATGCATCCCCTCTTCGTTATCGACCGGCCCGAGGAAGGTCTTGAGCAGGCCGGAGAAGTTCTGCGGCTCGGTCCACGAACCTGCCTGCCCGGTATCGGGGTCTTTGATGTCGGCAAGGCCATTGACCGGCGGATGCCCGTGCTTCTCCTCGTAAGCCTCGAGCAGATGGTCGGCCCGGTAGCGCTTGTGGGTGTGCAGCGACTCCACCAGCGGATCACTGAACACATCCACGTGGCCGGACACCTCCCAGACGCGCCGGGGAAGGATGACCGCAGAGTCCAGCCCCACAACATCGTCACGGCCCTGCACCATGAACTGCCACCACTGGCGCTTGATGTTTTCTTTGAGCGCGGTACCGAGTGGCCCATAGTCCCAGGCGGAGCGTGAACCCCCATAAATCTCTCCCGACTGGAAGACGAATCCTCGACGCTTAGCGAGATTGATGACGGGATCGAGCGGGGAGGCGTTGGCCACAAAGAACTCCAATTGTCAGCCGCGCTGGGTGCGCGGTCGCAGGGCAAGCCCCAATCCTAGTTTGTGCGGCTACTGCCGATCGTGGCCACCGCGCTCTGTAGCTCCCCTGTGACAACGGCCAATTCCGCGGCACCGATTCCCTCGCCGAAACTGAATCGAACAGCGGTCTGAGCGAGCTCCGCCGTGATTCCCAGCGCGAGAAGCACCCCGGAGGGTTCGTCGCTCCCAGCCGCACACGCGGACCCGCTCGAGCAGACGATACCTCGCCGCTCGAGCTCGAGAACGATCGACTCCCCACTGGTTCCGGCAAAGATGAAGGAGGCACTGCCGGGGAGTCGGCTGAGCGTCGAGCCAGTGAGCCGCGCACTTGGAACACTCGCAAGGATGTCGCGGATAAAGACATCGCGGGCCTCGGAGAGACGCGCAGCGTTCGCGGCGCGCGACTGGTCCGCCAGCTCGAGAGCAACCGCGAGACCGAATGCCCCGGCCACATTCTCGGTGCCCGACCGCCGACCCCGCTCCTGCCCGCCGCCATGGATGAGGGGTTCGATCGGAGTGCCGGAGGCGAGGAACATCGCCCCCACTCCCTTTGGCGCGCCGAACTTATGACCGGAGACGCTGAGGGCATCCACTCCGAGCTCGCGCACGTTGAGGCGCAGCGATCCGGGAGCCTGCACCGCATCGGTGTGCATCGCCGCACCGACCGCGCGGGCGGCCCGCGCGATCGCCGCGATGGGCTGCACGGTGCCGATCTCGTTATTGGCATACATGACGCTGACGAGCGTGCTGTCCGGTCGCAGCGCAGCGGCGAGATCGTCGAGGCCGACCAGCCCATCGCGATCCACCCCAAGGCGGGTGATCTCGAATCCGTGGAACCGCTCGAGATAGTCACAGCTCTCGAGCACGGCCGGATGCTCGATGGCGGACGTGACGATGTGGCGACCGCGGGGACGGGCGAGCGCGATTCCCGATACCGCGAGATTTGCCCCCTCCGTGCCCCCCGAGGTGAACACAACCTCTGAGGACCGACACCCGAAAATCACGGCGACCCGGGCACGGGCATCCGCAAGCGCATCGGCGGCGGATGCCCCGAGCTCGTTGTGGCTCGAGGGGTTGCCGAACTCCGCGGTGAGATGAGGCCACATCGCCTCGAGTACCTCGCGACGAACCGCCGTCGTCGCGGCGGAATCGAGGTAGATCACGGCCGGTGGACTCCACTGCCCAGCTCGACTTCGTGTGCCAGCTCGTGCGCCATATAGAGCCCCACATCGAGCCCGAGATCGAGGGAGCGCACGCTGTGTGTGAGTGCCCCGACCGAGATGATGTCGACACCGGTGCGGGCGATCGCCGCGACGGTATCGAGGTTCACCGAACCGCTCGCCTCGATGAGAGCCCGCCCGGCGATTAGGGCGACCCCATCGACGAGCTGCTCGATGCTGAAATTGTCGAGCATGATCGTGTCGACGCCGGCGGCGAGCACCGCCTCGATCTGGTCGAGGCGATCGACCTCCACCTCGAGATGGACAGTGTGCCCCAGTCTGGTGCGCACCTCCCGCAGGGCTTCGGTCAGATCCCGCCCGCCAGCGGTGAGCACCGCGAGGTGGTTGTCCTTCGCCATCACAGCGTCGGACAGCGAGAACCTGTGGTTGGATCCTCCGCCACAGCGCACCGCGTGGCGTTCAAAGGCACGCAGCCCAGGCGTGGTTTTGCGGGTGTCGACAATGCGCGCGGCGGTGCCGACCGTCTCGGCAACGTACCTGGCCGTGAGCGTGGCGATGCCGCTCATCCGCTGCACGAAGTTGAGACCTACCCGTTCGGCCTGCAGCACACCCCCGGCGGGGCCGGTCACCTCGGCAAGCACCGCGCCAGCCTCGAAGAAGGAACCGTCCCCGATAAGACCGCTCACCCGGATGCGCGCATCGGTCAGTGTCATGGCTGCGGAGAAGACCGCTCCCCCGCTGAACACGCCCGATTCGCGTGCGACGAGGCGAGCCGTCGCAGCAGCATCCACCGGGATGAGCGACTCACAGGTGACGTCGCCCCACGGAGCGTCTTCGGCGAGCGCCATCCGCACGACCGGTTCGATCTGGTTATAGGAGAGCATCGCTGGTGTCCTTCGCGAGTTCGGGGTTGAGCAGCTGTTCTGCGGCCTGCTGTGTTGAAAACTGCCGTCCTGTGACCTGAACGGTGGAGTGCCGGGCAAAATGCGGATCCGTCTCCGGATAATCATCGCGATACTGGGCACCCCGCGACTCCCGGCGGGCAAGTGCCGCATCCACCAGCAGGGTTGCGAGCTCGAGCAGGTTGCGGTCCTCGAGGGCGGCGAAGGAGATTCCGGATGGTGCACGCCAGCCCGCAAGGCGAGCACGGGCCGACTCCAACCCCGTCGCAGAGCGGAACAATCCGGCATCGTTCCACAGCAGCGACTGCAGGTCCGCTCGCGCAAATAGCTCGCCAGCAGGTTCGACTTTCTGCGATCGGACAGCGTCTGGCAGAGCTATCTCGGCCGGCCACGGCTGGCCGAGCGCTTCAACTGAGCGCCAGGCGAAGACAAGAGACTCCAGAAGCGAATTGGAGGCGAGCCGGTTGGCCCCGTGCACCCCTGTGCTGGCGACCTCCCCCACCGCGTAGAGCCCGGGAAGGGAGCTTCGCCCCCACAGGTCGGTCTCGATGCCGCCCATCCAGTAGTGGGCAGCCGGAGTGACCGGGATCGGCTCCCGTGACCAGTCGAACCCGTGCGCGAGACAGACTCGCTCGATACCGGGGAAACGCTCGGCGAGAAAGGCAGCACCGAGGCCAGTGGCATCAAGCAACACAGGCGCACCGTCCTGGGCAGCCATCTGGCGGGCGATGCTCCTGGCCACGACGTCCCGGGGCGCGAGCTCGGCATCCGGATGCCAGTCCGCCATGAATCGCCGGCCGGTCGCATCCAGCAGCACCGCGCCCTCACCCCGTACCGCTTCGGACACTAGGAAGTTGCCGGGCACCGCCAGGGAAGTCGGATGGAATTGGTAGAACTCGAGATCGGCAAGACGCGCACCAGCCCGAAAGGCCGCTGCCGCGCCATCTCCAGTGGCAACCGCGGGATTCGTGGTGTGGGAGTAGAGCTGGCCGGCGCCACCGCTCGCCAGGATCACGGCATCCGCTCTCAGCCGCCGTATGTTTCCCACGGCATCGACGGTCTCGACCCCGCGCACGTGCCCGTCAACAACGAGTAGGTCGCGCACGAAGGTGTATTCCAGAATCTGCACGGTCGAGGCCCGAACGGCCCGAACCAGAGCACTCTCGATTTTGGCGCCGGTCGCATCACCACCCGCGTGCAGGATGCGCGCACGGGAATGGGCTGCCTCGTGACCGCGTGCAAGCACTCCGTTCTCACGATCGAACTCGACACCGAGTGCGAGCAGATCCCGAATACGCTCCGGCCCCTCGGCGCAGAGAATTTCGACTGCGTCCCGCAGGTTCAGGCCTGCCCCGGCGACCAGGGTGTCATCAATGTGTGATTCCACGCTGTCATCGGCAAACATCACCGCGGCAATACCACCCTGCGCGTAGCGGGTGTTGCTTTCTCCGAGTTCCGCCTTGGTGACAAGGATCACCGAGCGAGTGCGCGCTGCGCGCAGCGCGGCCACGAGCCCGGCGATACCCGTGCCGACGATGATGACGCCGGTTGTCTGGTCTTCAGCGGTCATGGTCAATCTCCAATCACTTCTGTGGGGGCGACCGGCGCACCGGGCTGGGCTGCAAGCATCCGCTCGAGGGCAATGCGGGCGGGGGTGGCCACCAGCTCTGGCACCGTGATCTGATTGAGCACCTCTCCGCGCACCAGTGCCTCGAGCACCCAGGCGAGGTAGCCGGGGTGGATGCGATACATCGTCGAACACGGGCACACGACCGGGTCGAGGCTGAAGATCGTGTGCTGCGGATACTGCGCCGCCAGCCGATTGACCATATTGATCTCGGTGCCGATGGCGAAGCTGGTCGGCTCGGTCGCCGCAGCGATGGCCTTGCCGATGAAGTCGGTGGAGCCGGCGGCGTCCGCGGCATCCACGACCTCCATCGGGCACTCGGGGTGCACGAGCACACTCACCCCGGGAAACTCGGCGCGCGCAGAGTCGATCTGCCCGACGGTGAAACGCTTGTGCACCGAGCAGAAGCCGTGCCAGAGGATGACGCGGGCATCCGCCAGCGCGGCGTCGCTATTGCCGCCGAGCGGCTTACGCGGATTCCACATCGGCATGCGTTCGAGCGGAACACCCATCGCCTTCGCAGTGTTGCGCCCGAGGTGCTGGTCGGGGAAGAACAGCACCCGCTGGCCACGCTCGAACGCCCACTCGAGCACGGTCGCGGCGTTCGAGGAGGTGCAGACGATGCCGCCGTGGTCTCCGCAGAAACCTTTGAGCGCGGCGGAGGAGTTCATGTAGGTGACCGGGATAACCGGAACACAGCCATGGGCATCCGGTTGCGTACCGTAGAGCTCGGTGAGCTGCTCCCAGCACTCCTCGACCGAGTCGATGTCAGCCATGTCGGCCATCGAGCAACCGGCGGCGAGGTTCGGCAGGATCACCGACTGCCGAGGTCCGGCGAGAATATCGGCGGTCTCAGCCATGAAGTGCACCCCGCAAAAGACGATCGCCTCGGCCGCCGGAGTGGAGCGCGCGGCGTTCGCGAGCTGAAAGGAGTCGCCAATGAAGTCGGCGAACTGCACCACCTCATCCCGCTGGTAAAAGTGTGCGAGCACGACAACGCGGTCGCCGAGGGTGTGCTTCGCAGCGAGTATGCGGTCGGCGAGCTGCTGGTTGGACGCGATGCGATATTCCTCGGGCAGCTGGCCCTGTCGGGGGCTCCCGACCGGGATGACATCACCCATCGATGACCCGGGGCCGTAGCTTGCCGCGGGCTGCTGGTCGAACACCCACGGGCCCTTGGCGAGGTCAGGGCTGCAGACCGCACCCTCGACTGCTCCGGTGCGAATGAGCTGGATGGTGGTGTTGACAGATGCCATGGTGACTCCCTGGTGCGTAGCTGGGAACTGGTGCGTAACTGAGAACTGGTGTGCGAGTGGTTGATGCTGACTGGTTGGTACTGATGCATGGGTTGGTACTGATGCATGGCTAGGGGGAAAGCGGCCCGCGGTCGGTGAGTTCGACCGAGCCGTTGTAGCGATAGAGCCGCGGTGGTCGGTGACGCCCACCGGAGAGGTGTTCACCGGTGGCGATGACCGCGGGCGACGACTCCATCTGGCGGCGAAAATTCGCTGGGTCGAGGGCTCGACGCAGCACGGCTTCATGCACATGCCGCAGTTCGGTGAGGGTGAAGATCTCCCCGAGGAAGGCGTGGGCGATCCTGCTGTATTCGACCTTGGTGCGCAGCCGCCAGAGGGCGTACTCGACGATCGCATTGTGGTCGAACGCGAGCGGCGGCAGGTCATCGGCGGCGAACCAGCGCACGTTCTCCCCCACAGCCGCGAGCTCTGCCTCCTCCGAACGCACCAGCGCCCAGTAGACGATCGAGACCACGCGGTCGCTCGGCGATCGGTCGATCCCACCGAAGGCATAGAGCTGTTCAAGGTAGGTGGGACTGAGCGCTGTCGTGTCGAACAGGTGGCGCCCAGCGGCGCGCTCGATGCCCTCGGTCGGATCGATTGGCCCGCCGGGCAACGCCCATCGCCCGTTAAACGGCTCTCGGATGCGGCGCACCAGAGGGAGTCGAAGGGACGCCGATTCGCCCTCGCTGTCGGCTCTCAGCGCAAAGACCACGGTGGAGACCGCAAGCGAGACGAGAGCTGCGTCCGGTGAGGGCGTGCTGTCATTCATAGTCACTTCGCAATTCCGCTAGTAAGGGTCTTTTAGACTCTAACAGCGGGGACGAAGTGGTTCGGTCGTTTCTCGAGCAATTCGCAGCACACGCATCGCCTGTAGGCAAGGCATCGGCAGCACTTGTTGACATTAAATTGGCGTGCGAACTAGTATGGGATCGATTCCATGGAAACCATTCCATGATCACAACGGGGTGTGTGGTGGTGGATATCACGATCAGGGATGTAGCCGCACTCGCTGGTGTCTCGCCGGCGACCGCGTCCCGTGTCATGTCCGGGCATCCGGCGACATCACCCGCGGCACGGGCTCGGGTGGCTGCAGCTGCCTCCGAGCTTGACTACCATCCCAACGCTCAGGCGCAAGCCCTTCGCAATACCAGAACCGACTCCATCGGCCTGCTGGTACCCGATGTGCGCAACCCGTTCTTCGCCGACCTCGCCCACACTGTCGAACAGGCTGCGCTTGTTGAGGGCTACGTCACTTTGCTTGGCAACGCCAACGAACGCAAGGAGCAGCAGGACCGCTATCTCGACACTCTCATCTCCCGACGCGTGGACGGCATCATCGCGGCACCACTCGGCGACGGGAGCGGCAACATCCGGTCCCTCATCGAGCGCGGCATCCCCACGGTCTTCGTCGACCGCACCATCAGCAGCATCGACGTTCCGAGCGTGACCACCGACAGCGAAGCCGGCATCCGTCAGGCCGTCAAGCACCTGGCAACCCTCGGACACACCCGGATCGGATACATCTCCGGTCCGCAGACGACCTCGACCGGCCGAGACCGTTTCGCCGCTTTCACCAGCGCCATCGCCGACACCGGTCTCAGTCAGGATCCCGAGCTGGTCTATCTCGGCGACTTCCAGTCCGCCAGCGGCTCGGCCGGGGTACACGCACTGCTCGAATTGACCGATCCACCCACCGCGCTGCTGGCGGCGGATAGCCTGATGGCTGTTGGGGCGATTGCGATCCTGCACAAGCGTTCACTGCGCATCGGCACGGACATCGCGATGATCGCCTTCGACGATATCGAGTGGTTCGCCCTGCTCAACCCCGCCCTCAGCGTCATCTCGCACAGTGTCGAAGACATGGGACGGATCGCCGTCGAACTGCTGCTGCGGGTCATCGCTGGCGACAGCCCGGAGTCAGTGGTGCTGCCGAGCGAGCTCATCATCCGGGACTCCTCGTCGTCCTGCATCGCACCGGCGGCTGCGGCTGAGGCGTCTGCTCCGGCTATCCAGAGTGCAGCTATCCAGAGTGCAGCTATCCAGAGTGCGGCTATCCAGAGTGCAGGGGAAAACCGACATGAGTGAACAGCCGCTGATCACCCTCCAGAATGTGGGCAAAACCTTCGGGCCCGTAACGGTCATCAACGACGTCACCGTCAGCGTCTACGCCGGCCAGGTGCAGGTGCTCCTCGGTGAGAACGGTGCAGGCAAGTCCACCCTGATCAAGATGATGGCGGGGGTCTATCAGCCAGACTCCGGCCACATCGTCATCGACGGCAAGACGGTCATCCTGTCCACAACGAGAGCAGCAGAAGAGCACGGCATCGCCACCATTCACCAGGAACTCAACCTCGTGCCGACGATGAGCATCGCCGAAAATGTGATGCTAGGGCGGCTGCCAACCAAATACGGTCTGGTCGACCGACGAGCCCTGCGCGAGCGGGCGCGTGCCGCCCTTGCGCTGATCGATCTCGAGATCGACGTCGACACCCTGGTCGGCGAGCTCGGAATCGCTCAGCAGCAACTGATCGAGATCGCCAAAGCGCTGAGCATCAACGCCCGCATCCTCATCCTTGACGAGCCGACAGCCGCACTGACCGTGCACGAGACCGAAAAACTCTTCACCGTGATGGCTGACTTGCGCCGCAGCGGGGTCGGAATGCTGTTCATCAGTCATCACCTGGATGAAATCGCCGAGATCGGGGACACCGTGACCGTGCTCCGCGACGGGGAATTCATCGCCGAGGTGCCCGCGTCGACCCCGGAAGACGAACTTGTCACCCTCATGGTCGGCCGAAGCATCGCAGACAAGTTTCCGCGGATCACCGGCGAAGTGGGCCCGGCCACCGAGGTCCTCCGGGTGGAGAGCCTGAGCTCGCACGGAAAGTTCAGCGACATCACCTTCACGGTCATGGCTGGCGAGGTGCTCGGCATCGCCGGACTGGTCGGAGCCGGCCGCACGGAACTGATCAGGGCCATCGCCGGCGTAGACCACTATTCCTCAGGCTCCGTTGAGGTTCGCGGACGGGCGCTGCGCGGCGGTGACATCGCGGCGGCGATCGCCGCAGGTATCGGGCATGTGCCTGAGGACCGCAAGGAACTCGGACTGGTGCTCGACGCATCCGTCAACGATAATCTCGGCTACGCCACGCTCGCCTCTACAGCCAGGTTCGGGCTGGTGGACTTCGCCGGCCAGCGCAGCCGGGCCGCGGAAATGGCGAAGAAGCTGCGGATACGCATGCACTCCATCGACCAGCCGATCGGGGCTCTCTCCGGAGGCAACCAGCAGAAGGCGGTCTTCGGCCGCTGGATCATCGCGGCCTCCACTGTGGTACTGCTCGACGAGCCAACCCGCGGAGTCGATGTGGGGGCGAAGGTCGAGATCTACGAGCTGATGAACGCGGTAACGGCGGCCGGGGGCGCAATCGTCATGGTGTCAAGCGAGCTACCCGAAATCCTCGGCATGAGTGACCGCATCCTGGTGATGCGCGATGGCCGGCTCGCCGGTGAGCTCAGCTCGGCCGATGCCACCCAGGACGCAGTCATGACGCTCGCCGCCAGCGATGTCGACGACACGAACGAACGGAATTAGGGAAGCACACCATGTCAACCACCCCACTGCAGGCGAAGCGTCGCGGCTTCGACTATAAAAAATTCCTTGCCAACAACGGTGCCCTCGTGGGTCTCGTCGTTCTCTGCCTCGCCCTGTTCATCGCGACCCCCGACTTCCTCACCGAACAAAACCTGCTCAACATCGGCATCCAGGTCTCGACTGTCGCTGTTCTGGCATTCGGGATGACCTTCGTCATCGTTGCTGGCGGTATCGACCTCTCGGTGGGTGCCGTCGCGGCTCTGTCGGCGATGTCATCCGGTTGGCTCTTTGCCACCGCAGGGATCCCGGGCGGGCTTGCCCTCGTCGGCGGCCTGGTGGTCGGGCTGCTGGCCGGCGCCATCAACGGACTGGCCACCGCCTATGGCAAGCTTCCCTCCTTCATCGCCACCCTTGCCATGCTCAGTGTCGCCAGGGGCCTGACCCTTGTGATCTCCGATGGGCGCCCGATCAAGACCTCCGCGGAGGTCAGCTTTCTCGGAGGCGACCTGGGTGTTGTGCCCATGCCCATCGTGATCCTCGTGCTCGCGGCCCTTGCGGCCTCATTTCTGCTCAACCGCACGGTGATCGGCCGCTCGATGTACGCCGTGGGCGGCAACTCCGAGGCCGCGCGGCTGTCTGGTCTGCCGGTCAAACGGATTCGGGTCACCGTCTTCGCCCTCGCCGGACTCTTCGCTGCGCTCGCCGGACTGCTGTTGGCCGGCCGCCTCGACTCCGCTCAGCCACAGGCGGCATCCGGCTATGAACTCGACGCGATTGCCGCGGTTGTGATCGGCGGCGCGTCTCTCGCGGGCGGCCTCGGCAAAATCTCCGGCACGCTCATCGGTGCGCTCGTGCTCGTCGTCATCCGCAACGGCCTCAACCTGCTCAACGTGACCTCGTTCTGGCAGCAGGTCGTGATCGGCGTCGTGATCGCCCTCGCCGTCGGAGTCGATGTACTACGCCGAAAAACCCGCAGCACCTGAGCGGCTCCACCTTCTGTCCCGGTCTTTTCTTTCCGTTCAATCCCTGCTCCACCCAACCCAAAGGAAACACAATGAAGTCGTCCTCATTTTTGAAAGTCGCAGCGCTGACCGCGACCGTCGCAATGATTCTGGTCGGTACCACCGCCTGCGGTCGAGGCGGGGGCGCAGAGGCCTCCGGTGACAAGATCGTGCTCGCCCTCTCCACTTTGAACAACCCGTTCTTCGTCGAACTGCGCGATGGCGCCATTGCCGCGGCCAAAGATGCCAAGGTGCAGCTCAACATCGTCGACGCACAGAACGACTCGGCAACGCAGGCCAACCAGCTTGCAACCGCTGCCTCCGGCAACACCAAGGCCGTCATCGTCAACCCGGTGGACTCGGATGCTGCCGCCTCGGCAGTCAACGCCCTGATCAAAGCGGGTATCCCGGTCATCGGTGTCGACCGCACGGTCAACGGGGCCACTCTCGCCTCCCTCGTCGCCAGCGACAATGTTGCCGGCGGTCGACAGGCTGCAAGTGAACTCGCCAAAGCCATGGGCGGTAAGGGGAGCGTCATCCACCTGCAGGGCGTCTCCGGGACCTCGGCAAGCCGCGACCGCGGTACCGGCTTCGAAGAGGGCATCAAGGCGTTCCCCGGCATCACCGTTGTCGCCAAGCAGACAGCGAACTTCGACCGCGCAGCCGCACTCGACGTGACGACCAACCTGCTGCAGGCGAACCCGGGCGTGACCGGGCTCTTTGCCGAGAATGACGAAATGGCTCTCGGCGCCATCCAGGCCCTTGGCGGCAAGGCTGGCACCTCGGTATCCGTGGTCGGATTCGACGGAACCACCGACGGTCTCGCTGCCATCAAGGCTGGCACGCTCGTCGCCACCATCGCGCAGCAGCCAGCCAAACTCGGCAAGCTCGCAGTCGAACTCGCCGTGAAGGCGATCAAGGGCAAGACGATCGAGAAGACCGTGCCGGTCGAGGTCGTCGCCGTCACCAAGTCGAATGTCGGTGACTTCGCCAAGTGAGCTTCATCGCCGGAACTGCGCTCACCTCACCGGCCAGAACCGGCGGGTGCGGATCGGTGGTCGTCGTGGGATCAATCAACGTCGACCAGCTGATCCGCACCGAACGGCACCCGAAGCCGGGCGAGACTCTCATCGGATCGTCGACGGAGTTTCTGCCCGGCGGCAAGGGAGCAAACCAGGCCGTCGCTGCGGCCCAACTCGGTGCGAAGGTGCACCTGATCGGGGCCACGGGAAGGGATTCACAGGCGGAGGTCGCCAAGGCCATCCTGATCGGCTCGGGCGTTGACCTGTCGGGCGTGCACACGGTCGACGACCCCACCGGGCTCGCCATCGTCACGGTAGCTGATGACGGGGAGAACACGATCGTCGTGATTCCCGGCGCTAACGCCCTGGTGGGAGCCGAAGCCGTGGAGACGAGCGCGACCGACATCGCAGCCGCCGCCGTGGTGGTCCTTCAGGGTGAGATTCCGCCCGCGGGTATCACGGCTGCGATCCGGATGGCCACGGGGCGTATTGTGCTGAACCTCGCCCCCGTAATCACACTGGATGTCGCGGTGATCCGCCGCGCGGATCCTCTGGTCGTGAACGAGCACGAGGCCGCTCTCGTGCTCGCGCAGATGGATCCGCAACGCCGCACCCCGACCGAGGACGCCGAGCTTGTCACCGCGCTACGCGAGTGTGGCATCGCGTCCGTCGTTCTGACCCGCGGTGCCAAAGGAGCCATCTGCGCCGACCGGGACGGCTTCAACATCGTGGACGCCCCCAGCGTCATCGCCGTGGACAGCTCGGGGGCCGGCGATGCCTTTGTCGGCGCGCTGAGTGCGCAGCTTGCTACCGGGGTCGTGCTGCTGCAGGCTGTGCAGTTTGCCGTGCGGGTGGGAGCATTCGCGGTGCGCAGCCATGGAACGCAAGTCTCGTACCCGACGCTGACCGACGAGCTTCCGACGGTGAACACCACGGTGTGTGCATGAAGCGGCGGGGCATCCTGAATGCTGAGCTGTCGGGCGCACTTGCCCGGCTCGGACATACGGATATCGTGATCCTTGCTGACTGTGGAATGCCGCTGCCCCGCGACGTCACCGTGATCGATCTGGCGCTGGTGCACGGCATTCCCCGCTTCGAACAGGTGCTCGATGCGCTGCTCGACGAGATGATCTTCGAGGGGTGTATCGCGGCGGAGGAAGCGAGAACCGCGCCCCCCGGGGTCTGGCTGGCTGCCCGTTTCGATGGAATCGAGTACATCTCCCACGAGCAGCTGAAGGATCTGTCCGCCTCGGCGAAGCTCTTCATCCGCACGGGTGAGGCGACGCCGTTCGCTAACGCAGCGCTGGTGTGCGGTGTCTCGCTGTGAGGTGGGGCGCTGTGAGGCAGGTCGCAGTTTCCGAAGCGGGGTGAAACATTCAGGCCATGACCGGTTGCAGGCAGGGACTTCTATTTCAACCGGTTGACTTCGCGCGGCACCACAGAGCAGAGTTGAAACACCCCCACGATTAGAGGCACACATGCCCGAGCGCATCTCACCCCAGCAGTTTCACGAATCAGATGGTGTCGACGATTGGAAGCTATTCCCCGACGGCGCGAAGACGTACTTTGCCACCGGCTCATTCGCCACGGGCATCCAGCTGGTCGACGTGATCGGGCGGCTCGCCGATGCGGCGAATCATCATCCGGATGTTGATCTGCGCTACCCCGGTGTGCTGGTGTGCCTGTTCACGCACGAGATCAACGACATCAGCGACCGCGATGTCTCGCTGGCGCAGCAGATCTCGCTGGCCGCACGTGAGCTTGGCATCGCAGCAGACCCGTCCAAGGTGCTGACCGGTTAGGTTCCCGGATCCGCTGCTCCGACGTTTTGTGAGCACCACGCAATGAGCGGTTCTACTGCTCTCCAGGTTTCCCGGATTAGTTCCGGTGTTGCCCCGAGAGGGAGCTGCTTCACCGCCGCACAGCGCAGAGGCGACAGAGTAATGCTTGAGCCGCAGGAGTTCGATTGCGGGGTGATCCCGGTCGAAACCACGTGGTGCCGTTGTCAATGATGGTCCCGCCATCACAAACCGGCCCGCCTGAGACCTCCACCGACTTCCAACCCGGTAGCGCTGACGCTCAGGTACACCCCGCCAAGTTAACCCGCCGACATAGCCGCCGATGTCTTATCAGGCGACTTGTCGTGACTGAAGCGAACATCCCGATTGGGTCGCATCACTCGACCCGAACCGCAGAGATCCTGCACCTCGCCTAGAAGATCCTCGAGAGGTTGCCGGATATTCGCGATGTACTCGAGCCGGTGCGCCTCAAAAAATGCCTGTGTATCGTCTTGCGCGATTGCCGCCAAGAAAATGCCGGCCCCCTCGCGAACTTCGTGCTCGACTGAAACTCGCGCCGCAATGGTCGGCGTGCTCTCCACCACCAACCAACACAGCGCAGAGGCGACGGATGCTTTCTCAGTGAAGAATAGCCCCCCGACGGCTTCATCAGCCTCGCCTCTTCTCCTCCACAGGGCCCATTTGCGCGAGCCTGCCTGTGGATAAATACCAGTCCTGACCGGCACTTCCCTTATCGGCTGCAATGTCAGTGGCCTCTGATTGAGTGTGTTCATGCACCACCTCCCACTGGACATGGCCAACGCTGACACTCGCGTCGAGTTCGGCATGGCCGAAGCCGAGTTCGCGCAGCACACCCAGTGGCGGGCATCAGCCGAAGTGTTCCGTGCGATCGATGCCACCCTGCGGGAAGCCGCCGAACATCCCGAGGTGTTCATCGATGCGGTCATGCTCCGCGGGGATGCCGTCGAATTCGCCGAGCGCGCCGCCGCGGCTGACCTTGCGGTGCGCCTCAGCCTCGCAGAATCCACCGTTCGCAACCATGGCTTTGTCGCGCGAACCCTCCGGGAACGCCTCCCGCTGTTGTGGGCATGGTTTGCCGAGGGAGATATCTCAACCCAGAACGCCCGGGAAGCGGCATCCATAGTCAGCGAATTACCGGCAGATTTATGGGCCGAGTTTCAGACCAGGATCATGGGTGCCATCACTCTTGCTCCGGCCAGATTCCGGACCACAGCTCGCGCCGTGCGCGAGAAACTGCACGCGCAGACTCTCACCGAACGCCATGACGCGGCCAACGCACACCGTGGGGTGTGGACCGAAGTGGACCGAGACGGAATGGGCCGACTGCACGCACACCTGTCTGCCGAGAAACTAGCACTGGTCGGCGCCGCCCTCGATGGCCTCGCATTCGGGCTATTCACCGAATCCGACGAACAACGCACAATGGCCCAACTGCGCGCCGACGTGCTCAGCGACCTGCTCACCGGCACAAGCAGCAC
Source organism: Frigoribacterium sp. CG_9.8 (assembly GCF_015751965.1). Classification (GTDB taxonomy): domain Bacteria; phylum Actinomycetota; class Actinomycetes; order Actinomycetales; family Microbacteriaceae; genus Lacisediminihabitans. The sequence goes on along the minus strand of NZ_JADOVH010000001.1, from coordinate 978,517 downwards.
AGGCACAAGCAGCGCATGCACAAGCGGCGCAGGCACGCGGCCGGCAGTCGGGGTCACGGTCGCGCTGACCATCCCCGTGCTGAGCCTGCTCGGCCACTTTGATGAGCCAGCTCTACTCGAAGGTATCGGCCCGATCGATATCAACACCGCCCGCAGGCTGTGCGCAACAGTGCCCTCGATCACCCGGCTGCTCACCGATCCGGTCTCCGGCACGATCGTTGGGATCGACCCACGACAGTACCGGGTTCCCACCGCACTGAAACGATGGCTCGCCATCCTGCACGTCACTTGCGACTTCCCCGGCTGCGGACGACGCGCAGCCCACTGCGATCTCGACCACACCCGCGCCTGGGCCGACGGCGGAACAACCACCGCAGACAATCTCAGCCACCGATGTCGCACACACCACACGATGAAACACCAAACCAAATGGCGGGTAGAAAAACCACCCGGCGCCGAGCGCGCAGTATGGACAAGCCCCACCGGCTACAGCCGAGAAGCCGACCCACCACCGTTCTAACACACCCAACCCGCTGACCGACAGCGCCTAGCTCACACAGCGCCTAGCTGACACAGCGCCTAGCTGACACCGCGCATCAGTTTCAGTACCGGGCGGCTGATGAGGATAAGCACAACACCAATCGCGATGGCGATGGCACCCAGAATCCCGAAGTACGGACCCTCGTTCGTCGGGTCGTACAGTGCGGCGAGCTGGCCGGAGGCTGCCGATCCAATCGCCACCGACAAAAAGAACAGGGCAACCATCTGCGTTCTAAACCTCTCCGGCGCAAGTTTGGTCGACACCGAGAGCCCGATGGGTGACAGCAGCAATTCAGCGATGGTGAAGACGAACAGGATGAGCACGAGGGCGAGCACCGGGGTTCCATTTCGACCGGTTCCGAGGAACGGCAGGAACAGCAGGAATCCGACACCGACACCGAGTGTGCCAAGGCCGAATTTGACCGGAGTGGATGGCTGTCGCCGCCCGAGCTTCGTCCAGAGCACGGCGAACACCCCGGAGAGGATGATGATGAAGATCGGGTTGATCGACTGTACCCATGAGACGGGAAATTCCCAGCCGAAGATCTGACGGTTGAGACGCTGGTCGCTGTAAATCGTGAGCACGGTGAACTGCTGCTGGTAGATCGACCAGAAGGCCGCGCTCGCGAGGAACAGCGGGATGAAGGCATAAACCCGACTTCGCTCGTCGGCGGTGATCGCCGCACTCGAGAGAATCACGATGAAATAGGCGATCGCGGCCAGCGCCGTGATCACGATCACGATAACAGCGAGGTTTCCCGCGTTGATCAGGCCGCTGAGCACCAGGATAGCGATGGCCGCAATCCCGGCGACTGCCACCGCGATGACGAGCGGATAGCGCTGCCTGGGCAATGGGTTCGGCAGTTGCCGCGCAGCATCCGGAAGCCGCGTGCGTCCGAACGAATACTGCACAAGCCCGGCGGCCATACCCACTGCCGCGAGGCCGAATCCGATATGGAATCCGACAGTCGACTGCAGCAGCCCCGTGAGCAACGGACCGAAAAAGGCACCGAGGTTGACGCCGAGGTAGTACAGCGAGAATCCGGCATCGCGCCGGGTGTCGTCGGGCGAATAGAGCGTTCCGACGATGGATGTTGCCGTCGCCTTCAGCCCACCGCTGCCGAGCGCTATGAGCACGAGACCGAAGCCGACACCGGCAAATCCGGGGATCAGGGCAAGCGCGATGTGGCCACACATCACCACAACGGCGCTGATGAAGAGCGTTCGTTCGCTGCTCAACATGCGATCGGCGACCCATGCGCCGAGCACTGTCGCAAGGTAGACGCCACCACCGTACGCACCGACGATTGCGGCCGCGGTGGTCTGGTCGAGGCCGAGGCCCCCGCGGGCCGCCGAGTAGTACAGGTAGATGAGCAGGATGCCCTGCATCCCGTAGAACGAGAATCGCTCCCAGGTCTCCACTCCAAAAAGCGTTGCAAGCGGTCGAGGCTGTCCGAAGAATCCAGAATCCTGCGTGGTATCGCCGGCGGCCACGGCGTCCTTTTGCCCGCCCTTGTCTAAAGAACTCACAATCTTATGGAATCACCGCCGTTCGCAAAGCGCAATCTGAGTGCAACGCACTCGCCAGCATCCGCCCGGCGATCGAAGCGCAATCAGCCCGACATTCGCCGGCGAGGCACCGCGGCTACCCGCGCGCGATAGGTGGCTCGAGCGGGCACTGGCCTGTGACGGTGCTGCCGATCTTGGTTCGTACTGTGGCCCCCACGCAAAGCCTTCTCGTATTCTTAGAGCGTTGGCTGGCACCTTCGCCCCCGTTGGATATGGAGAAACAGGATGCAGCTAGTCGGGCGCGTTGCGGCTGCCATGGTCGGCGCCTCCGCACTTGCGATTCTGTTCGGGTGGTACACCGCAAGCACAGTGCTGACCTCCAGGCTTGTGGCGATGAAACCGACGACGGCGCTGGCCATAGTGCTTCTCTCGATTGCACTGGTCGCATTCCACCGTCGGCGTCTAACAACAGTGCTGGGTGCGCTCGTACTGATCATCGGCGGCCTATCGCTTGCCGAGAATATTCTGAATCGGTCGCTTGGCATGGACACCGTACTGCCGGGGATCATGCTGAGTGCAAGTGGTGCGCGCATGGCACCATCGACTGCCTTCTGCCTCTGTCTGCTGGGCGGCTCAGTGCTGCTCCGTAATCTTGCCCGAAGCACACTGACACTCGCCCTCGCCGTCGTCACCCTCTGCATCAGTCAAATCGCGATTATCGGCTACGCCTATGAGGCGTCATCGCTGTCCGCGGTCGGCGGGTACACCAGCATGTCCCTGCTCACGGCCGTCGCAATCGGCGTGCTGTCCGGGGCGACACTGCTGCAGTATCCCTGCACCGGTTTGGTCGTATTGTCGCGGGATACCGGCAGCGGAGGGAGACTGCTCCGCCCGGCGATACCGTTCTTCATTGTCGTTCCGTTCGCCCTCGGCTGGCTCAGTCTGTTGGCACTGCGTATGGATCGATTCGACACTGCTTTCGCCATTGCGCTGCTCGTGTGGGGCACGACTATCCTCGGCTGCACCGTCACCTGGATAGCTGCCCGGAGGCTTCGTGAACTTGACCGGCGGAGGGATGGTGCGCTGAACAGCCTGGCGGAGACAAACTGCGCGCTCGAGGCCACGGTCGCGGTTCGAACCCGGGAACTGGCAGGGTCGGCCGACGCACTCCAGGCGATCGTGCGGCTTGCGCCGGTGGGAATCCTGGAGCTGGATAGTGCGGGAGGGCTGCTCACTGCCAATGACCAGTGGCTCAGCGTGAGCGGACTGACTCTGGAGGAGTCCGTGAACGACGGGTGGATGTCGGCGCTGCACCCCGACGATGTGGGCCGGGTGAGCGCCAGGTGGGGAAAAATCGTCGCCGGCGGCACCGCTTACGCAGGTACGCTGCGTTTTCGCACACCAGACGGGCAGATCCACTGGGCACAGGTCGCCACCACGCCTATCAAGGAGGAAGGCGCCGTGATCGGACATGTGGCGAGCGTCACGGATATCACCGCACTTCGTGACGCGGAAGCATCAGCGACGGCCGCCCAGGCACGGTTTGAGGCGGCCTTTGTCTGGTCCCCTTTCGGCACAGCCATAGTGTCGCTCGACGGATTGGTGCTCGAAGCCAACCAGCGACTGTTGAATCTGACCGGCCGGTCGACCGGGGTGTTGGACGAGTCGATCGAGTCGGTTTTCATGCCGCTCCAGCCCGCCGGCGCGGATAACGCGCCAACAAGGCCACACGAACGCTCCCCACTTCATGCGGATCGACAGGTGCGCCGCAGTGATTCCGAAGAGATCTGGGTGACGGTGAGCATTGCCGAAATCAAAGAGGGCACGCATGTGGGAGCTCTGCTCTACCAGCTGGAGGAGGTCACGGAACGGCGGCTGGCCGAGGCCCGGGTTGAGCATCTCGCCTTTCACGATCCGCTTACGAACCTGCCCAACCGGCTGCTGTTGATGGACAGACTGGCGCAGGCGCTCCTCCAAGCGACGCGTAACCGTCGGGGAGTTGGAGTGCTCTTCATCGATCTGGATCGGTTCAAGGTAGTCAATGACAGCGTCGGGCACCACTCCGGCGACGCAGTCCTCACCGAAGTCGCGACGAGGCTCCGCAACGGGGTTCGGACGTCAGACACGGTGGCTCGTATCGGTGGAGACGAATTCGTTGTCATCTGCCCCGATATCGCGAACAGTGGGGACATCACCCGACTCGCGGATGCCCTCCAGAAGTCGATCGCCCTACCAATCCGGATCAATGAGTACGTTGCATTCGTCGACGCCAGCATCGGGATCGCCTTCAGCATCGGCAACGACGAACCCGAAACCATATTGCGCGACGCAGACCAGGCGATGTACCTGGCGAAGGACCGCGGTCGAGCTCGTTACGAAGTTTTCGATGACGATCTGCGCGACCGACACGCCCGAAAACTGGATACCGAGATCGCCCTGCGCAGTGCAGTCGACCGGGGTCAGATCGAGACCTGGTACCAACCCGTAGTGGATCTGCGCAAACGAAAGGTCGTGGCTACCGAAGCTCTCGCTCGGTGGCGCCGGCCCGAGCACGGGCTGGTGTTGCCGGGTGACTTCATCGCGATTGCCGAAGAGGTGGGCTTGATAAAACAAATCGGGCGCGCGGTACTCGACCAGGCGTGCCGAGCCACCACCGCGTTGGACAGCGGGATAGCTGTCAGCGTTAACGTGTCTGGACTGCAGTTCGTGCGAGACGACTTTTTCACGGTGGTCACGCGAGCGCTCAGTGGTTCCGGCCTGTCCCCGGACCGACTCTGGTTGGAGCTCACTGAGAGTGCGATGATCGAAGCGGCAGACTCTGCCGCCAGGACATTTAATGAGCTGCGAGACCTCGGTGTGCGCCTCGCTATCGATGATTTCGGCACAGGCTACTCGTCGATCTCCCACCTGCGGACCTTTGATGTCGATCTGGTGAAGATTGACAGCACCTTCGTGCGCGATATCGAATTCTCCGCGCGCGATCGAGCGATCGTGGAAGGCATCATCCAGATGGCCGACTTGTTAAAGCTGCAGGTTGTCGCAGAGGGCATAGAAACACCGGCACAATTAGAGCTTTTGCTCGAAATGGGGTGCCGCTTCGGGCAAGGCCACCTGTTCTCTGCGCCTTCTGCCGATCCGGAGCCAGTCGTGCCCTTCGGGGATTTCCTTGCTCCTTCCGCTCCCCACTGAGCCGCACGCTCTCGGGTGACGGCCGCTGTCGTTGCCGGCGTTCACAGTGGGTGGCCGCGCGCACCGCTGGCCGGCGAGTTAGATTCCGCGGATACCGTGGGGGTTCGGCGGTGCTGCGCCGCGCTTGGATCGGCGTACCCGTGCCTGTCGCGCGGCGCCAGCAAGACGGTCGCTGACGGCACCCACATGAGCTCCTTTCGGCTCTCGGCCACCGTCCAGTTGCTTCGACTCTGGGAAGATACTGCGGGTCTCGGAGCGGCGCCGGCGGCCGGGAAAAAAGTCACCCCAGCGCACGATCGGGAAGAGTTTCGCGATCGCGAGTGTCGCGTAGATGACGGTGTTCACCGCTACAAAGGCAGCGAGCACTGTGATCAATGGGGACTGCAATATCGACTCGGGAAACAGGATCCCCGCTGGCAACCCCATCAGCTTGCACCCGACAGCTGAGTCTGGTCGGATTGCTCGCCGCCGACGACGACAGGATTGGCGTCGACACCGGGGCCCCAAGCGCCCTGGCGGCCGCGGGTGATGTCGAAAATCCCCTTGAGATAGACGAGATTCAGGAACATGTCGAAAACCAACTCCGGCACCACGGTCACGGCCAGCAGTCGTGCGGGCCAACCACCGTTCCATGCCGACACCACTCGTTCTATCGTGAACGCAGTGCCGAGTCCAAGCCAAAACGGAAACCAGATCCATAGGTCCACGGAAAGCAGGGTGATCACGATGAGGGAAAGAAACGACGTCAGGGCGATGACGCTGTAGCCGATCCCGAGCTGCTGGGCCCAATACCGCAAAGTCGGCCGCCGAATACCATAAGCACCGATGTTTTCGAGGGCCCCCCGCTGCCAGCGCAGGCGCTGCACCCACAGGGAGCGCAGACTGGGCATCACCTCGGTGACAACGGTGCACGAAGCCGGGGAGGTGATGACCGCGCCGAGCGTTTTCAGCGCAAGAGTGAGTTCATTGTCTTCGGTCAAAGCGTGAGTGTCATAGACGTCTTCCCGCGTACCAGGGATGACGGTGCTGCGATTGCGCGCTACTTCGCGCAGCGCTCTGGATCGGAACATCGATGCTGTCCCGGTGAGCACGAAGACTTTGCCGCGGCGGCGGTTCACCTGTGAAGAGTAGCGGGTGTATTCGTTGCGCTGCATCTGACCGAGCAGTCCAGCGCCGGGTTTACCGTGGAACAACCCCCCGATCGCCATCAGTGCCCGGTCGGCTTCGAAGCGCGCGGCCCCGCTCTCAAGAAAGCCTGACCCGAGTATCGTGTCGGCGTCGAGCACCATGATGATGTCGTTGTCGCCTTGACTGGGAAGCAGAGTCGACAGCACCTGATTCAGAGCTCCCGCCTTCTTCTGCGTATTACCCCGCGTCTCGTAGACCTCGAGGCCGAAGCCGCGGGCGATGGCCGCAGTGCCGTCGGTGCAATTGTCAGCAATTACGATTACCCGCTCCGGTCGGTGTGACTGAGACAGGAGCGAGGTGAGGGTGGCCGATAGCGACGCCTCCTCGTTATACGCGGGGATCAGAACAGTGAACGACACGGGGCCAGCAAAGACGCCGCGCGTTGCCGCCATTATCAGCTTGGGAGCGAGCGAAGTGCGTGCGCCGTTTGACGACCGACGTAACATGTTGGTCACGCGCCACTCCAGCAGGTTGAGACCCGCAGCGAAGAACACTGCCAGGGCGATTGCCGCCAGGATTACGTGGGGAGCGGGCACATCAGATGAGTAGAGAAATTCGCCCTGGCCGAGCTTCCCCTCGCTCAGCGCGCCTCTGGCCCTGGGCATATCGATGCTGACGGCGACCCAGAGGAGGGTGGCGCCCCCCGTAACAACTGCAGCCACAAGCAACCCAACGGCACGACCGAACATGACAACCTTCCTATGTAAATACACAATAGGCACACAGGCTGGGGGAAGACTACGCGACTCCCTCAATAGGTCAACCCGTTGAGCACCTCGCCACCGAACACACCCGGTCGGGGCACCAGTGCGGTCCACGCGTGCGCGAAACACAGGGTTTTCCTCCATGTGCCCGGCTTAGAGTCGGCGCATGATCATCTCTCTGGACGGCGTTGCTCCCGAAGCCGTTGTCGAACGTCACCTGTCGCATCTCGTGAGCGATCGGATCAGCGCGAGTCCGGATATCCGCGGTGGGCAAATGGCGGCGAATGCTGCACTCAACGCGTTCGATGTGACCGGGTACGCGGCGAAGCGCAATCAGGTGCTTCCGCAATCTGCTCGCGGGGCTTCCCGGCTATCGCCTTACATCCGACACGGGTTGCTTCCACTGCGGGAGGTCTGGAAGGCAGCGGTCGGTCCGTCGGCGGATGTCTCAAAATTTCGTGACGAATTGCTGTGGCAGGAGTACAGCCGGCATTTATATGCACGGGTGGGAATGTCCCTACACGACAATCTGCGGTTCGAGGTGCCATGGTCCGGAGATTTCACGCCGGAGGCGTGGCCGCGCGAGATGGCCTGTGTGAACTGGGCAATCTCGTCTTTGGAAACGGACGGTTGGCTGGTGAATCAGACTCGCATGTGGCTCGCCTCGCAGTACACCGTGCGATCCGGAGCAGGATGGGTCGCCGGACAGGAGTATTTCCATCAGCACCTGCTCGACGGCTCGCGCGCTGCCAACCTTCTCGGGTGGCAGTGGACCGTCGGCGCAGGTTCCGGCAAACCCTATGGTTTTGCGCGGTGGCAGGTGGAGAAACGAGCACCCAAACTGTGTATGGCATGCCCGCTGAATTGCAAATGCCCGATCCAAAATTTTCCCGAGGATAGCGATCCGCGTCCGGTTGCCGAACCTGATCCACGGCTCATGCGGGATGACGATCTGGCGAGAACGCGAGGTCCGGCCACGGTGGTTGATCGATCCACACCCCGCTCAGTGGTGCTCACAGTCGAATCCCTCGGCGATGATGATCCGGCGCTCGTGGCTCATCCGCAGCTCCCGGTCATCTTCGTCTTCGATGAACCTGCGCTGCAGAAGCTCAAGCTCTCGAGCAAAAGACTGGTGTTCTTCGTGGAGACGCTCCAAGACCTAGCCGAGCGGCGCGAAGTGATCGTGCATCTCGGAGACCCCCGGAAGATCACCCCGGGTCTCGACGCCGCGATCACCTGGGCTCCGGTGCCGAGCTTTGCGAAGTACGCCACAACCGCCGCGCAAATGCATCCGTGGCCATGGCTGGCCGAGCCTCATGCCGGTTCGGTCAAAAGCTTCTCGGCGTGGCGCCAGAAGCTGACGCAACCGAAATCGAGTTGATTGCGCGGCTTTGGCGCGTTGTGACAGTGCAATCCCGGCGCTCTAGATCAGCACGACGTCAGGGGCGCAGTGCGGCAATCACGGCTGCGACATCCGCTTCGTCATTCCAGAGATGGAACGCGGCACGAAGACGACCGGCCCGGCCCGATGCCTTGATGCCGGCCGCGACGAGCCGGAGCAGGTCGGTCGAATCCGGATCCGCCCAGGTCACAATCGCCTGATGCTGCTGTGGGATGCCGAGCCCGTCACACAGCTGGTCGCCGAGACCGCTGGCGTAGGCCCAGACCTCTGCGATGTCGAGTTCGGAGAACATGCGGATGGCCGGTTCCGCACCAACCCAGGCCGGCCACGCCGGCGAGACGTCGAATGCTCGGGCGTCAGTCGCGAGCGCCATGTTCGGTCCGTAGCAGGACTGCCAGACCTTATCTCCCGCGTACCACCCCGCGTGCAGTGGCCGCAGCTTGGCCTGGAAACGCTCGCTCAGCGTGAGGAATGCGACCCCACGGGGAGCACACAGCCACTTGTACGTGTGGCACACCGTGGCATCGAAGAGTGAGGCATCCACAGGATGAACCCCCGCAGACTGCGTGGTGTCGCACAGGGTGTACGCGTCGTGGGCCTTCGCCGCGGCGACGATGGAAGACACATCTGCCACAACTCCGGTGGACGACTGGATGTGGGAGAACACTACGAGCCACGTGTCAGCGGAGATTGCCGATGCGAGGTCGGCCAAAGCGACGGTGCGTAAGCGGATGCCCGGCAGCTGCATGAAGGGAAAGACGATGGAGGAGAAATCCCCATCCACACTCAGCACCTCAGCCCCGTCGGGTACCCCGGCTGCGACCAGGCTGGTGATCACTGAGGTCTGCGAACCGGTCGCAACGCGGTGCGGGCTAACTGAGACCAACTTGGCATAGAACTGACGTGTGCGCTCGACGATGGCGTCGTAGTCCATGGGGTCACGTGTGGCGCTCCCCCACAGGTCGAGATCTGCCTTCTGTGCAGCGACCGTCTCTCGGGTGGGGATACCGATCGACGCACAGGCGAGGAACCCACTGGATGGCTGAAAACTCGCCCGAGCCCGCTGGAGAGCAGGGGAAAGAGCAGAGCGGGTCGCCGAAACAGTAGTCGTCATCAGTACAGCATGACGCCGAGCTATTCATGCGACAAGAGCATACTTTCGATGGAACCCATAACATGGTGTGATGACGTCTACTTTCGATCCCCCACTCGATCTGCAGACGATTCGGATCGTGCGTGCCATCGCTGACACCGGCACTATCACCGGTGCTGCTCGCCTTCTTGGCTACAGCCAGCCCGCGGTGAGCCAGCATGTGCAGCGCGCCGAAGCGCGACTCAACGTGCCACTGGTAACCCGGGTGGGCCGTTCAGTTCGCCTCACCGAAGCGGGCATGGTACTTGCGCGTCACGCACTGACGATCACCTCGGCCCTCGAGGCGGCATCCGGTGACCTCGCCGATCTCGCCGGGCTGCGCACAGGAACCGTGCGGATGGCAGCGTTTCCCACCGCCTCCTCCACGATCGTGCCGCGCCTGCTCGCGACGATGGCCAGCGAGCATCCCGGCGTGCGAGTCAACTATGTGGAGGCACAGCCCCCGGAGGCCGTGGCAATGCTGCGCGAGGGCAGTATCGATTTGGCGATCACGTTCAGCTACCCGGGAGACCGTTCCGACCCGCACGTCGACAGTGCCAGCGGCCTCGGATCGGAGACACTCTTCACCGAAGACACCGTCGTGGTGCTCGCGGCGGGCCATCCCCTGGCAGATCACCCCGTCGTTGACCTCACCGGACTCTCGGACGAACGATGGATCGCCGGATGCCCCCGCTGTCGCGGCCATCTCCTCGCCGTCTGCGAGCTGGCCGGTTTCGCCCCTGCGATCGCCTTCGAGACGGACAACGCCAGCGCCGTGATCAACATGGTCGCAAGCGGCCTCGGTGTGGCGATGCTGCCGAGACTCGCCCTGGTGGCCGCGGCGGTACCACCGGGCGTGGTGATCCGTCGCCACTCGCCGGCCAGTGAGCGCAGCATCCACCTGATTGCCAACGATGGTGCACGCCGGGTACCGAGCCTTGCCGCGACCAGCCGCGTACTGCACGGGCTGCACGGCGACGACTGGGGGCTGGTGACCGTTTAGCCGATGCTGCTGCTCGCGTGCACCTGCTCGATGATGCGCACTGTCTCGAGCGCATCTCGCGGGTTGACCGGAGGTAATGCGCCATCCCGGATCGCGGCGGCTGCCCCGCGGTAGAACGCTGCGTAGGTGCCGCGCTCTGTCGGAATCTTCGTGAACGGCATCTCCATCGAGCCGGCAATTCCGATGGTGCCCCAGTTTTCTTGCGACTCGACGCCGAATCCCGCTTCGACTGGGGAGCTGCCCGCGTTCAGCGCGGGCTCCTGGTTATCCAGACCATAGATGGTGAAGGCGGATCGATCACCGAGCACCCTGAACCGCGGCCCGGTCTGCCCGGCGAAGCGGCTCATGGTGAGATGCGACCGCACCCCCGAGGCGTGCAGTAGCGAGATGAAGGCCTCGTCGTCGCTGACGCCGCCTTTTCTCAGGATCGAGAGTTCGGCATCCGCGATCGTGGCCGGTCCAAACAGCTGCAACGCCTGGTCGATGAGGTGGCTGCCGAGGTCGAAGGTGATGCCTGCGCCCTGTGCGATTGTGGTGGTGTCCTGCCACCGGTCGTGGAGCTCGGGAGACCATCGCTCGAATGTCGATTCGAAACGGTGAACCCTTCCAAGAGAACCTTCGGCCAGGAGCTTCTGCACGGTGAGAAAGTCGCCGTCCCAACGACGGTTCTGAAACACCATCAGCGGCTGAGCAGCGGACTCCGCTGCGGCGATGAGCTGCTCGGCCTCCGACACGGACGCGGCGAACGGTTTGTCGATCACGACAGCGGATCCGGCAGCAAGCGCCGCGAGACCCTGCTCGAGATGCACGTGAGCGGGAGAGGCGAGCACCACGAGATCCAACCCGCGCTCGATGAGCTCGCCGGGGGTGTTGACCGTTTCGATTGACGGATGCTGCGATCGCGCCACCGACTGCCGTCCGGCATGACTCGTGGCAACGACCTCGAGCGAGAAGCGGGGATTCGCTGCGATGAACGGGGCGTGGAAGACCCGGCCAGACAGCCCGTAGCCGACGATGCCGGTGCGGATGGGGGTCGAGTCGGTGTTGTTCATGAGCCCAGAATATCGGCTCATCCCCTCCGATGCCCGCTGCTAGCGCGCACCGCCACATTCGGGCGAATGCGGGCGTATGCGGTCATTCCGGGCTGGCGCGCCGACCCGGAATGACCGTTCACGCCCGCTCTGGGAGGAGGCATCCGCGAGTCTGCATTTTCGAAGTGTGGCAGCGCTCGGGTTGGTTGCAGCGCAGACTTGACGGATGCTCTCCTGGCGCGACCCCCTCCGCACCCCCGCACGAGTGGTGGTTGCTGGCGTGAGCGGGGTCGGCAAATCGACTCTCGCCCGCCGAATCGCGGATGCTCGTGACCTGCCTTATACAGAAATCGACGGTCTGTTTCACGGCGCCGGTTGGATGCCCCGGCCGCAATTTCTCGCCGATGTGGACCTCCTCACGCAGGCGCCTGCCTGGATCACCGAGTGGCAGTATCGGGATGCCCGGCCGCTGCTGTCTGCCCGCGCGGACACCCTGGTCTGGCTCGACCTGCCCTCCCCTGTCGCCCTCTCCCGCGTATTGCGCCGCACGATCATCCGCAGCCGCACGCGGGTCGAGCTACGGAACGGCAACACGGAGCCGGGCATGTGGCATGCCATAACGAATAGCGAGGGAATCATACGCTGGGCTCTCAAGCACCAGCGCACCTATCGGCGCACGGTGCCGATCACCGCACGAGATCATCCGCACCTGCAGGTTGTGCGGCTGCGGAGCCAGCGCGAGGTCGACGCCTGGCTCGCCGGCCCACTCATTGAACAGTGATTTCTGCCGCAATTCAATAAAAAATGGCTACACCGAGGGCCTCACTACACCGAGCTCTTGGCTACTCCGAGGGTTTCACTACACAGAGCTCTTCTCTACACAGAGGGCGCATCGATCGCGCCACCGAAGCGACGGGTGCGGTGCGCATAGAGCGCGATCGCCTCCCACAGATGCTCCCGGGTGAAATCCGGCCAGAGCGTGTCGAGAAACACCATCTCGGCGTAGGCACTCTGCCAGAGCATGAAATTGCTCGTGCGCTGCTCGCCGGAACTGCGCACAAACAGGTCGACATCCGGAAGGTCTGGGGTGTAGAGCCGCTTCTGGATGGTCTTCTCGGTGATGCCGGAAGGCTTCAGACGACCACTCGCCACTTCCTCGGCGATCGCACGCACAGCATCCGCAATCTCGGTGCGCCCGCCGTAGTTGACACACATCGTGAGGGTGAGCACGGAGTTACCGGCCGTCAGCTGCTCGGCGAAGAGCAACTCATCGATGACGGACGCCCACAACCTGGGCCTCCGCCCCGCCCAGCGCACCCGCACGCCCCAGTCGTTCAGCTGATCGCGCCGACGGTGCAGCACATCTCGATTGAAGCCCATGAGAAATCGCACTTCGTCGGGCGAGCGCTTCCAGTTCTCGGTGGAGAAGGCGTAGACACTGAGGTGCTTCACCCCGATCTGGATGGCGCCGGCCACGACATCGAGGAGCGACGCCTCCCCCGCCTTGTGGCCTTCGACCCGGGTGAGACCTTTGCCATTGGCCCAGCGTCCGTTGCCGTCCATGACGATGGCGACGTGCTCGGGCACCGCGTTTTTCGGCAGCTTCGGCGGGTAAAGGCCGGTCCAGTCGACTGCCGCGAAGTCGACGGCGTCGCGGTGGGTCTTACGAACCGTCACGAGCGCATCCGGTCGACGTGCTCGAGCGAACGCAACCCGCGGTCGAGGTGGAACTGGGTGTAGGCGGCGATCACACCGCTCGCCTGCGCGCGAGTGCGGTCATCCGCATCATCGGCTATCTCCCACTCACCCGTGAGCAGCGAGGAGAGAAGCAGGATGGTCTGCGCGTCGAGACGGGGAGCACCGGGCGGGGCGACGGCATCCGCCACGACGCCACCCAACTGCACAACGAATGCGGAATGTGGGCCCGGTGCCCCGGTGACCGAGCAGTCGTCGAAACTCGGTGACCAGCCGGCGATCGACAGGGCACGCAGCAGATAGGAATCGAGAGTGAGGCTCGCCCCGTGCTCGCGCCGGGCCAGGGACCGCAGTGCGCCGACGAGCAACAGGTATTGCTGAAGACTCGGCTCACCCTCGGTGAGCTTGTCGGCCGTCTCCACCATTGCACTCGCGGCCGTGTAACTGCCGTAATCGGCGGTGATGTCGGCGCCATAGGATCCCACCGATTCGGCCTGGGTGATGATGTCGAGACTGCGACCCTCATAGAGCTGCACATCGGCGACCATGAAGGGTTCGAGCCGTGCCCCGAACTTGGACGCCGTGCGCCTCACGCCCTTGGCCACGGCGCGTACCTTGCCGTGCTGGCGCGTGAGCATGGTGACGATACGGTCGGCCTCACCCAGCTTGTGGGTGCGCAGCACGACGGCTTCGTCACGGTACAGGGGCATCTGATAATTATCGTCGTCACGACCACAGGATGCGCTGTGCCGTGCCGTGGTACGAATGACTGTGATCGCCAGCCCCCTCATCATCCCGCTCTGGGCGGACCTTCTTGCGATCGCGGTCGGTGGCGTGCAGGGCGCCATGTTTGCCGCACAGTTTCGCGACCGTCGGCTCGACCTGCTCGGTGTTGCACTCATCGGTGTTGCGGCCGGCACCGGCGGCGGGCTCTTCCGCGATGTGCTGCTCAATCAGGTGCCCGTGACGCTGCGATCCAACTGGTTTCTGTTGGTTGCCGTTGGCGCGGCCCTGCTCGGCATGCTGCTCGAGCGACTCTTCCAACGTCTTGGGAGGGTGATCACCGCCCTCGATGCGCTCACCATCGGCCTGTTTTGCGCCATTGGCACCAGCAAGTCGCTCGCACTTGGGCTTCCAGCAATTCCCTCGATCTTCGTCGGGGTGCTCGCGGCAGTCGGAGGCTCGATCCTGCGTGATCTGCTGCTCAATCTGCCGATCGCCCTCATGCATGTCGGATCGCTCTACGCGATCGCCGCCGTCGCCGGCGCCGGAACCTTGGTGGCCCTCGTCATGTTCGGCGTTCCGGTGTTTATCGCCGCGGTGGTGTGCGTCGGAGTCACCTTCGGGGTGCGCGTGCTCGCAGTTCTCTTTAGATGGAGCCTTCCCGAGCAGAGACGCCTGGAGCGGATGCCGCGATGGCGACGACGCTCCGTTCGCCGCTGAAGGCGATCACTGCACGGTCAATGAGGCGGCTCAGCAGTTCGGTGTACGAGACACCGACCGCCTGCCACATGCGCGGATACTGGCTGAGTGCAGTGAGGCCCGGCAGGGTGTTCACCTCGTTGAGGGTGATGGTGCCGTCGGCACCAAGGAAGAAGTCCACGCGGGCGAGACCCTCGCAGCCCAGGGTGCGAAAGGCCAGTGTTGCGAGCTCGACAAGGCGCGCTTGCGCAGCATCCGGAATCTGGGCTGGCACCTCCAGCGTCGCCCCTCCCTCGGCCGTGTATTTGGCGGTGTAGTCAAAAAAAATCGCGGTATCACCGGTGACAATCCGCAGGGGTGCCCCAACGGCGAGGCTGCCATCGAGGTGCTGGAGCACGCCGATAGCCACCTCGTCGCCGACGATCGTTTCCTGGAGGAGCGCCGTCGAATCGTGCTGGAGTGCCAGCGCTATGGCATCGGCGACTGCCTCGGCGGACTCCACCCGGCTCGCCCCGACGCTTGACCCCGAGCGATTCGGTTTCACGAAGATCGGATACCCCAGAGCATCGGCGAGCATGACCGCGTCCCCGACCGTCGCTGCAATCACCGCAGATGTCGGGATGGTCGGGATGCCAACCAACTCGAGCAGGCGCTGCGTGAGAAGTTTGTCCATGGCTAGGGCGCTGGAGAGTACTCCGCAGCCAACATACGGGAGGCGGGCAAGCTCAAGGAGACCCTGCACCGTGCCATCCTCACCGAACCTACCGTGCAGCGCGGGGAAGGCGACGTCGATGCCGTCGAGGTCGGGAAACCGACTTCCCTCGGTAACGTCGGCGAGGGCATCGACTGAGTCGACCCGGTGCCAGCCGCCGCGACGGTCGATGCCGATGAGCACCGGCTCGAAACGCAGCAGATCGAGATGGGATGCCACGCTCCGCGCCGAGTTGCACGACACCTCGTGCTCGTTGTTGGCCCCGCCGAAGATTATGCCGATGCGCTTCATGGAATGGTCCCCTGGGTCTGGTTGGTGTGGCGCCTGGCCATGCGGCCCCCGAGGCCGGTGAGTATCTCGTGGGCGATCGTACCGGTTACCGCGCCCCATTCTTGAGGGTCCGGTTCACCAGCGGCCGGCGACCCGAGCAGCACGACCTCGTCACCGAGGGTCACAACGGCGTCGCCAACATCCACGATCAACTGGTCCATCGAGATTGCACCGACCACCGGATGCCGCACCCCATCAATCACGACCTCGCCACCGTGCGACAGATCGCGCGGAATACCGTCGCCATAGCCCACCGGCACGAGCACGAGCGTCGTATCCGCCGACGCCACCCAGTCATGGTTGTAGCTGACCCCGGTGCCCGCGCTGATCCGCTTCCGCTGGGTGACTCTCGACACCACCCGCATCGCCGGTTCGAGGTCGTGACCGCGGCCGACAACAGTCTCGATTCCATAGAGCGCCGCCCCGCAACGCACGAGGTCGAACCAGGTGTCGGGATGCTCGAGTGCCCCCGCTGAATTGGCAAGGTGCAGCACACCTGGCGCGAGGCCGAGAGCCCGCGCTCGTGCGACACCCCGCTCGAACGACTGCACCTGCGCCGTCGTGGCCTCCGGCTCGGCATGCGTAGCGAGGGCGAGGTGCGACCAGAGGCCGGTGACGCGCACCGACGAAGACGCGACCGCGGCGGTGAAGAGGGAATTCCAGTTTTCCTCACCAGCGCCGCCCCGCGACATCCCCGTGTCGAGCTCGAGGTGCACTTCTGCGGTGCAGCCAAGGACAGCGACGGCCTCAAGAGTCTCGACATTGGCGCAGGAGATAGTCACGTCTTGAGCGATGGCTGCGCGCAGATCACACCACGGATCGGCCAGCCAGCAGAGCACCGGCGCGTCGATGCCGGCAGATCTCAGGGCGAGGGCTTCGTCCACCGTTGCGATGCCGAGCCACGCCGCTCCAGACCTCAGCGCAGTGGTCGCGACCTCGATGATGCCGTGGCCGAAGCCATCCGCCTTCACGACCGCGAGGATCGGCGTTGCCGTGATCTCCCGAATGCGCCCGATATTGCGAGCGATCGCACCGTGATCGACGATGCGGGTGGCGAGCGGAGTGGGGTTCAGGCTGGAGTACACGGCAGAGGTCGGGTGCTCCGGCTGCGTCATACCTCCACACTAGCGATGACCGGGCGGTGGGCCGCCAGCCGCTGCGGTGGGGCGTTACGCGCTAGTCATGTACGGGCCGATGCGGCACATCCGGGCCGGCACGCCAGCCCAGACAGACCGAACTAGCCCGGATTCGCCCCGCGAGCGGCACTAGCAGACCACAGCGAGCAGGCTGGCAGCGCTACACCGATGCGAACTCGCGGTCCCCCAACTCCTGACGAACTGCCCGGTTGACCGCCGAGACGACCGCTTTGAGGGATGCCGTGGAGATATCCGCGTCGATTCCGACACCCCACAGGCGCACACCATTGACATTGAGCTCGACGTACGCCGCGGCAAGGGCATCACCACCACCGCTGAGCGCATGCTCGACGTAGTCGTAGAGCTTGACTTCGACGCCCTGCTCGGTGAGCACGTTGAGGAAGGCCGCAATCGGACCGTTTCCGGTCGTGTCGGTTGACACGAGCTGCTCGCCGACCCGGAGTTCCGTGTGCAGCGCAACCGTTCCGGACATGTCACTCTGGGTGCGGGTTGAGGCGAGTTCGAACTGCCCCCACTTGTCTTCCACCGACGACGCTGGCAGGTATTCGTCCTGGAAGATCTCCCAGATCTCTGCACTGGTGACCTCGCCGCCTTCGGCCTCCGTCTTCGCCTGCACCACGCCGGAGAACTCGATCTGCAGCTTCCGTGGCAGGTCCAATGCATGGTCATTCTTCAGCAGGTAGGCGACGCCGCCCTTGCCGGACTGCGAGTTGACCCGGATCACTGCCTCGTAGCTTCGCCCGAGGTCCTTGGGATCGATCGGAAGATACGGCACTGCCCAGACGAGGTCATCGACGGTGACACCCCTGTGCTCGGCATCCGCGGCCATGGCCTCGAAACCTTTCTTGATGGCATCCTGGTGGGAGCCGCTGAAGGCGGTGTAGACCAGATCACCGGCCCACGGGTGACGTTCTGGCACGGGCAGCTGGTTCACATACTCCACGGTGCGCTTCACCTCATCGAGGTCGCTGAAATCGATCTGCGGATCGATCCCCTGCGTAAACAGGTTGATGCCGAGAGCCACAATGTCCACATTGCCGGTGCGCTCACCGTTGCCGAACAGGCAGCCCTCGATGCGATCGGCGCCCGCAAGATACCCGAGCTCGGCAGCGGCGACCGCGGTACCGCGGTCGTTGTGCGGATGCAGCGAGAGGATGATGTTTTCGCGCTGGTCGAGGCGCCGCGACATCCATTCGATCGAGTCCGCGTATACGTTGGGAGTCGCCATTTCGACCGTCGCAGGCAGGTTGATGATGACCTTGCGCTCCGGCGTTGGTTCGAAGATCGCGATCACCCTGTTGCAGACCTCGAGCGCGAACTCGAGTTCGGTGCCGGTGTAGCTCTCCGGTGAATACTCGTAGTAGATCTCGGTGCCCACGGTAATCGATTCGGCGGCCTTGCACAGCCGGGCACCGTCGAGCGCGATATCGATAATTCCCTGCTTATCGGTGCGGAACACCACGTCCCGCTGCAGCACACTCGTGGAGTTATAGAGGTGCACGATGGCTCGCTTGGCCCCGATGAGCGATTCGTACGTGCGGGTGATCAGGGCCTCGCGCGCCTGGGTGAGCACCTGAATGGTGACGTCCTCGGGAATGAGGTCACCATCGATGAGGCTGCGCACGAAGTCGAAGTCCGTCTGGGACGCCGATGGAAACCCGACCTCGATCTCTTTGTATCCCATGCGCACCAGCAGATCGAACATGATGCGCTTGCGTTCGGGGCTCATCGGATCAATGAGGGCCTGGTTGCCATCGCGCAGGTCGACCGCGCACCAGCGCGGGGCGACGGTGATCCGCTTGGACGGCCAGGTGCGGTCGGGCAGATCGACAGTGACGGTCTCGTGGTACGGGCGGTACTTGTGGATCGGCATTGCAGAAGCCGATTGGGTGTTCTTCATCGTCTCGCTCTTTCGCTTGGTCTGAGATGGTCAGCCAGCGGCGCTGTTACAGCACCAGTCTCCGCGACGAGCCAGGCCTGGGTGAGGACTCGTCGCGGCAGCTAAGAAGAAGCACACCGAACAACACGCCTTGAGGATAGCACCGCTGGCTCCGGCAGGCAGATATGCTCGACCGCATCATCCACGACCGCGCAGGAATCGCACGGTCTGCGGAACGCTCAGAGAGGGTAGATACGCCCGGCCGAGCGCTGCGCCGATCGCCGGCAGGGCGAGCGGATCGGGGTACGCCATGAGCATCGGCTTCAGCTGCGGCTTGAACTTCTGTTTGAACGTGAACAGCGACTGAAAGCCATAGACCGGCTCAAGACTGCGGGCAAGGAAGGACAGCAGGCGATCCGTACCGGCCGAGCCCTCCGATTCGGCTTCACGACGGGCCAGCGGTGCGGCGGAGAGACTCATGAACGCGATGCCACGCTGCTGCATGAGCAGGGCAGCGGATGCAATGAGAAACTCCATCACTCCGTTCATGCTGCCGGCACGCCGACGCATGAAATCGAGAGTCCAGCCGATTACTTCTCCATCCCGATAGGTCGGCATCCAGCTCGTCACGGCTTCGACCACGTCATCTTCCCCGACGGCGAGCAGCAGCGCGACATCTGGATCGCGCAGTTCGTCCAGTCCCCCGAGCGTGAATCCGAGTTCTGGCAGCTTCTTGTCGGCGACCCAGGATTCGGAGATGGCTTCGATCTGCGCGCTGTGGGCGAGTGAGAGCTGCGCCCATGTGGTCCAGACCGCACGGACCCCCACCCGTTCGGCCCGATTGACCGAGGATCGAACGTCTTGCCAGCTCTTACCCTGAGTGGAAAAGGTAGCCGGGTAGACGATGGTTTCTTCCGCGACGACCATCGTCGACCAGCCCATCGATTGAAACTCCGGGAGGAACTCGTTATCCACGCTGTAGAACACCGGGGTCCACCCGTTGTCATCGCAGAAGACCGCGAATTGGCGCACCGCCGCGACAGCAAACTCGGGACGACCAAGCGGGCCACCGGTGGTGATCGCCACTCCGGAGACGACCCGATAGGCCACGGCCGCCCGCTCATCAGCGGCAAACCAATAGTCGTTGCCTTCCCAGAGCGCCATATGTCCGATCGAGCCGCCTCCCTCGAGCAGAAGTACTCGTGCGCGATCACGCTCCGCGAATTGATAGCGGGTGCGGTCCGAGAAGAACAGTGGGCGCGTGGCGAAGATGAGCACGAGCCAAAAGACCGGGCCGATGCCCTGGTAGAGAATGTTGGTGAATGGGGCCACCGGGATGAACGACACGGTTTCCAACCGCAGAAAGCCCACCGGAACGAACCGGTCCGGTAGATCGAGAAGCAGCTGCAGCATGGTGGGCTCGGGACGGAATTGCCGCCGATCGAGCCAGCCCGCGCCGAGGTAGAGCGCACAGAGCGCGATGAAGGTGCCGAGTACGGTCACCAGGAACCGGATCACCGCGCTCGACGGCACGCGCACAGTGAAGTGGCGGAGATTGGCCGCAATGAGGGATGCGACGGCAAGCGGCACGAACACAGAGATGGCGAGCCGAACCACGGGCTCGACGCCGATCGCATAGTCAGAGATCACCGCGTCGCTGCCGAGCGCCGGCAGGAACCCATAGTAGAAGGCCGCGATCATGGCGAGAAACACATTCACCGCAATTGCGACGAGTGCGGCGCTTCGCCGGCCACGCAGCATCCCGAGCGCAGCGACGATCAGCACGACGAGTGGCAGGGGTGCGAGCAGTGCGGTGCCGGGTCCATTGATGCTCGCAAGATCGATCTGGAGGCGGCAATCCGGTGATGACAGATGTCCGAGGCAGTGGTGCACCACTGTCTGCATACGGGGCAGTTGGTTGCGAAATAACATGCCGAGTGGATGCAGCGGGCCATATCGTGCAGGCGTGAAGATGCTGACAAACGGCCCGACCGCGGTGATCATCAGCAGCACAGCGGTGAGACTGCGAGCCTCGTGGTGCGAACTTCGTGCCCACCGGGCGGTCGGGCGAGTGCGCGCCAACAGCATCCCCAGCAGGAGTCCGGCCACCGCCGCGATGATGCGGAAGAGGTCGGAGGGCTGCCCGGAATACAGGAACACGATCGTCAGAGTGCCGAACCCCAGAATGCGCACCCGCCGACGCCACAGCGGGCCGGCGAATGCGCTTGCGGTGAGCAGTGTGCCCGAGATCGCGGTGAAGGGGTCGAGCACGGTCAACTCTTCGATCCGCACTGCCCAGACCTCGCGAGCGAGCAACCCGGCGGCTTGCAGGAGCATCCCGATTCCCGCGCCGAGATAGGCGGTAACCACGAAGGAAAGAAGGGTGCGCCACCAGCCCATCAGCCGTTCGGCGGCACCGACGAGGATGACGAGTGCTGCCACTGCGAGGAGCAGTTCGAACAGCCCCGACGCGAAGAGCACCGAGGTAATCGGGGAGAACAGATTGTGTGTCTCGAGAAAGGTGTCAAGGCCGACAGCGACTGTGGTTCTCAACCGCGGTCGTGGCCCGTCAAGCAGCGATCCGGTGACGAAAGCCAGCACCAGCATGAGACCGGCGAGTGACAGACTTACCCGCCGCTCTCTGATCCAGCGGCCCATCAGAGCCCCCAGCGCGAGGCAAGAATGGGAATTCCCTGCCGAAGCGCAAACTGCACTGTGTGCCAGTCATGGGCAGTTCCCGGGGACACCTCGTAGTGCACAGTCATCCCCGCGGCCCGGGCCGCGTTGGAGACTGTGACCGCTCGCACGCCGTACCGCGCATCATTTTGACCGACGTAGAACATCCCAAGAGTGTCTGTGTACGGGGTTCCGGCCGCAAGGAGTGCCACCGGCGCCGCAGCAGCATATGCCGCTGTCGATCCACCGAAACCTTTCGCGATCGTGGCAGAGAGTGTGGCGCCCACCGGCACGAGCTGCCCGGAGATGTCCAGGATGCTCCCATACAGCCCGTGGAACTTGGCCCCGAGCTGGATGGCGCAGGTTCCCCCCTGGGAGAACCCACCGATGGCCCAGTTTGTGCGGCCGGGCAGCACATGCAGGTTGTGATTGATCCAGTTCGGAACATCCACAGTGAGGTAGGTGGCTGAGTTGCCGAGGGAAGAATCAACACACATCGGGTTGAGCTGTGAGGCGCCGAGTTGGTCGGGGATCACGACGATCGGCGCAAGGCCGGCGTGTGCCGCGGCGAACTGGTCGAGGATCGTCCCGAGCGCACCGGAGGTGATGAGGTTCGCTGGTGATCCCGGCTGGCCGGACAGCATTTCGAGCACCGGAAGTCGAGGCGCGTTCGCCACTAACGCGGCCGGGGGGAGGTAGACCAGGGCGGAACGAGCGGAGAAGTGTGACACCGCCGCGGGAATTATCACTGAACCGATCGTTCCCGTTTTCGGCAGGTCTGCCGGGGCGTGCCAACTCAGCGCGAGCGTTTGCAGACCAGTGCTCGCGGTCGTCGTTGTGGGTGCCGTCGGAGAGACGACGGGGAGAGAGAGCTTTCTGATTGCGTTCACCCCGAGCGCTGAGCCGAGTGTGGGGAATTCTGCGACGTCAATGTTCACTCCAACGGCCCCGGTCAAGGCGAACAGGAAGACCGAAACGCTGGCCAGCACGATTCGCCAGATGCGGCCGCGGCGGATGCTGGCGACTGCGAAGCCGATTCCGCTGACTCCGACGGCGAACCATAGCCGAGTGACAAGAGTGAGAGAGACTCCGAAGCTGTTCCACACATCACTCACCAGCCAGGCAAGCACGAGCCCGACTCCGGCCCCCACCAGTGCGCCGACCAACTGCACTGGCAGCGACCGACGCAGCGGTCGACGCGCGCCGAGCACAACGAGAGCGATGATGGCCAGTCCGTAGATGACCACAGGAAAAGCACCCGATTGGAGCCGAAGGCCGAGCGGTAGGTAAGACATGGGTTCCCCTCATACATCCACGCATTAGTTGCGCAGCCCTATTATGAGCACGGGATCTGACCAACGGACAGCACAAATCCTCTGCCTGTGAGAGCCCTCAGGCAATCGCCGCGATTAGCTGGCCGGTGGCTGTGACGGCCGGCCGATATGGCCCACGTAACGGTTCGCGCAGACGACTATCCGCTGGATGTACTCACGGGGCTAGAAGCCGAGCCGCCCGAGCTGCTTCGGGTCGCGCTGCCAGTCCTTGGCCACCTTCACGCGAATGGACAGGAATACCTGCTTGCCGACGAGCGGCTCGATCTGGGCTCTGGCCCGCGCGCCGACATCCGCGAGTCTCGATCCCTGGTGACCGATGATGATGCCTTTCTGGCTATCGCGCTCGACGAACAGGTTGGCGTAGATCTCCACCAAATCCTTGTCGTCCCGCTCGATGATGTCGTCGATCGTCACAGCAATCGAGTGCGGGAGTTCATCCTCAACACCCTCGAGCACCGCTTCACGCACGAGCTCGCTGATGCGCGCTTCGAGCCCCTCCTCGGTCACCGCATCGGCGGGGTACAGTGCTGCGGAGACGGGCAGAAGTTTGATCAATTCGGCTGCGAGGGTGTCGAGCTGAATACGGTTGGCCGCCGACACCGGGATGATCGCCTCCCACTCGCGCAGCTCCGATACCGCGAGCAGTTGAGCCGCAACCTGTGGGCGCGAGGTCGCGTCGATCTTGGTGACGATCGCCACCTTTTTCGCCCGCGGGTATGAGTCGAGTTGTTCGTTGATGTAGCGGTCCCCCGGACCGATCTTCTCATCCGCTGGCATGCAGAAAGCCACGACATCCACATCCCCAAGCGTCGTCTGCACGATGCTGTTCAGTCGCTCTCCGAGCAGGGTGCGCGGACGGTGCATTCCCGGAGTGTCGACCAGAATCAGCTGGCCGTTTGCATAGTGGGCTATGCCGCGGATGGCGCGCCGCGTGGTCTGCGGCTTTGATGAGGTGATCGCCACTTTCTCACCGACCAGGGCGTTTGTGAGAGTGGACTTTCCCACGTTGGGGCGCCCGACGAAGGACACGAAACCGGCCCGGAACTCTTCAGGGTTGTCGTTGCTCAGCGTCACGCTCAGTCACCATTTTCTTGAGGGGAAGATCCTGTGGGAGTGGATTGGGGGTCGACCTGTGATCCTTGCCCCGTGGGGTGAACGCAGCGAGGGCATCGCTGAGGGCCTGGTGCCGCTCCACGAGCACTGTACTCAGGCGTTTGCGCCGACCCTCCGTGCGCTCAGCGGTAAGGATGAGCCCGGAGATGGTCGCGACCGAGCCGGGCAGGGGCAGACGACCGAGTGCCTTGGTCATCAGACCGCCGACCGAATCGACATCGTCGTCATCGAGGTCGATCTCGAATAGCTCGCCGAGTTCGTCTACCGGCAGGCGTGCGCTCACCCGGTAGTGACCGTCACCGAGGTGCTCGATCTCGGTGACTTCGTGGTCGTATTCGTCCGAGATGTCCCCCACGAGCTCTTCGATCAGATCCTCGAGGGTCACGAGCCCCGCAATGCCGCCGTATTCATCCACGACCATGGCGAGATGGTTGGACTCGAGCTGCATCTGACGGAGAGTGTCATCGGCTTTTTTGGACTCGGGGATGAACTGGGCCGGGCGCACCAGCGATTCAAGGGTGACCGTGTCGAGGCCTGTGGGGCGCTCGTAGCTGAGTCGTGCGACATCCCGCAGGTAGAGCACCCCGATCACTTCGTCGACGTCGATGCCGATCACCGGCACGCGGGAGACGCCACGGCTGAGGAACAGCCCCATCGCCGCGCCGATCGACTCGTCGCTGTCGATGGTCACCATGTCGGTTCGCGGGATCATCACCTCGCGCACGACCGTGTCGCTGAATTCGAAGATGGAATGGATGAGCTCGCGATCGTCTTCCTCGAGCACCTCGAGTTCGGTGGCCTCATCCACCATGCTCAGCAACTGCTCCTCCGACGAGAATGTTGCGGTGCGGCCGGGCGTCACCCGGTTTCCGATGGCGACGAGGGCAGCGGCCACCGGGCCGAGGAAGAGGCGGATAGCGTGTACGGCCCAGGCGGTGGCGCGCGCCACAGCGCGGGCGTGCACCCTCCCAAAACTGCGCGGGCTGGATCCGACCAGGACGAAGGATGCCACCGTCATGATGAAAGCGGATGCGAGCAGCGCCCACCACCAGTCCGCAAACGCATAGGCGAATGTGAGGGTGACGAGTACCGCAGCCGTCGTCTCGGCGACCACACGCGAAAAGTTCACGGCGTTGACGTGTGCCCCGACATCGGCCGCGATCGCGGTCAGCGAGTTGCGGGCACGCGAGGTAGACGCGATCTCGAGTAAATCAGCGCGTGACAGCACGCTCAGGGCGGCATCGGCCGCGGCGAGCAGGCCGCCGAAAACCACCAGCAGCACGGCCACCGAGACGAAGAGCACAATCATGGCGAGACTATTTGGATCGTCGTTCGGCGAGATCGAACCCGGCCAGGATTTCGCGCTGAATACCGAACATCTCCTTCTCCTCGTCGGGTTCGGCGTGGTCGAAACCGAGGAGGTGGAGGATGCCGTGGGTGGTGAGCATGAGCATCTCATCCAACGGGCTGTGCCCGGCCGTCTCCGCTTGCGAAATCGCAACCTGGGGGCAAAGCACGATGTCACCGAGGAGGCCGGCCGGCGTCATCGACTCTTCGGTGCCCGGGCGCAGCTCGTCCATCGGGAAACTGAGCACATCGGTGGGGCCGGGTTCATCCATCCACTGGAGGTGAAGCTGTTCCATCGCCCCCTCGTCCACGAGAACGATCGCGAGTTCGGCATCCGGGTGCACGTGCAGGTGGGCGAGCGCATAACTGGAGAGCTGCTGCAGCGCGACCTCGTCGACCGGGACGACGGACTCGTTGTTGATCTCAATACTCACGGACGACCCTACTTTTCCCGGTCAAAGCGCTCTGCCTGCCGCTCTGCATCGTACTGGGTGTAGGCATCGACGATGCGGCCCACAAGGTTGTGGCGCACCACATCCTCGCTCGTCAAACGGGCGAAATGGATCTCGTCGATCTCATCGAGCACCCGAGTCACGAACTGGAGTCCACTTGCTCCGGCCGGCAGGTCCACCTGAGTGATGTCGCCGGTTACCACCATTTTCGAGCCGTGCCCGAGCCTGGTGAGAAACATCTTCATCTGCCCCGGCGTGGTGTTTTGTGCCTCGTCGAGAACGATGAACGCGTTATTCAGCGTGCGGCCGCGCATGTACGCGAGGGGGGCGACTTCGATAGTGCCGGCGGCAAGCAGCTTGGGCACGACCTCCGGATCCATCATCTCGTTCAGCGCGTCGTAGAGCGGGCGAAGGTACGGATCGATCTTGTCGGTGAGGGTGCCCGGCAAATAGCCGAGGCGTTCACCGGCTTCGACGGCAGGCCGCGTGAGGATGATTCGCTCTACCTCTTTGCGCTGCAGCGACTGCACTGCCTTCGCCATCGCGAGATAGGTCTTGCCGGTGCCGGCCGGTCCGATCCCAAAGACGATGGTGTTTTCATCGATGGCGTCGACGTACTCTTTCTGGCCGAGGGTCTTCGGGCGGATGCTCTTTCCCCGGCTGGTGAGGATGGCCTGGCTCAGCAGCTCGGCCGGGCTCACCCGCAGATCGGTCGCGAGAATCCGAGCCGACTCGGTGACTCGTCGTTCGTCGAGCACGTTCTCGCCGAGTTCACTATCGCTACGCACCATCAAGACCAACTCCTCCACGAGCCGCGCGGCGGCCGACAGCTGGCGAGCATCCCCGTCCAGGGTGATTTCATTTCCCCGCACCAGAACGGAGACCTGCGGATACTGCCTCTCGATCGTCTTCAACAGGCGATCCTGCGGGCCGAGCAGGCGCACCATCGCTACCCCGTCGACACGGATGACGACATGCTGCGTGGATCGTTCCTCGGAAGAGGGGGTGGTGAAATCGCTACTGGCCAAGGTTTCCTTCGGTAAGAGTCCCACCAAGCAGGTGGGCGTGCACATGGAAAACGGTCTGTCCGGCCTGGGGTCCGGTGTTGAAGATGAGACGGTATTGCCCGCCACAGTGTTCGTCGGCAAGATGTTGCACCACCGCGACGACCTCGGCAAGCAGTGCGGGGTCGCCAAGGGCCAGCTCCGTCACATTGGTGAAATCCTGCGTCTTCGGCACCACGAGAAGGTGCACCGGAGCCTTCGGAGCGATGTCGCGGAACGCAATGATCCGGTCATTCTCGAAGACAATGTCTGCCGGGATCTCGCGCGCAACAATGCGCGTGAACAGTGATTTCTCGGCTGGTGTCGACATGGGTCAAGGCTAAGCGACGCTACCGACCAGATGGTGGAAGTTCGCTACCAGCGGCCAAGCCTCGCGTTCAGCACCGCTACGGCCGCGGGGCCGGCTGTCGACGTGCGCAGAATCGTTTCCCCGAGTCGCACCGGTGTTGCTCCCGCGGCTTCAAGCCGGCTGAGCTCCGACGGTGAGATGCCGCCTTCCGGTCCCACCACGATCACTACGTCTCGCTCGTCAGGCTCGAGCGCGCTCATGGCGAGCTCCGCTGTCGGCTCGAGCAGCAACATCCGAGTCACCGAAGCGAGTGCGACGAGCACCGAGAGGGATGCGAGATCACCGACCTCGGGAACCCATGACCGCACCGACTGTTTACTCGCCTCACGCACGATGGCGCTCCAGCGATCGTGGCCCTTACGCACCTTCGCGCCCTCCCACTTCACGATTGAGCGCTGCGCCGACCAGGGGATCACCCCGTCGACACCGAGCTCCGTCGCCTGCTGCACCGCCTGCTCGTCGCGATCGCCCTTGGCGAGTGCCTGCACCAACCAGATCGCCGGAGAGGGCGCGGGGATTTCGATGAGAGTCTCGACCTCCACCACGAACTCGGTGTGCTCGGCCGAGACCACGGTGCCAGAGATGATCAAACCGGCACCATTACCGATCGAAATCGATTCACCGCTGGCGATGCGGCTGACCGTGACGGCGTGCCGTGCTTCCGCGCCCCCGACGGTCACCCGCTCGCCGACGGTGGCCGAGACCAGCTCTTCACTCAGGTAGAAGTGGGCCATGCGATCAGATGTTGAGGAACCGGTCGCGCAGCTTCTGGAATAGGCCCTGCTGGAACTGCGTCAGCGTCGGTGCCGTGGTCTTGCGGGTACTCGCGAACTGCTTGATCAGGTCCTGCTCCTTATGGCTGAGCTTCATCGGTGTCGCCACCTGAACTCCGATCTTGAGGTCGCCACGACCGCTGCCACGAAGGTGGGTGACCCCACGGTCCTTGATCGTGATCACCTCGGCACTCTGCGTGCCAGGCCTGATCTCGACCGAGACGTCACCGTCGAGGGTCTTCAGCGTGGTGGTAGAGCCGAGGATGGCATCCGTCATCTGTACCTCCAGCGTGGCGAGGATGTCATCTCCGTTGCGGCTGAACACATCGTGGTGACGCACCTTGATCTCGAGGTAGAGATCGCCTGCCGTTC
Source organism: Frigoribacterium sp. CG_9.8 (assembly GCF_015751965.1). Classification (GTDB taxonomy): domain Bacteria; phylum Actinomycetota; class Actinomycetes; order Actinomycetales; family Microbacteriaceae; genus Lacisediminihabitans. Next base: position 950,144 of record NZ_JADOVH010000001.1, on the reverse strand, counting down.
CGCCGGCCGGACCGACCTCGCCCTGGTTCGGCATCTGCAGGCGAAGCCCAGTGTCGACCCCGGCGGGAATATCGACCGGGATGTTGCGGCGCGCGCGCACGCGACCCTGACCCTGGCAGGTGGGACAGGGGTTCGGAATCACGGTGCCATAGCCACGGCAGGTGCCGCAGGCGCTCGATGTCATGACATTGCCAAGGAGGCTGCGCACGGTGCGCTGGATTTGGCCGCTTCCATGGCAGATATCGCAGGTGACCGGCGTGGTTCCCGGCGCGCAGCAGGATCCGTTGCAGGTTTCGCAGAGCACGGCCGTGTCGACCTCAATGTCACGCGTCGTGCCGAAGACGACCTCGCCGAGCTCCACCTCCACGCGCACGAGCGCGTCCTGCCCGCGTTCGCGGCGCGAGCGTGGGCCGCGGGTCTGCCCTCCCCCGAAGAACGACTCGAAGATGTCACCGAAACCTCCGAAGCCCTGCCCGCCCTGCCCACCGAAGCCGGTCTGCGGCCCCAGGTCGTACTGCTGTCGTTGCTGCGAATCGGAGAGCACGTCGTAGGCGTGCGTCACGAGTTTGAACTGCTCCGAGGCATCCGCCCCCGGGTTAACGTCGGGATGCAGCTCCCGAGCGAGGCGACGGTACGCCTTCTTGATCTCATCGGTCGTCGCACTGCGATCGACACCGAGTACTTCGTAGTGGTCAGCCAATCGAATTCCCTTTGGTCTTCAGTCCTCGCCGAGGAGGCGGGACAGGTAGCGGGCGACAGCTCTCACGGCCGCGATATTGTTCGAATAGTCCATGCGAGTGGGGCCGATCACGCCGAGACGTGACACCTCTCCACCGGAGATCGAGTAGCCCGTGGTGAGCACCGAGGTCTCCCCCAGGCCGAATGAGGCATTCTCTTTCCCGATCGAAACCGAGAAGCCGTTCTGGTCTGGCTCCATCTCGGCGAACAGCCGCAGCAGTGTGACCTGCTCCTCGATCGCCTCGAGAACAGGGTAGATGCTGCCGCTGAAGTCTTCCTCCGTGCGCACCAGGTTCGCCGTTCCAGCCATAACCAGCCTGTCCTGCCGATTGGCCAGCACCTGCTCGATCAGCGCGGAGACGATGCGACCGACGGCCGCAGTCTCAGAGGCCGCGAATTGCTCGGGAAACAGGGTCAGCTTCTCTGCTGCCTCGGCGAGCCCAAGCCCCCCGAGGGTTGCATTGATCCGTGATCCGAGTTGTGCAAGGAAGCCCTCATCCACCTCGTCCGAGACATCGAGCAATCGCTGTTCGACCCGGCCGGTATCGGTGATCAGCACGGTCATCACCCGCGACGAGGCAACGCGCACGAGTTCGACATGCTGGATCCGTGAACGCGACAGCGAGGGATACTGAACGAGCGCCACCTGGTGCGTGAGCTGCGAAAGCAGCCGGACCGTGCGGCCGAGCACCTGATCGAGGTCGGCGGATGACCCGAGGAAGGTCTCGATCGCGGCGCGCTGCGCGGCACTGAGCGGTCGGAGGTCGGCGAGTTGGTTGACGAACACTCGATACCCCTTGTCGGTCGGGATACGTCCGGATGAGGTGTGCGGCGCCGCGATCAGTTCTTCCTCTTCGAGCAGCGCCATGTCATTACGGATGGTCGCAGCCGAGACGCCAAAGGAGTATCGGTCGACGATGGACTTCGAGCCCACCGGCTCCCGCGAGGCAACATAATCCTGCACGATGACGCGAAGCACGTCGAGGCCCCGTTCCGAAACCATGCTCATCACCCCACTCTCCGTCATCGTGTCGACGTCACATCGCACCGCATGATTCGTGCGAGCGGGACGTGCGAACTGTTCGTGCGAACTGTTCGTGCACAGGCTTGGCACTCACAGGTCTCGACTGCCAATCGTACCGTGAGCGAGTCCAACCGGGGCAGTGGATGCCCGACGGCGGCCGCGCGCCCTCACCAGCCAGACCGCGCGCTCTCACCCGCCAGACCGCGCGCTCTCACCCGCCAGACCGCGCGCCCGGCCGATCTTTCTGCTTGACTATCGGCATGTCAGCGATTCCTCCGAACCCGTATCAGCAGTCCCAGCCGCTCAGCCCAGGCGATGAAAAACTCTGGGCGACGCTCATTCACCTCGGCGGGATCTTCTTCTTCTTCCTGCCAGCACTGGTCGGCTACTTCGTGCTCCGGGACCGCGGTCCATTCATCCGCGAGCACACCCGCACCGCCCTCAACTTCCAGCTCACCGTGCTGCTCGGCTACCTGATCGGCTTCGCGACCCTCGGAATTTTCATCGGCGGCGTGATCGTTTTCGCGGCTGGGTTGCTCAACATCGTGTTCAGCATCATTGCGACGGTCGCCGCCAACCGCGGAAACCTGTACACCTACCCGGTCGCGATCAAGTTCGTCTCCGACTAGAACGCGGCCCTGCCGCCCTGCCGCCCTGTCTCCCTGTCGCCCTGGGCAGTGAACGAACCTAGGGGAGCAGGCGGCGCACGACGGCATCGGCAAGAAGCCGCCCGCGCAGGGTGAGCACGAGCGTGCCGCGAACAGCGGACGCCCCATCTACGAGCCCGTCACCGATGAGACCGGCGATGGCGGTGCGCGCGCTGGAGGGCAGCTGCGCGATCACCAGCCCATCCCGGATGCGGGTGCCGAGCAGCACGCTCTCTACCCGCCTGGTCTCGTCGTCGAGGGTCTCCCGGCCAGCTCCGGGAGACCGGCCGGCGCCGATCCGGTCGGCATAGGCGGCGGGATGCTTCACATTCCACCAGCGCACCCCACCGACGTGACTGTGCGCCCCCGGACCAATCCCCCACCAGTCCTGGCCCTGCCAATAGGCGAGATTGTGCCGCGAGCGATGCTCAACGACATCAGCGGATGACTCCCGCGACCAGTTACTCACCTCGTACCAGCCATAGCCGGCAGCCTCAAGCACCTCATCCGCCAGTTCGTACATATCGGCCTGCAGGTCTTCGTCGGGCCGGGCCACTTCGCCGCGCCGGATTTGCCGGGCGAGCTTTGTGCCATCCTCCACAATGAGCGAATAGGCCGAAAGATGGTCCGGATGCTGCGCGATGGCGTGTTCGAGGGACGTCCGCCAATCGTCGAGCGATTCTCCTGGTGTGCCGTAGATGAGATCCAGGCTCACCTCGAGGCCGGCCTCACGCGCCCACTGCACGACGAGCGGTACCCGCTCGGGATCGTGAGTACGTTCGAGCGTCGCCAGCACATGTGGCACCGCCGACTGCATGCCGAACGACACCCGCGTGAATCCGGCATCGGCGAGAACGCGCAGGTAGACGGCATCCACCGAATCGGGGTTTGCCTCCGTCGTGATCTCGGCATCCTGCGCGAGCCCCCACGTGTCTGCGACGGCCGCGAGCATTGCGGTGAGATCGGTTGCGGGCAGCATCGTGGGCGTGCCACCACCGAAGAACAAAGTGGACGCGGGTCGGTGCGGTAGTTCGGCACGACGCAGGACGTCCCGTGCAAGGTCGATCTCGGCAATGGCCTGGCTGGCATAGTCCGAGCGCTTAGCCCCGCGCAACTCCTCGGCGGTGTAGGTGTTGAAATCGCAATATCCGCAGCGCACCCGGCAGAACGGCACATGAACGTAGACACCGAAGTCGCGTTCGGCCGCGCCGACTACGACGGAGGACGGCAGCGCGCCGTCGGAGGGAGCAGCATCCGCGATGGGAAGTGCGCCAGGCATCAGTTCCCGGGCCTCGGTGGGAGCCCGCCGGAGAGTGAGTCGAAATACCGCCGCGTGTAGTAGGTCTGCGAGAGTCGCAGAACGGGGTAGACCAGCCACCAGAAACCGTTAGCGGGGCGGCTGAATGCACTGATTTCCAGCCAGACCGAGCCATCCGGGGTGTGCTCGACGATGAAGGACTCTTCACCGCTCTCGGGATGTCCCGGCAGGGTTCCGTAAGCGAAACCCTTACGGTTCACCTCGTTCACCACATAGACGACGCGAGCCGGGGCGGTCACGTGGAATGGGCCGAATGGGATGTCGAGCTTGACCGAATCCCCTGGAACGATGAACGGCGCACCGGTGGGAGAGAAGACGATCTCATCGGCAGCTTCGGCAGAGACGACCGGCGCACCAGCCGCGTCGAAGGCGACGGGTACGTAGGTTTGATCGCTGACCGCAGCCGGCACATCCGCGACCTCAATCCGGAATCCGCTGTTGCGCTGGATGCCCCAGGACATCACTTCATTCCAGGCGTAGTCCCACCGGGCATCGCCGTGCCCAATGCGGGACCGCTGACGAAACGGGCGATACCCGACCGGGGATTTGGCCAGCAGGTCGGCAGATTGGGTAGCCCCCACCGTTGCATAGGTGACGGGCTGCTCCCACAGTGGCAGAGGCGCAGGCATCTACCGATGACCGACGTTCGAGCATGGTTGAACGGAAGTCGCAGGCATGGGTGAATTCTACCGGCGCTAGACCCATGCTTCCGGTCTGGACGGGAGGGTCGACCGGCCCGCTCGGCGCTGCCGCAGGCTAGCTGAGCGCGCGGCTCCGCGCGTGCCCGGCGAGCTGGTCGGCATCAAGGGCGAACAGGTCGCGTGCGCCCCCGGTGGCTGCGCCGAACAGTCCGGCTGCCTGCGGAAGCAATTGCTCAGCGTAGAACCGTGCAAGCACCAGTTGGGTTTCTGCAAGGTCGACGTCCCCGGTAGCCTCGCCCGCGAGGGCCGAACGCGCCATGAGCCAGCCGGCCACGCAGAGGCCCCACATACGCAGGTACGGAGACGAGCCGGCGAGCACGGCGTTCGGGTCGGACTGGCCGGTGCGCAGCATCCATCCGGTCGCTGCTTCGAGACAGTCGAGCTGCGTGCGCAACTGCACGCGGATGGTAGCAAAGGCATCTCCCGCAATCGCCAGCTCCGCGTCGATCTCGCGCATGGTCGCGATGAACTCGAAAAAGGATGCCCCGTCGCGAACGGCGAGTTTGCGTCCGACGAGGTCAGCGGCCTGGATACCGTTGGTTCCCTCGTAGATCGGCGTGATTCGCACGTCACGGAAGTGCTGCGCCGCGCCAGTCTCCTCGATGTAGCCCATCCCGCCGTAGACCTGCAGGGCGAGGGAGGTGAGCTCCACCCCGAGGTCAGTACCGAAGGATTTGCTGATCGGGGTCAGGATTCCGACGATTTCGGATGCCCGTACCCGTGCCGCTTCATCCGTACTGTGCGTACTGAGGTCGATCTGCACCGCGTTGAAGAGAACGAGTCGACGCAGAGCCGAGAGGTACGCCTTCTGCGTCATCAGCATTCGGCGCACGTCGGGAAAGTCGATGATGGGTGAATCGACGGTTGCGCCAATCGCCCTGCCCTGAGTGCGTACCTGGGCATAAGACAGCGCACCCTGGTACGCCCGCTCCCCGATCGACAGGCCCTGCGTGCCGACCGAGAGGCGTGCGCTGTTCATCATGACGAACATGATGCGCATGCCGAGGTTCTCCTCGCCGATGAGGTAGCCCGTCGCGTTCTCGTAGGAGAGCACGCAGGTCGGTGCACCGTGAATGCCGAGCTTGTGCTCGATCGACAGACAGGAGACACCATTGTGCTCACCGAGCGAGCCATCATCGTGCACATGGAACTTGGGCACGATGAAGCACGAGATACCACGGGTGCCGGCCGGCGCTCCCGGAGTGCGGGCGAGTACGAGGTGCACGATCTGCTCTGAGAGATCGTGCTCACCGTAAGTGATGTAGATCTTCTGCCCCGTGATCGCATAACTGCCGTCACCGTTCAGCGTGGCGCGGGTGGTCAACCCTCCGACATCCGAACCCGCCTGTGGCTCGGTGAGATTCATCGTGCCGGTCCATTCGCCACTGATCATCTTCGGCAGGTAAGTGGCCTTTTGAGCATCGTCGCCGTAGTGCAGCAGTGCATCGATTGCCCCCTGGGTGAGCAGCGGGCAGAGCGCAAAGGCCATGTTGGCTGATCCGAGCATTTCCTGGATGGCGAGTCCAACCGACCACGGAAAGCCACCGCCGTCGAACTCCTCCGGGAACGGCACTGAGCCCCAACCCGCATCGACGTACTGACGGTAGGCAGACGTGAAGGCCTCCGGTGTGCGAACGGTGCCGTCGGCGTCGCGCGTGGCGCCCTCGACATCCCCGGCCTGATTGGTCGGAGCCACGACCTTCACCATGAAGTCGCCGCATTCCTCGAGAAGATCGACGACAGTGTCGAGATCGGCGTGCTCATAGCCGGGAAGCGCCGCAACCTGCGGATACCCGACGACGTGTTCGAGGACGAAGGCAAGATCCGAGACAGGCGGACGGTAATTGCTCATGTTCGCAGCGTACTGCGCCAGCGATCATTCGCCCACGAACGTTGTACTGACTCACACACCGGTTGGGGCGCGCGGGCTATTTTTTGTCTTTGGTCTCCGTGTCGCCGCTGAGCGCGGCGATGAATGCCTCCTGGGGAACCTCAACACGCCCCACCATCTTCATTCGCTTCTTGCCCTCTTTCTGCTTCTCGAGGAGCTTGCGCTTGCGGGTGATATCACCGCCGTAACATTTGGCGAGCACGTCTTTGCGCATCGCGCTGATGGACTCGCGGGCGATGATCCGTGCGCCGATTGCAGCCTGGATCGGCACCTCGAATTGCTGTCGCGGGATGAGCTTCTTGAGCCGCTCGGTCATCAGCACGCCATAGGCATACGCCTTATCGCGGTGCACGATGGCGCTGAACGCATCCACTGCCTCGCCCTGAAGCAGGATATCGACCTTGACCAGATCCGCATCCTGGTCGCCGGTCGGTTCATAGTCGAGGCTCGCGTAGCCGGCTGTGCGGCTCTTCAGCTGATCGAAGAAGTCGAACACGATCTCGCCGAGCGGCATCGTGTAGTGCAACTCGACCCGGTCTTCGCCGACATACTCCATGCCCTGCATCGTGCCGCGACGGCCCTGGCAGAGCTCCATGACGGTGCCAACGAAATCCTTCGGGGTGAGAATCGATGCTTTCACCACCGGTTCGCTCACCGAGGCGATCTTGCCGCCGGGAAACTCACTCGGATTGGTCACGGTAACGGTCTTCTTATCGTCCGTCGTCACCTGGTAGATCACGCTTGGTGCCGTGGCGATGAGGTCGAGCCCGAACTCCCGCTCCAGACGTTCGGTCACGATCTCGAGGTGCAGGAGTCCGAGGAATCCGCAGCGGAAGCCGAACCCGAGTGCGACGGAGGTCTCCGGTTCGTAGACCAGAGCGGCATCCGAGAGCTTGAGCTTGTCGAGGGCCTCCCGCAGCGCCGGATAGTCGGAACCATCGATCGGGTAGACGCCGGAGAACACCATCGGCATCGGCTCGGAGTAGCCCTTGAGCGCGACGGTCGCTGGTTTGGTGAAGCTCGTGACGGTATCGCCCACCTTGCTCAGACGCACGTCTTTGACGCCGGTGATGAGGTAGCCGACCTCGCCGACACCCAGACCCTTGGTGAGAGTCGGTTCGGGCGCGCTCACACCGATCTCGAGCACCTCGTGCGCACTCTTGGTGCTCATCATCATGATCTTCTCGCGGGGCTTCAGTGCCCCATCGATCATGCGCACGTAGGTGATGACACCGCGATACGAGTCGTACACCGAGTCGAAGATCATCGCGCGCGCCGGAGCCGCCGGGTCGCCGATCGGCGGAGGGATGAGGCGGGTCGCCCGGTCGAGCAACTCCGACACGCCGACACCGGTCTTGCCGGAGACAAGCAGGATGTCTTCCTGGGTGCAGCCGAGCAGCCCGACGATCTCCTTGATGTACTTCTCTGGATCTGCCGCAGGCAGGTCGATCTTGTTGAGCACCGGGATGATTGTCAGGTCGTTGTCGAGAGCGAGGTACAGGTTCGCAAGTGTCTGAGCTTCGATGCCCTGCGCGGCATCCACCAGCAGGATCGCGCCCTCGCACGCGGCGAGCGAGCGGGAGACCTCATAGGTGAAGTCCACGTGACCGGGGGTATCGATCATGTTCAGAGCGTAAGTCTGTCCATCGAGCTCCCAGGGCATCCGCACGGCCTGGCTCTTGATGGTGATGCCACGCTCGCGCTCGATGTCCATGCGATCGAGGTACTGTGCCCGCATATCGCGGTCGCTGACGACACCGGTGATCTGCAGCATCCGGTCGGCCAGTGTTGATTTGCCGTGGTCGATGTGGGCGATGATGCAGAAGTTGCGAATGAAGGCGGGGTCGGTCGACGCCGGCTCGAGGGCCTTCAGTGCTCTGGGGCTCACGCAAATCCTTCGTATCGATGCCGCGGGGTCGCCCTAATTCTGCCATGGTGCACGCCGGACAGGATGCGTGGGGCGGTCGGGGCGTGCCCCCCCTCGGTGTGCCTGTTGCTACGGTGAAGGCAACCGCCCAAGACCCTCGAGCAGTATGGTCTGCTCGGCAGCAAGACACACCCGGATCCAGCCCTCGCCCGATCGCCCGAACGCGCTGCCTGGAGCCACCGCCACCCGGTCGCGCAACAGGAAGTGTTCGGCCCAGACGGCCACATCGCCGTTGCTGACGTGCGAGACATCCACCCACAGATAAAAAGCACCACCCGGACGCTGGTAGCGGATACCCCGCTCATCGAGAAGTGCGCACGCCGCCTCCAGGTTGTCACGGTAGTGCTCGCGCGAATCCGCCACATGCTGGTGGTCACCGGTGATAGCGGCGACCGCGGCATACTGGTCCGGCATTCCAACGCAGCTGATCGAGGCTTCCTGCACCGACCGCATGATCGCGGCAAGCCCCGGTGGGGTCACCAGGTAGCCGATGCGTGCACCGGTCATCGCGTAGGTCTTGGAGAGGGAGAAGACACTGAACACACGATCGTCGGAGTCAAGACTTGCGATGCTCACATGCGGGGCACCGTAGGTGAAGTACTCGTAGACCTCGTCACTGAGCACCCACAGGTCATGGAGTCGGGCAAAGTCGAGAATTGCGCGTAACTGCTGTTCAGGGAAGACGACCCCGAGCGGATTCGATGGCGAATTGATGATGATCACGCGCGTGCGGTCCGTGACCAGTCGCTCGAGTTCGTCGAGGTCGGGAGCGAAGCCGTGCTCTATCTTCAACGAATATGGCACCGGAACCGCCTCGAGCAAGCGGGCATTCATAGTGAAGGTGGTGTAACCGGGATCGGGCACGAGTACTTCGTCGCCAGTGGAGAGCAGCAGGCGCATCGCCTGAAAGAGGCCCTGGGTGGCTCCGAGAGTCACCCAGACCCGCTCGACATCCACGTGGATGTTGTTCTCACGGGCAAGTTTCTGCACGATTGCGGCCCGCAACGCTGGGATGCCGCCATTGGCCGAGTAATTCGTAAAATCATTGCGCCAGGCTTGCGCGCCCGCCGCGAGGATATGCGGCGCCACCGCGCGGTCCGGCTCCCCCACCGCGAGAGAGATCACGTCGTCGAGCTCGAGGGCGATCTCAAAAATACGCCGGATTCCGGACGGCGGGACCGATGCGATGTGAGGGGAGAGAGACGGCATACCGACAGGCTATAACCACATCCAGAACGATTACCATCGGGCCATGCCCACCCCAGTCGTGCTCGTTCACGGACTTCGCGGCTCATGCACCGAGTGGATGACCGTTGCCGACGCCCTCACCGCTCACGGGCACACAGTCGTCGCGGTGGAACTGCCCGGCCACGGAGCGCGCATCGACGAACCGTTTTCCATTGGCGAGTCGCTGGTGACCGTGGCTGTTGCCGTGCGGTCGCTCGGGCCGGCACCCGTGTTCATCATCGGGCGGGGTCTCGGTGGTCACCTCGCAGTGGAGTGTGGCTCGCTCATCGACACCGTAGGAGGTGTCGTGGCGATCGGCTGTGGCACGCAGGCGCTGAGCTGGATTCTCGACAGTTACCGAATCGCATCCGTCAGCACCCATCACATGCTGCCCGACAGCGGTGCCGCTATGAGCAGTGCCGCCTCATCTACTTTTGCGCGGGCCGAGTCCTCTGGCGGTGTGGCGCCCTCCGAGCATTTCGCAGACACCCTCCGCCAACTCGACGCCCTCGATACGGCGGCCGCGCTGCACCGACTGCAGGTGCCGATCTGGTTACTCAATGGACAGTTCGACCAGTTCTGGATGCAGGAGCGTGCCTTCCTGACCGCCGCCGCCGATCATCGACTCGTGCGCCAGAGCGGGGTGCGGCTTGCCGCCCGGTTCCGTCGGCCGCTCGACACGGCACGCCTGTTGCTCGGGATTCTCGACGGACAGCACCCAACACGGTCCCGCGCCACATTGCCGGATCGCTGACGCACTGGTATCGTAAGCGGTTGGCTTGCGTGGAACATTTGGTATCCGAATGGTTTCGCGAATCGCAGCCCGGATCCCTCAGCACTGGAGCCGGTTCGCGGCTGCCCTCAACCATTCGATTCACAGAGAAAGTTAGACATTGGCAAACATCAAGTCGCAGATCAAGCGCATCGGCACCAACAAGAAGTCCCAGGACCGTAACAAGGCCGTGAAGAGCGAAGTGAAGACCGCAGTGCGTTCCGCCCGCGAGGCCATTGTTGCCGGTGACGCTGCCAAGGCCGCTACCGCCCTCGCGCTTGCGTCGAAGAAGCTTGACAAGGCCGCAAGCAAGGGTGTCATTCACAAGAACCAGGCCGCGAATCGCAAGTCGGCCATCGCCAAGCAGGTCGCAGCACTCTAGCCACAGGTCGCAGCACTCTAGCCATTCAGTGCACGAGAAGCCCGTCACCCGTTGCGGTGACGGGCTTTCTGCGTCTGACGGGCTTTCTGCGTCTGACGGGCTTCGGCTGTGGTGTCGATCAGGTCGTGCCGCGGGTGCTGATCACACCGACCAGGCGCTCGAGCACGAACACCGGATCACGACCGGCACCCTTAATCGCGGCATCCGTTTGGGCGAGGAGTTCGATGCACCGGCCGAGGCCGCGATCGTCCCAGCCCTGCAGGTCACGCCGTGCCCGGTCCACCTGCCAGGGCGCAAGCCCGAATTGCTGGGCGAGCTGACCGGACCCGCCGCGCGCACCGGAGATCTTCGCCATAGTGCGGAGCTTGCTTGCAAAAGCAGCGACGATCGGCACCGGGTCTGCTCCGGAGGCCAGCGCATGGCGCAGCAGGATGAGGGCATCCCCGCGGCGACCCGCGATTGCGACATCCGCAACCCGGAACGCGTTGGTCTCGACCCGGCCCGAATAGTACTTCTCGACCGTGACCTCGGTGATCTCCGCGCTGGCGTCAGCCATGAGCTGCTGGCATGCGGCGGCGAGTTCGGCGAGATCATCGGAGAAAGCGCTGGTGAGAGCGCCGAGGGCACCGCTGGTGATCCGGCGATTCTCGGCCGCAAACTCCGCCGCTGCGAAGTCGAGCTTCTCCGAGTCCTTCTTCAGCTCGGTGCAGACAATCTCGATGCCATTGCCGAGTCCCCCGCGAATTGCGTCGAGCAACTTCTTGCCGCGCACCCCGCCGCCGTGCCGCAGCACAACATAGGTGTCATCGGCCGGTGATTCCAGATACTGGAGCGTCTCGGCGATGAAGGCATCCGTGCACTTCTCGACACCGCTCACCCGGATCAGGCGCGGCTCGCCGAACAGCGAGGGGCTGGCCAGAGTGATCAGCTCGCCCGGGCCGTAGTCATCCGCCCCCAGATCACTGATCTCGAGGCTGGGATCTTCCGCCCGCAGAATCTCGCGCAGCATGCGAATTGCGCGCTCGGCAAGAAAATCCTCGGTGCCGGAGACGAGCACCACCTGCGCCGGACGGATGCGGTCCCAGCCAAGTTGCGGGATCGATACGATGACTTTCGCCGTCTTGGCAGCGGATTTCGGTGCTGCGTTGCCTGCTGCTGCGTTGTCTGCTACCGACTTGCCTGCTACTGCCTTGCCTACCATATCTCCACCTCCCGCTGCTGTGTCTGACACCGCCCGCGTGCCACTGCGCTACCCAACGCTGCCCCGAACGGGCGCGAATGTGCGGGTGCCGCCCAGTTTATTGCGCCAGCACTGACAGGCCGACCGCTAGCGCGACAGCGCCTTCCCCTCCGGCAGCGGATGCTCCGTCCAGACCCGCACACCGCCGCCGGGCCTCGGCGACAGCAGAGTCAGCCCTTCGAGATCGGTGCGGGTTGGTGTGGTTCCGTTGTCAGCAAGTACACCGAGGAGCTTTTTGGTGGGGTGCCCATAGCTGTTGTCGAGACCCACTCCGATCACTCCGACGCTCGCGCGCACCGCCGCGTAGAGGCGTGGGTTCTGATCGGCGGAACCGTGATGCGCAACTTTGACGACATCCACCGGACCAATGCGATTAGCCGCCATCATGAGCGCCTGTGGTCGGTTGCCCAGGTCACCGAGAAAGAGCGCCGACAGGCAGCCTGTTGCGCACGCGCCGAGCCCGGTGAACCGCACCGTGACGCTGGCATCGTTGCCAGGCTCCACCGACCCGAGCCGTGCCCGCGGCCACAGTACCTCCCAGCCAAGTTCGCCAAGCCCGCCCATGAGGCCCTGACTGACCTGGCTGACGACCGCCCCACCACGGGCAAGTTGCCCGGCGATCCCGGATGCCCTCGAGCCATCGGCCGGTCCGATCATCGCCGCTGTGACTCGCCCGAAGACCGCCGGCGTGCCACCGACATGGTCGATATCCCAATGGGTGAGTACGAGGAGGTCGATGCGGTCGATGCCGAGTTGGTCGAGGCAGCGACGCAGGAGCTTCGGATCACGGCCGGTATCGATGAGTGCGATCTGCCCGAGACTGCGCACCAGCACCGCATCCCCCTGCCCGACATCGCAGGCCGCGATCTGCCAGTCTCTCGGTCGCGACAGGAGTTGCCTCGCGGAATCGCCGACCGTAATGCCTCCCGCCGCCACCAGAACGAGCGCGAGGGCAACCGAGGCGACCCTGCGAAAGCGACGCCCCCGCTGTGCGAGCAGAACCGTGAGAAGCAACCCGGTGATGACGGCAACCGAGATCACACCGACGGCCCCCTGCGGCCAGGGAAGTGCACCGCCAGGGAGCCCGGCGAAGAAGGTGGCGACGGCGGCAATCCACGCCGCAGGCAGCCAGGCCAGTGCCGCGACGGCCTGCCCGACCACAGGAACAATCGGCAGCAGCACACAGGCGATGAGCCCGAGGACGGTTGCGACCGGAGCCGCTGGCTCGGCGAGCACATTTGCCACGACACCATAGGTGGGGATACTCGGATTGAGCAGGATGAGCACCGGCTGGCATGCCAATTGAGCGGCCATGGGGATGGAGAGCACTGCGGCCAGCCAGATCGGCATCCAGCGGGACAGCAGTCGGGTGAGTGGCACGGAGAGCATCAGCAGGCCGCCGGTGGCGAGCACAGAGAGGATAAAGCCGTAGCTACGGGAAAGCCACGGATCGATGGCAAGCAGGATCAGGCTCGCCAGCGCAAGGATCGGGATGCCGCGCACCGGTCGCCCCCTGGCGAGCGCCGCGAGCACCAGTGCGGCCATCACCGCGGCCCGCAACACACTCGGCTCGGGAGTGACCAGAACGACAAACCCCACGAGGATCACGACCGATAGGGTCACCCGTGATGCACGCGGGAGGCCGACCGCCACCCCTCCGAGCATGACCAGCGCGATGACGACGGCACAGTTCGCCCCGGACACCGCGGTGAGGTGACTCAGCGACGTCGCCTTCATGGCGGTGTCGAGCGGCGTTCCGACCGCGCTGGTGTCACCGATGGCGAGGCCGGGAAGCAGGTCGCCGCCATCACCGGGCAGAGTACCCGCGGCATCCCGAAATCGAGCCCGTAGGCCGTTTGCCCACTCGAGATACCAGGGCGCTGTCGACTCGACGCGCACCTTGCGATCGGCAAACAGCCGGAATGCGACCTCGTCTGCCGGATCCGTCGCCGACAGAGTGCCGGCCAGCGTGACGGTCGCACCAACACCAATCGTCGCGGCGGGCCGCTCTGCGAACACCATGACAGGCGTGTTGACCGTCAGGGTGCGTGTGCCAAGGGTCACCCGGGCAAGCGTCGCCGAGAACATCACCTGGCTGGCGCTGTCACCCTGGGTGTCCGGCGCTGTCTGGGTTGCCTGCACTGTCTGGGTTGCCTGCACTGTCTGGGCATCCGCAGCGGTCTGGGTTGCCTGCACCGTCTGGGTGACCGTGGCGGTCACGGTGACAAAGCGACCAGCCTGCGCGGCATTGACCAGCACTTCAGGCTGACGGTCAGGAGCACGGATGGCGGCGACGCTGACGAGCAGGGCCGTGGCGGCGAGTGCGACCACAGCACCGCCGAGCAGTGGCTGCAGGCGCCCGCGTCCGCGCGCAAGCCCACGCCCACGCCCACGCCCACGCCCACGCCCGCCCACCATCAGCGTCACCAGCAGCGTCACCAGCAGGATGACTATCGTCGCCACCCACAGCGCGATCGCCGTACCGGGGAGCAGGAGGGGCGCCCCGATCAACAGTCCGACGCACACCCACGCGATCACTGCCGGCAGCGCGAGCCGCAGGTCCACAGTCACAGCATCACAGCATCACAGCGCATCGAAGCGCATCACAGCGTCACGAGATCCTTGAGCGAGTCAAAGGTCTTCTCCCCCACACCCGTGACGCTCATCAGATCTTCCAGCGCAGTGAATCTTCCGTTGGTAGTGCGCCAGTCGATGATGCGCTTCGCCATGGCCGGCCCCACTCGAGGAAGGGTCTCGAGCGCTGTTTGATCCGCAGTATTGATGTTGACCTTGCCACCCACGGCGCTTACTCCCGGAGTCACCGCGGGGGTCCCGCCGATAGTCGGCACGTAAATCTGCTCTCCGTCTACGAGGAGTCGGGCGAGGTTGAGACCCGACTGGTCGGCAGCCGCGTTGAATCCGCCCGCGGCAGCCGCCGCATCCAACGCGCGATCCCCATCACGAAGGAGGTAGAGACCCGGCTTCGCAACTGCGCCGAGAATATGGATGTAGATGGTCGCCGCGCCAGTCCCGGAGCGCCCGGCCCCACTCGCGCCCGGCGTCGCCGCCAGGGCCGGTGGCGTCACCGACTGGGATGACCCGTGCGACCCGAACGCACTCACCAGCACCGCGATGCCAAGACCGAGCAGCACAAGGACGACGGCCGCACCCACTCCCACCCTCGCGCGGACCGATCGGCGGGCGATGAGTGCGGCAGGCGGTTCCATGCCAGAAGGCTAGGGAGAATCCGCCGCCGCCCACGTCGCAAAAAGCCCGACCAGGGAAAATCCGACCGTGTGCGGCTCGGTGGAGGACTGGACCTGTGGGTACGGGTTTGTGGGGTACGGCTTTGTGGGTTACGGCTGTGTGGGTTACGGCTTTGTGGCGATATTCACGATGCGCGGAGCCCGGACGATCACTGTGACGACGGTACGGTCACCAAGTGCCCGCACGACTCCGGCAGAGGCTAGAGCCATCTTCTCGAGCTCGGCCGAGTCGATCTTGGGGTTCACCTCGGCCTTGTCACGCACCTTGCCGTCGACCTGGAAGACCGCGGTGACGATCGTTTCCACGAGCAGTGTCGTGTCTGCCTTGCGCCAGCCGAACATCGCAACGGGAGGCGGATAACCGAGCTGCTCCCACATTTCCTCCGCGGTGTACGGAGCGAAGAGTGAGAGCCCGAGGGCTACGGTCTCGGCGGCTTCACGCACCGCGCCATCCGCTCCTCCCGCTCCGCTGTCGATGACCTTGCGAGTGGCATTGACCAACTCCATGAGGCGCGCAACCACCACGTTGAACTTGAAGGACTCGATGAGACCGGGAGCCTCGGCGAGAAAGTGGTGGGTGACGCGACGCAGAGCCGCATCGCCGGTACGCCACTGAACCTCGGGTGCACTGGTGACATCCTGCGCGAGACGCCAGGCCCGGGCGAGAAACTTTGCCGAGCCGGCTGGCGAGACATCCTCCCAGTTGATGTCGTCTTCCGGAGGTCCGGCGAACACCATGGTCAGCCGGATCGCATCGACACCGTGGGTCGCGATCTCGTCACCGAGGTTTACCCCTCCACGGCTCTTCGACATCTTTGACCCGCCGGAGAGCACCATGCCCTGGTTGAGCAGGGCGCTGAATGGCTCAGTAAAGCTCACATAGCCGAGATCGAAGAGCACCTTGGTAATAAACCGCGCGTACAGCAGATGCAGGATGGCATGCTCAACGCCGCCGATGTACTGGTCGACCGGCGCCCACTTGTCAGCCTCCTGTGGATCGAAAGCACGATCGGCATCCCCGGGGCTGAGGAAACGCAGGAAATACCACGAGCTGTCGACAAACGTGTCCATCGTGTCGGGATCTCGACGCACGGCACGTCCGTCGGGCAGTGTGACGTTGACCCAGTCATGCGCGGCGCCGAGCGGCGAGACACCCTTGGGCTGCAGGTCGAGGCCCTCCGTCGACGGAAGACGCACCGGCAATTGCCCCTCCGGCACCGGGATGAGTTCGCCGTTCTCGGCGTGGAAGATCGGGATCGGGGTACCCCAGAACCGCTGGCGCGAGATGAGCCAGTCGCGCAGTCGATAGTTTTTCGACGCACGGCCATTGCCAGCGGCATCCAGCTGCTCGGTGATGCGCTTGATGGCATTGGACTTGCTCAGCCCGTTGAGGGAACCGGAGTTGATCATGCGACCGTCGCCGGTGAGAGGGATGCCGGTGTGGGCTGGATCGAGCGGCGGAAGATCGTCGGGCAGCTCTGCTTCGCCGGTCTCCGGATTGATCGGCAGCACCGGGATGGCGCCGGTCACCGGCTGGTTGGTGTCGACCACCACGCGCACCGGCAGGTCAAATTTGCGGGCGAAGTCAAGGTCGCGCTGGTCGTGGGCGGGAACAGCCATGACGGCACCGTGACCGTAGTCGGCGAGTACGTAATCCGCAGCCCAGATCGGGATGCGCTCGCCATTGATCGGATTCACGGCGAACCGGTCGAGGAAGACGCCGGTCTTCTCGCGGCTCGCGTCCTGGCGCTCGATCTCGGTGGTCTTCTGCACCTGCACGAGATAGTCAACAAAGCTCGCTCGTACGGCATCCGTCGAGCCCGCGACAAGCTCGGCAGCAAGGTCGGAATCCGGTGCGACAACCATGAAAGTGACGCCGTACAGGGTGTCGGGGCGGGTGGTGAAGACACTGATCGTCGCCTCATGCCCTTCGATCACGAAGTCGACATCCGCCCCCTTCGATCGACCGATCCAGTTGCGTTGCATCGCGAGCACCTTGGGCGGCCACGATCCCTCCAGCTGGTTGAGGTCGTCGAGAAGACGGTCGGCATAGTCGGTGATCTTGAAGTACCACTGGGTGAGCTTCTTCTTTACAACGACGGCCCCGGAACGGTCGGAGGTTCCGTCGGGCAGCACTTGCTCGTTGGCGAGAACGGTCTGGTCGACCGGGTCCCAGTTGACCCAGGAGTCCTTGCGATAGGCGAGGCCCTTCTCGTACATCTTGAGGAACAGCCACTGGTTCCACTTGTAGTATTCGGGGTCGCTCGTGGCGATCTCCCGATCCCAGTCCACCGAGGTTGCGTACTGCTTCATCGATTCGGACTGCTGTGCGATATTGGCGTAGGTCCACTCGCGAGGGTCGACACCGCGCTTGATTGCGGCATTTTCCGCGGGGAGTCCGAAGGAGTCCCAGCCAATCGGATGCAACACGTTGAAGCCCTGCTGGCGCCAGTAGCGCGCGAGCACATCCGCGAGGGCGAACGCCTCGGCATGCCCCATGTGCAGATCGCCGGACGGGTAGGAGAACATGTCGAGGATGTACTTGCGAGGACGCTTGTCATCGGGATCATCGGTGCGGAAGGACTTCAGCTCGTCCCACCGCGGCAACCATTTCGCCTGGAGCGCCGCGGGATCGTAGCGCGGGCCTTGTCCACCGGTTTGGCCTGCGTCAGTGCGGGCTTCGGCAGTGCGGGCTTCGGCAGTGCGGTCTTCTGGCGTACGGTCTTGTGCCACGAAAATCTCAATTCATTGAAAACGTTGGGGACGGCCAGCTGACGCCGCGGCCAGTGTTCAAGGGTATCGAACCCAACCATGGGCGGTGGCACGCCTCTTCTGGAACGTGCGGGAGTTATGCGGGAGGTGCAGCGCCCAACACCGCGAGCAGCACGGCGGCCTTGAGCTTCACCTCGGCTACTTCCTCCTGGGGCACGGACAGCGCGGTGATTCCACCGCCACACCCCACGGTCGCGCCGTCGGAATCGAGCAGGATGCTTCGGATCACCATCGACAGCTCGACCCGGCCGTCGAGCCCGAAGTAGCCGAACGCGCCGGCGTAGACGCCGCGGGCGCGGCCTTCAAGCGAATCAAGGATCGTGACCGCGCTGAGCTTCGGTGCGCCGGTCATGGATCCCGCGGGGAAACAGGCAGTGACCGCGTCAATAGCAGTCAGCCCCGCGGCGAGCTGACCTCGCACAGTGCTGACCAGCTGATGAACATGGGCGTACGTCTCCACCACGAGCAACCGGGGAACGCTCACCGAACCGATCTCACTCACCCGGGCGATGTCGTTGCGCATCAGGTCAACGATCATCAGATTTTCGGCGCGTTCCTTATCGCTGGCGAGCAACTCCGCCGCGAGCGCCTCGTCGATCTCCCTGGTCTCACCGCGGCGACGTGTGCCCTTGATCGGGTGCGACTCGATGGTGCCGTCGGGTGCAACCGAGAGAAAGAGCTCGGGCGACGAGCTCAGGAGCGAGACATCCCCCGCACGAAAATACGCGCCATGATGACTCGGATTCGCTTCTCTCAGCGCCAGATATGTCTCAAACGGATCGGGGGTGGACAGCACACGCGCCTCGGTCGTGAGACAGAGCTGGTAGGCATCGCCCGCTTCGATGGCGGCTTGGCAGGCCATGATCATGCGGGAGTAGTGATCATCGCTGTCTGCCCACGCCACATCAACGCACGCTGGCGGTGTGGGGGGCGAGGCGGCGCTGACAGCGGTGCTGAGAGCGGCGGAGAGAGCGGGCAGCAGCCCGAGCACCATCGCATGCAGCGTGTCGACTGCCGGGGGTTCCAGCCCGAGCACCGTGACAGAGCCCGAAGAATGATCGAAGGCGATTGCGAGATCCACGAAGAGAAGCGAGGCATCCGCATATCGTGAGCGGTAGGCGGATGGCGCACCCATAGTTTGCGCGCGTAATTCATAACCCAACCAGCCCACCCATCCGAGTCGGAAGCCCGTCGAGGTGGACGGCTCCGGTGCACGGAGCTCCCCACGCAGGAAGTCGAGGAGGTCACCCGAGTGCGTGTCACCGTCAACGGTGATCGTGCGGAGCGCCACCGAAGCCGTGAGCGATCTGGTGCCGAATCCGAGGTAACTCATGCCGGATGTGGCATGTATCCCGGAGTCAAGCCAGACGGCAACGGAATGATCTCCACGGAGCGCTGCAGCCAGACTGGCCGGATCAATCCAACCTGGCAGTGGTGATTCGTGGACCCGGTGACGCATACCCTAATCCTATGAGTGAGTCGACCGTCTACCGTTGGCACACGAGCGGGCTGCACCACCATGACGAGGGTGGCCTGATCGACTCGACGATCATCGCGGCAGATTCCTGGCTGGTCACCGAGGGATCGGTGCTTGCCATCGAGCTGCATCGGCAGCGTTTTTTCCTCGCCGCAAACGGACTCATCGACGACCTCGACCGGTTCTGGCATGCATCGATCGCGGCGATTCCCCGCACCGGGGATTGGTTTCCGCGGGTCGAGCTCCAGCGGCAGACCGATGCTGTACTTCCGGTATTCCGCTTGCGCAGCGCACCCGAGCTGACCCGATCCGTGACACTCGCGAGCCACCACGGTCCGGACCCGCGGACCACCCCGCGCACCAAGGGACCCGACATGGCTGCTCTGCTGCGCATCCGCACCGATGCACAGGCGAATGGTGCCGGTGAAGCGGTGATCCTCTCCCCGGAGGGATTCGTGGTCGAAGGTGCATACAGCTCACTGTTCTGGTGGCGGGGAGACGTGCTCTGCGCACCCTCCCCCGAGCTCGACCGGGTGGATAGCGTCACAGCGCGTTCGGTGTTTGCCCTTGCGGCGGCACGTGGAGTGCAGACCCACTCCGAATCGATCGTGCCAGCCGAGCTTGACGGCTGCGAGATCTGGGCGATCAGTGCACTCCACGGCATCCGGATAGTCACTGGGTGGATCGATGGACCGGCGCCGGCGGAATTACCCGGCCGACTGTCAGCCTGGCGCCTCCGTCTCGATCGGCTGCGGCAGCCGCTGCCCTGATAAGACCTGACCTGACCAGACCGCCTTTCCGAACCGCCGCGACCCCGCTCTCCGCGGGGCCCACGGCCAGCCCGGGAAAATCGGATGTTGGCTGGCTAAGCTCTCCCGCGTGAACGACATCCTCGGCTGGATCCTCGATACCGTCCGCTCTGTGGACCCCGTGCTGCGCACAATAATCGCCGGCGTCGGGATGCTACTGGAGACCTCGATCCTCGTCGGGCTGATCGTACCCGGTGACACGATCGTGCTCGTGTCGGCGACAGGAATCGCTGATGGGGCGCAGTACCTGGCGCTGCTGATATCGGTGATCGTCGGGTCCCTCACCGGGGAAAGCATCGGTTTTGCACTCGGTCGCTTCTTCGGCCCACGAATTCAGGCGTCGAGACTCGGGCAGCGCCTCGGCGAACACAATTGGGTGCGTGCGAAGACGTACCTCGACCGGCGCGGGGGAATCGCCGTATTCGTCTCACGATTCCTGCCGGTACTGCACGCGCTCACCCCGCTCACCGTCGGCATGAGTTCCATGCGGTACCGCAAGTTCCTGGCGTGGACCGTTCCAGCCTGCGTACTCTGGGCCACGGCCTACGTCTCGGTGGGCTGGTTCGCCGCCGATTCATATCGCCAGCTGTCGAATCAGCTGCATTCCGCTGGCTATCTCTTCGCCGGGATAATCGGCGCATTCTTCGTCATCGTGGTGCTGGCGAAGAAAGCGATCACCCGCGCTGAAGCCCGCCATATGCGTCGGGAGCAACACCACACAGGCGAAGTGCCCGGGCATTAGCCCGGGCACTTCGCCTGATCGCTACAACGACGCTATTTGAGCAGGCCGTTCTTGGTGAGCCACGCCTTGGCGATTGCCGGCGCTGCCTTCTGATCGGTCACGCTTTCGGAGTTGAGGCTCACGAGATCGGACCGTGACAACTTGGCACTCACCGCGTTCAGGATGTCGGCCGCCTTCGTCGTGACCTTTTTTGTGACGATCGGCGCAACATTGTCCGGGAAGAACAGGTTGTCGGGATCCTTGAGCACGACCAGGTTGTCGGTCTTGATCAGTGGGCTTGCGGTGTAGATGTTGGCGAGCTGGATCTTGTTGTCGAGCAGAGCCTTCACGGTGAGTGGACCGCCACCATCTTCGATCGCGGTAAGACCAGCGGTGGTGATGCCGTACTTGGCCTTCAGTACATCCGGACCATACGGACGGGTTGCCAGCTCGGAGTTGCCCCCGACGAGGATCGGCTCGGTGACGTTCTTCAGCGAGGCGATGTCGGTGAGCTTGTATTTCGCGGCGAACGCCGCGGTGACGGTCCACGAGTTCTGGTCGGCTGCCTCCGCTTTGTCGAGCACGCGAAGGCCGGTCGGCAGCACTGAAGCGAGGTCCTTCGCCACGGCATCTGCCGAGCCACCGGCCGCTTGCTTGTTGAGCGCCTGGTCGAGGCTTCCGATGTACTCGGGGAAGACATCGATCTTGCCCGATTTGAGCTCCGGGAGGTACACCTCGCGCTGACCGATCTTGAACTGACGATCGACGGTGAATCCACCGTTTTCGAGAGCCTGCGCATAGATTTCGGCGACGATCTCGTTGGAGTAATAGTCCTGCGATCCGACCACGAGGGTGGTCTTCGCTTCCGTGCTCGAGCCTCCGGAAATGGGGTTACTCGACGCACACCCTGAGAGGGCGATTGCTGCCCCAACCACGACCGCGCCGAGTGCGACGAGCCGGCCTTTTCTTGCTGTGAACATGTGATTGCTTCCTTAATGTGAGGGGGATTAACCCGGGGCCGTGCGAGATCGAGTCGATCGCACACGGACATCTTGAGGTCGTCCGGCAGAAACTCCCGCGGGGACGACGAGGCGCTGGACGATGCTGAAAACCGCTTCGGAGGCGATGGCGAGCACGATCACGATGATCGATCCAGCCAGCATCTGCGGGTAGTCGTTGGTCTTGAGCCCGAGGAAGATGAAGTGCCCCAGTCCTCCACCACCCACGTAGTCTGCGAGCACCGCTGTTGCGATGACCTGGAGGGATGCGGTGCGCAGCCCCCCGATCAGCAGAGGAAGACCGAGGGGCGCCTCCACCCGACCGACAATCTGTAACTCGGTCATCCCGACGGCACGGGCGGCGTCGATTGCGCGCCGATCTACTGCTTCGAAGCCCGCATACGCTCCGGCGAGTACTGAGGGAATCGCCAACACCACGAGGGCAATGAACGGGGCGAGCAAACCGACATTCACGATCAGGGCAATGATGATCAGCAGCCCGAGGGTCGGCAGGGCACGGATGGCGCCCGACACCCCAATCGCGAGCGATCGCCCCCGACCGGTATGGCCGATGGCGTAGCCAAGGGGGATCGCGATGAGCGATGCGACGGCGAGCACACCCAGGCTGATCAGCAGATGCTGCTCCACTCGGGTTTCGATGCCGTTGCGCCCCCCGTAATGGGACGGATCCAACGCCCAGAGGATGCCCTCCACAAAGAGATTCATGCGACCACAGCCAGTCGCGCCCGGCGGCGCTCGCGACGGCTCACCCGGCCGGAGTTGACGGCGACCCACGGCATCAGGATCCGCCCGAGCAGCACGAGCAGTCCGTCGACACCGAGCGCGAGGATGATCGTGAGCACGATCCCGGTGAGGATCTCGGCGCCGATACCACGCTGGAAACCATCGGTAAAGAGGGATCCGAGACTGCTGATCCCGATCACGGCCCCCACGGTCGTCAAGCTGATGGTGCTCACGGCGACGACCCGAATCCCCGCGAGCAGCACCGGGCCAGCCAGCGGTAATTCCACCCGAAAGAACTGGGACCGCCCCGAGAATCCGACCCCGCTGGCGGACTGGCGAACATCGGGGTCGACCGAAGCGAGACCATCGGCGGTGGTGCGCACCATGAGGGCGAGCCCGTAGAGCGTGAGCGCAACCACCAGATTGATGGAGTCTCGTAACCCGGTGCCAATGATCAGCGGGAGGATGATGAACAGCGGAAGCGACGGGATGGCATAGAGCAACCCGAAGCCGGTGAGCAGCGTTCCCCTGCTCCAGGCGTAGCGATTTGCCAGCCAGCCGATCGGCACTGAGATCACGAGACTCAGAATGATCGGAGGAATCGCGATAAGCAGATGGGCGACAACAAGCTGGCCGATCAGGTCACCGTTATTGACCAGCCAGTTCACAGCGCCGGCCCGCCAGCGCTGTCGATCAGAACCCCGGCAGCTCGACCGTCAGCATCCACCAGGATGTCGCCACTCGGCGAGCTCCGGATGCTCAGCTCGCGCTTACCCCTGTCGGCACCGATGAAAGTGGCGACGAAATCGGTGGCTGGCGCCGAGAGGATCTCGGTGGGCGAGCCGACCTGCGCAATACGGCCGCCCTTTTCGAGGATGACCACCTGGTCGCCGAGCAGAAAGGCTTCGTCGATGTCATGGGTCACGAAAACCACGGTCTTGTCGAGTTCAGTCTGCAGGCGCAGGAGCTCGGTCTGCAGCTCCGCGCGCACGATCGGGTCGACTGCGCCGAACGGTTCGTCCATCAGCAGGATGTTCGGGTCTGCGGCGAGACCGCGAGCGACGCCGACGCGCTGCTGTTGGCCACCAGACAGCTGGCTCGGGTAGCGATCGGCCAGTGATCGGTCGAGACCGACCGTATCCAGCAGGAGGAGGGCATCCTGCCTCGCCTGCTTCTTGGGCACCCGATTGAGCACCGGAACGGTGGCGACATTGTTGATCACCGTGAGGTGGGGCAGCAGCCCGGAATTCTGCATCACGTAGCCGATACGGCGGCGCAGCGCGACCGGCTCGAGGAGCGCGGTGTCTTCACCGTCGATCTCGATCCTGCCGGAGGTCGGATCGACCATGCGATTGATCATGCGAAGCAGGGTGGTCTTGCCCGAACCGGATGATCCGACCAGCACCGTCGTCTTGCGCGACGGGATCACCAGGCTGAAGTCCTCGACGACGAGTGTGCCTCCGGGGAATTGTTTTGTGACGCTGCAGAATTCGATCATGGGGGCGGCTCATTCCTCGTGGTCATCACGAATCGACACTTGCCGGACTCACCTAGCTAAACACAATTATTTGCAAGCACTATTCTGGGCTGTCAAATCTTGTGAAAAGCTGACCGCGAGGGCATACATCTTCAGAACCGCCGCGAAACCTGCGGGACACCGTCCCCGCAGCCTCAGGCGCACGCAGCTCAGGCCTGGCGTGGATCTCCGTAGAAACCCGTCAGATAGTGCTTCGAGATGGTCATTGCCTCGTCGATGAGCTTCGAGTCTCCATCCGCGTTGTAGGTGAATGCGCGCGAGAGCAGCGAGTCGGTTATTACGATGACGACCTCGAGGTGGTGGGCAAGTTCGTCGAGTGGAAGACCGAATCGCTCAGCCATGGCTGCAGCACCCGCGGCGGCAACAACGGCACTTCCCGACTGGGCAGACAGGGACGGGCGCACGTCGAGCACGTCACCGAGGCGAAGCGATCGAAAGCCGGGGAAGGACCGGAATGCGGTGGTCATGCCGACGATGCAGGCGCTGGTGGCATCCCACCAGGTCGTGTGGGCGGGATCGAGAACGGTCTCGCGGGTGGCGTCGACGAAGATGCCGAGCGAGCGAGCACTCAGGCTCTGCAGAACGACGATTCGATCGGGGAAGTAGCGGTACACGGTGCCGATCGACGCTCCGGCTCGTTCGGCCACCATGGCAGTGGTCAGTCGCTCGTACCCGATCTCATCGATGATTGCTGCGGCGGCATCGAGAAGGCTTGCGAGCCGAGCCGTGCTGCGTGCCTGCACTGGTTCGTTGCGCAACAACGCAGCACCGTCCGGTGCAGTTTCTGTTTGGGTGTGGTTCGTCAATGCAACTCCAATTTAGGTCAAAACGTATACTAACGCGCCCCCGAGCCGGGGGCACGTATTTCTTGCGATTAATTCAGGATCTGTGGAATTTCACAGATACGAATGCAAACGCATGCACTCCCCGATGGTCCGAGAAAGGCACGGGCGACCCGCAGTCGTGAAAGACTTGGGCAATGGCACGAACCCCGAAGGCGTCAGCGACCGCGACCGGAGCAGAGCCGATTCTCCATCTGGCGGCGCGTGCCGAAGACGCGATACACGACCTGCGGGAGCGATTTGCACGCCGACGCGGGCAGATCCCCACCATTGTGCCCTACGCCGGCTACGGAGCACCGGGATGGGTGAGGGTGCTGTGCCGTGTGCTGCTCACCAGGCCGACCGAGGGAAATGATCCGCGCTATAAGAAAATCCGCGGATGGCGGAGCTTCACCAGCGTGCCTGTGCATGACACGACGGTCACGATCGGGATCGGGGAGGTCGAGCAGCGGGTCGTCGCCGACCGCGGTGGGGTCGTCGACACGGTGCTGGAAGTCGACCTCGAACCGGGTTGGCACACCATCACCCTGCGCACCGATGAGACGGAGACGGTGGAGGCTCGGGTCTTTATCGTGGATCCGACAGTGACCGTCGGCATCATCTCGGATGTGGATGACACGGTGATGGTCACAGCCCTCCCTCGCCCATTCCTCGCCGCCTGGAACACTTTTGTGCTCGATGAGCACGCGCGACGACCGGTTCCGGGCATGGCGGTGCTGTACGAGCGACTGACACGGTCGCACACGGGTGCCCCGGTGTTCTATCTCTCGACCGGCGCGTGGAATGTGGCGCCGACCCTCACCCGCTTCCTGTCGCGCAACCTCTACCCCACTGGTCCGCTTCTCCTCACCGATTGGGGGCCGACTCACGACCGCTGGTTCCGTAGCGGCCGCAACCATAAGGTCGACACGCTCACCCGTCTTGCGCGCGAGTTTCCCGGCATGCGCTGGTTGCTGATCGGGGATGACGGACAGCACGACGAAGAAATTTACGGCCAGTTCACCGAGGCACACCCCCAGAACGTCGAAGGGGTGGCGATCCGCCAACTCTCGAACAGCGAGGCGGTTCTTGCCGGTGGCCGAAGCAAGTCGGATGCCCAGTCGAGCAGTTCGGTTCCGTGGGTTTACGCTCCAGATGGCGCGGGCCTCGCCGAGCGACTGGCCGACTCGGGGCTTCTGTAGGGGTCCCGCGCGGCCGGTGTCCGGCACCGGAAGCACGAACCGAGAGCTAGCGCCAGGCGGTCGGCCCAGCGGACCCCGCGCGATAGCTGTCGATCGGCACCGTGCCCGCTCGCCAGGTTGACAGAATCGGCGCCACGATGCGCCAACATTCTTCCACCGCATCTGCCCGCACCGACAGCGTCGCATCGTCGCTCAGGATCCCGTGCAGCACTTCGCCGTAGGGTCCGAGTTCTCCAGCGGCGAACTCGGTGCCGAGCGTGACGCGGTCGAGGGTGAATGGATCCCCCTCGCCGTTGATATTGAGGTCGAGTCCGATGCTGTCCGGGGTCAAAGAGATGGTGAGCCGCGCGGGCCCCGGGTTACCGGTGAAGCCGTAGGGCCGGTGCGGCACATCCTTGAAGGTGACGATGATCTGCTGGCGCCTCTCAGCGATGGCTTTTCCCGATCTAAGTCGGAATGGAACACCCGCCCAGCGCCAGTTCTCGATCCCGACGGTCACTTCCGCAAGCGTCTCGGTGTCGAGCTCCTGATGCACTCCGGCCTCGTTCACGTAGGCCGGCAGTTTTCGGCCATCGATCGTGCCAGCCGTGTAGCGGGCACGGCGGCCGGCGGCAACCGGGTCGCTTTTCCAGGCGTGAGTGGCGCGCAGTACCTGGGCCATCGATCCGCGCAGGTCGTCCTCATCGAGACTCGACGGTGGCTCCATGGCGGCGAGCGCCATCACGAGAAGCAGATGGCTTTGAATCATGTCAACGAGAGCACCGGCCGTGTCGTAATAGCCCGCCCGTGCCTCCAGACCCAGGGTTTCGTCGAAGACGATGTCGACGCGTTCGATGTGCTCTGCGCTCCAGACCTGCTCGAAGATGCGGTTGGCGAAACGGAGACCGAGCAGGTTGAGCACCGTCGACTTTCCGAGAAAGTGGTCGACCCGGTGGATGTGCTTTTCCGGCAGCAGCCGTGCCAGTTGCCGGTTGAGCGCCCTGGCACTGCGGAGGTCGGTACCGAACGGCTTCTCCAAGCCGAGTACGGCGCCCGCCGGGAGGCCGACCTTCTCGAGTGCTGCGATCGAGGCAATAGTCACCTGCGGCGGGAGAGCGAAGTACAGCGCCGGTGTGCCGGTGGTTGCAGCAAGGATGCGGGTGAGATCGGCCGGGTCCGTGACGTCGGCCTGGAGGTAGACCGAAGTCGTCGCCACAGCGGTCGACCGGCTGCTGACGACTTCACCGGCGGCAAAGGATTCGACGACACGGTCGCGCCACTCGGCATCCGTCATCGCATCGAATCCCACTCCGATCAATCGCAGGTCGTAGCCCCGGGAGCTTCTGAGCAACTGGCCGAGGCCGGGCAACAGCAACCTCTTGGCGAGGTCCCCACCCGCTCCGAGGATGACAAGAGTGCCGATTCGGTCAACCATCAGCACAGGCTACCTCTGCCACACTGAAGAGATGGCTCAGCTCATCGAGGACTACGCCCTGATCGGCGATTGCCACACCGCTGCTCTGGTCGGGCGGGACGGCAGCATCGACTGGCTCTGCTTTCCCCGGTTCGACTCCCCCTCCACCTTCGGCGCTCTGCTCGGTACACAGGACCACGGACGGTGGCTGTTGGCACCTGCGGGCGAAGTGCTGTCGACATCCCGACATTACGTTCAGGACAGCTTCGTGCTCGTCACGCGATGGGTGACCGCTGAGGGTGAGGTGGAGGTCACCGACTTCATGCCCCACGGCGATCGGCGCGCGGACCTGATTCGCCGGATCACCGGTATCCGGGGCAGCGTGGTCATGATGATGGACCTGCGGATCCGGTTCAACTATGCACAGGCACTGCCCTGGGTGCGCCAGTCCCCGGACGAATACGGTCACGGGCTCGTTGCTGTCGCCGGCCCCGATGCGGTGATCATCCGCGGGCTGGAGTTGCGAGCATCCGACCACACTCACGTTGCCGAATTCACCGTTGCCGCCGGGGAGACGGTGGATGCCTCGATGACCTGGTACCCCTCACACCGGCCACCTCCCGCCCGCATCGTGGTGGGCGACAGCCTTGACGAGACACTGCGCTGGTGGCAGGACTGGGCATCCCACTGCATCGCCTCACCGGTCTATCACGACGAGGTGCACCGCTCGCTACTGGTGCTGCGGGCATTGACCCACGAGGACACCGGCGGCATTGTCGCGGCGGCAACGACGAGTCTTCCGGAGTCGTTCGGCGGCAGCCGCAACTGGGACTACCGCTACGTGTGGCTGCGTGATGCGTCTCTGACACTCGACGTGCTGCTCGAACACGGATTCCGCGACGAGGCGAGTTCCTGGCGTGGTTGGCTGCTGCGTGCGGTGGCCGGTGATCCCAGTGACGTGCAGATCATGTACGGGCTGTCCGGGGAACGCCGCCTGACCGAGCGGGAGGTCGACACCCTTCCCGGCTATCAGGGAGCCTCCCCCGTGCGGGCCGGAAATGGCGCCTGGCGGCAGTATCAGGGCGACGTATTCGGCGAGGTCATGATCGCCCTGAAATCGGCGCGGGAACTCGGCGTGGTGGAGGATGAATTCTCGTGGCCGTTGCAGCGTGCGCTCATGACCTATGTGGAGGACAACTGGCGTCGTCCCGACAACGGTATCTGGGAGATCCGCGGTTCGCAGCGTCACTTCGTCTCATCCCGGGCCATGATCTGGGCGGCATTCGACTGTGCCGTGCGAGCCGTGACCGAGTTCGGTCTGGATGGCCCGGTTCAGCGCTGGATCCATCTTCGCGAGGAGGTGCGCGCCGAGATCGAATCACGCGGCTTCGACCGCTCCCGCAACACTTACACCCAGTACTACGGCAGCACCGGGGTGGATGCCTCGCTGCTCCTGCTCTCTCAGATCGGCTACATCTCCGCCGATGATCCGCGGATGCTCGGGACTGTTGCCGCCATCGAGGAGGAGTTGCTGCATGACGGCCTTCTCATGCGGTACCGCACGGAGTCGGGAGTGGACGGGCTGCCCGCGGGCGAGCATCCGTTCCTCGCCTGTTCCTTCTGGTTGGTCGAGCAGTACGCGCGGAGCGGCCGGATCGCCGACGCGCGCACCCTCATGGATCGACTGGTGAGCTTCTGCAACGACCTCGGGTTGCTCAGCGAGGAATACGATGTGGCCGGGTCGCGCCAAGCCGGCAATGTTCCGCAGGCACTGTCACATCTCGCCCTGGTGAGGGCCGCAGATGCGATTGCCGCGGCTGTTGCCGGGAAAACGCCCTAGTTCTTGACAGTGAGGTGCGTGGCAAAGAAGGTGTCGATCCGTGACCAGGCGTCGGCCGCAGCCTCGGGGTTCGGGCCGGCACCGAGGAATCGTTTGAACAGGAAGCGGATCGCCGGGGGTCCGCTTTCGGCATCATTCAGAAATGAATGACCGGCACCGGGGTACTCCTTCACATCATGCTCGATTCCCAGCCGGGTCAGGGACGCCTCGAGCATGCGCGCAGCACCCTTGAGAGAACCGTCAGTGCCGCCATAGCTGCCCACGATCGGGCAGGCACCCACGAGCGACTCATCGAGCAGCTTCGGCAGCCGGCCGTAGTTGACAGAAGCGGCAGCAAAGCCACGGCTCGCTGCGGCCAGCGCGAATCCGCCACCCATGCAGAAACCGATGATGCCCACCGCACCCGTGCAGTCGTCCCGAGCGATGAGCAATTGCCTCGCTGACTCGATGTCGGCGAATGAACGCCCGGTGCCTGAGCTGATCTCGCGGAACGTCTGGTTGAGGCACTTGCGGGCCCCACCCTCGGTGAACAGGTCGGGCATCAGGGCAAGGTAGCCGGCCCGGGCAAAACGCTCAGCCTGCCGGCGCATCACATCATTGATGCCGAAGGCTTCGTGGACGAGCACTACCCCCGGCCATGGACCCTCTCCCTCGGGAACGACAAATTCACCGCTGAGTCCGACACTTGCACCGGCGAGACCGGGGATGTCGACGGTGCGAACTGCGCTGGTATCGGGCATGGGATCTCCTGTGGTCGTGACAGAGCAGAGGTATCAGGATGCCGCATTTCTCATCCCTGTGCTGATGATCGCGCTGGCGATCAACCACCTCCCGATATTGTTGTGAAATGCGACTGATGGCCTCGCTGCGCGCCTCCTCTCGCAGCCCACTGCTCCAAGTGCTCAAAACCTCCGTCGCTGCCATCATCGCCTGGCTTCTCTGTGTCGTAACGCTCGGTCAGCCGTTGCCGATCTTCGCTGCAATCGCCGCCCTTCTCGTGGTTCAGCCGAGTGTGAACCAGTCTCTCGCCAAGGGAATCGAACGCAGCGTCGGGGTTATTTTCGGGGTCGTCATGGCCTATGCCGCCGGCATCCTGTTCGGCAACTCGAGCTGGATCGTGCTCGGCATCATCGTCGTCTCCCTCCTGGTCGCCTGGGCGCTGCGCCTCTCGCCTGGCTCAGCCAATCAGATTCCGATCAGCGCGATGCTTGTGATCGCGATCGGCGCGAACACTCCCGGGTACGCGATCGATCGGGTGATCGAGACGGTGATCGGCGCAAGCGTCGGGTTGGCTGTCAACGCCGTCATCGTGCCACCGGTGCTGCTCACGCCTGCTCACGATTCCGTTGTGCGCCTCGCAGACAAGGTTGCTGACACTCTGTCATCCTTCGCATCGGCGCTGCGCACGCCGCAGACTGGGGCGCAACTGCACGCGATGCTCGCGGCCGCACGCGAGCTGCCGGGGCGAAGCCACTCCGCAACCGATGCGCTGGTGCGTGCAGATGAATCCCTCATGCTCAATCCACGACGAAGACGCTACCGCGAACGGCTCGAGCACGATCGTGATCTGCTGGAAACGCTCGGCAGTCTCGTGACCCGAGTCACCGGCATGGCACGCGCACTGCATGACAACTACGACCCTCGCCTCGTCGACGATTCATTTGTCGCTTCGATCGCGGGTGAACTCGACCGGGCAGCCCACGACCTGCGCCTGCTGGCCTACGACGCACCGACCGTCGAACCCGCACCGATCACGGCAGAGCTACCCGCGCTCACGGCTCCGTTGACGATCGCCCCTCCCGATCCCGACAACTGGATACTGGTCGGCTCACTGCTCGAAGACTTGCGCCGGGTGCGCGAGGTCATCATCGGGGAGGATGCCGCGTGAGCACCGTAATGCTCGAAGAATACGCGCCGTTTGAACTGCTGCAGGATGCCAGGGCACTCGGTCTCATCACCACAACGGTCTCGAGCCCACTTGGCACCTGCGTGGCGCGACATCCCGCACGTCGCACGTCAACGCGAGCGACCCTGTTTCTGCACGGGGCGGCCGGATCGTGGACCACCTGGACTCCCCTGCTGCAGGCTGCGGCAGCAGACGGCATCGATCTCGGTGACATCGTTGTCTTCGATCTACCGGGCTGGGGCGAGGCGACACTGGCGGCTGGCACGGTCGCCGACCCGGTGTTCGCGATCTGCTCATTGGTGAAAGACATGGCTGAAGAGCTCGGGTACACCGAGTGGGATCTCGTCGGCCACTCCCTCGGCGGGTTCATCGCCCTGCACATGGCCTCGATCTGGCCCCAGGCCGTGCTGTCGGTCGGGATGGTGTCGGGCACGACTTTCTCGGTCATCCACAGCGTCGAGCATCCGGTACGTCGCTTTCATGAGCTACCAGGATTCACAATGCTCTGGCGGGTGATGCAACTGCTCGCCGCGCTCGGCCCCCTCGGGCCGGCACTTGCGCGCGGCATCAGAGCTATCGGACTGATGCGCCCGGTGACCTTCCCGCTGTTCCGACACTGGCTGGCGATACCGCGATCCCAGGGCCGTGCCCTCGCCGATGAGATACGTCCACGATCCTTTGCAACAGCGACGCGCGTGACCAAAGGCTATGACGCGGATAGGCAGTGGGCGCGGATCGAATGTCCGGTGCGGGCGACCAAAGGCGACCGCGATGTTTTTGTGACCAGGGAGGATCTCGACCATCTCGGGCGGCTACTGCCGTCGAGCATCCGCATAGTCATCCCGGACTGCGGTCATTTTGGGGCGGTCGAACGCCCGCGGGCCGTGCTTCACGCACTGGGCTACAGCCGGGCC
Organism: Frigoribacterium sp. CG_9.8; assembly: GCF_015751965.1. Lineage (GTDB taxonomy): Bacteria > Actinomycetota > Actinomycetes > Actinomycetales > Microbacteriaceae > Lacisediminihabitans. Next base: position 917,877 of record NZ_JADOVH010000001.1, on the reverse strand, counting down.
TGACGAACCAACCGGTGCAGCTTGGTCAGCCAGGTCAGCCAGGTCAGCCAGGTCAGTCGGTGAACTCCAGCCAGGTGAGACTCGCCAGCTCACCGTGGGTGAGGCCGAGGGTGCTGGAAAGCCCGGTCACCTGAGTGCGGAAGGCGTGCGAATCGGTGCCCTCCCGCAGGACCACGTCGACCCCCGCCGGAGTCAGCTTCGACTTCACGAAACGGATCACCATTACGTTCGAATCTTCCGTTGCGCCGACGACAGCCCAGCGACTGGTGACGAAGCGCAAGAGACCGGTACCACGCCAGACGAAGATGTTGCCACCGTTCTGGTCAACACCGTTCTGGTCAACACCGTTCTGGTCAACACCGTGCTGGTCGCCTTTACGTTGGTTCCTGCGCGGCCGATCCGTGCGCAGTCGATCAACACCGGGAACAATTTTTTCCACCCCCTGCGCGGTTGTGTAGGTGACCGTGTCGTGCAGCACCAGCGGGTCAGCGGTCTTTAGCTCGTAGTTGAACCGCGGGCGGTGGCGATCACCGCTGAGCCAGAGGGGAAAGTTGGTGGCACCCACACGCCAGGTGCCCGGGAGCAGCTCGGCAAGGGCGGCGGCATCCGGTGCAAGAGGCATGATCTCTAACCTAGTTGCTCGCACTGGGCGTAGCGTTCAGGGATGCACGCCATCACTGTCCCCAGCCCCGGGGGTGTGGACGCTCTGGTCTACACCCGCCTTCCCGATGTATCCCCCGGCCACGGAGAGGTGCTGATCGACGTCGCAGCGGCAGGGGTCAACCGCGCCGATGTGAGCCAGCGCGAGGGCCATTACCCGCCGCCGCCGGGTGCTTCCCCCCTGCCGGGCATGGAGGTGTCGGGCATCATCCGCTCGCTTGGCACCGGGGTGAACGACTGGGCTGTAGGCGACCGCGTGTGCGCACTGCTGCCCGGTGGGGGTTACGCATCCCTCGCCGTCGCGGCTGCCGGACAGCTTCTGCCCGTGCCGGATTCCCTCGATCTGGTGGATGCCGCTGGCTTGCCCGAGGCCATCGCCACTGTCTGGTCGAACGTCTTTCTCACCGCGGGCCTCCGCTCTGGCGAGACTCTGCTCGTGCATGGCGGTTCGAGCGGAATCGGCACGATCGCCATCCAGCTGGCCCGCGCGTTCGGCTCTCTCGTCGCGGTCACCGCGGGATCTTCCGCCAAGCTCGCCGCATGTGAACGACTCGGCGCGGAGATCCTGATCGACTACCGCCAGTCGGATTTTGCACACGAACTGATAACCGCCACCGAGGGCAGGGGAGTCGACGTGATCCTCGATTCGATCGGCGGCGCCTACCTAGACCGCAACCTGCGCTCACTCGCACCACACGGGCGGCTGGTCAACGTTGGCAACCTCAGCGGGGAGACTGGCACACTCGATTTCGCGCTGGTGATGCGCCGGTGGCTGTCGATCCACGGGTCGACTCTGCGTGCGCGAACCGCCGCGGAGAAGGACGAGATCGTCGCGAGCGTGCGAAAAAATGTGTGGCCGCTCGTGCTGAGCGGACAGGTGCATCCCGTGATCGACAGTCGCTTTGCCCTCGCGGACGCCGCACTGGCACACCACCGGATGGAATCGTCAGAGCACATTGGCAAACTGCTGCTCGTACCGTAGATCAGTCCCGGGTGAGTAGCGCCTGCAGAGCATCGGCGAGGGCGATTGCCCCGGCTTCCGCGTCATCCGCTTCCACCTGTTCCTCCGGTGAGTGTGAGACGCCGGTCGGGTTGCGCACGAAGAGCATGGCCGACTCGACCCGTGCGGCCAGCACGCCGGCGTCATGTCCCGCCCCGGAATCGAGCAGTGGAGACCCCGGCAGGGTGTGCGAAAGCATGTCACGCAGGCCGGTCGGGAATTGAACTGTGCCGCTCAGGGACTCCTCTGCGACCGTCACCCTACAGCCCTCTTCTGCTGCCAACCGCCCGGCTTCGGTCGTGATGGCCTGCACCACCGTCGCGACGATCTCGTGTCGCGGATGCCGCACATCCAGCCACAGGGTGACGCTCGACGCGATCACGTTGGTGCCTCCCGGCACCGGGGTCAGACGGCCGACCGTTGCGCGCGAGTCGGGGTGGGCGAGAGCTGCCTCGCGAACTGCCACCACGACCCGCGCCGCAGTGACCATCGGATCGCGGCGATCGGCCATCAATGTGCTTCCCGCGTGGTTTCCCTGGCCTTCAACGGTGATTCGCCACCGACCGTGACCGAGGATCGACCGGGCGATCCCCACCGGCTTGGAGAGATCGACGAGCCCACGGCCCTGCTCGACGTGCAGTTCGAGGAAGGTTCCCACCGCCGCGAGGGTGCCGTCATCCTGTCCAAGAAATCGAGGATCGAGCCCACTCGCCGCAGCGACTTCCGCGAGAGTGTTGCCATCCGCATCTCGGAGGGAGCGCGCTCGATCGGGGTCGATTGCACCGGTGAGCAGGCGCGATCCGAGGCATGCCACGCCGAATCGGGAGCCTTCCTCCTCGGGGAAGACCGCGATCGACAATGGTCGTAGCGGCGTGAAACCTCGCTGCTGCAGCCGGTCGAACGCGACGAGTGCCGAGCAGATGCCGAGGGGACCATCGAAGGCGCCACCGCCGGGAACCGAGTCGAGATGGCTGCCGGTGACGACAGACTCCCCCGAGGACAGATCGCCACTGGACGCCCAGATGACGCCGTTGAGATCGGTGTGCACATCGAGCCCGCGCCGTTGTGCATGCGCGATGAACCAGCCGGTGAGATCGCGCTCCGCCGTGGAGAATACCGGGCGGGAATACCCTCCACGCTGGCGGTCCCGACCCACATCGGCGATCTCGGCGAGGAGTCCGGTGACCGTGTCAGTGCTGCGCAGCTCGGGCATGATCCCCACGATAGTGCGAGCGGTACCCCGGCGCGCCCGTAGCATAAACGGATGCCCCGAACCGTCGCCGCGCTCGCCCTCTCGAGCCACCCGGGGCCGAGCCTTGCGGTCAGTGCAGTGTCGGTTATGCTGGGAATCGCGGCGGGGCTCGATCCGCTTCATGTCGGCATCCTCGGCGTCGCATTTCTGCTCGGACAGCTCTCGGTCGGTCTGTCGAACGACTGGATCGATGCCGAACGGGATCGCGCAGTCGGACGCACCGACAAGCCGGTCGCCACCGGCCTTGTGGACGTCAACACGGTGCGCGGAGCATCGTTTGCCACGGCAACCGGGGCGATCCTCCTCACCCTCCCGCTCGGCTGGCGCGCAACCCTCGCCCACACCCTCTTCATCGTCTCAGCCTGGACCTACAACCTCGGGCTGAAGAACACCCCACTCTCGGTGCTTCCCTATATCGCGAGCTTCGGTCTGTTGCCACTGATCGCCACCCTCGCCCGGCCCGCACCCGCCGCGGCAGCAGCCTGGGCGCTCGCACTCGGCGCGCTGCTCGGGGTCGCAGCGCATTTCGCCAACGTGTTACCCGACTTCGACGACGATGCCCGCACCGGGATATCGGGGCTTCCCCATCGTCTCGGGCGCGCAGCATCCGGAGTCGTGATCTGGGCCTCGCTCGCCGCCGGAGCCATTGTGGCGTTCTTCGGACCGGGGGGCGACCCGACCGCGCTACAGTGCATCGGGCTGGTTCTCACGGCGCTGCTCGCGATTGCCATCGCCGGTGTACTGCGTCGACCGCCAACTCGGCTGCTGTTCCAGCTCATCATCGCGGCGGCGCTTGTGAATGTCATCCTGCTGTCATTTAGCGGATCTCGGCTGCTGGCCTGACTCCCCGCGCCTGCTCGGGGTCAACTTCGCATCCTCATCGCGGCCGGGGGTCAACTTCGCATCTTTCCCGCGCTCGGGAACCTGCGAAGGTGACCCTTGACGAGGATCGCCGCGTACACACGAGCGAGTCGGTCAGTCGGGAACGGCTTCCGTGCCAACTTTTCGCGCCTTCGGCACAGAATTGCGGATGCCGATCCACGAGGTCACCGCGCCGAGAACCAACAAAGCGGCCGTGACGAACACCCCGCGCTCGAATCCCGCGACGCCGAGTTCCGGCCCGACGATCAGCCCAACGAAGGCGATCGCGATCAGGCTGGCGACCCGGGAGACAGCATTGTTGATTGCAGATCCGATGCCGGCCTGCCGCTGGTCGATCGCCCCCAGGATCGCACTGGTGAGCGGAGCGACGGTGAGTGTCATGCCGATGCCGAACAGCAAGACCCCGGGCAGGATCTGGGTCCAGTAGTCGGGATGGGCGCCAGCGAATCCAAAGAGGAAGAAGCCGATTGCGGCAATGAGCGGGCCGACCGTCATGAACAACCGCGGGCCGTAGTCGCCGGCTAGAGCACCGATGCGGCCGGAGAACAGGATGCTGATGATCGTCACCGGCAGTGTGGCGAGTCCCGCGAGCGTCGCCGGATACCCGGCCACCTGCTGCAGGAACACCACAAGCAGAAAGCCCCCGAGCGTGATTGCCGCGTAGACGAAGGTCGTGGTGAGGTTTCCCCAGGCAAAGTTGCGCGCAGTGAAGAGCCGAAGCGGCATCATCGGTTGCTTCGCCACTTTCTCCCGCCAGAGGAAGGCGATGAACGCGACGACTCCGAACGCCATTGTGAGATAAATTACCGGGCTTCCCCAGCCGTAATTGCCCTGCTCAATCAGTGCGAAGACCGGTAGCCCGAGTCCGAGCACGCCGAGTACGGCGCCGGGATAGTCGATGGCCACCCCGGTCTGACGCTCGTCCTTCTGTTTCAGTACGGCGAGGAGGTACAGGGTGACTGCGATCGGCAGCACATTGATCGCAAAGATCAGTCGCCAGCTCGCCAGATCAACGAAGAGTCCCCCGAGTAGTGGGCCGAGGATGAACGCTGCGCTGGTGAAACCGGTCCACTGGCCGATGGCCTTTGCCTGGGCAGCCCCGCGGAAGTGAGACAGGATGATCGCGAGTGAGCTCGGCACAAGCAGTGCGCCGGCGATGCCCTGCACTCCGCGCGCGACGATCAGGACTTCGGCGGTCGGGGCGAGTGCGCAGAGCAGCGAGGCGGCACCAAAGCCGATGAGTCCGGAGCGCAGGATCACAATCCGCCCGTAAACATCCGAGAGCGACCCGGCAACCAGGATCAGGGATCCAAGGGTGATGAGGTAGGCATCCACCACCCACTGCTGCGCACTGATCCCACCGCCGAGGTCTCTAGTGATGGCCGGAAGCGCAACGGTGATCACCGAGCCGTCGAGGAAGGCGACGAAGGAGGCAAGCACTGCGATGCCAAGTACGAGTTTCTGGCGCTTCTCCATTGCCGTCATTCTTCTACCTGCGCGACGCTATCGCCCCCTCCATCGCTGCAAACAGTGCAGGCGATGCGAGGGGACGAAAGTGGCCGACCATTGACAAGCGGATGTTCGTCGCCCCCTCGAGTTTGCTGCCACCGGGGATCAGGGGGTCGAGCCGACTGTAAATGGAGGTGATGCGCGCGTTCGCAGCCCTGTTCGCGGCGAGCGTGATCACGGTGGCATTTCGCGGTGAGAGTGCGCGCAGGGGGCGTACCGCGGTCCAGTTGGCGAGGGAGGAACCCCCGAACGGCGAGTTGATCGCTACGAGCCTGTCGATGCGTCCCGCACTGTCATCCGTCACCATCATGTGCTTCGCAATCAGTCCGCCCTTGCTGTGGGCGACGATGGCCACCCCGGTGAGCTGCCGCTGGTCGAGGTAGCGCTGGGCGAGCTCAGCGGAGGCCACAATGGTGAGCCGGTTGTTCCCGAGCTCGGGCAGGGTATGGATCGGATGCCCGAGCGCGTTGAGCCGATCCGCCACCGGCCGCAAGAACTGCCAGGTCTCAAACACGCCGGGAAGCAGCAGCACGGGAGCGCACGCACCGCGGTCGTACTGCGCGCTGGGGGTGCGCCCGACCATGTGCCGCACCAGCTCACGCATCAGGTAGAACCGGTCTGCGACGGCGGCTGCGGCATCCCGTATCGATATCACCGGCAGCCCATTACGCATCCGCTCCACCCGACTGGTCATGGTTGGTCACACTGCAGACCCTACGCGGGTCAGGTATGAACCAGCAGAGTGACGATCTGATCAGGAAATACCATCGGCAAAACGGTGATCTACTCGCGACTGTGTTGGCTCGTGACTGTGTTGGCTCGTGACTGTGTTGGCTCGTGACTGTGTTGGCTACCAAGCAGCGTCAGTTGCGGTCGAATGTAAACGAATCAACGACACGCCGCACTAGCGCAGTCGGTTTTTCACGGAATCCACCTCGGACTCGCTGAGTCCGGCATCGCGCAGGTAGGCCCCAACGTCGAGCGAGGCGAGCCAATCGAGCATCGCGGGTCGACGACTCGCGATGCGCTCCTCCATGACCTCGGCCGAATGGGGCGTCTCCCCAGTGAGCCCCGGCACGACACCCAATCCCGCGTTGAAGCGGATCATGGCTGCCGCATAGTCATCTGCAACCGCCTCCGGTGTCACACCGGCAAGGTGCAGGAGCATCGCGATGACCATTCCCGTGCGATCCCTACCGGCTGCACAGTGCACGAGCACCGCTGCCTCCGCCCCGGCAATCTCGCGAAACACCGAGACGAATTTGTCGGGATACAGACGGATATTGTCGGGATAGGAGAGCGGATGATCCAGCCACGGGCCGCAGATTTCGATGAACTGGGGGTCATCAGGATCCTCCGTGGGACAAGCGATGAAGCGGATGCCGGCCAGCGTATCCGCGTCGGTCTCGATGCTCGTGTTCCGCGCGGCGGTGTTCGTAGCGGTGTTCGCGGCGGTGTTCGCGGCGGTGTTCGTGGCGGTGTTTGCGGCGGTGTTCGCGGCGGTGTTCGCGGCGGTGTTCGCGGCGGTGTTCGCGGCGGTGTTCGCGGCGGTGTTCGCGGCGGTGTTCGCGGCGGTGTTCGTGTCCAAGCTCGTGTGCTCAGCATCCCCCACATTCCGCAGGTCGATCACGGTCGTTACACCCGCTGCGCGGGCCGCTCGCCACCCGGTGGGGGTGACGTAATCCGGCCTGCCCGAGCGGAATACCCGCCCCGGCCGGGTGAATCCCCCCTCCCGAAAAGGGAGTCCGCCGACATCCGCGAGGTTGAAGGATCCCTGCCAGTCCGGTTGGACACGCGCGCTGAAGAATGTCATGGTCGTCGACCATAACCATCCGAATCGGGCCGGGTGGCCGGACACCTCGGCGTCCCAGACATCCCAGCCATCCACCACCCACTTGTGCGACCACCTCGCTGTCGACACACCGAGGTGGTAAGAAAAACGGGAGGTGGATGACCCGGGGCAGAACGGCTACAGCATGCCGACCGCAGTCACCCGCAGCACAGCCACCCCCTCGGCGTTTGACTCGGCGAGGTCGATAGTGGCCGAGATGCCCCAGTCATGGTCGCCCGCCGGGTCATCGAAGATCTGCCGAACAGTCCAGGATGTGGACCCCTCATCCACCATGAGCATGGCCGAGCTGCGAGCATCCCCACCGGTACCGAGGTCGTTGTGAGCGTCGAAATAGGCATCCATCGCCACCCCCCACGCGTCGGCATCGAAGCCGGCGGCCGCATCCAGCTCGCCGAGCTGCTCGTAGTCCTCGAGAGCGGCGAGCTGCACGCGTCGGAACAACTCGTTGCGCACCAGAATGCGGAATGCGCGGATGTTCGTAGTCACGCCCTTCGGCTTCGGCGGCAGTACCGGGGCGGATGCAACGCCCGCTACCCCATCCGGCGATGAGGCCGGATTGATGAGCTGTTCCCATTCGTCGAGGAGGCTCGAGTCGACTTGACGCACGAGCTCGCCGAGCCATTCGATCAGGTCGAGCAACTCTTCGGTCTTGGCCTCGTCGGGGATGGTCTGGCGCGCCGCCTTGTACGCGTCGGAGAGGTAGCGCAGCACGAGTCCCTCGGAGCGGTTGAGCTTATAGAAACCGATGTAGTCGTTGAAGGTCATCGCGCGTTCATAGAGGTCACGCACGACGGACTTGGGGCTGAGTTCGAAATCGCCCACCCAGGGCTGGGAGGCGCGGTAGGTCTGGAAGGCGGCATCCAGCAGCTCCTCGAGCGGCTTCGGCCAGGTGACCTGTTCGAGAAGTTCCATGCGCTGGTCGTATTCGATGCCCTCACTCTTCATCGCCGCGACCGCCTCGCCGCGCGCCATGAACTGCTGGGCGGAGAGGATCGGGCGCGGATCGTCGAGGGTGGCCTCGAGCACCGAAATGAGGTCGAGGGCATAGGTGGGCGACCGCTCGACCGGCGGGGCGCCCGGGGGTGAAACCTCGGCCGGCTGCAGCAGATCGAACACCGCGAGAGCGAACGGCGAGAGCGGCTGGTTGAGCGCGAAGTTCTGCTGCAGGTCAACAGTGAGGCTGATCGTTCCTGTTGCGGACTGCTGCACGATCTCCGCGGTGCGCAGCGTGCGGTAGATCGCGAGCGCCTGGCGGGCGAGTTCGCGCTGGCGCGGCCGCGGTTCATGGTTGTTTTCGATCAGCGCACGCAACTCGTCGAACGGTTCGCCACCGCGGCCGATCACATTGAGCACCATCGAATGACTCACCTGCATGCTCGAAACGAGGGTCTCCGGCTGGGCGGCGACGAGTCGGGCGAAGCTCGGCTCCCCCCAGGAGACGAATCCATCCGGAGCCCGCTTGCGCACGATCTTCTTGATCTTCTTCGGATCGTCACCGGCCCTCGCCAGCAGTCGCGCGTTCTCGGTCTCATGATCGGGTGCCTGCACGATCACGGTACCGGCGGTGTCGAAGCCGGCGCGACCGGCGCGACCGGAGATTTGGTGAAACTCCCGTGCGCTGAGCTGACGCATTTTCGTGCCGTCGAACTTGGTGAGTGCCGTGAGCAAAACGGTGCGGATCGGCACGTTGATTCCCACGCCGAGGGTGTCTGTGCCGCAAATGACCTTGAGCAGGCCCTGCTGAGCCAACTGCTCCACGAGTCGACGGTATTTCGGCAGCATCCCGGCATGATGCACGCCAATCCCAGAGCGGATGAGTCGGCTGAGGGTGCGCCCGAAGTTGGTCGTGAACCGAAACTCGCCGATGGCATCCGCAATCTCATCCCGTTGCTCGCGGGAGGCGATCTTCACACTCGTGAGAGCTTGCGCGCGCTCGAGGGCAGCGAGCTGTGAGAAGTGCACGATGTACACCGGCGCCTGGCCGGTAGCGAGCAAATCCTCCACGGTCTCGTGTACCGGGGTCGTGGCGTAGAAGTAGTGCAGCGGTACCGGGCGATCGACTCCGGTGACTACTGCTGTCTCGCGACTGTTGCGCTTGGACAGGTCGGCCGCGAGCCAGTCGACATCCCCGAGTGTCGCCGACATCAGAATGAACTGCACCCCCGGCAGAGTGAGCAGCGGCACCTGCCAGGCCCAGCCGCGCTCGGGGTCTGAGTAGAAGTGGAACTCGTCCATCACCACTTGATCGACCGGGGCATCCGTTCCGTGACGCAGTGCGAGATTCGCAAGGATCTCTGCGGTGCAGCAGATGATCGGAGCCTCGGCGTTGACGCTCGAATCCCCGGTGACCATTCCCACGTTCTCGGCCCCGAAGATCTCGACGAGGGCGAAGAATTTCTCCGAGACCAGAGCCTTGATCGGAGCGGTGTAGAAGGTGCGCTGGCCCTGAGCGAGCGCGGTGAAATGCGCGGCGATCGCCACGAGAGACTTGCCGGTTCCGGTCGGGGTGCTGAGGATGAGATTGGCACCGGAGACGATCTCGATGAGAGCTTCATCCTGGGCCGGATACAGGGTCAGGCCTCGGGCGACGGTCCATTCGACGAACTGCTGATAGACGGCATCCGGATCGTAGGAATCGGCCGCTCGGATCGGGGCGAGCCGGTCGAGGAGCAGATCAGGCATGCTGCCCGGCGACAATCGAATAAATGTGCTCGACGTAAGCCCAGAAGCCCGCGACATCCAGCATCACCGGCACGATGGCATTCGGCGATGCCGAATCGAAATCGACCACCGTCATTCCACGGGTGAATTCTCCGGTCGTCTCCACCTGCACCCGGGCCGGCCGCGACGAGAAGAGGTCCGGTCGCACCACGTGGGCGACAGCGCACACGTCGTGCACGGCCTGGCCATCCCACTCGCTGGTGCTGGCACCGGACTGATTCGCTCGCGCCCAAAAGGTGGCAAGCGGCAAGATGAACTCATGCGCGAGCGCCCCCAGTCGGCCGAGGCGTTCCACCACCGCGCCAGTGGCGAGGGCCTGCAGGGTGAGGTCGAGACCGATCATCACCACCTGCCAGTCAGCGTCGAACACCACCCTGGCGGCTTCCGGATCGGCGTAGATGTTGAACTCCGCCGCTGGGGTCGCGTTGCCGCGGGTGAAGGATCCGCCCATGATGGTGAAGGAGGCGACCCAGCGAGCGATCGCCGGCTCCTTCTGCAGCGCGAGGGCGATGTTGGTGAGCGGTCCGGTCGCAACCAGGTGGATGGCGCCGGGAGCCGCTCGCAGGGTCTCGATGAGGAAGTCGACCGCGTGCCGATCATCCACGGCCAGCACCGGCTCGGGCAACACGGTAGAGCCGAGCCCCGACTCGCCGTGCACGTGGGACGCGTCGCGCCTCTCGCCGAGCAACGGCTGTCCCGCCCCCGCTGCCACCGGCACGTTCTCGAAATGCAGGTATTCGCGCAGGGCGAGGGCGTTCCTGGTCGTTCGTGCCAGCCCCACATTTCCGCCGACCGTTGTGACGCCGACCAACTCGATGTTCGAATCACCTTGCGCGAGCAGCAGTGCGAGAGCGTCATCGAGACCCGGGTCACAATCGAGCAGAATCTTCTTGGGCATAGGACAACCGTGCCACATCCTTTCGACCTCCGTGCCGCCGCGTTCCGCCCCGGTTGGCGACGCACCGGACACCCTCGGTTGGTCGGTGCACGAGTGAGTCAACGCACAATGCGCCCGCACCCCGGTTTGCGCAACGGAATACCCAGAAAAACAGTGGTCGCTTATAATCTGGTGTGCCTTCCGTCAGCAGTCGCGAAACCCGCGTCGTCATCGACCCGACCGAGCTTCAGGTGACCCTGCGCGTGCTCGCCGCGATGGACACCATCGAGGAAGAGCACCCCGACTTCATCAAGGTGCGCCAGGCCACGGCCCGCATGTTCAAGTCGGTCAAGCGCAACCGACGACTCGAGAAGCGCGCCATGATCGCCGATGCCGACCGCGTCGTGGTGGCAAACACGGCCACGGGTGCCTCCGACCGGATCGATGACGAGACCCGCGGTATCCCCCTCTCCATCACGGTGGGTGCACCCAGCGCTGGAACTCTGCAGAGGTCACGCCCGTGTTACATCTGCAAACAGCACTACACGCAGGTCGATGCTTTTTATCACCAACTCTGCCCCGACTGTGCCGCTCTCAATCACGCCAAGCGTGACGCTCGCACCGATCTCACCGGCAAAACGGCGCTGCTCACCGGTGGGCGGGCGAAGATCGGCATGTATATCGCCCTGCGACTGCTGCGGGATGGCGCACACACGACTATCACCACACGATTCCCCCGCGATGCCGTGCGCCGATTCGCCTCTCTTCCGGATGCGAGCGAGTGGTTGCATCGCCTGCGAGTGGTCGGGATCGACCTGCGCGACCCGGCTCAGGTGATCGGACTCACCGAGGCGATGATCCAGGCCGGGCCACTCGACATCCTCATCAACAACGCCGCGCAGACGGTGCGCCGCTCCCCCGGCTCCTACGCCCCGCTTGCGGATGCCGAGAGCACACCATTGCCGGATGGCCCGCTGCCGGAGCTGCTGACCTTCGGACACACCAACGATGCCCACCCGCAAGCGCTGGCTGCCTCGGTTGGAGCACATCCGATCCTCGCTATTGCCGGGGGGCTCAGTGCGGCAGAGCTCACCGAGCTCGCTCTGGCTGCCGGGTCCTCATCCCTCGCCCGCCTCGCCTCCGGGACGGCGATCGATGCGGGTGGGCTGGTGCCCGACGAGCACGACCAGAACAGCTGGACCCAGTTCGTGCACGAGGTCGACCCCCTCGAGATGCTCGAAGTGCAACTCGCTAACGTGACGGCACCTTTTCTGCTCGTGTCGCGTCTTCGCCCCGCGTTGGCGGCATCCGGTGCCCGCCGCACCTATATCGTCAACGTCTCCGCTATGGAGGGTCAGTTCGGGCGGGGGTACAAGGGCCCGGGTCATCCGCACACCAACATGGCGAAGGCATCGCTCAACATGCTCACGCGCACGAGCGCGAAGGAGATGCTCGAGACCGATGGCATTCTCATGACCAGCATCGACACCGGCTGGATCACCGACGAACGGCCGCACTTCACCAAGATCCGGCTCGCCGAGGAGGGCTTCCACGCGCCACTCGACCTCGTGGATGGCGCGGCCCGGGTCTACGATCCGATCGTGCGCGGTGAGGCCGGTGAAGACCTCTCCGGCGTTTTCCTCAAGGATTACGCACCCGCAGCCTGGTAGCGGTCAGCGCTCAGCACGTCGGCGCTCATCACGTCAGCGCCCGTCACGACAGCGCTGCCCGGAAAGCGAGCGGATCAGCCAGCCGTCGGCGCGTGCCGCTCCAAAAACTCGAAGACCTCGGTGCTGTCGACCCCGGGGAAAGCCCCGGTCGGCATTGCCGCGTGCAGTGACGAGTTGAGTCGGGCGCTCGGCCACGAGTGTTTATCCCACTTTGCCGCGAGTGAGCTCGGGGGCGTCCGACAGCAAGACGGATCCGGGCAGGTCGAGCTGAAACGATTCTCGGTATCCCGACCCCGGAAGAATTTCGCCTGGGCGAACTGTGTTCCGACGCTCACCGAGAACTGTCCACGGGGCGAGGATTGGATGCGTGACGTGCACCAGTAGGTGCCGGCAGGCTTGTCGGTGTACTGGTGGTACGGGCTGAAGCGGTCGGCAACATCGAACACGCGCCGGGCGCTCCAGAAGCGGCAGACGACCTGGCCTTCGACCGCGCCGAGGGCATCCGTCGGCAGCGTGACGCTGTCGTTCTCGTAGGCCTTGGAGATCGTGCCGCTCTCGTGCACTTTGAGAAAATGCACCGGAATACCGAGGTGCTGGGTCGAGAGATTGGTGAATCGGTGGGCAGCGGTCTCGTAGCTCACGCCGAAGGCATCACGCAGGTCTTCGACCGACAGCTCACGAGCCGCTTTCGCGCGGGTGAGAAATTCGACGGCGCTTTGCTCGGGGATGAGGAGCGCCGCCGCAAGGTAGTTGGTCTGCACGCGCTGGTCGAGAAAGTCGGCATAGTTGGTGGGTTCCTCATGCCGCAGCACGTGGCTCGCGAGCGCCTGGAGTACCACCGATCGCGGATCGGAGTCCGCGCTCGCGCCGACAGGCACGTAAATTCGCCCGTTATTGAGGTCGGTAACCGAGCGGGTCGAGCCTGGCAGATCTGGCACGTAGTGCAGCGCGAAGCCCAGGTGGGTTCCCAGATCGGAGGCCACACGCTGTGACAGCGGACCGCCGGTATGCCCGACTGCCGCGAGAAGTCCGCGCGCCACATCCTCCAGCTCGGCAAAATAGTTATTCCTGCGGCGCATCGACTTGCGCAGCTCAGTATTGGCGCGCCGTGCCTCTTCCGGGGTTGCCGCGCGCTCGCTGTGTACCCGCTCGAGTTCACGGTAGAGGCCGAGAATTGCTTCGATGGCCCCATCACTCAGCGATTTGCGCACGGCGAGCTGCGGCAGGCCGAGCGAGGCATACAGGGGTGCTCTCTGGGTGCGCTCGAGCGCGATTTCGAGTGCAGCCCGGCCGGTCGGCGGTTCGGGACTCAGAAGTTGATCGACCGACACGTCGAGCGCGCGAGCGAACCGCTGGAGCTCCCCGAGCTTGAGTTCGCGCTTGCCGTTCTCCACCACCGAAACCTGGGATGCCGCGCGCCCGATCGCGATTCCCACGTCGTCAAGAGTCATCCGCCTCGCGGTTCGCAGCTGCCGGATGCGACGGCCGATCGTCAAGGAGTCGAACGTGTTCTGATCCCCGAGCGAGTCGGGAGGCCGCAGTTCCATGAATCAAGCATGACATGGAACCTTCTTGCGGTAAATAGAAGAACTGGAATATTTCTGCACTCAATACCGGCATCCCCGCACCTGAATGGCCGCATCGTTGGAAATACGCAACGAATCAGGGAGATTCCGATGACCACACGACCGGGTGACCAAAACCAGACCGCAGCAGAGCTGGCAACACAGTGGAAGACCGACGCACGCTGGAACGGCGTCGAGCGCGACTACACGGCGGAAGACGTGATTGCACTGCGCGGCAGCGTGCAAGAGGAGCACACCCTCGCAAAACGCGGCTCGCAGCGACTGTGGAACCTGCTCCAGACCGAAGAGTGGGTGCCAGCGCTCGGCGCCCTCACCGGCAACCAGGCTGTGCAGCAGGTGCGCGCGGGGCTCAAGGCGATCTACCTCAGCGGCTGGCAGGTCGCCGCAGACGCCAACCTCTCGGGACAGACCTATCCCGATCAGAGCCTCTACCCGGCCAACTCTGTGCCGTCCGTCGTGCGTCGCATCAATAACGCACTGCTCCGGGCAGACCAGATCGAAACCTCCGAAGGCACGCGCACGACCGATTGGCTCGCGCCGATCGTTGCGGATGCCGAAGCGGGCTTCGGCGGACCGCTCAATTCATACGAGCTGATGACCTCGATGATCGCTGCGGGAGCCGCGGGGGTGCACTGGGAGGACCAGCTCGCCAGCGAGAAGAAATGTGGACACATGGGAGGCAAGGTGCTGATCCCCACGGGGCAGCACATCCGCACGCTCAATGCGGCTCGCCTCGCTGCCGATGTCGCCGGCGTGCCGACGATCGTGATCGCCCGCACCGACTCCCTCGCCGCCAACCTCGTCACGAGTGACGTGGATGAGCGCGATCGCCCGTTCCTCGACGGCTCACGCACCGCAGAGGGCTTTTACGGCACGCGCCCCGGCATCGAAACCGTGCTCTCCCGCGGCCACGCCTACGCTCCCTACGCCGACCTGCTCTGGGTCGAATCGTCGGAACCGGACCTCGAATTGGCCCGCACCTTCGCCGAGAGCATTCATCGGGAGTTCCCCGGCAAGAAGCTGGCCTACAACTGCTCTCCGTCGTTCAACTGGAAGAGTCACCTCGATGACGCCCAGATCGCGACTTTCCAGCGCGAGCTCGCCGCCATGGGATACGCATTCCAGTTCATCACACTCGCCGGATTCCACGCCCTCAACCACTCGATGTACACGCTCGCCCGCGGCTACAGCAAGCGGCACATGAGCGCCTACGTCGACCTCCAGGAGGCCGAGTTCGCCTCCGAGGCCGACGGCTACACAGCCACGAAGCACCAGCGCGAGGTCGGCACCGGCTATTTCGACAAGATCTCCACAGTGCTCAACCCCGAGAGCGCGACGCTTGCGCTCGTCGGCTCAACCGAGTCCGAACAGTTCCACTAAACCGACCGAACCGCCCGGAAAGGCGAATCCCATGACCAACAACAATCGCATGACCGTCCTCGGCGGTCCGGAACAGGGCTTCGAGACAATCCTGAGTCCGGAGGCCCTCACCTTCCTCACGCGCCTGCATGACCAGTTCACAGGCCGACGCCAGGAGCGACTCACCGAGCGGATGGTGCAGCGCAAGAATATCGAGAATGGCCGCAACCTCGGCTTCCTCTCCGAGACTGCCGCGATCCGGGCGGACTCCGGATGGCGCGTGGCCGGTGCCGGCCCCGGGCTCGAAGACCGTCGGGTGGAGATCACCGGACCGACCGACCGCAAGATGACAGTCAACGCACTCAACTCGGGGGCGAAGGTCTGGTTGGCCGACCTCGAGGACGCCACCAGCCCGACCTGGTCGAACATCATCGGTGGCCAACTGTCGCTGTATGACGCCATCCGGCATCAGGTCGACTTCACGAGCGAGGCCGGCAAGGAGTACTCCGTCGGTCCGTTTTCAGAGGGTCAGGGCACTCCCACGATCGTGATGCGGCCGCGCGGCTGGCACCTTGTAGAGAAGCACCTGAGGTACACCGACCGGGCGGACCACAGCAAGGCGGCATCCGCATCGCTGGTGGACTTCGGACTGTACCTGTTCCATAATGCCCAGGCACTCATTGCCGACGGCCGCGGTCCCTACTTCTACCTGCCAAAGATCGAGAATCACCGCGAGGCCCGGCTCTGGGATGACATCTTCACGTTTTCGGAGAACGCGCTCGGACTCGAGCACGGAGTCATCCGCGCGACAGTGCTCATCGAGACGATCACGGCCGCGTTCGAGATGGAGGAGATTCTGTACGAGCTCAAGGATCACTGCGCCGGACTCAATGCCGGTCGCTGGGACTACATCTTCAGCCTGATCAAGAACTTCCGTGGCCGCGGTCGCCAGTTCGTGCTTCCCGACCGGGATCGCATCACGATGACATCACCGATGATGCGCAACTACACCGAGCTGCTCGTGGCCACTTGCCATCGTCGGGGAGCGCATGCCATCGGAGGCATGAGTGCCTTCATTCCTAACCGTCGCGACCCGGAAATCACCGCGCAGGCGATCTCCAGGGTGCACGACGACAAACGCCGGGAGGCCACCGATGGCTTCGACGGCACCTGGGTGGCGCATCCAGACCTGGTTGCCACCGCGCGCGAGGAGTTCGACGCGGTGCTCGGTGACCGGCCCAACCAAGTGGATCGTCAGCGTCCGGAGGTGGATGTCTCTGCAGCCGATCTGCTCGACGTGCGTTCCTTCGACCAGACGGTGACCACCGAGGGTGTGCGCCGCAACGTCTCCGTTGCCCTGCGCTACATCGAGAGTTGGCTCCGCGGGGTCGGTGCCGCGGCGATCGACAACCTCATGGAGGATGCCGCGACCGCCGAGATCTCCCGATCGCAACTCTGGCAGTGGATCGCCCAGTGCGTCGTCACCGGACAGGGCGATCTGGTGACACGCGACCTCGTCGAGGGGATGCTGCAGAAGGAGATCGAGGGCAGCGACCGGTCAACGGAAGATCGTTTCGATGATGCCGCAGCGATCGTGCGCCTCGTGACGCTGCAGGACGAGTTCCCGACCTTCCTCACCATCCCGGCTTACACCCACTACCTCGTGGACACGGTCGAAGAACGGGAGACAATCGCCGCCTGATCGAACCATGCTGGCGCTGCTCGACGAGCGAGTAGACTCCATACCGCCCGGTCGGTTTTTCGATCGGGGTCGGTACTGGAGAAGGCATCAATGGAGATCGTCGGCGCTGTACTCGAGCAGAGCGGGGCGGAGCCGCCATTCGCGGCATCCGCTCCCCTGTCCGTCTGCCGACTTCAACTGGATACTCCGGGTGCGGGTGAAATCCTCGTGCGCATCGAGGTGGCCGGCGTCTGCCACTCCGACCTCTCCGTCGTCGATGGCAATCGGGTACGTCCCACTCCACTGCTTCTCGGCCACGAAGCCGCCGGCATAGTCGAGATGCTCGGAGAAGGCACCGGCGATCTGGCCGTCGGTGGGCTGGCCGTCGGTGGCCTGGCAGTCGGTGACCGGGTGGTCATGACCTTCCTTCCCCGCTGCGGCGCGTGCGCGGGATGCGCCACCGGCGGTCGCCTGCCCTGCGAGGTCGGGAGCGCGGCCAACACGGCTGGCACCCTCCTCGGTGGCGGCATCCGACTGCACCGGGATGGGCAGCCGGTCTCCCACCATCTGGGAGTCTCCGCCTTTGCAACCCACGCGGTCGTCAACCGCGCCTCGGTGGTGCGCGTCGACCGGGATATCCCGGCAGAAGTCGCCGCACTGCTCGGCTGCGCTGTGCTCACCGGCGGCGGTGCCGTACTCAACTCCGCGAAGCCCGCACCCGGTGAGACGGTGATGGTGGTTGGACTCGGCGGGGTCGGCATGGCTGCAGTACTCGTTGCACTCTCACTTGGCAATCACGTGATCGGCGTCGATGGCGTCGAGCAGAAGCTCGCGACGGCTCGCGACCTCGGCGTGACCGAGACCTACACACCCCAGCAGTTGCTCGACGCGGGAGTTCGGGCGCCCGTGGTGATCGAGGCCGCTGGCAATGCCCGCGCATTCGAGACCGCACTGGCGGCAACCGCGCTCGGCGGTCGAACGGTAACCGTCGGCCTTCCCGCACCAGACGCCCGCGCAACGATCTCCCCGCTCCTGCTCACCGCCGAGGCACGAACCATCATCGGCAGCTACCTCGGCTCCGCGCTGCCATCCCGCGATATCCCCCTGTTTGCCGAGCTGTGGCGTGAGGGACGGTTGCCGGTAGAGAAACTCATCTCGCGCCACATCCGCCTCGAGCAGTTGAATGAGGCGATGGATGCTCTCGCTGAGGGCCGCGAACTGCGCCAGTTGATTGTGTTTGGGCCAGAAACCGCCAATCCAGACACCACCGAATCAGAAACCACCGGCCCAGAAACCGCCGGCCCCGCAGCCGAGAAGAAGGAGAACGGATGACCGAGCAACGCACCGCCATCGTCACGGGAGGTGCCCGCGGAATCGGGGCCGCCATTTCGAAGCGCCTCGCCTCGGACGGCTACGCCGTGGCGGTGGTCGACCTCCGCGAGGAAGACACCACGAGCACCGTCGACGAGATTGTGGCATCCGGCGGGCGCGCCATCGGCATCGGAGCGGATGACGCAGATGCCATCGCCGTCGCGAGTGCCGTTGCTCGCACCGCAGCCGAACTCGGCGCTCCCACCATCCTCGTGAACAACGCCGGCATCCTGCGCGACAACCTGCTCTTCAAAATGACCGACGACGACTGGGATGCCGTAATGGGTGTGCACCTTCGTGGAGCGTTCCTGATGAGCCGCGAGGTGCAAAAGCACCAGGTCGAGGCGAAGTGGGGCCGCGTGGTCAACCTGTCGAGCACCTCAGCCCTCGGCAACCGTGGACAGGCCAACTATTCCGCCGCGAAGGCCGGATTGCAGGGCCTCACGAAGACGCTCGCAATCGAGCTCGGACCATTTGGAGTGACCGCCAATGCGATCGCCCCCGGCTTCATCGACAGCGACATGCTGCGCGCAACCGCCACCCGAATGGGTATCACCTTCGAAACCTTCCTCGAGGGTGCCGCGAAGGAAATCCCGGTGCGCCGGGTCGGCCAGCCGGAGGATGTCGCCGCGATGGCATCCTTCTTCTGCTCGTCAGAGGCCGGATTCGTCTCCGGGCAGGTCGTGTACGTCTCCGGTGGGCCGAAGGCCTGAGACCGTGACGACTTTCGCGAATCCGGCCGCGCTTCTTGGTGCCGTTGGCACGGATCTCGGCATCACCGAGTGGCTCGAGATCGACCAGAACCGCATCGACAGCTTTGCGCGTGCCACGGGTGACGAGCAGTGGATCCATGTCGATCCCGCGCGCGCAGCCACCGGTCCATTCGGCGGCACCATCGCCCACGGATACCTCACCCTGTCGCTGCTCGCCCCACTGACCGCACAGCTGCTCGACGTGCACAATGTGCAGATGGCCATCAACTACGGGCTCGATCGTGTGCGTTTCCTGCAGCCGGTGCGCAGCGGATCCCGGGTGCGGGCATCCGCATCGGTCACGAGCGCCGAGGTGGTCAACCTCGGCGTGCGGGTGGGTGTGAAAATAACAGTAGAGATCGACGGCGAATCGAAGCCCGCTCTCATCGCGGACCTGATCGTGCTGTTCGCTGGCACCACTCCGATTGCCCCAAATACGACTGCTGATACCGCAAAGGAAACTTCATGACCGAAGAACATTCACTGACCGAGAAATCCCTCATCGACCTGTGGATCACATCGCGCCTTCACCTCATCGCCTCGCAGGTTGCGCCGATCTTTCTGCTGATCGTGACGATTGGCCTGCTTGGCGCTGGACTCACGACCGCGCCAGCCAGCGTGCGCCTCGCCGCCGCCGGCATCCTGCTCGCCTCCGGTATTCTCGGCGCGCTCGTTCAGCTCTCCGCAGCAGGCGAGGCCCTTGGGGTGATCGACGACCTCAGTGCGATCGTCGCACCGTCGGCCCTGTCGACTCGCATCATCGGCTCTCGACGCTGGGTCGCCGTGCCAAGGTTCGTGACGCCCACAATCTTCGTACTGGTCTATATCGCCCTGCTCGCGGCACTGTTCCTGAGCGCCTGATGATGAGCGCCTGATGACGGCCGCCCGATGATGGTGCCCGACGGCTATCGCTTCAGTCGCGTCTTCGACACGCGATGGAACGATAACGACGTCTACGGCCACCTCAACAACACCACTCACTATGCGGCGATGGACACCACCATCACGAGTTGGCTGATCGAGACCGCCGGGCTCCGCAGCACTGCGGATGCCGCGATGGCGGTAGTGGTCTCGTCCTCGTGCACCTATCTCGCCTCGGTGTCATTCCCGGAGTCGCTTCTGGTCGGCCTTCGCGCGGGACGGATCGGAACGACCAGCGTCACCTGGGAGCTCGGTCTGTACGCCGAGAGCACCGGATCCCTCGTGGCAACCGGGCAGTTCGTGCATGTCTTCGTGGACTCCGCTACTCAGCGGCCCGTGCCTATTCCGTTGGCCGTGCGCGACGCCATCGAGGCCCAACTGGTGGTGTCGGCATGCTGAGGGTTGTGCTGTGAGCCGCGAACCGCGCGGATTGGCCACGTCAGCGCTCGAGGCCTGGCTGCGGGTGGAGCATCCGCAGCTCGTCAGCGAGTCAGGACTCGAGGCGACGCTGATTACCGGCGGCCGGAGCAACCTCACCTACCGTCTGCTCGGCGGGCCGACCCCACTGGTGCTTCGTCGGCCGCCACTCGGGCACGTGTTGGCGAGCGCGCACGATATGGCACGGGAGTTTCGGGTGATCTCGGCACTCGGTGGCGGCACGGTACCGGTGCCAGAGGCCGTGCTGTATCGGGATGACACCGATGGCAGCGCCGGCGTCGGTACCCCGTTCTACCTCATGGGGCTCGTCGACGGACAGGTGCTCTCCTCTCCCGCAGCGAACTCCCCCTTCAGCCCCGCGCAGCTGCGAACGTTGAGCCTCGACCTCGTCACGACCCTGGCCGAGTTGCACACCATCGATCCGGCATCCGTCGGGCTGGAGGATTTCGGTCGTGCGGCCGGATACCTCGAGCGGCAGGTGCGCCGATGGGGTGCGCAATACGACGCATCCCGCAGCCGCGAGCTTCCAGAGCTCGATGCACTTCAGGCTGCCCTGCGCGACAACGTGCCGATCACGGTGAGCTCGTCTCTCGTGCACGGAGACTTCCGACTCGACAATGCCATCGTAAAAGTGGACGCCGATGGCCGACCGCGCATCGCCGCGATTCTCGACTGGGAGATGGCGACAATCGGTGACTCGTTCACCGATCTCGGCCTGCTCGGCCTGTACTGGGACATCCGCAGCATCAGTGAACAGGCGGCTGCCGTCGCCGCGAGCGCTGTCGACCCGGGGGCCGGCTATCCGAGCTTCGCGGAGTTGCTCGACGCCTACGCCGCCGCCCGCGGCACCGCGATACCCGAGCTGTCCTGGTACCTGGCGTTCGCCGCCTACAAGCTCGCGATCATCCTCGAGGGAATCCACCTGCGCTTCCAGGCCGGCGAGACCGTTGGCCCCGGATTCGACACGATCGGCGGGCTCGTCACGCCCCTGGCACGGGCGGGGCTTCGCTCACTCACCGAAAGGACACCCTGATGGATTTCGCTCCGGATGCCACCACCATCGACCTCGTGGCCCGCATGAACGCCTTCCTCACCGAGTGCGTCTACCCCGCCGAGGCCGTGCTCGAGACCCAAATGGCGAAGACTCCGGATGACTGGAACCTTCGTCCGATCGTTCGCGAGTTGCAGGCCGAAGCTCAGGCGCGCGGCTTGTGGAACCTGTTCCTTCCCGCCGAAGGCCTCACCAACCTGCAGTATGCGGCGGTCGCCGAACTCACCGGGCGCAGCCCGAAGCTTGCCCCGATCGCGCTGAATTGCGCCGCTCCCGACACCGGCAACATGGAGGTGCTCGCCGAGTTCGGCACGGCCGCCCAGAAGGAGCGCTGGCTGGCGCCGCTGCTCGAGGGCCGCATCCGATCCTCCTTCTGTATGACCGAACCGGACGTCGCCTCCTCCGATGCCACGAACATCGCCACCAGCATCCGCCGCGACGGTGACGACTATCTGATCGACGGCCGCAAGTGGTGGTCAACCGGAGCGATGAATCCCGAGGCCGAGATCTTCATCGTGATGGGTCGTACGGCAACGGCGGACTCGAATGCCGCGCGGCATCGCCAACAGAGCATGATCCTGGTACCCCGCGACACACCGGGGGTGACGATCGTTCGGTCGCTCACGGTGTTCGGTTACGACGACCGCGATCACGGTGGCCACGCCGAGGTGCTCTTCGACGGAGTCCGGGTGCCCTCGACCAACCTCATTGCGGGAGAGGGCGACGGATTCAAAATCGCGCAGGCGCGGCTCGGCCCCGGGCGCATCCATCACTGCATGAGGCTGCTCGGCATGGCCGAGCACACTATGGATCTCATGCGCGAGCGTGCGAAGAGCCGGGTCGCCTTCGGGCGGCCGCTTGCCGACCAGGGTGTGGTGCGCGAATGGCTGGCCGAGAGTCGTATCTCCATCGAATCGCTGCGGCTGCTGGTGCTGAAGACCGCCTGGCTGATGGACACAGTGGGCAATGCCGGCGCGATGACCGAGATCCAGGCGATCAAGATCGCCGTGCCGCGGGCGGTGCAGCACATCCTCGACCGTGCGATCCAACTGCACGGGGGCGGTGGACTCACCGCTGACGATCCGATCGCCGAGATGTTCGCCGGAGCTCGCGCGCTGAGACTCGCCGACGGACCGGACGAAGTGCACCTGTCGTCCCTCGGCAAGGCCGAACTGCGTCGGCGCTAGAGCGTCTTGCAGTTACCGCAGCACCGAACTCAACAGCAGGCTCGTCTCGCTGTTCACCACACCCTCGATGGCACGGATTTGCCCCAGCGTTCGGTCGAAGTCGGAGAGGGTCTCGGTGCGCAGCTCGGCCACGAGGTCCCACCCACCGTTCGTGGTGTGCAGAGCGCTGATCTCGGGCATTCCGCGCAACTGCTGGATCACATGATTGGTGGTGCGCCCCTCGACTTCGATGGAGGTGATTGCGTGGATGGTGAGCGGGTCGAGTTCGTCCCGCACCCGCACGGTGAAGCCAACGACGGTGCCGGATGACACGAGCCGCTCGAGTCGGCTGCTGATCGTTGCCCGGGCCACGCCCAGCGTGCGCGCAAGGAATGCGACGGATGCCCGGCCATCTTCACGAAGGGCGGAGAGCAGGCTGCGGTCGAGGTCATCCAGTGCGAGCATGAACATAATGTACTACTAGTGGTAGCAGACTGCGTTATCAATAGGCACAATATCTACTCTCTGCTCATTCTTTGTGCATATCACCGAGACATAGGCTGGTCTTCTAACGAAGTGGAGACGCCCATGACGCGTTTTGTGGATGTTCGCAACATGGTGCGCTGGGCGACGACGACGGGGCCCGAGACCATCATCGGCGGCATGATCGGCTACCTGCGTGATGACTTTCGTCGCTGGGAGAGCTTCGACAAGACCGCGCGGGTTGCGAACCACACACCGCTCGGCGTCATCGAGCTGATGCCCACCAGCGACCATGAGACCTACGCCTTTAAATACGTCAACGGTCACCCGTCCAACCCGGCACGCGGGTTCCAGACTGTGACCGCCTTCGGCGTTCTTGCCGACGTGCACAACGGCTACCCAACACTGCTCGCCGAGATGACCCTGCTCACGGCTCTGCGCACCGCCGCCACCTCGGCGATGGTGGCCGCAGAGCTGGCCCGACCGGATTCCACGACTATGGCGATGATCGGTGCCGGTAGCCAGGCCGAATTCCAGGCCCTCGGATTCCGGACTGCCCTCGGCATCCACCGCCTGCGCGTCTGGGACACCGACCCGGAGGCCATGGAGAAGTTCCGGCGCAACCTCGCACCGCTCGGATTCGAGATCACCATAGCCACGAGCGCAGCGGATGCGGTGGCCGGCGCCGACATCATCACCACCTGCACCGCAGACAAGGCCCTTGCAACCGTGCTGATCTGCGACCTCGTCGTACCCGGTGTGCACATCAACGCCATCGGTGGCGACTGCCCGGGCAAGACCGAGCTCGAGGCCGCGATCCTCGAGCGGGCGTCGGTCTTCGTCGAGTACCCGCCGCAGACCCGCGTCGAGGGTGAGATCCAGCAGATGGCACCCGACTTCCCGGTGACCGAACTCTGGAAGGTCATCGTCGGAACTGAGCCCGGCCGCACCTCTCGCGATCAGATCACCCTGTTCGATTCGGTCGGTTTCGCGATCGAAGACTTTTCCGCCCTACGGTACCTGCGCGACTCCGTCGCCCGCACCGAGTTCTTCGAGGAAATCGACCTCGTGGCGGCCCCGGAGAACCCGAAGGACCTCTTCGGCATGATCGGCGCACTCTCCCCCGTCGGCAGCTGAGACCCGTGTCTGTGCAAGCGCCGTCGGCGGTCGTACTCGTGCGCCCGCACCACTTCCGGCCCAACCCGCTCACGGCGGACGATAACGTGTTCCAGATCGCGGGATCCGCGACACAGTCCTCCCGGCTGATGGCCGCCCTCGCGACCGCAGCCTACGACGAGGTGACACGGGCAGCTTCGGCACTTGCAGCCGCCGGCATCCGAGTACATCTTTTCGACGACGAGAGCCCGGATCGGCCCGACAGTGTCTTCCCCAACAACTGGATGTCCACCCATCCGGGCGGCCATGTCGCGATCTATCCGATGTACGCGGCGAACCGGCGCGGCGAGCGGCGGTCGGATGTGATCGACATGCTGAAAAATGAGTACCGGGTGCAGGATGTGATCGATTATTCCGGCCTCGAACTCGACGATGTATTTCTCGAGGGCACCGGCGCGATCGTGCTCGACCACGGGTCGCGGGTCGCATACGTCGCCCGCTCCCACCGGGCCGACCCAATCGCACTCGAGCGGTTCTGCACGAACTTCGGCTATGAACCGATGGTCTTCGATGCGGTCGATCCGTCGGGTGTGCCGGTTTATCACACGAACGTAATGATGGGGATCGCCACGGACTTCGCGCTGGTGGGTCTTGACCTCATCCAGTCTCCGGCGCGTCGTGCCGAGGTCGTGGATCGACTGACCGCCCACGGACGTGTTGTCATCGACCTCGATTTCGAGCAGGTCTGCGACTTCGCCGGCAACGCGATCGAGCTGCACGCGCCGAGTGGCCGTGTTCTCGCACTGTCGCGCCGAGCAGCCGATACCCTGCGACCACACCAGCTCGCGATCATCCAGCGGTCGTGCACGCTACTGCCGCTCGACATCCCCACCATCGAGCTTGCCGGCGGATCGGTGCGCTGCATGATTGCGGGTATCCACCTCGATCCGCGACCGGTCACCGTCGCGGTCTGACGCGTCAGGAGTGCGGAATCGCCGAGGTCATTCCACCGTCGACCACGAACTCGGCACCGGTCGAATAGGCCGACTCCTCGCTGGCAAGGAAGACGACCAGCGACGAGACCTCCTCCGGTTGCGCCGGTCGCCCCAGCGGCACCTGCTGGTTGGCGAAGTCGAGCTGCTCGGTCATCGAGGTCACGATGAACCCCGGATGCACAGAGTTGACCCGCACGTTATGGCGCCCGAGCTCCACCGCGACTGATTTGGTGAGTCCGCGCACCGCGAACTTGGAGGCGACGTAGCCGTGCAACCCCGCGCTGCCGCGCAGGCCCTCGACGGACGAGATGTTGATGATCGATCCGTGCCTTGCCGCCTTCATCACCGGAACGACGGCTTTGACCCCGAGGAAGGTTCCCGTGAGGTTCACCGCGAGCACGGCATTCCACATCTCGAGTGTGTACTTGTCAATGGCAGCCATGTTTCCGATTCCGGCGTTGTTCACGAGCACGTCCACAGTGCCGAAAGCGGCGACAGTGGCCGCGACAACAGCCTCCCACTCGCTTTCCGAGGTCACGTCGAGGTGCTCATAGCGCACGGCATCGCCAAGCTCTGCAGCGAGGGCACGACCCTCGTCATCCAGCACATCGGCGATCACCACCCTGGCACCCTCCCGCACGAAAGCGCGGGCGTGCGAGGCTCCCATGCCGCGAGCACCGCCGGTGATGATCGCAACTGTGTTGAACAAGCGACTGGTGAGGCGGGCCATGGTATCTCCTTAGTCAGGGTGTTGACACGTGCGGGGCCGATGGGGGAATCGCTGAGATTCCGGCAAGGAACAGGTCGGTGAGCTGGGCTGCGATGAGAGCGCCGTCTTCCGGGCCATCCGCGGAATACCACTGCGGCAGGTAGTGCAGGTCGCTGAAGAAATTGGCCACGAGCACCGCGCGCGGGATGTCGGTGCGATAGATGCCCTCGTGCTGGCCCGCCTCAACCAGCGCCGCGAACTGGTCGTTGTAGATACGGCGACGCCGCGTCACATCGAGTTGCTTGACAGTCGGCAGCATGTGGGCGGAATGGAAAAACACCGTGCCCTCGTCGAGAAACTCGATCGAGGTCTCGATCACATCGATGCAGGCCGCCCGCAGCTTCTGTGCCGTGGTGTCCTCCGTCCCAACAATCGCAGCGAGGTGCTCGCCCTGCAGCGTCAGCAGGTGCTCGTAGATGCCGACAAGCAGGTCGTCCTTGGAGCGGAAATAGTGATACATCGCTCCTTTGGTGACTCCGGCCGCATCCACAATCTGCTGCACGGAGGTGTGGGCAAAGCCGTGCTTGGCGAATAGGTCGACGGCAGCGGTACGCACCGCATCCGCGACGCTCGCATTCGACGCCATCAGGTCACCGGACGGATAGATCCGCCGCCGTCGATGACGATGGTCTGGCCGGTGATCCAGGCGGCGTCCGCAGACAGGAGAAATGCCACGACGCCCGACACGTCCTCGGGCACACCGAGCCTGGCGAGCGGGTAGATCGCCGCAACCTCCGCCTCGCGTCCGTCGTAGAGGGCCTCGGCAAACTTTGTCTTGATCACGGCGGGAGCGACCGCATTGACCCTGATCCCGGGCGCGAGCTCAAACGCGAGCTGGGTCGTAAGCGAGATGAGAGCAGCCTTGGAAACTCCGTAAAACCCGATGCCCGGAGCCGCCGAGATACCTGCGATCGACGCGATGTTCACGATGGAGCCATTGCGGGCGCCGATGCCGGCGGCCACGGCATCCCGTGACCAGTCGAGGGCGGCCATCACATTGATCTCGAGGATCTTGCTCATCGCCGAGTGTTCTGTCTCGAGGGTCGGCCCGAAGCTCGGATTCACTCCGGCGTTACTGACGAAGTGGTCGAGGCCTCCGAATTCGCGCTCAATGACCTCGAATACCCGTGCGCGATGCTCCGGGTCGTCGGCCTTGCCCGCGACCCAGAGAGCGGATGCCCCGAGGTGCACTGCGGCCTCGCGCAGGGCATCCTCGCGACGCGCGGTAATGAGCACGCGAGCACCCTCGTCGACGAGCCTCCTGGCGATGGCAAGCCCGATGCCGCGGCTCGCTCCGGTGATGAGGGCAGTGCGGCCTTCGAAGCGATTCACCAGGGTCCTAACGTGAGAGGGACTGTGCCGACCACGGGGCAAACCGACTGTTCGGTATGCCCACCCTAGCCCTGTTGGGTACGCTGAATGAGCCGGCGACAATCCCCGGCTGTTGACGGAGACCCCCATGACCCCCCACGTGTCCAGCCACCAGTGGCATCTTGCACAGCGACCAACCGGCACACCCACATCCGAAGATGTGAAATTCGTCACCGTGGAACTCCCCCCTCTTGCCGAGAACGAGGTGCGGGTACGCAACGAGTTCATCTCGGTCGACCCCTACATGCGCGGTCGCATGAATGACGTGAAGTCCTATGTGCCCCCATTCCAGCTCGACCAGGTCATGGATGCGGATGCGGTCGGTCGGGTGATCGAGTCCCGCTCCCCCGAACTCGCCGTCGGTCAGCTGGTGCAACACTTCCAGGGCTGGCGGGATGTCGCCCAGGGTGATGCGAGCCGTTTCACCGCACGCGAGGAAGTGCCCAGCGTGGCGTCATCCGTCTATCTGAGTGCTCTCGGCCTCACCGGATTGACCGCTTGGGTTGGACTTCTCCTGATCGCCGAGATGAAAGCGGGCGACACGGTCTTCGTCTCGGGGGCAGCCGGGGCTGTCGGCTCCGCGGTGGGCCAACTTGCGCGGCTTCGCGGTGCATCCCGGGTAATCGGCAGCGCAGGCACCGACGAGAAGGTCGCACTGCTCACCAGTCGCTATGGCTTCGATGCCGCTTTCAATTACAAGAACGGCTCGGTCTCGCGGATGCTGCGTGAGGCGGCCCCCGACGGCATCGACGTGTACTTCGACAATGTGGGCGGCGATCATCTCGAGGCCGCCATCTTCGCCTTCAATAACGGCGGTCGTGCGGCGATCTGCGGAGCCATCAGCGGCTATAACGCCGAACACGCCGAACCCGGTCCACGAAATCTCGCCATGCTGATCTCCAAAGGCGTAACACTGAAGGGCTTCACGATCCCGAGCTACCAGCAGCACGCCCCCGAGTTTTTCCGCGAGATTTCCCCGCTGGTCGCTTCGGGCGAATTCGTGTTCGACGAGACGGTGATCGATGGCGTCGAGAATACTTTCGATGCCTGGCTCGGGCTCATGCGCGGAGAGAACACCGGCAAGATGCTGGTGCGTGTCGCTGCAGAGGACTAAGCCGTCGTCGGGCGGCAATGTCATTCACTGAGGTCGCCACCGAACTCCGCGCGGCGGGCTGCGTGTTCGCGGAGGATGAGGCCGCACTGAATCTCCTTCAATCCCACCTCAGGTGTCGACAACGCATCTTGCGGTCGACGTTTCCCCTGCGAAGGTGACACCCTGACGGGGGTGGGCGATGCAGGCGTGGGCGGTGCAGGCGTTGGCCGTCAGCCGTCGATCGACTCCAGGAACGGGGTCACCGCGGCGAGCACTTCGGCTGCAGGCCTCAGAGTGTTGCCGTGCGCCCTCCCCTGCAGCGCATGGAAGCTGGCGTTCGGCATCAGGGTTGCCGCGAACTCAGAGTCGCCGAAGCGCCCGTGATCGCGAGTGCCGGCCAGAAGCAGAGTCGGTGTGGTCAGTTGTGCGAGTCGAGCATCCGCTATTCCCGGCTCACGCTCGACCTGGCGAAAATACGCACGCAACGCGAGGGAATCGTTGGCGAGAAAGGCCGCGGAGGTCTGCGGATCGATCGGAGCGCCAGCGTGCGCCGCCCAGCCGTCGAGAAAGCCGGCCATGCCACTCGCACCGAGTACGGCGTCGTAGCCGGGGAAGAAGAGCTCGGAGACGCTGCCGCCCGGCGCTCGATAGGTGCCCCCGGCGGAGATGAGCGAGAGCATCCGCTCCGGATGGCTGTCGGCGAGTGAGAATCCGGCGCGAGCTCCAAAGGAGTAGCCGAAGAGATGCGCCGCCGGTGCGTCTACTGCGTCGAGCACCGCGAGCAGATCGGCGAGAACCAGCGGCATCCGGTACGCCTCGGTCTCGTGCGGCTTGCCACTTCGACCGTGCCCGCGCAGGTCGATCGCAATCACCCGATAGCGATCCTGCAGTGCAGCGACATAACCGAATCCGCGCCAGATCGACCGCGACAGTGCCGATCCGTGCACCAGAAGGATCGGTGGACCCTCGCCGCGCACGTCGAACCTGATCCGCGTGCCGTCGATCGGGTTTACGGTTTCGCTCACCGCACCATCATGCCCCTACTTCGAGCACGGCATGCAGACACCAGCGTCAGGATCCTCGCCGCACGCCGCATCCCGCATCCCGCACAGCAGCACGCCGCACAGCCGCACGCCACTCAGCCTGCGGTGGGCAGTCGCGCCTGTTCCAGGTGATACTCGGAGCTGTCGAAGCGACGCACCGACCTTCGGAACTGCGCGGCCCGGTGCGGCCAGAGGGTGGTGTTCCGGCCACTGGCGTCGAGGTAGTAGCTCGAGCATCCGCCGCTGACCCAAACCGAGTTTTCGAGGTCGGCCTGCACCTTCCGGTTGTAACGCTTCTGGGACTCCGCCGTTGGCACAACGGATGCCGCCCCGCTCGCCCGCATCGCCTCCAGCGCCTTCAGCACATAGCCGATCTGCGCTTCGATGATGTAGACGATGCTGTTGTGACCGAGGGCCGAGTTCGGTCCGACGAGCAGGAACAGGTTGGGAAAACCAGCCACCGTCGTGCCGTGAAGTGCTTCCATGTGGCCAGACCAGGCCTCGGCAAGCGTCGTTCCGCCGACACCGCGCACCAGTCGGGCGACCGCCGGTTCGGTCGCGTTGAACCCGGTGCCTCCGATGAGCACATCGAACTCACGCCGAGTGCCGTCGGCTGTGAGCACAAAACGCCCCTCGACAGAGTCGATCGGGTCGGTGACGAGTTCGACATTGGATCGGGTCATTGCCCGGTAAAAGTTGCTCGAGACGAGGATGCGCTTGCACCCGATCCGGTATCGAGGAGTGAGCTTCGCCCGCAGAACAGGATCAGCTACCTGGCTGCGCAGATAGCGCAGGGCGAATCGCTGCATGAGCGAACCGATTGACGGAGTGCGAAAGCCTGCGAACCGCGCTTCTGCCGAACGGAAAACCCAGGCACGGGAGGCGCGTTGGAGCACCGGGAATCGCCGGAATAGCCTAACTCGGCGTTCGGTGGTCGGCGCATCCCCCCTCGGAACGATCCAGGTGGGGGTGCGTTGGAACACCGTGAGCTCCCCCACCTGCTTCTGCAGTTCAGGCACGAACTGGATCGCGGATGCCCCGGTGCCGATCACCGCGACCCTCAGGCCTGCGAGATCGATGTCATGTCGCCACCGAGAGGAATGGAACCGCTCGCCAGCGAAGTGCTCCAGGCCGGGGATGCGCGGCCAGACCGGGTCGATCAATGGACCGGCGCCTGAAACGAGTACCGAGGCGGTGAACTCCCCGGTGCTCGTGTTCAGCCGCCACAGAGACGCCGCGTCATCCCAGGCCGCCTCCAGCAGTTCGGTGTGGAACTGAATCCGCGACCGAATGCCGAACTGGTCGGCGGTCGAGCGGAGGTAGTCGAGGATCTCCGGCTGGCGACCGTACCGAAACTTCCAGTCGGCCCGGGGCGCGAAAGAAAACGAATACAGGTCGCTGCGAATATCACACGCTGCTCCCGGATAGGTATTGTCACGCCAGGTGCCCCCGACCTCGGCTCCGCGCTCGATGATGAGAAAGTCGTCGACGCCATGCCGGGTGAGCTGAATCGCCATCCCCAGACCGGCAAACCCCGCTCCGATGATCGCGACCTTTACATGTTGAAGCATGGGCAGATGATACCCCGCAAATTCGACAGGGCAGCTCAGCGCAGAATATGTTGAGGTCGAGTGGGTTAGGGTACTTCCGATGTGGCATCCGCGGCATTCGAGAGGATGTCATGGGTCGTCGAAGCGCCACTCCGAGTTCACGGGAATCCGGCGTCCACCCCCCGGTGCGTCATGCGAGGGCAGATCGCGCGCATCTGATCGGCTCACTTGCCAAGGTGCTCGCCGGAACAATTGCTGTGCTCGTGGTCTCGAGCACCACCGTTGGCGCGTTCGCCGTCTACGGCACTCTGGCTAGCGCCGGGCCGGGTATCCACCTCTCTCACGCGGGCGGGGCTGCAATCGCGGCGCCCCCGATCGGGCCGATCGAGGGCGAGGTCAACCTGCTTATTGCCGGCTCGGACACTCGCACCGGCCAAGCCGGGTTCCAGAGTGCAGCCGAGCTCGCCGGGAGTTCCGGTGCTGGAAATAATGACGTGACGATGCTGCTGCACATTTCGGCCGACCACTCCAGTGCCACCGTGGTGAGCTTTCCGCGCGACCTCGTGTCAATCCCGCTCTGCGGCAAGGGCATCTCGAACGCGATGTTCAACACCACTCTCTCGCGCGGCCTGTCCTGCACGGTGCAGACCGTGGAGAAAATGACCGGTCTGACCATCCCCTACGCGGGCGTCATCTCCTTCAACGGCGTCACCGGCATGTCTAATGCTGTCGGTGGTGTGACTGTGTGCCTTGCCACCCCGATTAAAGACCCCTACACCGAACCCCAGCTCGACCTCGCAGCGGGACAGCAGACCCTCGTGGGGGACACGGCTCTCTCGTTCCTGCGCAGCCGACACGGCGTCGGCGACGGCAGCGACCTCGGACGTATCAGCAACCAGCAGGTTTTCCTCTCGGCCCTCACCCGCAAGATCGTCAGCGGCGGTGTCCTCAGTAACCCGCTGACGCTCTACAAACTCGCGAACTCCACACTCGCCAATGTGCGGCTGTCGGACACGCTCACCAACCCGACCACGCTGGTCTCGATCGCCCTCGCCCTCAAGGGCCTCGACCTGAGCAAGATCGTGTTCCTGCAGTATCCGACCGGTGCCGACCCTGAGGATCCCAACCGGGTCATCCCGCTCGTGGCTCCCGCGGCGGCCCTCGCCGCGGCACTCAAGTCCGACCAGCCGATCTCGCTCACCGGCAAGCTCGGTCGCGCCGCCGTGGCCGATCCAAATGCCGTGGTGACGGCGACACCGGCACCGGCCCCTTCCGGATCTGCCACCGCAGCACCGGCCACGACGCCAACCCCAAGCTCAATCGCCCTCCCCTCAACGATTACCGGCCAACGGGCGGACCAGAGCACCTGCACGGAGGGGTTCACCAACCAGAAGTGAGGGGTGGCGTTGCGTGCGGGGTCAGTCCCCCCACACTGTGGCGAAGTGAGTGAACGCATCCGCTACCTGTTGCACCAGCTGCGCTTCGGATGCCGTGCCAGCCAGATGGTCAGCCAGCGGCTTCTCCCAGACACTGCGACCGATCACAAAGCCGCGGAAGCCATCCACTGCAGCGGCCACCGCCAGCCAGTGGTCTACCCGTTCACGGGAAGCGGCTCGACCAAGCACGATGCAGTTGACCGCCGACCGACCGCCGCGTTGTGCGGATGCCACGGCAGCGCGGGCATCCGCAGCACTGTCCAGCCCCTCGAAGTTCCAGATGTCGGGCTCGATCCCCTCGTCCTGCATCTGCTCGATAACCTGTACCGTGAGCCCGGGCCTCAGTTCGGCGTCGTAGCGCAGCGCATCCGATCCCACTGATTGGAGCTGCCCTAACGTGGCAGGGACCATCAGCTCGATCATGAATGTGCGGCCCGACGCATGAAGAGCATTCGACACGGCGATCAGCCGATCGAACTGAAGTGTGCGGTTGAACGACCCCTGGGGGTTATCGCGCACCAGCACCTTCACCCGGTTCGGGGAGTACTGCTGCACGTGTTGCACCCAGTCATCGTCCCCAAAAGTGCCATATTCGAGCAGGAAGAGCGGCTCTCCGCTGCGTTCGATCGGCATGGAGAGATCAATTCGAGCATCCTTTGCCCGCACCGCAACCGCGGCCCCGTAGCGCTCGTCAACGAGCACACCGACTCGGGAGGCATCCACTCCATCGTCAATTGCCCGCAGCAGCCCATCGAAGATAAGTGCCTTATGGGCGCAGATGCGAGCAGTCTGTGCACTGGTCGGAGCACCGTCGATGCCGTAAAGATCCCGCAGGAGGGAAGCGCGATGATCCATCGCGAGGATGAGCAGGTCGGAGTTTGAAGTCACGGTGTTGACGGTACTCCGCTCAGCACGGTGTTTCGTGCACCGGATCGGCTCAGCGCGTTGGTACGACAAGCACCGGACAGGTAGCGAGTTGAACGCACTGGCTGCTGACCGATCCAATAAGTAGCCCGGCAAACCCCCCGAGCCCACGCGGTCCGACCACCAGCATTACTGCAGATGCCGAAAGCTCAGTGAGCAGTTGCGCCGGGTGAGCCAGCGCGGCGCGCAGATGAAGCGTGACCGTTGGGTTTTGGGACGCGATGACCGCAGTCTCCGCAGCCAGTAAAGCTCGGACTTTCTCGTTTACCTCCTCGAATGACGAGACGTAGCCCTGGCTGTAGAGGGCGCCGTGAGGAGCCGTGTCAATGCTCCACGAACGCGCCACCACGATGTCAACACCGAGCTTGTTCGCAAAGACGAAGGCAACCTCGAGGGCATGGGTGGAATCGCGTGATCCATCGTGGCCGACGACGATACTGCCGATCGGAACCGGCATCAAGCTGCTGTCGTTCATAGTCATATTCCCTTCCTGGGGTTCCAGCTTCGGGGCGATCGGCTGCGGTGAGTGGGTCAAAGGTCCTGTCCCTCACCGGCGGCGATCTCGATTTCAGAACCAAGCGCCCGAAAGTTGGCCGTGCGGCCCTACAGTCCGGTGCACGGCTGACGAACGGCAGCGAAGTGCCGTGCCAGACTCTCGAGCGGTGGCAACGAGAAAAGCCCCGAACCAGGGGTTCAGGGCTTTTCTTGTGTCCGTGTCACGGACTTCTGTGGATCCAAGGGGATTCGAACCCCTGACCCCCTGCATGCCATGCAGGTGCGCTACCGGGCTGCGCCATGGACCCATGCTGACTATCTTGAACTGACAAGATGGCAACTCCGCAAGATTACTACACATCGGCGCGCTCCGTGGTCAGACTGCAGTCGAGCACGGAGCGCCTCACCACCGGCCGCCCCGAGATCCGCGTTATCCCCCAAGGCGGCAGCGCAGCGCGAGCATGGCGCCAATGGCCGCTCGCAACTCCTGCAGGTGATGTTCCGCTTGGAAAGGCTGGGTGTGAGCACCCAGATCGGTCGCGGCGAGGCTTGTCCCAACGGTCTCAACAGCAAGCCCGTAGTCGAGACCGAGGATCCCTACCGCAGCGGCCGACTGGTATGGCACATAGATCGGCGATGTCACCTGGAGCACCGAACGTTCCGCTGGCCTGCGACGCTCACCGGCCCAGAATCGATAGGTGTCAGCCGAGTTCGCGCGTCGGTTATCCGGATCGGACGAGGGTGCCGCCAGCACACTCAGTCGTGGCAGTCCCTGTCGGTGCCAGGTGAGGTGACGCCACGATGAGTGTGGCGTTGCACCCCCACCACTGACGATCTCCGGCTCGTCGAGCGGCGCGAAAGCCTGCTCGAGCCCGGCGAGCATCCCGCCAAATTCGTCGGTGGCGGCTACGCCGAGAGCCTGCGCGAGCACTCGTTCCTGTGGCGAAAACAGCCGGAAACCCCCGAGGAACAGGATGTGATCACACTCGAGCCCGGACTCGAGCAGTTTCGCTACAAACCGGGGCTTCACGATGCCGGCGCGCACCATCCCGCCGGTCATGATCACCGTGTCGTACCGGCGCCTCGAAGGTACCTCCCGTGCGGCAAGACCGAGAGCGGGAGACTGACCGTGAACAGTGTCGATCTGAAGCGCTGTCAGCGCCGAGTCACCGATTGAATCGCGCTCCCGGCCCCGCCGAAAATCCCACTGCGCCGCGGCAAACCCATCCAGCCACAATAATCGGTGTGCCGCTGAACCGGTCGGCACC
Organism: Frigoribacterium sp. CG_9.8; assembly: GCF_015751965.1. GTDB lineage: Bacteria > Actinomycetota > Actinomycetes > Actinomycetales > Microbacteriaceae > Lacisediminihabitans. The sequence goes on along the minus strand of NZ_JADOVH010000001.1, from coordinate 882,586 downwards.
GATCCCCCACAGACGGCGACAATCGAGGCGAGGGCGGATGACCCGGACCAGGCATCGATGAGCTCGAGTACCCGTTTCCCCTCGCCGTCAATTGCACGCCAGGACGGCAGCTCGAGAGCCGTCATCCGACTTGAGCGGCTCGGCTATTCGGCAGGCTCGCGCACCGGAAGATTGATCGGGATCACCGGGCAGTCCTTCCACAGGCGCTCGAGCGAGTAATACATCCGGTCTTCCTCGTGGAAGACGTGCACAACGAGATCACCAAAGTCGAGAAGAATCCATCGACCCTCGGCGCGTCCCTCGCGGCGAAGCGGCTTTGAGCCATGCTCGATCAGCAGGTCTTCGATCTCGCTCGCAATCGCGATGACGTTGCGTTCGTTGCGTCCGGTGGCGAGAAGGAAGATATCGGTGAGAGGCAGCGGACCCGACACATCGAGTGCAACCAGGTCTTCGGCCTGTTTCGAGTCTGCGGCGGCTGCCGCGATTTGGAGGAGTTCGCGGGCATGGTCGGTCGCAGTCACAGGGTCCTTTGGGGTGGAAGAGAAAATAATATGGTCACAGGTTTAGAAGATCTTGAAGATCATCCCAGCGACGAGCAGCACGACGACACCGACGGCCATGACCGCGGCGGAGACGATGAGAATGAGCGGCAATCGACTGGTTTTTTGCGGCTTCATCGACATGATCACATCGCCAGAGGAAGTACTGGTGCTGACCGCGCGGATCGCGCGGACCGGTGCCGATTCGGGATCGGACGAGTCTTCGCGGTCGTCAGCTTCGAGAAGCAAATCGACGTCCGAGTGGTCGTAGCGAGCCGGATAAATGCCGGTCGATCCCATGCTGCGTGGAAGGCTAATCGACCCGGTGATGAGGATCTCCCCAGTACCGCTGAGCGGGCCCATAATGTTCTCGCCGGTCGGCATAGACGGCAATACGAGAGCGCTCGTCGTGAGAGCACCGCTAGTCGCCCCGATGTCGCGGGCAAAAGTACTCTCTTGCAGCTGCTCACCGTCATCGATCGACGCCTGGGTTGACCAGTGGCCCACCGGCGGCACGTATGTGGCATCCATCGGGGCGACGGATCCTGCGGGCACGGCTAGGGTCGAAGCGATGGTCTCAGCAACAGTCGTGGCGGGAGAATCGTGCCCAGTGATAGACGCGTCGAACGTAACGGCCGCCGCATCCTCGTGAGTCGGCTCCACGGTGGTCTCCACTGACTGACCACTCGGAAACAGCAGATCCTCGAAGGCTGGCCCCTGCTCTCCGTGCGGCTCGAGCTCCGCAACCACGACTTCTGCCTGCGCGGTCGCTTGGTCGATCTCCGGATCGATAGTGAAGACGGGTGTGCTGACGAAGTGCACCGGAGCGGATGTGATTGCCACATCCCGCGCGGGCTCAACAAGCTCGGCGAGGGTGATGTCCGCGGTGGTAATGCCTGCAAGAGTCGCGCCGGGGAAGGGCGGACGCACTGGCGGTTCGACAAGCACTGGCGGTTCGACAAGCACTGGCGGTTCGACAAGCACTGGCGGTTCGACAAGCACTGGCGGTTCGACAAGCACTGGCGGTTCGGTCACCGAGTTCACAGTCGACGCGTCGGCATGCTGCGCCGCCACAGTTTCACCCGCGCGATGCGTTTCTTCGCGTTCGCGCTCTTGATCCACTGTGGCACGGCGGGCACGGTCACGGAACCACTGTCGCTTGGTAGGAACTTCGGCGAGAGGCACTTCGGCTGCCACGGCCTCTTCTGCGACAACAGGTGCAACTCCAGCTGGCGTGTCCGTGTCCGTGCCGGTAGCACCGGTGGCGGCAGCTCTTTCGGCGTCGTCAGTTCTTTCGGCGTCGTCAGTCTCGCTCGGTGTCGTCACAAAACCACCGATACCCCGCTCGCGCATCTGGCGTCGGGTGAGGACCGGCTCGGGAGCAGCGACGGCCTCCGGAGCGGCGGCGATCTCAGGAGCGGCGGCGGCCTCCGGAGCTATCGCACCAAGCGGCGGGCCGACGGGACGGACTGCGGCTCGCCGTGAATCGGATGCACCGGAGTCGCGAGCGCGGCGGGCCGGCTGGTGATCTACCGGAACTGGCGCAGCGAGGGTCGGTGCGATGAAGGGGCGGGGTGCGTGCACCGGATTGTTAGCTAGCACCGGATTGTTAGCCAGCACCGGATTGTTAGCCAGCACCGGACCGGCTTGTTCGTTGGTCGCCGGGTGCTGTGCGCGACGCCCACGCGTCGGCAGGGGATCAGCTGCACCCTGCGGTGGGCCTTGCGGTGCGGTCGCTCGTCGGGCTTCCGCTTCCCAGCCCTGGTGGGCGACCCCCGCGAAAGCGGCGTCGTCAGCCGCATCCTGCTCGGCGGTCGACTGCGAGTCGACGCTGCCGTCGCGTTCGGTTTGCCGAACTTGCCGCCTACTCGCGGGCGGCTGGTCATGCCAAGCTGTCATGTCAGACTCCGATACAGGTGGTGTTTGGAGATGTATTGAACAACACCGTCGGGCACCAAATACCACACCGGGTATCCCCGGCTGACCCGGCTGCGGCAATCAGTGGATGATATCGCAAGCGCGGGCACTTCGAGCAAGCTTACTTCCGACTCAGGTAAACCGGAAATAGTCAGCGAGTGACCCGGTCGAGTCACAGCAACGAAATGCGCGAGCGACCAGAGTTCGGCCACATCTTTCCAGTCGAGAATCTGGGTGATCGCGTCCGCACCGGAGATAAAGTAAAGCTCCGCGTCGGGCCGCTCAGCGTGCAGATCGCGGAGCGTGTCAATCGTGTAGGTGGGCCCCTCGCGGTCGATATCAACCCGACTCACCGTAAAGTTTGGGTTAGCCGCAGTAGCAATAACCGTCATCAAATAACGGTGCTCGCTTGAGGTGGCTCCCGGCTTCTGATATGGAGTTCCGGTGGGAACGAACACCACCTCATCCAGACCGAAAGATTGCGCAACCTCGCTCGCCGCGACCAGATGTCCATGGTGGATGGGGTCGAAGGTGCCACCCATCACACCGATTTTCGGACGCTTCGCCGCGCTTTTCACCATCACGTCGTGCGCGCTAGTGATTGGCCGTGTGTCCGCTCGCCGCCGAGCCACCGGTCTTTTGGCTGTGACGGTTGGCAACGTCGCGGAAACTCCACACGACCAGCCCAAGACCGACGAAGACGACAATCGCGATGAGGGGGAATATCCAAATCGGGAAGATCAGCGCGATCTTCGCCTCTTCTGCCGCCAGAACAATCGTGCTTAACACCGACATCCACCCATCCCTCACGCTTTAATTCAATGTTTCAAGCCTACCGGCCTTCAGATGCCTATTCCCTGACCTGGCCCGTGCCACGCACAATCCATTTGGTGCTCGTAAGTTCGCTCAACCCCATCGGACCGCGCGCGTGGAGCTTTTGCGTGGAGATGCCCACTTCGGCTCCGAAGCCGAATTCCCCGCCGTCAGTGAACCGGGTCGAGGTGTTCACCATCACCACGGCCGAGTCCACCTCGGCCAGAAAGCGTTCGGCGTTGCCGAGATCGTTAGTCACGATCGACTCGGTGTGGTGGGTCGAGTAGCGACGGATGTGCTCCATCGCCTCGTCGAGTGAGCCGACAACCCGCACCGCGATGTCAAGCGACATGTATTCGGTGGCCCAGTCCTCATCGGTGGCCGCGACAGCATCCGCGAATATCGCGCGAGTGCCCTCGTCGCCATGGATGGTGACCCCGGATGCCCGCAGCGCGCCAAGCACGGGAGGCAGCAGCCGCATCGCCGCCCCCTCATGCACGAGCAAGGTCTCGAGGGCATTGCAGACGCTGGGCCGCTGCACCTTGGAATTATGCACGATGTCGATCGCCCAGGCTTCATCGGCCGACTCGTCGAGGAAGACGTGAACGACACCCGCGCCGGTCTCGATCACCGGAACCTTCGACTCGGCCACGACAGTGTTGATGAGGGCGGCGCTCCCGCGCGGAATGAGCACATCCACCTGTCCACGCGCCCGCATCAGCTGCCGTGCGCCGTCGCGACCGAACTCGTCGATCGTCTGTACAGCATCTGCGGGCAGTCCGACGCCGCGAAGCGAATCCTGGATGATCGCCACCAGTTCACGATTGGTGTTTTCCGCAGCACTCCCCCCGCGCAGCACCACCGCGTTACCGCTCTTGAGCGCGAGGCTGGCGATATCGACCGTGACATTGGGTCGGGCCTCGTAGATGACGCCGACGACACCGAATGGCACCCGCACCTCGCTCAGCCTCAGGCCATTGTCCAGTGTCCGCCCTCGCACGTTTTCGCCGACTGGATCAACCAGCGTTGCCACGAGCCGCACCGCATCTGCCAGCCCAGCCAGCCGAGTCGCATCGAGACGCAACCGATCGAGCACCCCGACACTCAGGTCATTGTCGCGCCCGTTGGCCAGGTCGAGATCGTTGGCCAGGATGATCCGATCCGCATGCTCAACCATCGCAACAGCGATCGAGGCGAGGGCACGATTCTTGAGCGCAGCATTTGCTGTGGCGAGTACGAGGGATGCAGCGCGGGCGGCATCCAGTTTTTCGTCAAAGGAGCGCACCGTCACGACGATCTCAGGCATGACGCCAGTGTAGTTGCGCTGACTCTGCGGTGTGATGCCAGCTCACGCTGGCGCGGCCGCGAACCAGGTGCCGATCTCGGCACCGTCGAGCGCGGCGGCGACCTGCCGAGTCGCAGCGAGAAGAACCGGGGTGCCGGATGTCGCAGCCAATTTCGCGGCGGCCACCTTCGTTCCCGCTCCCCCGGTGCCCACCCCGGCTCTCCCGATATCCCCGAATTCCACTCGAGCGAGATCGTCGTCGAACGGGACCTCCGAGATACGATGCGCTCCGGGTTTCTCGGGGGGAATGTCGTACAGCGAATCGATGTCGGACAGCAACACGAGCAGGTCCGCCCGCACCAACTGGCTCACCAGTGCGGCCAGCCGGTCGTTATCACCGAACCGGATCTCATGGGTTGCAACCGTGTCGTTCTCATTGACAATGGGCAGGATGCGCAGGTCGAGGAGCCGGTCCATCGCCCGTTGCGCATTGCCACGATGAGTCGGATTTTCGAGGTCCCCGGCCGTAAGCAGCACTTGTGCCGCAACGATTCGAAAGCGGTCAAGGCTCTCCTGGTAGCGATAGATGAGCACGTTTTGACCGACTGCGGCGGCGGCCTGCTGTGTGGCGAGATCGGTAGGACGTGAATCGAGCTTCAGAAAGGGCATTCCTGTGGCGATCGCTCCGGACGAGACGAGGATCACCTCGGTACCCCGCGCGTGGGCCGCTGCAAGCGCGTCGACGAGCGGGGCAATCTGATCTGTATTCGGCCCGCTAATCGACGAGGATCCCACCTTGACGACGATGCGCCGCGCCGTGGGGATGCCGGCCCGCGAGAGAACGGGGCTAGCCATCCGCTCGCGAATCCTCCGACTCAGACCCGCCAGACTCGGTACTCTCGGCAGACTCGGCAGTCTGACTTGTGGCTGATTCGGGAGCAGCACCGTTTTTCTCTGTGATGGCGAAGCCCTCGTCGTCGTTCCACATTCCGGCTTCCCGCTCACGGATGAGCTCGGCACGAGCTTCGGCCTTGCCATCCATTCGATCGAGGTATTCCTGGCGCCGGGTCTTCGACGTCGGACGATCGTTCTGCACCAGCCGTGGATCGGTGCCGCGCGGTGCCGTCAGCAGCTCCGCTGTGGAGGTGAGGGTCGGCTCCCAGTCGAAGGTGACCGGGCCGATAATCACGGTCGAGCCAGCAATGGCACCGACCTTGAATAGCTCGTTCTCCACACCGGACTTGGCGAGGCGATCGGCGAGGAAGCCGACCGCTTCCTCGTTGTTGAAGTCAGTTTGGGCGACCCAGCGTTCGGGCTTGCCCCCGACAACGCGGTAAATGTTGCCACCCGACCCGCCCTCGACCTTGACCGTGAAGCCAGCATCACCGGTGGCACGGGGGCGCAGCACGATCCGCTGCTTCACCGGTAAAGCAGCTTTGTTGGCACGTTCAGAATCCACCAGCTCGCCGAGGGCGAAGGACAGCTCGCGCAGTCCTTCCCGGCTGACCGCAGAAATATCGAAGACGCGGTATCCGCGCGCTTCAAGGTCGGGGCGCACCAGATCGGCTAGTTCACGCCCTTCCGGCACGTCGACCTTGTTGAGGGCGATGAGTTGGGGCCGGTCGAGCAGGGGAAGCTGCCCCTCAGGTACCGGATATGCGGCGAGTTCACCGAGGATGACATCGAGGTCACTGATCGGATCACGGCCAGGCTCGAGAGTGGCGCAATCAAGAACGTGCAGCAGTGCGGAGCAGCGCTCGACGTGACGCAGGAATTCGAGGCCGAGCCCCTTGCCCTCACTTGCGCCCTCGATCAGACCGGGCACATCGGCAACGGTGTACCGCGACTCGCCGGACTCTACGACCCCGAGATTCGGATGCAGCGTGGTGAACGGGTAATCCGCAATCTTCGGTTTCGCGGCAGAGATGGCGGCGACAAGGCTCGACTTACCAGCCGAGGGATAGCCGACCAGTGCGACATCCGCCACCACCTTCAGCTCGAGGAAGACATCGCCTTCCCACCCGGGGATGCCGAGAAGTGCAAACCCTGGCGCCTTCCTCTTGGTGGACGCGAGGGCGGCATTGCCGAGTCCACCCTGCCCACCGGGAGCGACGATGTAGCGCATGCCCGGCTCGGTGAAGTCGATGAGTTCGTTGCCCTCGACATCCTTCACAACGGTGCCAAGTGGAACGGCAAGTTCGATCTCCGTGCCGTCGGATCCGCTGCGATTGTCACCCATGCCCTGGCCGCCCTTGTCGGACTTGCGATGGGGAGCACGATGGAAGCCGAGGAGGGTTGTCACGCCCATCTCGCTCACCAGCACGATGTCTCCACCGTCGCCCCCATTGCCGCCATCGGGACCGGCGAGGGGTTTGAACTTCTCGCGCTTCACCGAAACGCAACCGTCACCGCCGTCGCCGGCGCTGAGATGAAGTGTCACCTGGTCAACGAAGGTTGCCACAACGCATCCTTTCGTGTGCTGAGTGAGCGGTTAACTGGGAAGAGCGAGCCGAAGCCCGCCCGAACCCAGTGAATTTGTCGATCTCCATGAGATCGGCGGCCGAGAAGGTCGCATAGCGACCGCATCGAGACCTAGGTGCCTACGCGGCCACCACGATGTTGATGACCTTGCGGCCACCCTTGGCGCCGAATTCGACCGCGCCAGCGGCGAGCGCAAACAGAGTGTCGTCGCCGCCACGTCCGACATTGACGCCGGGGTGGAAGTGAGTGCCGCGCTGGCGCACGATGATCTCGCCAGCGCTGACGACTTGGCCGCCGAAGCGCTTGACGCCGAGGCGCTGTGCGTTGGAATCGCGACCGTTGCGGGTGGAGCTTGCGCCCTTTTTGTGTGCCATGACTGGTTCCTCGACGTCTTCGGTGTTACTGAATGCTGGTGATCTTGATGCGGGTGAGCTCCTGGCGGTGGCCCTGGCGCTTCTTGTACCCGGTCTTATTCTTGAACTTCTGAATGACGATTTTAGGGCCTCGGAGGTCGCCGACGACCTCTGCAGTCACCTTCACCTTCGCAAGGGCCTCAGCGTCATGCGTGATGGTGTCGCCGTCGACCAGCAACACAGGTACGAGCTCGACGTTGCCGTCTTTGTCGGCCTTGATACGGTCGAGAACCACAATGGTTCCGACCTCAATCTTTTCCTGCCGACCACCGGCGCGCACAACTGCGTAAACCACTTGGGAACCCTAACTCTGTGAACTGATACCGATGATTTCGGCAGAAGTCTTGGTGTGCATTCGATTGCGGGCATAGCCCAGCACACACCGGAGTTCAACAATAGTGGATGATCGCCGCTCCGGTCAAACGCTGAGCGGCGTGTTCACACCGTGTCGACGTTGCCGACGCCGTCGTGCTCGAACGGATGCCGTTCGAGCCACATCCGAACCAGGAAACACATGAGGATCACGAGTGGCGCGACGCTCAAAAACTGTCCACCGCCCCGAGCCGCCAGTTACTCGAGAGCCCGAAAGAACTGCTCTCCCTCAGTGGTGGAGATCCGGTGGGTCAGCGAAGTGCTCTTCGAAACCTTCCCGTTTAGACTCGGTCGATGGCCATCCTGATTGATCAGCCGAGGTGGCCAGCCCACGAGATGCTCTGGTCTCATCTGGTGAGTGACAGCTCCCTTGCCGAGTTGCACGACTTCACCAGCCGAATGGGCATCCCCCTGCGGAGTTTCGACCTCGATCACTACGATGTGCCGCAAGACAGGTACGACGAACTGGTGGCTGCGGGAGCCGAACCGGTGAGCATCCGGCAACTCGTCGAACGATTACGCCACAGCGGCTTGCGGGTCTCCCAGCGGGAACGCCGCCAGCTGTAACCACATCAGAACTCCGCGAGCCCGCGCATCCCCCCCCCCCCCCCACGACCAGAATCTGCGAAGCATGACCTCGACGCGTTACCAGCTCTCGTTGAAACCCTCCACGCTTCGGACGACCGCACCACTGGCGATATCGATGACGACGGTGCTGATAGAGGTGGATTGAGCATTGACCGCGTAGCCGTCAGAAACGCTGTTCGCATAGTCGGGGATGACATTCACCGCAGCGAACTGGCCGTTCGGAGAAATACTGAAATTCTCGATGCTGCCCGCGTCATCCGGTGTCTGGTAAAGCACCCGGGAGGTCGTACCGCTTTCGTAAACGAGATAGCTCTGAAACTTGCCGCCCTTTGCCGAATCGAACACGGCCACCTGCTGCACTCGGGCTGTACCCCGATCAAGCAGCACGACATCACCGCCGTAAGTGGATGCTCCGGCAATAGGCAGCGACGGGAGACGGGTCTGGGTACCATCGGCGAGGGAGTAGGCGATTTTACCGAAGGCGTCGCTCACGACGATCTGCTTCCCATCGGGCGCGCTGCGCCCCAGGCCCGTGTACTGACCGAGAGGCACTGGTGGACCAGACTTTGCGGCATCAATGAGAAACACTGTCTGGTCCTGGCCCTGTGCGACGATGTTCGTGCTTCCACCCAGAAACCCCCAGCTCAGCACGCCGAGTGGTTTGCCGGCGAGGTCAGGCACCGGTATCACCGTGTGTACCCCGGTCAGGTCAACCCGCATCAGCACAGTGGTGAACTCTCGCGAGACTGCGGCGCCCGCACTCGTGAAGACGAAACCGAGCAATCCGGTATCCGATTCACCCCGCAGCTCGTCGATAGTGCCTGGCCCCGGCAACTGAATTTTCTCGACCAACTTGCTCGACAGCCCCACTATTGAGAGCGAACTCGTGCCGTCGTCTGCAAGCGTAGTGACGGCGAGCGCCTGGGCGAAGACGACGAATTGCTGAATGCGGGGGGCCGAATAGATGATGGTGCGCTCACTGCCGCGAAGCCCCGTACGCACTATCGAGTCGAGCTGGCCCGCACCGACTGCCGGGTCGGCCCGATCCAGGTAGTAAATCTGTGCGGCAGCCGTAGTGAACGAATAATCGAAGGTCGATACCCGGGGCTGGAACGCATTGGCAACATCTGATACCCGCACCGAATATGTGGTGCCGTAGCGCAGACGGTCCGTGAACTGCACGGCAATGATTGCGCCGGTAGTGCTCACGGTGAATGGCACAGCTGGGCTTACCGACACGTTCTTCTTCGACACGCTGAGGATGCTCTGGTTGGCGAATAGCCGCAGTTGCTGTCCGGCTCGAGCGACCACTCGATCCGCATCGACGGTGCCACTTGACAGCTTTGGCCCCTGCAAAAAGTTGAGCCCCGCAAAGCCGGCGACGAGGACCACGAGTGCGACCACGGTAAAGGTAAGAGCGCGGCGAAACCGCTTTGCCGGCTCGCCAGCACCATCTGCGTCGTCAGTAGAGATACGGCTCACTTGGCTGGTCTACTTTCGTCGTCGATGTGGGAACCAGGGCGATTGACTGCTGGCTCTGTGTACTGGGATTGGTCTCGAACGACCCACTCACCTTCACCCACTGGTCGGCTGCAAAGCGGTCCTGCCAGTTGGGGAGGTACACCGGCACGCCCACCGGCTGCGCATCGACGGCGCAGCAGGTGATCACGAACCGGGACACATAAAAGACGTTCTTCGGATCATCCTTATCCCTGGTAATGAATCCCACGACATTGGCTTCCTTCTCGCGATAGAAGCCAACGTCGGTGGTCTGACGCAGCAGTGACGACCAATCGAGCACGGTGAAGCGCGCGTAGGCCCCCGCAGGAGCGGATGCCGCAGAGTCCACGGTTCTCGTGCCCGGGCCGACCTGCGTACTATTTATCACCCGCTGCTCAGCCGTGGCGGTGGTGAGTGTCGTGGGGGGTACGACGACGAGAGCAACGGCCATCACCAGGGTCAGCATCGAGCCGATGACCGTGATCCCCCGGCGAAGGCGACCGGAGCTCGGCTGCTCGTGCTCGAGTTCGTGCTCGTGTTCGCGTTCGCGTTCGTGCTCGTTCGCAGGCTCGTTCGTGTGCGCTGCCGCCTGCCGAAAACTCGCCACGACCAGCACGAGCCCCAGTGCCGCCATGATTACTGTGAACACGATGTATCGCGGATGAATGTACAGAATGAGCTGGTTGGTCACCGCCAGCCAGACCGTCGACACGAGGGCTGCAACGCACAGCGCGATGCCCTGCCAGCGAGTGAACCTAGGCAAGATAATTCACGACCAATCCGATCAGAGCACTGAGCAATCCGACGATCACAGTGAGTTGCACCAGCACTTTGGCGCGGAAAGTGGTGCGCATGAGGGTGAGCATCTTGATGTCGATGATCGGGCCGAAGAGAAGGAACACTGCAATCGAGCCGGGCATAAAGGTACTGGCGAACGGGAGGATGAAGAACGAGTCAACGTTCGAGCAGACTGAAATCACGAACGCGAGCGCCATCATCGCAAGAATCGACCAGAGCGGATTGCTCCCCAGGCTCAGCAGCACCGAGCGCGGCACGGCGACCTGTACGAGTCCGGCAATAAGCGAGCCGATGAACAGGGCAGGCATGATCACGGCGCTCTCACGCGTGAAAAGCTCCACACTCTTCTGCCACCGAGTCTGATCGTGTTCGTGCGGGTCGGGCAGGCGGCATTCCGCGGCAAAGCGGTCGGTGAGCAGGCTGTCCTGGTCGGGATGCTTGGCGTAGAGCCAGCCGATCAGATTCGCGATGACGAAGCCGCCCACCAGACGTGCCGCGAACACCCAGCTGTCGAAGCCAAAAGCCTGGCCGGTCGTGAGGATGGTGATCGGGTTGATAATCGGCGCGGCAAGCAAAAAAGTCATTGACTCAGAGACAGTGAATCCCTTGACCATCAGTCCGCGCGCGAGCGGCACATTGCCGCATTCGCAGACCGGAAGGAATACGCCCAGAAACGAGATGGTGACGCGCCGGAGAAAAGCGTTGCGTGGCAAAATCCGCATGATCCAGCGGTCGGGAACCCAGACCTGCACAAGGATCGACAACAGGATTCCGAGGACCACAAACGGCAGCGACTCAATAATTACGCTGATCGACAGCGTGAGGAGGTCCTGCACGCGGTTGGGCAGCGACCACGGCCCAAGCGCCGGGGTCAGCGCACGCACCAGGAAGACCCCGACGATTCCGACCAGCCCAACGGACAGGCCCACGATGGTGGGCATTCGGATGGCGCGGCGTTCGCGCTCTGCTACCCGGATGCCCACCTGCGGGATCCTACGTTGCTACGACCACGTCACGGGGCCGACTCGCGAGCAACTTCTGATTACTCGGCGTGCAGACCCTCGGTCGAATCGGAGGTTCGCACGGTGCCGGCGCTCGACGCGCGCCGCGAGACGCGCGAGCGTCCCTGCCCCGGTTGCTTCGGCTCCGGAAGCGCATCAAGCACGGAGTCAAGAATCAGCTCGGCATCGTGGGTGGAGATCCGTCGCGGTCCGCGCGAGTTCGACTTCACCGGGATATCGAGGATCTCGATAGCGGCTTCGGCCGCTGCAATAGTCACGGCCTCCACCTCTGGCGAGTCAGACGCGACCTTCGCAGCACTGTTGGCAGCGACCGGAGCCGCTACCGCCTGTTCCGTCGGAGCGTTCAAACCCTCAGCAGCGGCAGGTTCCTCGACTGGCGCGTGCGTGATCGTCGATGCTGCAATTTGGGCGAGGGCATTCTTCACGTCATCGGTGATCGCGTGCGTTCCCCCATTCGGCCTCTGCCCGGACGACGCACCGTTGCTCGACGCACCGTTGCCGCGCCCGGAATCACTGCCGCCGTTGCCGCTTCCATTGCCACCTTTTCCACGTCCACGACGCGGGGTCTCCGGCTGCACCGACTGGCGATGACGGGTGACGGGGTCGTGGTGGATGACGATGCCGCGGCCCGCGCAGAACTCGCAGGGTTCGCTGAACGACTCGATGAGCCCGAGGCCGAGCTTCTTTCGGGTCATCTGCACCAGGCCGAGTGAGGTCACCTCGGCGACCTGGTGCTTGGTGCGATCACGGCTCAGGCATTCAACCAGGCGGCGCAGCACGAGATCACGATTCGACTCGAGCACCATATCGATAAAGTCGACGACGATGATTCCGCCGATATCGCGCAGACGTAACTGGCGCACGATCTCTTCTGCCGACTCGAGGTTGTTCTTTGTGACCGTCTCTTCGAGGTTACCGCCGGAGCCGACAAACTTGCCGGTGTTGACGTCGACGACGGTCATGGCCTCAGTGCGGTCGATGACGAGCGAACCACCGGAGGGTAGCCAGACCTTGCGATCCAGCGCTTTCTCGATCTGCTCCGTAATGCGGTATTCGTCAAACGAGTCGACAGTTCCGGTGTAGCTCTGCAAGCGGCTGACGAGATCGGGGGCCACCTGGGAGAGGTACGTCGTGATCGTAGCTTTGGCATCCTCACCATCGATTACGAGCTCGTGGAAGTCTTCGTTGAAGACATCACGCACGATCTTCACCAGCAGGTCGGGTTCACTGTGGAGCAGTGCGGGAGCCTGCACGTTCTCGAGGGTCGCGCTGATCGTGGCCCACTGCGCGGTGAGGCGGTTGACATCGAGGGTGAGCTGTTCGTCAGTCGCGCCCTCTGCAGCCGTGCGGACGATCACGCCGACGTTCTCGGGCAGTACCTCATTGAGGATCTTCTTCAGCCGCGCACGCTCAGTATCAGGCAGCTTGCGGCTGATCCCGTTCATCGATCCGTTCGGCACGTATACGAGGTAGCGGCCGGGAAGACTGACTTGGCTGGTGAGACGCGCGCCCTTGTGACCGACCGGATCCTTGGTCACCTGAACGAGAACCTTGTCACCCGGCTTCAGGGCGAGCTCGATGCGGCGGGCCTGGCTCTTGCCGTCGGCGGAGTTCTCGGCGGCGGCCTCCCAATCCACTTCGCCCGAGTAGAGCACAGCGTTACGACCGCGCCCGATGTCGACGAAGGCGGCCTCCATGCTCGGGAGCACGTTCTGAACACGACCGAGGTAGACGTTGCCGATCAGACTGGCATCCGCAGCCTTGGCGACGTAGTGCTCGACGAGCACTCCGTCTTCGAGCACCCCGATCTGGATGCGGTCGAACTTCGAGCGCACGACCATCTTGCGATCGACACTTTCGCGGCGGGCCAGAAATTCGGCTTCCGTGATTACCGGCCGGCGGCGGCCGGCATCGCGGCCGTCGCGGCGACGCTGTTTCTTCGCCTCGAGGCGAGTCGAGCCACGCACCTTCGTCGGCTCATTACTGAGTTCGGGAACCGCGCGGGGGGCACGCACCTTGACGACCGTATTGGACGGGTTGGACTTGCCAGAATTTCCACCGCCCGAGTCGCGGTCTTCATCACCGGCGCGACGCCGTGACCGGCGGCGAACCGACGTCTGCTCGCCGTCGTCATCTCCCCTGTCGCGATCCGTGTTTCGGTCGTCAGCGCGGTAATCGTTGCGATCGTCATTGCGATCGTTAGCGCGATCGTTGTTGCGACCATCATTGCGACCGTTAGCGCGATCGTTGTTGCGATCATCATTGCGATCGTTAGCGCGATCGTTTTCGCGGTCATTGCTGCGATCGTTGCGAGATTTGCGGGAGTTTCGCGGAGCCCGGTTATTCCTCGGCTCATCGTCGTAATCGTCATCGGGTGCCGATCGTGGCGCGATCACGGGAAGATCTGGCGCCTGGAACAGCAGCGATGTGCTGGGCAGGACGACCGCTGCCTGCATCGGTGCCTTCATTGGTTCCTGCGTCGATGCCTGCGTCGAGGACTCCGGCCCAGACTTTTCGCCGTCGGAGAGCGCTTCGTCAAAGTTGGATGCGCCAGACTTTGCGGTGCTGGACTTTGCAGTCGTGCGGCGGACCGGTGTTCGCTTCGCCGTCGGTTCGGTGACAGTCTCGGCGGCAGTCGCTGTGGCGGTCTCGGCGGCATCGTCAGCGGTGCCGTTGGCGGTGTTCTTCGCAGCGGAATCCTCAGTCGGCCGGGGTGCCTTCGCTTTGGCCGTCTTCGGCTGCGAAGTCTTCTCCTGCACAGTCTTCTCCTGTGCAGTTTCTGGCTGTCCGGTATCTGGCTGTGCTGGCAGTGGCAGCACTGCCTCCCGCTGCTCTGTCGTCGGCTGATCCGGCGTGACCGCGACCTCGGCGGCTACCGACTCCGGTGCCGCCGTGGACTTGGAGGCCCGACGAGAGCCGAAGAGGCGCGAGCGCTTTTTCGGTTCATTGTGGGCCGAATCGTCGTTGTTGTGTGCAGTTGTCTCCACCATTGCTGGCGCACTCCTAGCCCGGAACGGGAAGCCGCGCGACCCGTCGGGTACTCTCTCGTCGCGGTTTTCAACTCCGGCGGTTGTGGCCTCGGTCGATCTGCCGCTAATTCTTCGCTCTGATACCGGCCACCGGCCCCCGGTCGCTGTGACACGCTGGGGCTAGTTTTGGTCTCGTTCGCTTGTCTTGGTAGTTCTGTTCGGAACTCGCTATCCGACGCGCCGTCGATGGGGATCAACCCTTGGCGGATCGAAGCCTATTCAGCGCGGCCCGGTGTTGTATTCGGTAACCCTCAGGTTGCGTCGCACAGTGCCCGGTAAGCATTCTCTGGCATCATATCGAGCGCGGCTCGCATGACACCCCCAAATTATCGCATGCCTTGCCAGTTCCGCCACATTTGGCTCATGCAATAATCCTCAAGGTGTCCATGAGCTCATCGGAAGCCCGCTCCCGGGGTGGCATTTTCGCCCTCACCATCGTTGGTGCAGTCGGCGTGGTCGTGTCCTTCGCCAGCACGGCCATTGCTTTCGCCGGCCTCAAGGCCGCCAACGGTATCCCTAAGTTGGTCGGGGCCGACAATGAGCTCGGCTATCCGTCATCGGCTTTCTCGATGGCGCTGTTCGTTCTCGTGCTCACGGTGGGAGCCGCCCAACTCGCCGGTGCCCTGATCTCCCCCGCTTGGTGGCGCGCGCTCGCAACAATCTCTGCGGTGGCTGTGGTTTTCCAGCTCTGGGCTGCCTACCTCGCTGTTGTCGCCCAGCTCGCCATCACCGTGGCGCTCGTGGTGCAACTCGTGCTCATGGTGCTCGTGCTCGCGTTGACCGTGACCCGGCTGCGACGCGATGGGCGGCCGCTCGAGCTCGGAATTTTTCTCGCGGTGGCGTCAGTCGCCGGGTTCTTCTCGGCTTTCCGCCTCACCGTCGATAAGGTCGGCACGTTCACAGAGCCCGACGTCGCGCCATCCTGCAATGTCAGTGTTCTTGTGCAGTGCAGTAAAAATCTCGCCTCGTGGCAGGGCTCGCTCTTTGGCTTTCCCAACCCGGTTCTTGGGATCGGCGGATGGTCAGCACTCTTCATGATCGCGGTGCTCATCATCAGCGGGGTGAGCTTTGCCCGCTGGTTCTGGATCGCCATCAATGTAGGCATCACCCTCGCCCTCGCCTTCGTAATCTTTCTCATCACCGAGAGCATCTTCGGTCTTGGTACGCTCTGCCCGTGGTGCATGGCAACCTGGTCGGTGGTGATCCCCTCGTTCTGGCTGATCACCCTCTACAACCTGAAGAGCGGACATATCCCTGTTTCTGCGCGCCTTCGTTCCGTGGCGAACACGGCATATGGCTACGTTCCGCTGATCACTCTCGTGAGTTACGTCATCGTCGCGGCGATCGCACAAGTGCAGCTCGACGTGATCCACCGCCTGTGATGTTTTCTTCCGGGAACACCCCACTCCACGCGCACTGCACCCCGGCCTCACCACGGTCTGGCTGCTGAGATTTCCCTCCATCGCCCAGTTCATCCATCTCACAGTTCATCCATCTCACAGAATGTTGGTTAGCAAAACATGGCTGCATCCGGTACCTCGCCCTCCTCTCAAGGCAAGAAGGATCGGCGGGAGGCCGCCCGCGAGACGGCTCGCCTCGAACGTGAGGCCGAGAAAAAACGCCAGCGCCGCAACAAAATATTTCTCCAGGGCGGGATCGGCATCGCCATCCTGGCAGTCATCGCAGTAGTGGTGGCGATCGTGGTGCAGCCCGCAACGCCGGGTGCCCCCGGCCCGAGGAATATGGCGAGTAGTGGCATCCTCTTCACCGGGCAGGGCGGGGTGGCCACCGCGACGACTACTGCGGCGGCTGCAGCAGACGGAAAGCCGAAGGCGACACAGACCAACACCTCAGATGGGCTTGTGCACATCGTCACTTACGTGGACTGGGCATGCCCCGCCTGCAAGACCTTCGAGGCGACCTACGCAAGCCAGATCCAGCAGCTGGTCGCAAGCGGATCGGCGACTCTTGAGGTGCACCCCATCTCGATTCTCGACCGCAACTACGGCACGAGCCGATATGCCACCCGTGCGGCAAACGCGGCTGCCTGTGTTGCCAATTACCAACCGGCGAAGTTTCTTGACACTCAGAAAGAGTTCTACGACAAGCAGCCCACCGAAGGAACTTCGGGGCTCACCGATACGCAGATCAAAGCGCTCGTCACCAACGCCGGCGTCACCGATTCTGCGGTCACCAACTGCATCAACACCGAGCAGTTCACAGACTGGATCGGCACCGCAACTCAGGTGACCACCGCGAACACCGCACTGGTCAACGCTGCCGCGGGTGGATTCTCGACCCCGACTGTGATTGTCAACGGCAAGCGGTGGGATGGCTCTGGCGACTTCCTGCAGTTCGTCAGCACCGCGGCAGGCACCGCCACTCCGTCACCGTCGCCCAGCAACTGACGAAACGGGTCACTCCCGCATTCGCCGAGCCCCGTCCCCAAGCCCCATCCCCAAGCCCCGTCAGGGGTCAACTTCGCAGGCTCCGGATGCCCGGACGCATGCGAAATTGACACCTCAGCTGGGGCCGAGGCGGGTCAGTCAGTCGAACCAGAGAGCGAGTTCGCGCGCGGCGGATTCGGGCGAGTCTGAGCCATGCACGACATTTTGCTGCACGCGAAGCCCCCAGTCCCGCCCGAGGTCACCGCGGATGGTACCTGGAGCGGCCGTGGTGGGGTCTGTCGTGCCGGCTAGCGACCGGAAGCCCTCGATGACTCGCTCTCCCGCGATCCGGAAAGCGACGATCGGGCCACTCTCCATGAACTCGACGAGCGGCTCATAGAACGGCTTTCCGAGATGCTCCTCATAGTGCTGGGCTAACAGTTCGCGGCTGGCCTGCACGAGCTTCACGTCGACGAGCTGATAGCCCTTCGCTTCGATTCTGCACAGGATCTCGCCGGTGAGGTTGCGGGATACGCCATCCGGCTTGACGAGAACGAGAGTTTCTTCGGTGCTCATTGGGGATCCTAATTGTTGGGTGACGGGGGATTATCGAGCAGGTATGCGGCCTTGCGACGATCGAGGCGGAGGCCGGTGACGAAGCAGTAGATCCAGATCGCAGCGAAGATCGCCCCGATGAAGTACATCAGGGGCAGCAGGATGCCGAGGGCAATGAGCGCGACCTGAAGCACCCAGCCGATCCAGACCCCCACCGGCCTGCCGGCGAGTCGACCGGCGAGGATCAGGAGCACGGCAAGCGCCGCTCCCCCACCGAAAACCACCGGGATCGGAAGCACCCGGAGGCCGAATGCCACCATCACGACGAAAAAGACCAGCACGGTCTCAAGCAGCAGGGCGATCGAGAGCAGTGATTCGCTGGCGGAGCGCACGCGCCGCACGCGCATGTGGGGGTTTTGCGCCGCATCCGACCCGGTCATCGTTTCCACCCTTCCGCCGCCGCGATTACGAGAGCGTCGCCGATGAGTGTGATCGACCCGGTGATGACGACGCCACGACGGGGTGCCTTCTGCGCCCAGGCGCGGGCGGCAGCGATCGCTTCGCTTGGCGTGTCGTATTCATCGACCGAGATTGTGGGAGCCACTTCGCGCACGAGCTCGGCGAGGTCATCCACGGCAACGGCCCGCTCGGAACTCGAGGCGGTGACAAGCATGACCTCGGTGACCGGGGCGAGGGCTGCCACAATACCGCGGGCATCCTTGTCGTCGAGCACTCCGAGAACTACAGCGACCTCGTCGAAGGTGAAATAACTCCCGAGTGCAGCCGCGAGCGACTGGGCTCCATCGGGATTATGCGCGGCATCGATGATCACGGTCGGCTCAATGCCGATGACCTGAAGGCGTCCGGGAGAGGTCGCCGTTGCGATGCCCTCGGAGAGCACGTCGCCCACCAGCATCTGCTCCCCTCCACCGAGGAACGACTCGACGGCAGCGATCGCCACGGCCGCATTCTGCGCCTGATGGTCTCCGAAAAGGGGAAGAAAGAGGTCGGTGTAGGTGCCGGCGAGTCCGCGCACGGAGAGCACTTGGCCGCCAACAGCAACGGTGTTCGAGAGCAGCTCGAAGGCTGCGCCCTGCACGGCAAGGCTCGCCTCCATCAGCTCGCTCGCTCGCTCGAGTTCCGCGAGGGAGGTCAGCGGCTGGCTGGCGGTCACGACCGCGGCAGCGGGCTTGATGATGCCGGCCTTGGTGGCGGCGATGAGCGCGACGGTGTTACCGAGGCGCGCGGTGTGGTCGAGCGAGATCGGCGTGAACACGGCAACCTGGCCGTCACCCACATTGGTGGCGTCCCACTCGCCGCCGAGTCCGACCTCGATCACTGCAACATCCACCGGGGCGTCAGCAAAGCACGCGTAGGCGAGAGCGGTGAAAGCCTCGAAGAAGGCCAGCGGAGCGTCACCAGCGGCGCGGAGTTCGGCATCGACCATGTCGAGGTACGGCTTGATATCGCGATAGTTCGCGACGAAGGCCTCATTGCTGATCGGCTCTCCGTCGATGAGGATCCGCTCGTTGACCCGCACCAGATGCGGGCTGGTGAACAATCCGGTACGCAGGCCGTACGCGCGCAGGATGCTCTCGGTGATGCGGCTCGTGGAGGTCTTGCCGTTGGTGCCGGTCACATGGATGATCGGGTACGAGCGCTGCGGATCGCCGAGAAGCTCGACGACCCGCCGGGTTGCGGACAGACGCGGTTGTGGATGCCCCTCGCCGATGCGCGCGAGCAGCTCCCGGTAGACGCGGTCGGCATCCTTCTGGAAGAGTGCATCATCGCCGAGCTCCGGATCATCGGTGAGAGGCTCATTGCGGTCCCGGTCGTTGCTGTCGGGTGTGGGGGTATTAGACATTGATTGCTGCTCCATGGATGGTTACTTCGACGAGCACGTCGCCGCTATTTGCATACTGTCCGGCTGTGATCAGGGAGCGGAATGCACCGGCACGCCCGTGGAGCGCTGCGTACGCCTCCACAGCGCCGCCGGTCTCGACCGCGGTGATTTCCAGCGCGAGAGTCTCTTCGGCGATGGTGTCTTCGAAGGGCTCGACACCAGCTTTCTCCGATGACGACTCGAAGTAAAGCGTGAGATCGATGCGGTCGCTCACCTGGAAGCCGGCAGCTTTTCGAGTGTCCTGCACGGCGCGGATGAGGTCCCTCGCAAGACCCTCGGCCTCGAGCTCCCAGGTGGTCACCGTGTCGAGCAGTACGAAACCGCCGCCGGGCAGGAAGGTGATCGCCTGCGCGTCATCCGCGGCCTGCGGCTGCAGCTCGAACTCGGTGGGAAGCAGTTCGATACCGCCAACGATCACGTTCTCGCCGCTCACCTGCCAGTCGCCGGCCTTGGCCGCCTGGATCACCTGCTGCACCTGCTTGCCGATGCGGGGTCCGGCCGCGCGGGAGTTGACCGTGAGCTTGCGTTGGATGCCGAATTCAATGAGGCTTTTATCCCCGAGTTCGCGCACCGCCACGGCCTTCACGTTGAGTTCGTCGCGCAGGATGTCGAAGAACGCACGAAGTTCGTCCGAGTTCTCGGCGACCACGGTGAGCTCCGCGAGGGGAAGTCGCACCCGAAGCCCGGTGGCTTTTCGAAGCCCGAGCCCACACGATGCGATCTCGCGAACTCGATCCATCGCGGCGACCAGCGCGGTGTCCTGGGGGAATGATGCAGGATCCGGCCAGTCGGTGAGGTGCACGCTGCGGCCGCCGGTGAGTCCCCTCCAGACCTTTTCGGAGACGAGTGGCAACAGCGGTGCCGCGAGTCTGGTGAGCGTTTCGAGCACCGTATACAGGGTGTCGAAGGCGTCGGCACTGTCACCGCTCCAGAAACGCCCACGGCTGCGACGCACGTACCAATTGGTGAGTACATCCCCGAAATCGCGCAGGGCATTCGCCGCAAGTGGGCTGTCCAGATTGTCGAAGTGCAGGGTGACCTCGCCGATCACCTCGCGGGTCTTGGCGAGCAGGTAACGGTCGAGAACGTCGGTCGAGTCAGTGCGCAGGGTAGCGGTGTACCCCTTGTTGTTCTCGGGCCCGGCGGCATTCGCATACAGCGTGAAGAAGTAATAGCTGTTCCAGAGCGGCAGCATGAGCTGGCGCACTCCCTCACGGATCCCCTCCTCCGTGACCACGAGGTTGCCACCCCGGATGACCGAGGACGACATCAGGTACCAGCGCATCGCATCCGCGCCATCCCGATCGAAGACTTCGGAGACATCCGGATAGTTGCGCAGCGATTTCGACATCTTCTGGCCGTCGCTGCCCAGCACGATGCCGTGACTGATCACGTTGCGGAACGCCGGACGGTCGAACAGCGCCGTCGACAGCACGTGCAGCATGTAGAACCAGCCGCGGGTCTGGCCGATGTATTCGACGATGAAGTCCGCCGGATTGTGCTGCTCGAAGAACTCGCCATTTTCAAAGGGATAGTGAACCTGCGCGAACGGCATCGATCCGGAATCGAACCAGACGTCGAGCACGTCGTCAATGCGCCGCATCGTCGAGCGACCGGTGGGGTCGTCGGGGTTCGGCCTGGTGAGGTCGTCGATGAACGGGCGGTGCAGGTCCGTCGGACGCACGCCGAAGTCGGCCTCCAGCTCGTCGAGCGATCCATAGACGTCGACACGCGGATACTCCGGGTCGTCGCTCTTCCAGATCGGGATCGGCGAGCCCCAATAGCGGTTGCGCGAGATCGACCAGTCCCGGGCGTTTGAGAGCCACTTGCCGAACTGGCCGTCTTTCACGTTGTCGGGTACCCAGTTGATCTGATCGTTGAGCTCGACCATACGGTCACGAAACTTTGTCACGCTCACGAACCAGCTCGACACCGCCTTGTAGATGAGCGGATTCTTGCAGCGCCAGCAGTGCGGATAGCTGTGTTCGTAGCTCGCCACCCGCAGCAAGCGGCCTTCAGCGCGCAGCATTTGCACGAGCGTCTTGTTGGCGTCGAAGACCTGAAGCCCCGCGACATCCGCGATCTGAGCCAGGAACTTGCCCCCGTCATCGACGGAGATGATGACCGGTATGTCGGCGGCGGCACAGGTGATCTGGTCGTCTTCACCGTAGGCGGGCGCCTGGTGCACGATTCCGGTACCCTCGCCGGTGGCGACATACTCGGCAACGAGAATCTGCCAGGCGTTGCCGGTACCCCAGGCCTCGACATCCGCGTAGTAGTCCCAGATGCGGTCGTAGGTGACCCCGCCGAGTTCTGCGCCGAGCATCGTGCGACTGATTGCTTCGACGGCGGCATCGGCCGATAAATAGCCCAGGTCTTTTGCGTAGGCGGCGACCGTATCGGCCGCGAGCAGAAACTCGGCCACCCCCTCGGCCGAGCCATCGGATGCCCCGAGCGGACCGCTTGCAACAACGGCATAGCGGATGGCGGGGCCGACGGCCAGCGCGAGGTTGGTCGGTAGTGTCCACGGTGTCGTCGTCCAGGCCAGCGCCTTGACGCCGGTCAGTCCCAGGGCTTCCGCCTTGGGTCCGTCGAGTGGGAAGGTGACGGTCACGGACTGGTCCTGCCGCATGCGGTAGACGTCGTCATCCATGCGAAGCTCATGATTGGAGAGCGGTGTCTCGTCATGCCAGCAATAGGGCAGCACGCGGAAGCCCTCGTAGGCCAGTCCCTTGTCGTACAACTGCTTGAAAGCCCAGATCACCGACTCCATGAAGGTGATGTCGAGCGTTTTATAGTCGTTCTCGAAGTCGACCCAGCGGGCCTGGCGGGTGACATAGTCCTCCCACTCGCGGGTGTATTCGAGCACCGATTCGCGCGCCTTCTCGTTGAAGGTGGCGATCCCCATCTCTTCGATCTGACGCTTCTCGGTGATACCGAGCTGGCGCATCGCCTCGAGTTCGGCCGGAAGCCCATGGGTGTCCCAGCCGAATCGACGATGCACGAGCCTGCCGCGCATGGTCTGGTAGCGCGGGAAGAGGTCCTTGGCATACCCCGTGAGCAGATGGCCGTAGTGCGGAAGCCCGTTGGCGAAGGGAGGGCCGTCGTAGAAGACCCATTCCTGGCAGCCTTCGCGCTGGTCGATCGAGGCCTGGAAGGTGTCATCCCGTTTCCAGAAGGCGAGGATGCCGGTTTCGATCGCCGGGAAATCCGGCGATGCGGTGAGGGCAGTGTCTTCAGCACTTTGGCCATCAGTCAGGGGGTAGGTCATGTCTCTCCAGGTCGCAGGTTCAACTGGACGAGGACGCGATCTTCAAAAAACGGATCGCGCGGTACCACCCCGCTTGCCGCCCGGTACAGGGCGACCGCTTATTCGTTGGCGTTGACGGGCCAGCCCCGTTCGGTTCTACCCGGCAGCCGACCGTGGTCGGATGCCGCTCTTCCGAAGACTCCCCGGTGATGGCCGGATCGGTGTCGCTAGGCATAATGATATCCGACGCTGCGGGCCGACAACCGTGATGAGCTGGGATTGTTCCCGGCAGTCTCGCGAAGCACCCCCGCTGGCCGCGCTACTCCGGCAACTCGCTACTCCGGCAACGGCGCGAGACTCTCCGCCGCCGCACCCAGCGCGGACGATAGGCCGGTCGAGACGACGTCGAAGGCTTCGGACATGTACTCCGCGAGCGGCCGGCGCCCGATGCCATCCAGTGCCCAGACCGTCCAAGCCACCGAAATAGCGCCGGAAAGCGCGTTCGCCGCACTGAGCACGAGCAGATCGTCACACCGTCGCGACAGCTGCCGTGCGAGGAAGTCCGCGATCAGGTCTGAACGGCGGGCGAGCCGCGCAAGACCGGAAACTCGCGTCTCCTCCGCTGTTCCCATCACGTCGACCTGGGTAAGCGCAAGCGGTACCCGATCCACCCCGATCTGCGACACGACTCGCAAGGTCGCAGCGCGCATCTCGGCGAGCGCCGACCGACCGTTCGGGATCGCCCGAAGCTCGACAGCGAGCCGGTCGATCGCAGCATCCAACTCCACCCACAGAACGTCGCTCTTGGCGGTGAAGTAGTTGAAGAATGTGTTGCGGCTCACACCGGCGCGCTGAGTGATCTGCTCGATCGTGGTGAGCGCGTAGGTGTTTTCAAGAAACAGCTCCGCCGCCGCATCTTCAATGACAGCGCGAGATGATCTGCGCGGCCGGCCGACAGCGTTCTGCGATGCTGGCACGAGCTGTTCCTCCGAACCGTCGTAATATTGTACTGAGCCCAATAATAGAACCGAAGGAGTCCTCCGTCGTGAAACGTGTTGTTTCCCCCGTCGTTTCCATTCTTGCAGTCGCACTGGTGGCCGCCGGATGCACCGCCGCGACCGCGCCGACGGGCACGAAACCGGTGTCGGGCGGCACCCTCGTCTACGCCACCGGCGATGCCGAGCCCACCTGTCTCGATCCGCACGTCGGAGGTAATTACCCGCAGGCGCTGATCGCTAGCCAGTACCTCGAATCCCTCGTCTCCAAAAACACTGCAGGCGAAATCATCCCCTGGCTCGCGACTAAGTGGTCTGAGGCGCCCGACGGCCTGAGTTGGGACTTCACACTCAAGAAGGATGTGAAGTTCACCGACGGCACAGCCCTCACCCCCGAGACGATCGCGGCGAATGTTGCGCACGTGCAGGATCCGGCCACCACATCCTCGACCGGCTATCTCGCCCTGCAGAAGGTCACCGGGGTGACCGCGCCGTCAGCGGATGTCGCGCGCTTTACCCTCTCGACACCAGACAGTGCTCTGCTCGACTCGCTCTCCCAGCCCTGGCTCGCGATCGAATCCGCCACCGCACTGAAGCGCAGCCAAGCCGTGAATTGTGAGTCACCAGTGGGCACCGGACCATTCATCGTGACCAAGTGGACGCGCCAGCAGTCAGTGAGTCTGGTGCGTAATGACAGCTACAGCTCTCCCCCGGCGGATGCCACCCACTCGGGGCCCGCCTACCTGAAGGCGATCGACTGGCGCTTCCTGCCCGACTCCGCCTCGCGGTACGCGGCGCTGCAGGCCGGCACTGTCGATGTCATCGATAACGTGCAGCCCGACACGCTCGTCGCGGCGAAGGGAAGCGCGGATCTCGTCACTCTCGACGCACCGCGGCCCGGGGCATCCAATCGCATCGAATTGAACTCGAGTATCGCACCCTTCGACGATGTGCGGGTGCGCGAGGCGTTCATCCGCTCGGCGAACGTGAACGACGCAGTCACCACCCTGTTCTTCGGTACTGCGAAGCGCTCCTACTCGGCACTGTCGAGCGTGGAGAAGTCGGGAATCTCCGAACCCTCACTGTTCACCTACGACCAGAAGGCCGCAGCGAAGCTTCTCGATGAGGCGGGCTGGTCGACGAAGAATGCCGATGGATACCGCACCAAGAACGGCGCCGTGCTCGAGCTCTCCTTCCCGGTGAGCACCAACCAGTCGATCCCGGCCGAGCAGTCGCTGTTCGAGCAGTTGCAGGCCACCTCGAAGCAGGCCGGTTTCAAGGTCGACCTCAAGCCACTCGACCTGTCGAGCTGGTACGGCGCCCTCGGCAAGAACCTGTACAACCTGGTAAGCGCTCCGTACACGAAGGTCGGGCCAGACGTGCTGCGCACCCTGTTCGACTCCGCCGGCACGAAGCCCGCGCCGAGCGGTTACTTCGCTAACCATTCCCAGGTGAAGGATCCGGCACTCGACGCACTTCTTGAGAAAGCCGCAACCTTGTCGGATGCTGCGGAGCGTTTGTCCCTCTACAAGAAGGCCCAGAAGATCGTGCTGGAAGGCTTCTACATTCTGCCGCTCTACGACCAGCAGAACCACTACCTTCACCGCTCCGTCGTGAAGGGCCTGCGGGCGATGCCGACGGTGTCGACCCCCACGATGTACGACTCGTGGCTCTCCCGGTAAGCGCGGCACCCCCATCCGGCAGAGTGCGACACCCGGTACGGCGTAGCTGGGCACCCTGGGCGCTGCTTCGTCTCGGGGGTGTGGCCTTCGTGCTCTGGGCGGTAGCGACGGTCACCTTCTTCGCGATCAGACTCATTCCCGGGGATCCCGCCGAGGCGATCCTGGGTGGCCCCGGTTCTCAGGCAAGCGCGGCGGCCCTTGCCCAAGCACGTGCCGACTACGGTCTCGACCAGCCGCTGTTCGTGCAATATCTGCACTATCTGGGGCGGATGCTGCGCGGCGATCTCGGCACCTCCTACGCGCTCAAACAGCCCGTGCTTGCCGTCGTCGGCGAGAATCTCGGCGGCACTCTCCTACTTGCGGTGGTGTCGTTGATCGTCGCGGCGGCGATCGCGCTCGCGCTGGCGGCCTGGAGCGCGCAGGGCGGGCGAGTAGCATCCGGAGTCAGCTGGCTACTCGAAGTTATCGCGGCGGCTGTGCCGCACTTCTGGCTGGCGATCAGCCTCATCCTGCTGTTCTCCACGACCCTGGGCTGGCTCCCTCCGGTGAGCGTGCCAGGCCCGATCGGACTCGTGCTCCCGATACTCACTCTCGCGCTCCCACTCTCCGGATTCCTCGCGCAGGTGATGCGCGAATCGATCCTCGACGCGATAGCATCACCCTTCGTGCTCGCCGCCCGGACCAGGGGTGAAGGATCCGGCGGTGTGTTCTGGCGTCATGCTCTGCGCCATGCGGCGATTCCCGCCATCGGACTGGCCGGCTGGGCTTTCGGCTCGCTCATCAGTGGGGCCGTCGTGGTCGAGACGATTTTCGCCCGGCCGGGCCTCGGCCGCAGCCTGCTGACCGCCGTGCAGCAGCGGGATGTTCCGCTCGTGCTTGGCGTCGTGCTCGTTGTTGCACTCGGCTACATGCTTGTCACCACCCTGACTGATCTCGCCGATCGTCTCGTGGACCCCCGGCTGCGTGCTTCATGAAGCGCCTGCTGGCCTGGATCGGAGTTACGGCACTTATTTTTCTGCTGATTGCGGCCCTCGCTCCAGGGCTGCTCGCACCCGCCGATCCGCTGGCCATCAACCCCACCCAGAGTTTTCGTGCACCGTCGTTTGACCACTTATTCGGTACCGATGAATCCGGCCGCGACATCTACACCCGCGTCATCCACGGCACCGGAGCATCCCTGCTCATCGGCGTCTCCGCCACTGCGATCGGCATCGGTCTCGCGCTGGTCTTCGGCCTGCTCGCCGGACTCGGGCCGCGCTGGCTCGACTTCGGCACGACTCGGTTTCTCGAGGTGCTGTTCGCCTTCCCCGGGCTGCTTCTCGCGCTGCTGTTCATCGTCGTCTACGGGCCAGGGGTCATCACGTCGACTATCGCCGTCGGGCTCGCTACCGCTCCCGGATATGCCCGCATCATCCGCAGCCGGGTTCTCGTGGTGCGGCGTGCGCCGTATCTCGAGGCGGCAGCAGTGCTCGGGCGGGGCTGGTGGTTTCGCCTCTGGCGACATCTGCTGCCGAACGTGGCCGGGTCGCTCTTCGTGCTGGTGACCCTCGGCATCGGCCAGTCGATCGTCTGGGCCTCCTCCCTCAGTTACCTCGGGTTGGGAGCGGTACCGCCCGCCGCCGAGTGGGGCGCGATGCTCTCGGCCGGGCGCACCTATCTCGCCTCCTTCTGGTGGATGACTTTCTTCCCCGGCCTGTTCATCATGATCAGCGCGGTGGCATCCACACTGGTTGGACGGGGACTGCAGGAACGGAATCGCGACTCGTGACTGCCCTCGTGAGCGTGCGTGACCTCGCCGTCGACTTCGGCGCGGCACCCGTCGTCTCCGACGTCTCGTTCGATATCGAGCCTGGGCAGTGCGTCGCGATCGTCGGGGAATCCGGGTCGGGCAAGAGTGTCACCGCACGTGCGTTGCTCGGTCTCACCGGCGGCACCGTTACAGCCTCTCAACTGCGATTCGACACCATCAACATCGCGGATGCCTCCCCGCGCCAGCTGCAACGCCTGCGCGGCCGCGACATCGGCTTCATCTCCCAGGGGGCCCTCGTCGCCCTCGATCCGCTGCGGCCGGTCGCACGGGAGATCGCCGACCCGCTTCGACTGCACGGCTCGCTCACCGCCGCAGAGAGACAGGCGCGCGTGCTCGAGCTGCTCACTCAGGTGGGAGTCCCGAACCCCGCACTGCGGGCATCCCAGCGCCCGGATGAACTCTCCGGCGGGCTTCGTCAACGTGCTGTCATCGCATCGGCAATCGCGATGCAGCCCCGGTTGCTGATCGCCGACGAGCCGACCACCGCCCTCGACACGACGGTGCAGGCCGGCATCCTGGATCTGCTCGAACGGCTGAGGGCTGAGGGCGCAGCGATCCTGCTGATCAGCCACGATCTGGCGGTGGTCAGCCGGCTGGCTTCGCACCTGCTCGTGATGAGCGGGGGTCGCGTGGTGGAGAGCGGCCCTACCGAGGAGGTGCTGACGGATCCGCAGCATCCGTACACCGCCAGCCTGATTGCGGCAGTGCCGATCGGACGAGCTCGCTTTGAGCGGCTGACGAATCGCCCAGCGGCGGCGGTGCCCGTCGAGTCCGTTGTGATGAAGCCCCATTCGGTCGAGCCCGCTTCGACTGAGCCCGCTTCGTTCGATCCCGCTTCGTTCGATCAGTACGAGGTGCTCTCCGCCGATGGACTCTGCAAGCGATACGGCTCCCTCCTGGCCGTCGACGACGTGAGCTTCTCCCTGCACCGCGGTCGCACCCTCGGAATCGTGGGCGAATCCGGCTCGGGCAAGACCACACTCGCCCGGCTCGTGCTTGCTCTCGAGCGACCGGATTCGGGAGACGTGACCCTCCTCGGCGAGCCGTGGACCGGCGTGCCAGAGTCCGCCCGACGAGCACGCCGCCCGCGCATCGGGGCGATCTACCAGGATGCCCTCAGTTCCTTCGATCCGCGCTGGAGCGTCCGGCGGATTCTTGCGGATGCCCTCGGCGGCTCGGCCGCAGTGCCGGCGCTCCTGGAATCGGTCGGCCTCACCCCCGAGCTGGCTGCTCGCCGCCCGCGGTATCTCTCCGGCGGCCAGCAGCAGCGTGTCGCGATCGCGCGTGCCATCGCGCCGCGCCCCGACATTTTGGTCTGCGACGAACCGGTGTCGAGCCTCGATGTCTCCGTGCAAGCGCAGGTGCTCGACCTCCTCGACGACCTGCAGCGCTCCCTCGGACTCAGCTATCTGTTCATCTCCCACGACCTCGGTGTCGTGCGCCACATGAGCGACGATGTGCTCGTGATGCGCGACGGCCGTGTGGTCGAATCGGGCCCGACGGGAGCAGTCTTCGGAGCGCCGCAGCACGACTACACGAAGGGGCTGATCGCGGCGACGCCGCGGCTGCCGTGAAAGACTTCATCGGATGAGTATCGAAACTCCCGCCTGGTGGACCTCCGCCGTCGTGTACCAGATCTACCCGCGCAGCTTCGCCGACTCCACCGGTGACGGCATCGGCGACCTCGGTGGCATCCGCGGCAAGCTGGACTACCTGCACGAGCTCGCGGTGGATGTCGTGTGGCTCTCCCCCATCTGTCGCTCACCGCAGGCCGACAACGGCTATGACTAAGCGACCACCAGGACATCGACCCACTCCTCGGATCGCTCGAGGAGTTCGACCAGCTGCTCGCCGAGGCGCACGCCCGCGGCATCAAGATCGTGATGGACCTCGTCGTGAATCACACGAGCGATGAGCATGCCTGGTTCTCTGAATCGCGCAGCTCACTCGCGAGCCCGAAGCGCGACTGGTATGTCTGGCGGGACGGCGTGGATGGTCGCGAGCCCAATCTCTGGCGCAGCCTGTTCGGCGGGCCGGCCTGGCAACTCGACGCGGCAACCGGACAGTACTACCTGCATCTCTTCGCGGTGAAGCAGCCCGATCTCAACTGGGAGAACCCGGAGGTGCGAGCCGCTGTGTAGTCGATGACGAACTGGTGGCTCGACCGCGGCGTCGATGGCTTCCGCATGGACGTGATCAACCTCATCGCGAAGGTGCAGTCCGACCTCGTCGGCGACAGCCCCAGCTTCGTGATGGGAGACCATCTGCACGACTACCTGCAGGAGATGAACCGCGAGGTCTTCGCCGGGCGGGAAGCAGACCTCATCACGGTGGGTGAGACACCCGGAGCCACGGTGGATGACGCCATCCGGTTCACGAGCTCCGACCGGCTCGAGCTCGACATGATATTCCAGTTCGAGCATGTCGGCCTCGACCACGGCCCGCGCACCAAGTTCGACAACGGGCCGCTCCAGCTCGCGGACCTCAAGCGTTCGCTCGGTCGCTGGCAAACCGGGCTTGCCGCGGCCGGCTGGAACAGCCTCTACTTCAGCAACCACGACCAGCCGCGTTCGGTCTCCCGTTTCGGTGACGACAGGCAGTTCCGGTACGAGTCCGCGACGCTGCTCGCCGCGATCCTGCACCTGCACCGCGGCACGCCCCACATCTACCAGGGCGACGAGATCGGCATGACGGATGCCGGCTTCACGACTATTGAGCAGTACCGGGACATCGAGTCGCTGAACTACTTCGACGAGGAGGTCGCGGCCGGAGCATCCCCCGCTACACTATTGGAGTCCCTCGCA
Source organism: Frigoribacterium sp. CG_9.8 (assembly GCF_015751965.1). Lineage (GTDB taxonomy): Bacteria > Actinomycetota > Actinomycetes > Actinomycetales > Microbacteriaceae > Lacisediminihabitans. Next base: position 852,443 of record NZ_JADOVH010000001.1, on the reverse strand, counting down.
TTCCGCAGCCGCGACAACGCGCGCACGCCGGTGCCGTGGGATGCGACCCCCGGGGCCGGCTTCACGACCGGAACACCCTGGCTCGCCATCACGCCGAACCACGCCGCCATCAACGTCGCGACGGATCGGGCCTCGGGCTCCCGCTCGATCTTCGAGTTCTACCGCCGACTCATCGTCCTGCGGCACGGATCATCGGTCGTGTCGCTCGGCGACTTTGTAATGCTCGAGCCGGAGCATCCGACCCTCTACGCCTTCACGCGTTCGCTCGGTGGCGAGACGCTAGCTGTACTGCCCAGGGACGTTGGTTGAATCGATGTGACGACTCGCTGTAGTCGTTGCTGACGGGGTGAGGGCCTCCGGTTGAAGGTGGAAGTTGCTTAGACAACCGCTTCGACCAGGAGACCCTCATGTCCGACGCTAATGCTGCTTTGACTCCACGTCACCGTCTTCGGATCGCGCGTTTGATCATTGACGATGGATGGGCGGTCGCCGATGCCGCCCACCAGTTCAACGTGTCGTGGCCGACCGCGAAGCGGTGGGCCGACCGTTATGCGGCGATGGGCGCGGTGGGGATGGAGGACCGGTCCTCGCGCCCGCATCGCAGTCCGAACCGGACCGCGCCGGAGCTGGTGCGCAGGATCGGGCATCTGCGCTGGAAACAGCGCCTGGGACCGGTCGGCATCGGCTGGAAGCTCGACATGCCGGCCTCGACCGTCCACGCGGTCTTGGTACGGCTGCGGCTGAACCGTCTCCACCATGTTGACAAACGCACCGGCGAGGTCTCCCGGCGTTACGAGCACGACAAACCCGGTGCGATGATCCATGTCGATGTGACGAAGTTCGGCAACATACCCGACGGCGGCGGACACCGTTTCGTCGGCCGGCAGCAGGGCAACCGGAACCGAGCGGCGACTCCGGGAGTGCCTCGGAGTAAACACCGGAAACCGCTGATCGGGAAAGCATTCGTGCACACCGTCATCGACGACCACTCCTGCGTCGCCTATGCCGAGATCCACCGCGATCGGGGTGCTGCTCCGGGCGGTGTCCTGGTTCGCCGCGCGCGGCATCACTATCGAACGGGTGCTCTCCGACAACGGCTCCGCCTGAAAGTCCCACGCCTGGCGGGACGCCTGCGCCGAGCTGAACATCCGGGCGAAGAGAACCCGCCCCTACCGGCCGCAGACCAACGGGAAGATCGAACGCTTCCACCGCACCCTCGGCGAAGGCTGGGCCTTCAAACGGCAATACAACAGCGAATCAGCACGCCGCAACGCACTTCCAGCATGGCTCCACGAACACAATCACCACAGGCCCCACACCGCAATCGGAGGCCACCCACCCATCAGCCGGTTAACTAACCCGCCTAGGCAGTACAGCTAGTCGTCGTGGGCAACTTCTCTGCTGGCACCCTCGAACAACCGCCGTCTGTCGCGGGCGACCTGGTCAGCGGCGACTACGGCGAGGTAGCGGAAGTTGCGGGCGCGCTGCGGCCGCGGGAAGTGCGCGTGGCTCGGCAGGGGTGACATGCACGCTCGGATGTGTGGTCGATGCACGCAGAATTACTTCTGCACAACGTCCGACCCGGCGATGCGCTGGGCGACGTAGATGGGGATGATCGAGACCAGCACGAGTACTACGGCGATGACGTTCACGATCGGCGCTTGGTTCGGGCGGAACAGGTTGTTGAGAATCCAGATCGGCAGGGTCGTGACTCCCGTGCCAGCGGTGAAGGTCGTCACGATGATCTCATCGAAGCTCAGCGCGAAGGCGAGCAGTCCACCGGCGAGCAGAGCCGATCGCAGCTGCGGAAAGGTGACCAGCCGGAAGGTGGTCCAGAGTCCGCCACCGAGGTCTGCCGATGCCTCCTCGAGACTCGTGCCCATCCTCCGAAGGCGCGCGATCACGTTGTTGAAGACCGTGACGATGCAGAAGGTGACATGGGCGATGATTACGGTGAGGATCGAGAGCTGAATGCCCAGGATGGTGCGGAAGGCGTTGTTGAGCGCGATGCCCGTGATGATGCCCGGTAGGGCTATCGGCAGGATGACCAGCAGGCTCACGGTATCCCTGCCGAAGAACGTGTAGCGCTGAAGTGCCAGCGAGATGAGGGTGCCGAGCACGAGCGAGACGATCGTGGCGACAACGGCCACCTGCACGCTGGTGAGGATCGCGCCGAGCGCACCCGCGCTCTGGAACGCCTTGCCCCACCAGGCGAAGGTGAAGCCGGGCGGTGGCCAGGTGAGACTCTTGCTCGTGCTGAACGAGTTGATCAGCACCACGATCAGCGGCAGATAGATCGTGGCGAGGATGATCCCGGTGATCGTGCCGAGCACGGTGCGGCTGGTCCTGCTCACTCTCATGGCGCACCCCTCACAGGCTGTTCAGGGCTCCGGTGCGACGCACCGCGGCGAGGTAGACGAAGATGATCGCGATGGGGATGAGCGCAATCGCCGAGGCGAGCGGGAGGTTGTTGGCCGCGCCGACGTTGGTGTAGACGAGGTTGCCGAGCATCTGGTTCGCTCCGCCCACGATGTTGATGGTGATGTAGTCGCCGAGGGTCAGCGAGAAGCTGAAGATCGATCCGGCGACGATGGCCGGCCAGAGAAGCGGCAGCACGATCGAGCGGAGCGTTCGCCAGGTACCGGCACCAAGATCGCTGGATGCCTCGAGCAACGAATCGGGAACCCTCTCGAGCCCCGCATAGATCGGCAGGATCACGTAGGGCAGCCAGAGGTAGGCGAGGGTGATGACCGCCCCGGGGATGCCGTAGCCGGGAGTCGTGCCGCCGAAAGGCTGCACGATCCACTGGAAGATGCCGTCGTTCGACAACACGGACCGCCAGGCATATGCCTTGACCAGGTAGCTTGCCCAGAGGGGCATGAGGATCGCGATCACGAGGATGCGTTGCCACTTGGCCGACGCCACCTTCGCCATGAAGAAGGCGATGGGCAGCGCGATGACGATGTCCGCGATGGTGACCAGCACCGCCATGCCCAGCGTGCGCAGCGTGACGGACTGGTAGAGCGATCCGGTGAGTACGGTGATGATGTTGTCGAAGGTCCAGTCCGTGCGTACCTCACCGGTGAAGCTGTCGACCGTCCAGAACGCTGTGACGAGAAGAGCGACCAGGGCGGCGATATAGACCAGGCCGAGCCAGAACAACGGCGCGGAGATCAGCAACGCAAGACGCACCCGAACGTGGGAATACAGAAAGACCGAGGCCCGGTGACCCGCGCCATCCCGCACTCGAGTTTCGCTCTGCGTGGTCATGTCTCTCCAGACGATTCGTAGCTAGTGGAAGGTCGGCCGCCGCACCTGCCGGCGGCCGACCCGCGGGACTGTTAGCCCTTGATTTCCTGCCAGGCGGTGGTCCACTGCGAGTAGTCCGTGCATGTGACGTCGGTGCGACCGTCGAGACACTTCGCGATCGGCGTGGTCCAATACCAGATCTTCGACGCATAGTCCTCGTCACCGGCGTGGTAGGTCGCGCAGGTGTTCTTGTCCGCGGTGAAGTCACACGCCTGGGAGCTCGACGGCGCTTCACCGAAGTATTCCGTAGCCTGCGCGTTGACCTTCGGGCTGGCGATGTAGTCGAGCCACTTGTAGGCACAGTTCGGGCTCTTCGCCTTCGCCCCGACCATCCAGGTGTCCGACCATCCGGTCACCCCTTCGCTCGGCACCATGACATCCACGGCGGTGTCTGCCGCCATCGAGTTCTTGATGACCTGCCAGGTGGTGCCGACGACCGAGTCGCCCGTCTCGAAGGACTGGGTCGACTTGAGGTAGTCCGACCAGTACTCGCCGACGTTCGCGCGCTGCTCCCTGAGCAGGGAGACGGATGCCGCGAGCTGCTTGGCATCGAGCGAATACGGGTTCTTGATGCCGAGGGCCTTGTCGTGCGTCATCAGGTACATGGCGGCATCCGCAATGTAGATGGGCGAATCGTAGGCCGTGACCTTGCCCTTGTACGGCGAGGACTTGTCGAAGACGACATCCCACGAGGTGGGGGCTGTGGGGAAGGTCTTCGTGTTGTATGCGAGCAGATTTGCGCCGTAGCCGTGCGGGATTCCGTACGACTGGCCATCGACGCTGTTCCAGGCCTTGAGCTTCAGGAAGCTGTAGATGTCCTTGTAGCTCGGGATCAGGTCGGTATTGACCGGCGCGACCTGACGGGAGGCGATCAGGCGCAGGGTCAGGTCACCGGAGGCCGCCACTACGTCGTAGTTGCCACTCTTCATGAGGCTGAAGGCCTCGTCAGAGGTGCCGTAGACCTTGCTCGAGACCGCGCATCCGGTCTGATCCTCGAAGGACTTGACCCAGTTGACCGCCGGGTCGTTGCTGCCGTCTTCGACATAGCCGGGCCAGGCCAGAATCGACACGGTCTTCTCGCTGGCACCGAGCTTCGTCGCCTGCTTGAGGTCGCTCGAGGAGGTGGTGCCCGCTGTCGTGCCGCAGGCGGTGAGGGCGAGGGCGGCGACGGCCGCAATCGTGAGAGCGACCGTAACCCCCGATCGCCGGTGTGCCATGTGGGGTTTCATAACGTCTGTCTCCGATCGTTTGGTGTGCGGTGGGTGTTACGGCAGATCAAGGGGGGTGATGGCGGCGCTCGCCCATTCCGCGTGCACCCGTTCGCCCCTGCGATCACTCGGTGCTGTGGCGTCATCGCTCGCGGAGTTCTGCTCCAGCACGATGATTCTTTTTCCGGCATCGAGGTCGACGACGATGCGGGTGCTCGTTCCGACGTAAATCAGTTCGGCGATCGTTCCCGGTGCCGAACTCGTTGCGGCGGTGGGAGTCCCACGAAGCGCGATCCGTTCCGGTCGCACCGAGTTGGTGCCGCCGCGTCCGAGCAGGCTCTTCGACAGGGTCTCGTCGAAGATGTTGGAGGTTCCGACGAATGATGCGACAAAGGATGTCGTCGGCCGTTCGTAGATTTCGGTCGGCGTGCCGAGCTGCACGACCTTGCCGTTGTTGAACACGGCGATTCGGTCACTCAGCGTGAGCGCTTCCTCCTGGTCGTGGGTGACGAAGATGAAGGTGATGCCGAGCGAGCGCTGCAGCTCCTTCAGCTCCACCTGCATCTGCTCGCGCAGTTTCAGGTCAAGCGCCCCGAGCGGCTCGTCAAGCAGAAGCACCTTCGGTTTGACGACGGTCGCCCTGGCCAGCGCGACCCGCTGGCGTTGACCGCCGGAAAGCTCGCTGGGTTTGCGGGCTCCGTAGCTCGACAGGCGCACAGCATCCAGCGACTCCTGGGCGCGTGCGATGCGCTCGGCTTTCTTGACCCCACGCACGCGTAAGCCGTAGGCCACGTTCTCGAGCACGGTCATGTGGGGAAACAGGGCGTAGTCCTGAAAGACGGTATTGACGTCGCGATCGAATGGCGCAGTGCCCGTGACATCGCGACCTCGAAGCTGCACGGTGCCGGCAGTGGGCTGCTCGAACCCGGCAATGAGCCGCAGCACCGTGGTCTTGCCCGAGCCGGATGGACCGAGCATGGAGAAGAACTCCCCCTCGGCAATATCGAGATCCACACCGTCGACGGCGTTGACCGAACCGAAGGATTTGGTCAGACCGGTGAGCCGGATTGCGGGCACCGCGATCGGTTCTTGCTGCACGAAGGGTCTCCTCTGATCGATCGCTAGCTAAATCATATGGAAACAGACGTCTTAGGCAAACTGCCGCTATCCTTGCCGCTATTACAGTCGGATAACAAGTCTTCGCGAGAGCGGTAGGTGCAATGCCACGGTTGATTCGCCCGTCGGCCCTCACGAGAGGTGCCGTCTTCGCCCCCCTCGGGGGTTCCGGCCGTGCCGGACTGGTCGAGAAGAGGCTGACCGATGCCATCGTGCTCGGCGTTCTCGCGCACGGCGAGCGTCTTCCGCGCGAGGCCGACCTCGCGCAGAGTCTCGGCGTCGCCACCGTGACTGCCCGTGAAGCTCTCGAATCCCTGCGTGACAAGGGTCTGATCAAAACCGTGCGGGGCAGGGGCGGCGGCAGCTTCGTCATCGGACATCAGGCGGGCAGGGCACCACTCGCGGATGCGCGCATCCTCGAGACATCCAGTGTCGATCTGCGCGACATCGGTGCGTACTACAGCGTGATCGGTGCGGGTGCCGCCGAGCAGGCTGCCGAGCATGCGTCCATCGACGACGTGGAGAACCTGCGGCGCATCGTGGGCATCACTGACTTTACCGAGGAGGGTTCGACGCGGCGCAGTGAGATGAACTTCCATCTGGAATTGGCCGCGCTCAGCCTCTCCGCGCGCTTGGTTCGCGAAGAGATGCGGTTTCAGGCTGAGATCGGGCCGATCCTGTGGCTGAGCACGCAGGATGATGCCTGCCGCTCGGCGAGCAGGAGTGCCCACCTGCAGATCGTGCAGGCCATCGGGAATGTCGACGGCGAGGCCGCACGACGATTGACTACAGAGCACATCACCGCGACGGTCGACTGGCTGATCGAAGCGAAGTGCGAGTTGGAAAGAGGCCGGTAGCTTCCCATGACTGAACTCACGCGTCTCGCACGGGATGCCCCCGCCGCCGCCTGCATCACGGCCGTCTCCGAGGTGTTCACCGCGATCCTCGGTCGAGTCTCCGCCTGGCGTGATGAGCTCCTCGTGGCGGTTGAGGCACACCCACCGACCCGCATCACGCTCGATGCGCTGGTCGAGTCGCTCGTACTGCCCGCCCTCTCCGAGCGGCCGACCGCCATCATCGGGGCAGGTTTCGTGGCGACCCCCGGCTATCTGCCAGACTCGTACTGGCACCTGGCCTGGTGGTTGGGAGAACAGAACACCCTCAGGCTCGAACCCGGCGCCACGGCACCCACCCGGCGTCTCGCGACCGTCACCGACCCGACGTCCGACCAGTTCCGCGACTACACGAACCTCGAGTGGTGGCGCGTTCCCGAGCGCACTGGCTCCCCGCACATCACCGGACCATACGTCGACTACCTCTGCACAGACGATTACACCCTCACTGTGACGATGCCGGTCTACTCCTCGGCCGCGCTGATCGGCATGGTGGGTGTGGACAGCTACGTCAAGAACATCGAGTCGCTGCTGCTGCCGCACCTGTACGGCATCGGATGCGCGGCAACGGTCGTCAACGCAACCGGACGGGTGGTCGCCTCAAGCGACCCGCACCGCGCGCCGGGGTCGATCCTGCGGATCGCCGGTCTGAGCGAACAGCTGCACAGCTGGAGCGCCTCGACGAACAGCGAAGCCCCTCACTCACCGCTACCAGGGGGCGAGTTGGTGCTGGAATGCCCCGGAACGAGCCTCGCGCTCGTGCTGGAGAACTGAAGCGAAGCGCAGTTTCGGCGGAGTGGAGGAGGCGCGCGCGGATGCCGCCGCTCGCCCGTCACAAACTGCTGTCCCCGCGAGGCGGGAGAGCGTTTCGTGGCAGCTGGGCTGCCGGTGGGCGCGGACGCCGCCGCCCAGCCGGACGGGATCCTGCTGTGCCCGTTCCCTCACATGCTCGTGCACAACTACGGCTGGCAAATTCTTCGACCGATGCCGAGTAGGAGTCTCGCCCTCACGGAGTTGCTGCCGAGCCGGCTGGTGGTCTGATTCGTTGCCGCGGCCACGCCCACCCCTCTCCGGTAGAATTAGGCCACCTTCACATTCAGGCACCTCTTCATCGACTCGGTGCCGCCAATATAGAACCGGAGAACGCCATGGCGTCCGACATGCCGCGCAGCGAGATTCCCGAAAAGCCCGCCCTCGAAGGGCTCGAAGCAAAGTGGGATGCAGCCTGGGAGACCGCCGGCACACATCGGTTCAATCGGGCGAACGCGACCAAAGACAACGTCTTCTCCATCGATACTCCGCCGCCAACGGCATCCGGAAGCCTGCATATCGGGCACGTCTTCAGCTACACCCACATGGACCTCATCGCGCGTTACCAGCGCATGCGGGGCAAAGATATTTTCTACCCGATGGGCTGGGACGATAATGGCCTGCCCACCGAGCGGCGCGTGCAGAACTATTACGGGGTGCGCTGCGACCCGACGCTGCCTTACGATCCCGGCTTCACCCCGCCGCTAGAGGGAGGAGACAACGCGTCATCAAAAGCCGCAGACCAGCTCCCAGTCTCTCGGCGCAACTTCATCGAATTGTGCGAGCGGCTCACCGTCGAAGACGAGAAGCAGTTCGAAGATGTCTGGCGCAAGCTGGGCCTCAGCGTCGACTGGACGCAGAGCTACCGCACCATCGGCGACGACGCCCAGACTGCTGCCCAACGCGCATTTCTGCGCAATCTTGCTCGCGGTGAGGCGTATCAGGCGGATGCCCCGACCCTGTGGGACGTCACGTTCCGCACCGCCGTGGCCCAGGCCGAGCTCGAAGACAAGGAACAGCCAGCGGCGTATCACCGCCTCGCGTTCCATGCCGCGCCGACCGCGGAAAACCCCAGCGCCGACGTATTCATCGAAACCACCCGCCCGGAACTGCTCGCGGCCTGCGTGGCGCTCGTCGCCCATCCGGATGACGAGCGGTACCAACACCTGTTCGGCAGCACTGTGACAACTCCCCTGTTCGGTGTCGAGGTACCGGTGCGCGCGCATCACCTCGCTCAGAAAGACAAGGGATCCGGCATCGCGATGGTCTGTACGTTCGGCGACGTGACCGACGTGGTCTGGTGGCGTGAGCTCGACCTTCCGAATCGCACGATCATCGGCCGCGACGGACGCATCGTGACGGATGCGCCCCAGGCGATCACCGGTGAGGCTGCGCTCGCGGCCTACGCCGAGCTCGCGGGCAAGACGGTCTTCAGCGCCAAGGCGAAGACCGTGGAGCTGCTGAAGGCCAGCGGAGAGATGATCGGCGAACCGAAGCCGATGATGCACGCGGTCAAGTTCTTCGAAAAGGGCGACAAGCCGCTCGAGATCGTGTCGACCCGGCAGTGGTACATCCGCAACGGAGCGAGGGACGAGACGCTGCGCGACACCCTGCTCGAGCGCGGACGCGAGGTCAACTTCGCCCCCGACTTCATGCGCGTGCGCTACGACAACTGGGTCAACGGCCTCACCGGCGACTGGCTCATCTCCCGCCAGCGGTTCTTCGGCGTGCCGATCCCGGTCTGGTATGCGCTGGACGCCGATGGCGAGAAGGGCACCGTGATCGTGCCAGGCGAAGACGCGCTTCCGGTGGACCCGGCATCCGCTCCCGCGCCCGGATTCGACGAGAGCCAGCGGGGTGTGCCCGGCGGTTTCATCGGCGAAGTCGACATCATGGACACGTGGGCCACCTCCTCGCTCACCCCGCAGATCGCGGGCGGCTGGGAGCGGGATCCGGAGCTCTTCAACCTCGTGTTCCCCTACTCGCTGCGCAGCCAGGGGCAGGACATCATCCGCACCTGGCTGTTCTCCACGATGCTGCGTGCCGAGCTCGAGAATCACACCGTGCCGTGGAAGAACGCCGGAATCTCTGGCTTCATCGTGGACCCTGACCGCAAGAAGATGTCGAAGTCCAAGGGCAACGTGGTCACCCCCGCGGCAATGCTGGACGAGCACGGATCGGATGCGGTGCGCTACTGGGCGGCCTCGAGCCGGCTGGGCACCGACGCGGCTTTCGACCCGCAGAATCCGAAGCAGATCAAGATCGGGCGACGCCTCGCGATCAAGGTGCTGAATGCCGCCAAGTTCGTCTACGGCTTTCCCCTGCCCACAGAAGAATTCGCAGACTCCGTCACCAAAGCGCTCGACATCGACATGCTCGCCGAACTCTCGACGGTAGTGGCCACCGCCACCGCAGCCTTCGATTCCTTCGAACACGCCAAGGCCCTCGAGGTCACCGAGAAGTTCTTCTGGACCTTCTGCGACGACTACCTCGAACTGGTGAAGGAACGGGTCTACTCCACCGACTCACCGCAGAGCCAAGCCTCCGCGGTCACGGCACTGCGCACAGCACTGGAGGTGATGCTGCGCCTGTTCGCGCCGTTCATCCCGTTCGCGACCGAGGAGGTATGGTCGTGGACCCACGACGGTTCAGTGCACGTCACGCAGTGGCCGACCGCGCCGACCGACGCCCTGCCCACTGGTCTCCTTGCCCTAGTCGGGGAGGCGCTCATCGGCATCCGCCGTGCGAAGACGGACGCGAAGGCGTCGCAGAAGGCGGATGTCACATCCGCAACCATCAGCGGGCCGGCTCTGCTGCGGCTCGCCAGTGACGAGCTGCGCGATGTCGGTCGCATTGCCAGCCTCGATTTCGTGGAGGCTGCCGAGATCACAGTGAGCAATGTTGTGCTCGCCCCGACACCAGAAGAGAACTAATCATGCAAATGGGCACACGCTGGGCTGTGGGCGCCGAGGCACCCGCGCGCCTGCCACAACTTGTCATCGACGCCGTGAAGTCAGTCGAAGCCGAGCTCGAGGGGATCGATACGAGCCTGCTGCGGTGGACGCTCACCTGGCTCGAGGGTAACCCGGTCGTGGAACTCGACGACGGCACGGTCATCCGCTATTCCGGTGGCGAGGCGTTCATTGTGGCGCCGGGGAACGACACCCCCGTCGACTAGGGCGGCACTGTCGACCAGGGCGGCACTGTCGACGCACCTTCGGCTACGGCGTTCGAGGCCGGAGCGCCGATGCTGGCCGTAGTCTGGTGAGATGCCAATTGAGAATCCCTTCTTCGCGCCCAGCACTCTTGCTTACGGTCTGCCGCCCTTCGCAGACATCATGGATGACCACTACCGCCCGGCATTTGACCGCGGTTTTGCGGAACAGCTTGCCGAGATCGCGAGCATCACCCAAAACGGCGACGCACCCACTTTCGCGAACACAATGATCCCCCTCGAGATCTCCGGACAGACCCTCGACCGCGTCGCAACGGTGTTCTACAACAAAAGCTCGGCTGACAGCACCGACTTCACCAATGCCCTCGAGGAGGAGATCGCTCCCCTGCTTGCCGCTCACTCCGACGCGATCAAGCTCGATGCCCAGCTCTATTCGCGCATCAGAACCATTCACGACCAGCTCAACGACCTCGAGCTCAACATCGATGCAGAGTCTCGCTACCTGGTTGAGCGGTACTACGCGGAGTTCACCCTTGCCGGTGCCGGGCTCGATGAGGGGCAGAAAGCGAAACTGCGGGAGTTCAACCAGAAACTTTCCACCCTCACCACACGGTTCGAGAAGAATCTCCTTACCGACACCAATGAGCTCGCGGTCGTGATCGACGATGTCGCCGAACTCTCCGGACTCGAAGCCGGCGAGATTTCCGCGGCTGCGGAAGCGGCAAAGGAACGCGGTCTCGAGGGCAAGTACCTCGTGACCCTGGTGCTGCCGACCGGTCATCCGTATCTGGACGCCCTCACCGATCCCACCGTGCGCGCCCGAATCATGGATGCCTCGCGAGCGCGCGGCAGTCGTGGCGGGGCGAACGACAATCGTGAACTGGTGCTGGAGATCACGCACCTGAGGGCGCAGCGAGCGCGCCTGCTCGGCTTCGACAACCATGCCGCCTATGTGACCGCCGACGAGACGGCAAAGACCCCCGAAGCGGTGGCGGCGATGCTCGGTCGACTCGCTCCGGTTGCGGCCCGCAACGCGCGCAGTGAGCAAGCCGACCTGCAACTTCAGGTCGCGGATGGCGCGGCAATCACCGCGGCCGACTGGGCCTTTTACACCGAAAAGGTGCGCATCGCGAAGTACGACGTCGATACGGCGCAGATGCGTCCGTACTTCGAGGCGGAGCGAGTACTGCAGGACGGCGTGTTCTTCGCCGCGAACCAGGTCTACGGGGTCACCTTCACCGAGCGGACTGACCTCACGGCGTACCATCCGGATGCCCGCGTCTTCGAGGTGCGCAACGATGATGGCTCGCCGGTGGGACTGTACGTTCTCGACCTCTATACGCGAGACTCCAAGCGCGGCGGAGCGTGGATGAACCCCCTCATCTCGCAGAACTCGCTTCTGGATCATTCCGTGACCGTCGTGAACAACCTGAATGTGCCCAAGCCCGCCGCCGGTGAGCCGACTCTGCTCACCTACGACGAGGTGAACACCTTCTTCCACGAGTTCGGGCATGCGCTGCACGGACTGTTCGCCCGCGTCACCTACCCCAAGTTCGCCGGAACGAACGTTTTTCGGGACTTCGTCGAGTTTCCGAGCCAAGTGAACGAAATGTGGATGCTCTGGCCAGAGATCCTCGCAAATTACGCCGTGCACTACCAGACCGGCGAGCCGATGCCTGCGGCGTTCGTGGAGAAGATCCAGGCGTCATCCGCCTTCAATGAGGGCTTCAAGACCAGCGAGTATCTTGCTGCGGCGATGCTCGACCAGGCCTGGCACCGGCTTTCGGCCGACGACATTGTGCACGATGTTGCCAAGTTCGAGGCCGAAGCACTCGCCGCCGTCGGTCTGGACAATCCGGCGGCGCCGACCCGGTATTCGAGCGCCTACTTTGCGCACACCTTCTCCGGCGGCTACGACGCGGGCTACTACTCCTACATCTGGAGCGAGGTGCTGGATGCCGACACCGTCGACTGGTTCACCGAGAACGGCGGACTTACGCGGGCCAATGGCGACCACTTTCGGGCCCGGCTACTGGGCGTGGGCGGATCGAAGGATCCGCTCGAGGCCTACCGTGACTTCCGCGGCCGGGATGCCGTGATCGAGCCGCTGCTGAAGCGCCGGGGTTTGCTCGGCGCCTGAGGTTGCCCGCGCCTGGGTCCGGTCGGTAGCAGCCGTCCGGGCTCAGGCTGCGCGGCGACGCCAGCCGAGCCAGAGCATGACGAGGGCCCCGACCAGCAATCCCCAGAAGGCGGAGCCAACTCCCCCGACGACGATTCCGGATGCCGTCACGAGAAAGGTGAGCACTGCGGCAAGCCGCTGTGAGGCATCCTCTACCGCTGCGACCACGGCTCCGATCAGGGCGCTGAGCAATGCGAGCCCCGCCACCGCCTCGATGAGAAGAGGCGGTGAGGCCGCGACGAACGCCGTCGCGACTCCGGCAAGGAGCCCGAGTGCGATGTAGGTTCCCCCCGCTGAAACCGGGGCGATCCACCGTCGGGAGCGGTCGGGGGATGCCTCGGGCCCAGCCGTCAGCGCTTGGGTGAGCGCTGCGAAGTTGACGGTGATGCCGCCGAACATGGCACCGACACCGGAGAGTATGCCCGATGACACGAGCGCCGAACGCACGGGCGCCTGGTATCCGAAGTTGTTAAGAATGGCGGCACCCGGGATGTTCTGCCCGGCCATCGTGACGATGAACAGAGGAATCGCGAGGCTCACGACCACGCGGAAATCGAAGACCGGTGCCACGAATACGACCTGCGGTGCGAGGTGTGCACCGGTGAGCCATCCGGAGCCGGCAGTGGTGGCAAGCAGCACTCCGGTAAGCACGATGGCGGCGGGCACAGCCCAGCGCGGTGCAAGCCGATAGAGCACGAGCCAGACCAGGATCACCGGGATCGCCAGCAACGGGATGGCGACCGCCGCCTTCACGGGCGCGAGACACAGCGGAAGCAGGATGCCGGCAAGCATTGCACTCGAAATCGGTCGCGGAATGCGAGTGATCAGACGCTCGAGCGCCGGCCAGAGCCCGACGAGCACAATGAGTGCCGCGGCGACGATGAATGCCGCGACCGCCTCCGCGAACCGCCCGGTCACCCCCGATGTCGCGACGAGAAGTGCCGCCCCCGGGGTGCTCCAGGCGAACTTCACCGGAACCCGATAAATGGCGCTCAAGATTATGGACAGCATCCCCTGAACAACGCAGATCACCAATAATCCGGACGCCGCTTGCGAGTTTGTCGCTCCGACCGCTGCGAGACCCGCGAGCACGATCGCAAATGAGCTCGAGAACCCGGTGATGGCGGCGACGATTCCCGCGATGATCGGCTGGACTATGGGATATCGGTGCTTTCTCGGTGAAGTCCCACGCGGCACGGGGAAAGTTCCCTCAGCCTAGGGGCGTGGGCACCCGCGCGTCCCGGGCCAATCGCGTATGCGTGGCCCTGGTCGATCCGCACATCCGCCGCTCTAACCCGGGCGGTTTCGGACGATCTGGGCCAGCGTGCCAGCCCGGAGTGTCCGAACTCGCCCGGATCGTCGCCCGCATCCGCGGATCAGGCCGACTTCTCCTGGCGCGCTGCTTTGTGGTTGACGATCGTCGGAAGGGCGTTTTCGAGCACGGCGGCCTTGGTAACGATTACCCGGGCAATCGCGTCGTTCGACGGAACGTCGAACATGATCGGCCCAAGCACCTCTTCCATAATCGACCGGAGGCCGCGTGCACCGGTCTGGCGCAGCACGGCGAGGTCGGCGATGGCCTCGAGAGCGTCCTGCTCGAAGTCGAGGACCACACCGTCGAGGTCGAACATGCGCTGATACTGGCGCACGAGGGCGTTCTTCGGCTTCGTGAGAATCTGCATCAGTGCCACCTGATCGAGTGGCGTGACCGTCGCAACGACCGGGAGGCGACCGATGAACTCGGGGATGAGCCCGAACTTGTGCAGGTCTTCCGGCAGCACCTCGCCGAACAGGTTGACGTCATCGCCCTTGCTGTGCAGCGGAGCGCCGAAACCGATGCCCTTCTTGCCTGCGCGCTGAGAGATGATCTCCTCGAGACCAGCGAAGGCGCCCGCAACAATGAAGAGCACGTTGGTGGTGTCGACCTGGATGAACTCCTGATGCGGATGCTTGCGACCACCCTGCGGCGGAACCGAAGCAATTGTGCCCTCGAGAATTTTCAAGAGTGCCTGCTGCACGCCCTCGCCCGAGACATCCCGAGTGATGGACGGATTCTCGGCCTTGCGGGCGATCTTGTCGATCTCGTCGATGTAGATGATGCCGGTCTCGGCGCGCTTGACGTCGTAGTCAGCGGCCTGAATCAGTTTGAGGAGGATGTTCTCTACGTCTTCGCCGACGTAGCCTGCCTCGGTCAGGGCCGTGGCATCCGCCACAGCAAAGGGCACGTTGAGGCGTTTGGCGAGGGTTTGGGCGAGGTAGGTCTTGCCACACCCGGTGGGACCAATCAGCAGAATGTTGGACTTTGCGATCTCCACGTCATCGATCAGGGCATCCGCCGAAGTGATGGTGTTGCGAGCGCGGATGCGCTTGTAGTGGTTGTAGACCGCGACCGAGAGGGCCTTCTTCGCCGCCTCCTGCCCGATCACGTATTCCTCGAGGAAGTCAAAGATCTCGCGGGGCTTAGGAAGCTCGAACTCGCTGGAGGATTCCTCGCCGGCCTCGGCCAGTCGCTCCTCGATGATCTCGTTACACAGCTCGACACACTCGTCGCAGATGTAGACGCCAGGGCCAGCAATCAGCTGCTGCACTTGCTTCTGGCTTTTGCCACAAAAGGAACACTTGAGCAGATCGGCGCTCTCACCTATACGTGCCATGCTCGGCCTCCTCCTGGTTTGGGCCCGTGCTGTTCCCGCTGTGTGGGAACCGCAGCCCTGCAATCAGCGGGTTGTCTGACACGACCTCGGGTCAGATACTGAGCCTAACGCGAGTAGACGACACTGTTCGTACCATGACGTGGTTCGGCCCGGCGAGCCGCCGTGACCTTCGCTGATTTGCGACGGATCTAGACTTGGTTTCGTACAGTCATGACGCACGGACCGGGAGCTGGAATGGCCACGAGATGGGCGCGATTCGCCCGTGGGTGGATCGCCGCGATCGTGTCGCTCTTCGTCGCTGCGTGCTCGCATGCCCTTGCCGGGGGAGCGTTGCCAGCCACGGCAGGCCTCGCGCTCTGCCTCGCATTCTCCGGCGTCGCGTGCGTATTTCTGGCTGGCAAGACGCTTTCGCTCGCTCGCCTCTCGGTCGCTGTCGCCCTGAGCCAACTGCTCTTCCACGGCCTGTTCAGGCTGCTGGCGGATGCCCCACCCAGCACTACCGTGCCGACGGGAGCCGGAATCCACCACGGTGACACGATGGTGCTGCAACTCGGCACTGCATCATCCGCATTCCCCGTCATGAATGTGAATGCCGAGCTGTGGATGTGGACTGGCCACGCCTCGGGAGCGATCGTCACCATCGCGGCCCTGAGCTTCGGGGAGCGCACCCTGTGGGCGCTTGTGCGCCTCAGCCACCTCTATATCTCTCGCATCCTCGACACGGTGCATCCCGTCGAAACACCGATCGTGGTGGGATCAGGCCAAGATCACCGCGCCGAAGTGGCCACTGCTTGCGCTCTCATCTTCTCAATCCATCGACTGCGCGGCCCTCCGCGGTGTGCGATCGCCCGATAAATCCGCGGAAGGCACAGCCTGACCGACCACCATTTTCGATGCCCGCCCGAACCCTGCGAGGGAGAATTCTATGCAGGCGAATTGTGCGCACGCGCACGATGACAGCTGCGGGCATCAGTCACGCAAGGAATGACATGAACGTACGAACTTTGATCACTGGCTCGATTGCACTCGGGGCCGCACCAGCACTGGCATTGGCGTTGCCGCACGCAGCGAGCGCCGAGGTCGACAAAACCCAGATCACGGAGGCGATAACCAGGGTTATTTGGACCGCTCAACCGGCGTCGGAGATACGGGCCAACGAGATCCGTCAGTTCACGCTCTCCATTGGCCCGGTGCCCGACATCGGGAAGATCGTTCTCAACGCGCTGCAGACCTACAGCGACAGCTCGGTCGTCAAGTGCACCGGCAACACGCTTGCCCGGGTGCTCGGCATCATCGGGCTCGTGGTGGGGGCAGTGGGCGTCGGGCTCTCCGTCGTCACGCGTCGGCGAAGTGTGGCGGTCTAACTGATGATGCGTCGCGCCCGGCTCCCCCTGGTAGTACTCGTCGCCCTTGCGGCCGCTCTGGGATCGGCCGTGCCTGTCGTCGGATCGGCCGCTCCGGCACAGGCGCACGACTATCTGGTGGCATCCACTCCGAAAGCTGGCGAAGCCCTCACCGCCCTGCCCAAAGACTTCACGATCACCACCAACGGCATCCTGCTGAATATCGACGGAAAGGGTGCAGGCTTTGCCCTGCAGGTGACCGACAGTGCCGGTAAATACTACGGTGACGGGTGCGTTGCGGTCGAGAATACGGTCATGTCGACCCCCGCCGTTCTGGGAGCAGCCGGCGCCTACACCATGACCTGGCAGGCTGTTTCGACAGACGGCCACACGGTGTCCGACAGCTTCGGCTTCAGCTGGCAACCGCCGACCGACTTCAGCCCCTCAGCCGGCAGCTCGACAGTTCCGGATTGCAACGGCACCGCCTCGGTCAACACCACACCCGCACCAGATTCAGGCACCACCGGCGTGCAAACGGTCGACACCGGCACACTGGGCACAGTCTTATGGATCGGCGGAGCAATCCTCGCGGTCGCCGCTGCGCTGGCCCTCACTCTTGTGATCGCTGGCCGCAGAAAAAAGCCGAGCGCGTAAGCCGAAAACAGGAAAAGCCCGGATTTCTCCGGGCTTTTCCTGTGGCGAAAGGGGTAGTTCTATTTCGTGATCGCCGGGATGTTCTTGCGAGAGGTAAGCACCTGGTCGACGAGGCCGTACGCCAGCGCTTCCTCACCGCTCAGGATGTTGTCGCGGTCGATGTCCTTGTTGACCTGCTCCATCGTGCGGTTCGAGTGGCGCGACAGCGTCTCCTCCAGCCAGCCCCGCATGCGCAGGATCTCACGTGCCTGGATCTCGATGTCCGAAGCCTGCCCGCGGCCGGAATCTCCGGTGGATGGCTGGTGGATCAGGATCCGCGCGTTCGGCAGCGCGAGACGCTTGCCCGGCGTACCGGCCGCAAGGATGACCGCGGCAGCGGATGCGGCCTGGCCGAGCACGACGGTCTGGATCTGCGGACGCACGTACTGCATCGTGTCGTAAATCGCCGTCATCGCGGTGAAGGAACCACCCGGTGAGTTGATGTACATCACGATATCGCGGTCGGGGTCCTGGCTCTCGAGCACGAGAAGCTGAGCCATCACGTCATCCGCCGACGCGTCATCGATCTGCACGCCGAGGAAGATGATGCGGTCCTCGAAGAGCTTCGCGTATGGGTCCTGGCGCTTGTAGCCGTAGGCCGTGCGCTCCTCGAAGGTTGGCAGGATGTAGCGGGCCTCGGCCATCGGGCCGGCGAGCCCGCTCGGCATGTTGTTGGTGAATTCCATTTGTCTCTGCCTGTCTCTACTTCTCGGTTACTGACTCGTCGGTGCCGCCGCCGCCAACGACCTCGGAGGCGAACTCGCGCAGGTGGTCGACGAAGCCGTACTCGAGCGCCTGCTGTGCGGTGAACCAGTTGTCCCGGTCGCCGTCGATGATCACTTGCTCGGCGGTCTTACCGGTCTGCTCGGCGGTGAGCTCGGCCATCCGCTTCTTCATATCCAGGATGAGGTTGGCCTGCGTCTGGATATCCGCGGAGGTTCCGCCAAAACCACCAGACGGCTGGTGCAACAGCACTCGCGCGTTCGGGGTGATGTACCGCTTGCCCTTGGTGCCAGAGGAGAGCAGGAACTGTCCCATCGATGCCGCCATGCCGATGCCGACGGTCACGATGTCGTTCGGAACGAACTTCATCGTGTCGTAGATCGCCATGCCCGCAGTGATGGATCCACCGGGAGAGTTGATGTACAGAAAGATGTCACGCTTGGGATCTTCTGCTGCCAGCAGGAGGATCTTTGCACAGATCTCGTTGGCGTTATCGTCACGCACCTCTGAGCCAAGCCAGATGATGCGGTCCTTGAGGAGTTGGTCGAAGATACTCGAGACCAATGCCGGTTGGGCCATTGTTGCGCTCCATTTCAGTTTGTCGCTGATGTCGAATCTATCGGAGGCGCAGGATCGAAACCGCCGTGTTCGCCGTGGGCAGAGCGCGAGGCGAGAAACGACTCAGTGAGCGGTCGCGCTACAGCGCCACGACATCGATGCGCTCGCCCCGGTCGGAGCTCTCGGCGAGCCTCTGCACCCAATACCCGAGGAATGCTGCACCCGCCTCATCATGAATCGCATCGCCCTCGACGATCACGCGGTATGGACGCTCGAGGATGCCGTCAGCCGGGCGCACATCGACGTGCGCCACGTCATAGCCCGCCCCGTAGAGGTGATCGGCCATGAGGTAGTCGCTACGGGAATCACCGATCGACCGCCACAGCGTGGGAAGCGACCCGAGGCTGGCAAAATATTCGAGGGCGCGTGCGGCACCGCGGTCTTTGTCGAGCAGAACCGATTCGATATCGGTCGAGATGATCGTGGGATCGAGCCGGAACGGCACCGCACCCGACGAATCCGGCGCCGATCGAGAACCGAGCATCACCCCAAGGCCCGCCGCCGCCAGGAGCGCGAAGCTCGCATCATTGAACCATGCCTGGGCGTGCTGGTAGGTGTCGGTCGAGACATCAATGTTTTGCTCCACCGAGATCATCGCCCGCTTGGTCTCGTCGAAGAACATTGTGTCGGAGAATCCGTCGTCCACAAGCGAGCGAACCGCATCAACGATCGGTGTCGGCAGCGCGACACTGTGATCGACGGTGACTTCGCCCATTCCGTTGCTCGTGATGGGTGCCCAGGAACCGCCCTTTTCGAACACGCCGAACATTCGCGCTCCGGGGGTGGTGAGGGCGGCTCCGAGCCCGACATCGAGCAGTGGCGCGATCACTTGGTCACGGATGAAGGAGTCCGAGCGACCGGTAATGAAGGCGATCGGAACGCCAGCGGCAGTGAGCGCAACAAGATCGTCAAGGATGCTCGGGATGCGGATGCTGCGGCTCACCGGGCTGGCCAGAGGACCATCCACGTCGAACAGCAGTCCGAGATCGAGCATTGTGTTATCTCCGGTTCGACGGCGATGAGCTCGCCGTCGAACGCCTGCAGTAGATGGAAAGATCCGCGCGGTGCATGGTTAGCGCCGTTCGGGGCTACTTGTGGTCGTGACCCTCGTGGTCGTGACCTTGGTGATCATGACCCTCGTGATCGTCGGTTCCGGCGCTCGCCTCGACGAACTCTTCGCCGTCGGAGGACCCGGTGACCGGGGCAGTGAATTCGCTCATGTCGACGACGTCTCCATTGGAGTCGACAACCTTGACCTTTGCCAGCACGATAGCCAACGCCTTGCCGCGGGCTACCTCACCGATCATCCCGGGGATCTGGCCGTTGGAGTCGAGCACCTTGATGAACTCGCCCGGCTCCATGTTGTATTGCGCGGCACCCTGGATGAGGTACTGGGTCAGCTCGTCCTGGCTCACCTTCACCTCTTCCGCCTCGGCGATCGTGTCAAGCAGGATCTGGCTGCGGAAGGTCTTCTCGCTCGAGGAGGTGACCTCGGCGCGGTGCTCGTCGTCCTCGAGACGATTTTCGTTCTCAAGGTGACGGTGCACCTCATCGAGCACGAGCTGCGGGGGGACGGGGATCTCGACGCTTTCCAGCAACTTGTCGACGACCTGGTCGCGCGCCTGGGTGCCTTGGCCGAAGACCTTCGAACGGCTGACCTGAGCCTTGATGTCATCGGTGAGCTCACCGATGGTGTCGAACTGGCTGGCGATCTGGGCGAAGTCGTCGTCGGCAGCGGGAAGTTCGCGCTCCTTCACTGCGAGGAGCTTGACCGTGATCTCTGCGGACTCGCCCTCGTTGTCGCCGCCAAGCAGCTTGGACTCGAAGACGGTGGTCTCGCCGGCGCTGAGTCCGTCGAGGGCCTCATCGATGCCGTCGATCAAGTCGCCGGAGCCGACCTCGTAGGAGATCGCATTGGCGGTGTCGACCTCATTGCCGCCGATGGTGGCGACCAGGTCGATCTGGGCGAAGTCGCCGGTGGTCGCGGGGCGGTCGACGGTGATGAGGGTGCCGAAACGCGAGAGCAGGTTCTGCAGCTCGGTCTCGACCTCGTCATCCGTCACCTCGATCGCCTCGACGGTGAGGGTGATTCCGTCGAGGTTAGGAACGGTGAACTCCGGGCGCACATCAACCTCGACGGTCATCTCAAGGTCGCCGGAGAAGTCTTTCGTGCTCGGCAAGCCGGTGACATCGGCTTCGGGACGACCGAGCGGACGGATCTTCTGCTCCTCGATCGCTTGGCGGTAAAACTTGTCGAGGCCGTCGCTCACGGCGTGGTTGAGTACCTCACCGCGGCCGACACGCTGGTCGATGATGGGCGGCGGAACCTTGCCCTTACGGAAGCCCGGGATATTAACCGACTGGGCAATGTGGTTGTACGCGTGATCAATGCTGGGCTTCAGCTCGTCAGGAGTGACTGAGATGCTCAGTTTCACTCGTGTCGGGCTCAGCTTCTCGACCGTAGTCTTCACGTGATTCTCCTGCTTGCTCTCTAGGGCGTGCCATGTGTGGATTGTGCATCTTCTGTCGGGATGACAGGAGTCGAACCTGCGACATCTCGGCCCCAAACCGAGCACTCTACCAAGCTGAGCTACATCCCGATGGGCCCGACGGACCCGGCGACCCGGCGACGGAACGCCTCTGGGCGCCCGAAAATAGGCCTCGGCAAGCCTATCGCACCGATCCTGCGCGCTGGTTCTTGCTCACGCGCTCATGCCATAAGGTGGAAACCGCGCAATCGGCTTTCGCCGGCAGCCAAATGGGGATGTAGCTCAATGGTAGAGCCTCAGTTTTCCAAACTGATGGCGCGGGTTCGATTCCCGTCATCCCCTCCACGCCAGAAGTCTCCACGCCAGAAGTCGACCTGCGGGGCATCTCACACTGCGGGGTAGCTCACACTGCGGGGTAGCTCGAACCGCACGATTGAATCAGAGGGCCGCATCCAAGCGGATTGCTGGTTCGGTGAGGTACCGGTGTCCGGTGGGGGAGGTCCAGCTGAGGTCGCCGTCACCGAGATGTTCGACTTTCCACCGGGTGTGGTGTTTTTGGTCGTGATGTTTCGGGCAGAGGTGGGCGAGATTGTCGTGGTCTGACAGTCCGTGATACTGCCAGTCCTTCGTGTGGTCCAGATCGCAGCGCCGCGCCGGGGCACCACATCCGCGCCCGGCAGGTTTCATCCCGCATTCGGAGCCATGCCCGCAGGTCCGGTGGGATCGTTTAGCGATCACGCCCGAGAGAGAGCACCGCGCCGGTCTCCGGGTGGGTGAGAATTCTCACGAAACCGGGTGCATCGGCGGCAAGATCCCGGGCGCTATCGAGATCGATCGGACCGTAGCCCTCAAGCACCGCCGGCTCCGTGCCGCGACCAAGGAGGGTGAGCACCGGCACGGTGATCAGCACACGAGCACGGATGCCCCGCCCGAGACGCCGCAGAGGCGGATGCGCGGCATCCGGCGCTGTACCGGAGTTAGCATCCGGCGCGGCATCGGGCGCAGTATCGGTTTGGCCGTCGATCAGCAGGTCGCAGAAGACATCGGCCCGCAACTGGGTGAGGGTGCGCGGATCGTCGGGGCTTTGAAGGTCGGCCGCGATATCGCTCATGCGGGTGAGGATCGCGTGGGCGCTGACCGCGGGAAGGTAGGCCGTGAGCCAGGCCATGCCATCCCGGGCGGGATCCAACGTCAGCTCACGCTTGTCCCGGGAACTGCCGTGCCGCACTTCGATGGACTCCGGATGCACCCGCTCCCGTAGAATGCGAGCCCGGTGTTCGAACCGGCTCACGGTGAGCTTCATAGCAAACGGGAGCGCGGACTCCTCGAAGGCCCGACGGGCCTCAGCGGGTAGGGAGTTGGCGTGGTCGATCATCACCTGCGCGTGTCGATAACTGATCTGTCCCTCGGTGAGGGCCGTCATGGTCGCGGGCAGCTCCCGCAGCAGAGACCGACTCTCTTCAATGAGATTCTCAGTGCTGCGCTCCGGCAGCCGCAGGGCAGCGGCGAGTTCGCTCACCAGCGAACGCCGGGCAACACGGGCGCAACTCCAGCGGCGAACCTGGGAGGCATCGATCGGCATCAGGGAGGCGGTGGCTTCACTCCAACTGCGCGCCTGGTCGATGAGTGCGGCCCGCTTGGCTGCGGCCCGCGCGATCACCCGATCGGCCTCGACCACATCGTCGATCAACTCGCCCATGGTCTCGAGAAAGCTGGCCGCTAAAGAAGCTGTGAACACCACTGACGCTGTGAGCACCGCTGATGCTGGGGACACCACTGACGCCGAGGACACCACTGACGCTGAGGACACCAATGAACCCGAAGCGCGATCGAGCCCGGAGGCGGTCGTCGCGGTGGTTTCCATAACTGCATTTCACACCACACCACCGACATTCCCAGCCCATTTAGACGGCACCGAGAGAACAGTGCAGAAGAAAATTTATAGGACGCTTTTTATGGCGAAGCGATACAAGCACCAAGACGGTCGAGAGTAGTCCGCCCACCCTTCCAGCCGACCGAGGACGTGTCCACCGAGGATGTGTCCACCGAGCCAGACACCCCCGGTTCCATGGCGTCAAGCTGTTGACCGATCACTCCTGTGAATGCAGGCCCGCGAACTGGGGCACGTGTGAAACCGAACTACCTGCGAAATTTTGACTCATGACTGGTACACAGCAATCACCGAGTCCAGCCGCAGCTTCAGTCCAGCCTCCCGCGGCGAGAAATGGGTTCGGAGTCGCCTCTCGGGTTCTAGGCATAATCGCGATAGTAGGTGCTTTTATCCCGCTTTTGAACTCTGTCGCTGTCGTCCCGGCAATGAGTGGAAACCTCATCGACCACACTCGGCCAAGGACAATCGACGAGCACCACCGCGAACCGGCTTGGCCTCACACTTGGCCCCAACATTCCCGGATCCTCCGGCGGATAGGGACTTCCCCGTGCTACTTCGGATTTAAGCGGCTCAGTCAGGACGTTCACACCCAGGTTTTCCAAACTGATGGCGCGGGTTCGATTCCCGTCATCCCCTCCACGTCGAGGTCGCACCCGCTCGGTCGCACCCGCTCGGTCGCACCCGCTCATCCGTAATGACTGCGAGCAGAACGGATGAATTTCAGCGAGCGCCGACCTGCCGGACTGTGAGTAAAAATTACCGAAAACGAGGACACGACCCGGTGGTCGTGTTGCGCAAATAATCCTCGCTGGACCCATTAGGCTCTGGGCACCCGCAAAGCTTTAAGAAATTTAAGGACACAACGACGTGCACGATTCTTCACCCCTCCACCCGATACTCATCCGAGGGGGAACCATCTGGAGTGGTATCGACGGGGCCAGTGACCACAGCGCAGTCGCGATTGTTGGCGGGGTCATCACAGCCTTCGATCACGAGGCTCTCGAATGGGCGACCACCGCCAGCCCCGAGGTCGTCGATCTCGCCGGCGGTTTTCTGATGCCCGCCTTCGGCGAGGGCCACGCGCATCCGCTATTTGGTGCGTTGGAATCGGACGGGCCACAGGTTCGGCCCTGCACCACCGTCGCCGAAATTGTGGCCGAAGTGCGGCGCTGGGCCGCGGAACATCCCAACGCCGAATGGATCATCGGGGCCTCGTACGACAGCAGCCTCGCCCCCGACGGCCTTTTCGATGCCCGGTGGCTCGACGAGGCTGTCGCCGATCGTCCGGTAATGCTGCGGTCGTGGGATTACCACACCGTCTGGTGCAATTCACGTGCAATGGAGCTCGCCGGCGTCACCGCGTCATCTCCCGAACCCGACCTTGGTGAGATTCCGCGCCGTGCGGACGGTGAGCCTCTCGGCACCATGCGGGAGTGGGGAGCCGTCGATCTCATTGCCGCGGTAGTGCCGCAACTTCCGCTCGATGCCCGCGTTGCCGCGTTGCATCGTGCGACCTCGTACTACGCCAGTCTCGGGTTCACCTGGATTCAGGATGCCTGGGTCGAACCGGATGACATCGATGTCTACGTCACTGCGGCGGCGCAGGGTCTGCTCTCAACCCGCTGCAACCTGGCGCTTCGGGCGGACCCGTTGCGCTGGCCAGAGCAACTCCCCGAGCTGCTCGCCGCACGCGAGCGCATCGCACGGCTGAAACATCCGCTGCTCACCGCAGACACCATCAAGTTCTTCGCTGACGGCGTGGTCGAAAATGCCACAGCGGACCTGCTCGAGCCGTACCACAGCGATCCTCTCCATCACGGGATGGCGGTCTGGCAGCCCGCTGCGCTCTCCGCCGCGGTGCAGGCGGTGGATGCCGCCGGCTTTCAGGTGCACATCCACACGATCGGAGACGCAGCCGTGAGATCGGCACTCAACGCGATCGAGAACGCACGAGCACGCAATGGCGAGCGAGACCGCAGACCGGTGCTCACTCATGTGCAACTCGTTGACCCGGTAGACATCCCTCGGTTTGCCGAGCTCGGAGTCATTGTCAACGCGCAACCGCTCTGGGCCCAACTCGACGACCTGATGACGGTATTGACGGTCCCCCGGCTTGGCGATGAGCGCTCAGCCCGCCAGTACCCGCTCGCTAGCCTCCGCAACACCGGAGCGACGCTGTCGTTCGGCTCGGACTGGCCGTGTTCTTCGCCGCGACCCTTTGAGGGCATCCGCGTTGCGACGACGCGCCAGACCATCGAGGATCTTCCGGTTGGCGGATGGACCCCCACGGAGAAACTCACCCTGACCCAGGCGCTCTCGGCCTACACCGCCGGCGTCTCTGCCCAGGCATTTGCCGACCTCACCGAACGGCCCTGGGGAACTCTGCGTGTGGGGCACAGTGCCGATCTCGCGTTTCTCGATCGAGACCCGCGAGCGGTGGCATCCGCTGGAGCGCTCACCGAAATCGCGGTGGTACGCACCTGGCTGGCCGGCCGCGAGACGTTCGCAACACCCTGACTTTTGCCTGTCCTAGATACCCCTACCCAGCAAGGAGACAATGATGTCCAGTCCGTTATCCGGAACCGCCAATGTGCCGCCTGCGCGCTCGAGTGACCATGTTCACAGCGCGCAGGGAACCACCCTCCGACGGGTGCTCGGGCTTCCGTCCCTCGTCTTTTTCGGGCTCGTGTACATGGTCCCACTGACCGTTTTCACCACCTACGGCCTGGTTTCGGCCAATACGGGTGGCCGAACATCGCTGGCCTACATCGTCACCCTCGCCGCGATGATCTTCACTGCCCTCTCCTATGCCGCGATGGTGAAGGTGTATCCCGTTGCCGGTTCCGCCTACGCGTACGCGAGCAAGAGCTTCGGCCCGAGCATTGGGTTCCTCGCCGGGTGGGCTCTCCTGCTCGACTACGTTCTGTTGCCCCTGGTGAACTATCTCGTCATCGGGATCTACCTGAACATCCTGTTCCCTGGCGTGCCCGCCTGGGTCTTCGTGGTGGCCTGCATTCTGCTGGTGACGGTGCTGAACATCGTCGGCATCGCTTCGGTGGCACGAGCGAGCAACATCATCGTGCTGATTCAATTCATCTTCATCGCCGTGTTCGTGGCGATCGCTATTGCCTTCATCTCCACCGGCAGCCGCAGCGTCGACCTGGCCGCACCGTTCGTCGGCGACGGAGGCGAAAATGTCACATTCCCCGCGCTGATGACCGGCGCCGCGGTGCTCTGCCTCTCCTTTCTCGGATTCGATGCCATTTCCACCCTGGCCGAAGAGGCCAAGAACCCGAAGCGAGACATCCCCCGGGCGATTATCATCGCAACGGTCGGGGCCGGCCTGCTGTTTTTGGTGCTTGCCTTCATCAGCCAACTCGTGTTTCCCGGTACGGCATTCAAGGACCCGGTATCCGCCGCGAGTGAGGTCATGGCCAAGGCTGGCGGTGATTTCCTCAACATCTTCTTCATTGCGGCCTATGTCGCCGGTGCGACTGGATCGGCAATCGCCTCCCAGGCGTCCGTCTCGCGGATCCTCTACAGCATGGGGCGAGACGGCATTTTGCCCCGGCGCATCTTCGGCACGCTCTCGGCTCGATTCAAGACGCCGGTGATCTCAATTCTGGTGATCTCGGTGATCTCGGTTATCGGCGTGAATGCCAATGTCGACCTGCTGTTCTCCGTGGTGAGCTTTGGCGCTCTTGCCGCATTCTCGGTGGTCAACCTGTCGGTCATCAAGCGCTATCTCTGGGATGAGAAGCGTCGAAGTGGCCGGGATGTGGTGGTCTACGGCGTGCTTCCCGGGGTGGGTTTCCTGCTGACTATCTGGATCTGGACCAGTCTCACCGCGAGTGCGTTCACCATCGGGCTGGTCTGGCTTGGTGCCGGATTCGTCTATCTCCTCTTCGTGACGAAGGGCTTCCGGAAGAAGGCGCCAGAGGTCGAGTTCTCAGATTCGGTGTGACGAGCGGTCTCGCCTCGGACGAAATGCTGGCATGGGGATTCCCCGGCCAGCATTCCGTCGTTGCGACGTGTTCGCTCCGCAGCCGTAAGCAGGCCATCGAGTCGTTTGATGAAGAGCAGGTAGACGATTTGCTCGAATATTCAGCGGGATCACGCCTGGCGCGACACCTCGGCGTCGAGCGGCCGCGGAATCAACAGCGATGACAAAAACGCAAAAACGAGGATGATTACCCCGGCCACAAGCGCGGCATCGAAGCCAGCGCCTGCGTTTGCACCCGAGCTCATGAACGCCCCCTGCACGGCGTAGATCACGGCGAAGCTCAGACCGGCACCGATATTGAAAGCGCCAGCGTTGAGGCCCGGGAGAAAGCCCGGATTTTCTTTTGGGGAGAGCACGATTCCGAGCCCGTTCAACATGATGTTACTGATGCCGGCGTAGCTGAATCCGAGCAGCACGGAGACGAGCAGCAAAAGCAGTCGAGAGTCGCTCCCCACGACGAACATCATCGCGAGCACGACCACGATCGATCCGACGATACCGACGCGCAGCACCCTCCGGTAGCCGAAACTGGCGGCGACGCGGCCGGCGATCGGACCCATCACCAGTCCGGCGAGGGCATAGGGGGTGAGCGTCCAGAGAGCCGACTGCTCTGCGCCCATCCGGTACCCAAGTCCGGGCGCCTGGGCCAGTGCCGGAATGATGCCGTTCATGATCGCGAACACGCCCGTGATCGTGAGTAGGGTGGTGAGCAGAAGCGCCCAGGTCGACCGTTGGCGAAGCAGTTCTGTTGCGACCAGTGGCTGTGCGACCCGGTTCTCGATGCGCCAGAACACGGCGAAAGCGATGATCGCCAGCACCATTAGTCCCCCGACGAGTATCCAGTTCGCTGTGGCCAGCTTGCCGGCCTCGTTGAGCGCGACCAGCAGAGCGCCCACCGAGATAACGAGCGGAATAACGCCGATCCAGTCCATCCGTTCCTTCTTCAGCGCGCGTGACTCCGGCGCGAGGAAGATGACGCACGCCGATGCTGCGGCCGCGACGATGGCCATCGCCCAGAAGACCGAGGAGAAGCCGAAGTTCTGAGCCAGGTAGCCACCGGCGAGGGCATCGACGCCGGCAACGCCGCCGTTGAAGGCGGTGAGTACCCCCATGAGCGTTCCGTAGCGCCCCGGTTCGCGCACCTCGGCGCGCAACATGATCAGGCAGAGTGGAACCACCGGCCCGGAGACACCCTGGATTATTCGACCGACCAGCAGGATGTCGATGGTGGTCGCGAGGGCGGAGACGATGCACCCGATTGTCATCAGCATGAGCATCCCGCCGAGAACGCGCTTTCGTCCGATGATGTCGCCGAGTCGGGGCAGAAAAAGGGAAAACACACCGGCAGCAGTGAAGAAGACGGTCTGGGTCTGAGCGACAGCGGCGGCGCTGGTGTTGAGCTGGTTCTGGATCGTGACAAGTGCCGGGCTCAACATGCTTGCGTTCAGCTGGAAAGCGACACAGGCAGCGAGCAGGGCGACCATGAGTACGCCGACGTTGACTGAGCCCTGGGCGCCACCTCGCTCGGCGTCGACTGCCGCTGAGCCGGATGCTGAGCCGGATGCCGCGCTCACCGGTTCACCCCGCCGATTGCGTCCACAGCCCCGTAAATTACCGAAGGAATGGCCGAAGGAATGGCCGAGAAGCGACCGGACGCACTGCCCGGCGCGGTGTGGTGCGACACTGATGCCTCTATTTTCTCGGCATAGGTGAAGCGCTTCGGTTGAGCTGTCGACACTGATTGTTCTTAGCCGGTGGGGGTACGCCGTGGTCGGGCGACCGGATAAGCCTAGGCGCAGTCGACTCATCCAGTCGCAGGATCGCGGGTCGCTTGCCCCTCGAACCGAGACCGGCGAGCCCGCCAGGAACGCTCGATTTCAGCGGCTAATCTGGGCGGGTTGCGTTGGACGCGGATTGGTGATGGCGATGGATCTCTCCCTGGTGTCCGTGTGGACGCTGGTGCCCGCCTACCTTCTTGCTTTCGGCCTGCTGACTGCGGTGCTCTGGCCCGCATTGCGCGCTGCGATCTGGCGGCGCGGGTTTGCGATCGGCGGGCTCAGCGGGGTCATCATCGGCGCGCTGCTTTCGTGGTGGCTTGGCAGCGTCGAGAATGCCGCGGATGTCACACCGTCAGTGGTCGATCGACTGTGGGTCATCGGGGCAAGTACCGGCCTCGGGTTCGTGGCCGTGGCACTCATTCGTGGGGGTTGGGGACGTCGGGTGCTCGCGGTTATCGCCGCCGCCGTATTCATCCTGACCGCAGGCCTCGCGATCAACCGCGATGCCGGTGTGTTCAACACCGTTCGGGAGCTGCTCGGCATGTCCCAGGTGCAGGCCCTCTCACTGCAGGGCATTCAGCCGGCCAAGACACCGGTCTCGTGGGATCCGGCACTCTACGAATCCTGGCAGCCCCCGGTGGGCATGCCGGTTCGCGGGCGCTTCGGATCGATTGAAATCCCCGGAACGATATCGGGTTTCTCCGTTCGACCGGCGATCGTCTACCTGCCCCCCGCCGCACTGGTGCCGGGTGGCCCGGCGCTTCCTGTCGTCATCCTGATGTCCGGGCAGGGAGCCGGAGCCGCTCCCTCAAATGTCGTTCAGGCCGGTCGAATCATTGAGACCCTCGATAACCTGGCGGCGCACAATCATGGCCTTGCGCCGATCGTGGTGATCCCCGATCAACTCGGCTTCTCGACAAAGAATCCGATGTGTCTCGATGGGCGGTTCGGCAGGAGCGACACGTACCTCACAGCAGATGTGCCCGCGTGGATCCGCTCCCACCTTCCGGTGCAGTCCGCAAGTCAGGCGTGGGTAGTGGGCGGGTTTTCCCAGGGTGGCACCTGCTCGATTCAGTTGGCAGCCAGCTATCCGACCCTGTTCCGATCGTTCATCGACATCTCCGGCCAACTGGGACCGCGCCTTCACTCGGTGGACGAGACCATCAACCGCGCGTTCGACGGCAACGCGACAGCGTTCGACGATGCTCAGCCGATCGCGATCATGCAGCGCATGGCCCCCTATTCCGATACCTCCGGATTTATTGGGGTCGGAGCGAGCGACCACCGCTACGGCCCCGCGGCCACGCAGATCGCGGCCGCCGCACGGGAGGCGGGAATGAAGATCCAGACCCTCTCAGTGCAGGCAAGCAGCCACGACTGGACGACCGGATCCGAGGGGCTCGCGCGCGGACTCGACTGGCTGATGCCTCGAATTGGCCTTGCGGAAAAGTGATGTGTCGAGTGAGAGACTCTACGAGTGACTAACCCACCGAGGCACCAAGCTCGAGCCTCTGCCCACGAGACCCCGGCAATTTCTCACCGACGCATCCTGACTCTCGCAGTCATCGCCGTCCTCGGAGTGGTTGCGGTCGCAGCGCTCGGTTTTGGCGTCACCAAGTTGGGCCTGCTCTCCGACTTCGACCGGAGCCTCTCGAGCGGGCTGAACGAGCTGCATACCGGCGTGCTCGGCAGCCTTGCCAGCGGTATCTACTCGGTGCTGAGTCCCGTTCCTGCGGTGGTCATCACGGCGGTAATAGCGGCCATCATCCTCGCCGCCACACGCCGATTCCGCGTCGCAATCACGTTTGCCTTGGTCGTCGCCGTCACCTGGCTCCCGAGCGCTGGCATGAAGTTTCTCATCCACCGGGCGCGACCGGATGTGACCACGCTGACGCATCCCTTCGCCCGCCAGCCGGTCGACACATCCTTCCCCAGCGGGCACATGGTGTTCACTGTCGCTGTCGTGGTGGCGTTTGTGCTGCTCGCCCGGCCGGGCGTTGCACGTGCACTCACCCTGGTTGCCGGAACAATCGTGGCCATTGTTGTCGGGTTGGCACTGATTGTCGATGGCGTGCACTACCCGACGGATGTCATCGGCTCGGTGCTCTGGTCTGTCACGGTGGGCCCGCTCGCCTTCGCCCTCTGCGCACGGTTCATTGTGCAGCGCAGGGTTGCCCGCACCACCTGAGGTTCCGACGATTCGAGGAAGACGCACCGCACGCAGCATCCGCGGGCAACACCTCGCGGGATCCGCTGATGTCAAGGCGCTACCGTTAGAGCATGACGTCTGCTGACACCACTCTGCCCAGCGAGGCGGACACTGCCCCCGCCACGCTCACCTTCGCCCAACTTGGACTCACCGACGCCGTACTCAAGGCGCTCAAGGATGTCGGGTACGAGACCCCATCGGCCATCCAGGCCGCGACCATCCCTCCCCTCCTTGCCGGTCGGGATGTCGTTGGGCTCGCTCAGACGGGAACGGGTAAGACCGCTGCGTTCGCGCTGCCGATCCTCTCCCGCCTGGATCTGGCCCAGAAGAACCCGCAGGCCCTCGTGCTCGCCCCCACCCGCGAGCTCGCCCTTCAGGTGTGCGAGGCCTTCGAGCAGTACGCCTCCGGCATGCGCGGCGTGCACGTGCTGCCGGTCTACGGCGGCCAGGCCTACGGCGTACAGCTCTCTGCGCTCCGGCGTGGTGTGCACATCGTCGTCGGCACTCCCGGTCGCATCATGGATCACCTCGCCAAGGGCACCCTCGACCTGTCCGAACTGAAGTATCTGGTGCTCGACGAGGCCGATGAGATGCTCAAGATGGGCTTTGCCGAGGATGTCGAGACGATCCTCGCCGACACTCCCGACGACAAGCAGGTGGCACTGTTCTCCGCCACGATGCCCCCGCAGATCCGCCGCATCTCGAAGAAGTATCTGCATGACCCGCAAGAGATCACGGTCGAGAACAAGACCACGACTTCTGCCAACACGACGCAGCGCTACCTGATGGTGTCGTATCCGCAAAAAGTCGACGCGCTCACCCGCATTCTCGAGGTCGAGAATTTCGAGGGGATGATCGTGTTCGTCCGCACCAAGAACGAAACCGAGACGCTCGCCGAGAAGCTGCGGGCCCGCGGATATTCGGCCGCAGCAATCAGCGGTGACGTGGCCCAAGCCCAGCGCGAGCGCACCGTCAACCAGCTGAAGTCGGGCAAGCTCGACATCCTGGTGGCCACGGATGTCGCGGCCCGCGGCCTCGACGTGGAGCGCATCAGCCACGTGATCAACTTCGACATCCCCATCGACACCGAGTCGTACGTGCACCGCATCGGACGCACCGGACGCGCCGGACGCAGCGGCGCCGCCATCAGCTTCGTCACCCCGCGGGAGCGTCGGCTCCTCGACGCAATCGAGCGCGCGACGCGCCAGCCGCTGACCCAGATGCAGCTGCCGAGTGTGGAAGACGTCAACGTCACCAGGCTGACACGCTTTGACGATGCCATCACCGAGGCACTCGGCCAGGGCGATCGGATCGCGGGCTTCCGAGACATCATCACCCACTACATGGCGCACCACGATGTGCCCGAAGTGGATGTCGCCGCCGCCCTCGCGGTCGTGGCTCAGGGTGAGACCCCGCTTTTGCTCTCCCCCGAGCGCACACAGCGGGCCGAGCGTCCCGAAAGGGTCGAGCGGGCCGAACGTCCCGACTGGGGTGACCGCCCCGGGCGCACCGACCGACCGGAACGGGCCGATCGCACCCAACGGCGCGGTCGTCCCAATGCCGGACCAATGTCCACCTATCGCATCGAGGTCGGAAAGCGACACAAAGTGGAGCCGCGCCAGATCGTCGGGGCCATCGCCAACGAGGGGGGCCTGAGTCGTGAAGACTTCGGGCACATCAAGATCCTGCCCGATTTCTCGCTCGTCGACCTGCCGGCGAACCTGCCCGGTGACGTGCTCGACAGGCTGAAGGGCACGCGCATCAGCGGCAAGCTGATCGAGATCCGTGCCGATCGCCCTCCGCGCAAGTCCCATCGCGACTAGCCAAACCCCGGCGCGTCCGCGAAGTAGAAGAGAACTCGCGCAATTAGCCTCGGGTAATGGATGAGCTCCACCGCCTCGATGACACGTTCGATTCGATGGATGAGCCATTTGGTGCGCCCCGCGATCCGTTCCGGCCCCGCGGTCGCGAGCGGTCACGTTACCGGGCCGGTGAAGGCACCGAAACGGCACGGTGATGACGCTACTGCGCGATTCGACCTACCGTCTCGTGCGGGCTCGCCACTTGATAGAACTCGGCCAGCGCATCCCGGTTATAGGAAACCCCATCGAGAAAGGCCGCAGGCACTTCGCCGCGCAGGAATTCGCGCATACCGTCCGCCAGCCCATCGTCAGTCTGCGGAACGATTCGGATCCCGGAATCGGGCAGAGCATCGAGCGCCGAATCGAATTCCACCGTCACGATCGGAAGCCCTGCCAGCGCCGCTTCCATGAGAACCATCGGTTGCCCCTCGTAGTTACTGGACAGCACGAAACAGTCTGCGGCCGCGAGCACAGGGAAGGGATTGGGAAATGGCCCGACAACGAAGGCGACGTTCGATAGTCCGCTGCCGTCAATGAGCTGCTGCAGTTCGCTTCGCAACGGTCCGTGGCCGACGATGACCAGTCGCACCCGCGGATTTTCTCGATACACCGCAGCGAATGAGCGGATGAGTCGTGCCTGGTTCTTTTCCGGCGAGAACCTGCCGACGGTGGCGAACCACACCGTCTCATCATCGCGCTGCATCGAGGCGATCCAACTCGCGTCGTCTACAACCGTGTCGTCTACAACCGTGTCGTCTACAACCGTGTCAGCTCCGTCTGGACCTGCCTCATCGGGGCCACCGTCATCCAGGCCACCGTCATCGGGGCCACCGTCACCCGGGCCTGCCCCGTTCGCACCGAACTCTTCGATCGACCCCAGTGATTCGCGCAGGCCCTCGCGAACATGTGTTTCGTCCACGAGGTTGCGGGCGAAGACGAATGATTTTTCGGGCAATCCGTAGCGAGGCCCGAGAGCGGCGCAGTTGATCCGGTTGAGGCTCTCCGACACCGACACGAGCGAATCGAAGTCCTGATACAGGCTGAATACCGCCGGAAGCGAGCGCTTCATCGCTCGCCTACTCCCGACAAACCGACTCGTCTCACGAGAGAGGTCGTTATGCAGCCAGATCGAACGAAAAGAGTCCGGAGAGTGGAAGAGAAGAGAGGCCCAAAAGGCGGTGTACCCGCTGAAGTCGACGACCGAAACAAACCGGGCATCGCCGAAGCATCGCGCCCACTCTGCGCGCCACATCCGTTGCTCAGTCGCAGTCTGCGGCCGCCTTCGAAGCGCGGGATGGCGCTCTTGCAATCGACGGAAGACATGCGTGAACTTGCTGCCATTCATGCCACCGACCCGGTGGAACTGTCGCACCTCGGGCGGGATCCGCTGCTGGTTCGAGCGTTGCTGGGCGCTACGGGGACGGTTGAACGCCACGGAAACGTCGTAGGCGGTGTGGTCGATCGCGCCAAGCAGATTCAGTGCCGAGTTGGTAATGCCGTTAGAACGCATCCCCCCGAGGCTGAGCAGAATCGACGTGCGGGGGTCCTCTGCGATGGACTGTGTTCGAGCACCATCGATGAGCCCTCGAAATACAACGTCAACGACGCGACGGGCGGCTCCACCGTCGTCGGCTGGCGCAAAGCGGTCCCGCCAATCGGCGGCACGCACGCTGAATCTCGATCCACCCTCCGCCGATGTGAGCGAGCGGATGGCATCCCCCAGCTCGGAGACCGTGCGCGCCACCGGCCCGGGAAGGTCTTCGAGCGGGAAGTAGAGGCCGCGGGACGCGGAATAGTCCAGATCGTCGGGCGTGAAGAAGATGAGTGCACGGTTGAGGGGTAAAAAGTCGAAGAATATTGACGAGTAATCGGTGACCAGCACGTCAGTGATTCCGAGCATCAGGTTGGTTGGCAGGTCGTTCGAAACGAGGATCTTGCGAAACTCGGGTCGGTCCGCTGCGAATCGGTGAACGACCTGGTGGGTCTTGAGCAGCACCAAAAATTGCGGCCCCACCTGCTCCTGAATCTCTTGCACCAGCCCGAAGAGCTCACTGGCATCGTCGGCCGGGGAACTGAAACTCGTGCCCTTCCAGGTCGGGGCGAACAGGATCACCGAGCGATCCCCCACATCAATGCCGTCACCCATCAGTCGTGATCGAACCTCTGCCGATTCGGCCGGGCTGAGAAACTGCCGGTCGACCCGGGGATACCCCTCTTCGATAACCAGCCCACGAAAAGCGCCGCGCAATTTGTAGGCCGTCTCGTACATCTGCGTGGTCATGAAGGAGTTCTGGGAGAGGAGAAAGTCTGCGGCGGTGAAGTTGCGCAGGGTGTTCGCCGAGTCCATGGCACCGTTTGGCATGTCGTAACCCATGCGTTTCAGAGGGGTGCCGTGCCAGGTATTCAGGTAAACCTGCCCGGACCGTTTGCTGAATTGGGCAGGAAACGTGGCGTTGTTGATCAAATAATGGCTCGTGGCAAGAGCGCGAAAATAAGCGAGCGAATGACGCTGCACAAAACCAACGCGACGGTCGGTCGCGAACTCCGCCTGGATCTCTGGATGCTCGTGAAGAGTGTTGAGTACCCAGATGTGGCGAATCTCGGCAAGGTCTGGTGAGCGGAGCACTTCGCGAAAAATCGCCTCGGGGTTGCACAGCACTCCGTTGCCCGCGAAGGACTCGTAGAGCACCACACCGCGGCGCACACGGCCCCGTTGTGCGAACGCTCGAAGCTCGGCACGGC
The DNA here is from genome assembly GCF_015751965.1 of Frigoribacterium sp. CG_9.8. Classification (GTDB taxonomy): domain Bacteria; phylum Actinomycetota; class Actinomycetes; order Actinomycetales; family Microbacteriaceae; genus Lacisediminihabitans. The sequence continues at coordinate 816,748 of NZ_JADOVH010000001.1, read as the reverse complement.
CCGCCCTGGCCACCTGCCTGAGCAGCTTCCGCACCCGACGGAATATTCGTTTCATTGCGCTTCCTCACTCGAACCAGCCGCACGGCAGGCGAGCCAATAATAATTCATTGGGCTAAAAGAAACCTCTTGACGATCTGACGCAGGCACCCTCCAGATTCCGAAGAGTATCCTTGAGGCGCTTTTGCCTTGAGCAAAATGCCGCCACAACACAACCCACAACGAAACCCACGACGAAACCCACGACGAAACGGAGATACCCGCGTGCCGCTCGGTACTGAGCTCCACGGTCGCAACTCGGCGGTCATCTCGCGGTCCGCGCCCTGGCGGCCGACCGTTGTGGCCCGCTGGGCACTGCTGCTCGGGGTGCTCGCCACCGCGGTCTCTGCTGCCGGGTCCTGGATTCCGTCGCTGTGGGGAGATGAGGCGGCCAGCGTGTTGTCCGCACAACGCTCCCTCCCCTCGCTCCTTCGAATGCTCGCCAACGTGGATGCCGTACACGGCACCTACTACCTGTTCCTGCACTTCTGGGTAGAGATCTTCGGTGCATCCCCGTTTTCTGTGCGGTTTCCGAGCGCGATCGCCATTGGCATAGCGGTGGCGGGGATTGTTCTGCTCGGCACGTGTCTCGCGGGTATTCGGGTCGGCATTCTCGCCGGAATTGTCGCCGTAGTCCTGCCTCGCATGACTTTTATGGGCGAGGAGGCCCGCGGCTACGCGATGAGTGCAGCCGGTGTTGTCTGGCTGACGATCCTGCTCGTTCATATTGTCGGCCTCGACCGGCCGAAGAGGCGCCTGTGGGTGCTGTACGCGATCGGTCTCGCCGCCTGCGGATATCTCTTCCTTTTCAGCCTCCTGATCGTCGTGCCACATGCTGTAGTGGTTCTGCGCGATCGGCGTCGTGCCGCGCGGCGATCCTGGATGAAGGCGACACTCGCTGGTGTGGTCCTCGCCGGTCCGGTCATCGGGTTCGGGATCAGCGAGAGCGGTCAGATCGCGTTCCTCGCAAACCGCGATGCGACCAACATCCGAACCCTCGTCGTGACCCAGTGGTTCGGAAACGATCTGCTTGCTCTGATCGCCTGGGCGCTCATCATCACCGCAATCGCGGTCTGGGCGATCGCGTGGTATCGGGCACGTCGCGTGACCACCGGGCTCATTTCGGCGGATAACGGCGATATCCGCACCCCAGGATTGGTGCCGTTTGCCGCCACCTGGCTCCTCGGCCCCCCAGCAATACTGCTCGCCGTCAATTCGGTGCACGCGGTCTATTCCTCGCGCTATCTGTCATTTGCTGTGCCAGCCGCTGCGCTTCTGATCGGATGGCTACTAGCACGGATTCGCCCCCGCATTGTGGCCATCGCGATGCTGGTGGCCGTGGTCGCCGCCTCGTCAACCAGTTATTTCAGTCAGCGCACACCGTTCGCCAAGAACGAGAGCGACTGGGCACAGGTCGCCGACACGATCGGCGCCCACTCGCAACCCGGGCAGGGCATCCTCTTCGATGAGGGAACCCGGCCATCCCGCGCACCCCGACTGGCGATGCGAACCTACCCGGCATCCTTCGATGGGCTGACTGACATCGCGCTCAAAACACCGTGGTACGACACCGCCAACTGGCACGACTCGGTGTATCCCCCGTCCGCGGTCGCCTCGAGACTCGGCTCGATCAAATCGGTCTGGTTGGTCGAGTTGCGCTGGCCTGGCACAGTCGCAGACACCTACAACCGATCGATGTTGGCATCCAAGGGATTCGTGGTGGTCGCCGAGTACCCCGGGCACTCCAACATCGTGCTGCAACTTACTCGCCCCTGAGCGCGCCGATCGCTCGGTAAAACGTGGTGATCGCCGCGTCGTCATGCGCTGCCCAATCGAGCGATGACACCGCCGGTGGGCCTTCAAGAAATTCGAGCATGCCGTCGGCGATGGTCCGGTCATCCGCCGCCACCTCGATCACTGCGTGTAGGTGCTCCGTCGCTCGACCTTCATCACCAACGATGACGCTGGGCAGTCCCATCACGCGGGCCTCCAACAGCGCTCTGGAATCGCGCGCGCCAAGGCCGACGAAGACACAGCAGTCTGATCGCAGCATCAGTGCGAACGGGTTGGCCTGATAGCCCGCAAGCCAGACGGCGTCGACGAGACCGAGGGCAACGGTCTGTGCCGCAAGCGAGGTGGCAAGTGGGCCGTGCCCAATCATCATCAGTCGCGTACCGGGCTCGGCAGCGCACACCAGGGCGAACGCGCGAATCAGTCGGGATGGATCATTCTCGACCGACAGCCTGCCGAAGGACGCGAAAATCCTGGTCTCCTCCGCGCTACCGCCCGGAGTCAGCCAATCGGGGACCGCGAAGTCGGCATCACCGAGTTCGAGCGGCAGCGCGGCGCGCGCCAAAATACTCCGGCCCCCGATAAGCGATTCCGCCACCGCAAACTTCTGCGGTGCCGCCTCAGCCGCCAGTGAGGTCGAAGTGTTCAAATCTAGAGTCGGCGAGGCTGAGGCTGAAGCTGACACTGAGGCTGAAGCTGACACTGAGGCTGAGGCTGAGACCAGGTGATCATAGCCGTGGTAGCGGGCAACTATCTTCGCGAGCTTGTCCGCCCGCGGGGACTGTCCGGCGACCGGCGCCGACTGCGTGGTCGCCTGCGCCGTCACCTGAGTGTCGCGCAGCCAGATCGAGCGTTCTGATCCGGGCGACTGCAGTATCAGGTTCTCCCAGAACGCGCTCATACCCCCAAAATCCAGTGCAAAGTCAAATACGGCGGAGCCGAAACACCGATCCCACTCGTCCCGCCAGAGCGCCGAATTGCGAGCCGAGAGAGACGCCGAACCGGACGCCGAACCGATCCAAGCGGATCGGGTCGAACGCAATCGGGCCAGGCTGAATTTGGAGCCATTCATGCCACCGACGCGGGCAAACTGGCGCACCTGCGGGTTCAGCAGTTGTTGCTGGTCGAGCACCGGTCGGGTGCGCGTCGAGGGAAAAATCACCGACACGTCGAATCGGGTGTGGTCGATCGCGTCGAGAAGGGCCACGAGTGCCGAGGTGGTTTCTCCGGGCCTCATGCTGCCAGCAGCGATGAGGATGGTCGTGCGCCCGTCGTCCAGCGCAGGCGCGATGGCATACCCGTCCGGTCGTGCCCGAAACACGATATCCACGATTCTCCGCGTGGCATTGCCGTCTTCCCGCGCAACGAACCGGGACTGCATCGCCCGGTATTTCGCGGCCACCCGGCTGTCGACACCGAACCGGTCGAAATCATTCACCGCCTCCGCGAGCGCGCCGACAGTATCGACAACGGGCCCCGGCCAGTCATTCGGCTCGATGTACAGGCCACGGTATCCGCTGTAGTCCGCAAGGTCCGGGGTGAGAAAGAAGATCGGACGATCGGTGGCAAGGAAGTCGAAGAAAATGCTCGAATAGTCGGTGATCAGCACATCGGTGACGCCGAGGATCAGGTTGGAAGGAATCTCGTCGGCGATCAAGCGCCCACGAAGTCCCGATATGCGTGAGGCGAAGCGGTGCACCACCTGGTGCGTCTTCAGGAGCACCACATACTTACTCGTATCGATCAGGGATTCGAGCTGCTCGACCCTGGACACCAGGGCGCTGATGTCGTCCCCCGGGTTTAAGAACGAGGTCCCCTTCCAGGTGGGCGCATAAAGAATGATCTTGCGTCCATCGAGAGCCACCCCGCCCGCTTCGATTCGGGCGCGGACCGCAGCGACGCGTGATGCATCCATAAATTGACGATCGATACGCGGATAGCCCTCCTCGATGATCTTCCCGCGATAGATCTGACCCATCCGGTGAGCCTTCTCGTAGAGATGCTCGGTCATGAATGGGCTTGCGGAGAGCAGGAAGTCGGCGGAGAGCAGGTTGCGGATCACGTTGGCCACCCGGGTGGCCGGATCACCGATGTCGAAGCCCATCCGCTTGAGTGGGGTGCCGTGCCAGGTATTCAGGTACACCTGCGCAGCTCTTTTGCCGAACTCGGTCGGAAATGTGCCGTTGTTCACCAGAAAGCCCGATGTTGCAAGCGCGCGAAAGTAGGCGAAGGATGCGGGCCGCACGAACCGCACCGACCGCGATCGTGCGAATTCGCGCACGACGGTGGGATTCTCGCGTGCGCTCGCCAGCACCCAGACATGGGTGAATCCGGCAAACTCGGGATCAGCGAGCAGCGCCCTGAAGATCGCCTCTGGATTACACAGCACACCGTTACCGGCGAAGGACTCGTACATAACCACGGTGGGACGCACCGCGCGACGTCGCCAGAATGCGTACACTTCGGTCTTCGCCGCCTGCCGAATCCGCCGTCCCCAGCCAAGAAAACGGCGTCGGATGGCGGCGAATCCGGGCATGTCCGTCACGCTGATCACGAGTTCACTATAAAGTCTCGCACCCCCCAGAGGGGTATCGAGGGATAGTCAGGTGCCGCTGCCGGCGCCGCTCTGGGTGCGTGACGCGCGGTACTCAGAACGTGATATTCCCTACTCCGATAACGCCGATCACCACGAGCCACGCGAACACGGATGTGCTCGCCAGGCTCAGCACTATGTGACTCCGTTCTCCGCCCGGCCCGGTCTGTGCAGTGCTGGTCTGTGCAGTGCTGTCCTGTGCAGTGCTGGCCTGACGTTGCTCCCGCCAGTGGCTCAGGAAGAAGGCGAAGGAGAACGCGAGCGTCGTCAGGGTAATGACACGCAGCAGCACCGATGGCGGATTACTCGACAGCAGCGCGGCTACCTGGTGGAACGCGATTACCCCCCAGGGCACGATGCCAATCGCCGCACCAAACCAGAGCGGCAGCATCCGCTCTCCTTTTCCTCGGGGAGAACGCTCCTGGAGCACCGTGAAAAGAGTCATCCCGCTGGTGATCGCATAACTGAGCACGAGCGTTCCAATATCGCTGACACCGTTCAACCGCGCGATGAGAAAGATGACGATCGATGAGCTGAAGGCGAACTCGATCCAACGTGCCGTGTGCCGGTTGCCCTGCGCGCCGGAAGAGTAGTGAGAAAAGAGAGGCGGCACTATCACTACCAGCCGCGCCAGCCCCACGAAAGCGCACAGCACGATGACCGCCACACCAAGGTCGAGTCGCCCGAGCAGAGTCATGCCGACATCGCCATTCGAGTGAAGGGAAACAGGCAGGAGCACCTGCGTCCGCGACCCAGCGACGATGACAGCGATCACGACGGCCTGTGCCACAAGCAGTGCCCCGGAGAGACCGGAGACACCGCGGAGGCCGAGCCTCGTCATGAGGTGGTGATCATGTGGCAGACGCCGGCATTTTCAGGACTGGATGTTCTTGGTCGCGAACCGGCTGTACGCGAGCGCGCCAAAGATCAGGATGTAGCAGAGCTGAACGACGGCATTCGTGCCGAAGGCTGTCCAGTCGAGCGGCTGCCGCAGCAGATCCGCGAACCCGAGCCAGTAGTGAGAGAACAACCAGGGATGCAGCCACGCGAGCTGCGGAAGGATGTCGAGAATCTGGGCGGTCACGGACACCACGACGGTTGCCGCCATCGCTCCGACAGGCACATCGGTGAGCGTCGAAATGAACAGCCCGATTGCCGCGAGCCCCAGCAGCGACAGCGAGACGTAGGCCGCGACCAACAGCGAGCGCAGGAGCGCATCCGGAATGCTGATCACATCGCCCGACAGCAGCGTCACCGGACCAATTGGAAATAGCACAGCGCCGATGAGGAGCCCGGCGATGGTGAGGATAATTGTGGCAGCGAAGCAAAACGCGGCAACACCGGCGTACTTCACCAGAAGCAGTCGCACGCGACCGGCGGGCGCAACAAGCAGGTAGCGCAGCGTTCCCTGCCCCGCTTCGCCCGCGATGGTGTCTCCGGCAACGACTCCGATCGTGAGCGGGAGAAACAGCGGTATCGCCACCACCATGCTGGTGAATCCGACGAACAGCCCGTTCTGAGTCACCCGGGAAAGAAACGGGGGGCCCTCCCCCGCAGCGAGGGTGGTGGTCGACAGCCGAACTGCGATCGCGAGCAGGATCGGGATCAGCGCTACGGCCCCAAGCATCGCCCAGGTGCGCCGACGCCGAAACAGCACAGACAGCTCGGACCCCAGAAGGTCCCAGCCCACGCTGCGACGATCCGGCACGGGCCGGGCATTCGTCATCTCACTACTGGACGACATCGAAACCCTCTCCCGTCAGGGCGACGAAGCGTTCTTCGAGGCTGGGTTCATCCACCGAGAACGCACGGATCCGCACTCCGGCTTCCATGAGCGCACCGGACAGAGCCTCCGGTGCCACCGTCTTGTCGAGTACCGCGGCCGTGACCCACGCTGCCGTTGGCCCGGCGTCAGATTTCTGCGGCGAGAGTCCAAGTCGTGCCAGGGTCTGGACAGCAACCTCGACATCTTCCGTCAACACCCGCACGCGATCGGTATCGACGCCGCGAAGCTCCGCCAGAGTGCCCTGCGCGACAATGTTGCCAGCGCTCATGACGGCCGCGTGAGTGCACATCTGGGCCACCTCGCTGAGGAGATGGCTCGACACGAACACCGTGATGCCCTCCGCAGCAAGCCCGCCAACCAGATTGCGCACTTCACGGGTTCCCTGCGGATCGAGCCCGTTGGTCGGCTCATCGAGCACCAGGAGCTCCCGCGGACGCAAGAGCGCGTTCGCCAGGCCAAGGCGCTGCTTCATGCCGAGCGAGTACGCGTGCACGCGTTTATGAGCGGCATTGCTCAACCCCACCCGTTCGAGCGCGGAGTCGATGCGCGCGGCACGGCTGCGGGACGAGGCAAAGCGGTCGGCGGAGTCGTAACGCCGCAGATTGTCCACTCCGGACAGGTAGGGGTAAAAGGCTGGCCCCTCGACCAGCGCGCCGACACGCGGCAGTACCGTGTGAAGGCGGTCGGGCATCCGCTCACCGAGCACGCGCACAGTTCCGCTGGTGGGCTGCACCAGACCGAGAAGCATGCGAATGCTCGTGGTCTTGCCCGATCCATTGGGGCCGAGGAATCCAAAGACAGACCCCTGCGGCACAGCAAGATCGATGGCGTTGACGGCGGTCTGCCGCCCGAACTGCTTGGTTAGCGCGTCGCTCTCGATCGCGAGACCGGAAGCGTCATTCGTCACTTTGCGGCGGTTTGGAGCTGTGCCAGCGGCACCGATCCGATGAAGACACGGCCATCGGTTGCGAGGAAAACATTCACGAGCGATGTCGACAGTGCGCGACCGCCGTCAACCTTCGTGGCGATCTGGGCGACCAGAGCATTGTCAGCGAGTTCCTTCGGCACGGATATCGAGGCGATTTCGGCTATCGAATCCCAGCCCGTTCCGGTGATGGTCGGGATGCTCGCGCTCAGGGAGCTGAGGGTCGTATTCGAGCCGGAAGCCGAATCCTGCGGCAGCTTTTGCTCGACGACCGTTGCGCCGACCGGCGGGGTGAAACGGAACAGACCGGCATCAGGGGTGGCGAAATCCACCGCGCTGAAGCCGACCTGGATGGCGGGATTCTTCTGGCCTGACGCCAACACGGTGACCCGCAGCGGGAGCCCGGTTTCCGAGTCGACCTTGATCGACACGGACGTCACGAGAGTCGTTGTCGACTTCGGAGTAAGTATTAGCTCGTACGCGCTGCGCCCAGCGACCGTGCTGTCTGCACCGACACTGACCGTGGTGGTGCGCCCGGCGCGATCGAGCACCTCCTTCGCCAGCTCGGACGGGTCGGAGAGGTTCACTCCGAGTGCCGCGTCGAGACCGGCGAGCTTCTTCGACATGGCCGGTAACGCATCGCTGGGAATCGCCACGTGGGTGGCGGTGTTGGTCTGCGAGTCGTAGGACCAGGCATCCGTTCCGTCGCTCACCACGTTGCGCTCGGCGAGCTTGTCTTCGATCTGGATGCGCACCTTCTGCGCATCGCCGGGTGTTTTAGAGCTGTCGACAAACACCCGCGCGGTGTGCGATCCGCTGAGCAGGCCGAGCGCACTGGTCAGGGCACTGCTCGAGGCCCCCTTCGGCACGAAGTCCTCCATACCCTTCGGCACAGATGCCGACATCGAATCGATCATCGACTGCGACATCCCGGTGCTCAGACTCAACGCTGGCAATCCCAGGTCCGAGTCCGACTGCACGGTGCCGGAGAAGTCGGTGCCAGCGCTATTCGCCACCATCAGGACGATCTGCTTCGCCGAGCGTTCCGGTAGTGGAGCAGCCGCTCCCGCCTGCAGCGGGAGCACGACGACCCCCGCAACCACAATCGCAGGGACGATGATGGCCGGAAGCCACTTGACGATGTTGCGAGGCACAGTCGATAACCTTTTTCTTAGAGACGTGATTAGTGGCACAGCTACGGCGAAGCTAACCCCAAAGCTATTCCCCAGGACTGACAGTTTGCCGAAATGAGAGGTGGCATCCCGTATGGCACGGTCACAGTCCACTCTCGATTCAACACACCGCGTCGAGCACGATTCAGTCGCGAGGGAAGGGAACTCTCCAGGTGAACTCCGGCCGCTTCTTGTCAACGAAAGCGGCAGCCCCGATTGCCGGCTCATCGCTCACAGCCACCTCTGTCTGCCACCGTGCGGCGATCGCCTCGGCATCATCACCGCTCACGATGGCATCCACGATTTCCTTCATGGCGCGAATCGACAGCTGCGATCGGCTCGCGAGGTGAACCGCGAGGGCAAGCGCCTCCGGCAAAACGGCATCCGCCTCGACCACTGACGACACCATCCCGAACCCCTGGGCTTCGGACGCGCTCACCAGGTCACCGCTGAATAAAAGGAGCTTGGCCACTGCTGGTCCTGCGATCGCTACAAGCCTGGTGATGCCGGAAAGCGGATAGACGATGCCGATCCGGCTCGGCGTCACTCCGAATACGGCACGAGACGCGGCGATTCGGATGTCACAGGCCCCCGCAAGTTCCCAGCCTCCGCCGACGCAATAGCCGTCGATCGCCGCAATCGTGGGTTTGCTGAAACAAGCGAGCGCATTCTCCGCTGCGGTGATCCAGCCACCCTCCGCTCCGGTTGGCGCGTTCAGAATCCGGTCGAGGTCACGAATATCCGCGCCAGCCGAGAAATCATCTCCTGCTCCAGTCACGACCAGCACCATGACCGTCTCGTCCGCTTCGAGGGAGTCGAGGATCGGCCCGAGCTGCTGCCACATCTCGGCCGTGAGGCAGTTGCGCCTGCCCCCGTTCTCGATCACCAAAATGGCGACGGCCCCGCGCCGCTCGATTGTCAGTCCGGGCATGTCAGGATTCCTCCGGGAGTTCCTGGGTAATTTTGTGCATGTCAGGAGGCTGTCTTGACGATACCGGCCGCGAGGAGTCCCGCTACCTGGTCGTCGGTCAGGCCCAGCGCTGCAAGCACCGCCACGGTGTCTTCCCCGAGCGCTGGCGGGGCCTTACGGATGCGCAAAGCCGTGCCGTCAATCGAGATCGGCCCGCGCAGCAGCGGGAGGTCCGTGCCGTCAGCCCGAGTGAGATGCTGCACCATGTCGAGGTGCTGCACCTGCGGGTCTTCGAAGACCTGCCGGTAGTTGTAGATCGGGCCGGTGGGGATGCGCGCGTTGCGGAGCGCCTCGACCCACTCGAGCCCTGGGCGCCCGGCGAGGGCGCGCTCGAGCCTGGCGGTGAGCGCATCGCGGTTGGTAAGTCGCAGCGATCCCGTGGCGTAGGGCGCCTCAGAGGCGAGTTGCGGGTCACCGACCAGCGCGCACAGGTCGCGCCACTGCTTGTCACTGCCGACGGCGATGATGATCGGAATGTCTGCCGTCGCGAACATGCCATAGGGAGCAAGCACGGGGTGATTGTTGCCCTGCGGTTCGGGCACGACTCCGGTGCTGAGATAGCGCTGGCCCTGGAAGGCGGAGATCGCGATCGCCGCCTCGAGGAGGGATGTCGACACCTCGAGGCCGCTGCCGGTGCGTTGCCGACCGACGAGCGCTGCGACAATTCCGAAGGCCGTGAAGACACCGGCGTAGATGTCGATGATCGGGATGCCCACCCGGTAGAGCTCGCTGGCATTCTTGCCGGTCACCGACATGAGACCCGACATCGCCTGCGCCACCTGGTCGAGGCCTGCCGTCTGGCTGAGCGGACCGGTGCTGCCGAAGCCGCTGACCGAGGCGATGATCAGCTCGGGTTTCTCGGCACGGAGGCCCGCGGCATCCAACCCCATCTCGGCCATCACACCGGGACGAAAGTTCTCGATGACCACGTCGGAAGCGAGTGCCATCCGACGAAGGAGCGCTTTCCCCTCCGGGGTGTAAAAGTCGAGAGCGACAGAGGATTTGCCGCGGTTTACCGAGTCGAAGTAGAGGCTGTGCTCGTTTTCGAATGGGGGCCAACCACGCGTGGAATCCCCGCCCTTTATGCTCTCGACCTTAGTGATTGTTGCTCCCATATCCGACAGCAGTGCGGTCGCATACGGGCCCGCCAGTGCGCGGGTGAGGTCGAGCACTGTGATGCCGTCGAGCGGCAGGGAGGTGCTCATCCCTTGAGCCGCACGTTGATCTGCTTGGTCTGGGTGAATCCGGCGAGCATGCCTTCGAGCGAGACTTCACGCCCGATCCCGCTCTGCTTGTAGCCGCCGTAGGACTGTCCGACCACCTGTCCACCGCCCTGGTTCACCTGCACCCAGCCCGCATCTATGCGATGAGCGGTGGTGAGCACCGTATCGAGGTTGCGCCCCCAGAGGAAAGCCGCGAGCCCGTAACTCGAGTCGTTCGCCATCGCGACCACGTCATCGACCTCGCGCCACGGGATTGCAACGAGAACGGGCCCGAAGATCTCCTCCTGGGCAAGGCGAAAGTCGTTACGGGCACCGGCAAACACCGTGGGCAGGTGGTAGAAACCCTCGGTGAGCGCACCCTCCGTTGGCGCGGAGCCACCGAGCGCTACGGTCATCGCGGTGTTCGAGCGACCGTCAGCGAGGTAGTCATCGATCGATGCGTGCTGCTTGCCGTTGATGATCGCGCCCATATCGGATGCCTCGTCGAGAGGGTCCCCCACCGTGAGCGCGCCGAGCCGTCCGACCAGACGATCCAGAACCTCGTCGTAGATGTCCTCGTGCAGGAAGAGGCGGGATCCGGCCGTGCAGCTCTGCCCCTGGCGGGTGAAGCGTGAGGCGAGAAGGAGTCCATTGATGAGTTCGTCGGTATCTTCGGCAGACCCGGCGGCGTCGGGGAACACGATCGAGGGGTTCTTGCCCCCCAACTCGAGCGACACATGGGCGAGGCGTTCACTGGCATCGCGGCCGACACCGCGACCGACCTCGGTGGAGCCGGTGAAGGAGACCTTGTCGACTCCGGGATGCGTCGTCAGAGCCGAACCGATGAGGCTGCCGCGCCCCGTCAGGGCGTTGACGACGCCAGCGGGCAGATGGCGGTTGCAGACCTCCGCGAGCAGCAGGATTGTCAGTGGGGCGTCATCCGCAGCCTTGAGGATCACCGTGTTGCCCGCGGCGAGCGCCGCCGGCACCTTGAACCCCGCGATCATCAGCGGCGAGTTCCAGGGCAGGATACACGCGACGACGCCGAGCGGTTCGAGGCGGGTGTATTGCAACTGGTTGTCGCCGGCCGGAAGTGTTGTGCCCTTCACTTCACCTGCGATGCCCGAAAAGTAACGAAACAGTGCGACGAGAGTTGTCACTTCGGGTCGCGCCTGGGTGCGGACCGCATTTCCCGTGTCCAGTGCCGTGAGCCGGGCAAAGTCCTCCGCCCGCGCCTCGATCTCGTCGGCGATAAGCGCGAGTGCACGAGCTCGCTCGGTGAAGTGGCGGGCACGCCAGGCCGGGAATGCCGCACGGGCTGCCGCGACTGCACGGTCAACATCCTCGACCCCCGCCGCCGGAACCCGGCAGATGACTCTTCCGCGGTGCGCCGGATTTGAGACATCGCGCCACTCCCCCGTCGACGACTCCACCTTCTCCCCGGCGATCCACATCGGCTGGTCAGGCCCCTGCGTCGTTGCGAAGGTATCGATGGCGCCGTCGAGAATACTGGTGTTGGTCATGCGTCGGTTCCTTCTTGTCGTCAGCGGTGAGAGCGTTAGCGGTTCGTGAAAGTCGGGGAGCGCTTCTCGATGAAGGCGCACATCCCCTCCTTCTGATCGTCGGTAGCGAAAACGGAGTGGAAGACACGACGTTCGAAACGCATTCCCGCATCCAGTGTGGTCTCAAAGGCCGCGTTCACCACCTCTTTGGCAAGCATCGCGATGGGGAGGGACATCGCGGCGATCGTCGTTGCGGTGCTGAGCGCATCGTCAAGCAGTCCGTCGGCTGGCACTATCCGTGCCACAAGCCCGGCTCGTTCGGCTTCGATTGCATCCATCATGCGCCCGGTGAGGATCAGTTCCATCGCCTTGGCCTTGCCGACAGCCCGAGTCAGCCGCTGAGAGCCGCCGATGCCCGGAATCACCCCGAGCGTGATCTCCGGCTGCCCGAACTTGGCGGTGTCGGAGGCGATGATGAAGTCACACATCATGGCGAGTTCACACCCGCCACCGAGTGCATAGCCGGAAACTGCGGCGATGAGCGGAGTGCGCACCGCGGCGAGACGGTCCCAGCCGGAAAACCAGTCGGCGAGGTATACATCCATGTAGCTCGGAGTCGACATCTCCTTGATATCCGCCCCGGCCGCGAAGGCACGCGGCGACCCGGTGAGCACGATGGCGCCGATTCCGGGATCGGCATCGAGCTCGGTCGCGGCCGCCACCACATCATTCATCAGGGCGAGATTCAGCGCATTGAGGGCCGCAGGCCGGTTGAGCGTGATGAGTCCGACGCGTCCGCGGCGTTCAAGCAGGATGTTCTCGTAGTCGGTCATGCTGCTGTGCCCTTCGAATTGTCACGGATGGTGTTAATGATGGCGGAGAAGTCGAGGCCGGCCCCGCCCTCATCCGCGAATCGCCGATAGATGGATGCCGCGAGCGGCCCGAGCTCGGCGGCAGTGCCGGTCGACTCCAGCGCACCGAGCGCAAGCCCCAGGTCTTTTGCCATCAGGGCACCCGCAAAGCCAGGCTGATAGTCGCGATTGGCCGGGCTGGCCGGCACCGGGCCCGGCACCGGACAATTTGTGGTGAGTGCCCAGCATTGGCCGGATGCCGTTGATGCGACATCGAAGAGCGCCTGGTTCGAGAGGCCGAGCTTCTCGCCGAGTACGAATGCCTCGCTCACGGCAATCATCGAGATGCCGAGAATCAGGTTGTTGCAGATCTTCGCGGCCTGACCGGCTCCCGAGTCACCGCAGTGCACGATCCGGCCGCCCATCACGGAGAGAATCGGCCCGGCCGCGACGAAATCTTCCTCGTCGGCACCCACCATGAAAGTGAGCGTGCCGGCGGTTGCCCCTCCGACTCCACCCGAGACCGGGGCATCCATGCTGTGGTGCCCTGCTGCCACGGCGAGCGCATGCGCGGTGCGGGCATCCTCGACATCGATTGTGGACGAGTCGATGAAGAGGGTGCCGGGAGCTGCCGCGGCGAGGAGCCCACCGGCGTACGCGTCGATCACGTGTTTTCCACTCGGGAACATCGTGATGACGATGTCGGCATCGTGCACCGCTGCATTCGCATCCGACACGACGGTCACGCCAGCTGCCCGCGCATGCTCGAGGGCTGCGGACACCGGGTCGAAGCCCACCACCGAGTGGCCGCCCGTCACGAGATTCGCAGCCATCGGTCCACCCATGTTGCCGAGTCCGAGAAAAGCGATTCTGGTCATGACGTTCTCCTGTCTGTGGCACCCGTCGTCGGTGACAGGCCGAGTTCACGCGGTCCGAGGCCCTCGAAGTACGCCTCGATGTCGGGCCCGGTCACTTCACCGAGGGTTGCTGGCATCCAGTGCGGAGTGCGGTCTTTGTCGATCACCTGGGCGCGCACGCCCTCCACGAGCTCAGTTCCCGCGACCAGATGCAGAGAGACTCGGTACTCCTGGTCGAGCACCTCTTCGAGGCTTGCCAACACCCGCGCACGGCGCAGCGACTCGAGAGTGACGCTGACCGCCGTCGGTGACTTGGTGAGGATGGTGGCTGCGGCGTCTCTGGCGGCCTCGTCCGGACAGGCCGCAAGCCGGGCCACGATCTGGCTTGCGTCAGCTGGGGCATAACAGGCATCGATCCAGTGCCGCTGATCGAGCAGAGCGGATGCGGGCGGAGCCGACGCGAAGGCGGCGACCGCATCCGCAGCGGGCTGGGTTTCCAGCGCGACTGCGAGGGACGCGAGAGCATCGCTCGGCACGAAATGGTCGGCAAGCCCGATGGCGATCGCGTCGGACCCGGTCACCGCGCCAGCGGTGAGTGCGAGGTGTGTGCCGAGTTCACCGGGCGCGCGCGACAGCAGAAAGGTGCCCCCGACATCCGGGACGAATCCGATGCCGGTCTCCGGCATGCCGACCCTGGTGCGCTCGGTGACGATGCGCACCGACCCGTGTGCAGAGATTCCGACTCCACCGCCGAGCACGACGCCATCCATGAAGGCGACGTAGGGCTTGGAATATCGGGCGATGTGCGCGTTCAGCGCGTACTCATCTGCCCAGAACCCAGCGGAGTTGTCACCACCGGCTTTCGCATCCGTGTAAATCGCCACTATGTCCCCGCCGGCGCACAGCCCGCGTTCCCCGGCGCCCGTGATGAGAACCGTCGCTACCGAGTCGTCCTTCTCCCACTCGTCGAGAGTTGCCGCGATGGTGCGCACCATCGCGTGGGTGAGGGCATTGATCGCCTTCGGCCGGTTGAGCACGATGTGGCCGAGTTGGCCCCGGCGGTCCACCAGCACCTCGCCCGAGTTCACGACGGGGTGGGTAACGTCATCCATTGCGGCCATCAGGCGTCCGCCAGGCTTCGGCCGATGATGAGACGCATGATCTCGTTGGTCCCCTCGAGGATCTGGTGCACTCGCAGGTCGCGCACGATGCGTTCCAGGCCGTACTCCGCCAGATAGCCGTAACCGCCATGCAACTGGATGGCCGAGTTGGCGACGTTGAAGCCCGCGTCGGTGGCGACCCGCTTCGCCATCGCACAGAGGCGCACCAGATCGGCATCGCCGCGGTCGAGCGCATCCGCTGCTCGCGCCAGGAGGGTGCGGGCCGTCTCGAGTTCCGTGTCCATATCCGCGAGTTGAAACAGCAGTGCCTGCTGATTGATCAGGGGTCCACCGAATGCGGTGCGACTTTTGAGGTATTTGACCGACATATCCAGCGCCGCCTGCCCCCCGCCGAGGGAGCAGGCACCCATGTTGATTCGGCCACCGTTCAGTCCGCTCATCGCGATTGTGAACCCGTCACCCTCCTTGCCGAGACGGTTGTCGACGGGCACACGCACCCCATCGAAGAAGACTTGGCGGGTCGGTTGCGCATGCCACCCCATCTTCTTCTCGAGCGGTCCGAAACTCAACCCCGGGGTGCCGTCAGGCACGACGATGGCGCTGATCCCGTGGCTGCCAGTGTCGGCCGTGCGCGCCATCACGATGTAGAGCGCCGAGGATCCCGCTCCGGAAATGAACTGTTTCACGCCGTCGATCAGGTAGTCGTCGCCGTCGCGCACCGCCCGGGTGGTGAGAGCGGCGGCATCTGATCCCGCTCCGGGTTCGGTAAGGCAGTAGCTTCCGAGCGCTTCCATCGTGGCGAGCTGCGGAATCCACTTTTCGCACTGCTCGTCCGTGCCGAAGCTGTCGATCATCCAGGTGACCATGTTGTGGATCGAGATATAGGCCGCGATCGTCGTGTCGCCCTTTGCCAGCTCTTCAAAGATGAGCACCGAATCGGCGCGGCTGAGGCCCGATCCGCCGAATTGCTCACGCGAGTAGATGCCCCCCATGCCGAGCTCGCCGGCCTGACGCAACACCTCGACCGGAAAATAGTGCGTCTCATCCCACTCGGCAGCGTGTGGCGCGAGCGATTCCGCGGCGAATTGGCGCACCATCTGCACAATCGCCGCCTGGTCTTCGGTTACTCCGTACATTCATCCCAATTTACTAGGACTTCCGAGTATTTCTACTAGGACTTCCGAGTATTTTTTGGGACCGGCGATCAAAGCCCCGTGGCGCTTGCGAGGATAAGACCGCTGCCGTTTGCGAGAATGCCGTCATGACCAATGCAACCGTGGTCTCGGTCGGCCGAGATGACAGCCATCAGTTCAGCAAACCCGTGGTGGAGCAGATCATCCTGCTCGCTGGGCTGGGCATTGAAGGCGACGCACACTGCGGTGCGACGACGCAGCACCGGTACCTCGTGAAGAAGGATCCCGGGCGGCCCAATCTCTGCCAGGTTCACCTCATCGGCGTGGAGCTGTATGCCGACCTCGTGCGAGCCCGGTGGTCGATCGAACCCGGCGAGCTGGGCGAGAACGTGACAACGCGCGGACTTGACCTGATGTCGCTGCCGAGTGGCAGCATCCTGCATCTGGGAGCCGAGGCGAGTATCGAGATCACCGGTAAGCGCAGCCCGTGCAGCCAGATCAATGGCCTGGCACCCGGACTGATGAAGGCGGTGTTCGGCGTGAACGGATCGGGGACGCGTGAATCACGAGCCGGCATCATGGGCATCGTACTCACGGGCGGGATCGTGCGCGCGAACGACGACCTGCGGGTCGAACTGCCGCAGGGGCCCTTTCGTGCGCTCGTCGCGGTCTGAACGGGCGAATCATGCCCGGACTGCCGAATCAGTTCACGGTGGAGAGAGTCGAAGATCTCAGGTCCACATCTGCCAGTCGGGCGCGAGTGAGATCGAGGTAGTCGATCTTGCCTCCGTGCAGGTGCATCGATGTGATGTCCGCTTCGAAAAGTTCGGCTGACCACATGGACAGGCCATGGAGCGAGGATTTCCCACACCCCCAAAAAGGGGCCTATTCTGTCCCCCTTAAGGAGGTCTGTGTTTAATCCACCGCACCCGAACAGCCCTCCGCGGTAGGGCAATTTCCCACAGGAGCTCCCCGATGCCCTCAAAGAACAGATCATCCGCGCCCGCCGGCTGGTACCGCGACCCGCTCGCCCTCGCCCAGCTGCGCTGGTGGAACGGCCTCAGCTGGACCAACCACACCGAAGAGCAGCGCCCCGAGATCCAGATGGCGACGCCCGGGGTCGAGGAGTCGAGCCTGGTCGAGGCGAGCTAAACAGCGCGTCATTCAGCTGCTTGACCGATGCGGGGGTGGGTGACTCTCCCCGGGTCGGTGACGCACGCCATCTGATCGCGCTAGGACGAACCGCTCCAGGCCGCCGGAACGATCGTCCAGATGAGCTCCGTCACCCCGTCTGATTCGTTATCCCAAGAGTGCGGCTCGCGCCCTGCGAGAGTCATCGTGTCACCCTCCGCAAGGTCTATCGCACCACTGACAAGCCGAACCCTCAGGCTGCCACGCAGCACATGAAGCACCTCAACGTCGCAATTGATCGTGTAGAGCTCCTGACCGCCGGAAGCCCCCGGTTCAAGCACAGATCGCAGCAGTTGCACCCGCGCCTCGCTCCGCGGTGTGAGCAGGTGCTCCACCGCTTTGACACCACCCATATTGATGAGCGGTGCATCAACCAGAGCGACGACCTCGTTCTCGGGAGGTTCAAACAGCGATCCGAGATTCAACGAGAGCACCTGGCACAGCGTGACGAGCGTCGACACGCTCGGCGAGGTCTCGTCCCGCTCCACCCGGCTGATGAATCCGGTGCTCAGCCCACTTGCCGCGGCGACATCCGCCATGGTGAGGGACTGCGCCAGTCTCGTGGCCCGCAGCTTGGCGCCGATCGCGAGCGGGGATCCTGACGGCGTCGGGTGGACTGGTCGCATGTGCAGTTCTCCGGTCGTAATCAGCGGGGGGTCATTGCTGACAGGATCTCATACGCGACGTGTGAGGCGGCGACGGCGGTGAGCTGTGCATGATCGTAGGCCGGTGCGACCTCCACCACGTCGGCGCCAACGATGGTCAAGTGGCTCAGCGCGCGGATGATCGCGAGGAGCTCACGGCTGGTCAACCCACCCGCCTCGGGGGTGCCCGTGCCGGGGGCGTGCGACGGGTCGAGCACATCGATGTCGACCGAGATATAGACCGGGCGGTCGCCGAGCCGCACCAGCATCCGTTCGATTACCCGCGCCAGCCCATCGGTCTCGAACTCGTGGGCGGCGATGACCGCGAAGCCGAGGCGAGCATCGTCCTTCAGATCCTGCCGGCTGTACAGCGGGCCACGGATACCGATGTGCAGGCTCGCCTCGAGATCGATCAAACCCTCTTCGGATGCCCGGCGAAAGGGGGTCCCGTGCGTCACGGGAGCGCCGAAGTAGGTGTCCCAGGTATCGAGGTGTGCATCGAAGTGCAGCACCGCGACCGGGCCAGTGCGCTTGGTGACCGCCCGCAACAGCGGCAGTGCGATGGTGTGGTCGCCGCCGATGGTGAGCAACCGCGTGCCGTCAGCACCCAGTCTCGTTGCCGCCTCCTCGATCTGGGCGATGGCCTCGTCGATATTGAACGGGTTTGCGGCAATGTCTCCCGCGTCGACGACCTGCTGCGTCGAGAACGGCTCGACATCCTGCACCGGGTTATAGGGTCGCAGCAGACGCGACGCCTCGCGCACGTGTGCCGGGCCGAAGCGAGCGCCCGGCCGATAGCTCACGCCGCTGTCGAACGGCACCCCGACAACCGCAATATCGGCCCGGGGTACGTCTTCGATCCGAGGAAGCCGAGCGAAGGTGGCGATACCGGCGTAGCGCGGCGAGATGCTCGCATCTGATGGTCCGATGGGGGATGTTGTCATGATGAGCTTTCTGATGGATGTTTCATCGGGGAGTTTCGAAGCGGATACGTCAGCGGGCGATATTCAGGGCGACCGCGCGCACCGGGGCACCGTCTGCCGCCTCGAAGGCAATCGGCAGAAGTGAGATGAGCGGCTCCTCAAAATCGATCGACGCGAGGTTCGTCAGGTTTTCGCTGATCACTCCGGCCACATCGGCAATGAGATGGTGCACGGGAAATCCCTCTCCCGGATGGTCGGCATCCGGGGTCTCGTCGATGTTGATCGCGTCGATACCAAAGGTGCGTATGCCGAGTTCGATGAGTCGGGCGCAGGCGTCCGCGTCGAGGAAGGGATTCTCGAAGTACTCGGCGGTACCGTACCGAGCGCTCCACCCGGTGTGCAGCAGAACGATCACCCCATCGACCAGTTGGTCTTCGCACCCTGCGAAGTAGTCCCAGGTGATGCGGCCGCGAGCGCCCGCCGCCCGGGCGTCCACGACCACACCGGTGCCGATGAACCGATCGAGGGGCAGTTCGTCGATCCGGGGGGTGGCGGCGTCGAAGTGGAACGGTGCGTCGACGTGTGTGCCGGTCTGGGACCCCATCGAGACGCTGAGGAGGTTGAATCCGTCACGCTCGATCGTGGCATGCTGTGCGAATTTCGGCACCGGATCACCCGGATACACCTGGGTCGCTGCATTGACTACAAGCGAGAGATCAACCACTTTGGTTATCTTCATAAACAAAAACTATTGCACATACGGCAACAGCGCGCTAGTGTCAGGCCAATCCTCAGAGCCCCACTTGGCCATTAGTCTCCTCGAAAGCACTCACATGAGCACACCCAATGACGTTCGCCCCGACCCTGTCGCCGCAGTCCTGAACGCCCGTCCCAAGATCACCGAGGTTGAAGTGCACGGGGTCGACACGATTCCAGACGCCGACCGCACCTCAAACTGGCTTGACCTGCTGCGGATCCAGTTCGGCGGCGCAAACACATTCGCGACCGTGCTTCTCGGCACCTTCCCGATCGTGCTCGGCCTCTCCTTTTGGCAGGCAGTACTCGCCACTATCACCGGGGTGGTCGTCGGCACGGTCTTCCTGATGCCGATGGGACTGTTTGGCCCGAAGACCGGCACCAACAACGCCGTCTCATCCGCCGCTTTCTTCGGCGTGCGCGGACGGATCGTCGGATCCTTCCTCTCTCTGCTCACTGCGGTCGCGTTCTATTCCATCTCGGTCTGGGTGAGCGGTGACGCGCTCGTCGGTGCGCTGACCCGACTCGGCGGTATCCCCGACTCTCTCGGCCTGCGCACGCTCGTCTACGGGGTCATCGGCGTGATCGTGATCGTCGTGGTCGTCTTCGGCTTCCAGTTCATGCTGCTGGTGAACAAGACCGCCGTAGTCGCCAATACGATCCTCATCCTGCTCGCAATTGTTGCCTTCAGCGGCACGTTCGACAGCTCCTACGACCCCGGACCCAAGGGCTTCGCCCTCGGAGGCTTCTGGGCGACCTTTGTGGCCGCCGCCCTCATCGTGGCATCCAATCCCATTTCGTTCGGAGCGTTCCTCGGAGACTGGGCCAGGTATATTCCCCGCAATACGCCGCCGCGCAAGCTGCTCGCAGCGACACTGTTCGGGCAACTGCTCACGCTGATCCCGTTCCTGTTCGGAGTTGCAACCGCAACGATCGTCGCCGGAAAAAGCGACTATGTCGTGGCGTTGATCCAGGCCTCCCCAATCTGGTACGCGGTGCTGCTCATGGTCGTCGCCTTCATCGGCGGCCTGTCAACCGGCACCACTTCGCTGTACGGGACCGGCCTCGATTTCTCATCGGTATTCCCCCGGTTCAGCCGCGTACAGGCCACCATCGGCATCGGGGTGGTGGCGTTCCTGTTCATCCTCACCGGGCGGATCTTCTTCGACCTCCTCGGCGCTGTCAACGCCTTCGTCGGCGCAATCATCGTGACCACGACGCCGTGGATGGTCATCATGGCGATCGGATACATCGTTCGTCGCGGCAGTTTCCGTCCACGCGACCTCCAGGTATTCAACCGCGGCGAGGTCGGCGGCACCTACTGGTTCAGCAACGGCATCAACTGGCGCGGGATGGTCGCCTGGATCGGGGCTGCAGCCCTCGGTCTGCTCTTCGCCAACTACCCGCCGATCATCATCGGTCCGTTCATCAATGCTGGCGGCGGCATCGACCTGAGCCTTGGCGTGGCTGTGCTGGCCGGCGCGGTGCTGTACCTCGGAGCGCTCTGGCTATTCCCCGAGCCACGCTACGTTTTCGGTATCGAAGGCCCGCGAGGTGTCCCGAGCCGGTCGGGCGACGCACAGCCGATCGAGACCGACCACAGCTCATCCGCCGCCCGCCTCGCCGCCCGACGAGCCGGGACCGCATCGTGACCGCTGACGGTCTGCCTTCCGAGGCAGAGGTCCTCGCCGCAGCGGACCGCATCATCGACAGCTTCGGACATCACCGCCGCGATGCCTACTTTGCCGGCTTCGCCCCGGAGGCAACGTTCCTCTTCCACAACGTCGATCACCGGCTCGAGTCCCGGGCGGCGTACGAGACGCTCTGGGCGGAATGGGAGACCGAGGGGTTCCAGGTGCGGGCATGCAGATCATCCAATCGCCGGGTGCAGCTTTTCGGTGCCATCGCCGTGTTTAGCCACGATGTCGACACGGAGTCCGAGGTGGCGGGGGTCGCAGAGAGCAGCCGCGAAAGCGAGACCATCGTGCTCGCCTTGATCAACGGGGCGTTGCTCGGGGTGCACGAGCACCTCTCGAAACGGGAGTAATCCCCCCGGCTATGCGGTCAGTGAGTTGTGGGTGAACCGGCCGGCGATGAGGGTCGCAGCCACCGGCATCGCCCGCAATTCACTGCCAGTAGCTGTCAGTGGATCCCTCTCAACGACACACAAATCTGCAAAATCGCCGGCAGCCACCCGGTACCGTCCGTGAGCGGATGCCGCGATCGCTTCCACTGCGGTGATCGACTGCTCCGGATGCCACGCCTCGAGGCCGTCTCGCGTGCGTACAACAGCCGCCGCGATCGTGATCCACGGGTCGGGTGGTGCGACCGGGGCATCCGACCCGAGTACGACGGTCGCGCCGGCGTCGAGCAGGCTCCGCAGCGCAAAAGCGCGGGAGGTACGACCCGCCCAGTAGCGGTCGGCGACATCGCGATCATCCATCGCCTGCTCCGGCTGCACACTCGCCACAACCCCGAGTGCGGCGAACCTGGGAAGATCCGCGTCGCGCAGCAACTGCGCGTGCTCGATACGTCCGCGACATCCGACCGTCTCAAAAGCATCGAGGGCTATCCGGTTGGCGTCGTCGCCGATAGCGTGAACGGCAGGCAGCAGACCCGCGTCCGACACTCGCCGCAGCACCGGCACGAGCGCATCCGGTGACACGGTGAGCATGCCGTGGGAGTGGTGCTGCCCTTCGAGTCCGGGATATTCGTCAACACAGAAGGCAGTGCGGGTGTTGAGCGATCCATCGATGAGAATTTTGAATGGACCGACCGCGAGCAGGCCCTGAGTTCCTGGGATGATTTGCCCGGTGCGATGTCCGGCCGCAATCGCGGCGTCGACGTGTTCGGTGTAGATCCCCGCCGCAATCCGCAGAGAGTTCGATCCGGCCGCAATGCGCCGTGACCAGACCGCGAGGTTGTCGGCCATCTCGAAGTCCACGACCCCGACCACTCCGCGGGATGCGGCGGTTCTGGCAGCGTCAGCAACCCAGCCGTCGAGAACGCTCTCCGGCACGTCGCGCAGAGATTCTGTGATGCGAAAGGCATCGTCCTCCCGCAAGATCCCGGTCGGATGCGCACCGACACCGAATCGGTCGAGCGCCGCAGTGTTGAGCCAGCAGCAGTGCAGATCAGCACTGATCAGCACGGTCGGCAAGACGCCGGTCACTGCATTGAGCACAGTCGCGGTCGGGGAATCGGGCCACAGACCGTCACGGAAACCCACACCCACCAGCGGCAGCCCCGGCTCGGGTGGCCGCACCATTGCCGCTGCTGCCATGATCGCTGCGGCTTCGGAGGCGGAACCGGCCGCCGAGACATCCACTCGATGCTGCGCGAGAGCGTGCTGGCTGAGATGCACATGGTCGTCCCAGAGCCCGGGCACGACATGACGGCCCTCGAGATCGATCGACCGATCGCACGTGAGCCCGATGCCAATCTGCACGACAACGCCATCATCGATGAGGAGATCGACCGGGTCTCCCCCGTCGATACGACCGTTGCGCAACACCAACCCGGTCACGGCGCAACCGCATGCGCACGTCGCATCTCCGCGGCGAGAGGCGCGCTGGAGTAGGGGCCATCAGCCTCGAGATGTCCGACAATTCGCTCGACGACCGCGGGATCCCGGTTCTGGCTCAGCTTGAGCCGAACGTCGAATCGGCTGACCCGAAGCCGGAGGCCGACTGTGCCGGTGGCGATGTGACGGGCAGCGGACTCGTCGATCTGCAGCGACATCGGCTGCGGCATTCGCTGTTCGAAGTGATCGACGAGGTGGCCGAGTATGTCGAAGTTCTCCTCCTCGGGGAGCAGCTCGGGGTAGTGCGAGGCGACGATTCCGTTCGAGGTAGAGGAGACGATCGTCGCCCACGGATTTTCGCGGATCAGCCGCTTGACTTCGTCCGGATCATTAAGAAGATAGTGAGGCGTGTAACGCATTCGTCTATTGTGCTTCAGGCGGGGCGGGCGAACGGCTCAGCGAGCGGTGTCTCTTAGTCAGGCCTGGTCGTTCGGGCACCAATACAACTTCCGGCCTCCGAGCTCCTCCAGCACTATGTTCGCGCCGCAGAGCCGACAGGGCAATCCCTCGCGGTGGTAGACCCAGTGCCGGTCGATCCGACGCGTCAGTGCCTTGCGCTTGCCGGCAGGGGTGAGCCCGTCTCGTGTCAGCATTTGGCCGGTCTTCACGCCGATCGGAAGCAGGTAACACCAGTCCTGCCAGAGGGCGCGCACTGTCTCCTCCGGCACGAGCTTGCCAGGGGTGTGCGGGTTGAGTCTGGCTCGAAACAGCAGTTCGGCTCGATAGACATTGCCGATGCCGCTGACAACCTTCTGGTCCATGAGCAGCAGGGCGATGGGGGTCGGCTTCTTACGGATGACGCTGACAAAACGCTCTTCGCTGACGGCTTGGTCGTCGACGAGCGGATCGGGACCGAGCTTGGCGAGCGAAACATCCACCTGTTCAGGCGTCTGCACCTCGCACGCAGTCGGGCCGCGCAGGTCGGCGACGGTGTCTCGGGTGAGCAGACGAACGCGAACAGCCCCGACCGGCTCGTGCGGGAAGACGGTCGGCTCATCGCTGAGCACATCCTGTTCCGACATACGCAGCCGCCGTCGCCGCGGGGCGCCGATACTCGGCCGAGAGCCGTCAGCATCTAAATCAAGGAGCGTGCCGCGCTGATTGGTCTGCCCCATTCGCCCGTCAGCGGCTGCGACGGTGGCATCCGCGGTGAAGTCACCCGCAAAATCCCACGCTCCGTAAAGCCCGAGGTGGATCCGAAGCGTCAGGTGGTTGTCGAACTCGAGGAACATCTGCTTGCCAACGGCGCGCGCGGCAATCATCGTGTGTCCGTCGAGCAGGACGGCTCCGTCGGCGAAGCGACCCTGGGGGGATGACACTGCGGCCTCTTTCCCCACAAAATGTCGGGCGAATTGGCGAGCGATGCGGTGGACGGAATGGCCTTCTGGCACGGTCAGTTCACCTTCTGGCCAGTGATCACGCCGGTGGCCTCGTACTCCGCGAGTTGCGCGATGCGACGAGCGTGGCGTTCCTCACCCGAAAACGGCTCCCCGATGAACGTATCGATAAAGAGTTTTGCCTCCTCGACGCTGTGCTGCCGTGCGCCGATCGCAATCACGTTTGCATCGTTGTGCTGGCGAGCGAGCAGAGCGGTCGATACATTCCAGACCAGAGCGGCCCGGACACCGACCACCTTGTTCGCCGCGATCTGCTCGCCGTTTCCGGAGCCGCCGAAGACGATTCCGAGGGCCTCTATGCCCGCGTCCTGGTCGACAACGGTGCCGTGAGCCGCGCTGATGCAAAAACTCGGGTAGTCGTCCACCGCGTCGTAAATCTTCGGACCGTGATTCACTACTTCGTGACCAGCCTGCCGCAGATGGTGCTGGAGATCGTCGCTGAATTCGAGCCCGGCGTGGTCCGTGGCGATGTGGATGCGCATGCCTCCCAATTTAGGTGATCGGGAGCCGAGCGAAGTGCGGTGAGGTCACGGAACCCAGTACCCGACCCGAGCAAGAAGGCGGATCTGCGCATCGGCATCCTCCCGCACAGTGACCTGGGGCGGAAAGACCCCCATCGCCCGGAAGTCATCGACCTGCGGCCCCACGATCTCCCACAGTCCATCGACGAGCGGATCGGGTAGCGAGTAGTCGAGACCGATGAACTTCGCGATCGACCAGGCCTGAAATGCACGGTACGTGCTGGCATGAATCAGGTAGTTACCGACTGAATAGTCACCGTAGCTCAGGTGAACGATGCGGGACAGGTCGATGTTGTCAGTGACGGCCTCGGTCGCCGCGTCATTGATATCCCCGTAATTACCGATCGGGTCATCGCCGAGCAGGTCGCCGTCATGCCCGGTACCGACCTCCGACGCCGTGTGGCCGGCGAGTACGTCCGGGACCCAGGCCTCGTCGAAGGCATGATGGGCGAGGATGTCGCGAAGAGTGGCGTCGGGCTTGCGCGACCAGTCCGCCGGAACGGCGAGAGCCAACTGGTCGGAATCGATCATGTCGATCACCTCCCGCAGAGCCGCATCAGACATGAGAAAGAGATCCTGTTCGTTCATGGCAACACGCTACTGCGAGCAGCCGACAGTCGAGACATCCGCGGGCCAGACCTCCGCGGTCCAGACCTCCGCGGGCCAGACCTCCGCGGTCGACACTTTAGGAGTCGATGACTTACGAGTCGAACCCGAGCCCAACGGCATCCAGTGTCTTCAGAAGCAGGTTGCGACGCCCGCCATTGTGGTCGGCCCGGTCCAGTGCCCACTTCGTGGCCTGCACACCGGCGAAGGCCACTGGCTCCGGGGGAAATGGGAGGGGTATCGAGCGCACCATTTCGAGTTCGGTTCGTTCAGTCGATTCGCCGGATAGGCGGTCGAGCATCACGTTCGCGGCGAACCGGCTCGCGCCGACGCCCAGTCCGGTGAAACCGGCGGCATAGGCAACCCGACCGCGGCGAGCGAGTCCGAAGAAGGCACAAAACCGCGTGCTGGTATCGATGACGCCACCCCAGCGATGGCTGAACTTCACGCCTTCGAGCTGGGGGAAAGTCGTAAAGAAGTGGCTCGCAAGCCTCTGGAATGACTGCGGCCGGTCATCGTAGGAGGGGCGGATGCGTCCGCCGAAGTGGTAGACCGCGTCGTAGCCTCCCCACAGAATGCGGTTGTCGGCGCTCAACCGGTAGTAGTGAAACTGGTTGGCCAGGTCGGCAATTCCCTGTCGCCCCTGCCAGCCGATGGAGTCGAGCTGCGCATCCGTGAGCGGTTCGGTCATGAGCACGTAGTCGTATACCGGCACGGTGTGCAGGCGATACCTCTTGAGCAGGGACGGGAAGGCGTTGGTGGCGAGCGCGATCCGCTCAGCGTTCACGAAACCACCATCGGTGGTGAGGGTCACAACACCGGTTGGCAGCTCACTGTCAATGCCTCGCACCGGTGAGTTCTCGCGGATGTCGACTCCAGCCTCTACGCACGCCCTGGCGAGCTCCGCGGCCAGTTTCCCGGGATGCACAAGGGCGGTCGCGCGCGTGCTCCACAACCCGCCCTGGTAGGTCGGCGAATTGACCAGGGAGCGGATGCCCTCGGCGTCGTAGTACAGCTCGCCATCGCCGTCGTGCGCTGCGGCGAGCTCCGCTACTTGATATGGCTCGGTCGCGACTGCCAGCGACCCGGTGCGTTCGAAGTCACAGTCGAGTCCTAGACGCGCCACGGTCGCGGCGATCTCGTCGAGGTTCTCCGTGCCGAGCCGGTCGAGCTGTTCGAGCTCGCGGGGAAAACGGGCGAGCCCATTGGCCTCGCCATGGGTGAGCGACGCCTCACAGAACCCACCGTTGCGTCCGGATGCCGCCCAGCCGATCGTCTTCGCCTCGAGCACGATCACCCGCGCGCTCGGATCTCGCTCGACCGCCTGCAGCGCGGTCCACAGTCCGGTGTAGCCAGCACCGACTACCGCAAGGTCGTAGCGCACGGTGCCAGAATGTCGAGGGTAGACCGCACGCGCGCCGAGATCATCAAGCCAGAACGGCGCGAGCCGAGCATCCGCAAGCGATTCGGTGATGATGCGCGCGTCAGGTATCGATCGTTCGAAAACGGTGCTGGACATGGAGCAACACTAGCGATCCGTGTGTTCAGTCGAAGATCGGACCCCGAGTGCGGGACCGCTTGATCTCGAAGAACCCGTCGTAGCTGGCTAACGCGACCACGCCATCCCACAGCGTGGCTGCCTGTTCGCCCCTCGGCGCTGGCGCGATCACCGGGCCGAAGAAGGCGTAGCCACCAACCGCGATAACGGGGGTACCGACATCCTGTCCCACCCGCTCTATTCCATCCGAGTGGGATGCCCGCATCTGCGGATCGTATTGCTCGGAGTCGGCGAACTGGGCGAGCGAGGCGGGCAGTCCGGTCTCGGCAAGCGACTCGGCGATGATCGCGTCGGTGTCGGTGCGGTCGCCGGGATGGATGCGCGCACCGAGCGCGTCGTACAGGGGCTTCACTGCAGACTGGCCGTGCAGTTCGGTGACCGCCGCGACCAGGCGTGTGTAGCGCAGTGCCCGGGGCAGGAACTCAGTGAACCGTTCGGGCAGATCGGTTGCGTTTTCGTTGAGTACGGCAAGGCTCATCACGTGCCAGCTCACATCGAGGTTGCGCAGGGTGACGACCTCGTCGAGCCAGCGGCTGGTCATCCAGGCCCACGGGCACGATGGGTCAAACCAGAAGTCGACGGCGGTCGGGGGCGTGGGGGAAACAGTCATGCTTCGAAAGATATCCGAGTCCCCTGAAAACGCGAACTGGGTCTGGATTCGCGCTCGATCGAGGCGCACACTCAGAAGAGAATATTTCGAGCGTCGTGGAAGGCCCTCATGCGAACAACACCTGCACTGCTTCCGGTCCTGTCCCGAGGCAAACACCGCACCGCCCGTCGAGGTGCCTGCTTCATGGAATACGCCTCTTACCTTGCTGGCGAGCCCTGGAGCGATCGCCCCTCCTGCACCGATCCGGCGCTCGGCTCTCTCGCCAGAATGATCAACGACTGCACGTCGGACGCAGCGCGCGGCCGGCTGGTCATCCTCATCCCCGCGGTGATCGGCCTCACCGGCGAAGGCACGATCACGGGCATCCGTGTTGCTGCGCGCGCTGCGAGCGCTGCGCTGCCGGTCGCGAGCGAGGGCCGCCAGCGCGCCCTCGCAGCGGGATTGCTGCGCTGCGATGACATCCTGGCCGGATTCGGCGAGAGTGAATCGAGCACCAGCCGATCGATGATCCGCCGCGCCCTCGATGACACCCCCGGAGCGGGTGTCTGGGCCGCCGAGTTCCTCGCGGCGGCTGGCGTGCTGAACCCCCGGTCGATACCCCTGATGAGCGACGCGATCATCCGCACGGCGGTAGTGGGAATTGCGGATGCCTGCATACAGGATCCGGATGACCGCCTGCGCGAGTTACTTGCCCAAGCCATCGCAGACTTCGGCATCAACAGCGATCGCACTGCCGACCAGACAGCCAGGGAACTCCAGCCGGCGCCCTGACGACCGCAACTAGACTCCGTTCTTGGACATGATCCATTGAGCGAAGGAGCCGCAATTGCCTGGAGAGAACCTTACCCGCGTCGAAGCCCAGGAGCGTAAGTCGCTCGTCTCGGTCGATCACTATGACGTTACACTCGACCTCACGACCGGGCCGGAGACCTTTCGCAGCACTACCGTCGTCAAGTTTGATGCGACGGTGGAATCATCAACGTTCATCGATGCAATCACCCGCACGGTGCACTCCGTCACCCTCAACGGTGTCGAATTGGACGCGGCGGCCGTCAGCGACGGCATCCGCATCCAACTGCAAAATCTTGCTGCGCACAATGAGCTCACCGTCGTCGCCGACGCCGAATACACCAATACCGGCGAAGGCCTGCACCGGTTCGTCGACCCGGTCGACAATGAGGTCTACCTCTACACCCAGTTCGAGGTTCCGGACTCCCGCCGCGTCTTCGCGGTGTTCGAGCAGCCCGATCTCAAGGCCACCTTCGGCTTTACGGTGACGGCTCCTGCGGCGTGGCAGATGGTGAGCAACTCACCCACGCCAGAGCCCGCCGTCAGCGGGGATTCCGCCACATGGGCGTTCGAGACCACCCCGATCCTCTCTTCCTATGTCACGGCGCTCGTCGCTGGCCCGTATGAGGTAGTGCGATCTGAGCTGACCAGCAGCGACGGCCGCGTCATCCCACTCGGTCTGTTCTCTCGCAAGTCGCTCAGCCAGTACCTCGACGCGGACTACATCTTCAAAAAGACCCGCCAGGGATTCGCGTATTACGAAGAGAAATTCCAATACCCCTACCCGTTCGCGAAGTACGACCAGCTGTTCGTGCCCGAGTTCAACGCCGGAGCGATGGAGAACGCGGGTGCGGTCACGTTCACCGAGAGCTATGTGTTCCGCTCGAAGGTAACCGACGCGATCAAGGAGCGCCGGGTCGTCACGATCCTGCACGAACTCGCGCACATGTGGTTCGGCGACCTCGTCACCATGAAGTGGTGGAATGACCTCTGGCTTAACGAATCCTTCGCAGAGTGGGCCTCCACCATCGCGACGGCCGAGGCCACCGAGTGGACCGAAGCCTGGACCACGTTCCAAGCCATGGAGAAGAGCTGGGCCTACCGCCAGGACCAACTGCCATCGACGCATCCCGTGGTCGCGACCATCGAGGACCTCGAGGCCGTCAAGGTGAACTTCGATGGCATCACCTACGCCAAGGGCGGATCGGTACTCAAGCAGCTCGTGGCCTGGGTTGGCATCGATGCCTTCTTCGCCGGGGTCGCCGCCTACTTCGCCAAGCATGAGTACGGCAACACGGAGCTGAGTGACTTGCTCGCCGAGCTCGAGATCACCAGCGGCCGTGACCTCAGCGGCTGGTCCGCGCTCTGGCTCGAGACCGCTGGTGTCAACACGCTGACACCCGAGATCGTGACGGATGCGACGGGCGTCATCACCTCGTTCGCCATCGTGCAGTCGGCCGTGGCCGATTACCCGACCATCCGCCCGCACCGTCTGGCCGTCGGCTACTACGATCTCTTCGACGGGTCGCTCGTGCGCACGCACCGGGTGGAACTCGACGTGGACGGCGTGCGCACAGAGGTGCCGGAACTCGTCGGCACGACGAAGCCGGCGCTGGTGTTACTCAACGACGACGACCTCGCCTACGCGAAGATCCGCCTCGATGCCGACTCGCTCGCCGTCGCGATCGATCACCTCGCGCAGATCGAGAATCCGCTCGCACGCGCGATCGTCTGGGGAGCGGCGTGGGACGCCACTCGCGACGGCGAAAGCTCCGCGGGTGACTATGTGCGCCTCGCCCTCGCCAACATCGCGAGCGAGAGCGAGTCAACCACCATCCGCACCACACTCGGCCAGCTGGGCCTCGTCACCAAGCAGTACGTGGCTCCGGCGCGCCGCACCGAGACGCTGACCCGCGTCGGTGACACCCTGTGGACACTGGCGACGGAGGCCGCCGCCGGTACCGATGCCCAGTTCCAGTTCGTGAAGTTTTTCGCAGCCTATGCGTCGACCCCCGAGCACGCGGCGACTCTCAATGGGCTCCGCGACGGTTCGGCCCCGCTTCAAGGGCTGGAGATCGACACGGATCTCGGATGGGAGATCCTCGCCGGTCTCGTTCTTATCAGCGCCGCCGGTCAGACGGAGATCGACGCGGCTCTCGCGGCCGACAACACGTCAAACGGTCAGCAGGCCGCGGCTCGGGTATCCGCCACGATCCCGACGGTGGAGGGCAAGCGTGCCGCGTTCGACTCACTCGTCGGCAGCAATACCCTGCCGAACTCAATCGTGCGCAACGTCACCGTCGGGTTCCAGCACGTCAACGACCCCTCGGTTCTCGAACCGCTCGTCGAGCCGTATTTCGCTGCGCTCAACGACATCTGGTCGAATCGGTCCTATGCAATCGCGGAATACATGATCGTCGGTCTGTACCCTGCGCCGCTGGCATCCGTAGTGCTGGTGGATGCGACGAAGGCCTGGCTCGCGGCCAACCCGGCGATCCCGGCGCTGCGGCGGCTGGTCACCGAGAATCTCGCGGGAGTCGAGCGCGCACTGGCCGTGCAGTCCAAGGACGTGTAGCCCGCGCACTGGGCCGGCGGTGGTGCTGCCGCGGGTTCTACGCGCGAACTAGGGGCGAACTACGGGCGAATACGGACATTCCGGGTCGGCACGCCGGCCCGGAATGTCCGAACCCGCCCGTGTTGTGATCGGTGAGCAATATCCCCCGGGCGGATGATTCGTCGGGGGACGCCGTCACTAGGCTCGAATCATGAGGATGATTTCGTGATTGAAGCGACCGGCCTGACCAAACGATATGGCTCGAAGACCGCCGTCGACAACGTGACCTTCTCGGTGAAGCCGGGGCAGGTCACCGGATTTCTTGGGCCGAATGGCGCGGGTAAATCCACCACCATGAGGCTCGCTGTCGGACTCGACCGGCCGTCAGGCGGCACCATCACGATCAATGGCAGGCGGTATGCCGACCTGAAGGCGCCGCTTCGCGAGGTGGGTGTGTTGCTCGACGCTAAGGCGGTGCACACCGGACGCTCGGCGATCAATCATCTCCGTGCCCTCGCTGCCACACACAGCATCGGACGCGCACGCGTCGACGAGGTGATTGCGCTCGCCGGACTGGAATCGGTCGCCCGCAAACGCGTGGGCGGCTTCTCACTGGGAATGGGACAGCGGCTCGGGATCGCTGCCGCTCTGCTCGGTGACCCGGCCACACTCATCCTCGATGAACCGGTGAACGGCCTCGACCCCGAAGGGGTGATCTGGGTGCGCAACCTCGCTCGATTCCTCGCCTCCGAGGGCAGAACCGTATTTCTCTCGTCGCACCTGATGAGCGAGATGGCGCAGACCGCAGACCACATCATCGTGCTCGGGCGAGGTCGCATCATCGCGGATGCTCCGGTGAACGAGATCCTGGCGCTCGCGACCGGCACCGCGGTGCTGGTGCGCACTCCGGATGCCGAGCGTTTCGGTGCGTTGCTCGCGGCGCCCGACATCACCATCGCGCATCGCGAACCGCACCTCCTACAGGTGACCGGCCTCTCCGCGGCGATGATCGGAGAGCTCGCAGCGAGCAACTGTGTTGTTCTGCATGAGCTCTCACCGCAGTCCGGTTCGCTCGAAGACGCCTACCTCGCCCTCACAAAAGACGAAGTCGAATATCACGCGGGAGAGGTAGCACGATGACAACGACAACCACGACGACCAGATACACGGCGCATGGCTCGGGACTCAGCTTTCGAGGCCTGCTGGTCTCCGAGTGGATCAAGCTCACCTCGCTGCGCTCGACGGTGTGGTGCTACGTCATCATGTCGACCCTGAATATTGGCCTTGGAGTGCTGTTGGCCATCTCGTTCCAGCAACGGCCAGACGCGACAGCGCTGCTCGACCAGGGCTACTGGGTGCAGTCAGCCACCATCGCCATCGCCTTCAGCCAGTTGGTCGTCTCTGTTCTCGGGGCCTTGGTGATCACGGGCGAATACGGCACTGGGATGATCCGCTCCACGCTCACCGCGGTTCCGAAGCGACTTTCCGCGCTCTTTTCCAAAGCCATGGTGTTTGGCGTCGTGACTTTTGCGGTCTCTCTCGCCAGCATCATCACCGCGGCATTTCTCGCACAGCTAATCCTCAACAGCAGGGGCCTGAATATCGATCTGGCCGACGGAAGAGCATGGAGCGCGCTCACTGGTGGTGCTGTCTTTCTGACGCTGGCGGGACTAATCGCGCTATTTCTCGGCACGATAGTTCGCAACAGTGCCGGCGGCATCTCGGCTGCACTCGGACTGATCATCGTCGCCCCGATCGTCGTGCAGATCTTTGCCGCGGTCACCCGGGCATCCTGGGCTCAGAATGTTCTCGAATTTCTCCCGAGCAGCGCGGGGACGCGGATGTATGGCTACGTGGCCACCCCCGCGCCGAACATCCCCGACGTGGTCGTGGTCGATCCCGCGCAGGGCCTCCTCGTGATGATTGCTTGGGTGCTGTTCTTCGGCATCATCGCCAGCCTCTTGCTCAAGCGGCGGGATGCCTGACCCAGCAACAGCCCTCCGTCGGCGCCATCCTGACGCAAAACGGGCGAGTTCGGTCACTCCGGGTCGGCATGCCGGCCCGGAATGACCGCGATCGCCCGGGATAGGGGCCGCACGACCGCCTCCGGTAAACTTGGGGACCATGATGACTGCGGTAACGATCAATGGATGGGATGCCTTCTGGGCGATCGTTCAAGACGTCTACAAGATCACATTCGTGCAGGTGATCCTCATCATTGTGGTCGCCGTCGTGGCGCGGATCGTGCTGCGATTCGCGATCGACCGTGTGGTGAAGCGCATCGTCAGCGGTGTGAAGAAGCGCCAGAACGTCGAGGATACGCAGGCGCTGATCATCTCGCCGCTGAGCGCCGTGCGCGTCGTGCAGCGCACCCGCACCCTTGGCAGCGTTCTCAACAACATCGTGGCGGTCGTGCTCGTCATAGTGGCCGGGCTCTTGGTCATCACGAGGATCGACTCGACGATTCTCGGCTCGTTCGCGCTCATCACAGCAGCACTCGGCGCCGGGCTCGGCTTCGGCGCGCAGAACATCGTGAAAGACGTGCTGAACGGCCTGTTCATGGTGGCCGAGGACCAACTGGGCGTCGGCGATATCGTGGACCTTGGTCCAGCGACCGGCGTCGTCGAGACTGTCGGTATCCGCATCACCCAGATCCGCGACGTGAGCGGCACAGTCTGGTTCGTTCGCAACGGCGAGATTATCCGGGTCGGCAACATGTCGCAGGGCTGGTCGCGCGTGATCATCGACCTCCCTGTACCTTACGACACCGATGTAACGGCCATGCGGGAGGTCATGCTCAACAGCGCCACCGAGATGGCAGCTGATCCCGAGTGGCGGGGCCGCATCCTCGAGCACCCGGAGATCTGGGGAATCGAATCCCTCTCGGCGGAAGCCATCGTGATCCGTCTGGTAATGAAGACCCGGCCGGGCGCGCAGTACGACGTGGCGCGCGAACTGCGAGCTCGGATCAAGGTCGATATCGACAGCACGGGTATCCGACTGCCCTCCCTCAATAGCGTTGTCGTCGCCTACAAGGGGGGCGGGGAGACCGCTGGCCCGCGCACGGCACCGGACCCGGTGGCATCGACCGCCGGACCGAACGGCGTTGGGCTCAAACAAACGGGGAAGCCACACCCATGACAACAGACGACCCGGCCGGCCAGGTCAATCCCATTGAACTGCGCTCGAGCGAGGCTGTAATCGGCAGCTTCTACGAAAAAATCGGTGGTCATGCCACCTTCGAACAACTGGTTCGCGCGTTCTACGACGGAATTCGTACCGACGAAGTGTTGATGCCGATGTATCCGGAGCAGCCCGATCTCGAGGGGGCGATACAGCGTCTCACTGGGTTTCTCGAGCAGTACTGGGGTGGGCCAGGCACCTACTCCGAAGTGCGCGGCCATCCTCGGCTTCGCGCTCGCCACATACCGTTCCGAGTGAATCCGGATGCCCGCGACCGCTGGCTGCGCCACATGCGCGCTGCCGTGGACACCCTCCACCTTTCCCCGCTTGACGACGCAACACTCTGGGACTACCTCGACCGCGCCGCGCACGCGATGGTCAACACCTTCGGCGAGTAGCTCGGGGTCTTGACACGCGACAGTCTCGACACACGCCCCGGGGGCGCTACTCGACCAGCGGTGTTCGAACAGCGAGCCCAGCCCGGATGAGCGTTGCTCGGGCATGCCGAAGCACCGGCTCATCCACCATTTTCCCGTCGAAGCGGAACACTCCGCGTTCCCCCTCCGCGGCGTCGAGCATGGCCGTCGCGAGGGAGACCTCCTCTGGCGTCGGGCGGTAGGCATCCCGGATCACGTCGACCTGGCTCGGGTGGATACACGCCGTCGCCGTGAATCCGCTGCCCCGGGCATCCAGCACCTCGAGTGCAAGCCCCGAGAGATCGGGAATATCGACATAAACCGAGTCGATTGCCGCCCGGCCCGCGGCACCTGCGGCGAGAAGCATGCTCGAACGGGCGTGCGACGCGACTGCCCGATAGCGACCGTCGTCGTGGCGGCTTGACGTGCCTCCCAGGGATGCAATCAGGTCTTCTCCACCCCACATCACCGCAACCACCCCGGCAGCGGCCGCGATCGATGCAACATTCACGATGCCGACCGCTGTCTCGCACAGTGCAATCACCTCGAACCCCGCCAGCAACGCGACCTGCTCGGCAGATTCGCTCTTGGCGAGCATGAGAAGTCGATACTCGGTGCGCGCGACAGCCGCAAGATCCGCGGCAAGGTGGCCGGAGTCCACCGCGTTCACTCTCACGATGGTGGATGCCGGATCCAGGCGGTGGGCGACCAGCGCCTCGCGCGCCGCGGCCTTGTCTTCCGGCGCAACGGCGTCCTCGAGGTCGAGAATCACCGCATCCGCCCGTTCTGCGGCTTTCGCGTATCGGTCAGGGCGGTCCGCCGGGCAGAACAGCAGGGCCGGGCCGAGGTCAAATGTCATTCCTCGATCTTCTCGCACCAGACCAATGTTGTGCGCACGGCGCTCGCCACGATCGAATCATCCTGGTTGCGCCCAACATGACGCAACACCACGAGGCCCTGGCCCGGGCGCGACTTCGACAGTCTCTTCTCCTCGACGACCGTAGAGGAATACAGAGTGTCGCCGACAAAGAGCGGCGCGGGGAAGGTCACCTCACCGAAGCCGAGATTTGCGACCAGAGTGCCCTGAGTAAGTTGCGCCACAGAGCTCCCCACCAGCGTCGACAGTGTGAACATGGAGTTGATGAGGCGCTGGCCGAAGGGTTGCGTTGCGGCGAACGCGGCATCGAGATGCAGGGCCTGGGTGTTCATCGTGAGAGTCGTGAAAAGCACGTTATCGGCTTCGGTCACGGTGCGGCCCGGCCGATGCAGATAGCGCGCACCCACCTCGAACTCCTCAAACCAGAGCCCGCGTTGCAGGATATCCCGATGCGGCTCGTCCATCGGTTACGCGAATCCGAGGTCTCGCGCGATCACCATGAGTTGCACTTCGGTGGTCCCTTCGCCGATTTCGAGGATCTTCGAGTCACGGTACTGCCTTGCGACCGGATTCTCGTTGAGGAAGCCATATCCACCGAAAATCTGGGTGGCGTCCCTGGCGTTGTCCATCGCGGCCTCCCCCGCCACCATCTTCGC
Organism: Frigoribacterium sp. CG_9.8; assembly: GCF_015751965.1. Lineage (GTDB taxonomy): Bacteria > Actinomycetota > Actinomycetes > Actinomycetales > Microbacteriaceae > Lacisediminihabitans. The sequence continues at coordinate 780,545 of NZ_JADOVH010000001.1, read as the reverse complement.
AATCGAGGCCTGCGCCTTGAACGGTACCCCGGCGTGCATGCGGCGTGCGGCGTCGTAGTAGGCGAGGCGGGCGGTGTGCACCCGGGCCTGCATCCGCGCGATCTTGAAAGAGATGAATTGGTTTGACCCGATGCTGCGCCCGAACACGTTGCGCGATTTGGCGTACCGTACAGACTCGTCAAGGCAACCCTGGGCGGCGCCGGTGGCGAGGGCTGCGACGGCGATGCGTCCCTCGTCGAGGGTTTGCACGAAGTTGGCAAAGCCGCGGCCACGCTCGCCGAGCAGATTGGCTTCGGGAACCCGCACATCCCGAAGGGTGAGCGGATGCGTGTCACTCGCGTGCCATCCCACTTTGTCGTAGCTCGGCTCGACGGTGAAACCAGCAATCGGTGTCGGTACGAGGATCGCGGAGAGCTCCTTCTTGATCGAGCCGTCTGCGCGGGTGGACTCCCCGGTGACGGCCGTGATCGTCACGAGCCGCGTGATGTCAGTGCCGGAGTTGGTGATGAACTGCTTGGTGCCGTTGATCACCCATTCGCCGTCGATGAGCTCTGCGGTGGTCTTGGTACCGGCGGCATCCGACCCGGCATCGGCCTCGGTGAGTCCGAATCCGGCGAGTGCCCGCCCGCTCGCGAGCTGGGGCATCCACTCCTCCCGCTGTGCATCGGTACCCCGGCGGAAGACCGGCATGGCGCCGAGTCCGACTCCCGCCTCGAGTGTGACGCCGACGCTCTGGTCGACCCGGCCGAGCTGTTCGACGGCGAGGCAGAGCGTGAAGTAGTCCTTACCCTGTCCGCCGAGTTCGGTGGGAAACGGCAGGCCGAAAAGGCCGAGGTCGGCCATCTGGGACACGACCTCATAGGGGAAGCTGTGCTCGGCGTCGTGCTTCGCCGCCACTGGCGCCACCACCCGGTCGGCGAACTCGCGCACGAGATCGCTCACTCGCTGCTGGTCATCGGTGAGGTCAAAGTTCATGGTGTCTCCGTTGACAGTTCAGTGATGCGGATCGGTAATAGGGTTCAGGTGCTTGGTCTAATTTTGTCGCTGGGTGAGGCGCTGCTAACTCAATTAGGTTAGTGATGATTAACTGGATTGTCTACAGTAGGGTGTGAATCCAATGACCGAAAGGGTGCGGATGGCTGTGGCAACCGACATTCCGGAAACCCCGCGGGCGCGAGCCAAGGCAGACCGCCGCCGCGCTCTTCTCGCTGCAGCCGCCCGACTGTTCGCCGAGCGCGGCTTCGACCGGGTGTCAATGGAGGATCTCGGATCCGCCGCCGGAGTAAGCGGCCCGGCCGTCTACCGGCATTTCCCTGGCAAGCAGTCCGTGCTCGCCGCGCTGCTCACCGATGTGAGCCAGGGCCTCTTCGACGGCGGCTCGACCGTAATTGATGAAGAAACGGATGCCGCGGTCTCCCTGCGCGCCCTCGTAACCTTCCACGTGGCCTTCGCGATGGCAAATGCCAACGTCATTCGCGTGCAGGATCGCGACCTCGAAAGCCTCGCCGATCCCGAACAACGCCAGGTGCGCGCGCTGCAGCGCAACTACGTCGAGCTGTGGGTCGGCGTACTTGCGCGTCTGAATCCCGAGACCTCAGCCGCGGCGCTGCGAGTGAAGGCGCACGCGGCCTTCGGGCTCATCAACTCGACACCCCACAGCGGTCATTCCGCGGGCACCGGCCAGATTCTCGAAGCGATGGCATGGGCGGGCCTTCGCGCCTGAAACCACCTGCCGACGGGGTGTCTGTTCCGCCTCTACAGCCTGTTCCGCCTCGACAGCCTGTTCCGCCTCAACCAGGTTGAGCAGGCACGAGTGATCGATCAGCGCTGCAGGCTCCAGGCTCGACGCTTCACCAGAATGTGCCCGCGCGGCGAGGTAAGGCGAGTCCATGGTCCGGTCTCGTAGATGCGGATGGGTTCTTCGCCACCGAGAAACCCCAGTGACAGTCCGGCGAAGGCCGCCCCGGCTGGCACATATTCGAACCCGGTGATTGGCTGGCCCCATACCTCGGAGCGCACTCGGTGCACGAGCTGCTCTCCGATGCCGGTCGGTACCGCGGCGGCAACCTCATCGATGCCCGATCTTGCGACCGCTTCGAGCACGGATGCCTCCACCGACTCGAGCGCTTTCCATCCGCCCCGCGGTGGCGAGATCGCGGCCCAGGTGACCGTGTTGACCTGCATCGGCAAGCTCACGGTGACCGCTGCGGTGGGGTCGATGATCCCGCTCTGCAGCCGGTTGAGGCGTTCGAGTAGGGAGCGCACCGGCACAACGGCGTCGAAGGAGTCCGGCACCGTGACATCCGCTGCTGCCAGCGCGAAAGTACGCAACCCCAGCACTGTCGGGCTCTGGTCGAGCAGCCCCGCCGGCACCAGCACGGCGACGTAGACCGCGAGCACCCCCGAACCGGCAATCAGGCGCACGGAACCGTCCTCTACGCGCTGGGCGCGACTGAGGAATACCTGCAGGTCGCCAAGGGAGAGGGAGTCAACAAGGGAAAATGTCTGGCTCATCTGCTCTCTAAACTATAGGAGCGTCAGGGTTCTCGTTGCCGCGTGATCACCGGAGCACGGGAGAAGACCATGACTGACCCATTGATCGACCTCCTCTCGGTGCTCGACCTCACCGATACTCATGCCCGCACCAGCGAAGACGTATTCCTCGGCCAGAGCCAATGGTCAGCCCTCGGACGGGTGTTCGGCGGGCAGGTGCTCGCCCAATCAGTTGTCGCTGCGCAGCGCACTCTCCCCGAGGAACGCATCATTCACTCGTTGCACGGCTATTTCCTGCGCCCGGGCAACATCGAATTGCCCATCACCTTCTCGGTTGATCGCATCCACGACGGCCGCTCGTTCTCCACCCGGCGCACGCAGGCCTACCAGTCCGGTCTCCCGATCCTGTCGATGATCGCGTCATTCCAGGATTTTGATGACGGCCTCGAGCACCAGGTCGAAATGCCCACGGACCTGCCGCAGCCGGAGGATCTGCCCACCGCTGCCGAGGTGCTCGCCGGTATCGAACATCCAATCGCGAAGCAGTGGGCGATGGGTCGTCCGTTCGACATGCGGCATGTGCCCTCCCCCGTATTCCTCGCCGTCGATGGACCTCATGTCGCCCACCAGGCCGTGTGGTTTACCGCCACCGGCCGACTACCGGATGACCCCAACCTGCACCGCGCCGCGCTTGCCTACGCGAGTGATTACTCGATTCTGGAGCCGATTTTCCGCCGCCACGGGGTGGCTTGGTCAACGCCGGGACTCAAGGCCGCGAGCCTCGACCACGCCATGTGGTTTCACCGCTTCGGCCGGGTTGACGAGTGGATGCTCTATGTACAGGAATCACCCAATGCCACCGGCGGTCGTGGACTATCCCACGGGCGCATCTTCAGCCGTGAGGGCGTGTTGCTCGCCAGCGTTGCCCAGGAGGGAATGGTGCGGGTGCCACGCCGCGATTAATCACCGGCGAGAATATCCATGCGTTCCTTGAAGTACGTCTCGAGGTTTGCAAGGCCCTGATCTCCCACCCCGGCGGCCCAGCGCACCATCACTGTGCCACCACTCAGCGACAGCGGTCCGGACCCTGAAGACAGACTGCTGACATCCAGGGCAATCTGAATGACATCGAAATTCACCGCGTCGCCGAGCGCGAAACCACCGCGTGTGGCGGCAACCCGCAGCGACCGGCGATAGAGCGCCTCCGCGTTCATATACACGGTCTCGTGGGTCAGCTCGATGGCTCGGGTGATACCCCCGATGGCGAACAGCCGACTGTCCCGATCGAGAAGCAACACCCCGAGCCGCCACGCCCGCCCGACAGGATCAAGGGCTGCGGGACGTGGAATGAAACCGACGCGACGGGCCGGCCGGAGGGTCGCGATTGCTTCGTCCGGGGCGTCCATCGTTTCGAGCCGGTCGATGGTGCGCGCGAGCAGAGTACGAACAGTTGTGGTGAGTGTGTCCGGATCGATCATCCGCTCCTGCCCTCGTCGCGGGCTCATTACCCGCCTGTCAATTCTAGGAAGCAATCGATGGCGATGCATGCGGCGGGTGTTACGGATGCCTCCGAGCTCACGCATTCGATCCATCGTGGTTCCACATCGTGAGCGACACCGCACACCGAGCCCTCACGGTTCATTCCCAGTCGGTTTGGCCCGAATCGGTGCCGGGCGCGAGGGTAAGGGTGTCAGGATTTGGATCGTCACTGCCAACCTGCGAAGGAATCATCCATGACCGTACCAACGCCCCTCACCCGCCGCGCTCTCATCAGCGCCGGGAGCGCCACTATCGCCGGGGCGGGAGTACTCGCACTTGCCGCATGCAGCTCGCCCGCAACGGGGGGATCGGGAGACGGGTCGGGTTCGGCACCGAGCGCGCCCACCGCTGCGACCGGAACCGAGGTCATCAAGCTGTCCGACATTCCCGTGGGAGGCTCCAAGGTATCCAAAATCGGGGATGTCCCGGTGGTTCTTGCCCAACCCACCGCGGGCAACGTCGTTTGCTTCAATGCGGTGTGCCCGCACCAGGGGTGTGCCGTGGGCGCTGCGGGAAAGCAATACGCCTGCCCCTGCCACGGATCCAGGTTTAACGCGGAGACCGGGGCTGTGATCAACGGGCCAGCCGTAACGGGCCTGACTCCGATCAAGGTCAAGGTATCCGGGGACGCTGTTGTAACGGTCTAATCGGAGTCGGGATCGGCGGGTAGGCCCTTTCCCGTTCAGCGAGCGTACTGCGGGGTCTGGAACGGATGCTTCGGTGAAAGCCCCAGTCGGCCACACTCTCGAAAAAACCTCACCGGCGCGTGAACAGTAGCGGCGCTTCGACCAACGACTTCCACGCCGTGCGTTCCGTGGGGCTCAGTCGCCGCGGGCTCATGGTCTGTGAGTCACAGAGCACGACCCTGGTGGTCGCACGGGAGTACAACTCCGCCGGCTCCACACCGACTGGCGACCAGATCTCGAAGCACACATCGATGTCGGCACCACCGAGTCGGCCGATCCACAGTTGGATGTCGAGTGGGCTGCGGCGGTATTCGATCGTCGCGAGGTACTCGATCTCGGTGCGCGCAATGATGCTCAGAGTCGGTGACCCGAGCCGGGCATCCAGCACCGCGCTCGGCGGGCTGTCTGGGCGCTCCGATTCGTCGTCGGGAACCCACAGCGCCTTCACCCGCGCTTCTTCGAGCAGGCGCAGAATTTCGACGTTGTTCACGTGCCCGTAGGCGTCAAGATCACCCCAGCGCAGCACCGTCGGAATGTGCAGCCGTGCCACGGGCGTCAGTCCCGGGTGAGCTTGCGGTACGCCGAGCGGTGCGGTTTGGCGGCATCCGGTCCGAGGCGTTGGATCTTGTTTTCCTCGTACGACTCGAAATTGCCCTCAAACCAGTGCCAGTTACCGGGGTTCGCTTCGGTGCCTTCATAGGCAAGGATGTGCGTGGCGATGCGGTCGAGGAACCACCGATCGTGAGTGATGACCACCGCACACCCGGGAAACTCGAGCAGCGCGTTTTCGAGGCTGCCCAGCGTTTCGACGTCCAGGTCATTGGTCGGTTCGTCGAGCAGGAGCAGATTGCCGCCCTGCTTGAGAGTGAGAGCGAGGTTGAGCCGGTTGCGCTCACCACCGGAGAGTACGCCAGCCTTCTTTTGCTGGTCGGGTCCCTTGAACCCGAACTGCGACACATAGCCGCGGGACGGGATCTCGGTCTTGCCGACCTGGATGTAGTCCTGCCCATCGGACACGACCTCCCACAGAGTCTTCGTCGGGTCGATGCCACCGCGGTCCTGGTCGACGTAGGAGATGTCGACGGTCTCGCCGATCCTCAGGTCACCACCATCGAGCGGTTCGAGGCCGGTAATGGTCTTGAACAGAGTGGTCTTTCCGACTCCGTTCGGCCCGATCACACCGACGATACCGTTGCGCGGAAGAGTGAAACTCAGGCCGTTGATAAGCATGCGTCCGTCGAAGCCCTTTTCGAGCTTCTTGGCATCGATCACCTGGGCGCCGAGACGCGGACCGATCGGGATGACCAGCTCCTCGAAATCGAGCTTCCTGGTCTTCTCGGCCTCCGTTGCCATTTCCTCGTAGCGGGCAAGACGCGCCTTCGACTTGACCTGACGACCCTTCGCATTTGACCGCACCCACTCGAGTTCAGACGTCAATCGCTTGGCAAGTTTCGCGTCCTTTTTGCCCTGAACTTCGAGGCGCGCACCCTTCTTCTCGAGGTAAGTCGAGTAGTTGCCCTCATAGGGGTAGAGGTGCCCACGGTCGACCTCGGCGATCCATTCGGCCACATGGTCGAGAAAGTACCGGTCATGAGTGACGGCGAGCACGGCGCCGTGGTACTGGGCAAGATGCTGTTCGAGCCAGAGCACACTCTCGGCGTCGAGGTGGTTGGTTGGTTCGTCGAGAAGCAGCAGATCCGGCTTCTGCAGCAGCAGCTTGGTGAGCGCAACGCGGCGCTTCTCTCCACCGGAGAGGTTCGCGACCGAGGCATCCCCGGGCGGCGTGCGCAGGGCATCCATCGCCTGTTCGAGCTGGGAATCGAGGTCCCATGCATCGGCGGCGTCGATCGCCTCCTGCAGTGTGCCCATCTCGGCAAGCAGCGAATCGAAGTCGGCATCGGGGTCCGCCATCGCGGCGGAGACCTCGTTGAACCGATCGACCTTGGCCTTGATCGGGCCGACCCCCTCCTGCACGTTCTCGAGCACGGTCTTCGTCTCGTCAAGCTCTGGCTCCTGCATCAGGATGCCGACGGTGTAACCGGGACTCAGGCGCGCTTCACCGTTGCTCGGCGTGTCGAGGCCAGCCATGATCTTGAGGATCGTCGACTTACCCGCGCCGTTCGGCCCAACGACGCCGATCTTGGCACCGGGAAAGAACGACATCGTGACGTCGTCGAGGATGAGCTTGTCGCCGACCGCTTTGCGGGCGCGGACCATCGAGTATATAAATTCGGCCATGGGACAAGTTTAGGCTGGTGTGCCGGAGCCAGCTTCGCCCGGTGACGCGCTGGTCGGGGCGGCGTCTCTGAGGACACGCCGGGATCGGCACGCGGTGACTCGGCGTGTCGCGAGAATCTCCGCTCTGGGCCACCACTGTCTGCGTAACCACTGACTGCGTAACCACTGTCTGCACAACCGCTACCAGTCGATCGAGCGGGTCTTCCCAATCAGGCAGAGTCCACTCTTCAGCGCCGCTTCGACCGCGCTGCTGTAGCCGCCTCCGCCGTGTTGCCCGAGCAGGCACGAGTCACCGATCTTCACCGAGAACAGGATCGAGTCCACTTCGCCCTTGATAGAGGTCTTATCCGGGGTTACCTGCATCGCTGCTTTATCGAAACCGGCGGTGACGAGCGAGTCGATGATCGCGCGGCCATTGGCTGATGCGCCGGCCGCGAAGAGCTTTGTGTTCACCGCGTCGAACCACGGCTTGTTGGCCTGGGCAGTGCCGCCGGGAAGAAAACCCGCTACCGGGACCGGGGTCGCCGTCGCCGTCGAACGGGGACCAGCAGATGTCGAAGATGTTGGTGTCGGTGATGGTGACGTGCAGCCCACGAGCACAACTCCGAGTGCAAGAAAGCCTGCACTGACCGTGAAACGGCGAGTGGCTGGCATCCGATCGACCTCCAGTGGCTCGCCTACAGGGCGAATGCCCGGGTGAATTCTAATTCATGTGACCGCGCCGTCCTCGACTTTTCAGTTAGTGGCCGCTAACCTATTTCAATTAGCGATCGCTCACTGAAATGGATTGGTCGATGCCGACTCTGCCAAGCACAGCCCGCCCCGCGAGCGCCGAGTTTCAGGCGAACGAGGCGGCACAACGCGCGCTGGTCATCGAGTTGCGTGAGCGGCTGGCCGAGATATCTCGTGGCGGACCGGAGCGGTCACGCGACCGGCACACCGCCCGGGGCAAGCTGCTCCCCCGGGATCGCATCGACTGTCTTCTTGACCCGGGAAGTCCATTCCTCGAGGTCGCTCCCCTTGCGGCGTGGGGTATGTACGACAACGATGCTCCGGCAGCGGGGGTGATCGCCGGCATTGGCCTGGTGCGAGGTCGACACTGCATGATCGTCTGCAACGACGCCACAGTGAAGGGTGGGACCTACTATCCGCTCACCGTGAAGAAGCACCTCCGGGCGCAGGAGATCGCCGCGGAGAACCTGCTCCCCTGCATCTACCTCGTCGACTCCGGCGGTGCTTTTCTCCCTCATCAGGACGAGGTCTTCCCCGACCGTGAGGACTTCGGCCGTATCTTCTACAACCAGGCTCGGATGTCATCCCGGGGCATCCCCCAGATCGCGGCCGTGCTCGGATCAAGCACTGCCGGCGGTGCCTATGTGCCCGCGATGAGCGACGAGACCGTGATCGTGAGAAACCAGGGCACGATCTTCCTCGGCGGCCCGCCGCTGGTGAAAGCCGCAACCGGAGAGGTCGTCACTGCAGAGGATCTCGGCGGTGGCGACACCCACGCCCGCCTTTCCGGAGTGGTCGACCACCTCGCCGATAACGACCAACACGCCCTCGAGATCGTGCGGGACATCATCGGGATGCTTCCGCTCGCTGAATCCCGCCCGTATGAGTTACACCCTGTGCTGCCACCCCGAATCGACCCGCTCGAGCTCTATGGGGTCGTGCCAACGGAGCTGCAGATCCCGTACGACGCGCGGGAGATCATCGCCAGGATCATCGATGACAGCGATTTCCACGAGTTCAAGAAGAATTACGGTGAGACGCTAGTGACCGGATTCGCCCGCATCCACGGGCATCCGGTGGGAATCATCGCCAACAACGGTGTGCTGTTCAGCGAGTCTGCCCAAAAGGGCGCGCACTTCATTGAGTTGTGCGATCAGCGCAAGATCCCCCTGCTGTTCCTGCAAAATATCACCGGCTTCATGGTCGGGCGCGAGTACGAAGCGGGCGGCATAGCCAAGCACGGGGCCAAGATGGTGACCGCAGTCGCGTGCGCGCGCGTGCCAAAGCTCACCGTGGTGGTCGGCGGCTCCTTCGGCGCAGGAAACTACTCCATGGCCGGTCGCGCCTACTCGCCCCGCTTCCTCTGGATGTGGCCGGCAAGCCGTATCTCCGTCATGGGTGGACCGCAAGCGGCATCCGTGCTTGCCACCATTCGCCGCGAGCAGGTAGAGTCTGCCGGCAACATCTGGACTGAAGAGGAGGACGCCGCTTTCCGCTCCCCGATCACCGAGCAGTATGAGCGCCAGGGGAACCCCTACTATTCCACCGCGCGCCTCTGGGACGACGGCATCATTGATCCGGCCGATACCCGAACGGTGGTCGGGCTCGCCCTCGACGTGTGTTCTCACGCCCCCCTCGAGGACGTCTCCTACGGCGTCTTTCGGATGTGACCGCGATGACTTTCGTCCCCCGTTCTCCCAAAACGTCCGACACCGTGCAGTTCGACACCGTGCAGTTTGACACCGTACTCGTTGCCAATCGCGGCGAAATCGCGTGCCGAATCATCCGCACCCTTCGCTCCCTCGGCATCCGCTCGGTTGCCGTTTACAGCGATGCGGATGCCGGTGCCCGGCACGTGTCGCTCGCGGATGTTGCGGTGCGGATCGGCATCGCCAGTGCTGCCGACAGCTACCTGAACATCGCGCGCATCATCCAGGCCGCGCTCGACACGGGTGCCGGTGCCGTGCACCCCGGCTATGGATTCCTCGCCGAGAACGCGGAGTTTGCGCGTGCCTGCGCAACGGCCGACCTCGTCTTCATCGGCCCGGGTATTGAGGCCCTCGCGGTGATGGGTGACAAGATTCGTGCGAAGCGGCAGGTGAGCAATCGGGGGGTTCCCGTGGTTCCCGGCGTGGCAGATCCGAGTCTCAGCGACTCCGAACTTGCCGCCGCGGCCCTCGCACTCGGGTTTCCCCTTCTGGTGAAGCCGTCTGCCGGCGGCGGCGGCAAAGGCATGCACCTCGTCGAGACCGGGGAGCAACTCGATGAGGCCATCGTGTCGGCGCGTCGGGAAGCCCTCTCCTCGTTCGGCGACGACACGATCTTCATCGAACGATTCATCGCACGTCCCCGACATATCGAGGTGCAGGTGCTGGCCGATAACTTTGGCACCACTGTGCACCTCGGCGAGCGCGAATGCTCACTGCAGCGACGCCACCAGAAGGTGATCGAGGAGGCTCCCTCTCCTCTGCTGGACGCGGCTACCCGTGCGCGCATTGGCGAAGCCGCCTGCGAGACGGCCCGCAGCGTGGGCTATCGCGGCGCAGGCACCGTGGAATTCATCGTCTCCGCCGATGCGCCCGACGAGTTCTTCTTCATGGAGATGAACACCCGGTTGCAGGTGGAGCACCCCGTGACGGAACTCGTCACTGGTATCGACCTCGTGGAGTGGCAGCTGCGCATTGCTGCTGGCGAAGCGCTCGACTTCGGTCAGGCAGAGGTGCGTCTCACCGGGCACGCGATCGAAGCACGGATCTATGCCGAGGATCCGCGATGCGGTTTCCTACCCACCGGCGGCCGAGTGCTCGGCCTGCATGAGGCACAGGGTGAGGGCATTCGCGTAGACAGCTCTCTGACCCGGGGCCTTGAGGTCTCGGCGGATTACGACCCGATGCTCGCGAAGGTGATCGCCTGGGCACCCGACCGCGCCGGCTCCCTTGCTCGCCTTCGAGGTGCGCTCAGGCAGACAAGAGTTGTCGGCATCACAACGAACGTCGAATTCCTCGGGCTCCTTCTCGCGGATGCGGATGTCGCAGCAGGTCGACTCGACACCGAACTCATCGCGCGCCGGCTCGACACCCTCGCGTTCGCCACACCGGACGACGAGTTGTTTGCCCGCGCCGCCCTCATCCTGTTCTCCGCGAACTGGAACAGTGACGCGGAGAAACCCTGGCAGACCCATAACGGATGGAGGATCGGAGCCCCCGCTCCGAGCATGTTCCGTCTGATGGTGGATGGTACGGATTCTGAGGTACCTGTGGCGGTGTGGGGAACACCCCAACGGGCGACGGTCAGCGTGGCCGGACGGAGCACTCTCAACGCTACTGTCGAGCACGCTGAGACAGGGGGCGGCTCTGTCGCCCGAACAACGATCAGCAACCGATCGGTGCAATCGCACTGGTGCCTCTCGAACGACATCCTGCACCTGGTCGAAGATGGGCTTTCCTGGGCCATCCGTACTAGTACCAAAGCTCCACGTCTGCTGGCGAACAGCGTGTCGATGCCCGAACTGCGCTCCCCGATGCCCGGCGCGGTCGTCGCAATCCATGTGCAGGATGGCGACGAAGTCGACGAGGGTGCGGCCATCATCGTGGTGGAAGCCATGAAAATGGAACACCTACTTCGAGCAACGACTGCGGGGCGGGTGGAGTTGCAGGTGACTGTGGGAACACAGGTCACCCGCGATCAAGTGCTCGCGACCGTGGTGCCGCTCGATGTTGACTGAGCAGATCTAAAACGGCGCCTCTTCGCCCTGCACAGCCGCACCGACGAGATCGCCGTCAAGATCGGAATCCGCTTTTTCCGGCAACCCGGGCGTTGCGGTCGGCCAGCCGTTGTCGATGGATGACGCACTCACCGCATCGCTCCTCTGGTTCGCATCAGATGGATCGGGGACAACAGCATCCGTCTCCACCCGCGTCGCCGTATCGATTGCCGCGGTCGACATGCTGCGGGTAAATGACGTTGTACCCCAGGTGAGGTCGTGGCCGATCGAATCCGCATCGATCTCGATGGATGTACCGACCTTGTCGCCAGCAGCCCAATCGCGGATGCGCAGGCGGCCGGTGACAAGCACCCGCTCGCCCTTCTTGATCGAGCAGGTCGTATTCAGGGCAAGTTGGCGAAAGGTGGTGACGGTGTACCAGTTGGTTCCGTTGTCGACCCACTGGTTGCGGGAGCGGTCGAAACGCCGCTGAGTTGAGGCCAGCCGAAAGCTGGTGATGGGAAGCCCCTCGCCGGTAACGAGGTGATTCGGGACGGTGGCTACGAAGCCGGTGAGCGTAATGGTGTCGGTCATGCGGCAAGTGTGTTCTCACCTCGTGGATCGATGACCGGGACCGGCAAGAACCGGGGATAATCGACCGTCATTCCGAGATGTGGAGGACCTGCCGTGCACATGCTGCGCCTCATACTCGCGAAGGGCGCTTATTCCCTCGTGAGTTGATGATTCTCCAACCAGAGATAAGATCACCAAATACCGTGATTAAGCGATCGCCGTGGGAGGAACCCAGTGACCGACACCGAGCCAGTCAAGAAGTCGCCCTTCCCCAAATGGGAACAAGACGCACGAGACTCCATTCGTGCCTCAATCCGCCGTTTTACTCGGCCTTTGCAAGACATCGTTGCAAGAGACGCAAATGAGGGCGACACCAGGCTCATCGTCACTGATTTTCTTTGCGAGGGGCTCGGCTACGACAAATTCGACGACTTGACCACAGAATTTGCTGTTCGTGGAGAATTTGCTGACTACGGGGTGCGGATAGAAAAACAACTTGTTGCATTCATCGAGGTGAAGCGCGCGGCTCAGAAGCTGAACGTACGGCACCTGCGCCAAGTCGAGACCTATGCGGTCAAAGAGGGGCTCGAGTGGATCATGCTCACCAACGGTCAGGTCTGGCAGGCCTACCATGTGTATGCCAAGACCGGTCAGCAAGTAGCGACCCACCTCGCGCTCGAGGTTGACCTACTCGGGGAAGAGCCGATCGCACACAAAATCGAAGGGCTCTTTTACCTTCACCGCGCTGCCCTGAAGCGCGGTCTGATCGATGATCTGTGGAGGAGGAAGGCGGCAACTTCGGCGGCATCTCTTGCGGAAGTACTCGTCACCCCACCGGTCCTCGAAGCGGTGAGAAAAGAGATTCGGCGGACGAGCGGATACAACCCTGAGCCTGCCGACCTCGAAAGAATAATTCGAAATGAAGTTGTTCGCGCCGAGCTAGTTGTAAAGAACTAACCAAGCTCAGACCGCGGTCAAGGAAACAACGCTCGAGTGATCGGGGTTGTCTCACCCGTTTCGCTGACCGCTGATGCGGGGAGAACAGAGCCTCAGAGGTAGGTGTGGAGGAGTTGCCACTCGCCCCGCGGCGCGTCATAGAGCACATCGAACATGCGCGAATCACCAATATCCGAGGTTCCCTGGAAACGCCAACCGAGCGGCATCGCGCCCGGATGGGTGATTGCTGCGTAGTCGACATCAAGAGGTGTCGGGGTGTCAGTCACGGTATAGCGGCAACCCGCCCAGACGAAATGTTCGGGAATTCCCTCGGCACCGGTCCATACGGTCACCGTCGCGCCAACGAGCGTCATGTTCTCTACCTCCGACATTCGAAACTTTGTTCGATAGTCGACAGTAATCCACGCTGGCGCGACACGCCAAGCGACAGCCCCCGGAAAGTCGAAGAGTCAGTGCTCGCGAAACTCCGGCCACTCCGAGCCCGGCAGCAGGCTCGCATGCAGCGCACTCTTGGCGACGTCCAGCGTGGGATAGATGCCCCGGAAGCCTTCGTCAGTCATCAATTTGAAAGTGAAACCGCCCTGCACGCTGTGCACGGACCCCAGCGCGCCAGCCGGGCCCATTGCCACCCAGCGGTTGCCTGTCAAAACGTGGATATCGGACGCTGATTGACTTGTGTTGCTCATCATTGAGCTCCTTTTTTTTTCGTACTCACCGAACCATGAAGGCAGTAATAGCCTAGGTGTGTGCGCGGTGAACGTCACCACGATGCGCCGTCAAAATGATGAATCTGGGGAGAAAACTGGTGCCCTCTGCCACCCGACTCGGAGTGGTTTTCGACTACGTCGACGACTTCGCCACGAATGCATCCGAGATCACCGAATTCGAGCGGGTAGGCGTGGATCTGGTCACCGTGGCGGAGGCCTACTCCTTTGATGCGGTGAGCCAGCTCGGGTACCTCGCCGCCATCACGAAGACCATGACCCTCGCCTCCGGCATCCTCCCGATCTTTTCCCGGACCCCCGCGCTGCTCGCGATGACGGCTGCGGGGCTGGACTCAGTATCCCGTGGCCGATTCGAGCTCGGGATCGGGTCATCCGGAGCGCAGGTGATCGAAGGATTCCACGGCGTGCCATTCAGCGCGCCGCTCGGCCGCATTCGAGAGAATGTGGAGATTTGCCGGGCAATCTGGCGACGCGAGCGCCTGGACTTCCACGGCTCGCACTACACGATCCCGCTGCCAGCGGATCAGGGCCGCGGTCTCGGCAAGCCCCTCAAAATCATCAATCAGCCGGTGCGCGACGCGATCCCCATATCGATCGCCGCGCTCACATCGAAGGCGGTTGCACAGGCCTCCGAGATTGCGAACGGGTGGCTTCCACTGTTCTATCTGCCGGAGAAAGCGGATGCCGCGTGGGGCACGTCCCTTGCGCTCGGCAGGTCTCGGCGCTCCCCCGATCTCGGGAAACTCGACGTGATCGCGCAGGTGCCGTTCTACCTCGGGGATCATGCGGACCACGCTCTGGAGGCATACCGGCGCAACGTCGCCCTCTACGTCGGCGGCATGGGTGCCCCCGGTGCGAATTTCTACAACGATCTTGCTGCTGGCTACGGCTTTGCCGATGAGGCAGCAGCCGTGCAGGAGCTCTACCTCACGGGACGCAAGAGCGAAGCCGCTGCAGCCCTGCCGGAGCAACTCGTTCATGGCACAGCGCTCATCGGCACCGAGAGTGAAGTGCGCCAGCGCGTGGGTGCACTGCTCGCCTCCGGAGTCACCACCATCTCGGTGAAACCGCTCGCGCCGTCCCGATCAGGGCGTATCGAGCAACTCGAAGCCCTCCGCGCCATCCTGAGTTAGCAGAGTTCCGGCTCAGGAGGGCGTGGGCCAGTGCAGTCCCCGGCCATAAGCATTGTGAAACGGCGCGAGCAGCTTAAAACGGCGCGAGCAGCGTGAGACGGCGCTAGAACGAGCCGGTTCCGGCTGGCGCTCAGGTCGCGAGAACGTATTCCGCGAAGGACTTTCGGATCTTGTTCACCTTGGGCAGCGCCACTGCCATGCAGTAACCCTGGCTCGGATTCTTCGCGAAGAAGTCTTGGTGATATCCCTCGGCTTCGTACCAGATGCCGAGTTGCGAGATCTGGGTAACGAGTCCCCCATCCCAGTATTCGAATGCCCGCTCGCGAGCGGTCTCGAACTGAGCTTTTTGCGCGTCATCCGTGTAAAACATCTCGGAGCGGTACTGGGTGCCGACATCGTTGCCTTGCCGGTTGAGCTGGCGCGGGTCGTGCAGGGAGAAGAAGACATCGAGGATCACATCGGCAGGAATGATTTCGGGGTCGAAGGTGACCTCAACAGCCTCGGCATGGCCGGTCATGCCGCTGCATACCGAGTCGTAGTCCGGGTTCTTTGTCGCTCCGCCGGTGTAACCCGAGACGACATCACTCACACCGCTGAGGGTGCGGTACACCGCGTCGAGACACCAGAAACAGCCACCGGCGAGAACGAATGTTTGCATGCGAGAAGCCTACTTTCCACTTGGGGGATGGCGCGTCATCGCCTTTCATTGCAACGCGCTGCCGCCCAGTGCAATTCCCTACTCACAGCCGCCTCTAGGCTTGCCAGATGACCTATGTCGCCAATGCAGATCGCTACCGTTCCGTCGATTACCATCGCGTCGGTCGCAGCGGGCTCAAGCTCCCCGCCATCTCCCTCGGGCTGTGGAACAACTTCGGGTTCGATCGCCCGATCGACACGCAGCGAGCAATCCTGCGCCGCGCCTTCGACCTCGGCGTCACCCATTTCGACCTCGCAAACAACTACGGTCCTCCGGCGGGGAGCGCCGAAACAAACTTCGGCCGCATCTTCGCAGATGATTTCCGCCCGCACCGTGACGAGCTCATCGTCTCCACCAAAGCCGGCTACGACATGTGGGACGGCCCCTACGGTGAATGGGGATCGCGCAAATATCTGCTGTCATCGCTCGACGCGAGCCTGAGCCGGATGGGTCTGGATTACGTGGATATTTTTTACTCCCACCGTCCCGACCCGGAGACTCCGATCGAGGAAACGATGGGCGCACTTGCAACCGCCGTCACCTCGGGTCGTGCGCTCTACGCCGGCATTTCGAACTACAACACCGAGCAGACCATCGCCGCCCACCACGCTCTCGCCGAGCACAAGATCCCTCTGCTGATCCACCAGCCGCGTTTCAACATGTTTGATCGCCATATCGAGACCGAGGGTCTTCTGCCGGTCCTGGATGAATTAGGCGTGGGAAGCATCGTCTTCTCTCCACTCGCGCAGGGCATGCTCACCGACCGTTACCTCACGGGGATACCGGTGGATTCCCGGGCGGCCGAGGGCCGCTGGATCAACTCGGACAACATCAGCGAGGTCTACCTCACGCGTGCCAACGCCCTCAATGAGATCGCGCAAGGTCGCAACCAGTCTCTGGCGCAGCTCGCGCTGACCTGGGTACTGCGTCATCCGCAGGTCACCTCTGCACTTATTGGGGCATCGAGTGTCGTGCAGCTGGAAAATAACATTGCCGCCCTCGACAGTGAGCCGCTCACCGCCGATGAAATTGCAGCAATCGAACCTTTCGCGGTGCACGGTACAAGCGACAGATAATCGAGCGGATGTCGGTGGCCCGACCTAGCGTTGAAACAGTTAAACAACTCCTCCAAAGACAACCGGGCCGGCTGATTCAAGGATCACGCATGACTACTCTCGCTTTCATCGGCACAGGCACCGTCGGCACAGGCTCCGTCGGCACCGGCTCCCCTGGCACGCAGGCCATCATCCGCCCCGGACTGAATCTCGTGCAATTGCACAACGAGTTGTGGAGGGTGACCCGGCCGTGCGGAGAAGTTCTCGGCTATATCGAACGGTTTGCGGTGCACGCCGGAGTTCGATTCCGCGCCAAGCGATTCATCGCCCGCCAGCGTCGATTCGTCGAGGTGGGCGAATTCTGGAGGATGGATGACGCAGTGGACTGTTTCGGCTTCTGACCGGGGTGCCCGCGGCGGGTGTTCCGCACGGTCGTCGTGCGCACGCCCGGCCAGCCGGTTGAACATTGCCGCGAGTTGGCCCAAATTGTCGCCAGGCACCAGTTGCGGACTCGCCACAGCGAGTTGGCGAATGTCGCCTGCGGTCGGGTTAAAGTTCGAGGCATGCAATGGTGGACCGATTTCCTCGACTGGCTCAACTCTGACAGCGGTGGGCGCATCGTCACGACGGCGATCGTCCCGTTCGTCGCAATCATCGTCGCGGGCATCATCGCGGCCCTAATCGGGCGTGCTTCAGCACGCAAGGTGGTCGAACTGAGCGAGCGGCAGGTGCGGGCATCCGCCGTGACAGCACTCATCAGCGCCGCCCGCAAGGCGGCTGTGTGGAACACACTGTCGCCGCCGGAACAGCAGCACATCGATCATCTGATTGGCGATGCCGAGATCCGGCTACGCCTACTACCGATTGCGGGAGCAGCGCTCGCGGCTGATTGGTCGCGCCATGAGCTCGCAGGGATGAAGCGCAACGCCATCTCCTTCAGCTTCCAGGCCGAGCAGTCCCTTCTCGTCTTTCGAGATCGGCTGATCGAGTGGCAGGCGCGCCCGAGCCGCGCCAAGAAGTTGTTCAAGAACGACGTTGACTCCTGGGCCTTTGACACCTCAGACAATGAACAGGAACTTGTACACCAGCAGCAAAAATGGGCCGCTCAGCAAGTAACCGGAACTCAGGAAGTCGGCACAGAGCCAGTCGGCACAGAGCCAGTCGGCACAGGGCGAGTCAACACAGGAGCGCCCGCCACTGTCGCAACTGTCCCATTCACCCGCCCGCCGTCCCCCGCTCCGATGCTGGCTCCGCCGGTGGAGTCCACCGCAGCCGTGAGTGCAGCGTCAGGTCTCACGGTGGACCGCCTGATCGCTCCCCCGGCTGCCGAGGCCTTGTCGCCCGACAGCGCGGCTGATGACAGCGTGGCTGCTGCACCATCCCCCGCCGAGACTGGCGCCACAAAGGCCTAGCCGCGGCGGGCGGGTAAGCGCTAAGCGGATGACTGCTGAGGGCTGAGCAGGTTCGGGCCGATGCGGGGTCCCCCCGGAGGGATTCGAACCCCCGACCAAGTGGGTAGAAACCACACGCTCTTCCGCTGAGCTACGGGGGGAGGACGATCCCCAGATTACTACGCAGTCGGGATCCGCCCCGCTGCTGCAGCACCGCGCACCAGTTCTCGCCTGACCCTTGCCCGACGGGTCTGAGGCAGTGTCCGCAGCACTGCAGCCTTCATGATGCTGAGTCTGCACCAGCTGCACAGATAGCGCTAGGGACACAGGCGAATTCCAAGCTGGCCGAGACACACCGCTGGCGCAAGGATGATCGGTTCGGTCAGGGTTGCCCGATCGCCACGGGAGCATCTGCCGGGGTCGCAGGTTCCCGCGGCGCCGCGTGCGTGTGCACCCGGCGGTGCGAGGGCCACCAGAAGAAGTCCTTCGTGATGAACACCATCGCGGGCACGAGAACGGTACGCACCACCAGCGTGTCAAAGAGCACTCCGATACAGACGATTACGCCGATCTGGGTAAGGGCAACCACGGGAAGCACTCCGAGCACCGCAAACACTGCCGCGAGCAGGATGCCAGCGCTGGTGATCACCGCCCCCGTCGATGACAGCGCGCGGATCATCCCTTCCGAGGTGCCGTGCAGCACGCGTTCCTCACGTGCCCGGGTGGTGAGAAAGATGTTGTAATCCACACCGAGTGCCACCAGGAAAAGGAACGCGAACAGGATGACGTTGGTGTTGAAGGCGGGAAAACCGAGAACCTGCGTGAATAGCAAATTCGCAGCACCAAGGCTCGCAAAGAAGGTGGCAAGCACACTCGCAATCAGCAGCACTGGCGCGATTAGCGAGCGAAGCAAGATGGCGAGGATCACAAACACGATCGCGAGGATGATCGGGATGATCAGATCTTGATCTCGCTGTGACGTCGTGAGGTTGTCGAGCGCCGTGGCATCCCGGCCTCCGACAATGGTCGAGCCAACGGCTCCCGATTCATCGGCGTAGGCGGCACGCAACTGACTGATCGTCCCAAATGCCGCATCGCTGCCCGGGGCGCTGGTGAGCGAGACGGTGAGTTGGGTGAGTCCGTTGGCGCTCTCTCCCGCGGTAACGGAGTCGACCCCACGGGTATTTTTGGCGATTGTCGTGGCGTCGGCCGCAACATCATCCGGAGTGAGCACGGTCGTCTGGCTGGTGAGCCCGGCAGAGAAGGACTTATCGACAATCTTCTGGGCCACAACGGACTCGGGATTACCGAGCAGTTGCTCGGTCTGCGACAGCCCGACCGAGAAGCCGGACAGCCCAAGGCTCAATACCCCGATGACGGCAACGGAGACTGCGGTGATGACGACGGGACGGCGTGCGACCCCGCGCCCTAGTCGGGTCCAAAAACCAGCCTTCGTTACAGCGGATGTGTCACGCACCCGTGGCACGAAGGGCCAGAAGAGTCCTCGTCCACACACCACGAGCGATGCAGGCAACACGACAAGCGCGAAGAGGATGGCCACGACCACACCGATCGCGCAGGCGAATCCGAGTGCACGGTTTCCAGCCAACTCCGCGAAGAGCAGGGTGATGAGGCTGAGTGCGACCGTGCCACCACTTGCCGCAATCGCCGGACCTGCACTCTTCACAGCGGTGAGCATCGCAAGTGATCGGTCCTCGATCTTCAGAAGCTCCTCACGGTACCGCGCGACGAGCAGCAGGGCATAGTTCGTGCCGGCCCCGAAGACCAGCACCGAGAGGATGCCACTGACCGAAGCATCCAGAGCGATTCCAAACGGCTTGGCGAGGGCAGAGACCACGGCACCGGCGAGACCATCAGCAGCACCAACGACCGCCAGCGGCACGATCCACAACACGGGGCTGCGATAGGTGACGATCAGCAGAACGGCAACCACGAGCACCGTGACCAGGAGCAGCTTGAAATCGGCGCCGGCGAACGCGTTGGTGATGTCAGCCTGGAATCCGACGCCGCCGGTGAGATAACTGTCGAGTCCGGTTGGCAGGTTCGCCGCCGCGGCAGTGCGCAGCGACTGAGCGGTGCCGGAGACATCCGTATCCACGGACTTCGTGCTGAGCGGCACGACCGAAATGGCAGCCGTGCCATCCTTACTGAACTGTGGGGTGGTCGCGCGTGGCGCGGTCGACAACTCGCCGAGGGCCGTGGTGCGGTCGGTGATGGCGGTGCGATCGGCAGCGGTGAGCGGGGAATCGCCACGGCTCCAGACCAGGATCGCCGCCGTCTGCTCGGCGGAAGGAAACTTCGCGAGCGCAGCGTCCACCTGCGCTGCTTGGCTGGACGTGGGGAGCCCGGTGCTCGGGAATTCTTCACCGGCATTTTTCGGCAGGAGGGAGAAGAGCAACCCGACCGCCACAATCGTTCCGACCAGCACGATCCAGGCCGTCCGTCGGCCGCTGATGAAACGCCAGATCGCCGTCACAATTCCTCCAAGTTGTTTGGTAACTAGTTTCTTTAGCTACAACATCGTCTAGCATGTCGGTTATGGATGAATCGCGCAAGTCCAGCACGCCGGGAGTTCTGGCCTCCGCCACAGCTGGCGCTAGCGGCGCCGGGTCAGCCTCCTCCGGCTACATCGCCGAGCAGCTTCGTGAGATCGCATCGCTGTCGGCCAAGTTTCAGAAGCACGTCGGAAAGTCACTCTCGGTCAACGACACCGACCTTTTGGCGATGGAGCACCTCATGACGAATGAACCGCTCACCCCCACCGACCTCGCCCGCCACCTCGGTATCTCGACCGCGGCGGCCACCGTGATGGTCGACCGACTCACCGCGGTTGGCCACGTTCATCGAGAACCACATGCCCACGATCGCCGCAAGGTCGTCGTTGTGCCGACACCGGCGTCGGTCCAGGCGGCTTTCGCAACGCTCGCCCCGATGTTCTCGGGGGTGGCACAACTCACCGCAGAACTCAGTGAGTCAGATCGTGCGGTGGTGACCCAGTTTCTTTCCGAGGTGATCGGCGTGCTCCGTGGAGCCATTCCCGTGCCGAACCAAGTGAATACCTAGACCGTTTTAGCCAAGGCCACCAGCACCTGATCGAGGCTCGGGGCTCCCTCGGCGCGAAACACCTCTGTGCCCTCCGCATCGAGCACAATCACAGTCGGGGTCGAGCGGATGCCAGCCCGCTCAGCCTCGTCCGCGTAAGCCGCGACGTCCAGCTCCGCTATTTTCAGCGCGGGGAGAAGCTTCGATGCCTGGTCCAGCACCATGCGGGTCTGGATACACGGGTCGCAAAATGACGAGGAAAAGTACAGAACCTGCATGGATCGGCGACTGCGCGTTGCGCTACTGCCGGTCGCCGCGATCTTCCGGGTCGTCGAAGGGTTCGCTGTCCTTCGCGTCGTAGGCGTAGTTCGCGTGATACTTGCCACCCACCTCGATGAAGTCGACGAGGTTGTAATCGGTGAGAGTTTCTTTGCCGCCTATCGCGGTAAGCACCGTGATCTCGGTATCGAAATTGCCATCCGTGGAAATTCGGGTATCCATCTGCCCGTCATTGGGACCGCCCCGGTAGATGACGATGTATTCGTCGCCGTGAGAAAGGGTCGGTTGCGCGTCAGTCATGCTCAATTAGTATCACGGCCGGGTGACAACTCAGTAGAACGAGACAATCGCCGCACCAGTGGAGGCCGCCGCGATGAGGTACGCGATGCCCACAATCACCCGATGGACGCTAAGAAACCGCGTCGCCTTGCCTGCGGCATCCCGCGCCCGGGCATCGCGAGCGACCCGACGATAAAAAGTTGGCCAGACAACAACGGCGAATGCGGCGTTGACGAGAAGCAGGATCGCGAGGGTGGGAGTCACAGTCCTCAGCCTACGGTTGCGCGAATGGCCGGGCGGGGTTGAGGTTGCGCAGTCGAGAGCGGATCAGGAGCTGCGGATGCGGCGCGGCGCGGCGCGGGCTCTCGTCTTCTGGCGCACCCTCTCGATGCCGTACTACGTCGCCGGAGGATGCGTGCTCATCGCCGCGATCATCGTGGACTCAGGGGTTCGCGCTCTTGGCCGCGTGAACAATGGGCCGCGTGAACAATGGGCCGGAGTCACTGCTCGAGGAGGCCCAGTCAATCGGCGTTGGCGAACTCGCCTGATAGCCCACGGCTCCCGGTGCGGCCCCGAGCCGCCGGTATCAGTGCCCAACGGTAGAATTCACGGATGTCAGCAAACACCGACCGCCTCGTCTGGATCGACTGCGAAATGACCGGCCTCGACGTGAGCATCGACGAGCTTGTCGAAGTCGCCGTCGTCGTCACCGACTTCGACCTCAACCTGATCGACCCCGGCTTCGAGATCGTGATCAAACCCGATCAGGCCGCATGGGACAACATGGGTGAGTTCGTGCGCGACATGCACACTAAGTCTGGGCTTATCGACGCCATCCCCAATGGCGTGAGCCTGGCCGACGCCGAATTCGCGGTGATCGAGTACATCCTCAAATTCATCCCTGCCGAGCAGCACGCCCCACTCGCCGGTAACACCATCGGCACCGATCGCACCTTCCTGGCCAAATACATGCCGCGCGTAGAGAATCATTTGCACTACCGCAATGTCGATGTCTCGTCGATCAAGGAACTCTCCCGACGCTGGTTCCCCCGCGTGTACTTCAATGCTCCGGCTAAGAATGGCGGGCATCGGGCACTCGCCGACATTCTCGAGTCGATCCGCGAGCTCGATTACTACCGCAAGGCCGTGTTTGTCGGCGAACCCGGCCCCACCACCGACGACCTACAAGCGATCTCCGGATCCGTCGTCGAGAAGTTTCTGCCGCACCTCTCCTAGCCCTTCGCTGAACCCGAATGACCGGTCCGAAGTGTCAACTTCGCAGGGTCAACGGAACGAAGAACCTGCGAAGGTGACACCCGGGGGTGAGCGCGGGCCACGCTCGCGGCGACCCGGCCCTGCTGCGATAAAACTTCCCGGGTTGTAATATGCTTTACGGGTTGTGTCGGTCGCGAATCATCGTGGGCGGCACGCATGGTGGTCGTAGCTCAGTTGGTAGAGCGCTGGCTTGTGGAGCCGGATGTCGCGGGTTCGAGCCCCGTCGGTCACCCAGGGAGTTGCAGGGCGTGCAGCACAGAATGGCCTCGTGTTTACGCGAGGCCATTCTGCATGTGTGAGGGTTGATCTATGAGCGATGTTCTCGAGCAGACCGAGTTGGTCGAGTCGACCATGCTCGACTCGCCCTGGGTCACCATCGTGTGGAACGATCCGGTCAACCTCATGAACTACGTGTCGTGGGTGTTCCGCAGCTACTTCGGGTTCTCTCGGGCTGAAGCAGACGTGAGAATGCTGCAGGTGCACCACGACGGACGCGCGGTCGTTGCCATCGGCGGCCGCGAGGAGATGGAGCGGCACGTGGAGGCTATGCACGACTTCGGGCTGTGGGCCACCCTCGCCAAGGCAGACGCGTGACGGCCCCGGGAACAGGCACACGCGTGAGGGCCACGACATGAAAGCCTTCCGCCGCTCTCGTCACCAGTTCGTCGCAGTATTCAGTGCGGATGAGGCCGGAACACTGTCGCTGCTCGCCTCCCAGCTTTCCGACCTGCTCGAGAACCGGTCCTCGTATGACAGCGATCCCGCGCTGCTGCGCTTGCTTCCTGACGCCTACCCGGATGACGCCGAGGCATCCGCAGAATTCCGCCGGTTCACCGCGGACGACCTCGCCGTGCGCAAGAGCGCCAACGCCCGCCGGATCGTGGCAGATCTGGCGCCTGCCATCGGAGTGACATCAGCCACGGTGGTGAAGGTGGATGCGCAGGCAGCCCAGGCCTGGGTGCGGTCGCTCACGGACATCCGGCTGACAATCGCGGCCAGACTCGGTATCGAGACCGACGACGATGTGGAATCAGGGGATGCTGTCGTGCGCGATCTGTACGACTGGCTCGGCTTTGTGCAGGGTTCGCTCGTCGAATGCTTGGATCGCTGATGCAGACACTCAACTCGGAGGAGTTCGAGAAGCTGGTGGTCGCCGAACTCGACCTGCTGCCCGATGAGATGGTCGACGGGCTCGAGAACGTAGTATTCGTGACCGAGGATCGTCCAGAAGACGGATCGCTCGACCTCCTCGGTCTCTACGACGGCGTCGACCTCACCCGCCGCGACAACTACGGGTTCGGGGAATTACCGGACCGCATCATCCTCTACCGGGAACCGCTGCTCTCCATCGCGAAAGACCTCGAGGACCTGAAGGATCAGATCCACGTTACTCTCGTGCACGAGATCGCGCACTACTTTGGCATCGACGACGACGAACTGCACGACCTCGGGTGGGGCTGAGGCTTAGAGCACACTCTTCGGGAGTCGGTGCAGCGTCACCGCCCCGACGGCGGTGAATGGATGGAGTGGGTCTGGTGCCACCGCACCGGTGGGGCCGCCGAGCCGTGAATGGCCCACCGCGCTCAGCACGGCATAGGCATCGCCTCGGTCCCAGAGCAGATCGTCGACCAGAAAGCCGAAGAGGTCTTCATAGCCACGACGGATGCTTTCCTGCACCGGCTCCCCCAGGCCGACGAAGATCCACTCGTCTGCGGTTTCGATGCGGGGGGCGCGCAGGGTCATGCCCGGCACGAGTTCGATACTGACGACCGCGATACCCTCTGCCTCGATCGCGACGAACGATGACTCGCCCTCGGCCATGATGGCGTGGATGTCACCAATCGACAGCAGTGCGCCCTCGGTCATCACCGGCAGATAGACGATCGAACCGGGGCGCACCTCCGTGACATCCATGTTGCCGCCCTGTGGATAGGAGGGCAAGAGTGTGGAGTTCGAGCCCTCGGCGGGCGCCGTGCCGATGCACCCGATCATGGGAAGTGGAGCGAATACATGCCGATCGGTCACGTGCACACCGTCGGCATCGATCGGTATCTGGCGGGTGAACATCTCCGCCCCCATCACGTGCTGAAGCGCGCCTGATCCCGGGATACTCACCGACCATCCGTAGTCCTTCAGCCGGATCTCGTGGATGGTGACCTTGAGCGCGTCGCCGGGCAGTGCCCCCTCGACCCAGACCGGCCCCGTCACCGGATTGATCTGCGCCGTGAGTCGTGACATGTCGTGGTGCTCGTGGAGCTGGGCATAGACGGCGTCACTCGTCTCGAAGCCAATCCGCTCACCGGTGCCCGGTGCAATACGCAGGGCAGGTGGAGTGGACGCCGAGAAGCCGGGCTGGCCGTGGCTCTTATCGAGAAAGTGTTCCATGGCCTACAGCCCGCCGCGCTCTCCGGTGGCCGGCACGACATCCGCGGTCTCCTCCCCGAGGGTGGGAGTCTTGCGTCCCGACCAGCGGTAGTAGAGGTACACACCCAGGCCGATGACGAGCCAGACGAGGCCGCCGATCTTGGCCGCAGCATCCGCGTTCAACAGCACGTAGCCGATGATGAGAAAGCCCACGACCGGCACGACGAGGTGCAGCAGGTAGTTCTTCGATTTCTTGCGCCCGATGTAGTGCACGATCACCGATACGTGTAGGAGCATGAATCCGAACAGCGCACCGAAATTGACAAGCGATGCGATGAGATTGATCTGCCCGACAAAGAACAGCACGAGGATGGCAGAAAGCCCTGAGACGGTGAGAATCGCCGCCTGCGGAACCTGGCGACTGTTGATCGTGCTGAGAAACTTCGGCAGCTGACGATCCCGGCTCATCGAGAACAGCAGGCGTGAGGTCGCGGCCTGCGCGGCCATTGCGTTCGCAATGCCGATGGCAAGCACATTCACGACTAAGAACGCCGTAGCCCATCCGCTGTTGGAGGCCGCTTGCACAAGGGTGAAGAAGGCGTTACCGGCCTCACTATCAGAGAACGAGGCACGGCCGCCCGCGAGGGCGCTAGCCAACCAGGTCTGGAGCACGAAGAAGAACGCGACGATGAACAGGGCGATGATCATGGCCTTACCCGCGGAGTTGCGGCCACCGGTGGATTCCTCGGCAAGGGTGGAGATGCCGTCGAATCCGAGAAAGCTCAGCACTGCGATCGACAGTGCGGAGGCGATCAGCGGACCGGTGACCTTGCCCGAATCCCAGACCGATGCGGTGGTGAATTCGGCGCCGGGGATGGTGCCGTTATTGAGAGCGATAACCGCGATGATCACGAAGATGACCACGAATACGACCTCGATGGCCAGGAAGATGCGGTTGAGCAGCTTCAGCGATGTGATGCCGAGAAGGTTCACGATGGTGTTGATCGCTACGAAGATGAGCGCCCAGATCCAGCGTGCTGAACCGGGGAAGATACCGATCATCGACTCTGCCGCGAAGACGTAGAGCAGGGTCGGAACAAGCAGGTAGTCGAGCAGAATAGCCCAGCCCGCAAAGAAGCCGAAGGTCGGGTTGATCCCCCGTCCAACGTAGGAGAAAACCGATCCGGCCAACGGGATGGACTTGGCCATCTGTGCATAGGCGAGTGCGGTGAAGATCATGGCCACCAGACCGATGATGTACACGAGTGGGACCATACCGGCTGAGGCGTTATAAACCGTGCCGAAGATAGCCCAGGGCGCGATCGGCACCATGAAGATCAGACCGTAAATGAGTAGGTCTGTCGTAGAGACAGACCGCTTCAGCTCCTGCTTGTAGCCATAGGACTCGAGCTTCTGTTGCGAGCTGAGCTCGGTGGTGCCCGAGGAATCGCTGTGGATCGACATGGGTAAGTCTCTTTCTGATACGGGTGGGAGAGGGAACTGCTGCTGTGGTGCTGCTACTGGTCGTGCTGCTGCTGGTCGTGCTGCGCGAGAAAACGAGCGATGACCGCTCTGAACTCCACCGGTTGTTCGACGTGAGTGCAGTGGCTTGCCCCGGCAAAGACATGGCCGACGGATCCGGGGATCAGGTCGAGGAATGGCTGCCAGGTGGCGGGTGTCGCTTCATCGAATTCGCCGGCCACCACGAGAGTCGGTACCGTCACGTCTGGCAGGCGATCGATCACGCTCCACTCACGCAACGTGCCGATCACGTGAAACTCGTTCGGGCCGTTCATCGTGTGATAAACCGTGGGATCCGCCTGCATTTGAGCTTCGCTGTCGACGAGATCCTGGGGCGTCGGATCCAGGCGGCAGACATGCCGCGAATAAAACACCTCTGTGGCATGCAGGTATTCCGGATCGGTTACCGTGTCATCCGCCTCATGACGGTCGAGCGCATCCTGGATCTCCTGCGGAAGCAGTGCCCGCAGCTCGGCGGCGCCCTCAACCCAGAGCTGCATCGACGCGGGTGAATTACAGATCGCGAGGCTCTGCACCTGGGGAACCTGCCGCACCCCGATCTCTGCCCCGAGCATGCCGCCCCAGGACTGGCCGAGGACATGCACTTTTTCGAGGCCGAGGTGGCGCACAAGGTTTTCGAATTCATCGACGAAGAGTTGTGGGGTCCAAAACTCCCGAGGTGCGTCGGGCAGATGCGTGCTGTTGCCGCAGCCCAGTTGGTCGTAGTGGATGACCGTGCGCCCGGTCTCGTCGGCAAGCGATTCGAGATTGCGCACATAGTTGTGGGCCATCCCGGGCCCCCCGTGCAGGACTACGAGCGGAATCGCCCCGACAAGCGGCACGTCAGGAGTCGTCACCCGAACCCAGGTCTGCCACTCACGGAACGGAATGAGCATTGGGGACACTGTCGACATCCAGAAAACTCCTTGAAATCACTAACTATCGAATTGCTGTTGTTTAGTGTGCATGCCTAATGGTCTCGTGAGAAGACCAATGGCCGACAATTTACACGGCCGTAACACTGGCGGCTTATTTGGGTGCGCTGCCTGCCCTCCTGCACAGGCAAATTCGCACACGCCGCGGGTGCAGACCGCAGACAGTCGCGTCCATCAGCGATACGGTGGGAATGTGAGAGACGATCGGGCGGGTGCACTCAGGCGACCGATCGCGACGTCCTCACGTGTCGACGAGATCACTGACCGGCTGATCACGGCAATCGCCATCGGAGAATACCTGCCCGGGGCACGACTGCCATCGGAGCGTGCCCTTGCTGAATCCCTGGGTGTGGGGCGGATGACCGTGCGGGCCGCGCTTTCCCGTCTCGTCGAGCGGGGACTTCTCGAGACGCAGCGCGGACGTGAGGGCGGATCATTCGTACGCGAACAATGGCCTACATCATCGAGCGCGTCAGTGCATCGCACCCTCTCAGCACGCTGGGACTCAATTCGCGATACGAGTGAAGCACTCAGCCGGCTCTACGGGGTGATCTCCGGTGCCGCAGCAGAAAACCGCAGCGATGGGGATGTCGAGGTGATGCATGACCGCCTAGAGAAATTCCGGCATGCGGCTTCCGGCCTCCCCTCACAAAAGGCCGACGAGCTACTCCACCTCGCCATCATCGATGCCGCAGGCAGCGCGACACTGCGCGAGGTGATCATCGAACTCGAGTCACGAATCAGCATTGCCGCTCCAGCACACCTGTGGGGCTCACCGGAAGGAATGCGAACGATGGAGGCCCGCGCGCTCGTGGATCACATCAATCTCGTGCAGGCAATCAGTTGCGGCAACGCACTAGAGGCGAGCGCAATCGGTCGCGAACACGCCAAGATCGACCTCGAACTGCTCGAGGCGGCTCTGGCACAATCAGCACTATCGCAGTCGGCACTATCGCAATCGGCACTATCGCAGTCGGCACTGGTGCAATCGGCACTATCGCAGTCGGCACCGGCGCAATCGGTGGCGGCGCAATCGGTGCCGAGCCAGTCAGCTCCCTGAACGGGCGGTCAGCCAGACGTCTCCCGGTCATGATTCCCGCGCTCGAACGGATCAGCCGAGTGCGAGCGGCAGTGTTTCGTCTGCGGACCACTCTTCGAGTGAGCCGTCATAGATTCGCACGGCAGTGATGCCGAGCTCGACAAGCGTGAGCGCACTGGCGGATGCCGAGATGCCTCCGCCGCAGTACAACAGCACTTCCTCGGCGCCGGTGACGCCCTCCGCAGCATAGGCCTCGCGCAATGCCCCGTCGTTTTTCACGGTGCCATCGGCGTCGAACAGGTCGCGGGATGACACGTTGACGCTGCCGGGGATACGGCCACGCCGGGCATAGCGGGAGGGGTCGGAACCGGCAAAGCTGCCCGCGGGCAGTCCACAGACCAGTGGACGGGCATCCGATTCGGAGCGGTCGACCAGTTCGTCCTTGGTGATCCAGGCATCGAGGGATGTCGACACAGTCCAGGGGGCGGAGGAGATCGGTACTGGATTCTCGCCGGACACCGTCGGCTGGCCTGCCGCGCTCCAGGCCGCCAGTCCGCCATCGAGCACCCGCACATCGACGCCGATCCAGCGCAGCAGATACCAGAGCCTGGCCGCGAAAAGCCCGCCGGTCGTGTCGTAGATCACCACGGCATCCGTCTTGCCTGCGCCGATACGGGCGAGCTCGTCTGCGATGGCCTGGGCAGTGGGGTGGGTGTAGTGCAGGGTGGCAGAGGTGTCGGAGAACTGGCTCGGTATGTCAACATGCTGCGATGTTGGAATGTGAGCCTCGAGCCACAGCCCTCGGCCCGAATCGCGGCGGTAGTCACCGTCGAACTTCGCGGGGTGCAGCACGCAGCTTGCGTCGAGCACGACTGGAGCCATCGACGCTACGGGATCTGCAGAATTCGCAGAATCCAGCAGGGCTGCGAGCTCGGACACGGAGATGAATGGTGCTGACATAGTCACCACGCTAGCCCGTCGACCAGTCGCGAAACGTCATCGTCGTCGAGAATGACATCCGCCAATAGCCGGGGTTGCTCGCGAAGCCCGAAACTGAGTTCCTGTGCGGCCCACCGGTCCCAGTGCGGTGCATAGGTGTCACCGTCCCGTGCAATGGCACGCCGCTTGCGAGTGGGAGCGTCGAGCTCGACCCAGAGTGCACAGGTTGCCAGTGCGCGATTGGCGCGGCTGAGGCATCCACAGCCCTCAATCACCAGCGGCAGTGCCGGGTCGAGCGGATGCCATTCCGCAGCGCTCTCGGTCATCCAGTCCCAGCGCTGCCAGCCCGGATTCTTCGGCCTGAGTACGTCGTGAGCTACGGCCGCGCTAGCGGATTCCAGCCCATCCCAGCCCGGGTAAAAGTCTTCGAGCCGCACGAGCTGGGCCGCGAGAGCAGGAGCGAGGGCCGCAGCGAGGGTGGTCTTGCCCGAACCGGAGCCACCGTCGATGAGCACCACGGGCCTGCGCGCAAGACGGATGAGTGCGAGCAGCGCTGGTGCGTTAGGCACGGGTTCGGACTTCCATGGGCTGGTCATACTGCATCCTGAATCTACCCCTAACTGCCGGGATCACTCGGGAAACACGATGGGGTGAGGCGGTCGAGTACGGCGGTCGGGGCACCTTTTGTGCCATTCGCCACGGCGCCACCGGTTCGTCCTTCGCTGCACCCGCAGGATACGGTGAAACCAGCCGCTGAACCAGCTGAACGAATTGAGAAAACCGCATGGAAACCTGGCCCGGAACCGCCTACCCCCTCGGCGCAACCTTCGACGGCAGCGGCACCAATTTCGCACTGTTCAGCGAGGTCGCCAACAGGATCGAGCTCTGTCTGTTCGACGACGACGGCGTCGAGACCCGCGTCGAACTGTTTGAGATCGATGCCTACGTCTGGCATTGCTATCTCCCGCAGGTGCAGCCGGGCCAGCGATACGGCTATCGCGTCTACGGCGACTACGACCCGAAATCGGGCACCCGCTGCAATCCCAACAAGCTGCTCCTCGACCCCTATGCCAAGGCCACCTGCGGCGACTTCGACTGGGACCCGTCGCTCTTCGCCTACAACTTCGGCGATCCGCTGTCTCGCAACGACGAGGACTCGGCCAGCCACACGATGATGGGCATCGTCATCAACCCCTTCTTTGACTGGGCCGGTGACCGCCATCCGCGAGTCCCCTACAACGACACGGTGATCTACGAGGCCCACGTCAAGGGACTCACCGCACTGCACCCTGACATTCCTGAAGAGCAGCGCGGCACCTACTCCGGGCTCGCGCATCCCGCCGTCATCGAGCACCTGCAAAAGCTTGGCATCACCACCCTCGAACTCATGCCGGTGCACCAGTTCGTGCAAGATTCAACGCTGCTCGAGAAGGGCCTGCGCAACTATTGGGGCTACAACACCATCAGCTTCTTCGCTCCGCAGAACAGCTATTCCTCGGTGGGAGATCGCGGCCAGCAGGTGCAGGAGTTCAAGGGCATGGTGCGATCAATGCACGACGCCGGCATCGAGGTCGTGCTCGACGTGGTCTACAACCACACCGCCGAGGGCAACCACCTCGGCCCCACTATCTCGTTCAAAGGGATCGACAACCACGCCTATTACCGCCTGGTCGAAGGCGACGAACGGTTCTACATGGATTACACCGGCACCGGTAATTCGTTCAACGTGCGGCATCCGCACTCCCTGCAGCTCATCATGGACAGCCTGCGCTACTGGGTGATCGAGATGCATGTTGACGGATTCCGCTTCGACCTCGCCTCCACGCTTGCCCGTGAGTTCTACGACGTCGACAAACTCTCCACTTTCTTCGAGCTCGTGCAACAGGATCCGATCGTCTCCCAGGTCAAGCTCATCGCTGAGCCCTGGGATGTCGGTCCCGGCGGCTACCAGGTGGGCAACTTCCCTCCCCAGTGGACGGAGTGGAACGGCAAGTATCGCGACACCATGCGCGACTTCTGGCGCGGTGAGCCCTCGACCCTCGGCGAATTTGCGTCGCGTCTCACCGGCTCGTCGGACCTCTACGAGGGTGATGGTCGTCGGCCAGTGGCATCCATCAACTTCGTGACGGCGCACGATGGGTTTACTCTTGCCGACCTCGTCTCGTACAACGAGAAGCACAACGACGCCAACGGTGAAGACAATAACGACGGAGAGTCGGAGAATCGCTCCTGGAACTCCGGTGTGGAGGGTGCGACGGATGACCCGGCGGTACTCGGCCTGCGCGCCCGACAGCAGCGAAACTTTTTGGCAACGCTGCTGCTGTCGCAGGGTGTGCCGATGATCCTGCACGGAGACGAACTCGGCCGCACGCAGCGGGGCAATAACAACAGCTACGCCCAGGATTCCGAAATCTCCTGGGTGCACTGGGATGCGGCGGATACTCCGCTCACCGAGTTCGTTGCGGCAGTGACGCGGCTCCGCAAGGACCACCCCACGTTTCGCCGAAGGAGGTTCTTCGACGGCCGGCCGGTGCGGCGCGGCGCGGGCGAACCGCTCGCTGACATCGTCTGGCTCACCCCCGGCGGCGAGGAAATGGAACCCGAGAACTGGGACTCCGGGTTCGGGCGCGCCATCGGGGTGTTCCTCAATGGCAACGGCATCCGGGGGCGCGACCTGCGCGGCCAGCGCATCACCGACCTCAACTTCGCCATTTTCTTCAACGCGGGTGACGAGTCGATCGACTTCACGCTGCCCTCCGAAGAGTTCTCCGGATCGTGGGAGATCGTGATCGATACCTCCGGCGAGCTGGCCGACACCGAGCCGCGCAAGGCAACGGATGTGCTGCCGGTCGTGGCGAAATCCCTCGTCGTGCTGCGGGCCTGGCTCGCACCCGAGGTGGAGATCGACCACTCTGTTGCGGCCTCGCTGAGCGCACAGGCCGGCACTCAGACCGCGCAAGCCGGATCTCAGACCGCGGCGCTGCGGATCCCGGAGACGCACTGATGCGCGTGCCGGTCTCCACCTATCGGCTGCAGATCCGCGAGTCCTTCGATCTGCACGCCGCAGCAAACATCGCCGGTTATGTGCACGCTCTTGGCGTGGACTGGCTCTACCTCTCCCCCATCCTCACGGCGGAGCGGGGCTCTGACCACGGGTACGACGTCGTCGATCATTCGCGCATCGATCCGGCTCGCGGCGGTCGAGAAGGACTGGATGCCGCATCCGCGGCCGCCCGCGCGCTCGGTCTCGGGGTGCTCATCGACATCGTTCCCAATCACATGGGAGTTGCGACACCGAAGCAGAACCTCTGGTGGTGGGATCTGCTAACCCACGGGCGTGACTCGCGCTACGCGGAAGCCTTCGATGTGGACTGGGCATTCGGCCGCGGGAAGGTGCGCATCCCCGTGCTCGGCGACGAGCCGGATCCGGTGTTCGAAATCATCGACGGCGAATTAGCGTACTTCGACAACCGCTTCCCGCTGGCTCCCGGCACCGCCGACGACGGAGCCTCGCCGGAAGAGGTCCACTCCCGCCAGAACTACGAGTTGATCAACTGGCGCCGGGCCGACACCGAGCTCAACTACCGCAGATTCTTCGCCGTGAACAGCCTCGCCGGCATTCGTGTCGAGACACCGTGGGTGTTCGAGGAGTCGCACGCGGAGATCATCCGCTGGATCACCGATGGCCTGGCCGACGGCCTGCGGGTGGATCATCCCGACGGCCTCGCCGACCCTGCCCGGTACCTCGATGCGCTCGCGGCAGCCACCAAGGGTGCCTACGTGCTCGTGGAGAAGATCCTCGAGTCAGACGAACAACTGCCCACCGCCTGGGCCGCGTCGGGAACGACCGGCTACGACGCTCTCGCGGATGTCGACCGGGTGCTCGTGGATCCGGCCGGGCAAACGGCGCTCGACACCCTCGACTCCGCCCTGCGGGACTCAACCGAAGCGGTTTCCTGGACCCACCTCATCCACAGCACGAAGCGAGCGGTCGCCGACGGCATCCTGCGCTCGGAGGTGCTGCGCATCGAGCGTGATCTCGGAGCGTCTCTGCCGCAGCCCGGCGACAGCACAGCGGATGCCATTGCCGAGTTGCTCGCATGCTTCCCGGTTTACCGCTCCTACCTTCCGCTCGGCATCGAGCACCTGCACGAGGCCGTGAAGTCGGCCAAGGAGCACCGCCCGGATGTCTCTGCGCGCATCGACGCCCTGCTTCCGACGCTCAGTGATCCGAGTCATCCGGCCGCCATCCGCTTCCAGCAGACGTCGGGAATGGTGATGGCCAAAGGGGTGGAAGACACCGCTTTTTATCGCTACACGCGACTGGGATCGCTCACCGAGGTGGGTGCAGATCCGTCCGAGTTCTCGATCGGAATCGACGAATTCCACCGCCGCCAGCAACTGAGACAGGCGAGCTTTCCTTCTTCCCTCACCACGCTCTCCACCCATGACACCAAGCGCGGGGAGGACGTGCGGGCACGCATCAGCGTGCTCGCCGAAATCCCCGAAGAGTGGTCAGCTGCTCTCCACCAGCTGCACGAGGCGGCGCCACTCGGGGACGGTCCGCTCGAATCGCTGCTCTGGGAGGCGATCATCGGAGCCTGGCCGGCCAGCCGAGAGCGGTTGCACGCCTATGCCGAGAAGGCGGCCCGCGAGGCAGGCAACTCCACCGCCTGGACGGCCCCGAGCGATCAATTCGAAACGCGCATGCACGCGCTCATCGACTCCGCCTTCGACGATGAGCACGTCGCCGGCATCCTCGAGCACCTGCTCGACACCGTGCGACAGCCGGGCTGGTCGAATTCGCTGTCGGCCAAGGTGATCCAGCTCACTGCCCCCGGCGTTCCGGATGTCTATCAGGGCAGCGAGCTGTGGGAGACCTCCCTCGTCGACCCCGATAACCGTCGCCCAGTCGACTTCGACGCACGGCAGCTCTACCTCGCCGCTATCGACGCCGGAGCGCAGCCACCGATCGACGACTCGGGTGCCGTAAAGCTGCTCGTGACCGCCCGCTCATTGCGCTTGCGTCGTGACCATCCAGGACTCTTCACCCGATATGCCGCGATCGCGGCCTATGGATCCGCCGCCACACATGTCATCGCTTTTGACCGCGGCGGCGCGCTGACCGTCGCAACCCGCCTTCCGATCGGACTCGCGCGCAACGGCGGGTGGGGTGACACCTCGCTGATCGTCCCCGGGCGGCGCGTCACCGACGTCTTCACCGGTCGCATCTTTGATAGCAACACACTGCTACTGTCCGAACTGCTTGCGCGGTATCCGGTGGCATTGCTGGTGCCGAGTGATGAGGCCCACAATGACCGCTGAAGTGACGACCGCTGAAGTGATGACCTTTGATATTTGGGCACCCACGGCTTCCACTCTCACACTGCTACTCGACGGCGAGCGCCACGAGATGACGGCGATCGCGGGTGGCTGGTGGACGGCGCCCGAGGGGCTGTCGGGTACTGATTACGGCTACCTCATCGACACCGATCCGACACCGCTGCCGGATCCGCGCAGCCGTCGCCAACCCGAGTCGGTCCATGGGCTCTCCCGCATCTTCAGCAGCGACTTCGAATGGACCGACAGCGGGTGGACGGGTCGCCAACTGGCCGGTGGTGTGATCTACGAGCTGCACCTCGGCACCTTCACCCCCGAGGGCACCCTCGATTCGGCAATCACCAAGCTCGACCACCTCGTCTCCATCGGGGTGGCCTTCGTTGAGCTACTGCCGGTCAACGGATTCAACGGCGCTCACAACTGGGGCTACGACGGAGTGCTCTGGTATACCGTCGACGAGACCTACGGAGGCCCGGCGGCATACGAACGGTTCGTGGATGCCGCACATGCGCGCGGTCTCGGCGTGATCCAGGACGTCGTCTACAACCACCTTGGACCGAGCGGCAACTACCTGCCGCGGTTCGGTCCGTACCTTCGTTCCGGTTCGTCGAACACGTGGGGTGATTCGATCAATCTGGATGAGCCGGCGGTTCGGGCGTACATCATCGAAAATGCACTGGGCTGGTTTCGTGACTTTCATGTTGATGGCCTTCGCCTCGATGCGGTTCACGCCCTTGTCGACGAGTCGCCGAAACACCTCCTCCAGGAGCTCTCCGAGCAAACGGATGCCCTCTCCGCGTTCCTCGGCCGGCCGCTCAGCCTCATCGCTGAATCCGATCTCAACGACCCGAAACTGATCACCCCCCGCGAGGGTGGCAGCGGTGGGTACGGCCTGCAGGCGCAGTGGAGCGATGACTTCCACCATGCCGTTCACGTCGCTCTCACCGGCGAGACGACCGGCTACTACGCCGATTTCGCCCGGTTGGATGCCCTCGCCCGAGTGATGACACACGGCTTCTTCCACGACGGCACCTACTCATCGTTTCGCGAACGTG
Source organism: Frigoribacterium sp. CG_9.8 (assembly GCF_015751965.1). GTDB lineage: Bacteria > Actinomycetota > Actinomycetes > Actinomycetales > Microbacteriaceae > Lacisediminihabitans. The sequence continues at coordinate 744,534 of NZ_JADOVH010000001.1, read as the reverse complement.
ACCACGGGCATCCGATCGATATCGAACACATGCCGTCGTGGCGGCTCGTGGTCGCCAACCAGAATCACGACCAGATCGGCAACCGTGCTGTGGGTGACCGGCTCTCGGCCCAGCTCGATGCGGACCAACTGGCGATCGCAGCGGTGCTCACGCTCGCCGGTCCGTTCACTCCGATGCTGTTCATGGGTGAGGAGTGGGGCGCTTCCACCCCGTGGCAGTTCTTCACCGCTCATCCGGAACCCGAGCTCGGCATCGCCACAGCCGTGGGACGCATCGCAGAGTTCGCGAAGGTGGGCTGGGATCCGGCCATCGTGCCCGACCCGCAGGACCCGGAGACCTTCACGCGATCCAAGCTCGACTGGGATGAGCCTGCAGAGGGCGACCACGCCCGCCTGCTGCAGCTCTACCGCTCGCTTGCGGCTCTGCGCCGTGGCCGCCCCGATCTCACCGACCCACGAATGTCGCGGCTGACGACCGAGTTCGACGATGAGGCGCAGTGGTTTGCCCTGCATCGCAGTGGGGCGGATGGTCGGGGCACCAGCATCGTCGTCAACTTCGCCGACTTCCCGGTGGCACTGCCCTACGGCGGTTCCGTGTTGCTTGCCACGACGAACACGGTCGCAGCATCCTCGGCGGAGATCCTGCTCGGAGCGCGCTCGGCGGCGATCCTCGCGCGCTAGCGAAACGGCAGAGGAATGTGTTCTGGGTAGTCCCACTCGAGTTGAAGGCGATGGCCGCTCGCTGTCTCGGGCACGGCAGCGGTGACCTCGTTGGTGATGGCCTCCCGGATGAAGACAAGGGTGCTTTCATCGGGAGCCACCGCGTGCACCGTCAATGCACCGCCGGTGTCTGTGAGGAGCACCGCCCCGACGAGCGGAATTAGCACTATCGACTCGATGTCGGAGAATCGCACGTTCGTGCACCGGTCGAACCTGTTTCTCACGACGTTCACCCACAGAGGCGAATCGACGGAAGCGATCGATAGTCGAAGAGCAATCATGTAGACAAGCGTGATCCGCCGAGGTTGCCTGATCCTAAACGGAAGGTGACAGTTGCCTGAATCCGCCACAGGGGCCGACTGGAACTCGCTTTAGTGACGAATTAATCCCGGTCGGTCTATTTCTCCGACGAGGTTCTCTCTGTTTTGGGACCGGTACAGGTGACCAGAGTCGAGCGACGTTCCGCAGATGCTCTGGCATGAGGGCCACGCAACTGGCACCATGTGGGAATGCCCAATCAGCGGATGATGCTCACCTGGCTTGTTCTGGGTGCGAGTGCTGCGCTCATGGTCGGCTGCACACCGTCAGACCCCCTGCCGCCCAATAGCGCCTGGCACGACCGCATGGGCGGTTTGCTCAGCGATCCCCAGGGGCAGGGAGGTGCGAGCGGTGACTTCATTGCCGAGAGCAGAAACGCTTCGGTCACTCTGGCGAGTGTGACCGCCGGGTCGCACGACGTGTTGGCGGTCTGCACGGGCGTCGAGGTGATGCGGCTTACCGTCAGCGGCCTTGGTCAGTCTGGGAACGATCGTTCACCGGGCGGCACGCTCGCATCCGCAGATATCGCCTGCGGAGCCACCCTCAAACTCCCAGTGACCATTCCCGCCGGAGGCGTGATCCTCACCGTACGAAGCGCGGGAGGGGCGGGCGGATGGCAATTCGCAATCGTCTCTCCGGGCTGGTCACCCACCCCGACGATATTCGCTCGCTGAATAACGACCTCGTTGCCCCAGTACTCCACAGCCCAGGCCGAGCGGCTGCACTCGATCACCGCCTGCTATCACCGTTCGAACGGCTGGGTGCGATGCTCGGGCGGGCCCCCGGTGAATTAAGGTTTAGGCATGTCAGCCGCAGGTGCATCAGATCGCCTGACTCTCACCAGGTCGGGTTCCGGCAACATTCCTGGCGGCGTTCGTAGACGGTGACATAGTCGATATTTCCGGCCTAACAGCGCGATTCGTGACATTCCGCAGGCGTACCCGCGACAGGGCTGCCAGCTATGCCAGAAATGACGATCGTGGGACAAACGTTCGGCGCAGTTGTCGGGTCACCCCCGGCGGATATTCGCCTTCCCGTCGTCGGCGGTTAGCTGCCACCGCCTCGAGCTGCCGCAGCGCGGTACGCAGCCCGCGCGATTCGCAGATCGTCTGACGTGATGCCGTGGCCTCCGGTGCGGGTGTGGCGGGCAACATCCGCTCCGGTGCGAGTGAGCTCAGCCACAAGCCGGTCGACGCTTACGACTGGAGCCATCGGGTCTGAGTCACCGTTCAGCAGAACGAATCGCTGCGCTGCCAGTTCGGTCGAAACGGCCACATCCTGCGAACCGGCCACATCCTGCGAAACATCCAAGCCAGTCGAAGCCGTCCCCACTGGTGCACCGGCCGGATGCGTCGACATCGCTCGCGCGCCGAACGGATACATTCCGGAAAACGCGATCGTCGTGTCGAACAACCCCGGGGAGAGGATGCCCGTCGCCAGGGCAATGTTCGCCCCGTTCGAGAAACCGGCAGCCACAATCTTGCGAGCACTCAGATCGTAGGCAGAGGCAGCCCAGCCGACGAACTCGGCGAGACTGCCCGCACGGAAGACCACGTCATCGACGTCGAAGACTCCCTCAGACAGGCGACGGAACCAGCGCAGTGCCCCGCCCTCCAACACCTGCCCGCGCGGGGCGATGACGGCGGCAGCCGGATCGATCTCATCGCTGAGACCGAGCATGTCGATCTCCGAGCCTCCGGTTCCATGCAGCATGAGCAGCACCGGCCCGGTGCCCGGCCGATAGAGGTGCGGCCAGGCGGCGAGCTCGGTATCAGTGCGCATCGGGTGGAGTTACGCCCGCAGGAGGGGCGACCGGGTGCGCAGCATCCACAGTCCCGGAGCCAGACTCGGAGCTCGACTCGGAGCTCGAGACATCCGGAGCCTCCCGATTGTTTTCCTCGGGCAACGCGAGCGGCGCCACAGCGTGCTCAATCTGCTCGCGCGACGGCTCGAGCCACGGCGGGAGCTTCAGGCTACGACCGAGTTCGAGCAGCGGCTCGTCGATTTCGAATCCGGGGGTGTCGGTCGCGATCTCGAAGAGCACACCTCCCGGCTCGCGAAAGTAAATCGAGGTGAAGTACTGCCGGTCGAGCACGGCTGTCACGTCGTAGCCGCGGTCGACAAGCTGCTCGCGCCACAGTCGCTGCGTCTCGCCGTCCGGTACCCGAAAGGCGATGTGATGTACGGTTCCGCCGGCAGTGAGGCCATCTGCGCCGGTCGGGTCGGCGATGATATCGACGATGTTTCCGGGGCGACCGTCCCCGGCGGCGACACGGATACGATTACCGATCTCGGAAACCACGTGCATCCCGAGATCCTCGGTGAGCAGGCGAACGGTTCCTTCCGGCTCCCTCACGGTGAGTACGGACGAGTGCTGGCCGCGCACCGCATACTGGGCAGGAACGAACGCTGAATCCCATGGATCGCGGGGATCCTGGGTAGATGACGCAACAAGGTCGAGCTGGAGCCCGTCGGGATCACGCAGGGAAAGCCGCTCCTCATCCGACGAGCGCGTCGTGATCACCGACGCCGTGCCGAGGTCTGCGAAGTGGTCGCTCCACCAGCCGAGGCTGCCGGCCGGAACGGAGAACGCAGTGGTCGTCGACTGCCCAGCACCGACGCGACCCGAGCGGATGCCGGTCCACGGGAAGAAGGTCATCAGCGAACCGGGTGCACCAGCCTCGTCGCCGTAGTAGAGGTGATAGGTACCCGGGTCATCAAAATTCACCGTCTTCTTCACCAGCCGCAGACCGAGGCCCCGGATGTAGAAGTCGACATTGTGCTGCGGAGCGCCACCGATGGCGGTGACGTGGTGGAGTCCAGAAGTCTGTGCTGGTACTGCTGATGCTGCGCTCATGATGATCCTTCCCATATCGCCGGGGATTCTCCCGCGCGATATCTATACGAACGTATAGAAATCCCTGATATTCCCGATCAGGGCGATATTCCCGATCAGGTCAATATTCCCGACCGGTGCCGGTGCCGGTGCCGGTGCCGGTGAGACAGTTTCGGTGCCGGATGCCGAGCCGACCACCTCCGTTCAGCGCGGGGGCTCATAGTCGATCCGGTGCGCATTTTGCGCATCACCGTGCGGGGCTTGGGCCTTGAGAAGCGACGCGGGCCGCAACATGCCGCGACCGAAACGTGCAGTCACCGCGTCGATCGTGTCTTCGGCCTCGCGCCAGTTGTCGTCTTCATCCCAGAGACCGAGCTGCTGGTCACCACCCTGGCTCAGGTGCTCCATCCGCACGCCAATAAGTCGCACCGGATTGTGACGCCCGAGAGCCTCGTAGATTGACCGCACTTCCTCATAGATGCGGCGCCCGACATCCGTCGACTCGGCGAGAGTGCGTGAGCGCGTGATCGTGGTGAAGTCGTCGTAACGCAGCTTGAGCACTACGGTGCGTCCGACCGAGCCGGCGGAGCGCATCCGCACTGCGACCGCGTTGGCCTGACGAAGCAGCTCCCGCCGAAGGACATCCGCATCCACGGTATCCACCTCGAAAGTCACTTCGTGCCCCACGCTCTTCTCCACGGATGTCGTGGTCACCGACCGGGGATCGCGACCGTTGGCGAGGTCGTGCAGCATGAGCCCGGAGGCATCGCCCACCGCGCGTTGAATGGCCGAAAGCGGAGACCTGGCGATGTCGCCGATCGTGCGAAGTCCGCGCCGCGTAAGTGCCTCCTCGGTAACCGCACCGACACCCCAGAGCGCACCGACGGGCAGCGGATGGAGGAAAGCGAGTGTCTGGTCGGCGGGTACGACGAGCACTCCGTCGGGCTTGGCGCGCCCGGACGCGAGCTTCGCCACGAATTTCGTAGATGCCGCCCCCACGGAGCAGGTGAGCCGGGTCTGTTCCTGCACTCGCCGCCGAATCACAGCCGCGACCTCCGCCGGGTTTCCGATGAGTCCCGCTCCTGACACGTCAAGAAATGCCTCGTCGATGCCGAGCCGCTCGACGACGGGGGTGACGCCATCGAAGATCTCCATGACGAGTGTCGAATAGTGCCGGTATTTGTCAAAATGCGGCTCGAGCACGATGGCTCTGGGGCAGAGTCGAAGCGCCTGTGATAGCGGGATAGCCGAACGCACCCCGTACTTGCGTGCCGGATAGTTTGCCGCTGTCACGACCGAACGCATTGACTTGCCTGCGACGACCACTGGAAGGTGGGTGAGTTCGGGTCGATCGAGAAGTTCAACCGACGCGAAGAATGCATCCAGATCGACGTGCAGGATCGTGGCAGTGCTGCTGTCCACAGAGGTCGCGCTGACCTGGCGGTCCGTGCCGTCCTGCTTGCTCACTCGGTTGCGCCTCCTGTGGGTTGAATCTACCCTCGGCAGACGACAGCGGGCCGTTGGAACTGCACCGAGCCGACCCCCGCAGCGCGAATGAACGAGCGCCACGAGTCAGCGTCTCGAGTCAGCGTCTCGAGTCAGCGGTGCGAGTTAGCGCCACGGGTTAGAGCAGACCGAGACGACGCAGTCGCGAGCGCGCGGCATCTTCGCTTGTGGAACTTCGTCCGAGCAGTGCACCGACGAGCACGAGGATCAGACGCGTGACCGTGATCGCCGGCCACCACGCGCGGCGCAGGCCAAGCATCCGCCGGTATTCGACCGGGATGGATGCGACGGCTCCTGCAAAGAGAATGTTGTAGGCGGGCAACATGCCCTGGGGCAGACCCGGCTTGCGGATGAAGCGAACTGCCTCGGCCACCCGTTCGTCGCTTTTGAGGATGCCTGCAGTGCGAAATGCATCCAGTTGGGAACGCAGTTCGGCTTGCGAGGCTGGAGGATCGGCGACCCCGACGAGTTCGCCTGCCTTGGTCCATTCGCGCACATACTGGTCCGGACCGCCCGGAATCGGTGCACCCCAGACGAGGTGACTTCCCAGAAACGCGTCAGTGAACACGACATGCACCCACGACAGCAGTTCCGGATCTCCCGCAGCGTAGGGCCGCTCTACTCCCTGGGCATCGAGATAGGTTCCGACGACCCGGTCGTGAAAGCGGCCGACTCGGCTCGACTCGCGTACGGCCATGGTGGTGTCGGAGAAGGTGACGCTGATGAGCCACTGAATAGTTCCGGACAGGCGTCCGAGCGGATCTTCCTTGTACCTCGACCAGTCATGCACCCCAGCCATTGCGCCGGGGTGAAGTGTCTGCATAAGCAAGGCACGGATGCCTGCGACGAGCGTTGGCATGCCCCCGTGGACGGCCCAGGCGGCAGATCCAACGCCGAAAAATCCCGCGTTCTCACCTTCTTCGATCTGGCTGACCCAGTCTGGGCGGCCGCTCGAATTGCCGGTGAAAGCCGAAAGGAGTCGGGATCGAAACGGGGCGGTGAGGCTAGACACTCCTACACGCTATCTAACCTGTCTGGGAATGACGGTGAACGCGCCACGTGGTTCGGCCTGGCCAGGTCAGTCGCCCGGTTGCTCGCGGCACCGTTAGCCGAGCCGCGCGCGCATCCAGGCCACCGGGTCGACCGGAGTGGTGCCGCCGGGTCGAATCTCAAAGTGCAGATGGGCTCCGGTACTCGCACCGGTACTGCCGACACGACCGATGCGCTCTCCTGCGAAGGTGGTATCACCGACGCTCAGCGGCATCGATCCCACCTGCATGTGCGCATAGACGCTGGTCACAGTCTGGCCGTCGATTACATGTTGGATGGTTACGTGGATGCCGAGGGCAGATGACCCGGGGTTATTGGTCTCCACAACAATTCCCGCCGCAATAGCGCGCACAGGTGTTCCGTTGCCCGCGTCGTAGTCCACCCCTTCGTGCAGCGACGAACAGGTGGCGCACGGCGAGACTCGCGGGCCAAAGCCATCGACAATGGGGCTCGATGGATCCACCGGCCACTGCAGCGAAGGTGGCACAGTCACACCGTAGGTATCCCGCACCACGGCTGCGACAGGAGGCACTGCGCTCACAGTGAGGCTCTGCAGCGCGAGTATTCGCACCGGAGGCGTCGCTATTGCCGCCGCGAAGGCCGGCGCTCCGACGCCGAGCGCGACGACCGCCACAAAGGATGCCGCCACCGCGGCGACGCCACGGCGAACCACCTTTACAGTGCGCACCTGGCGCAGGTTTCGCACAGACCGACCGTTGAGGGCTGGCAGTTCGGGGCTGTGCACAGCTGGCACGGGCTTGAACGCAGTGTTTCGGGCGCGCGCGGGATTACCACGGTACTTTTCTAACAAATGAGGATCTCCGGTTATCCACGTCAGCGCGTTCGCTAGGGTGAAAACGCTGAGGCGGGCGGCGACGCATAAGCGACGCTCGGCGGCTGTCTGCCCACATCGGCTGCGTCCCGCACAGGGGGCCCTCTCCGACATGGGTGGCTTCCCGATACGGGTGGGAAGCGGGCTCTCGACTTGCTCCATGACAGACAGATAGTTGCACGGTCAGAGGGGCTCTCGGTGTCGAAACCGCTCACCAGCCTTAGACACCAAGCTCCACGTCCCCTGTGAAGGAGGGGCCGACTGTGCAGCCGCACACGGCGGAACTGGCCGAATATGGATGGCACAACTTCCGTCCCGTATTCCAGATTCACGCGGTGGCATGCGTATAAAAACATCTCCACGAGAGCCTCGGCGCCGGCGTCTGGGGCTGGCCGTCCCGCGTGCTGCGGTTGCTCCGCTGGTCAAAAAACAGGTCAAAAAAGTTTTCCGACCGGTAACCAAAACTGGGAATAGCCGCCAGGTCTATGCGCTTGCATAGAGTTATGACATCCATTACTGACACCCATCCCACCTACGTCGCTGGCACCTGGAAGCTTGACCCCACTCACTCCGAGGTCACCTTCTCGGTGAAGCACCTCGCGATCAGCAAGGTACGTGGCTCGTTCGAGCGATTCACCGCCACCATTGTTACCGCCGAAGACCCGACAAAATCGACCGTCGAGGCAAGTATTGAGGTCGCCTCGGTCAACACGAACCAGAAGGACCGCGACAACCACCTGCGCACCAACGACTTCTTCAAGGCCGACGAGTTTCCGACCATCACCTTCGTCTCGACGAGCGTGAACCGCGACAGCGATGACATCACCGTTGTCGGGGAGCTGAGCCTGCGCGGTGTGACCAAATCCGTCACTCTCACCGGTGAGTTCGGTGGGATTGTCGTTGATGGCTACGGGCAGTCGAAGGCGGGCTTCAGCGCGTCAACCAAAATCAACCGCCACGACTTCGGTGTGAGCTGGAACGCCGCCCTCGAGGCCGGCGGATTCACTCTCGGCGACGATGTCACGATCAACTTCGAGTTGCAGTTCATACTCCAGGCGGCATAGACCTGTAGTCCGCCGCGCGCTGGTTCGCGGCGGACTGGCTCGTGAAGACGGGTCCCCGCGTCGCGGGGCCCGTCTGTAGGGCAACTGCCCCGGGCGCACGGCTAGCGGTGCTGCTCGACCTCGTGGTCCGCATGCTCTTCGAGTTCGAGCTGAAAAGTGGAGTGCGCCACGTCGAAGTGCTCGGCGAGACATTCGCTGAGCCCGTCGAGAAGCTGGTCTGTGCGGTTCTCGCTGAAGACCGCCTGATCCACCACGACATGCGCCGAAAATACGTTGGCACCGGGCGTGATCGACCAGACATGAACGTCATGAACCGAGACCACCCCCGGCTTCGACAGCACGTGTTCGCGAATCAATGCGACATCTGTTCCTCGCGGCGTGCCCTGGCTGAGTACCCGCAGCACATCTCGCAACAGACCGAGGGCTCGCGGCACGATAAGCGCCGCGATCGCCAGTGAGGCGATCGCATCGGCCCGCTCGAAGCCGGTGAGCAGGATGACCACGGCCGCCACAATCACGGCCACTGATCCAACGAGATCTCCGAGCACCTCGAGATACGCGCCGCGCATATTGATCGAGTCCTTCGCCCCTCCGCGCAAAACGAGCAACCCCGCAGTATTTGCAAGCGCCCCGAGGATCGCCACAAGCAGCATCAGAGGTGCCTGCACTGTCGCAACCACCGGCTCGAACAACCGCGTGACCGCCTCCACCATGATGAAACCAACCACCACGAGCAGGATGAGCCCATTGGCGAGAGCTCCGAAGACCTCGGCCCGACGGTGACCGAAGGTTCGAGCATCCGTTGCCGGCCGCGCCGCCACCGTGAGGGCGACCAGCGCGACCAGGAGCCCCGTGAGGTCGGAGAGCATGTGACCGGCGTCGGCGAGCAGCGCGAGTGATCCCGAGAAAATGGCACCGATCACCTCCACCACGAATACGACGGAGACGATCCCGATGGTGATGAGCAGGCGCGCGCGATTGGTCCGGCCGGTCAGGGGATCCAGTCCGTGCGAATGGCTATGCCCGTGCGTGTCGCTCACGTCTCCAGTGTAGAAACAAACTCTGAATGCGCGGGGCTGTCGGGCAGCGTCAGACCGGGAAAATCAACAGAGTACTGCTCGCCGTTGCGATGAGTTTGCCGTTTGAGTCATGCACCGTGCCATCGGCGAAGGCGGCCCGGGATCCCGGCTTGGTGGCGATCCCGACTGCGGTGAGCTGGCCGGTATCCGCCATCACCGGTCGCAGGTAGCTGATCTTGATCTCGAGCGAGGTGTACCCCTGCCCCTTCGGCAGCGTCGTGTGCACTGCGCAGCCAAGCACCGAGTCAAGCAGAGTGCAGACCAGTCCACCGTGAACCGAGCCGATGGGGTTGTAGTGCGATTCGTTCGGATCGCAGGTGAACGTGACCTTGCCCACCTCGACCGCGACCGGCCTCATATTCATGAGATTGACGATCGGAGGCGCCGGGATGCTTCCGTCGAGAAGCCCCTGCATGTACTCGAGCCCGGACATCGTCTTGGCGAGCGCGGCCCCGACCAGCGGATTTTCCCAGGTCACCGTTCGGGATCGATCGACCGGGGCGTGTTCTGATTCGCGGCTCATCGGATAGTCCCTTCCTGACTTTCAGCCTACGACCGCACCCCGGGGCGGGAATGCATCGGGTAGTTTCGCGTTGAGGTAGTCATGGATACGAGCGAACCGACAACCCCGACATTTCACTGGCTCGCCCTGCAGAAGCAGGCCCATCGCGAATTTGCAGTGCGGCTCGGACTGGTGACGAACTGGGATGCTCCCACTCCCGACACCGAATGGAACGTGCGCGAGCTTGTGAGCCATGTCGTGGAGGAGCAGCAGTGGGTACCGCACCTGCTGGCCGGGAGTTCCGTCGCCGACGCGCGACGGCGGCTCCAGCCGCTCGGTGACGATCTTCGTGCGGAGTGGCGGCTGTACTCTCTCGCCGCGACCTCGGCGTGGGATGCCGCGTCGCCCGATGCGCAGGTCAGCCTGTCATACGACACGGTTTCGGTGCGCGACTACCTGCGCGAGCAGGTGAGTGACGTCGCCATCCACTCCTGGGATCTGGCACGCGCGGTGCGTGCCGATGAGACTCTCGATGACGGCCTCGTCGCTGGTGTGTGGACGGTCTTCGAACCCCAGCGCGACACCCTCTCGGCAAGCGGCTTGTTCGCAGCACCGATTCCCCTGCCCGAAGATGCGTCCCTGCAACTGCGACTGCTCGCCCTCACCGGACGCGACGGGCGCTGAAGGGTTGCCGTGGGCCTAGAAACCCGCGATTGCGTGCGGGATGTAATGCTCGGTGAGCAAGGCAAGCTCGGCAGCAGAGAGATCGAGTTCGACCGCAGCCACCGCATCATCCAGGTGGATGAGTTTCGTCGCCCCGACGATGGGAGAACTCACCGCCGGCTGCTGGGCCACCCACGCAAGGGCGACCTGCGCTCGCGGTATTCCGCGGGCCTCTGCGACTGATGCGACAGCATCCGCAACCCGACGATCCGACTGCTCGGACTGCACATAGAGGGTCTTGCCGAACTCATCGGTGGCCGATCGCGACGACGCGGCATCCCAGTCCCGGGTCAGTTTGCCGCGCGCGAGCGGGCTCCAGGGAAGCACTCCGACGCCCTGATCGAGACAGAACGGATGCATCTCTCGTTCCTCTTCCCGATTGATGAGGTTGTAGTGGTCCTGCATTGACACGAACCGGGTCCAGCCGTTCAGGTCCGCCGAGTGCTGCGCCTGCGAAAACTGCCAGGCGAACATCGAGGATGCCCCGAGATAGCGCGCCTTTCCGGACTTGACGACGTCGTGCAGTGCCTCCATCGTCTCCTCGATTGGCACCCGCGGATCCCAGCGGTGAATCTGGTACAGGTCGACATAGTCCGTGCCGAGACGCCGGAGACTGGCGTCGATCTGCTCCATGATGTGACCGCGGGACAGCCCGCCGCCGTTCGGCCCCGGTCGCATCGTGCCGTGCACCTTGGTGGCAATCACGACCTCTTCGCGGGTCGCGTAGTCGTTCAGCGCACGCCCCACGATCTCCTCGCTCGAACCGTTCGAGTAGACATTGGCCGTGTCGAATGTGGTGATCCCGAGCTCGAGAGCGCGACGGATGAACGGACGACTCTGCTCCTCCGGCAAACTCCACGCGTGGTTACCGAGGCCGGGCTCGCCGTAGCTCATGCAGCCAAGGGTTACCGCCGAGATCTCGAGTCCGCTGTGTCCGAGTTGGGTGTATTCCATGACTCAAGTCTGCCGCTGTCGTGACGCGTCGCGCGACACGACAGTATTCGCTGAAAGCGCCGCGCGAAACCACGACGCAAACGCCGCGCGAAGCCAATTCGCGGTAACTCAGGTCGCAACCGGTTCGCGCGATCGCCCGGGCATCCGCAGCGCATAGGCGGATGCCCCGAGGAAGAAGACCGCGCCAACGGCGAAGGCCACCGGATAGGACACCGTGTCGGCGAGGAAGCCAGCGACGAGAGGGCCGATGATTGCGCCGAAGTCCGAAAACATCGAGAACAGCGCTACCGGTCGCCCACCCTGCGCGCCGACAACATCCCCGACCGCTGCAGCCGGTGCCGTTCCCATGAACGCCGCCGCCACCCCGTAGAGGCAGAGCAGCGCGGTAAGCGCCAAGAAGCTGGTCACGAACGGAACGACGGCGATAGTCACGCCCGCGACCGCGAATGCGCCGACGATGGCGGGCTTGCGTCCGACGGTGTCGATGAATCGCGCTGCCGGGGCCAACGCGATGGTCTGGGCGACCGCAGAGAAGGCGAATGCGATGCCGGTCCAGGCGCTCGGCCCGCGCAACACCTCGACGATCAGCACGGGAACCAGCGAATTACGCACGCCGAACGAGGTCCAGCCCTGGGCGAAGTTAGCCAGACAGGCGGCACGGAATCCGCGATTCCTCAGAACCTCGCGGAACGGGATGATCACCGCAATACCTCCCGTATCACTCGCCACAGCGACCGTGCGAGGCCGGAGCAGAACAATACCGATGACGCCAGCGACAGCGAGGGTTCCCGCATAGAAGAAGAATGGCGCGGTCAGCGAAATGGTCGCAAGAAGTCCTCCAAGAGCGGGGCCCGTCATCCCTCCGATGAGAAATCCGCCCTGGTAGAAGCCGATGGATCTGGCACGCATCGCGGTGGAGGTCGACCCGATCAGCAGCGTCATCGCCGACACCGTGAACATCGCCGAGCCGACACCGCCAATGCCCCGCAGGATCAACAGTTGCGGATAGTTCTGCACGATGCCGACCAGCCCGCTGGACAGTGCGACGATGCCGATTCCGATTGAGAGGATGGCGCGCTCACCTGCCCAGTCGATCAGCCGCCCGCAAAAAGGACTCGAGACGAAGCGCATCAGCGCGAACGCGGAGACCACCGCCCCGACCTGCGCATTTCCCACACCGAAGCTACGAACGTAGACCGGCAGCACCGGCACGACAACGCCGAAACCGACCATCACGAAAAAGGCGATCACACCGAGCACCAGCACGTCGCGCGAGAGTCGGGGCTTACGCACAGAGCCGGTGCTCACGCGGGAGAAAACTGGACTGGCGGATGCATCCCCCCAGCGTATTGCGATCAACAGCGGGTATTGCGAACTACAGGGGCGTAGCGAAGATCCGCGGATGGTGCGCTTGACGACTACGGCGAACCCACGGGCACCGCGTGTAGCGTCGACAGCATGAAAGCAACTAAGCAACTCTCCGACAATCTGCAGGCTGTGCTCGTTGACCTCATCGAGCTCCATCTCCAGGGCAAGCAGGCTCATTGGAACGTCGTCGGCACCAACTTTCGCGATACCCACCTGATCCTTGACGAGATGGTCGATTCCGCTCGCGAATTGTCTGACGAAATAGCCGAGCGGATGCGCGCACTTCACACCCTGCCAGACGGTCGCTCCGAGACCGTGAGCGCCACGACCACCCTGCCGCGATTCTCAGCAGACCAAGTCGGCACGACGGAGGTCGTCACTCTCATCACCGCACGCCTCGACGCCGCTGCCGCTACCTGCCGCCGGGTGCATGACGAAGTCGACGATGAAGACCCGACCACTGCGGACATCCTGCACAAGGTCATCGAGACTCTCGAAAAGTTCTCCTGGATGATTGGCGCGGAGAATCTCACACCGCAGAATCACGACGCAACGACCGGACTCTGAGTCACTTGGTGGTGTGATTAGTACCACCGGCGCGGCACCGACCATTGGTGCGGCTCGCACCCTGCTTGCGGCTTAGACGACAGCCGCGAGCAGGGCGACAGTCACCGAACCGCCCTTCGTGGCCTGCTCGCCGATTCGGTCGAAACCCAGCCGCGCATGGAATGCGAGGGATTCCGGATTAGGCGGATCTAGGTTGACCTCGCAGGTCACCTCGCGCAGCGACTCACTCCGCGCAAGCTCGAAGACCTCACCATAGAGGGCCCGCCCGATGCCGGTCCCGCGCTGCGAATCATCGATCACAATGCGGTCGACATAGAGGAAATCGAAGCTGCGCGCGTCGAAAAAGCGGTAATTCTCGCTGGCGTAACTCGAGCCAGCGCGCATTCCGATCACGAACCCGATCAGCGCGCCACCGTCCCTCGCCGCGAGGGTGAATCCGGCAATGTCCAGCAGTGCCGCCATCTCCGTTTCGGAGGTGATCGGCACCGCCGGCGAGGCGGCATCATTCAACTCAACCAGCCGTGGGACGTCGGTGGGGGTGAGAGCATCGAAGCTCATGTCAGGTGAGTGCACAGCCCTAGTCTGCCGTGCTGTCGACCAGTGGGCTACCGGGCCCAAACGGCCAGTCAACTCAGTCGGCCAGTCAACTCAGCCGGTAACGAAGTCGATCAGCTGTTCCACGCGGCCGAGCACCACCGGCTCCAGATCCGCGTAGGTACGCACCCGGCCAAGGATGCGCTGCCACGCCGCAGCGATATCCGCCTGATCCTCATGCGGCCAGCCCAACGATTCGCAAATTCCCTTTTTCCACTCGATCGAGCGGGGAATATCCGGCCACGCGTTCAGACCGAGACGAGCCGGCTTTACCGCCTGCCAGATATCGACGAACGGATGCCCCACCACGAGCACGTGGGCACCAAAGGGACCGCGCGCCACGGCATCCGCGATTCGGCTCTCCTTGGAACGGTCGACGAGGTGATCGACGAGCACCCCGATGCGGCGCCCGGGACCCGGCGCAAACTCCCGCACGATAGCGTCGAGGTCGTCGATGCCCTCGAGGTATTCCACGACCACGCCCTCGATCCGCAAGTCGGCACCCCAGACCTTCTCCACCAGTTCTGCGTCGTGCCGCCCCTCCACGAAAATACGACTGGGTAGCGCCACTCGCGCACGTTGGTCGGCTACAGCGAGGGAGCCGGATGCCGTGCGTGCGGTGCTCTTAGCCGCGGCAACCGGTGCGGTAAGCATGACCGGTTCGCCCTCAAGCAGAAACCCACCTCCCAGGGGGAAGAGTCGGACTCCTCCGCGATAGTCCTCGAGGTGAACCAGCTTGTTTTCGACGCGCAACACGGCACCGCAGAACCCGGTCTCCGCCCACTCGATCACGAGATCCCGCTCGGCAGCAACCTCCCGGATAGCCTTGCGTTTTACTCCACGCCAGTCACCTGCCAAGGGGTCTTCGCCGTACTCGCCGAAGCTCATTCTGTGTCGCTCAGCGGTGGCGCGAGCTCAAGAAACCTCTCATGCACCTGTGCTGAGAGGAACGGGCCGTCACCAGTGGAGTTGAATTGCGGCTCGTCGAACTCGACCCACCACATCCGTCCGCCGCCACCGCGACCCCAGACACCCGCGAGTGCAGACCCACCGGCACGAACGATCACACCACTCGGTTCTGCTGGCCACGGTGTGGGATCACCCGTGCCATCAGCAGCAACGAACACCTGCGCACCAATGCCGTAGTCGCTGGACATCGAACTGGCCGACTCCGCTTCCTTCGCCGTCTTACCCCTCGATGCGCTTGAGCACGTGGAACGGGATAGTGAGCGAGATCGTGATTACCGCGATTCCACTGAAGAAGAGGATTCCGTGGGGCATATTGGGCTCGAAGGCGTAGCCCATCAGGATTATGCCGAACACGAAGAGGCCGAGCGTGATGACGAAAGCGATGATTTTCACGGTGGGTCCTCCTGGTGGATCAACAGCGGTCTTCCCAGTCTACGGGCCCGTCGCGACAGGCCCGTCGTGTCACCCCCACTCTGGTTCAGGATCGTGCAGGCGGGCGCAGGAACCCCGTTGTCACAAGTTCGCGGATGCTCGGTAACAGGTCTGCAGACAGCGCAGCCGCATCCACCTCGAGTAGCTGCGCGATAGCGGCAACGATCGCTCGCACGCTGAGTTCCCCATCGCACGCGCCGACCAGAGCCGCGAGTCCGGTGTCGAGAGGCACTGAGCGCCCGAAGCCGCCGCCCTGATGCAGGGTCATGACCGTCGGGTCAGCGGCACCCGGCCAGTAGTGACGCTCCTCCGTGATATCCGTAGCCAGCTCGAGCCGTTCAAGACCGAGCTCCTCATCGGTGCGGGCAGACTGCCAATCCCACGCTGCGAGAGTTTCAGCGATATGCACTCCAAGGCTGCCTCCGAGCGCACCATCGAGGCGCTCCATCCGACGCAACACCCGCGATCCCGGTGCCGTCGGGATCTGCGTCTGCGTCTGCATCTGCATCTGCGTCTGCGTCTGCGTCTGCGTCTGCGTCTGCGTCTGGCGCAGTGTGAGGTAGCCGAATCCCACGGCCGTTACTCCGCGACGCTCGAAGTCATCGAGCCAGGCGTTGTACAGCCGGTCGAAATCAGGGCCGGGACGGATGCCGCCATCGCGGATCCACGTCTCGGAGTAGAGCGCGACATCCTGCATCTCCCGCTCGACCACCCAGGCGTCAAGGCCGGTGGAGGCAACCCATCCACTGACCCGCTGGAGACCATCAGTGCTGGCTGCACCGGCAGTGCCGGCTGGTCCAGCAGTACCGTACTCCCAATTGCCGAGCAACTGGGCGATCCCTCCGTCTTGGAGATGCGCAGCCACGCCGTCGATCACCGATGCAACAAGCGCGTCGCCCACCATGCCGCCGTCGCGATACTCGTAGGAGGGAACGTCAGCAGTCCGCGGTGTGATCACGAATGGCGGGTTGGAGATGATCTGGTCGAAGCGTTCCCCGGATACCGGCTCGAACAGGCTGCCGAGCCGGAACTCGATGTTGTGGATGTCGTTCAGCTCCGCATTGAGGGCCGCGATCTCGAGGGCGCGGGCAGAGATGTCGGTGGCGACCACCCGCCTGGCATGGCGGGCGGCGTGCATCGCCTGGATACCGCAGCCAGTGCCGATGTCGAGGGCCGCGTCTACCGGCGAGCCGACCATGAGGCCGCTGAGCGTCAAGGATGCTCCGCCGACACCGAGCACATGGTCCTCCCGAAGCGCACCGCCGATGGTGAGCTCGCCGAGGTCACTCACGATCCACCAGCTTCCCACGCCATACGCGTCGACAAAGTTGTAGGGGCGCAGGTCGAGCGTGGCTCGGAGGTCGGTCGGGACACGTTCGTCGGAGCTGCCGGAGTCACCAGAGTTTGCGCCGGTTGCGTCACGCGAGACGAGCCCGAGTTCAACCGCACCATCGATGCCGAGCGTTGGCAGCGCGCCCGCGACCTGAGCTGCTGACACGGGGAACCCCAGCACGAAGACGCGGGCAAGCACACCCGCGCGCGTCATTCCGGCCGGTCCGTCGAGGGCGCGGGATACCGGCACCCGCTGGCCACGGTGGAGTGCGGCATCCGCCTGATCCCCCCACAACCCGATAAGGGTGTCGACACTGAACCGGGCGGAGAGGAGATCGAGGCGCAGACGGGCTATCAATTCGGAGGTCACCCCGCCAGTCAACTGCATTCGGGACGCGTCAACTGCGTGTGCGGCGGGTTTATCGGTTGTGCGGCGGGTGCGTCGGGTGCGGCGGGTGCGTGTTGCAACTCAGGGCGTTCATCGCCGTCACGAACAGACGATACGGTGGGATAAGTGCACTTGCGCCGCGCCCGACCAAGGAGGCACCATGACCCAGACGACCACGATCCTCTATGCGATTCTCGCTGTGATCACTGTGCTGGGCGGCGTCGGTTTCCTCGTTGCGATAATCGCGATGGCGAAGTCCGGCTATCACGAGTGAGCTAAGAGAAGGCCATGAAAGCGCTCAACGAAGTCGATATCCGACGCAGCATCGTCAACGCCTCCAAGGGCGAGATCGAGCGGATGCCCCTCCCCGGCCTGCATGAAGTGCTGTGGGCGGACCGGGAATACCTCGGGTGGCGCGACCACGGTGCCCCCCTGCGCGGCTATCTCGTGCACTGGGTGGAGAACCGGCCGGTCGGCATCGTTCTTCGAGCCGCCGGTACGAGCATGCGACCTGGAATCTCGGCCATGTGCTCCCTGTGCCGCACCCCTCAGCCCTCCGACCAGGTTGCGCTGTTCTCCGCGGCGCGCGCCGGGCAGTCCGGTCGTGACGGCAATACCGTGGGCACCTACATCTGCGCCGATCTGGCCTGTTCTCTCATCATCCGCATAATGCCGCCCGCTTCGCCCATGCAACCGGATCCGGCGAAGGTCGTGGTTCAGCGCGCTGAAGGACTGCTCACCCGCCTGCAAAACTTCACCGCCGACATCATGAAGACGGTCTGACAGCACTCGTTTGGTCCCCGGCACCCGCGCTGACGATACCGCGCACACGGCAAAGGCCCGGGACCCGCTCATGATAGAGCGACATCCCGAGCGTCCGGCCGAGCTCAGCCGTTGGGCTTGCTCGCTGCCTTGGTCTTCTTGTCAGCGCGCTTCTCTTTGAGAGACTTCGACGCCGCCGTCTTCGAGGTTGACTTTTTCGGTGACTTGTCGGCCATGGTGAGCTCCCTCGGATCGGGTGCCCGGATGGCACCCTGTGTGCCTTGAGAATACGCCGTCTTCAGCGTCGCCGCACCTGTCAGGCGCGGTGGGTTCGCCGGCGAAGCACGAACTGTGCGATTGCGCGCCAGCCGAGGAGAAAGATTGCGAGCACCACGGCCGTAACGATCACGAATCCGACCTGCACACCCTGGCCAGTGACCACACGCAGCAGCAGCCCCACGATCACGGTTGCAGCCCAGATCGTGAGCCCTGTCCACCGCAACGTGAACGGCGAGCGCCACCCCCGGGCCCCGATCCAACCGATGGCGAGGGCCGCGAGGAATGGCCAGAGAGTCACCAACGTGCCGAGCGGGCCCTTACTGTGGCTTGCCCGCCCGATCAGCACAAAGGCCGTGACACACACGATATCGACGAAAGCCGCGAGCAGGGCGGATGGTGCAGTTTTTTGTGTCACCCCTCGACCCTACGATGTCCCGTGGGCGATCTCGGCACCCTCTGTCGCACCATTCGAGTCCGCTCAGCCAACGGCGATGCTTGTTCGCGGTTCTGCGGTTCTGCGGTTCTGCGGTTCTGCGGTTCTGCGTAGGGTGGTCACATGCAACCAGGCAACCAGTTCGGCGAATTTCTGCGTGCCCGACGCGAACACCTCACCCCCGAAGACGCGGGGCTGCCGGCGACCGGTCAACGACGCATCCAGGGCCTGCGCCGTGAGGAGGCGGCGTTACTGTCTGGGCTTTCGCCAGAGGATTATCTTCGTCTCGAACAGGGAGTCGAACAGAATCCGACCGAGGAGGTTCTTGACGCCCTCACGCGTGCACTCAAACTCGATGACAGTGCCGCCGCCAGCCTGCGCGATCTCGCTCGTGACGTGCCGCTCCAACAGCATCACTCTCGCAGCCTTGCTGGCCCGGCTGATGTACCCGGGGGTCTTGCCGATCTCATTTCGACCTGGCCGAACCAGGTCGCGTGGATCGAAGGACGGCTCACCGATGTGCTCTCGGCCAACCCTCTCGCCCTCGCGCTCTCTCCCCGGTTTACGACCGGCACCAACCTCGTGCGCGCCATGTTCCTCGACCCGGCCTCCCGCGATCTCTACAGCCGCTGGGACCGGATGCTCGTAGCCTCCGTTGCCCGGTTGCGCACGCTCATCGGCCCCGACATCGATGACTCCGCCCTGGCTCAGCTCGTCGGGGAACTCTCGGTGCGAAGCGGTGAGTTCCGTGCGCTCTGGGGAGCGCCGGAGCTCGTAGCTGATACCGACACGATCACCCGGTTGACTCATCCACTGGTCGGCACCCTCGAACTTGAGACCGAGCGCCTGGCCATCAACTCCACCGGTGACTTCGGCGGCAGCTCCGACAGCAGCTACCTCGTCATCCTGCACGCGCGCGTCGGTTCAGAGTCAGACACCGCGCTGCGCCGGTTGGCCGCTACCGCCTCTGGTACCTCGCCAGCCGAGGCACAACGAATCCTGCCCGCACCCGTGCCGATCGACTCTAAGCGCCGACTTCAGTAGCCCTTGTCACCAGCGGGCTTGGCGGTTATCCATCAGCGGATGCGTGAGTCACGATGGTGGAGGATTCAGGAAATCGAACCAGACAAGGCGCCCCGATAGGCGCATCCCCCCAGTTGTTTGATCCTCACAGTACAGTGTCGAGCTGGCTCCACTTGCAGCGGCACATCATTCGTGCGGCGAAGGCGTATCGTCGGAGCGACAACAACACAAGCCGGACCACATGTCTGTGGTCCGGCTTCTGCGTTGAGACGGGAATTCTGCGGAGATCAGACCGTCTGTGTCTGCTTCAGGTCGAAGCGGTCGAGCTCCATGACCTTGACCCACGCGACAACGAAATCCGTCACGAACTTCGTCTTTGCGTCATCGCTTGCATACACCTCGGCGATGGCCCGCAGTTCGGAGTTCGAACCGAAGAGCAGGTCGACGCGAGTACCCGTGATGGTCGGCAAACCCGTGGAGTAGTCGCTGCCCTGGAAGGCATGCTTGCCGGGATCGAGTGCCGCCCAGCGCGTGCCGATATCGAGCAACTTCACGAAGAAGTCGTTACTCAGCACGCCAGGATGCTCGGTGAACACGCCATACTGCGCGCCGTCATAGTTGGTATCGAGCGCACGAAGACCACCGACGAGCACCGTCATTTCAGGCGCGCTCAGGGTGAGGAGGTTCGCCTTGTCAATGAGGTGGTGCTCGGCCGGGAACGATGCGAGCGGTCCATAGTAGTTGCGGAATCCGTCCGCCGCCGGTTCGAGCCATTCGAAGGAATCGGCGTCGGAGTCCTCCTCACGAGCATCCACTCGACCGGGCGTGAACGGCACCACGATCGCAACTCCGGCATGCTTCGCTGCCTTCTCAACGGCCACTGAACCCGCAAGCACGATGAGGTCAGCGAGAGAAACCGGAGTGAGAGCTGAGGCGTTATAGGTGGCGCGAATGCGTTCGAGTCCGTCCAACACTGTCGCCAGTTGGGCGGGATTGTTGACTTCCCAGCTGCGCTGCGGCTCGAAACGGATGCGGGCTCCGTTCGCTCCACCGCGCTTGTCGCTGCCACGGAAGGTTGACGCAGACGCCCATGCGGTCGACACCAACTGTGAGACGGTCAGATCCGAGGCGAGGATGTGCTCCGTGAGCACCGCGATCGCTTCGGCACCGATGGGCTCGCCGACCGCCTCGGGCAGCGGGTCCTGCCAGATCAGTGACCCGTCCGGCACTTCGGGTCCGAGGTAACGCGTTTTCGGGCCCATGTCGCGGTGAGTCAGCTTGAACCAGGCTCGGGCGAACGCATCTGCGAATGCATCCTGGTCATCCCTGAAGTGGCGCGAGATCGCCTCGTAGCTTGGGTCGACGCGCAGCGCAATGTCGGTGGTGAGCATCCGCGGCTCACGCCGCTTCGAGGCGTCGTGGGCCAACGGCACTGTGTCGGCACCTGCACCGTCTTTTGGCCGCCACTGGTGTGCCCCGCCGGGTGATTTCATCAGCTCCCACTCGTAATCGAACAGAATCTGGAAGTATTCGTTGTCCCAACGGGTCGGGTTATACGTCCACGTCACTTCGAGGCCAGAGGTGATCGTGTCGTCGCCCTTGCCTGTGCCGAAACCATTCGCCCACCCCAAACCCTGCTCTGCAAGGTCTGAATCCTCCGGGCTTGCGCCGAGGTGGCTTTCGGGGGCGGCACCGTGGGTTTTGCCGAACGTGTGGCCTCCGGCGATCAATGCCACTGTCTCTTCATCGTTCATCGCCATGCGCTTGAAGGTCTCGCGGATGTCGCGAGCCGAAGCGAGCGGGTCGGGGTTACCGTCCGGGCCCTCCGGGTTCACATAGATGAGACCCATTTGCACGGCAGCCAGGGGCTGCTCCAGCTCGCGGTCCCCGTGGTAACGCTCATTGCCGAGCCAGGTGGTTTCCGGCCCCCAGAACACATCGTCATCCGGTTCCCAAGCGTCGAGACGGCCGCCACCAAAGCCGGCGGTGGGCAGGCCCATTGTTTCGAGGGCAACGTTGCCGGTGAGAACAATCAGGTCACCCCAGGAAAGGTTGCGGCCGTACTTCTGCTTGACCGGCCACAGCAGGCGGCGTGCCTTGTCGAGGTTCGTGTTGTCAGGCCAGCTGTTCAACGGCGCAAAGCGCTGCTGGCCGGTACCGGCGCCACCGCGACCGTCGTAGGTGCGATAGGTGCCCGCAGCATGCCAGGCCATCCGGATGATGAACGGCCCGTAATTGCCGAAGTCGGCTGGCCACCAGTCTTGAGATGTTTTGAGCAGTGTGGCGATATCCGCCTTCACCGCAGGAAGATCAAGGGACTCGAACGCTTCGGCGTAGTCGAAGTCCGCACCGAACGGATTGGCCACGACCGGGTTTTTCGCGAGCACCTTGAGGTTGAGACGGTCCGGCCACCATCCGGTGTTTGCTGGGCCTCGGGTCTGACGCGGCGAGGCCTGCCCGTGGGGAACGGGGCAGGAATCTTCAATTGGCTGGGTCGTATCGCCGTCAGTAGTGACGATCCCGTGGTTTTCAGACATGGAATTCCCTCCAAGGTTGCTGATCGGTGTGACCAGGAGCTGTGCTAGCTCGAGCAACTGGGGCAGAGACCCCAGTAAATGACATCCGCCGTTTCGATCACGAAACCGTGATCGCTCGACGGGGTCAGACAGGACGCCTTGCCGACAGCACAGTCGACATCGGCAATAAAACCGCAAAGGCGGCACACGACATGGTGATGGTTGTTTTCAACGTGAAATTCGTAGCGCGCGAGCGATCCGGCTGGCTGGAAGCAGCGGAGCAGACCGGCGGCGGTCAGAGTGCGGAGGGAGTCGTATACGGCCTGGTGAGACAGCTCGGGCAGCTCAGCGCGCGCAGCCGCGATTATCGATTCGGTGTCCGCGTGCGGATTAGCAAGCACTGCGCTGACAACGGCCATGCGCGGGCGCGTCACGCGCAGACTAGCCCCCCGAAGCAGTTCTTGGAGGTCCAGGGTCGAAAGCACCCCCTAAGCATCCCATGTTTTCTTGAATGAGTCAAAAGAAGCATAGTAAAAAAACTGACCTATCCACCGGGATTCCCACCCACAGCGCTGTCATAGGCCGGACACCATGCGGGGGCCCTGCCGGGTCAGTGGGTCGTCATCCGCTCACGCACCACTCGCCTCAACACCTTGCCCATGATGTTTCGCGGCAACTCGTCGACGACCTCGAAACGTCGCGGCACTTTGTAGGCCGCCATTCTCGCCTTGAGATGTTCACGAATCGCGGGCACGTCGAGTACCGCTCCCGGTCGCAGTACAACTGCGGCAACGACATCCTCTCCCCCATGCTCCGTGAGGATGCCGACGACAGCGGCGTCGGAGATATCCGGGTGGGAGACCAGCGCCTCCTCCACCTCAGTCGGGGCCACATTGAATCCACCGGTGATGATGAGTTCCTTGATGCGGTCGACCACTGTGACGAATCCATCAGCCGAAACCGTGACGATGTCGCCGGTGCGCAGCCATCCCCCGGCCAGCAGTGTTTCAGCAGTCTCGGTCGGGCGGTTCCAGTACCCGCTGAAGACCTGCGGTCCGCGCACGAGAAGTTCACCCTCCTCGTCAACCCCTCGATCGAGCGACGGGTTATCCGGGTCAACCACCCGGATCTCGGTGCTCGGAAATGGCACACCAACGGTTCCTGGCCGGCGCGAGGGCCCCATCGGATTGCCGATAACGATCGGGGATGACTCGGTCATGCCGTAGCCCTCGACGAGGAGCCCGCCCGTGGCCTGCTCCCACAGCTCCACGATGCGAGTCGGCAGGTTCATCGCACCGGAGATCGCAAAACGGATACCCCGCAGTTTCACCCCACGCACCGCGGCCGCGGCAACGAGGCGTTCGTAGATCGGGGGAACTGCGGGCAGGAAGGTAGCGGGAGTTTTGCGGAACGTGTCCAGCACGAGGGTTTCATCGAATTTGGGAAACAACACCAGGCGTGCCCCGATACTCAGGGCGAAGCTGAGGCAGAGCGTCAATCCGTATGCGTGGAACAGGGGAAGAACCCCGTAGACAACCTCCCGGCCGGCGCGCAGCCCGGGGATCCAAGCCTCGCCCTGCATCGCATTCGCCCGCAGGTTGCGGTGCGAGAGGATGGCGCCCTTCGGGCTGCCGGTCGTGCCGCTGGTGTACTGCAGCACTGCAGTGTCTTCCAGCCTGGGACCGGCGAATCGCCGGGGCAATGGACGGGACGACTCCAGAATGTGCCACTCGATCGACCCACGCGTGCGTCGCCCCGAGGTCAGGGCAGCCCGGGCGGCCCGGGCTCTCGAAAGTGGGATGCGCAAGGCGAGGCGCGTGCGCAACGGCATCGCCCGCGTCAGATCGACCGACACCACAGTCGTGAGTGCCAGATCGCCCGGCATGTTCAGGAGTGTCGGCACCGTTTTGTCCCAGGCGATCGCCACTTTGGCACCATGGTCCTCGAACTGATGACGCAGCTCGCGTTCGGTGTAGAGCGGATTGTGCTCGACCACAATCGCACCGAGTCGGAGTACCGCGTAAAACGCGACCACATGTTGCGGACAGTTCGGCAGAACGAGCGCAACACGGTCACCCCGCTCCACTCCACGGGCGTGGAGAGCGTTCGCAACACGGGACACCTGATCTCCGAGCTCGCCATACGTGGTGGTCGCACCGAAAAACTGCAGCGCGATCTGTCGACGATATTTTCGCACCGAGCGGGACAGCATCTGGGTTAGCGTGTCGGTGGGCGGGGCGATGTCGCGCGGCACTCGGGGTGCGTAGGAGTTGCGCCACGGACGGCCGGAGAGAGATGTCATGTTTGCCTTGGTTCTGGATGCGGGTGTTCGTCGAGAGGTCAGCTCGGTGTGTGAATCGTTCGTAGCCGCTGGCCGGGGACAGTAGCCGAGGTTCTTCCAAGCTAACGGGAGCAAGCTATCCCTATGCGTAATGATGTCACCCCCGTCACCCCCGGCCCTGGACAGGAATCGGTGTGGGATTACCCACGACCGCCCCGGGTCGAAGCGACAACCGAGCGCATCCGCATCCGGTTCGGCGGGGAAACCATCGTCGACACGACCGATGCCGTGAGGGTGCTGGAGACCAGTCACCCTCCGGTCTATTACCTGCCTCGATCAGCGTTTGCCGATGGTGTTCTTGAGAGGGCCCCTGGCGCGAGCTTCTGCGAGTTCAAGGGCGCGGCGAAGTATGTCACCCTGCGCGCTGGCTCAGCGCGAGCAGAATCCGCGGGTTGGTACTACCCCAACCCGACCCCGGGATACGAACTTTTGGCCGACCGGGTGGCCGTCTACCCATCCACGATGGAGTCCTGCGAAGTCGCCGGGGAGACCGTCATTTCCCAGGCCGGCGACTTTTACGGCGGCTGGATCACCTCGCGGGTGGTCGGCCCGTTCAAGGGCGAACCAGGCACGATGGGCTGGTAGGTTTCGCTCGGTGGCGGTAGCTATTCAGTTCATTCGACTGACGTTGCCAGGGCGTGGCTTATGGGTATGAACCCAGACCTGAGGGATGCTCCGCCGGCTGAAGCGCCCTCGGAGGGATGATTCCGAGAGGTCATAGCCGCAGCGCGGTCCAACGCAGCCGCGGCCTAGGCTAAGTGGCATGGCGGTTGAACAGGTTGAGCAAGGACCGCGCCGAGTCGCGCGCACTGTCGAGGTGCCGGCTTTGGCCGATGATGTTTTCGCGTTGGTGGCTGATCCGCACCGTCACGGTGAGCTGGACGGCTCAGGCACCGTGCGCGACACGGTGTCGGGGCCGCAGCGGCTCAGCCAGGGCGCACAATTCTTGGTGGCGATGAAGCAGTTCGGCATCCCCTATCGCTTTACCAGCACGGTCACGCGCATCGAAGAAGGTCGGCTTCTGGAATGGCGTCACCCAGCGGGCCACCGGTGGCGCTGGGAACTCACGCCACTCACGCCCACGTCCACGCGCGTCACTGAGACGTTCGACTACAGCACTGTCCCAGCCGTGCAGGGCAGGGTCTTCGAATTGCTCGGAGTTCCTCGGAAGAACGCCGCCGGCATCGAAGCTACCCTGCGCCAACTCGTGTCGCGCTACGCCCGCGCTTGACGTGACGTTGCTCAGGTCCTGACCGGACGCCGGGACTCCGCCTGCACGGGCGTATGGGATCTGAGAATCCAATTCCCGCCCACGACTAGGTTCCCATCGGCAACCTTCAGGACACGCGCAAGTTCGCGGGTGCCTGGACTACCAAGAAGCCACTTTCTCAGCAGGCTGCTGGGAAATTGGCAGGTGGCCACTGCATGGTCTGACTCGACAAGCTCGACGGCATCGAAGCCCGCGATTGGGACGATTTCGCTACGCCTACTGAGGGCAAGTTCGTGGCTCGGTCCCGGGCCTCGCGCCGTCGAAACATCCAGACGAGACCACCATCAGGTGGGGCCAAATCAAACCGTCACAACCGCCCCGGCAAGTCGCAGGTCGGGCCAAATGTAACCGTCATCGCGGGGCTACTTCAGGCTGTCACAGACAGGCCAGTGGGGATCATTTGAGGCGGCCCTCGCGCCATGTCCGCGGTGGCAGCGATGGTTGCACTATCGCTAGCTCACAGAGGGAATTCGCCCTTTCCCAACGTCTTGCCGGTCGCTAGGGTGAAGAGATGAATTCTCGGTTTTACGTCCACTCCGCCGCCTTGGCCACCGTCGCTGTGCTTCTCGCCGGATGCAGCGGTTCGGCTGATGGCGACAAGAGTGTGGCGGGAAACCCGCTGCAGCTCCGTGTCGTCGGTTCCATGGTGGGCGGAACCTGCACTGCACCGACCCTGAAGTCAGATGGTCCGGCCAGCGCGTGCAACACGGCGGGGACCACCAAGTATGAATTGGGAAAGTCCCTGGGAACAATCACGCCTACCTCCGTCACACTCTCCGCTGATCAGGGATCGACACACTCCATAGTTCTTGAGTTCAACGCGGCCGATACGAGCAGGCTCAGCACAGCATCCGGAACCGCCATGAACAAGAACCTGGCGATTCTGCTCGACGGACGGGTACTGTCAGCACCCCTCGTCAACGCTCAGATCACCAGCAGCCCGCTCACACTTGCGTTCAGCACTGCGGCCGAGGCCAAGCAGACCGTGACCGCGCTTAGTGGGTCAGGAACCCCCTAAAGCCAAACTTCATCGAACTGCTGGTTAGCGCGCGGTAGACATCACCTGTTCGAGAAAGTCCGCTAATTCGGTGACGGTGAGCAGAACAACCTGGTCAATACGCTCATAGAAGGTTCGCTGGTTCTCACTCATCCGCGCGAGAACGCGAGAGGGAATGCAAGCGGCCAAAGCGAAAGGCCACCTCCGCGGCAATCAACCAAAACTGTCGACAACCCAGCAACGTCACCTGATGGAAGCGCACCGGGCAGGGATGCAGTCCACCGCTGAAGCACACACTCGCCGGCGCCAGTTGCCGGACCAAGAAACCGTGCAACGGGACAGCCAAAGCTACAGATTTCGGTCCACTCAACCCGATAGCCGATCTTGCCCACAACAGTTCGACATGGGATCCTGCATGGGACACTGATTAGGCGATTACTGAACACGCTCTGTTGCCCGTTAAGTGGGAGCATCTCGACGACCACACGATCAGTTTCAGACGATCCAAGGAGTACCAAAAGTGACGCGCACGGGAGCTCCCGCAGCACCGAGGACATAGAGACGCGGTGGCGGTTAGCCTCGATTGATGTCCTACTCCGTTGAGATTTCAGACCGTGCAACTCTTCGATTGCTCACTGAGCGAGACGTTGCTGTGGTTCTCGCTGCCTATCTACGAAACCGCGAGCATCTAGCGCCTTGGGATCCCGCCCGTTTGGAGTCCTTCTTCACTTCAGCCGAACAGTCCGGGATCCTCACGGACCAGATTGAACAGCTGAAAGCAGGATCCGGTATTCCATTCGTCATCGTCAAGAGCGAAACGATCATCGGTCGAATCAATCTCACCGGAATCGTTCGCGGGCCATTCCAAAGTGCCAACGTCGGGTACTGGGTCGACAAAGAACACGTCGGACAAGGCCTCGCCTCCGCAGCCTTGGAAAATATCATCAGCTACTCCATCAGGGATCTCGGCCTCCACCGCCTCCAGGCCGGCACACTGCTGCATAACCTCGGCTCCCAAAAAGTGCTGCGCAAAGCGGGATTCGAACCCATCGGAATCGCAAAAAAATACCTCAAGATCGCCGGTACTTGGCAGGACCACTTGCTCTTTCAACGAATCTTGAGCGAATAAGGTTTTCCAAGCAAACACCGATGACCAAACGACTCGCGGTATTTTTATCCGAATAAGGCTGGCACTCTGCAGACGTATCAGCGCGACGACGACGGCGGCCAGTCGAGGGGTCGTGGGGTGACAGGCGAATCTTCTGCCTTCCATGAGCGTGTCGCGATGATGCCAGCAGCGACAGCAATTGCCGCCAGGACGAAGGCCGTAGGGGCGAGCCCCAGAGTCGCTCCGAGGATGCCCGCGAGCGGATAGGTAACGATGAAGCAGGCATGGGAGAGGGAAAATTGGGCCGCGAAGACCGCGGGCCGGTTCGTGTCGTCGGAGTGTCGTCGCAGAAGCCGTGCTGACGGCGTGAGGACCAGCGCGGTCGCAGCTCCGAGCACGACCCAGTTGATCAGCATGCCCGGCCAGGCCAGCGGGGAATCCCGAATGAGAACTAGCAGCGCGACAGCAACGAGCCCGACGGGCAGGATGCCGCACCCTAGCAACATCACGCGTCGATCGGAATACCGGTCCAATACCCGCGGCAAGACCAGGGCAACGAGCATTGAGCCGAACCCGTAACTGGCCAGCGCGATGGCAAAGTCCATCTGGGTGCGCCCGAACGTGCTCTGAACCAGGACGACGGTGTTCACGATGACCATAGCGGTCGACGCGGCAACGACCATGTTCATTGCGAGCAGCGAACGCAGCGGCGGGGTCCGCCAGAACACCCGCACACCGCGGGTGAGGCGGTCAAGGAAGGACGTGACGGCGGTGGCGCGCATTGCCGGCAGGCTTGTGGACAAGACCAGCGCCGCCGACCCCAGGAATCCAAAGACAGTTCCCACGAATAGTGAGTGATAGCTAATGACGGTCAGCAGCGCCGCGGCGAGAATCGGGCTCAGCAACGACTCCAGGTCGTACGCGAGCCGAGACAGTGACAGCGCCCGCGTGTATTGGCTCTCCTCGGGCAGAACCTCCGGGATCAGCGCCTGGAACGCGGGGGTGAAAGTCGCGGACGCGGCCTGCAATACGAAAATGAGCAGGTAGATTTGCCACGCCTCAGTGACGAACGGCAGCGAGACCGCCACACCAGCGCGGAGAACATCCGCCGACACCAGCAGAACTTTGCGAGGAACATGGCTGGTGAGAGCCGACATCACTGGAGCAACCCCAACGTATGCGAGCATCTTGATCGTCAACGCGATGCCCAACACGATGCCCGCGTCACCGCCGGCCAGGTCAAAAGCCAGCAACCCCAACGCGACAGTGAGCAAGCCCGTTCCGACCAGGGCGACGACCTGTGCGCTGAACAGTTTCCGATACGCCGAGTTGCGCAGCACCTCAAGCATGAGCCGCACCCCCCGGCTCAGTGACGACAGTCTTGCCGGGCTGGCGGTGGTGGGCCGGGGTGGCGACGACAGCGTGCTTGGCCTGAAAAATGGCTTCCGAGAACAGCTGCTGAGAATGTTCGTTCGCCAGGCGATAGAACACCCGGGTGCCTTCGCGGCGAGTGGTCACGATGCGGGCGAGGCGGAGCTTCGCGAGGTGTTGCGAAACGGCCGCCTGTGATTTATCGACGGTTTCCGCCAGCCTCGAACCACTCAACATGAGACCCAAAAGTTCACGGTCATATTTCCGGCTTCGGCGTGGTCTCGATTCTCGGCCAGCCCCGATGGCCCTTATCAGGACCAGATGACTGCGCCGAGGAATGGTTAGGCCGAAACTGTCGCCAGCACCTCGTCGAGAACCGCGGAGGCCTCTTCGTCCGTGGACTTTTGCGCGAGCGCGAGCTCGGAGATCAGAATCTGTCGGGCCTTGAGCAGCATCCGCTTCTCGCCGGCTGAGACACCGTGATCCTGGTCGCGGCGCCAGAGATCGCGCACGACCTCGCTGACGCGATAAACACTTCCGCTGCCCATCTTCTCGGTATTCGCCTTGAATCGACGAGACCAGTTACCCGGCTCCTCGACCATGTCGCTGCGCAGCACATCGAAGACTGCCTCAACTCCGGCACTGTCAATCACATCGCGAACCCCAATGAGCTCGACGTTCTCGATCGGCAATTCGATCGTCAGGTCGGTCGCGTGCACGTTGAGGGTGATGTACTCCTTCGGCTCACCCTTGATCGTGCGGGTCTTCACCGCGGTGATCGTTGCAGCGCCGTGATGGGGATAGACGACGGTCTCTCCGACTTGGAAAATCATGTGCTCATGCCTTCAATCGTTGATTCTGTATCGCAGGGGGCATCTCGCTCGCGGCTGAAGCGCGATTGAAGCGGGTAACTGCCTGGAGGGACATCGAGCGGTTCCACGTCTGAAACCGTGATAAGGATAACGTGCGGAGGTCGGATTAAATTGCCAACTGGCTGGTCCGAGGCCGAATCAGGTCGGGCGTAGCCTTCGATCATGACTGGAACTGCGCCCGATATCACCGTGCCCGACCTCTCCGGACAGCTCGCGATCGTCACCGGCGCGAATAGCGGTCTCGGTTTTGCGCTCACCGCGCGACTCGCCGCCGCCGGGGCAGAAGTGATACTCGCCGTTCGCAACTGGACCAGGGGCGAGGAGGCCATCGCCCGCATCCGTTCGGATATCCCGACCGCGCGACTGCGGATGCTTCCCCTCGATCTCTCCTCGCTGGCGAACATTGCGACTTTTGCGGCCATGTTCACCGCGGAGGGCCGCCCACTCGACCTGTTGATCAACAACGCCGGAGTGATGATGCCGCCGAAGCGAGGAACGACCGAAGACGGCTTTGAACTGCAGTTCGGCAGTAACTACCTCGGGCACTTCGCGCTGGCTGCGCACCTGCTTGACCGGTTGCGTGTTGCCAAGGCTCCTCGTGTCGTATCTCTCAGCAGTATCCTTGCTCGCGCCGGTCGTTTCGACTGGACTGATCTGCAGTCCGAACTGCGTTACAGCCCACACCGCTCCTACGGACTATCAAAGCTGTCGATGCTCGTGTTCGCTCGTGAGCTCCAGCGGCGCAGCGACGCAGCCGGGTGGGGCATCCGCAGCATGGCCGCCCATCCCGGATCGACGCTCACCAACCTGCAGCTGACGGGTCCGCAATCCGGTGGTGGAAGTGGCGGGGCGGTAGCCCGCTATCTGAAACTGACCGCGGGCATCCCGTGGCTCTGGCAGCACGCGCCCCAGGGAATCCTGCCCGCACTCTATGCCGCGACGAGCATCGATGCCGCGGGCGGGTCGTACTACGGGCCGAGTGGCTTCGCCGAACTCACCGGTGCCCCAAGGCTCGCCGCCATACCGAGACGAGCGCTGTCAGGAGCGGATGCGGCGCGGCTCTGGACAATGTCGGAAAACCTCACCGCACTCACCTTTCACGACTAACAGCCTTTGCGCTGCCTTTCTGCGGGAACAGCGTGTTCGCCTGCTCAAGGGACATTCCGTTGGTCTCGGGGATGAATCTGGAGACGAACAGGAACGACAGCAGTGCGAACGCTGCATACAGCCCGTAGGTGAGCACAAGTGAGACCTGGGCGAGCGGTGGGAACGACACGGTCACGAGGAAGTTGGCGATCCACTGCGCAGCCGCGGCAACACCGAGAGCACGAGCCCGAATGCGGGTCGGGAAGATCTCGCCGAGCAGCACCCACACCACCGGCCCCCAGGAGGCACCGAAGCTGACCACGAACACGTTGGCGGCGATAAGCGCGATCGGACCCCACGCCCCCGGAAGGGCTGGTGCACCGTTGACCACATTTGCCTGGCTGAACGCAACAGCCATCATGGCGAGCGACAACGTCATGCCGGCCGATCCGAAGAGCAGAATGGGCCGACGTCCGATCCGATCGACGAGAGCAATCGCCACGAAGGTCACAGCGATGTTCGTCACCGCGGTGATCACCGAGATTGTGAGCGAATCCCGCTCCTGGAATCCGACAGACTTCCACAGCGTCGTCGAATAGTAGAAGATCACGTTGATCCCGACGAACTGCTGGAATACCGACAGGATGATGCCGATCCAGACAATCGGTTTGAGCCCCAGGCGATTGCCCCGCAGCGCGCCCTTCTTCGATCCCTCTTCATCGGTCGTGATCGCCTCCCGCATGTCGCGGATGGCCCGCTCCACGTCATCGTTGGGCCAGATCCGGGCGAAGACGGCGCGCACGTCGTCGTCGCGCTTCTTGAGCACAAGGTAGCGGGGAGACTCCGGCAGGAAGAAGGCGATCACGCCGTAGACGACAGCCGGAACGATGCCGGCGAGAAACATCCAGCGCCATGCCTCCAGACCGAACCAGAACTTCGCGTCCGCCGCCCCCGCTGCATTGGCGAACAGCGTGTCGGAGAGCAGCGCTGCGAAAATTCCGATGGTGATGGCGAGCTGCTGCAGCGAGCCGAGTCGTCCTCGCAACTGTCGCGGCGAGATTTCTGCGATGTAGGCCGGCGCGATCACCGAGGCAACACCGATACCGAGACCGCCGACGAGACGCCAGATCACCAGATCCCAGACGCCGATCGACAGGCCGCATCCGATCGCGCTGACAAAGAAAAGAATCGCCGCAACGATCATCGCCGGGATTCGCCCGTACCGGTCGGCAAGGCGGCCGGCAAGGTAGGCGCCTACCGCGCACCCGATCAGTGCACTGGCCACCGCAAGACCGGTCAAGGAGGCAGTGAGCGAGAACTTCTTCTGCACCGCATCGACCGCACCGTTGACCACGGAGGAATCGAAGCCGAAGAGGAAGCCTCCCACTGCGCCAGCCAGCGCGAGGGCAATGACTTTGAGATTGGTGCGTGGGCTGGAGGTTTCTGTCATCACGAGCTTCCGAGGGGCGAATAGGGAACGGTCGTCAAGCCTACGCTCGGCCCGCACGTGTATCGAAGGACGGGTATTAGAGAACGTGGAACGACTGCGGGCGAGCATCCTGTGGCCTGGTCGCAACCCGCTGCGGGCGGAGCTGCGCTCTGGCAACCAGCCACGCATCAGCACCCATCACGCAGCAGCACCCTTCACGCGTGACCGAGCTTTAGCTGATCGTCGTTCACCGTTAACTTCTTCGCCACGTGCGGCGGCAAAGCTAGGGCAATGATCGCTCGCACGCTCATGAAACAGTCTGAACACATCACGAACGCCGAAAATGCAATCGGCTGATCGCGGGCACACCCCCGCCATCGCCTGGGTCGAATCCCCGCTGCAGTTGATTGCCGCTGCGGAGTGGGCCGATGCTCAGCCGCACAAAATTGTCGTTGCCCTGCGCGTCACCAGTACACATATGTCCACCACCACCGCAGAACTGCTCTCCCGCGGCGCACGCTTCGCAGAATGCGTGCCTTTTTTGGCATTCCGTGGCGGCTGCTCCGCTGCCACCGCAACTGGGCCGTCGGCGATGCTTTTTCCGGCCAGTTCCGTCTCGCTTCCGCTGTTCTCCCACCGCGATCGCTCACCCTTATCGATGACGGATCGGGGGCCATGGCTCTCGTGGATGCACTGGTCGGACGCACCAGCTATGCATGTCCGCACCAGCGCGAGTCTGTCGCGCTCGGCGCCCTGGGAATCCTGGCCCGGGAGCGGATGCTCGCGCTCGCCGCCCGGGACCGTCTCGAGATCTCCACCGCCTTCGAGTTCGGCACCGTGCGCACCTCGCTGCTGAGCGATCAGAGCATCCCGGTGACCTCGCACCGCTTCGACTGGCTGCGGCGCACCGCACGACCGATCCGCGTGCCGGGTAATCGGGTGCTACTCGGCAGCGCGCTGCCGACGGACGGCCGCATGTCCATGGACCGCTACCTGCACTGGGTACAGGCCGAAGCGGCGGACGCGCCTGTCGTCTTTCTGCCCCACCGGCGCGAGACCGAAACAGCTCTCGTCCGGATCAGGGCCATCGCCGGACTGCAGATCTTCGACTGCGGCCTGCCCGTCGAACTCGTTCTCGCCGGCACTCAGGAGCCGCTCGAGGTGATCACGCTTCCAACCAGCGCGCGCACGACGCTCACGCACATCCTTGCCGGCACCGGCAGCAGCATCCGCACCCGGTCGCTGCATCGCGAATCGATCCGATGAGTACTGCGACGGCAAGTCATGCCGAGTGGTTTCTCGTTGATGCCAGTGGGCTGTGTCGCTGGATCATTCGGCACCAGGTCACTGAGGAACTTGCCGGTACTGTCACGCGCACCCCGGTTGGCTATGCTCTGAGCGACGACACGGGCTGCCGGATCGGCAGCTTCGCCACACTTGATCGGGCCGTCGAGGGTCTCTACGACTTTGTCTGACCGGCGACCGCACCTGGTACACGGTGGCGGTTGGGCAAAGCCAATGAAAACTCCGAATGGCGTACAACTGATCATTTCGGATTGACTACCGGCTCCCGAGGCCGCAGACTCGGCGCATGGATCAGCTGCAAGAGGACCAGGGCATCGCCAAGGTCATCGACCGCTTGTGTGAACGCTTTCCCGAACTCGAACGTGCGCAGGTCGAGCAGGCGGTCGCAGCGACCCACAGCCAACTCGACGGAAACCCTATCCGCGACTACGTGCCAGTGCTCGTAGAGCGCACAGCCAAGGAGCGACTGCGGCGCATCCAGGCTGGCGATCCCTCACTGTCTCTCGCGGGCTGAGCCCGTTACCCTGACTCTTCTACCCGGTCTCGAGGCAGCCGACCACTGACTCTCTTTCCGGGGGTGCAGATTGCTGTTGCACCCCGCGGAGCACGGCGCAAAGTGCCTGACGATGGCGCTGATTCCGGGATGCCACCACTCATTTGGCACCGAATGTCAAACTTGATATTCCTCGATCGCTGATTAGAGTTGGATAACGTGCACCCCTAGTTGTGGGGGTGTTTTTCGTGGGAAAAGCGTGAGGAGGGTCTATCCATGTGGGATTTTGTGCAGAGTCATTTTGACCAGATCGTCTTCTCGTCGTGGCAGCATGCGAGCCTGGTCGTTCAATGCCTTGCGCTTGCAACACTTCTTGCCGTTGGCATCGGAGCGCTGGTCTACCGCAGCCGCTCGGCCAGCTCGGCGGCCAACACAATCACGACAATCGGACTCACAATCCCGGCGTTCGCGCTGGTCGGGCTTGCGATAACCCCGCTCGGATTCGGAGTCCCGCCAGCAGTCGCGGTCGTCACATTCTTCGCGATCCTCCCGATCTTGCGCAACACCGTCGTCGGGCTCACCGGCGTCGACCCGGGCATCGTCGAATCGGCCCGCGGCATCGGAATGAGTCGCCTACGCACGCTCCTGCAGGTGGAGCTTCCTCTCGCATGGCCGGTAATCCTCGGCGGCATCCGTGTCTCTGGACAGATGGTGATGGGGATCGCTGCCGTCGCGGCCTACGTGCTCGGACCGGGACTCGGCGGATTAATCTTCTCCGGTCTCTCTCGGCTTGGAGGCGCCAATTCGCTCGAGTCGGTCCTCACCGGCCTGATCGGCGTGGTCATCCTCGCCCTCATTCTCGATCTCGTCCTCATCGGCCTCGGCCGACTCACTACATCAAGAGGTATCCGTGTCTGAAACCACCACATCTGACGCCCCGAACATCAGCGGTAAATCAATCCTGATCGAGGGCGTCACCAAGCGCTATCCCGGTCAAAAATCACCGGCCGTCGATGGCATCACCCTCGAGATTCCGGCCGGCAAGATCGTCATGCTCGTCGGCCCCTCCGGGTGCGGCAAGACCACGACACTCAAGATGATCAACCGGCTGATCGAGCCGACCGAGGGCCGAATAGTTCTCGGCGACGAAGACGTGACCGATATCGACGGCGATGAACTGCGCCGACGCATCGGCTATGTGATCCAGGCCGGCGGGCTGTTTCCCCACCTCACCGTGGCGGCGAACATTTCGATCGTGCCGAAGATGCTCGGCTGGGACAAGAAGCGAATCGCCGACCGGGTCGACGAGCTCCTCGAGCTGGTCTCCCTCGATCCGGCAGATTATCGTGACCGGTATCCCAAGGAACTCTCCGGAGGCCAGCAGCAACGCGTGGGAGTCGCACGGGCACTCGCCGCAGATCCCCCGGTGCTCCTGATGGACGAACCATTCGGCGCGGTCGATCCGATCACCCGACAGCGACTGCAGGACGAACTGCTCCGGATCCAGGAGGAGCTGCAAAAAACCATCGTGATTGTCACCCACGACTTCGACGAGGCCGTGAAACTCGGCGACTGGATCGTCGTGTTCAGTGACGGCGCCCACATCGTGCAGTACGACACCCCGGAACGGATTCTCGCCGAGCCGGCCAACGAGTTCGTCGAAAACTTCATCGGGTCCGGTGCTGGGCTCAAGCAGCTCACGCTACGCCGCGTTGGCGAAGTGGAGCTGGCGGATGCCGTGACCGCCCGCCCGGGAGAAGTCGCGTCCGAAGTGCTCGCCCGTGCAGTTGCCGCGAAGCACAACCATGTGGTTGTCGTCGATGAGCGGGAGCGTCCCATCCAGTGGCTGACGCGTCGGCAGCTCACCCGGCTCGAGAAAATCACCGCTGTCCGTGAAGCCCACCTGCCGGTGGTCGGTCACCGTGCAACACTCAATGACGCGCTCGACACCATGCTCGTGTCGAGTGCCGGGGCCGCCCTTGTCACCGGCAAACGCGACCGTTTCCTCGGTGTCATCGACGTTGAGACGGTGATGGAGGCCATCACTTCAGCGCGCGCGTCTGCCGCCGCGTCCGCAGACACCCCGACCGGCACAAATTCCGGTGAAGTTTCCATCATTGCGGAGTCTGATCTCACCGAGTCGAGCGCCGTATGACAGCCGTGATAGCGGATCCCGCAGAATCCGGAATCAGTGACCGGCGAGTGCTCGACAGCGCACACTCGTCGTGGCGCGGTCTCGTCGTGCAGCCGCTCGCCATCCTTGCTGTACTCGCCGGATTTATCCTCTGGCTGTCGCTTGCACCGCTCACCCCCACCGAACGTACGACCCTCGCGCCAGACGCACTGTGGGCCGCAACGCTCCAGCACCTCTCCCTGACCTTCGTGGCAGCCCTCATCGTGCTGGTTATCGCGATCCCTCTCGGCGTACTCCTCACCCGACGCCGACTGCGTCGCCTCGCAGCTCCTATCCTCGCGATCGCGAACATCGGACAGGCCGCCCCCGCGATCGGCCTGGTCGTCCTTCTGGCGATTCTGGTCACCTCGGGCTACTGGGCGTCGATCCTCGCCCTGGTTCTGTATGCGGCCCTTCCGGTTTTGCGCAACACGATGATCGGGGTGCGCGGGGTCGATGAGCAACTGGTCGAGGCCGGCCGGGGCATGGGGATGAGTGCAGCCGCAGTGCTCTTTCGCATCGAACTGCCGCTTGCGGTGCC
Source organism: Frigoribacterium sp. CG_9.8 (assembly GCF_015751965.1). GTDB lineage: Bacteria > Actinomycetota > Actinomycetes > Actinomycetales > Microbacteriaceae > Lacisediminihabitans. The sequence goes on along the minus strand of NZ_JADOVH010000001.1, from coordinate 707,302 downwards.
GGTAATGCTCGCGGGCATCCGAACAGCGCTCGTGCTGCTCGTTGGCACCGCAGCCCTCGCGGCGTTCGTAAACGGCGGCGGGCTCGGCATTCTCATCGTCACCGGCGTCAACCTCTACCTCACCAGCGTGCTCGTTTCCGGAGCGCTCCTCATCGCGCTGCTCGCGCTCGCTATCGACTGGCTTGGACGTATTGTCGAACAGGTCGCCCGCCCGAAAGGACTGTGATGAAAAACCCGCCGATTAAGCACGCGACCCCGGACCGCCTCATCCGCACCGTCGCAGTGATCGCCGGAAGCATGCTCGCGCTCACCGGCTGCGGGTTGCAGGCGGCAACGGCCTATGTTCCGAAAGTATCCCCCGGCTCGATCACCCCGCTAGATCTTCCACAGGGTGCCTCGCTCACCATCACGTCGAAGAACTTCACCGAGCAACTCATTCTCGGTAAAATCGCCGTAATCGCCGCCACGGCCGCTGGGTTCGAGGTGACGGACCTCACCAACGTTCCGGGCAGCGTTCCCGCTCGCAAGCTCATGACTTCCGGCGATGCCGACATGGTGTGGGAGTACACGGGCACCGCGTGGCTTACCTATCTTGGCAACACGAAGGGGATCCCGGATAAGCAGGAACAGTACTCAGCGGTGAAGAAAGCGGACACTGCGAACGGCCTGAGCTGGCTCGAGCCCGCCCCACTGAACAACACCTATGCGCTTGCAATCCGCTCAGAAGAGGGCAAGAAGCTTGGGATCACAAAGTTGTCGCAAATCTCAACGCTGCCGGTCGCAGAGCGCACCTTCTGCGTCGAGCCGGAATTCAACTCCCGCGGCGACGGTCTCACCCCCATGCTCAAGGCCTACGGCATGACGCGCGGCGACGACAGCAGTGTGCCAGCCTCGGCAGTAAAGCTCTTTGATACGGGAGCTGTCTACACCGCGACCGACCGCGGGAGCGCTTGCAACTTTGGCGAGGTCTACACGACTGACGGCAGAATCGACAAGCTTGGTCTGACCGTGCTCGAGGATGACAGGGGGTTTTTCCCCGCCTACAACGTTGCGCCGGTAATCAACTCACAGGTGCTCGCAGAATATCCGGGGCTGACGGATATCTTCGACAAGATTTCTCCCAAGATCACCGACACCACCCTGCGCCAGCTCAATCTGCGGGTGGACGACGGCGGCGAAGAGCCCGCCGATGTCGCCTACGAATTCATGCTGAAAAACGGCTTCATTACCGCTGTCAACTGATCCGGATTCAGGAAACTTAGAACCCGCCGAAATCCCCGCCGCCAAAGTCCCCGCCAGCGAAGCCGCCGCCGTCGTAACCCCCTCCATCGGCCCCGCTGGCATCCGTGGCGCCGGCGTCCGCTCCACTCGCGTCCGCACTTGAACCGTCGTTACCGAAGTCCATTGGCATGAAGGCGCTGACCAGAGCGGATCCGATCACGAAGCCAGCGACGCTTCCGAGAAGTGAACTCGCGAACATGCCGCCGAGGGAGGGGCCGCCGGCACCACCGAGGGCTGAACCACCGAGGGCTGAACCACCCAGCGTGCGGGTGAGGGTGCCCGGCTGCTGAAGTTCCGCGCGCGTTGCCGCCTTTGCCAGCGTTGCCGGCTCGGCATCCGCTGGTCTCTCGGTGCTGGTGGTATTCTCGGTCAGCTTGTCGAACAGGATGTCGCGCTGCTCGGGTGTGAGCTTCGAGAAGGCCTCGGTGTGCACCTTCTCGATGGTCTCGGGCGGTGCCGTACGCAGCAGGTACTCGTAGCGTTCGACAGCGATCTCGTCTTCACTGCGCTCTGCGGCCGGGGCGGCTCTGCGCACTCTCGGCTCTTCTTCGCGGCCCAGCAGTCGGTCCAGGAATCCCACGGTCATTTCCTTTTCTCACGGTGTCTGACTAGTTTCCCCTGCCGTGCTCGGGATCTCCAGCTTTTCCGCGTGAGGCGAAATAAGGACTTCCCGCGCCTGGCCGCTACTGCCCTACGAAAGCCGCGATGTCGGAAGCAATCCGTCTGCCCTGCTCATAGCCTGCACGCGCCGAGATGACCGCCGTGTCCGGATCCAGGGGGTTGCTTCCCAAGGCGGCCAGGCACGCGTCAGTCGTCCGCTGATGATCGCGCAGCGATCGCCCGGAGCACGCCGACCTCCCACGCGATTCCCGCGATGCCGCCGCCCGCAAGAACCAGAGCGTTGGTGAGCACTGTCAGTTGGCGGGCACGTAGTCGAATACGTCGGGATCTGGTCCGGTGCGCTCGTGTCGATCCAGCTGCGTGATCGCCCGGATGTCGTCATCCGACAGCTCGAAGTCAAAGATCGCAAAGTTCTCTTCGACCCTCGAGCGGGTGACCGACTTGGGAAAGATGATGTCTCCGCGCTGGATGTGCCAGCGCAGCGTCACTTGGGCCGGGGTCTTGCCTACCTTCTCAGCGATCGCGACGATCACCGCGTCGTCGAGCACCTTGCCCTGGGCGATCGGTGACCATGCCTCGGTCGCTATCCCATGGTCGGTGCCGAAGGTACGCAGGGCGTCCTGGGCGAGATACGGGTGCACTTCGATCTGGTTCACTGCTGGCACGATGCTCGTCTCATCGAACAACCGCTGCAGGTGAGCCACCTGGAAGTTGGAGATACCGATTGCTTTCACCCGTCCGGATTCGGAGATCTCCTGCATGGCCTTCCAGGTCTCCACGAAATCACCGATGGTGGGAAGCGGCCAATGGATGAGGAACATGTCGATGTAGTCGGAGCCAAGAGCGTCGAGTGTTGCATCGAACGCCCGGAGCGCGGCGTCCCGTTCGTGGAATCCATTGTTGAGCTTGCTGGTGACAAAGATTTCGGAGCGATCGATTCCCGATGCCGCGACCGCGTCACCGACCTCTTTTTCATTGCGGTACATCTCGGCAGTGTCGATGTGGCGATAGCCGACCTCGAGCGCCTCGAGAGTCGCCTGCTTCGCATCCTGCGGGGTGATCTGGTAGGTACCGAATCCGAGCTGAGGAATGACGACCCCGTTATTGAGGGTGATGGTGGGTACTTCAGTCATAGCGTGCTTCTTCCTGTAGTTCATTTCATGTCCGTAGAAGGCAACAGCGCGAGTGCCTCGCGTATGCCCAGAAATAGCGTATTTTGGCCCTCGGTGTGGGGGTCGGTCCTCCTGCGCCGGTGTGTGCGCCGGTATGTGCGCCGGTAGCTGCGTCAGTAATTGTCCGACGGCCCGACATCGATGAGCACTTTGCCAACGATGTCGCCTTCAACCGCAGCGTGCGCTTGTGCGGTTTCTGCCAGCGAATACCGGTGGAGTGGAAGCCCGGCGTCGGCACCAACAGGTAGTGCATTGTCGGCGATCGCGGCGATGATGTCTTCGGCCGCAGAATCCCGCACATCCTGCCCCTGCGTATACAGCAACTGGAACTGGTAACGCACGTTGAGCGTCATCAGCGTGCGGATGTCGAGCACCAGCGGATCGCCGGTGGTCGCGTAGACGGCGATCGAACCGCGATTGCGGATCACTTTGCCGTCGAGCTCGGCGTTCTTATCGGGGGCGACCTCCACGATCAGGTCGACACCGTCCGGTGCGATGGCGCGGATCTCAGCGGCAGCATCCGAGTCACGATAATTCACGACATGATGAGCTCCGGCAGCGCTGGCGAGTGCCGCTTTCGCCGGAGAGCTGATGGTCGTGACCACGGTTGCTCCGGCCCAGCGGGCGAGTTGGATGGCGGCGTGGCCGACAGCACCGGCACCCCCTGCCACCAGCACGAACTTTCCGGCGAGCGCACCGGGAGTAAGCCGAGACGGGCCGTCCTCGGCCACGGTGAGCGCGCGGTGCGCAGTCATCGCCGGCACCCCGAGCGTGGCGCCGAGGTCGAAACTGGCGGCATCCGGAAGCAGGTAGACGCGATCCTCTGGCAGCACGGCAAACTCCTGCGCGGTGCCGCCGCTTGCACTGTCGAAGGCGGCAATCGCCGTCCAGACCCGGTCCCCCACCACAAATCGGTGCACGCCCGCGCCAATCGCGTCAATGACACCGGCACCGTCCTGGTTGGGTACGACCGCCTCGAAGTCCAGCGACTCACCCGGCTTCGATCCACGGCGCGATTTCCAGTCGGTGGGATTGACGCCGGAAACGACAACTCGTATTCGCACCTCTCCAGCTTGGGGTTCAGGCACGCTCCGATCGACGAGGCGCAGCACAGATGGGGAGCCAGTTTCGCTATAGACGATTGCTTTCATAATGGAACCAACGCTACGCGCCGCCGATCCTTCCCGGCTTCCCGCGGCAAAAGGTGTCATCACGACGACGACGCGGATGATGATGATGCTGCTGCTGTCCAGTGCCGACACCAGCGCCCACTCGACCGCGAACGTCCGATCACGGTTTATCGTGAGGGCTATGCAGATCATGTTGCAGTACCTCGATAAATGCCCTAACCGAACCATCACCGCTCAGTCCATCACCGCTCAGTCCATCACCGCTCAGTCCATCACCGCTCAGTCCACCACCGCTCAGTCCATCACCGCTCAGACCATCACCGCGGAGCAGCCGGGCACCATCACCCAGGTTCGCCCCGACCTGATCCGTCTGCAATCTGGGCGGGAGCTTGGCGTATGAATGGGGAATTCGACCTTTTTGTCATCGGTGCCGGAATGGCCGGCACAACGGCCGCGAATAAATGTGCATCCAAGGGGTGGCGAGTAGGTATCGTCGACGCACTTCCCTACGGGGGCACCTGCGCACTGCGCGGATGTGATCCGAAAAAGATTCTCCGCCGCGGCGCGGAAGTAATCGACGCCGCTCACTTGATGCGAGGTAAGGGCATCACCGAGAACGGACTTTCGATTGATTGGTCGGCGTTGATGCGCCACAAGCGAGGCTTCACGGATGCTGTGCCACAGGGGATGGAGGACGAACTCATCGGCAACGGGGTGACAACCTTCCACGGCAGCGCCCGGTTTACCGGACCGAACCAACTCGAAATCGACGGGACAGAGCACCGTGCGAAGCGTTTTCTGATCGCTACGGGTGCGAGTCCTCGCCCGCTGAGTTTCCCGGGCCATGAGTACCTGATCGACAGCACCGACTTCCTCGACCTCGACGCGCTACCGCACCGGATCGTGTTCGTCGGTGGCGGGTTCATCTCCTTCGAATTCGCGCACATCGCGGCGCGCGCCGGAGTGGACTGTGTGATCATCGACCACGGCGACCGGCCGCTGCGCGAGTTTGACCCCGACCTGGTTGCGTCACTCGTGACTCGGACCGAGCAAACCGGAATCCGAGTGCAACTCGGCACTTCGGTGGTGGGCGTGACCCGCACCGCCACAGGACTGGACGTGACCGTAGATCAGGGTGGGAAGACTTCGACCATCGGCGCGGATCTGGTGGTGCACGGTGCCGGCCGTATCGCCAAACTGGATGGGCTGCACCTCGACGCCGCACATATCGCCGCTGGTCCGCGAGGTGTCACCGTCACCGAGCAATTGCAAAGCACCACAAATCCTGCCGTTTATGCGGCAGGCGACTCCGCAGACACCCCCGGCAGGCCCCTGACGCCCGTCGCAGTTTTCGAGGGCAAGGTTGCAGCTTCCAACATGCTTGCTGCGTCCACCACGCCCGTCGGTACCAGCACAACCCCCGACTACACGGCCGTGCCCACCACCGTTTTCACAATCCCAGAGCTCAACCGGGTCGGCATCCTCGAAAGCGAGGCCCGCGACAGCGGACTCGACATTGACGTGCGCCTCACCGACACCAGCGGCTGGTATTCCAACTACCGCGTGGGCGAAACGACCGCCAGCGCAAAGATCATCATCGACCGAGCCAGCGATCGGATCCTCGGCGCGCATCTGCTCGGACCCGGCTACGCCGAACTGATCAACATCTTCGGCCTCGCCATCAAGCTCGGCCTAACCTCCCGGCAGCTGAAATCGATGACCGCGACCTACCCCTCCATCGGCGCAGACCTCGGCTCGATGCTCTAGCGAATACCCTTCCCGGGCACTCCGAGCCACCGACGGCCGCGCACTCGAATGCCGAGCGCAAGCGCCCTGAGCCCGATGTAGCCCAGCGCAAAGGTGATCCACAGCGCCAGCACTCCATCCATCAGCACGGACCACCAGAGCAGAGGCAGATACGCCGCAAGAGTGAGGATGCCGCTGAGCGCGAGATACCGCCCGTCACCGGCCCCGATCAGCACCCCGTCGAGCACAAAAACAAATCCCGCAAGTGGCACGCCCACCGCCATCACGAGCAGCACGGGCAGCAGCGAGCGAAGCACCGCCTCGTCGCCCGTGAAGACCCGCCCGAGTAGCGGAGAAACAACGGCGATGAGCACACCGATGAGCAGCCCAGCGAGCACACCACAGCGCACCAGGCGGCCCATCACGAGTCTCACGCGGTCGGGCTGCGATGCTCCGAGACTGTGCCCGATCATCACCTGCCCCGCGATCGCGAGCGAATCGAGCACGAAGGCGAGCAGCGAAAACACGACGAGCGCCACCTGGAGAGCGGCGAGCCCGGTGACTCCAAGCTGACTCGCGGCGAATACTGTGGCGAGCATCGCCGATCGGAGAGATGCGGTGCGCAGCAGCAGCCAGCCACCGGATGCCGCAGCGAGGGTCACACCCGCGAATCCGGGTCGTAGCCGCGCACCGGCCGCGCGGGCATCCCTCCGCACCCGCACGGCAAAGAGCACCGCCATCCCCCACTGGGCGATGACCGTGCCCACTGCCGACCCGGATATCCCCCATCCGAAACCAAAGATAAATACCGCGTTGAAAATGGCGTTTGCAGTAAATCCCACGGTCACGATCACCAGCGGTGTGTGGGTGTCCTGCAGGCCGCGAAGCAGTCCGGTCGCGGCGAGCACGAAGAGCATCGCGGGGAGTCCCCACGCGGAGATCGACAGGTACCGCACTGCGGCTGCCGACACATCCGGGGCGACACCGAAGGCCGCGACGGCAGCGGGCGCGAAGACCACCCCCACTACGAGAAGTGCTGACCCTACCGCGAGCGCGAGCCACGCGCCATCCACTCCCGCTCGCACAGCGGCGCGCCGGTCTCCGCTTCCGAGTAAGCGTGCAACGGCTGGGGTGGTCGCGTAGGCCAGGAAGATGAGCAGGCCGACCGCGGTCTGCAGCACGACGCTCGCAATGCCGAGCCCGGCAAGCGGCACGCTGCCAAGATGCCCGACCATCGCCGTATCGACAAGCAGGAACAGCGGCTCCGCGACGAGGGCCGCGAGCGTCGGTAGCGCCAAGCTCAGGATCTCGCGGTCGAGCGGATGGACTCTCACCCGGTCAGGCTAGCCTCCGGAATGCGCGGCCATGACCGCCGATGCCGGTTTCAGCGCGAGCGCTCGATCTCGGTGACGATGCCCGGGAGAACACGATCCATGTACGGAGCCCAAAGAAACTTGATGATCGCCGCGAGCGGCAGCCCATAGCCCGGCGTGGAATAAAAGGTATATCGCCAGCGGATGAGGGTGCCGTTCGGTGCTTTCGAGAAGGTCCATTCCGCGCGGGCGCTCTGCACCATCACGCCGAATATTCTCTGGAAGTCGGTGAGGTTGTAGGCGAAGAACTCGAGTCGATCCACGTTGGTCGTGCGTTCGATCACGCTTCCGCCATCCGAGAGCATCAGCTGGCGAGTCTGACCAGCGCTGTCCCAGTCGCCGGTCTGGTCACGCACCTCCACTACTGCTGGTAGCAGTCCGGCCTTCGGGTAGAGGCCCACCGGAGTGTGCATTGTGGCGATCCTCCAGGCGTGTTCGAGGGTGGCCGTGGCGAGAAGTTCAGTGCTGGCGGTTGCGCTGCGTCCAGACATTCGGTGCCTCTTTCCTGGTGATGACGGATGTTTCTCTGAGCTGTCGTGCGGGCATTGGTCTGCTGGTGGCGCCGCACAAGGTCGACATCCGCTGGTCGGTGTCTCGATGATTCCACGAAAGCATCCCCGGTACTGATGCGGATCAGCAGGAAATGCGCGCGCGGTGTGGCCCCCGAGCGGATCCGCGCATAGCATGTGGGCTACGAGACTGGTGCCCACCGAACCGAGAGGCGCCGAATGCCTGAACCCATCGACACCCGCATAGCCGTCTACATCGACTTCGATAACATCGTGGTGTCGAGGTATAACCAGCTTCATGGCGTGCGCAGGTTCAGCACCGATGGCGCCCGTAACTTCGGGCCCGATACGGCCGGAGCCGACGGAACCCCGGGAGTTATCGGCACGCGGCTGCGGGTGGCAACCGTCGACTTCGGTGCGGTGCTCGACTATGCATCCTCATTCGGACCCATCGTTATCAGCCGCGCTTACGCAGACTGGTCGGCCAAAGCGAACGCGAGCTACCAGAAGCAGCTCATCGATCGCGCGGTCGACCTCACCCAGCTCTTTCCCACCACGCAGGCGATGAAAAACGGCGCCGATATCCGGCTCGCCGTCGATGTGGTCGAAGATCTGTTTCGCCTGGACGATCTCACTCACGTTGTCATCGTTGCTGGCGATTCCGACTACATCGCACTCGCCCAGAGGTGTAAGCGCCTCGGGCGGTACGTCGTGGGTATCGGGGTGGCCGGTGCCACCAGTCGATCCCTCGTCGCCGCGTGCGATGAATTTCAGGATTACGACGACCTACCGGGCCTCAACCCCGGCGATGACGACGCGGCCACGATCGAGGGACCGGTGGAACCAGCCGTTGCGGCATCCGATCCTCCCCCCACGGCCACGCGCAAGCAAGCTACTGTGAAAAAGTCCAAGACCCCGGTGGTCGAAGACGACGAGCCGATCAAGCTCTCTCCCCGCGCGGCGACGAATCTGATGATGCGAGCGCTCCAACTGGGTGTTGCGAAGAGCGACAGTGAGTGGATGCCGAGCTCGGAGGTCAAGAAACAGATGCGGCGCATGGACCCGGCGTTCAGCGAGTCAGCCTTGGGCTACAAGACCTTCACCGACTTCGTTAAGTCGCGCAGCGGACAGGTAGAAATGGATGACGGCGGGGCCAGCAATTCCCGCAGAATCCGACTGAGGCCTGCAGCCTCGCCGACGGGATAACCGAAATACGGCAGTTGCGGCAGCAGAATAGGGAAATGATGCTTCCCCGCAGCACGCCAGAGGCTGAAGGTATCGCCTCGTCCGCAATTCTCGACTTCATCCAGGCAGCCGATGCCAGCCTGGACAGCCTGCACAGTGTGATGGTGCTGCGGCACGGCACGGTCGTTGCCGAGGGCTGGTGGAGTCCCTACGCTGCCATGCACCCGCACATGATGTTTTCGGTGAGCAAGAGCTTCACCTCCGTCGCTGTCGGGCTCGCCATCAGCGAGGGCCTCATCACGCTCGATGACCGGGTGGTCGATCTGCTTCCGCATGACCTGCCGGTGGAGGTCGATGACCACCTGTCGGCCCTGACGGTGCGCCATCTGCTCACGATGACTACCGGACATGCGGCAGACACCGTCTCACTCACCGATGACTCTCACGGTGACAACTGGGCTCACACCATTCTGGCTCAGCCCCTCGAGTTTGTGCCCGGTACCCATTACGTATACAACAGTGGCGCGACGCATCTTCTGTCGGCCATTGTGCAGTGTGCCACAGGGCAGCGGCTACTCGACTACCTGACCCCGCGCATCTTCGAACCGCTCGGAATCACGGATGCCACCTGGGAGCGTTCCCCCCACGGGATCGATGCCGGGGGCTGGGGACTGAGCATCACCACCGAACAACTGGCGATTTTCGGACAGCTCCTGCTGAAGCGGGGGCGCTGGCGTGGAAGTCAACTTGTACCGGCGGAGTGGATCGACGAGGCCACCTCGCTGCAGGTGGCCACCTCCGATACCGATCACGACCTCGATGGTCGGCAGGGCTACGGCTACCAGTTCTGGCGTAACGGTCCCGCGGGATACCGCCTCGACGGTGCGTTCGGCCAATTCTGTATCGTGCTGCCGAAACAGGATGCTGTTGTCGTGCTCACGTCGGCTCTCCCGGTTTCGCAAGCCGCACTCGATCTGGTGTGGGAGCACCTCCTCCCAGCATTCGGCGACTCGCCGCTGCTTGCCTCCGAGAGCCCGTTAACCGCTTCGCTCGCGGCACTCACCCTGCCACCCGTTGCCGGGGAAGCCACCACCGCTACGGCAGACCGGGTGGGTGGCATCCGCTTCGCCTTCGAGCATCCGGACGTCACAGCAGTGACGGTGCAACCGGGGCAGCTCACCGTTGACGAAAACGGTACGGTCACTGTGATCCAGTTTGGCTACGGCGACTGGGTTGCGTCTGCGGATTCACGGATCTGGGCGAGCGGCGCCTGGGTCTCCCCCGACACCCTGGCCGTGCGGGCGCACTCCGTAACAACCCCGTACTCCCGAACCGCCACGCTGACCTTCGCGGATGACACCGTCACCTTCGATGTCGCCCAAAACGTGGCCTTCAGCGATCTGCCGCCGCACACTCACGCGGTGTCAGTGCCCCGCCACTGAATTTCGCGGGTGAAGGGTGACAGCTCCACCGATTACGGCATGGGCCGTTTGAGGTAGCGCTAACCCTGCGCCCGCTCCAGCACCAGCTCACGAACGCGCGCGGCATCCGCAGTGCCCTTCATCGCTTTCATGACCGCACCGATGACTGCGCCAGCGGCCTGCACCTTGCCATCGCGGATCTTCTCGAGCACATCGGGCTGGGCCGCGAGAGCCTCGTCGATCGCGGCGATGAGCGGGCCGTCATCCGACACCACCTTCAGGCCACGGGACTCGACGACCGCCGCGGGCGAGCCCTCACCGGCGATCACTCCCTCGAGTACCTGGCGGGCCAGACGGTCCGTGAGCTCGCCGTTCTCGATCAGGGCAATCAGCTCGCTGACCTGCAGCGGAGAGACGAGGGATGATGCATCAACGTCGGCCACATTGGCCAGTCGTGCGATCTCCCCGGTCCACCACTTGCGGGCCTGGGCCGCGGATGCACCGGCGGCCGTGGTCTCCTCGATCTCAACCAGGAGTCCGGAGTTTGCGACATCCTGAAACTCTAGGTCGGTGAAGCCCCATGCGTCCTTGAGTCGCCGCCGCCGCACGGCTGGCGCTTCCGGAAGCGCAGCCCGAAGCTCTTCGATCAGTTCGAGGGACGGCTCGACCGGCAGAAGGTCCGGCTCGGGAAAGTAGCGGTAGTCGTCCGCATCGCTCTTCGGGCGGCCGGCGGAGGTCACACCGGTGTCCTCGTGCCAGTGACGGGTTTCCTGCGTGATCGTGCCGCCACCGGCAAGAATTGCCGCCTGGCGTTGGATCTCATAGCGGATGGCGCGCTCGACGCTCCGCAGCGAGTTGACATTCTTGGTCTCGGTGCGTGTTCCGAGCGTGCCAGACCCGCGCGGGCTCAACGAGATGTTGGCATCGCAACGCAGGTTGCCGCGCTCCATTTTTGCGTCACTGATTCCGAGGGAGCGCACGATGTCGCGAATGGTCGAGACATACGCTTTTGCGAGCTCCGGGGCATCCTTCTCGGCACCGTAGATGATGTTCGTGACGATCTCGACGAGGGGCACACCGGCACGGTTGTAGTCGACAAGCGAATATTCCGCTCCTTGAATGCGACCGGTTGCGCCGCCGATGTGGGTGAGCTTGCCGGCATCCTCTTCCATATGCGCTCGCTCGATCGGAATCTGGAAGACGCGGCCATTCTCGAGTTCGACCTCGACAGTTCCATCAAACGCGATCGGCTCGTCGAACTGGCTGATCTGGTAGTTCTTGGCGAGGTCCGGATAAAAGTAGTTCTTGCGCGCAAAGCGGCTGGACGGGCGGATGCTGCACCCGAGAGCGAGACCGAGCGAGATCGAATACTTGATGGCCTGCTCGTTCACGACCGGGAGGCTGCCGGGAAGACCCAGGTCGACCGGAGTCACATTCGTGTTCGGCTCCCCGCCGAAGAAGTTCGGCGCATCGCTGAACATCTTGGTCTTCGTGTTCAACTCGATGTGCACCTCGAAGCCGAGGACCGGCTCGAATAGTTCGAGAGCTTCGTCGTAGTCCATGAGTTCCGCTGAATACGCCATGCCTCAATTCTACCGGGGCAGTTCCAGCGGCCCGGTCGAGAGAGAGGGCCCGGTCGGGAATATGGGCGAGGCCTCCCTCGGAGCAAGTTCCACTGACCCCGTCGCGGGCGGCTCCGGTTCGAAGAAGACATCCGCTTCCAGGAATATGTCCGATTCGACGAAAACATCCGATTCGAAAGTCGGGCCGGACTCGACGGAAGATCCGGGCTCGACCGATGCCGAGGTCTTCTCTGACCGCACAAATCCGATCCCGATCAGGATCAGCGCGCCGCCTATTAGCTGCGCAATCGAGAGCCTCTCCCCCAGCAGCAGCCAGGCGTAGAGGGCCGCGGCAATGACCTCGAGCAACCCGGCGAAAGAGGCGAGCCTCGAGCCCAGCATCTCGCTCGCGGTGATGCTCGCCGCGTAAGCGATCGCTGTGGCAAACACCCCGACAACGAGAAGCGGCACCCACCATTCGACCGAGGTGCCAAGCATGCGCACCTCGCCGAAGGTGGCGGAAAACGGCACCAGCCCGATCAGGCCAACGAGTCCGAGCATGACTCCACCGATCAGGAGCCCGGATGCCGCGAGCGCGACGGGCGGCAGGCCATCACTGGGGCGCGCGGCGACGACGTAGTAAATGGCGCACCCGATGGTTCCGAGCCCGGCGAAACCCAGGCCGAGCAGGTCAAAGCTTCCCGTTGCTCCCGGGGACACCACGAGCACGAGACCGGCAACCGCAACAACCGAGCCAACCAGCACGACCGCCTTCGGGATCCGGCGACTGGTCGCCCAGACGAATCCAACGAGTAGCAGTGGTGCCATGTATTCCAGCAGGATCGCGGTGCTCACCGAAAGGCGCTCGATGGCGGCGAAATAGACCAACTGGGTTGCGGCGACGCCGACGAATCCCATCGTGAGCACGCGCCAGCGAGCTCGCCAGAGCGCGGACCATCGCCCCTGGAGTGCAACAGCAGCCACCGGAGCGAGCACGATGCCGCCGATGAGTGCGCGCACCGTTACCGCGGCCGCGGGGCTCCAGCCCGCCTCGAGTATCGGCTTGATAAACGCACCGGACATGCCGAAAGTCGCGGCGGCGATGAGCGCGAAAAGGAGGCCGAGCGAGGTGGACGATTTCGGGGTGATCACCCCGCTTTTCCGTGTCATGTGCTCACGATATTGTGGTGCCAGATAAGGAGTCAAATTGCGTTTAGCCCCTGACACACAGGACACTCTCGGGTTTGCGGTTTCGCTCGTAAACAGCTCCCCCGCAGCATCCCGCAGCGGCCTAGACGAGATCGCTACAGTCGAGCAACTCGGTGCGTTTCTCATCGGCTGGTCCTACTCGGGACGCATCGATAACAACGCCACGGAGCTCGATGAGGTGCGGCAGACGCGCGCCGCCATCCAGAGCCTCTGGAGGCTGGGGATTGATGACGCTGTCGAGGCGATCAATGGCATGTTGCTCGAGTCGCGCGCACTCCCGCACCTCGCTCGCCACGATGGATTGCCCTGGCATCTTCATGCGACCGAGCCGGACGCACCGCTCGCCCAGCGGATCGAGGTGGAAGTCGCGCTGGCGCTGGTGGACGTGATCCGCTCTGGCGAGACCCACCGGCTGAGGCTCTGCGAGGCGGACGACTGCAGCGGACTTCTCGTCGACCTGTCGCGCAACGGGACGAAACGGTTCTGCAGCATCCGATGTGGCAACCGGATGAATATGGTTGCGTTCCGCGACCGGGCTGCTGGAGATCACCTCGTGAGGCTCCGTACTTCGCCAAGCGGGGATCGACCGAACCGAGCTGTCAGCGCGTTGCGAGCTCCGGGGCCTGGCTGATCAGGGTGTGCCCCCAGCTGTCCTCGAGCAGTGCCTCGATCGCCGCCCCGTTTTCGTAGAGCCGGGCATCCGCTCGCGCCGGTGCCATGAGCTGCAGTCCGGTCGGCAGTCCATCCTCCGGGGCGAGCCCCATCGGAAGTCCCATGCCTGGAATCCCCGCGAGGTTCGCCGGAATCGTCGTCACGTCGTTCAGGTACATGGCGAGCGGATCGTTGATCTTCTCACCGATTCGGAACGCCGTCGTGGGCGCCGCGGAGCTGATCAGGATGTCCGCCTTCTCAAATGCTGCGGCGAAGTCGCGCTGGATGAGCGTGCGCACCTTTTGTGCACTGCCGTAGTACGCGTCGTAGTAGCCGGCGCTCAGGGCATAGGTTCCGAGGATGACGCGGCGCTTGACCTCCGGACCGAATCCGGCCTCGCGGGTGGCGGCCATGACATCCTCGACCGTCCCTCCCCCCACAGGGTTCACGCGGAGCCCGAATCGCACAGAATCGAACTTTGCGAGGTTGCTGGATGCCTCAGCCGGAAGGATTAGGTAGTAGGCGGCAACCGCGTATTCGAAGTTCGGTGCGCTGACTTCGACAATCTCTGCTCCGTTGGAGGCGAGCAGATCGAGAGTCTCGTGGAATCGCTGGCTGACCCCGGCCTGGAAGCCAGGAGCGTCGAGCTCTTTCACGACCCCGATCTTCACCCCGTTGAGGTTGCGCTTGAGCTGTCCGGCCCTCGCAGCGGCGGTAAAACTGGGCCATTCGTCTCGAAGGGAAGTGGAATCTCGTGGATCGTGACCACCGATCACGTCGTGCAACATGGCGGCATCGAGAACCGTGCGGGCAACGGGCCCCACCTGATCGAGCGAGCTGGCGAGCGCGATCGCGCCATACCGACTGACACCGCCATAGGTGGGCTTGACCCCGACGGATCCGGTGACAGCGGCCGGCTGCCGAATCGAGCCGCCGGTGTCTGAGCCGAGCGCGAGTGGTGCTTCGAATGCGGCTACTGCCGCGGCGCTTCCTCCGCCAGACCCTCCGGGGATGCGGTCGAGATCCCACGGGTTATGGGTGACACCGTAGGCCGAGTGCTCGGTGGAGGATCCCATGGCGAATTCGTCCATGTTGGTCTTGCCGAGCGGCACGAGGAAGGCCTCACGGAGCTTGCGAACCACGGTTGCATCGTACGGGGGAATCCAGCCCTCGAGGATCTTGCTGCCCGCTGTGGACGGCATATCCAGCGTGCACAGCACGTCCTTGATGGCGATCGGGACTCCGGCGAGCGGTGGCAGCTGGTTGCCAATGCGGCGGAGCACATCCACGCCCTCTGCGGTGTCGAGCGCGTCCTTCGAGACATGGAGGAAGGCATGCACATCGCCATCAACCGCCGCGATACGGTCCAAATGGGCCCTGGTGACTTCGACGCTCGAGACTTCGCGGCTGATGAGCAGTTCGCTGAGGGATGCCGCGCTCAGCCGGGTGAGGTCGGCGGTGCCATCGCCGCCAGCGGCGTTTGTGTGAGCCATTACTGCTCCTCCCCCAGGATCGCGGAGACCTTGAACCGGCTTCCGTCGTGTTCGGGAGCACCGCTCAGAGCCTGCTCCTGCGAGAGAGTCGCGCCGATCACGTCAGGTCGGAACACGTTGGTCAGCGGGATCGGATGACTCGTGGCCGGAACATCCGCCGTCGCAACCTGGGAGACCTTGGCGATCGAGTCGATGATCACACCGAGTTCACCGGTGAGCTTCTCGATCTCGTCCGGGGTGAGCGCAATACGCGCGAGGTACGCGAGATGCGCGACCTGGTCGGTGGTGATGCGGCCGTCAGGGTCGCCAGGATTTTCAGACATGGAACTCCGTGCGTTGGATCGCTTGGGGGGACAATCGAGTCTATTCGACCCGTCGCGAGGTCAGCGCGAGGTCAGCGCGAAGTCAGCGCAAAGTCATCGCGAGGAGACGAGGGCACTCTGATTGAGGCCGATCAGCGCGAAGTTACGCATCGCAGTCGTGCCAATGTCAAAGTATCCGAGGTGGCCAACAGCTGCGGCCAGCGACTGGCGGGTTATCGGGTCGGTCGCGGCAGCGACATCCATCCGGTGAGCACCAAACGCGCTCACGCCGGGGTCACTGCCATAGAAGGCAGTGTTCACGACCGGGTCCCAGGCCGCTTCACCGACGAAGACGTTTCCATCTTTCACTGCGAGGTCAGAGGCCGACTGCACTGCAGACCCCGGGGAACCGACGATGGCAAGGGCATCCACTGTCATGCCGCCGTTGGCGAGTTCCATCATGGCGGCGGTAGAGCCGTAGGAATGCGTTATCAGGCTGACGAAGGGTGGAGATTCTGCCCGGGTGGCACGGATGCCCTGGATGGCATGCCCGAGGAGGTTTGCCCCACTTTCCGCGCGATCGAGCGATGCGATATCGAGCGCACCGGGGGTCTGATAGCCGATCCAGGCAACCGTTGCGGCAGTTTTGCCCGCGAGCGTAGAGTCCGTACCGGCCAAGGTCGCGAGCCACTCGGAATGTTGCACCTGCAGGTCCTGCGCGATGACGGTCCAGTCGTACATCTGGCCCTGCACGGTGAAGAACATCCCAGGCACCAGATAGCTCACATAGTCGGCGGTGGCAAGATTGCCGACTACGATCGCTGCCCGCACCTCCCCGGAGGGATCAAGCGTGAGCAACTGCCGATCCGGCTCCCCTGAGGAGTGTTTGAGGGTCTTTGCGACCTGCGTGAGGATGTTGAGGTGGTGGCGCTTCTCGATTAGCTTCGCTCGACCGGCACCTGAGTCAATGGACGCCTGAAGCTGTGTCACGGCCTGGGTGAGGGTGAGTCGATTTGCTCGGTCTCGCACAGCGACCGGTACGCCGTCGAGGTTGCCGACCACCACGGGCGCAGCCGTGGCAAGTTTCTTCTGCGCGGAGCTCGGAATGGCTGCCCACCAGGCTGCGACGGAGCTTGCTCGGGGCGGGCTCACCAGCAGTCGACTCACGGCTGCAGGGTTGCCTGCGACGAATGCTGCCACCTCGGAAACAGACAGCACGGTGAGGCGATCAAGGGTCTTACTGCCGCTGAGCCGGAACAGAAGCGCCGGATCCGAGGGCGCGGAGTAAATCGACGCCAAAGCTACATCTGAGGGCTGTGGGCCGCCGTACGCGAGGATACCCGCGCCCGAACCGTACGGAGAGGACAGCCCGCCGACAACAGATTCACCACGTGTCACAGGGACTATTCCCACGACCATCGCGGCGATCTGGTTGCTGATTTCGTGAATGCCAAAGGCCGCGGCGACCCCACCGAACACGCCGGAGGAGGAGACTGCAGCGACATCGAACAACACGGTGAATGGATCCAATCGTTAGATTTGGAATTAGATGAAAAAACCAAGAGCGAAGGGAAAGTCGATGTCCCTTGAATAGTACGGCCGAAAACCCCTTTGGCAGGGGTGTGCAACGAAGACGAGCGGATCGTCACGCGATGTTTACGCGCGACACTAGCCCGTAACGGGATCGCTGAGTGCCTCGGGGCCGAATTTGAGTAGCACGGCAAACTGCGCCGCGTCGATGATACGCAGGCCTAATTCCTCCGCTTTGGTCAGTTTCGAACCGGCACCCGGTCCGGCTGCAACAAAGTCGGTCTTCTTCGACACGGTCGATGCCGCCCTGCCCCCTGCCGCGATGATCGCTTCAAGTGCGCCCTCCCGCGTGAACCCCTCGAGGCTCCCGGTCGCGACGACGGTCACACCGGACAGCGGCCCTCCTGCAGCGACGGCCGCGCCGGGACCCGCGTGACCGGGAATGCTCAGCTGCATCCCGGCATCCGCCCACCGATCGATGATCTCGACGTGCCAATCGACAGCAAACCAGTCGATCAGGGAATCGGCAATGATTATGCCGACGCCATCCACGGCCGCCAGCTCCTCGCGAGTCGCGGCCCTGACCGCCCCGACCGAACCGAAGTAGGCGGCGACTGCACGGGCAGCGACCGGCCCCACGTGCCGGATGCTCAGCGCCACCAGGATGCGCCACAGGTCTTTGGTCTTCGCCAGTTCGAGTTCGGACAGCAGCTTGGTCGCCGCAGAGGACGGCACCGATGCGTCATCACCCGCGAACTCGGACGCGTTTGCATCGAAAGCCGGATCAGCACCCTTTCCCACTTTTTTGCGCTTCTTGCGGTAGGGCGTTTCGGTGCGCTCGGATCCATCCGGATTCAGCTTGATCAGCCCGGTCTCGTAGTCCCTCACCCGCACGGTGATCGGGAAGATGTCACGCAGCGTCAAGGAGAAGAGCCCAGCCTCGGTCACCAGGGGCGGGTGCAGCGGTACATCGGGCTGGGTGAGTGCGGATGCCCCCACCTCGCCGAGCCCCTCGATATCCAACGCACCGCGACTGCCCACATGCTCGACCCGGCCGCGTACCTGGGCGGGACAGCTGCGAGCATTCGGGCAACGCAGATCCACATCGCCCTCTTTCGCCGGCGCGAGCAGAGTGCCGCACTCGGGGCAAATCGAGGGCATCACGAATTCACGCTCGGTGCCGTCACGCATTTCCACGACCGGACCGAGCACCTCCGGAATAACATCGCCGGCCTTGCGCAGCACCACGGTGTCGCCGATCAGCACGCCCTTAGCCTTGACGACATCCTGGTTATGCAGAGTTGCCTGGCGCACTACCGACCCGGCGACCCGCACCGGTTCCATCACCGCAAACGGGGTGACCCGGCCGGTGCGGCCGACACTCACTACGATGTCCAGCAGCGTCGTATTGACCTGCTCTGGCGGGTACTTGTACGCGATCGCCCACCGGGGAGCACGACTCGTTGCTCCCAGTTCGTCATGAAGCTCGAGCTCGTCGACCTTGATCACGATGCCATCGATCTCATGTTCGACACTGCCGCGATGCGCGCCGTAGTACGCGATGAAATCAGCCGCTTCCGCTGCGGTCTCAACGACGCGGTAGTGGGTGCTGGTCGGCAGTCCCCACTGCTTCAGAAGCCCGTAGGTTGCCGACTGGGAGCTTACGGGCGCTTCATTTCCCATGCGAGGCTGCGCCCACGCACCGATGCCGTGCACCAGCATGTTCAGCCGACCGAGCCGTTTGTGCATCCGCGCCAGCTGCACAGCGGACTTTTTCTCTGCCACCTGGCGCAGGCTGCCGGATGCTGCATTGCGAGCGTTTGCGAACACCCGCTCCCCCGCGGCCACCTGGTCGGCGTTGAGCTGCGCGAAAATCGCGGACTCGAAGAAGACCTCACCGCGCACCTCGACAATCTGCGGATGCCCCGAGCCTGCCAGCTTTGTCGGAATCACCTTCACAAACGCGATGTTTTCCGTGACGTCTTCGCCGACCACCCCGTCGCCCCGGGTTGCAGCAGAGGTGAGCAGGCCGTTCTCATAGCGCAGGTTGATCGCCAGTCCATCGATTTTGAGCTCGCACAGGTAGTCGATGTGGCGGCCAGCGTTGCGTTCGACTTTCACCGCCCATTCGGCGAATTCCTCGAGTGAGAAGACGTTGTCGAGGCTCAGCATCCGCTCAGCGTGGCGCACCGGGGCGAAGAGTGTCGTCTCGGCACGGCCACCCACCATCTGGGTCGGCGAATCCTGGCTCTGCAACTCCGGGAACAGTCGCTCCAGCTCCTCGAGCCGGTGCAGCATCCGGTCGTATTCCTCGTCGGCTACGAGCACTTCGTCGCGCGCGTAGTAGGCATCGCGCAGTTCGAGCACGCGTGTCGTGAGCTGGCCGGCCTCCTCGCCGGCCTGCTCAAGAGTCAGGTTCTGCGCGCTGGTGAGATCGGGGTTGGTCACCCCTCCAGCTTAGGTTCGACGGCTGAGCGACCGCACCCGGAGTGGCTCAGCTCACTGGCAGGGCAACTGCGGAGACGGTGCGGTCAATCGTGCATTGCCCGAGCACCCGGGTGCCGAGATACAGCACTGCGGTCTGGCCGGGCGCGACGCCGTTGAGCGGCATGTCCGGGCGGATGACGAGCTCACCATCCCGAAGCACCGCAACCGCAGGGACCGGGTCGGCATGGGCACGGATCTGCACGTGGCAGGCGAACTCAGTGTGGGGGTCTGCGGGCGCGCGGCCGGCCCAACTGTACTTGGATCCGGCGACCACGGCAAGATCCAGCGCCTCTTTCGGACCGACAACGACAGTGTTGCTCGACGGACGAACCTCAAGGACGAAGCGGGGACGGCCATCCGGTGATGGCACGCCAAGATGCAGACCTTTGCGCTGGCCGACGGTGAACGCTGCGGCTCCGTCGTGGCTTCCAACCACGGATCCATCGCGCTCGAGGATGACCCCAGCTTCTGCACCAACTCGATCGGCGAGCCAGCCGCGGGTGTCGCCGTCCGGGATGAAGCAGATGTCGTGGCTGTCCGGCTTCGTCGCCACGCTGAATCCGCGCTCGGCAGCCTCCGCACGAACTTCCGCCTTGCTCGGCGTCGCCCCGAGCGGGAACATGCTGTGCGCGAGCTGTTCCGCCGTTAGCACCCCAAGCACATAGGACTGGTCTTTGGCCCAGTCCGCAGCCCGGTGAAGTTCGCGGTTGCCATCGTCGTCGGTGCGGATACTGGCGTAATGACCGGTGGCCACGGCGTCGAACCCGAGGTCGAGCGCCTTCTCGAGCAGCGCCGCAAATTTGATGCGCTCGTTGCAGCGCATGCATGGGTTCGGGGTGCGACCCGCGGAATACTCGGCGATGAAGTCGTCGACCACATCGAGTTTAAATCGCTCGGAAAAGTCCCACACGTAGTAGGGAATTCCGATGATGTTGGCTGCTCGCTGCGCGTCCATCGAATCTTCGATGGTGCAGCATCCGCGAGCTCCGGTGCGGAGGGTTCCGGGCATCCGGCTGAGCGCAAGATGCACGCCAACGACCTCGTGACCGGCTTCGACCGCGCGCGCTGCGGCGACAGCGGAGTCGACCCCTCCACTCATCGCCGCCAAAATCTTCATGGCCTCCAGTGTAGGTGCGGGGTGCGGAGCCACTCCACAGAACGGAGCCGCGACCAACCGGGCAGGATCGGAGCAGCGACTAGCTTGGCAGGTCCGGGCTGACGAGCTGTAGCTGGATCACTGACTGCCCGGCGACCCTCGGGTCCCCGCTCAGCTGCAGGAGCCAGGAGATATTGGGCTTGCTGTTGCTCAGGAGCGTGACCAGGTGCACGCCGGTTGCGTCATCGGAGGACTCACGCTGGGTCCACCCCGAGGCTTCGATTTTCTGCACCATCGCCTTCGAAATGGCGACCGGATCGTTGGTGGGGTCGAGCGAAATGATCCGCAATACCCCGTAATAGGACCGGGAAGAGGCCGTCGCTGGCACCAGCTGTTCGGTATTGGCGACGTTCACAACGATCGACGCCGGGAGCAGAGACACAATCGCGTCTGCGAGCCGCACGGTCTCGGTCTTGGCGACAGCACCGGTGAAGTCATCGGGAAACACCGAGGTGAGCGCTGGATCCGCCGGTACGCTCTGCGTCGGCGTCGGCATCGGCTTTGGCACGTCGGAGGAGGAACATCCGGCCACGGCGAGCAACAGCACGAGGGATGCGCCAGCAATCGCCGAACGAGCGCGCTTACGCATCAATACCGGACACACCAACGCCGACTGGTCGCAGCGTGACGTCCCGGTCGCTCAGACCTGCCCGACTCGCTCGGGCGACAGCCTGCGGCAGCGCCTCGAGGAACGTGTCGATGTCGGCGTCCGTGGTGGAGTGTCCAACGGTGACCCGCAGGGCGCCGCGGGCATCCACTTCGCTGAGTCCCATGCCGAGCAGCACGTGGGATGCCTCCGGAATTCCGGCCCGGCAGGCCGAGCCGGTACTCACCGAGACGCCGGCGCTGTCAAGGAGGAACAGCAGCGAGTCTCCCTCGCAGCCGGGAAAAGTGAAATGCACATTGTTGTCCAGCCGTGCGACAGAATCGGGGTCACCACGCAGAACCGCCGACGGCACGGCTGTGCGTACGCCGGCGATCAGGCGGTCGCGGAGAGGCGCGAACGACGACACCGGATGCTGCGCCGCGACACCGAAGGAGATCGCGGCGGGTACATCCTGGGTGCCTGATCGCACATCACGCTGCTGGCCCCCGCCGTGGATCAGAGGCACGACCACGGCCGACCGGTTGAGAACGAGGGCGCCTATGCCCTGTGGTCCGCCGATCTTGTGCGCCGAAACGGAGAGCGCCGCGAGGTTGGTGGCAGCAAAGTCGATTGACACGTGACGATACGCCGAGATCGCGTCGGAGTGCACCGGAACCCCGTGGCGGGCCGCAAGTGCAGCCACCTCGGCGACCGGCTGCACCGTACCGACCTCGTTATTGGCCCACAGCAGTGTCACGAGGGCGACGTCGTCGTGTTCCTCGAGCAAACGAGCGAGCGCATTCAATCTCACCCGGCCGAGTTCGTCGATCGGCACCCACTCGATCACAGCGCCAGCGTGGCGTTCGAGCCATTCGACTGTGTCGATCGTTGCATGGTGTTCGCCGCGAGGCACGAGGATCCGCGGGTGAGTGCCGCCCGCGTTTCGCGCCCAGTACAGCCCTTTCACCGCCAGATTCACCGCCTCGGTTCCGCCGGACGTGAAGACGATCTCGATCGGATCGCACCCCAGCGACTCGGCGACACGCTCGCGCGCCTCCTCCAGCATCCGCTTGGCGTTTTGGCCCTGGGAGTGAATGGATGACGGATTGCCGACGAGTGAGAGGGCCGTCGTGTAGGCCGCGATCGCCGCCGGCAGCATGGGGGTGGTGGCGGCATGGTCGAGATACACGGACACGGGCGACACCCCCAGTTTCGTTGACCCCCGATGGCGTTGACTCCAGCTGGGTTGACGCCGCAGGTTGCGCGGCATCCGGGCCTCTACTCTAGAACGCATGCCTGTGACCGATCCGACCGCCGATCTGCTGAGCACCGCGGTTTCGCCGACCGGTGATGCGCAGAGTCGGCCAAATCCGCTTCGCCACCTCGGCGTGCGGGCGACGCCCACCGGCGGCGCGCTGCGGGTCTGGTCGGCAAGTGCCACCGCTATCGAGCTCTGCATCTTCGGAAGCAAAGATCCGACCTGGGTCGCCGAAAGCATCCAGTTACAGAAGGATGCTGACGGCGTCTGGTCGGGCATCTCGCCAGGCCTGGTGGCTGGCACCCGGTATTCACTGCGCGCGAGCGGACCCAGCGGTGCGACCCATCGGTTTGATTCCGGTATTCACCTGATCGATCCCTATGCCCGTGGGCTGGCCCGCACGGCGTCGGGTGAGTGGCGAAGTTATGTGCAAGATGACGAGTTCGACTGGGCCGGAGCCACTAAACCCGCCGTGCCGCTCGACCATACCGTGCTCTACGAGGCCCATGCTCGGGGTATTTCGAAGCTGAACCCGGCCGTGCCGGAGGAGCTCCGCGGCACCTATGCCGGACTCGCCCACGACTCGGCGATCAATTACCTCAAGGATCTCGGTGTCACGACGATCCAACTGTTGCCCGTGCATCAGTTCGTGAGCGAACAGCGTCTCATCACCCAGGGCCTCAGCAATTACTGGGGCTACAACACTCTAAATTTCTTCACCCCTCACGCTGCGTACGCCAGCCGGGACGCCCAGTTTGGTGGCACCGGCGCTGTGCTGCGGGAATTCAAGGGCATGGTCAAGCTGCTCCACGAGGCTGGGCTCGAGGTCGTTCTCGACGTGGTCTATAACCACACCGCCGAAGAGGGTGCGACCGGTGTGACTACCTCCCTGCGCGGTCTCGACAACGCGTCGTATTATCGGCAGGATTCCGCGGGCAGCTACATCGATGTGACCGGATGCGGCAACACCGTGAACTTCGCACTGCCGGCCGCGCAGCAGCTCGTGCTCGATTCTTTGCGGTACTGGGCAAACGAGGTGCAGATCGATGGTTTTCGGTTCGATCTCGCTGCGACTCTCGGGCGTGACGAACGGGGTGATTTCGACCCGCATCATCCGCTGATCGAGGCGATCGTTTCCGATCCTCAGCTGCAGGGCGTGAAGATGATCGCCGAACCCTGGGACGTGGGGATGGGCGGCTGGCAGGTCGGCAACTTTCCTGAGCCGTGGTCGGAGTGGAACGACGACTATCGTGACCGCACCCGCGATTTCTGGCTCACTGATATTGCTGCGGCTCGCGCGAACGGGGTAGCACCGATCGGCATCGGTCCGTTCGCTTCGAAGCTCTCCGGCTCTAGGGGCGTCTTTTCTCAGGAGCGCGGGCCGCTCGCCTCTGTGAACTTCGTCACGGCGCACGACGGCTTCACCCTCGCAGATCTCACTGCCTACAACCACAAGCACAATCTCGGAAACGGCGAAAACAACCGTGACGGTACCGACAGCAACCACTCGTTCAACTATGGGGTGGAAGGTCCGACCCACGACCCGATAATTCTCTCCGCGCGCGAGAAAGCCATCCGCAACCTGCTCGGCACCCTGCTGCTCTCTGCTGGCTTACCGATGATCACAGCCGGCGACGAATTCGGTCGCAGCCAGCGAGGGAACAACAACGCCTATTGTCATGACAGTGAGCTGACATGGCTACCGTGGGAGCGTGAAGATTGGCAGGACGAGCTGCTGCTGGTCTCACAGAAGCTGCTGAGACTGCGGCGGGAAAACCCGGCACTGCGCCCGAGCCGCTTTGGAATCTTCGGCGAGACTGTGCCGTCGGCAACCCAGATGGACTGGTTCAACAAAGAGGGCCTCTCGATGTCGATCGAGGATTGGGACTCACCGAAAGAGCGCACGCTCCAGTACCTCGCGGCATCCACGCCCGAGTTCGAGGAGTTCAATCGCATCCTGCTCATCGTGCACGGACTGGAAGCGCCCGAGACCGTGATCCTTCCGCATCACGACGGAGTGACATCCTACGAACTGCTCTGGAACAGCGCTGACGACACTGCCGCCCACGGCGCTCACGACACTGCCACCGTCGAGATGCACGCGCCCGGTTCGCAGCAGATTCTCGCGCCAGCCTCGATGCAGTTGTTTCTCGCACACTCATCGTGACCGCCACCCCCGCCACTGTCGCCCTCGCAGCTCTGGGCATTGCCTTTATCGAACATGGCTACGCGCATGACACGGCGAACACGAGCTTTGGTTTGGAGGCAGCGACCGTGCTCGGCCTCGAGCCAGCACGGGTGTTCAAGACGCTTGTGGCGGATGTCGATGGCACTCTCGCCGTCGCCATAGTCCCGGTATCGGGCATGCTCGATCTCAAGACCTTTGCCAGCGTGCTCGGCGCAAAAAAAGCAGTACTGGCTGACCCAGCCATGGCAGAGAGGCGCACGGGATACCTGGTCGGCGGCATCAGTCCGATCGGTCAGAAGACCCTGCTGCGCACCGTGCTCGACGAGACCGCAGAGTTATTCGACACGGTGTTCGTCTCCGGGGGGCGTCGCGGGTTCGACCTCGAACTCGCCCCGCACGACCTGATTCGGGCGACCACGGCTGTGGTGGCATCGATCGCACGAAACTGAGTGCGTGGCCACGGCGCACTGAAAGCTACGAGGCGACCGCGATCAGCCCCAGTTCCGCCGAGCTTGCCAACAGCGGATGTCGCGGCACAACCCGCACGTTGTATCCGAAACTGCCCGCACGTGACAGCGTCACGGTGCCGGCGAACTGGGCCAAGTGGTCGCCGACGCTCGGTGAGGGAACGAGTTCCACGCTGTGCGGGTTCTCCAGCCGATCGTTTTCGCGCGCGCGGCCGTAGACGACCTCCACCGAGACATCCGCTGGGGTCAGCCCGGCGAGGTTGACGTGAGCCCGCACGTGCAGTTCGTCGCCGACCTGCGGAACGGCATCCACTCCCCCGGACTCGACGTGCGTGACCGACACCTGTGGCCAGGCCGCGGTCACCCGCGACTTCCACGCGGCCAGGGCGCGCGCAGGCGCGAACCGCTCGGCCGAGATGGTGCGGTGGGCGGCAGCGGATGGCACGTACAGCCGCTGCACGTACTCGCGCACCATGCGGTCGGCGGAGAGCTCAAACGAGAGCGTCGACAGG
The DNA here is from genome assembly GCF_015751965.1 of Frigoribacterium sp. CG_9.8. Classification (GTDB taxonomy): domain Bacteria; phylum Actinomycetota; class Actinomycetes; order Actinomycetales; family Microbacteriaceae; genus Lacisediminihabitans. The sequence goes on along the minus strand of NZ_JADOVH010000001.1, from coordinate 681,463 downwards.
GTGTGGCGGATGGACTCCACCCAGCGCGTCGGCACCCCGTCGTCGCCCCGATCGTAAAACCGCGGGGCGATCTGGTGCTCGATGAGGTCGTACATGGAGTTCGCCTCGAGCTTGTCGCGCTCGGCGGAGTCCCCGGCGGAGTCGGCACTTGGGATGGCCCAACCGTTTTCCTCGTCATAGAACTCGGCCCACCATCCATCCAGAATGGAGAGGTTGAGCGAGCCGTTCAGCGCCGCCTTCATGCCGGAGGTGCCGCAGGCCTCGAGTGGACGAAGGGGGTTGTTCAGCCAGACATCCGTTCCCGGGTACAGCAGTTGGGCCATGGCGATGTCGTAGTTGGGCAGAAAGACCATTCGCTTGCGGATCTCCGGCTCCTGCGAGAATTCCACCAGCTTCTGGATGAGGCGCTTGCCCTCGTCATCGGCGGGATGTGACTTGCCGGCGATCACTATCTGCACCGGGTGTTCAGGAGAGAGCAGGAGCGAGCGGAGGCGCTCGGGGTCGTGCAGCATCAGCGTGAGGCGCTTGTAGGTGGGCACGCGGCGGGCGAACCCGATCGTGAGCACGTTCGGATCGAGCAGCTGGGAGAACCAGGCCGGGTCGCGGATGCCGGGATTCTGTTCCCCCCAGGCCGCCGAGACGCGCGCGCGGGCATCTGTCACGAGCTGCTGCCGCATGCTGTTGCGTACAGACCACAGGTCGGCGTCGCTGACCGCTTCGGATGCCCAGTCGGCGGTCGTCGTGTCTGAGGTGCCGAGGCGGTCGCGGGCCAGCGCCACGAGTGCGGGGTCGGTCCAGGTTGGGGCGTGTACGCCATTCGTCACCGACGTGATCGGCACATCATCGGCATCGAATCCGGGCCAGAGCGCACCGAACATGCCGCGACTCACCTCGCCGTGCAACTGGGACACGCCGTTGGCGCGCTGTCCGAGACGAAGGCCCATCACGGCCATGTTGAAGGTGTCGTCCGTTCCGCCCTCGAAGTTCTCGGCGCCGAGTTGCAGCACGTCGTCGACTGAAACCCCGGGAAGCAGGTCGGTGGAGAAGTACTGCCGCACAAGCGAGGAGTCGAAGCGATCGATGCCAGCCGGAACCGGCGTGTGCGTCGTGAACACGGTGCCAGCGCGAACCACCTGCAGCGCCTCATCGAAGGACAGCCCGTCGCCGATCAGATCGCTGATGCGCTCGAGCCCCAGGAATCCAGCGTGGCCCTCATTGGTGTGATACAGCTCGGGCGCATCCGCATCCGTCAGCTCGGTGAGCAGCTTGATCGCCCGCACACCACCGATACCGAGCAGGAGCTCCTGCAGCAGGCGATGCTCTCCGCCGCCGCCATAGAGGCGATCGGTCACCGAGCGCAGGGCATCCTCGTTCTCCGGGATGTCGGTGTCGAGCAGCAACAGGCGGATGCGTCCGACCGCGACCTGCCAGATGCGCGCGTAGAGCGCTCGGTCGCCGGGGAGTGCGAGGGCGACCTGGGCCGCCGAGCCATCCGGATGACGCAGCACCGACAGCGGGAGCCCATCCGGATCGAGCACGGGATAGGACTCCTGCTGCCAACCGTCCGGTGAGATGGATTGGGCGAAGTAGCCAGAACGGTAAAAGAGCCCGACACCGATGATCGGCACGCCGAGGTCGGAAGCGCTCTTGAGGTGATCGCCGGCGAGAATACCGAGACCGCCAGAATACTGCGGCAGTGCCGCAGCGATGCCGAACTCTGGCGAGAAGTAGCCGATCGCACTCGGTGCAGCCTCGGTCACCGTCTGCTGGTACCAGCGCGGCTCGGTCAAGTAGGTGTGCAGGTCGCGCCCCAGCTCCGCGACGCGCGCGACGAAGTCCTGGTCGGCAGCGAGCTCGTGCAGGCGAGCCGGCTCGATCTCACCGAGCAAGCCGATCGGATCGTGTTTGCTCGACTCCCACAGCTGCGGAGAAAGGTCTTCGAACAGGCGTCGGGTCGGAAGGTGCCAGGACCAGCGCAGATTGGTGGCGAGCTGCTCCAACGGTGCAAGCACATCGGGGAGCACGGTACGGACGGTAAAACGACGGATGGCCTTCACCGTAATACCCTAGGTGCAGAAACTGGGCGTTCGAATCCATGGCCGCAGCGGTTCGACGCGTACCGCGGGTTCAGGCCAGCAGTCTCGGGGAGAAATTAGGAAGAGATTACTGGGCTGAGCCGCTACGGTCGAGGGGTGACGAATGTCTACGAACCCAAAATGGGCCGCATCCCGATTCGCGCCCTCGCCCCCCAGCAGCCCGACAACAATTGGCCGGCCAAAGCCTTCGCGGGCGAGGTGGTGCCATTCCAGGCGACTGTATTCGCCGAGGGGCACGACATCCTCGGGGTCGATCTGCTGCTGTCCACTCCGCACGGCGTGCAGTCGAAGTATCGGATGCGCGAGGTCGGGCTCGGGCTCGATCGATGGGAAGTCGAGGTCTTACTCGACCTGCAGGGCACCTGGGTCTACAGCGTGCAGGCGTGGAGGGATGACTGGGCCACGTGGCTGCACAACGCCGAGATCAAGATTGCGGCCGGGATCGACGTGAAACTCATGCTGTTGATGGGCATGGACCTTCTTGCCCGTGCGGTGAAAAGCGCCCCGACAAACAAGATTCTGACGGATGCTGCGAAGCTCATGGGCACCAAAAGCCTCGCACCCGGAGCTCGGTTCGACGCGGCGCTCGACCCTCGGGTGACCGCGGAGATCGAGAAGACCCCGCTCGCGAGTCTCACCACCCTGAGCCTCCCACTCGAGGTTCGCGTCGAGCGCACCAGAGCTGGCTCGGGCAGCTGGTACGAGTTCTTCCCGCGATCAGAAGGAGCAAAGCAGGCTTCCGACGGCAGCTGGAAAAGCGGCACATTCCGCACCGCCGCCCGTCGCCTCCCCAACGTCGCCGGCATGGGCTTCGATGTGATCTACCTTCCGCCGATCCACCCGATCGGTGTGAGCTTTCGCAAGGGCCCGAACAACACCCTCAATCCGGGGCCGAACGACCCGGGTTCCCCTTGGGCTATCGGGTCGAAGGACGGCGGACATGACGCCATCCATCCCGATCTCGGCACCGTCGAGGATTTTGAGGCCTTCGTCGATACAGCGAAGAAGAACGGCCTCGAGGTGGCCCTCGATCTCGCGCTGCAGTGTTCGCCCGACCATCCGTGGGTCACCGAACATCCGGAGTGGTTCACCACCCTTCCCGATGGGTCGATCGCCTTCGCGGAGAATCCCCCGAAGAAGTACCAGGACATCTACCCGATCAACTTCGACAACGATCCCATCGGAATCCGCACCGAGGTGCTGCGCATCATCCGCTACTGGATCGGGCTCGGGGTGACCATCTTCCGGGTCGACAACCCGCATACAAAACCCCTGCAGTTCTGGGAGTGGATGCTGCACCAGGTGGGCTCAGAAACTCCCGACGTGGTCTTTCTCGCCGAGGCATTCACCCGGCCAGCGATGATGTACGCCCTCGGACAGTCCGGATTCCAGCAGTCCTACAGCTACTTCACCTGGCGCAACACCAAGACCGAACTCGAAGAGTTCTTCACCGAGATCTCCCACGAACACTCGGCCTATTTCCGCCCGAATCTCTTCGTCAATACCCCGGATATCCTCACCGAGTTCCTGCAGTTCGGAGGGCCGCCGGCCTACAAGATCCGCGCGGCGCTCGCGGCCACCGCCTCACCGAACTGGGGCGTCTACGCCGGTTATGAGCTGTATGAGAATGTTGCACGCGCCGGTTCTGAAGAAAACATCGATAACGAGAAATACCAGTACAAGGCCCGGGATTTCGGCGCGGCCGAGGCAGCCGGGCGTTCGCTTGCGCCGTACATCACCCTGCTGAATAAGATCCGGGCGGAACATCCGGCCCTGCGCCAGCTGCGCAATCTCGACATCCACTGGAGTGATGACGAGTCGACACTCGTCTACAGCAAGTACCTCGACGGCTCATTCACCCGCTCCGGGCGTGGTGACGCGATCATCGTCGTGGCAAACCTCGATCCGTACTCCGCCCGCGAGTCAACGGTCTTTCTCGACCCCACCCGGTTCGGAGTTGACGCTGACGAGCCGTTCGAGGTGACCGACCTGATCACGAAGCAGAAATTCATCTGGGGCCAGAGGAACTTCGTGCGACTCGACGCCTTCGTCGAGCCCGTGCACATCCTGCGTGTCGAATCCCCGAGAGGCAAATAAATGGCGAACGTACCGGGCGCGGGCAAGTCAACAGGCGGAAAGCCAGCCGACGAGAAGCCAGCCGCCAAGAAGCCAGCCGCCAAGAAGCCCTCGAGCACGGTCCCTGCGCTCCCGTCTCTGCACCCCGATCACATCGCGGCTCTCGTGGAGGGTCGCCACCCCCAGCCGCACCAGACTCTTGGGCAGCATCCCCTGCAGGATGGATTTGTCATCCGGGTCATCCGTACCCTCGCCGATTCGGTGACGGTGATTCGCGCCGATGGCGGCCGCGCTCCCCTCATCCACCTGGCTGATGGCCTCTGGCAGGGATTCATCGCCGGGGCTGGTCAGGCCTACCGGATCGAAACGACCTACTCGAACGGACCGGACTGGGTGGCGGATGATCCGTACCGGTTCGTCTCCTCGGTGGGAGATGTCGACTTGTATCTCTGGGGTCAGGGCCGGCACGAACAGCTCTGGCAGGTGTTCGGGGCGCACTTCCGACCGCACGAGGACGTGGTCGGAACGAGTTTCTCCGTCTGGGCTCCGCACGCGAAAGCTGCGCGGGTGCTCGGAGACTTCAACGGATGGTACGGCCTCGGGCACGCCATGCGCCGACTCGACGACAACGGAGTCTGGGAGCTTTTCGTGCCCGGCCTCACCCCGGGCAGCTCCTACAAATTCGAGCTGCTCACCGCCGACGGGCGCTGGGTGCAGCGCGCCGACCCGATGGCTCGCTACACAGAGATACCTCCGGCGACCGCCTCGGTGGTTGGCCAGACCCGGTATGAGTGGGGGGACTCAGACTGGATGAGTCGCCGAGCTGAGCGGGATCCGCACAATTCCCCGATGAGTGTGTATGAGATGCATGTCGGTTCGTGGCGTCCGGGACTTGACTACCGCTCGCTGGCGGATGAGCTGATCGCCTACCTGCAGGAAACCGCATTCACTCACGTGGAGTTCATGCCGCTCGCGGAGCATCCGTTCGGCGGGTCGTGGGGCTACCAGGTGACCGGCTACTACGCGCCAACCAGCCGCTACGGGCATCCGGATGACCTTCGCTACCTCATCGACCGACTGCACCAGGCCGATATCGGCGTGATCATGGACTGGGTTCCGGCGCACTTTCCAAAAGACGAGTGGGCGCTGGCAAACTTTGACGGGCAGCCGCTCTACGAGCACTCCGACCCCAGGCGCGGTGAGCAGCGCGACTGGGGAACCCTGGTGTTCAACTTCGGCGACTCGCAGGTGCGCAATTTTCTCGTCGCTAATGCGAGCTACTGGCTCGAGGACTTCCACATCGACGGCCTCCGGGTCGACGCCGTCGCCTCGATGCTCTACCTGGACTACTCGAGGGAAGCCGATGACTGGCTGCCGAACGTCAACGGCGGGCGGGAGAACCTTGAGGCCATCAGCTTCCTGCAGGAGGTGAACGCCACCGCGTACAAGCGCAATCCAGGCATCGTGATTATCGCCGAGGAGTCGACCGCATGGCCGGGAGTAACCAAGCCGACGGGCGGTTCCGGCCTCGGCTTCGGCCTGAAGTGGAACATGGGCTGGATGCACGACAGCCTCTCGTACATGGAAGAGAATCCCCTGTACCGCTCGTACCATCACAACGAGATCACCTTCAGCATGGTCTACGCCTTCACCGAGAGCTTTCTTCTGCCGATCAGTCACGATGAGGTCGTTCACGGCAAGGGGTCACTGCTGCACAAGATGCCGGGCGACCAGTGGCAGAAGCTCGCCAATCTGCGGGCGTATCTCGCGTTCATGTGGTCGCATCCGGGTAAACAGTTGCTCTTCATGGGGTCCGAGTTCGGGCAACCGTCGGAGTGGAGCGAAGAGCGCGGGCTCGACTGGTGGATTCTCGACCAGCCGATCCACCGGGGGCTCCTCACCCTCGTCAGCCAGCTGAATCGGGTCTATCGAGAGCAGCCGTCACTGTGGTCGCGCGACAACGATCCGGGCGGATTCGAGTGGATCGATGCCGGCGATGCCGAGCACAACGCCGTGTCGTTCCTGCGCTGGGACAATCACGGCAACCCGATCGCTGTGTTGATGAACTTCGGCGGCAATCCAGTGGGACCATACCGGGTCGGCCTTCCCTTCGCGGGCACCTGGGATGAGATCCTGAACACGGATGCCTCGGAGTATGGCGGCTCGGGAATCGGCAACTTCGGCGCGGTCGAAGCCACCGACACGCCGTGGGCTGGCCGCCCGGCCTCCGCCGAAGTCACCCTGCCTCCGCTCGCCGGCCTCTGGCTCAAGCTGCGGCGCTGAGCCCACCCTGGTGCTCGCGGCTGCGGCTGCGGGTGCAGCTGTCGCAAAGGGTCAACTTCACATCCTCCAGGGCGTTGAGCCCATGCGAAGTTGACACTCGAGGCGGCTTGGCGGGGCGAAGCTAGTAGAGCAGCCCGGTGAGTCGGCGGCGCGCTGCGACGACCCGCGGATCATCGACCCCCGCGATCTCGAAGAAGTCGAGCAGGCGGGTGCGAACCCGATCTTTGCCCGCCTGGTCGAGGGTGGGGAACAGTGTCAGGAGGCGGTCGAACGCGTCGTCAAGGTGACCGCCGGAGACGTCGAGGTCGGCTACAGCCAACTGCGCGTCAATGTCGGTGGGAGTGGCGGCGCCAGCATCCCGGATCTCGGCGGCTGTTGCTGTGCCGAGGCGAGCGAGCAGTGAGACCTGGGCGAGGCCTGCCACGGCGAGCTGGTCGCGAGGATCTTGCGCGATCGCGGTGGTGTATTCGCGGATTGCGGTCTCCAAGTCGCCGGCGGCAATCGCGTCGTACGCCTCCTGGTGGTGCGGGGGAAGTGGTATTTCGGCCGGTTCAGCAGGCTCGGCTCCGGGCTGCGACGGCTCCACCGTGCCGGTGACATTCTGCTGGGCAGCGAGGGTGAGCAGCTGGTCGAGCACCTGCGTCACATCCGCTTCTGGCAGCTCGCCCTCATACAGCGCGATTGGGCGTCCACCAATCACTGCGGCGACGGTGGGAGCCGCGGCCGCATGAAACGCCTGGGTGAGCTGGGGGTTCGCTGACGCATCCACTGTTACGAGGACAAGACGCCCGCGGTACGCAGTGACCGCGTGGATGAGCGTGGCCGAGGGCTCACCGACGTAGAGTTCCACAACCACCGGCACCGTCTGCGAGAGATCGAGGATCGCGGTGAAGGATGCGTCAGACGATTCGACCACCAGTGATGGCACCGATTCAGCGGGGCCAGGTGCGGGCGCAGGCGCCCCGGTTGCCGGACGCAGCAGCGAAGACAGATCGACAGCACCGCGCAGGTTGGCGCGGCTGGCGGGGGGAATCGAGGTCACGGAAGCTCCTTAGCTGAGATGAGACCGGTCGCGAACCCGAGCAGCATTATCTTCTGATTGCTCGTCGTGCTCGGTACGTAGAACAGCAACTGGTCGCCGTAGATTGCAACCGTGCCTTTGGTGGACCCGGTGACGCCGGAGAGCGACTTCACCTGGCCCTCGGGATTCACTGCAGCGCCGGCTTCGACGGGGGTTACCGTCACGGTTTCATTGAGATAGACCGCAACGATGGCACCGGAGTCGTTGCTGCCGATTGCGATGCTGTCGAACGGACCAACCGAGTTAGCGAATTCCATCTTTGCGTTTGCCGGGAGGGCCGCCTGCAACGACTTGCGGTACTCGACACCGATCAGGCCAATGAGCTTGTCATCGGCGGTGTCGAAATACTTCGACGACGCGCTCGTTGGCCCCTTCTCCAGAATATCTCCGTAGGCGAGAGCGACCGCGGACGGTTTGAGTTCGAGCAGCTTGCTCTCGGGGTCGAGACGGGGTGCGCCGACCTCCTTGGCTGCCAGCTTGGGCAAGACCACTCCCGCTTCGAGGGCCGTCGCGTACTGCACCTTGTAATCGGAGCGGGGCGTCTTCTGCTCGAGCATCAGTCCCACCGGAGGAATCTTCTTGTCGGTGGGGTTCTGCACCACGACAAAGACGACGCGCGGCCATTGATCGGCCTTCTGCTGCTGCGGAAGGATCACGGTCGCGTTGCCGGCCGGGATGGCCGCGAGCGCGGCCTGGGTGCCATCCACTTTACGAATGGCATAGTTCGCCGCACGGAGGTCGAGCGCAGGCCCGTCGAAGCGAGTCTTCGCCAACTCGAGATCCATATCCGCATCCGCCTTCTCCGCGACCGCTGAGATTCGCGAGAGAATCACCCGCAGTTGAGGACTGGTGACCGCGGGAGGGGTGTCATTGACTATCGGGGCCGTGGCCGATGGTGTTGGAGTCGCGGAGGCCGCCCCTGACCCAAAGTCGGGCCAGGACGAGGGTGAACATCCGCTCAGTGTGAGACCGCCAATAAGCAGAACCGGCATGATCGCCACCATGCGACGCCGATTCGACCGACGGCTACCGCTCGGTGCGAGAGCCTTCGGCTTGCGCGGTCGGTAGCTGCGCTGGCGTGGCACCTTCGGCATCTTCGGCGTCTTCCGGCGCGGTCCGCGCGACCTGCGTAGGTGAGCAAGACCCCACAAATACAGGGCGAGCCCGATGATGAGAAGCACGATGCCGCCAACAACGAGAGGACCCGACCAGGGCGTGCGATTGTCGAGCGGCCAGCGGATCGACAGGTTGCTCGGGGCGGCGCTGGTGCCGTCAGACACGATGATCACCGAGATTCCGTCGGGGACATTGACCGTGAAATTGAGGGAGTTGGTCGTGCTGTACTCGTCGAGCCACAGATCGGAACCCTGAGGAGTGGGTACGGAAGAGGCCACTCCTGCGATGAGGCGCGAGGTGAGTGTCGACTTCTCGCGATCAAAACCCACGCGGTTGTACTGTGCGTCGCCCACCCACGCCAGCACGTCTTCGGTGCGGCCATAGGCCGCAAAAATCTTTTTCGCCCCACCGATCTGGATCTCCTGGCGACCGGGGAGGGCTTTGAGCGTCGAGGAGTTGATGATGGTGACCGGTGCGGTGGTCGTGAAGGTCTCCGAGGCGGTGATGCTGTCGGCTTCGGCGAGCACAGTGCGTTGGGCGATACCGTAGGCGATGAGCCCGAAAGCGATCACAAAACTGATGATCGCAGCGATGAAACGCACGTTGGTTACTCCTCTCGTGTTGCCGTGGGCGACCGGCGGTCGGCATCTCCCGCGACATCACTCCCGTAACTCAGCCGCCTCCAGCGCAGGAGCGGCGGAGGGCGACATCGGGTGACGCCAGGAGGCCCGGGGACCGAATAGAAAGTCCCGATGGCAACAGGCAAAGACGCTCAACAGTAGCCTAAGGACGCTGAGAGCTGCCTCACTGTCACCGCCGATAGCCGGTGAACATGGCGTTCCAGCAGCTGAATCGGACCGGCGTGCCGCGTGGCTCTCAGGGTAAACTCAGATGGTTCCTGCCGGCGCCTTCCTGCGCGCATGGGCCAAAATCACTCCCGAGGAGACAGCGTGGCCACCGATGACGAGACTTTCACCACGGCGATGCGGGGCTACAACCGCGACGAGGTGGACAGTGCGATCCAGGACCTGCGACGCGAACTGATCAAAGCCAACAGCGACAAGGCAGAGGCCTCAAAGGAACTCAAGCGCCTCCACGCAACGGTCGATGACCTCCAGGCGGAGATCGAAGAAGCCGGAAGCCCGACCTACAGCGGTCTCGGGACCAAGCTCGAAAATACCCTCCGCGTCGCCGAAGAGCAGTCGACGAGACTCATCAGCCAGGCAGATATCGATGCCGAGAAACTGCGCAGCGGTGTTCAGGCTGAGGTGACACGGCTCCGCGCCGACGCGATGGAAAGCGCTGAGAAGAGCGTTGCCGACGCGCACGCTACGGTTGGCCGCATCCTCGACTCGGCCAATTCCGAAGCAGCCGAACTCCTCGAACGCACGCGCTCAGCGGCCGAAACAATGTCGCAGGACGCCCTTCGCGACGCCGCTGCAATCCGCGGTGCCGTCGCGACGGAGGCTGCGGAAGCCCGCACGACCGCGAAGCGTGAATCTGCTGCGGTGCGCTCTGAAGCAGAGCGTGAGGCCGCCGAGCTGAAGGCGGTTGCCAACCGTGAAATGAGTGAGGCGCGGGATGCCGCCGCGGCACTTGCCAGGGAGACCGAGCTCGGTCGAACCGAGTTCAGCAGTGAAGCCGAGAAGCAGTGGGGGGACCTGGCTCGCGACACGGAGCAGCAGCGCACCGATCTGGAACGAGACACCGATGCCGTCCGCAGCGAGCTCGCGCTCTCTGCAGAGGCGCAGCGCGCGGAACTCGCACGTGAGATCGACGAGGCGCGCACCGCGTTCGAACTCGACAGCGCCGAAAAGCTCAATGTTCTCGAGAGTGAGACGGCGGATGCTCACAACGCCCTCGCGCGCCGCACCGCCGAGACCCGTGCATCACTCGAGCAGCAGACCACAGCCACCCGCATCGCGCTCGAGCAGGAAACTGCCGCTGCCCGCACAGCTCTCGAGCAGGAAACCGAGGTGAGCCGGGTCGCGCTAGAGGAAGAGACCGAAGCCGCCCGTGCCGCTCTCGAGCAGGAGACCACTGCAGCCCGCAATGCCCTCGCCCTCGATACCGCCACGACCCGCGAGACACTCGAGCAGGAAACCGCCGCCGCGCGCGCCGCACTACAGCAGGAGACCACCGCATCCCTCGCCACAGTGCAGCAGGATCGCGCAGCCGCAGCCGCGACCATCACTCAGGAGGCGAAGGCTGCCACGGCAACGCTGGCCCTCGAATCGACCCGCGCTCGTGCTGAACTGTTGCAGGAGACGACCGAAGCGCGCTCACAGCTCAACGTCGAACTCACCGGAGCTCGATCGATACTCGAGCACGACGTCGAGGAACAGCGCACCAACATTTCTCGCGAAGTGGAGCAGTTGCGCGCAGACATCACGCGCGAAGTTGAGCAGACTCGTGCGTCGCTCACCCATGACACCGCCGAGGCACGCACCCGCCTCACCCTCGACTCGGAGCAGGCACGCACCGATCTGGACGTCGAGTTGACAGCACGTCGGGACGAAGCGGAGAAGGAGTTCCTGACCAAGCATCAGGAGGCCGTCGCCCAGACCCAGAAGTATCTCGAGGAGGCTCAGGCCCAGCTTGCGGAGGCGGTTCGCATCACCGCTGAGAAGCGGGTCGAAGCCGACGCGATCGACGTGGACTCGAAAGCGGATGCCCGGGAGCTTCGGGACCGGTCTGGCACCGAAGCTGCGGAGATCCTCTCCAATGCCGAGGCTCGCGCCAGGGCAATGCAGAAGGATGCCGAGAAGCGCAGCGCAGACCTCGTCGCGGATGCCGAAGAGCGACTCTCCCAGATTCGGATCGAGCGCGAGGCCGTGGCTGGTTACTTCGAGAGTCTCCGGACGGTACTGTCTCAGGCAGAGAAGGTTGCCACCGATCAGTAACCTCCGAGTGCTACGGGAGTTGCCGTGAGGATGGAACAGCAGTGAAGATCCAGAACGCCTTTCGACTGGGGCTGCTGGGTGGCCTCGGGGTGCTGGTCGCGGTCGGCATCGGCAGTGCAGTGGCGTCCCTGTCGACGATTCTGACCTACATCGGGGCGGCCTTGTTCCTCGCCCTCGGGATCGATCCGGCTGTCTCGTGGCTCGAGCGACACCGGTTTCCCCGGCCGCTGGCGATTCTCGCCGTGCTCATCGGCGTCCTCGGCGTCTTCGTCGGACTGATCTTCGCCGTCGTACCGGTCATCGTCGACCAGGTGAATAATCTCATCGCCAGCCTCCCCGACTTCATTGCAACGGTCTCGCAGGCAAACTGGATCAAAGACACCCAGAAGAACCTGCCGGTCTGGATCAACCTGAACGACCTGATAACCCAGTCCGAGAGCTGGTTGCGTAATAACGTCTCCACCATCGGCGGCGGCCTCCTGTCGGTCGGCGTCGGCATCGCAAGCGGTGTGACGGGGTTTGTGATTATTCTGATCCTCACCCTGTACTTCGTCGCGTCGCTCTCGAGCATGAAGCGGGGGCTGTACCGTCTCGTCCCGGCCTCAAAGCGGGCGAGCTTCTCCGATATCGCCGAACAGATCACTGCCTCGGTCGGGCGTTACGTAATCGGCCAGGGAACCATCGCCCTTGCAAACGGTGTCGCGAGCTTCATCTTCCTGTCGATCGGTCAGCTGTTCGGTGCAAAATACCCGGCTCTGTTTGCCTTCATCGCCTTCCTGTTCGCTCTCGTGCCGCTCGTTGGCACGCTGTCGGGCAGTGTGCTGATCACCCTGAGCACACTGCTACTTGCCGGCCCCGGCCCCGCGCTTTGGGTTGGGATCTACTACGTGATCTACATGCAGATCGAGGCATACGTGATCAACCCACGCGTGATGACCCGCGCGGTGAAGGTACCGGGGGCCATCGTCGTCATCGCCGCGCTTGCTGGCGGGGCGCTGCTCGGTATCCTCGGAGCGCTCATCGCCATTCCGGTCGCGGCCTCAGTGTTGCTCATCATCGACCAGGTGGTTGTCCCGCGGCAGAACGAACTCTGATCCGCGTCAGCGTGGCGGGGTGGGCGGCCAGATCTCGGGCAGAGGGATCGCTGTCGGGTTGAGCCGCTGCACCACTTCAGTGAGCACCCGACGCGTCTGGGACTCCCCCACCCAGAGGTGTTTACCACCCTCGACGGCAACCAGGTCGATCTCGGGCACGAGGGCAAATCGCTCACGTGCTTCTGCGGGGCGCAGATAGTCGTCCAACTCGGGAATGATCGCGACCAGGCGCCTACCGCTGCCCGCCCACGCGGCGATCTCGTCATCCGTCGCGCGATGCAGAGGCGGCGAGAGGAGGATCGCCCCGTCTATCCGGTGCTCCAGTCCATACGTGAGCACGACCTCGGTGCCGAAGGACCAACCGAGTAGCCACGGATGCGGCAGACCGCGCGCCTGTACCAGCTCCATCGCCGCCGCGAGATCATGCCGTTCGTCGACTCCGCCACCAAACGAACCACCGGAGGTACCCCGCGGCGAAGACACGCCGCGGAAGTTGAAGCGCAACACTGCGAGATCGGCGAGGGCTGGTAACCGCCCAGCCATCTTGCGAATAATGTGCGAGTCCATGAAGCCGCCGGCTGTCGGCAGCGGATGAAGCGTGACGATTGTCGCCACCGGATCCCGGTCGAGCGGAACTGACAGCTCGCCCACCAGAGTCAGTCCGTCCCGGGTGTGCAGCTCTATGTCTTCGCGTCGGGCGGGCAGTTCAACTGCACCGCGGATCAGGAGGCCCGTCATGTGATCTTCCAGCAGTGTGGATGCCAGTGCCGACGGGCCGCGAGATCTTCCGCCTCGCCCATCAGCCCATCCGCCCGCCACGCAACAAGATGTGACGTCCCCGGTGCAATCTCGAGGCTGCAACCCGGACAGATATAGGTCTTGCTCGCCGATGCGGCCGAGACCGATTGCACGTTCCACTGTCCGTCACGTCGGGACACGCTGAGGCGACTGCCAAACAGAGCGCGGGTGACGTCGTAGCCCTCGTTCGCACCGTCTGCGGAACGCGATCCACGGCGGCGGTTGGAACGGGGCATGCTCCCACCCTAAATGAGTGTCGACGGATGCAATCGCACCGCGACCCGCTCTGGCTTCTTAGTACCAGCCTGCAGACTGGCTGTGTCCCCATGCGCCGCACGGGGTGCCGTAGCGCGCTTCAATGTACCCGAGCCCCCAGGAGATCTGGGTTGCCGGGTTAGTGGCCCAGTCAGCACCCGCTGTGGCCATCTTCGACCCCGGAAGCGCCTGCGGGATACCGTAGGCACCGCTGGGATTAGCAGCGTAGACGTTCCAGCCTGATTCACGATTGAACAGAGCGACAAGGCAGGCAAACTGGTCTTCTCCCCAGCCGCGGGCGAGAACCATATCGTGGCCGATGGCCTGTGCGGATCCCGGATCGGGTATTCCGACCGCCGGAGCACCAGCACCGACCGCAATGACCGGTTGGACTTTTTTCTTCGTGACTTGGTAGCTGTCCCGGGTGACTACTGCGGCCGTCACATCCGCTATTTCCAGCTTTTGCAGATCGTGCTGTGCAACCTGGGTGAGGGCAAATGAATTTTGTGCCTGGTCGGGTGCGATCGTCAGCGCCAGAATGAGGCCGGATGCGGCCAGGAAGGAGAAGATCGGAAGCAGACGCCCGGTGCGAATCCGGTGTCCCTGAGCAGCCACCCCGACCCCGCGTGACGCGGCCCGGGGAGAAAGATGCTTCGATCGCCTACCCATAGGTGCCCAACTGTAGCCCACGGATCGACAAAAAGCCCATTCCTGCCTCAGCGAACCGCCAGCATCACGGTGATCACGGAGTCAAGAACCAGGTCGACCTGGGCCTCGCGGTATCCCCCCTTCTGCGGGCGGAAGGACACTGTGCGCACCTCATCGATGCTCATCGGTCGACCATCCTGGAAGTAATTCGTCAGGCGCGACGCGAAAGCATCCACATCCACACGGTGATAGCCCTTGCTCAGCAGGCCGACCCGATCGAAACGGTGGGCTGCGGGTCGGGCAAGCCGGTCAAGGATCTCACGGGCGATGCTGCGCGCCTCGGTGTACCAGGCTTCGTCCCCGCGCTCGGCAATCGCACGCTCTCGCTCGCGGCTGGCAAAGGCATCCTCAAGGCGCTCAAGCGCGGCATCCACGTGCGAGGGCGAATAGCCGCCCTTCTGCAGCGAGAAAGCCATCTGACGGATGTTGGTGGCATTGACCACCGCTGGTTCGTTTGGCTCGGCGGAGTAGGCACGACGCGCCTCCTCAAGGAAGTCCTCGACCTGGTCAACGCTATAGCCGCGACGGGACTTGCGGATGCGGGGAAAGGTTGTACTCACGCCACCATTGTGCCCTACCGGTCAGTCCGACGTGATCAGCTGAAGATGACGAATAGCACATAGGCCGCCGCCGAGCTCGGCAGAATCGAGTCGAGGCGGTCGAGGAACCCCCCGTGTCCCGGCAACCAGGTGCTGATGTCCTTGATTCCAAGATCGCGCTTGATGAGCGACTCGGTGAGGTCGCCGATCGTGCCGGTGAACACCATGACCGCGCCGAAGATGAGCCCGAACCACCAGGGCTCGTTCAGCATGAAGAGCGAGACGAGCACTCCCGCAATGAGCGCGGCGAGCACAGAGCCAGCAAAACCCTCCCAGGTTTTCTTGGGACTGATTCGCGGCGCCATCGGGTGTTTGCCGAAGGACAGCCCCGAAGCGTAGGCACCGATATCCACAGAGATAACGATGAGCAGGAAGCCGAGAGCCCACCACTCCCCTCCGTCCTCGGCAGCAAGGAGCACGGCGAAGCTTGCGAGAAACGGCACGTAGACCTGAACGAAGGTGCCGGCCGCGACATCCTTCCACAGGTCCTGGGCGTTGGCCTGGTGATTCTTTCCCAAGCTTTGAGCAAGCCTCCAGACGGCCACGAAGAGTATCGCGCCGAGCACGACGAGCCACCGGCCCTCGCCGCCGAGATAGAAGGCGGCGGGGATCATCGCGAGCCCCGCGACGACACTCGGCCAGCGCGGCACATCGCGACCGGCGAAGCGCAAAGCGCTCGCGAGTTCGAATGTCGTAAACCCGATGAGTGCACCGGTGAAAATCATGAACAGTGATTTGACGAAGATCAGGCTGCCGATGAGCAGGACTCCGAGCCCGATGCCGATGAGAATCGCGAGCGGGAGATTGCGACCGGTGCGCGCCTCGATCTTCACATTGGTGGCGTCGATCTGGGCACGGGTCGCTGCGATCTGCGCCCTGAACTCCTCTTCGAGTAGATGCGCCCGCGCTTCGAGCTCTTCACGCTTGGCTCGGCTGCGGCTCTTCTTGGCCGGAGCTTTCTCCGCTGGCTCAGTCATCTAAACCTCGAGGAGCTCGGCTTCCTTCTTCTTCAGGGCATCCTCGATCGCGTCGATGTGCGCCTTCGTCACCAGTTCGAGTTCTTTCTCACCGCGGGCTACCTCGTCGTCTCCGACCTCGGTCTTCAGGGCGTCGAGATCATCCTTCGCCTTGCGACGAATATTGCGGATCGACACCTTGGAGTCCTCCCCTTTGGCGCGCACGATCTTCACAAATTCGCGGCGACGCTCTTCGGTGAGCTCGGGCAGGGTGGCGCGGATGACCGTGCCGTCGTTTCCGACGTTGGCCCCGAGGTTCGGCGCAGTAGCAATCGCCCGTTCGATGTCTTTGAGCGACCCCTTGTCGTAGGGCGTGATCATCAGGGTTCGTGCCTCTGGGTTGTTCATGCCTGCGAGTTGGCCGAGCGGCGTCGGCGTGCCGTAGTAGTCCACGAGGATCTTCTGGAACAGCGCCGGGTTGGCGCGGCCGGTGCGCACGTTGCTGAAATCGTCTTTCGCAGCTTCGACGGACTTGTGCATCTTGTCTTTAGCTTCTGCCAGGACATCGGAAATCACGAAAGGCCTCCTTCGAGGGGGATGGGACTGAATCGAGTTTAGTTGGGCGCGGCTTGTTCGAAGACCAGCTAGTTGGATACGAGCGTGCCGAGACGGTCGCCGCGGATGGCCGCCGTCACATTGCCGTGCGGTTCCATGCCGAACACGACCATTGGCATTCTGTTGTCCATGCACAGGCTGAATGCCGTCGAGTCCACGACCTTGAGGCCCTTCACGAGAGCCTCCTGGTAGGTGACATGCTGCAGCTTCTTTGCGCCGCTGTTGGTGCGGGGGTCAGAGTCATACACGCCGTCCACGCCGTTCTTGGCCAGCAGCACGACATCCGCGCTGATTTCGAGGGCGCGCTGAGCTGCGACGGTATCGGTGGAGAAGTAGGGTAGCCCGGCTCCGGCGCCGAAGATAACGATGCGGCCCTTCTCGAGGTGACGCTCCGCGCGCCGCGGAATGTATGGCTCGGCGACCTGCGTCATCGAGATGGCGGATTGCACGCGGGTGGCCGCGCCAGCCTGCTCAAGGAAGTCCTGCAGCGCAAGGGCGTTCATGACGGTGCCGAGCATGCCCATGTAATCCGCCCGGCCGCGATCCATACCACGCTGGCTGAGTTCGGCGCCACGGAAGAAGTTGCCTCCACCGACGACGATGGCGACTTCGACATCCGTCGCCGCTGCCGCGATCTCCTTCGCAAGTGAGCTCACCACGTCGGGATTGACGCCGAGCGAGCCGCCGCCGAAGGACTCACCGGAGAGTTTTAGCAGAACCCGTCTCTTGCGCGCGTCCGTCATGTTTGCTCCTTCACTCGTGGCCCGGTTAAGGCTACCGGATGCTCGGCTGCGCGCCATTCCGGATGCTCGGCTGTGCGCCATTGCGGAGCCCGCGAGCCCACGGTGGCGGTGTGGGGTCGTGGGAAATCGACTTGGTAGACGTTGCGACCTCAAGACCGGCAAAGTCCCAACGTCTACCGAGTCGATTGTGGATTGCACCCGGCTGCGGCGAATCAACCGAGGTATAGCGGCAGCACAGGCTCCAATACGCGAAGAAGCCCGGATCGCGTGGTGCGGTCCGGGCTTCTTCGAGCGACGGGTGGTGTCGCGTGCTGTGACGCTAAGTGACGATATGTACCCTGGGGGCTAGGCGCCGACCTTGAATCGAGCAAACCCATTCACGGTGAGGCCCGCATCCTTCAGCACTGTGGCGACGGACTGCTTGTTATCGCGCGCATAGTCCTGCTCGGGGAGCACAACCTGCTTGAAGAAGCCGTTGACGCGACCCTCGATGATCTTCGGAAGGGCTGCCTCGGGCTTACCCTCGCCACGACTGATCTCCTCGACGATCCGACGCTCGGATTCGACCTGATCGACCGGCACCTCGTCGCGGCTCAAGTACAGCGGGTCAGCAAACGAGATGTGCTGCGCGATGCTGCGCGCGGTCTCTGCGTCGTCACCCGAGTATCCGACAACTACGCCGACCTGCGGTGGCAGGTCCTTGTTGGTCTTGTGAAGATACACGGCGAACTTTTCGCCCGAGATGACGGCAACACGGCGCAGAACGATCTTCTCGCCGAGGACTGCCGCTTCGTTACTGATCAGGTCGGCGACCGTTGCCGAGCCAAGCGGGGCCTCAAGGCCCTCTTCGGGCGTGGATGCTCCGGCAGCGACGATCGCGTCAAGCACGGTCTCGCCAAGAGACACGAACTTCGCACCCTTGGCGACGAAGTCCGTCTCACAGGACAGCTCGATGAGAGTCGTGGTCGAGCCGTTCTCCTTCGCTGCGACGAGACCCTCGCTGGTGGAGCGGTCAGCGCGCTTGGCGTTGCCCTTCGCACCTTTCAGTCGCAGCAGCTCGGTGGCCTTATCGAGGTCACCGCCCGCCTCAACTAGGGCGTTCTTGGTTTCGACCATGCCGGTGCCGAGGCGCTCGCGCAGGGTCTTCAGGTCTTCTAGGCTGAAATCTGCCATGTTGGCTTCCCTTACTTCTTTGCGGCAGCAGGCTTTGCTGCAGCGGGCTTCGATGCGGCTGGCTTCGCTTTGTCGGCGGGGTGCGCCTTTTCCGCGTCAGTCGCTTCGGCCTCGATCTTCGCCTCGGCAACAGCATCCGACTCGACATGATGCGCTGGCGCAATGCTCGCATCCGCAGCAGCCTCGTGCTCGGCAACGGCAGCATCCGCATTATTTTCTTCGACCGGCACCTCGGCGGCGATGACCTCGGCTACGGCCGCGCTGTTCGACTCGGTGGAGCTGACGAGACCATCGACGGTTTCAATCTTTTCGGCCTCGGTGGACGGGGCTTGCGACGCTCCGAGGAGCTCGGCTTCCCACTCGGCGAGTGGTTCGACGGCGGAGACGTTGCCCGTGCCCTCTTCAGCCTTCTGGTGACGCTGGATGAGGCCCTCGGCTGCGGCATCCGCAATGATGCGGGTCAACAGTCCGACAGAACGGATCGCGTCATCGTTACCGGGGATCGGGTACTGCACCTCGTCGGGGTCGCAGTTGGTGTCGAGGATCGCGATGACCGGGATGCCGAGCTTGTGCGCCTCATCGATCGCGAGGTGCTCCTTCTTGGTGTCGACGATCCAGATCGCGGACGGAGTCTTGGTGAGGTTGCGGATACCACCGAGCGAGCGCTGCAGCTTGACAAGCTCGCGACGCTGGATGAGCAGCTCTTTCTTGGTGTACCCGCGCGTGGTGTCGTCGAAGTCGATCTCTTCGAGTTCCTTCATGCGGGCCAGACGCTTGGAAACCGTCTGGAAGTTGGTGAGGAGGCCACCGAGCCACCGCTGGTTGACGAAGGGCTGGCCGACGCGCTGCGCCTGCTCCTGGATCGAACCCTGGGCCTGCTTTTTCGTACCAACGAAGAGGATGGTGCCACCGTGGGCGACGGTCTCCTTGACGTAGTCATAGGTCTTGTCGATGTACTGCAGCGACTGCTGCAGGTCGATGATGTGGCTACCCGAACGCTCGGTCAGGATGAAGCGCTTCATCTTCGGGTTCCAGCGGCGAGTCTGGTGTCCGAAGTGCACGCCGCTGTCAAGCAGCTGGCGGATGGTTACAACGGCCATGAGCCGTCTCCTTATCTGCGCCGCGTCTCTGTCGAGCAGCCTCTTCCGAGAGCATCTCTTTCGAGCACGTCATGACGCTATTTCAGTTTCTTATGAACGCCGGACGGCGGCCAATCCTGGTGCCCGACACGCATCCGCCCGACCCGGTGAAACGGGTGGAGACTGGTGGAGGAGTGCCGCATCAGAAGATGCAGTGAGCACGCGTAGTCACCCCACCGAGGCGGGGTGCTTCGAGAAGTGTAACACCGGGCGCTCCTGAGCCGCTCCTCTCCTCCCCTGCCAGCCCGATCGCAATTAACTTCCCCGAATCGCGGATGCCGCGGCTCACCCGTGCGCCGCTACGGGAGGCTGAGCAGATGTTGTCCTCGTTCGCGGCCGCCCGGCCGACCCGGCTTAGTCGCCTGGTGATCCTGTGTGCGCTGCTGTCGGCATCCGTCTCCCTCGTTCCATCGATGGTGCCGGCGAGCGCGCAAGCCGCGGCGAGGGCAACCGCCAGCTGGGACTGGCCAGTGCCAGTCCCCCATCCGATCGTTAGAGGGTTCATCGCGCCGGCCACCGCGTACGCCGCTGGACACCGGGGAATCGATATCTCCGCGAGCGAAGGAATTCCTGTCACCGCCCCCGCGGATGGAATCGTCTATTTCGCTGGCATCGTGGTCGACCGGCCGGTGCTGTCGATCCGGCATGCGGATGGGTTGGTCTCGAGCTATGAGCCGGTCGAGTCAGTCCTGTTGGTTGGAACCACTGTGCGGCGGGGTGACACCGTCGGTCATCTGATCCCCGGCCATTGCACCGCGGCCTGCGTGCATTTCGGTGTTCGTCTCTACGGGCAGTACGTGTCCCCGCTCAACTACCTCGGGGGAATCCCGTGGTCGGTCCTGTTACCGAAACGACCGCAGCGCTTGCCTCTGCCTCCGTAACGCACCCTCGCGGTGACTATCGTTGGAACAATGATCAGCCGACGCGATGCCGCCCAGCGCCTCGACATCCCACTCGAGATGGCCCAGCGACATGGCATCCCGGGCTGGATCTCGGAGGAAGACATCGCGGCACTCGCACAAGATCCTCCGGCCTGGCTCGCGCAGTCCCGCGCGAATCGCTCGGGAGGGCGACCGGTCTGGGTGCAGTTAACCTGTGACATCTGCGGCCACACCGAATCGGCGCGGCCGAAGAAATGGTGGCCAGAGTTCACCTTTCTCAGCTGTTCGGATCACAACATCTGGGATCTACCCGAGCCAGCAGCGGGACTCGCCCGGCAGGAATTCGATGAGATCGGCGGGTTCTTCATCGGGGTAGTGGATAGCTGATTGGTGCTTTTGTCAGGCTCGCGGATGCGCGGTGCGGTAGCTCTCCTTGAGTCTCTCCGCCGACACGTGCGTGTAGATCTGAGTCGTGCCGAGGCTGGCGTGGCCGAGCAGTTCCTGCACCGCGCGAAGATCTGCACCACCGTCGAGCAGATGTGTCGCGGCGGTGTGGCGAAGGGCATGGGGTCCGGAGGGTCCGCTACCGGGGACGGTGGCGAGCAGGGTCGAGACGAGGGTGTAGACCGCCCGAGTACCGAGCCGTGCGCCGCGGCCTGAGAGGAACAGGGCATCTGGTCGGTCGGCGCGGAGAAGCGGGTCTGCGCGGAGAAGTGGGTCTGCGAGCAGAAGCGGGCGCGCGACGGTGAGGTGGCGCTCGAGCAGGATCGGGCGCGCGACAGTGAGGTAGCGCTCGATCGCCCGCTTGGCGGGAACTCCGAACGGGACGACGCGCTCTTTGGAGCCCTTACCCGTGACTCTCACCGTGAGGCGTTCCAGGTCGACGCTGGCGACGTCGAGCCCGGTTGCCTCGCTCACCCGCAGCGCTGACGCGTAGAGGAGCTCGATCACGGCGAGGTCGCGCACGGCCTCTGGGGCATCCGCGTGCGCGCGCGCGACAAGACCTTCGATCAGCGTAGTTATCTGAGGCCTGGTGAGCACGCGCGGAAGATGGTGGTCGACGCGCGGCGACTTCAGCCGGGATGCTGCATCTTGGTGCACGCGGTCCGTCTTCGCAAGCCACGACGTGAGGCTGCGCACGGCAGCGGATCGGCGCGCGAGAGTGGATCGGGCCAGCCCGGCTTGAGAAGCCTGCCAGAGCCAATCACGCAGCAGCTCGAGGGAGATGTTCTCGGCCTCGTCGATCCCCCGTGAGTGTGCGAAGGAGCTCAGCTGAGCGAGATCTGAGCGGTAAGAACGCACGGTGTGAGCGCTGAAGCCGCGTTCGGCGGAGAGATAGACCGCGAAGTCGTCGACCACATGTTCCCAGTGCACGATTCCATGGTGCCGCACGACGACGTCAATGGCTGGATGCCTCGCTCGCGGGTGTGAATCCGGCGTCGGCCCACGACTTTCAGGCTCGCCCGGCCTCAACATCCGCGACCGTCACCGTCGAGGTTTTGTTCGAGAAGATGTCGAGCCGATCCTCGGGGCTGAGCGCGGCCATTCTCTGCACGAAACCCGCGCTGAAGCCGCTCACCGCCGCGTGATCCCCGATCGGGATTACCGAGTGCACCACCTGGTCGTCGTAGATGTGTACCAGATCGAACGACTGCCCGCCATCAACGCCCGACAGCGAGTGCAGAGGTGCGCTGAGATCCATCGTGTAACAGGTGGCGGCCGCGACGGACACGGGGATGCCCGCAAAAGTACTGTGCGTGGCGTAGTGCAGGTGGCCGGCGAGGATGCCGCGCACATCCGTACCCCGAATCACCTCCGCTAACTGCGACTGGCCGCGCAGCTCGAGCAACGCCATCAGGTCTATCGCGGTCGGGATGGGCGGATGGTGCAGGGCGAGCAGGGTGCCGTGTCGAGCCGGGGTAGCGAGTTGCCGGCCAAGCCACTCGAGCTGCTGCGGGGTGATATCCCCGTGATGATAGCCAGGCACGGTGCTGTCGAGAGCGATGATGCGGAGCCCGTCGATATCGTGCACGCGGTCCTGCGGGCGCATCGCAAGTCCGGTCGCAGGGTCATCGTCGTAGAGATCGATCGCGAACCGCTGTCGCTCATCGTGGTTGCCCATCACCCAGATCACCGCAGATCCCATGCGGGCGGCGACCGGTTCGACAATCTGCCGCAGGCTGACATAGGCATCCTGCTCGCCGAGGTCGGTGAGATCACCCGTGAACACAAGAGCTGCCGGGTTCGCGCCGGAACGCTCCAGTTGCTGCAGCGCACGACGGAGGTTGCGATGGGTGTCGATCACGCCGTAGAGCAATGCTCCGTCGGAACACTCGTCTTCACGCCCAGTGGCGTGCTCGTCGGCACCGAGGAAGTGGGTATCGCTGAGGTGGGCGATCACGTGAGTCGGCGCCGGGTACTGTCCAAACTGGGTCACAGCTCCAGCCTAGAGCGGCGGCCTCGATCGACGCAGGAGTGGGAAGATCGCTATGATCGGCGAGATACCCACCCGCGCTCCCGCTCCATTGCACCGCCATCGATCTCGAGGGCGCCGAGCTCCGCCTGCACGTCCGCAATCGACATCCCCGATCGCGCCGCCAGATCATCGACTGTGCGTGGGGCTCTCAGGCTGAGAGCGTCCGTGAGGCGCACCCGCGCAGAAGTCGGGTGCGACTGGCCCCCTGGCGCATCGGAACTGGTGCGCACTTCACTTTGCTGCGCTTCACCTCCCTGCTCTTCACTTCCCTGTGCTTCGCCTTCCTGCATGTCAGTACCAAGCACGAGTTCGGCCATCTCAGACGCTGTGGTCACCAGGGTGGCCGCGAACTCCCGGATGAGGCGGTGGCAGCCCGCGGATGCCGCCGAGGTAACCGGTCCAGGCATCGCCCCAATCGGCCTGCCCAGCGATGCCGCGTGACCGGCCGTGTTCAGTGAGCCAGAACGCCATCCTGCTTCGAGCACGATGGTGGCTTGACTTGCCGCGGCGATAAGCCTGTTGCGTTGAAGGAAGCGCCATTTAGTCGGTGGGGAGCCGCAGGGAAGCTCAGAGACCACAGCGCCGGATTCAACGATGCGCGCTAGCAACGCATCATGGCCGCTCGGATAGAACCGATCGACCCCGCCGGCAAGGATTGCCACCGTCTGTCCGGAGCTCGCTAGAGCTGCGCGGTGAGCCATCCCGTCAATCCCGTAGGCGGCACCCGAGATGATCGCGAACCCACGATCGACCAGCCCCGCGGATGCCTCCATCGTCACGTGCTCTCCGTAGCCGGTCGCGGCTCGGGCCCCGACGAGAGCGATTGAATACCGTGCGGCAGCGAGTGCCGCCTTGTTTCCGCGCAGCCAGAGCGCGATCGGGGCGTGGGGCCCGAGGTCATCGACGCCGATGGGCCACGCCGGATCGCCAGGCACGAGGAGGCGAACACGGAAGCGCACTGCCTGCCGCAGTGCGACGAGAGCGACACCCGACTTGAGCCGCGGGGCCCACCGGGCGAGGGCGGAGGCGAGGTCTGCTGCGGTGAGGTCCGATCCGGCGACGGATGCGGCATCCATGATTCGCGCGACCGGCCAAGCCTCGACCAGTGCGGTCAGTGCACCGTCCGGCCCGAGACTCGCGACGAGTTCACCTGCCGCACGGTCGCCCGGTTCGGCGATGCCGGTCCAACTGGCCCGCGCGAACAGCTCCGCTACGCTTCCGGGGTCAGGGTCAGGGCCGGGCGCAAGGTCTTTGATCAGCCCGGTGATTTCCGTGCTGTCCAATCCGAACATGCTCATGATGGTTCCTTTATCTTGCGTGAGGATCAGAGGGCTCTGCGCAGGTAAAGCGCACGCCCGATGTGGTCGGGCGTGGGGATCACCGCTCCTGCCAGGTCAGCGATCGACCACCCGAGGCGCAGCACCCTGTCATAGCCGCGCATCGTAAGACCGCCCCGTTCGAGAGCACGATCGATCGAGGTCGTCGTCGCCGGGCTGAGTCGGCGCTCCCTGCTGCGCAGCCACGGTCCCGGCACCTGCGAGTTGAGGCGCCACGGCGTGTGTTCGAGGCGTACAGCGGCGGCCGCGCGGGCATCCGTCACTCGCTGGCGGGCTGCCACTGAGGTGATGGATGGGCTTTCGTCACCGAGTCTGAGACGCACCGCCGTCACCCGGTTGACCCTCAGTTGAATATCGATGCGGTCCATCAGCGGTCCCGATAATCGCGCAAGATACCTCCGGCGCACATGGGGCGTACACACGCAGTCCGAGTCTGTGGCGCCATACTGCCCGCAGGGGCAGGGATTGGCAGCCATGACAAGCTGAAAGTGCGCGGGGAAGTGTGCCACGGCATTAGCCCGATGAATACTGACCACCCCGGCCTCGAGCGGCTGGCGCAAAGCGTCGAGGGCGGCCGGTTTGAATTCTGGAGCTTCATCGAGGAACAGGACCCCGTGGGATGCGCGGGCCACCGCGCCGGGGCGAATCACGCCACTGCCACCACCGACGAGGGACGCCGCTGTCGCGGTGTGATGGGGTGACTCGAGGGGCGGACGCACCGCGAGACTCGCCCCGACAGGCAGACCAGCCAGTGAACGGATCGAGCTCACCTCCAGCGCATCTTCGGCTCCGAGATCGGGTAGCAGTCCCGGGAGCCGCGCGGCAAGCATCGTCTTGCCTGCGCCGGGAGGTCCGAGTAAAAAGAGGTGGTGTCCACCCGCCGCGGCGACAGTGAGCGCCTCGATGGCATCCTCATTGCCCACGATGTCGGAGAGATCGAGAACGTCGTCCGCTGGCTCGTCAACGCGAGCCGACTCGATCGCGTCAACCACGATCGGCTCAAGTTCGCCGCCGTGCCAGATCGCAGCATCCCGCAACGAACTCACCGGCACGACCCGGATTCCCGGCACGAGCCCCGCCTCCCCCGCGTTACCGAAGGGAACCATCACGGTTGAGGCACCCGCCCGCGAGGCGGCGAGCACAGCAGGGAGGATGCCAGCGATCGGTCGCAGCCGTCCGTCAAGGCCCAGCTCGCCGAGGTGCACAACCCCGGCCACCGAGTCGAGGGAGATGACGCCTGCCGCCGCGAGCACCGCCATCGCGATAGCAAGGTCGAATCCAGACCCGTGTTTGGGCAGCGCGGCCGGGGAAAGGTTGACGGTGAGCTTACGGTTCGGCAACGGACATCCGGAGTTTGTCGCAGCGGCACGCACGCGATCCCGAGCCTCGTTAAGGGCAGCATCCGGCAACCCGATCAGAACAAAGGAAGGCAGGTTGCTCGAGATGTCGGCTTCGACATCGACCAGTGTGCCGGTGAGCCCGAACAGCGCAACGGCTCTGGTGTGTGCGATCGCCATCAAAACACCCGTGCCAGATGATCGATCTGCGGTGGGCCATCCCCGGGGGCGATAACAGAAATTGCATCGACGCGGATGCGGCGGTGATCGCCGGGGTTCGCGGCGCACCATGCGGCGGCCAGTCGTCTGAGTCGGGCCAGTTTCTGTGCCGTGATCGCGTCGAACGGATGCCCGAACGCCACGCTCGACCGGGTTTTGACCTCGACGAAAACCGTCTCGACCCCATCCACTGCGACAATATCGATCTCACCCTGGCTGCAGCGCCAGTTGCGATCGACCACCAGGTAGCCAGCTCCGGTAAGAAAGGCAGCGGCGAGGTCTTCTCCTCGTCGGCCCAACACATCTTTCGCAGCCATGGCTACCTCCTGAGTCGAGGATGCCGCGGGCGGGATAGGACGCGAGTTGCCGGGAGACTATTTGTGGATCAGCACCATTCGAAGCGGGATGTGCAGGAGGAGGCGGGTCTCAATGCGAGCGCACGATCGCCCCACTCGTGCGGCAGGCGACACTCGACCAACAGGCAACACCAGCGGCACCTATTCGACGTGAGCTGCCAGGTTCCGCCAGAGGAATTCGTAGACAAGCGCCTGGAGGCGTGCCGTGTGCGAATTATCGACCGCACCGCCGTGGCCGCCGTCCGAGTTCTCGTAGTACAGCACGTCATCGATACCCATCGCCTGCATCCGCGCCGCCATCTTGCGCGCCTGCACCGGCCCCACCCGATCATCGCTCGTCGCGGCGTATAACAGCACCGGAGGGTAGGCCCCCTCTTCGCGTACCAGCTGGTACGGCGAAAAAGTGCGAATGTACTCCCACTCCTCCGCGACATCCGGGTCCCCGTACTCGGCGATCCAGGAGGCACCGGCAGAGAGGTGCGTGTATCGCTTCATATCGAGCAGCGGCACACCGCAGACGACAGCGCCGAACAGCTCGGGATAGCGTGTCAGCATGTTGCCAACGAGCAACCCGCCGTTGCTTCGGCCCTCGCACCCGAGCCGTGCTGGGCTCGTGACACCGCGCGTCACGAGATCACGGGCGATCGCAGCGAAGTCCTCGTAGGCGCGGGGTCGATTCCGTTTGAGCGCTGCAGTGTGCCAGCCGGGGCCGAATTCGCCCCCGCCGCGGATGTTCGCGAGCACGAAAACCCCGCCACGCTCGAGCCACGCCCGGCCGACAATGCCGCTGTATTCGGGCAGCCGGGATACCTGGAAGCCTCCGTAACCCGACAGCAGGGTCGGGTGCGAGCCGTCGAGCATCAGCCCGCGTGCCGCGACCTTGAAATACGGCACGCGAGTTCCGTCATTCGAAATGGCCCAGTGCTGCTGCACATCGAACCGGGAAGCGTCAAAGAACGCCGGGGAGCGCCGGATCACCTCCGGGTCGACTGCGCCGAGAACGCCACGCAGCACCGTCGACGGCGTCGTGAATCCGGTCGAATGCAGCCAGAACTCATCGGATAAATCCGGATCGGTATCGATCACCTGCACCGTGCTCAGTTCCGGCACCCCGGTGAGCGCAGACCGCGTCCATCCCGTGGCGGGATCGAGCACGACCAGAGTGGATGCCACATCGACCAGCAGCGTGAGAATCAGGCGGGTAGCAGTGAAATTCCAGTCCTCAAGCGCAGTGTGCGCATCGGGCCGGAACAGCTCGTGGAACCCGCGCTCGCCGCCAAGAAAAGCATCGAGGCTGATCGCGAGCAGGGCTCCGGTGGGGTACACCACTCCGCCGACTGCCCAGTCGGATCGCGGATGCACGAGCAGCCATTCCTGACGCACAGAGATGTCCGCGTCATCCGGAACCTGCAGCTGCACGGGCTGCCCGTCAACGATGAGGAAGGTGCGGCTGCGATAGAAATCGAGGTGTTCCACGATGAGATCGCGCTCGAATCCGACAGTGTGGTGGTGGATGCCCGAGACGCTGAGGTCGCTCGCCGAGACCTCATGCACCAGCGAAGCCTCGGAGAGGGGCTGGCCGCGGCGCAGACGACGAACGGTGCGCGGGTAGCTCGACGCGGTCATGCTGCCGGGCCCGAAGTCGGTGCCGAGATAGATGGTGTCGCGGTCGATCCAGGAGTAGTCGCTCTTTGCGGTGGGCACGATGAAACCGTCGGCCAGAAAGGTGCGGCTCGGCAGATCAAATTCACGCACCGTCACGGCATCCCCGCCATCCGGGGAAAGTGCCACGAGAGCCCGGGTGTAGTCGTGGGGAAGCAGTGATGCTCCGGAAAACACCCATTGCGTGCCCTCGTCGTGGCCGAGCTCGTCGACATCGAGAAGCAGCTCCCAGTCGGTATCCGCCGAGCGGTAGCTGTCAAGGGTGGTACGCCGCCACAGGCCACGTGGATGCTCGCGGTCGCGCCAGAAGTTGTAGTAGTGCGCGCCGCGGCGTTTGACGACCGGGATGCGATCCTCAGAGTCGAATACCTCGAGCAGTTGGCGTGCACGCTGATCAAAATCGGAAGAGGCAAATCGATCCAGGGTTGCCGCCGACTGCGCCGCGGCCCATGCGAGGGGCGCCTCCCCGTGGATGTCTTCGAGCCAGAGGTTCTCGTCAGTCATGCATTAAGCCTAAGCGGGCACCGGGTCGCGATCCGCGCCCGTGGCGGCTACTTCACCAGCGATGGAACGCGCGCGAAGGGGCGCTACTCGTCGAGGGCGAGTTCCTTGGGCAGCTCGAGCTCCTTTGCCGAGAGCTCCTCCACATTCACGTCCTTGAACGTGAGCACGCGCACGGATTTCACGAAACGGTCCGAGCGGTAGACATCCCAGACCCAGACGTCGTTCATGGTGAGCTCGAAGTAGAAATCGTGTTCCGTGTCCTGCCGCACGAGTTCGACCTCGTTGGCGAGGTAGAAGCGACGCTCGGTCTCGACGACGTAGCGAAACTGGGACACGACATCCCGGTACTCGCGGTATAGCGCCAGCTCGACCTCACGGTCATAATCTTCGAACTCATCGTCGTCCATGCTGACGCAATTCTAGTTCAGTCATGCAGGGCGGATTCGCCCGCATGAAGCCAAGTGCGACGGTGGAAATCGGTGGCTCCTAACTCAGCGATCGCTGCAAAATGGCCGGCGCTGCCGTACCCCTTATTCGACGCCCAGCCGTAGCCGGGGCTCTTTGAATTGGCGTCGATCATGAGCCGGTCCCGGTGAACTTTCGCGACGACGGATGCCGCCGCCACGGAGGCACAGTCCCGGTCTGCCTTCACGCGGGTCGTCAACCGCAACGGACTCTGCAGTGCGGGGGTGAGCCAGTCGTGACTCCCGTCGAGCAGGATCACCGATTCGCGAATCAACGCTCCCGCCTCGTGAAGCGAAACGAGTGCCCGCCTCCCCGCGAGTCCGAGTGCCACGATGATGCCGAACTCATCGACCTCGCCGGCCGTGGCGAGTCCCACCGAACTGAACAGTGCCCAGGATGCCGCGAGCGGCGCGAGCTGCTCGCGGCGTTTCTCGCTCAGCAGCTTGGAGTCCCGCAGGCCAACCGGCATCGAGCCGACCGTGACATCCACAACGCAGAGTCCCACGGCCACCGGGCCGGCAATGGCACCACGACCAACCTCATCGCACCCGATCACAAATCGTGCACCCGCCTCATGAAGCTGCGCTTCGTATTGGAGGGTGGGGGCTGCGACACCCACTTACTTGACGGTGCCAGGGTTTGCCGCGGTGACGCCTCCGAAGACATCCGGATAGTCGTCGAGCCAGGTCCAGTGGCTCGTGGGCCAGCTGATCAGGAAGGCACGGCCGACCACTTGATCCATCGGCACGAAACCCTTGCTCGGAGTCGCGGCGTGCGCGCGGGAATCCTCCGAGTTGTAGCGGTTGTCGCCCATTACCCAGAGCGAGTTTTTCGGCACAGTGACCGAGAAGTCCTTCGCGGCGACCTTCGTCACACCGTTTGGGAGCTTGAGGTAGGTCTCGACAAGGGGGATGCCGTTCACGGTCATCTGCCCAAAAGCGTTGCAGCAGGTGACTGTGTCACCCGGTAGCCCGATTACGCGCTTTACGAGGTGGTCGTTGCTGTCTGGCGCGCTCAATCCCACCACGGAGAGCACCCAGTCCACCCCTGCGACGAAGCCGTTCCGCTGCACCGTGGTCTGCGGAGGCAGCCACCCGCCCGGATCCGTGAAGACCACTACGTCGCCGTGCTGCACCGGAAACATCCGCGGCACCAGTTCGTTCACGATGATGCGGTCATCGATCTGGAGAGTGTTCTCCATCGAGCCGGAGGGAATATAGAACGATCGGATCAGGAACGCCTTGATGCCCACCGAGATGATGACGGCTGCGACAACGATCAGCACGATGTCCCGGAGGAAGAGTTTCACTCCGCGCGATCTGCTGTGCCGATTCTCGGCCGCATCCTCGGTGGATGTGGCTGGACCGATGTCTGTCATTAAACCCCTGAGCTCCCCATCATTTTAGGTGGTGGGGAGCTCGGGGAAAAACTTCGTCGGAGCGGCGTCCCTAGTGGGCGTCGCGCTTCTCTTTGATCTTCGCTTTCTTGCCACGGAGGTTGCGCAGGTAGTACAGCTTGGCGCGGCGCACGTCACCGCGGGTGACGACCTCGATATGGTCGATCACCGGAGAATGAACCGGGAAGGTGCGCTCGACACCCACCTGAAAGCTGACCTTGCGAACACAGAACGTCTCGCGCACACCTTCGCCGGAGCGGCCGATTACGACACCCTGGAAGACCTGGATACGAGATCGGGTACCTTCCACGATGTTCACGTGAACCTTCACGTTGTCGCCAGCGCGAAAGTCCGGAATGTCCGATCGGAGGGATGCCGCGTCTACGGCGTCGAGGATATGCATTGTGGTTCGCTCTCTGCAACCGCCACAGGTCGACCGCGAATTAGGGTAATAAATCAGAAGGAAGTGGTGCCCAGATCGATACCGACTCCCCTGTGGCAGAGTCGTGCGTTAGGCACAAGTCACTACTATTCCACATCGCCCGGAACTAAGCCACCCGGCCGGACTGCGGGCCCGCCACTTGCGTCACGACCTTGTGCTTCTGGACCGCCTACTGCAGGACCGCGACGCAACTCCTCGTAGTCCAATCCTGTGAGTCGGAAAACCGCCTGCTGGCGCGTCTCGAGAAGATACTCGATCAGCACCACCCAGATCGTGGCGAACGCGATGATGATGACGACTCCGCCCGCGATGTCCGCGATGGTGAATGAGGCATCCCGAAACCCCTGCCCGAATGCGCGCGTAGCGATCGATGTGCCTGGATCCGTGCTGTAGACGGAGTCCACGACGAAGAAGCCGTAGCACAGCACCGAGAGGTACCAGGCAGTCAGGAGCGCGGCATCCGCCCTCGAGACGGCCCTATCCCGGCGGATGCTCGAGCGGGCCCGCGTGAGGGTCGTCACGACAGCGAGGAAGATGAAGAGCAGCGGAGCGAGGAAGAGACCGATCGCGTAATGCCAGCCGAGGATTACTCCGAAGAAGACCCGTCCGAACAGCAGCCATACCGGCAAAACGATGGTGGCGGCGAACTGGGTGTTGAATAAAACCCGGCGATACCACATGGGCAGAAGCTTACGCTCGAGTGCGAAGACCGATCGCCCGCGCGACGTCGCAGCCCGGTTGCAGCCCAATTGTCGCTGGGCCGTCCCCGGGCCGTCGCCAGGCCGTGGCCGTATCGTCGCCAGAGAAAGCCCGGTCATCGCCGGATAAGAGCAGGGGAGAATCGGATGATCGAACTCAAGACGCCCGCAGAGATCGACGAGATGCGCGCCGCAGGCCGGTTTGTTGCTGCGACCCTCACGCAGCTGGTTGCTGCCTCGAAGGTGGGCGTCAACCTGCTTGCGCTCGACGCGCTCGCCGCGCAGCTCATCCGCAGTGCTGGCGCCACCAGCTGTTACGTGGACTACCACCCGTCGTTCGGAGCGATGCCCTTCGGCAAGTCTCTCTGCACGTCGGTGAACGATGCTGCGCTGCACGGCCTCCCCTACGACTACGCGCTGATGGACGGCGACGTGCTCAGCCTCGATTTCGCGGTGTCCGTCGATGGCTGGGTCGCCGATTCTGCCGTTACCGTGATCGTCGGCACCCCGAGACCGGCGGATGTCGCTCTCATCGACACGACGGAACGCGCCCTTGCGGCGGGAATCGCGGCCGCACAGGTCGGGGCACGCATCGGCGATATCTCGGCCGCAATTGGAGACCTGAGCCGCGCGGCGGGCTACTCGGTCAATGTGGACTTCGGCGGGCACGGCGTCGGGCGCACGATGCACGGGGACCCGCACATCCCGAACGATGGTCGCCCGGGCCGGGGTCTGCCACTGCGCGCCGGACTGGTCTTCGCGATCGAGCCATGGCTCATGGAGGGCACGGACCGCATCTTCACCGATCCAGATGGCTGGACCCTGCGCAGCCTCGACGGCTCACGGGCCGCCCACAGCGAGCATACGATCGCGATCACGGATGCCGGGCCGGTGGTGTTGACCGCCCGCTGACCGCCGCAGAGATTCGCTACCGCGTCACGCCGCTCTGGGGCGCGCCGACACGAATCGTGCACTCTGCGCCCCTGAGCGATGCGGCGGGCGACCGCGCTACGGTGTGCCCAGCCGTGCGCTGCGCCACTCGTCGGCGAGTAGGGCGTACGTGAACCCGTCGAGCCATTCGCCGGAACGGTGCAGCGACCCGCGCACGTCGTGGGACTCGCGACGCATGCCCACGCGCTCCATCAGGCGCCAGGAGGACTCGTTGTCGGCGAAGCACTGGGCAGTCACCCGGCGCAGGTGGAGTTCTTCGAAGCAGATCCGGATCAACTCAGCGACTGCCTCGGTGGCGTATCCCTTGCCGGTCTGCACCGGATCGAGACTCCAGCCGAGCTCGGCCTGCACCGCACGCGCCCGATCCCTCACTTCAGCCTGGGCCCAGGCATCCTCGATGGCCAGCATCAGATCGCCGATCACGCGTCCGTCGCACTCGATCACCAGCGTCGCAGCCAGTCGCGCGGGCTCGGTAAAGTCGGCGAGATACTGCTCGCAGTCGGGTTGAGCACTGGTGATCCAGAGGGCGACGGACTCTTGTCGGCGATAGTGCCAGGTTGCCGGACCGTCTGCCGCTGTCGCCGGGCGGATCTCGAGGCGCTCGGTGCGGACCGGCCATGCGATGACTTCGAGGCCTTCGCTCACAGGCTCGTCAGTCACAGGCCCGTCGGTCACAGGCCCGTCAGTCACGCGCGCGGAGCCGCATCCTCGGCCACTGCTAGATCCGGCGGCAGCAGGTCGGGCCGCACGGCCCTGGTGCGCTCGAGCTGCTGGTCGTGTCGCCATTTCGCGATCGCCGCGTGATTGCCACTCAACAGCACGGGAGGCACTTCGAACCCGCGCCACTCACCCGGCTTCGTGTAACTGGGGTATTCGAGCAGGCCGTCGGAGTGCGACTCCTCGACGAGACTTTGCGGATTGCCGACGACACCTGGGATGAGCCGCCCGATCGCTTCGATCATGGCCATGGTTGCGACCTCCCCACCATTGAGCACATAGTCGCCGAGACTCACGAGACGCACCCGGGCGCGAGTCGAGGCGTAGTCGACGACCCGCTGGTCGATGCCCTCGTATCGTCCACAGCCGAAGACCAGTTGGGGCTCGGCAGCCAACTCCTGTGCGAGCTTCTGGGTGAAGAGTTCCCCGGCGGGTGAGGGGAAAATCACGACCGGGGCATCCGCTCCCAGTGTCCCGCTGAGGTCGAGGATGCCGTCGAGCGCCTCACCCCAGGGCTCCGGCTTCATCACCATTCCGGCACCGCCACCGTAGGGAGTGTCGTCAACGGTACGGTGCCGGTCAGAAGTGAAGTCCCGCAGATCGTGGACGCCGAGCTCGATCAGCCCGGTCTGGCGCGCCCTGCCGAGCAGGGAGACGTCGAGCACGGAGAAGAACTCCGGGAAGATCGTGACGATGTCGATGCGCATCGCTGAGCTCCTCAGTCGATCGACTTCGCGCCGGGCTCGACGGTGGTCTCAGTACCGATCTCGACGCCGGGCTCAACGTCAGCCTTTACTATGGGGTCAACGCCGGGGGACGCCGCGTTCGGCGCCGTCTCTTCGTCGTCATCTTCAGGCAGCTCTTCGAACAGCCCAGCTGGCGGCGTGACCGTCAGCGTGCCCGATTGGATGTCGACGGTCGGCACGATGGCCTTCACGAACGGCACAAGCACTTCGCCAGCGTCCGTCTTCACATGAATAAGATCCTGGGCCGGCAGGTGATCCACTTGGCTAACTACGCCGATGCGGATGCCGTCACGCACGACCTTGAGGCCGACCAGTTGGTGGTCGTACCAGGCATCTTCCTCGTCCGAAGCGGCAGCGAGATCGTGATCGACCCAGAGGATCGCCTTGATCAGGCCCTCCGCAGCAGACCGATCCGCGACGCCAGCAAAAAATGCGACCGGCTGGAGGTTGTACCACCGGAGCTCAACGAGCTCGAGGGTCTTCCCGTGCCAGGGTGACGAGGTCGGCACCTGCAGTGTGAACACGGCGCCCGGAACGAAACGACGTTCCGGGGCATCCGTGTAGAGCTCGACCTTGATCGCTCCCTTGAGGCCGTGAGCCTTGGTGAGTCGACCAACCCGCAACTGGTCGGACCCGGATGGGGCCGGTGCGGGCTGTGCGCTGGGTTCCGGGTTATTAGAAATCGGTGTCCACCACGTCGACGCGCACCTTACGACCATCGGCGATGGCCGAAACGAGGGTGCGAAGCGCCTTCGCGGTGCGACCAGCGCGACCGATAACCCGGCCGAGATCCTCGGGGTGCACTCGCACCTCGAGGACTTCGCCGCGCGGTGAGTTCTTGACGACGACCTGAACCTCGTCGGGGTGATCGACGATCCCCTTGACGAGATGTTCGAGGGCGGCTGCGAGCATTGACTAGGCCTTGTCGGCGGTGGCGGCCTCGGCGTCAGCCTCGGTTGCCACATCGGCTGCGGCTGCGTCAACAGGTGCGTCAACGACTGCGTCGGCGGATGCTTCGGCCGGTGCCTCGACCACAGCTGCTTCGACCTTGGGTGCGGGCGCGACGGCCTTCGGCTTGAGTACCGGCTTCTTCTTCTCGTCGGCCACGAAATCGACCTTGGATTCCTTGGTCTTCACGGTGCTGACCGCGTTTTTGTCACCCTTGAAGATCCCCCAGTCACCGGTGAGCTTGAGGATGGCGGCGACCTGCTCGGTCGGCTGCGCACCGACTCCGAGCCAGTACTGCGCGCGGGCCGAGTCGACCTCGATGAACGAGGGCTCCTCGGTGGGATGATACTTGCCGATCTCTTCGATGACACGACCATCACGCTTGGTGTGTGAGTCGGCGACAACGATTCGGTAGTAAGGAGCGCGGATCTTGCCCATGCGCTTCAAACGGATTTTTACAGCCACAATTCTCCAGAGATGATTTTTGAGGTCGAACTGCTTGCCGTGAGCGTGGGGTGCACACTCGGCAGAAAAGCTCTAATGGGAGACGATGCCGTTGGAATAGAGGGTCGAACAGCATGAGTCTCGACTAATCATTCTTGCAGGTTTCTTGGGTTTGAGGAACCAACCGCTGTGCGGCGTGCCTGGGAGCGCTTGCGCGACAGTGCGACGCCCACGAGGCAGACGACTCCGCCGACCACCGCGACGGGGGCCGGCACCTCCCGGAAGAAGAGGTATGCCTCGATAACGACAAGCGTCGGCACGATGTAGGTCGTCACTGCAAGGGGACCTGCAGACATCCGCGAGAGGGCGAATGCCCAGGTGCTGAAGGCGATTGCCGTCGGCACGACACCGAGGTAGACAGCCCCGAGGATGCTGGCCACGGGCGCCTGTGCGAGATCGTGGATGAGAGTGCCCGCGAATGGCAGGCAGGCGATAGCTCCGACCGCACAGCCCAGAAAGGTGACCTGGCGGTTCGGCAATCTGCGCAAGACCGGCTTTTGGGCGATCACCCCGATCGCATAGGTGATCGCGGCGATGATCGCCCAGGTGACACCTGCGCCATCGCCGATTCGGGTAATACCGCTCGAAATGCCGATCAGCACCACGCCGAGGAAGGCGACGCTTGCCCCAATGGCCAGCCATCTGGGGATTCCATCACCGAGAAATACGCCGGCTCCCAGGGCGATGAGCACTGGTCCGATTCCCACAATCATCGCCGTCGTTCCCGCGTCCAGAGACTGCTCGGCGATGTTAAGACCCACGTTGTACGCGGCGAACCAGGAGAGCCCGAACACCACGATCAGCAGCCACTCCCGCCCAGTCGGGCGTACCCAGCGACGCCCGATCAGAAGCAGCGACAGTACGACCGTGCCCACAAGCAAGCGGGCAAGCGCGAGGGAACCCCCGGCAAAGTGTGGCGCGACTCCACGAATCACGATGAACGCGCTCGACCAGGCAAGCAAGGTGACGACAATCGCTATCAGCACCGACGTACTGAGTCGCGGCACAACCGGGTCAGCACCCCGCGACTGCTCTCCGACAATGGGGGTTCGCGTCATATGCTCAGGCTATCCATAGCGGGCGGCGCTCCGAGACCGCGGACCATGCCCTGCCCGCGATCCGCGCACGGTGGGCCGAGGGATGGCGGTCCGGCCTCGCTAATCAGCGAATCCGGGGGCCACCCGTGGCCACGGGCGCAGCCGCTCGAGATGGGTAGCGAGAGACAAGATGAGCGCTTCGCCGGCGCCGTCGGGCCGCGGCTCCGCGACGATCTGCACCGCAAGAGGCACCTGCGCCGTCGCATGCCACCCGGCCGGGATGCTCGCTGCCGGCCAGCCGAGCAGATTCCAGGTCGACGGATAGGGTGCGTAGCGGATGTTCGACACGATATTTGCCCACCAGCCGCGTTCGTGCCAGTTCTCAGCCAGCGGACCCGGCTGCGCGAGGGTGGGCGTGAGCAGCAGGTCGTAGTCGGCGAAGAAGGCATGCACCCGGGCGCGGAGCCGATCGACCGGGGCATCCGTCACCAGCCCCGCCCGGCGGGCGAGCCGTCCAAGCCGCGCGTGCACCCGCACTCGCCGCTCCAGCGTCGCGGTGTCAAGCGTCTCGGCATCGGTCGCCGTGCCCGCGAACCAGCGGGCAAGCAACGGGGCCGGGTTGGGATCGTAGGGAAAGGTCACCTCGCTGACGTTGTGTCCTGCGGCCCGGAGTGCGTCAGCCGTCTCCGTGAGTCCGCGCCGCCACTCGGCGTCGAGGGACACGAGCGGGGAGGGCTCCCCCGCCGCGATTGCGATGCGCAGCGGCTGGGACGGCTCGGCAGGAGTGGCCAGCTCCGGGCGTCCCGCCATCACTGAGAGCAGCAGGGCGGCATCCGCAACCGTCGTCGCAAGCGGTCCGTTCTCGCTCATACCGAGCCAGGCATCGACGCCGATGTCCTGCGGCACGAGTCCGCTCCCCGGCTTGATTCCGAACAGGCCGCAATTAGCGGCGGGAATACGTACCGACCCCATCCCGTCGTTGCCGTGGGCGACGGGCACCTGACCGGAGGCAACGGCGGCAGCAGAACCACCGGACGAGCCGCCGGGGGTGCGCGCCTCGTTCCAGGGGTTCCGCGTGGTGCCATAAACGGAATCCGTGGTGCCGAACACGCAGAGTTCCGGCACCCGGGTGATGCCGACGACGATCGCGCCGGCCGCCCGCAGGCGCAAGACAATCTCATGGTCCGCGCCCTGTGGGGCGGAACTGGTTGCTGCCGATCCGTCACGCATCGGCTCGCCCGCCACCGGGATGTTGTCCTTGATGGCGATCGGAACGCCCGCGAGCAGAAGCGTCGAACGGTCGGCACGGGCATCGACTTCCGCCGCCTCGGCGAGTGCCTTCTCTGCGCGAACCAGCTGAAATGCGCCGAGGCGGGATCCGCCCTCGATTCGGGCGAGCGCAGCACGGGTTGCATCGACGGCGGTGATCGTGCCGGCGCGCACTGCGGCAGCTGACTCCACAGCGGTGAGGAGGGTCATTGGCTCAGCCTATGGTATGCCGCACCCCTGCGACACGCCTGCTGCACCTCTGCCACACGCCTGCCAGAGCCCTGCTAGAGCGACGTCGACGTCAAGCGTTCTTCGAGTCGCGCCAGGCCAGCCAGTCGTGCACTGGGGCGAGGTCGTAGTGCGGGCCGCTGAGGCCGAGCGTGAACAGAGTCGTACCGAGGGCGTGAAGTTCGTCAGCCTCGTGGGGCGTGCGCCCGCGCAGTTCGGTCGAGATCTCGATTTGGGAGACATCACGGCCGACCGCCTCCCCGTGTTCGGCGAGGATTCCGAGCTTGCGCTGCAGCGTCTCAGGGTCGCTAAACGAGTGCCAGATATCCGCATGTTCGGCCACGATTCGGAGCGTTTTCTTTTCCCCACCACCGCCGATGAGCACCGGTATGTGACGGGTGGGCGGTGGATTGAGTACGCCCCAGCGCTCCTGAATAATCGGGAGGTTGGTAGCGAGGGTATCCAGGCGCTGTCCGATCGTGCCGAATTCATACCCGTACTCGTCGTAGTCGCGCTCGAACCATCCGGAACCGGTTCCAAAGATAAAACGACCGGTCCCGGTGCCGTGTGCGCTGATGTGATCGATGGTGCGGGCCATGTCGGCCTGCAGGTTCGCATTGCGGTAGCTGTTGCAGTTGACCAGCGCACCGAGCTCCACACGAGAGGTCTGTTCGGCAAGCGCGGCGAGCATGGTCCACGACTCGAAATGCAGGCCATCCGGTTCGCCGGAAAGCGGATAAAAATGATCCCAGTTGAAGAGGATGTCAGCGCCGAGTGCCTCCAACTCGGCTGCCGTATCCCGAATCTTTTCGTACGGTGCGTGCTGTGGCGCGATCTGCACACCGAGTCGGACAGAACGGATCATGTCGTCAGTCATTGGCCAAGCCTATGTCGATGTGAGGGGGTCTCCTCGGCTGCCGAGTGTGCCGGTTGTGCCTGTGATGGCGTTGTCAGGCACTTTCCGTTGTGCACGCCTTTCCGGGCGTATCCGGTCTTTCCGGGCTGGCACGCCGACCCCGGAAGACCGTACTGGCCCGGTGTGGGGATTCCTCCGCCGTTCGTCGGCCAGCCATCAGTCGGCCAGCCGCACGCGGTCAGCCGCACGCGGTCAGCCGCACTCGGTCAGCCGCACTCGGTCAGCCGCGGCCGAGCATTTTCTGAAGACTCGCAAGCTCCTCCTCGGATGGGCCAGGCTTGCCGGCACTTCCGCCGAGTCCGAACCCTGATCCGGTAGCCCCCGTGGATGGCTTGGCACCCGACGCGAGAGCCGCGTTCTCCGCGGCCCGCTTGGCCGGGTTTCCCGACTTCGATCCCTTCTTCGCCTGCAGCTTCTTCGGCCCACCGAATTTGGCTCCGGGAATCGGTCCCATGCCGGGAACCTGCGGCATTCCGCCCTTGGCAACGGTCTTCATCATCTTGGCGGCCTGTTCGAACCGGTTGACGAGGGCGTTGACCTCGGTGACGGTCGTTCCGGATCCGCGGGCAATGCGCACGCGACGCGATCCATTGAGCACCTTGGGCTGGCGGCGTTCGCCGATCGTCATCGACTGGATGATCGCCTCCGTGCGCGTGATCTCCGACTCGTCGAAGTTGTCGAGCTGCTGGCGCATGCCCTTCGCGCCGGGAAGCATGCCGAGCATGTTCTTGATCGAGCCCATGTTCTTGAGCTGCTGCATCTGGCTGAGGAAGTCCTCCAGCGTGAAGCTGTCGGTCATGAACTTCTCGGCGACCTTGCGCGACTCCTCCTCGTCGAAGGTCTTCTGCGCCGTCTCGATCAGGGTGAGGATGTCTCCGAGATCAAGAATCCGGCTGGCCATGCGGTCGGGATAGAAGGGCTCGAAGTCGTCGAGCGACTCGCCGGTCGAGGCGAAGATGATCGGGCGCCCGGTGACGGATGCCACAGAGAGCGCGGCCCCGCCGCGCGCGTCGCCATCCAGTTTGGTGAGCACGACGGCCGTGAAGTCGACCCCCTCCTGGAAGGCCTTCGCGGTGGCGACGGCATCCTGTCCGATCATCGCGTCGATCACGAAGAAGACCTCGTCGGGATCGATCGCCCGGCGGATATCAGAGGCCTGCTTCATGAGGTCCGCGTCGACGCCGAGGCGACCAGCTGTGTCGACGATGACGACGTCATATTGTTTGTCCCTGGCGAACTTCACGCCGTCTTTTGCGACCTTCACCGGGTTCGCGGCGCCGGAGAAGAACGACTTCGGCGTAGCATCCTCGGCTCCCACATTGCCGGGTTCCGGCGCGTAGACCACAACGCCGGCCTGCTCGGCGACAACCTTCAGCTGGGTGACCGCGTTCGGTCGCTGAAGGTCAGCCGCAACGAGCAACGGGGTGTGGTTCTGGCCCGCGAGCCACTTGGCGAGTTTGCCGGCGAGCGTCGTCTTGCCCGCACCCTGCAGGCCGGCGAGCATGATCACGGTCGGTGCCGTCTTGGCGAACTGGATGCGGCGTGCCTCGCCGCCGAGGATAGTCACGAGCTCGTCGTTGACGATCTGCACCACCTGCTGGGCGGGGTTGAGTGCCTTCGAGACCTCATCACCGAGGGCGCGATCGCGAACGCGGCTGGTGAAGTCTTTGACGACCTCGAGCGCGACGTCGGCGTCAAGCAGGGCACGACGGATCTCGCGAACGGTGCCGTCGACATCCGCTGCACTGAGCTTGCCCTTGCCGCGCAGGTTTTTGAAGGTGTCCGCGAGGCGGTCAGTGAGATTCGAGAATGTGGCCATTGTGCGATCAGTTTAACCCGGTCACAGGCCCGACCTATGCTGGCGCACATGCGCTTTGGAATCACGATCCTGCCCCAGCAGCCCTGGGCAACGGCACGTCGAACCTGGGCCAGGGCGGAGGAGCTTGGCTTCGACCACGCCTGGACCTACGACCACCTCTCCTGGCGCACCCTCGCCGATGAGCCATGGGGCGCCACCATCCCCACCCTGACCGCCGCGGCGACCGTGACCTCGCGCATCCGTCTCGGCACCTTCGTGTCGTCGCCGAACTTTCGGCATCCGGTGACCTTCGCAAAGGATGTCGCGACTCTCGATGACATCGCCGGTGGTCGTTTCATTCTGGGGGTCGGGTCGGGCGGCACCGGCTTTGACGCGTCTGTGCTCGGCCAACCCGAGCTCACTGCCCGCGAGCGGCATGCCCGGTTCACCGAGTTTGTTGAGCAGCTCGATGGGCTATTGCGATTCGAGCATGACGGCCCGATCTCGCATTCCGGCGAATGGTTCACGGCCCACGAGGCGCGCATGGTCGGGATGCCGGCACAACTGCCGCGAATGCCATTCGTGGTCGCGGCGAACGGCCCGAAGGGGCTCGATCTGGCAGCACGATTCGGCCAGGGCTGGGTGAGCACGGGAGGAGACGGACTCGCCGGGGATCAGTGGTGGCAGTCGGTCGCCGCACTCGCCGGGCGGCTGGATGACGCGGCCGAGCGCGCGGGACGGGAAGCGGCATCCATCGATCGCTATTTGTCCATCGACTCGGGTGGCTTGTACTCGCTTTCCAGCGTCGGCGCCTTCGAAGACGTTGTTGCGCGAGCGGCAGCTCTCGGATTCACGGATGTCATCGCCCACTGGCCACGGGAGGGCGGCATCTATGCCGGCGACGAGTCCGTGCTCGAGGAGGTGGCGGCGCTGTTACCCGAGCTGCGCTGAGGAGGCGCCGACTCGCCATGTCCGCCATCTAGGCTGCAGGGATGCCTGTCTCCGCACTTCGCTCGGTTCCGCTCGGCTCGACCGGCATCGAGGTCAGCGAGTTCTTCTTCGGCGGTGCGGCCATCGGCGGAATCGGTTCGGCGCCCTCGCGCATTGGGCTCGGGATGAAGACGGATGAGGCACTCGAGCGA
The DNA here is from genome assembly GCF_015751965.1 of Frigoribacterium sp. CG_9.8. GTDB lineage: Bacteria > Actinomycetota > Actinomycetes > Actinomycetales > Microbacteriaceae > Lacisediminihabitans. The sequence goes on along the minus strand of NZ_JADOVH010000001.1, from coordinate 639,799 downwards.
CTCGATGAGGCCCACGAGGTCGGCATCCGGGTGCTCGATACCGCCAATTCATTCGCGGGCGGCGAAAGCGAACGAGTGATCGGGCGCTGGCGGGAAGAGCGCGAACGATCCGATGTGCTCGTCTCGACGAAGGTCGGCAATGTGGTGGAGCGTGGCCAGGAGACCATCTCGCTCGCCGCCGATCACATCGAACGGCAGCTCGCCCTCAGCCGGTCACGCCTCGGCTCGCTCGACCTGTACCTCGCCCACGGATTCGACGAGCGCACACCGCTCGAGGAGACGATCACCGCGTTCGCTGCCGCCATCGATACCGAACAGATCCGGGCCTGGGGATGCTCGACCGGCTCGGTTCGCGAGGTCGAAGCGTGGCTGCTCGCTGCCGACCGCGCAGGGCTCCCCCGACCGGGCTGGGTGCAGTCCGAGCTGAGCCTCGTCGCCCGCTCGGTGGAGCGAGACCTGCTGCCGCTGCTCGTCGAGGAGGGTGTCGGGTTCGTGGCGCACTCGGCGCTGGCCGGGGGCATCCTCTCCGCGCGGTATCTCACTGACGATCCCGAAGAGCTGCCCGATCCTGCGCCCGGCAGCCGGCTCGCACTCGCCCCCGCGATGTACGCCGCGTCGTTCACGCTGCCGAATCTGGCCCGGGTAGCCGGGCTCCTGCCACTCGCGCGGGAACGTGAGGTGGACATCGCGGCCCTGGCGCTGGGCTGGCTGCGCCGGCATCCACAGGTCACCGCCACAATCGTGTCGCCGCGACGTACCGAGCACTGGGACGCTGTGACGGATGCTGCGTCGATGGACTTCGACGATGCTCTCGCAGAGCAGGTGGAGGCGCTGTTCACCTGACGGCACACCCTGCCGGACTCTATTGTTCTGCCGGGCTGCGGCGCTAGCCTGAGGGGATGTCACTGGTCTTGCCATTCGATGGCCACACGCCCGCAATCGACGCCGCCGCCTGGGTCGCCCCGAATGCCACGCTCATCGGACAGGTGGCCCTCGCCGCCAATTCGAGCGTGTTCTACGGCGCGGTGCTTCGCGCCGACACGGACTCGATCTCGATCGGAGCGGGGAGCAATCTGCAAGACAACGTCGCGGTGCACTGCGACCACGGTATGCCGACCATCGTCGGTGAGCGGGTGAGTGTCGGTCATTCCGCAGTGCTGCACGGCTGCATCATCGAGGACGACTGCCTGATCGGCATGAGCGCAACGGTGCTCAACGGCGCGGTGATCGGTGCCGGCTCTCTCGTGGCTGCGGGAGCCGTCGTGCTCGAGGGCACAGCCATCCCACCCAGGTCGCTCGTCGCTGGAGTGCCAGCCAAGGTGCGTCGCGAATTAACGGATGCCGAAGTGGCGCATGTCACCGCAAACGCGGCACATTACGTCGAGCTGAGCCGCAAGCACGCCGCTCTGTAGCTTGGGGTGCGTCGCGTCGGCGTCTACTGCTGTGATGGCCTGTGTCAGTCGGGCCCTTTGCACACTGCGTGCAATGACCCCGGCGGAATCCTCGCCAGCGGGAACGGCGGCCTGAGAACGAGACTGGACTGAGTGTCTCGTCGCCAGCGGCCTCGTGTGCTGCTTCCGGATTTAGAGAGTGTTGTAGACCTCGCGGCGGTGCGCAACTTCAACAATGAGAATCAGAATCTGGTCATCGTCAATGTTTGTGAGGATCCGATAGTCGCCCACACGATAACGCCAGAATTCCTCGTTCACAAGCTTCTTGCCGAGCAAGCGCGGATTGTCTAGCTGAGCGAGTTTTTGTTCAAGAAAACTACGGATTCGCTTCGCTGCCGTCGGATCAAGTTTCCTGATCTGTTTTGCTGCGTTCGGCGTGAGCCTGATCGCGTAGCTCACACAGGCCAGACCACGTCAGCAAGATCAATCGCATCGTCGTTGGACTGAGTGAATTCCTCCAGCGCATCTTTCGCCAGGAAGTAGTCCTCATTCTCGTCCAAATACTGTGTCAGTGCTTCGGTCGCATAGAACGTTTTCGACCGCCCAGTACGTGCAGACAAGTACTGCAGACGCTGCTCAGTTTCCTCGTCTACGCGGAGGTTGATTTGCGGCATGGGACCCTCCTCAGGATGCTATACAAATATAGCATGACCCGGCGCTTGGCGCTGACATTCCGCACAGCCCCGCCCGCAGACCAACCCTCGATGGGACGTCAACGAGCTAGCCGGTGTCCGCGTTTCAGTTTGCCCGTTGTATCGGCGCGTATGTCGCGGGCTTGTCGGAGCCGTGAAACGCGGTGATCATCGAGCTGCAAAGTTCGGGCTTCTCAACGAGCACACCATGCGAGGCGTGCGGAACGACAGCGAGCTCGCCCTGGGGTAGAGCCCGGTAGAAGGAGACAGCGTGCTCGAGCAGCACCTCGTCGTCGTCACCGATGAGCACAAGGGTCGGGCACGAGACATCCGCAAGCTCCCTCTCGGTGATTGCAGGTTGCGTGGAACGCATCTGAGTGAGCTTTACCGCGACAACGGTGAAGTGTGCTCGCCCGTCCGGTGACACCTCTGCATAGGAATCAATCATGAACTCCGGGACCTCGGTGTCAAGAACGCCCGGGGCCCATCCGTCGCGGTGATACACCCCGGAGACGACAACGGGGTCTGTGACGAGGTCTGGCCGCTTCAGCGCCACGAATAGCGCGACAACGGCGCCGTCGCTGTAGCCGAGCAAGTGAACGGGCTCACCAAGCTGCTCATCAAGCAAGGAGATGTAGTCCTCGGCCATGATCTCGTGCGAGATTGGGCCCGGCATGTCTCGAGTTCGACCGCGGCCTCGCTGATCCGGGGTGATGAGCCGATAGGTCCCGATCAGCGGCTCCACGACGGGGCCGAAAGTTCGAAAATCAGCGCCCCTGGATGCATCAGTACCAAAGGCACACCATCACCGGTAACTTCGAACCACAGTTTCTGCGACTTTGAACCACTGTGCGCATTCATTTACCCAGCCTCGCATCTCAGCTTCGAGCGCCATCAGCGACGGACTCCACAGCACGCTCGCAGCGCCTGTAGGCCGAGCCCGTTGCGGGACAGGGGACTGCGTCCCTCGCTGAGTAACTGGGAACCACCTCTCACGCACAGGATGAATCTGATGGGGATCAGAGCAGTCCTGCGTCACGCACTTTTATGGCCAGTTGCACGCGGTTGGCGGTATCGATCTTCTGAAAAATGCGTGTGACCGTCGCCTTCACCGTCGCGACGCTCATGAATAGGCGGGTGGCTATTTCCGCGTTCGGCAGTCCGCGTGCGACCTCAATAGCGACTTCGCGTTCGCGGTCGGTGAGCGTGGCGAGTGATGCTGACGCTGCGGAGTCCATCGGAGTGGCCGCGGCGGGACTGATGGCCGCGGCAATCAACCGGCGTGTGATCGCCGGTGACAGCATCGGTTCGCCGGCTGCGACGGCGTGGATTGCTTCGATTAGCCGTGCAGGAGACGTGTCTTTCAGGAGAAAACCGGCGGCCCCGGCACCCAGAGCGCGAAGGACGAGGTCGTCCGCTTCGAACGTGGTCAGGACGATGACGGCCGGCGCTGTGGGGTGCGCCATGAGCTTCTCTGTCGTGGCGAGACCGTCTTGTACCGGCATGCGGATGTCCATCAACATCACGTCGACGCCATCCGCGAATTTTTCTGCCTCAACGCCGTTGGCCGCCTCGGCAACGATCTGGATATCGGCTTCACCACCGAGGATGAGCCGTAACCCGGTGCGCACCAGCGCGTCGTCGTCCACGATCGCCAAACGGATCACGAGGGCATCTCCCAGGGAAGTGTCGCATCGAGGATGAACCGTCCATTCGCGACACGGTTCGTCAGGGTACCGCTCACCATATTTACTCGTTCGGTCAGGCCGATCAGTCCGAGGCCACCGGACGAAGGATCGACTCGGCCCAGGGTTAGCGTGTTGCTGATGCGCAGGTGAAGTTCACGCCCCGGTCGCCCGCGCATCAGCACCTCGACACGCGCCCCTGGTGCATGTTTGCGTGCGTTCGTGAGGGCCTCTTGTACGATGCGGTAGGCGTGGCGCCCGATCTGGGCAGGTAACTGCGCAACGCCGGTCACCTCGTCGCTGACTTCGACGCTCTGGCCGGCCTCGCGAACTTCGTCGAGGAGCGCGGGAAGTTCTGTCCATGATGGTTGCGGTGGCGCGGTCGACGAAGTGTCACGAAGGCTGCCGAGGGTTGCGCGCAACTCGGTAAGGGCTTGGTGCGCGCTTTCGTGGATCACCGTCGCGGCCGCACGCACGTCCTCGGCGGTGAGGTCGGTCCGATGCGCGAGCGCTCCCGCGTGCAGGGAGAGCAGCGAGATGCGATGGGCCAGCACGTCGTGCATCTCGCGGGCGATGCGGGCTCGTTCGTTCAGCCGGGCCTGCTCCAGCTGTTCGAGTTGGCGGCGTTGTTCCTCCGCATGCCGTTCTGCGCGCTCAGTCTCGAGATCTCGGCGGCTCCGCAGGTAGAGGCCTGCAACGGTCAGCGCGATGATCGACAATGTCGTCGTCGAGACAGCGAGAATGAGTTGCTGGGTGATGCCATCACCGCTGGAATAGACAGCGGTGGCGGTCCAGAGCAGGAGCGCGGCCAGCACGATGCGGCCCCAGCGGCGGTGCGTCGTGAGAGAAACGTAGGCGACGAAGGCTGGCCCGATGACGGTGGTTGACATGAGTGTCGCTGCGGCGGTGATGAGCGCGACAGCGAATGGTGCGCGGTGTCGGACTCGGAGGAGAACCAGTCCCCCGATGCCGACAACGAGATCGCCGGCCACCCACCATCGGCGTTCGGGCTCGGTCACGGCGATCCAGACGAGGATGGTGGTGAAGAATCCCGTAACTAGAAGTGCGCAGACGTACGGAGTGGCGCGCATCCACTTCGGCCGGTCCATGTTTCGAGCTTATGGGTCTCTCGCGTCTCGGTTCTGTAACCTTTGTCTACTTCAGCATCGACAGATGTCGACGATGTACCCCAAACATCGCACCGGACGGCTATCACGTTTCGACCTCTGCCCGATGTGCGGTGGCCGGTGGTGGGATGAACTGACTTCATGATCGAATTCAGCAGAATCACCAAGCGTTACCGAGGCCGCACTGCCCTAGACGATGTCACTTTCACGGTGCCACCGGGCTCGGTCACGGGATTCCTCGGCCCTAACGGGGCTGGCAAAACAACGGCGATGCGAATTCTCCTCGGCCACGCCCGAGCGACCTCTGGTACCGCGACAGTCCTTGGTTCCCGATACGCCAAGCTTCACAATCCGGGTCGCCACGTCGGCAGTCTGCTCGATGCGGGAGCCGTTCACCCGGGACGGACCGGCCGGGAAACGCTCCGACTGGCAGCAAGGATGATGGGGGTGCCCATTCCCCATGTCGACGAGGTGCTCGACCGAGTCGGACTCACCAGGCGAGAGAGTACGACTCGCGTGCGCGGGTACTCGCTCGGTATGCGGCAGCGTCTCGGCATTGCCCAGGCACTGCTTGGCGAGCCCCGCGTGCTCGTCCTGGACGAACCAGCCAACGGACTCGACCCGCAGGGCATCGCTTGGCTGCGCACCCTCGTCCGGTCCCTCGCCGATGACGGCTGCGCCGTATTGCTCAGCTCACACCTTTTGCACGAGGTCGAGCAGGTGGCCGACCGGATCGTGATGATCGGCAGCGGTCGGGTGCTCGCCGCCGGCTCCACGCGCGAACTCGCCGCCGGGCGCGACCTCGAGCACCTCTATTTCCAGCTCACCACCCCAACCGATCGGAGCGCAGCATGATCTCCCAAACCGTCTCCTCAGCGCCGGCCATTCGGCTCGATAGCTCGTCCATCCCGTTCCACCGCCTCATCAACGTCGAGACCCGCAAGTTCTTCGACACCCTCGTCGGGCAGGTACTCACGGACGTGACGATCGTGCTCACAGTCGGCATCATGATCGGATATGCCTGGTTCATGGAGCCAACAGTGCAAGGTGTGATCATGATCTCCGGGGCGGTTCTGTCGATTCTCCTTCCGGCTATGGGAATACTTGCGGTAACCAGCGAATGGAGCCACGGTACCGCCTCGACAACATTCGCTCTCGAACCTCGGCGTGTGCGCATCGTCGCGTCGAAACTGTTTCCCCCGGTAATCGCGACTGCGCTGACCTGCGCCGTACTGGTCGGGGTTGCCTTCGTCATCACCGGGGCAGTCTCCGCGGCGCGGGGTGTCACCGCCGACTGGACTTTCGATCCGGCGGCCACAGCAGGCTGGTTTTCGGTCAACGTGATACTCGTGCTCAGTGGGGTCGCACTCGGCACATTAATCCTCAACGCCCCCGCGGCGATCATTTTCGTCGCCACGAGTGCCATGGCTTGGAGCCTCATTGCCGTCTCCAGCAAGACCGGAGCCGCCATCGCCGCGTGGTTCGACATCGGCACCACCACGACACCACTACTCGATGGCCGCGTCACCAACGATGACCTGGTACGCATCACAGTCTCGATTGGGGTGTGGGTGCTTCTGCCTCTGATCTTGGGCGCCGTGCGCGTGGTCCGACGCGAAGTGCGCTGAGATAACACTGTCCACGCCGTCAAAAATCAGTCGTGCATCACTGTCGGGGACGCCAACCCTGTTGAGTACGCCCGAGTCGACTGGATCACAGATGAACAAACGGTCCGCGAACACAACGGGACCAAGGGAGACCAAGGTGGGCGATCTTGCAATGGGTCGTCATGATGCGGCAAGCGCGGCATCGGCACGTGATCCCCTTTGGCGAGGTAACGCCTGATGGAGTGGAGCCCATGTCAATGGGCGGTTCATAGTGTTGGCTGCGATCGCAGCGGAAGTTTAGGGTATGCGTTTGCTGAGCTGGCCTCACTATGAAGTTTTAATTCCTTTTCAGGACCACGTCTGAGGCTTTGCCCGATGGTCATCGCATCCGCGACAAGGGATTCCCATGGCAGAGATCTATATCCGCGCTGTCGACCTGACCAGGGCCTACGGCACCCGCATCATCATCGATGGCCTCAGCATCACGGTCAATCCGCGCGCACGCATTGGTTTGATCGGCGAGAACGGCGTCGGGAAGTCGACCCTGCTTCGACTTCTCGCCGGAGTCGAAGAGGCAGACAGCGGTACCGTGCAGCGCCCGGCGCGCACCGGTCTGCTCTGGCAGGAGGTGCCGTTCGAGCCCACCAACACAGTCGATGACCTTATCGAGCATGCCCTCGCCGACGTGCGCGCCATCGAGCAGCAACTCGCAGATGCCGCGTCCAGCCTTGCCCGCAACCATGGTGCGGCGTCTGACGACACCACTGCCTGTGAACATTACAGTCGCGCACTTGCCGCCGCGGAGGCGGCCCAGGTCTGGTCAGTCGATGCGCGTCGGGCGTCGGTGATCGCAGGCCTCGGCCTAGCGGACGTCGAGGAGTCGCGCCGTCTCGACGGGATCTCCGGAGGAGAGCGTGCCCGCGTAGCGCTCGCCGGCCTCCTGCTGGCGAAGCCGGAGGCGTTGGTGCTTGACGAGCCGACCAACCACCTCGATGACGAGGCCGCCGTGTTCCTTGAGCAGACCCTCCGCGATTGGAGTGGGCCGGTGATCTTCGCCAGCCACGATCGCGCGTTCCTTGACGCCACGGCGACCGACCTCGTCGACCTCGACCCCGGCCGCACCACCCTGCCCCGAAGGATCGGCGTGGGTACGGGCGTTGCCGGCCCTGTCTATTCGTCGTACTTGACTGAGAAGGCCGCGGAACGCGACCGCCGGGCAGAGCAATACGAGACCGAACAACAGCAGCTGAGAGATCTGAGGTACGGAGTTGCGGTCACGTCGCGTCGGGTGACCAATTTCAAACCGCCGAGCGACCACGAGAAGATGGGCTATAACTTAAAGACTGGCCGCATCCACAAGCAAGTGAGTCGGCGGGTACAGAACACCCGGAGGCGGTTCGACGAGTTGGACGCAATCCAGGTGCGAAAACCACGGGCGCCGCTCGATTTCGGCGGCATCCCGCATGGGTTCTCGGCGGCGGACGACTCAGGGCCACTCGTCCAGCTGAGTGCGGTGACGGTCGGCGACCGCTTGGCGATCGAGTCGCTGGCGATACGGGCGGGACAGCGCCTGCTCGTCACCGGTCCCAATGGTTCGGGCAAGTCGACGCTGCTCGGAGCCCTGTCCGGCCGGCTTGCTTTGGATGGAGGCGTACGTGGCACCCGACGTGGCCTCAGCATTGGTTTGTTGGAGCAGGACGTGCGATTCGCCGATCCGCGCCGGACTGGCCGCGAGGTGTATCGGGAGGTGCTCGGTGAGGAGCGTAGTGCGCGAACCCCACTCGCTTGCCTCGGCCTGGTCGCGCCGTGGGAAATTGACCGTCCTGTCGGACTCCTTTCGGTGGGTCAACAGCGGAGGCTGGCCCTCGCGTTGATTATCGCGAAGCCTCCGCACGTCTTCCTGCTCGACGAGCCGACCAACCACTTGTCCCTCGCGCTGGCCGGGGAACTGGAGCACGCCCTTGGTACATACCCGGGTGCTGTCGTCATCGCCAGCCACGACCGCTGGTTGCGGTGCCGGTGGGACGCCGACGAACTGCACCTCGTCGGTGGGCGGGTCGCGCAACTCGCTGGTTGAGACGTCGCGGAGTGATGGGTTCGAAACCAGCTTTGCGTATGGGCTGGCGCCGAACCCTTCGACTGCCTTGCCGCCTGACAGAGGGTCGCTCGTTGAGTAGCCGACCACGTTGACGTTTCGAAACAAGGCCCGAATAGACGATCTCGTTGCCTTCGTTTCGATACACGCTTCGCGGAATTCAACCATCGGCTACGGAATCCCACACGCGACGACACGACAGACCGGCAATTGTCTGGCGAGGCTCACACCCGCTACAGCAGGTCCGCGACTACGGGGGTGAGCACGCGGCCGAGAATCTCATGCTGGTCGGCATCCAGATGCACCCCGTCCACGGTGCTGCTCGTGGTGACGGAGTTGGCGTCGAAAAACGCACACCCGGTGTCCTCGCTAACCTGCCGTATCGCGTCCGAGAGGCCGCGCGAGGCAACATCCCCGCCGGCGAACTTCGGGCCGATGGGGCCGCGAGGGTCGTCGAGTTGCGGGGGTGCGGTTAGAAGGATCGGTGGTACGGGCATCCCCGGCTCGGTCGGGGCAGTGCGCACGGCGTTGATTACCGAGGCCAGACCCGCCGCCGAATGCCAAGCACTGTGCGGATGCATTGACTGGAAGTCGTTCGTGCCGAGCAAGAGAATCACGACGTCGAGGGGCGATTGCGCTTCGATGACCTGACTAATGCCCACGAGCGCGTTGCGTCCCGGCTTGTACGGGTCGTCGAACGCCGTTCGACGACCGTTGAGGCAGTCTTCGGTGACGCGGATCCGCAGATCGCCGACGTTTAGCGCGTTGTGCAAGACGCCTGACCACCGGGAGTCGAATGGAGTCGCCGCCGAGTCCCGGGCACAATCCCCCACGTGAGCGAGTCGGAGTACACAAGGATGTGCTTTGTCTGATCCATCACTAAACGACAGGCGGCCCGCACGACCTCACAAAAGGGCCCGCAGGTGGAAGCTTCATCTGCGTCGCACTGCGGCCTCAATCATGAGGCGCGTGGCGACCGTTGTTCGCGGCCGGGTTCACGGCTTAGACGAAGTAGATCGCGCGAAGTCCCGCCTGGCAGAGGTGGGTCACCGACACATGCCGGACCCGAAGGGTCCGTGAACCGACAACTCAGATCACCAGGGACGATGCCAGCACCCGACCGCTGCACCGCAGTGGACCAGCGGCACAGTGGACCAGTGGCACAGCGGCACAGTGGCACAGCATTCGACCGCTCAGGCGTCGACGAACGGATCCGCGATTCCCACGTATCGGGTTTCCAGGTACTCGTCGATACCCTCGAAGCCCCCCTCACGCCCGAGTCCGGACTGTTTCACACCGCCGAACGGCGCGGCCGGGTTGGACACGATGCCGGTGTTGATGCCCAGCATGCCGACCTCGAGTTCCTCCGCCAGACGCAGGGTGCGATTGAGATCTCGCGTGTAGGCATACGCCACGAGCCCGAACTCCGTGTCATTGGCGAGCCGGATGGCCTCGACCTCGGTCGTAAAGGTGGAAATAGGTGCGACCGGGCCGAACACCTCCTCATGCAGGATTCGAGCGTGCGGCGGCACATCGGTGAGAACAGTGGGCAGATAGAAGTAGCCCGGCCCGTCGACGGCAGATCCGCCAAGAGCGAGAGTCGCGCCGTCTTCGATGGCGGATGTCACGAGCTCATGCACTTTCTGCCTGGTGGCCTCATCCACCAGTGGACCGATCTTCGAGTGCGGCTCGGTGCCGCGGGCGACGGTGTGGGCGCGCATCCGCTCGATGAGTTTGCCGGTGAACTCTGCGGCGACGGATTCGTGCACCAGGAACCGGTTGGCCGCGGTGCAGGCCTCACCTCCGTTTCGCATTTTGGCGATCATCGCCCCATCGACGGCTCGGTCGATATCGGCGTCCGCGAACACGAGGAACGGCGCGTTGCCGCCGAGCTCCATCGAGACGCGCAACACCTGCGGCGCGGCATCAGCGATCAGGCGGCGTCCGACCTCGGTCGACCCGGTGAACGACAGCTTGCGCAGGCGGGAGTCCGCGATGAGCGGGGCGGTGACCGCGCCGGCCCGTGAGGTCTGCACCAGGTTGAGCACGCCGGCCGGGAGACCGGCCTCCTGAAGAAGCTGCGCAAAGAACAGAGCGGTGAGCGGAGTGAGGGCAGCGGGCTTCAGCACCATCGTGCAGCCGGCCGCGATCGCCGGAGCGATTTTGCGCGTGGCCATCGCGAGCGGAAAGTTCCACGGGGTGATGAACAGGCACGGGCCGACCGCGCGGCGGGTCACCATCAGCCGGCTGTTGCCATCCGGTGCCGTCGCGAAGCGCCCCGAGATGCGGGCCGTCTCCTCCGAGAACCAGCGCAGAAACTCGGCACCGTACGCCACCTCACCGCGGGCTTCGGCCAGTGGCTTGCCCATCTCCAGCGTCATCAGCAGTGCGAAGTCGTCTGCCCGGGCAGTGAGCAACTCGAAGGCGGTGCGCAGGATCTCGGCTCGTGTGCGCGGGGCGGTGCGTGACCAGTCCCGCTGGGCCGCATCGGCCGCAGCGAGTGCCGCCGCGCCGTCGGCCGGGGTGGCATCCGCAATGCTCAGCAGCACACCTCCAGTAGACGGATCGTGCACGTCGAAGGTGCCGCCATCACTCGCGGCGCGGAATTCACCCCCGATGAACAGACCGGTGGGGATTCGACTGAGCAGGGCGGCTTCGATAGCTGGGGTGATGGTCATAGAGACTCCGTGAGAATGCCGATGACGTCATCGACGGTTGGCTTGATCGGGTTATTGATGGTGACGGCGTCAGCGAGAGTGTCCTCCGCAAGTGACGGCAACGCCTCGAGAGTGACTCCAAATTTCGAGAGTGGGCCGTTCATTCCCACCCGGGCCGCAAGCGCCGCAATCTCCGTGATGGCCGCCTCAGCGTTCTCGGCAACGGATGCCGCGGTGTCGCCCACACCCAGGGCGAAAGCCACACGGGCGATACGCTCCCGTCGCGCCGAGAGATTGAACCGCAACACCCCCTCGATCACGATGCACAGCGCGAGGCCGTGCGGAATATTGAACTGACCGCCGAGCGGATGCGCGATCCCGTGCACAAGCCCGAGTCCTGTGTGCGAGAACCCCACACCGGCGATGTGGCTGGCGAGCAGCAGCTCGGCCCTGGCTTCGATGTCTGCACCATCCGCCACCGCGCGCGGCAGGAAGGTGGCAACGGTCGAGATCACCTGAAGGGCGATGCCGTCACTGTAGGGATTCGCCCGCACCGAGAGATACGACTCGAGTGCGTGCGTGAGGGCATCCATTCCGGTTGCGGCCGTCGCACTCGCGGGCAGTCCGACGGTGAGGTCCGGATCGAGGATCGCTGCCCTGGCGAGTGCGCTGTCGTGACCGACGTAGAACTTGCGGTGACTCTGCACGTCGGTGATCACTCCGAAGGCATTCACCTCTGCGCCGGTGCCAGCGGTCGTGGGGATGGCGATGACCGGCAGCGCAGGGTGGGCGAAGGTGCTCGTGTAGTCCAGCTCGATTCCGCGCTGGGGGTTCACCGCTCCCAGAGATATGCCTTTTGCGGCATCCATCGACGATCCGCCACCGACGGCGACGATTGCACCGGCACCGATCGACATGGCGAGGTCGCTTCCCTCGTCGACACAGGTGGTTGTCGGGTTCGGGGTCACTCCCCCGAAAACGGTCACGGCTAAACCGGCTCCCTCGAGGGAGGCACGAACGAGGGCGACGACCGGGGAGGCGGCAAGAAACGGATCGGTGACCACCAACACCGTTGTGGCGCCGGTTGCCGCCGTGATCGCCCCAACCCGCACAACGGTTCCGCGCCCGAAGTGCGCGATGGGCTTGGGATCCAGGGTGAGCTGGATGTCATCGAGCGTGCGCGGTAGTGGCGCGCACCCCGTAGAGGCACGTTCGCTCATACAAGCACTCTCTCGAGCCGGAGGTTGACGCCGATCAGGTCTTCATAGAGCTTCACCGGCGTCATTTCCCCGGCGAGGTCACCGTACTGGGCACGGGCACGGCGATAGATCTGTTCCACGAGCGCGCTGAGCTCGGAGGGTGCTCCGACCGACCGGGCGAGGTCGATCGAGAGACCGAGATCTTTGCAGGCGAGGGCGATTGCAAAGCCCTCGTCGTAGTCACCATGATCGAGGATCGAGAGCATATCGTTTTGCACGAAGTTGCTGTTCGCCGGGCTCGCGATGAGCGAATTACGCAGAACGGCAAGGTCGACACCGGCCTTCACCCCAATGGCGAGCACCTCAGCGGTCGCCACGAGATGGGAGAACCAGAGCTGGTTGATCATGAGTTTGACGGTGTAGCCGGCGCCGGCCGCTCCCACGTGCAGGATGCGCTCCGGGTCTCCCATCGCCTCGAACACCGGGCGGAGGCGCGCGACATCCGCCTCCTCTCCTCCGACGAAGATCTGCAGCATTCCGGAGGCAGCGCCGACAGCCATACCGCTAACCGGGGCATCGAGAATGTGAAGGTCACGATGCGGGTTTTCGGCCCTCACCCGCTGCGCCACCTCCGGCACCGAGGTGGACATGTCGACCCACGTGCCGCCGTCGGCGATACCCGCGAGGATGCCCGCGGGTCCGTTGACAACCGTTTCCACGTGCCGGGGCGTCGGCAGCATGGTGATCACAACGTCGCTCGCCGCAGCGACCTCGGCCGGAGTGGTCGCCCACTCTGCGCCATTTGCCACCAGTTGGTCGGCGGATTCCCGGCGGATGTCATTGACGACAAGGTCGAACCCCGCCTTCTGCAGGTTGCGGGTCATCCCTGAGCCCATGTTGCCAAGTCCGATGAAGCCGATGCGTGTCGGTGAAGTGCTGCTCATGTGTTCGTGCATTCTCAATCGTTGGTCAGGGGCGAATTGCCCAGGTTGATCCAGGTGGTTTTCAGGGCCGTGTAGGCGTCGAAGGCGTGCAGCGATCGATCGCGTCCGCTGCCCGAACTCTTGAACCCGCCGAACGGCGTGATGACATCGGCGACGTCAAAGGTGTTGATCCACACTGTGCCGGCGCGCAGCTCGCGTGCCACCCGATGTGCGGTGGTGACATCCCGCGTCCAGACGCTGGCCGCAAGTCCGTAGGCGCTGTCGTTGGCGACGCGAACCGCTTCCGCCGCGCCAGGAACGCTCGACACCGAGAGGGCCGGTCCGAAGATCTCCTCCTGGCCGATGCGTCCGGCATTGTCCACTCCGGTGAAGACCGTCGGCTCCACATAGAAGCCATCGGCAAGTCCATCGGGGCGTACCCGGCGCCCGCCGTGCACGGTGACTCCCTCAGCACGGGCGATGCCGGTGTAATCGAGCACGCGCTGGAGCTGCACCGCGCTGGCGATCGAGCCGATCTGCGTTGATTCGTCGAGCGGGTCACCGAGCACGAGGGATTCCCCGACCGCGATCACCGCAGCGACGAGATCATCGTGCACGCGCTCATCCACGATGAGGCGGCTCCCTCCGTGGCAGGTCTGCCCGGCGTTGTAAAAGATGCCCCAGGCCACCGCGGAGGCACAGGCGGCGATGTCCTCGACATCCGCAAGCACGACCTGCGGCGACTTGCCGCCGAGTTCGAGCGCGACCTGCTTGCCGTTCGACTCACCCGAATAGCTGAGGAACCGGCGGCCTACCGCCGGCGACCCGGTGAAGGTGACCTTGTCGACAAGCGGATGCCGCCCCAGCGCTTCGCCCGCGACCGCTCCGAGTCCCGGTACGACGTTCAGCACCCCGGCCGGAAGTCCGGCACGGGCGGCGAGTTCGGCCAGACGCAGCGCGGAGAGGCTCGTGAGCTCTGCGGGCTTCAACACCACGCAGTTTCCCGCGGCGAGTGCCGGGGCGATCTTCCAGGCGGTGATGATGAGCGGATAGTTCCAGGGCACCACCGCACCGATCACGCCGAGCGGCTCCCGGGTGATCAGCGCAAGCGCGCTCTCCGGCGCTGGAGCGATCTCGTCATAGATCTTGTCGATTGCTTCGGCGTACCACCGCATCGTGCGGGCCGCGTTCGGCACATCCACATTTCGAGCGTCGCCGATCGGATGCCCGGAGTCGAGGGATTCGAGAAGGGCAAGTGTGTCGAGGTCCTCGAGCATGAGTTCGCTGAGCCGAAGCAGCACGCGAGCCCGCTTGCGGCGGTCGGCGCGAGACCAGACCCCCGATTCGAAAGCACGATTAGCGGCCCGAACGGCGAGGTCGACATCCGCTGCTCCGGCCGCGCTGACGGCGGCGATCACTCTGCCGTCGCGTGGGGCGATCGTGTCGAATGTCGCGCCGTCGAGGGCGGATCGAAATTGCCCGTCGATGAACAGGCGGGTCTCGGGTGTGAGCGCGGCCGCGCGGGCCGCCCAGTTGGTCATACGGTGAACCTTTTCACAACATCCCAGTCGATTGTGGCACCGAGCCCGGGAGCCGTCGGCACCACGAGGCATCCGGTGTCATCGATGTCGATCGGCTCGAGGAAGAAGTCGCGCCGGTCGGGAGTCCACCCGGGCGGGTCATAGGGAAACTCGAGGTAGGGGCCGGCATCCACCCCGGCTGCCACGTGCAGGTTGGCGAGCAGTCCGAGCCCGTTGGTCCAGGTGTGCGGGGTGAAGAGCCGGTGGCGCAGGTTCGCTGATTCGGCTACCTGTCGCGCCCGGTACATGCCAACCGCCAGTACGACATCCGGCTGGTAGATGTCGTAGGCATCCGCTTCGACCAGCGCGGCGAGTTCGGCAATGCTGCGCACCATTTCGCCGCCGGCAATCTGCATACCGGTCTGGGCGCGCACCCTCTGCGCACCGACCACATCAACTTGCGGCAGCGGCTCCTCGAGCCACAGAACGGCAAGCTCCTGCAGTTCTTCTGCAATCCTCTGCACGCGGGCGAGGGGCAGAGCAGGTGCGATATCGCCGCTCATCCGCCACATCTGATTGAGGTCCACCATCAGGTCGAAGTCGTCACCGACCGCCTCACGGGTCGCTCGAACGGCAGCGATACCGCCGGCAACGTCGTCGCGGGAGATCCGAATCTTCATGGCACGGAATCCTCTGGCCTTCGCGGCGAGAGCCGACTGCGCACGAGCCTCCGGCGCCTTCAGCTCGCCACAGGATGCGTAGGCCGGCAGCCGGTCACGTGCGCCACCGAACAGCACGCTCACCGGCAGTCCGGCAACCTGGCCGATGATGTCCCAGAGTGCCACTTCGAGGGGCCAGTACCGCCCGCCGTGAAAGTTGATGGTCTCGATGCGCCGCACTTGGTTCAGGATCTGCAGCGGGTCAGTGCCGAGAAACAAATGCTCATAGGCCTCGAAACCGTCCATCGTGTCGCCGGAACCAATGCCGACGATACCCGCATCGGTCTCCACCGTGACGAGAGTGGCAGGAAACTGGCGCCGGGGATTCGGATCCCAGGCGGCGTTGAACGCGGGTTCAAGCGGCAAGGTCATTCGCGTGAGGCGGATGGCCGTGATCTTCATTCAGAGCTTCCGGAATCGACGGTTTGGGACGGTGAGTCAGAGCGGGGTTGCGGGGTGAAAAACGGGTTGGCCGGGGAATTCCTGGCCGCTATCACGTCGTCCGTGTCGGGGAGCGAGAGCGCTCCGTTCTCGAGTGCGGTGCGAACCGAGAGGCGGTTGTTGGCGAAGACGGCCTCCGCGTCATCCGCCTTCGGATTCACCCAGACGGCGGCGATGATCACATGAGAGTCGGCCTGTTCGCGGGAGATCACCGCGTCGGCGAGAGCATCCGCGACGCCAGCGGCGATACCGGCCTGTGCCGGACCCCAGATAAGGAGCCCGTGTTCGTCACCAGCCGGGGCGGACTTGGTCACGAACAGGGTGAGTGGTTTCACCGGCAGCGATGGCCGCAGCACGGTGACAAAGGGCACGTGCCCCTGGCTGGGGGTGGCGAGGGCCGAAGCCCACGCCACCCCAGCTGGCCCCTCGCGGTGGCCGAAAACGGTGTTGACGTGAGCGGCATTGACGCCGTCGCCGACAAAGCTCTCGCCGATTTGAAGGGCCTGGGTCATTTAGATCAATCCCTGCTTCTTGAGCCAATTCTGGGCAATGGTCTTCGGGTCGTCCCCATCGACATCGGCCTGCGCGTTGAGTGTCTGCATTTCGGCTGTCGTGAGCTTGCCTGCCATCAGCGCAATCACCTTCGCGATGCCCGGGTACTTGTCGAGCGTCGTCTGCTTCACGGTGAAGGCGCCCTGGTAGACGGGGAAGTACTCCTTGTCGTCCTTCATGACGGTGAGATCGAGTGCCTTGATGCGGCCATCGGTCTGGAAGACCTCTCCGAAGTTGCAGTCGGTGCCCTTCTGGGTGGCTGTATAGATGACACCGGTGTCGAGCATCGACACGCTCGAGTCGGGCACGGTGAGTCCGTAGGCCTTCTTGAGTCCCGGCCAGCCGTCATCACGGGTTGAGAATTCGCTCTCAATGCAGAAGGTCTGCTCGCTCGCGGGCAGCTTCGCAATGTCACTGAGCGAGGTGATGCCAAGCTTCTTCGCCTTGTCCGAACGGATCGCGAACGCGTAGGTGTTGTTGAGCGGAGCCGGGTCTAGCCAGGCGATGCCGTTCTTGGCATCCGCTGCTTTGGTCGCGGCGAACTGGGCGGCCTCACCCTTCACCGGTGCGGTGTTCTTGTTGTAGTTGATCCACGAGGTGCCCGTGTATTCCCAGTACCCCATGAAGTTGTCACTCTCGAGCGCGGCGCGCACGTTGGCAGAGCCGACGACCTTGATGTTGGCCTCGGTCTTCGCGCCGTGGGCGTTGAGCAGTTCGCTCGTGAGGTAGGCGAGGATGTACTGCTCCGAGAAGTCTTTGGCCCCGATGGTGCCGGTGAGTCCCTTGACTTCGTCGCTCTTGGACGAGGACGTCTTCGTCTCTCCCCCGGTGCTTGCGGAGCACGCGCTGAGGGCGAGGATGCCCACGGCGGCGACCGCAATCAGGCTGATGGTGCGTTTATTCATGTACTTCTCCTTGTGCTTTCTGTGTTGGGTGCTGTGTCGGATGACAAGTCGGGTGTAGTCAGGTACCGCGCGGGCGCAGTCGGTCTTCGGCCAGGCTTGCGACCCAGTCGATGAGCAGGGCGATGCAGGCCACCAGCACGGCCCCGGTGATCAACACGGGGTAGCGCTGCAGTTTGAGTCCGTTGACGATCATGTCGCCGAGACCGCCGGCGTTGATGAAGGTGGCCACTGTGGCGACGCCGACGCAGAATACCAGCGAGGTGCGCAGCCCGGCCAGGATCACCGGTACTGCCAGTGGCAACTCCACACGGCGCAGCACCTGGTTGGGCGTCATCCCCATGCCGCGCGCGGATTCGCGCACGTTTTCATCCACTTGCTGGATTCCGATGAGAGTGTTGCGCAGCACGGGCAGAAATGAGTAGACCACCAGAGCGACGAGCGCGGTGCTGTAGCCGGTCTGCCAGATGATGGCGAGCAGGATGATCACTCCGATGGCCGGAGTCGCCTGCCCGATGTTGGCGATGCCGAGAACGAGTGCACGCACCACCCGCGATTTCGTGCGGCTGAGCGCGATTCCGGTGGGAATGGCAAGAATGGCGACGAGAGCGGATGCCACGATCGTGAGCCCGAGATGCTCACGTGTGCGGTTGACGATGTAGTCGATGTTGAGCGTGCGCTTCTCGATGGAGTCGAGTTGAATGCTCGACAGCCAGAACAGGAGCACTCCGAGCACGATAACGACGACCAGCGGGGTGACGAAGCGACGTGGCGTGAAGAACCGCTCGCGCACCCCGTCGGCGTACCCGGTCGATGCGTTCGGGGAAGTGACGGCGGTCATGGTCGGTCTGCCGCTGCCGGCGGGAGTCCGGTCGGGGCCGACGGGACTTGCGCGCCGAGCACAGCCGAGATCCGCTCCATGCTGATCGAGCCGATCGCAACGCCGTCGAAGTCGAGAACGGTGAGGGCGCCAAGCCCGGTGAGCACGAGGGAGTCGAGGGCGTCGCGCAGGCTGTCGGTGGCCCGCACGGTGACCGGTCCGCCGGAGGATTCACTTGCCGGGCCGAGTCGCGCCTCGGTCACCGGGATGAGGGTGAGCCGCTTGATCGCCGCCCCATGCCCGATGAACGAGGCCACATAGTCGTTGGCAGGTGCCGCAAGGATGTTGGCAGGCGTGTCGAACTGCTCGATCTGGCTGCGCCCGCTCAGCACTGCGATGCGATCGCCGAGTCGCACTGCCTCGTCGAAGTCATGGGTGACGAAGATGATCGTCTTACCCAGAGTCTCCTGCAGCCGCAGAAACTCGGCCTGCAGCTTCTCGCGAGTGATCGGGTCGGTCGCGCCGAATGGCTCATCCATGAGCATCACCGGTGGGTCGGCGGCGAGCGCCCGCGCCACCCCCACGCGCTGCTGCTGACCACCCGAGAGTTGCTTGGGATAGCGGTGTGCGAATTCCCGTGGATCGAGCTCGACTGTGGTGAGAAGCTCGTCGATCCGGTCGGCCGTCTTCTCCTTGGTCCAGCCGAGCAGCTTCGGCACGACCGCGATGTTCTCCGCGATGGTCATGTGCGGGAAGAGTCCGATTTGCTGAATGACGTAACCGATGTGGCGACGAAGCTCGTGCGGATCGAGGGAGAGCACGTCGCGCCCGTCGATCGAGATGGATCCGCTCGTCGGCTCGATGATGCGGTTGATCATCTTCATGGTGGTGGTCTTGCCGCAGCCGCTCGGGCCGACGAACATGATGAGCTCGCCCGGCTCGGCCGCGATGGAGAAGTTCTCCACCGCCGCGACCGGCTGGTTGGCGTAGCTCTTGGTCACCTGATCGAGCACGATCCGGGCACCGCTGGTGTTGCGGGCGATCTGCAGAATGGCGGTGGCTGGTGTTTTAGGCACGGAGTCCCTTTGACGTGGAGTAGCGGGTGATGGCAACGAAGAGTGCGTCGACGATGAGCGCGAGGAGTACCACTCCCAGAGTTCCGGTGAGAGCGAAGTTGAGAGCGTTGACCGAGCCGAGCGACGAGAGACCCCGGAAGATGAAGGTGCCAAGCCCCGGGCCAGCGACATATGCCGCGATCGCTGCGACTCCGATGGTGAGTTGCGCGGCCACGCGCACTCCGGTGAGGATGATGGGCCAAGCGATCGGCAACTGCACCCGAAAGAGCACAGTGAACTTGTTCATTCCCATGCCCGTCGCTGACTCCATGACGGCGGGGGCGACCTCGCGCAGGCCGACCACCGTGTTGCGCACGATCGGCAGCAGAGAATACATCACCAGGGCGATGATCGTGGGAGTCCACCCGAGGCCGAAGGTCGGAATGAGCAGGGCGAGCATCGCAAGGGACGGGATGGTGAGTGCCACTCCGGCGGCAGCGATCACGGTGGATCGCGGCAGCGGGCGATCCCAGACCAGCATGCCGACACCGACCCCGATGATCATCGCGATCAGCAGCGAGACGGCCACCACCGAGATGTGCTCGACCACGAGGCCGACGATGTCGGGACCACGGGTCTCCCAGAAATGCAGCAGGCGACCGAAGTCAAACTGGGTCACGGATGCCTCCACCTCACTCTTCGTTGAGTTGCCGCGACTCGGATCGAGCGTCGGCTTGTCAGAACACTAGATGGGAGTTTCTATTTGCACAACTCCAGTTGTGCAAATGGCAACGCAGGACTACGGTGATGCCATGAATTCTGTCGAAGCGACAGCGGCTGTAGCCCCGCGGCGCAACTCTTCCGGCCTCCGCCGTGATCTTGAACTGCTCGAAATTCTCGGTTCACCCGAATCAGAATCAGCGGGCGGTCTCGGTGTCGTGCGGGTCGCAGAACTCGCTGGTCGCGATAAGGGCGGGGTCTCCCGTACGCTCGCGACCCTGGCCGAGTCCGGCCTCGTCTCGCGCGACCCGATTACCCAGAGCTATCGCCTGGGTTACCAGCTCTACGCCCTCGCTGCCCGCACGCTCGAGTCACGACTGGTGCGGGCATCCGCTCCCTTCCTGCGCCGGGTCGTCACCGCAATACATGAAACAACCCACCTCTGCGTGCTGCGTGGCGGCAGTGTGCTCACCCTGGCCAGCGAGCTGAGCGAGTTGGCCTTCCGCGGTCTCGGCTGGGAGGGGGTGAGCACTGCGGCATGGCAGACCTCGTCGGGTCGAGTGCTGGTGAGCGACTGGGCAGAGCACGATCTGCGTGGATGGTACGCGCTGCACGGGCATGATGAACCAGTCACGAGCCCGTTCACTTCGGTGGCGCAGACCGCGGGGGCCAGCGCCGCAGCCCGCACGGATGTGATGCCGCTCGTTACCGATTTCGATAGCCTATGGGCCGAGATTTCTCTTATTCGTCGACGCGGCTATGCGATCGTCGACGAAGAGTTCGAAAAGGGCGTCGTGGGTGTCTCCGCTCCCGTCTTCGACTTTCGGGGCACGATCATCGCCGCGATCAACGTGAGCGCGCCCAAGACCCGACTCGGGGGGCGATTTGGCGAGGCTGGAATGCTCACTGCCCGGGTCGCGGCGGAACTCTCGGCCCAGCTGGGAGCACTTCCGCGATCGATGAACCGGTAGCTGTTTTTTCGAGCCGAGCCGGGCGATGTGCAGCGCGCCCGGCATCCGTCAACCCGCAGGGGCGGGAGGGGAAACGGTCATGATCCGATCAGGTTTTGCACGAATACATGTGGCGTGAACCCGGTGAGGTCGCCGATGCCCTCACCCTGCCCGACGAGCTTGATCGGGATACCCGTCTTCTCCTGCACCGACAGCACGAAGCCGCCCTTGGCCGAGCCATCGAGCTTGGTCAGCACAAGCCCGGTGACGCCCGCGTGCTCGATGAACGCCTCCGCCTGGGCGAGGCCATTCTGGCCGGTCGTCGCATCGAGCACGAGCAGCACCTCCGCGATCTCGGTCTGCTTCTCGATCACCCGGCGGATCTTCGCAAGCTCGTCCATGAGGCCGCTCTTGGTCTGGAGGCGGCCTGCGGTGTCAATCAGCACGATGTCGATTCCCTCGCGCTGTGCGCGCTCCACAGTCTGGTAGGCGACGGATGCCGGATCCTGGCCCTGCTGCTGCGGACGCTGGATGGCGGCACCGCCGCGCTCCGCCCAGGTGGCCAGCTGTTCGACGGCCGCCGCCCGAAACGTGTCGGCCGCGCCGACGATCACGCTGCGGCCATACCCGCCGAGAAACTTTGCAAACTTGCCGATGGTGGTGGTCTTGCCAACTCCGTTGACCCCGACCACGAGCACCACCGCGGGGCGTGCACTGAGCGTGAGGGTGGGGTTGAGGCGGGAGAGCCGCTCCTCGAGTGTCTCGCGCAACATCCGCTTCAGGTCGACCGGATCGGTGGTGTTGAAACGCTTCACGCTTGCGCGGAGCTCGTCAATAATCGCTTCGGTGAGGGCGGGGCCGAAATCAGCCGTAATCAGGGCATCTTCGAGGTCGTTCCAGGTCTCATCGTCGATGGTCTTGCGAGCGAACATGCCCTTGAGAGCGCCCGACAGGGACCAGGGAGAAGCCATAGGCCAATGCTACTGATCCGTGAGAGGTCCACGACGCGCCGGATGCCCCGATCGAGCTGAGCGTGTCGGCAGGTCGTCGCGAGAACCAGCCGCCGCTGAGCACGGCAGACTAGGGAGGTGACTTTCGCCTTCATCCGCCATGGCCAGACCGAGTGGAACCGGCAGCTTCGGCTCCAGGGCTCCTCCGACATTCCACTCAATGACACCGGGCGGGAGCAGGCAAGACATGCCGTCGATGCGCTCACCGGAACGCGCTGGGATGCCGTGGTGAGTTCGCCGCTCAGCCGTGCCCGGGAGACGGCACAGATCATCGCCGATGGCCTCGGAATCACACTCGGACCCAGCTACGACCTCCTCGCGGAACGCCATTACGGCGATGCCGAGGGTGCGACGGCCGAAGACATCGCGGCGAACTGGCCTGACCACGCCTACCCCGGACTCGAGAGCCTCGACTCGGTGGTCGCCCGTGGCATCGCCGCACTGGACCGCATCGCCGACGACTACGGCGACAGGAACGTGGTGATCGTCTGCCACGGCACGATCATCCGCTGCACGCTCGGTGCCCTCGCCGGACAGAAACTTCCCGCGATTGAAAACGGGTCGACTGCCACCTTCGACCGCCTGGGTGAGGGATGGCGCGTGCACACCGTCAACGACGAAGCCCTCGTCGTCGGCTGACCCCCGCCCGCACCGCCCGGCTGTCACCCCGCTAAACCGCCTGCGCGAACCCCAGATCAGTGTCGGCGAGGTGTGCGAGCTGTTCTGGCAGTTCGATGCCCTTGCGCTTCATCGACTGCGCCCACAGACGTCCGGCCCGGTAGGACGACCGAACCAGCGGACCGGCGAGTACCCCGAGGAATCCGATGGCCTCAGCCTCTTCTTTGATCTCGATGAACTCCTGCGGCGGCAAATACCGTGCCACGGGCAGGTGCCTCGCGGTCGGGCGCAGGTACTGGGTGACGGTGATGATGTCGGTTCCGGCATCGTGCAGGTCTTGCAGCGCTTGACTGATCTCCACGCGCTCCTCGCCCATACCGAGGATCAGGTTGGACTTGGTAATGAGTCCTGCCTCGCGCGCGCTGGTGATGACGCCAAGCGAGCGTTCGTAGCGAAAGGCCGGACGGATGCGCTTGAACAGCCGCGGCACCGTCTCGACGTTGTGGGCGAACACCTCCGGACGCGAGGAGAAGACTTCGGCGAGCAGGTCGGGGTTGCCCGAGAAGTCGGTGGCGAGGATCTCGACGCCCGTTCCGGGGTTGACCGCATGGATGCGTCGCACAGTTTCGGCGTGCAGCCAGGCGCCCTCGTCGGGGAGGTCGTCGCGGGCGACACCGGTGACGGTGGCGTACCGCAGCCGCATGCTGAGCACCGAGTCGGCAACGCGGCGCGGCTCATCCATGTCGTAGTCGGCCGGCTTACCGGTGTCGATCTGGCAGAAGTCGCACCGGCGGGTGCACTGGGATCCGCCAATGAGGAAGGTCGCCTCGCGGTCTTCCCAGCACTCGTAGATGTTGGGGCATCCGGCCTCCTGGCACACCGTGTGAAGACCTTCGTCCTTCACGAGTTTCTGCAGTTCGAGGTATTCCGGTCCCTGCCGTGCCACAGTCTTGATCCACGGGGGCTTGCGCTCGATCGGCGTCTCGGTATTGCGGATCTCGAGGCGAAGCATCCGCCGTCCGTCTGGTGCGGCGGTCATGCTGAGACCGCCGAAGTCTCGAAAGCGTGCTCGGCAACGAACGCGTCGAAGCGCTCGGAAACAATAGCGGCCGCGTCGGCCGGGGTGACATCTCTGCCGGCTTCACGGCTGATCGTGGTGACGCCCGCATCCCGGATGCCGCAGGCCACGATGTGCTCGTAGGGGTCGAGGGAGTTGCTGCAATTGAGTGCGAAGCCGTGCATCGTGACACCACCGGCGACCCGGATGCCGATGGCCGCGATCTTCTCATCGCGCACCCCATCCACGATCCAGACTCCTGACCGGCCTGCCACCCGTACCCCGGTCACCCCGAAGTGAGCGATCACGTCGATGAGCAGCTCCTCGAGTCGGCGCACATAGGCCACGACATCGACGGGGTTGAGCAGTCGCAGGATCGGGTACCCCACCAGCTGCCCCGGGCCGTGCCAGGTGAGCTTGCCGCCGCGGTCGACATCGATGACCGGCGAGCCGTCATCCGGTCGCTCACTTGCCTCGGTGCGTGAGCCGGCGGTGTAGACCGACGGATGCTCGAGCAGCAGAACCGTGTCGGCCCGGGTACCCTCCACCACTTCGGAATGGATGCTGCGCTGCAGAGCGAGCGCCTCAGGATAGGGCACGAGGTCCGGTGCGAGTCCGGCGATGATGATGTCAACCATGGCACTAGCTTAGGCACTTAATGGACGCGGTCCAACAACTTCGCCGATCAGGCGGAAGTCTCCGCCCTCACGCGCTGTCCGACGACCGCGCTGATGCCGTCAGCGCGCATGCTTACGCCATACAGGGCATCCGCAATCTCCATCGTGCGCTTCTGGTGCGTGATGATGATGAGCTGCGATGTCTCGCGCAGATCTTCGAAAATCTGCAGCAGGCGACCGAGGTTGGCGTCATCGAGTGCCGCCTCCACCTCATCCATGATGTAGAACGGGCTCGGGCGAGCCTTGAAGATGGCGATGAGCAGTGCGACAGCAGCCAGCGACCGCTCACCGCCGCTCAGCAGCGACAGTCGTTCGATCTTCTTGCCGGCTGGCCGCACCGTGACTTCGATGCCCGTTGTCAGCATGCTGTCGGGCTCGGTGAGGAAGATGCTGCCCGTGCCGCCGGGGAACAGGATCGGGAAAACCGTGTTGAACGCCTCACGGGTGTCTTCGAAGGCACTCGAGAAGATGTCCTCCATTTTTCCGTCAATCTCACCAATGATCGTGAGTAGGTCGGTGCGGGTGGCGGTGAGATCGGTGAGCTGCTCGGTGAGAAACCGATGCCGTTGCTCGAGCGCAGCGAACTCCTCGAGAGCGAGCGGGTTGATCCGGCCGAGTTGGGCGAGCGTGCGCTCGGCTTTGGCGAGGCGCACCTCTTGCTCCGCGCGCACAAAGGCGCGGTGGGGCTGAGGCACTCGGGCCGGCGATTGCGCGACCCCAGCACCAAGGGAACCCGCGACCAAGGTGTCAGCAGGCTCCTCGGGCAGGGAGCCGGCTGCGTCGCCCGGGTCGGGTATCGGCTGCTCTGGACCGTATTCGGCCACGAGTACGTCTTCCACGAGCCCGAGTTCCTTGCCAGCCCGTTCGAGCAGCGACGACAGGTGCAACTTCTTCTCGTAGAGAAGCATCTCGAGCCCGTGCACGTCTTCGCTGATCGACGCGAGCCGCTCACGCAGCGCGTTCTCTCCGCGGCGCAAATCGGCCAACTCCAGATTCTGGGCGGAGCGCTCGGACTCGCGCGCGGCCAGTTGCACCCGGGCCTCGGACACCGAACGGTCCACCGCATCCAGCACGGCCGGGAGGGCGTCGATCACTGTCTGAGCGGATGCCACCTGCCGGCGCCGGATCACCGCTCGCCTAGCCGCCTCGTCAGCCGCCTCACGCTCAGCCTCCAGCCGACGCTTCAACTGTGCCGCGCGCAGCTGCTCGGCCCTGGCGCGTTCGCGCGCGGTCTCGACCTGCAGCCTCGCCTCGACTTCGTTCTCACGAACCTCGTCGAGGTCGGCGAGAACCCCATCACGAGCGGCCACATCAAGGATGGGGCGCGGGCGGGAGACGAAGATGTCGAGTTCTTGGGCAGCGCGTTCGGCTGCGGTTGCGGCATCCGTCACGGCGTCCGTCGCGAGGGCGAGCCCGCGTTCGAGGCGCTCGGCTTCGGCCGCAGCGGCCTCCGCCTGCACGCGCGCGCGGTTGAGCTTCTCGGTCTGTGAAGCGAGCTGGGAGTCGAATTGGCGAAGTGCTGCGAGCGCCCGGGTGGACTGCTCCTTCGCGACCTCGAGGCGACCGCGCTGCTCGGCGAGGGCGAACCGCGCCCGGTCGATGAGCGAGGTGACCTCCTCGAGACGGTGTTTCGCAGCATCCCGATCGGCCACCAGCTCGAGGCGCGAGCGCTTGGCACCCGACCCCCCGCGCAAGACGTACTCGGAGAGCACGTCCCCCGCCTTCGTGATGATGGTGGTGCCCGAGCGAGCCTCGAGCCGTGACCAGGCGTCTCGAGCCGTCACCAGGTCGTCCGCGATCAGGATGCCGGAAAGCAGCAGCCGCACCCCGCCGGGAGCGGTGACCACGTGTGCCGCCGAAACGATGGCATCTTCGAGAGACACTTCGAGAGGGCGCGCCGCAAGAACGTCGACAGCCGTCTCACCGAGCACCACTTCCACCCGGCCCAAATCGTTGTTCGCCGAGTATTCGAGCGCAGCGAGCGCTGCGTCACGGCTGTCGGACAGGACCGCGTCGGTGAGTGAGCCGAGAGCTGCGGCAATCGCCGCTTCGTAGCCGGGGCTGACCTGCACATGCTCGGCGACGAGACCCTGAATGCCATCGAGCCGCGCGGCAACGAGTGCACTCGAGCCATCCTTCTGATCCATCGCCGATGACAGGGCACTGACACGAGCGGCGAGAGCATCCCGCTCACGCTCGTTGCCGTGCAGGGCGTCGCGCAGGCGATCGATTTCCGCCTCGGCATCGACGACCTCGGCCTGGGCCGTCTCGTACGCGGCATCGAGATCCGTTTCGCCGGTATCCGACACCATCGCTTCGGCTTCGAGCTCGACGAACGCCACCTGGGCGAGTTCGCGACGCTCGCGTGCAGCATCCAGCGCATTCTGCTGGCGCAGCACTTCCCCCCGCACCGCAGCGAGCCGGGATGCGGCACTGTCTTTTAGGCCGGTGAGCCCCGCGATCTCCAGGTCGTGGCGGGACACCAGGGTGGACTGGTACGCAATCTGCTCGTCGAGCCCGTCAAGGTTGGCGCGCGCTACCGCGGTCGCCGCCTGAGCGTCATGCCAGGCCGCCTCGGCATCCACGATCGTCGCGGCAATGCGCTCGACCTCGTCTTCGGCATCGGACACCATCTGGCGGGTGACGCCCTGCACGGCATCCGGTCCCTCGGCCTGCTGACCGAGCAGGAGCAGACGTTGGTTGGCGAGGGAATACAGGTTGCGCAGGCGCTCCTGCACAGACTCGAGGCCGAAGGAAGTGCGGCGCGCCGCATCCACCGCATCCCCCTCCTGCGACTGTTCGATGCGGTGCTCACGCAGCTTCGCCTGGTCGAGCTGCTCCTGGAGCACGATGCGCTGGGTCTTGCGCTCGCTTTCGCTGCGACTCGACGTCGTGATGGCGGTACGCAAGGTGACCACCTCGTCGGCGAGCAGCCGAGCCCGCGCATCCCGCACGATCGATGCGATCGACTGGGCCTCCTTGGCAATCTCGGCCTGGTGGCCAAGCGGCTTGAGCTGGCGACGGATCTCCCCCGCCAAGTCGGACAGTCGGGTGAGGTTGGCCTGCATCGCGTCAAGCTTGCGGATCGTCTTTTCTTTGCGACGGCGATGTTTGAGGATGCCCGCGGCTTCTTCGATGAACCCCCGGCGCTCTTCCGGGCTGGCGTGCAGAACGGCATCGAGCTGGCCCTGGCCGACGATGACGTGCATCTCCCTCCCGAGACCAGAATCGCTCAGCAACTCCTGCACGTCGAGGAGTCGGCAGGTGTCACCGTTGATGGCGTATTCCGAGCCCCCGTTGCGGAACAGCGTGCGACTGATGGTGACCTCGGCGTAGTCGATGGGCAATGCGCCATCTGAATTATCGATGGTGAGGATTACCTCGGCGCGCCCGAGCGGACCCTTCGTCGCCGTTCCGGCGAAGATCACGTCTTCCATCTTGCCGCCGCGCAGGGTCTTCGCTCCCTGTTCGCCCATCACCCAGGCAAGCGCATCCACGACATTGGACTTACCGGAGCCATTCGGCCCGACGACGCAGGTAACTCCCTGCTCGAAGGCGAAGGTCGTGGCTTGAGCGAACGACTTGAACCCTTTCAGGGTCAGGCTCTTCAGGTACACCGGCCCGCCCCTCTTTCTCGCCCGCCTGCTGGCCCACGAATGTCTGGCTCAACGGTACCGGAGAGGGGAGGCCATCCCGGGCAGTCCGCACCTCCGCTTCTGACTACGCGGGCCCGACTTCCCGCGCCACACCCCGGTTCCCGACCGGTATTTCGAATCGACTCGGGAGCAGTTGCGACTTCGCACGCAATTTACCCGCAACTGCTACCGAGTCGATTGTGAATCCTGCGGACTGCGGGCGACTCGAGGTCCTTCCACGAAAAGCCGGGAGCCCTGAGATGCTGGCGCAGGTTCTGCATGAGTTGCGCAGCGGAGTGCCTAGAACATAGGGCATCGTGCGCAACCATCTCTCCGCGGCGATCGGCAAGACGAGGCCGCGCAACGGTGGCGAAGCCGTGCGGATCGCCGCCGACAACGGGTGGCTGCTGTCCTAACGCTTCGGTATCGATCGGCTCTCATCCCTGAGCCTCGGTTGTACTCTGGTCGGCTGTCTACATCCGGGCGGCGGAACAGGAGGTCACCGCTGTGACTGACGTCACTCTCGAGCGAGTTGCAATACCCTCGCACCTCGATCATCCGAGCGCTGACAATGACCGGGGCGTCACCGAACCCATGAAAACCGCGGCAATCCAAACCGCGTTCACCGAAACCGTCGAGGTGCGTAACGCTGTCGCGGCAGACGGCTACGGCACCGACGAACTCTCGTTGACCCCCGCCGAATTGCTGCCGGTGTGGCTCGACCAGGAGTACGAGCCAAAACAGTTGTTTGCGGCCCGGGTTGACGGCCGAATCGTGGCACGGGCGACCTTCCAAACACGCGCAGCGGCCGCCGATGACATGGCATGGGTTGACGTGCAGGTGCATCCGCAATACCGGAATCGCGGCATCGGCACGGCTCTGGCTGACCACCTCGAGCACCTGGCCACCGAGCGCAGGCGCGGCGCCATCGTGGTCTACGCAGCGTCTCGAGCGGCCGCGGGGCAACGGCTCGAGTCTCCCACCGGTTTCGGGTCGGTTCCCGCAGCCAATGCCGAGGTGCGCTTTTTGCTCGGTCGCGGCTACCGGCTCGAACAGGTGGAACGCCTCAGCCGCCTCGTGCTCCCCGTCTCCACAGCGATGATCGACCATCGCTTCGACGAATCCGCCGGTCGCGCCGGTGCGGACTTCCGGGTACACCAGTGGACCGGCCGAACGCCCGATCGCTGGCTTGACGACATGGCGCTGCTATTCACGCGCATGAGCACGGATGCCCCGAGTGCAGGCCTGAAAGAACCCGAAGATATCTGGACCCGCCAACGACTCATCGACTACGAGGATCGTGTCGAAGCTGGCCCGAAAAAATACCTGGTCTCCGTAGTGGAGCACCTGCCATCCGCACGCCTCGCCGGGATGACCGAACTCGGGGTTCCTGCCGAACTCGCTCGCCCGGTATTCCAGAACGACACGATCGTGCTCACGGAGCACCGCGGACGCCGGCTTGGCATGCTGCTGAAGGTTGCAAACATTCGCAATCTGCAGTCCATTGCCCCGGGCCATCCTTCGATCCTTACCTTCAACGCCGAGGAGAATCGGCACATGCTCGACGTGAACGAGGCCATCGGGTTCGTCTCGATGGGATTCGAGGGTGCCTGGAAAAAGCAGCTCGCGCCACAGGCATAGCTGCTCACACGGCAAGCGGCCGAGCAGTCGTACGTGCTGTGACCGGATGTCGCGCGCACTGGCGGCAAATGTTCGAGCAACGTAAGGCCGCTGCAGCTGCACGGCCCGTCGATCTTTTCTACCGCCAGAATGATGGCATGGGCGAGTCAAAGGGTCTGATCGTGATCGTCGAAGACGAGCGCGCCATCGCCGACCTGCAGCGCCTGTACCTCAGCGAAGCGGGATTCGGCGTGCATGTGGAGCGGGACGGACTTTCTGGGCTCGCGAGCATCCGTCGACTGCATCCCGTCGCTGTGGTGCTCGACGTGGGGCTGCCAGGCCTCGACGGCATCGAGATCTGCCGTCGGATGCGGGCTGTGGATGATTGGACGCCCGTGATCTTCGTCACCGCCCGCGACGACGAGATCGACCGTATCCTCGGGCTCGAGCTCGGCGCCGATGACTACCTCACCAAACCGTTCTCGCCACGGGAACTCGTCGCGCGAATCAAGACGATCCTGCGCCGTCACGCCGGAATACCTCTCCCCGCGCCGGTGGCCGCCGGCACGGTGACGCTGGATGCCGCGCGGCGACGGGTGGAAGCATCCGGTCGTCCTATCGACCTCACCAGCACTGAATTCGACCTTCTCGCCAAGCTGATGAGCTCGCCGGGACAGGTCTTCACCCGCGAGCAGTTGCTGTCGAGCGTCTGGGGGCAGGCCGACTACGGGCTCGGGCGCACGGTGGACGTGCACGTGGCCCAGCTTCGCGCGAAACTCGGAGCCGACAGTCCGATCCGCACCTCCCGCGGAGTCGGCTACTCGGTGGTGGAATGACCGCGTGGTTCCGATCGCTTCGTGGCCGCATCACGCTCGTCACGGTGAGCGTCGCTGTGCTCGCGGTGCTGATCACCGGTGCCGTCTCCGTTCAGTTGGTGCGGCAGTCCACGATCAGCCAGGGGCGGGCGCAGCTCGCGGCACAGGCCCAACTGCTGAGTAAGCTGCCCGCGGCCACCGATCTCACGTCACTGCGGGAGCGGGTGAGACTCGCTCTCGGTGACTCACGGGTCGCAGTCGTTGCCGCAGACGGACGAGTGTCCGGTCCGGGCGCGGCCTTCGTCACGCCCGCCGACGTGTCGACGCTGCTATCGGGACAACCGGTCTCGCAGACAGAGAGTCGCCGCGGAAAGACCATGGTCGTCGAGGGCCGCCCCACCGATTCGGGTACCGCGATCGTGCTGGTTCGTTCTCTCGGTAACCTCGAGACCACCACAGCCGGAACCGTCCAGCGGATGTTTGTGGCCCTGGCGATCGGAGTCGTTATGGCGATCGTCGCCGGCACCCTCCTGGCGCGCTGGCTCACCCGGCCGCTCATCGCGACGGTAGAGACGGCCAGGCGGATGGCTGCCGGCGAACGCGGTCTGGCGATGGAGGCCCATCAGCCCACCGAGGTCGCCGCCGTCGCCGAGGCACTCGCGACCCTCGACCGTGCTCTCAGCACCAGCGAGGGCCGCCAGCGGGAGTTTCTGCTCTCCATCTCCCACGAGTTGCGCACACCGCTCACCGCCGTGCGCGGCTACGGAGAGGCGATGGTCGACGGACTCATCCATGAGGAAGACATTGCACGCGTCGGCGCCACCCTTGTCACCGAGACCGGGCGGCTGGATCGCTTCGTCGCAGATCTGCTCGAACTCGCGCGACTCGAAGCCGACGATTTTGCGGTCATCCGCCAGCCGGTGGATGTGGCGTTGATCCTCGAGCAAACCGCCGACGCATGGCGCGGCCGGGCCGCAACCCTCGAGGTGACGGTGACCGCGCTGCCGGGCACCGCCGGGCTCGCCGCACTTGCCCTGGAGAGCGACGCCCAGCGTGTGCGCCAGCTAATCGACGGTCTCGTAGAAAATGCCTTGCGCGTGACGCCGGCCGGATCGACGGTGTCCATCGCCGCTCGCACCCTCGGCACTGCCGTGGTCATCGAGGTGCGGGATGGAGGTCCGGGCCTCTCCCCCGGCGACCTTGCGGTGGCCTTCGATCGCGGCGCTCTGCGGGCGCGGTACCGGGACATCCGCCCGGTTGGCACCGGTCTCGGCCTGTCGATTGCCGCCCGGTTGGTCGCACGCCTTGGCGGCAGCATCGCGGCGGGCAATGCTCCCGGCGGTGGCGCGGTGTTCACGGTATCGCTGCCCGCGGCCTGAGCGGGCTCTTGCGACCCTCGTAGTCTGCCCCAGCAGAGTGCAGGAGTCATGCACTGGCGCTTTTCCTGGTCGACGGTGAGCGGATTGCCGAAGTGGTCGGTTAGGCGAGCCGGATCCGCTGGCAGAACGGGCAGAAGTGCGAGCCACGGTTCATGAATGACTCACGGATGATCAGCCGACCGCAGCGCGAACAGCTCTTTCCCTGCCGGCCGTAGGCACTGAGCGAATGCGAGAAATAGCCGGACGCACCGTTCACGTTGACATACTGCGCGTCGAAGCTCGTGCCGCCCTCGGCGAGTGCCCTGCCGAGCACGAGACGCACCTCGGCAAGAAGTGTGCGAGCCCGCGCCCGGCTGAGCGCTGCCGTCGGCTGGTTGTAGTGCACGCGGGCCGCCCAGAGCGCCTCATCCGCGTAGATGTTACCGATGCCGCTGATCAGGTTCTGGTCGAGCAGCGCGCGCTTGATCCCCGTGCGACGTTTGGCCAGCGCCTCGAAGAATCGCCGATCGCTAAATGCCGGATCGAGTGGATCCCGCGCGATGTGCGCCACCTGGCTCGGAATCAGCGCGGCATCGGAGCCGAAGCCGGCAGCATGGCCATCCGGGGTTGTAAGCATCCGGTCGATCGCCATCGATCCGAAAATACGCTGATCCACGAAGTCCACGCGCATCGGACCGTGAGCTGGCGACGTGATGTGCATCCGGATGCGCAGGAGCGCGTCATCCGCCCGCCCGAACTCGCGCAACAGCACCTGGCCGCTCATACCGAGGTGTACGACGAGCGCTTCGGTCGATGGGGAAAACGCAGGAGGCACCGGAAACGCAGGCGCACCCGACACAGACGCAGACAGCGGCAGCCAGAGGAACTTGCCACGGCGCACCGCCGCGAGGATGCTTCGGCCCTCCAGCCGCTCGATAAAGTCCTCGCTCGGACCATCGTGACGTCGCAACGACCGCTCTTCGAACACGGTGACGGCGTCGATCCTCGCAGCGGTGACCGCCGGCTCGAGGCCGGCGCGCACCACCTCGACCTCGGGAAGTTCTGGCACCCTCAGCGCTGGGTCGGGCTGGCAGTTGACAGAATGGTCCACGCCTCAAGCGCTGCTGCCATCTCGGCCTGCTTCTTACTCGTGCCGTCCCCCTCGGCGATGTCCGTTCCCCCGAGAGACACGGTGGCGTGGAATCGCTTGGAGTGGTCGGGGCCGCTGTCGGTTACCGCATAGTGCGGGAGGCCTCGACCCGCCCGCGCGGCAAATTCCTGCAGGCTGGTTTTGGGATCCATCGCGGCACCGAAACGATCGGGATCGAGCATCAGCGGCGCGATGAGCCGCAGGACGAGCGCAGTGGCCGCCTCGCCGCCGGCGTCGAGGTAGGTCGCACCGATGACGGCTTCGACGGTATCGGCCAAGATGGAGGACTTGTCACGACCGCCGGTGAGCTCTTCGCCACGGCCCAACCGGATGTGGCGGCCGAGCCCGATCATCCGGGCCACCTCGGCAAGTGCAACGGTGCTCACCAAAGACGCGCGTCGCTTGGCAAGCTCGCCCTCATCGAGCGTTGGCAAGTCGCGATACAGCATGACGGTCACGGCCTGGCCCAAAATCGAGTCGCCGAGAAACTCGAGACGTTCGTTGTGGGCGAGGCCACCATGCTCGTATGCATAGGACCGATGGGTCAACGCCAGCTCGAGCAGTTCTGCACTCACATCAACCGCAAGAAAAACCTCGAGTTCACCCCGAGTCGCCTCAGTCCCGAGCATCGTCAGTGACGACAATCGTCGGTGATGACAGCCGGACTATACGTCCGCGACCTTACGGCCTTTGTACTCCATGTAGAGGGGAGCTCCGGTGGAGTCCTCGACGACCTTCGCACGATGCGGCAGGCTGTAGGTGACCTTGCCGCCCTCGACGGTCTTCACCAGGGTCGGCGGGGTCGCCTTCCACTGGGCGCGACGCGCACGAGTGCTCGCGCGGGACATCTTGCGTTTCGGTACGGCCATGGGTTTCTCTTTTCTCTACTCCGCGCTGCTGGCAGCGTCGGTCACATTCGTGGTGGTGGTGGAATCTGTGTTGCCGTCGAAACCGGCCAGACTTCCGAGAGCCGCCCACCGTGGATCGATCGCGTTCTCGTGCTCATGGCCCGGGTTGTCGAGGAGCCGCACCCCACACTGCGGGCACAGGCCGAGGCAATCTTCTTGACAGACCGGCTGGAACGGAAGTGACAGCACCACCGCATCCCTGACTAGAGGTTCGAGATCGATGGTGTCCTCGTGAACCTCATATTCAAAAGCTTCGTCTGAAGAATACGCGAAAAGCTCCTGAATCTCGACCTGGATGGCCTGTTCGATGTCAATCAGGCACCGGCCGCACTCCCCCGCGGCGGTTCCGTCGATATCCGCACTCACAAGGATGCCGTCGTGAAGCGACTCCATCCGCAGCCCGATCTGAAGATCACTGCCTACTTTCGCGGCGATCATCGCATTGCCGAACTCCTCGGGTACGACGATATCCAGCGTCCGCTCTCGCATTTCACCCGGGCGGTGCATGAGGTCGTAGACATCGACGGTGTAGGGGGTCTTGATCACGTGAGGCACTTCGCAATCTTACGCGAGAGACCGAGCCCGGCCGCGATCGCCCTCTGTGCTCTGGGCGAACCTCCCCCACGGCAACTCCGTCCATTGCCAGCACCGCGAACTGTGCCGAATTGCCGCTTCCAGCCGGTAATACCGACAGTTTGGCGCAGTTCGTGGCCACAGGCCCACAGTCCGGCGGCACCGGCAGTCCGGCGGCACCGGGATGCTGGGAGTAGACGTTACTCCACGCTGACCGCACGCCCGGTTTGAGATTGTCGCCGCTGCCGCAATTCGCCGATGGCGATCACCACCATGTGCGGCACGGTGAGGGCGGCAAGCCCGATGAACACAAGGCGGATGATCCAGTCACCGGCCAGCGCGCCACCCGGCGCAAAGTCACCCGCGAATATCGCCGTGAGTACGCCGACCGCCACAATCGGCACCACGGTGTAGACGACCAATATCAGCGCCGCCGTCCGGCCGCCGCCACGCTCCTCCGCAAAACCGTGGCGCAGGTGCCGTGCGCTGTGCAGCGCACAGAAATACAGCACGAAAAACACCAGCGGCGGTGCGACGATTGCGAGGGTTGCGGCAAGCAGAATCTCGAGCGCATCGGTGGGGCGGCGACGCAGCGCGAATGCGGCACCGAGCAGCATCGCGGCAATCGCAACCGGCCCAAGCCAGGTCTGCACATCGGCCACGATCACTCCGCCGGGGCCCGCGAGAGTGCGATAAATACCCGCGACCTCATCGTGATGAGCGAAGGCTGGCAACGTGAGCAGGCCGACCCCGGTGAAGGATCGCACCACCACACTGCGTCCGAGGTTCCAGTCGGCGCCGAAATGAATGCCCGACACCAGCAAAAAGCCGATCAGGCTCGCGGTCGGTGCGACCAGCCAGACGCCGACGACCAGCGCGACCATCGCGACATAACCCAGGTTGAAACCGGCGAGCCCGAACGGTGTTTTCCACAGGCCGGCCCGTCGCGCGATGAGCGGATCGAGCGCACCGTGCGGCAACCCGAGCGTGGCAACGAGCACGCCGAGCACCCCGATCTGCACGGGCAGCGGTGGAGTGGGTATCCGCAGGGCAATGGCAAGTACGGCAACAACGGCCACCACCGAAAAGAGAATGGTCTCAAACGAGGGCCGCACCCGGGCAAACCCAGTGCCGACTACCCCGCTCACGCGCGCACCATGTCGCGCGCCGCTGTCAACCGTCTCGTGACCAACTGCTTGAGAAATGGCACCTTGGGCAGGCTGGCAATAAGGTGACCGTAGTCGGTGAGGCGCGCAGAATCGCTGAGGAAGCGCACAAGCCCAGCGGGTGGCACCCCCCGCGCAAGCGCGAGAAAATACTCCGGTACGCGCTCAGGATCGGCCCGCACCGCCTTCAGGAAAATACCGTCCATCGATCGGCGCAGCCACGGTTCACCCGGGTGCCCGATGGGTGGCCCTCCCCGCTCAACGGCGGCGGCGCAGGCACGCGCCCAGTTCTGGATGCGCAGAAATCCGTAGCCGGAGGCCGCCCGAAGCGCACCACCCGAGTTGCCGGCAAACACCACACCGTGCGGAGCTTCTGGCAGGGCGCCAAGCATGCCCATTGGCAGGATGCCCCCCTCGCGCCGAATCACGCGGGCACTGGCCAGCCCGAGCATCGCGAGTTCGGCATCCAGCTCGGCAGCCAGCGTGGCTCCAGGAACGGGCGTGGTGCTGAACCTGGTCCATTCGATGACTGCGCGCGTCCGACTGAGCGGAAGCGTGTAACGAAAGTGCATGCCGCCCGCATCCGTCGCCATCGAATCCATCAAGCCGACTTCGTTCGCGTCGAACGGCAGCGGATGCTCGCTCTCGATCTCCACGCCGCTGAAGCTCTGGTAGAGCACCGCGGGCATTGGTCGAGGACGGGTATCGATCACATACCGGGTGCGGATGCTTCCGCGGTCGGTCTCCACGCGAACCAGCGCATCCGGCCCGTCTCCCAGCGGCTCGAGCTCGGTCGCGTGCACTCCGATCCGGGTGTGGATGTTGCTCGCACTCTCGATGCGTTGCAGGGCTCGCTCGTAGAAGTCGATCCCGCGCACGTACTGGTAGCGCAGGCCGGCCACCCGATGGCTGAAGGCCTGGCCGCTGGCGTCGGAGAAGCGCCAGCTGTCCCAGCTGTGCGAGACCAGGTCAGCCAGATCATGGCGCTCCGGCCGCCAGAAGCACCAGCTGCGGTCGTCTTGGTAGTGCGTGCGCGGCTCCACGATTTCCACCCGCAGGCGGGTCTTCGACCTGGCGAGTCGGGCCGCGAGGGACAGACCAGCGCACCCGGCCCCAAGGATCACGAGGTCGGCGTCAGTCGCCGCAGAGAAACCCGTCACAGTTAAGAAACTAAGCCATCCGAAAGGGCTCTTACTACCACCTATTCACTTCATCTCGGTATTCACTCGATCTCGGTATTGACTCGATCTCGGTGGGCACCGGCTCAGGCCGACTCCACCGCAGTGAACGCTTCGTCATAGATCGCCAATGCACGGGCGACCTCGTCGGGAGTCACCACGCACGGCGGCACGACATGGATGCGATTATCGGCCGAGAACGGAAACAATCCACGAGCCATCAGCTCGGTCTTCACCTGTGCGACGACCGCTCCCGAGACCGGATCTCTCGTCTCCGGGTCGTCGACGAGGTCGAGCGCCCAGAACACGCCGAGACCGCGCACCTCCCCGATCATCGGATGCTTCGCCGCGAGTTCGACGAGTCCGGGACCGAGGTAATCGGCGCCGATCATGCGGGCATTGTCGATGATGCCCTCCTCATCCATCGTGTCGATCGACGCAACGATGGACGCCATGGCAAGCGGATGCCCGGAGTAGGTGAGCCCACCGGGGAACACCTGCGTCTCGAAAGCATTGGCGATCGACTCCGAGATGATCACCCCGCCGGCGGGGACATAGCCGGAGTTGACTCCCTTGGCGAAGGTGATGAGATCGGGTGTCCAGTCGCCCTCTGCGGCCGAGAACCCCTGCCAGGCGAACCATTTGCCGGTGCGGCCGAAGCCGGACATGACCTCATCCATGATGAGCAGAATGCCGTACTTGTCGGCGAGGTCCCGCACGCCCGCGAGGTATCCCGGCGGCGGCACGAGCACTCCTGCAGTGCCGGGAACACCCTCGAGGATGATCGCCGCGATCGAGGCCTGGCCCTCCGAGATGATCAGTCGCTCGAGGTGGTGCAGCGCACGCGTACACTCCTCCTCAGGCGAGGAGGCCCAGAACTCCGAGCGATAGAGGAACGGACCGAAGAAGTGCACGTGACCGCGGGAGAACTCATTGGGCACCCGACGCCAGTCGCCGGTGGCGACAACGGCCGCGCCGGTGTTGCCGTGATACGAGCGGTACTGGGAAAGGATCTTGTCGCGACCGGTGACCAAGCGCGCCATCCGCATGGCGTTCTCGTTGGCATCCGCACCGCCGTTGGTGAAGAAGACCTTGCTGAACGGGCGACCAGCCTTCGCGACGATGCGCTTGGCGGCCTGCCCCCGTGCAAGGTTCGCGTGCGCCGGCGCGACCATAGTGAGGCGATCGGCCTGCGCCTTGATGGCATCGATCACTTTCGGATGCTGGTGGCCGATGTTCATGTTGACGAGCTGGCTCGAGAAGTCGAGATAGTGCTTACCGTCGTAGTCCCAGATGGTGGAGGCGAGTCCACCGGCCATCACAAAGGGCTTCAGCGCCCCCTGTGCCGACCAGGAGTGGAAGACATGCGAGCGGTCGAGGTCATAGGCGGCGGCGCCGTCTGCGTGCTCGAACGCGGCTGTGTCAGAGATGGTGGGGTCGAGAGTGGTCATGGGATGCCTTCGCTCAGTGGTGCGGGGGACGCACAACGCCCCCGCACCGGGTGGATAAATTCTACTTGCCACCCTCCTTGAGAGTGACGGTAAGCGGGGTGAAGCTGCTTCCGGTGATGTCGACACCCTCGGTTGCGAGTTCGGCAAGCGCCTTCTTCACATAGGTGTTGGAGTAGGCAGTCTTCGGGGGTGTCGCGGTGATGATCGTGGAACCGGTGTCATTTTTGGTGCTCATTGCGATCTTCACCGTATTGGCCCAGGTGGAGGTGTTGATCATTCCGATACCACCGCTGGTCGACGGCCAGATCAACTTGTTCACCTCGTTGGTCATCCAGAGCTGGTGGCTGGTGCCGAGAGTTGATCCCGCCGCCGTCACGATGTCCGCCGACTTCGCGGCGTTATCACGCACGTAGATCCAGCCTTTGATCGATGCCTTGATGAACTTGACGGTCTGTGACTGGTACCCCGAGTCGCTCGCGAGCTTTCCCGCATCCGCCCAGATCGCGTCCTGCAGCATGGCAGTTCCGTCGTCGTTCCAGTTGATCACGTTCAGGTCACCGGCCGTGTAGAGCGTGCCGGTGGCCGGATTTACCGTCTCGAGCACCTGGGCATACTCGTTATAGGTCATGGCCTGCGCAGCGTCGATGTCACCGGCGAGGAAGCCCTTCATGTCGAAGGCCTGCTGCACGAGACTGATACCGGAGGTGGTGTTGATTCCGGCACCCTGCATTCCAGCAAAGAGTTCCCACTCGTTGCCATAGCCCCAGCTGCCCACCTTCTTGCCCTTGAGATCGGCAGGCTTGACGATCCCCTTGTTTTTGAATGAGATTTGCGTGGTGCCGCTTCGCTCGAAGATCTGCGCGACATCGGTGACGTTGACGCCCTGCTCAATGGATCCGAGCACCTTCGGTACCCAGGAGATCGCGTAGTCGGCCTCCCCAGCAGCGACCGACTTAATCGGCACCGTGTCGGCCCCAGCCTCTTTGATCGTCACATCGAGGCCCTCGGCTTTGTAGTACCCCTGGGCGACGGCAGCGTAGTAGCCGGCGAACTGCGCCTGCGCCAGCCACTGCAACTGCAGGGTTACCGGGGTGAGGGCTCCGGCGCTGGTTGCCGCCTTCGGGGTGCTGCTACAACCGCTGAGAGCGAGCGCGCTCGCCGCAGCGATTGAGACGATACCGAGAACAATTCTTCTGCTGTGTTTCATTGTTTCCTCCGTGAGATGTGACTCGATGAGATATGACTCGATGGGATATGACTCGATGAAATGTGACTCAGTGGTTCAGTGGTTCGATGGGGCGGTGGTTCGCCGTCGGTCCGCAGGGACCGCCGGACGTCAGGCGGGAGAGTGCCGCGTCGCAATCTTCTCCAGGGCGAGGGTGAGCAGGTAAAAGACGAGTCCAAGCACGATTGAGCCGAGCACAAAGGCGTAGGCGAGGGCGTAGTTGCTGTAGGCGGCGGCGGAGGTGATCGACTTGCCGAGGCCGGCAACCGGGCCACCGAAATACTCCGCGATGAGCGCAGAGATCACCGCGAGGGATGACGCGATCCGCAGCCCGGTGAAGAGGAACGGTAGCGCGCCAGGCAGAGTTACGGTGCGGGTCGCCTGCCAGGAACTCACGGCATACGCCCTCATCAGGTCCCGATGCACCGGTCGCACCTGGCGAAGCCCCCGCAGGGTGTTGACATAGACGGGGATGAACACCGCGAGGGCCGCAATCAGCTGGCGACCGGTCTCTGCCCCGGCTCCGAACATCGTGTACAGCACCGGCGCGAGAGCCACGATCGGCACGACCGCGAGTGCGGTGACCACCGGAAGCGTGGCCTCGTCGAACACCCGCACGAGGGCAGACACGATGGCGAACAGGATGCCGAACACGGCGCCGAGCAGCAGCCCGATGAGAGCGTTGAAGCCGGTGACCCTCGTTCCCGACCAGATCGAGCCGAACGCCCGCGTGAACTGGTCACCGATCGCTGTGGGGCTCGGCAGCACGTATGGCTTGATCGCGAAGCCGACGACAGCGAGTTGCCACAGCACGAGCACGACGACGCCGAGGATGACCGGGGCCAGGATCATCCGCACCCGCCCTGCTCCCGCGGCCCTCATCGTGTCTCCAGCCCGCGAGGCGCGGGGGCTTCAGAGGCGTACAGCACTTCCGCTCCAGGCGCGCCACTTGGCACCCCGGCGGCGGAGTCGGCTCGAACTTCCTCAGCAGGCACACCGTGCAGCGCCTCGCGCACTGCCTTCACCGCCGCGAAGAATCCGGATGCCTCGCGCAGCCCGTCATCACGGTTGCCCGCGCTTCCGAGCCCGACCGGCACGATTTCGAGGATGCGTCCCGGGCGAGGGGACATCACCACCACGCGATCGGAGAGGAACACCGCCTCCGGAATCGAGTGGGTCACGAATACGACCGCCGCTCCGGTTTCAGCACAGAGGCGCACCAGCTCGTTCTGCATCCGTTCCCGCGTCATCTCGTCGAGCGCGCCGAAGGGCTCGTCCATGAGGAGGAGTTCCGGAGACTCGGCAAGTGAGCGAGCGATGGCAACGCGCTGCTGCATTCCGCCGGAGAGCTGGTCTGGATAACGGTCGGCGAAATCGGAGAGCCCGACCAGTGCGAGCAATTCAGCTGCCCTGGCGCGCCGGGCCCTCTTACCAATCCCATGCAACTCGAGCGGAAGCTCGATGTTGCCCGTGACCGTGCGCCACGGCAGCAGCCCGGCCTGCTGGAAGGCGATGCCATAGTCCTGGTCGATACGGGCTTGCTTCGCCGACTTGCCGAAGACCTCGATGCGTCCGGCGGTCGGCTGGTCGAGATCGGCGATGAGACGCAGCAGTGTCGACTTGCCACATCCGCTCGGACCGATGAGGGAGACGAACTCCCCGGGTGCCACCGTGAGGTCGATCGCCTCGAGGGCGACCACCCGTTTACCGCGAGCGAGCGGGAAGATCTTGGATGCCGCACTGACGGTGACCGCGTTACTCATGCTGGTACCTCTCCCCGACGGTACTTTCTCAAGGCCAGCCCGATGGCGGCGACGAGTGCGGCGGCGAGCAAGCCGATCACCACGGCACCGAAGATCGGCGCCCAGGGTTTGCCTGGATCACCACTGGCAGCGGAGGCGTACTCGATCATCATTCGACCGACACCGCCGCGGAGCCCGATCGACACCTCGGCGACCACCGTGCCGATCACCGCGTTGGCTGCGGCCAGCCGCAGGGCCGGAAGCAGATACGGGATGCTCGCCGGCAGCCTCAGGGTGAGCAGTGTCTTCCACCAGCCGACCGCATAGGTGCGCATGAGTTCCACGTGCTCTCGGTCGGGGGACTCCAGTCCGCGAAGGGCACCGACCGACACCGGGAAAAAGGCAAGATATGACGCGATCAGGGCCACAGACATCCAGTCCTGCCAGCGGGCCTCTCCGAAGCGCACCTGGGAACCGATGCCCGCAACGAGCGGTGCGAGTGCGATGAGAGGCACGGTCTGGCTCAGCACCACCCAGGGCAGCAGTGCGGATTCGGCGGTACGGAAGCGCTGCATAAGAACCGCGAGCAGCATCCCGACCACCACGCCGATCAGCCAGCCCACCGCGGCGACGCTGAGGCTGAATCCGGCCGCCTGTGTTACCGCGCTCCAGAGCGCGGGAGACCCAGCGGCCGAGGTGACCGGCTCGAACAGGCGAGTGAACATGGTCGCCAGGTGCGGCATGGCGAGGTCGTTCGTCCGCGGCAGCACGGTGAGCCCGTTCAGCACCACGCCATTCGACGGGCCGATCGCCTTGTACCCCTCCCACAGCACGCCGAGCAGCACGATACCGAGAGTGCCGAGCAGGATGCCGCGAAATCGAGTCATGCTTTGGCCGTGATGTGGTCACGCATGGTCGGGATCACGGTCTCGCCGTACACCCGGAGGGTCTCTTCTTTATTGTCGTGCTGCAGGTACCCGGCAAACTGGTCGACACCGAGCTCCTTGAGCGCCTTCAACTTCTCGATGTGCGCCTCGGCGCTGCCGAGCAGGCAGAACCGGTCGACGATCTCGTCGGGCACAAAATCCGTGTGGGAGTTGCCCGCGCGACCGTGATCGTTGTAGTCGTAGCCCTCGCGGCCGGCGATGTAGTCCGTGAGTGCTTTCGGAACCGCGCTATCCGCCCCGTACTTGGCGACGATATCGGCCACATGGTTACCGACCATGCCGCCAAACCAGCGGCACTGGTTGCGCATGTGTTCCCAGTCATCTCCGATGTACATTGGCGCGGCCACGCAGAATTTGATCGACAGGGGGTCGCGGCCCACTTTCTCGGCGGCGGAACGCACGGTCGCGATCATCCACTCCGCGACATCCAGGTCCGCCATCTGCAGGATGAAGCCATCGCCGACCTCACCGGTGAGCTTGAGGGCGAGCGGACCGTATGCCGCAACCCAGACCTCGAGTTCGCTGCCGACGCTCCACGGAAACTGCAGCTGGGCCCCGTTGTACTCCACCGAGCGGGAGTTTGCGAGCTCGCGGATCACATGGATTGATTCGCGCAGCGTCTTGAGTGTCGTCGGAGCACCGTTCGTCACCCGAACGGCAGAATCCCCACGCCCGATGCCGCAGATGGTGCGATTGCCGTACATCTCGTTGAGCGTCGCGTAGATGGATGCCGTGACAGTCCAGTCGCGCGTGGCCGGGTTGGTGACCATCGGACCGACCTTGATTCGGTTCGTCTCACTCAGGATCTGGCTGTAGATCACATAGGGCTCCTGCCAGAGCAGGTGTGAGTCGAAGGTCCAGGCGTAGTCGAAGCCGTGCTGCTCGGCGAGCTTGGCGAGGTACACCGTGCGCGAGGCTGGTGGGTTGGTTTGCAGAACTGCTCCGAATTGCATCGGCTACCTCTCGTGGTGCGACTGAATATGGGGTGCGCTCATCAGATCAGATACTGGGAGAGGCCGCGCGGCACGTACTGGCCGTCGCCCTTCGTGCCGAGGTACCGGTCGTCGTCGACGATCACCTTGCCGCGGGAGATCACCGTATCCACATGGCCGTCGATCTCGAAGCCCTCCCAGGCGCTGTAGTCCATGTTCATGTGGTGCGATCGGCCCTCGCCAAACCCAATCGAGGTGTGGCCGTTCGGATCGTAGATCACGACATCTCCGTCCGCCCCAGGCTGGATCACGCCCTTCTTGCCGTACATGCCGAACATGCGGGCTGGCGTGGTGGAGGTCACCTCGACCCAGCGCTCGAGCGAGATCTGTTTGTCGACTACACCCTGAAAGAGCAGGTCCATGCGGTGTTCCACCGACCCGATACCGTTCGGAATCTTGGAGAAGTCGTTGAGGCCCATATCCTTCTGGCCCTTCATGCAGAACGGGCAGTGGTCGGTGGACACCATCTGAATATCGTTGGTGCGCAGGCTCTGCCACATGTGGTGCTGGTGGCCTTCCTCGCGCGATCGCAAGGGGGTCGAACACACCCACTTGGCGCCCTCGAAAGTTCCCCACTCCGTGCTCGAGGCGGCGAGTTGCTCCTCAAGCGAGAGATACAGGTATTGCGGGCAGGTCTCGCCGAAGACGTTCTGCCCGGCATCGCGGGCGGTGGCAATCTGCGCAACGGCCTGTTTCGCGCTCACATGCACGACGTAGAGCGGTGCGCCCGTGAGATTGGCAAGCATGATCGCACGGTGCGTTGCCTCCTCCTCGGCCTGCCAGGGCCGGGTTGTGCCGTGGAAGTAGGGCGAGGTGTTGCCTGCGGCGATGGCCTGCTGCACGAGCAGGTCGATGACACTGCCGTTCTCGGCGTGCATCATGATCATCGAGCCGTTGGACGCGGCCTTCTGCATGGCCTTGGTGATCTGCCCGTCATCGGAGAGGAACACACCTTTGTAGGCCATGAAGAGCTTGAAGCTCGAGACGCCCTCCTTCAGCAGTTCATCCATCGCGACCAGCGATGAATCCTGCACATCGCTGAGGATCTGGTGGAATCCATAGTCGATTGCGCACTGCCCGGCCGCCTTGGCCTGCCAGAGGGTGTACTGGTCGATCACGTTCTCGCCGGCGTACTGCACCACGAAATCCACGATGGATGTCGTGCCACCCCAGGCCGCAGCCCGTGTTCCGGTCTCGAAGGTGTCGCTCGCACTTGTGCCGCCGAACGGCATCTCCATGTGGGTGTGCGCATCGATGCCGCCGGGGATCACATACTTGCCGCGTGCGTCGATCACCGCGTCGACATTGGCG
The DNA here is from genome assembly GCF_015751965.1 of Frigoribacterium sp. CG_9.8. Lineage (GTDB taxonomy): Bacteria > Actinomycetota > Actinomycetes > Actinomycetales > Microbacteriaceae > Lacisediminihabitans. The sequence continues at coordinate 595,311 of NZ_JADOVH010000001.1, read as the reverse complement.
GCGACATCGAATCCGAGCAGCTGGGATCCGGGTGCCAGCACCGCCGCGATCGTCTCGCCGTCGATGAGCACGTCGGCGAGGGCAGTGCCGGTGGAATTGACGACGAGTCCGTTGGTGATGAGTGTCTTCACGTGATCGCCCCTACGGCTTCGGGATGCTCGTGTACGACTCCGGACGACGGTCGCGGTAGAACTGCCAGTTGTCGCGCACCTTTCGGATCATGTCCAGATCGAGATCTCGGATCACGATCTCCTCGTGCTCACCACTGCCGTAGCCGCCGATGATGTTGCCCTGTGGGTCGACGAACTGACTGTTGCCATAGAAGGTGACCGCCAGATCCCCGTATTCGTTGTCTTCGCGTCCCACCCGGTTGGGAGCTGCGACGAAGTAGCCATTCGCCCCGGCAGCCGCGGGCTGCTCGATCTCCCAGAGCCGGTTGGACAGACCCGGCTTGGTTGCGTTGGGGTTGAAGACGATCTGCGCGCCGTTCAAGCCGAGCTCGCGCCATCCCTCCGGGAAGTGGCGGTCGTAACAGATGTAGACGCCGATCGGCCCGACAGCCGTCTGAAAGACGGGGTAGCCGAGATTGCCGGGTCGGAAGTAGAACTTCTCCCAGAATTTATCGAGGTGAGGGATGTGGTGCTTGCGGTACTTGCCGAGGATCGTGCCATCGGCATCCACCACCACAGCGGTGTTGTAGTAGACGCCCGGCATGTCTTCTTCGTAGATGGGCAGCACCATCACGAGGTTCAGTTCCTTGGCAAGAGCGGCGAAACGCATAACGATCGGCCCGTCCGCGGGTTCGGCATAGGCGTAGTACTTGGCGTCTTCGGTGATGCCGAAGTACGGCCCGTAGAAGAGCTCCTGGAAGCAGATCACCTGGGCGCCATCCGCCGCCGCATCACGAGCGAATTGCTCGTGCTTGGCGATCATCGACTCCTTGTCGCCGGTCCATGTGGTTTGGGTGATCGCTGCGCGTATGACAGTCAATTGGGCCTCTTTCGCCGAGCCGTGTGTCTCAAGGTTGTGTTATTGTGCGCCGTAAACATTTCACTTATGTTTCTGTCTATGACGTTGGCGTAAACATAGGGCTGATTTAGATCAAGATCAATCATTGACAACGGGGGTCCGGCGTGAAGCAGATCGCTTGTGCCGTGGACGTGCCGACGCCGCACGGAATTGCGGCGGCTGTCGCTCGCCTCATCACCTCCGGTGACCTCGCCCCCGGCGACCGTCTTCCGACCGTGCGTCAGCTCGCGATCGATCTCGGAGTAAGCCCGGCCACCGTTAGCCATGCCTGGCAGGCACTCTCCGGGGTCGGGCTGATCGTCTCGCGCGGACGCAGCGGGAGTTTCGTGATGGCCGCCCCGCGCAAGTGGCTTCCCCCACGCTTCCAGGGTCTTGCCGGGCAACTCGAGGCGACTCGACTTGATCTCTCGAGCGGCACCCCTGACCCCCAGCTTCTGCCCGCGCTCGGCACCGCACTGTCACGGGTAGCGGAGCGTGCCGGCACGTCGAGCTACCTGGACCAACCGGTCATCTCGGAACTCGAGACGGTGTTGCGATCGAGCTGGCCCTACGAGGTGGAGGCGATCACGGTGGTCGACGGTGCGCTGGATGGACTGTCCCGCGCCCTGGAGACCGTGATCCGGTTTGGCGACCGGGTGGTGGTGGAAGACCCCGGATTCCCACCGATGTTCGATCTGCTCGAGCACTTTGGGGCCGTTCGCGTGCCCGTCGGCCTCGACGAAGACGGAATGCGCCCCGACCTTCTGCAGGAAGCGCTCACTCTGCGGCCCTCCGCGATCCTGCTGCAGCCCCGGGCGCACAACCCCACCGGCCGGTCGCTGACGAGGGCTCGCGCTGAAGAGCTTGCCCGCGTCATCCGCCTCAGTCGGCACGCGAGCGACGCCATTGTGATCGAGGACGATCACTCCGGCGAGATCGCGGTCTCCCGCGATGTGAGTCTCGGCACCTGGCTGCCGCGGCAGGTGCTGCATATTCGCAGCTTCTCGAAGTCGCACGGTCCCGACCTGCGCATCGCGGCCATCGGCGGCCCGACCGAGATCATCGAAGCTCTCGTGGCCCGGCGCATTCTCGGCCCTGGCTGGACCTCGCGCATGTTGCAGACGATCCTTCATGACCTGCTCACCGACTCAACCTCGATCTCGGAGGTGAATGACGCCCGGCTCATCTATCGGTCCCGGCAGAGGCGACTCTCGGAGGCGCTTGCTTCCCACGGGGTGACGCTGCCACCCTCCGATGGCATCAACACGTGGCTCGAGGTGGCGGATGAACGGGCCGCTGTCGTGCAGCTGGCCGCCGCAGGCATCCGGGTGGCGGCTGGTACCCCCTTCACCGTGAGCGCCGGACAAAACTTCGTGCGAGTGACCGCTGGACTGGTGCGCAGCGACTTCGACTCGATCGCCGAACTGCTCGCGACAGCTGCCCGCGCCTGACATCGCGCTGTCCGGCCGCCCGCTGCGAGGTGGCTGCCGCCGTTCGTCAGCCATGCCGCCGTTCGTCAGCCATGCTGCCGAACGTTAAGCCGCACGGCTGACGAACGGCAGCATGGTCTACAACGGAAGCGCCCAGAGCGAGCGCTGCAACTCGACGGCTACTTGCCGTGCGACCGCAGCAACTCCGCGACGCGGATTGCGTCGCCCTCTGGAGCATTTGATTGGCGATCCGGACGAGCGATGAACAGGTACAACAGACCGATACCTATGACGATCGCGAGGCCGATGAGCACAATCCAATCGTTCAGGAATACCCCGGACCGTCCCGGCAGCGCGATCAATACCATCGCAAAAATCCCGTAGACAAGCGCCGCGACATTGATTGCGAACCCGAACTTCCCGAGGCTGAATGGTCCCGCCGGTCGCCACCCCTTGATCCGCTGCCGCAATGACGCAAGCACTACGGATTGGAATGCCACATAGATGCCGAGCACAGCGAACGAGGTGATCTGCGTGAGCAGGCCATCCGGGCCGACAAAGATGATCACGCAGATCACGACCGGGATGCTGCAGGCGACAATCAGCGCATTGGTTGGCACCTTGCTGCGTGGTGAGACCCGAGCGAGCCATCGGTGGCCGGGGATCATGCCGTCTCTCGCGAAGGAGAACAGCAACCGACTCGCGGCTGCCTGGAGGCTCAGGACGCAGGACAGGAAGGCCGTGAGCGCCACAAGAAGAAAGATCTTCGCGCCAATATCCCCGAGCGACGCTTGCAGGATCGCTGGTATCGGATCGGCGTCTTTTCCGTCAACGATGGCCTGCAGGTTGGGTGCGGCCATGACATAACCGCCAAACGCGAGAAGCGAGGACACCCCACCGACCACGATGGTGAGAATCATCGCTCGTGGGATGCTGCGGGCCGGGTCTGCTGTTTCTTCTGCGACATCCCCACAGGCCTCGAAGCCATAGAACAGGAACAGCCCGGCGAGGGCCGCCCCAAGGAACGCAGCACCGTATGAGCCGTTGCCCTCGACGCCCATCGACGTGAAGAACACGCTGAATTCCTGCTGGCGTTGGAAGATCAACAGGTACAGCCCGACCGCGATCACGCCGATGAGCTCAGCGGCGAGGCCGATCTTGGCAACCCGACCAAGAGTCTTGGTGCCGGTGAAATTGAGTCCGAGCGCGACGACGAGGAACAGCACCGTGAGCCCGAGCGTCACGGTTTTGGTAACCGGCAAGCCGACGAGGCTAGCGAGGAAACCGCTTCCGTATTGCGCAACTGCCGTGATCGTGACGATCATCGCCCAGATGTAGACCCAGGCCGACATCCATGCATATCGACGCCCCCAGAGGCGACGGGTCCAGGGGTAGATTCCGCCGTGGATCGGATACTGCGACACGACCTCACCGAAAACCAGGGCAACGAGCATTTGCCCTCCCCCCACGATCAGGAGCCAGAAGATCGAGGGCGGGCCCCCGGTGGAAACAGCCAACGCGAAGAGTGAATAGACGCCGACGAGCGGGGAGAGATAGGTGAAACCGAGGGCGAAGTTGGCCCAGAGAGTCATCGAGCGGTTGAACGTGTCTTCGTAGCCGAGGACGGCGAGATGCTCGCTGTCGGTTCGGGGAGACGTTGGGGAAGAATCAGCGGGCATTGTTACTTTCCGGACTGGTACGTGAACCATCACGATCGGCATTGATCGTGACCTTCTCACAGGCTGAGGCACAATCTAGCGCTATTTAGGCCTGCATCTGGTTCACGATTCAGCCGCGTCGCGTAAAGCTCAGTCGGCAACTCGCACAGCGCGCCGAATCCGCGCCCACAGAGAAGCCGGAACCAGGATGGCGCGCAGGCGCCTTCTGCCATCGACGGCCGCAAGCAGGTCGCTGATGGTGCGGCGCACATCGACGGCCAGTGGGAGCGAGCTCGTCAGCACGACTCCCCCGCCTGCCCCCGGATCCTGCCCATAGCTCTCGCGCTCCACCGCGGACCGCACCCGATCGAGCGGGCCACGATCGGCAGCCCCGATCGACTGCGCAAGAAGGTCAGCCACCTCGCGGGGGGTCGCAGTGTCGGCAATATCGATGCCGAGATCGGCGGCGGTATCGAGAACCTCCTGCCATGCCGTGCGGGCCGACGAACTGCCCGCGGCCAGTGAAATAAGCCGTCGTCTTCGCAGCAGCATTCGAGCCACGGCAGGTGCCAGCAGGAGAACTGCCACCGTGCCAAGCGCAAGAAGGAGCCAGCTCCAGGTGTCGATCGGTGTGACCCGAGCCCCGCTGGCCGTCGCTTGCTTTGTCGGCTCGGGTGCGAGGGGCGCCGCGGAAGTGGAGGGCTGGGCACCAGCGCTGTTCACCGGCGCCGGGGTGGCGGTATTCACTGGCGTCGGCACATCCGGGGATGCCACGTCCGCGTACGCGGGCACCTCACCACGGCTGACCGTCGGCTCGAACCGGGTCCAGCCAATGCCCTCGAAGTAGAGCTCGGGCCAGGCATGCAGGTCGCGTGAGGTGACGGTGAACGCCGTTCGACCGTTGCGCATTTCCGGGAGTTGGGTGCCGGGAAGAAAACCGACAGCGATGCGGGACGGGATACCGAGGCTGCGTGCCATCACGGCCATCGCCGAGGCGAAGTGGATGCAGTATCCCTCCCTCGCCTTCAAGAATGACGCAATCACCGTCATGCCCGTGCCGTCGTACCCTTTGTCGACTGGTGCAGTCTCGGAGTACTGAAATTCGCCGTTGCGAAAGTATCCCTGCAGCAATAGGGCTTTCTCGTAATTGTTCGCAGCGCCGCCCGCCACACGGTTCGCGGTGTCGGAGATGATTTTCGGCAGGTTCGCCGGCAGCGACAGGAAGCGGTCAAAGCCGGCCGGTACCGTTGTGCCAGCGCTCGCGAGTTGAGCGGGTGTCGGAGCGATGACAAGACTGGTCGCTCGATAGGTCTCGTTGCGAGCATCACGGTTGGGACTCTTCACCGTGAGCCCGTCGGAGTCCCAATACCAGTCTCCATCGAGTCCGCCGACGCTTGCCGTGGGGTACGGCAACGGAAGCCACGGGCTGGTCAGATCGTCGACGGAGACTGTGACCTGGTCTTGCGTGGTGGCCACGTCAGGCGCCAATCCGGGCGGGGCACCGATCGCATCCACCGTGTTCGCCGAACTCTGGCGAAACGTATTCGGGCCCCAGTTCGCCCCGCTGAAGTTTTCCAGACTCACCAGCCGCAGGTACTGCGCGGTACCCGACGCGGTCGTGTAGCCGAGCACCGTGCGCTCCACACCCTGCCGAAGATTCTGCCCTAGCGATAGAACCGGGTTCACGCCAGAGCTGACGCCGGTGCCGTTCGTGATCTGCGCCGGACCCACTGCGGGCAGGAGCAGCGGCACCACGAGCGCACCAACAACCACAGTCGACGCAAGAGCAATGGTGAGACCGGTCTGCCGCCGCGCGGCACCGGATCGCAGCAACACCAGATAGGCGAGTGCGGCAAGTGCGAAAACAATGGGATCGGTGATGTCGACGCTCACGGCACTCGGAACAGCCAGCAGTACGAGCAGGGGTGCACCGGCAAGCGCGGGCGTTCGCAGGGTGGTGGTCAGCAGGTCGGCGAGGATGACGAGGGCCCCGAATCCGAGGCACAGCAGGAACATGATGGGCACGTTTGCCGACGCCGGGAGAGACTGCCGGGAGATGGAGAGGTTACCGGCCTCGACGAGCTGCTGGAAACCCATCCACGAATCAGCGGTGGGGATGATGCCGAGAAACGCCGTGGCGGGAACGAAAACCACGGTGACAACCAGCACAAGCACGACCGCCGCGGCGAGGGGTGGAAGCAGCCGACGATAGCCACTTGCCCGTGCGGCAGCGAGCGTGACCGGCACGAAACGCCGCACACTCGCCGCAGTGCCGAGGAGCACGACGCTGAGCATGGCGAGTTGGAGCCACCACAGCACTCCATCGAGGAGCACGTGGAGTCCCGCGAGCGTCACCAGAAGAGCGAGGAGAAGAGCGCCACTCATGCGCAGTTCGGCCGACCGGGCGGCTCGCGTGCTCGGTGGCACCGCGGGTCGCCGTGCAGCGGCAGGCGCAGGACGGGTCGCAAGATCAGGGCCGCTCACCGGCGCCCCTCCGGCTCGAATTCCGCCGCAGTGTCCCGACCGGCGGGCGCGGACTCATCCTGGACTGTCCCAAGGGCGAGCCAGGCTCTATCGATCGGATCGTCGACCTGCACGGTGACACACGACCACCCGGCATCAGTGAGTGCGCGCGCGAGGGAAAGCTGTCGTGGTGCGACCAGGAAAGCCACGGCGAGGTCAAAGGACTGGCGTTGCGCGCCGAGTCGCTCAACGGTTGCCGCGTCGGCGTCAGAGACGATGGCGAAGACCAACCCCTGCGATTGATCCGGCCGTTGCACTCCGCGAAGCAGCGAGAGCTCCTCGAGCGGTGCCTCGCTCAGTGTCACGGAAGCAAGGCTCTCGAGGAATTCGTCCGGATGCTCAAGCGAGGCGAGTTGAGCCGGAGCTGTTTCGATCACCTGCACCAGGAATCCGCTGCGGGCAAGGTGCACCCCGAGCGACGCAGTGAACGCCACCGCCCATTCGAAGGCCTCACTCTGCGGTCCTTCGCCGTCGAGATTAGGGGTGATGTCCCGGTAGTTGGCGAGCCTGGTGTCGAGCAGAATGCGCGCCTCGGCGTGGCTGTGCTGTTCCTCCTGCCGCACCATTAGCTTGTCGGCATGCGCCGAGGCGCGCCAGTGAACTCGGCGCAGCGCGTCACCGCTGCGGTATTCACGGGTCATCAGGTCATCTTCGCCGCCGAGCGTCCGTCTCTTGAGCACGCGCGTCTGGCCCTCGTCAGTCGACATCGAGACACCGCCGTCAGCCAGTGGCACGAGTGCGGGCGTCACTGTGAGGGTGGCGCTGGTTCCGGCAACGAGAGCTCCGTCAGCGAGACCGAAGGGGTCGGTAAAGTCCACGAGCATCGGCCCGATCGCAAATATTCCCCGGTGTGGCGGGGTGACCTCGTAGCGAAAAAGCACACTCGACCCACGCCGGGCAAAGCGTGGTCCTCGCGGCATGAGCGCCGGCAGGGCAGCGGGCTCGGTTGCGTACGGCGGCCACGGCCAGGGGTCGCGCCAATTGGCACCCGCTGTGCCGGAGGAGGAGAGATTGCTCACCCTGATATCCGCCACTGTCGGATGTCCTGCACTCACCACGGCCGGTGAGAAGGAGCGTTGCACCGACAGCCGTATGCGCCGAAATCGCACGAAGGCAAGCGCCAGCAGGGGAAGCAGCACAAGAAAGCAGCCGAGATAGAGCAGTTCACCGCGACCCAGCCAGTAGGAGGAGGGGATGGCGAGGCCTCCGGATACGAGGAGCACCCAGCCGCGTCGGGTGAGGCGCACGGCACGCCGAGCGGGCACCCGACCAGCGGAGCCGGTGACCATTTTCGTGAGCGCGCGCGCCATAGCCGTCATGGCAGCCGGCGACCGCACCGAGCGAAGCGCACCAGTGCCTCGCCGGCCTGTACCTGCTCCGGAACTCCCCGGCCCAGCGCTTCCGCGCCCAGTACCCCTCTGTTCGGCACCCCCGTGTTCGGTACTCGCGCGCTCAGGCATCAGGCTGGCAGGCGTCGCGCGGGCGCATCAGACTGATCGGGCCGGGTTCACGGCACCAAGGGGCACCGGGGTGGCCGCCACGATGCGCGCAATGATTTCGGCGGCCGCTCTCGAGGCGAGGAGGTTACCGTTGCCCGACGCACGACTGGTCGGGATCACGCGATGCCCCAACACCGCAACGGCGAGAGCGTCGATGTCGTCAGGGAGCACGAACTCCCGCCCGTCAAGGGCCGCTCGGGCTTTTGCCGCTCGCACTAGTTGCAGTGTGGCACGGGGGCTCGCACCCAGTCGCAGGTCGCGATCGCGCCGGGTGGCCTGCGAGATACTCACCGCATACTCTTCCACTGCCGAGGAGACGAAGACGGTGCGGACGGTGGCGATCATGGCAATCAGCTGCACTGTCGAGACCACCGGCTGCAGATCAGTGAGGGGGCTGGCGGATTCGCGAGTGCGCAGCATTGCGATCTCGGCCGCCTCATCCGGATATCCCATCGAGATACGCGCCATGAACCGGTCGCGCTGTGCCTCGGGAAGTGGGTAGGTTCCCTCCATCTCGATCGGGTTCTGCGTTGCAATCACGGTGAAAGGCGAGGCGAGGATGCTTGTGGATCCGTCGACCGTCACCTGGCCCTCCTCCATACTCTCCAGCAGCGCGCTCTGGGTCTTCGGGCTCGCGCGGTTTATCTCATCACCGATCACGATGTTGGCGAAGATCGGACCCGGCTTGAATTCGAACTCGCGCTCGACCTGGTTATAGATCGACACCCCGGTGATGTCGGAGGGGAGCAGGTCCGGAGTGAACTGGATGCGATTGACGGTGCAGTCCACCGACTTCGCCAGCGCCCTCGCGAGCATCGTCTTGCCGACCCCGGGAACGTCTTCGATGAGCAGGTGTCCTTCGGCGAGAAGAACGGTGAGCGCCGTCTGCACTGCCTCCCTCTTGCCATCGATCACCGTCTCGATCCTGCGGATGATCTGGTCGGAGTTGCGGGAGAATTCGTCGAATCGCATCGCACTCTCAGTGCTGTCTTTGCTCAGGTCGTTGCTCGTCATGTGTCGCGCTGGTCCCGCCCATTGTTCGCCAAGTCTTCGTCCAATATCCCAGACCGGGGCTCACTGTCGTTCATTTGTCTAGGGAATACCCAGCCAGCATCGACACCACACACAGGTATCTCAGAGGCGTGGCTCGAGCTAGCGTGGACACCGTGAAAATCACCGTTCTTTCTGGAGGCGTCGGCGGCGCCCGATTTCTCCGCGGCCTGCGTCACCACCTGCGCGAAACGCTTCCCGACGGGGACGGGGGTACCACCGCCGAGATTACGGCGGTGGTGAACACGGGTGACGACATGTGGCTCAGCAGCCTGCGAATCACACCCGACCTCGACTCGATCATGTACACACTCGCCGGGGCAAACGATGAGGTGCGCGGCTGGGGGCGCATCGGCGAGACCGAACGGGTCAGCGCTGAGCTCAACGCCTACGGTGTCGGGTGGCCGTGGTTCACCCTCGGGGATCTGGATCTGGGCACACATATCGCCCGCAGCCATTTTCTGCGCTCCGGCCTTGCTCTCAGCGAGGCAACGGCCCGTATTACCGCCCGGTGGAACCTCGGTGTCACTCTGCTTCCGGTCACGGACGATGAGGTAGAGACCCAGGTCGTGACCGACGACGGCACGATGCACTTCCAGGAGTGGTGGACCCGGCGCCGAGCTTCGGTCACCGCGCGTCGTTTCGAGCAGCGGAACGTGCACACCGCACGCCCTGCACCCGGCGTTCTCGAGGCGATCAGTGGCGCTGACGCGATTCTCTTCGCTCCGTCGAACCCGGTCGTGTCGATCGGAACGATCCTCGGAATCCCGGGCGTGCGGGCGACGCTGGTCGGCGCATCCGCTCCCATCGTCGGGGTATCGCCGATAATCTCGGGTGCCGTCGTGCGCGGAATGGCGGATGCCTGCCTCAGCGCGATCGGCGTGCAGACCTCGGCTGAAGCTGTCGCTCTGCACTACGGCGGCCGCAGGTCGGGCGGGCTCCTCGACGCCTGGCTCGTGGACGAGTCGGATGCCGACGCTGTGGCAGCGCTTGCCCCGGCCGGGATCACCTCATTCGCGGCGCCGCTCTGGATGCGCGACCTTGAGACAAGCGCACGCCTGGCAGCCGATGCCCTCTCGCTCGCCCGTCGCTGAGCGGTGCCTCCCAAAAGGGGTGTGCCGATCGGTCCCCCGCTGTGGGTCGTTATTTGGAGGCACGCTTCCCACGCGCCTCAACACCTTCGTCCCGAGGAGCGAGCCGACCAGCCCGCCGAACATCGCTGTACTCGACGCGTCAACGCGCCTGTCTGGCGGAAACACGGCAGCAGTCTCAGCAGCCAAAATGACTATTCCGATCAGTGGCAGAAACAGTGCTGCGCGCACCAGAGCAGCATGAAATTACGATTAACGAAGAAGGATCTAATCGAGATGTGCATGCTGTCCGCTGGCGAGCGCTCGCACGGTCCGGATGCCGAGCCGACCCGCAAGCACGGCGAGGTCTTCCGGCAAATCGACGTCATTACGCAGCCCGGAATTGGAAGATACGTCGAGCGGAATATATCCCGCTGACCGGTGGACGTCACTCGATCCGACACCGAACGCCGGAGCGTGGATCGCGCCGTGTACCGCCGTGATGAGCGCGGTTCCCTGGCCGCACGCATCCGCAACCATCGCGAGCGGATGCGACCGGGCCGCGGTGAGCGCGGCACCGAACTCGGTCGACGTGAGGGCAGGCAGATCGCCGAGGAGCACAGCGATCCCGCCGCCCGATTCACTCAGTTCGACGGCGGTTGCCACCCCGAGCGAGATGGCGGCAGCGAGGCCAGCGGTCTCCTGCACCACCACGGAAGCACCGAGGTCGACGAAGACGGCGGATGCTTCCGCAGTCGTGACGACGAGCACCCTGGCCACTCCCCGCGCCTCCATTGCCGCCGCCACAGTATCTGCTGCCATCGCAAGGGCGAGGGCGGAATTATCGCCGGGGCCGAATCGGGACTTCGCCCGGCTCGTCCCCTTCACCGGCACGACAATGACCCAGTTTGTTGTCGGTGGCACCTCCTCGGCGCGCGGCCCGGACGTGCGGATGCCTGAGCCGGTTGAGGATCGCTCGTCGGCGGATCCCGACGGATCACTCACGTGCGTCGCGCTGTCCCGCTGCGAAACCCTGGTTCCAGGCTTCGTCCGTTCCGAGCCGGAACATGTCGTTCGCGGCTGGGCGCACCAGGGACCGGGCGCCCTCAGCATCCTCATCGAGAAGGTGCGCGAGTCCCCGCACCACCGCCACTGGCAGCCCGCCGCTCTTGCGCTTCACCAGATCTGCGGCGGAGGCGATCTCATCGCCGGTGGCCGGAATCGTGACATCGAGACGGCGTCCCTGCGTATCGAGAGAGCCGCGCAGGTCGTCGAGCACGCGCACACCGCTCGCCCCGATCGCCGCGTCGGTCTGACCTTCCCGCCAGGCCCGGCCGAGGGTGTCGGTGATGATCACCCCGAGCCGCACACCGAAGCGGTACTCGAGGGCCGTGCGCAGGCGAAGCGCCGAGGCATCCGGGTCCCGTGGTAGCAGCAGCACCGTGCCCTCCGGTGTGTTCGACGCGTCGACACCGGCTGCGGCCGCCACTATGCCGAGGTGATTCTCCACGATGCGCGTGACTCCGCCGTGATGCACCTTCGTTGCGACCACTCGCACGGTCTCGTCGGTGATGGCCTGCTCTCGATCTGCAGCCAAAACAAACCGGCCCTCCGCTTTCGACACGATCTTGGAGGTGACGGCAAGGATGTCCCCCTCTTCGAGTGAGCCAACAAGATCGCCGATAATTCTCGCGAGGTCATCCCCCGCCACGATCTCAGGAATGCCCTCGATCGCCCACACACTCAGCACTAGCGCACCAGTTTCGGAAGAACGTCGCGCGCGAATAGGTCGATCCATTCGCGCTGGTTGCGTCCGACGTTATGCAGGTAGATGCGGTCGAAGCCGAGATCGAGGTAAGACTGGATCAAGGCGCGATGTGCGTCCGGATCCTCCGATACGAGCATCCGTCCCTCGAAGTCCTCTGGCCGCACCAGCCGAGCGAGTTGCTCGAATTCGAAGGGCGAGCGGATGTCGGAGCGCGGGAATCGCATGCCGCCATTCGGCCATTCGGTCATGGCGTTTGCCATCGCAACTTCAGCGGTCGGGGCCCAACTGAGGTGAAGCCGCAATACCTTGATGCCGCCCGTCCGGCCGGATTCCCGCGCCCCCTCGTCGAAGCGGGCGAACAGGCCGGCGATCTTGTCCATCGGCGCCCCATCGATGATGATTCCGTCCACGGTGCGGCCAGCGCGTTTGGCCGTTACCGGCCCAGAGGTTGCCACCAGGATCTCGGGCGCCACCTCAGGCATCGTCCACAACCGGGTAGATTCCAGCGTGAAATGCGCCCCGTTGTGTTTGGTGTCTCGGCCGGCAAGTGACGCCGTAAACAGCTTCTTGATGATCTCGATCGCCTCGAACATGCGGTTGATCCGCTCGGCGGTTTCGGGCCAATACGCACCGGTCACATGCTCGTCGATCGCCTCGCCCGACCCGACCCCGAGCCAGTGCCGGCCCGGATACATCGCCGCGAGCGTCGCGCTGGCCTGTGCCACCATTGCCGGATGCCAGCGGAATGTTGGCACAGTCATCCCGGTACCGAGGTCGCCACTCGTCGTCTGCCCGAGCGCTCCGAGCACATTCCAGACGAAACTCGCTTCACCCTGGTGCGGCACCCACGGTTGAAAACGATCGGCCGCCATCACTCCCGAAAAGCCGTGCTGTTCGGCATAGGCTGCGAGCGCGAGCGCCTCGGTTGGCGGGAATCGCTCCAGCATCGCGGCATACCCGATGGCCACAGCGCCGTGGTGGGCGGCGGCCCGGGCAGCGGTACCGAGGGCAGCGGTACCAGCGGATGGATGGGGAGACGGCACAGTCCATTGTCTCAACTCCCGCGGGGCCACGAGAGCTCCGCATGCCTGCGGTGCTCTTGACACTCGTTCGAGGGCCACCATAGGTTGAAGTACGGCACACCGCAGTGCCGGGCGTTTACGGGCGCGACGGAAGCAAGGGAATCCATGGCCAACGACAATGCAGCCACAACGCACAGCGAACCGGCGACCAACTTCGAAAAAGCCCAGGCGTCAGAACCGTTCCAGCGTCTGAGGGCCACTCACCGGAGCTTCGTGTTTCCTCTCGGAATCGCCTTCCTGCTCTGGTATTTCGCCTATGTGCTGCTCGCTGATTACGCCCATGAGTTCATGTCGACTCCGGTAATCGGAAACATCAACCTCGGCTTGTTCCTCGGGCTGGCACAGTTCGTCACGACCTTCGCCATCACCACCTGGTACGTCTCCCACGCGAACCGCAGGGTCGATCCCCTTGCGGATGAGTTTCGCCATAATCTGGCATCGGGTGGCCACACCGATGCGGATCCGGCGAGTGGCAGTGGCAGTGGCAGTGGCAGTGGCAGTGGCAGCGGAGCACAGTCATGAGCACGCTGGCGATTCTTGCCGCGGCCGAGTCCACAACCGTAGGCAACCCCGTTCTCAATATCAGCATCTTCGGCGGCTTCGTGGCAGTCACGCTCATCGTGGTGCTCAGGGCGAGTCGAAACAACAAAACTGCAGCCGATTACTACGCAGCCGGGCGATCGTTCACCGGGCCTCAGAACGGCACCGCAATTGCCGGCGACTACCTCTCCGCGGCATCCTTCCTCGGCATCTGCGGAGCAATTGCGATCAATGGTTACGACGGATTCCTCTATTCGATCGGGTTCCTTGTCGCCTGGCTCGTCGCACTGCTCTTCGTGGCCGAACTCATGCGCAACACCGGAAAGTTCACGATGGCCGACGTGCTGTCGTTCCGACTCAAGCAGCGGCCGGTGCGCCTCGCTGCGGCCACGACGACTCTCGCGGTCTGCTTTTTCTACCTGCTCGCCCAGATGGCCGGAGCGGGCGGTCTCGTCTCCCTGCTCCTCGGCATCAACGACCGGGTTGGCCAGTCACTTGTCATTTCTGTCGTCGGAGTACTCATGATCATCTACGTGCTGATCGGGGGCATGAAGGGCACCACCTGGGTGCAGATCATCAAGGCCGGTCTCCTCATCGCCGGCGCCTTCATCATGACGATCTGGGTGCTGGCGATAAACGGTTTCAACCTCTCCACACTCCTCGGGGCCGCCGCGGATCGAGGTGGCGAGGCCATATTGACGCCCGGGCTGCAGTATGGCTTCACCGGTATCAGCAGACTGGACTTCATCTCCCTCGCTCTCGCACTCGTCTTCGGAACCGCGGGGCTCCCCCATGTACTGATGCGGTTCTATACGGTGCCGACAGCCCGCGAGGCTCGCCGCTCGGTGGTCTGGGCGATCTGGCTGATCGGCGTGTTCTACCTCTTCACCCTCGTGCTGGGATATGGAGCGGCAGCACTCATTGGTCGGGACAGGATCCTCACCGCCCCCGGGGGTGTCAATTCTGCGGCGCCGCTCCTCGCCTTCGAACTCGGCGGGCCGATCCTCCTCGGGCTCATTTCCGCTGTGGCCTTCGCGACGATCCTCGCGGTCGTCGCCGGTCTCACCATCACCGCTGCGACATCCTTCGCCCATGATGTCTACGCCAGTGTGATCAAGAAGGGCAGGGCTGCGCCGGGGACCGAAGTCAGGGTCGCTCGTATTACCGTGGTCGTCATCGGCGTTTTTGCGATCGTCGGCGGAATCGGCGTGCAGGGGCAGAACGTCGCCTTTCTCGTGGCACTCGCCTTTGCGGTAGCGGCCTCAGCGAATCTGCCCACGATTCTCTACTCGCTCTACTGGAAGCGATTCACCACGCGCGGAGCGCTCTGGAGCATGTATGGCGGGCTCGGATCGGCGATCCTACTGATTGCCTCCTCCCCGGTAGTGTCGGGATTGCCGACGTCGATGATCCAGGGTGTGGACCTTCACTGGTTCCCGCTCAGCAACCCCGGCATCGTCTCCATCCCGCTCGGCTTCCTCCTCGGCTGGCTCGGAACGATCACAAGCCACACACTGGAAAACCCGGCGATCGCCGCGGAGATGGAGGTTCGTTCCCTCACCGGATTCGGCGCCGAGGAGGCCACTGACCGCTAGGCTCCTTCGAATACGTCCACCCGACCTCCGCCGGTCAATGGGACCCCGCTCTATCGCTGGGCAAAGGGGTCGATGTCGGCTTTTCTCACGAATTCCGCGAGAAGGAGGCCACCGATGGACAGAACTTCATTGCTGGACAGAACTGTACGAATCGTCGCTTTCGTTGTACTCTTCGCGAGCTTTGCGGTGCTAGTCATTTTCCACTGGATACCCGCGCTCCGGTTCTTGCCAGTGGGTGGCGCCCTGCTCTTCGTGAATAAAAACACCCTGTCAGGGGCTCCCAAAGATGGGTCCAATAACTGGCCGAAGTAACCAGGGGTCCACGCCCAAGTGGCGTGACGAGTGCCGCGGTTGCAGCTTTAGCGCCAAGTAATATCGATGGGCAGATGCTGTAGTACGCGTGCTACACCCGTGGTATGTTGACTCCATGACTACAGCGCAGCCGAGTCCACAGCCTGACCCGCAGCAGGTGCGACAAACGGTGGGCATCAGAGAGTTGAAGCAGAGCCCGAGCGAAATCATCGCGAAGGCGGCAAGCGGGGTGCGTTTCGAGGTTCTCAGCAATGGGAAACCTGTCGGGGTTGTCATCCAGCGCGAGACCAACACACGCAGCCGATGGGTCGGTTCCGCTGCGTTGGCGGCCCTGGTCCCTCTCGCGAGCGGCGACAGCACTGGCTGGGCAGACGACCTCCGCGCCGGGCGCGAACTAAGTGACGATCCAATTCTCGATCCCTGGGCCGAAACTGCAAACCGAGCGGCCGATCGAGCTGAAGCGTGATCCTGCTCGACACGAGTGTGCTCATAGAATTTCCGGACGTCTGGGCAGAAGATGAGATCTTCGCTTGCAGCACGATCTCTCTCTCCGAGCTACAGTTCGGTCTTCAACTTACGGTCGGCTCGTCCATGCACACTGCGCAGCAAGCCAGGCTGACGCTGCTGGAGTCACTGTTCGAGTGGACGCCCTTCGATGAGAAAGCGGCGGTGGGCTACGGGACACTGGCTACAATCGTGAGCCAGACGCGCCCCAATCACGCCCGCAGCAAAGACATCATGCTCGCCGGGCACGCCTATTCCCTTGGCGCCGCGATTATGACGCGCAACCCGAAGGATTTCGAGCTGGTCAGCAAGATGGTTACTGTCCTCTCGGTATAGCGCCACTACCTCCCTGGAGGTCGCAGCACTGGATGAAACAGCGCCGGGTGAAACAGCACCGGGTGTGTCGGCACCGCGTGAGACAGCATGCCCGTTTGCGTCCGCGTCGGTCCACAACCTACCAACTTGGGTGAACTCAGCTTCGAGATTCAGATGCTCGACGAGATCATCGGCCTGCTCGGCCCAGTCCGCTCGCACGACTGCTTGCTCTCGTTCGCCAAGGTCGTCGTTCGGGGCCTCGCCTGCAAGCACCCGCTGGATGAGGTAGGCGACTCTTTCTTCGGCAGCCCGCTCAGGGCCCACCCGCCACCACGCTCAGTAGCAGCCGATCGCTCGAAGCCATGAGACTCAATTCACGCAGAGTGAGACGGGGATAGTGGTGGGAACAAGGTCCGACCAAGTTGACCTCGCCGGCGTGCGCACCTTCGTGCGCGTCTTGTTACTGGGCATCCGGCGTATCCGGCCCCAGTTCAGGGCAGTGCCGTCAGCGCTCTTCACGTCGCGCAGTCTCGTTTACAAGCGAAGCACCCGCATCGCCCTTTTTGAAGAGCCGTCCCGTGAGTGCACGAGTTATGACTCGGATTTCTTCGGAATGGTGTCGTTGGGGTGCGCGCGCAGGTGTGCCTCAAGACGGCGAATGCGATCCTCCTGATTCTGGTGTTCGATCTCGCGCTCGAGGGCCGCAAGTTCACGCTCGGTAGTGCTCTGGGAGTGCGGCGACTGAGCACTGCCGCGCGGCGCCTCCCGCCGGCGCGGGTCACCAAAACTGCCGAGCTCGGCGGTCTGCCCAGAGTCCCGGCCGATGACGAACCAGAGCACCGAGCCGATCAGCGGAAGCAGGATCACGATGATGATCCAGATGGGCTTATCGAGGTACCGGATCATCGACTGGTCAGCCCGGATGATGTCGACGAGGGCGAAGATCATGAACATGAGACCAAGCCCGGAAATCAGAAGGTACATGAGCCGAGCTTAGAGATAGCCGAGCCAGAACACGAGACCCCGGGCGGGTATCCCCCTCTGCTCCTGCGTCGCATGTCGCCTTCGCATTAATGCGAGCGCCGGGATACGACGAAGGTGAGACCGCGAATGCCTCAGCCGGTCTGAAGAAAGTCTGCAACCGCCTTCGGCACGTAGGGAGCGACATCTCCGCCGAGACCCGCGACCTGGCGCACCAGAGAACTCGAGACGTGCGCGTGGGCGGGATCCGGAAGCATGAAGATCGTTTCGACGTCAGCCAGATTGCGGTTCACGATCGCCATCGGCGTCTCGTAGGCCACATCCAGTTGGGAGCGGACACCCTTCACGATCACGCTCGCCCCGACCTCTGTGCAGTAGTCAACGAGCAGTCCAACACTCCAGGAGGTCACGATGATGTCGCCCTCGAACCCGGCATCCACAATCGCCCTCTCGATCAGGGCAACCCGCTGCGCGACCGGAAGCAGCGCGGTCTTCGTCGGGTTGTGAACGACCAGCACGTGGATCCGGTCGAAGATCCTGGCTGCCCGTTCAATCACATCGAGGTGACCGAGGGTCACCGGGTCGAAGGAACCGGGAACGACGGCGATCCTGCTCATGCTGCGAGCCTACGGCACGGGTGTTACAAGTTTGTGATCTTCCGCGCAACCGTGCGGCACAGCCACTCAGTTCTTCGCCAGGAAGTCCCGGCTCGCCTCGTCGAGTCGACGCTCGAGGGCCATTCGCAGTGCAGGATGCGAACCGAGCGATGGATCATCAGCCAGTACCCCCTGTGCGATTGCGCGCGCCTCGGTGATGAGCACCCCGTCTTTGGCGACACGCAACAGTCGAAGGGATGACCTGCCGCCCGACTGGGTGCTGCCGAGCACATCGCCCTCCTGCCTTAGCTCGAGGTCCTTCTGCGCCAGTTCGAAACCGTCGAGGGTGGATGCCACGATCTCAACCCGCTCGCGGGCAAGAGTCTCCACCTCGGCGTGAGTCACCATCAGACAGAGCCCGGGCACTCCGCCACGGCCCACCCGCCCGCGCAACTGGTGTAGCTGGGAGACACCGAAACGATCGGCATCAAGAATCACCATCGTCGAGGCGTTGGGCACATCCACACCCACCTCGATCACCGTCGTCGCCACGAGCACATCAATCTCCCCGGCGGCAAAGGCGCGCATCAGGGCATCCTTGTCCTCGCTCGCGAGACGGCCATGCAGTGGCTCGATACGTCTGCCTGCAAATAACGGATTAGCCCGGACGGCCGCGAGGGTGTCAGTAACGTTGGCCAGTTCCGCTGCCGCCGATCCTGCTGCCGCCGATCCTGCCGCCGCCGATTCCGTATCCGGGCCATTACGGTCATCCCGGGCCGGCACGCCAGCCCGTTGTGTGCGAACTGGCCCGGATTTCGGCGCGCGAACGGCACCCTCGACGAGCGGACTCTCGATGAGTGTGCTGTCGATCGCGGGGCACACCACGAATCCCTGTCGCCCCTGAGCCAACTCCTCGGCGAGACGCTCCCAGACCCGGTTCACCCACCCGGGCTTGTCGGCGAGAGGCACCACGAAACTCTGGATCGGCACGCGACCGGAGGGCAACTCGGCGATCGTCGAAACATCCAGGTCTCCAAACACGGTCATCGCCACCGTGCGCGGAATCGGCGTCGCCGTCAGCACGAGAACGTGCGGCGGCACTGTGCCCTTACGACGCAGCGCCTCGCGCTGTTCAACGCCGAACCGATGCTGTTCGTCGACGACCACGAGTCCGAGGTCGTAAAACGCCACACTCTCACTCAGCAGGGCATGCGTTCCGACCACGATCTGCGCCTGCCCGCTCACTGCCGCGAGTGTGGCTTTGCGCCGATCCGCCACCGGCAGCTGGCCGGTGATCAGGGTGGGGCGCAGTTCGGCCGCGAGGTCTGGGCCGAGAGTCTTGACGATCGAGCGCAGGTGCTGCCCCCCGAGCACCTCTGTCGGTGCCAGTAGCGCGGACTGCCCGCCGGTGTCGGCGACGGCGAGCATCGCCCGCAACGCAACAAGGGTCTTGCCCGATCCGACCTCCCCCTGCACGAGTCGATTCATGGGAGCGGATGCCGCGATGTCGCCGGCAATCTCCGCACCGACGGTTGTCTGGTCCCCGGTGAGCACGAACGGGAGTTGCGCATCGAACCGCTCGAGCAGGCCACCCGGCTTCGGTACGCGAGGGGTCGATGACTGGAGTTTCAACAGTGCCCGCTGCTCGAGCAGTGCCGCCTGCAGCACGAAGGCCTCCTGGAAACGAAGAGACTTCTGCGCTGCCCGCCACTCGATGTCTTTCTCCGGCCGATGGATGAGCGCGAGAGCGCGCGAATAACTCATCAGCCCGCGATCCCCGCGCACCGCGCCCGGTACGGGGTCATCCAGCAGCGGAAGCGTATCGAGCAGCACCCCGACGGCCTTTGCGAGTTGCCAGGAGGCGACCGCTGCCGTGGCCGCATAGATCGGCACCGGCTGCTCGGCCCACTTGCGCGCCCGCTCCGCACCGGCCTCAGAGTCTTCGCCCGTGTCATCCGTCTCGAAAAGTTCGTAGTCGGGGTGTGCCAACTGGATCGTTCCGCGATAGTCGCCGACTTTGCCGGCGAAGATACCGCGTACTCCGGGCTTGAGCTCGGCCTTGCGCCAGGCTTGGTTGAAGAAGGTGAGGGAGAGGATGTCGCTGCCATCGCTGATCGTCACCTCGAAGATCGACCCCTTGCGTGCTCGCATCGTGCGCTCCTGCACCACGAGCACCTCCGCGACAATCGTGACGTTTTCATCCACCGAGAGCTGAGCGAGCGCGGTCAGTTCCCCGCGCAGGGCATACCGCCGGGGATAGTGGGTGAGCAGATCGCCGACCGTTGCCAGCCCGAGACCCTTCTCGAGTGCCGCCGCAGTGCGCCCACCGAGGGCGGTGCTGAGCTTGGCATCGAGCGGAGAGTCCACCTCGACAGGCTACCGCCGGGGCCCGACTGTAACGGTCGGCCAGGCAGGGCGGCAAAATCGTGGGTGGGCAGCAGTCCTGACGAGCGAACACGCTGTAGAACCCGGAACACGCTGTAGAGCCCGATAAGGTCGGACTCGATGACTCGAATAATCTCCGGATTCGCCGGATCCATTGCACTCAAGACTCCCGGGGATGGCACACGCCCCACCAGCGACCGCGTGCGCGAGGCGATCTTCTCCGCACTCGAAGCGCGAGACGCGATCGACGGTGCTCGAGTACTCGATCTCTA
This sequence comes from Frigoribacterium sp. CG_9.8, assembly GCF_015751965.1. GTDB lineage: Bacteria > Actinomycetota > Actinomycetes > Actinomycetales > Microbacteriaceae > Lacisediminihabitans. Next base: position 574,723 of record NZ_JADOVH010000001.1, on the reverse strand, counting down.
TGCCGGATCCGGAGCGCTCGGCCTCGAAGCAGCCAGCCGAGGTGCCGCCCTCGTGCGACTGGTCGAACGCGGCGGCGTCGGCACCGCAGTGTGTCGGGCGAACGCGGCAACCGTACTGGCCAGGGCGCCACGGGGCTCCACTCTGAGGATCGAAGTGAGCGGACGCCTCGTGCAGTCATTCCTCACGAGCAACCCCGAGACCTGGGACCTCGTCTTCATGGATCCGCCTTACGACCTCGCCGAGACAGAACTCGCAGAGAATCTCGCATCGCTCGCGGCGCATCTCGCACCGGACGCCGTGCTCTGTCTCGAGCGAAGCAGCCGATCTCCCGAACCCGACTGGCCGCCCGGGATCACGCGCACTCGGCGCAAGGACTACGGCGATACAACACTGTGGTGGGCTGGCGCAGTACCTTCACTCGCCGATTAGCTGCGGTGGATGGGCTGCGGTGAATGGGCTGCGGTGGATGGGCTGCGGTGGATGGGCCAGCCCACGATCATCCGCCGGAGTCGGCTCAGCCCGCAGATCCTGCCCAGTCACGATACGGGTCCCAGCCGGTGGAGTCATGGGGCGAACCATCGACCGTGAGGCCCTGGCCTTCGATGCACACTCCGATGCGACGAAACTCCGCGGGCAGCGTTGCTCCCGGCGGGAAGGTCGCGAGCAATGAGTGGTCTTCCCCACCGGCAAGTGCGAGTGCGGTGTCCGGACCGAGTGTGGCCGAGGCGAAGTCGACGCCGACGCCGCTCGCCCGGGCAAGGCGAGCGCAATCGATCGCGAGACCGTCGCTGAGGTCGAGCATCGCCGTTGCTCCAGCGAGAGCGGCGACCCGGCCGGCAGCAATCGGCGGGGTCGGAGCGAGCTGCGGTGCGGTGCGGGACCGCAGCGCGGTGGCGAGCGCTGCATCCGGTCGTCCGGAGGGGTCGACTGCGTTGCTGAAGAGCAGTCGCAGGGCCAATGCGGCCTCGCCGAGCGGGCCGGCCACAGCAACTGTGTCGCCGGGCGATGCGCCTGAGCGCAGCACGGGGGTCCGCCCTTCGAGGTCACCGAAGGCGGTGACGGCGATGGTGATGGTTGCCGAGACAGAGAGGTCCCCGCCGACGACACCGCATCCCGGCGCGAGTGTCTCGCAGGCATCCCTCAGCCCATCGGCGATGCCCTCGAGCAGCGAAACGGGAGAGTCGGCGGGGGCGGCGATTGCTACGACGAGCGCGCTCGGCACGGCGCCCATAGCAGCGACATCCGCCAGATTGGAGGCAGCAGCCTTCCAGCCGAGGTCATGAGGGGTCGACCAGGCCAAGCGAAAATCCGGACCGTGGATCATCATGTCGGTGGTCACCACAAATCGCCCGTCCGGAGCAGCAACGACGGCGCAATCATCCCCCGGACCGAGCAGGGCGGATGCCGCGGCGGGCAGCCGAGGGAAAATCCGCGCCAGCACGGCCGACTCTCCAATGCTCCCGAGTGTGTCGGCAACGACAGGTTCTGGCGTGATCGTCATGCTTCAAACGGTAACCTGAATGTAATGCCTGTGATTTCTCAACTGCCGAAACGCGCGGTTCTCGCGGTCGGACTGTTCATCCCGCTGCTGCTCGTGCTGATCACGGCCTGCGTCCCGACCGTCCCTCTCACGCCAGCAGCGAATGCGACGGACCCGAAGTGTGCCGAGATCATCGTGCGGTTGCCAAAGTCCGTCGTGGATCAGCCCCTGCGTAACACGAATGCTCAGGCCACCGGCGCCTGGGGCGACCCCGCCTCGGTCCTGCTGCGCTGCGGGGTAGCTCAGCCAGCTCCCTCGGCGAGCTGCTCGACCGTCAACGGTATCGACTGGGTCGTGGATATCTCGGGCTCACCCCGCTACGTCTACACAACCTGGGGGCGGTCACCTGCGACACAGGTTGTGGTCGATACCGAGCTCACCCAGGGTCAGGGGGCCATCATCTTGGACGCCCTGTCAAACGCCGTCGGATCGATCGCGCAGACCAAGGCGTGCACGAGTCGAGACCCCGGCTTCGTGCCAGAGAGCACGCCGACTCCGGTGCCGACTGGCTAGTTATGGGCTGCATTCGGGTTGGCTCGTATTCGCTACCGGTGCTGATACACCGGCGCTGATGCACGATGTGGTGCTACTCGACGAGGATCGCGGGAGTACTTTCGTCGGTCGTCAAGTGCGGGGCGATGTCCCGCGGATTCATTGTTCCTGCGAGCACCTGCGCCACTTGAGCGACGATCGGCATATCCACCCCGCGAGCAGCAGCGAGCGCGAGGATCGGCGCGACAGAGGAGAGACCTTCAGCGGTCTGGTTCATCTGCTTCACCACATCCGTGAAGCTGTAGCCCTGTCCGAGCAGCCTCCCAGCAGTGTTATTGCGCGAAAGCGATGACTCGCAGGTGGCAATGAGGTCGCCGAGCCCCGCGAGTCCCGAGAGTGTCTGCGCGAGGCCGCCGTAGGCAACGGCAAAATCGGTCATCTCCGCAAGGCCGCGAGTGATGATGGATGCTTTCGTGTTCTCGCCATATCCAACGCCGTCGACAATTCCGATGGCCACCGCGATGAGGTTCTTGAGCACACCGCCGAACTCGGTGCCGATGACGTCCGTGTTCACGAATGAGCGAAAGTAGGGGTTCGTCGCCGCAGCAGCCACGAGGGTCGCGGTGTCGAGCGACGCAGAGGAAACCACGGCGGCGGTCGGCTGCTCCTTGGCTATCTCGAGCGCGAGATTGGGTCCAGAGGTCACGGCGACGAGATTCGAATCGATCTCGAGCTCCTGGAGAATGACCTCGCTCATGCGATCGCCGGTGCCCTTCTCCACCCCCTTCATCAGAGACACAACGATTGACTCGGGTGGAATAAGGTCGCGCACGATTCGCAGGTTCTCTCGCAGCGACTGGCTCGGAACGGAGACGAACACGATCTCGGCACCGTCGAGGACGTCGGGGATGAAGGAGGATGCCCAGAGGTTACGCGGCAGGTTGATCCCCGGCAGATAGTCGCTGTTGCGCTTGGACTGGGATATTTCCCGGGCCACCTCTGGCCGCCGCGCCCAGAGTGCGACATCGGATCCACCGTCGGCGAGCACTTTTGCGAAGGTGGTACCCCAGCTTCCGGCACCGAGCACCGCAACGCGACGCACCCCGGGACGCGAGAGGCGGATGGGCAGAGTCATCGGATTAGGGTTGTTCAAAACGGCCAATCTCGGTCTGGCTGTGCTTGGACGGATCCCAGATTTCAGCGGGGATCGGCTCGCCGCGCAAGTCGGCGAGCAGCTTGGTGATCTCGGTCATGAGCACTGTGGTCGCCGCCGTGAGCGTCTGTGGATCCAGCCCCTTGCCGCGAAAAGCGGAGAGGTCGACCGGGTCACCGATCTTTATGGTGATTGTTTTGCGCGGAAACAGGCTGATCTTTCTGCCATAGCGCGACATCACGTGCTGGGTGCCCCAGTGCGCGACCGGGATCAACGGAATATCGGCGAGCAGCGCCATGCGCACCGCCCCCGTCTTGCCGCGCATCGGCCACAGGTCGGGATCGCGCGTGAGCGAACCCTCGGGGTAGATCACCACTGCGTGCCCGGCGTGCGCGAGGGTATTGGCTGCGGCAATTGGATCGTGCCCGCGCACAACCCCGGTGCGCTCGACCGGAATCTGGCCGGACGTGCGCAAAAACCAGCCCATGACGGGCACTGAGAAGAGGGATGCTTTGGTGAGGTACCGCGGCATTCGCCCGAGCTTGTACATGACTCGCCCGATCACTACCGGATCGATCTCGCTGTAGTGGTTAGGCGAGAGAACGAAGGCGCCGGTCTTCGGTAGTTTGTGACCGTCGATGATCACGAAGCGCGCGAGAAATTCCATCGGTGGCACAAGCACGAGGGCCAAGAGCCGGAAGATGGCGATCTTTTCCGACCTGATTCGCGTCTCTGCGGGAGTTGCCGACACGTCGATGTTCAGCCCTCGAAGACGAAGTCGGCCCCGAGAATCGCGAGCTTGTCGATGAAGTGTTCGTAGCCCCGGCTGATGATGCCCACGTTACTCACGGTCGAGACACCCTCGGCGGTCAGGGCTGCGATGAGATAACTGAACCCGCCACGCAGGTCGGGAACACGCACATTGGCCCCGTGCAGTGGCGTCGGGCCGGTGACGACCGCAGCCTGCTCGAAGTCCCGGCGGGCAACGCGGCGCGGATGGTCCGCAAGGCCATCCTTGTGAACGACAATATTTGCGCCCATCTCGTTGAGCGCCGACGTAAAACCGAATCGGTCTTCGTATACGGTCTCGTGCACATACGAAACCCCGGTGGCCTGCGTGAGCGCCACAATCAGGGGCTGCTGCCAATCCGTCATGAAGCCGGGGTGAACATCCGTCTCAATGGTCACCGGCCCCAGTTCGCCTCCCGGGTGGTAGAACCGAATGCCGTCATCCTCTACATCGAAGGCGCCGCCGACCTTGCGAAAGACATTGAGGAACGTCATCATCTCGCTCTGGCGTGCGCCCTCCACGAAGATGTCACCCTTGGTGGCGAGTGCCGCGGCGGCCCAGCTGGCCACCTCGTTGCGGTCGAAGAGCGCGCGGTGCTTGTAGCCATCGAGACGGTCGACACCCTCGATCAGGATGACCCGACTCGGCTCGACCGAGATGATCGCGCCCATTTTTTGCAGGATGGCGATGAGATCCATGATCTCGGGCTCGATCGCCGCGTTTCTCAGCTCCGTAGTGCCCTTCGCACGCACAGCGGTGAGCAGCACCTGCTCGGTGGCTCCGACGCTGGGATACGGCAAATGGATGTTGGCACCGTGCAGCCCGTCGGGGGCGGTGATGTAGATGCCCTCGAATGATTTGTCGACGACAGCGCCGAAGGCACGCAGAGCATCAAGATGGAAGTCGATCGGGCGATCACCAATACGACAGCCACCGAGGTCGGGAATCCGAGCCTCGCCGAGGCGGTGAAGCAGCGGTCCACAAAAGAGAATCGGAATACGAGAGGATCCGGCGTGTGCATCGATCTCGGCGAAGTGCGCCTTCTCCACGTTCGACGTGTCGAAATGCAGTTCTCCGGGGTGCGGGGTGGTGACGATCACGCCGTAGACCTCGAGGAGTCCGCGCACAACCTCGACATCACTGATGTCGGGAACGTCGCGCAGGATGCTCGGGGTCTCACCAAGAAGGGCGGCCACCATTGCCTTGGTGGCGAGGTTCTTGGCGCCGCGCACAGCGATGCGACCGGTCAGGGGATTGCCGCCGGTGATCGTGATCTCATCAGACTTCAATCCCACCCGCTGTCCCGCCTTCTGGGCATCTGTGAGCAGACGACTCATTTATTCACCTGCGCCATCGTTGATCATGATCGGTTGAATCGGTTGAACCGGTTGTATTGGAATAGTACGCGGACGCCAGGCTTCCCGATGCTCCTCGAACGCGGTGATCCGTGCTTCGTTTCGCAGGGTCAGTCCGATGTCATCCAGGCCCTCAAGCAACCGCCACCGAGTGTAATCGTCGATCAGGAATGGCACAGCGAAATCGCCGATGGTCACCGTCTTGGCTACGAGGTCGACGGATGCCTCGATGCCGGGCTGTGCGTCAATCGCAGCCCACAGCGCCACGAGGTCGGATTCGCTGATCTCGCCAGCGACCAACCCCTGCTTGCCGGAGTTGCCTCGGAAGATGTCACCGAAGCGAGGGCTGAGTACCGCATGGAAGCCATAATCGCGCAGCGCCCAGACGGCGTGCTCGCGGCTGGATCCGGTGCCGAAATCTGGCCCGGCGATCAGAACTCGCCCGCCGGCGAAAGCGGGATTGTTGAGCACGAAGTCGGGATCCTGACGCCACGCAGAAAACAGCGCGTCGTCGAATCCGGTTTTGGTGACCCGCTTGAGGAAGACCGCGGGAATGATCTGGTCGGTGTCGACATTGGCGCGTTTGAGCGGCACCGCGACTCCGGTAACGACAGAGATTTTGTCCATCAGGCGTTCCCTCCCGCGGTGTTGGAGTCCGTACCGAGACCCGCCGTCTGAAGACCGAGGTCCCACGGGGAAGAAAGCGTGCCTCGAATCGCCGTAGCCGCTGCGACCAGCGGCGAAACCAGGTGCGTGCGTCCGCCCTTACCCTGCCGGCCCTCGAAGTTGCGGTTGGAGGTGGATGCGCACCGTTCGCCAGGTGCGAGCTGGTCAGGGTTCATGCCGAGGCACATCGAGCAGCCGGCAAACCGCCACTCCGCGCCGAAGTCTTTCACGATCTGGTCGATACCCTCGGCTTCGGCCTCGATGCGCACGCGGGCCGAACCGGGCACGACCATGACGCGAACGCCATCCGCCTTCTTCTGCCCCTTGATGATCGAAGCGAACAGTCGCAGGTCTTCGATTCGGCTGTTAGTGCACGATCCCATGAACACCGCATCAACGTGAATCTCCTTGAGCGGGGTGCCCGCTGTGAGATCCATGTAGTGCAGCGCCCGCTCGGCCGAGGCACGCTCGTTCGGGTCAATGATCAGGGCTGGATCGGGCACGCTGTCGCTGAGAGATACACCCTGGCCGGGATTGGTTCCCCAGGTGACGAAGGGCTCGAGCACATTTGCATCGAGGAACACTTCGGCATCGAACACGGCATCGGCATCGGTTGCGAGGGTGTCCCAGTAGGCAACCGCGGCATCCCAGTCCGCGCCTGTTGGTGCGTGCGGACGACCGAACAGGTAGTCGTAGGTCACCTGGTCCGGGGCGATCATCCCGGCTCGCGCGCCGGCCTCGATCGACATGTTGCAGACCGTCATCCGACCCTCCATCGAGAGGGAGCGGATGGCGCTGCCGCGGAACTCGAGAACGTAGCCCTGACCGCCGCCGGTGCCGATCTGGGCGATGACGGCGAGGATGATGTCCTTGGCCGTCACGCCGGGTCGCAAGGAACCCTCGACGGTGATCGCCATCGTCTTGAACGCGATGAGCGGCAGAGTCTGGGTAGCGAGCACGTGCTCGACCTCACTGGTGCCGATACCGAATGCCATTGCGCCGAATGCCCCGTGGGTGGAGGTGTGAGAGTCGCCACAGACGACGGTGATGCCGGGCATGGTGAGGCCGAGCTGCGGGCCGACCACGTGCACGATCCCCTGGTCGATGTCGCCGAGCGAGTGCAGGCGCACACCAAACTCCGCGCAGTTGTTGCGCAGGGTCTGGATCTGGGTGCGGCTGGTGAGATCCGCAATCGGCTTATCGATGTCGACGGTCGGGGTGTTGTGGTCCTCGGTTGCGATGGTCAGATCGAGGCGGCGTACCGGGCGTCCGGCAAGACGCAGCCCATCGAATGCTTGCGGACTCGTCACCTCGTGAACCAGGTGGAGGTCGATGTAGATCAGGTCGGGGGTGCCGTCCTCCCCCGCCACAACCAGGTGGTCATCCCATACTTTCGCGGCGAGTGTGCGGGGTACTGCGTGAATTACATCGATCATGTGTGGTGAGCTCTCCGATACCAAAGGGGGGTCAGCCAGCGGCGCGTGGACCCGCACCAGACTCCGCGACGAGGGAGGCTGGGAAACTAGGACCCGTCGCGGCTGCGAAGGAGAAGCAGACCGAATAGCACCGGCTCAGGCTAACACCGATTACGAACGCCTCCCCGGCGACGCACGATCCACCAGCTAATGGTTGGAGTCGACCGACACTCGCCGTCGATCGTGACGAATCTTGATCAGGCTTGCGATTACCGCCACCGCCATCGAGGCCACGATCACGCCGAGTGAGAAGACAGTACCGATCTCCGGCGCCCACTCCACTCCCCTTCCCCCGTTGATGAACCGCACTTCGTTGGTGTGCAGTGCGTGTGCCACGAGCTTGAACCCGATAAAGGCGAGGATGAAAGCGATTCCGTACTTGAGATAGACCAGCTTGTCGATCAGGTCACCGAGCAGGAAGTACAGCTGGCGAAGACCCATCAGGGCGAACACATTGGCGGTGAAGACGATAAACGCGCTTGTCGTGATGCCGAAGATTGCCGGGATCGAGTCAAGCGCGAAGACCAGGTCTGTCGTGCCGATGGCGATGAACACCACGATGATTGGCGTGAAGACCTTCTTGCCACCGATGACCGTTCGCAGCTTGGCCCCGTCGAAATCGTTGGAAATACGAATGCGTTTGCGCAGAAGGCGAATAATGACGCTCTCCTTCTCATCCAGCTCCTCGCTGTTCTGGAAGGCCTGCACGAACGCGGTGTACAGGAGAAAGGCCCCGAAGATATAGAAAATCCAGCTGAAGTTCTCGATCAACTGCGCACCGAGAAGAATAAAGATCGCACGCAGCACGAGCGCGATGATGATGCCGACCATCAGAACCTCCTGCTGGTACTTTCGCGGCACCGAGAACCTCGCCATGATGATCACGAAGACGAAGAGGTTGTCAATCGACAGGCTGTACTCGGTAAGCCAGCCGGCGATGAACTGTCCGGCGTTCTCACCTCCCCCGATGAAAAACATCACCACGGCGAAGATGAGGGCGAGTGATACGTAGAAGCCGACCCAGAGGCTCGATTCCCGGGTTGAGGGAATGTGCGGTCGTTTATAGGCGAGCACAAGGTCGGCAGTGACGATGAGGAGCAGCACGGTGATGCTCGTGATCTCGAACCAGAGCGGGAGTTGCAGGTCCATGAGGCCTTTCAGAGGAGGGCGGCGAGGGTTGCCAAAAGCCCGAAAGTCTCTTCCGTGCCGATCGATATGGCACCGCCGCACCCGGGCCAGCAACAGTGGCGACCGTCTTGACGGATGCGGTGCCGGGCTTCTTTAGTCCCTGGGAATACTCCCCTTCGCGGAGTCAATCTTAGACGCCACAGCGAGTGGGCCCGGCTTCGAGCACTCTCCGGTGATTCATGGGCTAGGCTCGCATTTACAAGGGGAGTATTCCCGCAAAGCCGATTCGTCATTACGAGCACTCATCAGGGCTCCGGACGGCTTGCCCATATTTTGGGTGGAAGAGACCTTGGTCCGTGCAGTAACCGACCAAGGAGAGCCCTGTGGGCATCACACCCCTGATTTGGATCATCACCATCGCGATCACGATCGCATTCTTCGTGTTCGAATTCTTTGCGCACGTGCGCACACCACACGAACCGACAATCGGTGAGTCCGCACGCTGGTCAGCGTTCTATATCGGCCTCGCCCTGCTCTTCGGAGTGGGTATCGGTCTCGTGTCCGGCTGGGGTTTCGGCGGGGAATACTTCGCCGGATACCTCACGGAGAAAGCACTGTCGATTGACAATCTTTTTGTCTTCCTCCTCGTGATGACTGGTTTCGCGGTGCCCAAGAAGTACCAGCAGAAGGTGCTGATGATCGGCATTGTCATCGCCCTGATCATGCGCGGCGGGTTCATCGCCGTGGGAGCGGCGCTGATCGAGAACTACTCCTGGGTCTTCTATATCTTCGGTGCACTCCTGCTCGTTCTGGCCTACCGCCAGGCGTTCAGCTCGCACGAGAGCGATCCGGCCAATGGGCGCTTGGTAAAATTTGCTCGCCGGATTCTGCCGCTGACAGACGACTACCATGGCGACCGCCTCTCGGTGAAGATCGACGGCAAGCGATTCTTCACCCCGATGCTGCTCACGATCGTGGCCATCGGATTCGTCGACTTGATTTTTGCGGTCGACTCGATTCCCGCTATTTACGGCCTCACAAACGAGGCCTACATCGTGTTCACCGCCAACGCCTTCGCGCTGATGGGACTTCGCCAGCTCTACTTCCTCATCGGCGGGCTGCTTGAGCGCCTCGTCTATCTCGCCCAGGGTTTGGCAGTCATCCTCGCCTTCATCGGTGTGAAGCTCGTGCTGCACGCGCTCAAGGTAAACGAGCTGCCATTCATCAATGGTGGAGAGTCGGTGAAGTGGGCTCCCGACATTCCGATCTGGTTCTCGCTGACCTTCATCGGCCTCACGATCGCCGTGGCCACGGTACTCAGCCTGCGCAAGACACGGGGCGACGCGAAGATCCCCGCTCCCTGAGCATCCCTCCCTGCCCTCGCCCGACCTCTCTCTGTGAAGAACGGTTTTCATGACGACGCCCACCCAGCCCCGCCAATATCGCCCCCAGCCCGCCGGCGTCACTGGCGTCGGCTATGTCATCTTCTTCAGCCGCTGGCTGCAGGCCCCGCTCTATCTCGGGCTCATCGTGGCCCAGCTCATCTACGTCATCGTCTTCATGGTGGAGCTTTATCACCTCGGGGAGAAGGTGGTGGCGCACCCACTCGAAATCCGAGAGGCCGAGATCATGCTCGGTGTGCTTGGCTTGATCGACGTGGTGATGATCGCGAACCTGCTCATCATGGTGATTATCGGTGGCTACGAAACCTTCGTGTCCCGCATCCGGATCGAGGGTCATCCCGACCAGCCCGAGTGGCTCTCGCACGTCAATGCGAATGTGCTCAAGGTGAAGCTCGCGATGGCGATCATCGGCATCTCCTCCATCCATCTGCTCAAGACCTTCATCGGAGTGAATGATCTCGGGGCCACAACCACCGCCGTCGATGAAGTCACCGATGAGGTGTACACCTCCGAGGGGGTGTTCTGGCAGGTCATCATCCACAGCGTCTTCATCCTGTCGGCGGTAGCGCTTGCCTGGATCGATAAAATTTCCAGCGCATCGTATGCGGGAGCTATCGCCGCCGGGCCACCGCGCGGCGACGTCATGACACTTCCGGTGGAGGGCGGCACCGCGGCGGAGAGGGAATTGCGGGCCGCGCAGTACGAACAACTGGCACGGGAAATTCGCGCGAATTAGTCTCACGGTGGCCCGCGTTACGATCGAACTCCTGACCGCAAGGAGCGCCACCGATGTCGCACACTCCCGCAACCGACAACTTTCGAGCTGCCCGCGATCGGTTGGTCGCCCTGCGGCATGACCACGACGCGGCTGTAGGCGAGTTTCGCTGGCCCGATGTCGGCGCGTCCTTCAACTGGGGCATCGACTGGTTTGACGCCGTCGCTCGAGGCAACACCGCGCCAGCCCTGGTGATCGCAGAGGAAAACGGCTCGACCGCCCGATTCAGCTTCGACGAGATGGCAACACGCTCCGACCGGGTCGGGCGATGGCTGCAATCGCTCGGGGTGAAACGTGGCGACGCCGTCATGCTGATGCTCGGCAATCAGGTCGAACTCTGGGATTCGATGCTCGCCATCATGAAGATCGGCGCGGTAATTCTGCCAACGACGACAGCGCTCGGCACCGCAGACCTCATCGATCGGCTGCAGCGCGGCGGCGTGCGGCACGTAATCGCCGCATCCGCCGATACCGACAAATTCGACGACGTACCCGGTGACTTCACCCGCATTCGAGTGGGCGCCGGAGCGGGCGATTGGATCGACTTCGCGGATGCCTTCGCCGTGCCTGCAGCGCCGCTTACGCATCCGGGGACCTCGTCGCACGATCCGCTGCTGCTCTACTTCACCTCGGGCACCACCACGCGGCCGAAGCTCGTGGAACACACCCAGGTGTCGTACCCGGTCGGCCACCTCTCCACCATGTATTGGCTGGGACTCAAGGCCGGAGACATCCACCTCGCCATTTCTTCCCCAGGCTGGGCCAAGCACGCCTGGAGCTGTTTTTTCGCGCCCTGGGTCGCCGAGGCCACCATATTCGTCTTCAACTACGGTCGCTTCGATGCTGCGTCGCTGCTGCAGAAGATTCGGGATGAACGGGTCACATCCTTCTGCGCGCCACCGACGGTGTGGCGGATGCTGATCCAGTCCGACCTCTCTGCGGGTAGCGGGCTGCTGCGCGAGGCGATCTCGGCGGGAGAGCCGCTGAACCCCGAGGTGATCAGCCAGGTGCGCTCGCACTGGGGGCTCACCATCCGCGACGGCTACGGCCAGACCGAGATGACGGCCGTGGTTGGCAATACCCCGGGCTCCCCCGTGAAAGACGGCTCAATGGGCCGCCCACTTCCCGGCAGCCCGATCGTGCTCGTCGACCCGATCTCTGGCCAACTCGCCGAGGAGGGTGAAATCTGTGTCGACCTCGGTCAGCATCCGGTAAACCTCATGACCGGTTACGTCGGCGATGCCGAGCGAAATGCCGCGACAATGCACGACGGCTACTTCCACACCGGTGACATTGCTGCCCGGGATTCACAGGGCTACATCACCTACATCGGCCGCACCGACGACGTCTTCAAGGCCTCCGACTACAAGATCAGCCCGTTCGAACTCGAGAGCGTGCTCATCGAGCATCCGGCGGTGGCTGAGGCCGCGATCGTGCCAGCTCCGGATGCCGTGCGCCTCGCCGTGCCGAAGGCCTACGTCGTGCTCGCTGCCGGCTTCGAGCCAACGGCCGAGGTCGCATTTTCGATCCTCGCTTACGCGCGCCAAAAACTCGCGCCGTTCCAGCGCATCCGTCGCATTGAGTTCATGGAACTGCCGAAGACGATCTCCGGCAAGATCCGCCGGGTAGAGCTTCGGGCTCGCGAAGTAGAGGTCGCTGTCGGCACCGTGATCGCGATCGAGTGGCGCGATGACGAATTGCGCGGGCGGTAAAATGGGGCACAGATGATGAAACTCAACACCACCGTGGTCCTTGCCACCGCTGTCGTCACCGTGCTCGCTCTCGCCGGATGCTCGTCCCCGAACAGTGCCGCGCCAGCGCCGGAAAAGACCGGTGTGGCGTTCGAGCACATTCACGAGCTCGACGTGAATCACGCCGACGGCAGCCTGCTCGTCGCCACCCACGAGGGGCTCTACCGGCTCGCGGTCAGCTCGGCAGGCAAGGCCAGCGCAACCGGGCCGATCGGCGGCCTGGATTTCGATCCAATGGGGTTAAGCATCGCCGGTGATACCGCCTATGCCTCCGGGCACCCCGGCCCGACGACACCCGACACATTCGGCACCCCGAACCTCGGCCTGATCACCAGCACGGACGCAGGTGCAACCTGGACCAACGTATCGCTGACCGGCAAAACCGACTTCCACGGCTTGACGGTGATGACCGGCAATGGAGCTGCAGATCGAGTGTTCGGAATGGACTCGAGCAAGCAACAGATCCAGCGCAGTATGGATGGCGGCCGCACCTGGAGCGACGGCGCCACACTTGTCGCCCGCGACATCCTCGCTGTCGGCGATTCTCTCTACGCCACGACGCAGAAGGGTCTCGTCGTCAGCACCGACAACGCCACCACGTTCACCGTGGACGCCACCGCCCCCGCACTGTACCTGGTGGCAGCAGATCCGGCTGGCACGCTCGCGGGCATCGACACCAGCGGCAACGTCTGGGCGCGCGGGGCGAAGGGAACCTGGACGAAGGGTGGCACGGTAACGGGCACTCCCCAGGCCTTCACTGTCGACGGTAATCGCCTCTACGTGGCGGATGACCGGGGCATCTCGGTCACTGATGACGTTGGCGCCACCTGGACCGTGCTCTCAGCGCACAGCTGACGGCGCACAGCTGACGCGCGCACCGCAGCGGTGCTCGCCAGGCATCCGCTTCCCAGCTGGTGGGACGGCGTTAGTGGAGCTCAGATGGCGGATTGGGCGATCTGCTCTCGCGCCATCTGTCATGGTCGCGCAAGGCGTACCGCACACCAAGACGCACCACCCAGAACAGGGCAAAGGCGAGGGCAGCGGCGCCAAGAAGATACACCGCTAATCCCAAAAGTGAATACATGAGACAACCTTAGTGGCGTGACGCGAGCACTCGGGTGGCTATCGGCCGTTAAGCCCTATCGAGTTCATGAAGCACACGCAGCGCGTCATCGGTGCGCGCCAATGGCACCAAGATGTGGTCGTGATGCGCCCCCGCGAGCACATTGCAGCTGATTCCCGCGACGAGTTCGTCGGCTACCGTCGCGTAAACAACTACGCCCTCGCGAACTGTCGGCTCGAGGCTACCGAGCATCGCCTCGAGATCCGTGAGTACTGGTCGGTCGCTGTTCATTGGCCAACTCTAAGCACGGTGCCACCTCACCGGCGTCGAATACGCGCCGCCGACCCTGGCGACTAGCGTGGGGGGATGTCAACTGAGACTCAACTTCTGCCGTTCGCATCCCTCGACGACTACATCGCGCTACCCCGGGTGGAGGGTCTCGCCCTCTCGCCGGATGGCCGCACCGTAGTTCTCACAGTTGCGACCCTCGCCCTCGATCGCACGTCCTACGAGCGTTCGCTCTGGTCGGCTCCTGCAGATGGCTCAGGCTCGCCGACGCGGCTGACCCGGTCGGCCAAGGGGGAATCCGGTGTCGCGTTCACCGGCTCTGGTGACATCCTCTTCGTCTCCGCACGCCCAGACGCCACCGCAGAGAAGGACACCGAGACCTCGCAGGTATGGATGCTGCCCGCCGCCGGGGGCGAGGCCCACGCGGTCACCCGCCTCGCCGGAGGAGTCTCCGAAATTGCCGCGACCGCCAGCGGATCCGACGCCGTCGTGATCGCCGCAGGCCTGCTCACATCCACCGACAGTCTCGAGACGGATGCCGCCTCGCGCCTCGAACGAAAGACCAAGAAGATCACGGCGATTCTTCATGAGAGCTACCCCGTGCGCTACTGGGATCATGATCTCGGGCCCTCGGAGCCACACCTCCTCGCGCTCGACCTGACCGGCCTGCTGGACACAGTCCCCCTCACCGGCGCACCGGTGCCGCCACCGGAGCCACTGCCCTATGCGGCGAATCTGCCGCGACCGCGGGACCTCACACCGGTGCCCGGCCGTTCCGCCGATACTGCTGGCCAGGCTCTCACCCCGGATGGCCGCACTCTGATCGCGTCGTTGCAGGTGCCCGAGCAGCGGTCCGGTCGCTTCGTCATCGTGTCGATCGATATCGAGACCGGTACCAAAACGACCCTCTTCGATGAGGAACGGGTGGACTTCGAAGTACCCGCGGTGAGCCGGGATGGTGCACGGATCGCTTTCGTGCGCGCTGATTTCAGCACCCCGGACGGTCCCGCCGATCAGGAACTCTGGGTCGCCAACATCGACGGCAGTAATGCGCGCCGCATCGCCGCGGGCTGGGATCGCTGGCCGTCCAGCCTCATCTTTGACGCCGACGACGAGTCCCTCATCGTGACCGCCGACCACGACGGGCGAGGTCCGGTCTTTCGCATTCCTCTGCACGGCGGAGCCCCGAGCCAGCTCACCACGGACGATTTCGGCTACAGCGAAGTCGCGGTCGACCTCGCAAGCGGGGACCTCGTGGCGCTTCGGTCATCCTGGGTGTTGCCGCCGCATCCGGTGCGCATCTCCCGATCGGGAGCCGTCACCCCGCTTGCGACGCCAGCCAAGACTCCCGAAGTGCCGGGATCGATCACCGAGGTCACGACCGTGGCCGAGGATGGCACACGGGTGCGCGGATGGCTGCTGCTTCCGGATGGCGCATCGCCGCAGCATCCGGCCCCACTCCTGCTCTGGATCCACGGCGGCCCACTCAACAGTTGGAACGCGTGGAGCTGGCGCTGGAATCCTCTTCTCGCCGTCTCGCGCGGATACGCGGTTCTGCTGCCCGACCCCGCCCTGTCTACCGGGTACGGCCTCGACTTCATCGCCCGGGGCTGGGATGCCTGGGGAGCCAAGCCATTCACCGACCTGATGGCGATTACGGATGCCACGGAAGCTCGCGCCGACATCGACGCCACCCGCACCGCGGCCCTCGGGGGCTCGTTCGGCGGCTACATGGCGAACTGGGTGGCCGGCCACACCGACCGTTTCCGTGCGATTGTCAGCCATGCCAGCCTGTGGGCGCTCGACCAGTTCAACGGCACAACGGACAACTCCTGGTACTGGCAGAGCATCTTCTCCCCACAGGGCATGACCGACAGTTCACCGCACCACAGCGTGCGTGACATCGTGACGCCGATGCTGGTTATTCATGGCGACAACGACTACCGGGTACCGGTCGGCGAGAGCCTTCGGCTCTGGTCCGAACTCGCCGAGCACCATGCCGCGACCGATGGCTCGACCCCGCACAAGTTTCTTCTGTTCCCCGACGAGAATCACTGGGTGCTGAAGCCTCAGCATGCGGTGCTCTGGTACGAGACCGTCTTCGCCTTCCTCGACCAGCATGTGAATGGCACGCACTGGGTGCGCCCGAAGCTGCTGGGCTGACCCGCCCAGAATATCGGCGTCGGCAGCGGCGCGGTGATCACGATTCTTCCTCAGGAAGATCCTATGATGACCCTCATGCCACTGCGCCGTCGAAGCCAACTCGTCATCGTCAGCGTCGTCACGCTGCTGGTGCTGGGGAGCACTGCGTTCGTTGCAGCACGTTCGGTCGGACTGCTCCACGAAAACCTCGCCGAGACCGGTTTTCGATCGATGGCGGATGACCTGCGCGCTTCCGGCGCGAGGCTCGCCTGCGACCAGGGTGATCCAGGCTACGGTCCGGACAACACGTCGCCCTGGTACAAGGCAGTTTTTGCCGTACCCCGGTCCGTCACTCTTCCCGACCGGGTGATGGAGATCGCAGCGAAACAGGGGTTCACCCTCGCGGAGCTCCGGCTCGCCGATTCTGCTGCGACTCAGAAGCTCTATCAGGGCGCCCACTCGAACCGCACCCTCACGGTCGCGACCTATCGAAGCGGGGCGGTCTACCGAAACGGCGCCGTGATGAGCGACTGTGCTGGTTTTACTGCAACGCGTGATCGCCCGATGCTCATCGAACTGAGTCTCGAATACCCATCGAATACGACCGGTGAACCCGCGCCAGTGGAGGCCCAATCCGCCGAGCAGGCATCCGATCCAGCCTCTGAGAGCGACGCTGAGTTTGGCTCCCTCGATACCACCGCGACATCGAGGTAGGCGGGCTGAGCGCGGTGCCGTGTCGGTTTCGATAGTGCGGCACCAATACTCAGAACCGTGCCCTAGGTTTATGCCCACACGTCATGCACGCGAGGGAGCACAATGACCGGTTGGCGCATTAGAGACTTTCATTCCGACGATCTCGATGGCATCCTGCACCTGTGGGAAGAGGTGACAGCCTCGTCGACCGAGCCGATCTACAGCCTCTCTGAAGTGCTCGCCTCCTGCCAAAAAGACCACGCTGTCGTCGCGATGCACGGTGATGAGGTCATCGGTGCCGCTGTCGGCCGCGCCGCTCATGCGCAGGGCTGGATTGTGTTTCTCACCACCACCCATCTGTGGCAGGGCCAGGGCATCGGATCTGCGCTTCTCGCCGCCCTCGAAAACCGAATGGCACCGCACGGGCTGGTAAAGCTGTCTGCGCTGCTGCCCGAGACCGCGAGCCGGGTGGTTGCCTTCCACGACCGCGGCTTCGAGCTCAAGCAGAATTTGCGCTACTTCGAGCGCCACATCCCGGTGCAGCGAGAAGAGCTGCGCTCGCTCAGCGAGCTCGGTGGACGAATCCTGCCCCGCGATCTCTGGGAGAGCGTCGGTGGAATGCAGCGGGAAAAGGAGCTGCTCGAACGCCGCCTCGTGATGCCGCTCGCCAAACCCGATATGGCCGAGCAGTACGGCGTAGTGCCGCCCAAAGCTGTCGTGCTGTTTGGTCCGCCCGGAACCGGCAAGACCACCTTCGCGAAGGCGATTGCCTCGCGCCTCGAATGGCCGTTCGTGGAGGTCTTCCCCTCTCGCCTCGCCGCCGACCCGAAGGGCTTGGCTGGCGCCCTGCGCGAGACTTTCCTGAAAATCTCCGAGCTCGAACATGCGGTCGTGTTCATCGACGAGGTAGAGGAGATCGCCGCCCAGCGCGGAGGAGAGCCGCCGTCGGCGCTGCAGGGGGTGACCAACGAGCTGCTAAAGATCATCCCCGCCTTCCGAGAGCAGCCGGGGCGACTGCTCGTCTGCGCTACGAATTTCATCCGCGCACTCGATTCGGCGTTCCTCCGTCACGGTCGCTTCGACTACGTGGTGCCGATCGGGCTGCCGGATGTCGCGGCCAGACTCGCCATCTGGGAGCGTTACATCCCGGCGTCAGTCAACGGCCTTGTCGACCTCAAAGCGCTGGTTGCCGCGAGCGCCGGTTTCTCTCCCGCCGATGTGGAGTATGCCGCGCGCCGGGCGTCGCAGGAGGCACTCGAGCGGGCGCTGTTCACCGGAGCGGACGAAACCACCCCGGGCGGGCCGAGCACCAGTGACTACATCTCGGCGATTCGTTCCACTCGCACGACGGTGTCACCGCAGGTGGCTGCGGAGTTCCTTGAGGACATCGAGCGGCTCGCGCGGCTCTAGGTGTAATGCCCCGGGTCGCGGTTGCACTGCAATTTCGGGTGCTGTTTAGGGTGCAATTTCAGGCGCGGTTTTAGTTTTGTCCCGCGTTCAGTAACACCTCGGGGTGGGTGAGTCGCCACCATCCATCCGGTCCCGAAATCGTCTCATCAAGTACCAGGGGTACCGTCGTGGCGGCCCCATTGACCGTGAAGACGAGGCTGCCAACGGTGGATCCTTTAGACGCCTCCGTGCCGGCCGTGATCGTGAGAGGCCTGATCGTCATCGTCGGGGTGACCGCAGCGTCCGACCAGGTCAGCGCGCTTGCCCCGCTCGCGGTCACGACGCGTGCACCGTTTTTCCAGGGCGTGGAGTAGCGCCCGACGGCCGTGCCGGCCCCCACGAGCTGCACGACATGAAAGCCGGACTTGATGCTCTGGATCATCTTCTGTGCGGCCCGGTTTACCGTTTCACGGCTGTCTCCCCCCAGGATCACCCCGATGATTGTGATTGGCTGGGGCAAGCCGACATCGACTGTGGCGGAGAACAGCAGACACGAGCCGGCCGTGTCGAGAGTGCCGGTCTTGATACCTTTTATCCCGTCGGATCCGAGGCTGATGTTGTTGTTCGACACCTGCCCGACTCCGGGCACCGTGATGCGTGGCGAGCCCACGATCTATGCAACCACCGGATTGGCCATTGCGAGCTTTCCGATTGCGATCAGGTCCGCCGGTGTACTCCCGTTTCTGGCGCTGATTCCCGTAGGTTCTTCGATGGTCGTTCCGCTCAGTTCGTGCGCGGCGAGGTAGGTCTTCACTGCACCGAGGTAGCGAGCGCGAGATCCAAACGCCCAGGTGCTCACCGCATCCGCGTAATTGCAGGCGGATGCCACCAGCATCAGGGCGAGTGCGTCATGCTCCGAAAGCGTGCTGCCGGTCTTCATCGCCACAACCGAGGCGCCGAGCACGTAGTACTGGTCGTAGAGGTCGTGGTCGGCCTTGCTGAAGGTGAGGGTCGGCCCGGGCTCTGTGCCCGTCAGTGGTTTGGCCTCGAGCACGACGAGAGCGGTGATCAGCTTGCTGATGCTCGCAATCGGCAGCGGGCCAGCGCCACCACTTGCGGCAAGGATGCCGTTAGTGCCGACCGTGCCGGCGAACACCTCGGCTCCGGTGACGCTCACAGCGGACTCCCCGGTGCTCGGAAGAGTGAGTGCCACCGCGCCAGGCGCAGTCACGGACGGTGTGGTCGAGGTCAGCGCCGCCGTGCCGAGCGGCGCGAGGAGGGTGACCGGCAGGTAGGTACCGACCGCCGCGACGATCATCAGCAAAACGACGAGCCCAGCGACGCGGCGGCGGAGGCGACGACGACGGACCCGCGCCAGGATGGCCGGATCGCGGATCGCGGCCCGCGGCATCCGCCTGACCGCGGGCGAGCATTTCGGAGAAATCAACGAGGCCGGTCGGCCCGGTGCGCTCTGTCACCACGATATCGATGGGAGAGAAATTATCGCAGCCTGTGAGTACATATCCTCATGTTATGGCGGTTGGGCGGTTTTGTCGTCGGGGTCGGCTTAACTTGACTAGCAACGGAACCGAGGAGAACGTATGGCCGTGTGGCCCGGATCGATCAGCGCCATCACCCTGTTCGTCGACGATCTTGCCGCGACGAGGGTCGAACTGCTGAACGGTCCGATGGACCGCGAGTGGGGCATCCGCACGGCGAGTTTCCGAGACCCGGGCGGTCACATCTGGGAGATCGCGCAGCCGCTGGAATAGTCGAATGAGTGACGCGGGCGCCTTCGTGGATGCCGCCCTCCAGCTCGAATCCACCTGGCAGCGCGCTCGTGCCGATGGGTTGGGCATCGGCACCAACCTGCAGTTCTACGGGGCATCCGTTGGCGCGGTGCGCGGCACAATCCGGAATGTGGCCCAGCGGTATCCCGGCCTCGGGCACGACGAAATCACCGCCCTGAGCTCGGAGCTGTGGCACCCACCCGTCTTCGAGCGCCGGTTGGCCGCGATCGTGCTGCTGCAAACCCACGTGCGCCTGCTCGACAATTCCGACCTCACCCGCCTCGAGAGATTCCTGCGCGACGCGCGCACACCCGCGCTCGCCGATCCCCTCATCAGGGAGGTGATCAGCCCGCTCGTCGGGGGACTGGATGCTCCGGGTCGAGCCCGCGCGAACATAGCCCTCGCTCGCTGGGCGACCGACACCAACCCGTGGCTGCGGGGGGCCGCGCTGCAGATGAGTTGCCCGGAGTGAAGTCGTAGGGGTCTGTTGTTGCCCGAATCGCAGGTGTGGCCGGGAGATATCGGCCTGGCGAATCATGATGACGCTCGACATTAGTAACGCAATGCGTTATGCTCTACCGGTGATCCAGTCATTCGCGGACAAAGAGTCCGAGCTCGTCTGGCAACGATCACGTGTTCGCAAGTTTGGCTCCGACCTTCAGCGAATTGCGAACCGCAAATTGTTGATGCTGGACGCCGCCGAGACTCTCAATGACCTGCGAATCCCGCCCGGCAATCGCCTCGAACCGCTCCACAGTGACCGAAAGGGACAGCACAGTATCCGCATCAACGATCAGTGGCGCATCTGCTTCACCTGGACACCGGCCGGACCCGCCGACGTCGAGATCACTGACTACCACTAGAGAGGAGAAAGGAGAAAGGATGACTACTGCACACGACCCGATCCACCCCGGAGAGATTCTTCTCGAAGATTTCCTCACCCCGATGGGTATCACCCAGTACAGGCTCGCCCAGGCCATCTCCGTGCCCGCTCGACGCATCAACGAGATCGTCCACGGCAAACGCGCAATTTCCCCGGATACCGCACTACGACTATCTCGCGCTTTCGGCACATCCGATCGCTTTTGGATGAACCTCCAGAGCCGGTACGACCTCGATGTCGCCGTCACCAAGCATCACGAGCAACTCAACCAGATCAAACCTCTACTCTCAGCCTGACCTGCCCCAAGCCCTGCACCCGTTTCTCCCCTGCTCCCCTTTCGCAAGGGCTGGTTCGACCCCGCTGCTCCCGAGATCGGACTCGACAGGATCACGCCCCACGAGATACGCCACACCGCCGCGATGACACTCCACACTTGCGCGGACTATTTCGATGACGATCTGGTCGACGTGGCGGCGACGCTCAATGAGACCAGGCTCAAGTCGCACGTAAAGCCTCTGGGTACCTAGCAATGCCCCCGGCTAGAGCTCGAAAACTAAGCGGAGACCGTCATTCACCCGGTCAAGAATTCCATCTGAAATCTGGCCACACTTCTCGTCGAGATCCGACTTATTCAGTATGACGACTGCCGTGACATTGACGACCGAGTCGCGCGGAAGACCAGAGACCGC
Source organism: Frigoribacterium sp. CG_9.8 (assembly GCF_015751965.1). Classification (GTDB taxonomy): domain Bacteria; phylum Actinomycetota; class Actinomycetes; order Actinomycetales; family Microbacteriaceae; genus Lacisediminihabitans. Next base: position 553,257 of record NZ_JADOVH010000001.1, on the reverse strand, counting down.
GGACGGAAGGAACACGTTCCCCGGCATTGTCGCGAGCGCCGTGTTCGAAGTGACCACGGCCGCCAGCACCGTCGCCAGTCGGCTGTCATTGAACGAGTCAGATTGGATGACGAGCACTGGGCGACGCTTCGCCGGGCGGCTGCCATCCGATGCGCCCAGGTCCGCCCAGTAGATGCCGCCTTGCAAGATCACCATTCGTCGGTAGCGCCGAGCACTCGGCGTCCGGCGCTGACGGCGAGCTCAGTTGATTCATCCGTCTTCCCGATGAGGTCGAGCGCCACGTCCATCTGCGCGGTCAGTGACTTGGCGTCCAGCTCATCCAGGTAGTTGACCGCCGCGCGGGCGAAGAACTCCGAGCGGCTCATCCCGAGTTCCTTTGCTCGGCGAGATGCGCGATCGAAAGTCTCGTCGGGGAGGGAGATTGCCGTCTTCATTCCCAAAGTATAACCCGGTATAACTTTTCCCTCGATCGGCGTCATCGACCCATCTCGAATTGACCAGGGTGGTGATTCGGGCGGCGCGCAGTCACCCATCGGTGAGCACCGCGCGGACCATCCTCCGCCCGTGCTCTTCAAAGGCCGAATCGCTGATGCTGTTCGCCCAGACCACCGTTCCAAGAGCTTGCTGAATGCACTCCAGACGGTAGATCTCACAATCCTGCGCGGTCATTGGTCGATCGAGGCCTTCCAAGAACGCGCATTCAAGATGCGGGCGCCCTGCGAACTGTTGGTTGGCCAGTCTGACAAGCTCGCTGGTCCAATGGCGCTGGTCCGCGCGGCCGAAATCAATCACTCGCAGTTGACCGTCGTTCACGAGCCAGTTGCGCGGCTGATAGTCACCGTGAGTAAAGGAAAGCGCCACTGGGCGGATCGAGACGGGAACAAGCCGCGCCTCGAGTCCCGAGAGCTGCACTTCGGGCACCAGTGGGCGAGCCCGCGAAATCGACAGCCTGGCGTCTGTGACGATCCGTTGGATGTAGTCCTCGGAGAGAGGTCCGGGAACGAGAAGTTGTTTCAGCCGGCATCCCGCCTGACGATAAGTCTCGGGATCCAGTTCAGCGTCAGTCCTCTCGACGAGTTCCCCGGGGAGGTAGTGGGTTACAAGGATGAGTTCATCGCGTGAAGAGTGAGCCAACCGCGGAACCCAGACGCTGAACCAACGTCAATTCCCGCATGCCTTCAGTATGCGACTGCGTGAAGTTTCGACTGGTGCCATATTTTTGCGACTGGCCGTTTTCGAGAGCTCCGGAGGCCTGAACGAAAAAGGCCCGGACTCCGATACGCGTTACGGAAACGCTGTATTGGCATCCGGGCCAGTGGTGACCCCAACCGGATTCGAACCGGTGTTACCGCCGTGAGAGGGCAGCGTACTAGGCCGCTATACGATGGGGCCGCAAGTGGACAACTCCCCGAGTATGCCACACGCGGGCGAGGCGCACCAAAACGGTGCGCCCACACGGGTCAGGGCGCGAGGATCCGCAGGGCTCCCGGCACGATTTCGACCTCGACCGGCAGCGGGCCGACCCGTTCCCCGTCTGCGTAGGCGACCACGCCATCCGCCTCAATTGTTACGTGCTTTGCCCGACGAATCGAGACCCGCGGATCCGTCACATGCGTGCCAGAAAACACTCGCGGGAAGATGACAAGGAAGGCGGTGCGAGATAACGGCTGCACCACGAATACATCGAGAAACCCATCGTCGAGGAGTGCGTCTGGGGTGATCAGCATTCCCGCGCCGAACGAGGTGTTGTTGGCGATCGACACCAGGGTGCCCGCTGTATTCCACTCGACCCCGTCGAGCACGAGACGGTAGGGCGTGGGCGTGAGGGTCGCGAGTTCGCACAGGAGGGCCAAGTTGTAGCGGCTCTTGCCGCGGGGCCAGCGCCACCGGTTGGCACGCTCGTTCACGCGCGCGTCGAAACCGGCGGAAAGCACGCCTGCATACCAACGATCTGGTGCCCCCGCACGACGGATGATCGCGGCATCGATAACCCGCGGCTCTCGGGTCATCGCGGCGAGCAGCAGATCGATCGCGGCATCCGTATTCCCAATCGGGATATGCAGGCCGCGGGCAACATCGTTGCCGGTGCCCGACGGCACGATTCCCAGCGGCAGAGAAGTACCGGCGACGAGGTTGGTGCCGAGGCTCACCATGCCGTCCCCTCCCACGACCACGAGCGCATCCGGATTGAGGGCGATCGCTTTGTCAGCTTCCCGATACAGGTCGGCAAAGGTCGGCTCGCTGAGGGCCGTCACCCGATGGCCGGCACCGCGAAGCGCCTGCACGACGGCCGGTCCGACTGCGCGTCCCTTGCCGAATGAGGCGGACGGATTGATAGCGACCACGACATGCAACGCGGTCACGAGATCACGAGGTCACGAGGGCGGCACCGGTGTCGTCATCAGCCCAGTATGTCGGATACCGTTCGTGACACTACCGCGGCTCACTCGTCGGAGTACAGTCGGAAAAATGCGCATTACGAAGCAAGAACATGCCTGTCTCATCCTCGAATCCGCGGGCAAGCTGCTCGTCATCGATCCGGGAATGTTCACCACCGCCCTCGTCGGCCTCAACGGTGTCGTCGCCGTAGTGATCACCCACGAGCACGGTGACCACTGGACCGCAGACCAACTCACCCGCATCCTCGAGATCAATCCCGGCGTGCAGTTCTACGGTCCAGAGGGTGTCGCGATTGCGGCAACCGACTTTGATATCACCGTGGTGAAGGATGGCGACGCGATCGACGCTGAACCCTTTGCACTTCGATTCTTCGGCGAGAAGCATGCCGTGATCCACTCCTCGATCCCGACCGTGGACAACGTGGGGGTGCTGGTCAACGACTCGCTGTATTACCCCGGTGACTCTTTTACCGTGCCGGCCGGCGTCACAGTTGATACCCTCGCTGCGCCCGTCGGTGCGCCATGGCTCAAGATCGGCGAGGCGATTGATTTCGTGCTCGCCGTGCGACCGCGACGCGCATTCGCCACCCACGAAATGGTGCTGTCAACAGCTGGCAAGGGGTTGGGCGCGACGCGTCTCAAATGGGCTGTGGAGCAGGGCGGCGGCGAATTCGTGGCACTGGAGCCGGGAGACACGCTGGAACTGTAGCCCGGCTCGGCCCGTGGCCCGGTTCTCCAGCCACAAGCCTCAGATGTAAATCGCCGGGTCGGTGAAAGTCTCGGCAACGGATGACGCGGTGCGCGGCCGCACACGTGCCGGAATTCCGGTGAGCACGGAGTTGGGCGGGGCGTCCCGCACCACGACGGCATTCGCACCCACGATTGAGTCGTGGCCGATGCTGACCGGGCCGAGCACGCTGGCGCCGGCACCAACCGTGACACGGTCACCGATGGTCGGATGCCGGCGCTCCCGCACCGAGCTCGTGCCGCCGAGGGTGACACCGTGATACAGCACGACATCGTTCCCGACCACCGCGGTCTCACCGATCACCACGCCCATGCCGTGGTCGATGAAGAGTCGACGCCCGATGATTGCGGCCGGGTGAATCTCGACTCCGGTCAGCGCGCGAACGAGTTGCGAGTGGAGACGGGCTGCGAGAAAGAAGTGCCAGTTCCACAAACGGTGCGCAACCCGATAGCCCCACACCGCGTGGACTCCGGAGTACGCCAGAAACACCTCTGCGTTCGATCGAGCGGCGGGATCGTTCTTCCGCGCCATCCGGATGTCTTCGCGAATGCCTCGAAAAGGCATTGGGTCAGCCCGCGAGATCTTCGTACAGGATCGTCGACAGGTACCGCTCGCCGAAGCTCGCAACGATCACGACGATCGTCTTACCTGCGTTCTCCGGTCGTGCAGCAACGTCGAGAGCGGCCTGAACGCTTGCACCGGAGGAGATGCCGGCGAGGATACCTTCCTCTGACGCAAGGCGGCGCGCCATCGACACAGACTGGGTGATGTTGATATCGATGATCTCGTCGTACACCTCGCGATCGAGAACATCCGGCACGAAGTTTGCCCCGATGCCCTGGATCTTGTGCGGGCCAGGTGCTCCACCGTTGAGGATCGGTGACTCAGCCGGCTCGACACCGACCACAACGAGGCCGGGCTTCTGCTCCTTGAGGTAGCTGCCCGTTCCGGTGATCGTGCCCCCCGTGCCGATGCCCGCGACGAAGATATCCACGGCACCCTCGGTGTCATTCCAGATCTCAGGTCCGGTGGTGGCGCGGTGGATGGCCGGGTTCGCGGCGTTGGCAAATTGCTTGGCATACACGGCACCGGGGGTGCTCGCCACGATTTCAGCTGCGCGATCAACCGCAGCTTGCATTCCACCGGGCCCCGGGGTGAGAACGAGTTCGGCGCCGTACGCACGCAGGACGATCCGGCGCTCAGTGCTCATGGAGTCCGGCATCGTGAGGATCACCCGGTAGCCGCGAGCCGCGCCAACCATTGCGAGTGCAATACCCGTGTTGCCACTGGTGCTCTCCACAATCGTGCCGCCGGGCATCAGCTCGCCAGAGGCCTCTGCCGCATCGACGATGGCCACCGCGAGGCGGTCCTTCACTGTCGAGGAGGGATTGTAGAACTCCAGCTTCGCGAGCACCGTTGCGCCGAGACCCTCCGCGACCCTGTTGAGTCGCACCAGCGGGGTGTTTCCGTAGATCTCGGTGATGTCGTTGTAGATGCGTTGCGGCATGGGAGTGGGCTTCCTTTTCTGTGCCAGACGTTTTTTCGGATCGGCAGTTGCCTGCACGTCGATAGGTGTGGGTTACAACAGATTCAACGTTAGCGACATGGAATCCTTCCCGATTATGTCGCGTGCAGCCGGGTACTCACCGCGCGGCACCATGCGCCTATTCGTTAGCCTTGCGGTCGAATGAGGGGGCGCAGTGCTGACGAATCGCCGCGGGGTCTATGAATCGACACCCAGTAGATGACTAGCGGATGCCCGCCGCAATGAGATGCGCCCGCAGCCGATTCGGTGAATTGGCGATCTGCCAGTGCCACCGGGTCATTCCATGGCCCGCGGACCGAAGATCATCCTCGCGGCGCTTTTCATCGATCACCACCTGCTCTGGGGTCCGCCCGCGCAAGAATTCCGGGTCGGTGTACTTCACGTTGCCGTCGAACTCGCCAATCATGTTGAATTCCGGCCACCAGAAGTCGACGATGTACACCCGACCACTCGCCCCGGCCAGGGCAACCTGCAATTGCGGCATCGAGATTCCGGAACATGCCATGTTTGCGCGACTCACCGACTCACCCGGCCGATCAGCCCTCGCATCGGCGAACTCGATCGTTCGCCTAGCCTTCGCACCGCCGTGTGTTAACGCCATCTCATCGACTTGACGAAGCAGATCGTCTCGGACTACCGATGTCGGAGGCACTGACGCCAAAGCAGGCACTGACGCCAAAGCATGCGCTGACACCAGAGCAGGCACTGACGCCAGAGCACGCGCTGACACCAGAGGATTCACAGTTCTGCGCAGTGCGGCATCTGCCACGGCGACGCCAGTCGCGAAAGGAGTGCACGCCGCCAAATCCGCCACGGTGCGTGCGAGCGTCGTAACAGCGAGCTGATCAATCACGGCTGATTCGCGAGGGAGTCCGAGCGTGTGTCGCTCAAGCATGCTCGTCGAGCGGCCACCAGCAGCGCGCGGCACCAGGGCGTGCACTTTGACCGGCCAGTGGCCAACGAGGGGTAGGCGCCACAGTGCAGCGGCGGAGTAGTGCGAGAACACGGTGTCGGGCGGGACGACAAGCGACGCGGCCGTCACGCGGGCCCGATATCTCTGGTCCAAACTCATGGCATTCCAGAGCGGTGCCCGAATGTAGACACCTCTGAACATGGCGATCAATTCGCCTCGCGACACCGATGCAAAGAATGAGTATCGCTCTCCCGGAGTGGTCAGTTGCCGAGTCAGGTAGATGTGATCCATCAGGTGGAAGGGATTCATCAGGTGGGAAACGGTTGGTTGCATCCGCTGACAGTGCCGTACTCGGCGCTGCTGGCGGACTCCGCGACGCTCTTCTGTGCACCCGGGCAGCCAATCACGGATGGTGAGGGAGCAGATGCGCCGTCAGCTGCTGTGCCATCCGAGCACGATGAGGAGACGATACGGGGACCATGCGCCTTCTTATCAGCCATGCGGTCGAACGAATTGACGCATGGCTGACAAACGGGCGCACGGTCCGGCCGCTGAGCACCCACGCATCCACACCGACCCACGCACCCACACGTGCCTAAGCTGGAAGGACTCTAGACAAGGAAGTCCACCATGAACAGCTCCGCAGTGATCGTCGATGTCATCCGCACCCCGTCGGGTCGTGGCAAGCCGGGCGGCTCGCTCAGTGGAGTGCATCCGGTCGATCTTCTCGCCACTACCCTGCGCGCCCTCGTTGAGCGCAACGGTGTAGACCCGGCAATCGTCGACGACGTCATTGGCGGATGCGTCGGGCAGGCCGGCAAGCAGACCTACAACGTCACACGCAACGCCGTGCTCGGCGCCGGCTTCCCCGACCATGTACCCGCCGTGACAATCGACCGCCAGTGCGGGTCGAGCCAGCAGGCAGCCGTCTTCGCAGCCCAAGGCATCATGACCGGCAATTACGACATCGCCATCGCCTGCGGAGTGGAGTCGATGAGCAGCAACCCGATCGGCTACTCGATCATGGGCGAAGACATCTACGGCGAGCAAGTGGCCGCGCGCTATCCCGACGGACTCGTCGGCCAGGGAATCTCGGCAGAGCTCATCACAGCCAAGTGGGGCTTTTCACGCGCGCAGCTGGACGACTTCTCGGCCCGTTCGCACCAGCTCGCCGCCGAGGCGACCGCTGCGGGTCTCTTCGCCAACGAAATCATCCCCATCGGGGATGTATCCACAGACGAGACGGTGCGCGCGACCACGACCGGCGAAGGACTGTCCACACTCAAGCCAGCCTTCTACACCGAGCGATTCGCCGAGCGTTTTCCGGAGATCGGATGGCAGATCACCCCGGGTAACTCCTCGCCGCTGACCGATGCAGCAGCCGCAACCCTGATCATGAGCGAGTCGAAGGCCGCCGAACTCGGGCTCAAGCCCCGTGCGCGATTCCACAGCTTCGCCGTGACCGGCAGCGACCCCCTTTTCATGCTCACCGGTGTCATCCCGGCCACGGCGAAGGTGCTCGCGAAGGCCGGACTCACGATCGATGACATCGACGCCTTCGAAGTGAACGAGGCCTTCGCGCCGGTGCCGCTGGCCTGGCTTGCCGAGACCGGAGCGGATGCCGCCAAGCTCAACCCGCGCGGTGGCGCCATCGCCCTCGGGCACGCGCTCGGGGCATCCGGCGCACGCCTATTAGCCACGATGGTCAACCACCTCGAAGCCACCGGTGGGCGCTACGGCCTGCAGGTGATGTGCGAGGGCGGTGGCATGGCGAACGCCACAATCATCGAGCGCCTTTAACCCCGAAGGCCACCGGGCCGCACCGCGCGAAGTGCTGCATATAATTCAGCGAACAGTCGGCTTTCGCCTATCGCCTTCGGCACCGCGGTGGGCGATACTGAAAGCCATTGGACAGGCGTGGTCGTTTCGGCGGCGCCGGTGACCAGCACGGCAGCGATCACAGGAGATTGATGACCACCACAGACCCGACCGTGCCCGTCGCGGCCGTTCCAGCCGACATCGTTCCGAGCGATGTCACTGCAAGCCGAGCATCGCTAGACGTCGCGATTCGCGCCGATCTCGATGCGGCGATCGCGTCGCTTTCTGCGGGTGAGTCACGCTGGGCGAAGATGACGATCCCGGCCCGCATCACACTTCTTGGATCGGTGCACGCCGCCGTTGCCGCCACCGCCGATGAGTGGGTGGACGCCGCCGTACGCGCCAAGAACCTTGATCCAGACTCCGCCTATGTCGGAGAGGAGTGGATCTCCGGTCCGTACGTCGTACTGTCTTCCCTCCTCGCGCTCCAGCACACCCTCGGCGCCATCGCCTCGGGAAAAAGCCCCCTTGCAGACACGAAGCTCGGCAGTGCTCCCGGAGGCCGCGTGAGTGTGCCGGTGCTGCCCGCAAACCCCTACGAAGCGCTCCTGCTGCACGGCTTCAGCGCCGAGGTGTGGATGAAGCCGGGCACGACCGAGAGCACCGTTCGGGCATCCGCTGGTCTCGGTGCCCGCACTCCGACCGAAACCGATGGAGTCGGGCTCGTACTCGGCGCCGGTAACATCACCTCCATCCCCCCGCTCGATGTCCTGTACGAACTCGTCGCGCACAACCGGGTGGCACTGCTCAAACTCAATCCGGTGATGAACCGGATGCTCGCGCCATACACCGCCGCGTTCAAGCCGCTCATCGACCTCGGCCTGCTGCGCATCGTGACCGGCGCCGGGGACGTCGGCGGCTATCTCGTCAACCATCCCGGCATCTCCCACGTGCATATCACCGGCAGCGCGGTCACCCATGACGTGATCGTCTGGGGTACCGGCGCAGGTGCCGCCTCTCGCAAGGCCGCTGGTACTCCGCTGCTCACGAAGCCAATCACCAGCGAACTCGGTGGCGTCGCTCCAATCATCGTGCTCCCGGGAGCGTGGTCGAAGGCCGACCTGAGGTACCAAGCCGAGCATGTCGTCACGCAGCGCCTGCACAACGGCGGTTACAACTGCATCGCCGGCCAGATCGTGGTTCTCAGTGCGCAGTGGCCACAGCGCGAGGCTTTCCTCGCCGAGCTGCGCAGTGCCCTCGCCCGCACCCCCGACCGCGCTCCGTGGTATCCGGGCAGCGACGAGAGGGTCGGTCAGGCTCGCTCCTCCTACCCCGGTGCCGAAAAATTCGGAGCGAGCGGCGGCCGGCTACTCGTCGACATCCATGCCGACGACGACGCGGCTACGCTGCTGACCACCGAGTACTTCTCCCCCGTGCTTGGCGTGATCGAGTTGCCGGGCACCGGCCAGGCGTTCCTCGACACGGCCGTCGAGACAGTGAACCGCGACTTCGTCGGCACACTCGGTGCCAACATCCTCGGCCTGCCGAGCACGATCACGCAGCTCGGCACCGGATTCGAGAATGCCCTGGCACGGCTCGACTACGGCACCATCGCCGTCAACACCTGGACCGCCCTCGGTTTTCTCACACCGGGCGCTCCCTGGGGTGCCTTCCCCGGGCACACTCTCGATCATGTGCAAAGTGGCATCGGGGTCGTGCACAATTCACTGCTTTTGGCCGACACCGAGAAGACCATCGCACGCGGCCCATTCCGCCCCTTCCCCCGGTCGGCGCTGCACGGTGAGTTTGCGCTGTTCCCGAAACCACCGTGGTTCGTGACCGCCCGCAGCGCCAAGAAAACGGGTCGGTTGCTCGCAGAATTCGCCGCGGCTCCCTCGTGGTTCAAGATGCCTGCGATCTTCATCTCCGCGTTCCGCGCCTGACCCCGGTCGGTTTCTTGCACCGGTATCTGCACCATTCACCACACAATCAAAGGAGATTCACGTGGTTTTTAGAGGACCCCTGCCCGATGTCGAAATCCCCGACCTCAGCGTCTATGACTTCCTGTTCGGCGACATCGATGCAGGTGATCTCGACCGCATTGCGATCGTGGATGGCGCATCCGGTGCCGAGACCACGTACGGCCAGCTGATCGGGCAGACCAACCTCGTAGCGGGCGCACTCGCGGCCCGCGGCATCGGGCTGGGGGATGTCGTGGCGCTGCATTCACCCAACGTGCCGGCGTTCGCGCCGGTCTTCCACGGCATCCTGCGGTCGGGGGCCACCGCGACGACGGTGAATGGGCTGTACACCGGGGAGGAGATCAGTACCCAGCTCATCGATTCACAAGCGATCTTTCTCTTCACAGTGTCGCCTCTGCTCGGCGCGGCGAAAGATGCGGCAACCCGGGCCGGGATAGCGGATGACCGGATAGTCGTGCTCGACGGTGCCGAAGGCCATCTGTCCCTTCGCGATTTGCTCGCCGAGAACCACCTCGCACCGGACGTGCGATTCGATCCCGCCGAGCACGTCGCGGTGCTGCCTTACTCCTCTGGCACGACCGGCCGTCCGAAAGGCGTGATCCTCACCCACCGCAACCTGGTGGCGAATGTTGCGCAGTCCCTGCCGCTGCTCGGAGCGGATGCCGATTCCCGCGTACTCGCGGTGCTGCCGTTCTTCCACATCTACGGCATGACCGTGCTGCTGAATATGGCGTTCCGCACTCGAGCGCGACTGGTGACGATGCCACGGTTCGACCTGGCAGAATTTTTGCGCATCATCCAGGACTTCCGGATCAACTGGGCGTTCATCGCTCCCCCGATCGCGGTCGCGCTGGCGAAGCATCCGCTCATCGACTCGTACGACCTGTCGAGCATGGAGTTCATCGTCTCCGGCGCAGCACCGTTCGACGGCACGCTCGGCCGAGCCGTCGCCGATCGCATCGGATGCCGAGTGCGCCAGGGCTTCGGTATGAGTGAGATGAGCCCGGTGTCGCATAGCATTCCGGCGAACCGCGATGACATCCCACTCGGATCGGTCGGCATCACCCTGCCCAACATCGAGTGCAGGCTCATCGACACCGCGACCGGCGAGGATATCGAGATGCCGGCCGAGGGCACCAGCGCGCCCGGCGAACTACTCTGTCGCGGCCCGAACATCATGCGCGGCTATCTCAACAACGATGAGGCCACTCGGGCCACCATCGATGAGGAGGGGTTCCTGCACACCGGCGATATCGCCACGGTGAGTTCGGATGGCATGGTGTCAATCGTTGATCGCCTGAAAGAGCTCATCAAATACAAGGGCTACCAGGTGGCTCCGGCCGAACTCGAAGCCCTGCTTCTTACGCATTCGAGCATTGCGGATGCCGCGGTGGTCGGCGCCCACGATGCCGACGGCGAGGAGGTGCCGAAGGCGTTCGTCGTGGTGCAGTCGGGAGCCGAGATCACAGCGGAGGAGGTCATGTCGTTCGTGGCCGAACATGTGGCACCGCACAAGAAGGTTCGCCAGGTGGCATTCATCGACACCATCCCCAAGTCGTCCTCGGGCAAGATACTGCGCAAAGACCTCCGGAGCCTGGAGGTACCGGCATGACCATGAGAGACCCTTTCGACTACGTCGTGGTCGGGGCCGGGGCATCCGGAGCAGCACTGGCGGCCAAGCTCACCGAAGACGGCTCCCACACGGTGCTGCTTCTCGAGGCCGGTGCCGTTGATAAGAAGGCCGAGGTGCACATCCCAGCCGCCTTCTCGGCGCTGTTCCGCTCAGAACTGGACTGGAACTACGACACAACGCCGCAGCCACAACTTGCCGATCGCACGATCTACTGGCCGAGGGGCAAGATGCTCGGCGGGTCATCGTCGATCAACGCCATGATGTGGGTGCGCGGTTTTGCGGCCGACTATGACCACTGGGCAAAGACAGCAGGGCCGACCTGGTCGTATTCAGCACTGCTTCCGTACTTTCGCAGCGTGGAGCGAGTGGAGGGCAACACCGATCCGGATCAGGGCTCCGGAGGTGCCATCAGCATCGAGCACCAGCGCAGTCCGCGATCGCACACCGCGACCTTTCTGAAAGCGGTGGTGCAGGCTGGCTACTCGGTCGTCGCGCCGAACACCGCCCTGCCCGACGGATTCAGCCAGACCATGGTGAGCCAGAAGAAAGGCAAGCGATTCTCCAGCGCCGACGGCTACCTCGTACCCGCGAAAACACGCGCCAATCTCACCGTGCGAACGAACGCCCAGGCTACCCGGGTGCTGTTCGACGGCAGCCGCGCCACCGGTGTGGAATACGTGCTCGACGGGGTGACGACACAGGCGACGGCGCGGCGGGAGGTCGTGCTGTGCGGCGGGGCCGTGAATACCCCGCAGCTCCTGATGCTGTCGGGCATCGGCCCGAGGGCACAACTGGAGAGGCACGGCATCCCGGTGCTCGTTGATTCGCCCGAGGTGGGCGAAAACATGCGCGATCACCTGCTGTCCGGACTCATCGTCGAGACCCCAGGCGACACGCTTTTCACTGCGAAAAAGGTACCCGAGCTAGTGAAGTTCCTGGCCCGCGGACGCGGAATGCTCACCTCGAATGTTGCGGAAGCCTATGGTTTTGTGCGCTCGGATCCGTCGCTGGAACTGCCCGACATCGAGATCATCTTCGCGCCGGTCGCGTTCATCGGGGAGGGCCTCGTTCCCGCACCGGCTCACGGGATCACGATTGGTGCCATCCTGCTGAAGCCCGAGAGCACCGGAACGGTCACACTCGCGTCAGCCGATCCGCTCGCGGCACCCGTCATCGATCCCCGCTACCTGAGCGATTCCGGTGGTAGCGACCGCGCCCGGCTGATGGCGGGGCTCGGTATCTGCGAGGACATCCTCCAGGCCCCGGCGCTGCAGGCAACGACGGGGCCGCACTTTCTCGCTCCGGAGGGCGCCGACTCGCTCGGACGGGTCGAGCGAGACGCCGTTGCCCTCGAGACGGCAGCCCACACGATCTACCACCCCGTTGGCACCGCCCGCATGGGCACGGATGCGGCATCCGTCGTCGACGAGCAGCTGCGGGTGCGCGGAGTGCTTGGCCTTCGAGTGGCCGACGCGTCGGTGATGCCCGACATCATTCGCGGGCACACCCAGGCGCCGTCGATGGTGATCGGCGAGAAAGCCGCGGACCTGTTATTGCAGTCAGCACAACTGGGAGCGCCTGCCGCTGCATCTGTCGGCTGAATCGGCACGCGGTTCGCCGATCATTGGGCAGTCGGCTGGGCAGTCGGTTGGGCAGTCGGTTGGGCAGTCGGCTGCTCAGTCGGCTGCTCAGTCGGCTAGGCAGTCGGTTGGGCAGTCGGTTAGGCAGCGACAAGTCGCACCGCGCGATCGAGAACCTCGCGCACGGCGACGATCGCCGGCCTGGTGCTCGACGCCTCGCGCACCGAGGTGAAGATCGTGCGCTGCGGATGCTCCGGCAGCAGCACCAGGCGCGCCGTGGTGCCCCGCCCGATCCAAACCAGGTCGGGCAGCAGTGCGACGGCGTTGCCCGATTCGACGAGACGGATATGGGACTGGAGATCCGCCGTCTCGAATCGCACGTCGGGCTCGAACCCGGCGCGGCGGCAGGCCTGCTCGGCCCAGTGCCGGGAGGCGGTGCCGCGCGGTTCCATCACCCACGCGGCATCTGATGCCTCTGAGATAGCGGCGGGATGCGCGCGCCCGTGGCCGACCGGTGGCGTTGCAAGACGGATCGTGTCGGTCGTGAGCGTGCGCCGATCCAGCTCTGGATGGCGCGGGGCTGCGTGCCCCGGATACTGCTCGGCAATCACGAGGTCAAAGTCACGCGCCCAGGTCTCCCGCAGCGCGGTCTCCGGCTCGCGTTGCACCATCTCCACCCGCACCTCGGGGTATTCGCTCTCCATGATCGAGAGCGCGTCGGGCATCAGGGCGAGGGCTGCTGACTGGAACACCGCCAGTCGAACCGTACCGGTGATCGTCGTGAGCGAGGAGGCGAGTTCGGCTTCGGCGCGCTCGAGAGTACGCAGCACCTCCACGGTGTGACTGACGAGGATCTCAGCCTGTGGCGTGAGCACGACCCGACGACCCGACGTTCTCAGCAGCTCGACACCGACATCCTTCTCGAGTTGGCTGAGCTGCTGGGACACCGCAGAGGGGCTGAAATTCAGCGCCTCAGCCACACCCGCGAGGGTGCCACGAATGTGGAGTTCGCTCAGCAGACGGAGCCGCCGCACATCGAGCATCGGGTCCCCCATCAATAAGTTCTGCTTAATGATACTCATCAGTAACAGTCGCTTTACCTAACCGGATGGGCCATCGATACTAAGAGCAGAATGCCGCGAAAGGATTCCCGTGTCTGACACCGCAACCACGACGTCTCTCGATGACGCCCTCTCCCCCGAGCTGGCCGAGCGCACCGTCGCTCTCGTGCGCCATTGGCTCGAGGAGGGTGCCAAGGCACCGGTGAATGCCTCCGCCCAGCGCCTCGCCGGAGTGCTGAAAGACCCCAAAGGGCTCGACTTCACGGTCGGCTTCGTCGACGGTGTCATCCGCCCGGAAGATCTGACTGTCGCGGCCCGCAACCTAGCCGGGCTCGCGCCGCGCGTGCCCGCATTCCTGCCGGGCTACCTGCGAGCAGCCGTGCGTCTCGGCGGCGTGTTCGCCCCGCTGCTGCCCGGCATCGTTGTGCCGATCGCCCGCCGGGTATTGCGCGGCATGGTCGGACATCTCATCGTGGATGCCACACCGAAACGATTCGGCACCGCAATCGGCTCCCTTCGATCTCACGGTGCAAAGCTCAACGTCAACCTGCTCGGCGAAGCGGTACTCGGCGAGCGGGAAGCTGCCCGTCGCCTCGAAGGCACCCACGAACTGCTCGCACGGGACGACGTCGACTACGTGTCGATCAAGGTGTCGTCGACCGTCGCTCCGCACTCACCATGGGCGTTCGAAGCGGATGTCGAGCACGTCGTCGCGAGCCTCGCACCGCTGTTTGAGCGCGCGGCCACCTCGACGCCACCCAAGTTCATCAACCTCGATATGGAGGAGTACAAAGATCTCGACCTCACCGTCGCCGTCTTTACCCGAATTCTCGATCAACCGCGCTTCGCGAAACTCGAGGCCGGCATTGTGCTGCAGGCCTACCTGCCCGATGCGATGTCGGCAATGGTGACCCTGACCGACTGGGCCACCGCTCGCCGCGCCGCCGGTGGCTCCCGCATCAAGGTGCGTCTCGTGAAGGGTGCCAATTTGCCGATGGAGCAGGTCGAGTCGTCCGTGCGCGGCTGGCCCCTTGCCACCTGGTCGACCAAGCAAGACACCGATACCAACTACAAGCGCATTCTCGACTATGCCCTGCGGCCGGATCGCATCGATGCGGTTCACCTCGGTGTCGCAGGTCACAACCTCTTCGATGTCGCCTACGCCTGGCTCCTCGCCGGCACGCGCGGCGTGCAACACGGCATCGAGTTCGAAATGCTGCTCGGCATGGCGACCGGCCAGGCGGAAGCGGTGAAGAAGGATGTCGGCGGCCTGCTGCTCTACACACCGGTGGTGCACCCGAAGGAATTCGACGTCGCGATCGCCTACCTGATCCGCCGCCTGGAGGAGGGTGCGAGCCAGGACAACTTCATGTCTGCGGTCTTCGAGCTCTCCACCAACGAGGCGCTGTTCGAGCGGGAGAAGGCGCGATTCCTCGCCTCGCTCGCGAACCTCGACCGCGGCATCCCGCTGCCCCGCCGCACCCAGGACCGCAACCGGGATTGTTCTGACGCCGACCTGGCACCGACCAACCGGTTCGTGAACACCGTCGATACCGACCCCTCACTCCCGGCCAACCGCGCCTGGAGCGCGAACATCATCGGCCGCGTCGCGGGGTCGACTCTCGGTGTCGCAGCGGTGGCATCCTCGGTGATCTCCGATTCGAACTCCCTCGACCGTACGATTGCGGCGGCAACCGCCGCCGGTGCGAGTTGGGGTGCGCGGCCGGCAGCGGAGCGCGCCGCGATCCTGCATCGCGCCGGTGAGGCGCTGAGTGCTCACCGCGCCGAACTGCTCGAGGTGATGGCGAGCGAAGCCGGAAAGACCATCGACCAGGGTGATACGGAGGTGAGCGAGGCAATCGACTTCGCGCACTACTACGCCGAACTCGCTCGTAGCCTCGAGACTGTCGACGGCGCGTCCTTTGTGCCCTCGAAACTCACTGTCGTCACCCCGCCGTGGAACTTCCCCGTCGCGATTCCCGCGGGCTCTACTCTGGCGGCGCTCGCAGCCGGAAGTGCCGTGATCCTCAAGCCAGCCGCGCTCTCGGCCCGCTGTGGCGCCGTCCTGGCGGACGCCCTGTGGGAGGGCGGTGTGCCGCGCGACGTTCTGCAACTCGTGCAATTGAGCGAGCGCGACCTCGGCACGCACCTGATCTCCCACCCCGCAGTCGACCGGGTGATCCTTACCGGCGGCTACGAGACCGCGGAGTTGTTTCGCTCGTTCCGCGCCGATTTGCCGCTGCTCGCCGAGACAAGCGGCAAGAACGCAATCATCGTCACACCGAGCGCTGATCTCGACCTCGCCGTGAAGGATGTCGTGTCGTCAGCATTCGGGCACGCCGGACAGAAGTGTTCGGCGGCGTCCCTGGTGATCCTGGTCGGTTCGGTCGCCGACTCGGCCCGGTTCAGCAACCAGCTTCGGGATGCAGTCGCGTCGCTGAAGGTGGGCTACCCCACGGATGCGGCGACCCAGATGGGTCCGCTCATCGAGCCGGCCCATGGCAAACTGCTGACCGGCCTCACGACTCTCGGTGAAGGCGAATCCTGGATGCTGAGCCCGAGAAAACTCGACCGCGACGGACAGCTCTGGTCGCCGGGGGTGCGCACCGGAGTTCGTCGCGAGTCGGCGTTCCACCAGACCGAATACTTCGGGCCGGTGCTCGGCGTGATGACGGCGGCGACGCTCGAGGAAGCCATCGCACTGCAGAACGCGACCGACTTCGGGTTGACCGCGGGCATCCATTCCCTTGACTCCGCCGAGATCGGGCTCTGGCTCGACACTGTGCAGGCCGGAAACCTCTACGTCAACCGCGGCATCACCGGAGCCGTAGTGCAACGCCAGCCGTTCGGTGGCTGGAAGAAGTCATCGGTGGGCACTGGCACCAAGGCAGGCGGGCCGAACTATCTGGTCGGGCTCGGCTCATGGGTGCCCGCACACCACTCAGCGCCTGGCACCGCGATCACCCACGCCGGAGTGAAGGCACTTCGTGCGGCGGATGAGTCACTCTCCGGCGCATTCGGCAGCGATGCGGCGGCGATGCAGAGCACCTTCGGTCGGGCCGACGATGTTTCTGCCCTCACCGCCGAACGCAACGTATTCCGCTACCTTCCCGTACCGGTGACCATCCGGCTCTCCGAGGGCGCGGCCGTCTCCGAGCTGCTTCGAGTCGTCGGTGCGGGTCTTCTCGCAGCATCCGATCTCAGTATCTCCAGCGCCGTCGCAAGTGACGCGCTGCGCGAGTTGTCGGTTGTGGTCGAAGATGACGCCACCTGGCATGCCCGCATGTCCGCGTCGCCCCCCACCCGGATCCGCCTCATCGGCGGAGACCCGGTCGCCCTCGCGAAAGCGGTCGGCGGACGTCCGGATGTCGCGATCTACAGTGGCACGGTGACACCGGCTGGCCGCATCGAACTGCTCCCGTTCCTGCGCGAGCAGGCGGTGAGCATCACGGCACACCGTTTCGGCACTCCAAACCATCTCACGGACGACCTCATCTGATCCGAACCCGCTGGACTGCGCGTGGACCGTGGTCGAAGCGCGTTTCGCAGCCCTGACCGATGAGATCAGTCGAACTCGATGGCCCGAAGACTCGGCTAGGCGCCAGCGGTCTCGACCAGGTGAATCAGCACGCCATGCTCCGGATGGAGGATCGGCATCGGAAGCCCCACCTCGGCCAAAAACCGCCCGGTCGCGCTGAATCCACCGGGGATCCAACCGGCACTGCCTCGATCGCTGTAGGGGGAGCTCGCTGTGGGAAAAACCACATGCACGTCGTAGCTGGTGTCCGGATTCAGGCCGGGGAATCCCATCCGGCCCGGCGTCTCGTCGAAGGACGTGGCCACGCTGACAAACGAATACAGCGCTTCGCTGCCATCCTGAGCGACGGAACCGCTCAACAGATATGCGGGGTCCACGATGTCGGCGTGCACAGTGACTCCGGAGTGGATCAGTGCGCGATGTTTCTTGTAGAGAACGACCGCCTCACTGAGCTCCGACAGCTCCGATTCGTCGAGGGTGCGTACATCCCATTCGATACCGAAGTGGCCGAACATGGCAGTGATCGCCCGAAACGACAGGGAGTGAATGCGGGCCGTTGTATGGGAGGTGGTCGGGCCCACATGGGTCCCCACGAGTTCCGGAGGAAGAATGGCCTCGGTCCAACGCTGGATCGTCTGCCGCTCGAGGGCGTCATTGCAGTCGGATGCCCACACCCGGTCAGTGCGCTCGAGGATGCCGAGGTCAACCCGCGCGCCGCCGGAGGAGCAGCTCTCGATCTCCACCTCGGGATGCGCGCGTCGCAGATCGTCGATCAGCCGGTAGGCAGCGAGAGTCTGTTTATGGGCGGAGGGGACTCCGCCGTGCCCCATCTCGGTGAGGTCGCGATTCTGGTCCCACTTCAGGTAGGAGATCGCATTCTCAGTGAGCAGGGCGTCGAGGCGGTCAAAGATGTAAGCGAAGGCATCCGGATTCGCCAGGTCGAGCACCTGCTGGTGCCGCCACTGAACAGGGGTACGGCCGAGACCGGCACCGCTGATCCAGTCGGGGTGAGCACGGATCACATCGGAGTCCTCGTTCACCATCTCGGGTTCGACCCACAGGCCGAACTCCATTCCCCTGGCACGTACCGCGTCGATCAGTGGGGTGAGGCCATCGGGCCAGACACCCTCGTCTACGTACCAGTCACCGAGGCCAGCCTGGTCATTACGGCGGTGCCGGAACCAGCCGTCATCGAGCACGAACCGTTCGACACCGAGGAGTTCTGCGCGATCCGCGAGCTCGATAAGTCCGTCGAGGGAGTGATCGAAATACACCGCTTCCCAGGTGTTGAGTACCACGGGGCGAACGCTTACGGGATGCTGTGGTCGCGACCGCAACCAGCGGTGGAAGGTATCGGTAACACCGTCAAGTCCGCGGGCGGAGAAGGATGCGTAGGCCCACGGCGTTTCGTATGACTCCCCCGCGCCGAGCACGATCTCGCCGTTGCCAAGCAGCTCGGCGTTGCCGATGAGGGCCGGTCCGCTCGGGGTCTTCTCCACTGAAGTAACCCTGTTGCCGCTGAAGCCGAAGTGCGTGGCCCAGACCGAGCCGGAACGGTTGCCGAAACCGGCGGTGCCCACCGCGGTGAACAGCGACGAGTCGTGGCCGGTGCGACCGTGACGGTACTCCCGCAGCCAGGTGCCCTGGCGAACCGACTGGCGCTGCGGATGCTGCTCTCGGCACCAGCGGCCGGTCAGGTCGAGGATCTCCGCCGCCCCGAGGCCGGTCGGCAGGGTGGTGCTGAGCGACTGCAGGGCGTAGTCGTCGTGGCCCAGATTCTGCACGGTGCTACGAATGCGCAGCATCCCCTCTTCTCCGAGGTGGATCTCGACCGTGAGCGCGAGGCCGGCAGAGTCATCGCTCAGAGTGACCTCGTGGCCATCGGGTGCAAGAGCGCGTGAGCCGGTGGTTACCAGTGCGGCAGAGAAGGCTCGCCCTCCGGGACGGTGACCTTCGAGGGCGGGGCGGCCGCGCCATCCGCTCGATGCCTGCGGCACCAACTCCTGAGCGGACGGCTGGTCGAGCGCGGAGTGCGCAACCGGACTCACCGGAAAAGAGGCGGGAAGCAGCTCACCGAGGTCGGCACCCCAGTGCACGATGACGGGTGCCACACCGGAGAGATCAAGCACGAAGGCTGAGCCCCCGGCGCGCAGATTGACGATCCCGCGCAGATTGACCGAGCCGCTCACGCGGTAGCTCCGCCGGAAGTGAGTCGGGGCGAGAGTGCGAGCATTCGTTATCCCTTGCTTGCCCCGAGCGTGAGCCCGGCGACGAATTGGCGTTGAAGTGCCAGGTAGATGATCAGTGTGGGGATGACCGTGATGATCGCCCCGGCTGCGAGCAGGTTGTAGTTGGAGAGGAATTGGCCCTGGAGGTTGTTGAGCCCGGTGGTCACCGGTAGCTTGTCAGCGCTCTGGATAAAGAGCAGCGGCCAGAAGTAGTCGTTGTAGATGAAGATGACCTCGAGAGTGCCGAGCGCCGCAAGCGCCGGCCGCGTGAGCGGCATGATGATCGACCAGTATTGGCGCCAGATGCCCGCACCATCGACGAATGCAGCCTCGGTCAGATCCGGAGGCAGGGCCTTCATGTAGTTGGAGAGCACAAAGGTGCAGAATCCGATCTGAAACGCGGTGTTCACCGCGATGACCGCGAAATAAGTATTGAGAAGGTTGCCCGAGTCGCTGATGCTGTAGGGCAGTTCGAAGTGCTTGAACATCTCGAACAGGGGAGCGGCGAGTACCTGCGGGGGCAGCAGATTGCCGGCCGTGAACATGATGAGCAGGGTGATATTGAATTTCCAGGTGAATCGGCTCACGGCAAACGCCATCATCGAGGCGAACAGCAGGGTGAGCAGCACTGTGGGCACCACGAGGATCGCGGAGTTGGTGAAGAGAGTGGCGAACCCACCCTGGTTCCAGGCGGTGACGAAGTTGTCGAAATTAAACGACCCACTGAAATTGAAGTAGCCGTATTTATCCGTGTCCGCTTTCGGCCTCAGCGCCGTGAAGAGCGCCCATCCCGTGGGAATCAGCCACATGATCGACATGATGATGAGGAACAGGTGGATGCCGTACCGCGGCCGCGTGATCGAGCCGGGCTTGGAACGTGTTGCCGATCCACTGGCCGGTGGTCCTGATCGAGCGGGAGCCGGAGGCTTCCGCGTGGTGACTTCAGACATTAGGCGTCCTTCTTGAAGGTTCGACTGAGGTAGGCGACGATCGGCACAAGCGAGACGACCAGCAGGATCACAGCGAGGGCCGAACCGACGCCGATCACCTGCCCCTCACCGACGAGGAACTTGATTACCAGCACGCTGATGAGCTCGAGGCCGTTCGTGCCGCGGTTGATGATGTAGACGATGTCGAACGCACGAAGTGACTCGATGATCGTGATCACGACGATGACGATATTGATCGGTCGCATAACCGGGAAGACCACTCGGAAGAAGGTCTGCATCGCATTTGCGCCATCGAGTGATGCCGCTTCGCGGAGGGACGGATCCACGCCCTTGAGGCCGGCCAGGTAGAGGATCATCACGTAGCCGGCGTGCCGCCAGGTGGCCGCAACCAGAGCTGCCCAGATGTTGACATTCGAATTGCCAAACCAGTCGATTGCCTGGGGGGTGCCGGAGGTGCCGAGAAGAAAGTTCAGCAGTCCGTTGTTCTGCGAGTAGAACAGCTGCCAGATCACGCCGATCAGCACAAGCGAGAGCATCACCGGTGCGAAGAAGATGCTCTGGTAGATGCGCGTGCCGCGGATGTTCTGGTCAAGCAGGATCGCGAGCAACAGTCCGATCGGCGTGGCGATCACGGCCAGGAACACCAGCCAGAGCACGTTGTGCTGCAGTGCAGGCCAGAAGTCGGGGTAATCCCGGAAGACGTAGGTGTAGTTGGCGACGCCATTCGCGCGGATGTCGGAAAGGGCGAGGCCATTCCAGCGCACAAACGACAGGATGACCGACAGCACAGTGGGAATCCAGATCAGCACCATCTCGATCAGGGTGGGGATTGCCACCATTACCCCGAGCACGATCTTGTCGCGGCGGGTGAGCATGCTGTAGCGGCGGCGGAGCCGGCCAGGAGAGGTGACTCCCCTGGCCGGTGCCGATGCGCCGAGTGTGGTGTCGGCCATGATGCTTTCTCTTACTGGGCGGCGTACAGCGCTTTTGCCTGCGCCTCGAGGTTTGCCGTATCGATCGTGCCGTCCTTCAGGAAGCCCTGGAGCGCGGGGATCATGACGTTGTTCGCCATGGCCGGAAGCGCATCCCGGTCGAAGAACTGGCTGATCGACTTGGCGTTGCCGATAACATCCGCGAGCTTCTTGTTGAACTCGTTGTATCCGGAGGTGTCGGCGCCCTTTGCCGTCATGAGGTTCGACTTGTCGACCGAGAAGTAGGCCTCTTGGCCGGCCGGGGTACCGAGGAACGACAGGAACGCCTTCGCGGCCGCGTTGGTTCCGCCCTTCTTCGAGAGCATCAATCCGTCGATCGGGGCCTCGACCGCCGTCATGCCCTCCATCGCGATCTCCGGGAACGGGAAGAAGTCGATGTCAGCGAGCACTGCAGCATCGGTGAACTGCTGGGTCACGAAGGAGCCGAGCAGGTACATGCCCGCCTTGCCTTCGCCGAGCAGCTGGGCCGCTTCCTGCCAGGTGAGGCCGAGGGCGTTCGGCGACTGGTAGGGCAGAAGCTGCTTCCAGTTGTCGAAGACGTCCTTGACCTTCTTCTGGTCCCAGGATTCCTTGTGCGCCGTCAGGTCCATGTGGAACTTGTAGCCGTTCGTGCGCATGTTGATGTAGTCGAACGTGCCCATCGCGGGCCAGCCGTCTTTGTCAGCGAACGCGATTGGCACAAGTCCATCGGCCTGCATCTGCTTGGAGAGGGTGATCAAGTCGTCGAACTTGGTCGGCACGGTGTAGCCCTTTGCCGCCCAGACGCTCTTGCGGTAGAAGAAGCCCCAGGGGTAGTTGTAGTTCGGCACGAAGTACTTCTTGCCATCGTCACCGGTGGATGCCTTCGCAAGGCCTTCGCTGAAGTTGTCACCGATCTTGTCCCACACGTCGTCGATCGGAGCCGCGAGGCCCTTACCGGCGTAGTAGCGCATGCGGTAGCCGGCGAACCAGGTGAACGAGTCATCCGGGCTGCCCTGCAGGTAGGTGTTGATGTTGTTCTGGAAGTCGTTGTGCGCAACGGTGTTGGTCTTGACCGTGTCGCCGGACTTCTTCTGGAACGCCTCGACAACGGCCGCATACGCCCGCTTCGGAACGTCATCCGAGGAACCGGATCCGAATGTCGTGGTTTTGGAGCCACTCGCCGGGGTGCTGCCACCCGGGCTGCAGGCGGCCAGCATGCTGATGGCTGCTACGCCCATTCCACCGGAAAGCAGAGCCCGCCGATTGAGATTGCTGTTGCCGATCTGTGCGAGAGCGCCCAACTTTTCTGAGGTCATCGGTATTACTCCTTTGTAATGTGCAGTGCTGTGAATGTCAGGACAGGTACGAACCGGCCCTCGGGTCATGCATCTGACCAGGAACGAGGAAATAGTGCACGTGAGGAAGCTGCCGGTGGGTTCACTATACGCCGGTCGCCGCTGCGCGTCTACTGGAGTAGATCTGACACGCAAAACGCCATCATTTCGTGATGTTGTTCGAGATGTTGCCGGCCGCTAGATCGGCAGGCAGCCACAGGATTGACGCACAATGAACTCGGCAGTAAACGATCGATGCTCCGGCGTCGCGTCGGCCGGCCGACCGAGAGCGGCAATCGCGGCGCGAGCCATCTCGTCAACCGGCTGGCGCATCACCGTGAGCGGTGGCCAGCTGTATTCCGACTCCGACGAGCCGTCGAAGGAGACGACAGCCATGGACTGCGGAATGTCGATATGCGCCTCATGCAGAGCGCGAAGAAGACCGATCGCCTGAAGGTCGGAAATCGCGTAAACCGCGGTCGGACGGTGGGGATCGGCGAGCAGTTCCAGGCCGGACTGGTATCCACCGTTGCGCCCCCATTCGCCGCGCACGATGGGGCCGAGGGGCAGACCGGCCGCCCGTAGTGCATCCGCCCAGCCCTGCTCGCGTGCCGACGTGGTCAGTCCTCCCGGCGAACCAGAGACCAGCCCGATGTTGCGGTGCCCGTGCCAGATCAGGTGTTCCACTGCAATCCGTGATGCCTCACGAAAGTTCACTCCGACACTGGAGAATCCCCGCAGCGGCTCGGATCGGTCGAGCATGACGACCCGCACGTTGGCTTCCTTCGCGCTCGTGAGGTTCGGGTCGTCCTCCGTGCTGGCAAGCAGAAGTCCATCGACCTGCCGCGAGACGAGCTTCTGCACCTGCATGTGTTCCTGGCCCTGCACCAGGGCAGAGTTGGTGAAGATCACCGACAGTCCTTCGTCGGTCGCCGCTTTCTCGATCGCTCGGGAGAACTCCGCGAAGTAGGGGTTCGCGTTGTCGGAGAGCACCAGTCCGACGAGCTCGCTGACCCCGAGTTTGAGGGCGCGGGCCGCTGCGTTCGGTCGATAGCCCAGACTGCTGATCGACTCGAGCACGCGGGCGCGGGTCGCCGGAGCCACGTTGCGGGGTCCCTCGTTGACGACGTAACTCACCACAGCGGTGCTTACTCCCGCATGCAGCGCCACATCTTTGCGCGTAATCGAGGGGCGATCCTCGTGCGGTGAGCGCATGGCATCCATTTCGACGCCACGCCAGTGAGACGCCTCGCCAGTTCGACAGGTGGGAATGCGGCGTTGTATGGAAGTCATCTACGCCAATTCGCAAAATCCTACTATCGGCGCGGTCACTGGCCGGAAATCGACTCGCGTGGCAGCACGGGAACGGGCCGCATCGACCGATGAATCACCACCACCGCGACGAGCAGTAAAACAACAGCGATTGCGGATGTCGCGCCGACACCGCTGTCGAAAGCGGCCCGCGCCGAGCCGATAAGCGGTGTCGCCGTGGCTCGCGGCAGCGTCTCAGACAGGGCTATTGCGCCACCGAGGGTCTCACGTGCACCGGTAGCGGCAGCATCCGCCGAGGATGGCAGCATCGGCACCACCACGTTGGCGCGATAGAAAGCGGAGAGGATTGCTCCGAGCACAGCGGTTCCGAGCACAGCCCCGAGTTCATATGCCGTCTCGGAGATTCCGGATGCGGCCCCCGCCTTCTCCGGCGGAACCGACCCGAGAATCGTGTCGTTCGAGATCGTTTCAGCGGTGGAGATACCAATCGACAACACCGAAAAGGCGATTGCGACGCTGAGCGCACTCAGGTCGTTTCTCAGCAGGATGATCATGACGAAACCCGCGGTTGTGGTGAGGAGCCCGATGATGATCACTGCGCGCCGCGCCAGTCTGCGCACCGCGACCGCGGCGAGGAGACCGGCGACAATACCGACAACGGCACCGGGAACGAGCAGCAGCCCGGCGGCAAGCGGTTCGAGTCCGAGTACGAGCTGGAGGTGCTGGGAGATGAAGAACAGGAATCCGACCAGGCTGAAGACCGAGAGGAAGTTGGCGAGAACAGAGCCGGCGAAGGGGCCGTGGGCGAAGAGCTCGAGGTCGAGAAGGGGATTCGAAATACGCCTCTGACGGAGCACGAAAATGACCGTCGAGACAGCCCCGACAAGCAGTGCGATCACCCCGACCACGGTGATCGAGTCATGGGAGAGGCTCTTGACCGCGAACACGAGGGGAGCAAGCGCAAGGAGGGAAAGCACAATGCTCGGGTAGTCGATGCGGCCCGGTTGAGGGTCGCGGGATTCGGGGATGAGCCATGGCCCGAATACCAGGAGGGGAATCAGAATCGGCACGGCGAGGAGAAAGACCGATCCCCAGGCAAAGTGCTGCAGCAGGATGCCACCGACAATCGGTCCGAGACTCGATCCGGCGGCGAACCCGCCTGCCCAGACGGCGATTGCGAGGGTGCGCTGGCGTGGGTCGAGGAAGATACTGCGCAGCAGTGACAGGGTCGAGGGCATGAGGGCTGCACCGAAGAGCCCCATCATCCCGCGCGCGAGCACGAGAAGCTCGGCGGTCGGCGCGAAGGCAGCAGCAGCGGAAATCAGTGCGAAGCCGGTGGATCCGATGAGCAGAAGACGTCGGCGGCCAACGCGGTCGCCGAGGGTACCCATCGCCACGAGCAGACCGGCGAGCACGAGGGGATAGATATCGACAATCCAGAGCAGCGTGGTGCCGCTCGGCCGGAGTTCTCGGCTGATTTCGGGGAGGGCGAAACTGAGCACGGTGTTGTCCACCGAGATGAGCAGCACCGGAAGCATCAGCAGAACGAGGGCGGTCCATTGGCGAGAATTCGCCCTATTCGGTGTTGCGGTCGAAGCGGGTACGGGATAAGTCATGGCGATCACGTTCGGTAAAAATTTTACTGTACCTTTTAGTACAACACTTCAGTACTATACCAAGGGGTGCAGTAAAATTGCCTGATCGTAAGGAACATTCATGACCCAGCACCGCGATAGCGCGCGGGAGACCGTACTGACCGCGTACCAGGAACTTCTGATCGAGACCAATGGTCATGGCTCGAGTCTCGATGAGGTAGCCAAGCGGGCCGGCCTCACCAAGGGTGGTCTGCTCTACCACTTCGGGTCGCGGGGGGCACTCGACGCGGCGCTGATCGATCGGCTCGAACTGCTCGTCGAAGGAGAATACGAGCGGATGGTGGGCTCCCCCGGTGGAGCCGCGGCGTACTACATCGAGCTCGCCGAATATCTCCACAGCCCCCTCGACCGCGCCTCCCTGGCCGTGGGCGTGCTCGCCGCGAGCATCCCCCGCGCACGCGACGTGTTCTCGGCGATCCGCGAGCGCTACTGGCAGCTTCTGAGCGACGACCTCGGGGACCCCATCCTGGCCCGCGCCGCAATGCTGATGGCCGATGGGCTCTACTACGAATCGACAACGGCTGGCGGTTCGTTCCGTGAAGAACTCGACGTGACCGAGTTTCTACGCCGGATGATCGCCGAACGCCGCGATCCAAACAACGGCTGATCGCACTCGACAAAATCGAGAGTGCAACTACATCGTGCACAACATGATTGTGCTCGACAGACTAGAGTGAGGGCTATGGCTCTCACCACAACATCGGCCCCCCGGCTCGATGAGCAGATTTGCTTTGCGCTCTACAGCGCATCGCGGGCCCTCACCGTGAGCTATCGGGACCTGCTCGCGCCGCTCGGCGTCACTTACCCGCAGTACCTTGTGCTGCTCGTGCTCTGGGAGACCGGAAGCATCACGGTGTCCGACCTCGGTACACGGCTTCAGTTGCATTCCGGAACGCTCTCACCCCTCCTTCAACGGCTGGAGAAAGCCGAGTTGATTACTCGCTCGCGCCGTCTCGATGATGAGCGCAGCGTGCAGATTTCGCTGACAGCGGCAGGCAGTGCGCTGAGCGGCCCTGCCGCGGCGATCCCCGAGCAGATCTGCCTAGCCACCGGAATCGACCTCGAACAGATCCGTTCCCTGCAGAAAACGCTCACTGCGATAGCCGATCACGTTCGCACCCACTAGCTCTCCCACCGAACCGGGCGGATACACCGCCCACCTTGAGAAGAAAAGAGAAATCAATGCCAACTCGCACCGCACGCACCGCCTGGAACGGCAGCCTCGAAACCGGCAGCGGCCAGGTCGAGCTCACCAGCTCCGGCATCGGTACCTACGACGTCTCCTTCCCGAAACGGGCCGCCGATGAAGCCAACGGCTTCACCAGCCCCGAAGAACTGCTCGGCGCCGCTCACTCCGCGTGCTTCGCCATGCAGTTCTCCGCGGTGCTCGGTGCCGCCGGAGGCACAATCGAAGCCCTTGACGTGAAGGCCGACGTGTCTCTCGGCGCAGACCCGGCCGGCGGGTTCCGCCTGACCGGTATCCATCTCACCGTGCGCGGAGAGGTGACCGGGGTCGACAGTGCGACCTTCCTCACGGCCGCGAACGAGGCCAAAGCCGGATGCCCGGTGAGCAAGGCTCTCACCGGCGTGGAGATCACGCTCGACGCCCAGCTCGACGAGTAGAGCGCGATTCGCCTCCCCCGCGGGACCGCGTTGGTCTCAGTGCGCCACTGCAACCGGTGCGCGACTGACGCGGTACCCCCGGGGGTCGAATGTGCCGACTTCGTCTCGAAAGGCGAAGGCGAAGTCGGGCCAGAGCAGCGTGAGGCGATCGCTGCGATCATCCACGTACCAGCTCGAACAACCCCCGGTAAGCCAGACCGTGCTTGCGCTGCGTCGGTCGATTTCGCTCATCCACGCGTCTTCCGCTTCCCTGCCCACTTCGAGCACATCGGCATTCACGAGCTCAAGATGATCAAGTGCACCGAGGATGAAGCCGATCTGGGTTTCGATCATGTGCACGGCAGAATTGTGGCCGAGGCTCGCATTGGGTCCGTCGATTACGAACAGGTTGGGGAATCCAGCCACGGTGGTCGAGGCGTGCGCGACCATGCCCCGGCTCCATCGGTCCGATAGCGCAATACCCTCACGGCCGAATACCCGGGTCGCGAACGGTGGCTGAGTCGTGTGGAATCCAGTGGCCAAGACCAACACGTCGAGCTCGTATTCAGCGCCACTTGCCGCCGTGGCGCGGTGGCTGTGCAGGGAGTCAAGCGCCGACGGCTCCAATGCCACGGCACCGGTCGAAAGTGCGGGGTAGAACTCGTCAGAGAGCACGACCCGCTTGCATCCGATCTCGTAGCTCGGGGTCAGCCGGGCGCGCAACTCGGGGTCGGATACCTGCGATGCGAGATGTCCGAGTGCGACATCCCGAAACTCTGCAACGGCAGCGGGCAGGCCGACGCGCTTGGCAAAACCGGCTTCGGCCTCCCAGAAGAGTTGGGACCGCAGCCGTTCAATCTCGCCGGGAACCTGCGCGAGCAGGCGCATCTCCGCGTCGGAATAGGTGCGGTCCGCCCGGGGTACGACATAGGCGGCAGTGCGCTGGAACAGCACGACAGACTCGGCAACGCGCGCAATATTCGGTGCGATCTGAATTGCGGATGCCCCGGTGCCGACCACGCCGACGCGCTGGCCGGCGAGCTCCACACTGTGATCCCACGCAGAGGAGTGGAACACCGGCCCGGCGAAACCGGTGAGCCCGGGGATCTCGGGGATCCGCGGCTCCGATAGCCGACCTGCGGCGATGATGAGCACCCGGCAGCGGTAACTGCCCGTCGTGGTGTCCAGCTGCCAGCGCGCCACATCGGGCTGCCAACGCATCTGGCGCACATCGGTGCCGAATCGCAAGTGCGGCAGCAGGCCCTCCTGGCGGGCGGCATCCTGCAGGTAACGATGGATCTGGGCGCCATCCGCGTAGAACTGGCCCCAATCGCTCTTGGTGCGGTACGAAAACGAATACAGGTGTGACGGGATATCGCAGGCGACACCGGGATAGGTGTTGTCGCGCCAGGTGCCGCCGACGTCATGCGCCCGCTCGAGGATGAGGAACGAGCGCTCCGTCTCGCGCGCCAGCCGGATGCCCATGCCGAGGCCACCCATCCCCGATCCCACGATTATGGTGTCGACCTCGACGGGCTGCAGCCCAATCATGGCCGCGCTGCTTCCAGCATGGAGCCGGCAGGATGACTCACCGGATGAGAGACGAATTCGCGAATGATCGCGAGTATTTCAGCCGGGCGCTCCACGAACACCGCGTGACCACTGTCGATCTCGGTGTAGCGGGCGTCCGGCAATGAGGCGAAGAGCAGGCGGGCCGCCTCGACGCCCGCGAGGTCATCCTTGGTGCAGCCGACCACAAGCGTGGGAACGGTGATCTGCGGCAGCACCGCCGTCAGGTCGCAGGTGGCAAACAGGTGAAGCTGGGCGACGGTATTCGCACCCGGCAGAAACGGCTCGGGGCTGTTTAGCTGCAGGAAGGTCGAGCTGTAGGCGGAGAACAGGTCGAGGCTGCGGAGCGCCTCGGGATGGTTCACGCTAATGTCCGAGCGCAGCGCCGCAAGCATCCGGTGTCGATTCGATGCCCGCGGTACGGGAGTCACCAGAACCAGTGATGCGACGGAGTGGTTTGGGGCTGTGGGGTTTGGGGCTGTGGGGTTTGGGGCTGTGGGGTTTGGGGCTGTGGGGTTTCGTGCAGTGAAGGCTGCCGCGACCGTCGCGCCGACCGAGAATCCGACGAGGATCACCGTGCGGCCGGGGAGCACCTGGCGCAGCACCCCCGCCAATTGATCGAGGAGGCCGTCGAGACCCGTTGCCTCGGCGGCGCCGTAGAACAAGTCGACGGCCAGCACCCGGCGGGTGCGGGCGAGCAGCGGAAGCAGGAATTCAAAATCACTCGCGGTGGTGCCGCCAACGCCGGGGAGCAGGACGACCGGGTCGCTGCCGTTCGGGTCGCTGCCCGCCAGTGTGCAGTGCACAGGAACACCCTCGACAATCACGGTCTGAGCGGTCGGACCAGTGGCGGCCACGGCAGCAGCAGCAGCGCTCATGGTGCCGACCGTAGCGCCGAATCGTGCGCCGGGGCCGCGGAGCGGTGTTCGAGCGACAGCATCGAAACGGCGCGGGGCGATTCACGCGGCGCGATCCACCGCACCGTGGCGTAGTCAGTCGTGCGCTGGCGCAATGGCCGGCCGAGTTCGACAGCAATCGCCCTCACGTCGATCAGCGACAGTTCGCGATGGGCTTCCGCACCGGCGGTGCGCTGGAGGGTTCCGCCGAGCAGGAGGCCGCCGAGGTCGTCCGCTCCCCCGCGAAGCACGGCCTCTGCTCCGGCTAGGCCGAGCTTGGTCCAGGCCGCCTGGATGTGATCGATCCGACCGGTAAGCATCAGCCGGGCGACCGCGTGCAGCGCGCGGCTCTGGTGCAGGCTCGGGCTAGGGCCGGCCAGTGCCGCAACTCGGGAGGAGGCCTCGAGCGGCATATATGGCATCGGGATGAACTCCGTGAAGCCGCCCGTCTCATCCTGCATTCGGGCCAGAAGCCGTAGGTGGGCCACCTGCTCAGCCGGCGACTCGATATGGCCGTACACCATGGTTGCGGTCGTGCCGAGGCCGAGCGAATGCGCGGTGCTGATCACCTCGATCCAGGATTTGACCGGCGGGTCGGTATTCTCGCTCAGTACGGCACGAATGCGATCATCGAGGATGCGCGCCCCGGTGCCGGGGATACTGTTCGCTCCGGCCGCGCGCATCCGGGTGATGAATTCGCCGATGCTCACCCCCAGCCGGGCGGCGGCGTTGGCGATCTCGACCGGCCTGAGGCTGTGGATGTGCAGCTCGGGCTGGGCATCGCGGATGGCAGCAATGATGTCGAAGTGGGCGTCGCCCGCAGCATCCGGCACCGCTCCCTGCAGGCAGATCTCGGTCGCACCCAGCGACTGTGCCTCGTCGGCGAGCTGACCAATCAGCGCCAGATCGAGGGATCCCGGAGTCGAGCGCGAGGGATCGAACAGCGAGAGGTCGAGATTGCGATTGATCACGAAGGAGACGTCGTCACCGACGGTGGATCGACGCAGCTCGTCAGCGATAGTGGCAAGGCGCTCGAGGTCGGCGCCGCGCGCCCCAAGTAGGGCAACATAGTCGGAGTCGGTGAGGGAGGCGGGGGTGAGTTCGGCCACGTCGAGCAGGTCGGAGAGAGTGCCAGCGCGGCTCGGAGCCGCGGCGATCCACGGGCGTCCCGCAACCGGCGCATCCTGTCGGGCGAGCCAGGTATGCGGGTCGGTCAGGGCATGCACCTGACTGCGCAGCCGCGGATCGAGCCAGGTTTCCTCGTCACGGATGTAGGGGGGATGTGCCGTCAGACGCTCGCGAAGTTCGAACCCGCCATCGCGGGTGAGCCGGGCGAGGGCTTCGAGCTCCGGCCACGGGCGTTCGGGATTGACATGGTCCGGGGTCAGTGGGCTCACCCCTCCCCAGTCGTCGATTCCCGCCCGAAGCAGAAGGCCGAGCTCCTGCACATCGGTGAGGTTCGGTGGAGCTTGGATCGTGGCATCCGGGCCCATCACGACGCGAGCAACGGCGACGGCAGCCACATACTCCTGCAGTGCGAGGTCTGCCTCGTTTTGCATGGCCGTGCGCGGCTTCGCCCGGAAGTTCTGAACGATCGTCTCCTGGATGTGACCGTGACGTTCATGCGACCGGCGGATCTCGAACAGCGCGTCCGCCCGCTCCGCATCGTTTTCGCCGATCCCGAGCAGCACACCGGTGGTGAAGGGGATTCGCGAGCGGCCGGCGTCTTCGAGCACCTGCAGGCGAATGGCAGGATCCTTGTCGGGCGAACCGTAGTGCACGCCGCCCTTGTCAGACCAGAGGCGGGTGGCCGTGGTCTCGAGCATCATGCCCATCGATGGTGCGACCGGGCGAAGCCGTTGCAACTCCGCCCACGACATGACCCCCGGGTTGAGATGCGGAAGCAGGCCCGTCTCTTCGAGCACGAGAATTGCCATGGCCCGGATGTAGTCGAGAGTGGACTCGAAGCGATGGTCGTCGAGCCATTTGCGTGCACTCGGCCACCGGTTCTCCGGGCGGTCACCGAGGGTGAAGAGCGCTTCTTTGCAGCCCATCGCGGCACCCTGACGGGCCACTTCGAGAATCTCCTCCGGCGACATGAATACCGGGATGTTGCGCTTGGCGAGCCCGCCGGGGGTGTCGACGAAGATGCAGTAGTGGCAGCGGTCCTGACAGAGTTGCGTGATCGGGAGAAAGACCTTCTTCGAATAGGTGATGACGCCGGCGCGATCGGATCGGGCGAGTCCGTCGTCGCGCATTCGCGAGGCGACCGCCAGCAGTCGCTCGAGTTCGTCGCCTCGCGCACCGAACAACAGCTCGGCGTCACGCTGGTCGATGACCTCCGAGCGTTCGAGGCGCCCGAGCGCCGCACCGAGG
Source organism: Frigoribacterium sp. CG_9.8 (assembly GCF_015751965.1). Lineage (GTDB taxonomy): Bacteria > Actinomycetota > Actinomycetes > Actinomycetales > Microbacteriaceae > Lacisediminihabitans. Next base: position 521,204 of record NZ_JADOVH010000001.1, on the reverse strand, counting down.
TCAGGCACAGGGAGGTAAGGCCCGGTCGTTTCAGGAACGGAAGTGTGCGGCAGGGGAGTCCTCCAGGAGAGTGAGGGGTACCAGCGCTCAGCAGAACGCGAACAGCCTAAATCCAGGCCCGATGACGACTCTGTGACAGCTTACGCGCACCCCTCACCTCGCCTGGTGCCGCCCGACACGATCGACGTTTCGAACTGTGGCCCTGGTCAGTGCCAGAATTGGCGGGGCGTGCAAACGGTTGGCGACCCCAGTGTGAAGGAATGACGATGACTCTCTCCCCCGACTATCTCACCGATCGCTCGCCGGGATTCGGCGGACGCATCGCCCGATCATGGCTGCATTCGGATGCCCCGAAGCTCGATCTTGCCGGCGACTGGTCGTTTCGACTGCTGCCGAGCGCAGAGCCGACCGGCGAAGACTCCGACGCATTTGCGCGACCATCGACCGACGTGGAGTCATGGGATCGCATTGCCGTTCCGGCGTCCTGGGTGCTGGTGGGCGACGGTCGATACGGGCTCCCGATCTACACCAACGTGCAGTTTCCGTTCCCGGTCGATCCGCCCAACATTCCGGATGCGAACCCGACCGGAGACTACCGGCGCACCGTCGAGCTTCCGGTCGATTTCAGCGCGGGGGCGCGCCTCGTCCTGCGATTCGACGGGGTGGAGTCCGCCTTCCGCGTTTGGTGGAACGGGCACGAGATCGGCGTCGGCAAAGGCAGCCGTCTCGCCCACGAGTTCGACGTCACCGACTTCGCGACCGCGGGAGAGAACGTGCTCGCCGTTCGAGTACACCAGTGGTCGGATGCCAGCTACATCGAGGACCAGGATCAGTGGTGGCTGCCGGGAATCTTCCGAGATGTCTCCCTCAGTGCGCTGCCGCTGGCGGGCATCGACGATGTGTGGTTGCGAACATCGTGGCGGGATGGTCGCGGATTCATCGATCCGGAGGTGCGCGCGAATCCCGGCGCGTACCCGGTGCGCCTCGAGGTGCCGGAGTTGGGAGTGGATATGCAGTGGGCGGATGAGGACTCGGTCGCGCCGATCCCGCTGACGAGCGTCGAACCGTGGTCGGCCGAGTCGCCACGACTCTACGAGGCCACGGTCTCGACATCCGCCGAGAAGATCAGTCTTCGGCTGGGCTTTCGCACCATCGAGATCGTCGGTGACCAGCTGCTCGCCAATGGTCGCCGGCTGGTCTTCCACGGCATGAACCGTCATGAGGCGCACCCCGATCGTGGACGCGTCTTCAACGAAGCGCACGCTCGCGAAGACCTGGCGCTGATGAAGAGATTCAACGTCAACGCGATTCGCACCAGCCACTACCCGCCGCACCCGCGACTGCTCGATCTTGCGGATGAGCTGGGACTGTGGGTGGTGCTCGAATGCGATCTCGAGACCCACGGCTTCGAGGCCGGGGGTGCCGGTAACGACTGGACCGGTGATCCCGCCGCCGCCGCCGCACGCACCAGCCGACTGACCGCGCGGGATCAGGGCCACGCGAGCACGGGCGCGGGTGCCTGGGCCGCGAATCCGAGTGACGATCCGGACTGGCGCGGTGCCTATCTCGACCGGATCGAACGCACGCTCGAGCGCGACAAGAACCACGCGAGCGTGGTCATCTGGTCTCTCGGCAACGAGTCCGGCACGGGAGCAAACCTCGCGGCGATGGCCGCCTGGGTGCACGACCGCGATCCGGATCGCCCCGTGCACTACGAGGGCGACTACGCCGGCGCGTACACCGATATCTACTCGCGGATGTATCCCTCGGTGCCGGAAACCGAGTCCATCGGCCGCGATGACACGTCGCTGCTTCTCGGATGCTCGGCCGCCGAATCTGCCCGACAGCGCTCCAAGCCGTTCCTGCACTGCGAATACGTTCATGCGATGGGCAATGGACCGGGCGCCATCGACCAGTACGAAGGTCTCGTAGACCGCTACCCGCGGCTGCACGGCGGTTTTGTCTGGGAGTGGCGGGACCACGGAATCCGCACCCGCACACCAGAGGGGGTCGAGTACTTCGGCTACGGAGGTGACTTTGGCGAGGTCGTGCACGACGGCAACTTCGTGATGGATGGCATGATCCTCTCGGATGACACCCCGATGCCGAGCCTTGCGGAGTACGCGGCGGTGGTGGCGCCGTTCCGGTTCGCTTTTGGTTCGGATCTCAGCGGTATCCCAACAGGCGGTATCGAGATCCGCAGCATGCGGCACTCGCTCGGTTCCGACGATGTGGAATTCATCTGGCGGCTGGAGCGCGACGGTATCGAGACGGGGTCCGGCACACTCGAGGTTGCGGCGCTCGAGGCCGGTGAAACGATCTCGGTCGACCTGCCAGCTCTCGAAATTCAGCCGGACGGCGAAAGCTGGCTGACCGTTGAGGCGCGGCTGCGTTCGCAGACGGACTGGGCCGATGCCAGCCATGTGCTCGCATTCGGACAGCACGACGTGACCGCGCGCTCGTTGCCCGCGTCGAGGCTCCCGCGATGGAGCGTCGGCACCGCGACATCCGGAGTCCGCACCCTGGCAATTGGTTCCTTCGACGACAGCCGCCTTACCCACATCGATGGACTGGCCATCGATGGACCGGAGCTCAGTCTGTTCCGTGCCCCCACTGACAACGACCTCCGCACCGGCCCGGGCAGCTATGACCTTGCGGATCCCACGGTGCACGACAGGGGACTCCCCTCCCCCGCCCTCGCGGAAATCTGGCGTTCTGCCGGGCTCGACCGCCTCACCAGTCGCATCGTCGAGCGGGAGCACGGGCTCAGCGGCATCCGCGAATTGCGTCGCTGGTCTTCGGCAGCCAGCCGGGAGAGCGTCTACACGACTGCGCGCTGGCAGGCACTCGACGACTCGCTTCTGCTGACAGTGGAGATCGAACCATCCTCCGGCTGGGATATTGTCTGGCCGCGCCTCGGAATTCGGTTTGCTCTCCCCCGTGGCCTGGAGAGCGCGAGCTGGTTCGGCACGGGGCCGCTCGAGTCCTATCCGGACAGCGCGAATGCGGCTCGGGTCGGCAGTTTCACGAGCGCGGTCGATGACCTGAACGTGCCGTATTCCCGTCCACAGGAGACCGGGCATCGGCCGGGGCTGCGGCAGCTGCAACTGACCGGATCAGCCGGAAGCCTGGCCATCGAGGCGATCCCGGATCATCGCGGCCGTCGTCCCGGCTTCAGCGTTACCCGTCACACCGCAGAAGAAGTTTCGGCAGCGGGGCATCCTCATGAACTGCCGACGCCGACGAGAACATATCTGTACATCGATGCGGCGCAAAACGGACTCGGCTCGCGAGCGTGCGGTGTCGACGTCTGGCCGACGCACGCCCTGCGACCGGAGGCGCGAACACTGCAATTGCGATTTAGCGGCCTGCCCGGGAGTCATCGAGGGAGCAGCTGAACCCGTGCGGCTGGGTCACCGGAATCCGCATCGACTCGGCTCGCCTAGCCTCGGCTCGAACACGCGGTTAGCATTGAAGTGAGAGAAACCTGAGGCCGTTCACCATGTCCCCCATCACCGCGCCAGTGTTCCCGGACACCTGCGCCGCTGACCACGGACCCCGCGCGGTCTCGTGCGGCGCGGTCTCGTGCGGCGCGGTCTCGCTCGGCACCCACGCGGTGGTCGCACCGGTGAGCGCATGAGTTCAGCCATGGAGTCTCTGTACCAGGAAGTCATCCTCGACCTGTCCCGCCGCCCCCACGGACGAGGCCTTGAGAAGGATGCCGCCGGCGAATCGCACCAGGTCAATCCCACCTGCGGAGACGAGATCACCCTGCAACTCCATCTCGATCCGGGTACGGATCGCATCCGCGCCATCCGCTGGGAGGGTCACGGATGCGCGATCTCCCAGGCTTCGGCTTCGCTTTTCTCCGACCTCGGGCCCGGTCTGACGACCGCCGAACTGCAGGAACGCATCGAGCTCTTTCGGATTGCCATGCGGTCACGGGGCACGATCGAGCCAGACGAAGAGCTGCTCGGCGATGCGGTCGCACTCGGTGGGGTGTCGCGCTATGGGGCCCGCGTCAAGTGCGCGATGCTCGCCTGGGTTGCTGGCGAGCAGGCGATCATGCTTGCGGGCGCCGCCTGAGCCGCCGGAACAACCCGAACAGCCGGAACAACCCGAACAGCCCGAGCCACCTGCACAGCCCGGGCGGATGCCTTGCTCACGGCATGTTCTGTGGCACACTGAGCGCGTGACCCTCCCCGCCGCATTCGATTTGACCGGACATACCGCCCTCGTCAGCGGTGCCGGTGGCCCGGCCGGTATCGGCTTCGCAGCCGCCACAGAGCTCGGCGGCCTGGGAGCACGTGTGATTGTCACGTCGACGACCGATCGGGTCTTCGAGCGCGTTGCCGAATTGCGGCTCGCGGGGGTCGACGCCTTCGGATTCGTCAGCCGACTGGAGACCGAGGAGGCGGTGTCGGCATTGGCCGCTGCTGTGTCTCAGGCGCAGCTCATTCCCGACATCCTGGTCAACAACGCTGGCATGGTTTCGGTGGGCGATGCCGGTATGGACAGCGGCGATATCTCCATGAGCCTCGACCTGTGGAATCGAGCCATCGCCATGAACCTCACAACTGCATTTTTGCTGACCAGAGCAATGATCCCCGGCATGCGCGACGTCAGGTGGGGGCGGATCATCAACGTGTCCAGCGTCAGCGGGCCGGTGATGGCGTCGCGCGCTGACCTCGCCTACGCCTCGGCTAAGGCGGGAATGGTCGGCTTCACTCGCGCACTCGCGGTTGACGAGGCCGCGCATCTCATCACGGCGAACGCGGTCGCACCCGGGTGGATCGCCACGGGCTCGCAACTGCCCGACGAATACGAGCAGGGGCTGCGAACACCGGTGGGTCGAAGCGGAACTGCGGCAGAGGTGGCATCCGTCGTCGCGTGGCTGGCCAGCCCGGGTGCTTCGTATGTCACCGGCCAGTCGATTGTGGTCGATGGCGGGAACAGCGTTGCCGAACAACGTGCGCAATAGGCAGCCCAACGTGCGCAGTAGTCAGCGCAGTGGTTAGCATCCAGACCCGTGCGGTGCGTTCACTTCCCGGCAGGATGTTGGCAGCGAGCGGGCAGAAAGCCGGGTGGCAGCCGACCAACAGCGTGTTGGCCGACCACCACCCGAGCAGGAACAGCGGACCGGTCGGCTACTTGCCGTCCAGATACCCGTTCGGGTTCAGCACGTACTTCGTCGCGGCCCCGGCGTCGAACTCCGCATAACCGCGCGGGGCATCCTCTAGTGAGATCGCCTTGGCGTTCACATTTTTCGCGATGTGCACCCGGTCGTGCAAAATCGCCTGCATGAGGCCGTAGTTGTACTTCATCACCGGGGTCTGTCCGGTGGTGAATGACAGCGACTTTGCCCAGCCGGTGCCGAGGCTCAGCGAGAGGGATCCCTTTTTGGCGCTCTCATCGACACCACCCGGGTCACCGGTGACGTAGAGCCCGGGAATGCCCATGGCGCCTCCCGCCGCGGTGATGTCCATGAGCGAGTTGAGCACCGTCGCGGGTGCCTCCTGCCCGCCGTGGTGCCCCTTCGCCTCGAAGCCGACCGCGTCGATTCCGCAGTCGACCTCCGGCACACCCAGGATCTGTTCGATCTGCGCCGCGATTTCGCCGGACGACAGGTCGATCGTCTCGCATCCGAAACTCCGTGCCTGCGCGAGACGGTCAGCATTCATGTCGCCGACGATGACTGCAGCCGCTCCGAGCAGCATTGCGGATGTCGCGGCGGCGAGCCCGACGGGACCGGCTCCGGCTACGTAGACCGTCGATCCGACGCCGACTCCGGCAGAGAATGCGCCATGGAATCCGGTCGGAAATATGTCTGACAGCATGGTCAAGTCCATGATCTTCTCGAGCGCCTGCTCGCGGTCAGGAAAGACCAGCAGGTTCCAATCCGCATACGGAACGAGCACGAACTCGGCTTGACCGCCGACCCATCCGCCCATGTCCACATAGCCGTAGGCACTGCCGGGCCGATCAGGATTCACGTTCAGACAGATGCCCGTCTTGCGCTCCTTGCAGTTCTTGCAGCGGCCGCAGGAGATGTTGAACGGCACAGAGACGATGTCCCCGACCTTCACGAACTCGACGCCCGGCCCTACCTCGACGACCTCACCGGTGATCTCATGACCGAGCACGAGGTTTGCCGGAGCGGTGGTGCGCCCGCGCACCATGTGCTGGTCCGAGCCGCAGATGTTTGTAGCGACCGTGCGGATGATTGCCCCGTGCGGTACTTTACGGCCGACGTTATCGGGGTTGACACCCGGTCCGTCTTTCAGCTCGAACTCCGGGTAGTCGACGTCGATGACTTCGACTATCCCCGGTGATTTGTATGCGACTGCCCTGTTGTCGGCCATGAAAGATCCTCCTCGATCGTCAAAAACATTTCACTGACTACAAAAGCCTATTGAGGCCGATTTCATTCGTGAATAGGGGATTTCCCTACTGTGCCGGAGACGGCTGCCGGTGCGCACAGGCGCGTCTCCCCATTCACCACTCCCCTGACTTCAGGTGGGTACGGTGATCAGTCGTGTGGGTCAGACGCGGAGATGACTACTCCTGCCCTGGAGGGGTTGGCGTGCTGACGAGCAATTGGCGAAGGGCGTGTCCGGCCGCCAGGTCGGCGAGGGCCTGGGGCGCCTCTGACAGGGGTCGGCGGGCAGAGACGAGTGACTCGAGATCGAGATCGCCCGCCATGTAGAGGTCGACAAGCCACGGAATATCCCGCTGCGGCACAACGGAGCCGTAATTGGAGCCGAGAATGCGCTGGTCAGCCTCGGCGAGCGCCAACGGGTCGAACCGGGCATGCTGCCCGGTGGGTGGGAGGCCCACGATCACGGCAGCCCCGCCGAGTCCGAGGGCGGCGATGGCCTGCTCGGTGGTGGAGATCTTCCCGATGGCATCGAAAATGTAGTCGAGGCCCTCCGGTACCGCCGCTGACAATGCGGCCACGGCATCCGTTCGGCTGCTGTCGATGACATCCGTGGCACCGAGTCGGCGGGCAAGCTCGAGCTTCTCCGGCTCGATGTCGACGGCGACTATTCGCGCGGCGCCGGCCAGACGCGCGCCCTGCACGCAGTTGAGCCCGACTCCGCCACAGCCGATGACGGCGACAGTGGAACCCGGCTGCACATTCGCGGTCTTCATCACTGCCCCGACCCCCGTGGCGACAGCGCAGCCGACCAGTGCGAGCAGGTCGAGCGGGGCATCTTTGCGCACGCGGATGGCGCCGGAGACCGGCACAACGACCCGCTCGGCGAACGAGGAGACGCCGAGGTAATGGTGCAGGGTGCGACCGTCTTTCGACAGCCGGCTGGTTCCGTCGTGCAGCACGCCGAGGGGTGCGACCACCTCGGCCACCAGCACGCACTGCGCGGGTCGGCCGGCGAGGCAGTAGCGGCATACGCCACACGCGGGCACCCAGGACAGCACGACGTGATCACCGACCTCGAGGTCGGTAACGCCCGGCCCGATCGCGCTGACGACGCCAGAGCCCTCGTGGCCGAGCACGACGGGCGTCGCGATCTGCCAGTCCCCCGAAATCACGTGCAAATCGGAGTGGCACACCCCGGCGGCGGCGATCGTCACCTCCACTTCGCCGGCTCTCGGCGGTGCAAGGTCGACCTCGGTGAAAACGGGCGCTGACCCCGGGGTCTCGAAGACGATGGCTTTCATCGCGGCACCCCGCTCCGTGGCGCACCACGCGAGGCACCGGGTGACAAAATGGCGGGCACGATCATGGCACTCCACTTTTCGACGATAACGGCAGGGTTTAGCATCACTAAACTTTACTGAATCGTGTCAGATCGAATCTGCCATGTCAACGATCTGCCGCGAATCGAACGGGGAGCTGGATGGTGCACGAACCCTCCGATGCGCCGGATGCCTCCTCCGGCATGAACGAGGCCGGCCAGAGGCTTCGCCAACTGCGACTGGCGCGCAAACTGACCCTCCTCGAGGTGGCCGAACGCACCGGTGTGACCAAGGGATTCCTCAGCCTGCTCGAGCGTGGGCACTCGCGGGTCTCGGTGCCGATTCTGCTGCGCATCTGTGAGGCCATCGGCATTCACATCGGCTCTCTGTTCGAATACCCCGACGAAACCGTGGTGCGCGAGGGCTCGCGCCTCCAGATGGGTGGAGTCGACATCGACGAGTACCTCCTGACACCGCGGGACGAAGAGCTCATTCAGGTGATGCGCACCCGGCTCCGTGCCGGCGGAGGCTCCGCGGGCGCCTACACCCTCGCTGCCACCACAATTTTTGTCACTGTGTTGCAGGGTCAGCTCGACCTGATCGTCGACTCGGTACCCCGACCACTGCTGGCAGGCGAGTCGACCACCTTCTCCGCACGTCTACTGCACGAGTGGTCGAACCCGGGCAATTCGCCGGCCGAAGTGCTGTGGGTGATCGCGCCGCCACTGCCCCGCGACCTGCTCCCGCAGGCGCTGCGCGGTTGAATATACGCCGGTCTGAGACCGATGCGGTTAGCCGGATAATAGGGACACCGGACCCACCCGTGGCCCGCCAGCGGGGAGCTAATGCAATGTCGGAACGCGCACTGTTCATCACCGGAGCAGCCAGTGGGATCGGGCGCGCAACGGCGCTGCGTGCGGCAAGTACGGGCTACGCGGTCGCCGTCGGAACCTTCGCCGGGGACCCCTACGACGCCGAAGCCGTGGTGGCCGAGATCGTTGATGCGGGAGGGGCAGCATTCGCCGTCGCCGCCAACGTGCAAGACACCGATGAGCTGGCTAACGCGGTCGATCAGACCCTGGCCCGGTACGGTCGTCTCGACGGTGCGGTTGCGAATGCAGGCATCCTCAAACGGGCTCCATTGGCTGTGCTCGAAGACAGCGACTGGAACCGCATCATCGACATCGACCTCACCGGTGTGATGCGCACGATCCGTGCGGTCACCCCTCACCTCACGGTGGGGAGCGGAATCGTGGTGGTCTCCTCCATCGCGGGCGCCGCCGTGGGCTGGAAGGGCCACACCCCCTACACGGCCGCAAAGGCGGGTCTGATCGGTTTGGTCAAGAGCGCTGCGCTCGAACTCGGTCCGCAGCAACTGCGCATCAATGCGATCCTTCCGGGGGTCATCGAGTCGCCACAATCGCTCGATCCGGTCAACTCGGGGGGCGCGGACGGTCTCGTTCAGTCGGCGGCAGCAATCCCGCTGGGCCGCGTCGGGCAGCCCGACGAAATCGCCCAGGCCATCCTGTTTCTGCTCTCCGATGCCGCCAGTTACATCAGCGGCCAGAAGCTCACCGTGGACGGCGGCCTGACCGTCGTCTGGCCCAGCTGACCGCTGGGGCCGCTACGTCACGGGGGCCGCTACATTACTGGGGTGGGGATGCCACGGGCCGCGACGGTGGCCCGAAGCCACGCCGATAGACCATCACGGTGCGTTCGAACGTAATGACCGGCACATCGCTCTGGTTCACTCCCACACTTCGCACCGTGACGATGCCGACATTCGGGCGCGAACGTGACTCGCGCACGGCGATCACCTCGCTGGAGGAATAGACGGTGTCTCCCTCGAACAGCGGGTTCGGCAACTGAACGTCATTCCACGACAGGTTCGCCATTACGTTGTAGGAGACATCGTTGACGGACTGGCCGGTCACAAGGGCGAGCGTGAACGTCGAGTTGACCAGTGGACGGCCGAACTCGGTCTGCTTCGCGTAATTGGAGTCGAAGTGCACGCGCGCGGTGTTCTGGGTGAGCAGTGTGAACCAGATGTTATCGGCCTGGGTGATCGTGCGCCCGAGTCCGTGCTGGTAGACATCACCAACCTCGAAGTCCTCGAAGAATCTGCCGTTCCAGCCCTCGCGCACAGTCATGATGCCCCCTCGAGCTGTTCGGTTATCTCGGCAAAAACGGCGATCTGATCGGCGTCGTAGCCGAGCACCTGCCGCAAAACATAGTCCGCATCCTCGTTGCGCTGCGGCGCTCTTCGGTACTCCGGCATCGCGTCTCCCACCCGCACAGCGCTCCGCACCTGGCGTACCGTACCGAACCGCGGATGCTCGGTCTCGACGATCATTTCGCGCGCCTCGGTCTGGGCATCCGTCAAAGCCTCTTGCACCGTATTCACTGGCCCACACGGCACTCCGGCGGCGCGAAGCTCGGTCAGCCAGTCGAGCGCAGGACGGCTGGCAAAGACCGCATCGAGCATCGGCAGGAGTGTGTCGGCATTTTCGCGACGCTCGGTGAAGGTGGCGTAGAGCTCAGCTGTGCCGAGCTCCGGTCGTCCGATGGTCGCGGCAAGACGCTTCCAGAATTTCTCCTTCGGGCAGGCGATGACGATCCAGCCGTCGCTCGCCTCGAAGGCCTGGAACGGCACGAGCGAAGGGTGCGCGGAGTTGTGGGTTCGAGTCGGCACGAAGTCACCGTTCAACGCCCAGATCGCCGGGTAGGTGAGCATCGTCAGAGCGGTGTCGAACAGGCTGATGTCGCAGTCCGTGCCGATGCCGTCGCGCCGGGCAGCGTGTACAGCCGCAAGCATCGAGATGGCCGCGACGAGCCCACCGGAATAGTCCACCAGCGACAGGCCGGACTTGGTGGGCGGTCCGGATGGCTCCCCCGTGAGGTCCATCCACCCGGCAATGCCCTGCAGCACATAGTCGTAGCCGGGTTCGGCGCTGCGCGGCCCGGTCATGCCGAATCCGCTCAGTGAACAGCAGACGATCGCGGGATTGAGGTGGCGCAGATCGTTGTAGGTGATGCCGATTTTTGCCGGCACATCACCGCGCAGGTTCGAGTAGACGACATCGCTCACCCGCACCAGGTCATGAAAAACGGTGCGCCCGGCTTCCGTGTTGAGGTTGATGCTGATGCTGCGCTTGTTGCGGTTGAACGCCTCGAAGAACAGGCTGTCCTCACCCTGCTGGAAGGGCGGAACGTAGCGGCCGACATCGCCGCCGGAGGCCGGATCCTCGATCTTGATAACCTCGGCACCGAGGTCGGCAAGGTGCACGCTGCCGAACGGCCCGGCCCCGTATTGCTCGATGGCGATGATTCGCAGATCTTCGAGAGGTTTCATCGCACCGACTCTCCTCGCCGCGCCCTGGCGGCCACCAGTGCGGCGACCCGAGTCATTTCATTGCCGACGATCATCATCGACTCATCAACGCCCATCCCCGGCTTGGCCAGCACCTGGCTTGCCGAGCACGCCATTGCGATGTTCGCACTCACCTGTGCGGAGCGGTCTGTTTCGTTGCAGGTGCCCCCGCAATAGGCAAGGAGTCCGCCGCGGGCCACCAGCAGCAGCGCCTCGATCGTGTTGTTGACGCCGCCGAGGTCCGGTGTCTTCACGTGGATGACGTCCGCTGCCCCCGCCGCAACGAACAGTCGGATGTCGTCAAGGGTGTTGCACCACTCATCGACCACGATCTGCACGTCGCTACCGCGTACCCGGAGTGCCTGACGCAGAGCCGCAGAGGCCGCGATCTGGCCATCTCGGCTGCCCGCGTCGATCGCGTGCTCGACTCGAAGCCGGAACGGGGCTGCCGCTTCGCCAAGGGCCACCAGATAGTCAGCGATGCGGTGCGTATCACCGCCGAACGCTTCGCCGATCGTGCCGTAGACGTCGATGTGAAGCACCGGCACGTAGTCGGTGCCGTCGCGCAGCGCGAGGATCCGATCGCGCACCCAGAGAACGTAATCGCGCAGCAGTTGCCCGTCGCGACCGAGCTTGGTATCGACATTATTGACGAGACCGTGGGGCAGGACATCCGCTCGCTTCAGAATCATTTTGTCAACATTGTCGTAGCGGTCATCACCCGATTGCACGAACATGGGCACCGGGACGATCTCGGCACCGGTGTGGTACTCATCGCGCACGACCTCGGCCATCGTGAGGCCGCGCGACCGTGCCACGGCATCCAGGAGCGCCTGGGTCACGCCGTACCGAATCGCACTGTGCAGCGGATGCCCGTGCACCTGAAGCGTGTCGATCAGCGCGGCGATGCTCCGAAAATCGGTGAGCTGGTGCTCGCGCAACAGCGGCGCAACCTGCTCGAGGATCAGCGTCGCAGCCTGCGCAGCGTCGAACACGGCATCCCGGCCACCGACGCCCGAGTACTGCACCGCGGCGCAATCTCCGTAGGCGACCTGGCCATCATCGAGCAGGAGCATCACCGAGACCGCCTCGCCGGGCTGGCGTACGGCCCGAAAACCGGGCGTGACCGGCGACCCGAGATAGCTCGCGCCAGCACGCACCGCTCCAGCGAGGATGGCGGCCTGGTCGTCGGCGAAGAACCCTGCTCGCACCGGCACAGCCAGCACCTCAGTGATCTTCATGCACTCTCCTCATCGATTTCTTCCCTGGTCACGAATGGTCGAGACGACTGCTCAGAACGCCTCCTGCACGAGAGCCCGGGATTCCTGCAGGTGATCACGCATGGCGCGAGCGGCGTCTTCCGGATGATGCGACTCGAGCGCTTCGACGAGGCGAGAGTGCGACATCATCGTCGACGCCTGCGGAGGCCGGGTCGACCAATACAGGTGCCAGAACCGCAAATTGTGCAGAAGCAGGCGGTCTGCCGCGTCCTGCAGCAACCCGTTGTGCACCATGTGCACGAGATAGGCGTGCACCGCGTGGTCGGCGCGCAGATAGGTTTCATGATCGGTGCCGGCTCGCGCAGTGTCGGCACGGGCGACAAGATCACGCAGGATCGCGAGCTCGGCCGGTGTAGCACGCTCTGCCACGATATAGACCACTCCACATTCGATGGCTTCTCTCGCCTCGAACATGTCGAGAACGTCAGTCAGGCCGATCGGACTCACGACGGCACCCCGGCGCGGGAGCACGGTGAGAAAGCGCCCGGTCGCGAGACGGGCGATGGCCTCACGCACCGGCATCCGCCCGATCCCCAGCTCTGCGCCCATCGCCTTCTCGTTGATGACCGAACCCGGAGGCAATCGCAGGTCGACAATGCGCCCGAGTAATTCGTTGTAGGCGATTTCGCTGGCGCGCAGATCCAGCCCGGTGTCGGCGAGTGTCATGGTGCCACCGGGGCAGCTGCCACGCGACGGATCTGGATTCCCAGGGTCGCGCGGTCGACGGTCAGCATTTCGCCGTTCTGCAAGAACGTCCATCCCGACCCCCAGCCGCTCGAGGAGACCACGACGGCATCGGAGTCGACCCGATATCCGATTCGGTAGTAGTGCGGCTCGGCTTCTCGGGCTTCGGCCACCGGGTCGAACAGGTTGAGAACCTGCAATTGATTGGATGTCACGGTCATGGCGTTAACGCTACTGAAGGCGCACTCCGCAGAAATACGTGAGGCGATGCGCTCGAGCGCAGTGGCCGGATCCCCGGATCGCGCCGCGCCGAGCATCGCGAGAAAGTACCGTTCGCTGTCGGTTGTGCCCCGCCGCTCTGCAGCAAGATCACGGGGAATGAGCGCATCGAGCGACTCCGGGGGCTTCACCGAACCGTTGTGCGCGAACGCGATAGTGCCGTCGGTGAACGGGTGGGTGTTCTCTAAAGTGACACCGAGGCCGAGGGTTGCCCAGCGCAGGTGCAGCAGTCCGAGATCGGCCTTCTGTTGGGCGGCAACCGTTGCAAACAAAGCGCTGTCGCGGGCCGAATCGGGAGCCTTGGCTACCTCGACACCGGTAGAGGTTGCCCAGGCGAATCCCCATCCATCGCCGTGTTTGCACGCGAGTTCGGTAAATTCAGCGAGTTCCTCATCCCCGAGGAGTTGGCTGAGGGTCACGGGATGGCGGGAAACGAAGCCGAGCAGGCGACACATTCAGAGGCTCCTTCGCGGGTGATGGAAGATGCGCGGGTAACCGCCGCCGATAACGGTGCTCATCGGGCGGCCTCGGAGAGCCCGTAGAGTCGGGCGGCCGTCGCATTGAGCATCAGCCGGCCGGCATCCCGCGCCTCGCTCTGGTTCAGCTCACCGGCGTCGACCATCTCGCCAAGCGCTGTGCCGATCGCCTGTCGGCCCTCGATCGCGCCCATCCAGTGCATCTCGGGAATCCCGACCGCGTCAGAGCTGTACATCACCTTGCTGAACGGCGCTGCACCGAGGGCCGCCCTCGTCATCGATGTCATCTCGGACCTCGAGAGAAATGGAATCGAATACGACACATCGAGGTAGGCGTTGCCGTATACCGCTGCAAGATAGGCGCCCTCCCGAAAGTATGGCCAGCATCCGTGCAGCATGACGATCGGCATCGAACGGTAGGCCGGTTCTTCAAACAGGGCTCGCAGCTGAAGTGGCGACGCCTGGCGAATATCGACGTCGGGGTCGCCGTAGCCCACATGAAACTGCACCGGCAGTCGCTGCGCCGCAGCCGCTTCAAATGCGATGTGCAGCAGGGTGTCGAGTAGCGGCTTGTAGCCGAGGCGCACGCGTCCGGACGCGGCGACTTCGCCACGGGCTTGCCCGAACGCGACACGGGCGGCGTTGGTATCCCAGCGCTCGATCGCCAGCCCCGTGCGGTAGGCCGCAATACTCTTGAAGCCGACGAAGCCCGTTGCACGAAGGTCGGTTACGAGCTCGCCAACAGCAGAAATCAGGTCACCGAAATCATCGTGCAGCGTAATGAGCCGCTGGAATTCAACTTCGAGCCGCATCAGCGCCACATACTCTGCGCCGCTTGCCTCGACAAGAGCTGCGGGTGCCATCGCTTTGTCGGGGGCGGGATACCCGGTGTCGATTACGACGCCGCCGATCCGGGCATCCTGGAACAGCGCTGTGACCATGGCTGCCGCGCCCAGCTTCTCCCGGTGTGCCAACAGCTCGTCCTCCCGGTCAGGGGCGATGCCATAAAACTCTGCGGCCCGGCTCATTAGCCGCCGGTAGAACGCGGTGTGCCGCACATGGTCGTTCGCCATCTCGGGATCGGGCGACTCGGTGAACCGCCTCAGCCATTCCACCGGGTCGGCACTCTGCACTGCTTCGACGGCATGGCAGTGGTTGTCGATGACGGGAATGTTAGAGAGATCGATGAAGGAGCCCATGATCTTCAGAACCGGTAGAAGTGGTTACGGATCTCGAAGTCGAGGTCTTCGGCCGCGAAGGCCTCAGCCTCTGACCGCCGTACTCCCAGGTAGCAGCGGGTGAGGAACTCGCCAAGGGTTCCGACGAGAAACTCGTCCGCTTCGAGCTGGTCGAGGCCGGCGGACATCGAGGTGGGTAGCGGGCGCACCTTGCCGCGGGCGAGTTCCTCGGCCGAGAGATGAGCGGGGTCGTGTTCGCTTGGCTCGCCCGGATCCAACTCCCGCTCGATGCCGTCGAGGCCGGCGGCAATGATGGCGCCGAGTGCGAGATAGGGGTTCGCGCTGGCATCAGAGGTCTTGAACTCGATGTTGAAGCTCTGCTCCTCGCGTTTGAAAAACGGTGAGCAGACCCGCAGGGCCGCTTCCTTGTTGTCGAATCCCCAGGCCGTTGTCGCCGAAGACCAGGCACTCGGCTGCAGCCGACGATAGGAGTTGTAGCTCGGCGTGGTGAGTGCGACCAGCGCGGGCAGGTGCTCGGCAACCCCGGCGATGAAGTGGCGGCCGATCTTCGACAGGCCACCTTCCGCGGTCTTGTCGTAGAGCAAACTCGTCGTTCCCGCGAGATCCCACAGGCTGAAGTGCAGGTGCGCACCACTTCCGACCTGCTCGGGATACGGCTTCGGAGCGAAGGAGGCGAGCAGCCCATGGCGAAGAGCTACCCCGCGAATGGTGTCGCGAAACTTCATCTGGTTATCCGCCGCCGCCAGCGCATTCGAGTGCCGGATGGAGATCTCCTGCTGGCCGGCACCGAACTCGTTGATTGCCGCTTCAACCACGATGCCCTGCGCGACGAGAGCATCTACGGTCTCGATCATCAGGTCGTTGTTGAGGTCGTGCCCGATCGAACTGTAGACCGGAGCGTGATCATGGAGGTCGAACGGGAGGTATTTACCCTCGACCTCGCGGGCGAGATACCACTCGTTCTCGAACGTGGCCTGCACCGAGATGCCGTGATTCGCGGCGCGCTCGATGATTCCCTTCAGGTAGGAGCGGCCACACGCGCCCCAGTTCAGGCGGTCGTGCCCGAGCTGGTCGCAGAGCACGCTTGCGCTGCCGGGTGCCCAGGGCAGCACGGTGAAGGTCGACGGGTCGGGCACGAGCCGGATCTCTCCCACCGGTTCGAAACCCTCGATGGGCACCATCTGCTCAAGCAGGTTGATCGACATTTGGGCCCGGGTGAGACTCACTCCCTCGAGCAGCTTGTGCTCGAGCTGCGCCACGTGCACCGCTTTCGTGCGGGCAATGCCACTCACGTCGCAATACTCGAAACGGATGAGCTTCACCCCAGCCTCGTGGGCGGCGGCGACTACTTCAGAAATATTCACTGTCATGCTTCCTTCTGCTGCAGGCGACCGCCTACAGCATCACGTCTCCACCATTGGGGCCGAGGGTCTGACCCACGTAATACGAACCGTCTGCCGAGGCAAGAAGCACAGCGGTCGGGGTCACTTCGTCGACCCGGCCAAATCGTTTGATTGGCAACTCTGCAAGCTTTGCACTGCGCCACTGCTCGGTTTCCCGATCGAGCAGAGGTGTTTCGATCGGGCCTGGCGCAATGGCGTTGACCAGAACGCCGCGGCCAGCCACCTCGCGCGCCAGCGCCTTCGTCAGGCCGATGATGCCCGCCTTGCTCGCAACATAGTGCGGCACCGCGACTCCGCCGATCTGGCCGAGCTGAGATGCGATGTTGATGATCCTGCCGTCACCACGCTCGAGCATCTGCCCGATGAGCATGCGCGTGCAGAGGAAGGTTCCGCGCAGGTTCGTGTTGACCACCCGGTCCCAATCCTCCACCGAGATGTCCTCGAGCAGCGATTCGGTGAAGATCCCCGCGTTGTTAACCAGGATGTCCACTCGCCCGAATTCCTCGAGCGCGCGCTTGGCCATCTCGCGCACGCTTGATTCATCGCTCACGTCCGTGCGCACGAAGACACCGCGAGTGCCAGCTTCGGCTATTTCTGCCAGAACGTCAGCAGCGTCACCCGGGGCCACCAGGTCGGCGACGACGATATCGGCACCCTCCCGCGCGAAGGCGGCGGCGATTCCTCGGCCGATCCCCGATGCCGCACCGGTGACAACTGCGATGCGCCCGTCGAGTTTCTTCATTCTTCGCTTTCGTCTGCGTCTAGTCGAGCACCCGTCGAAGGCACCCACACCGCGGCGATCTCCGCCGCCGTTGCCAGGTCGAACCGGTGACGCATGAGCAACATGGATGCATCGTGCTGCGCGGGGTCGTCGCTGGCCACACAGTCGGAGGCGATGACAACGTAATGGTCGTTGAACATCGCGTCCCTGGCCGTCGACTCGACGCATCCCTCCGTTGTGCACCCGCCGATCACGACCGTCTCGACACCGTTGCTTCGCAGCAGCATCTCCATGTTCGTACCCCAGAACGCACTCGATCGGTATTTGTTCACCACGAGTTCGCCTGCGATCGGCCGGAATTCATCAACGAACTCGTAGCCGGGAGTGCCCGGCACCGTGTATCGAAGGGGAGGTCCCTCCCGCCGTGCATTCTCATGCATGCGCAGGTTGAATCGGATTTGCGCGGACGAGTCACTCATGCGGTCTGGCAGGGCCGTATTTTGAACATGAATAACAAGAGCCCCCGCCTGGCGCGCCTCGGCAAGCAGGTGAGCCAGCCGCGGACGCGACCGTTCGTACATTGTGAGGTCGACTCCGAGCCCGCCGAACAGTCCGTCCGGATCGATAAAGTCGCGTTGCATATCGACCAGGAGCAGCGCGGTGTGTGCCGCGTCGACGAGTTCGACGAGCTCGGTGTAGACGGCCTTGCCGTCAACGTTGATCATTGGC
Organism: Frigoribacterium sp. CG_9.8; assembly: GCF_015751965.1. Lineage (GTDB taxonomy): Bacteria > Actinomycetota > Actinomycetes > Actinomycetales > Microbacteriaceae > Lacisediminihabitans. Next base: position 503,365 of record NZ_JADOVH010000001.1, on the reverse strand, counting down.
TCAGTTTCCTGTGGTCTCCGGTTGCTGTGCGGCTTCCTCGGCGACGGTGGGATGCTGCACCGACGGAGCCCGCGCGGCCAAGAGCGCCGCATTCTGTTCGCCCTCCGGCAGGTCATCTTCGGTGATGAAGGAACCGAGTGCGGCAATCTTCTCCGGTGACTTGGCTTTGTAGTAGAAGTACAGCACCACTCCGGCCCCGATCCAGAGGAGCACGATGATCGGCACGAGGTTGAAGGGGTAGGCCTGCGCCGGGTTTGCGACCGCGTAGAGCGGGTAGAGGAGGGCGAGCACGCCGAGAATCGGCACGATCACGTGCGTGACGAGTTTGCGCTCGGCGAGTTTCCAGAAGTACTTCACTAGGGCGATATTGCTCATGATGTAGACGATCACGATGGCGACGGTGCCGATTGTTCCGGTGAAGCCATAGGCGCCGGTCGCACCCGGGCCGAGCCAGATCCCGACGCCGATGCCGATCACCACGGTGAAGATCGACTGCGCGATGATCGCGCGAATCGGCGAATACCAGGTCTGGTGGATGCGTCCAAGAGAAGCCGGCAGCACCTGGTCGCGCCCCATCGAGAACATCACGCGAACGGTGGTGTTGTGAATGGCAAGGAAGCAACTGAAGATGCCAGCGATCGCCGCGAGCTCGATCGGTTGCAGCAACCAGGGCGTGACGTTGGCACCCAGGGTGACGAAGGGGTTCGGGTCTTTCAGAAACGCGTCCATCTTCGCCGGATCGTTGAGCCCATAACCCGCTGCGAGCGAATACATCATGAGCACATAGAAGATCCCAACGGCACCGAGTGCGCCGGTGATGGCGAACGGGATACTCTTGCGCGGGTTCTTCGTTTCTTCCCCGAGGGTGGCAGCCGCATCGAATCCGATGAAGGAGAGGATTCCGAAGACGACGCCGAGCCCGACGCCGGCAAAGCCGGTGGGGGCAACCGAAGTGAGGAAGTAGGTCGGGCTGTTACCCGACCCCGCCGTCGCGATGGCCACGATACCGAGGATGAGGAAAATAATCACCTCGACGACCAACAGGGTGAGGTCGACGTTGACCGATGCCTTGATGCTGCGCACGGAGAGGCCGAAGACGATCGCCATAGCGATCATGCTGAAGATCCACCACTGCACGTCGGCGCCAAAAGTAGCGAGCACATAATCGTGCACGAACGCACCGAAGGCGGTGAACAGGCCGGGTGCGAGGATCGCATAACCGATCCAGAACAGCCAGCCGGTGAAGAAGCCCGCGGCGGGGCCGAGTCCGGCCCGATTGAAGGTGTAGAACGAACCGGCGGACGGCAGCTTCTTCGCGAACTGTACGACCGTGTTGCCGACGAGGGCACAGGCGATGAAGGCAATCAGGAACGACAGGGGCAACGCTGCACCTGCGGCCGCGGCAGCCGCCGGGGCGTTGAGCACGACCGCGAGCACGGGTGCCATCGCGGCCACCGAGAGCGCAATGGCGTTCGGTATTGTGAGGACTCCGCGCTGCAACCCGTGGGGGGCGGCGGCGGTGATATCGGAACGCGCATGGGACATGGGTTGGGCACTCCTTCTGGGTAGAAAGTTAACAGGGAATACCTGCTATCCCATAGATATATCAGATGTATTGCAGATGCACCACCATTATGTTTCTCACATATTAAGATTCCGGCCACGACACCGGGATCCCGCCGTGCACGAGCGGGTCCCCGCTGGCGCACGGCTCGCACTGCTGTGCGAGTCGACACCGGCGCCCGCACGCTGAATGCTTACTCTTACGGCGCCGGTAGCGCCGGCGCCCGCGGCACGTCGAGTTCGGTTCCGGCGTAGTGATTGAAGTAGTTGGTGAAGAGGTTTGCTGCGATATGGGCGAATGCTTCGCTGAGCTCGGCCTCACTCCACCCTGCATCAAGGGCGCCCTGCCAGACCTCGTCAGTGACGGTGCCCGTGTTGCGGGCGGCCTCACGGGCCACCGCCGCCATCGTGGCAAGTCGCGGGTCGAAATCGATTCGATCCGCCCGGATCGCAATAGTTTCCTCTTCGCTGAGCCCGGCCCGCTGAGCCGAGATGGTGTGCGCAGATTGGCAATACTCGCAGCCATCCTCGTTACCGACCGCTAGTGCGATCGTCTCCTTCGTTCTTGCGTCGAACGTACCGAGCCGGCCAACCGCCTGGGTGATGCCCTCATAGGCGGCGATCACGACCGGCGAGTGCGCCATGCCGGCATGGATGTTCATCAGCATGCCCATCCGCTTCTCAAATCGTGCAGCGATTTCCTGCGACTTCTCCGGGGCGTTAGCAACTGTGTGGGTCGGAATGCGAGTCATCGATTTTCTTCCTTGCGGTCGTTGTGCGTGACATGGTTCTGGGCGTGAAACCCCGAACACGAAGCTGACCCAGCCTAAAAGCATGTTGCACCCCGAACGAGAACTCGGGCAAGGTCTTGGACGGACGGCTGGGCTGTAGTCTTTTCCCAGTACGACAGGGGAGCGCCTCGAGCGCTGAGAGTGCGGGAAACCGCAGACCCTCGAACCTGCTCCGGTTAGCACCGGCGAAGGGAGTCGGGATCTCAAGTGACCTCTGCTGAATGCGCAGCTCGTGTGGCACATTTGGCGAAGTCACTTCCTCGAGGTATCCACCGGATTCCACGAGAGGAAACAACGCAATGAGCATCAACAAAACGATTCGCGCGAAGTCGGGGCGTGGAGGCGCGTTCAAAAGCGTGCCGTCAATTCGAGCATCCGGCCGACTGCGATCCTGGCGTGGCGTCGACCTCGTCACGGCTGCGGTACTTGCGGTGGCCTTCGGGGTCATCTTCTGGGGCTTCGACACCTTCGTATATCCCGGTGTCAGTCTGCTCTCGGCCGGATTTCCACCGCTCGGGGAACTCGCGCTCGGCGTGTGGATCGTGCCGGCAGTGGTGGGGGCGCTGGTCATCCGTCGTCCCGGTGCTGCGCTGTTCACCGAAGTGGTGGCGGCGAACGTCGAACTGTTCCTCGGTAACCAATGGGGTCCCGCCGTGCTGCTATCCGGATTCTTACAGGGCGTCGGGGTCGAAATAATTTTTGCACTCTTCCTCTGGCGTCGTTTCGGAATCCCGGTCGCAATGCTCGGGGGTGCGTTCTCGGCAGTCCTTGAAATCGTCGGATACGAGTGGTGGGCCTACGTGGCCGGGTACTCCTGGGCCTGGAAATTCATCTACCTGGCAAGCGGCGTGGTCTCCGGTGCACTGATCGCTGGACTGCTCGGCTGGCTGATCGTGCGCTCCCTGAGCCGCACACGCGCGCTCAACGCGTTCCCCCCGGGGCAGGAATTTCACGAACGACTGCTGCGGCAGTCCGAATAACACCCGGTGACGCCCACCCCCGGGGTGCGAGTCGCCGTTGATCACCTGACCTGGCGCCCGATGGGTCGAAAAACTCCGATCCTCCTCGACATCTCCTTCACCATCGAGCCGGGAGAACACGTTCTCCTGATTGGTGGGAGCGGATCGGGCAAGTCGACCCTGTTGCGCGCTCTCGCCGGTGTGTTGACGTCATCGGAATCGGGCGATCTTGCGGGCACCGTGACGCTGACCGCGTCTGCCGAAGCACAGCCATCCGTCGGGTTATTGATGCAGGATCCCGCCGATGCGGTGGTTGCCGGTACCGCCTACCGCGATGCCGCGTTCGGGCTCGAGAACGAGGGTGTTCCGAGGAAAGACATGGCGGATGCTGTCCGCAAGATTTTGGCTCAGGTAACTTTTCCGTATGGACTGGACCGGCCGGTCGCCGAGCTGTCCGGTGGGGAGGCGCAGCGTCTCGCTCTCGCCGGGGTGCTCGTGATGGGTCCCGGGCTTGTGCTTCTCGACGAGCCGACCTCGATGCTCGACCCGGTCGCGGCCAGTGCGGTTCGCGCCGCAATCCGCAGCGCGGTCCTCGCCTCCTCCGCGACGGTCATTGTGGTGGAGCATCGGTTGGAACCGTGGATTGCGCTCGTAGATCGGGTCATCGTGCTTGCACGGGACGGAACACTCCGCGCGGACGGCCCGGTGCGCTCCACCCTGGACCAGCATGCCGAGCTGTTGCAGGGTGACGGCATTTGGATACCGGGTCTCCCGGCCCCGGCACCTCTCGACGTACCACCGGCACTGTGCGCCCCGATTCGCGCTGATGACTCCGGGAATATTCTCGCCGCCGGCCATACGTCATCGGATGGGGATGACGCGGTGACGGCTCGGCAGGTCGGCCTGACCCGTGCGAGAGTGAGTCTGGGCAACGGGGGGCGTCCATTGACCACCCACCTGCTGCGCGATGCGAACGTGAGCGTGCGGGCCGGCGAGGTCGTCGCCGTGGTCGGCCCGAGCGGATCTGGCAAGTCGACCCTTGCCTCCCTGGTCGCGGGACTCGAGAAACCGACGAGCGGAGAGGTCACAGTGACAGCCGCTCTCGAAGTGAAGGGCGAGGCGCGACCGGGCTGGTGGCAGGCTCCCGCATTGGCCGCACGGATCGGGTGGGTGCCACAGAACGCAGAACTCACCGTGATCGGGAGAACCGTGCGGGACGACGCCCGGTTGACTGAGCGCCTGCTGTATCCCTCGGCTGTCGGCACCTCGAACCGGGTGGAGCGGCTGCTTGCCGTGCTGTCGCTGGCACCGCTGTGCGACTCCGACCCGCACCTCCTCTCCGGGGGCGAGATGCGGAGGCTGGCGCTCGCGACGGCAGTAGCGCACGGACCCTCGATTCTCGTGCTCGATGAACCGACGGTCGGCCAGGACCGGCAGTCCTGGGCGGCCGTCGTCGGTGTCGTTCTTGCGGCGCGGGATGCTGGCACCGCGATTCTGGTGACCACCCACGATCCTCTCCTCATAGCTATTGCTGACCGCATCATCACCCTCCCCCAGCCGGATGCCCGAGGTCTGCCGGGTGAATCCGTGCTGCCGGACGAGGCGACATCCTCACCCACACGGCAGCGGATCATCGACTCGAGCGGACCGCTATCCCTGCTCGGCGCATCCTTCGCCCTGATGTTCGGATCGTTTGCGATCACCAGCGTGATTCAGGGTGTCGTTGGCCTCGCGGCCTGGACCGTATTTTTTCTGCTCATCGCTTCACCGAAAAGTATCCGCTGGCGTCGACTGGTGCCCGGATTCCTGGCCGTGCTCTCGGTCGGGTTTTCCACCTGGCTCCTGAGTCGCGGGCAGGATCCCCTGACCGGCGCCACGGCGGCAGTACGGATCGCGTTCTTTGTGCTCCCCGGAATCCACTTGGCCAGCATGATCGACCCGACGGCGCTTGGGGATCATCTGGCGCAGCGCCTCAGGCTGCCAGAGCGGGCCGTTGTCGCAGCGACCGCAGCACTCCAGCAGTTCGAGAACCTCGCCGATCAGTGGCGCCAGCTGCAACAGTCACGCCGGATTCGGGGACTCGATGGATCCCGCTCGCCCCGCGCCCGAGTACGAGAGTTTGCCGCTCTCACCGGCGCCCTCCTCGTGCACTCGCTTTATACAGCCGGCCGGATGTCAGTGGCGATGGACGCGCGCGGGTTCTCCACCGCCAGGGCGGGAAATAATCCCCGCACCTGGGCGGAGCCCGCACTGTGGAGGTGGAACGACACAGTGCTCATCGCCGGAGCTCTAGTCGTGGCGGCGATCCCTGCTTTCATCCGGTTTTAAATACGCTGCGACCGAATGCCCGAACTTCAGTAGGTGGGCAGCGACGAATCGATCTCGGCTATCCAGGCCAGTACTCCTCCACTCACCTGCGTCACCCGGGTGAACCCCCGCCGCTGCAACTCCACCGCCACCGCAGAGGACCGCGCGCCCGATTTGCAGTACAGGATGATGTGCCGCTCCGCTGAGAGTGCAGCTGCGGCATCCCCGGAGAGCAGTTCGCCCTGCGGGATGAGGGTGGACCCCGGAATCCGCACGATCTCATGCTCCCCCGGCTCTCGCACATCGATCAGATCGAAAGCGGTGTCCCCGCGGTCTCTCGCCCTCAGGCTGGCAGCAAGATCGTGCACCGAGATAGAGGACAGATCCGCCACCGGGAGCGACGCCGCTTGCCCTGACTGCACCCCGCACATTGCGTCATAGTCGACGAGCGCAGAGATCGGCGCACGATCCGGGTCGAGTGGAATACGCAACTCCCGCCATGATGCGTCGAGCGCATCGATAATGGCCAATCGGCCGAGGAGGGTGCGCCCAACCCCCGTCACGAGCTTGACGACCTCGGCAACCATCGCCGCACCGACCGCTCCGCAGAGCATCCCGAAAACCCCACCCTCGCCACAACTCGGTACCGATCCGGCGGGCGGTGCCTCCGGGTACAGGTCACGATAGGTCGGCCCATGGTGCTGCCAGAAGACACTCACCTGACCATCGAATCGCAACACCGAACCCCACACATACGGCTTCCCGAGGATAGCCGCCGCATCATTCACGAGATAGCGGGTAGCGAAATTGTCGGATCCGTCCACGATCAGGTCGTAGTCGCCGAACAGCTCCAGCGCATTCGCGGCCGCCAGTCGCACCGGGTGCAGCCGTACCTCGACCAGCGGGTTGAGCGCCGCGATGGCATCCCGTGCCGAGTCGAGCTTGGGCCGGCCGATATCCTGCACCCCATGGATGATCTGTCGCTGCAGGTTGCTCGGGTCGACCGTGTCGTCGTCCACGATGCCGAGCGTGCCGATCCCCGCCGCCGCAAGGTATAGCAGCACCGGGGATCCGAGGCCGCCGGCACCGATGACGAGCACTCTGGCGTTCTTGAGCCGACGCTGTCCGATCGCACCGATCCGCGGAATCAACAGGTGCCGGGAGTACCGCTGAATCTCCTCCGAACTGAGCTGCTCGGCGGGTTCGACCAGAGGTAACGGGAGCTGCGGCGGGACCAGAGGTAACAGGAGCTGCGGCGGCACGAGTGACCCGCTCACAGGTCGGGCCGTCCGTCCATTGCGGAGGACGCGAGCGCATGTTGCCGCTTCGGGATGCGTCCGGCCTGCGAGGCCAGCCGCCCGGCGATGACCGCATGGCGGAATGCCTGAGCCATGCGCACCGGATCCTGCGCCCGCGTCACGGCGGTAGCGAGCAGCACGGCGTCACAGCCGAGTTCCATCGCGAGTGCAGCATCCGAGGCCGTGCCGATTCCGGCATCGAGCACCACCGGAACACCAGCTCGGGAGACGATCAGTTCGATATTGTGTGGATTCAGGATGCCGAGGCCGGTGCCGATCGGCGCTCCGAGCGGCATCACCGCGACGGCCCCGAGCTGTTCAAGCCGAAGCGCGAGAACCGGGTCGTCATTGGTGTACGCGAAGACCTTGAATCCGCGCGCCACCAGCTGTTCCGTCGCCTCGACCAACTCGACAGCATCCGGAAGCAGCGTCTGCTCGTCGGCAATCACCTCGAGTTTTATCCAGTCGGTTTCGAGGGCCTCTCGGGCCAGTTCGGAGGTGAGAACGGCTTCGCGCGCGGTGAAGCATCCCGCGGTATTGGGCAGCACGAGGATGTTGTTGTCGAGCAGCACCTGGAATAGTGACGAGCCGCTCGCAGCGTTGTGTCGGCGCATCGCGACGGTGGTGAGCTGGGTGCCGGATGCTCGGAGCGCAGCCCCGAGACCCTCCTGGCTCGGCGCTCCCCCGGTGCCCATGATCAGCCGTGAGGTGAGAGACACCCCGTCGATCACCAGTGGATCCGATTGCTCCGGTAGCGAGCCGTTCGGCACTGAATCGTGCATGATCAACCTCCCTGAACGGCCGACAGGATCTCGACCTCATCGCCCGGTTCGAGCGTCGTTATCGACCATTGGCTCCGTGGCACCACTGCGCCATTTCGTGCCACCGCGAGCCCGAGCCGCGTGCCGTCGGTTGCTATGCCCTCGGCGGTGATCGACCTCCCGGAGATCGCGGCGACAAGGTTGGCTGTGGTCTGCCCATCCACCAGAGCATGCGGGGCCCCGTTGAGGACAAATGTTGTCAGTGGTGATTCAGTCATGAGCTCTTTCCATCGGCACATCGGGGGTTCGTAATGCGGGGGTTCGTGATGCAGTGGTTCCTGATGCAGTGGTTCCTGATGCGGTGGCCGGGCTGCGGTGGCCTGACACGGAGAAGCGGTCGGGCCGGAACTGCGCCCACCGGTCATCCGCCCCGCCGTCCAGAATTTCCCGGCAGATCTGAGCTGCGATCGGGGTGAGAAGCACGCCATGGCGAAAGAATCCAGTGGCGATGACCAGCCCTGCTATGCCGTCCACCCGACCGACGAGAGGAGCGTTATCCGGTGTTCCCGGCCTGGCGCGAGCGGTCATCTCGATCAGTTCCAGTTCGGCGACCGCCGGTATAAGTTCTTGCGCGTCTCGCAACAGCTGATACACCCCACCCGCCGACACGGCCGGTGACCCGTCTTCACGCTGGGTCGCTCCGATCACGATCGTGCCATCGTTTCGCGGTACGAGATAGATCGGGATGCCGCGCACCAGACCACGCACAGTGGCGGTGATGAGCGGCCGTAACTGATCCGGTACGCGCAGTCGCAGGATGTCGCCGAAGACCGGTCGCAGCGACAGGTCGAGCCAGTGTGGCAGCCCGGCGATGGTCGCTGCGGCGAGACCATTGGCCAGAATCACGTCACCGGCGCGCACCTCGGAACCATCGTCGAGCACGACGCCGATGACGCGGGAGGTGAGATCCAGCGGATGCTCGTGCAGCAGCGCGACCGCATTCTGCAAGATCGCGGTGCCGGTCGCAGTGCCGGTCGCAGTGCCGGTCGCGGTGCCGGTCGCCGTGCCGTTCACACCTTCGATCGCCTGTCGCAAACAGGCCGTGAGCCGCCGCGGATCCACCTGGTGATCGTGCTCGATGCTGTAGGCGACCGACAACCGTGGACTCAGCATCGGCTCCAGAGTGCGAACCTCACGAATCGTCAACGGCTCGACGGCCAGCCCGTTGGCGACCTGAACCGCGCGAAGATCGCTGAGGGCCGCGCGATCGCCCGAATCGAAGCCGACGCTGATCGTCTTCGACCGCACATAGCCGGCGTCAGCCGCATCCGCCAGGCCAAGCGAGGCGATGAACTCCGGATACAGCGCTGCCGAGGCTCGCATCAACTCGAGCAGATGCTCTTCCTGATAGTGGAATTCACTCACCGGGGCGAGCATGCCTGCAGCGGCATAAGTTGCGCCGGAGGCGGGTTGGGCATCGACGACGGTGACCGAACGACCGGATTGTGCGAGCGTGTGGGCGATTCCAAGGCCGATGACGCCGGCACCGACCACCACGACATCGACCACCACGACATCGACGGGATTGTGACGAGCGATCATGAGATCTTTCTCCACTGATCGCCCGTAGCATGGGAAAAATGCGCTTCGATCACGCCCGCCTCTACCTGTGCACCGACGCCAGAATTCGCCAGGGAGACTTCGCCGACTTTCTGGATGCCGCATTTAGTGGCGGTGTCGACATCATCCAGCTGCGCGATAAGAGCATTGAAGCCGCGCAGGAGCTCGAGCTGCTCGAGACACTGCGATCGGTGGCGGAGCGCCACGGCCGACTCTGGGCGGTGAATGACCGGGCGGACATCGCGGTGCTGAGCCAAGCCCCGGTATTTCACATCGGGCAACTCGATCTGCCCCTTGCTTCGGCGCGGCGCTTGGTCGATCCGTCGACATCGATCGGCATGTCCAGCCACAGCCCCGAGCAGATCGAGGCCGCGCTGGCAGCCAGCGGATTGGACTACTTCTGCGTCGGTCCGGTCTGGGCCACTCCGACCAAACCCGGCCGCGCCGCGGTCGGTCTCGAACTGGTGCGGTACGCGGCAGAGCGTGTTCGCACTGACGAAAGCACGCTGCCCTGGTTTGCGATCGGTGGCATCGACCTCGGCAACATCAGCCAGGTGGTGGATGCCGGAGCCTCGCGTGTTGTCGTCGTGCGAGCGATCACCGAGGCAGCTGATCCGGCCGAGGCAGCACGAAGCATCCTCGCCGCGCTGCCGCCTCTCGGCTGAGTGGACACCCCGCGAACTCTCAGGCACGAGCGTGCACCCGTGGCGCATCGAAAAAGTCCAGCTCATATTGCGACGACTGGGCGAAGGCGGTGCGCATCGCGGCCCGCTCCGCCGCGGAACCCGCCCGGGCAGCCGCGTCGGTGATGCAGATCGCCTCCCGAGTCGCCGCGGCAAAATCCTCGTCGGCATAGGTCTCGAGCCAGGCGGCGTAGGGATGAGCCGTCCCTGTGGTTCGGGCTAGGAACTCGGAGTGCAGTCGGCTGCCGACATCCGCATAGAGCCAGTAACAGGGAAGCAGGGCCGCGACTAGTACTGCGTAGCTGCCCTGCGCGCTGACGGCGAGCAGATGGTCGACGTAGCTTTTTGTTACCGGTCCGACCGGTGGCACCGGTTCGGTACCGAGCCAGTTGCGATGCAGCTCTGCCTCGACATCCAGGCAGTAATGCGCCGCAGTGGCCCAAAACCGTTGCTCCGTATCGGAGCCCGCGAGAGCGCTCGCACGGGCGAGAGCGCGGGAGTATGCACTCAGGTAGAGCGCATCCTGGGCCAGGTAGTACGCGAACTGGTGGCGCTCGAGACTGCCATCGCCCAGCGCTTCAATGAACGGAAGGTCAAAAATGGCCCGCCGGATGCCCTCGATGTCAGCCCAGAGCATGCCGCTGAACTCGGCACCGACGGGAGAGCGATGCGCGCTGAGCGAAGCCCGATCGGCGAAGATGCGATGAAAGTGGTGGATCGGACCATTGCCCGCACCAACCCCGAGCTCATCGGCGTGCTCGAGGGAGTCATCCAGCCACGCCTTCACCTCCTCCAGCGACCGGGACCAGTCGCCGGTTCGGGCCTGCACGGTGGCGAGGGCCGAGGAGAGCGAGCATCCTGTTCCATGGGTGTTGCGTGTCTCGACCCGGGCGGAGGAGAACTCCACTACCGTCTGCGGCAACAGCCCGTGGGTGTTCACCAGGGCGTCCGCACAGGTGCCGCTCACGATATGACCCCCCTTGACCAGCACGGTGACTCCGGTTCTGGTTGAGAGCCGTTTGCCCTGTTCGAGTGCGGCAGCCCAATCGGATGCCGGTGATTCCTGCAGGAGCGCAGCCAGTTCCGGGATGTTGGGGGTCACCAGATCGACGAGTGGGATCAGATCGCGCAGCGCCTGCTCGGCGGATGGCTCGAGCAGCCGGTCGCCGCTGGTGGCCACCATCACAGGGTCGAGCACGACAAGGGGCGGATTGGTCGATTCGAGCCAGGACCGAACCTCGCGGATGACGGCGATGTCGGCGAGCATCCCGATCTTCACAGCGTCGATGGTGACATCGTCACTGACGGCATCCAGTTGCTGGCGCAGGAATTCGACCGGCGGGGTGTGCACCGACCGCACGCCCATCGTGTTCTGGGCGACCAACGCGGTGACAACCGCCATTCCGTAGCCACCGTTGGCTGCGATGCTCTTCAGGTCGGCCTGGATACCAGCGCCGCCGGTCGGGTCGGTACCGGCGATGCTGAGCACCCGGGGAATTGCCCGGAGAACGAGAGCCTTCGATGGAGCGCGCAATCGGATGGTGCTGGACGGAGTCTCGATGGGCGCCGGTTCGAGGCCGGTCGGTTCGTGGCCAGTCGGTTCGAGGCCGGTCGGTTCGAGGCCGGTCGGTTCGAGGCCAGAGGCTTGCGTCAACATGCGCGACATCCCTTCGCTAGTGCTAACTAGACAGGTTCGACGGGTATGGATCTCAGCCCACCAATCGGCGAGCACCCCGTGTCAAAAATCAGCCTAGACGATAGGCGATGATCATCCGTTGGGGGCCGGGTCTACCCTCAGGAAGGCGTGGCCGGTCAGGAAGGCACGCCAGGTCAGGATGCCAGCCACTCCCGCACGTGCCGCGTGAGGAAGGCCAGATCATCGGGGATGCCCTCGGGGCTTCCGGCGCGGTGGCCCCAGATGCTGGGGATGACGGCGAGCGTGCCGTGGCGCAGGTGCTCCAGCTCGGCTTCGTTATCGGCGACACGGAAATACAGGTCGGTTTCACTCGGCATCAGGAGAACTCTCGCCTGAATTCCGGCGAGCGCCGCAGCGAGATCACCGTCGTACATCGCACCCCGGCTGATGTCGGCCTCCTGCCAGGTGACCGCTGAAGCGTAGAGGTCGGCCGCCCGGATCTGTGCGAATGACTCCGCCCAGTCGGTGTGAAGGAACGTCTCCAGATCGGGGGCACCGAGTGCGGTCTCAAACAGGCGCTCGCGGTAAAAGTCCTGGCTGAGTCCCCAGCCGGCATAGACGTGTCCGAATGCGGTGAGCGCCAGGGTCGGCTCCGAGCTGAACCGTCCGCCACCTTCGTATTGCGGAGCCGCCTCCAGAATCCGCAGCAACCCCGAGAGGAACACGCGGTTGTGGATCGACGTTCGGCTGCTTCCACACACGATGATCGCCCGTTCCACGAAGTCAGGAAACAGCGCCGCCCAGTGGTAGGCCTGACCTGCACCCATCGAAAAACCGTATGTAGCTGCGACTCGCGTCACACCGAAGTGCTCCGTCACAAGGCGGTACTGCGCCCGCACGTTATCGGCCATCGTCACTGCACCCGGGTAGTCGTCATGATTCGAGGGCTGTGACGGGCTCGACGAGACCCCGTTGGCGAACATGTCGGGCACGATGATGAACCACTCGGTGGGATCGAGCACCTTCCCTGGCCCGATCAGCCAGGCCAGGTCGTCGTGGGTAGCGGTGTAGCTGCACGGGTAGACGATCACGTTGTCGCGCGCCTCATTCAGGGTGCCGTGCACCTGCCAGGTGAGCTGGGCATCCTTTATCGTTCCCCCGAGCTCAACCTCGAGATCGCCGAGCAGGAAAACACCCTGGGTCACTGGCCACGTTGCGCTCACAAAACCACTCCTTTGGGGAAGAAAGACACCGCTGTTTCAGCGGGTTAAGCGGATGGCGTCGGCCAGCCCGGATACGGAATCCAACGTTATATCAGGAGTATCGAAATAGGTCGGATACGGTTCGCCGGTGCGATTGACCCACGCGGTCTGCATCCCCGCTCGACTGGCCCCATGAATGTCCCACGGGTGAACGGCTACCAGCAGCAGTTCTCCCAGTGCGAGCCCGGAGGCCTCGGAGGCGAAACGGTACGCCTGTGCTGCGGGTTTCCACAGGGGTGCATCCTCGACCGACAGCAGATGAGAGAACTCTGCCCGCACACTCGCGTCGGCACAGAGCCGTGCGGCGAGATCGCTCGACCCGTTGCTCAGCGTCAACAGTTGCAACCCGTCCCCGGTCAGTGCCCGAACCCCATCGACGACATCGGGATGCAGCGACAGGTTTTTCAGCTTCTGCAGGATCGACTCCACGGCCTCGTCGAGCGATAAACGCAGCGCAACTGAGTGGAGCACCACCCGCAACTGCAGCTCTGCGATCGTCACAAAGCGCGCGCTTTCTCCCACCGTAGACAGGGCGAATCCGTCCCGAAGCACCCCGGCGAACCAGGTCTTCGCGAGCGATCCCGGTGCACCCACCGCCTCAAAAGCATCCGCCATCGGGCGCAGATCTGACAGCGTCTCGTTGACGTCGAAAACGACCCCTCGGATGCCGGTGGTCGGATGTTCGATCGTCGTTGGCGCCGTCATGCTGCCAGTGTGTCACGCAATTCCGCACGGTGCGATTGCGGCATTATGAAGTGGTGGCTTGGGGTCGTGGTGGCTTTGGGGCTTGGTGGCGTGGTGGCTTGGGGCTTGATGGCTTGGGGAAGATCGCGGCAACGTCCCTCGTGCCGACCAATGCCACCCGCCACGGAAACGAGATCGCTGGCTGCAAGACTGTAGTCATGAGCCAACAGCCGGGTACTCAGGCCAGCCACGCGAACTCATCCACCATGACTGCCGTCATCACCGTGGGCGTTGGTGGCTTCGAACAACTGGTGCTTGGCGAAGTGCCCAGGCCGGCGGCCGGACCCGGAGAAGTCCTTGTTCTGGTGCTCGCGGCAGGCGTGAACAACACCGACATCAACACCCGACTCGGCTGGTATTCGTCTCAGGTGTCGACTGCAACCAACGAATCATTCGTCGCACTGGGTGACAACTCGATGAATGACGACAGGGCAGATCGCACCGACGGCGGCTGGAATGCGACAACACCGTTTCCACTCATCCAGGGCGCAGACTGCTGTGGCCGTGTCGTCGCGGTGGGCGCCGGAGTCGACGAGGCCATCGTGGGTGCCCGCGTGCTCATTCGCTCGTGCATGGCTCTTGGCCGGGAAGACACACGCGACACGGAGTGGCTCGGTTCTGATCGTGACGGCGCATTCGCACAATTCACCGTGGCCCGCGCCCGCGATGTGTTCCCGATTCAGAGCACGTGGAGCGATGCCGAGCTGGCAACAATTCCCTGTGCCTACGGCACCGCAGAAAACATGGTGAGCCGTGCCGGGATCACGAAAGGAACGCGTGTGCTCGTGTCCGGGGCGTCCGGGGGCGTGGGATCGGCCGTGGTGCAGCTCGCAAAACGACGTGGCGCCTACGTCATCGGGATCGCGAGCGCCGCGAAACGCGCGCGCGTCATCGAAATTGGTGCCGATGAGGTTCTCGAGCGGGGGCAGGACCCCGTGTTGGAGCTTGGTGCCAAGAGCGTCGACGTTGTGATCGACAATGTCGCAGGCAGCGGTTTTGGTGGGATGCTCGCGGTGCTCCGCCGCGGAGGTGTTTATGTGACGTCGGGTGCGATCGCTGGCCCCATCGTCGAACTCGACCTACAGGCCCTGTACTTGGCGGATCTGCGTCTCATCGGCTGCACCGCCTGGGATGAGCATGTTTTTACTGACGTGGTGTCGTACGTCGAACGCGGTGAGATCCGACCACTGCTCGAGCGCACCTATCCCATGAGCGAGATCGTCGCGGCACAGCGCGATTTTTTGGACAAACGCCACGTGGGCAACATCGTTTTGCTCCCGCCGCAATGAGGGCGATGCACGCAGGTCGGATTGTGGTGGCTGCACCACCCCTGGCCGGGCGATGGCCAGCGATATCCATGCCGATGTTCGAATCGCAGATCAGTGAGCAGTTGGAGTTGGCCTCGACGAGGCGAAACCAGCATGTCACCCGTAAAAAACAAAAGGCCCGAGGACCGGGCCATCAAGCTGGGGTACCTGGACTCGAACCAAGAACAAAAGAATCAGAATCTTCCGTGTTGCCAATTACACCATACCCCACCGTGCCCAGCGCGAACCGGGTCGACTCGTCACTCTAACCTACGGGTGGGGGGTCGCCCAAATGCGGGGCGGGCTGTGCGTGAGGGCGGGCGGGCTGTCGGCATGGCGTGGCAGACTTCGAGCAGCCCGTACCTCCACACCTCCACCTTGCCGAATCGAGCCAGCCACGCCATCCGTCGTCGTCGTTCTCAGCACCTGGCGGTTCGACGTCGTCTCGGTCATCGTCATCGTGCTAGCCGGTGGGCTGTACATCGCGGGCGTGATGTCGCTGCGCCGGCGAAATATCGTCTGGCCGGGCATCCGCATCATCTGGTTCTTCGCACTCGGCCTCGGGTCATTCGCCGTCGTGAATCTGGGATTTCTTGGTGTGTGGAGCACCGACATGCGGTGGGCATTCACGACCCGCATTGCCCTGCTTCTGTTTGCCGTGCCCGGCTTGCTGAGCATGGGTGCTCCCGTCGCACTCGCACGACTCGTGCTCACCGGAGGATCCCTGAGGAGAATGAATACTGTTCTCGGATCCTGGCCCGTTCGGCTGGCCGGTAATGCTGTGTTCGCACCGCTGTTCGCCCTCGTGGCCTTCTCGGTGTTTCTCACGCCGCTCGCTGGCAGCCTGCGCGAGAGTTCGTTTGCTGGCAGTGTGCTCACGGTGGCTGTGCCCCAAATGGGCCTGCTGATGGTGCTGCCGATCATCGAGAACACGACCCAGCGCACGAGCTTCTTCATCACGGTGGAGTTCCTGCTGGTTTTTGTGGAGTTGGTCGTCGACGCGATCCCGGGCATCCTTCTTCGGCTGAACAACCACATACTCGATGGGCTCGGGCAGGCCGCCGGTGCGCTGCCAGCCTGGTTCCCTTCGGCATATCACGACCAGCATCTTTCGGGAGACCTGCTCTGGTTCATCGCCGAAGTCGCCGATGTGCCGGTGCTGATTCTGCTGTTTGTGCGCTGGTCCCGCATCGACCGCTCGGAAGCGAAGGCGCTCGACGCTTTGACCGACGATGAAATGGATGCCCTCACACGCGAGCACCTGCGACGGCCGCGCGAGTAGCGGTGCAGCCGCTGGTTAGAGTGCAGCCGCCAACCGAGACAGCCGCGCGAGCGTCGACTCCTTGCCGAGCAGCTGCATCGACTCGAACAGCGGCGGGCTGATCCGCTTGCCTGACAGTGCCGTGCGCAGCGGACCGAACGCGACGCGGGGCTTCAGTCCGCCACCCTCGATGAGTTCAGCGCGCAAGACTCGCTCGATCTCGACGTGCGACCATTCGTTGAGCTGCCGGAGCGCCCCGACCGCAGCATCCAGGATCTCGGCTGAGCCCGCCGAGGGTGTGGCATCCGCGTCGACCTCTATCGAGTCATCCGCTGCGAAGAAGAATCCGAGCAGACCCGGCGCCTCGCCGAGCAGCTGCATGCGCTCCTGCACGAGTGGACCGGCCTCACGCAGGATTGCCAGCTCGGTACCCGTCGGCGGATCGGAGACAAGCCCCGACAGGTAGGGCAGGAGGCGCTGCACGAAAACATCCGGGGCGAGCAGGCGAATGTGATCGCCGTTGATCGACTCGGCCTTCTTCAGGTCGAACCGGGCCGGGTTGGGGTTGACGTTCACGACGTCGAAGGCGGCGACCATCTCATCCATGGTGAACACGTCGCGGTCGTGGCTGAGTGACCAGCCGAGCAGCGAGAGGTAATTGAGCAAGCCCTCGGGGATGAATCCACGCTCGCGGTGGTGGAACAGGTTGGACTCCGGATCGCGCTTGGAGAGCTTCTTGTTGCCCTCTCCCATCACGTAGGGCATGTGGCCGAAGCGCGGGATGGCGGTAGCAACACCGATCTCGATCAGCGCGTGATAGAGCGCGATTTGCCGCGGCGTTGACGACAGTAGGTCCTCGCCGCGTAGCACGTGGGTGATGCCCATGAGCGCGTCATCCACGGGGTTGACAAAGGTGTAGAGCGGGGCGCCGTTCGGGCGCACGACCACGAAGTCGACGAAGGATCCGGCGGGAAAGGTGATCCCGCCGCGCACCAGGTCGTCAAAGGAGAGGTCGGTGTCCGGCACGCGCAGGCGCAGGGCGGGTGTGCGTCCCTCAGCGCGATACGCGGCCTTCGCCTCCTCGCCCAGATCACGTTCGAAGTTGTCGTAGCCCTGCTTCGGATCCCGACCGTTCTGGATGTTACGGGCCTCGATCTCCTCCGCCGTGGCGTAGCTCTCGTAGAGGTGCCCGCTCGCCCGAAGCCGCTCGATGAGGCCAGTGTAGATCTCGCCGCGCTGGGACTGGCGGTAGGGCTCGTGCGGGCCGCCGACTCCGACGCCCTCGTCCCACTCGATGTTCAGCCAGCTGAGCGCATCCAGAAGCTGCAGGTAGCTCTCCTCGCTGTCACGCGCGGCATCCGTGTCTTCAATGCGGAAGACCAGTTTGCCCCCGGTATGCCGGGCGTAGGCCCAGTTGAAGAGGGCCGTGCGGATAAGCCCGACGTGCGGGGTACCGGTGGGCGAGGGGCAGAAACGGACGCGGACGTCGGCTCCGGTGGCGGTACTGAAAGAGGGTGACATAGCCAGCTAACTCTATCGGGGGCGGGTGTGGGGCACCCCGAGCCGCGGCGCCCGCGCCCGGCACCCCGCTCCGCTCCGCCTGCCGGGGACCACGCGCCCGTTCGTCAGCCATGCGGCACTTCATTTGGCGGCATGGCTGACAAAAAGGCGCATAGTGTGCTGGAACACTGGTCGGCTGCGGTGAAATCAGGTCCGCGCGCGGCCCCACGCCCGGCGACTGAGCACGATTCCGATCACGATGGAGGCGAGGATCGGGCCAACAAGGCCACCGAACAGCAGGGCGTGCCACATCGCTAATCCCGATCCGGCGAGCGCGAGGATGCCGAAGAGCAGCACCCCAACGGCCGGCGGCACGATCGTTGCGATGAGCTTCTCGTTTCGAGTCCAGAGGGGCGATGCCCACAGCATCATGATGCCTGCCACCCAGCCTGCCAACGGAACCACGAGGACTCCGAATTCGAGAAGCGCCGCCGTCACGACGACATACCAGCGCTGCTCGGATACCCGGGGTGGGGCAACCACCAGTTTGGTCGACTTCGGGCCTGTCGACCTGGGCGCGACACCCGCACGGGCCTCCGCCGCAATAAACGCTGGATCGCCGAGGGATTCGATGCGGGACGCCGCGGCCGAGGCATCCAGTCCCTCCAGCTCCTCGGCGATGCCAGCCACGATGCCCTGGCGCACCTCGCCGGGCACCCCGGCTAACTCCCGGTCGAGCTCGGCGAGATAGTCACGAACCACACCTGGGATGCTGGGTTTCGTCATGGGGTGTCCTCTCCGACGAGCTCGTGCACGGTACGGGCGAACGGCCCCCAGTGAGTGCGGAAGGCCGCGAGCTGGCGGTGTCCGCTCTCGGTAACGCGGTAGTAGCGGCGGGATGGTCCGGCATCCGACTGCTGATCGAAGCTGCTGACCAGCCCCTGGGCGCGCAACCGGCCGAGAATCGGGTAGAGGGTGCCGATGCTCGCGATCAGGCCGCGTGAGACGAGGCCTTCCGAGAGCTTCCAGCCATAGGTCGGCTCGGTCGCGAGCAGCCCAAGGATGCAGTACTCGACCACTCCCTTGCGGAGTTGCGCCCCCACATCCACTGTCATGCATTGCACATTAGCTTGCATCGCACGTTAGCGCAATGCGCGGGGCCGCGGGCTCACCGTCAGCGACCAACCGCGCTGTCGTAAGTCAGCCATGCGGCCAAACGAAGGCCCGCATGGCTGACAAACGGGCGCGTGGTGCGCCAGATGCTGGATTTGGCCCGGACCCATCCGCATGCGCAGCCGTCAGGAGAGGAAGACCACAGCCAGACCGAGGCCGAGTGTCGCGACCCACGACACCAGCCCGGCCGCAAGGGCCCGCAGGCCCGAACGAGCGAGTTGCTCGAGGCGAAGCGAGGCGCCGATGCCGAACAGCGCGGTGGCAAGGAGTGCCGACTGCACGACGTCCGCTGACGCGAGCAGGGCATCCGGCAGCGGGATCAGAGAGCGCACAAGCACTGCCGCGACGAATCCCAGGATGAACAGCGGAACGATTGGCGGCCGTTTCGATGAGGCTGCCGACGAGGCTGCCGATGAGGCATCCAGCGAGACATCCGGCGTGGCATCCAGTGAGGCATCCGCCGCGGAATCCCGTCTCCGGGTCTGGATCGAGGCGATCGCGACTATTGGCGCGAGCATCAGAACCCGGGTGAGCTTGACGACGACCGCAACCGCGAGGGCGACCGCACCCGCCGTCTGGGCCGTGGCGACGACCTGACCGACGTCGTGAACGCTCGCCCCCACCCAGTGCCCGAATTGGCGGTTATCGAGGCGGAGCAGCGAGGCGAGGGCCGGCAGCACGACGATGGCGAGAGTGCCATACAGGGTGACGAGTGTGATCGGCGTACCGGTATCCGTCTCGCGGGATCGGCGCGCGGCGGCCATGGCACCGACCGCCGATACGCCGCAGATCGAGAACCCGGCCGCCATGAGAACAGCCTGGTCGCCCTCCAGATGAAACAGTCGGCAGACGAGCCAGGTGATTCCGAAGCTGGCGGCGACGAGTACTACGATCGCGAGGATCGCGACCCAGCCGAGGCGCGCGATGTCGACCAGGCTGAGTTTGAGTCCGAGCACCACGATGCCGAGTCTCAGCAGGCGGCGCCCGGCGAGTGCGAGGCCCGGCGCAAGCGCACCATCCAGCGTGTGTCGGAGGGGTGGAATCGAGCCGGCCAGCACGCCAAGGATGAGCGCGGCGGTGAGCCACGGAAGACCGGGAAGTAGAAGGTGCACCCCGTAACCCGCGGTCGCCCCCACAACGGCGAGAGTGAGGCCGGGGAGCCAGCGGATGCGGGTCATTGCCGTCAGGCCGCGATGCGGTCGCGGGGCGACTCACTCGACGAGTGAGTCACACGCGGTTCTTCGCGGGGTTGCTCAGAGTGCCGATTCCCTCGATCGTGATATCGATCGTCTGTCCATCGAGGAATCCGCCGAGGCCCGCGGGTGTGCCGGTCATGATCACGTCGCCGGGTAGCAGGGTGAAGACATCCGAGACGTATTCGATGATTTCGGGGACCGTGTGCAGCATGTCGCGAGTGTTGCCGGATCGGCGCGGTTCGCCATCGACATAGGTCTGAATCTCGAGGTTCGACCAGTCCAACTCGGTTTCGATCACCGGGCCGAGCGGCGCGAAGGTGTCGTAGCCCTTGGCACGGGCCCACTGTCCATCCGCAAACATCTGATCGCGGGCCGACACATCATTGCCGATCGTGTAGCCGAAGACCACGTCGGCGTAGTCGGCGGCCTTGACCCTCTTGGCGATTTTGCCGATCACGATCACGAGTTCTCCCTCGTGCACAATGCGTCCCTCGACCGGTGGTATCTGGATCGTATCGCCAGGACCGACCACTGCCGTGTTCGGCTTGAGGAAGATGAGCGGCGCTGTGGGGCTCGCCAATTCGTTTTTCAGTTCGTCGCGATGGGCGGCGTAGTTGAGGCCGATACAGACGACCTTCGAGCGTGGGATGACCGGGGCCAGCAGCTTTACATCGCTCGCGGCGACGCGCTGGCCGGTGGTGCCGAATCCGCTGAACATCGGATCACCGGAGAGCACAACGAAGTCATCTCCGTCGAGGATGCCGTACCGCGGATCGGCGCCGTCGATCGAGAAGCGAGCAACCTTCACTCGGCTGGAGCTTCGTGAGCTGCCGGAGCGGCGTGAGCAGCATCGGCCGTCGAGTCTGTGCTGCCTGCCGAAACCGTGCTGCCTGCCGAATCAGCGCTATCGAGCCGCATCATCCAGCCGTGACGATCTTCACCGGTGCCGTATTGGATGCCCGTGAGCTCGGCCCGCAGCGACAGTGCGAGCGCGCTGCTTTCGTGCACGATCTCGAAGCCCTCGGCCTTGAGATGTCCGATCGGAGCGACGACCGCTGCCGTGCCACACGCGAAGGCCTCGACGATGTCGCCGGATGCTGCGCCCTCGCGCCACTCGTCGATGGTCACGCGTCGACGCTCAACGGTGTGCCCGCGGTCTTCGGCAAGCTGCAGGATGGACTCGCGGGTGATGCCTTCGAGGATGCTGTCGGATGCCGGAGTCAGAAGCGTGCCATCTTTCTTCACGAGCACGATGTTCATGCCACCGAGTTCCTCGAGAAACCTCTCCTCCTCGGAGTCGAGGAAGAGCACTTGCGCACAGCCGTGCTCATAGGCCTCCGCCTGGGCGATGAGCGAGGAAGCGTAGTTGCCACCGGTCTTTGCCGCACCCGTGCCGCCCTTACCCGCACGCGAATAGGTGGTCGACAGCCAGATGGAGACTGGGGCGAGGCCGCCGGTGAAGTAGGCGCCAGCTGGGCTGGCAATCACGTAGAAGTTCACTTTCTCTGCCGGGCGCACCCCAAGGAAGGCCTCTTTGGCAAACATGAACGGACGAAGGTAGAGGCTCGTATCAGGCGCTGTTGGCACCCAGTCGCCGTCCGCAGCGATGAGCTCCCGCAGTGAGTCGAGAAAATACTCGGTCGGCAGCTCGGGCAGCGCGAGGCGCCGCGCAGACCGCTGCATCCGCGCCGCATTAGCCTCGGGACGGAAGCTCCAGATCGAGCCATCCGCGTGCCGGTAGGCCTTGAGTCCCTCGAAGATCTCCTGCCCGTAATGCAGCACCGCTGCCGCCGGATCGAGCTCGATCGGGCCGTAGGGCTGCACCCGAGGGCGATGCCAGCCACCACCGGCGGACCAGCAGATATCGACCATGTGGTCGGTGAAGTGTTTGCCGAACCCCGGATCGGCGAGGATCTCGTTGCGCTTGAGCTCGGCGAGCGCCTCGGGGTTGTGCCGACGGGTGAAGTTGAGCGTGACCGGAGCGAGCAGGTTTTTCATTGGATCCCTATTTTCGTACGAGTTCTTAATTGTGCGACACGAGTGAGCGGATCGCGTCGCCAACCTGGGAGGTGCTTCTCACCGTGGTACCGCGCGACGCGAGATCGGCCGTGACCGCGGCGGTCACCGTGGCCGCAGCATCCGCCAGGCCGAGATGATCGAGCAGGAGCGCGACCGAGAGGATGGCGGCGGTCGGATCGGCCTTGTGCTGCCCGGCGATGTCGGGGGCTGAGCCGTGTACCGGCTCGAACATGGACGGAAACGTGCCCTCTGGATTGATATTGCCCGATGCCGCGAGTCCGATACCACCGCTGATCGCCGCTGCGAGGTCGGTGAGGATGTCGCCGAAAAGGTTGTCGGTGACGACAACGTCAAACCTCGCCGGGTCGGTGACGAGGAAGATGGTGGCGGCATCGACATGGAGGTAGTCCACCGAGATGGCCGGATATTCGAGGGCCACTCGGTCAACAGTGCGCTGCCAGAGGCTGCCCGCGTTGGTGAGCACGTTCGTCTTGTGCACCAGCGTCAGCTTCTGGCGCGGTCGAGCGGATGCCACGGCGAAACCGTAGCGCACCAGGCGTTCGACGCCGAAGGCAGTGTTCACCGACACTTCGTTGGCAACCTCATTCGGTGTGCCGACTCGGATCACCCCACCGTTACCCACATAAGGACCCTCGGTGCCCTCGCGCACCACGACGAAGTCGACGGTGCCAGGGTCGGCAAGCGGAGACGTGATGCCTGGCAACAGCCGAGTCGGACGCAGGTTGACGTAGTGATCGAGGGCGAAGCGCAACCGAAGAAGCAAGCCTCGCTCGATCAACCCGCCGGCCAGGCGGGGATCCCGCGGATCGCCACCGACGGCGCCGAGCAGGATGGCGTCGTGCCGCTTGAGTTCGGCGAGCCCCGCATCGCTCAGGATCTCCCCGGTGGCGAGGTAATGCGCAGCTCCGAAGGGGAAGTGAGTGGTGGTGAGTTCGACCTCCGCCGGGATCACCGCTTCGAGAACTTTCACCGCTTCGCCGATCACCTCTGGGCCGATCCCATCACCGGGGATGAGAGCGAGTGAGATGCTGCGGAACATGGGATGACTCCAGGGGAGAAAGCTGACGGGGAGCGGATGTGGCACGGCCGATTCGGGCTGGTGACCAGCGTACCCGCAGGGCATCGATGTACGTTTTACTCCCCATCCGAGGGACAAATGACTACAATTGTGATCACGCATTGATCGGGCGCGCCAGTTACGGCGCACCTTTACAAGGCACAACAGCACTGGAAGGGCTCATCATGGGTATCGGTACAGGCATCTTTCTTTTCGTCATCGGCGCGGTTATCGCATTCGCCGTCAGTTTCACAGTCCCGGGGGTAAACCTCATCCTCATCGGCTATCTGCTCATGGGGGCCGGTGTGGTGGTCTTTCTGATCTCGATCATCATGGCCACGCGCAAGCGGTCGACGATATCGACCACGCGTACGGCTGTCGACGCGACCGGAAACGAGAAGAGCACCAGCCAGGAAACCCGGGGAGACGTCGTCTAGTCATCCCACCTGCTGCAACGCGCCTCCCTTTCGGGTTCGAAAGGGGGGCGCGTCTTCGTTGGTTCGACGGGTTGACCGTCAGTCGGTGATGTCGATCTCGCGCAGAAGATCCGCCTGGATCGCCAGACGCACCGTCTCGAGGAGTCCAACGGGTGCTGGAGAGTCGACGGTGAGCACGCTCAGCGCCTGACCGCCGGCCTCGCGGCGGCTGATCTGCATGGCCGCGATGTTGATTCCGGCCTCGCCGAACTCTTTGCCGTAGACCGCAACGATTCCGGGGCGGTCGGTGTAGATCATCACGATGAGGTGCTCGGCGACCGGCACCTCCACGTCATACCCGTTGATTTCGACGATCTTCTGCGCCTGCTTGGATCCGGTGAGAGTGCCAGAGACCGAGATCTGGCTGCCGTCGCTGAGGGTGCCGCGGATGGTCAGAAGGTTGCGGTATTCATCGCTCACCGCATCCGTCGTGAGGCGCACGGTGATGCCCCGCTGCTCGGCGAGCAGCGGAGCGTTCACGTAGCTCACGGATTCGCTCACGACGTTGGTGAAGATGCCCTTGAGTGCAGCGAGCTTCAGCACCTTCACGTCGAACTCGACGATCTCCCCGCGGATTTCGACATCGACTGCGGTGATCGGACTCGAGGCGAGCCCGGCGAAGAGCTGTCCGAGCTTCTCCATCAGGGGGATCCCCGGCCGCACGCTCGTATCGATGACGCCGCCGGCCACATTCACGGCATCCGGCACGAGCTCGCCGGAGAGCGCGAGGCGCACGGACTTCGCAACCGACACGCCCGCTTTCTCCTGGGCCTCGTCGGTGGAAGCACCGAGGTGCGGGGTGACGACGATATTCGGCAGCGCCAGAAGTGGCGAGCCGACCGGCGGCTCGTGCACGAAAACATCGAGACCAGCACCGGCGATGGTGCCAGCAGTAAGCGCGCGGTAGAGGGCATCCTCGTCGATGAGTCCGCCCCGGGCGACGTTCACGATATAGGCCGTGTTCTTCATGAGTGCGAACTGCGCGTCGCCGATCATGCCGGTGGTCTCGGGGGTCCTCGGCATGTGGATGGTCACGAAGTCGCTCTGGGCGAGCAACTCATCGAGGCTGAGCAATGTGACGCCGAGCTGCTGGGCGCGAGCGGCGGTGACATACGGATCGTAGGCGACGATTTTCGTTCCGAACGCCTGCATGCGGGCGGTGATCAGTGCACCGATGCGTCCGAGCCCGATGATGCCGATCGTCTTCTCGAAGATCTCGACCCCGGTGTACTTCGAGCGCTTCCATTGACCGTCAGCGAGAGCGCCGTGAGCGGCCGGGATGTGTCGCGCAAGATTCAGGATGTGGCCGACCGTGAGCTCGGCCGCCGAGATGATGTTTGACGTGGGCGCATTGACCACCATGACACCCGCTTCCGTCGCGGCCCTGATGTCCACGTTGTCGAGCCCGACGCCGGCGCGCGCCACGACCTTCAAATGCTTTGCGGCGGCGATTGCCTCGGCATCTACCTGGGTCGCAGAGCGGATTAGCACCGCGCTGGCCTCGGCGAGCGCGGCGAGCAGGGCCGGCCGGTCTGTGCCGTCCACGGAACGCACGTCGAAGTCCGGACCGAGGGCCTCGACGGTAGCAGGAGAGAGTTCTTCAGCGATCACAACGATCGGCTTTGCCACGAATCGGATCCTTCGTTTGGAAGTAGGGGGGATGCCGCGACACGATGGACGCTCCGGCCATTGAACTTTAGCCCACCACCGCCAAGCCCCTGACAGTTGGACGCCCGTCGATGCCGGGCGCGCAAGGACGTCTCTGCAAGGATTGCCCGATGACCACCTTCGAAACCGTGCAGCTCGTGCTTCGCATCCTGCTGGCCATCATGTTCGTCGGCGTGGGGATCACCCACTTCCGGCCGGGGCCCGCGCGGGGTATGGCCGCAATGATCCCCGAATACATCACGCGCGGCGGCCTGATCAGCGGCCGGACTCTTGTACGGTTCACCGGTGTGTGCGAGATCGCCGGCGGCATCGGGCTGCTCGTGCCCGTGACCACGTTCCTCGCTGGCATCATGCTGGTGGTTTTTCTTATCGCGGTGTTTCCGGCGAATCACTTCGCATCCCAGCATCCGGAGCGGTTCGGTGCCGCCGCCATTCCGTTCTGGCCGCGCTATATCGCCCAGCTGGTGGTCATCGCTGTGATTCTGGTGTCGATCGTGACGGTGCCGCGCTAGTTGCGCACGGCATCGGGTCAGGCGAGGGCCTCGACCGATAGCGTCGCGGCGGCAACCAGCGTGAGCCCGACCACGAAGAGCAGCACTCTGAGCAGCACGGCTTTTCTACGTCCGATGAACACAGCCAACGCGAAGACGACCGGCGCAAGGAGAACATCGATCACCAGCCACCCCCAGGGGATGGGCACGGGGTCGAGTTTCACCACGGCTCGCGCCTCGTTGTAGAGCGTGATCTGCGAGGTGACGCCGACCACGTTCGAGATCGCTTCGAAGAGGTCGTACGCGTAGAAGAGCCCGAACAGAATGGCGATCGTGAGACTGAGCCAGCCGATGCGTGCGAATCGGCGCGGCTCGACATCCGCTCTGCCCGTCGTGGGGAGAGGCGACCCAGTATCTGACGTCGTGCCGGCATCGGGGCGAGAGTCGGCGGAATCATCGTTGGTCATCAGGCTCCCAATCCGAGAATGAACGGCCAGGGCGCGAGGAGAACGACACCGACCAGCAGCCAGATGATGCGCACTCCGGCACGTCGCTCACGGGCGAGCACGAGAACGCCAATGAACCAGGCTGCTGGTGCCGCGATCGCGAGAACCTGGCCGAGACGGTACATGAAGACGAAGAAGAGGGTCGCGGATGGCACGGTGCTGCGCTGCATCCCGATGAGCCAGCCGACGGTGTACAGCAGAAAGATTCCTCCGAACACACCGAGGGTTACCAGCAGGGCAGAACTCGTGCCCGGTTCGTGCGGCTCATCCGAATCGGCTGCCTGCTCAGCAACCGGGGCTTCGACATGGGTCGGGTCGTTTTCGGCGCCCCAGCTGAGGCCTTCTTCGTAATTATCGACAGCCACGGGAGGCCGACCTCAGCGATCCAGGCGAAGCTGGATGACTTCGACCAGGTGTGGGAACAACGGGTGTTCCGGCTCGACTCCGGTGATTTCGACCGCAAGTATGTCAGCGGGCAGGCCACTCGAAAGCAGTTCCTGCAGCTGAACGCTCTCCTCGTCCCCCGCGACATCGAAGCGCAGTGCGGCCCCGACCGCATTCAGCAGGTCCCAAGCTGGCATTCCGCGCTCGGCGAGCTCGGCCGCTGGCCCGATGAAGCGTTCGTTGCGACCGAGCTTGCGCATCGGATTGCGACCGACCCGCTCGCAGGTGTCGGGCAGATGCGGATTGGAGATGCGGATGAGTGTCTTCTCGATGTAGGCCTGCTGTTCATCGGCGTCGAACCCGTGTTTGGCGACCAGGAGTGACTTCGTCTCGGCGAGCACGGCGCGCACCTCGGACTGCAGTTCGGGGGTGGCGAGAGCTTCGCGGATCGACACCCAGCCGCGATCGATGCCGTGGTAAGCCGCGGCGGCATGAGCGGCGTTCACCGTGAACAGCTTGCGTTCGATGAAGGGAGCCAGGTCGTCCACCCAGGAGATGCCGTGGATCTCGGGAGTGTGGCCGGCACCGTCATGGCCGTGGAACGGTGTGCGGTCGACGACCCACTCGTAGAAGGATTCGATCGTGACATCCAGTCCGCCGTGCTGCTCTGGCACGATGCGGTCGATCGCACAGTTGGCGAAGACGGCGTTGTGACCGGGCGTGTGCTTTCGCACGTGCCCCGCGAGGATGTCGGTGCCGCCAAGAGCGTTTTCGCAGGCGATGACCGTGAGCTTGGCTGCTCCCGCGGTGCGGGCATCAAGACCCTTGGCGATGATGGGGGCGATGAATTGCAGGATGCGCGCCCCCACGGCGGTAGTGACAACATCGGCGGCAGCGATGGCGGCGACGACCTCGGCCTCATGGGTGCGGCTGTTCAGGGCCCGGAAGTTGTCGACAACGCTCGACGTGGAATGCTCGCCAACCTCGTGCACGTGATAACTGTCGGCGGCCTGTAGCTCTGCGATCATGTCGTCGTTGACGTCGGCGAAGATCACCTGGTAGCCGCTCACGTGCAAAAACTGGGCGACAAAACCGCGGCCGATGTTGCCGGCGCCGAAATGCACAGCGGTCTTGTTGCTCATGGCCGCCAATTCTACCGGCGCGTCATCCGGCGTTGGCGCTGTCATAGATTTGTCACATTCGTGCTGTTTACTGGTCAGACAATGGACCTTATCGATGTGCAGGAGATTCGCGTGCCCTCCGCCCGATCGGAAATCGTGATCGGGTCAAGCGAAAAAATTCTGGCCGGCGGCACCTGGCTCTTCTCCGTACCGGAGACCGGACTCACTGGCCTCGTAGACATCACCCGGCTCGGTTGGGCGCCGGTAACACGCACGGCCTCCGCTCTCGTGATCGCCGCGACCTGCACCGTCGCCGAACTCTCCCGGCTCACTCCACCGGCGCTGCGCACCGACCCGGTTCGCGCGGGCAGTGGATACGAGTCACACACCGATCCATACGCCCTGTTCTGGCACTGCGCGAACTCGTTCCTCGCCTCGTACAAGATCTGGAATATCGCAACCGTCGGCGGCAATATCGCTCTGGCGCTGCCCGCCGGTCCAATGATCTCGCTCGCCGCATCCCTCGACGCCGAAGCGGTGATCTGGATGCCATCGGGCGGAGAGCGACGGATGCCCGTTGCCGACCTCGTCACCGGTGTGATGCGCACTGCGCTCGAGCCCCGCGAGGTGCTGCGCGAGATCGTGATCCCGTTCGCCTCCCTCGATTCCCGTACCGGATTCCGCCGCATCGCCCTGAATGATCTGGGCCGCACGGGCACGCTCGTGATCGCTCGAGTGGCACCGACCGGTGAGACAGTCTTCACCGTGACCGGGGGCACGTCGCATCCCGTGCAGCTGCGATTCGACGGCATGCCCTCGGCACCGGAGCTGCAGGAACGCGTGCTGGCGATCGACTGCTGGTACGACGACGCCCACGGGTCCTCCGACTGGAGGCGTGCGATGAGCGTGCGATTTGCAGAGCAGTTGCGGCTGGAGCTGGCATGAAATTCTCGGTAAATGGCGAGTCCGTCGAAGCGACACCGGCCGCGGGCCAAGTGCTGCGCACGGTCCTGCGCGATCTTGGTCAATTCGACGTGAAAAAGGGCTGCGACAGCGGCGACTGCGGTTCCTGCACGGTGTTGCTCGACGGCGAACCGATCCACTCCTGCATCCTGCCCGCGCATCGACTCGAGGGTGTGGAGATCACCACCGTTTCGGGGCTCGGCAGCCCGGAGCATCCGCATCCGCTTCAGAAGTCCTTTGTGGATGCGGCCGGTTTCCAGTGCGGATTCTGCACCGCAGGCATGATCGTGACGGCGTCGACCTTCACTGAGGAGGACCTGGACGACCTGCCGAGATTGCTGAAGAGCAATATCTGCCGCTGCACCGGCTACCGGTCGATAAAGGATGCCATCTGCGGCACCTCGAACACCCAGACGCCGGCGTCCGGTGCGGCCGCCGGGCGGTCGGTTCGGGCGCCTGCCGGCCTGCGAATTACCACCGGCGAGGAGGAGTTCACCCTCGACGTGAGAACAACCGGGCTGCTGCATCTCGCGGTGCTGAAGAGCCCGCACGCCCATGCGCGCATCCTCTCCATCGATACCGCGCGCGCACTTGCGGTCGAGGGGGTACACGCGGTGCTCACCCACCGGGACTCCCCCGCGACACTGTTCTCGACCGGACGACACGAGATGCGCACGGACGATCCGGATGACACGCTCGTGCTCGATCCGGTGCTGCGCTTTATCGGCCAGCGGGTCGCCGCGATTGTGGCCGACTCGGTGGCGATTGCCCAACGCGCGCTCGCGCTCATCGAGGTGGAGTACGAGGTGCTGCCCGGTGTCTTCGACCCGCACCT
The DNA here is from genome assembly GCF_015751965.1 of Frigoribacterium sp. CG_9.8. Lineage (GTDB taxonomy): Bacteria > Actinomycetota > Actinomycetes > Actinomycetales > Microbacteriaceae > Lacisediminihabitans. The sequence continues at coordinate 473,763 of NZ_JADOVH010000001.1, read as the reverse complement.
GGCGCGCCAGCCGGGCGCACCGCTGCTGCATGCCGACAAGGGTTCCGATCAGCGAGTGACCGCCCCCGAGCGCAACGTGCTTGCCGAGATGCACGGCGAGATGGGTGATGTGGATGCTGCGATCGCGGCAGCGGATGCCGTGGCCACCGGCACCTGGCAGACCCAGCGAGTGAACCATGCGGCCCTCGAAACCCACGCAACCCGTGGCTGGCTCGACTCCGACGGGCGACTGGTGCTGCGCACCTCATCCCAGGTGCCCTATCTGGTGCGGGATGAACTCTGCCACATCTTCGACCTCGAACCCGAGCGACTGCGCGTCTTCACCGCACGGGTCGGCGGCGGTTTCGGTGGCAAGCAGGAGCTCTTCACCGAAGACCTCGTGACCCTCGCCGTGCTGCGCACCGGGCGACCCGTGCAGTACGAGTTCACCCGGGAGGATGAGTTCACCCTGGCCTCGCCGCGGCATCCGATCCGCGTGTCCGTCACTCTCGCAGCGACCGCCGACGGCACCCTCACCGCCATGGCGATCGATGAGCTCGTGGACACGGGCGCCTACGGCAACCACGGTATCGGCGTCATGTTCCACAGCATCCACGAATCGATCAGCGTCTACCGCTGCGCGAACAAGCGGGTGGATGCCGAGTCGGTCTACACAAACAACCTGCCATCGGGTGCATTCCGGGGCTACGGCCTCGGGCAGGTGATCTTCGCGATCGAGTCGGCAATGGATGAGCTCGCGCGCACCCTCGGAATGGATCCGTTCGAGCTGCGCCGGCGCAACGTCGTCGTGCCGGGGGACGACATGGTGGTTGTAGAGCCGCACGCCGAAACGGACCTGCTCTACGGCTCGTATGGGCTGGATCAGTGCCTCGACCTCGTGCAGGATGCGCTGGCTGGCTTTCCGTCTGCTGGTTCGTCTGACGTTTCGCCTGCGCCCGACCCCGAGTGGCGTTTCGGCACCGGTATGGCACTCGCCATGATCGCGTCCCTTCCACCCCGTGGACACTATGCAGATGCCACGGTCACCCTGCTGGCGTCCGGAGACTTCGAGATCGGCGTTGGCACCGTCGAATTCGGCAACGGCACCACGACAGTGCATACCCAGCTGGTGGCATCCGCTCTCGGAACGACCGTCGACCGCGTGCGTATCCGCCAGTCCGACACCGACGTGGTGAAGTACGACACCGGAGCGTTCGGATCCGCGGGTGTCGTCGTCGCCGGTAAAGCCCTGCTCGCCGCGGCCGAAAAGTTGCGTGCACTCATGCTCGAGCGGGCATATTCCCCGGGGGCTGATTCTGGGGGGCGCGGAAGCGCACCGGCCGGCTTGGTTTCCGGTGAGGATGGTGGTGTGTCCGCCGGCTTGGTTCCCGACGAGGGCGGCGGCGTGCCTATCGACTTGGTTTCCGACGAGCTCGTAGAGGGTGGCGGCGTGCGTATCGACTTGGTTTCCGACGAGCTCGTAGAGGGTGGCGGCGTGCGTATCGGCGACCGTCATTTCCCGGCGGAAGAGCTGCTGGCGGCGGGGCCTCTCACAGCTTCCGGACGGCACGACGGCACACCCCGCACCGTGGCGTTCAACGTGCATGGCTTCCGCGTGGCCGTGAATCCCGCCACCGGCGAGGTGCGAATCCTGCAGTCCGTGCAGGCGGCCGATGCCGGAACCGTGCTCAACCCCGAGCAGCTGCGTGGGCAAATCGAGGGGGCCACGGCCCAGGCGATCGGCACCGCGCTCTACGAGGAGATGCGCCTCGATGGCGCGGGGCGCGTCACCACCACCGCGTTCCGCAACTACCACGTGCCGCGGTTTGCGGACATCCCGCAGACCGAGGTGTTTTTCGCCGAGACCTTCGATGCCCTCGGTCCGCTCGGAGCGAAGTCGATGAGCGAGGCGCCGTACAACCCGGTGGCGCCGGCCCTTGCCAATGCGATCCGGGATGCTCTCGGCATCCGCCCCCACGAACTCCCGATGTCCCGCGAGCGTCTGTGGCGCCTGGCGTCGCATGCCACCGTTGATGCGGCCTCTGGCGAGGCCTCTGGCGCGGCGGAGTAGGCCGGGGTCGGCCCGCTTCGGGCCCGCCCACACCTGGCTCCCCATCGAACCGAGCCCCCGCACCTGGCTCCCCGTCAAGCGCGGTTACCCCACACCTGGCTCCCCATCGAAGGCAGTCCCCCCAACAATCGACTTGGTAATCGTTGCGATATTTCCCGACGCCAGGTCGCAACAACTACCGAGTCGATTTGTGAACGGGTGTGCGCTCGACGGCCGCATGGCGGATCCGACTGATCGGGCCGGTCTGGCCCGCGCCACCCGGTCTGGCCCGAGTCACCCAGTCTGGCCCGCACTATTCGACGAGCACGCTCCCAGCCGTCGAGACGGGTGCTGTGGCAGGAACTGTAGCGACATCTGTAGCGGCCGCTCTGGCGGCCGCAGTGGCAGCAGTGGCAGCAGTGGCAGCAATTGAGGCGGCAGCCGAGACAGCATCTGTGGCTACAGCAGCCAGAACAGGCGCCGGGTGGATGGCTCCGGAAGTCACCGAGAGAGGTCGTGCGGATGCCTCGGACCGCGCCGCAATCACCTCTGCGAGGATCGCGATGGCGGTCTCCTCGACCGAGCTAGCGCCGAGGTCGAGGCCAATCGGCGAGCGCAGACGCACGATCGCTTCCTCGCTGACGCCTCTCTCGCGCAGCGAGGCGATTCGGCGGTCATGCGTGCGGCGCGATCCCATCGCACCGACGAATGCGGCCGGCGAACCGAGTGCGAGGGCAATGAGTTCGGCATCGAACCGGGCATCGTGGCTGAGCACACAGATCACCGTGCGTTCGTTGACCCTCGCCGTCTCGAACCACACGGTGGGCCAGGCGACGATTATTTCAGCTCCCGGAAATCGCTCGGGTGTCGCAAAGAGTGCGCGCGGGTCGCACAGCGTCACCCGGTAACCGAGCACCTGCGCTGCAGCGGACAGCGCAGCAGAAAACTCCATTGCGCCGAAAACTATCAGGTGTCGGTCGACCGGTGGATGTTCAATGAAGCCCGCGCACACTTCGAGGCTGCGCTGTCCCCGAAGCGCCCCGATCAGCTCATCGTCAAGCAACTGCACGTGGATGCGCAACTGTCCGCCGCAGGTGAGCCCGACCGAGAAAGCCGACTCATCGCTCACCCCGTATTCGACGGTGCGCGGGATGCCGTCGGCGAGAACCAATTCGCAGGTTTCGATCACCGCGCCCTCGACACAGCCGCCGGCAATGCTGCCGATCACGGTCGTTCCGTCGAACGCCATCGAGGTGCCAACCGTGCGCGGCGCGCTGCCATCGATGACAACCGCGGTGGCAACGGCAAGGCGCTTACCCGCAGTGACTGCGGCAAGCAGGCGATCTCCGATCTCAAACATGCTGTCAGGATCGCATAGTCGCATGGGGGATCGCCTACTGCAGGCTGCCGGCTGCCGGCCGCCCACTGCCTGCTGCAGGCCATTTGCCTACACAAGACTCACGAGAAGAAGAGGCGAAGAGGAGCTGGGCGCGCGAGGAAGGGTGCGGTGTCATGCACTGCACACACGCGAGTGCTAGAAAACACCATGCTGACAATCACCCGCGCGATCCGAATCCTCATCGACGAGAGCACTGAACGCGACGGCGACCTCGAACTGCGGGATGGCGTGGTCTCCACCGGACGCACGCACACGGAGCCAGGCGAAATCCTGGACGCGAGCGGATGCGTCGTCACGCCCGGGCTCGTCAACGCCCACCACCACCTGCTGCAGTCTGCCTTCCGCACCCTGCCCGGCACCCGCGGTGTCGCCATGCGGGACTGGTTGCCCACGATGGCAGCGGCATACGCCCGTGCGGGAGTGGACGCCGGGCTGGCCTATGCCGCAGCATCCGTCGGTGTGGCGGAAGGACTGCTCTGCGGGGTCACGACCGTCGCCGACCACCATCTCACCTGGCCAAGCGCCGACCACAGCGGCACCAACCAAAACAGCGGCAGCCAGAACAGCGGCAGCCAAAAAATCACCAGTCAAACAAACGCAAGCGACAGTGTCGCCATCGCGACAGCGACCGCGGATGCCGCACGAGCGCTTGGTGGCAGGCTGGTCTTCGTGCGCGGCTCGGCGAGGGATGATGCGCAGGAAGCCGCAGCCTCCGCCGAAGCCATCGTGCGGGCGCTGCTGCCACGCACAGGAGACGGCATGCTTCAGCTAGCCGTCGGCCCAGCCGGAGTGCACAGCGACAGCCGGGAAACCTTCGAACTGCTCGCCGAGGTCGCCGAGAAGTACGGTTTACAGCGGCGCACTCAGGCCAATGAGCAGGTGGATGTTGCGATCGCGCTCGAAAAATACGGCAGACGTCCGCTCGATCTGCTCGAGGACTGGGGATGGCTGCAGCCGGGAGTGACACTCGCGCACCTCTGCGATGTGACCGGAGACGAGATCCGGCGGCTCGCAGCATCCGGAATCACCGCGACGCACGCGCCGGGCTGCGACCTGCCGATGGGATGGGGCATCGCCCCGGTCGCAGCGCTGAGGGCCGCAGGTATCACGGTGGGCCTCGGTACCAGCGGAGGCGGAAGCAACGATGCCGGACACCTCCTTGCGGATGCCCGGCTCGCGATGCAGGTTGCGCCGCTTGTCGGGCCGCCGATCTCGGCTCGCGGGGTGCTCGGCATGGCGATGGCAGGCTCTTCGGCTGGACTCGGACGCACGGAGTTGGGCAATCTCCGTGCCGGATCCGCTGCGGATCTTTGTGTGTGGGACGTTTCGGGCATCGCGGACGCCGGCGTCGCCGACCCGGTGGCCGGCCTACTCTGGGCGAATCCCGGTCGGCGTCCGAGGCACGTGGTTGTGGCCGGGCAGGTGGTTGTGCGGGACTACACACTCGTGAATGACGACGAACACGACCTGGTGGCACGGCTGAAAGCTCGGGTTCCGTTGGCCGAATGAAAGCCAGCCCAAAAAGGGCCGGCACGGTGAAAAACGGGGAGGGTAGGTCCGCACTCCAGGCGAGCTCCACAAGCCACATTTTTTAGGTATATCGTTGTCGTCGGTTGAGCCTCTCTGGTGCGGTGAGACTTCGGATCTGTCGACACATCGACCGGGATACCGCCACGCTGTTTCGGGCGTGATCAGCGGTCACATCACTGGTGATCACTCTGACCGGCGAGAGTGCGCGCGAACCGACGAATGCAGGCTTAACACATGGAAACGATGCCGTTACATGTCGGAAATGGGGCGTCTCTAAGGTCAGGGATGCTGTAACTCTTCACATGTTTTTCGGCCAACTCACCGGTGCGATGGTCGCAAACTCCGAGCAGCTCGAGGAAGGTGTCGCGCCGTGTCATCCCTGCCCCGTCACATCTCCCGGCTGGTGAATGCGACACTTCCCGACGGATCGCGCGTGGACGTCACGCTCAACGGCAGCACGGTGAGCAGCATCGTGCCCGCAACCGGACTCGACACTGCGATCAACCCGGACACCCTTGATCTGACTGGCTTCCTGCTGCTCGCTGCGCCGGCCGAACCGCACGCGCACCTCGACAAGGCGCTGTCGTGGGATCTCATCAATCCACCGATGGGTGATCTCGAACTCGCGATCCAGTCGTGGCATGACTACACCGAGGTCATGACGATGATAAGCATCGCGGATCGGGCCCGGCAGGCCGCCCTGCTGCTGCTGCGGCAGGGCATCACCGCCGTGCGCACACACGTGGATCTGCTCGCCGGTGACGATCCGATGCGCGGGGTTCACGCTCTCGTGCGCGTGCGCGATGAGCTGCGCGGACTCATGGACATCGAGCTCGTAGCCCTCGCCGGGCCATTTGTTCCGAGTGAACACGTCGATGAGGCGCTCGACCTCGGCGTCGACCTGGTGGGCGGCGCACCGCACCTGTCCGAGGATCCGATCGCCGATCTTCGCCGCCTCGTCGGCATCGCTGAGCGTCGCGGAGTCGGCAGCGACATCCACACCGATGAGAGCCTCACCGGCGTGCCAACCCTCGGAGAGTACGCGCGGCTGGTGCGCGACTGGACGGCGCCGGCATCCGCAGGTCACTGCGTGCGCCTCGGCACCCTCGAACCGAACGAGCTCGCCGCGGTGATTGTCGAAGTGCTCGCAAGCGACATCGGCATCATCTCGCTGCCCATCACGAACCTCTACCTGCAGGGCTGGCAGCATCCGGTTGGCACCCCGCGGGGGCTGACGGCACTGCGTGCGCTGCTGGATGCCGGAGTGCGCGTCGGGGCCGGAGCCGATAACGTGCGCGATCCATTCAACCCGGTCGGGCGCAGTGATGCACTCGAGACCGCGTCGCTGCTCGTCTCGGCCGGGCACCTCACGCTCGACGAGGCGTATGCCGCAGTGAGCTCCGGTGCCCGGTCCGTCATGTCGCTCCCCGTCGCCGGGGTCGAGGTCGGTGCGGCCGCCGAGCTGCTCGCGGTGCGCGGCACGAACCTCTCGGATGTCGTCGCCAACGCCTCCGCGGACCGCTTCGTCATCCACGCCGGCCGTCTCGTAGCCCACAGCACCGTGACCTACGATGTCGCAACGCCCCTTCAGGCAGTGGATTCCCCCGCCTTTCTAGCCGAAACGAGGTGATGCTGAGCATGTCCGCCCCAGCACTCACGAAGCCATCTCGCAGCGCCGCACCCCACGGCACACTGCTCGATTTCCGCGATGTCGCGATGCAGTTTCCCAACGGCACCATCGCCCTCAGCGGCATTGATCTCACCGTGAACCGCGGCGAGTTCGTCACCGTCGTCGGGCCCTCCGGTTGCGGCAAGTCCACCCTGCTGCGCATCGCCTCCGGACTCGAGACCGCCTCCGCGGGCATCGCCGAGATCGACACGAAACGCATCGGCTACGTGTTCCAGGATGCGACACTCCTGCCGTGGCGCACGGTACAGGACAACGTGGAACTGCTTGCCGAGTTGGGTGGGATGAAGCCGAAGGAGCGTCGGGCACGGGCACAAGAGGCGATCGACCTTGTTGGCCTCAGCGGCTTCGAGAAGAACCTACCAAAGCAACTCTCCGGTGGCATGAAGATGCGCACGTCACTCGCCCGCTCACTCACCCTCGAGCCGGAGCTATTCCTCTTCGATGAGCCCTTCGGTGCGCTCGATGAGATCACCCGCGAGCGGCTGAATGATGAGCTGCTTCGGCTCTTCGTCGAAAAGCAGTTCGCCGGGTTGTTCATCACCCACTCGGTCTCCGAGGCCGTCTACCTCTCGACAAAGGTCGTCGTGATGTCCGGCCGACCCGGATCGATCGTTGGCACCTTCGACGTGCCGTTCCCGATGCCGCGGGATCCGGATATCCGCTTCACCGCGGAGTTCGCGGAGCTCGTCGGCGAAGTCTCCCACGCACTGCGAGAGGGGCACAGCTGATGGCCCTCTCCCCCCAAGTGACATCCGCTGCAATTCCGGATCCGTCCCAGCGGCAAGCGCGCATCAACCGGGTCTATGCGCATCGGTCATCGCTATGGTGGCCACCGGTCGTGGTGCTTGCTGCTCTCGTCGGGCTCTGGTACCTGCTGGCGAACTACTACGCCAGTCAGCAACTTGCATTCCTCGTGCCCTATCCGCATTTGGTGATCAAGGCGGCGTTCGCCGATCCGCTGTTCACTCCGCAGCTCGTTGCGGATCTCGGCAACTCCGCCCAGGTCGCACTCACCGGACTCACGATCGCGATCGTGATCGGCGTGGTCTGGGCGACGCTGATGTCGCAGGCCAAGTGGGTCGAGCGCTCCCTCTACCCCTATGCGGTGGTGTTGCAATGCATCCCGGTGCTGGCGCTCGTTCCGCTGATCGGCGCTCTGTTCGGGTACGAGTTTCTGTCGCGCGTGATCGTCACAGTGCTGATCTCGGTGTTCCCGATGGTGTCGAACACGCTATTCGGACTGCAGTCGACCGACCTCGCGCAGCGCGAACTTTTTAAGCTGCAGGGTGCGAGCCGGTGGACGACGCTCACCAAGTTGCAGTTCCCCGCCGCACTCCCCTCGATCTTCGTCGGCCTTCGTAACGCTGCCGGGCTGTCGGTGATTGGCGCCATCGTGGGCGACCAGTTCTTCCAGCGGGGTACTCCCGGTCTCGGTGTGCTGATTCAGGTCTCGACATCCCGGCTCAACGGAGCGGGAACCTACGCCGCAATTCTCACCGCCTCACTGCTCGGCGTCGCGGTCTTCCTGTTCTTTGGATGGATCGGTCGCCTCGCCATCGGCAAGTGGTACGACTTCAGCTGATCCGCCCCAGAGAGTTTCACCCGCACCACCCTTCGCACTCACACAGCACACATCACACGAGGAGTTTTAATGCACAAAACAGCAGTCCGCTCCACCATCGCCGTCGGCATGGTGTTCGCTGCAGGGATCGCTCTGTCCGGATGCGCCAGCGCATCCCCGAGCAGCAGTACAGCGCCGACCGCCGCAGCAGGGGCCGTCAACCTCTCGGGCGTCTGCCCGGCCACCGTCACCATCCAGACCGACTGGAACCCCGAGGCGGACCACGGTCACCTCTACGAGCTGCTCGGGCCGAACCCGGTGATCAACGCCGACAAGAAGTCCGTGAGCGGCGACCTCTACTCCGGCGGAAAGTCCACCGGCGTAAAGGTCGAGATCCGATCCGGTGGACCGGCCATCGGCTTCTCCACGGTGAGTTCTGAGCTGTATAAAGACAAGGACATCACCCTCGGTTATGTCTCCACCGACGAAGCCGTGCAGCTGTCAGCCAGCCTGCCGACCACCGCAGTCTTCGCCGAAAACGACATCTCTCCGCAGATGATCATGTGGGACCCGGCGACCTACCCCAAGGTCAAGACCATCAAGGACCTGGCCAGCGCACTCAAGACCAGTGGCGGTGTCGTGCGCTACTTCCAGGGTGCCGCCTACATGGGCTACCTGCAGGGATCGGGAATCCTCCCGGCAGCCCAGACCGACGGTGCCTACGACGGCAGCCCGGCGAAGTTCGTCACCGCAAAGGGTAAGGACGGCCAGCAGGGCTTCGCCACCGCCGAACCATACATTTACGAGAACGAGGTCTCAGCCTGGGGCAAGCCCCTCAGCTTCCAGCTGATTCACGACACCGGATACCCGATCTACCCGGAGGCAGTATCGGTGCGATCTGCGGACCTCACCAAACTCAGCCCGTGCCTCACCAAGCTCGTACCCGTGCTGCAGCAGGCCGACGTGGACTACATCTCGAAGCCGGCGATGACCAACAAGCTGGTTGCCGACCTCGTGACGGCGTTCAACAACGGCTGGGTCTACTCCGAGAAGGTCGCAGACTTCGGAGTCAGCCAGATGAAGAAGCTCAAGATCGCCTCGAACGGCTCCAACGCCTACGTCGGTGACTTCGATGAGGCCCGCGTGCAGAAGGTCATCGACATCGACACCCCGTTGTTCACCGCGACGGGTTCCGCGCCCAAGGCCGGTCTCAAGGCGACCGACCTCTTCACCAACGAGTTCCTGAGCAAGACGATCGGATTCTGAACCACCCATGAGTGACCCACTGGTGACGACGACGATGGCCCGCCCCGCGCGACTGGCCAGGCAGCGCTTTCTCATGAAGCATTTCGTCGTCACCAGTGGCATGGTCATGCACTGTCAGCTTCACTAAAGGACCACCATGAACGACTCCCCCATTGCCGCCCTCGAAGCCGAGTTGCGTGAACTGCTCGGCGACCGCGGCGTGAGTGTCGAACTCCTCGCACGCCAGAGAGCATCAACCGACGGAGCGCACCTCTCCCCCGTGATCAAGGAACAGCTGCCACTCGGGCTGGCCGAGCTCGTCGCTTACCCGGCGAGTGCGGAACTGATCGCCGCGACTGTCGCAGCGTCCGTACGCCACGGTATTCCGATCACTCCGCGAGGCAAGGGCACCGGCAACTACGGCCAAGCCATCCCGATGGCGGGTGGTCTTGTGCTCGATATGTCCCGGGCCCGGGCTATCACCGAGGTCGGTGATGGGTTCATCACCGCCGAGGCTGGCGCGTCGATGTCTGCGCTCGAGCGGGCAGCCAACGAGGCTGGCCAGCAGATCTTGATGTATCCCTCGACCGCCAACTCCTCGGTCGGCGGTTTTCTCTCCGGTGGCTCCGGCGGCACCGGATCGATCAAGCACGGCTCGAACAGCGACGGATTCGTCGCCGCGCTCGACGTGGTGCACGCGGTTGCGGATGCTTCGCTCGTGCACGTCGCCGGGGAGGCCGCACAGCCCTACGTACACACCTACGGCACGGCGGGCATCATCGCCCGGGCCACCGTGGTGACCGAGCCGCTGCAGGACTGGCGCGGATTCTTCGCGAGTTTCGACACCTTCGAGCACGCCATCTCGGTAATCAGGGAGATCGGCCGACTCGAGCCAATTCCCCGACTGGTGTCAGCCGATCTCGCAACACTCGCCAACGCGTTACCACCGGACCCGGCAATCCCGACCGACCGAGCGAGCCTGCGGGCGATCCTCGACGTCTCCACGGTTGCCGCGGCGACGGCCCTCGTCGAAGCGGCCGGTGGACGGGTCGAAGACGTGCGCGAGGGTGCTCAGGCCTCGATGCAGATCAGCATGATGTCGTACAACCACCCGATCGAATTTCTGCAGAAGGCCTATCCCGACCGGTACTTCCACGTGGAGGTGAGCGGCGACGCCCTCGTCGATCGCATCGACGAAGTGCACGCGGTCTATCCCGGTGGCATGCTGCACATCGAAGCGCAGCACCGGGTTCCCATCGGCATGCTCGCCGGCGTTTATTCCAGCGCCGCGGAGGTCTTCGCGGGCTTCGACAAACTCACAGCGCTTGGCGTCGGCTACCACAATCCGCATCAGTGGTTCGTGGACTTCGAGCCGGAACGCACCGCCGCTCTTGCGGCGACGACCGATCCTCAGCGCCTCTTGAATCCCGGCAAACTCGTCACGCCGTCTGTGTCGACCGGCGCCAAGGTCTCATGATCTCGCTGTCCCGCGACCTGGTCAACCTGTCCGGGCCGGCCGCGAATGCCGCACTCACCGAGCGCTCGATTCTCGTGCTGCCGACCGGCGCGATCGAGCATCACGGGCCGCACCTGCCGCTGTCGACGGACTTTCTGATGGCCGACCTGATCGGGCGTGCTGTCGTCGAGTCCGCCGCATCCGCCGGCCAGGACGTCTGGCTGCTTCCACCGCTCGCCTACACGAAGTCCGACGAACACCACTGGGCTCCGGGCACGATCTGGCTCACCGGGGAAACATTCATGCAGACGGTGGTGGATATCGGGCGTTCGGTCGCTGCGACTCCCGCGAAGACGCTCGTCTTCTACAACGGACACGGCGGAAACATCGCACTCCTGCAGGTTACTCTGCGAGAACTGCGCCGACGCTTCGGACTGCGCACCTTCCTGATGGGCACCGGAATCACCGCGGGTAACGGCCTCGACGGCCCGGATGAGCGTGGCTTCGGTATACACGGCGGGCACGGGGAGACGTCGATGATCCTGCACCTGCAGCCTGACCTCGTGGATATGACACAGGCCGCTCGCTGGGTTCCCGATCACATGGCGGATTTGGAATACATCAAGTTCAACGGTGGCGCGGTGAGCTTCGGCTGGCTCTCCAATGACTTCGGACCGTCGGGTGTGATCGGCGACGCGACCGGAGCGACGGCCGAACATGGCCGTGCGATCTTCGAGCGCGCGGTGGCTGATGGTGTGGCATCCCTCGCGGAGATCGCCCGATTCCGGCACGAACCGTGAACGAACCGCAGAACCCCTGGGATGTGGTCGGGGAGTGGCTGCCGGGCAATGACGAGCCGGAGCGCCCGCAGATGAACCTCGCGACGGTGAGCGTCACCGGGGAACCCGATGCGCGCACTGTGCTGTTGAGCGAGTACGACTCGGAGGGTTTCTACTTTCATACCGACGCTCTCTCGCGGAAGGCCGCAGCGATCGTCGCGCGTCCGGCCGTCGCGTTGACGTTCCTCTGGCCCGGATTCACGAAGCAACTCGTGGTGCAGGGCCGCGCAGAGGTCGCGCCCGCCCACGAAATTGCCGCGGCATACCTTGCACGCTCGCCGTACCTTCAGCAGCTGGCCTGGCAAAACACCTTCGAGTTCGCCCAGTACCCGGACGACGAGCGCCGCGACCGCTGGGTAGCCTTCACCGCCGAGCACACCGCCGAGCACACCGCCGAGCACACGGGCGAGCACACCGCCGAGCACACAGGCGAGCACACCGCCGAGCACACAGGCGAGCACACCGACGACTCCCGTCGGCCCGGCACCCCGCAGCCCGCCTTCTCGCAGCCCGATACCTGGGTCGGGTTCCTTGTGCGCCCCACCCGCATGACCTTTTGGGCCAGCGGCTCGGACGCACCGAGCCGCCGAGTCGAATACCGCGCTACCTCCGGCGGCTGGACGGTGGTATACCTGCCGGGGTGAGCAGCCCCCGTAGTGCTCCCGGTCACCCCGTACTAAACCGAGACCGCTACCGTGGCACGATGGAAGCGACCCAGGAGCCCGCTATTTCCCAGACATATCTCACCGAGGACGGCATTCGCTTTGTAACCGAACGGCACCTCGCCACACTCTCCACCCTCTCGGGCAATGGATCGATTCATGCGGTGCCCGTCGGCTTCACTCTTCACGACGGCACAGCTTTCGTCATCACGACGCGGACATCCCAGAAGGTACTCAATGCCCGTCGATCGGGGCACGCCACACTCTGTCAAGTCGAAGGCGCCGGCTGGATCACCCTCATCGGGCAAGCGGAGGTGCTCGACGACCCGGAAAGCATCGCTGTTGCGGTGACCCGGTATGCGGCCCGCTACCGCCAGCCGCGGGTGAATCCCGAGCGGGTGGCGATTGCGGTCAGGGTAGAGCGGATACTCGGATCCGCCGGTTTCGTCGCGCGCGAGTAGCCCGGCTCCCGCAGTGCGGCTGGGGTAGGCCGGTACATCGGCACCGCGCGACAGCACTGCGCGACAGCACTGCGCAAAACTACCGGCGGGGCTTTGTCGCCAGCAGGATCGTGTCGATCGCCACTCGACCGTCTGCTGTCGTCCGGTTGTAGCGACGGCACTCGGCGATATCGAGGCCAGCCGCGGCCAACCGCACTGTTTCGAGGTCGTACAGCATCGCGACATCCTTCGGCCCACCGACCCCGTGCACGAGGTTTGTGCTGTCGTGGCCGATCAGGGCGAGGGTGCCGCCAGCATTGAGGGAGAGAATCGCGTTCGAGATTGCGGCGGTGAGCTCTGCTGCGGGCAATTGAAGGTAGGCGATGACCACGAGATCGACGGGGGTCAGCGAGACCCAGGTGGTGGCATCCGCAGTTACCCAATTCAGGTCAAGTGCGAGGGTGGCAGCACGCTGACGTCCGATCGCGAGGCCGGCGGCGGAGAAGTCGACCGCGGTCACACTCCAGCCGCGCGAGGCCAACCAGAGAGCGTTTCGCCCCTCGCCGGCGGCCAGGTCGATGGCGTTGCCTGGCGGCAAAATGCTGGTGACCTGCTCGATCCACGCGTTTGGTTCGATCGACCACACCGCCTCACCTGAAGCTGCGGCTGTCGAGTAGCGGTCATCCCAGAATGCGTTGCTCACGATGTATCCCATTCGTTGGAGATTGCTGCACACAGGGTGTGGCCGACAGGCTGGTCACCTTTCCATTATTCAGCAACGCACTGGATGGAGCTGGCCAATTGGACCACCGCAGATGCGGGACAAATTCGTGACATAGCCGACTCGCGACCGCATCTGAAAAGCCGTTACGGAGATGTATTCGTTTACGGTATCGATGCGGTCTTCGAAGCCTCAGGAGGCAACAACTAAGCTGTCTCCGGAGCCAGTTCGGACCCAACAATCGCAATGAGGCAAGCATCGCTACTGATCAGCACAGCAGTCTCACCGAGGCCACCATCCTGTGTGAGGACGCCCCGGGTGCCGGAACGACCGCGATAGCCGGGACGGTTCTCGCATGAGTCAGTTCGATGCGGTCGACGCTCGCTGGCTCGAACGGACTGTGGAGTTGGCCACTCTCAATATCGCCAACGGCGGCGGCCCTTTCGGCGCGCTCATCGTGCGGGACGGTGCGCTTGTCGCTGAGGGATACAACCGTGTGACCGCCGATCTGGATCCGACCGCGCATGCCGAAGTAGTAGCAATCCGCGCTGCCTGTAAAGCGGAGCAGTCCTTCTCACTGGTGGGCGCAACGCTCTACACCTCCTGCGAACCATGCCCCCTTTGCCTCGCTGCTGCCCTCTGGGCACGGGTGGATCGAATGGTCTTTGCCGCCGACCGGCACGATGCCGCCCGCGGAGGATTCGACGACCTCGAGTTCTACGATCTGTTCGCGCGCGACCGCAGCACCTGGCAGATCCCGGTAGTGTCGCTGCGAATTCCACAGTCGCCGGCGCCCTTCGACGCCTGGCTCGCGCACGAGGCTCGAACGGAGTACTGAGCGGCAAAGTTCACGACTATGCACATGCAGGGTGGACCGTGCAGCTGCTCGTTGCGCTGCTGCAAAACCATGCGGCCGTTCGTTGGCCGTGCTGCCGAACAGTCGAGCGCATGGCTAACAAACCACAGCGCGGTGTACCGACGGGCAGCTCACCCATCTGCCTACCATTACCCATGGCCACCCTCACCGGAATCGTGCTCGCGGCAGGTGCAGGTTCGCGCCTCGGGCGACCGAAGGCGCTCATGCTCACCGCGGATGGCGAGCCCTGGGTTGCCCGGGCCGCCCGGCTGTTGCAGGCCTCGGGCTGCGCTCGCGTGCTCGTAGTGCTCGGAGCCGCAGCCCAGCAGGCAACCGCACTCGTGCCGGTCGGCAGCGAGATCCTGGTGGTGGATAACTGGGCGGGAGGCATGGGCGAATCCCTGCGTGCAGCGCTTGCGGTAGCGAGTGGCGACGCGGCCCTCATCACTCTTGTCGACCTGCCGGATCTCCCCGTCGACGTGATCAGTCGGATGCTCGCCGAGCCGACCACCCCGCACACGCTGAGGCAGGCAGTGTTCGAGGGGCGTCCCGGGCATCCGGTGCTGATCGGGCGCTCTCACTGGGCCAGAGTCGCCTCGACCCTGGTCGGCGACCGGGGCGCACGAGAGTACCTCGTGGCCAACGGAGTTGTCGAGGTGGAGTGCGCGGACCTGTTCGACGGCCATGATGTCGACCGGCTATCCGGAGCAACCGGCTCGCTTGACTGACTCGAGCAGCCAACACAGACAGCCAACACACGCAACCAACACACGCAACCAGCTCTCGTCACCCACAGGTTCAGGTGAGCGATCGGCATCTGGCTCCCGCATGCCCCTTTACGGATGGCCATTCACTCCGCAACTCGAGTCCGCACAACGGATGTCGCCGCCGAGTTGCTGAAACTATGGTGGACTCAACCGGGTGAGCATCGATCTGACCAGCTATGTCGCCATTGGTGACAGTTTCAGCGAGGGTGTTGGGGATGACCTTCCCGACGGCAGGGTGCGGGGCTGGGCCGACCTCGTGGCCTTTGGGCTCGCCTCAGCGTCCACTACGCCGGTCACCTACGCGAACCTCGCCATCCGGGGACGGCTGCTCGCCCCGATCGTGAGCGGACAACTCGACGCCGCTCTCGCTCTTGCCCCCGCGCTGATGAGTATCAACGGCGGCGGTAACGACATCATGCGTCCGCGGGTCTCGATCACCGGGGTCGCCGATCAGTTGGAGACCGCGGTCGACCGCGCGGTTGCGAACGGTGTGCATGTGATCCTCGTGAGCGGCGCAGACCCGACGAGGCACATCCCCCTCGGATCCTTCGTGCGAGCGAGGGGAGACCAGCTCGCGGCATCCATTCGTGACCGCCTCCCCAAGCAACATGTGACCTTCGTCGACAACTGGGCAGACGCGGAACTCGGGCGACTGCACTACTGGTCTCGCGACAAACTGCACCTGAATCCGATCGGGCACGCGCGGGTGGCCGGCAACGTGCTCGCTGCGCTCGGTGTGGAGAGTGCGGATGATCCGCGCCCCGGCATACCAGCGGTGGCGCACGAACACACCGCCGCCTACTGGCGCCGATATGTGCTTCCGTGGATCGGCCGGCGCCTCACAGGACGCTCGTCGGGAGACAATCGTGAGCCGAAGATCGCCACGCTGCAGCCGGTCAAGTGACAGCCGGTCTAATGACAGCCGGTTTAGTGACAGCCGGTCAAATGGCAGCCGGTTACGCCAGCGACTCCCCGAGCGCGATCAGGGCCAGGTCGGTATTCGGCGGCCCAACCAGGCAGAGGCCCACTGGCGCGCCATTCACCGTGAGCTTCGGCACGCTCAGTGCCGGGCGACCCGCGATGCCGGCGACACAGGTGAGGCGCAGCGTGCTTTGGCGCACCTGCTCGATCGTCTCGGCATCCGCCGTAGTCGACGGAGCGATGGATGACGCGGACGGTAGCAGCAGCACTCGGTCACCCACGACCGACGCGATGCGCTCGCGGGCGAGCTCGAGGGCCAGCCGGGCGAAGGTCTCGGTCTCAGAATCGACCGTGGCACCGAACGCGAACCGGGCCGCGACTTCATCGCTGAGACCACCGGGGTGCGCTGCGATCCAGTCACCGTGAGTTGCCCACGCCTCCGCCGACTGCAGCGTGCGAAAAATCTCGTGCAGATCTTCGATGTCGGGCAGTGTCACCTCGATCAGATCATCGGTGAGTCCCGCCTCGGCGAGCTGTGCAAGGGCCGCGGCAAAGGCATCCTGCACTCCCGGCGTGGCCAGGGCGACCAGTGCCGGAGCCACCGCAAATCCGGCGACTGCGGCCCCTCGACCGGCGGACGCCAGAGATGCGGATGCTGCCGCCCGCAGCGTCTGCGCATCACGCGTCATCCAGCCAACGGTGTCGAAGGTGGGCGCAAGACCGAGCAGGCCATCGCGCGCCACAGCACCGTGCGTCGTGCGAAGGCCCCACAGTCCCTGGTACGACGCAGGAACGCGGATCGACCCACCGGTGTCGGTACCGAGCCCGATCGAGACCTGGCCGGAGGCGACCGCGGTAGCTGGCCCACTCGAGGACCCACCGGGGATCGCACCGGGTACAGCGGCGTTCGGCGGAGTGCCGTAGTGGGAGTTCTTACCGGCAATGCTGTAGGCGAATTCATCGGTCTGGGCGATGCCCTGCACCGCGGCACCGGCGGCGAGGAGTGCCGTGACCGCAGAGGCATGCGCGACAGTCCGCGGCGATTCAGCGAGGTAGGCGGGCACCCCAGCTCCGACGGCGAACCCGGCTACGTCGAAGAGATCTTTCACCGCCACGGTCTCACCGACCAGCGGGCCATCCGGTGCTCCGGTCACGAGCGGGCTGCCAACGATGCGCCAAATGGATGCCACGATCGCGGGCGCCGGAACACTCAGGTGTGCGGACTCGATCAGCCAGACAGCATCACCGTCGTTGGTGGTGACGCGGTGCCACAGCTGAGTCTGCTGACCCCGGCCCCCACTGGCCGGAAGGGTCACAGCCACGATCAGCGCACGGTCGTTGCCAAGGTCGCGCACGTGAATATCGCCGATCGTACGGGCCGGTGCTCCGCCGCGACCGTGCCGGAAGGCGCTGATCGCCTCATGACCCACGATTAGTCCGCTGGCATCACCGCGCAAGCTGTCATCTCCGGGCGCAAAAAGGCGGTCGAGCGCCTCGAGGTCATCGGCCATGAGCGCTCGCTCGTAACTCCAGAACGTTTCCAGGAGACCTTCCGGAGCACTGTCTTTTACAACACTGTCAGTCAAAATCTGCCACCCTCATTTTTGCGTGGACGCCTTTCACAACGTCCACGACCTGCAGAACGGATAAGTCTTGTGCTTCGAAGGCGAGCAAATCCCCGCCCTGTCCTTCACGAATGTCCTCAGTGCTGAGAGTGTAGATCGTGGCCTCGTCGCCTGCATCACGCCCTCGCCTAAAAATCTGGTGACATTCCCGGCACCACACATCAGGTCAAGCCTACAGACTGCACTCTCAGAGACTGCGGCACCATGCGGAGTTGACACGGATGCCCTCGCGGCGCTCACCGGGGATATACCGTCACTTCGGTCTCGGGTACCGTGAACCAAACCGGCAGTCCCGGTGTGAGTCCGAGAGCTGCCGCGCGTCCCGGAGACACGTCAGCGACCATCGACGCGGAACGCACCCGCACGCTGTCCCCGCGGGGCTCGAGATCCTGCACGGTCACGGGAAAGACGTTCGGGCCGGCGATCTTCTCGAGCTGCACGCTCATCGCAGCCGGGCGGGCGGCAGCGGCAGCGGGCACGCCGATCGCACCGGTGCCCGAACCGGTGACCACAGCGCCGTCCGCCATCCGCAGCCCCGTCGCCGTGCGCACGCCGGTGAGCAGGTTGAGGCCAGCGAGTCCGGCGGTAAATGGATGTCGCGGCCGCTGCAGTACCTCCGCTGTGGCACCCTGCTCCACAATCACCCCGTCACCGAGCACGACCACCCGGTCGGCGAGAGTGAGCGCGTCGAGCACCTCATGCGTGACAAGAATGGCGGTACGACCGGCGAGCACGGTGCGAAGCATGCGCCGCAGTGTCGGTGCCACGGCCACATCGAGGGCGGCAAGCGGCTCGTCGAGCAACAGCAGCCGCGGTTCGGGAGCCAGCGCACGAGCGATCGCAACGCGCTGGGCCTGCCCACCCGATAGCTGTGCCGGACGACTGTCCCAGAGTTCCGCGGCCTCCACTGCGCTGAGCCACTGGCGAGCGGATACCCGTGCCTCGGCACGAAGGCGGCCCGCGCTGCGCGGACCGAAGGCCACATTCTCCAGCGCGCTGAGGTGCGGGAAGAGCAGCGGTTCCTGGGCGAGTAGCGAGATTCCGCGACGATGAGGCGGCAGCCAGTGACCGTACGACAGGTCAAACAGCGACGTCCCGTCGAGCTCGGCTCGACCGGTGTCCGGCCGCAGCAGTCCGGCGAGAATCGAGAGTAACGTCGATTTGCCCGCACCGTTCGGCCCGAGAATGGCCAGGGTCTCCCCCTCGGCTACGTCGAGGGACAGGTCGAATCCGCGCTCGGCGATCCGCGCCTCAAGGTGAAGCGTCATGCGGCGAACCGTCCCCGTGCGCCCGGCACGGTGCGCAGCGTGAGCGCCACCACCACGAGCGAGACGATCACCAGCACGAGTGAGAGGGCGACTGCGGCATCCGGACTCGTCTCCCTCTGCAGGTAAATTTCGAGCGGCAGCGTGCGGGTTACGCCCTGGAGGCTGCCCGCGAAGGTGAGTGTTGCCCCGAATTCACCGAGGGCGCGGGCGAACGACAGCACGGCACCGGACAGCAGGGCAGGAAACACCAGCGGCAGTGTGATGCGGCGAAGCACAGTCGTGGGACGCGCGCCGAGCGTTGCCGCAACCGCCTCGTAACGGGTGCCAGCCAGGCGAAGGGCCCCCTCGAGGCTCAACACCAGGAAGGGCAGCGCGACGAAAGTCTGCGCGATCACGACGGCCACCGTCGAGAAGGCCACCGTGATACCGAGCAGCTCCAGCGGACGTCCGAGCAGCCCCTGTCGGCCAAAGGCCGCGAGCAGGGCGATGCCGCCGATCACCGGTGGGAGTACGAGCGGCAGCAGCACGATGGTGCGCACCAGACGCTGGCCGACAAAGGTGGTGCGGGCCAGCAGTAGCGCCATCGGCACACCGACCAGCACGCACAAAACCGTCGCGACAAGCGAAGTGCGCAGGCTCAGCAGCAGTGCGGAGACGGAGGATTCGCTCGTGACCAGCGCGACGAACCCGGCCCAGTTCACCCTGGTGGTCATCGCCACGAGCGGCAGCAACACGAAGGCCGCTCCAGCGATCGCGACCACGATCACCCAGCGTGGCACTCCAGAGAATGACGGCCTACGCACGATCAGGGTGCGCCGAAGCCAGCCGAAGCCAGCACAGACCGACCGACCGCACCGGTCACGAAGTCCACGAACGCCTGGGCGACCTTCCTGTTCGTGCCAGCTGTAACTGTCGCGATGGGGTAGGTGTTGACGGCCTGATTCGCTTCGGGGAAGGCGATTCCCTCGATGCTCGCACCGGCACCTCTCACGTCGGTCACATAGACGAGCCCAGCATCCGCCTCACGGGACG
The DNA here is from genome assembly GCF_015751965.1 of Frigoribacterium sp. CG_9.8. GTDB lineage: Bacteria > Actinomycetota > Actinomycetes > Actinomycetales > Microbacteriaceae > Lacisediminihabitans. Next base: position 453,722 of record NZ_JADOVH010000001.1, on the reverse strand, counting down.
AGACCTTGCCGAGAACATCGGTCACCGCGTTCTCCTCACTCACCGGCGTCAACTTCACACCGGCAGCCGTCTCAATGGCGATGATTGCCGCGCCACAGGGCACCGCCGGGGCGCAGATCACGGTCTTCACGCCGGGCTTTGCGAGGTCAGCGAACGAGACGATCTTCGCCGGATTGCCCGACGGAACAGCGATCTCGAGCACATTCGTAGCGAACTTGACCGGCGTGCCCACCAGGGTCGCGACCTTCGCCATATTCTTCGCGTCGGCCGAGGCGAACACGTCGGCGGGGGCTCCGGCGGTGAGCTGCGCGGCAAGGTCAGCGGATCCGGCAAAGCTCGTGGCAATGGTGACGCCGGGGTGCGCGGCCTCAAACTTCGCAACCAGCACTCCGAAGGTCTTGGTGAGGGATGCCGCGGCGAAGACCGTGATCGAGCCGCTGAGCGAGTCTTTTGTGAATGAGTCTTTTGTGAGCGTCGCCGAGGGAGCAGGTGACGCCGCGGAACATCCCGATATCGCGAACAGGACACCGAGAGCGAGTATGGCGAGGAGCTGTTTTTTCATTGCTGTACCCTAGGAGTCTCGATCTTGGGAGTCTCGATCTTGGGAGTCTCGATGATGACCGTCGTGGCTTTCACGACGGCGATGGCGACGGATCCCAGCTCGAGTCCGAGGTCGCGAACGGCCTCGCTGCTCATCAGCGACACGACGCGGTGCGGGCCGCACTGCAGTTCCACCCGGGCCATGACGGTGTCCATCGCGATGTTCGTGACCAGGCCGACGAAGCTGTTGCGGGCCGATCGGGAGACACCCGAGGGGTCATCCGGCAGCACCGCGTTCTCGCGCGCCAGCGTCGCGAGGGCGAAACCGTCGACGACGGCGCGGCCCGACTCGTCTTTTTCGGCGACGAGGGTGCCGTTGTCGACCCAGCGGCGCACGGTGTCATCGCTCACGCCCAGATAGAGGGCGGCATCTTTTATCCGTATTTGCGGCACATAGACCATCTTAGATCCGGATGCGCGGATACTTTCAGGTTCGCCGCCCGCCACCCAGCCACCCTGCCGCTCAGCCACCCTGCCGCCCAGGTGTCAACTTCGCAGGCTCAAGCGGCCCGGGAACCTGTCAAGTTGACACCTCGGCCACTCGGCCACTCGTCCACTCGTCCACTCAGCCACTCAGCCACTCGGCCACTCGGCCACCCTTGAGCTGTTCGACGTTGACCGGCTACTTGTGCTGTGCCGGATCTAAGTCCAGAAGACCGGGACCACAGAGATGACGCGCCGACGGGGATCGCTCGTCTGTCTCACGGTCCTTCTCGCCACAATTGCGGGTTGGACTCTCGGCGCAATTCTTGGGGCTATTTCCGCTGGCTCGAGTGGATTCAAATTCTGGCCAACGGCGATCGGAACTGGAATCGGAACCCTCACCGGTGAAGTGTCTTCCAGCGTCGGCACCCTGACGTTTCGCCTCAACCTGCGACTCGCAACTAGGCCATCGTTGCGGCAGCTGACCGCGCCCATCCTGAACAGCGACCGTGACTTCGGCTACATCGCGGATGCCGCTGGCGGAACGGTCCGCCAAGAGGGTCCGCCAAGAGTTTGTAGCCGAGTAGTCGTTGCACACCTGATAAGGACTGAGTTGGTGGCACCGGGTTCGCCACTCGGAAGAAGGAGTCAGTGTGCCAGACTCGAAAGCGGGCCACCAATGGGCCACCGGACGATGGACCAGTAGCCGGCACCTCACAAGGCTGGCCAATGGAGAAGACCGTGGCCTGGATCATTTTGGTGCTATCAGGAATGCTCGAGGCCGTCTGGGCGACTGCGCTGGGCAAATCCGAATCGTTCACCAAACTCTGGCCGACCGTCATCTTCGGGATCGCGCTCGTTTTGAGCATGGGCGGGCTCGCGTGGGCGATGCGCGATATACCCGTCGGCACCGCCTACGCCGTCTGGGTCGGTATCGGTGCTGCCCTCACTGTCGTGTGGGCGATGGTGTTCGGTGGCGAACCCGCCTCGCTGCTCAAGGTGCTGCTCATTGTCGCGCTCGTTGGCTGCGTCATCGGGCTCAAGCTCGTCGACGACGCACACTGACCGCTGCATGGGCGGCAACCCGCTGGGTAGGAGCTCGTTGTTGGCGACCAGCTGTTGTTCCCGCTGACATTGCGACCCAAGCACCGTCGCGCCACCCACACCTGCGAGAATTGCGGGATGCAGGCATCAACACCGGGCGCGCGATACGTGCGCCAGATTACCCTCCCCGGCTTTGGGCCCGAAGCTCAGCAGCGCCTCGCGGATGCCCGTGTGCTCGTGATCGGCGCCGGTGGACTCGGCAGCAGCGTGATCCCGGCCCTCGCCGCAGCGGGCATCGGCACGATCGGCATCATCGACGACGACACGGTGGAGCTGAGCAACCTGCACCGCCAGCTTGCCCATGGAATTGCGGATGTCGGACGCCCGAAGACGCGCTCGGCGGCAGACACGGTGGCCACCATTGACCCCACGACCACCGTGCACGCCAGTGAGGCCCGCCTCACCGCACGCAACGCTCGTGAGCTCTTCGCCGATTACGACCTCGTGGTCGACGGCAGCGACAACTTTCCCACCCGATACCTCGCCAACGACGCGGCGGTGCTCAGCGGCATCCCCCTGGTCTGGGGAGCGGTCTCGCAGTACGCCGGTCAGGCCGGAGTGGCCTGGGCCGCGCGCGGTCCGCAGTACCGCGACCTGTTCCCCACTCCCCCGCCGCTCGGATCCGTGCTCTCCTGCGAGGCCGGGGGCGTACTGCCGAGTGTCGTCGCGGTGATCGGATCGATCATGGCCGGGGAGGTCGTGAAGATCATCACCGGTATCGGCACCCCCCTCATCGGCCGGGTCACCACTTTCGACGCCCTCACCGGTGGGTTCCGCGAGCTCGCCTACGACCGGGATCCACAGGCCGCCCCGATCACCGGCCTGATCGACTACGAGCTGTTCTGCGGCATCCGCAATGTCATTACCGTCGATGAACTCGCCGCATCTCTCGACGCAGTCACCCTCATCGATGTGCGCGAGCCCTGGGAGGCGGCAATCGCGAGTCTGCCCGGGTCGGTGCTCCTGCCGCTCGGATCGCTCGAAAACGTGCTCGATGCCATCGACCGCTCGAAGCCGGTGGTCGTCTATTGCCACGCGGGCGTGCGCTCGGCGAACGCCGTTGCGACCCTGGGTACCCACGGAATCTCGGCCCGCAGCCTCGTCGGCGGTATCGACGCCTGGTCCCGCCGCATCGATCCCAACATGGCAAGGTACTGACATGCACAGTACCGGGGTGACCCACCGTTCGGTCGAGCAGTATGCGGCCCATATTCGAGGTCTCATCGAGCCGACACTGCCCTGCGGCTCCGAAACCGTACACGTTGGTGCTGCACGCGGGCGCGTCACGGCCACCGCCATCGACTCCCCGGTCGACCTGCCGCTGTTTCGAAATTCGCAGATGGACGGCTTCGCGGTCGTGGCATCCGACCTGGTCACCCTTCCGGTGACCCTGCCGATCAGGGGTGAGGTCGCCGCGCGTTCCGGAACTCCGCCACCGCTCGCGACGGGCACCGCGGTGCGCATCATGACCGGTGCTGTCGTGCCGGAGGGAGCGGATGCGGTAGTGCCGGTCGAGGATACGACCACCACCGCCGACTCGGTCACCATCGCCCGCGGGCGCGCGAGCGGCGAGTACGTGCGCGACCGAGGCAGCGACCTCCGAGCCGGAGACCGGTTACTGCCAGCCGGGCTCCGCCTCGCCTCCCGCCACCTCGCCGCCCTGGCCGCAGCCGGCATCGACGAGGTCGAGGTGCGTCGTCGGGTGCGCGTCGTTGTGATCAGCACCGGCGCAGAGCTCATTCAGCCCGGTGCGGCACCGCGCATGGGCGAGGTCTTCGACTCCAACGGCACGGCGCTCGAGGCCGCTGTAACAGCGTGCGGCGCCGAGGTGACCTACGCAATCGTGTCAGCTAGCGACGACCCCTACCAATTGCGCGGCGCGATGCTGATGGGTGCCGCGAACGCCGACCTCATCCTCACCTCCGGCGGTATCTCGATGGGCGCCTATGAGGTTGTGCGAGAGTTTTTGCAGACGATCGGAGGCGACGTCGGGCACATCGCGATGCAGCCCGGCGGTCCGCAGGCCAGCGGTGTGTTCAACGGAGTTCCGGTGATCAGCTTTCCCGGCAACCCGGTCAGCACCCAGATCTCCTTCGAGGTATTCGTGGCTCCGATTCTGCGCGCGGCCGCTGCGCTGCCCCCCGCTCACCGCGAGACGCGCACGCTCATCGCCGATCTGCGCTCGGTACCGGGCAAACGGCAGTTCCTGCGTGGGCGCGCCATGCCCGACGGGCGGGTGGAGGTCGTGGGCGGCCCCAGCTCACACCTTGTGGCCGGGCTCGCGGCATCCGATCTGCTCATCGATATTGCCGAAGACATCACCGAACTGAAAGCGGGCGACCCCGTGGAAACGATCGACCTGTGAGCGGCGCCAGTAGCTCTCTCAGCCACCTTGACGCCGACGGCCGCGCCCGCATGGTGGATGTCGGCGACAAGGCGATCACGGCACGTACCGCCACCGCCACCGGGCGACTCGTGACCACTGCGAACGTTGTGGCGCTTGTGCGCGCCGACGACCTGCCGAAGGCCGACGTACTGGCCACCGCCCGCATCGCTGGAATCTCGGGCGCCAAGAAGACCAGCGAACTCATCCCGCTCTGCCACCAGGTGCCGCTCTCCTCGGTCACCATCGACTTCCAGTTCACGGATGACGCGATTCTGGTCTCGGCGACCGCGAAGACCGTCGGCCAGACCGGGGTCGAGATGGAAGCGCTCACCGCGGTCGCCATCGCCGGACTCACCCTCCACGACATGGTGAAGGCCGTGGACCCGGCCGCAGTGCTGGGAGAGATCCGACTCGAGTCGAAGACGGGTGGCAAGCGCGGGCACTGGACACGCGACGGCGTTATCGCACCGCTTGCGCTGAGAACAGGCACCGCAGCCGTCGTCGTCGCCTCCACCGCGGGCGCCGCCGGAACGCGCGTCGACACTACCGGTCCGGTCATCGCCGCCTGGCTTGTCGAGCACGGCTTCGCGGTCGACGCGGTGACCGTCGTGGCCGACGCAGACATTGCCGGCGAACTGGCGCGGGCGGTGGCATCCGCTCCCTCCGTGATCCTGACGACCGGCGGCACCGGGCTCAGCCCCACGGACCGAACCCCGGAAGCAACCCTCGCCCTCATCGACCGGGAACTACCGGGTATTGCCGAGGAGATTCGGGCGCGCGGACGTGTTGCAACACCCACGGCGGCGCTCAGTCGCGCGGTCGCCGGCACCGCGAACGGCACGGTCATAGTGAATCTTCCGGGGTCCCCAGGCGGGGTGCGCGACGGCCTCGCCGTGCTCGACGGCCTGCTCGGGCATCTCGTCGCACAGATCGCCGGGGGTGGCCCTCATGAGTGACAGTATTCTCGCGATCATCTCCGCCGAGCCCATCGACGCCACCGCCATCGAAGACTTCGTGATGGACGCCACCAATGGCGCCCTCGTGACCTTCCGCGGCATCGTGCGCAACCACGATCACGGTCTCGCCGTCACCTCGCTCGAATACTCCGCGCATCCGGATGCCGCCCATTTTTTGCGGGACTGCTGCGAGACGATCGCCGCCGAGAGCGGCCTGCGCGTGGCCGCCGCCCACCGGGTCGGCCCGCTCGTCGTCGGGGATGTCGCGCTCGTCGCCGCCGTCGCCGCCGCCCACCGCGGGGAGGCCTTCGCCGCCTGCGAGCGCCTCGTCGACCTGATCAAGCAGACCGTGCCGATCTGGAAGCGCCAGCAGCTTGCTGACGGTGTCTCCCAATGGGTCGGGCTGTAGCGTCCAGCACACATTAGTCAGAATCGAAGCCCGGGTTGAATCGCGCTCGACACTCCGCCGTCCGCCGTTAACCTTCCGATCATTTGGGGGTCATTCAGGTCGTCTACCGTACTGACGTGGTGTCGCAGTCTGGCGCCGCCACAGTCCAGCAGACCTGAGGAGAATACTCATGCGACGACGAATCCCTGTTCTCACCTCCACCACACTCATCGCCGCGCTCGTGGCAACCGCGGTGATCGCCGGAACCGCCGGGGTGGCATCCGCTAACGGTCATACCGGCGAGACCGAAGGTCGCACCAAGAATGTGATCTACCTGCTCGGTGATGGCATGGGTCGCACCCACGTCACCGCCGCGCGCGAACGCTATTACGGCAGCGATGGAAAGCTCGCGATGGAGACCCTCCCATCGCAGGGCTTCATCAGCACCTACGCCGTCGAGAAACTCTCGGGCCAGCCCGGCGCGAAGAACTTCCAGCCCAACCCGGTCACCGACTCCGCCTCCGCCGCCACCGCGTGGTCATCCGGTGTCAAGACTTATAACGCCGCCCTCGGGGTCGATGCCACCGGCACAGTCATGCCGACGATCATGGAACTCGCCAAGAAAGCGGGCCTTCGCACCGGCAACGTCTCGACCGCAGAGGTCACTGATGCGACTCCGGCTGGCCAGATGAGCCACGCTCTTGCCCGCGGATGCCAGGGCCCGGTCTACTCCGACGCCGCCTGCCAGGACCTCGCCATCACCGGTAAGGCGCTGCCGACCAGCGACATCCGGGTTACCCCGATCGCCGACCAGATCGCCCGAAACGGCACCGCCGACGTGATCCTCGGTGGTGGACTCGGCCGGTTCGACGCCGCCGACGAGACCGCGCTGAAGGACCAGGGCTACACCGTACTTGGCTCTCCGACCAGCCAGAGAATCGCAACAAAGGCGGACCTCGCATCCGCTCAGGGCCAGAAGGTCTTCGGCCTGTTCAACCGTGGCAACCTCACGATCGAGAAGGCCAAGCAGGACAATCCAAGCTCTGTGCAGGCGCAGGAGCCCACCCTGCCCGAGATGACGAGCAAGGCGCTCGAGTTGCTCACGCAGAAGGGCACCACCAAAGACCAGGGCAGCAGCAAAGGCTTCTACCTGCAGATCGAGGGTGCGCTCATCGATAAGCGATCCCATGCCAATGATGCGGCGCAGACCCTCGGCGAGATGAAGGCCTTCGATGATGCGGTGAAGGTTGCGAAAGAGTTTGCGGCGAAGGACGGCAACACTCTTGTTATCGTCACCGCCGACCACGAGTGCGCTGGCTTCAACATCATCGAGAAGGGCACCTTCACCAACGCCGAGGCGGCCACGCCCCCGGCGAACGTGGACTCCGGCAACACCGCGAACAACTCTTCACCGACCCGACCGAGAAACCTGGTGGATCCGACCCGCTCGACCGGAATCATCAACGGCTCCGGCGCTGCAAACCCCAAGAATTTCGCCCCGGCGACGTTCCGCATCCCGAGTGACCCGGCCGGGGTCGTCGACGGATCCCCCGAGGCCGGCCTTTGGCTGACCTACCTGTCGGGTAACCACACCGGTGCAGATGTGCCGGTCTACGCCTCCGGACCCGGTTCCGACCAGGTCCAGGGCACGATCGACAACATCGCCCTGTTCGACATCGTCGGTCACGCGCTCCGCATCACCAAGTAGTCAGCGACCACCACGGTCCGGGCCGGGGATGCAGTGTCCTCGGCCCGAACCGCATATCCTCCTCCAAGGAAGACCACTATGAACAGAACTCGCCCGATCATCGTCATCGCGATCGCAGCCGCGGCTGTCGTAATCGCCGGTTCGATCGCGATCGGCGTGACGACGATGTCCCGCTCCGACGCCACAACTCCCCTGCCGACGAATGCTGTGAAGATGACTCTTCCCGGACTCGCGGCGGCCAGCGGCGCACCGGAGCTCACCAGCATCCGTCTCCTCCACCCGCGACCCGGCGAGGTGCGCCAGGCCGCTGGGCCATTCGACGACAGGTTGGCCCTCGACGGCCTCGCGTTCGACGGCACCACCGTGCGGGGGTCACTGCGCGTCACGAGCGACGTGAGCGCTGTGCTCGACCTGGAGGTGATCGCGGGGTTCTACGACGCCGGTGGAGCCTTCCTCGGTATCGAGCGATTCGTGTACCACGCGGTTCACGACGGGCCGACGGACCCGGTGACGGGAACACCCGTTGAATCCATCCCGTTCCAGGCAACTGTGCCTGCAGAGTTTGCTGGACGCACCGCATCTGCCTCGGTCGGCGTGCCTGTGCTCGTCAACGAATAAGGGCTCATCAACGAATAAAGGCTTGTCTCACCGGTTGAGGCGGGAATCAGCCCCCGGCGAAGGGCGGCAGAACGTCGATGCGCGTGCCGACCGCTCTCGAATCCTCTCGACTGACCACGCCGTCGACGAGGAATGATCCGGATGCCAGCACCCGGGTCATCGCCTCGCCGTACCGCTCAACGAGCACCGCGCGCAGGTGCCCGACCGTTGCGACGGCAGGAAGACGCTCTTCCTCGCGTCCAGCCGCTTCGGCCGCGGAGGCGAAATAGCGAACCAGGACTTCGGATGCCTCAGCCACCGATGGCCCCCATGCTGCGCTGCGGACGCACGAAGTCGGCCCGATCCATGCCGTGCCCGGACTGCTTGCCCCACTGTGCGGCACGCCACCACTTGGCGATCGTCGCGTCATCGGATCCATTGCGCAACAGCGCCCGCAGGTCGGTCTCATCGTCACCGAACAGGCATGAGCGCACAGTGCCCTCGGCAGTCACGCGGGTGCGGTCGCAGGCCTCGCAGAACGAGCGGGTCACCGAGGCGATGATGCCGACGGTGGCCGGTCCGCCGTCCACGGTCCACTCCTCTGCGGGTGCCGAGGGATCATCGCGGTGCGGCTGGCTCAGAGTGAAACGTGTGCCGAGCACCGCGAGCAGCTCCGCGGCATCGACCATGTTGTCGCGCGCCCAGGCCTCATCGGCATCGAGCGGCATCTGCTCGATAAAACGCAGTCGTACACCGTTTGCGAGGCACCACTGAAGCAGGTCGGCAGCCCCGGCGAGGGTGTCGCGCATGAGCACAGCATTGATCTTGAGCGGCGTGAGTCCGGCATCCTTCGCCGCCTGGATGCCCGCGAACACCGAGGGAAGCCGGTCACGCCGGGTGAGCCTGGCGAAGTGGTCACGGTCCACCGTGTCGAGTGAAATGTTGATGCGGGTGAGCCCGGCCTCCACCAGCTCGTGGATGCGGTGGTCGAGCCCGATGGCGTTGGTCGTCATCGAGATCGATGCCATCCCGCCCCCGGGGAGATGCGCGACAGCAGCCGACTGCCGGATGATCTCCGCGAGGTCGGCCCGCATGAGCGGCTCGCCACCGGTAAAACGGATGTCGTGTACCCCGAGGTCCCGTACGGCGATAGCGACGAGACGCGCGATTTCGGTGGCCGTAAGCAGGTTCTCGCGCGCGATCGCCGGAAGCCCCGCTTCCGGCATGCAATAGGTGCAGCGCAGCGAACACTTCTCGGTGATCGAGATACGAAGATCCCGTGCGGTACGGCCGAACGTATCGATGAGGCCGGGAGTATCCGGACGCCCGACGGTTGGCGGCAGTTGGGCGGGGTCGCGCCGGATCCCGGGGATGCCGAGTGCAAGGGAAACCATTCATTCAGACTACGTGACCGGGTTGGGGCGATATTCACCCGGGCGGGAGCGTGGGAGAGTAAGCACATGCCCGACGAAACGCTGCGCCTGCCAAATTCCATCTTTCAGGCGGTCTTCGACCTCGGCGATAAGCGTGCGGCGAAGATCACCCTGCCGCTGGCGTTGCGCGAACCGGAAATCTTCGCCGAATGGCAGGACGACGAGAATCTCGTGTCTCTCTATGTCGGATACGACGAGGGACAGCTTCATCTCGACCTCGACGCATCCGGTGCCACCCACCACTTCCACGGTGCGGGCGGCGAACCGAGCGAGAACAGCCCGTGGAGAGATTTAGACACGGCAGTGCTGCTCGAGTGGTCGACTGCGCTGGCCAGCAACTTCTTCGAACGGATGCCCGAGCTCATGGAAGACATCGAGGAGGCGGCAGCGTGGCACGAGGAGGGCTATCCGCTTTATGTCTGCGAGACCGAGCCAACCCAACTCGACCTCATCGAGGTGGAGATCGAGGGCGAGATCCTCACCCTGCCCTGGCTCGGATCCGGCGGTGTCAGCCAGGACCATGTCGACGGTGACAACCATCCAATCGCCCTGCTCTGGAATCCGGTGGATGGCGCCGCCCCCGATCGCACCATCGCGCGGGCCTGGCTCGATCCGGTGACGGGCGAGCCGGTGACATCCGCCGAACAGGATGTCGATTGGTCGGCCGTCGGACTCGAACGCGACGAAGTGCTCTCCTGGCTCGAGGGCATCTACCTCAACCATCACATCACCCCGGATGCCGAAATCGAGCTGGTGCACGCGGTGCTCGAGCGCATGGGCGGCCTCGATCGCGAGCAGTAACGATCGATAGTCTTGAAGCAACAGAAGGAACCTCTCATGGCAGTAATCTCTCGTGGTTTCACCGGGCGCAGTCGCGAACACAACCCGCAGCTTCCGCCCGGCCAGTACCTCACCACGGACTTCCCGGTTCTGTCAGCCGGCCCCACCCCAGACGTGAAGACCGCAGACTGGCAGTTCGGCATCCGCACTGACGATGCGACCCTCCATACCTGGAACTGGGACGAGCTGAACGCGCTGCCGATCGAGACCATCGATACGGACATCCACTGTGTGACGCGCTGGTCGAAGTTCGGCACACGCTGGCGCGGGGTCTCAATCGACACTCTGTTCGCGGATGTCTCGACCACCGACCGGTACGTCATGGCTCACTCCTACGGTGGCTACACGACCAATCTCCCCCTCGCCGATATTCTCGGCGGCAAGGCGTGGATCGCACTGGAGTTCGACGGCCAGCCCCTCGATGCCGAACACGGCGGTCCGGCGCGGCTGCTCATCCCCCACCTCTACTTTTGGAAAAGTGCCAAGTGGATCCACTCCATCGAGATGATGCCGACCGACGAACCCGGGTTCTGGGAGCAGAACGGGTACAACATGTACGGCGATCCGTGGCTCGAGCAGCGCTATTGGTGAGCAGCTGGTGGTAACCGAACGAGAGACCCGCGACGCACCTCCGCACCGAATCGGGCTCTGGCATGTGGGAGTGGTCGTCTCGACCGCTGTCGAAACACCCACCGCGCGCAGCATCGTGCTCGACGTGCCGGGCTGGGGCGGCAATATCGCCGGGCAGCACGCGGATGTTCGACTCACCGCGCCCAACGGCTACCAGGCAGTGCGCTCCTATTCGATCGCGTCGGCAGGGCCGTCTGACCGGGTGCAGCTCGCGGTCGATCGGTTCCCCACCGGGGAGGTCTCTCCCTACCTGGTCGATGACCTTCTGCCCGGGGACGAGATCGAACTGCGCGGTCCCCTCGGCGGCTGGTTCGTCTGGAAGCCGACGCAGACCGAACCGGTGCAGTTGATCGGTGGAGGCTCCGGGATTGTGCCGCTGATGGCGATGATCCGGTCCCATGCCGCCTCAGGCAGCACCGCGCCATTCCGCCTGCTCTACTCGGTGCGCACCCCGGACGACGCATTCTTCCGTTCCGAGCTGGAGACGCCCACCGCCCATCTCGAGGTCACCTGGGCGTACACCAGGCACGCACCCGACGGATGGCCACGGCAGGCCGGCCGCATCGCACGCGCCGACCTCTCGGCATCCGCCTTCGCGGCCTCGCTCTCCCCGGCGGTATTCGTCTGCGGGCCCACCGGTTTCGTCGAAACAGTGGCGAACCACCTCGTCGCTCTCGGGCACGATCCAGAGCGTGTGAAAACCGAACGATTCGGAGGGGCTTGATGCCCGAACCGGTCGCCGGCAATTCCCTCGCAGGGCCGCTCTTACGAGCTCTTCTCCGCAGATCTCACCACCGCGACCGCACAGCAGCTTTCGTGCCGTCAAGCCGCTGCAGCCCGAGCCGGCGCAGCTCGAGGCACAGCGCGAAAGTCCAGCCGAGGATCCCGACCAGACAGAGCCGCTCGGTGAGCCCAACCACCTGAGGCAGGACGATGAGGCTCACCGTGAGTAAGCCGAGGCCAGCCAGCGCCACCACGAAGAAGCCCATTACGAGACGCCGGCGCCCGATCCACAGGGTGAGCAACGTCATGGCCGCAATAACGACGAGAAATCCGGATGTCGCAAACACCACATGCACGAGCCCGACAGTCGTTCGCGGGGTCATGCCGAACTCGCCCGGGAGGTTGACATCCGCGGGGAAGAACACTAGTGCCGCTGAGCACAGTCCCCCAATCGCGAGTAACACCGAGCCGACTCGTCGCAATCGTGAGGCGGGAGCCGTGAGCGCGACCGCCACCACGACACATCCGCTCATCAGCGCCCTGGCCAGGAAGTTGAGGTTCATCACCCAGCCAAACGGGCCGACAGCGAGGTTACTTTCGGCATCCGAAATCACGCAATAGTGCGGCGGAAGGAACTGCAGCACGACGTCGATCAGCACGTAGAGCAGCACCAGACCCATGGCAACCGTGGCACATACCCGGCGAATGCGGGAGGCAGCGAGAAGACCCCGGTCGAGTGACCGGGGTCCCTGCGGAGCGAAGTTAGCGCGCAGCGCTGCCGTCGACGTAGTCCGCGTCGACCTGCTTCCAGGCGAAGAGCGCACGCAACTCCTTGCCTGTGGCCTCGATCGGGTGAGCAGCACCCTTGGCGCGCAATTCGAGAAACTCGGATGCTCCGGCATCCTGGTCCGCAATGAAACGCTCGGCGAAGGCACCGGACTGGATGTCGGCGAGCACGGCCTGCATGTTCTCCTTCACGTGAGGGTCAATCACGCGCGGGCCGGAGACGTAGTCGCCGTACTCGGCAGTGTCGGAGACGCTCCAGCGCTGCTTCGCTATGCCGCCCTCCCACATGAGATCGACGATGAGTTTGAGCTCGTGGAGCACCTCGAAGTAGGCGATCTGCGGCTGGTAGCCCGCCTCGGTGAGGGTCTCGAAACCGTACTGCACGAGCTGCGAAACGCCGCCACAGAGCACGGCCTGTTCGCCGAACAGGTCGGTTTCGGTTTCTTCGGTGAAGGTGGTCTTGATGCCACCGGCGCGCAGTCCACCGATCGCCCTGGCGTACGACCAGGCGAGCTGCCAGGCCTGGCCCGAGGCATCCTGTTCAACTGCGACGATGACGGGCACGCCACGCCCAGCTTCGAACTCACGACGCACGGTATGGCCCGGTCCTTTGGGGGCAACCATAATCACATCGACGCCCTCCGGCGCGGTGATGTAGCCGAAGCGGATGTTGAAGCCGTGACCGAAAAGGATGGCGTTACCGGCGACGAGGTGGGGCTGGATGTCGGCGGCATAGAGTCCACGCTGGTGCTGGTCAGGCGCGAGGATGACGATCACGTCTGCCCACGCGGCGGCCTCGGCGGACGGCAACACGGTGAAGCCCGCCTCCTGCGCCTTGACGACCGATTTGGAATCTGGCTTGAGGCCGACGACGACCTCGACTCCGGAGTCGCGCAGGTTGAGCGCGTGCGCATGGCCCTGCGAGCCGTAGCCGATGACAGCAACTTTCTTACCCTGAATCAGGGCGAGGTCGGCATCCGTATCGTAGAAGATTTCGGTCACTTGATTCCCATTTCGCTTTCTGCCGGTTGCATCGGACCCGAAAGAGCCCTACCGAAACCGGCGGTTTCGTGGTGCAGTGTTTCTTTTGGTTGAAATCTCTATTCGGCCGCGAGCGGCCCACTCGATCCGACGGCGCTTGTCGGCCGTCAATTTTTGAAGACCCGCTCGGTGATGCTCTTGGATCCGCGACCGATCGCGAGAAGGCCGGACTGCGCGATTTCCTTGATCCCGTAGGGCTCGAGCACCCTCAGCAGTGCCTCCACCTTTGCCGTATCACCGGTGACCTCGATCACGAGGGCGTCGGTTGCGACATCCACAATGCGCGCCCGAAACAGTGTGGCAGCTTCGAGAATCTGGCTGCGGGTGGTGTTGTCGACGCGCACCTTGATCAGCATGTGTTCCCGCTCGACGGTCTGAACCGGATCCAGCTCGACGATCTTGATCACGTTCACCAGCTTATTGAGCTGCTTGGTCACCTGCTCGAGCGGCAGCTCTTCAACATCCACCACCACGGTGATGCGGGAGAGTCCGGGGATCTCGCTCGCCCCGACCGCGAGGCTCTCGATGTTGAAGCCGCGGCGGGCGAACAAGCCGGCGACGCGGGTGAGGAGCCCGGGTTTGTCCTCGACCAGAAGAGAAAGAACGTGCGTCATCTGCCTAGTCCTCATCCCACGACGGTGCATGATCCTTCGCGTACTGCACGTTGGAGTTGCCAACGCCCTGCGGCACCATCGGCCAGACCATCGAATGCGGGCTCACGATGAAGTCGATCACCACTGGGCGATCATTCGTCTCGTTCGCGAGAAGGATCGCCGCATCCACGTCTTCCTTCTTGCGCACCCGGATGCCGAGAGCGCCATACGCGTCAGCCATCTTCACAAAGTCCGGGATCATCACCGTGTCATGGCCCGTGTTCAGGTCGGTGAACGAGTGGCGGCCGTCATAGAAGAGGGTCTGCCACTGGCGCACCATGCCGAGGGAGGAATTGTTGATGATCGCGACCTTGATCGGGATCTTGTTGATCGTGCAGGTGGCGAGCTCCTGATTTGTCATCTGGAAACATCCGTCACCGTCGATCGCCCAAACCGTGCGGTCGGGTTCGGCGACCTTTGCTCCCATCGCCGCGGGCACACCGTAACCCATGGTCCCGGCGCCTCCCGAGTTGAGCCAGGAATTGGGGCGCTCGTATTTGATGTATTGCGCCGCCCACATCTGGTGCTGCCCGACGCCGGACGCGTAGATCGCTTCCGGTCCGGTGAGCTGGCCGATGCGTTGGATCACGTACTGCGGTGAGAGCAGGCCGTCTTCCGGCTCGTCGTAGCCGAGCGGGTATTGAGCGCGCAGCAGGTTGAGACGTTGCCACCACTCGGTCAAATCAGACGGCGTGGTCTTGATCGCCTCGCGGTAAGCGAGGGTGAAATCGGCGATGACTTCCTTGGCATCGCCGACGATGGGGACATCAGCGAAGCGGATCTTAGAGATCTCGGCCGGATCGATGTCAACGTGTACGACCTTCGCGTTCGGCGCAAATTCGCTCGGCTTGCCGGTGACTCGGTCATCGAAGCGGGCGCAGAGAGAGATGAGAAGGTCGGCTTCCTGGAGGGACAGAACAGCGGGAACCGTGCCGTGCATCCCCGGCATGCCCAGGTTGAGCGGGTTTGAGTCGGGGAAGGCTCCACGGGCCATCAGCGTCGTGACGACCGGTGCCCCTACCAGCTCGGCAAGCTCGAGCAGCTCAGCGGATGCTTTGGCCCGGATCACACCGCCACCAACGTAGAAGACCGGACGCTTCGATTCCGCGAGCAGCTGCGCGGCCGCCTGGATCTGCTTTCCGTGGGCCTTTTGCACCGGACGGTAACCGGGAAGGTCGACCTTCGGCGGCCAGATGAATGGGGCCTTGTTCTGCTGGCAGTCCTTGGTGACGTCCACCAGCACTGGGCCGGGGCGGCCGGTCATCGCGATCTGGTAGGCGGCTGCGATGGTGGCTGGGATGTCTTCCGGCCTCGTCACGAGGAAGGAGTGCTTGGTGATCGGCATCGTGATTCCCACGATGTCGACCTCCTGGAATGCATCGGTTCCCATCAGCGTGGAAAAGACCTGACCGGTGATCGCGAGCATCGGCACGGAGTCCATGTAGGCGTCCGCGATCGCGGTCACGAGGTTGGTGGCGCCCGGGCCCGAGGTTGCGATGCAGACACCGAGTCGACCGGTAGAAGACGCGTAGCCCTCCGCAGCGTGGCCGGCGCCCTGCTCGTGGCGCACGAGAATGTGACGGATGCCGGTCGATGACATCAACTCGTCGTAAAACGGCATGATGGCGCCGCCGGGCAGGCCAAAGACATCCGTGACGCCGAGATTCTCTAGTGAGCGAAGGATCGCGCCCGATCCGGTGAGGATCTCGGGCTCTGCGACTTTCTTGGTTGGTGCTGCTGGCAAGGGAAAAGTTTCCGTGGACATTGAATATTCCTTGCGAGGTATGGAGTGCGAATAGTGTGGGGCGGGCTGACTCGTACGGCTGTCAGCCCGTGATTGCGCCCTCTGAGGCAGAGTGCACGAGCCTCGAGTATTTTGCGAGGACGCCACGGGTATAGCGCGGGGGAAGCGGAGCCCAGCCAGAGCGGCGAGCGGCTAGCTCAGTCTCGTCGACAAGTAAATCGAGGGATCGAGCAGCGATATCGACCCGTATGAGATCACCATCGCGCACGAAGGCAATGGGACCTGCGTCCACCGCTTCGGGTGCTATGTGGCCGATGCACAGTCCGGTTGTGCCGCCTGAGAATCGACCGTCTGTTAAGAGTAGTACATCCTTACCGAGCCCAGCTCCCTTGATCCGAGCGGTGATCGAGAGCATCTCGCGCATACCCGGCCCACCCTTGGGTCCTTCATAGCGGATGACGACGATGTCGCCCTTCGTGATCGTGCCCGCTTCAAGAGCATCCATCGCGGCCCGCTCCCGCTCGAACACGCGAGCCGGGCCCTCGAACAGCGTCGAGTCGAATCCGGCCGTCTTCACAACCGAGCCTTCGGGAGCGAGCGACCCATGCAGGATGGTGAGTCCGCCCGTGGCGTGGAATGGGTTGTCCAGCGTGCGCAAGACGGTGCCGTCGAGCGGACCGGGGTTCAACTCCGCCAGGTTCTCGGCCACTGTCTTGCCGGTCACCGTCAGCGCATCTCCGTGCAGCAGTCCGGCATCCAGCAGCGCTTTCATCAGTACCGGCACGCCCCCGTGGCGGTCAACGTCGTTCATGACGAACCTGCCGAATGGCTTCACATCGGCAATGTGGGGCACCCGGTCTCCGATGCGGTTGAAGTCCGCGAGGGTGAGTGGCACTTCGGCCTCGTTTGCGATGGCAAGGAGATGAAGCACGATATTGGTTGAACCGCCAAGGGCCATCCCGACCGCGATCGCATTTTCAAACGCCTTCATGGTGAGGATGTCGCGGGCAGTATGCCCGCGCTGCAACATTCCCACCACAGCTTCGCCGGAACGGTGCGCGAAGTTATCGCGGCGACGATCTGCCGACGCGGGGCTGGTCGACCCCGGCAGGCTCATTCCGAGCGCCTCGGCAACGCTCGCCATCGTGTTAGCGGTGTACATGCCTCCACAGGTACCCTCGCCGGGAGCGAAGGCGCACTCGATCAGCTTGGCGTCCTCCACCGACATCGTGCCGGCCTGAACGGCGCCAACCGCTTCGAAGGAGTCGATGATGGTGATGTCCTTCTCGGTTCCGTCACTGAGCTTCACCCAGCCGGGAGCGATGGAGCCGGCATACAGGAATACCGAGGCGAGGTCGAGGCGCGCGGCGGCCATCAACATGCCGGGGATGGACTTGTCACAGCCGGCCAGCAGCACCGAGCCGTCGAGGCGCTCGGCCTGCATGACCACTTCGACGGAGTCGGCGATCACCTCGCGGCTCACCAGGGAGAAATGCATTCCCTCATGACCCATCGAGATTCCATCGGAGACGGAGATAGTGCCGAATTGCAACGGATAGCCTCCGCCGGAGTGCACGCCCTCTTTCGCGGCCTTTGCCAAGCGATCGAGACTGAGGTTGCACGGGCCGATCTCGTTCCACGAGCTGGCAATGCCGATCTGCGGCTTCTCCCAGTCGGTGTCACCCATGCCGATAGCGCGCAGCATGCCGCGAGACGTCGTGGCTTCGAGGCCATCGGTTACGACGCGAGAACGGGGTTTCCAGTCGACTGTTTCGGGCATGTATCAGAGTCTAGAACGTCGCCGCCAGTGGATTAGCTCCATCGGTGCCGTGAGGCCGCCGCGAAGAGTGAGGGCGTCACGCCCACTACTGCTCGTGTACATCGCCCTCGCGGAGATCCGCGAGCAGATTGATCGCCCTGGCGACATCGATCGGGCCGCCGACCCGAAAGTTTGCGAGGGTCGATCCCGAGCCGCTTTTGAGGCCGACATCATCCGCACCGAGGGCCGCGAAGGCATCCTCGTCTGTCACGTCGTCGCCAGCATAAAAGACCGCAGTGGCGTTCGTGTAGGTGCGCAGATGCTCGATAGCCTCGCCCTTGTTGGTGGATCGCACCGAGAACTCGAGCACATCCTTGCCGCTGCGGATCGTGAGGTCGTCGAGCTCCGCAGCGGTCTCGCTGCGCGCGACTAAATGGGCGATCCGGCTGTTGTGCTCCGAGGCGAGGCGAGTGTGGAGAGCGAAGCCGGCCGGTTTCTCCTCGAGCCAGACCTCATCGAAGGATTTGGCGACCTCAGTAAGCACCTCGCCGAGCACGTCGATGCGCTCAAACTCGATGGTATTGAGGGTGACGCTGTCCCCGGGCTTATCGAGCCGCAGCTCGATGCCATGCGAGCCGACGAGCAGCACGCTGTCTGGCAGGTCAGAGACCGAAATCAGACTGTCCAGCGCGCGCCCGGAGACGAGTGCCACCCGCGTGTTGGGCATGTCGTTGAGGCGAAGCACGGCCGCACGAGCCTCCGGCAGCGCGCGAGCCCGTTCCGGAACATCCACCTCCGGTGCGAGCGTGCCGTCGAAGTCGAGAGCGACAAGCAGTCGGCGGGTGCGGGCAAGCTCGCGAAGCGCCCCGATGAACGGCTCGGGAAGGCGGGAGAAATTGGGCGGGGTGTCAACATCGACCATCAGACGCGCTCGTGACCCTCGGATCCGTGGTGCGCCCGGCTCCCGAGCACTCCGAGAAATTCGCGCGACCACCGCGAGACATCATGCTCAAGCACTCGTTTGCGCAGCGACCGCATCCGCGCAGTCCGTTCGCCCTTCGGCATCGAGATGGCCTGCATGATGGCGTCCTTCACCCCGTCGATATCGTGCGGATTGACCAGCAGCGCGCGCTTCAACTCGTCCGAGGCCCCCGCAAACTCACTGAGGATGAGCACGCCATCGTCGTCGAAGCGGCAGGCGACGTACTCCTTTGCCACGAGGTTCATTCCATCCCGAAGCGCAGTCACCAGCATCACGTCGGCGGCCAGGTAGAGCGCCACCATCTCATTGCGGGGAAAGCCGTGATGCTGGTAGCTGATCGGTACGTGCGCGATCGTGCCGTAGTCCCCATTGATGCGACCGACGGTCAGTTCGATCTCGTCGCGCAGCGCCATATACGCCTGCACCCGCTCGCGGCTGGGGTTGGCAACCTGCACCATCGTGACATCCTCGGCGCTCAGCCGACCCTCGGCCAGCAACTCGCCATACGCCTTGAGCCGGTGCGTGATGCCCTTGGTGTAGTCGAGCCGATCGACTCCGAGCATCACCGTGCGCGGGCTACCGAGCTCGATCCGGATCTGCTTCGCCCGCTCCTGCACCTCAGGGCTTCGGGCGAGTTCTTCGAAACTCGCGCTGTCGATCGAGATGGGAAACGCGCGGGCGACCACCGTGCGAAACGAGCCCTGGCGCGTGATCTCCCCGAACACCCGCACCCCGGGCGAGGCATCGACGAGCGGCACCTCCACTTGGGACCCCTTCGTGGAGTAACCCTTGAGGCGGCGCACCGCGCGCTGAAAGTTGCTGGCGTCGGCGACCCGCTGAAAGCCGATCACATCTGCTCCGAGAAGTCCCTCGATTATCTGGGTGCGCCACGGCAGCTGCGAGTAGATGCCGTAGGGCGGGAAAGGGATGTGGTTGAAGAAGCCGATCGTCAGGTCAGGACGCATCGTGCGCAGCAGCTTCGGCACGAGCTGCAGCTGATAATCCTGAATCCAGACCACCGCTCCCGGCGCGCTTGCCTTCGCCGCAGCATCCGCGAACCGCTGGTTGACCTCGACATAGCTGTCCCACCACTCACGGCTGTAACTCGGGGGCGCGATCACATCGTGATAGAGCGGCCAGAGGGTGTCGTTGGAGAAGCCTTCGTAATAGCGCTCGATCTCGAGAACGCTCAGCATCACCGGAATGATGTGGATTCCGTCGCTCTCGAACGGGTCGAGCTCGAGGTCCGGTTGACCGCCCCAGCCGATCCAGGCGCCCTCGTTTTGCTTCATAACCGGCTCGAGAGCAGTGACCAACCCGCCGGGAGAACGGCTCCAACTCCCGGCGCCATCGGTGCCAATCACCCGATCGACCGGAAGGCGATTGGACACGACAACGAAGCTGTAGGTGCCGCGCGTCGGAGGAGTCACTGTGTCGTGGAGTTTACCGCACCGTGCCCAACTAGCATTGCCCGATGGTGACTACTCGGCTGTACAGCCACGGCGCGCTGAAGACGGAGAGCTTCCCGGTCGAGGACATCTCCGACCACATCCTCGAAAAAGGCTGCACCGTCTGGGCGGATTTTTTATCTCCGAGCGAGGCGGATCTTGCGACCATCAGCGAGGAACTCGGACTGCACCCGCTTGCGGTGGAGGATGCCGTGCATTCATCCCAGCGACCGAAGCTCGACCGCTACGACACGCACCTGTTTCTTGCCGCCTACGCTGTCAGCCTCGACACCGCAACCGGGGAGTTGGAGACCCACGAGATCAAGGCCTTCATCACTCCGCACGCGCTCGTGACGGTGCACGGTCCGGACTTCGACATGACCAGGGTCGTCGAGCGCTGGGACAGTGACAGGGATCTCGCAAAGCACGGCGTGTCCTACCTGCTGTGGGGACTGCTCGACGAGATCGTCGATGGCCACTTCGAGACAGTGCAGCAGTTGGACACTGCCTCCGAAGAGCTCGAGGATGCCCTGTTCGACGATCGCCCCCGTGACAAAGAGGTGCAGCGCCGCTCCTTCGAATTTCGCAAGTCACTAGTGCTGTTGCGCCGCGTGGTGCTGCCGATGCGCGAGGTGGTAAACACGGTGCTGCGTCGTGATCTCCACACCTTCGACATGGAAATGACGCCCTACTTTCAAGACGTCTACGACCATGTGCTGCGAGCGAGCGAGTGGACGGAATCCCTGCGTGATCTCGTCTCGACGATCCTCGACACGAACCTGAGCATCCAGAGCAATCGGATGAACCTGATCATGAAAAAGGTGACGAGCTGGGCAGCCATCATTGCCGTTCCGACCGCCATCACAGGATTCTTCGGTCAGAACTTGGCATTTATCGGCTTCGGCACTGCATGGGGTACCTGGATGTCGCTCGGGCTGATCGCCGTCGCATCCCTCGGGCTCTATCTGCAGTTCAAGAAGCGCGACTGGCTCTAGCTCTGGCGCGGTGTGCGGGACAGTCCGACGATCGCGGCGATGCACTGCCAGAGAACGAAGGCCTCGACCACGAGGGAGAGCAGGCCGAGGGGCTCGAGCCAGTTGCCGATGTCGCCGGTGGCTGCCGGCATCCCGACGGTGCGGTTGATCGTGAATGCCACGATAACTGCGGCCGACAGCGCAGCCGCCGCAATGAAGTCGATCCGTGATCCCGAGACGAAAAGCCGCTCTGTCAGCACGAAGGCCCCGATGATCAAAATGATGTACATGATCGCGAGGTACGGCGTCTCGGCAAGCTTCCCGGGAAGGTCGAGAATGTGAATCGCGCCAATCGTGGCGAGCCCGAGCCCGGCGGCGATGCGACGACTCATGGCAGCCGTGCGGTTGACGGTAGTAGGAGCTTCAGCGGTTCGCTCGTTGAGTGGCGTGGTTGTCATTAGTCCCCCTGGGAAAGTTGAAGCGGCGATAGCGTGGGATCCACGCTAAGAGGCGGTGACCGGCCACTCGGTGTTCCTGTGAAGACTCACATCGAAACGGGCTGATTTTGTGCAGCTTTAAGGCGTCCTGTGCGCGGCTTGGGAGCAAACTTTGCGCTAGCTCCGAGTTAGCGGAAATGCCGGGGAAATCAGCGCTGGGTCAGAGCGAGACCGAGAGTCGCCAGGGTCACCGTGACCGGAGCCGCAACGAGTCCGAGCAGTGCATACCGTGCCCAGGAGAGCTCGACAGCCAGCGCCCTGAGGCGGTCGTGCCAGAGCAACGTGGCAAGCGACGCCCAGGGTGTGATGAGCGAACCGACGTTCACCCCGATTAGCAGTGCGACGAGGCGAACCGGATCCCCGGCAACCGGCTCGAGAGCCAGGTAGGCGGGCAGGTTATCGATGGCGTTGGCACCGAGGGTCGCAACCCCCGCCAGTCGAAGCAGGCTCAGCGGATCATGACCGGTGCCAGAGATCGTCGCCAGGAGCATCCCGAGACCGAGCGAGTGGGCTGCCTCCACGACGAGGAAGAGTCCGCAGGCAAGCAGCACGAGTTGCCACGGCAGCAGGCCAAATCGCAGAATTGACCGGCGGCGCACGAGGAAGAATCCCGCGAGAACAATAGCCGCGATCACCGTCGGTAACCAGACGTCGAGGCCGGATACCAGGGCGGGGATCAGCAGCGTCACGACCACCCCGCTCGCCATCAGGAGTACCCGGTCGTTGGGTGCATCGATCGGCTCGGTTCGGTAGCGCACCAGCAGCTCCCGGCGAAAGAACAGAAAGAGGATGATCGCGGGCACCACCACCGATATCAGCGCCGGTACCGCGGTGAGAGCCGCGAACTGGAGTGGGTCAATGCCCCCGAGCTCGTGTTGGGCGAGGAGGTTCGTGAGGTTCGATACCGGGAGCAGCAAGGACGCAGTGTTCGCCATCCACACCGTCGTGAGAGCAAACGGCAGCGGGGATAACCCGGCATGACGAGCGAGGATCACCACGACCGGGGTCAGAAGCACGGCTGTCGTATCGAGCGATAGAAAGATCGTGCCGACCACTGCGAGTGCGAGTACAAGCAGCCAGAGCAGCCAGGCCCGGCCGCGGCCCCAGCGGGCGGTCTGCTCGGCCACGAGTCGGAACAGGCCCGCTTCCGCGGCAAGCTCGGTGACCACGGTTACCGCGACCACAAAGAGAAGGATCGGCCAGACGCGCTGCCCGATAGCCACGGCATCCGCTGCAGGGAGGATGCCCGTGGCTATTGCCACACCACCGAGCAGGAGCAGTGCGGCCCCGAGAATCGCGGTTCGCACGTCAGTCCACCTCCCTCAGTCACCCTGCTCGTCGCGGCAGTCGTCGCGGCACTCGTCGCGGCACTCGTCAAAACGCTCAATGCAGCACTCTGTGCAGCATTCTTAGCAGCACTCTGTGCAGCGGAGTACCGTGGAAACACCGACCGGAAAGGCATCCGTTGCGCAAATATATCTTCAGTGGCTCGCTCATTAGTGCCGTACTTGGTGGGTGGGGTACCCTCCAGACGACACGAAAAGGTCCGCGCGACTGGCGGCTCGCCCTCATGTGGATGAGCTGGGCCATCACCGTCGTCATAGCGGTGGACTCGGTAATCGCGCGATCGCGCGCCGTCGACCAGCGAGAGGAATAATGATGATCAACCCACTGATTCCGGGGATGCACGACACCGGACCGGGCATTCTCGGCCTGTTCGGATTGGTGCTCTGGGGCTTCTTCTCCCTGCTCGCACTCGCCATCCTGGTCGGGCTGATCTTCTTGCTCGTGCGGTTCCTGCTCGTGGCCACTCGCGCTGCCCAGCTCTATGTGCAGAAGAATGAGCCGCCAAAGCCGCCCGCAACTGCCGCGCCTGCCGCTCCGCCTGCAACTGCCGCGCCTGCCGCTCCGCCTGCAACTGCCGCGAACACGACTGCCGAGACAACCACGACAAAGGTCATGCCGGTCGGGCCGGTCACAGTGGTTGAGCCGGTTGAGCCGGTTGAGCCGGTCACGCCCAAGAAAACATCCGCCACAAAAATTGCCGGTCCCAAGGCTGCTGGCCCCGAGGCGCCGACCACACCCCGCACCCCGAAGTCACCTCCGACCGCTTAGCTCCGACTCGCCAGCCCCCGCCCACCAGCCCCCGCCCACCAGCCCCCGCCCACCAGCTCAAGGGTCATCTTCGCATCGCCCACGACCCCGGGACGATGCGAAGATGACACCCGACAGCGTGAATGAGCACTCACCGACCCCCGACCTAGATCCAGCGCGACCTCAGGCCAGAAATCCGCGTAGCAGCGCTGCCGACCCTTCCAAATGTTCCTGCATCGCAGACGCAGCACCCTCGGCATCCCCGGTAAGAATGGCGATGACGATGCGCTCGTGTTGCTGATTCGAGTGTTCAATGTTCCGTTGCAGCAGGGGAATGTCATCCAGCAGGCTATTCACCCGCATTCGGTTTTCTGCGATCATCGGCACGAGCGACGGTGCTCCCACGAGTTCCCCGATGGTGAGATGCAGCCGCGAATCGAGCCGCCGGTAGTCGGCGACGGTCGCCGTCGCGGTTTCTCCCAGCCGCATCCACAGCAGCTCGCGATCGCCTGCCACGAGACTGCGACCCGCAGCAGAACGCGCCGCCCCCACCTCCAAAATCTCACGAAGGGCGAGCACATCCTCGATTTCCTCCGCCGTGGGAGGTGCGGATGCCACGAGCCCGTCGATCCCGCAGGCGGCGACCCGCGTCGGTGGCTCATCCACCACGAAAGTACCGCCGTAGCGTCCCCGCCTCGAGACGAGAAAGCCCGCATCGGACAGCGAGCGGATGGCTTCGCGCACGGTATCGCGACTCACCGAGAATCGTATGGCGAGGTCGCGCTCCGCTGGCAGAGCCTCCCCCGGCGGCACGATCCCGAGGCGGATGGCCTGCAGCAGCCGGCTGACTGTCTCCTCGAACGCGTTGCCAGCTCGCACGGGTCTGAAAAGGGCGTCGCCGGCGACATCCGCTCGCAGTAGTCCGCTGTCTGCGTTGCTCATTGCTGGTCACTCACTGAAGTCGCTCATTACTCGTCGTTTGCTCTACAGAGGCGTCACATACGCCGCGCTGATACCGCCGTCAACGAGGAATGTCGAACCGGTGACGAAGGAGGAGTCATCGCTCGCGAGGAAGGCGACCGCTGCGGCGAGCTCCTCCGGTTCGGCGAATCGGCCCGTCGGAATATGCACCAGGCGACGCTGGGCGCGCTCCTCGTCCTTGGCAAAGAGCTCCTGCAGCAGTGGCGTATTCACCGGTCCGGGACACAGGGCGTTCACCCGGATGCCCTGGCGCGCGAACTGCACGCCGAGCTCGCGGCTCATTGCGAGCACCCCACCCTTCGACGCCGTGTAGGAGATCTGGCTGGTCGCCGACCCGAGGACCGCGACAAACGAGGCCGTGTTGATGATCGAGCCGGACTGCTGGGCGACCATGTACTTGAGCGCTGCCCGGCAGCACAGGTAGACCGACTTGAGGTTGACATCCTGCACGTTCTGCCACGCTGGCAACTCGGTGGTCTCGATCGAGTCGTCATCGGGAGGGGAGATTCCCGCGTTGTTGAATGCGATATCCACCGATCCGTAGGTCTCATTGGCAGTTGCGAACAGGGCGTTGACCTGGGCTTCATCGGTCACATCGACCTGCACGAATAGACCGTCGACCTCGGCAGCGGCCGCCGCACCCGACACCGGGTTGAAGTCGGCGATCACCACGGTCGCCCCCTCCGCTGCGAACCGCCGCGCGGTGGCAAGACCGATTCCGCTTGCTCCCCCGGTGACGACGGCCACCTTTCCCGCGAGACGCTGGGTGAGGTCGATCTTCGCTACTGGCATGTGCTGTGCTCCTGACTGGTGCTGGTCGAGTTGTACGCATATCGGCCGCGTGGCGGCCGGCGCATCAATCAATCGGTACTGATGAAGACGTTCTTGGTCTCGGTGAAAGCGAGGGCAGCATCCGGCCCGAGCTCGCGCCCGAGGCCGCTCTGCTTGAACCCGCCGAACGGAGTGGAATAGCGCACCGACGAGTGCGAATTGACCGAGAGGTTACCGCTGTCGATCGCTCGGGAGACGCGGATGGCACGCCCGACGTCTCTCGTCCAAATCGAGCCGCTCAGCCCATAAATACTGTCGTTGGCGAGAGCGATGGCATCCGCCTCATCCTCGAATGGCAGCACACTGACAACAGGGCCGAAGATCTCATCCGTAACCACCCGGTCGGAGCGCGAGCTGGGCAGCAGCACCGTCGGGGCGAACCAGTAGCCCGCGCCATCCGGAGCACTACCCCGGAAGGCGACCTGCGAGTCATCGGGCACATAGGAGCGCACCTTCGCCAGGTGCGCCGCAGAGACCAGCGGCCCCATCTCGGTGTCGTCGGCGAGGGGAGAGCCGACGCGCACGCCCTTCACCGCGGGCTCGAGCAGCTCGAGAAAGCGGTCGTAGACGCTCTGCTGCACCAGGATGCGACTGCGTGCGCAACAGTCCTGGCCAGCGTTCTCGAACACCGCGTAGGGGGCCGTCGCCGCGGCCTTCTCGAGGTCGGAGTCGGCGAACACCACGTTTGCCGACTTGCCACCGAGCTCGAGCGTTACGGCCTTCACTTGGTCGGCACAGCCGGCCATCACGCCCTTTCCCACCGCTGTCGAGCCCGTGAAAACCACCTTGCGTACCTCTGGATGTGTCACGAACCGCTCGCCGATGACCGAGCCTTTGCCCGGCAGTACCTGAAAGAGTCCGGGCGGAAAGCCCGCTTCGAGGGCCAGTTCGCCAAGACGGATCGCGGTGAGCGGTGTCCATTCCGCTGGCTTCAGCAGCACAGCGTTTCCGGCGGCGAGCGCGGGCGCGAAACCCCAGGCCGCAATGGTCATGGGAAAGTTCCACGGCACGATGACGCCGACAACCCCGAGCGGCTCGAGGAAGGTCACGTCGATGCCGCCGGCCACCGGGATGGTCTTGCCGATCATCCGCTCCGGCGCCGCGGCATAATAGTTGAGCACATCGCGAACATGCCCTGCCTCCCAGCGCGCCTGCGAGATCGGATGCCCGGAGTTTGCCACTTCGAGGCCGGCAAGATTTTCCAGATCACCGTCGACGGTCGCGGCGAAGCGCCGGAGCGCGGCGGCACGGTCAGCCGGCGGGAGCGCCGCCCAGGCGCGCTGGGCAGACATGGCATCGGCGACCGCGTCATCCACTTGCTCGAGGGTGGTGTGCACAACGGTCTGCAGTGCGCGCTCCGTTGCGGGGTTGATCAGGGTGATGCCACTCATTGCCCGGCCTCCGTAAGGTTGGCGCTCGAGAAGCTGTGCTCCTGGGCTGCTTTCACGAGTCCGGCGAACAACCGAAGGTCGTCTCCGGTCTGCTCCGGATGCCACTGCACCGCCACTCCGAACGGCACGCCCTCGAGTTCGACGGCCTGAATCACGCCATCCGCGGTGCGAGCCGTAATACGCAGTCCGTCTCCCACCCGGTCGATGGCCTGGTGGTGGTAGACGGCAACCTCGAGTGGGTCGGTGCCCACGAGTCGCCCGACGACGCTGTCGGCATCGGCTTCGATGTCGACCTGACCGAAGGTGCCGCCACCGAGCTGGTATTTGTCGGTGCCGATCACCTCGGGCAGGTGCTGATGCAGAGTGCCCCCGCGAGCGATATTGAGCACCTGGGCACCGCGGCAGATACCGAGGAATGGCAGTTCGCGGGCGATCGCCGCCGTGAGCAGCGCGTCCTCCCAGGCATCGCGGTCGGTGCGGGGAATGTCAGTGGTCGGATGCGGCTCCTGGCCGTAGCGGGCCGGATCCACGTCTTTTCCGCCGGTGATCAGCAGCCCGTCGAGGCCGTCGAGCACCCGGTTCGCGATTTCGTCGGAGACCGGTTGCGGCGGCAGCAGAACGGCGATACCGCCCGCACGCGTGATCGCCTCGAAGTAGACCTTCGGGAGAAATGCCGCCTGTACGTCCCACACACCGGTCTGGGCCTGCTCGAGGTAGGTGGTGAGGCCGATGATCGGCGCGCTGGCGCTGTGGCGATCACGCGACGCCAGCGCCGACGGAGCCGGCGACATCGGGTTGTCAGAGGCAGTATTTTCAGAATCGCTCAAAGCCACGCACCCGCTCCCAGTCCGTAATGGCGGCGTCATACGCCTGCACCTCAATGCGCGCGTTATTCAGGTAGTGCTCAACGACATCCGCACCAAAAGCCTCCCGCGCAATCTCGGACTGGCCGAAGAGTTCGGCGGCCTCCCGCAGGGTGGTCGGCACGCGCGGGGCGTCACCGCCGTAGGCATTGCCTTCAAACATCGGCTCGAGCTCCAGCTCGTGTTCGATGCCATAGAGCCCACCGGCGATGAGTGCCGCAGTGGCGAGGTACTGGTTCACATCTCCGCCGGGCACGCGATTCTCCACGCGCATCCCGAGCCCATGCCCGACGACGCGCAGCGAGCACGTGCGGTTGTCGAGCCCCCAGGCGACCGCGGTCGGAGCAAAGCTGCCCTCGACGTAGCGCTTGTACGAGTTGATGTTGGGTGCAAAGAACAGGGTGAGTTCGCGCATGGTCTTCAGCTGGCCAGCCAGGAAGTGACGAAACATCTTCGACATGCCGAGCGGGTCGGTGTCGTCGGCGAAGACCGCAGCTCCGTCCGTGCCTCGAAACGAGATGTGGATGTGGCAGGAGTTGCCCTCCTTCTCGTTGAACTTGGCCATGAAGGTGAGTGCCTTGCCGTGCTTATCAGCGATTTCTTTTGCGCCATTCTTGTAAATCGAGTGGTTGTCACAGGTCGTGAGGGCGTCGTCATAGCGGAATGCAATCTCCTGCTGCCCGAGATTGCACTCCCCTTTGACACCCTCGCAATACAGCCCCGCACCTTCCATGGACACGCGGATGTCGCGCAGCAACGGCTCCATTCGCGTGGACGCGAGGAGTGCGTAGTCGATGTTGTAGTCGCTCGCCGGGGTGAGGCCCACATAGCCCCTGCTCCAGGCATCCCGATAGCTGTTGTCGAAGACGATGAACTCGAGCTCGGTGCCGACGCACGCGATCATGCCCTGGTCGGCGAGGCGGGCGATCTGCGTCTTGAGGATCTGGCGAGGGGCAGGGTCGACCGGACGCTCGTCGAGCCAGCTGAGGTCGGCCATGACGAGGGCTGTTCCCGGGATCCACGGTACGAGTCGCAGGGTCGACAGGTCGGGGATCATCGCCATGTCGCCGTAGCCCTTCTCCCACGAGGAAATGCGGTAGCCGTCAACGGTATTCATCTCGACATCCACCGCCAGGAGGTAGTTGCAGCACTCCGCGCCGTGGCTGCTGATCTCCTCCTTGAACAGTCGAGCGGATGCCCGCTTGCCGATCAGGCGCCCCTGCATGTCAGTGAACGCCACGATCACCGTGTCGATCGTGCCGGCATCGATGAGCTCGTTGAGCTGGTGAGTGGTGAGCATTCCCGTGCGTGCGGCCATAGGAGTTCCTCGTCTTATCGAGCATTTACCAACCATTGCGTCATGATGACGTGCCCCCGATGCTAGAGCATGTAACGCACTGTTTACATCCAAAGGTAGACAACAAGTACCAATAAACGCCATGCTCTCGGATAAGCATCATGCGGTCGCTTACCGCGCCCGGTTTCCGACGATCCCCTCCTGGAGGAATGCATGTCAAAGAACACAGTCTCCGGCGTCACCTACACGAAGGCCGAAGACGGCTACTTCGAGAAACGATCGCTCAAGCGCACCGCCGGTTTCTGGGGACTCTGGGGCATCGGCATCGCCGCCGTCATCTCCGGTGCCTTCTCCGGGTGGAATGTGGGTCTCGCCACTACCGGATGGGGCGGCCTGCTGATCGGCACCATCATCATCATCGTCATGTACTTCGCCATGATCTTCTCCATCGGCGAGATGTCCGCTGCGATGCCACACACGGGAGGTGCCTACTCCTTCGCTCGAGCCGCGCTCGGCCCCTGGGGTGGATTCATCACCGGAATTTCGGAGTCAATCGAGTACGTGGTGACCACCGCCGTGATCGTGCTGTTCTCGGCCGCCTACGCCGGTCAGATCATCACCGACTTCACCGGCGCGGTGGTACCGGCGTGGATTCTGTGGATAATTCTCTACGCGATTTTCATCGGACTCAACTCCCTCGGCGCGTCCGTTGGTTTCCGCTTCGCTCTCATCGTGGCGATCATCTCGATGGGAGTCATCCTCCTGTTCGCCGTTCTTGCCATCGCCAACGGAGCCGTCGACTTCACCCGGCTGTTCGACATCAAACCGATTGATGGCAACTCAAGCTTCCTGCCGTTCGGTGCCGTCGGCATCCTCTTCTCCCTCCCCTTCGCCATCTGGTTCTTCCTCGGTATCGAGGAGCTTCCGCTCGCCGCAGAAGAGGCCAATGAGCCCGCGCGGGACATTCCGAAGGCGGGAGTCTGGGGCATCATCACCCTCGCGTTCTTCGGACTGGTGATCCTCTTCCTCAACCCCGCAGTCACCGGGGCCAAGGCGCTCACCGTCTCACCCGGCGACGGTGACGAGCCGCTGCTTGCCGGATTCCGGGCGTTTCTGCCCGACAGCGTCGCCGCGCTGCTCGCCCTCTTTGCGTTGACCGGACTGCTCGCCTCGCTGCAGGGCATCATGTTTGCCTATGGACGCAACATGTACTCCCTGTCACGGGCCGGGTACTATCCCAAGTTCCTTTCCCTCACGGGCAAGAAGCACCAGACACCCTGGGTTGCGCTGCTCGTAGGCGGGGCGATCGGCTTCGTCATTCTCATCGTCGTCGCCATCATCATCCCGGCTGTCAATCCAGACGCAGCAGGTGCCGCGACCGGCATCATCCTGTTCATCGCGGTCTTCGGGGCAGTGATCTCCTACGTGATGCAGATGGTTTCATTCATCGTGCTTCGTCGCAAATTCCCCAACGCCAAGCGGCCGTACAAGAGCCCGACCGGAGTCGCGGGTGCCGTTGTTGCCGGCATCATCGCTATCGCCGCTTTCATCGGCATCATCGCCAACTCCGTCTTCTCGCTCGCCGTGGTCACCTTCGTGATCATCTTCGTTGTCGGGGTCGGGCTCTTTGCGCTCTTCGGGCGCAACGGACTCGTGCTGTCACCGGAGGAGGAATATGCGCTCAGCGGCGGCCTCCACGGTGACCCGCAGGCCGAGGGCTACGACGCGATGGAAGACGAGATCTTCTCTAAATAACCGACCATTCGATTGACGGCTTCGGATGCTGCATCCGGAGCCGTTTTTCGTAAGTAGTGTCCTGGCGTAGCGGCGTGTCATCATCCGTGTTGGAGGCATCGGATGGGTACTGTTTAAGGTGTAAACCGCAATCGGGAGGGTGAGTCGTCATGGAATCACGCACGCACAACCACGCGATCTCACCCGAGAACTCGGCTGGAGAAGCAGCCAGGATCGATGAGTACGTATTCGAGCTCGTACGCGAACGATTGCTGAAGGCTGTCGGCGCCGGCGGCATGTGGACTTTACAGTTTCGTGCAAGCACTGATACCGACTCACTCTTTGGCGAAACGATCGCGGAGTTTATCGCCCGCGACATCGCCGACCAGATCGCTGTACCCGGGGTTGAGCAAAAAGCCGCAACACCGAACGGCGGTGAATTTGAGGCTGTGCTCGAGGTCGTTGCTGACACGGCCGTTGCTTACACGGCCCTAGCTGACACGCCCGTTGCTTACACGGCCCTAGCTGACACGCCCGTTGCTTATACGCCCGTTGCGTACACGGTCGTAGCTGACAAACCCGTAGTTGAGGTGCAGCGCAATGAACACCGCTTGTTCAGGCCGCGGAAGGCCGCCTGAACCACTTCGCAGGCACAGCCACCGAGGGGTGAACTAGCTCGACGAGGGTAGCTGGACGAGGGTGCCAGCTCGACGAGCGTGAGGCTCTGAGTCAGGCCGGCGGTCTCGCGACGAGTACGGTTCCGGATCCCTCAAGCCGCAGCGCACCGACCGCGAAGGGCACGAGCATCGTCTCCCCCGAACTCACCTGTGCCTCGTCGCCGCGTTCCGTGTTCAGGCTCACGGCCCCGCTCAGCCCAATAAGCACCGCGAATCCCGCCGGCAGCGCGGCTCCACCCGAGAGGTGGTCGAGCCTAAAGTAGCGGCGCGCCTCGGCGGGCAAGAGGGCCTCCGAACCGCTCCGGTGCACGAGCGCGCGGATGTCATCATCCGATCGCTCGGTATGTTCGACTGCTGTCAGTGCTTTCTCAAACCCGAGACCGAGATGGCCATCGCGCGCGCCGTCGAGATCGAAGCCGTTCCACTCGAGCAGGATGGAGAGGTCCTCCGGCTCCTGCACCTCGGCAAGCAGGATGCCCGGCCCGATCGCATGCAGCACCCCCGGTGGCACATAGACGCTGTCCCCCGGCTGCACCTCCACGGCGTGCAGCATGGCAAGCAGTTCGTCGGTGCGCTGGTCGGCGACGAGCCGGAGTAGCGTCGCAGGATCGACTGTCTCGCGCAGACCGAGGTGAACTGTGCCCGGACTGAGGATGTACCAGGCCTCCGCCTTGCCATGACTCGCGCCGAGATGTCTGGCAGCAAATGCCGCATCGGGATGAGCGTGAACCGGCAGACGCTGGCCGGCATCGAGCAGTTTGACGAGCAGTTTCGTATCAGCCCCGAAGCTCTCGACGTGCGCGGCACCGAGCCACTCGAGCGGATGATCGGCAATCAGTGTCGCGAGCAGCTCGCCGGTTGGCAAGCGGCTGAGGCCCGCGGGCGACTGGCCGCGCACCGTGGTGACCGATGCGATCCAGTCCTCCGGTGTGGACGGGTCGGCTGGCGGTGCAGAGCGAAAGTCAGCGATGCGCTGGCCGCCACGATAGAACCGCGCACTCGGCTGGTTCGCCGGCAGCAAGACAAGCTCAGGATGATTCATTGCGTTCATGTCCTTTTCGGGTCAGTTCCACTGCTCACGCAAGGTCGAGGCAGTAGGCACGGAGGGCGGTCCGGTAGAAGATGTCATCCTGTTGGACCGGGCTGAGATGGGCGATTACTCGGCGCTGGGCCCGCCACACTCCGGAGAAGTTGCCGGCCAGGGTAGTGACCGGCCAGTCGCTGCCGAACATCACTCGGTCCGAGCCGAAGTGCTCCACCGCGTGATCGACGTACGGTAGCCAGTCTTGCCAGATCCAGCCGGGGGCTGAGGCGGTGTTGAGTCCGGAGATCTTGACGTTCACGTTGGGCCGGGCAGCGACCTCGGCGATCAGCGATGCCCATGGTTCCCAGGCTCGGCCGGCGATGTCGGGTTTGGCCAGATGGTCGAGCACGATCGTGAGTTGCGGATGTCGCCCCGCAAGCTCCGCGACCATGGCGAGGTGCTCGGGGAGGGTGCTCACCACGTCGAGGGTCAGCCCGCGTGGCGCGAGCAGCGCGACTGCGGAAGTCACATCCTCACGCAGCAGCCAGCATGGATCAGAGTAATTGTGGTTCAGCGTGCGGATTCCGCGCACGACGGATGACTGTGCATACAGGTCGAGCGCGGCTTCAGCCTCGGCCGCGCGATCGAGCGGTGCCCAGGCCACCACCCCGCGCACGACGGGCACCCGCGATGCGACGGAAAGCATGTAAAAGGTGTCTTCGTAGGTATCGGCGGCCTGCACGAGCACGGTCGCGGTGATTCCTGCAGCGGCGACATCCGCCTCGATGTCTTCGGGGCCGAAGTCCGCGTTGAGCGGCGCCCCGGCCGCATCGAGCCATGTGTACTGTCGCTCGGAGGGCGTCCAGAAATGCTGGTGAGCATCGATCATCTGGCTCGGCTGGTACAGATCAGTCATCAGTCGCTCCCTGGTCGACGGTTGGCGTGGAAAAATGATCAAACCCGGCCGAGCCCCGGTGTCACCGGGCAACCTCAGCGGGCAGAATTTCTAGCCCAGGGCGACATCCCCGCACAGGTGGACTTTCACGCCGAGTCGAGCAAACGCTGCCGCCTTGGCGATCAAAGCTTTGTCTGCTGTTGCCACATCGGGCGCATAGACAACCTGCGCGTGGTTTGCCTTGTGGCGCGCCATGAACTGATCACGGGTGATGCCGTGCAGCACGACATGCGCAATCGGCCATTCCGGGTTCGTCGACTGCCAGCGGCGTTCAGTTTCTTCGGCGGGCAGGGCTATGACACTGGCACGCCCGAGATCCAGGTGCAGCTCACCGGCGGCGATGTAGACGCGCGACCAGACGATCTCACCGGGCTTCGAAATTCCCTTGATCGTGCTGCCGCCCGCCGGGAAGAAAACCGGGCTCTGGCGCCAACCCACGGAATCCGCATATCCATTTTCAAAATGCGATGGGGGTACCGAGCCGGAGATTTCGAACACCCAAACGAACTGGCCGTTGAAGTCTTCACCCCAGCGGATGTCGTGCAGGGTGGTGGCCGGGTCGAGACCCATGGCTGTCCATACCCGGTTCGTCACAAGCGCGTCAACGGCAACGCCCTCGTCCGCTTCGTTGAAGTTGGGCAGCGCTGCACCCTCCCACAGCACACGGGCGCCGTCACGGCTGGTCACCGGTGGGCGGTCGACATTGTTCAGCAGTCCTTCCGGAAGGTCTGAGGCCGGGCAGAGGTCTTTCAATCCCTGCTGGTACTGGATACCCACAGCATCCAGTCCAAAATCGTCGCTGATGCGCAAAGCAGCGATGTACATCTTGTATTGCCACCGGAGCTGTCCGAGGGTGAGATCCAGCGCGTCGTTGTCGCCGAGCTTGAAGGTCATTCCCTTTGCGAGAAGCCAGTTGCCGACAGCATCCGCTTCCTCATCGCTGACCACCAGCATTTCGGCCCAGAGAGCACTCTGCGACAGACGCTCCTTATATATGCCGATCGGGTTGAGCAGTTCGTCATCGATGATGGCGTTGTACATGCCCATGCAGCCTTCATCGAAGACACCGATGATCGCCTTGTCTCTCAATAGCTGATCCGCCAGGGCTTCGCCGAGCGCTTTCTCAGCGCTATCAGCAAGCAGCGGCAGGTCGCGCACATGGGATGAATCATGGTCGATGGCGGCCTCTGTCACCCACGAGTGGATACCGTCTTTGAACCACTGGTCGGTGCCGTCTACAGTCCAGATTGTCGAGTAGGGCTTGTCCATCTTGGTCAGCCCCGCGTTGAGACCGAGAAGTCCGACGAGGCCAGGCCAATCACCGGCGAAGTTTGCCACGGTGAGAATCGGTCCTCGATGACTTCTCAGCCCGGCCAAGACGTGGTGGCTGTACTGCCAGACGGCTTCGGCGACGATGAGAGGGGCGTCTTCGGGGATTCTTTTGAAGACTTCGAGTCCCATCCGCTGGCTGCTGATGAAGCCATGGCCGGTTACCGGGTCTACGCCGTTGCCGCGTACGACAGTCCAGCCATGATTACCGAGAGCTGTCGCGACAATATTTTCCAGTGCAACCTGGGCGCTCCAGCCTGCCGTGTTGGCAGATTCGCGAAGATCACCGCTGGAGATGAGGTACGCCG
Source organism: Frigoribacterium sp. CG_9.8 (assembly GCF_015751965.1). GTDB lineage: Bacteria > Actinomycetota > Actinomycetes > Actinomycetales > Microbacteriaceae > Lacisediminihabitans. The sequence goes on along the minus strand of NZ_JADOVH010000001.1, from coordinate 418,566 downwards.
TGGCTGCAGGAGTCGGGACGGTAGTGCGCGGGGCGGGAATCGTATACGTCATCGCGATTGGTTTCCTTTGGACAGCTCATTGTTGGTGTTGGTTTTGGTTTTGGTGTGTGATTCGGCCTGAAAGCGTGCCAGCGCATGACTGATTTCGCGGGTCTGCGTGTAGAGCGAGAGGTACAGCGCGTACAGGTCGTCGTAGAGCTGCCGGTGTTGCGTCGCAGGGGTGCGAATCGTGAGTGGCGGGTTCCATTCCTCGATGCGCGCGTCGGATACCAGCTGCGCCGCCAGCAGGGCAACGCCGAAGCTCGCGCCGATTGTGTGGGTCGGGATGACCTGCTCGAGTCCCGTGACATCCGAAACAATCTGTGTCCACAGCGAACCCTGAGTGCCGCCGCCGACGGCGACGATACGCGAGATCATCGCCCCAGCCTCGAGCATCGCGTCGACGTTGTGACGCACCCCGAGAGCTGTGGCCTCGAGGGCGGCCCGGTACAGGTCCCCGCGCGTATTGGTCACCGTCAATCCGGCAACGATGCCCCGGGCATCCGCATCGGGGATCGGTGTTCGTTCACCCGCGAAGTAGGGCAGCATGAGCAGCCCGTTCGACCCCGGCCCGGCAGCGTCGGCCAGAGTGAGCAGCTCTGAGTATTCGGGAGACCCGAACAGCTCGCGAAGCCACGCCGTGATGGCGCCGGAGGTGGCCATCCCGCCAGCCAGATTACGAGTTCCCGGCAGTGCACCGACGGTTGACCACAGGGTGGGGGAGGTAAGTGCGTCGGGAACTGTGGCGATGAGAAACATGGTGGTGCCGTACATGAGCATGAGATCGCCGGTGCCCTGCGCTCCAACGCTTACCGCTTCGGCCCAGGCGTCGATGGTTCCGGTGATGACGGGGATTCCTGCTGGGAGCCCGGTGGCGATGGATGCTTCCGGCGTGACCGTGCCGGCTTCATCCCCCGCCCAAGCGAGGCTCGGCAACACAATTGCGGGCGCAATTTTCGAAGCCCAGGGCGCGAACCACGACTGCTCGACGGTGTCGTAAAGCGGAGAGCACTGGCTCGCTGAGTGGTGATCGAGCACGTAGTTACCGGTGAGATTGTGCACCAGCCACGAACTCGGCATGAAAAATTTTGTGGCGTGAGCCCATACTTGCGGCTCGTTGTCGGCAACCCAGGCGAGCTTGGGGCCAACGGCCTGGGTGGAGAGCGCCGACCCACCGCGGCGAATGATCTCGTCGGCACCGAACTGTGCCGTCTGTTTGGCGATCTGGATGGAGGCCCTGGTGTCGACCCCGTAGAGGATGGCGGGACGCAGAGGCTGGTTGTCTTCGTCGGTCAAAAGAATGCACGGGCCCATGCCGCTGACCCCGACAGCCACCACCTCGATATCGGCAACGGTGAGGAGTTCGCGACAGATTTGCACAAACTCCACCCACCAGACGCTGGCGTCCATCTCCACGTGACCGGGAGCGGGGCGTGACACTGAATGCTCTCGGACGGCGGTGCGAAGAATTATGCCGTCGAGACCGACGAGCACGCCTTTGCTGCTGGATGTGCCGATATCCACACCGATTACTACCTGACGGCTCATGTGACTTCCTTGTCGTGGCCTCTTACGCTACCTGAAATCGATTTCAGCTACAACTGCAACTGCGGTGGATCCGGCTCTGTGGGGTCAGCGGGAAATCACGTTCGCCTGTGCAGGAAGCACCCGGCTGTGAAGCACCTCAGTTCGCGGCGGATCGGTGAGCCCCGCAATCCGCTCGAGCAGCAGGCGAGCCGCGACGCCGCCAATTTCGCGCGCGGGCAGGTCGATCACTGTCGCGCCGGTTGCGGTGAAGGAGAAATAGGGCAAATCACCCAGAATTGCAACGCCGTAGTGCGACGTCGTGATGCCCCGGGCGGTCAACTCTTGCAACACCCCGACGCCCATGAGGTTGTTCGCGACAAAGACTGCGTCCGGGGCAAGGTCGAGGGCGAACAGCGCGCTGAGTGCGGCCCGGCCACCATCCACTCGGAAGTCGGCATAGCGCAGGTAGTCCTCGCGCGGTTGCAGGTCGGGATGCGCACGGCAGGCTTCCCGCCATCCCTCGCTTCGCAAGACACTCGTCTCCACGTCTGCGGGCCCGGTAATGCAGGCAACCCGGGAGTAGCCCTGATTGAACAGGGACTGCGTGGCCGCAAATCCCGCGCGGTGATTGTCGACAAGCACCGCGTCGGTTTCACGCCCCGATGGCCGCCGGTCGATGGCCACGACCGCACGATCAGGCGAATGGAATCTGCCAAGAGTGCTTGCCGCTGATGCCGGCGTCCAAATAACACCCGCCATGTTGTCGCTTGCGGCGAGATCGAGATAGTAGGCCTCCTGGGAGAGCTCGCCATCACTGTTGCACAACACGACGGAATAGCCCGCTGCCTGTGCAACATCCTCGACGCCACGGGCGACGGAAGTGAAAAAGGGATTCTCGATATCCGGGATGATCAGGGCGATAATTTGGGAGTGCTGGCGGCGAAGGGATCGGGCCATGCGATTGGGAGAAAAATCCAATTCGCTGATGGCTTGCTTCACCCGAGCGACTTTGTCCTCTGAGACATTCGTGCCGTTCAGCACACGCGAAACGGTGGCCGGCGAGACCTCTGCACGAGCCGCGACCTCGTAGATGGTTGCCATAAATCCCGAGCTTAGTGCGTGTGTCCGCGGCCCACCGAGGGTGTGGCGAGACCTCCGAAGTCTCCTGCTCAGAAGGTTTTTTTCGCGGCACGCTTTCGGGTCGCCGTGCTCAATTGACAATCCATACATCGGATGTTTATGCTCAGTTTGTCCAATCTGGGGGTAAATTCTGTGAGTTCTGTAATCGCGCTGCACACCAGCGACGTACGTTTTCCCACGTCGTCGTCCCTCGATGGCTCAGACGCGATGAACCGGGACCCGGACTACTCAGCCGCCTACGTTCGGATAGAAACTGACGCGCTGGACGGCCTCGACGGGCACGCATTTGTATTCACGATCGGCCGAGGGAATGACGTGCAGGTCAGTGCCATTGACGCACTCGCAGCGCATCTGATTGGTCGCTCAGTCGAGAGCCTTCTCGATGACATGGGTGCCACCTGGCGGGAGTTCGTCTGGGATTCGCAACTGCGCTGGCTCGGCCCGGAGAAGGGCGTCATGCACATGGCGATCGGTGCGGTGGTCAATGCCCTTTGGGATCTCAAGGCCAAGCGAGCCGGCCTGCCGCTGTGGCAGCTGCTCGCACGAATGACGCCGGAAGAAACTGTCGCACTGATCGATTTTCGGTATCTCACCGACGCCCTGACTCCCATCGAAGCGCTGGAAATTTTGCAGGGCTCAGTGCCGGGTCGGGCAGATCGCGAAGCCGCTCTGCTGAAGACCGGATACCCGGCCTACACCACCTCCCCCGGCTGGCTCGGCTACAGCGACGAGAAGTTGGTGCGGTTGGCCACAGAGGCGGTGTCCCAGGGGTTTGAGTTGATCAAACTGAAGGTTGGCGGCAATCTGGAGGATGACATCCGCCGACTTGGGCTTGCTCGCGAGGCCGTGGGGCCACACATCCGGATTGCCGCCGACGCCAATCAGCGCTGGGGTGTCGATGAGGCCATCGAATGGATGTCGCACCTTGCCCCGTTCGACCTGGCCTGGATTGAGGAGCCCACGAGCCCGGACGACATTCTCGGCCACGCGGCGATTGCCGCGGGAATTGCACCCATTCTCGTGGCGACCGGTGAGCACGCCGCAAACCGCATCATGTTCAAACAATTTCTGCAGGCCGACGCACTTCAGGTTTTGCAGATTGACGCGACCCGTGTCGGCGGCGTGAATGAGAACATCGCAATTCTCCTGCTCGCCGCAAAATTCGGGGTGCCAGTGTGCCCGCACGCCGGAGGAGTCGGGTTGTGTGAGGCCGTCCAGCATTTATCGATGTTCGATTATGTTGCGATCTCGGCAACAACTGACCGTCGGGTGATCGAATACGTCGACCACCTCCACGAGCATTTTGCGACCCCGGTCGTGATTAATCGCGGGCATTACCGCGCACCGACCGTGCCGGGAGCGGGTACCGAGATGCTTGCGGCAAGTCGCACGGAGTTCGCTTTCGTTCCCCATGACTGATATCTGGTTGCCGCGATTCGGCTACGGAGCGGCCAACGTCGGCAATCTCTATCGAGCGATGACGGATGATGAGGCGTCGCTTCTGCTCGAGACAGCGTGGGATCTGGGTATTCGCTATTTCGACACCGCTCCACATTACGGATTGGGGCTGTCTGAACGTCGTCTTGGCAAATTCCTGCGCACCAAACCCAGAAACGAATACGTGGTGTCGACAAAGGTCGGGCGGCTCCTTCGGCCCAACCCGCTGGGAGCAGGCCTCATGGACACGGCCAATGATTTTGTAGTGCCGGCGGATACGACACGCGTGTGGGACTTCACCGCCGGCGGCATCCGGCGCAGCATTGAAGAGTCTCTGGGCAGAACCGGGCTCAACAGATTCGATATTGTTTACCTGCACGACCCCGAACGACACAGGCTGTCTGAGGGTGTACACCACGCCCTGCCGGCTCTCGCCCAGTTGCGTGACGAGAAGCTGGTGTCAGCTATCGGGGTCGGATCCATGACCACCTCTGCACTTCTCGATGTTGTCAACACCGGGCTACTTGACCTTGTCATGATTGCCGGTCGATACACACTCGCCGATCAGTCAGCGCTCGACGAGGTTGTACCGGCCTGCAGACACCACGGGGTGGGAATTGTCATTGCCGCTGTCTTCAATTCGGGATTGCTGGCTTCAGATACCCCGGGAGCCGGGGGCCGCTACGACTACGCCGATGTGCCGGCATCGCTCCTTGATCGGGTGCAGCTCATTGCCAGAGTGTGCGGGGATTTCGGGGTTTCGCTCCCGACAGCGGCGCTCCACTACCCGGCGCGGGATGATGCGGTCCGCTGTGTTGTCGTTGGTGGCAGCCGGCCCGACCAGTTGCGGCAGAATGCGGCTCGAATGACCGAAGTAGTCCCCGCAGAACTGTGGCGAGCTCTGGCCGGGCAGAGCCTCATTCCCGCCGCGCCGGAGAACCACTCTTAGCCTCACCCAACGTAAGGAACAGATCATGTTGAACGGAATTAATCCGCTACTCACCGGAAGCCTGCTCAAGGCACTCGACGAGATGGGACATTCAGACTCGGTTGTCATCGTCGATGCCCACTTTCCGGCGTTCCGCTTGGCTAACCGGCTGGTCAGCCTGCCGGGAACGACCGCGCCCGAGGTTCTTGCCGCCCTGCGAACTGTTCTGCCGCTCGATGACACCCCGGCCGTCGACCTGATGGAATCCGCCGACAAGGCGCTACTCCCCGTTCAGCAAGAACTGGTTGCAGCAGCCGGCGTTCACCTCGAGGAGGTTCGTTTCGTCGACCGCTTTTCCTTCTACGAGTCAATCGCTGACAGCTATCTCATCGTTCAGACCGGCGAGATCCGAACCTACGGTTGCGTGATCGTTCGCAAGGGGCTCGTCGGCCATTAGCCGCGTGCCTTGATCGAACCGCTAATGCAGCACGATGGTTTCGACCGCTCGGAGTTGACTGCGGATGAAGGTGTTCGCGTGCGCTGCGAGGTCGTCGGAATCATCCCAAAGGTTTCGCCAAATGCCGAGGGATCGACTGAGTTCGGCATTGACCACTGCTGATGAGAAGGACTCAAATACAATGGGTCCGTCGTACTTGATACGGGCGAGGGCGCGAAAGAAGGAAGAAAAATCTACCGTTCCCGAACCGAGGTAACCGCGATGGCTTTCGCCGATATGCACGTAGCCCAGCCGGTCCGCGACATCGAGCACGGGCGAGAACATATCTGACTCCTCGATGTTCATATGGTAGGTGTCGAGGTGAACAGAAATGTTTGGGCTATCGATCTCGTCGAGAAACCGCAGAGCTTCCCGAGCCGTGTTCATGAGGTTGGTTTCATAACGATTGACCACTTCGAGCGACAGATGGATCCCCAGGTCTGCAGCGAGCGCGCTGAGCCGATGTAGGGCTGCGGCGCTGCATTTCCTGCCCTCAGCCGTGATGGGCTCCACGTATTTTTTCATAGCGCTGTAGATCACCCCGCACAACCGTGTGCCGCCCATCGTGTGGAGGATCCGCAAGCAATCGGCGAGCATCGCCTCCCCGGCGGCCACGATCGCAGGGTTGGAGTTCGTGAGGTCCGTTGAATCACTGAGCCCGAGAGATGCAGTGACTGAAAGGTCATATTCCTTCAGCAGGCTGGCTGCGAGCATCCCATCGAAACTCGCTGGATTCATCAGTGGAATTTCGATGAGGTCGAAACCGGCGGCTTGTGTCTTGCTGATTGCCTTTTTTAGCCCGTTTTCGTCAAAAATCCCAGTGAATACCAGGGCATGAGCACCTATTTGCATGTAAAGCCTCTCCGAATTTCCTCGGTGTCCACGCGTGTGACGCGGGCGTTTGACCAGACTATTGGTCGGCACGGCGATTGGGCACACAGATACCACCATCGCTGTGAGGCACATCCATTTGGCGCAATGGTCGGATCTTTGCGAGTCGGTGTGACATGATCGCACAGACGAATTCAAAAAGCCCTCCGACGAAGTAGGTGAACGTGTGTCAACCCAACTGTTAACAGTCAGCGGCATCAGCAAGAGTTTTCCGGGAGTCAAGGCGTTGCAGGACGTTCAGTTCGAACTGAACCGCGGCGAAGTATTGGCCCTTGTCGGCGAGAACGGTGCAGGCAAGTCGAGCCTGATGAAGATTCTGTCAGGGATCTACTCGAAGGATTCGGGAACGATCCTGTTCGAGGGGCAGGAAGTGGACATCGACAGCCCCAAGACCGCCCAGAAGCTGGGCATCAGCATCATCCATCAGGAGATGAACCTGATGCCGCACCTCACCGTCGCCCAAAATATTTTTATCGGCCGGGAACCGCGCGTGGGAATTTTCGTGCGCGAACGCCTTCTCTCAAGGCAGGCTTCAGAGCTGCTCACCCGCCTGGGGATTGATCTCGACCCGGACACCCTGGTCGAAGGGCTCACCGTTGCAAAACAGCAAATGGTCGAAATCGCCAAGGCGCTATCCTTTGACGCCAAAGTGCTCATCATGGACGAGCCCACCTCGGCGTTGACAGTCGCGGAGACAGAAACCCTCTTCACGCTCATCGAAGCGCTGAAGGCCACCGGCACGGGAATCATTTACATCTCCCACCGAATGGATGAGCTGCGTCGGATCACCGACCGCGTCACTGTTCTGCGAGATGGCCACTACATCGGCACGCTGGAGAAGGCGGACTTCAGCATTCCGAAGGTGATCGAGATGATGGTTGGGCGCCCGATTGAGGAGGGCGCACGCCCGACGACTCGCGTGCGGGAGGCTGACGATATCGTGCTCAAAGTTGAGGGGCTGAACACCCGTTCGTTGCTCAAAGATGTGAGCTTCGAACTCCGCCGCGGTGAGATTCTGGGATTTTCGGGGCTCATGGGCGCCGGGCGCACCGAAGTCGCCCGTGCCATCATCGGCGCAGATCCACGCACCAGCGGAACTGTCGAGATTAATGGCAAGGCAGTCTCAATCAAGAAACCATCGGATGCCGTGGCTCTTGGTCTCGGGTATCTCTCCGAAGACCGCAAGCAGTTCGGCTTGCTTCTTGAGCAGGATGTGAACACGAACATCCTGCTCGCCTCGCTGAAGGACTACACCGATGGGCTCGGGTTCGTTCACACGAACAAGGGCAAGCAGACATCGCGCAGATATGTCGATTCGCTGCGGATCAAGACGCCGTCGATCTCGTCCACGACGAAAAACCTGTCGGGCGGCAACCAGCAGAAGGTGGTTATCGCCAAGTGGCTGGCACGGGACTGCGACATTCTCATCTTCGATGAGCCGACCCGCGGAATCGATGTCGGCGCCAAGGAGGAGATCTACCGCTTGCTCAACGATCTCGCAGCGGAGGGGAAATCGATCATCATGATCTCCTCGGAGCTGCCGGAGGTGTTGAAGCTCGCGCACCGGATCATCGTCATGGCGAACGGCCGCATCACCGGAGTTCTCGATAACGAAGAAGCAAGCCAGGCAAAAATAATGGATTTCGCAACCCGTATGGGCCATGAGAAAGAGGCGGTACAGCTATGAATGCATCCACTGTTGACACACGCGCGCCGAAAATTGTGGATCCCGAAACAAAAAAGACGAGGTCCGTGTCCAACTTCCTCCAAGCCAAGCTCCAGCAATCGCTGGCGTTCGCGACCCTCGTGGTGCTGCTGATTTTCTTCTCCTTTGCGAACACTGCGTTCTTCACCTGGAGCAATATCTCGGGAATTTTGCTCTCGACTGCGGTCATCGGCATTCTCGCCCTCGGCACAACCTTCGTGATCATCACCGGCGGTATCGATCTGTCCATCGGCACGGGGATGACGCTCGCTGCGGTGATGACAGGAATTTTTCTTGTCAATATGGACCTCCCTCTCATCGTGGGAGTTCTGGGCGGCATCGCTACCGGCGGGCTGATGGGTTTTATCAGCGGATTCAATATCGCAGTACTCAAGTTGCCCCCCTTCATCGCGACCCTCGCCATGATGTTGATCGCACAGGGGCTCGCGCTGGTGATCTCGGGGGTGCGCCCGATCTACTTCACGAGTGTCCCGGATTTCAAGCAGATTGCCCTCGGTACTGCCATCCCCGGGCTGCCCAATGCGGTGTTGATCCTCTTCGGTCTTGCCTTCATCGCGTATCTCGTTCTGAGCAAAACCATCCTCGGGCGCTACACCTTCGCCCTCGGCAGCAATGAAGAGGCAACCCGCCTCTCCGGCGTCGATACGCGTCGCTGGAAGATCATGGTTTACACCTTCTCGGGTCTCTTCACCGGGATTGCGGGAGTCGTGATCGCCTCGCGACTCGATTCAGCTCAGCCCCAGCTCGGCAGCGGTTACGAGTTGCAGGCCATTGCTGCGGTGATTATCGGGGGCACATCGTTGCTCGGTGGGCGCGGATCCATTCTCGGCACCCTCATCGGCGCGCTGATCATGAGTGTGCTCATCAATGGCCTTCGCATCATGTCGATTCAGACCGAATGGCAAAACGTCGTCGTCGGTGCCGTCATCCTGGTCGCGGTGTTCTCCGACTCGCTACGGCGTCGCAAAGCTATTTTTTAAGTCGCAGTTCGCACCATCGCACGACGCAATATAACGATCTCCTACCTTCTCCGTCCAATCAACACTGCGGGCCATGAAATCGATATCATAAGACATTAGCCATTCGGCTGATCGAGAGAAAACAACGGGGTTATTCGATGAAATCACGCACGAGAGTTGCCGTAATCGCGGTGGCAGCAGCAGCAGCGCTCTTCCTTGGCGGATGCGCGAGCGGTTCCAACACCGCAGCACCAGCAGCAGGAAATAGCAAAGAGCTGTACATCGCACTGATATCCAAGGGCTTCCAGCACCAGTTTTGGCAGGCAGTCAAGAAGGGCGCAGAGCAGCGCGCTGCGAAGCTCGGCGTGAAGGTGACCTTCGAGGGTCCGGCATCGGAGACGGAGGTCGACGCGCAGCTGCAGATGTTGCAGGCGGCTATCGACAAGAAGCCCGACGCCATCGGCTTCGCGGCACTCGACCCGAAGGCCTGCATCCCACTTCTGGATGCTGCTAAGGCTGCAAAGATCCCCGTTGTCGAGTTCGACGCCGGTTGCGACAGCACAGTTCCGCTGAGCATCGCCAAGACCGACAGCAAGGCCGCCGGCGCGCTGGCTGCTGACAACATGGCTCGTCTCATCGGCGGCAAGGGTGAGGTCGGCATCGTCGGCCACAGCCAGATCAACTCCACCGGTGTTGAGCGTCGGGATGGCTTCGTGAACCAGATCAAGGCGAAGTACCCAGACATCAAGATCGTCGACATCCAGTACGGCGATGGCGATCACCTCAAGTCGGCTGACATTGCCAAGGCAATGATCGCCGCCCACCCGAACCTCAAGGGCCTGTACGGCACCAACGAGGGCTCGGCCATCGGCATCGTCAATGCAGTCGGAGAGCTCGGGCTCGCCAAGGGCAAAGTGACCGTCGTCGGCTTCGACTCCGGCCAGGCCCAGATGGATGCCATCACCAGCGGAGTAATGGCCGGTGCCATTACCCAAAACCCCATCGGTATCGGTGAGCAGACGGTCCAGGCCGCCTATGACGCGATCAAGGGCAAGACCCCCGAGAAGATCATCGACACCGGCTTCTTCTGGTACGACGCCAAGAACATGACGGAGGCCAACATCGCGGCGGTCCTGTACAAGTAAGTCATTCTAGAAAATCTCCCCTCCTCAGATTTGAGAGGAGGGGAGATTTTTTTGTGCATTCGGAATTCGGCAGTCGGGGAGTGTCTTACTCTGCATCACCGGGACAGCAGTCGAGGGTGAGCCCGGATTATTGGCGGATCACGCGAGTAGCTTGTCGACATCGATCCGGTGCGGCACGCTCGGGGACGCGCCTCGTTTGGTCACGGCGAGCGCCCCCGCAGCCATAGCGAGGGAGATCGAGTTGCTGAGGGGTAGTCCACTCGCCAGTGCGGCCCCGAGATAGCCAGCAAAGGAATCACCGGCGGCGGTTGAGTCGATGGCGATAACTGGGATGCAGCTGAAGTGCTTCACGCCTTCGGAAGAAACAAGTACGGCGCCCAGTGACGACATCGTGATGAGTGCGTGTTTCGTCCCCCGTTCGACGAACCAGTTTCCAGCCTCAATGGCGGACAGCGCATCGGTGACGGGGATACCAGTGAGAATGCTCGCTTCGGTCTCGTTCGGGGTGACGATATCTACGAGCGGCCAGATGTCTGCATCCAACTGCGCGGCCGGGGCGGGATCGAGCACAACCATCAATCCTGCTGCTCGTGCCTTCTTGATGGCGTATTGCGTAATGGCCCAGGGGATTTCCAATTGGGTGAGGAGCACACTCGCGTGTGCAGCCGGGTCGGCAAAGTATGCGTCGATCTGGGCCGTTGACAGGGCAGAATTTGCCAACGGCACCATCACGATGTCGCTCTCACCGGAATCGTCCACGCGAATGTGCGCGATTCCGGTGGGACCGGCAACAGTGCTCACGTGGGACAGGTCGACACCGGCTTCTGTTAGCCCGTGTGACACCAGGTCAGCAAAGAGGTCATCGCCGATGCAGCCGACCATCTGTGCATTCGCCCCAGCACGGCTGGCAGCGATCGCCTGGTTTGCGCCTTTCCCCCCGAGCACCAGAGTGAATTCCTCACCCAGTACTGTCTCGCCCGGTGCCGGCAGACGATGCGAGAAAGTCGTGAGATCTGCAGTGATGCTGCCGATGATCACCACAGAGCCGGGTTCAGACTGTGACAACTCCTGGTTCATTTCTTCCTCTCTTCGAGGGCGCCAACCCTGCAAACACCATGCGGCTCTGCACAGAGCGCATCTGAAATCACGTTATCGAACCGGCGCTGCAGGCAGCTCCTCAGTAGGGGATGACTTCACCGCGCGTGAGACATCCAGCCTGAGCGATTCGGGTGCAGAGAGCGCGTGAACTGCATCCGTGAGCCACTGTTCCACCCCGGAAATATGCACAATGGTGAGGGCCCGCGCGAGAGCGGCATCCCCGCGCTCGAGGGCATCCACAATCGCGTGGTGTTCACCAAGCGTGCGCGGCACCGAATTCTCCTGCGTGAGTCCACGCCAGATGCGAGCCCTGACCGTTCGGCTGGAAAGCGAGTCGATGAGGCTGGTCAGGTAGGCATTGCCAGCCGCACTGGCAATCAAGCCATGAAAATTCAGATCGTGAGCCACCAGATCCTCCACGCTGCTCGACTCGTCGACGGCAGCAAGCTGGGTGCGGAGATCTGCAATATCCGAAGCGGTGACATGAGCAGCAGCAAGAGCGACCGCAGCGGGCTCGAGGATGCGTCGCACGGCGAACAGCTCGAGGATCGAAGAATCGTCCTGCAGGTCGATGACAAAAGACATGGCCTCGAGCAGCAGGCGCGGTTCAAGACTGGTGACGTACGTTCCATCGCCACGGCGCACATCGAGCACCCTGATGACCTCGAGCGCCTTGACGGCTTCACGCATTGAGCTTCTCGAAAGACCGAGACTCTCGCTGAGAAGTTTTTCTGGCGGTAAGCGGTCTCCGGGCTTGAGCTCACCCGACAGAATCATCTCTTTGATTTGGAGAATTGCTTCATCGGTCACAGCCATGTAGAGATCATATCTTTGACTGTGTGCAACGCGATTGACAGGAATAAATTGCAGCGTATGACGCGAATCACTCTGCGCTGACCTTCGAATTGGTATGTTCAACGGTCTCGCTTATGCTCTCGTTGGGTAACGGGTTTCACTCATTCAGGAAAGAAGACACTGTGGTCAGAATCGGATTATTGGGTGCCTCGGGCATAGCGCCAGCGGCAGTTATCCGCCCAGCCGGCCGAAGGTCGGATGCGTCAGTTGTCGCCGTCGCTGCACGGAGTGGTCAATCCGCCGCCACCTATGCGGAGAAGCATGACATCGAGCGATCCTACGGAAGCTACCGCGAGCTACTCGCCGATCCGGATATCGACCTGATCTACAACGCCCTTCCCCCATCTGAGCATGCCGAATGGTCGATCGCCGCCCTGCAGTCCGGCAAAGATGTCCTGTGCGAAAAGCCGTTTGCAATGAACTCTGCGCAGGTACTGCGTATGAACCAAGCGGCGAATGACACCGGTCACCGCCTGATCGAGGCATTCCATGATCGGTACCATCCGCTGAGCCTCGAGCTGGATGCGATGAAAGCATCCGGTCGACTCGGGGAAATCCAGTCGCTGCACGGAGATTTTGTCTACAACAACCCGTTTGACGCACTGTCCATTCGCCACGACCCCGCGCTCGGCGGTGGCGCGCTCATGGATCTCGGCTGCTATCCCCTTCACTGGTTACGAGCTTTCATGAACGAAGAACCCACGGTGATTGAGGCTGTTGCAACGCTCAATCCCATGGGCGCTGATATGAGCATGGATGCGACACTGCAATTTTCCGGCGGCGCTACGGGTCGAGTCACCGCGTCGATGCATGCCGATGCAGTCGCCGGATCGACGCTGCGCGTTGTTGGCACGTCAGGCACACTGCTGGTCGAAAACCTCGTTTTCCCATCGGCAGGGCACACCATTGTGGAGACCGTTGGTGGAGTCGGCCGAGTACGGACTGTTGCCGGTGCGACCACCTACGACCATCAACTGGAGGCAGTCATCAGCGCCCTGGCAAGTGGGATGCCGTTGCCAACCGAAGGCGCCGATCCCATTGGCAATATGGCCGCTATCGATGCGATTTATGAGGCCGCGGGGATCAGGCGTTCATACGAGTAACTGTGGCGTCTGCCGTGGCGGATGCGCCGGACCGCGGGGCAGCTACTTTTCTCGCCCCGACGTTCAGTGTCCCCCGCCGCTCAGTGTCCCCCGCCGAGGTTGCCGGCCAGCCGTGAGTGCATCGACGTGCTCGCTTCATTCATACCGGTGATGGTCACGGTCTTGCCGAGCCGTCCGTAGCGGTAGTTGATTCCGTCGAGGGCCGCGACAGTCGACGCGTCCCAGACATGGGATCCGGTCATGTCGATAACCACCTGTGCGGGATCCAACGCGTATTCGAACTGGGTGGTGAGGTCGTTGCTCGAGGCGAAGAACAGTTCCCCGTTCACGGTGTAACGCGCAGTGGCCACGCCGTCCGCGGTACAGAGCCTCCGATCAACTGTGACCAGGTGCGCGACACGGCGGGCGAAGGCGACCATTGCGACGGTCACGCCGACCACGACGCCGATGGCGAGGTTATTCGTGAGCACGACGACGATGACGGTCGCAACCATCACGGTCGTCTCGCTCTTCGGCATCCGCTTGAGGGTCGACCAGCGGATGCTGTGCCAGTCGAAGGTACCGACGGCGACCATGATCATCACGGCGACCAGGGCGGCCATCGGGATGATGGCCACAAGATCGCCGAGTGCGACGACGAGGATGAGCAGGAAGACTCCAGCAAGGAAGGTCGAAATGCGGGTGCGGGCACCCGAGGCTTTGACGTTGATCATCGTCTGGCCGATCATGGCGCAGCCGCCCATTCCGCCGAAGAGTCCAGAAAGGATATTCGCCGCGCCCTGCCCGAGGCTCTCACGGGTCTTGTTGGAGTGGGTATCGGTGATGTCATCGACCAACTTGGCGGTCATCAACGATTCGAGCAGGCCAACAAGTGCCATCGCGAACGCGAACGGCGCGATGATCAGCAACGTCTCCCAGGTGACGGGAATCTGGATGATGAACAACTGCGGGAGGCTCTTGGGCAGTGCGCCTTCGTCCCCGACGTTCGGCACAGTGATCGCGGTTGCGATCACGACGACGGTGATGAGGATGATAGCAACAAGCGGCGCCGGGACCGCCGTAGTGAGCCGGGGCATGACGACCATGATCACGATGCCGACCGCAACAAGGGGATACACCAGCCAAGGAACGCCGATCAGGTTCGGCAGTTGGGCAGAAAAGATCAGGATCGCCAGGGCGTTGACGAAGCCGACCATGACACTGCGCGGAATGAATCGCATCAGCTTTGCGACCCCGAGAAGCCCGAGTGCAATCTGGAAGATACCTGCCAGAATCACTGCCGCGATGAGGTAATCGAGGCCGTGTTCGCGCACGAGTGGCGCTACAACGAGGGCAATCGCTCCAGTGGCAGCGGTGATCATGGCAGGCCGTCCGCCGAGGAAGGCAATGGACACCGCCATTATGAAGGAGGAGAACAACCCGACTCGCGGGTCGACGCCGGCGATGATCGAGAACGAGATTGCCTCTGGGATCAGCGCCATGGCGACGACCAGTCCTGCGAGCACCTCGCGCGTGAGCAGGCGTGGTGACCGGAGTGCGGTCAGCACGGTTGGGTCGGCTCGATATCGATTGGCTGTGAGCCTGGGCGTTTTTTCGGCGATGACCATAGGGGACTCCGAGAATTGGGCTCTCTCGTGAGAACCGATGGATGAGGTGAGTGGGCACATCATTGCGCAGGCCCAGCAGAGTCGTGTTCGACAATGGGGTGAGTGGGAGCAGTCGTGCAGCAGTTATTTAGCTAACATGTCAACACTACCCTAACGTAAGGGTTAGTTATAAGGAGGATGACGTGGGCGAAACGGCCGGTGAAGGGACGATGCATATCGGCGAGCTTGCGGAGCGGACCGGCTTGTCTCTGCGTACGATCCGTCACTACGACGAAGTGGGACTTCTCAAGCCGACCGGTCGTACCGAGGGCGGATTCCGGCTGTACACCCAGGGGGATATCGGCCGCCTGATGGTGATTCGTCGAATGAAGCCCCTCGGCTTCATGCTGGATGAAATGACTGAGCTTCTTCGCATCATCGACACGCTCGGCGGGATCGGATCGGAGGATCCCGCTGTGCGCGCGGACCTCGACGGGTTCATCATCCAGGCGGTCGAGCGCCGCGCGAAACTTCAGCAGCAGCTGGCCATGGCCGACGAGTTTCTCGCACTTCTGCGCACGCAGTGAGCCCTGCTTTCGCAGAAGAATCCTCCCGGGTGTGGGCCTCGGCAGTCAGCCGACCGTGAGAGACACTGCACGTAGAGAGCACGGCAGAATACAGCGGTGGTGTGTGAGGCCGTATCTGGCCTCTGGACAGGTGTTTTACTGTGCACCCCCCCGGACTTGAACCGGGAACCCACTGATTAAGAGTCAGTTGCTCTGCCAATTGAGCTAGAGGTGCGATCGGTTCTCGTGACAAACGGGACGACCAAGGGTAAATATTAGCATCGCTATTGAGGCGTCGCGAACCGCGATTCACCGACCGGACAATCCGTAGGATTGTGCACAGCAATCGCCGCAGCCAAAGGAGAACCGCGTGACCACACCACTGAAACTCGAGCCCGGGCATGCTGCCCCCGCTTTCACCCTGAGCAATCAGGATGGGTCACCCGTATCGCTTAGCGATTACGTCGGCGACAACGTGATCGTCTACTTTTACCCCGCCGCATCCACTCCCGGATGCACGTCGCAGGCCTGCGACTTCCGCGACAGCATCAACTCGCTCAAGTCGGCTGGCTACACCGTGCTCGGAATCTCGAAGGATGCCGCGCCCGCGCTCAAGAAGTTCCAGACGGAACAGGGCCTCAACTTCCCCCTCCTCAGTGACCCGGATCTCGCCGTGCACACCGCCTATGGCGCGTACGGTGACAAGTCGCTCTATGGCAAAACGGTGACCGGAACCATCCGCTCCACTTTCGCCATCGACATGCACGGTGCCATCACGCTGCCGCTTTATAACGTGAAGGCCACGGGCCACGTCGCCTCGTTACGTAAAAAGCTCGGCATCGATTCCTGATTGCGGCGATCGCTGAGGGCAACTACTCCCCGGGAACCTCGTCTTGCCGCCGGGTTGCGGCAATTACCGGCGATGTGAACAGCAAAAAGACCACGACTGCGGCAGGCAGGATGAGCAACCACCCGATGTCCGGGCGCGAGAACGGTGCCTGAATGCTGCCGATTCCCACGGCGATCTGCAATATCTGCCAGGTCAGCGCGCCACTGCGGACCCAGGAGCGGCCGCGAAGCGCGTGCACAGCCATCGTTCCGACCCAGACCGCAGCCAGCGCGTCGAGCAACAGCAGCGCGATCGCAGTAGCGATGGAGTCGGGGCGGGCCACCAACAATTCGATGATGAGAAAAATAGCCACCGCCGCAAGGGCGGCGCTTTCGAGCGCCAAAAGCACCACCAACACGAGCAATTGCACCGATCGACGCGACACTCTCGGTTCACTCATAGCTATGGATCCCCGTCCGACTATTGATTTGCTACAACCAGTATGAGAGTCTATGTGAGGTTGATTTGCACTCACAGGGCCGTGAGCATCCACCGAAACCCCCCGGATACCTATCCCCAGCTTGGGTCTATGACCCTGCTCAGGGCTTCATGGCCCTGCGTTCGCAACAAAAGGAGCACTCCCAGATGGACTGGCGCGACAAAGCCGCATGCCTCACGGCCGACCCCGAACTCTTTTTCCCCGTCGGGAACACTGGTCCGGCTGTCGACCAGATCGACAAGGCGAAAGCGGTGTGCGCTCGGTGCAGCGTCACCGAAATGTGCTTGCAGTACGCTCTCGAGACCAGTCAAGACTCTGGTGTCTGGGGTGGTCTGAGTGAAGATGAGCGTCGCGCCCTCAAGCGCCGCGCCGCCCGTGCCCGCCGCGCTTCCTAGGTTTCTATATCGCCGCTAAATTTGCTACGGCCGCTAGGTTTTGATACCGCCGCTTGTCTCGGTACGTTCGCTGGTCTCGATACGTTCCCCGGTCTCATCACGCCCGCTGCGCGACCTGCACGGATAGCGGGGGTCACGACCGTCGCACCGACCGGGGCGGCTACTTAGTCAGCCAGGTCAGTGGGATCTCGATGGTGACCTCTGTGCCACTACCCACCATGGTGTGCCAGTCGATGGAGCCCCCGAGCTCCCCCTGGATCAGCGTACGCACGATTTGGGTGCCGAGACCGGAGCCGACTTTACCCTCGGGCAAGCCGCCCCCGTTGTCGCGAACCTGCACCGTGAGCGTCTTTTCACTGCGGTCAGCGATGATCTCGACATTGCCTTCGCGACCGGCGAGGCCATGCTCCACCGCGTTGGTCACGAGTTCGGTGAGGGCGAGCGAGAGCGGTGTGGCGTACTCGCTCGGCAGTGCGCCAAAACTGCCTGTAAAGGTCGGATGCACCTTCGTGTTGTGCGTGGACGCCACCTCCGCAATGAGCTTGAGCACCCGGTCGAACACCACGTCGAAATCAACATTCTGGTTGAGACCCTCGCTCAGTGTGTCGTGCACCACGGCGATTGCCGCGACCCGGCGCATCGCCTGATTGAGCGAATCCCGAGCTTCATCAGAGTGCGACCTCCTCGCCTGGATACGCAAAAGCGACGCAACAGTCTGGAGATTGTTCTTCACCCGGTGATGAATCTCGCGGATGGTCGCATCCTTGGTGATCAGCTCCCGTTCCTGGTGGCGCAGCTCCGTGACATCCCGGCACAGCACGATCGCACCGACCCGCTCGCCGCGATCCCGGATCGGGATGGCGCGCAGTGACACGGTCACCCCCCTGGCTTCGATGTCGGTACGCCAGGGGGCGCGACCGGTGACCACCAGCGGGAGGGACTCGTCAATCATGAGCTTTCCGCTGAGCAACGATGTGGTGACCTCGGCAAGCGACTCGGCCTCAAGCTCACCCGCGAATCCCATGCGGTTGAATGCAGAAAGCCCGTTGGGGCTAGCGAAGGTGACGATCCCATCGACATCCAGGCGCAGGAGCCCATCGGATGCGCGCGGCGCACCGCGCCGCGGGCCGGTTGGAGCGCCGAGGTCAGGAAAATCACCCGCGCAGATCATCGCAAACAGATCGTCCGCACACTCGTTGAAGGTGAGTTCCTGTCGGCTTGGCGTGCGCGCCTCGCTGAGGTTGGTGTGCCTGGT
The DNA here is from genome assembly GCF_015751965.1 of Frigoribacterium sp. CG_9.8. Taxonomy (GTDB): domain Bacteria; phylum Actinomycetota; class Actinomycetes; order Actinomycetales; family Microbacteriaceae; genus Lacisediminihabitans. The sequence continues at coordinate 400,092 of NZ_JADOVH010000001.1, read as the reverse complement.
GATCACCGCAATCGGATGAGCCGTTGACTCCGATCCCGTCACTGACAGTCGTCGCAGCACCGGGACCGCGCGCGCACGCGTGGGGGTCTCCTCGTACCAGTCGGGCGCAGCAGAGTCTACGATCTGGGCGGTACGGAATGCCTCGCTGACCTGACCCTTCCACTCCGGCCTGATCGCCTGGCCCACGAAGTCGCGGTAGAACAGCGTCGCTGAGCTGGATGGGCGAGCGTGCGCGACAGCGACGAAATTGTCGTCTGTGGTCGGGACCCACAGCACGATGTCGGCAAACGCGAGGTCGGCAAGAAGCTGCCAGTCGCCGACGAGGAGATGGAGCCATTCGACATCGGCCTCATCGGAACGGCCCTGGTTAGAAACGAGGTTTGAGAGGGTCGACACGTGGCCTAGCTTATGCGGGCTAGCGGGGTGCCAGTCTCGGCGGGTCAGGCGCGAGGGAAACCCGGCGCAATCGCTGCGGAGGACGACCATGGCCAGCCACTCCGGGCCGTGCCGACGAAAGTCCGGCACACCCTGACCGGCGTGCAGGAGAATGGGGCCGATGCGCGGATCCCACTGCGCCCGGTGTGAGGAGCGAACATGGCACAGAAAGACTCCAAGACGTCGGTCGCCAAGAAGCTGAAGTCGACGAAGAAGTCGATCACGAAGAAGGTTTCTGGCGCTAAAAATGGGACTAAGTCCGAGTTGAAGAAGCTGGTGGCGAAGGCCGAGAAGAAGGCGGTGAAAGCCGGTAAGAGCGCGGCTGCAGAAGCGAAAGCCCTGAAGATGTCAGCGAAACAGAAGAAGTCAGCGGCGCAGAAGGAGCCCGTCACTTCCGCTCCCGCTCGCGCGGGTCGATCGGCTGCCACGTCGATGCAAGCGCCCTCCGCTACCTGGAACGTCGCCGCCCTCCGGGCGCATGCCCGAGCCACCGGTGTAGTCGGCTACTCCCGGATGAAGAAGGAAGACCTGCTCGCCCACCTCGGGGTGCGCTAGCAGGCGAGCTGCTGGTCCCTGCTTCCCAGCCGATCAAGCAGTCGCGCGATCGGGCTGTCTGGCTGTCGGGCTCAGGCCACGCCGAGTCAGGCCGAAACTGCCGCATTCCGCCGCCGCACCCGGCTGCGCCGCCACCAGCTGCGGTGCGCTATCGGCTCGGGTTGTGGCAGCAGGTGTTCGCGTACGAACCCGGCAATGGCGGCGCGTGCCGGAGATTTTGGAGCGACATCAACGAGGGTGTGACCGGTGAGGATCGCCGCGTCGAAGCCAAGTTGGTCGTGCGGCACGAGCACTGGATTCGAAATGCCGCCGAAGCGCTTAAGCGTCTGGCACACCTGCCCGGATGCCCCGGGGCCGATCGCGCTCGCGCGCACCTTGTTCATCAGCACAGTGACTCGGTCGGTGTCGATTGTCTCAAGCAGGTCGACATGTGCCCGCAGGAACCGCGACAGACCGACGGGATCTGCCGCACCGACCGCAACCACTTCGTCGGCGGCGTGAAGCGCAGCGATAGTCGCGCCGTTGCGCCTGGGTGCAAACAGGTCGCTGCTGATCTCCTCGTCATTTTCCAGACTCGCCCCCGTGTCGAGAATCGTGTAATCGACCCAATCCCGGCAGGCCGCGATGGCAGCCGTCACCCGCTCACCCGAGAGCTCGGGCCAGCGGCTTGGTCGGCCGATACCGGTGAGCACCCAGAAGCTGCCGCGGGCCGTGAGATATCGCTGCCCGATTCGCTCGAGTTCTCCCTGCGTGAGGGCATCTGCGCCGGCGAGCCGACAGGCTGCTGCAAAGCCGGGCGCTTCATCGAGCATGCCGAGTGCAGGTGCGAGCGAACCGTTATGCGTATCAACATCAGCAACAACGACAGTCGCCCCGGATGCAGCGAGTTCGGCAGCGAGGCAGACTGCAATCGAGGTGCGCCCGGGAGCGCCAGCGGGACCCCAAACAGCGATCACCGTTCCGTTCCGAGACTCGGCTATCGGCTCGCTATCACCGGGGTTTCCCGTCAGCAGCATCTCGATCTCCGACCACTCGGCGTCGGAGGCGACCACCTCAAGCAGCCCGAGGCTCGCGGAGTAGCGGCGTTCAGCATCCGAGGAGACGAGCGCGATGATGCGCACGCCCGCAGCATCCGCTTCGACCATCAGCCGATCGTTGAGATAGCGGGGGGATGCTGCGACGATCGCGAGGTCCGGAGCCGTGCGCGAGACCTGCGATGCGAGGTCATCGCCACTTGAGCAGCGGATTGAGAGTTCGAAGCCGTGCCGGGCGAGCTGCATCGAGATGCTGTCCTCCAACTCGAGAGGAAGGGCAAGTGCCACTGTCGACATCGGTCAGCCCCTCACAGGGATGCTCGTCGGCACGAGTGAGAGAGCGTCTGCGTTGGCGATCGCCTCGAGCACAGCGGCGATCTTCGTGCGCGGTACCAGGAGCTCGACCGACTGCGCCGAGCGGTCCGCGATACCGCCGTCTCGCGCAATTAACCGCACAACTGTTGCTGAGTCGACCAATACGGATGGCGGGCCGAACTGGTTATTATCGGTCTCCTTCGCACTCCAAAGATCGACGACACTGCCTTCGCCGATGGAGCGGGCCAGTTCACCGTTTATATTAACCACGATTGATGCCGCCGTGGCGCCGGCGACATCACCCACAGCGGAGGTCGGCACCAACTCCCCAGCGGGCACCGGGCGAGTGACGACGAATCCGCCACGCGGGATGTCCCCTTCGGCGAGATACTGTGCGCCGAGTGAGCCGAGACGCACGCTGCGCGTATCCAGGTCGGAGGATTGCACCCGATCACCGGGGCTCAGCATTTCGCGGGAGGCATAGATTACGGTGCTGCTGTCCGCAACGGTGACGACAGTAACGACACCGAGGACCGAGGCAATGACGAGCACGATGCCAATCGCAAAACGCGGGTCGAACCAGAATGATCGCGGAGCTCGCTCGGTGTCACTTCGGCCTGTCCCGGCCGAAGCTGTCATGCGTCTCAATGCCTTTGCCGTAGCCACCATTTGCCTCTCGCTTCGCTCGAATACGCCGCAGAGTTCCATGGTCGCGATCCCGGCGAACCGCTGGGAAAGTTATCCACAGCCCTGTCCCACGGATTGTGGGGCATCCATAATCAAGGCATGACCCCGCACTCGGATCCCTCCGGCCAGGACGCCGCACTCGGCCGCTTCCTCACTCTCGCCGACACCGCCGACGTGCTCAATATCTCCGCGAGCCAGGCCTACGCGCTCGTCAGATCCGGGGAGTTACCCGCGATCAAGGTCGGCGGACACGGGCACTGGCGCGTGGAGCGCTCAGTGCTCGAGTCGTATATCGACGCGAAATACGAGGAGTCGAGACGGATGAGTCTCTGGCAGCAATCCGACTATGCCAGCCTCTCCGAGTATGCATTCGGCTTGCGCGGGATTCCCGGCGCTGCGCCGCGCGACTAGCGGTCACAACCGCACAAGAAGCACCTGCGAGAACGGCAAAACCCGGTAGTGAGTTATCAGGCTCTCGCGTCGGGCGGTACCGGTTTCGTGCACCGCGAGATCCAAATGATCTCGACCAACCCGGTCGATCGTGCCAGTAATTGTTCCGTCGTTCAGAACGAGCTCGACGGACTGTCGGCGCCGACACAGATCTCGCAGCACGAAGGCTAAGCCGAGCCGACGGGACAGTTCCGGCTCATTCTTCACGGTTGCAACATCAGCGAGGCTGGCGCCCACCTGCGCCCGCGAGAGCCGAAGCTCGGCGATTGCGTCGAGCGGGAGGATGAATTGGGAGTTACGGGAAGAGTGGTCCACAATCTCGCCCGAGATCCAGTCGCGGCCGAAGGTGCGCGGTAACAGGTCGAATGTCGAACCGTCGATGAGCGACACCCGAACCGGCGCCGTATCTGCGCCGGCGCTCAACGTACGAAGACGATCGCGAAGGGTGAGGCGTCCGAGTCGGAGCCGCTCCTCCTCCGCGCGCAGATCAATCTCCTCGGCTCCGAGCTCCTGTTCGAGCTGGCCCTCGAGATCGTCGAAAAGGTTGTCCCAGCGCATGATGTGACGTTACCGACGTGACCGACTCGATCGCGCAGGTTATCCACACCTCGGTATTGGGGCGTAGACAGAATGCCCCCAATGCTGGTTTAGTGTGCTCACCCCCAGTTCGGGGGTATACGCATTTCCCTCCTCACCCCGTGGGACGACACATGAGCGATGCACTGACAGCCCGGCCAAGCCCAACCAGGCACAGTCAGGCACGGCCGAAGCCAACAGAACCGAGGGCCGCTGCGCCGTCCGGGCAGCTGCCGAGCAAAGTTATCCGATCACCATTCCAGCCAGACGAATTTTTCGGCGCGCAGCCCGCTTCGAGGTCCACGCTGCCCGATCCACAGCCGCTGCTCGAGAACCTCACGCGCTGCGTGATCGAGATATTGGCCGGTGCTCGAGAACTCGAGCAGATCTCCCGGTGGGTCACCGATGACGTGTATCGCCACCTGCTCAAGCGAGTCGTGCTGTCGACCCGCGCCCGGCAAGCGAAGGGACAGGTCGTGAGACGCCCCACGTTCTCGGTTGGATCGACCTCGATCTACGAACCGCGCGACGGCGTCGTCGAGGCCGTCGTGATCGTGCGAGGACGAGCGCGAACACGGGCGGTGGCCCTTCGACTCGAAGGGCTCGACAATCGGTGGCGAGCCGCCGCGATCAATGTGCTGTAGCGCCGTGCCGTGCCGTCAAATGCACGCTTGGCTACGGCCTAGCGTTCCGGAACCTCTTCATCGTCGTCGAGTTCGGCAAGCGCATCATCGCGAGATCTGCTGGCCTTGACCACTACCCGGTCACGCGCGTCCTCGCCACGTTCACGCAGTTCGGCCGCCGTGCTGGAAACCCGCTCCCGCAGCTCCTCTGCCGTCTCCGTCGTGCGGCCCGCGACACCCTTGGCCATGCCAGTGGTTCGGTGAGCCACATCACGCGAGATAGTCGACGCCTTGCCCGCCACATCCTGCGCCACAGCAGTGACCCGTCCGGCAATGTCGCTTGCGACGATCACCGTGCGGCCAGCAACCGTGCGAGCGGCGTCCGCTGTCATGCGCGCACCATCAGCAATCGCTCCCGGCGCGGCTTTCGCGACCGATTCCGCTTTCGCCCGAACGATCGGTGCCTGCTGGCGGGCATAGTCCTCTACCTCGGTGCGGGTCTTGCGAACGTGGGGACTCTGCCACAGCGCTCCAGCCGCGTTGGCGATCTGTTCATAACGTTCGCGCCCCGCCCGGGCTCCGACGACGTAACCGACAGCAATCCCGATGACGAGCAGCAACTTGGATTTCATTTCTCCAGCCTAAGCAGTGTGGCACTGAATGTGAGGGCTTTGGTGCTCCAACGAAGCGATGGAGCCAGGCGTGGATCGCCGGTTCAGCCCTTGCGTTTGTCCTGCGCGCGGCGTTCGGCCCGGTTGACCGGTGCAGCGCCGGATGGGCTCTGGCCGAACGCTCCACGCTGGCCCTCGGCAGTCGCGGCCCGGCCGAAGGACGATCCGCTGCCCGCGGCTTCCTGTTCCTCCTGCGCACTAGCCGTCGATGCCCGGTCGAGTTGGCCACGCGCGTTGCGCACCTCCACCTCACCCTGGTTGTCGGCATTCGGCGCGGAGTAGCTGAGTCGATCAACCGGAGCGGCGTTGCCGGTGAGTCCCTTGGCTGCGACAGTCGGGACCGCGGCCGTGGCCTCTCCCCCGGTTACCTCGACTTCGAGATTGAACAGGAATCCCACTGATTCTTCGCGGATCTGCCCCATCATGCTCTGGTACAGGGCGAATCCTTCGCGCTGATACTCGACGAGGGGATCGCGCTGAGCCATCGCGCGCAGTCCAATACCGTCCTTGAGATAGTCCATCTCATAGAGGTGATCACGCCAGCGTCGGTCGATCACGGAGAGCACGACGCGTCGCTCGAGTTCGCGCATGGCTGGCTCGCCGAGCGCGGTGGTGCGCGCCTCGTACTGCACACGGGCGTCGGAGAGGATCTCCTCGGTGAGCAGTGCGGTGGTCACCCGGTTTCGCGAACCGGCCTCGCTCAGGAGCTCATCGATTGTGATCGACACCGGATACAGCGTGCCCAGCTCGGTCCACAACGCTTCGAAATCCCAGTCATCGGCGTGGCCCTCTGAGGTGTGAACGTCCACGACCTCGGTGATCACGTCTTCGAGGAACTTGGAGGTGCGATCCTGGAGGTCGTCACCCTCGAGGATGTGCCGACGGTCCCCGTAGATCGCCTCGCGTTGGCGGTTGAGCACGTCGTCGTACTTGAGCACGTTCTTGCGGATCTCCGCATTGCGCGATTCCACCTGGCCCTGGGCACTGCGGATGGCGCGGCTCACCACTTTCGACTCGATCGCCAGGTCATCCGGCACACTCCCGCGCCCCATCAGGGATTCCGCAGCGGCGGAGTTGAACAGCCGCATCAGGTCGTCGGTGAGAGACAGGTAGAAGCGGCTCTCCCCCGGGTCACCCTGGCGACCGGAACGTCCACGAAGCTGGTTGTCGATGCGGCGAGACTCGTGTCGCTCGGTGCCGAGCACATACAGACCCCCGACGGAAACCACCTTGTCGGCCTCCTCCTGCACGACGCTCTTCACCTGCTCGAATACGGTGTCCCACTCCTTCTCGTACTCCTCCGGGGTATCGATTGGGCTGAGTCCGCGCTGGTTCATCTCGGCGACAGCCAGGAACTCCGCGTTTCCGCCGAGCATGACGTCGGTACCTCGTCCGGCCATATTGGTGGCTACCGTGACGGACCCGAGGCGACCAGCCTGCGCAACGATTGCGGCTTCGCGCGCGTGGTTCTTGGCGTTCAATACCTCATGCTTGACGCCACGCTTCGCGAGGAGCTTTGACAGGTACTCGCTCTTCTCGACGCTCGTCGTGCCGACGAGTACAGGCTGGCCCTTGTCGTGACGAAGGACGATGTCTTCGACCACCTGGCCGAACTTGGCCTCTTCGTTCTTGTACACCAGGTCGGACTTATCGAGGCGCTGCATCGGCTTGTTGGTGGGGATCGAGACGACGCCGAGCTTGTAGGTCGCCATGAACTCGGCGGCCTCGGTCTCGGCTGTTCCGGTCATGCCCGAGAGCTTCTTATACAGGCGGAAGTAGTTCTGCAGAGTGACGGTGGCGAGAGTCTGGTTCTCGGCCTTGACCTCCACGTTCTCCTTCGCCTCGATGGCCTGGTGGATACCTTCGTTGTAGCGGCGGCCCATCAGGATGCGACCGGTGTGCTCGTCGACGATCAGCACCTCGCCGTTCATCACGACGTAGTCTTTGTCTTTTTTGAACAGGGCGGATGCCTTGATCGAGTTGTTGAGAAACGAGATGAGCGGCGTGTTGGCCGACTCGTACAGGTTGTCGATGCCGAGGTAATCCTCGACTTTTTCGATGCCGGGCTCGAGCACCCCGACGGTGCGCTTCTTTTCGTCGACCTCGTAATCGACGTCCGCAACCAGCTTCGTCGCGAGGTTCGCGAACTCGGCGAACCAGCGATTCGCTTCGCCGGATGCCGGACCCGAGATGATCAGCGGTGTGCGCGCTTCGTCGATAAGGATCGAGTCCACTTCATCCACGATCGCAAAGTTGTGGCCGCGCTGCACCATGTCGCTGGCCTGCCACGCCATGTTGTCGCGGAGATAGTCGAAACCGAACTCGTTATTCGTGCCGTAGGTGATGTCCGCTTCATACTGTTCGCGGCGTTCCAGCGGGGTCTGTCCAGACAAAATGACGCCGGTGGACATACCGAGTGCGCGGTAGATGCGCCCCATCAGCTCGGACTGGTAGCTCGCGAGATAGTCGTTTACGGTAATCACATGCACGCCGCGCGAGGGGATGGCGTTGAGGTAGGCCGCGAGGGTCGCCACGAGGGTCTTGCCCTCGCCGGTCTTCATTTCCGCGATGTTGGCAAGGTGGAGCGCGGCGCCGCCCATGAGCTGTACGTCGAAGTGACGCATACCGAGGGTGCGCTTGGCCGCCTCGCGCACGGCGGCAAAGGCCTCGGGAAGCAGATCTTCGAGAGACTCCCCGGCGGAGTACCGCTCGCGAAACTCCACGGTCTCGTTCTTCAGGTCCTCGTCACTGAGGGCGCTGAAATCATCCTCCAGGTGGTTGACCGCTTGCGCGTACCGCTCCAACCGTCGCAGGACGCGACCCTCGCCGACACGAAGGACCTTTTCGAGAACGTTGGCCACTGCTAACTCCAGATGAATGTGGGATGCGTCACGGCGATGCCGCGGAGCGGCGCCTGTGACCAATTCGTAATAGTAACAAGACTACCCGGTGGCCTATCCGATGATTCAGTGAGCGGTAGCGGTGAGCGCACGGCGGCATAACCCAGAAGTGGGGCCGCCGCGATCGCAGTGACCCCACAGTCGTGAGCGCTGGTCGGGATCAGCCGCGCCGGCTACGCGATCCGGTCGCGGCCTCCTGCAACCCGGTTGCGGAATCATCGAGCCCGATGACCCCGTAATCCCAGCCTTTACGCCGGTAGACCACGCTCGGGCGGTCGGTCTCTGCATCCATGAAGAGATAGAAATCGTGCCCGACCAACTCCATGTGATAGAGAGCATCGTCAACCGTCATTGGCTCTTGAGTGAACACCTTCTTGCGGATGACCACCGGAGACCAGGCCGCCTCCTCTGCCTCTGACACCGCGTCTTCGATCACGTCGATAGAGCCAGTGCGTGCCTTCTCCATCACCGCGGCGTCCGCCGGCCGAATATCGGTGCCACTAAACCCAGAGGCGCTCGCTTCGCGAAGCGAGGTTGGCCGGTGCTGGCCACGGTGCACTTTCTGACGATCCTTTGCCCGGCGCAGGCGCTCGATGAGCTTGTCGAGCGCGAGGTCGAGCGCCACGTACTTATCGGCCCCGTTGGACTCTGCGCGCACGAGCGGTCCCGGTCCGATCAGGGTGAGTTCGACCCGATCATCGCCACTCGATCCGTTCTTCTCGTTATGGCGGCTCACCTTCACTTCGAAGGCGAGGGCTTTATCTGCGAGGTGGGCGATCTTCTCGGCCTTTTCGGTGGCATAGGACCGAAACCGATCTGTGATCCCTACGTTGCGACCGTTGATGGAAATTTCCATGGCGCTCCCCAGTTCCTAGTAACGTGACGCACGTCGCCCGGTGGAACCAGGCGATAAATCCGCGCCTCTTTTGCTTACCGTAGTCCCCGCAATGCACCGCTGTCACGGGTTATCTCAAGCTCTGAGGACAAACCCAGCGAATGCCGTGGTGTCGCTGCAACCACCGCCGCTCCCACCACCTCCGCGCCACCCTCGCGCAGCGACCGGATGACCTCGCTCAGCGTCGCACCGGTCGTGATGACATCGTCGAGCACGAGAAATCGTCGACCGTTCAGCGCCAGCGGTGACCCCATCGAACCGGCGAGATTCGTGCCTCGCTGTGCACGATCAAGGCTCTTCTGACTTGCCCGCTCATGCAGGTTTACGAGGACTCTCGCGGGGCGGGGCAGGCCGGCCGCCCGTGCCAGCAGCCAGACCGGGTCATACCCGCGCCGCCGGAATGATGCTCGGCTCACCGGGGGAACGAGCAGCTCGATTTGCCCCGCCGCCGGATCCGCCGCGTGCAGCAGGGCGCGGTCGACCGCAGTCGTCAGCGAGACGGCCAGTGCTCGTGCGACATCCGTGCGCCCCTGCTCCTTGAGCGCGAGGATGACCCGGCGCACCACACCGTCGTAGGCAAGGGCAGCCCACACCGCAGTGCCGTCACTCAGCGAGCGCAGAACAGGCTGTGACTCGAGTTGGCTGCGGCAGGCACCGCAGAGTGCGCGGTCGTCTGCGCCGCATCCTGCGCACGAGACCGGCAGCAGCACCGCGAGAGCATCACGGGTGGCCTCACGGATGGCACCGCGAATGGCAGCGGGGGCGGTACCGCGTGTGGGGTCGGGCCGCAGTCTGCGCATCGAGGGTGGCATACCAAAATTCTTCCCACCTCGACGACTCAGCGTCGTTACCGGTGCTGATCGGGGCACTGTTCGGCCGTTGGAAAGCCTGTGCGGGACTAGCGCTGGGTGGCGATGAAGTCCACAACAACCTGGGATGACTGCCAGCTGCTGCCGCCCCAGGTGTAGATCGCGGAATCGTCCCGGCCGAGAACTCGGAGGCCGTCCCTACCCTTGTTGCCCCCCACAATTTGCCGGGACGGCAGGAGCGAACTGAGTGTTGTCTTCTGCCCGCCGATCGCGAACAGTTCGACCTTGGATTGGCCAGCGGTGGTGATGAGAGTACCCACCGTCCACTGGTCCACCCACGTGGCGTCCACCGCGTCCCCGTTTCCGAGAGACACGTCGACAACGGCCGGCCCGATGCCGGTGGGATCGAGCTTCTCGTTACGCAGGATGGCTGCCACCATGAGGCGGGGGCCGGTGGGAGTCGACAGCAGCAGCAGCACTCGGGCGCCCTCCCGGGAGACCTGGAGGGTGACAATCTGGGATCCATCCTGCAATTTCGGAGAAATGGTGTGACGGGTGCCACTGGCATCGAAAACAATGATGGCGTTGGGCATGTTCGCCGGCACCGACCAGATGTAGCCGTCTTCATCGAGCGAGGGGGCAATGAGATCGGGCCGCGCGTCGATGAGTGCAGGCGCGGCACCCCTCGACACGAGCGACACTCCCCCGCTGCCAAGCACCGCCACCGACTGCCGGTCGGAGGAAAGCGTGGCATCCTTCGGTTGGAGCGCGACCACTTTCGAGCTGATTCCGGCAATTCCGGCGACGCTGGCGTTCGCGTAAAAGCCGAATTCGCCCCGACGCAGGGCAAGCGCCTGACTGTCCACCGACATGTCGACCTGGGGTGCGGCAGAGCCCAGATCGTCGAGCTGCACTGCCGTGCCCTGGATCGAAAGGCTCACCTTCGAGATGCTCGACACCGCCCGCAGCGACTCGGTGAGTTGGAGGTACATGTATTGGCGATCCCGGGCGCTCGCCGCGAGGGCTTCCTTCGAGAGATCCACCGCCGCAACCCCCTCGATCAGAGTCACGACGCTGCTGGCATCGGAGAGCTTAGTGCCGTCGGGAAAACGGGAAAACGCCGCACCCTTCAGCCAATCCGGTGGACCGGCAAGCAACGCCGTCACGATGCGTGTGGATGCCGTACCGCTCGGGTACCAGCGCACGTCGGGCACGAGGTAGCGGTTGTCTGGCGCGAAGAAGTACACGGGATACTGCCGGAAAATACGCTCGAAAGTCTGGTCAGCGAGCACGATGCCATCCGGGGCCGCGCTGATGCGCCACTGGCCATCCTCCTTCACAAAGCTGAAGGTGAGGGTGAATGACTGGCTGTTCTGGGAGTAGCTGCCCGTGCCGTCCACGGTAGCCACGGTGTCGAATGAGTAGGTCAGCGTGCTGCCATCGACTTGGCCGATCTGCGGCACTCCCGAACGCACCTGCACGCTCTGCCGCGGATCCCACTTGCCGGCAAATGACTGCGAAAGAAACTGTTTTGAGACCGCATACCCACCGGTGGTCGAGGTGAACGAGGCCACGAAACCCCGAAGAATCCCCTGCTGCGTGGCACCGCTCTGGGGACCTTCCGGATTGAAGGCGATGTTCGACCCACCACTGTCTTCGCTCAGCGAGAGCCCCACATTCACCGGCCCGGAACTCGGGATACCCACGCAGGCGGTAAGCGCAAGAATCGTCGTCGCGACAATGGCAGCGAGCACACCGCGCCGTGGGCTCGTGGCGGGGCGCTCAGGCATCCTGCACCTCCTCGAGGTGGAGGGCGTCATCCGGCGGAAGCTCGAGCGGCGAGGAGACGATCGCACGCCCACGCTCCCGCGGGAGGGTCAAGCGAAAGCAGGTGCCGACACCCAGCTCCGACCAGACCTCGAGTCGACCGTCGTGCAAAGTGGCATCCTCAAGCGAGATAGCGAGCCCGAGGCCGGTGCCGCCGATCGTGCGCTGCCGAGACGGATCCGCTCGCCAGAAGCGGTCGAAGACCCGCGTGACATCCGTCGGCTTCATCCCGGTGCCATAATCACGCACGGTCAGGGCGATCGCAGTCTTATTGCTGTCAACCATCACGACGATGGGCTTTCCCTCGCCGTGCTCCACCGCGTTGCCAAGCAGATTGCGCAGTACCCGGCGGATGCGGCGGGCATCGACCTCCGCCTCGAAGTACCCACCCGGTGCGACAAGGCGCACCGACGAGCCGCGCTGTTCTGCGAGTGGCTGCATGCCGTCGACGGCGTCTTCGACCAGGCGCACCAGGTTGGTGGGCTCCAGATCGAGTTCCACAGCTCCCGCGTCGTAGCGACTCACTTCGAGCAGGTCAGCGAGCAAAACCTCGAAGCGCTGCACCTGCGTGTGAAGCAGCTCGGCCGTGCGCGCGGTCGCCGGGGCGAAGTCTGCGCGATGGTCGTAGAGCACATCACCGGCGAGGCGGATGGTGGTGAGTGGCGTTCGCAGCTCGTGCGAGACATCAGACACGAAACGCTGCTGAAGCCGCGACAGCTCGGCCAGCTTGGTGATCTGCTTCTGGAGGCTGTCAGCCATGCCGTTAAATGAGCGGGCGAGCGTGGCGATCACGTCCTCTCCTTTCTCCGGAATGCGCTGCTCCAGCTGACCGGCCGCGAGCTTCTCACTGGTTTCTGCGGCGAGTCTGATCGGACCGACGACGAGCCGCACCACCGTGTAGGTGACCGCGGCGATCAGCAGCACCAGCGCAAGGCCACCCAGCGCGAGGGTCCGCTGCACGTATCCGAGGGTCGTCTGCACCGAGGAGAGGTCATAGACGAGATACAGCTCGTAACTTCCAGCGGTTGGCACGCGGATCTGGGATCCGACCACGAGGGCGGGGGAGCCGCCCGGCAGCATCGCCGACTGCGACTGCACGTGAGTGACATCCTTGATCACCCTCTTGCGAAGGGAATCAGTGACTATCCCCTCGGGAAAGTTGGTTGATGACAGTGGCTGGATGTTTTGTGGAGTTTCGGCCTGCCCCGGAGTGCGCTTGATCGCGAACTTGGTGCTGCCCGGTGCCGTCGTCGACGGCAGGATCTTGTCGGTGACCGAGTTAGCGACGTTGTCAAGCTCGACCGTCGGCGACTGGTCATTTGCCGGCTGTGCGGCATCAAAGGTGCTCTGGGCCTGGTTATGGATCGTGCGCGCCTCCTCCTGCACCTGCACGCTGCGTGACGCGAACAGGTTAGTGGAGATGCTCACCGACAGAAATCCCCCGATGACGATGACCGCGAACCCCGACAGCAGCACGGTAATCGCCACGGTGCGAAACTGCAGCGAGGCCCGCCAGACATGCACGAGGCGATTCGGGTAGGAGCGCCAGTCGAAGCTATTCACGAGTCAAAGATCTTCCTGACCTGGCGCTGGGTCAGGTGCTGGAGCCCGCGCGGTAGCCGACGCCCCGCACGGTCATGACGATGCGCGGGGAGTCCGGATCCTCCTCCACCTTGGCCCGCAGCCGCTGCACGTGCACGTTGACGAGTCGGGTGTCGGCCTTGTAGTGATAGCCCCAGACCTGCTCGAGCAGCATCTCCCGTGTGAAGACCTGCTGCGGCTGGAGCGCGAGAGCGAGCAACAGTTCGAACTCAAGCGGCGTGAGATTGATCTTCGCCGCGCCTCGCTTCACCTCGTGACCCGCAACATCGAGCTGCAGGTCACCCACCTGCAGCACGGAGGTGGAGACAGTCGAGATCGGACGCAGACGGGTGCGGATGCGGGCAACCAATTCCTTCGGATTGAACGGCTTGACGACGTAATCATCCGCTCCGCTTTCCAACCCGCGCACCACATCCGTGGAGTCTGACTTAGCGGTCAGCATGATGATCGGCACGCCGGACTCGGTGCGGATCTCCGCGCAGACTTCGATGCCGTCTTTGCCGGGAAGCATGAGATCGAGAAGCACGAGATCGGGCTTCATCTCGCGGAACGCGGCGAGCGCGACGCCGCCATCTGCACAGAATGAGGGCTCGAACCCTTCAGAGCGCAACACAATCCCGATCATTTCCGCGAGAGCGGTGTCGTCATCGACTACGAGAATGCGTGCGGTCATTATCCGGTCTTCGTTTCGAGCTGCTGGTCTGGGGCGTTCTCCGGTGCGTTGGCACAAGAGTAGCCGAGTGTGAAAGCATAAACCTATGGGATGCGCGGCGTGCATGACACCGAACATTCGGCTGCAACGAGGGGATCACGCGTGAGCGACCAGCATGGCACCGGCGGATACGGCAGTGACCAACCCGCGGGCGGCCAACCTGCTGGCGACCGACCCGCTCATGACCAGGTGGGGTGGGTGAGCCCGGGGGCTTCCGCTTACCCCACGCCTCCGACTGCTGCCGGTGCTGGGAGTCCCCCCGGCGCTCCCAGTGCGACCGTCGGCCCTCCGGGAATGATCCCGGGCTGGGCCCCACCGCCGAAGCCCGGATTGGTCCCCCTGAGACCGCTCGACCTCGGCACAATTCTCGGCGCGGCATTCCGGGTGCTGCGTCGGAACCCCAAACCGACCTTCGGTGCTGCCCTGCTCATCCAGGGCAGTGCCTACCTGCTGCTGGTTCTCGTGGTGGCGGGGGCGACCTTCGCGGCGCTCTCCCGAATCGACTCGAGTACCGCCAGGAATGCGGGCCAGATCACCGCAGGCGGCACCGGACTCATCGTGGTGGCCTCGATCATCCCCGCCCTGCTTTCGGTCATCGCAACCGCGGTGCTCCAGGGCATCATCGTGCTCGAAGTATCGCGCGGCGCCGTCGGCGAGAAATCGACCTTTCGCGGGCTGTGGGCTCGAGCGCGCGGGCGCATGGGTGCGCTCGTCGGCTGGGCGGCCATGCTCGCACTCGCCTCGACGGTGCTGATCGCGATCGTTGTCGTGATCATCCTTCTTCTGGCGTTCAACTTCGGTATCGGAGGCATCATCGCCGCCGTCGTGATCGGTATGCTCGCGTTCTTCGGTCTCACCGTCATCTATGTCTGGCTCGGCACCAAACTGGCTCTGGTACCGAGCGTGCTCATGATCGAGCGGATGGGCATCCGGTCGTCTATCGCGAGGTCCTGGTCGCTCACCACAGGGTATTTCTGGCGCACTCTCGGTATCACTGCACTGGTGGCGGTGATCGTTGGTGTTGTCAACCAGGTGGTGTCGCTGCCGCTGCGCTTCATCGCGCCGATCGCCGGGGGACTGGCCGATCCCCAGGGACAGGGGGCGAGTGGAGCGATCGTGCTGATGGCCGCGCTCTCCGTGCTCGCCATTGCGATCACCGTTGTTTTCCTGTCGATCACCTCCGTGGTGCAATCGGCCACAACCGCGCTGATCTACCTCGATCTGCGCATTCGCAAGGAGGGTCTCGACCTGGAACTTGCGCGCTACGTCGAGACGAAGCAGACCGGGGACGTGAGCGATCCACTCGAACACGGTGTACCAGCGAATCGTGCACCAGCGAATGGTGCGACAGCGAATGGTGCGGCGGCCAATGACGTTTCGCTCCGCGACGATTCTCCGTGGGTATGAGCAGACTGGCTTCGGTTCGCTTCGATGTTCCGGTGACCCCCGACTCCGGGCAGGCTCAGCGCTGGGTCGTTCAGGAGCTTTCCAAGTCGGAATACCGGTCCGCCCAGCCCACCTGGTTCGATCGGGCCTCGAAAGCCTTCTGGGACTGGCTGCAGTCCCTCAGGATCGACGGTGGTGCTGGCGTGCAGGCACCTATTCTCATCGTGGCGCTGATCATCGTCGTCGCCGCCGTCGTGGCGGCCTTCTTCATTTTCGGCGCCCCGAGGCTCAACCGGCGAAGTGCCGGGGCTGGCATCCTGTTCGGCGATGACGATGCGCGTGATGCTGCTGCGATGCGCCGTTCCGCCGAGGCGCTGGCTGCCAAGTCTCAGTGGGTGCGTGCCATCGAGGAGATGTTCCGCTCGATCGCCCGCGGGCTCGCCGAGCGCACCCTGGTCACCGTCTCCCCCGGCACCACGGCGAAGGACTTCGCGGCGCGTGCCGGAGTCGTGCTGCCGGCTTTCTCCGAGCGACTTTCGGCCGCGGCATCCGCCTTCGACGATGTTCGCTACCTCAGCCGAGATGGCACCGAAGCGGCCTACCGCGACGCCGACAGCCTCGAATATGACCTGCGCACGGTCCGCTTCGCTGGGCAGGCGAACGCGCTGGGCAGTCGATGAGCGGGCAGGCGATGAGCGGGCAGGCGATGAGCGGGCAGCCGATCAGCGCCACCACCCTCACGCCGACTATCCGGGTCGCGACCCGCAGGGCACTGTACTGGGTCGTTGCGGCGGTCGTTCTGGTCCTGATCGCCGTGATCGTGCTCGCCAGCGCCGGCTCGTCAACTACCGGGGTGCCGTTCTCGCCAACCAATGCGGCACCGGCCGGCAGCAGGGCCATCGCCGAAGTGCTGCGCGCACAGGGAGTGGATGTCTCGGTGCCCGCGACCCTGGCCGGTGCGACATCGGCACTGGGCGGCCCCACCGCTTCGACCCTGTTTCTCGTCGACCCGGACGGCAATCTCGACCGGGCACAGCTGCGAGACCTCGCCTCCCGTGCCACCCATGTCATTGTGCTGTCACCCAGCTATTCGCAGATCGCCGCCCTTGCACCAGAGGTCGGTCTCGCCGGTGTGGTGAGTCGTAGTTCCCTTGCCGCAGGCTGTTCTCTGCCCGCGGCGACCGCGGCGGGACGCGTGAGCGGTGCCGGATCCGGGTTCCGTGTGCTCGACACAGCGGCAAACACGACCGCGTGCTTTTCCAGCGGCACCAACACTTTCTCTCTCGTAGATATCTCCCGGGGCGCCACGCACATCACCGTGGTTGGCACGACTGCCGCGTTCGACAACGAACACGTCGCCCAGCGCGGCAACGCCGCCCTCGCCCTCACCCTGCTCGGTGGCAACGATCGGCTCGTCTGGTACCTGCCCACCATCGATGACACCTCCGCGAAGGGGCGCACCATCGCCGATCTCACCCCGGCCTGGGTGGGTGGCGCGTCCACGTTGCTCATCATCGTCGCGATCGCCGCCGCGTTCTGGCGTGGCCGCCGTCTCGGACCTCTCGTGGTCGAGAACCTCCCCGTCGTGGTGCGTGCGAGCGAAACGATGGAGGGCCGCGCACGGCTCTACCAAAAGGGTGCGGCCCGACTCCGGGCACTCGACTCGCTGCGGATCGGTTCGGTCTCGCGGCTGGCAACCCTGTGCGGACTGCCGCGCCTCGCCACAGTGGATGACGTGATTGCGGCAGTGGCGAGCGTGACCGCAACGGATCCCGCCGCCATCCGATCCCTCTTGCTCACCGCGGATCCCCGCAGTGACCGCGAACTGGTGCGGCTCTCCGACGCGCTGCTCGATCTCGAGCAGACGGTTACCCGTGACATCCGACCATCCTGACCCTGCTTATTACCCACGTTGCTCACCACCTCTGCTGCCAATCACCCCTGCTCCCAATCACCCCTGCTCCCAATCACAATGGAGAATTAACAGATGACCGAGACTGACCAGGCCGCATCCACCCCCGGGACCCCTATCGGTGGGGTAGCGATCAGTGAGGCGGCGAGCGGATCCCCGGCGCTTCGCGAGCAATTCGCCCGGGTGCGCGTGGAGGTCGGCAAAGCCGTGGTCGGCCAGGATGGCGCGGTAAGCGGACTCATCATCGCGCTCCTCACCGGCGGCCACGTGCTGCTCGAAGGTGTGCCGGGGGTGGCGAAAACCCTCCTCGTTCGCACCCTGAGCCGGGCCCTGCAGCTCGAGACGAAGCGTGTGCAGTTCACGCCGGACCTCATGCCTGGGGATGTCACGGGATCACTGGTCTACGACGCCCGCAGCGGCGAATTCGATTTTCGAGCCGGACCGGTCTTCACGAACATCCTGCTCGCGGACGAGATCAACCGCACTCCTCCGAAGACCCAGTCCTCGCTGCTTGAGGCCATGGAAGAGCGCCAGGTGAGTGTGGATGGCGAGACCCGCCCGCTGCCGATTCCCTTCATCGTGGCCGCCACCCAGAACCCGATCGAATACGAGGGCACCTACACGCTTCCCGAGGCGCAGCTCGACCGCTTCCTGCTGAAGCTCGTGCTCGAGATTCCCGAACGGGCCGACGAACTCGAAGTGCTTTACCGAAGTGCCGCTGGCTTCAATCCGCGTAATCTCGAGGCCGCAGGCGTGACGGCGGTGCTGGATGCCGCGCAGCTCGCCGCCGCGCAGATCGAGGTCGGACGGGTTCGGGCATCCCCCGACCTTCTCGCCTACATCGTCGACCTGGCGCGGGGTACCCGCCAGAGTCCCAGCGTGAAGCTCGGGGTCAGCCCGCGCGGAACCACCGCGCTGCTGTCGGCGGCGAAGGCCTGGGCCTGGCTCAACGGATTTGACTCGATCACGCCCGACCATGTGCAGGCGATGGTGCTGCCGGTATGGCGCCACCGAATCCAGCTGCGGCCGGAGGCGGAACTGGAGGGCGTGGCACCGGATTCCATCCTGCGCTCGATCCTCAGCCAGGTGCAGGTGCCGATCTAGATGCGGGGCTTCTGATGGCATGGTTTTCCTGATGGCATGGACCGGACGGTTCGTGCTGCTCATCGCGCTCGGGATCGTACCGATCGTCGCATTCGACCAGCCGGACTGGCTCGGCCTCTGGCTCGTGCTCGTAGCCCTCGTGGGTGGGCTCGACTTGCTGCTGGCCGGCTCTCCCCGACACCTCAAACTCGAGCGGGAGCTGCCAGATCGGGTGCGACTCGGCGAGACCGTTACCTCCGCGCTCCTGATCACCAACCTGGGTCGGCGCGGGATTCGCGGTGTCGTGCGGGACGGCTGGCAACCCTCCGCCGGTGCCGCACCGACACGTGCTCGTCTGGTGCTTCCGGCGGGAGAGCGCCGACGCATCGAGACATCCCTGACCCCTTTTCGCCGCGGGACACGGCGCGCTGCTCAGGTGACCGTGCGGGCATTCGGGCCGCTCGGGATGCTGGCGCGGCAGGCGACTATCGACCTGCCCGGGGCGATCACGGTGCTCCCACCATTCAATTCCCGCAAGCACCTGCCATCCCGACTCGCCCGGCTGCGAGAGCTCGACGGCCGCGCCAGTGTGATGATCCGAGGACAGGGCACCGAGTTCGACAGCCTGCGGGAATATGTGCGCGGCGACGACGTGCGCTCCATCGACTGGCGCGCCACTGCCAGG
The DNA here is from genome assembly GCF_015751965.1 of Frigoribacterium sp. CG_9.8. GTDB lineage: Bacteria > Actinomycetota > Actinomycetes > Actinomycetales > Microbacteriaceae > Lacisediminihabitans. Next base: position 380,935 of record NZ_JADOVH010000001.1, on the reverse strand, counting down.
CGAAGCGACCTGGTCGTGCGCACCTGGCGTCCGGAACGCGATCGCCGGGTCGTGATCGTGATCGACAGCGGACGCACCTCAGCCGCACGCATCGCAAACGAACCGCGCATCGACACCGCCTTCGAGTCGGCGCTGCTACTTGGCGCACTCGCCACCCGGGCCGGTGATCGGGTGGATGTCGTGATCTTCGACCGGCGGGTTCGCGGCAGGGTCCAGGGCGCGAGCGGCCCCGAACTGCTCTCGCGCATGGTGAGCGTGATGGCCCCCATCGATCCGGAACTCATCGAGATGGACTGGTCAGCGGTCCCTTCGATCGTGCGCTCGGTGACGAGCCAGCGGGCACTGGTCGTGCTGATGACGTCGATCGATGCGGCCGGCGGCGCCCGTGGACTGCTCGGGATGCTTCCACAGCTCACTCGCGCGCACACCGTCGTCGTGTCCTCGGTCACCGACCCCTCGGTGCTCGCGGCCTCGATGTCGCGCGACGACCGGGACAACGTCTACCGCGCCGCGGCCGCCGAACGCGCCATGCTCGACACCACCCGGGTCTCGACTGCCATCCGACAGCTGGGGGCGGATGTCGTCACCGGTACCCCCGCGGATCTCCCGCCGGCCCTCGCCGACCGCTACATCGCGCTGAAGGCCGCCGGGCGGCTGTAGCCCCGCGTCATCCCCACCCTGCGTCATCCCCACCCCGCGTCATCCACCTCCGCGTCATCCACCTCCCATTTTTCCTACCACCTCCCTGTTCACACACGACGGTGGTAGGAAAAACGGGAGGTGGATGGATCGGCAGCAGCCAGCGCGGTCAGGCGGCGACGATCCGGCGCGCGCCAGCCTCGAACTCCTCGAGGTCGCCGGTTTCGCCCGCGCGGACGGCTCGACGGCCGATCACCCACTGATAAAACAGGAATGAACCGAGCGCCACCGTTCCGATACCGATCTTGATCACCCACGGCCAGTCTTGACGAGTGACAAACCCCTCGATGATGCCGGAGACCAGCAGTGAGAGCGCCAGCCCGATCACCACGGTGAACAGAGCGCGGCCCTCTTCGGCGAGCGCCTGTCCGCGTGTGCGGGCACCGGGAGCGATCCAAGCCCAGAAAATGGTCATCCCAGCCGCTCCCGCGACGAAGATCGAGTAGAGCTCCAACTGGCCGTGCGGTGCGATGTAGAGGAAGAAGATGTCGAGCCGGTCGCGGGACGCCATCAGCGCGCCGGAGAGTCCGATGTTCTGGGCGTTCATGAACAGCAGGTACGGCGCGTAGACCCCGACGATTCCGAATGCGATGCACTGGGCTGCGAGCCAGGCGTTGTTAGTCCAGACCTGCCCGGTGAACGATGACGACGGGTTGTTGGAGTAGTACTTGACGAAATCCTGCTCGACAAATTGCTTGCGCATTTCCTCGGTACCAAAATTCGAGAGGACTCCTGGCGCGTTGAGTGCCCAGTAGCCGTAGAGCACCGCGATGAGGGTGGTTGCGAGGGTGACGATGAGGCTGGTCCAGCGGATGCGGTAGAGCGCCGCGGGAAGCTGCGCACCGAAGAAGGTGGGGACCTGGCTCAGCACGTTGCTGCCTGCACCGGTGAACCGCAGCCGGGCTCGCGAGAGCAACAGCGACAGGCGATCACCCTGCACGGACTGGCCCGAAGTGGTCTTGATCGCCGAGAGTTGGCTCGCCCCGGACTGGTACCGCTCGATCAGCTCATCAGATTCGCTCCCGGTGAAGCGACGTTGGGCTCCGAGCCGGGCAAGCTCGTGCCACTCATCGCGGTGCGCGGCGGAGTAGGCATCAAGATCCATCTGTTTAGATACTAGACATGGCGATCGCGATGCAGCGCAGTACGGGCATTCCGGAGGCTGCGGATGAGCTCGAGCTCATGACCGGGGAGGCTGTGGGCCTCGACCTTCGACCGACCAGCTTCGTCTTGCGGGCGGCCGGCGCAATCATCGATTTCATCGCTTATTTCGGCCTGTGGTTGTTCATCCTGGTTGCCATCTCGTCGCCGTTCCTCAGCGGATTCCTCGACGAGGCCAGTGCGGCGGCGATCCGTGTGTCTGCGCTCGTATTCTGCCTCGTCGTCGCCCCCACCACCATCGAGACGATGACCCAGGGCAAGTCCCTCGGCAAACTCGCGGTCGGTGCGCGCATCGTGCGGGACGATGGCGGATCGATCAGCCTCCGCCATGCGTTCATCCGCTCCCTCACCGGTGTGCTCGAAGTTTTTTCCACCTTCGGCGGCATTGCGGCGATCACTGCGCTGCTCAACGGTCGCACCAAGCGCACCGGCGACCTGCTCGCGGGCACGTACAGCCAGAACGAGCGGCTGTCAAAGATCACGCCACCCGTCTACGGTGTTCCGCTCGAGCTGGCTGGCTGGGCCGTGACAGCCGACGTGGCACGGATGCCCTACGGGTTGTCCCGCCGCATCGCCCAGTTCCTCCATCAGGCGTCGAAGCTGACCCCGGATGCCCGTGACCGGCTGTCGCGCTCGCTCGCCGCCGAGGCATCCGTCTTCGTCTCCCCCTTGCCGCCAGCAAACGCCGAACTCTTTCTTGCTGCGGTCGCCGCTGTCCGCCGCGAGCGCGAATTCACCGGGCTGGGTCTGCAGGCGCAGCGCCTCGAGCACCTGCGGCCAGCGCTCACCGACCTACCGCACGGGTTTCCGGAGCGCTAACCGCTGGTGACCTAGTAGCGGTAGTGATCGACCTTGTACGGCCCCTCGACCGGCACACCGATATATCCGGCCTGCTCAGCAGAGAGCACCGTGAGCTTCACACCGAGCGCATCGAGGTGCAGTCGAGCCACTTTCTCATCGAGGTGCTTCGGGAGCACGTAGACGCCGAGCGGATAGTTCTCGCCCCGCACATACAGCTCGATTTGTGCGAGCACCTGGTTGGTGAAAGAGGTGCTCATCACGAACGACGGATGCCCGGTGGCATTACCGAGATTCATCAGACGTCCCTCCGACAGCACCAGGATGCTGCGGCCGGTCGGCAACCGCCACTCGTGCACCTGCGGCTTGATCTCGATCTTGGTCGTGCCCGCGAGCGCTTCCAGCCCGGCGATGTCGATCTCGTTGTCAAAGTGTCCGACGTTCGCGAGGATGGCGAGGTGCTTCATCCCGAGCATGTGATCCACGGTGAGCACGTTCTCGTTACCGGTGCCCGTGACAAAGATATCGACGTCGCCGATGACATCCTCGATGGTGGTGACCTGGAATCCATCCATCGCCGCCTGCAGCGCATTGATCGGGTCGACCTCACTCACGATCACGCGAGCGCCCTGTCCCCTCAGGGCATCGGCCGCACCCTTTCCGACATCCCCGTATCCGGCGACGAATGCGACCTTGCCTCCGATGAGCACATCGGTTGCGCGGTTGAGGCCGTCGGGCAGCGAGTGCCGCACGCCATACTTGTTGTCGAACTTGCTCTTGGTCACCGAGTCGTTCACGTTGATGGCGGTGAATTGCAACTGGCCGGTGCGCGCCAACTCGTACAGGCGGTGGACGCCGGTTGTGGTCTCTTCGGTGACGCCCTTGATCTCGGCGGCGATACCGGTCCACCGGTCGGTCGACGCCGCGAGCGAGGCGCGCAGCGTCTCGAGGATTACCCGCCACTCGTGGCTGTCGCTCGCGGTGGCATCTGGAACAGCACCGGCGAGTTCGTACTCGCGACCCTTGTGCACGAGAACGGTTGCATCGCCGCCGTCGTCGAGGATCATATTCGGCCCGGCCCAGTTTTCACCGGCGGCCATGGCTTCTGCGCTCCAGTCGAATATCTGATTGGTACACCACCAGTACTCCTCGAGCGTCTCGCCCTTCCAGGCGAAAACCGGGGACCCGGCAGGGTTGTCTACGGTGCCGGTGGGGCCGACAGCGATCGCCGCCGCCGCCTCATCCTGGGTCGAGAAGATGTTGCAGCTGGCCCAGCGCACCTGTGCACCGAGCGCGACCAAAGTCTCGATGAGAACCCCGGTTTGCACCGTCATGTGGATCGAACCGGCGATTCGAGCGCCTGCAAGCGGCTGCGATTCGCGGAACTCCGCGCGGAGCGCCATCAGTCCGGGCATCTCGTTCTCGGCCAGCCGAAACTGGTGACGCCCCGATTCGGCGAGGGAGAGGTCGGCGACCTTGAACTGGAGCGTGGAGTGAGGGGCTGTGAGCGTCATGGCCCTAGGCTACGCGATCCCGGCTGCGTACCACCGGAGACTATTGCCCTTCGTCGCAAAGGTTCACGCGCGCTCCGCACCACACCTGACGGGGAGCAACACCGGGGGCGCGACTACTCGCGAATGAGGTCAAGCACGGCATCCCTGATCCGCTCCATCACCGCGGGTGTTCCGGCTTCCACATTGAGACGCAGCAGCGGCTCCGTGTTGGATGGTCGCACATTGAACCACCAGAAAGGCTCATCCTGGCTCACTGTGCCGGTGACGGTAAGGCCGTCCAACTCGTCGAAGACGCCGAGTGCGGTGTACGCCTCCACGATGCGGTCGTAGGCGGCCGGGATGTCCGTGACGGTGGAGTTGATTTCCCCGCTCAAAGCATAGGGCGTGTAGTGCGTCGAGATCGCCGAGACCGCGTCCGCCTGCGCACCGAACTCGGCCATGAAGTGCATCGCGGCGAGCATGCCGTTGTCCGCCCCCCAGAAGTCGCGGAAGTAGTAGTGCGCGGAGTGCTCTCCGCCGAAGATCGCCCCGGTGATCCGCATCTGGTCCTTGATCAACGAGTGCCCGACCCGAGTGCGAACAGCCACGGCACCGGCCGCCTCAATAGTCTCTGGCACGATGTGCGACGTGATGAGGTTGTGCAGCACGACGATGTCGCCTGCCGGCTGAAGTGAACGCACCCGCGTGATCTCGCGCAGCGCCACCACGGCGGCAACAGCGGATGGGGTGACGCCGTCGCCGTTCTCGTCCACGACGAAGCAGCGGTCGGCATCGCCATCGAAGGCGAGGCCAAGGTCAGCGCCATGTTCGACGACGGCCTTTTGCAGATCGATGATGTTTGCAGGGTCGAGCGGGTTCGCCTCATGGTTGGGGAAGGTGCCGTCGAGGTCGAAATAGAGCGGGATGATCTCGATCGGCAAAGCCGGCAGCCCGGCTGCGGTTCCGAGGACCGCGGGCACGGTCATCCCCCCCATGCCGTTGCCGGCATCGACGACGACACGGATGGGGCGAATGCCGGAGAGGTCGACAAGCGAGCGCAAATACGCCGCGTAGTCCGCGATTACATCCACCGACCGGAAGGTTCCCGGGTGTTGCACCGGCTCGATCGCACCGGCCAAGTAGTCCTGGGCACGGTCGCGGATGGCCTTCAGCCCAGTATCGAAGCTGATCCCCTGTGCGCCGGCGCGACTGAATTTAATGCCGTTGTAGCTGGCCGGATTGTGACTGGCGGTGAACATCGCTGCCGGGGCATCAAAAAGGCCGGACGCGAAGTAGGTTTCGTCGGTCGAACATAGGCCGATCGACACCACATTGCCACCCCGGGCTTGGGCACCAGCGGCGAAGGCCGCGGCGAATCCGGGGGAAGAGTCGCGCATGTCGTACCCGACCACGACATCCATGCCCACCGCGTCGACCTCATCCACGAAGGCAGCACCGAGTGCTTCGACGACCTCGGCGGTGAGCTGAGAACCGACGAGGCCACGCACGTCATAGGCCTTGATGAATGGTGCGAGGTCGATGGGGGCAGTCATGCTGCCAATGTACCGGGCATGGCGGCGGGCGGATTACCGGGCACGCTGCTGGGGGTCTACGGCGCCCCCGAGCGACATATGACGGATGACCTGCCAGCCCTGTGGCACCGAGAGACGATCAGAGTGCTTGGTGCAAAGGTCGTAGCTGTGCGGCTCAGCGGCTCGACTGAGCGGCCCGAGCACGGCCATAGAGTCGGCGTAGACGTAGGTGAGGGTCGACACTGCATCATTCGCACATGCGACTTTGCTACACGGCCGGCCATCCATTTGACTCCACCCTAGCGCCGCATCCGTCCGGAACCCGCCGCATAGGATTGGGGAATGGTTCACTCCCGCATCGCCCGTCCGTCCGGGCGGTCGCGCGACCGGCACGGGCGCGGCATGCGCTCCGCCGTCACCGGCCCGCACCTGCCGCTGTTGCACACCCGATTAGATCAATTCGATCTCGCAGTGGCAGCGACAGCTGAGTACCTCAAGGACCTGTGGCCCAATGAGTTAGCCGGGGTCTCCTTTGAGGTGGCCGGCCTGCCGCGTGAGATAACGCCAGCCGGCGGAATCGATCGCTGGCACGTGGACATTCCCGAGAAACGGGTGATCTTGTTCCGGCTTCCGATCGAGCGGCTCGCCCGACTGCACCGCACGGACGACCTGCACCGACGGATGCTCATCGAGAGCTGCGTGTTCCGCGCGGTCGCCGAGTTGCTCGGTACCGACCCCTGGGACCTTGCACCCGAGCGCTTCCGCCACCTCTAGAGCGACCCCGGCAGCTCTCAGGGGTAGATTCGGATCGGCCGCGACGCCGGTGCCGCCGGACTCACACTGAATGTCGCGAGTTGCCCGTCACCGAGATAGCTCACCGAGAGCGCAAGGGCATCGAAATCGGTGACGGCGTAGCTCGCTCCCCCCAGCACAGCCTGCGAGACCGTGCGCCCCGCGGGCACGGCCACCGTGATGTCGGCCACGCCGGCGCGGGAAAGGCGGGCCGTCACATCCTTCCGGGTGGAATTTGCGAGGTGCAGCAGCGGCGTCGGTCCCGGCGCCACCGTGACCAACGCACGACGCTCCACACTCGTGGTCGAGGCCGACCATGCAAAATCACTCTGACCGGTTGTGCCGACAGTGGAGATGCGTGCGCCCGAAACGAGCGGCTTATCGGTGGCGATCGTCACGGTGTAGCTCCCGTCGGGATAGGAATCAAGCGGAACCTCAGTGACGATCCCCGGCTGCACTACCAGGAGAACCGGCGTTGCCTCCGCGGAGCCGTTCTCCGGCACAATCGTGATCTCCGCCTTGGCGGCATCAGGACCGGGCACATACAGGCGGATGATCGCACTCAGATCGCTGAATCCGCTCTCCGCCTGGCGGGCGGCCACGGCAGTGCCGTTCGACAGCACGAGTCCGGGGATCACATTCAGGGTGGATGGCCCGGCCGAAGTTCCGATGATGTCTACCCCACCCGGTTCGAGGGTGCGCACGATCGACTGCTGCAGATGCGCGACGACTTGGCCGCCACGACTCTGCACCCGCACCACCGGCGAGACGACGTTCGGGGCAAAGCCAGCGAGGGACAGCACACGCTGTCCGCCTGGCGACACGACTATCCCATCGGTACCTGCGGCGGCAATCCGACCGGTCTCGGAGAAGATGCTGAGATTCACCGTCGCGATGACGTTGCTCGGGTTGCTGAGGGTGATGAGGGTGGTGCGACCGGTACTGGTGGCACCACCGACAAGCCAACTGTCGCTGCTGGCCTCGGCACACTGTGCTGCGGCCAGTCCGACGAGGTCGCCGGATGACACCGCCTGCACCTGGCTGCCGGAGAGCAGCGGGGGCGACGAGTTGCTCGATCCAGGGGGAAGAGTGAGCAGATCGGGCGCGATACCTGTGGTGCTGTCGGTGGACGCGAGCGGTGCAAGAGTCGCAGTGCCGATGCTCTGGCTGTAGCTCACGGCGGGCCTGCCGACCGAGGAAACCGTGGTTGCGGCCTGCCCTGCATCGTTTCCGAGGCGCAGCAGCGGGCCAGCGCAGATGCGTTGCTGGGCGGATGCCACGGGAGTGACGAGTCGAGAGCTGGGCACGACCCCGTGGCTCGGCAGTGGGAGCAGCACCGCCGCACCGATCGAGACCACGGCAACGCCGACGCCGATCGTTCCGGTGAGCACACGCGCGCCGACGATCAGCGCACCACGCGCGGTTCGAGGTGCCTTCACCACCGGCTCCTCGGCGATATCCTCGACCTCCGTGACGTAGGCACGTGTCTCGACCGGAGTGGCCGAAGTGGGAGGGGACGTGCTCCTCGTCGGCTCGGCACCATTCGTCGGCTCAGCACCATTCGTCGGCTCAGTCATCTTCGCGATCTCCATCGAAAGTGTCGGCCGGCTGTCCGGGATTCGATCCGCTCACGGCATGACGCCGACGCCGACGCACCGTGGGGATACCGAGCAACAGAGTCATGCCGAAGACGATGCCCTGGCCGATCAGGATGAGGCTGCCGAGAGCTGTGTCCGTGTTGCCAACCGTGGTGATCGTCTTCTCTGTTGCAAGCCCCTCGAACCGCCAGAGCAGCCCGTTATCGGTGGCACCGACCGGGGCGAACAGTGCATTGCTGTCGAGCGCCTCCGAGGTGCTTTTGTGCACGGCGGTGTTATCCGGAGTCAGCAGCACGAAGCCGATCGACAGCGTCGTCAGCTCAGGTCCGGCGTCGAACCCGCTGCGCGACGCCAGGTTGCCAGCGACGGTCGCAACCCGCTGTGGCATCGAATCCGCGGCAACGGATGTCGCGGCAAGGGTCGACTGATCATCGAGCGCAGATCCGGCTCCCCGCTGCACCGTTGCAGAGAGGGATCCACCGGCTTGAGGGGTGAGCACGAGGGTTCCGACCCGCGGATGCCCCTCGGCCTCGGCGGTCACCACGGCCGGCAGTATTCGTGCCCCCGCCTCGACCACCGCGGTCTTCAGCAGCACACTGCCGAGCAGCGGAAGCATGAGGATCGTGACGGTAACGGCGGAGAGGATGCCCACCGGCACGGCGAATCGCCGGAGCGCATCAAGGGCGACAAGTGTGCTGGCCACCAGCCCAAGCCAGAACAGGCTGAGTCCGGCTCCGGTCCACACTGGCACCGGACTCGAACCGAGGTGCGCCACCTGCAGATGCGACGCGGCGATTGTGGTGACGAAACCGAGAAGCGCGAGCACCATCGAGGGAATCGCCCGGCGGGATCCCGGCACGAAGAGCGCCAGTAGTGCGAGACCGCCAATCGGCAGCAGGAGTGTGGCCACGATGATGGTCGCGGTGACGCCGGGGAGTCCGAAAGACTGGGCGACCGCCGCCCACCCGTTGAGCCCGCTGGCAGGCGACAGCAAGGCGAGTTGTAGTGGCGTTGCCGCAACCGTGGGTGCGGGTACCCCCGGGTCAGCGAACAGCCCGAGCGGGTTACCACGCATCAGCTGTTGCACGATCAGGGGCGCGAAGAGGGCGAGGGCCGGAATCGGGATGCCGAGGAGCCGGTGCACGCTGGCCGGGCGGGCGACAACCCACGCGAGCAGCGCAATCACCAGGGCGGGGACCAGGCTCGGAGCGGATGCGGCGGTGGCAGCGAAGAGCAGGCCGGCGCCCGCAGATGCGGCCCACGATCGCGGTGCGTTGAGCGCCGCGAGCACGAGCCACGGCAGCAGCAGGTGCGCGATCACGGCACCGAGGTGCCCCCCGCTCAGCGCGCTGGACAGCGGAGGGGCAAGTGCCCAGAGCAGTGCGGCAAGCGCCGGAAGCGACGGGCGCGTGCTGAGCTGCCTGGCCGCGAACCATGCGCCGAGCGCCGCGAGCGGGAGGGCGAGCAGATAGATGATCATGATGCTGAGGGAGGGTGACCAGAAGGTGATTGATCCCACCACCGCGAGGAGGTAGCTGAACGGATCGGCCGCACCGACCAATCCCACACCGATTTCGCGCCATCCATAGCCGACGTGCGACCAGAGCTGTTGAACCGAGTCACTGAGCGGGGCGAGCGACCCACCGGTGAGCGACGGCGCCCCGGCAATGGATCCCCACGAGATCAGGCCGATGATGCCGGCCAGCAGCACGATCCAGAGGCCGCCATGCGTCACGAAACCCGCCCGCGCTTCGGCCATCGCAACCGTCGACTGGGTGCGCTGCGTCTCACGCTCCTGGGCGCGCCGTTCGCGAACGACGCCGGGCGGCATCCTCAGGGGGGCAATCGATGCCCATCCGACCCGGCGGGTGCGCGTGATGGCGCGTCGGGCTGGCCCGATGCGGCTTCCGCCAAAGGCCACCCGGAGTACCGATGCGAGTTCGCCTCCGACGGCGCCCGGCCGCTTGGCAAGCAGTTGGCCGGCGGCGCGGATAATGGCCAGTGGAACAAGCGACAGCCAGTGGAATGGCAGGGCGGCGGCGGGCGCGTACACGAGTCTGCGGTGCAACTGCGCTGCCCGGCGGATGCTCGCGCGGCGCCGATCGGAGACAGCGGTGCGCCCGAACAGCTCCGGGCCGCCGTCGCTTGCGACTTTGGCCCCCGGCACGACGATGACACGGAACCCGGCCAGTCTCGCCCGCACCGAGAAGTCGAGTGCGGCATCCACGCTCGGCAGTGCCGGATCGAACCCGCCGAGTGCGCTCCAGAGGCTGCGCCTCACCAACATGCCGCCCGCAGCGACCCCGAGCACATCGGAGCGCACATCGTGCTGGGCCTGGTCGAGCTCGCCCTCGACCAGAGCGATCGATGAACCGTAGTACGTCATAGTCTCGCCATATTCGGCGATCACATCGGGCTCATTCCAGCGCATCAGCTTCGGGCCGGCGACTGCAACCGACGGCGCGATCTCCACCGCGCCGAGAAGTGCCTGGAGGGCGGCTGGCTGCGGAGCGTTGTCGTGGGCGAGCAGCCAGAGCCAGTCATTGTCCGACTCTGCGGGTGCCGCCACGGTCAGAGCCCGGTCGACTGCGGTGCCGAAATCCAGCGCACCGGTCGTCACCAGCTGCGTCGGCCCGGATGCCGCAAGCAATTCCGTGCTGCGATCGGTCGATCCGGCATCCACTGCAACAACCGCATCCGGCCGCCGGGTTTGGCGAGCGAGGCCCGCGAGGGTTCGTTCGAGGTGCGCCGCCCCCGACCGGGCAACGAGTATCGCGGTGACTCTCGTGTGCATCACTCCGAGACTAGGCGTGCTCAGCGATCACCGCAGGCAGGACACGCACGGGCAGGCGAACCTGCCGCCTGCCCAGGCCGCATCTGCGCTGCTCGAGTTCGCCGCCCGCCAACGCCGCCACACGCCGCCGCCTGATCCACCTCCCGTTTTTCCTACCACCGACGTGTTCGCACAGTGCGGTGGTGAGAAAAACGGGAGGTGGATGATGCGGATGGCGCCACGCAGGGGTGGCGGATGACGCGGATGGCGGCACGCACGAGCGGGCCGACGCACGGGTGGCACGGCCAGCACGACGCACGGGTGGTGGATGATGCGGATGATGCGGATGGCGGCACGCACGAGTGGGCCGACGCACGGATAGTACGGCCAGCTCTACTACCGAGTGGTGTTACCCGCGAAAGGCCCTACGCGCGCTTGCGCAGCTTGCGGCGCTCTCGCTCCGACAGTCCGCCCCAGATGCCGAATCGCTCGTCATTTGCCAGCGCGTACTCGAGGCACTGATTGCGAACTTCGCAGGAGGTGCAGATCTTCTTCGCGTCACGCGTGGATCCACCCTTTTCCGGGAAAAACGCCTCCGGGTCGGTCTGCGCACATAGCGAGTCGGTTTGCCACGCCAACTGGTTGTCGTCGATTGCCGAGGTATCGACCTGGCGCACTCCGGGTACACCGAGCCGAACTGGGTCTACGAACCAGTTATCCGGGACAGCTCCAATGGTTCCCGCACCGCTTGGTGCAGTGCGTCGGTGATCTTCTGGCGCCATAACACAGTCTCCCCTCCGCGATCACGTACGACTTGCGCAAACGCGTTAGAGATAATTACACCGGTGTAGTTAGTCATTCGTCAAGTCGTAAATCGTAAAGGCTCAATCCCGCCTCGAGGGTTTACGACGCGCCGCACCACCTAATTGGGGGGAAGCACACATTCTGCCATCGGCAAAACTTACCCGGGCGCTCGGCGAGGTCGCCCCGGCGCACCGTTACGAGCTCGCGTGCTGCCGGGCCACCCACGCGCTCGAGACCATGTCGGCGAGGCTGTGACGCATCGTCCAATCAAGATCGCGCGCGGCGAGCTCTCCAGCAGCGACGATCCGTGCGGGGTCACCGGGGCGGCGAGGGCCGATGTCCGGGGTGAACGCGATGCCCGTGACATGCGCCACTGTCGCCATGATCTGACCGACCGAGACGCCCTCCCCGCTACCGAGGTTGTAGGCGGCTTCGAGTGGCTCCCCCGCATCAAGCCGCCGTGCGGCAGCGACATGCGAGATCGCCAGATCGGATACGTGGATGTAATCGCGCACGTTGGTGCCGTCCGGCGTCGGATAGTCGTTGCCGTTGATGCGCGGAACACGACCCTCGGCCAGAGCGTCGAAAACCAGGGGGAAAAGATTGTGCGGACTGGTGTCTCGCAGCGACGGGTCTTCCGACCCCACAACGTTGAAGTATCGCAGGGAGGTGTGGCGAAGCCCAGTGGCGATGCCCTGGTCCCGAAGCAGCCACTCGCCGATGAGCTTCGACTCACCGTATGGCGACTGCGGGCTCTTCGGGGTGTCCTCGGTGACGAGCTCGACATCCGGAGTTCCGAAGACCGCTGCGCTGGACGAGAACACAATGCGGTCGACCCCGCTGTCGTTCATCGCCGCCAGCAACACAGCAGTGCCGGTGACGTTCTGCTCATAAGTGTGCAGCGGCCGCTGCACACTGACTCCGGCGTATTTGAACCCAGCTACGTGGATGACGCCGGTCACCTGGTGCTGCTGGATGGTATCGAGCAGGAGGGCACCGTCAAGGATCGTCCCCTTCACGAACCCGACGCCGTGCGGCACGAACTGAGCGTGCCCGCTCGAGAGGTCATCCAGGACGACCGGAGTGAGCCCGGCATCCTGAAGCGCCCGCACCACATGGGCTCCGATATAGCCGGCGCCGCCGGTCACTAACCAGGTCATGCCTACAGGGTAGTGCGGTCCGTGATGTCGATTGTGTCGCGCCAACGGGGTGTGCTGCAGTGTTGTGTCAGAACAATGGGTGTGCTCCGGTGCAGGCGAAACACCGCGCCGCCCCGTGATCGGCACTCCCGGTACGCCCCACATACTGATCTCATGACATATTCGATCGTCGCTCGGGACTCAGCAACAGGCGAGCTGGGCGTTGCGGTGCAGTCCCACTGGTTCTCTGTCGGTTCAGTCGTCGTTGGCGGCCTCGCCGGGGTCGGCGCCATCGCGACACAGGCCAGTTCCAATCGGAGTTTCAAACATCTCGGTTTGGGGATGCTGCGCGATGGGATGACCGCCGCCGAGGCATCCCTCGCCCTGCGCAAGGGCGACCCGGCGATCGAGCATCGGCAGTTTGCGATCGTGGATGCGAGCGGACGCGCGGTCGCCTTCACCGGAAAAGCCTGCATGGGCGAGGCTGGCCAATACAGCGGTGACGGCTTCACCTGCCAGGCGAACATCATGCGCAATGACACCGTCTGGGCGACCATGGCCCGCACCTTTGAGCAGTCGAGTGGCACGCTGACATCCCGCTTGCTCGCGGCGCTTGATGCGGCCCAGGGTGCTGGCGGAGACCTCCGCGGTCAGCAGTCCGCAGCCATCCTCGTTGTTCCGGCCGACGGCACACCCTCTGACTCCATCGTCGATCTCCGGGTTGAGGACCACCCCACCCCGCTGATCGAACTGCGGCGCCTTGTCACGCTCGGCGACGCATACCGTTTGGCGGATGACGCCGATGACCTGGTCGCCCTCGGCGACTTCACCACCGCCGCCAGTCGTTATATCGCCGCCAACGAGATCGCACCGGACAATGATGAGCTTCGGTTCTGGGCTGGACTGGGGCTGATCAGCGCCGGCATACCGGAGCGCGGGATCGAGCTGCTGCGCGCGTCGATCGCCAGTGACGCGAGCTGGCACGAACTGCTGATACGGCTCGATCCGATCGATGTACCCTCGAGCGGCCAGGCGCTGCGCCTGCTGGGGGAGTCGGATACGACCCGCTGAACAACCGCTAAGGCACGAGGCGTGGGGCCTGGGTGTTTCTGCCGCAGTCTCAGCGCAGCGCTCGTCGGTCCAACACTCCACGCACGAAAGCCGCTTGACCTGTGTGCTGGAGATCATCGCTGATGACGCTGACGAGTCGCACGGCGAGCGTCACCGACGGGGTCCAGTGGGGGTCGACGACGCGGTCGAGGTCGGTATCGGTGAGGGTCGAGAGATAGCGCACCGTTCTGTCATGCACGTCGTCGTGGTAGCCGATGAACCTGTCTCGGCTGATGCCGGTCACCCTGGCGACATCGGAGGACGTGTGGCCGTAGCCGGTCGCCACGTCCTCGAACGGAAGGCCGAATCGTTCGGCCCAGCCACACGCGGTCCAGGCCTGCTCGGTGCCGGAGACCGTGGAGATGTGGTCGTCCTGAATGCGACTGAGATGCCACAACAGCCATCCGATGGAATTGGCTCCGTCGTCGACTTGAGCCGCAAGCTGTTCGGGGCTCAGCCGGCGCGCGGAGTGATGCACAGCGTCTCTGATCCGACCGAAGACATCAATGAAGACTGTGGCTATGGGAGTCATGCCTCGACGGTACGCCGGAGGCTTTGCGCCAATAGGGTCTTTCTACCCTCGGTCCCGGTCCCGGTCCCGGTCTCGGTCTCGGTCTCGGTCTCGGTCTCGGTCTCGAGTCAGTACCCGCCACACAGGATTCGGTGCGGCTGCCATGATGCGCCATCACCCCATGAGGGTGCTGCACGTCACCCTGACGGCCTACCGGCGCGCGTTCTGCGAAAAGGTCCCGGCATAGCGACCCATGGTCGGCTTGCCGGCATAACGCCCCACGTGACGGCATAGCACCCCCAGGTCCCCGCGACCCTGCGACACTGCGACACTGCGACCCTGCGACCCTGCGACACCGCGACCCTGCGACCCTGCGACCCTGAGCCCCTGCGTGCAGGCGGCTGTGGCGTCGGTGCCCTCGGACGCATCACATCGGACTTATCGATGCCCCTAGCCCCGGAGCTGGCTAATTACAGCCGCGTACCCGAACCGTCCTTCATCCTGTTCTCTTCCCGAGCAGTTCGGTGAGTGCGCGGCTTCGTGTGTGCATGCGGATGGGTGTGCGGAGGTGGTCGATGTCGGGTGGTGGGATGAGCCAGTAGGTGGTGTCGTGGCGGTGGATTTCCCAGCCGTTGTTGTGGAGTAGCAGGTGGTGGTGTCGGCATAGGAGGATCCCGTCGGCTAAATCGGTGCGGCCCCTATCTCTGGTCCAGAACATGATGTGGTGGCATTCGCACCAGGATGGTGGTCGGTCGCAGTTCGGGAACATGCATCCGCCGTCTCGGGCGGCTAGGGCGATGCGTTGTTGCTTCGTGTAAAGCCGGCGTTCGCGACCGACGTCGAGGGGAGAACCGTCGCCGTTGAGTCTGATCGTCTGGGTCGCTCCGGCGCAGGCGAGCCGTTCCACAGTGGTGATGTTCACCGGGTCGTTCTGACCGTCGAGGAATCCGTGCCCGGTGGGTATGTCCTGCCCGGTGGGTGTCTCCTGCCCGGTGGGTGTCTGGTGCCCGGTGCCTGTTACGTGCCCGGCGGGTATCTCGTGCCCGGTGGGTGTTTCGTGTCCGGTGCCGGGTTCGTGTCCGGTAGGAGTGTCGAGTGCGTCGGCGGTGACGAGGATCCGCACCACGGGTGCCCCGCTACCGAGCAGTTGGCTGGAGTCAACGGCAGCGCCGTGGCGGAGCAGCTCGGTGAAGGTATCGGAGGCCAACTGTTCGGTGCTGCGGGTATCCCCGGCAATACGTTCCGCGGTGGCGGAGTCGCTGCTGCTGCGGTCGTCACTCCTCTTGTGGCTGTCACTGGTGACGAATCGTGGTCCGCCGCGGCGGGGGGAGGTGGCCCGGTCGTACAGGTCGGTGACGGTGGCAGCAGTTTCGGGGTCCATCACCCACACCAGGCGGGTCATCCCATCAGCCTGTTTCACCACACGCAGGGTGCGGGCGTCATGGCGTGCGTGTTCCCGGTCCGCGATGCCGGCCTCGTCGATCTCATCCCGCAGCTGCCGGGCCAGGATTCCGAGCCGATCCACATCCAAGGTGGTGGCTTCTGTGCAGAGGTGCTCCGCCGCGGTGGCCAAGGTTGCCGCGGGCACTGAGTCGGAGGGTGAACCGAGGCCAACCCGGATTGCGTCGGCGGCAGAGGTGGACAGGGTGCCCGCAGCAACGGCCAGTCCGACCGCCTGCAACCAGGGCTGGGTTGGCGCAGCTGCCACCGCATCAGCGGTGAGCAGTCCAACCCGAACAGCGGTTGCCGCCTCCCCAAAACTCGCCCCCGTGGTCACCCGAACCAGTTCCTGCGCGGTGCGGTGCCCGGTGCGTTGCGCCAACCCCGTACTACCCAACTCCGGGGCGGACCGGCGGGCGAGCTGCCCGGCAGTGAGGCTGTTGTGGGCGTCTGCAAGGCGACTCTCTTCGGCCCCGAACCTCGCCATCACCAACACTTGCTCATCGGTGAGCACACCGTACTCCTGCGCATCATGTAACGCCGCTTTTTGTGCAGCGATCAGGTCCCGGTGGGACTGCTGCAGGGTGGAAAACGACATAACCCAATTCTCCTATATCGAACAGACTTTCGAAAGTCTTCCGCCCAAATGGGGATAAGTACTTTGCCGGGCACCTGGAGAGGAGAAGTGCAAAGAGACCCGACCTACGCCAACGCACCCGTCGTCGCCACGAACACCGTGCCAGACCCGGTGAACCTCAACCCCGCCTCATCCGGCGTGATGTAGACGGAATCACCGAGCACCAGCGACCAGGATGACGCGGCCCCGGCGATCGACACGTCGCCCGCGGTGCACAGCGCAATCGCCGGCCCGGTGAGCGCGACAGAGGCATCGAGGAACATGCCGTCGATGCGAAGAAGCTCGAAGTCCGCAACATCCGGAGTGAATGCCGCAACACCCTCGGAGGGCGACGTCGAATGCAGGTAGGGCACCGCGACCGGAGTGAAGTCGAGCATGTCGAGCAGCTCGGGCACGTCGATGTGTTTCGGTGTGAGTCCCCCGCGCAGCACATTGTCAGAGGCGGCCATGAGCTCAACCCCCAGCCCATTCAGATAGGCGTGGATGTTTCCGGCTGGCAAGTAGAGCGCCTCCCCCGCCGCAAGGGTCACCCGATTGAGCAATAGCGAGATGACGATTCCGGGGTCTCCTGGAAAGTTGTCCGCCAACTGCACGACCGTCGCCATCTCCGGTTCATAGCCCGCGACACCCTGGTGGGCGAGCGTGACAACGAGTGACACCAGCGTCGCAACGCCGGTGCGCTGGCCGATGAGCCATTCGAAGGTCTGCGGCAGCGCGCCATCCGACCCGGACAACGCTTCGAGCAGGTCTTCAAGGGGCTGGGGCTGCGGATCCTCCAGGGACAGCGACGCCCCAATCAACGCGAGAAGAAGCGCCCGCACCTCCTCGAGTGGGCGGAATCCGCACAGCGCGTCGAAGGTGGGCGAGAGGGCATAGATCAGCTCCGGCTTCGGAAAGGCGTCCTTGTAGTTGCGCTCCGGAGCATCGAGGTCGATTCCCCGGTCATTTTCCCGTGCGAATCCGGCCCGTGCCTGCTCGAGAGTCGGATGCGCCTGCAGCGACAGCGGGGAACCGGCAGCGAGCACTTTGAGAAGGAATGGCAGGCGACCGGATGCCGCGAACCTCCCGAGCGTCGTCTGCGGGTCGGCCGCGATCCACTCGTCGAGAGTCGTGGCGCCGCCCGTCCGGGTCGGATCGAGGATCACGCTCGGAGAACCGGGATGAGCCCCCAGCCAGAGTTCGGCTTCCGGGCTTCCGGATGCCTCATGCCCGAGCAGCTGCGCAATGGCGGTCGTCGATCCCCACGCGTACCGCCGAGGGGTGTTGGTGATGCCTACAAACATCCGCGGGTTCCTTCGATTGGGAGTTAGACAAAACTACCAATTGCGTGGTCAACGCCCAGAATCGGACCTTAAAGTAGCGATAGCCCACCCTCACGCAACGGAGCCCCGATGACCCTCACCGCAGAAAACCAGCAGTCCGCCGCCGAGCTGGCCCCTTTCACCCCGCTGATCAGCGACTTCTACGGCTATGAGAGCCTGCTTACCGAACAGGAGAAGCAGTTCATTGTGAAGCTCCGCGCGTTCCTCGACGCCGAGGTGCGCCCGATCATGAACGACCTGTGGACGAAGGCAGAGTTCTTCCCGCGCCACATCGTCGACGGCCTCGCCGAACTCGGCCTCTTCGGGCAGTCCTACCCGGAGACGCAGCAGTTTGCCAACAGTGCCACCTTCCGCGGCTGGGTTGCCCTGGAACTCGCGCGGGTGGATGCCTCGGTCGCGACTCTCGTCGGCATGCAGAACGGTCTCGTGATGGGCTCGATCGCCGTCGCCGGCTCCGCTGAGCAGCGGGCCGAGTGGCTGCCGCGGTTCGCCAGTGGCGAGCTGCTCGGCGCCTTCGGACTCACCGAGCCTCTCTCCGGCTCCGACACCGCACAGGGCCTCCAGACCGTTGCGAAGCGCGTGGGCGACCACTGGGTGATCAATGGTGCCAAGCGCTGGATCGGCAATGGCTCGATCAGCGACGTCACGATCATCTGGGCGCGGGATGCCGATGACAACCAGGTCAAGGGCTTCATCGTGCCGACCACGACCGAGGGCTACTCCGCCAAGCGCATCGAAAACAAGCAGGCGCTCCGCATCGTGCAGAACGCCGATATTGTGCTCACCGACGTGATCGTGCCGGAGGAGAACCGCCTGCAGGGCTCAAAGTCGTTCCGCGAGACCGCCGCCGTGCTGCGCCTCACCCGCGCCGAGGTGGCCTGGGCCGCGGTCGGCAACTCGGTCGGAGCATACGAGGCCGCCGTCGAATACGCCGACACACGCATCCAGTTCGGCAAGCCGATCGGCAGTCACCAGTTGGTGCAGGAATTGCTGGCCAAGAGCCTCGGCAACATCACCGCCTCGATCGGCATCGTCATCCGCGTCTCAGACATGCTCGACCAGGGAACCCAGCGTGACGAGCACTCCTCGCTCGCCAAGGAGTTCACGACCAGCCGTATGCGCGAAACCGTTGCCTGGTGCCGAGAGCTCTTCGGAGGCAACGGCATCGTCATGGATTACGGCGTGATGAAATATTTCGCGGATGCCGAAGCCATCTACTCCTACGAGGGCACCCGCGAGATGAACACCCTCATCGTCGGGCGTGCGATCACCGGTAAGGCCGCGTTCGTCTAGAGCTTTCCCGCCACCCTCGCGGCGACCCGGCGGTCGGCCAGGTATCGAAATGGGCCCCGGACGGCGCTACTCGACCAGCGACTCTCCGCAGACCAGAGCCGCTACCCTCGAGGTATGACCGCACTCGACAGTCGCCGATTCCGCCTGGGATTCGCGACTTTCGTGTTGTTCACCGGAATCGCTGGCGACTTCTGGCGCAATTCCTTCAGTTGGTACGGCTATGGCGTATTCGTGGTGGTCATCGCCGCCATATCGATCGTGGTGCTGATCCATAATCGTGCGCGATTCCGCATCGCCTCGCTGCCCTATCCGCTGCTCGCCTTCATCGCTCTTGCATTCCTCTCGATCGCATGGTCGTATTACCCCGGATTCACTGTCCTCGGCGCGGTTGTGCTGCTGCTGACCACCGCCTCCGCGGTATCGATCGCGGTGACGGTGACCTGGCCGGACCTGCTCATCGTGCTCGGCTGGGTCTTTCGCCTCGTACTCGGACTCTCGTTCCTATTCGAATTCATCGTGTCCGCGATCATCCGACACCCGATCTACCCGGTCTGGATCACACCCGAGAGCCATCCAGCCAAGCTTCTGTACTGGTCGCGCGACCTGCTCTTCGACCTCGGCAAGATCCAGGGCATCGTCGGCAATTCGAGCCTGCTCGCCATGGCCGCGCTCATCGGCCTCATCGTGTTTGCGATCCAGCTCGCCTCGAAGACGGTGAAACGTGGATCGGGCTGGTTCTGGCTCGCCGTCGCCATCGCCACGATCGTAATCACCCGATCCGCCACCATTGTTGTGGCCCTCGTCGTGGTGATTGTCGTGGCCCTCGCTGCTCTGCTCGTGCGTCGGGCCCGCACACCGAAGGGGCGCGCATATGCCTATGGCGGCATAGTCTTTGCCATTACCTTTTTCAGCGTGCTCGCGGTAGCCCAGCAGGGTCGGATTCTCGCGCTGCTCGGCAAGAGTTCGGACTTCACCGGTCGCTTCACCATCTGGAACGAAGTCATCCAGCTCGCACAACAGCGCCCCGGGCAGGGCTGGGGATGGCTCGGCTACTGGATCGTCTGGATCGCTCCGTTCAACACGCTCAAGAAGGCCGGCGGGGTGCAGCCGCCCCACGCTCACGACGCCTGGCTCGACATCTGGCTGCAGCTCGGAATTCTCGGCCTGGTGGTGTTCGGCGCTCTGGTTCTTGCAACGCTCCTCCGCTCCTGGCTCATCGCCATCAATCCCGTCGTGATCTCACCCCGCGACCCGGGCTCGCACCTCTGGTTGTCGCTCCTGCCGGTGCTCGTGCTCACTGCGCAGCTGGTGCAGAGCATCGCCGAGAGCCGCATCCTGCTCGAGGGCGGACTGATGCTGCTCGTAATCTGGGCCGTCAAAACCAAGACCAGTCCACTCGGCCTCGGACCGGTGGAGCCGGAGCTCTCCCCCGCCACCCTGCGACGGCGACCGTGAGCCGGGGGCACGCATGATCCGGAGTCGTTCGTGAGCCCGGCCCAGCCGCGGCATCCCGCATTCGAACTCGCGAGGAGCTTTCTCGGGGCCCCCCGCTTCTCGGCGGCGCTCACTCAGGTCATCATCGGATCGCAACTCGCCACGCTGCTACTGCATGAGCTGATGGGATGGGCGGGGGCACTGGCCATCCTCGCCAGCCTGGTCGTATTGGCTTCGCTGTCGCTGCTCGCCCAGCGGGAGGAGATCGAGTGGCACGGGCTCCTGCCCGTCTCACTGCTCGTCTTCGTCGGGTGGGCTGCGATCTCTGCCATCTGGAGCCAGTACAGCTGGGCGACAGTTGGCAGCGCGATTTACCTCCTCGCCGTCTCGATGCTTGGCGTCTATATCGCGCTCATCCGCGACACCATTCAGATCGCACGGGCATTCGGCAATGTGTTGCGCGCCGCGCTCCTGCTCTCCCTGGTGCTCGAGATCTTTTCTGGGATTCTCATCGACAGCCCGATCCACTTCCTTGCAATCGCGGGTAACCTCCACGAGCTCGGCCCGATCCAGGGCATCTTCGGCGCCCGTAACCAGCTCGGGATCGTCACGCTCGTTGCCATCGTCACTTTCGGCACCGAGCTCCGAACACGCTCGGTGTCGCGTGACCTGGGGATCGGATCCCTGCTGCTCGGAGGGTTCATGCTCCTGGTCTCGCGCTCCCCGATCGCCTTCGGCACCTTCGTGGTGGTGATGCTCGCAACCCTCGCCCTCTACGGCCTGCGCCGGGTGTCCCCCGAGCGCAAACGGGTATGGCAGTTCGTGCTGCTGGGATCCACCATCACCGTCGGTGCCATCGCCTGGGCCGCACGCGCCCCGATCATCAACGCCCTCAGCGCGAGCAACGAGCTCACCCAGCGACTCGCGGTCTGGCGCCCGATCCGCTTACTCATCCCCAACCATGAGCTCGAAGGATGGGGGTGGGCCGGTCACTGGTGGGAGGGCCTTCCTCCTTTTACCTATATTCGCGACGGACTCCAGCCGTCCGCCCTCAACGCCTACCTCGACGTGTGGCTCCAGGTCGGCCTGATCGGTCTCTTCGTGTTCGTGTTCATGGTCGGGCTCGCCTTCATCCGCTCCTGGCTGCTCGCTTCCCGCCAGCGCAGCTTCGTCTACGCCTGGCCGGCGCTCGTGCTCGTGGTGCTGCTCGTCACCGGTCTCGCGGAGAGCTCGTTGCTCGTGGAGTTCGGCTGGCTGACCTTCGTGGTGTGCTCCGTTAAGGCGTCGCGCGAGCTGAGCTGGCGTCGCGCTTTTGCGGCTATTCGGCCAATTGTGCCCTCTTAGGGGGCATCTACTCAACAGGCCTCCCTCGGTTAGGCTCATCAGGAAACACTTGAGAATTCGGGTGGGGAACTCTTGAAGTCGAAACGCCTTTTTAGTGCTGCATCAGCCATGGCTTTAGCGATCATCGCGGTCGCAATCACTGCCCCACCCTCGGCGAGCGCGACAACGCGCAACGTAAGCCAGGGCCAGTCGATTCAGGCGGCTATCAATGCCTCCGCGAACGGCGACACCGTAAAGGTCTCACCAGGAACGTATTACGGCAACCTCACACTCAACGGTCGCTACATCTCGCTGATCGGCGATATTGCCAATCCGTCGAGCACGATCATTCGCGCAAACAGCACCTCAGCCGCGGCAGTATTCATCAGTAACGTACCGTGGGCCTCCGACCGGAAGACGATCGTGTCGGGCTTCACTATCGCCGATGGCAACGCGCCCAGCGGGCAAGGCGGCGGCATCACGGTGTTCAACGACGCGAACCCGGAAATCACCCACAACATCATCACGAACAACACCGCCCACGGGTATGGCGGCGGTATCGAGATCTTCACGAATGCGACTCCGATCATCGCTAACAACACAATTTTCAGCAACCAGGCGACCTCCGGCGGTGGCGGTATTTTCGTCTACAACGGCTCGAGCCCGGTCATCTACAACAACTTGATCACAAGCAACAGCACCTCTGGAGCATCCATCGCCAACGGCGGATCGTCAGGCGGAGGCATCTACCTCGAAAACACTGGCGACCCGAACGCCCACTCGAATCCGGTTGTGCTGAACAATGAAATCAGCGGCAACACCGCAGAGTTCGCGGGTGGCGGAATCATGGTGCGCACGGGCGCCAACGTGATCATCGAGGGAAACCACGTCGCGAATAACAAGGCAGGCTACGGCGCCGGAATCCATCTCGAGTCGACCGGATCCAATGCCACCCTCACCTCGAATGTCATCGAGGGAAACAGCGCGGCGACCAACCCGAACATCCCAGGGTCGGGAGTGGGCGGCGGTGTCGCAATTTTCGACAGCACGGTCGCCACACTCACCTCTAACACCATTCGGGACAACTCGGCCTCAAACATCGGTGGCGGTATCTCAAGCGGGGAGAACGCGAGCACCACGCTCACCGGAAATTTGATTGCTGGCAACTTTGTTTCAGGTGGTGACAATTCGAAGCAAGGCGGCGGGCTGTACGCGGCCAACTCCATGCTTACCGCTACCAATAATCAGTTCGTCGCCAACTCGGCCACGATCGGCGGCGGGATATCACTCACGAACGTGCCTGCGACGCTCGTTAACAACACCCTGGTGAATAACCACGCGACCGGTGCTGCCGGTGGTGCGATCTACGTCGCGAGTGGATCGGTCGCCCTTGTGAACAACCTGCTGACCCAGAACGACGGCTATCAGGTGTTCTTCCAGTTGAACGTCGGGCCCACCCGACTCGACAACAACCTCATCACGACCCCGAACTCCACTCCGGCCGCCGAGGGGAGTGGCCTCTACTTCGACTACGCCCACCGCTACACCACCTCGGCTCAACTCAACTCGGTTCCGAATGCACACAACAATGTGGTGGTCGACCCCGGCTTCGTGAACTACGGTGGCGGTGATTTCTCTCTGTCCTCGAACTCTGGTGCGATCGACGTAGGGACGAACATTTCCATCCCCCCCGTGGCGAACGATTATCGCCGGGCCATCCGCCAGACCAGCTCGATCGATATTGGCGCGTTCGAATACGTCGCCAGCCCGGTCATACCCGCACACGTATATCGTTTCTGGAGCGAATCAAAGAAGAGTCACTTTTTCACAATTAGCAACGACGAACGAAACCTAGTCGCATCCACCTACAATCCGGCGGAGTGGCGATATGAAGGGATGGCATTCGACGCATTCACGTCTTCCCTTTCGGGAACTGTGCCCTTGTACCGTTTCTACAGTGCGTCCTACCAGAGTCACTTTTACACCGCTAATGCAGCAGAGGCCGATGGATTAAGAAGTGACGCTGCAATGAAGTTACTTTGGTCCTACGAGGGCGTCGCCTACTACGTCTACCCTCTCGACACCGGAGTACAGTCTCGTCCGGTATTTCGATTTTGGAGCCCTGACAATAAGACCCATTTCTATACTGCAAGCGCGGCTGAGAGCGCAGAGATTCAGTCTTTATTCCCACTGCACGTCTGGAGCTACGAAGGTCCGAACTTTCGAGTTCCCCAGTAGACCCAGAACGATAAGAGTAAGCATGGCCGATGTTTGCTACACCCGGCTGTCGTATTCTTCGGAGGATGTGATGTCGCCCCGGAGGTGGGATTTGCCAAGATGGGTTAAGACGCAATTTCCCTACTGCGTGGCAGTGTTCCGGCAGCATCGGGCCAAGCCTGTCTTGGCCCCTCATAGAATGGCGTGGTGAACTCAACGCCGCTGCGGGACCTCTCTGTCCGGCGAACTGCGGAGGCCTCGGTTCTCAACGGCGCGGTCCTGACAGGGGCGCCGCTCACGGCGCACGAGGCGGCTATTCTCGCGTCATCATCGAATGTCCCGTCCTGGGATCCCTCCCTCGTCGGTGACGCGGAGACTGTTGGTGAACTGTTCCACGTAGATCCGGCACGGTCTAACATCCTTCGAAGCCTCGACATCCATCCCAATAGTGTTGTTCTTGAGGTCGGCGCCGGCGCCGGCGCACTATCGCGTTACCTCGCAGAGTCTGTCTCGATTCTCGACACCCTCGAACCGCGCCTTGCGCTCGCCTCAACCGCCGCCGTGCGACTCGCCGGGTTCAAGAACGCCCGCGTCTTTGCCGGCGACCTATCGGATGTTCCCCCAGTCCCGGCCTACGACCTCATCGTGGCCGTCGACCAGCTTCGCGTCGCGGCCGGGGCAGCGGATCTCTGGCTAGCGCAGGCCGCAGCGCTCCTCTCCCCCGGCGGGTCGATCGTGATCGCCGAGACCAATCGGCTCGGAGCGAAGTTCCTGGTCGGCTCCCCTGACGACGGCAGCAATATTGTCTTCGATTCGATCGAAGGCTATCCGCGCGGCTCATCAGACCGGGCGCACAGCCGCTCCGAGCTCACCGACCTCGTCATCGGTGCCGGTCTCGAACCCCATGTGCTCGTCGCCCTTCCCGATCATCGCATTGCACGTGTGGTGGCCGACCCATCACGCCTCAGCGGCGAGCACGCACGGCTCCTTTCAGATCTCGCTTTCACGCCAAGTCCGGATTACGGTGCCCAGCGACCGAAGCTCGCGGATGAGAGCCGCGTGTGGGAGCAGCTCGTCGAGGAGGGGCTCGGTGGCGAGCTGGCGAATTCTTTCGTGATCCTCGCCGCTGCTAACGCTTCGCAACAACTGTGGAGTCCGGACAACCTCGCCATCTACTTCTCCTGGCAACGAGCGGCCGAGTTCACCTCACAGACGATCGTTCACCGAAGCGGCGAAAAGGTGATCTTCACCCGTCATTACCCTCGGGCGGACCCTTCAACCGCGCTGAGCGTTCACGACTCGTCTTACGAGTTCGTGGTCGGCTCCACTCTCGCCAGCGTCATCGCCGGGGCTCCGGATGACCGGGTGGCTGCCTGGCTCGCGGGATGGCGCGAACTGCTCATCGATTTCTCCGCCAAGGGACACCTCTGGCTCGACCTTCATCCAGGAAACCTGATCATCGGACCCGACGGCGCCCTCGTTCCGATCGATCTCGAATTCGAGACCGTCTCACACGACGTCGACTTCGCGATCCGGCGCGGGCTAATCACAATATCGCGACTACTCGCTCTCACCACCCATCCGTCGCTCTGGCCGGACGGCGTGCGCTCGGTCCGCGACATCGGCACCCACCTTGGCAAGCTGATGGGGTACTCGTCGGAAACCGGATGGTTCAATGCCACGATCATCGACGAGGCCGAGTTTCAGCGGACCGTCGCCGGGTCCCGTGGTTCCGGGAGACCTCGCTCGGCTTGGATCGACGAACTCACCGCCGTCGCTGACACCCCACTCAGGAATCTGCCCCTTGGTGACCGCGTCTTCGAGAACGTCGAGATGACAGTCTCAGAACGCGATTCGGCTTATGCGCGTCTCGGTGTTTTCGACGCCCGCATCCGCGAGCTCGAGAGCGAAGTGCAAGCTCTGAGCATTGAACTGACCGAGCGCACCACCAAAATACGTGTGCTTGAAGTTGCATTCGAGGAGCGCGACTTCAAAATCAGGGAGCTAGAGCACGATCTCGTCATTTCGCGATCGACCCTTTCGCGACATATCGCTTCGTTGGAGATCCGGTCCCAACTCGAAAGGGGATCGTCCTCTGAGCTCGAAAAGGCACTGCGCAACGAGATCCACGACGCCCACCTTGCTGCGGTTAAATTACGGTCGTCCCGTACGTTCCAACTCGCGACTCGGCTCCAGGCGGCCGTCGCAGTAGCCCTTCCGATCGGATCCATTCGCAGGCGGTTGGCTGTGCGGCTCGCCCGCGCAGTCCAAAATATCGCCCGCAAAACTCGCCGCACCTGAGGCATTGCAATCTATTAGCCTTCGCCGTACCGGCAGTTTGACGAATCAGAGTTAGTTCAAACTACGACCTGATCGAAGTCCGGGTATTTCGCAGCAGAATTCGCGCGTGGCCGTTAGAAGCATGAGAATCAAAAATGTGGTGCATCAAATTGCGCAGAGCCGACGGGAGACCACGCGCGAAGGCCAAGGGTTCGCTCGTGGCTAGGAACCGCTCGTCTGTCGGGTGATCTTCAGCAGCGGCGAGGCCAGTCGCGCGAGGCTTGAACCGGCACGGTAGGTCCGGCTGGCGAGGACCGCGTCAGTGTGCACACGCGCGGCCTCGAGCTCGCCGCGCAGCCCATCGGCCACCCCACGCTGCGCTGCGACGACCCGTTCGAGGCTCTTGATGGCAACGAATCGAGCCTCGAGGTCGTTGACATCCAGCGGCGCGGTGAGCTGCTCGACTGCCATCCGCCAGAGCTTGCGATTGTAGGGTGCGAGCCCACGTACTGTGCCACGAAGTTCGGATGCAGCAGAGTGGAATTCGGCATCGGTCAGGGCCGCCTTCACCACCGCGGCCAGCTCGCTGAATCTGTCGAAGAACCGGACCGCGCTTCCGACTTTGATCTTGCGGACGACTTCGCGCGCCACCGCAGTATCGAACGCCACGACGGGCACGCCGAAGTCGATCGCGTCAGCGATCGGCAGCCCGAATCCCTCGTACGCGGACGGGAAAATCACGAGAGCCGCGTTCTCGAGCACCTGCTGGAGGTGGCTCTCCGAGAGCGTCCCCCCTGCGACGATGACCGTCATTCTCGACTCCTCGATTCCGGCGAGAGGTCCGAACGCAATGATCGGCACCCCGGAATCCTTCAGCGCGTTGACCGCGTGGCCGACCTGCTTGTGCGGGTAGAAGTTACCCATCACGACGGCGTATCCGCCCCGCGAGACTATCGCCGCCACCTCGCTGCGAAGCTCGGCCGTCGCGAGGCTGTCGTCATCGGGCCCGGCGACCGCGCTACGGGTCGATCCGAGCATCACCGCCTCGCTCTTGGCGGTGAGGTTATCGGCGAGGTGTGGGTAATATGCCTCAGCGTCTCGCAGCGAGAATTCGCTCAGCGCGATGACTCGGTCTGCATAGCGAAGGCCGTGCTCCACGATGACCGCGCGCAGCGGGTCGGAGAGCAGCAGTTCGAGTGATCGTGACGCGATCATGTCGAAGTGACTCACCACCCATCGAGCGCAGTGCGAGTTCATCTGCACAAGCTGGTCGATGCTATTGATCGGGGCGAGCGCGATTCCGACGTCAAAGACGCCGTTCAGCTGCGAGTACGGCACGACCCGCAGCCCATAGGTGGCGAGGTTGAAGAATTCGATTGCTCCGGGCTGGGCTGCGACCGTCACCTCGATGTTGGACGCGACTCGCGTTTCGGCGAGTGTTCGTAGAAACGAGAGCGCGTACCGCGTGCTGCCGTTATAGACGAGAGAGAGATGGTGGAGGTCGATCAGGATGGTGCGACGGGTGCTCGAGTCGTCGGCGATGATCTCCGCGAAGACATCCGCGGCCGCGTAGCCGAACGAGATGAACGACCTCACCGCTTCCGGGTAGAAGGGGTAGCGCGACACCAGAAGCTCGTAGTTCTTGCGCTCGAGTCTGTCCTTGAGCTCGGAGCCAAAGCTCGCACTCCCGAGGTGACGGACAAAGGCTCGGTTGGCGAGGAGCGCGGAGTAGCCAAGGGCGTTTACGCGAAGGCAAAAGTCGTTTTCCTCATTGTACCCGGCGCCGAACGCCGTGTCGAACAGTCCGTGGTTGTCGATGAGTGACCGCTTGACGAGGAAACAGAATCCCACCGAGACCGGGGCGACGTAATACTGCGGGATGAGGGGGGCGACCCGCGCCAAGATCCCCTCGCTGTCCTCGTGAGACCATCCCTCGGCATCCGGATTCTCGCGGTGGAAGAACGGCATGCTCGCGATCGTGGCGTTGTTGCTTCTCGGGCACACTATGCCGTGGTGCTCCGCCGCACCAAGAACGGCGATCATCTCGTCGAGGGCACCCGCCGACAGTTCGGCATCGCTATTGAGGAGAAGGATGTCGTTGCCTGAACCGTCGAGCTCCAGGGCGGCCCGGTTGCAGGTTCCGACGAAGCCGAGATTCGTCTCGTTCCGGTAATATTCGACGCCCGCACGACCGGCTACTGCGTGTAGGACGAGCGACTCGATGGTGTCGGCGTGCGGTCCACAGTCGTTGATTAGGATGACGCGATGGATGCGGAGATCGACGCCTGCGAATACCGATTCAAGGCACCTCTCGAGAGAGGACCAATGGTCGTAGATCGGAACGACAATGGTCACCGCCCGCGCACCAGTCACCTTGGTCATCCTTGCCCTCTCAACAGACACTCCCCAGACACTATCCTGTGTTAAGTCACGGGCCCGGCTAACGGTTCCGGAGCAGACAACAAGGAGGGTCTCCAATCGACAACCGAACAGCGACCTCAGCCAGACGGAAGTTCAGCAAAGCTCACGATGGTCTGATTTACGTGGGGACCACCGCCTTGACCTATTCGGACGGGTCCGAGGGGCGGGTCCTAGAAATCCTGCAAGCGTCGTCAGACCTGAGCTCGACGAGCGCGGAGATGTGCGACCGGGCCGAAAACTGGGCGGAGAGGTACCACACTCACCCGTCGCGCGGGAACGTGATTCGTGCCTTCGACATCCCGCCCGGCTCGTCAATCCTGGAGATCGGTTCCGGGTGCGGTGGAGTGACTCGGTACCTCGGCGAGGTCGGCGCGACCGTCGATGCGCTCGAACCGATGCCCGCGAGGGCGCTGGCTGCTCGTGAGCGAACGCGGGATCTTCCCGGCGTCGAGGTGCTAGTCGGCGAGCTCGCCGACCTGCCGGAGGAACCCTCTTATGACGTCGTGGTCGTCGTCGGAGTGCTCGAATACGTCGGTCTCGGGACCGACGATCCCGCCCCTTATGTTGATTTCCTCTCCGGAATCCGCAAGCGGCTGAACCCGGGCGGCTCCCTCGTACTGGCCATCGAGAACCAGTTCGGGGTCAAGTACCTAGTCGGTGCCCCCGAGGACCACACGAGCCAGGTCTTCGACTCGATCGAAGGATACCCGCGAGGCGAACGCGCGCGTACGTTCTCAAAATCCGCGCTGCTCAAGATGGCTGCCGACGCCGGCCTAGTCGGGATGACTTTCGCGGCCTTCCCCGACTACAAGCTCACCGAGACCGTCTTCGATCCCGGCACGTTCCCGAGTGCGGCGCGGTCAATGCTGTCGACCCTTTCGACCTTCCCCAGCCCGGACTGGACTCTCGCCCGACCCGGTCTCGCGAGCGAACGGCTGGTCTGGGGCGAGCTGGCTAAGGCCGGGCTTGCCAGCGAAACCGCGAACTCCTTCGTCATGGTGGTCTCCGCCGCGCCGGATACTGCAGCCGAGCTCTGGCCCGCGCACCGGGCGGCCCGAAGTTGGCCGATCGACGTGCGGCCGGACTTCGCCTCCCAGACCACGAGCATCGTCTCTTCCGACTTGGTCATCTCGCACAGCGAGTTCCTCACGACGGCCACACCGACTGGCGCCACGATTCACCGCGTGCCAGTGGACGAGCGATTCACAGCAGGAACAGCTCTCGCGGAGTCAATCGCACTCGCCTCGATCGAAGAGCGTACAGAGCTCCTCTCACGCTGGCGAGCTCTTCAGTCCGCGAATGCCAACGACGACGGATTCCCGCTCTACGATTCGACGATTGTTCTGGAGAGTGGCGAGCTCACCATGCGCGCTCCCGGCATCCGGATCGGCTCGATCGATCTTCCGCAGGCGCTTGCTCGAGGTCTGCTGCACCTCGGTATCAGGGCCGCCGAGAAATCAACCCCCGCGCGGTGGCCAGGTGCCTCGTCGGTGCGGGATGTCGTGAATCACCTCGCCTCACTCCTCCAGTTCGATGACCCGACCTGGCTCGAATCGACGATCGCAACTGAGGCGGATATCCGCTCGATCGTCTCCGCGCGTTACCGCTCCGCGGTGTCGCGGACATCATGGCGCGAGGAGCTCCACGAGCTGCTCGACCGCCGGCTCGACTCCCTCGAGCTCGGCGCCAGGAGTTTCGAGGAACGTGCCACTCTAAAGTTCGAACTCGCGGCCCTCAGGCAGTCCTTCGCCGGATCGCAGGATCTTCTTGCAGAGGCCCAGCGTGAGGTCGAACGGCTGCGTTCTGGGCTGCGCAGGCGCCCAATTCGTCGACTGCTAAGAGGCTGACTTCGTCGAAGACTCCTGCACTGACGTCGTCACTCAATGGTGTGCTCGCCGATGGGGAATCCTTAAACTGAATCAGTGTCGAGCAGCGGATACAACTGGTAGACGCGGTCTTATTACCGACAACCAAATGTACTGGCCGAGCAGGTCGGTTGAGTGGTTGTGACGACTCGCCCCAGTCGGTGAACGTGAGCGAGGACCTCCGGGCGTGAAAGCAGAGCTGTGAATGGCAAACCACATCACGAACCTGGAGATTTTCGTGTCCGCCGCTAATAATGCTCTGACTCCACGCCATTGTTTTCGAATCGCACCTTCGATAGTTGATGAGGGCTGGCCAGTTGTATTGGCCGCACAGCAGCTCAACGTGGTGTGGCCAAAGGCAAAACGATGGGTTGAACGTCATTCCGCGATGGGTGCGGCAACCATGGCTGACCGGTGTTCACGCCCGGATCGCAGCCCGAACAAGACGTTGCAGGAGCTAGTGCGGAAGATCGCGCATCTGCGATGGGAGAGACGCCTTGGACCGATCACAATTGGCGTGAGGCTCGGCATGCGGCCCTCGAGATCCCATACCGTTCTGGTGCGCTGTCGGCTCAACAAGCTGCACCACGTCGATTCCAGGGCGGGAGAGCTCGTGCATCGCTACAAACACGAGAAACCGACGCATCTAATCCTCGTTGACGGAAAAAACTCGGCAACGTCCCCGACGGCGGCGGATGTCGTTATTTGGGATGCTCTCAAGGGCAGGCGAACCGAATGGCGACCCCAACGACCAAAACCAGCCCGAGCAGGAACGGATTGATCGGCACGACCTTCGTCCACACCGTCATCGACGACCGCTCCCGCGTTACATATGCCGAAATTCACGATGACGAGGCCGCCGCCAGAGCGGTCGGCGTGCTGCTGGGGGCGTCCTGGTTCGCTGCCGGCGGAGTAATTGTTCAATGAATACTCTCCGACAACGGGCCCCCTGAAAGTCCCGCTCTAGCGCGATACCTGCGCGGAGTTGGGCATCGCAATGAAAAAGACCCGCGAATGGCAGTTGCAGACGAACCGAAAGATCGAGCGCTTCCACCGCACCCTTGCCGATGGTTGCGAACTTGCATGCCAATACGACTCCGAGTCAGCCCGACGAGCAGAACTCCCCGGATAGCTCCATGAATACAATCACCACTCTCCCCATACCGCGATCGGAGCCCGCCCAGTCATCAGCCGGTTGGCCAACGTCCCTGGGCAGGGCAGCTAGGGCGTTTCTTCTATATATTCGGGTGGTGTGATTCGCCGCGCGCTCCGTGCCCACGGGATCAGCGCAGTGATCCCTGAGAAAAGCGACCAGATCGCCGCCCGCAAACGACGAGGATGCCGCGGCGGCAGCCCCCCCTTTACCGGATACCGACGCCGACAAAGACCCCACCGTCGTCGAACGCTCATTCGCACTCAACAAGCAATGGCGAGGCATCGCCACCCGATACGACAAACTCGCCATCACCTACCGCGCCGCCGCCGTGCTCCACGCCCGTATCACGTGGACCCGCATATGGGAGATACGCCATAGGCGAGACAGGCTGCCCCCATCGCCCTCTTTCCCTCAGCTGTGGTGAGCAGTTCACATCCGGAAGCTGGTGCCGAACGCAGCGACCACTCGGCTCCTCGTGACAATTGATTCGCAATGAAAACGAATCCTGCAGCTCGGATATATTGCCCAAAAAGGAGTCCCTGTCGATTCGTATAAGGCCTAACTAATCCATAGGATGGAACGATAATGAGCAGAAATCCGGTGGCAGCCGAAGTCAAAGCGTCAATAATCATTGTTGCTTGGCGTCTCGTGGACGAGCTTCAGGAATGCCTCGACGACGTAGCGGCATCGATCGACGCCCCCTCACACGAGGTCATCGTCGTACTCAACGGATCGCGTCCCGAGACGAGCCGCATCGCCCACGAGCATCCGGTGGTGTCGAAGGTCATCGAACGCTTTGCGAACATCGGTTTCGGTGCGGCATGTAACCTCGCAGCCCGCTCGGCGGTCGGAACTAACCTCATCTTCCTGAATGACGACGCTCGTGTCGATCGCCATTGGCTCGCCATCCTCGTGGATGCGGCATCCACCAATCACGGCAAGAGCGCGATCGCGAGCCTGCTTCTCAATTTCGACGGAACTGTTCAGGAGGCCGGGTCGAGGCTTCTTTCACACGGCGGCACTGTTCAGTGGGGCAGTGGGCTGACGCGTGCCGAGGCGGAGCGCGACGGTCTCCTGGCGGCCCGTGAGGTCGACTACGGATCTGCGGCGGCACTGCTCGTGAAGAGGGCCGACTTCGAATGGGTCGGCGGGTTCGACCCGATCTTCGAACCCGCGTACTTCGAAGACGTCGACCTCCAGCTGCGGCTACGCGAGCGGGGCATCCAGATCTGGCTTGAGCCGCACGCCATAGTTCTTCACCATTCCGGACAATCGACGCAAAACGACCGATGGTTCCGACAATTCGCCGCGAACCGGTCGGGCTACAGATTCATCGAACGATGGGGGGATGTCCTGTCCTCGGCGCCGGCCGCCGACGACCCGCCACGCGAACTAAGCCCGGTGCCCGTGCAACGACGAGAGGTTATCAGGGACGGCTCTTTGTCGGAGGGCGACGACAGCCCGTTCGTGGCCCTCACCATCGCGCACGACTATGAGACCTGGTTGTCGAACCAGCTCGACCAGCTACGCGAGTTCCACGTCGAGATCTCCGCGGATCCCGACGCCCCGACCCGACGCGAGCTAATTGACCGCCTCCACGACTCGAAAATGCGCGTGCACGAACTCACAGTTCGCCTCTCGGATGTCGAGAATCGTGGGCCGTTCGGCACCATGAAGATGTGGGTCGGTACGCGACTCAATGCGCTGACCCGCAGTCGGCTTTACCGCTCGGTGCGCCGACTCGACTAACGGGTCGGCGTCACACGCCGGTTAGCACGCGTCCAGATACTCGCGAGCTGACGACTCCGACGTTCTCCGAGTCCTCACTCACCGAGAATGCCGCGGCCTGCGGAATGCGGAACAACTCGCCATCGGACAGCGTGCCGTAGGACGCATGCACGAAGTACTGGCCCTCGCCGAGCGGAAGCGAGTCGAAAGTGAAGTGGAACACCGCTTCCCCGTCGATCTGCTCGGTAACCACATCGAGGCGCTCGGAGTTCGTGCCGAACACGACCTGGCCGACAGACGTCTCGATACCCATCCCGACGATCCAGTTGTCGACCGGCGCCGCGAGGGCGAGGCAGATCTCGACAGTAAGGCCGTCCCCGGACTGGATTACGTCGACGGCGCTCGTCCCGTCAATAGTCTTGAGCGCGACTCCGGTGATCTGCGGGCCGACCTTCTCCTCCTGAGGGGCGTTCGCGGCGGCATCCTTCATGCGGATTGTCTCGAAGTCCTTGCGGAGGGTCTGGATCGCCCGACCGGGCGCGCCGTCGAACACCATCCGACCGCCCTCGAGCACAATCGCCCGATCGCAGAACTCGGCAACCTGGTCGAGCGAATGGGTGACGAGCACGATTGTCTTGCCCTGGCGCTGCAGGTCGCGGATACGGTCCATGCACTTGCGCTGGAATGGCTCGTCGCCGACAGCGAGTACCTCGTCGACGATGAGGATGTCCGGGTCGACGTGAACGGCGACGGCGAAGGCGAGTCGCACGTACATTCCGCTTGAATAAAACTTCACCTGAGTGTCGATGAACTGGCCGATCCCGGAAAACTCGAGTATCTCCGCAAAATTCTGCTCGGTTTCAGAGGTTGATATCCCGAGGATCGCCGCGTTGAGAAACACATTCTCCCGACCTGTAAGGTCTGGATGGAATCCCGCACCCAGCTCGAGAAGTGCCGCAACGCGCCCACGGTGTTGCACGAATCCAGTCGTCGGCTGGATGATCCCCCCAATGGTTTTCAGTAGCGTGCTCTTTCCCGAACCGTTCGGTCCGATGAGCCCGACTGTCGTGCCGGCCTCAATATCTACCGTGACATTGCTAAGAGCAAAAAAGTCTTCCTTATGGAGGTTGGAGCGACCGAAGTTGACCAGACGCTCTTTGAGTGACTTCTCCTTGCGGATGACGAACCTCTTTGACACGTCGGAAACACGAATTGCGACAACGGGATCATTCAACGCGGGTTTTCTCCGGACTCTGCTGTTGGGCGACGCCAAATAGACTTTGCCACCCCACTTAGATTAGTGTGAAACGGCGTGCCACCGGCACTACCGGCATGCTCGCAGGATGTGCCGGTGCCATCCGAAGGGTCCTTGCCACATGACAACCTCTGTCTCAGATGGGCTTCCTCCACTCGTGACAGCCGGACCGCCGAATGGTCTCCTGGCAGGAACTTCGTACTCAGTACGGGCCATTTGGGGTAATCGCGAGCTGCTCAACCTACTGGTTCGCCGTGAGATCAAGTCGCGTTACAAGGACAGTTCGCTCGGTCTGCTTTGGAGCCTGTTCCGGCCACTCACGCAGCTACTCATCTACTACGTCGCCATCGGCAAGTTCCTCAACGCCGAGCGCTCGGTACCGGACTATGCGATCTTCGTTTTCACCGGCCTGACCGTGTGGGCGCTATTCGCCGAAGTGCTCTCGGGCTCAACCACCTCGATCGTGGCCAATTCCGGCTTGATCAAGAAGGTGTATCTACCGCGCGAGATCTTCCCTCTCGCGAGTGTGGGCTCAGCACTGTTCAATTTCGCCGTCCAGTTCGCTATCCTGCTCGTCGCGACTGTCGCTCTCAACCGCGCGCCGTGGCACTATCAGATCTTGTACTTGCCGCTTGCGCTCGCAGTGGTGCTGCTCTTCAGCTTCTCGCTCGGCCTGCTTCTGTCTGCGGTGAATGTCTACCTTCGTGACTTCCAGCACCTCGTCGAGGTGCTGCTTCTCATCCTGTTCTGGGCTTCGCCGATCGTCTACTCATACAAACTTGTTCACCAGGCCCTCAATGGCAGCTGGATCGAACAGATCTACCTTGCCAACCCCGTGACTCTCGTCGTTATGGGTTTTCAGAAAGCGATGTGGCTCGCTGCCGACACGGAGATCTGGCCCCCGAACCTTCCGCTGCGGCTAGTCATTGTGGGTCTTGTCAGCATCGTGCTGCTCTGGGTGGCCCAACGTGTTTTCGCTCGACTCGAGGGCAATTTCGCCCAGGAACTTTAGCCGTTCCTAGCTTGGCTGCCAATGAAGTAGTTCCACAGGTCACTCGCGTAATCGTCCCAGGGACGAATCACGTAGCCGGCGGCCTCGGCCCGCAGGCGAGCATATAGGTCTTCGTCGGCCAGCATGCTTCGGATGCCGCGCAGGATGTCGTCGTCGTCACGCGGGTCGACGACTATCGCGCCTCCAGCGGCGACGATCTGCTTCATGCTGCCATGGTTCGATGTGATGACCGGCGTCCCGGATGCGAGCGATTCGGCGACTGGCAGACCGAACCCTTCGTTGATCGAGGTAAAAATCGTGAATCGCGAGAGCCGATAGCCTGCCCAGAGCAGACGGTCGGGGAGCGCCGAAACCGAGTCGACCGAACGCGAGTTCCGCTTGAGGGACTCGAGGGTGTCAGTGAAGTCGAGACTGTTCCAGGCGTTCCCGCCGACGAAGATCAGCCTGAACTCCAGCCCCTCTCGCCACGCACGCTCCGCGGCCTGTAGGACCGCGAGATGGTTCTTGCGCGGTTCGTGGCTGCCGACGACGAGTACAAGCGGAGTGTTGTCAAGCGCGACGAGCTTTGCGAATTCTCGTTCATCTTGAGAGGTGGATTTTCCCGGCTCTGCGGCCAGAAGCACGCTGTCCACCAACGGCCCCGGGATTCCCGATGAGGACAGCATCCGTCGCCATCCGGAATATTCCACTGCAGCGGCATCGGAGATCGCGGCCACCCTGTCCATCTTCGCGACAGCGCTGAGATTGCGGGCAAACGCTCCGGGCATCCCGTCACCCACGGTCTCGGCGGTGGTGAGAGGCACGCAGTCGAATCCGATTACTCCGGTGTTGACCCCCCCGAACTCTGCCATCGCCGCAAGGCGAAGGGTACGCCACGGTTCCGCAGCGAGCTCGGGCAGCAAGTACGACCCACCAACCGGAACCACGATGTGCTTGTCGATCGACCTGGTTTTGCCGTGCACCGGCGCTGCGCCGTCGAGGGCAGTCGCGCGCTCGGCGGGGAGCAGCCTGCGCATCGCGAGCCCGTCCGCTGTCCAGGTCACGAGAGTGATGTCGTGGGATTGGGCCCAACGCTTGGACGTCTCGCGAGCGACCCGCTGAATGCCCGTAGCGAGATCGGTTTCGGCGGTGTGGCGCACGTCGACGATTACAGCGTCGTGGAGCAGCTCCACTTGGCGGTGGGCGACCTTCTTAAGCACTGGCTGCCGCCCCACCTGCGTCAGGAGTGCTTCCGCGCCCTCGTTGAGCAGCGTGCGGTGGGCTTCACGCACCTCCGCTTCGCTCGGCAGCCCGCGACCAAGCACCGACAGCACGAGCCAGACGTGATGGAGTGTGTGATCTCGGTCAAGCGCCATCACGAGTCGGTCGGAGGCAAGACGAAGCTCCTGAGCGGAGAGCTTTGCTGTACCACTCCATGATTCGAGGGCCGCAATGATCTCAGCAGTCTCGATCGTGCTCATCGTGTTGGTACGCCTTCGCTGATGGCCGACCAGAGTTCGGCCGAGTAGTCGTCCCAAGTGCGTGAGGGTCGAGCGAGAGCCTCGTGCTCGAGTCGATCGAGTTCGATATCGTCAGTCAAGAGCATCCTCATGGCTTCGGCAATACTCTCGTCGTTCCGCGGGTCGACAACCAGGCATCCACCACCGTTCGCAATCTCGGCCATGCTGCCGTAGTCGGTAGCGATTACGGGAGTGCCGGCGGCGAGCGATTCGCCGATCGGCAGCCCGAATCCCTCGTGGAGCGAGACGAACATCGAGAATCGCGCATCACGATAAGCGCGTTCAAGAATCGCATCACTACCGTTGCGGATGACAGAGACCGAGCGCCCAAGGCGGCGGAGCCTGTCGACCTCTATATCGAACGGGATCGACAGGGGCATCGCGGCGCCGCCGATAAAAAGCACCTCGAAGGCCATGCCTCGCTTCCAAAGCAACTCGGACGCCGCGAGCACGGCCAACTGGTTCTTTCGCGGCTCCTGGGTGCCGACGCAAAGAACAAGGGGAACGCGCCGACTCCTCGCCGAAATGTCCGTGAGCGCTGACTCCTCGCGCGCGAGAGCTATCGGCAGGCTAACGGTGATGACCCGTGGCCCGCGCAACCCCTGTGCAGTCAGGGCGTCGGCAAACCCCGCGAACTCCTCGGACGACGACCTGCTGATCCCGACGACGAGGTCTGCATGCTTGACTATCGAGAGATAGCGAACGAATCGCTCGGACTCTGACGAAATCACGTACTCGGCGCTCGTCACGGGAATAGCGTCGTAACCGACCATCGACACTGTGTTCGAAGAGAATTCGGCGAGGCAAGCGAGACGCTCCCAGATTCGGTGCTGAGCGACTTCCGGCAACACGACGCTGCAATTCCAGGGAATGATGAGCTGGGCATCATCCTCCGCCGAAGCCGGGGAGGACTCGGTGCGACGGCCACTCACCCAATCAAGAACCCGGTCTGTCTCGGCTGGGATGAGCGATCGCATCAGGAACCCGTCTTCGGTCCACGCAACAAGTGTGACGTCGTGCACAGCGTTCCAGCGCGCGAGGGTCTCGCGTACCACTCGCTGCACGCCGGTGTTGTGTCCATGTCGCGCACAAAAGTCCACGTCAGCGACAACGGTGTCGCTGATAACTGTTACCGATCGGTCGAAATTCTCGTTGAGGCTTGAAGCGCCAGCACACGCCCTGAGCAGCTCGAGGTGTTCGGTGCCTTCCGGTGCCAGTTCGAGAAAGCGGTAGCCACGCACCACTTGCTCCCGAGTGGGCATCGCACCAGCGACGCAGGCCATAAGCAACCAAAACCCGGCGCGATCGTTGTCGACACGAACCGATTTTGCCAGAAGGGAAAGTAACTCCATGGTTGAGAGCGATTCAGTTTCAGCGACACCAAGGAGGTGTGGCACGGCCTGATCGATGCGCTGTCTGAGTGCTTCCTTCGCGCGGGCGATCGTCGGGCCGAGGTCAGCCACGTTTTCTCGCTTGACGAATCTGGGCGAGGCGGTCCGCTACCATCCTGCAGGTGCGTCGAACCCCAGCTTCGCGAACCTTCAGTTGTATGACCCGTGCAGCACGAAGCGGGCGTGTCACCCTCCACGAAACCGACGATTGCAACTTCTTGACTGTCATCGAACCAGCCGCGCTCACAACCACAGCTTCGATCCAGTAGTCGAGGGTCCGATCCTCGGCCTCACGAACGCGACGACGCAGTTCGACATTTTCACCGTTCGACGGCAGGAGGTCTATCCCAGGATTACGCTCTGGCTCGGTCTTTGGCATTGGTTTATCGTACTCGACGCTACTCGTAGAGCCCGCTTGGGCGGTCTACGGCTTGAGCCGCCACAGAACTATCTGTTCATCGACGGCGCCGGCGAGATAGCTCGAAGAATCAATCCTCACCAGCGACGACCCGTAGGTGGTGGGCCAGTTCGGTGCACAAGCAGAGTCAGTCATCACGAATCCCACGCCGGCATCCACCGCCGTGGGGATGTCCAGAATGTTGTTGGCGGTAGACGACTCAAGAGACAGAACGTCATCGTATTTCTCAGGCCAGGCCATCCCGAAGTTCATGTAGACAACTCGTGCGCCGGACACGATCTTGAGGCTCTGCGGATTGATGCAAGGGTCGGTCAGGATGAGGCCGTGACCGGCCCCCTGGGCCGCCTTCGCCATCGCACTCTCGCGCGGCCCGCTGTAGGAGATGAGACTCTGATAGTCGCCCGAGCGATAGAAGCGCACCCAGTCGCGCATCGACACGATCAGAAGTGCAGCCAGAAGTACCAACGCGACAACAGAAATCACGCGTATCGGTCGCCGTACGGGGATCTCGGCCTCGCGGCCGGCCTCGCCTATCTCATCCTGAACTGGAGTCACGCGCGAACGACAGAACAGGTATTCCTGCACGACCGTGATGAGGATCGGGAGCAGCGTGATCGAGATCAGGGCAAAGCAGTCGATCCAGAAGCGATACGGTTCTTGATTCGCTCCCCAGATGTCATTGGTGGCGAGCAGGACCCAAGCGACTGCGACGCCAGCGGGATAGGCGATCCAGAGTGGTCGACGACGGTGAAGTCCGGCAGCAAAGACGAGTGCCAACGGTAGGGCGAGCGCGATTGCAGCGATAAAGCCGGTCGGCCACTCGACACCGAGATTCTTGCTCGACGCCACTCGGTAGACAAGGAACGGATCCCGATTCGACAGGCCAATCAGAGTTCCGAGCACTGAGGGAGATGCCGCGAGTGCGGTGAATCCGAAGTACACCGAAGCGAGTCCTCGAGTGCGAAGCAGGAGAAGAATGATCCCGGGGACTGTCGGGAGAAGGCCGAAGATGAGGGTGATCAGCGGACTTCCCCGCTGGGCGATGATCGGACCAACCAGGAACAGCACCGGGATGAGAACTATCGACACATAGAGGTACAGCCGCCGACGCGCGGTCACAACCGCCCATGCGGCAGCCACGAATATCACGAGATACACTGTCGTGAGAAATGAGTAGGTCTGCACGTTCGCGAGACCACCAACTATGAGGCTCGCCACGGACGCGAGCACAATCTTCGTGGTTCTGCCTCGTGTGCGCGTGTACGTGAGTAGCAGAGTCAGTAAAGCGATCCCGCCGGCAGCAAGCCCCGCCGATTCGGCGTTCAGAGTGAAGAACACACCAAAGGGGCCCCAAAGGACTGCGTGGGAATTGAGCTGGGTGTACCAGTTGTTGTCAGTGAAGGTGGAGAAGGTTCCGATCAGGAACGGGCTTGCACCGAGAACTCCGGCCCAGATCCTGCCGCTCATCAGTATGCAGGCGACCGCGACTACGACTACAAGAGTGATCTGGGCGAGAAGTCCCCCGATCGACCACGCGGTCGTCGGCTGGATTCCCAACAGGTGAGCCGCACCGCCGACGACGAGATAGTAGAACCGCGGGTAGTAGATCGACCCGGTCTCGGTAAAGGGCTCGAAGTTGCCGAAGTGCCCATGCGCGGCGTCAGCGACGATCCCCATGTAGGAAAGCTGGTCGCTCGCGAAATAGTTTCGAAACGACGACAGCGACCAATCCGCCCTCGTCACGAGCATTCCCAGTTGGGCAACGAGGTGGAAAATGACAGCGGCAGACACTGCGATCACCGCCCAGATCGAACGGAATCGGCGTCGTGCGGGCATGTCGGAAACCGCGGGGTATTCAGGCATCCGAGCAGACTAGCAGCAGTTGGAATATCGCCGACGGGCCGCCTTATCCAGCGATCTTGGCGAGAACAGTCGTGGCAACGGGAACGAATACTGGCTGGGTCCCACCGTTTGCCGCGTAGACGGCGTCCATGGACGACATGTAGGACTTCTTGCCGTCCGCCAGGACGTAGATCGCGCCGGTGGTGGGCGAACGCACGAACAGGACACCGGAAACAGCCTGGGCG
Organism: Frigoribacterium sp. CG_9.8; assembly: GCF_015751965.1. GTDB lineage: Bacteria > Actinomycetota > Actinomycetes > Actinomycetales > Microbacteriaceae > Lacisediminihabitans. The sequence continues at coordinate 339,747 of NZ_JADOVH010000001.1, read as the reverse complement.
GACTTGGGAACCGATGCACAGGTAAGCGCATCTAGTGCTGTCGTCGGCAGCCCGATGTTAGCCCCCGTTGGCAAAGCCCAGAGTTTCCCGCCGCCCGCGACGAAGTTGGTCGTGGTGCCACAGCTCACGATTATCGAAAGGTTTCCCACGACGGCCGTGTAGTTGTTGAGGGTCGCGTCGTCGATCGTAGAATACCCGCTGACCCCGAACTGATTTGCGGTCTCGAAGAGATCGATCGGAACCTTTCGGCTGAGTCCGTCAATGAAGTAAACGACGTCGCTCCCGGCCGATTTGACAAGTTGGGTCGGGCCAAGTAGCTCTCGAGCGTTCACCATTCCGGTCAGTGTCGCGTCTCCCACTGGTACCAGCGTCGGCGAAATCCCTCCGTTGAGGGACGCAACGGCAGCCATTGTTGAGAGGTGGCTTTTCTGCCCACCGGTGACGTAATAGATCGCCCCCGTGGCGGGAGAACGCACGAACAGCGCGCCCGACACGGTCAGCGGAGCTCTGGTCAAAGCTGAGCACGTGCTGGCGTCTAGAGCAGTGAGGGGCAGTCCGAATGACACGTTAGCGGCCAGCAGCCACAACTGGCCGCCTCCGGCCAAATAGGTCGCGCCACCGCACGTCACCATCGGGGTGAGAGGAACTCTCGCAATCGAGTAGGCCGCAAGCGTCACGTCCGTGATGGCCATGACGCTTTCGCTCGAGAAATCCGACCCAAGCGACGAGGAGGGAACGGGCACAAGCTTGGTCTGCCCGTCGACAAGGTACACCGTCTGCTGCGCATTGAGTTTGACGTAGGTGCCGGGGGACAAAATGTCCGGTCCATCGGCGAGAGTGGCGAGCGCAGTGGGGCCGAGATTGATGAAATCTGGGGTCGTTCCGTTGTTCAGCCGGAGCACATCGGACATCGAACGGACCCAGCTTTTCTTGCCGCCGGACAGGTAGTAGATGGCGCCTGTTGCGGCGGATCGAGCGAACTGGGTCAGGTCTGCGCCACTAGTGAGCGCGAGGATCTGCGTCGGCATCAGATCGATGTAGGAGGAACAGCTGCTGTTGTAGTCGACCAGCTGGGCACAACTCGCGACATGATGTTTGACACCGAGGTCGAAATAGAAGATTTCCCCCGTGGTGGGGTCTCGCACCAGTTGCCCCAGGGTGTTCCCGGTGATGAACTGGGAGAGATAGGCCGCGGTGACCGTGCGGTACGGGCCGAGGGCGTAATAGGCATTCAGCAATTCCCCGTTGGGAACGGCGTACTTGTGGTCGGCGGTGAGCAGGTAGATCGTGCTGTTGTCAGCGGTCTTCGCGAACGATCCGCCTCCCTGTGGGTTTCCGAACCAATTGGAGAAGATGCGCCAGAAGTTGCGATTCCCGTAGGAGGAGCAGGAGTCACCGACGCCGTAAAGGTTGGCGAGGGCGGCCGCGTTCGGTTGGTACGGCGTGTAGATATAGAGTCCGGCGGTCGCCTGGTTCTCGATGTAAACGGGAGAGGATCCGCACGCTGAGTTGGGGTTCCACTGAATGTTGTTGACCCGGCCGGCGCGGTAGCTGAAGCTCGTCGGAAGGAGGCGGTACGTCTGATATTGCCACGCCGCTCGGTACACCTGATTGTAGAAGCCGTAGTACTGGGCGTCACATGGGGCCGTGTCCGGGCAGGCGTATCCCGTGGCGATGTTGTATCTGCTCGCGCTCGGGCTACTAGAAGTGACGAGGCCCTGCTCCTTTTCGAGCAGGACCAGAAGCACCTGAGGGTTCACACCGCAAGCTTGTGCGACGGCGTAGACGATGTCGGAGGCTCGTTGCCCCGCGACTCCCGTGTAAGCGCCGCACTTCGCGTCTGCCGCTCGGCTGACCGTATCTTGTCGGAAGTTCTCGAGGCAGGTGGATCCGAATACGCACGACTCCTTCGCGTCGATGAATCCCTGGATCTGGCTCGCCGTCATCGCGTTCGAATAGTAGAAGACCGCGTCCGAGATAATGGCGCCAGCGTTGAAGTCGCCGCCCGTCGCGGCTTGGGCTGCTGTTGGCATTGCGAGCACAGCTGCCACGACCGCGATCGGGACAATGCTCAGCAAGCTCAGAAGACGACGCAGTGATCCAGACGTCCTGATTTTTTTTTCACGCATTATTCCCCCGTGCATCAGTGTAATCAGATCAATGGGCTAGTGTCGAGAGTTGATCGATGAGCAAAAGGACACTTTTTTACCGCCGGCCAAGCTCATCCGCGTACCCCAAGTCGCGTGCCACGCTGTCGGCACGCGTGTCGCCACTGACGTCAGTGTGTCAGCAAGCCGAAAAGCACGGGCTCGCGAAATCAGTTACTCCGTCTCTATTCGAAGGTCACCATGAAACGTGCGCTCATCACCGGAATTACAGGCCAAGACGGCTTGTACCTAGCCGAGTTGCTTCTGAGCAAGGGATACCGAGTATTCGGTCTTATTCGTGGCCAGAACAATCCGAAATATGAGCTCGTCGAGCGGACGGTTCCCGCTGTGACCCTCCTCACCGGCGATCTGACTGACCTCTCCAGCCTTATCCGCGCCTTCGCTGTCGCTCAGCCCGACGAGGTTTACAACCTCGGTGCTATATCTTTCGTCGCCTACTCGTGGGATAACGCACATCTCACCACCGATGTCACGGGTAAAGGTGTGCTCAATATCCTCGAAGCAGCTCGCCTCTACGCGGGCGACAACATCGAGAGCATTCGCTTCTACCAGGCCTCGAGTTCAGAGATGTATGGCAAGGTACAGCAGGTTCCCCAGAGTGAGTCAACGCTGCTCTGGCCCCGTTCGCCGTATGGTGTAGCCAAGGTCTTCGGTCACTACATGACCATCAACTATCGCGAGTCCTACGGAATGCACGCCTCCTCCGGCATCCTGTTCAATCACGAGTCGCCGCGCCGGGGGCCGGAGTTCGTCACCCGCAAGGTGTCACAGGCCGTGGCTCGAATCTCCCTCGGGCTTCAGGACGAAATCGTCATGGGCAACCTCGATTCGAAGCGGGACTGGGGATTCGCCGGCGACTATGTCGAGGCGATGTGGCTCATGCTCCAGCAGGACGAAGCGGATGACTACGTGGTGTCCACCGGCGAGACGCACTCGATTCACGAGCTTCTCGACGTCGCATTCAACGAGGTCGGAATCAACGAATGGCGCGATCTGGTCAAGCAGGACCCGCGTTTTCTTCGACCCGCCGAAGTCGACTTGCTCATTGGCGACTCCGCCAAGGCGAAAAACAGGCTGGGCTGGACCCCCAAAGTGGGCTTCCATGAGCTCATTTCCATGATGGTCAAGAATGATGTTGCGGAGCAGAAGGCTCTGGCAAACCTCTAACCGTCATGACTCGTGCATTCATCACTGGCATCAGCGGTCAAGACGGAAGCTACCTCGCCGACAGGCTTGTCGAGGAGGGTGCCGAAATTCATGGACTCATTCGTGGCTGGGACAAGGAAAGTGTCGCGCTCAGCAAGCAATATCCCGGGATAACTCTTCACGACGGCGACCTCGCGGATGCGTCGGGACTGTCCCAACTGATCCATGAGGTCGCCCCGGATGAGATCTATAACCTTGCTGGCATCAGCTCGGTCGCGCAGTCGTGGGAAATCCCGGTGATCACCGGCGAGATCACCGGGATCGCCGTTGCCGGCATCCTGGATGCAGCTCTGGATCTCAATAGAAAAACCGGCTCCCGGGTTCGAGTGTTTCAAGCCTCGAGTTCCGAGATGTTCGGCACTCCCAGCCAATCGCCGCAGACTGAGTCGACCCCGCTCACACCCACGTCGCCATACGGCGCCGCGAAGGTTTACGCACACCACATGGTGCAGGTGTACCGGTCGCGTGGTCTCGACGTGTCCAGTTGCATCTTCTACAACCACGAGTCGCCGCGGCGACCGGAGACATTCGTCACTCGCAAGATCACGGCGTCCGCCGCGAGGATTGCCGTGGGTCAGCAGGACTTCCTGGAGCTAGGGTCCCTCGACGTCGAACGGGACTGGGGGTGGGCCCCCGACTACGTCGATGCCATGATGCGCGCCACGCGGCATGAGGAGAGTGGCGATTACGTGATCGCGACGGGGGTCCGCCACACCGTCGCGCACTTCGTGTCCGTCGCATTCGCCGCTGCCGGTATTGCCGATTGGGAGTCCGTCGTCCGGGTCAATCCCGCCTTCGTGCGCACGGCGGAGATTTCGAGCATGCTCGGGGATTCCAGCAAGGCCCGAGACGTGCTCGGCTGGAAGCCCACAGTGGAACTCAACGAGCTCGTAGCGATCATGGTACGCGAGGACATGCGCCTGATTCGCGAGTCATCCCTCCGGTCGCGGTCTGTCGCACCCTGAACATGCGAGGAATTCTGATTGACGCCACCGCCATCCCCAGCGATCGCGGTGGGGTAGGGCGGTATGTCGATGGCATCGTCGGTGCCCTCCTTTCCTCGGGAACCGCGTTGACCGTTGTCTGTCAGGCGAGGGACGCTGCGGGCTTCGCCGCCCAGGGCGCCACTACCGTTGCGGTACCGGCCAGCATCGAGCGCACGTTCCGCCGCCTGCTGTGGGAGCAGATCACGCTTCCCCGCCTCGCCCGACGGCTCGGCGTCGACCTCATCCACTCCCCTCACTACACGTTCCCCCTGTTCACGCGGATTCCCCTCATCGTCACCGTTCACGACCTGACTTTCTTCACGCTTCCCTCGGTGCATTCGACCGTCAAGCGGCACTTCTTCCGTTGGTGGATCAGGGCGGTTGCTCGGTCCGCGATCCCGGTGATCACCGTTAGCGAATCGACGGCACGGGACTTCATCCGGGTGACCGGTGCTCCGTCGGCTCAGGTCACCGTCTGCCATCTCGGCTACAACGCAGAGCTCTTTCATCAGCCTGACGAGGCGACAGTCGGCCGGCTCCGGGCCGCCATCCCTGAACTGCCGGATTCTTGGATCGCCTTCCTCGGGACCCTCGAACCTCGCAAGAACGTCGTCGCTCTCATCGACGGCTATCGCGAAGCGGCCGCACATGCCGTGGCCGACTTCCCCAGCCTCCTCCTGTCCGGTGGTAACGGCTGGGACGACGCCGTCGACCCGGCGATCGCCCGGGCAGTTTCCGCTGGCGCCGACGTGCGCAAACTGGGATACCTCCCCCTGGACACCCTTCCCGCATTTCTCGGTGGATCGTCGATCTTCGTGTACCCCAGTCTCGGAGAGGGTTTCGGCCTTCCCGTCCTCGAAGCGATGGCGACCGGGGCGTGCGTATTGACAACGGATCGGATGTCGATTCCGGAAGTCGGTGGCACCGCGGTCGCCTACACCGGTATCACCTCTTCCGAGATCGCTTCGGCGATCAGCGCCTTGCTGGAAGACGATGTCCGTCGGGCGTCATTCTCTGCCGCGGCACTCGTCCGCGCCGCAACGTTCACTTGGGATGCGGCGGCAAGGAACCATGCCGCGGCCTATGCACGGGCGGTGGATAGTGGCTGACGATCGGGTGGGGATCGTCGCGGTGACCTACTTCTCCGCAGAGGTCATCGCGCCGTTTCTCGACTCCGTCGAAGGCGCTCTATCCTTGACCCCGCAGATCATCCTGGTCGACAACACACCGGGTGACGACGGTCTAGCCGCGCGAGTGGCGACGGACCCATACGTCTCCGTGGTGAGGCCCGGTTCGAATGTGGGATACGGCGGAGGGATGAACGCCGGAGTCGCGCGGCTACCGAAGGACATTGAATGGATCGTGCTCGCAAATCCTGATGTCGTGCTCGGCAAGGGATCAATCGATATTCTCATCGACGCTGCGCGGCGCCATCCGGAAGCGGCTGCGTTCGGTCCTCTCATCCGCAGCGATGACGGAGCGATCTATCCATCGGCACGAAAATTACCATCCCTGAGAACAGGGATTGGGCATGCGACATTTGTACGCATCTGGCCGGGCAACCCCTGGACGACTTCCTACCGAAACGATCTTGCCTCAGTCGATGAGCATGCAGTCGGCTGGCTATCGGGAGCGTTCCTTCTCGTGCGGCGCTCCGTATTTGACTCCGTCGGCGGGTTCGACAAGCGGTTTTTTATGTATTTTGAGGACGTGGACTTGGGCCGCAATCTGGGACTCGCGGGGTGGAAAAACATTTATGTGCCGTCATCCGAGGTGCTTCATCACGGTGCGCTCTCGACCAGTAGGGTGGCGAAAACGATGTTGCGCGCACACCACACCAGCGCGTACCGATACCTTGCGAAAAGATATCACCAGTGGTACCTGCTACCGGTGCGCTTGGTGCTGCGCATCGGCCTTTGGTTGCGCGGACGTCTGGCGAAGGGCTGAACCACATCATGGCTGCCGAATACAATCGTAAAATGTCCCCCTCTACAAAAAGCCCCGCGCCACCCGCCGGCATGGAAGGCCAGCCGGGGCCTCTTTTGGGACTTGTGCGTGACCAGCGGATAGCCTTCGTGCTGGTCGGCGTGGTCAATACCGTTGTCGGCTACGGGTGGTTCGTATTCTTCGAGTTCACGATCGGGCGCTACTGGGGATACCTCGCCAGCCTCGCATTCGCTCACGTCTTCAGCGTGTTGTGCGCTTTCATGCTCTATCGCCGCTTGGTTTTCCGCGTGCGCGGGCATGTCTGGCGAGACCTCGGTCGATTCGAACTCGTCTATCTGGTCTCCATTTCCATAAATTTCGCGCTACTCCCTCTGCTGGTCGAAGTCGGACAACTGCCTCCGCTTCTCGCACAGGCGTCGATCATTTTTGTGACAACACTCATCAGCTACTTCGGGCATTCGCGCTTTTCATTCCGCCGGGCCTCACGACCCGAACCACGAGGCTCCGTCTCCGAGGATAGAGTCACGTGAATTCCACGGTTTCGATAGTCGTACCCGCGTTCAACAATGCCGCCTACATCGAGCGAACGATGGATTCGATCTTGGCGCAAACCCATCACGATCTCGAGATCATCGTCGCTGACCACGCCTCCACTGACAGCACCTGGGAGACGCTACAGAGGTATGCGGTCGATCCCCGAGTGACCCTGCTCACCACGGAGGCCGGCGGAGGAGCCCTCGCGAATTGGAACCGCGTGAGCCAGGCTGCAACCGGAGACTTTATCAAACTTGTCTGTGGTGACGATTTAATTTATCCGGAACTCGTCGCCGAGCAATACGAAGCGCTGACATCACACCCCAAGGCGACGCTCACCGCTTCTGCTCGTGACATCATCGACGCCAATGACGACTTGGTCTTGAGGAACCGCGGCCTTGCCGGACTCAGCGGACCGATCGACGGGCGCGCAGCAGTTCGGCAAACTATCGTCTCCGGAACTAACATCTTCGGCGAGCCGGGCTGCGTGATGATGAGGCGAAAGACCCTGGAAAAAGTTGGGTGGTGGGATTCGACTTTTCCTTACCTGATCGATGAGACGACGTACTCCCGCGTGCTTTTTGAGGGGGACTTCATCGCAGTGCCCCGCTCCCTCGCAGGGTTTCGCATAAGCGAGTCACAGTGGAGCGTCCGGCTGGCCAAGTCGCAGAGCACCCAAGCAGCGGCGTTCCACCACTGGGTATTTAATGAATACCCCGGTGTTATCTCAAGAGCGGATCTCGTGAGGGGAAATCTCGCCGCGTCTGCGATGGCGATCTTGCGTCGCCTCGCGTACATCGTCCTCAAGCACCGCATGAGCCTCAACGAGAACCACAAGTGACAGACTGGATCAATCGGCAGTGGTGGCAGCGAGAGTGGCTGTTGTACCTGCTTTGCGCCGCCATTACCGGCACACTCACTGTCACATCTCTCGAACTGTGGAACGCGAAGCTCACCGTGCCGCTCACTTACTGGGGTGACGCGCTCGCGACCGCCCATCACTTTAAGACGGTGATGGAGACGGGGTGGTTCACCTATCAGCCATTGCTCTCCGCGCCGTACGGGCAGACGTATAGTGATTTTCCGACTGCAGAGAATCTCAACTTCATGGCGGCGGGAGTATTTGGCTTCATAACTCGGAACTTCTTTGTAGCGATGAACCTGTATTACTTTTTCGGGTTCATTGCGGCTGCCCTCACTGCCCTATGGCTTTTCCGCCGACTGGGGATCTCAACAATTGTTTCTTTGGTGATGGCCACGCTTTTCGCGCTTGCCCCGTATCACTTCATTCGCGGAGAAAGCCACCTGTTCCTTGCGTCGTACTACCTTGTTCCCCTGTCGATCTGGATCGTAATTAGGGCAATCCGAGGGGAGGCACTCTGGACGAAACCGCAGAAGGGCAGCCCCCGGTTGCGGTGGCTCACCGGCCGAGCAACCGGAACGATGGTGATCCTGCTCCTCACGGCGACTGCAGAAACCTACTACGCCGTTTTCTTCCTTATCCTCATTGCCTTCGCTGGAGTGGTGCGCCTCATCCGCACGGGAGAATGGCGACGGTTCTGGGGGGCTGCGATCGCGGGAGGGATTGCGGCGATCGCTCTTGTCATCAATATGCTGCCGGCCACAATCTACGCGATGGTCAACGGCCAGAACCCGGCGTCGCTCGTTCGTTCCCGGGTCGACGTCGAGGTTTACGCGCTCAAGCTCTCACAGTTGTTGCTCCCCTGGAACGGTAACAAGGTGCCGTTCCTTCGGCACATCAGAAACCTCTATGACCAGAAGTACCCGCTTGTATCCGAAAGCCCCGCGCTCGGAGCGGTCGCCGCGATCGGTCTGATCGCCCTTTTCCTTGTAGTGGGCTACGTGGTGGCCACTGCGGCCCTACCCAGGCTCGGCAGTGAGTGGTTCGCAGAGAGGTTCGGTGTTCTGACGCAATTGGCCGCTTTGACTCTCGTCGCGTTTCTGTTCTCGACGATTGGCGGCCTGTCCACGATCATCTCATTCCTCACATCGAGTCTGCGCGGGTGGAATCGTATGTCTATTTATATCGCGGTGCTGAGTCTCGCCGCATCAGGAATACTGCTTGATGCTGCCATCCGGTGGCTGCAGAAGAGGGCGAACAAGAGACCCGTTTTTGCAGGGGCAATCGCAATCGTCGTTTCCGGCGCGGTGCTCACGGGCGGGTATGTCGATCAGACACCCGTCAATCCATCAGGCGACTACCCAGCGACGATCGCCGCGTTCGCTGCGGACGCAAAATGGTTTGCTCGAGTCGATACAGAATTACCAGCGGGTGCCAAGATTTTGCAGCTGCCCTACCAGCCCTTCCCTGAAACGGTGAGCGCAACCGGTACGCAGAGTTCCGACGCGCTTCTGCCGTTCCTGCACACCACCGATCTTCGTTGGTCCGGCGGCGGTATCAAGGGCCGACCTCGCGCCGACTGGCCGGGCGTCATCGAACAATATTCACCGCCTGATCTTGTAGCTCTCGCGGCGGCGTCAGGGTTCTCCGGAATTCATATCGACCGATCCGCTCTCAAAAAGGCGGATAGTGAATCGCTCGAAAGCGGGCTCACCCGTGCACTCAATAGCGACCCGATCGTCAGCGAGAATAAGCGATTCGTGTTCTACGATCTACGCGCGAAATGCACGGCCCTTCTTGCCCGCTACTCCGCTGCCGTGCTTCATCGCGTGGAAAGGTCAGTCGTCGTCCCTGTTATTGTCGACAGCACGGCGACATTCGTCACGACGAGCGACGCGCAAGAGCGGTCCGCCGAACAAACTACTGCTTCGATCTCTCCTATCTCGCTCACCAGCGCGGCAACAAAGCCGGTGCATGGGACCCTCTCCGGAATCGTACGGCCCACCGACGCGACAGCCGGTATCGGTCAACTCGCTGTGACCCTGCCGAACGGGACAAGATACGATGTGGCATTCACCAACGGGGTGGCCAAGATCTCGCTTCCGATTGTCGTTATGCCCGGGGTGAGCAGCCTCACTTTTACATTCACGGGATCGACTGCCAGTAAACCTATTGCGTTGGAACTCCACAGCTTGGTCGTGGAGGAGCCGGTCGTGACCGAGTTCCTGTCTCAGAATACGATGACCTTGAGGTCTCCGTGATAACGTCAAGTCCTGTGGCAGACAATAATCGCAAATCGTTCGGTGTGCCGCATCTCATCTCCGTCGTCATTCCGGTGTACGGCGGCGAGAAGACCCTCACGGCTGTTCTGGCCGAAGTCGCGGCTCTGACGACGCTCACGGAGTCCCCCGACGGTCACCCGTTTCGGGTATCCGAGGCTCTCCTGGTTTATGACAATGGCCCTGACGATTCGGCTCGAATCATCCGGGCGCTCTCTGATTCGTACGAATTCGTGCGCCCCGTCTGGCTGAGCAAGAATTTCGGACAGCACGCCGCCACTATCGCGGGCATGGCATCGTCCGGTGGGGACTGGATCGTCACCCTTGATGAAGATGGACAACATGATCCAAATGACATCGGCACCCTCCTTGACGCCGCGATGTCAACTCAAAGTCCCGTAGTCTACGCAAAACCCGTAAATCCGGCCCCCCACGGTGCATTCCGAAACACGGCATCAAAGGGAGCAAAGTGGTTTCTCACCAAGGCCTTCGCCGGTTCTAACGCCCCCGATTATCAGAGTTTCCGCCTCATCCTTGGCAGCATTGGTCGCGGAGTCGCGGCTTACAGCGGCTCGGGGGTCTACCTCGACGTCGCGCTGGGTTGGGTTGCAGGCCGAGCAACCACTGCGCCCGTTCGACTTCGTGAAGAGGGTGACCGCGACTCGGGATACTCAACACGGCGGTTGATTTCTCACTTCTGGAGGATGATTCTTTCCAGCGGAACCCGTGCGCTTCGTCTCGTAAGTGTACTCGGCGTGTTCTTCGCCGCCATTGGCATCGTGGTCGCGATCTTCATTCTCATCTCCCGATTAACCGGAGCGGTGGTCACCGAAGGATGGGCCTCAACTATTGTGATCGTGCTCCTCGGGGTGGGTGCGATTCTGTTCTCTCTCGGCATCATCGCCGAATATATCGGTGTCAGTGTCAACATGGCGATGGGCAAACCTCCCTACATGATCACGAGCGATCCCGGCGCCGGACCACTCGGTCGGACACGTTCCGTCTCGCAGTGACGACGACAGCTTGGGTGATCGGTGGCCGCGGGCTCCTCGGGCGGGCGACATCTGCTCACATAGTGCACCGACTGGGCTGGAAACTTCTCGCGGCTAGTCCGATGCCCTGGTCGGATAGTGAAGCACTTCTAGGCGCAGTGCGGTCCACCACTCGCGACCTGCTTGCTGGGTCGTCTGGCAACAATAGTACATGGGCAATTATTTGGGCTGCAGGTGCTGCCATCACATCAAGTTCCCAAAAACAGCTGGACAGCGAACTTGCGCAGTTGGAATTGATCCTTGCGACAATCCGTAGCGAACTTCCGCTCTCCGCTCGGCGAGGGTCGATCTTCTATGCTTCGTCCGCCGGTGGTGTCTACGGCGGCTCGGCGAACCCTCCGTTCTCGGAGCTGACCGCGCCCGTGCCCATATCTCCCTACGGTGAATTCAAGCTGCGCGCCGAGACCCTCGTTCAGTCGTTCGCGGCTCGCGAGTCGCTCTCCTGCCTCGTCGGGCGGATCGCCAACCTCTACGGTCCCGGCCAGAAGCTCGAGAAGGTGCAGGGCATCATTTCCCACGTCGCCAAAGCGCAGATGTCGCCCACCCCTGCTTCCATCTACGTGTCCCTCGACACGATCCGCGACTATATCTTCGTCAAAGACTGCGCGGAGCTCATCTGCGACGCTCTCGACCGGCTTGACTCGGTCACCGAAAAAGACAGCCCCGTCGGGGTGACCAAGATTCTGGCATCGGGCGAAGGGACCACCATCGCCACGCTGTTGGGCTATTTCCGGACCCTCAGCAAGGGGCACCCGCACGTGATGCTCGGCTCGTCAGCGAGCGCGAACCTCCAGGCGCATGACCTGCGCCTGCGCTCCGTGGTCTGGCCAGAACTGGACTACCGGGATCTCACCCCACTGCCCGCTGGGATCTACGCGACGATTCTGGACATCCTGTCGGGAATCCAGGCGGGCCCCGGGGCGCGCTAGCGGTTGCGGCCAAGCAGGTCCGACAGGTACTTGCCGTAGCCGCTCTTCAGGAGGGGCTGCGCAAGGGCGTCGAGTTGATCGTCCGAGATCCAGCCCGCGCGCCACGAGATCTCTTCGATGCAGCCGATCTTGTGACCTTGGCGGTCCTCGATTACTCGGACGTACTCGCTTGCCTGCATCATCGACTCGAACGTGCCCGTGTCGAGCCACGCCGTGCCACGTTCGAGGATCTGGACGCCCAGCGACCCGTTCTTCAGGTAGTAATCATTAATCGCGGTGATCTCGATCTCGCCCCGCGCACTCGGCTTGACCTCCTTCGCGATCGCCACGACGTCATTGTCATAGAAGTACAGGCCGGGGACGGCAAAGTTACTCTTCGGATTCTCCGGCTTCTCCTCGATGGAGATGGCCCTCATGCTTCTGTCAAATTCAACGACGCCATAGGCCCGCGGATTCCGGACGTGATAGGCGAAGATCAGCGCTCCCACGACGTCGACGTTTTGGCTTAGCGACGCGCCGAGTCCCGCGCCGTGGAAGATGTTGTCTCCCAGCACCAGCGCGACGCTCTGGTCGCCGATGAAATCAGCTCCGATGATGAAGGCCTGCGCTAGGCCCTCCGGCGCCGGCTGGGAGGCATACTCTATCGAGATGCCGAACGCGGATCCATCGCCGAGAAGCCGCTGGAATTGGGGCTGGTCCTCCGGGGTGGTGATCACCAGAACCTCGTTGATCCCGGCCATCATCAGCGTTGAGAGCGGATAATACACCATCGGCTTGTCGTAGATGGGCATCAACTGCTTGGAGATGCCCTTGGTGATCGGATAGAGCCTGGTGCCGGAGCCGCCAGCGAGAATGATTCCGCGCATGCCTGCCTAATCGATGTAATTGGCGAGGGAGGCGTAGTGCTCACGACTCTCTTGCCAGGTCGGAAGAAGCCCGGAGGCCAGAGCCTCGGCGAGACTGGGCGCCGCGGTGTCTTTCGCAGACAGCAGCGGTTCACCAACCTCCAGGGGAAATACCAGCCCGATTTCGGCGTCGAGGACGTCGATTCCCAACTCACGGGAGGGGTTGAAGACCTCCGAGACGAGGTAGCTCACGGTGGCGTTATCGGTCAGCGAGACGATCGCGTGCCCGAGCCCCTCGCTGAGGTAGACCGCCTTGCGGTCCACGTCATCGATGATGACCGAATCCCACGAACCGAACGTCGGGGATCCCACGCGCAAGTCGATGATGTAGTCGATGAAGGCTCCCCGGGGCGCCGTCACGTACTTCGCCTGACCGGGTGGGACCAGGGCGTAGTGGATGCCCCGCACAACGCCCTTCGCCGACACCGACACGTTTCCCTGCTTCAGTCCTAATGGGTGTTCAGCGACGAGGGCAAGGTCTTCGAATCGATAGAATTCGAAGAAGACCCCCCGATCATCGCGATACTGGGTCGGCGTGAACTCCCACGCGTCAGGGATTGCGAGTTCACGAATTTGCACGTGCTGAAGTCTAGCAAGTCACCTGCGGATAGAGTCTTGGCTGGCGGCACGCAAAATAACGAGCCCGAACCTCCGCCTTATAAGGGAGAATTTTGGCACAGTCTGGTCGGTTTATTTCCTTTGCTCAGAACGGCGAAGATGTCGTCCTCAATCGAGTCCTCGGGAAGCTCCCGATTGGCACCTACGTGGAGATCGGCGCCAACCATCCACGCATCGATTCGGTCTCGCGCAGCTTCTACGACCGCGGATGGTCGGGCATCGCCGTCGAACCGAATCCGTACTACGCGGCGCTCTATCGCGCGGAACGCCCTCGCGATCACACGATCGAAGCCGCAGTGACAAGTTCGACGGAGCCAAACATCATTTTCCACCTCATCGAGGGCACCGGACTTTCGACCCTCGTGGATGCTGTCAGCGTAGACCACGCGAGCCAAGGCATGACGGTCGTCGACGTCGTCGTGCCGACGATAAGGCTTGATGAGGTCATCGCGATGAACGGGCTGGGCGGAGCCGAAATTCACTTTCTCATGATTGATACCGAGGGGGCGGAGCTTCAAGTTCTTCAGTCAATAGACCTGACAAAGGTACGACCGTGGATACTCATCATCGAGGCGACAGCTCCGGGGTCGCCGATCGCGACACATGCCGAGTGGGAGCAGCTCGTTTTAGGCGCAGGTTACCAACTATGCCTGTTCGATGGACTCTCGCGGTTCTACGTGTCGGCGGAGAAAATGGACGAGCTTGCCGGACCGTTGTCCTACCCGGTTTGCGTCTTCGATGACTTCGTGACCATCGAACAACTGCGTCTCCTCGAAGACCTCGAGTCCGCAAATGCCACTCTTGACGAAGTGCGCGACTTGCTTGCTGCCGCCAACCATGCGATCACGGACCTCCATGCCTCACGCTCGTGGCGAGTCACCAGTGTCCTGCGCAAGGCAGTAGACATCTGCCGTGGCCGCTGATCGTCGGTGCGCGATGAAGCGAGTGTCCTTGTACGAGCCCGTATCGTTGACAATCTGAAAGGACACCACACCGTGAAAATCCTCGTCACCGGCGGAGCCGGTTTCATCGGCTCGAACTTTGTTCGCCGCACCCTGCAAGACACGTACGCTGGCCTAGAAGGTGCCGAGGTGGTCGTACTTGACTCCCTCACCTACTCCGGCAACCTCGAGAATCTCGCGCCCATCACCGACTCTCCCCGCTATGAGTTCGTGCACGGAGACATCCGCGATTCGGGTCTGCTCGACACGCTTCTGCCGACCGTGGATGCCGTCGTGCACTTTGCCGCCGAATCGCACGTCGACCGCTCGGTTCGCGACTCCGGCATCTTCGTGGAGACCAATGTGCTTGGCACCCAGCGGCTGCTCGATGCCGCCCTGCGCGCCGACCTCAAGCGATTCGTGCACGTCTCCACCGACGAGGTCTACGGATCGATCGCCGAAGGATCCTGGGACGAGCAACGTCCTCTCGAGCCGAACTCCCCGTACTCCGCATCAAAAGCCGGCAGCGACCTGCTCGCGCGCAGCTACTTTCGCACTCACGGCCTCAACCTGTCGATCACGCGCTGCTCAAACAACTACGGTCCGTACCATTTTCCAGAAAAAGTCATCCCGCTCTTCGTCACGAACCTGATCGACGACAGGCACGTGCCGCTCTACGGCGAGGGCAACAACATCCGCGACTGGCTGCACGTGGATGACCACTGCCGCGGCATCGCGATGGTGCTCGTCGGTGGGCGAGCGGGCGAGATCTACAACATCGGCGGCGGCACCGAGCTCACCAACACCGAGCTCACCCAACTACTGCTGGATGCCACCGGCACGGACTGGTCGTTTGTGGACCGGGTCACCGACCGCCTCGGTCACGACCTGCGCTACAGCGTCGATATCGGCAAGATCCAGGCCGAGCTGGGCTACGAGCCTCAAGTGCCGTTCGCGCAGGGACTCGCGGATGTCGTGCAGTGGTATCGCGACAACCGGGCCTGGTGGGAACCGCTGAAGGAGCGGGCGGCACTGTAGCCGTGGTGCTACGGAGTGCAGCGCTGGAAATTGGACGCACATACCCGTCCAGGAACTTTGAAACCACACTGCCGGCGTGCTTGCGCGCGTGCAGAGCAGGGAAGAGATTGTGATGAAGGTCAACGGAATTCCTACCGCAAAGCTCGCGGCCTTCCCTCCCGCAAGGAAGAGCCATCTGACTAAGGCTGAATTCCTTGCCCTGCGGCCCAAGACGTCCGACGTGACGCTCGCGCGCGATATCGCCGCCTTCACGGGAGACACCACCGACGACCTCGGCCCGATTCTGTGACTACGGTCGAAGGTCTTCTTGACACCAGCGTCATCGTTGCGATGGAAATGCTTCGACCCCTTGACGAAGCACTCCTTCCCGAACGGCAATTCATCAGCGTCATCACGCTCGCAGAATTGCGGGCCGGAGTGCTCGCGGCATCGGATACCGAGACACTATCGAGGCGCCGCCGCTCTCTTGACGCCTATTCGTCAACCGACGCTTTGGTTGCAGGCGACACGGCCGCTGAGGAATGGGCGCGCCTTCACTATCGACTAGCCCAGGCGGGTCGCCGCGTGAATACCAACGATCTCTGGACCGCCTCGATCGCCCTGGCGAATGATTTGCCGGTCGTGACTCAGGATCAGAACTTCGATCCGCTGGTGGACCTCGGCGGCCCCGTCGTCATCCACGTCTGAACCGAAAGAAGCCATGACCAGATACCTCATTACGGGAGCGGCTGGGATGCTCGGCCAGGACCTCCAGAAGGCTTTCGCCGGGCGCGACGTGACCGCGCTGAACCGTGTCGGCCTCGATGTGACCGACCTCGACACCGTTCGCGCTGCGGTTGTCGGGCACGATGTCGTGATTAACGCCTCCGCATATACGAGGGTGGATGACGCGGAAAGCCACGAGGAGGAGGCCTTCGCCGTGAATGCAACGGGCGCGCACAACCTCGCGATTGCGGCATCCGAGGTCGGGGCGAAGCTCGTACAGGTGTCCACCGACTATGTTTTCGACGGCTCGGCAACCTCGCCGTATGAGGAGTCGACACCCCGCAATCCGATTTCGGCGTACGGCCGTACCAAGGCTGAGGGCGAACGGCTCGCGCTCGCAGCGAATCCCGACGGCACCTACATCGTGCGCACCGCGTGGCTCTACGGTGCCGGAGGGCCGAACTTTGCGAAGACGATGCTGAGGCTCGCGGCGAGCCACGACACGGTAAGCGTCGTGAACGATCAGCTCGGCCAGCCGACCTGGACGGGGGATCTTGCGCGCCAGATTGTCGAGCTCCTCGATGCGGATGCCGCGCCCGGCGTCTACCACGCGACGAACTCGGGAGAGGCGAGCTGGTTCGACTTCGCGACCGAGATTTTCCGGGTGAACGGACTGGACCCCCAGCGGGTTACTACCACTACCAGCGCAGATTATGTACGCCCGGCTCCGCGCCCCGACTACTCGGTGCTTGGCCACGACGCCTGGGCTCGCGCGGGGATCTCTCCGATGCGCAACTGGCGCGCCGCGCTATCCGCCGCGCACTCCGCGGGCGCACTGCAGATTGATATGTCCGTTTAGGTAGTGGCCCCCATCAGCGGGGCAAGTGAGCCGCTGGTAAAGTCTGGGGGGGGATTTCGGTAGACCCCGATAACTTTATTGGAGCGAAATGACGACCCTTCGCGTGATCGTTGACCAGATGATCTCTCGCACTCCCGGAGGGATCGGCAGGTACACCGAGGAACTCACCCGTGCCCTCATTGAGACGGCACCCCGAGGCTGCGACGTCACCGGAGTTGTGTCGGCCTCACCCGAGCCGGACTATGAGAAGGTACGTGAGTTGTTGCCCGGCCTCAGCGACCTGATGAAGAGCCCGCTTGCCCGCCGTGAGCTTTCGCTAGCCTGGCAATACGGGTTCACAAAGATTCCCGGCACCGGCATGGTTCACGCGCCGAGCTTGCTTGCGCCGCTGCGTCGACACGACCGGATAAACAACCAGAGTGACCAGATGGTCATCACAATCCATGACGTGGTCCCCTGGACCCACCCGGAGACCCTCACACCACACGGCGTCACGTGGCATAAGGCAATGGCGAAGCGGGCGCAGAAATACGCCGATGCCATAGTGGTTGACACGCACGCGGTCGCCTCCCAACTCGCTGAAATCTTCGATTTCGGAGATCGGGTCCGTGTGATCTCCGCTGCCGTTAGTTCCAAATTCGCCATCCCTGTTGACGCAACGAAGCGGGCGATGCGGCTTGAGCTCCCTGAACGTTATATTCTCAGCGTCGGTACTCTCGAACCACGCAAGGGCCTGCAGTCTCTCATCCGATCGCTCAGCTCCGCTGACGATGCTGGGCTACCATTGCTCATCGCGGGACCCCAGGGCTGGGGCGACCTCGATGTGACGGCGATTGCCGTCGAAGCCGGACTCGAGCCCGACCGAGTTCGCGCGATGGGTTTCCTCAATAATGCGGACCTCGCAGTCGCCCTGGACAGAGCAACAGTATTCGTGTTTCCGAGTCTCGCTGAAGGCTTCGGCTTACCGGTCATCGAGGCTTTCAGCTTCGGCACGCCGGTTGTCCACTCCGACGACCCGGCCGTCTTGGAAGTCTCGGCTGGTGCCGGAGTGGCTGTCAAGCTCTCTCCTACAGAGGGTTACTCGGAGCGCCTTGCACAGGCGATCTCCGGACTCGTGTCCGATGATGCGCGCAGGGAACGTCTTCGATTCGCCGGCATGGACCGAGCGAGCGCATTCAGTTGGAAAGACTCGGCTGAGAAAGTCTGGCAGCTGCACGCCGACCTCTAAGGCGCGGGAGTCCCCGTGGTCGACGATGTCGCCGCGATGACGGCGGCATGGATCTTGTCGTAGTCGGGGCGATTTCCGTCGAACATCGGCGGTACCAGTTCTAGTCGTTTGACCGCCTGGTTTTGCGCTTTCTCCCCCAGACCAACAAACCCGGGAAGTGCCGCCGTGGGAATATCGGTTCTCACGACCTGGGCACCGGCTTTCGCGATGTCCTGGAATTTGGTCAGCACAGTCGCCGGCTGAAATTGTTTGAGCATGGCCGCTTGCACATCACGCTGTCGAGACATGCGTTCGTAGTCATTGCCCATGAATCGGGACCGCGCGTACCAGAGCGCAAGCGTTCCGCTCATCACTTGCGGTCCCGCTTCGAATGTGCCGATCGGCTTGGTGCTCGTCACTGGTCCGTATGCGAGCTTCGCCGGAACGTCGATCGTCACCCCGCCGAGCGCGTCGACCAGGTCCGCAAAGCCCTGCATGTCGATGAGCGTGTAGTACTGGATGGTGAGCCCGGTGACGCCCTCCGCTGCATCCTTCATCGCCTCGATACCCGGCGTGCTTCCGGATGCTGCAGCCTTCGGGTAGAGCGACTTGTGTTCTTCGCCATAGGTGTACAGGTAGTCGATAAGGCACTGGTCACCGCAGACATACCCGCTGGGGAACGGCCCATAAAGAGGTGACCCCTTTGCGAACTGGATCTGCTCCATATTGCGCGGGATGCCGATGATCGTCGTGGCACCGGTGGTCGCGTCGATACTGGCGACCGAGGTGCTGTCCGGGCGCAGGCCCGTGCGGTCCGGGCCGGCGTCACCACCGAGCAGCAGGATGTTGTACCGACCGTGTGCCGGCGGCACCATGTCAGTGCCGGCGAAAATGGCGCTCACGGCCGAACGGGCGCTTCCCGCACTCACCGCGCCGTAGCCTGCGCTTCCTGCGGTCGCCACGAGGGCGAGAATCGACAGCGCCGCAATCACCGGTCGCACCGCGGGGAGGGCGCTCACAAGCCGGGCCAGCCGCAGGGTGTCGAGGGTGAGAACGATCCACAGCACCGCGTACCCGGCGAGCAGCACCTGGATCACGGTGAGCCCGATCGGATTGGTCACGAGACCGAGGATCACGGTGTGTGCGGCGAACCAGACGACGAGTCCACTGATGCCGAGGCCCCACAGCAGAAAAGTGGCACCGACCCCGAACCGGCCGAGGCGCCGGTTGCCGGCGAGAATCTGAGCGGACCCGGGAATAAGCAGGTTGAGGGTTACGAGCCACCACGCCCGCTTGGTCATGGTGCTTCTCGAGCGCAGATCCGGGGTGCGGATCGGGCTGCTCGCGGCCATCACGCTCACAGGCGCGACTTCGACGTGGTGTTCTGCGCCCTGGGTTGACCGAGAGTGGCCTGCAGCGCAGCATTCTTGTCGGCAACGATCAGCTCGAGCTGGTGCGCAAACCCGGCGAGCGCGGTGGCGAGCGCGTGATCGGAGATCGCAAGCATTCGGAGTGCGAGGAGCCCGGCGTTGCGCGCGCCTCCGATCGACACCGTGGCAACCGGAACTCCGGCAGGCATCTGCACGATCGACAGCAGCGAGTCGAGCCCGTCGAGTGTTGCCAGGGCTACCGGCACCCCGATAACCGGGAGTGTGGTGACGGCAGCGAGCATTCCCGGCAGGTGAGCGGCTCCGCCAGCACCGGCAATGATCACGCGGATGCCCCGGCCCGCGGCATCCCGCCCGAAGGCGATCATCTTCTCGGGGGTTCGATGGGCCGAGACCACTTCGACCTCGTGGGGTACATCGAACTCGGCGAGAACGGCGGCGGCGGCATTCATGACTGCCCAGTCGGAATCCGATCCCATGACGACGGCGACGATGGGCCGCACGGCTGGCAGGGGTTCAGACATAGCGATCAGCCTAAAGGTCAGGGCTGGAAATGCTCCGCAGCGGCACGCGCCTGAAAGGCGACCTCGTCGAGATCGTCGCCACCGGCGGTGACATGACCGACCTTGCGCCCCGCCCGCGGCGACTTGCCGTAATTGTGAACCTTGACCGATGGCGCATCAGAAAATGCGTGCGCATAGCGATCGTGGAGCCCACCGGATTCGGGCCCGCCGAGGATGTTCACCATCACCGACCAGCGATCGCGGCATCCGGTCGCTCCGAGGGGCAAGTCGAGCACTGCCCGCAGGTGCTGCTCAAATTGGCTGGTGGTTGAGCCGTCGATTGTCCAGTGACCGGTGTTGTGCGGGCGCATCGCGAGTTCGTTGATGAGCAGTCGCTCGTCAGTGGTCTCGAAGAGCTCGACCGCCAGAACGCCGGTTACCCCGAGGTTCTCGGCAATGGACCGGGCGATCTCCTCCGCGACATCCGCAAGCCGACCGCGGGAGGAGGGTGCAGGGGCGATCACTTCGGCACAAACACCGTCGCGCTGGATGCTTTCCACCACCGGCCAGCAGATCACCTCTCCGGATGGGCGGCGGGCGACAGACTGGGCGAGTTCACGCCGAAATTCCACCAACTCTTCGACGAGAAGCGGGTGCCCGAGCTCCAGCCAGTCGGATGCTTCGGCCGCGGCACGCACCACACGCACACCTTTACCGTCGTATCCGCCGATGGCCATCTTCACAACCGCGCGCCCACGATGGTCGGCGAGAAAGTCGGCGAGCTGCGCTTCGGTTTCGACTCGCGCCCAGTCGGGAACAGGCAGTCCGAGCTCCGAGAGTCGCTGGCGCATGAGGAGCTTGTCCTGGGCATAGAGCAGGGCATCGGGTCCGGGACGAACGGCGATACCGCTGTCGACAAGGGCGAGGAGCACCTCCTGGGGCACGTGCTCATGGTCGAAGGTGACAACATCCACCGTTCCGGCGAAGGCCAGCACCTCGGCGACATCCCGAAAGTCTCCCAGGGTGGTGACCGCCAGCGACGCGGATTCACCCGCCGTTTCCGCGAATACGCTCAGCTCGATACCGAGGTTAACCGCTGCGGGAATCATCATGCGCGCGAGCTGTCCGCCGCCAATCACGCCTACTCGGAGAGTCATGCTGCCAGCCTACTTTCGGATCCGGATCGAAGCGCCCGGTTATGCTTTTCCAATCCGCCGTCAGACAGTGAAAGGGCGTGCCGTGTTCACCCGCCTCGACACTTTTGCCCGGCTGCTCTATGAAAAATTGCTGCGTTACGTGCTCAAGTTCGGCATAGTCGGCTTGGCCGGTTATGTGGTCGACGTTGGGCTGTTCAACCTGCTGCGAGTCGGTGTCTTCGGCGATGACCACTTCTTTCAGGGGCCGATCGGGGCGAAGATCATTTCCGCTGGCGTTGCGACCATCGCGACCTGGTTCGGTAACCGGTACTGGACGTTTCGGGAGCACCGCCGTAAAAACTATCTTCTCGAGCTGGCCGAATTCAGCACGGTCTCTGTGGGCGGAATCCTCATCGGGCTAGCCTGCCTCTGGGTGTCGCACTACCTGCTCGGCTTTACTTCGCTGCTCGCCGACAACATCTCATCGAACGTCGTCGGACTCGTGCTCGGCACATCCTTCCGGTTCCTCCTCTACCGCTTCTGGGTCTACGGACACCACCGCGCCGACGGTCTGACCACCCGAGCGTCTTCCGACGGGCAAAGACCCGCTCAGGTGTCAACTTCACACCGTCCCAACGGCTCCGAACATGCGAAGGTGACACGCGGCGGATGAGAGGACTAGCGCTGGCCCCAGGCGGTCGTCTCGTCCTGGTCACGGGGAGACGACGTGCGCGAAGCCTCGGCCTGACGTCGGGCCGCGATCGGGTTGAGGCTCTTTTCCATGAGGTCATGGAGAGCAGCCTGTACGAGGTCGGCGCCCGGTACATCACGCAACACCACGGGCCGGTCTAGCCCGGTGTTGATCAGGATGTTGCCACTGCGAAACATGCTCTGCAGGGCGTTCTGGCGCACCGTCACGTCGTAGCCACGACTGTGCAGGAGCTCCTGCCGGATCCGCACGAAAAACCCGGTGCGCAGGATGATGCGGCGCGTGGTGATGACATAGCGCTTGCCGAGCCACGCGACGAGCGGCAGCAGCCACAGCAGCACGACCGCAAGTGCCGCACCGGACAGCAGCGCGATGTTCTGCCAGGACTCGGCGAAGCTCCCCTGGAAGTATCCGACCGCCGCCGCGACCGTGATGAGCAGCACGCTCGGCCAGAACAGCGCGCGGCCGTGCGGTCTCAGCCGTGCCACCACCCGCTCGGCGTCCTGTGAGTCGCTCATGACCTATTCATACCGCAGATGGGTCACGTCTCCGGCGGCGACAGCCACCACCCGACCATCCGACGACTTTCTCACCGCGAGTCGCCCACTGTCATCGATACCGATGGCGGTGCCGACCAGTTCGCCTCCGCCCGGCAGCTGCACGCGCACTTGGCTGCCAATAGTGCTGCACAGGTCACGAAGCCGGCCCGCGACCCCGCTCGACTCCGGATCGGCGCCGAATCGCAAAAACTCCGAGTAGAGCCGGCCGAGCTCGGTGAGGTAGCCGGCGAGCGCGCGGTCGGCAAGCTCGGCACCGAGAAGGATCGGGTCGTTGAGCGCGATGGATGTCGCGGTCGGTGTCGGCAGATCCGCTTCGGCGATCGTGAGGTTGAGTCCGGCACCCAGCACCACGGCGTGGCCACCCGGCAGGAGCTCCGCGAGCAGACCTGACACCTTGAGGCCATCGATTTGCACGTCATTCGGCCACTTGAGCCGCACGGAGTGCAGCGGAACGAGCGGCGCGACCGCAGCGGTCATGGCAATGCCCGCGATAAGCGGAAACCAGCCGTAGCGGTCGATCTCGACGGGCTCTCCGGCTGGAAGGCGAGGACGCAGCAACACCGACATCGCGAGCGTCTGGCCCGGAGGCGCAACCCAGACCCGACCGAGGCGACCACGCCCGTCGGTCTGGCTGCCGGTGACGAGCACCGAGAAGTCGGGCCAGTTCTCCCCATCTTCGTCGGATGCCCGCGCCACGAGCTCGGTATTGGTCGAGCCGCACTCGTCAAGAATCTCGAGCCGGGCGGCGACTGCGGCGCTCAGGGGAAGCTGCATACCCCAAGGGTACGGGCACCATGATCCAGCTTTGTAGCATTCCACCACCGGGCCGGGCAGAAGGCCAACGGTAAAGTAAACGCGTGACTGCTGATACGAACGCCACGAACGACCTCTATACGACCGCGGGCAAGCTCGCTGACCTGAAAGTGCGCTATCACGAAGCCGTGACCGCGAGCGGCGAGGCGGCCATCGAGAAACAGCATTCCAAGGGCAAGAAGACCGCTCGGGAACGCATCGAACAGCTGCTCGATCACGGATCCTTCGTCGAACTCGACGAGTTCGTGCGCCACCGCACCCACGCCTTCGGCATGGAGAAGAAGCGGCCCTACGGCGATGCCGTCGTCACCGGCACCGGCACAATCCACGGCCGGCAGGTTGCGGTCTACAGCCAGGACTTCACGATCTTCGGTGGCTCGCTCGGCGAGGTCGCTGGCGAAAAGATCATCAAGGTGATGGATCTCGCCCTCAAGACCGGCGTTCCCATCATCGGCATGCTCGACTCCGGCGGAGCCCGCATCCAGGAGGGCGTCGTCGCACTCGGCAAATACGGCGAGATTTTCCGCCGCAACACCGCCGCCTCCGGGGTCATCCCGCAGATTTCGATCATCATGGGGCCTGCTGCGGGAGGTGCGGTGTACTCCCCCGCTCTCACCGACTTTGTGATCATGGTCGATAAGACCAGCCAGATGTTCGTCACCGGACCCGACGTGATCAAGACCGTCACCGGTGAGGATGTCGGCATGGAAGAGCTCGGCGGAGCCCTCACCCACAACAAGATCTCCGGCGTCGCACACTGGCTCGCGAGCGACGAGGATGACGCGCTCGACTACGCCCGCACGCTGCTGAGCTTCCTGCCCGACAACAACTTGGCCGAGCATCCGGTCTACGACAGCCACGTCGAGCTCGAGACGACGGATGCCGACCGCAAGCTGAACACGCTGATCCCCGACAGCCCGAACCAGCCCTACGACATGAAGACGGTCATCGAGCACCTGGTCGATAACGGCGACTTTCTCGAAACTCAGCCACTGTTCGCGCCCAACATCGTGGTCGGCTTCGGACGAATCGAGGGTCGTGCCATTGGAGTCGTGGCGAACCAGCCGAACGCGATGGCGGGAACCCTCAACATTGAAGCCGGCGAGAAGGCGAGCCGATTCGTGCGCTTCTGCGACGCGTTCTCGATTCCGATTCTCACCCTCGTCGACGTGCCCGGGTACCTCCCCGGAACCGACCAGGAGTGGACCGGAGTCATCCGTCGCGGCGCGAAGTTGCTCTACGCCTACGCCGAGGCGACCGTGCCACTCGTGACCGTTATCACGCGAAAAGCCTACGGTGGGGCCTACATCGTCATGGGCTCCAAGCAACTCGGCGCCGACCTCAACTACGCCTGGCCCACCGCGGAGATCGCGGTCATGGGCGGGCAGGGGGCCGTCAACATCCTTTACCGCAACGAGATCAAGGCGGCCGAAGCGGCGGGAGAGGATGTCGCGGCGGTGCGTACGAAGCTCGCGAATGAGTACACCTACAACGTGGCATCCCCGTTTCTTGCGGCGGAGCGCGGCGAACTCGACGGCGTGATCGAGCCGGCCGCGACCCGTGTGGTGGTGGTGAAGGCCCTCAGGGCGCTCCGGACCAAGCGGGCTTCCCTTCCTCCCAAGAAGCACGGGAACATTCCGCTGTGACAATCCAGCAGGAGAGTGATTCCACGGGTTCCGAGCCGGAGTTCGAAGTAGTCGCGGGGCAGCCGACGCCCGCCGAACTCGCGGCGGTGACCGCGGTGGTCATGTCGATGATCGAAGATTTCGAAGACGGCCAGCGCACCGAAGGACCGCTCGTGAGTGCCTGGCAGCGCAGCCAGCGCAGTATCCGCACTCCGCTGAGTCCCGGCACGGGTGCCTGGCGCTCGTTCTCGGGGTAGCAAGCAACCGAAAGAGTGCTCCACTGAGGGCCGACACTGCGGTATCGCGCAAAACCGGACCCGGATTCTGCGGATTACGATGCTTCTGCTACGGAATCAGCACAGTTCTGCTGCCGAATCGAGGCAATCGGTTGCCAAATGATTAATGTACCCCGATATCCGCAGGAAGTGTCATCGGTAAATTGGCGTTGACTAGGGTCTTTCTTGTCCTGACGCGCAAAACTGTACCCCGAATGTCCCCCTAAGTGTCCACTTTGCGAAGGTGCCACTCCGATGCATTATTAAACACCTGGTGTTGCTTACAGAGCGACACCACCAGCCATGGGCCGACTAGGGTAAGCGGGTCGATGGCGTGGGGGGCGAGTCAGGGCAATATTCGGGTTATTACCCTGATTCGGGTTTGAAACGGGATCGGCCTTCGGGGGCCGATCCCGTTTTTTTCATTATCGGCGGGCGGAAAGCAGGGACGGACAGTCCGTGACGAGCACCACCGCGCAGGTGTGACTCAGCCGGAGACGGCCACCTCAGCCCGCGGTATCTCGAGCCAGAGGTCCACCCGATCCTCGTCGTCATCGACGCTGTGAGAGCCGAGCGCGCTTGAGTGACCGTCGTCGGGCGATGAGAGCCCGACGACGGTCACCGCGACTTCGGATCCATCTGGCACGGTGCGCGCGATTATTGTGCCAGTCTGCGTGTCGCGGATCGCATCAGCCAGACAATTGAGAACCCGTTCCAGATGCACTTCGGAGAGGTCGTCTATGCCCCCTTCGTCGAGAAGGGTGACGGTCATTCCCTTGCGGCGAGCGATCATGACCTGTTCGCGCACGCGATCGTTGAGAAGCTTCCGGCCGCGGATCTCATCGCGGATAGCGCGCTCGAGGTGGTGACATTCGAGCCGCTGCGAGTCGGTGAGTTCTCCGCGCATCGCCACAATCTGCCGCAACATCGGCAGCGACATCCGGCTGGTCTGGGCGAGGCGGAGCTGCCGTTCGGAGACGTGCGCCTCTTGAGCTGCCCTCCACTGAACCGCCTCACGCTCGGCGAGCGCGTACTGCCGCGTGTCCTTGCCCGCCTTCGTGAGGGAGCGCGACAGGGCGTGGGACAGGGCGACCCAACCGACACTGCCGATCACTCCGTAGGCAACGAGGCCGCCGGGGCCGGCCCAGACCACCGTCTGCACGACGAGCGCGGCCGTGCCGATCCACGCGAAGGCATGGCGGCGACGGGTCGAAGTGATGACCATCAGCGTGCCGATGGCCGCCGTGTGCCAGGCCGCGTAGGTGCCACTGGCCTCGGCCTGACCAAACTGGCTCGTCACCAGCCCCGGCACAACCACCGCCGCCGCCACCGTTGAGCAGGCAACCCAGAGGGGCATCCGCAAGGTGCTCGTCATCCGAAGGCTGAGCACGGTCGCCACGGTGTAGAGCACCATCGCGGCGATATAGGGAGCTTTCATGCGCGGCACGTCGATCGACACGACAGCGAGAACCAGATGGTAGGCCGAGAAGATGGCGGCGAGGGCGATGATGAGCGCGCGCGGTACGGAGACGATCACGTAGGGTGATCCTCCCCCGGCACAGCGGCGGATGGAGCAGCTTTTGAGGGCACAGCATCGACAAAGGTTGCATCTATCAACGCTGCATCAATCAACGTTGCAGCACCTCGCGGCCAGGTGATCCAGATCACCGCACCTCTGTTTCGGCCCGCATCGATCTCAACTGATCCGCCCGCGTTCGTGACCCGCTCGATGATGGACACTCGCAGACCGAGGCGCTCGTGGGGGATGCAATCGAAGCCGAAACCCACTCCGTCGTCACCGATACCGATGCGGATGCCACCGCTGGCAGCGTCCTCGACGGCGAGCCAGCGGTGCACATCATCTCCGGCTCCAGCATGCTGGAGGGAGTTGACCATCGCCTGCATCGCGGCCCAATAGAGTGCTTCGGCACTGCGAACGGGGATGCTGCGAACCGCGATGTCGCGAACGGGAAGGCCCCGAACGGAGAGGCTGCCCGCGTGCATGTCGCTCAGTCGCAATTCGAACGGGCCCGAAAGTGTGCGGGACGAGTCTGTGATGCGCCGGGCGAGTTGGTCGAGGGTCATGGTGGCATCGTCGTCAGGGGAAGCGGCCGCAGCATCCTTCAGGTGGCCCATGGCGCTGCGGGCCATGTGGATAGCAAGCTTTTGCGCCTCGGGTGTCTCGGCCCGCGCAGCCGACAGTAGCGTTGTCAGCACACTGTCGTGCACGATGGAATCCACCTGAACTCGCTCGACCTCTCTCGCATGCTGACGCACGGCGTGGGTGTATCGGTCGAGCGCCGTTTCCTGTGCGTTGTCGACAGACGCGGCGGCTTGGCGGAGCAACGTAATGAGGATCAGGGCTGCACCCCCGAGGATTACGGCGTAAACGATATCGAGGGATGCCGAGCCGATCTCGGCGCCACCACCCGCTGGGGCGATCCGCACGAACCCGTAGACCACCGGCGTCACGACGAGGTAGGCCGTCGCCTGCCGGGTCGAGAAAGCGATCGCCGCCGTAGCGGTCGCAACGGTGCACAGTAACCAGAGCCACGGACGGTCGACGGCCCCGACGAGTGGCTCGTTCACGACGAATGGCCATCCGGCAAGGGCGAGGAGATAGGCCAACGAGAAGGAGGCATTGACCGCGCACACCCACCGCTTCGCGAAGGATGCCACCAGGGTGGCCAATATCCCCCCGTAGATCCCCACTCCGAAGATGATCGCCCAGACCGACCCGGCAGTAGGCAGCTGGCCGATAACGGCGGGCAGGGCTTGCAGGCCGAACAGCAGCGCGAAGATGGCTACTGAACGGGATACGACCGTCTCAATCTGCGATCGGCTGATCGGATTGTGCGGTTGCCGGGCCGCAGATTCGGGCGACGGCGAGACGCTCTGAGTGGCCTTCACCACCATTCGTCTGTTAGCGGCCATCACCACCGTCCAGGTCGAGACCGGGCAGGATTCCATCTTCCACAGCACGCCGAAGCAAATCAACTTTGGTCGGTGCCGGCCGCCCGACCTCCACGTATTTCACGCGGATGCGGTCGAGGTATTCGCGGGCGGTCGAATAGCCGATACCGAGCTGCTGGGCGGCGAGCTTGAGCGGGAGCCCCGACGCATACAGGTGCAGGATCTCACGCTCCCTGCGTCCGAGCTGGGCTTTGGCGAAGTCACGGTCGGCATCGATCGCCGTCGCCCACTCCAGGTTGTTGAGCACCTCGCCGCGCGCGACCGTTTCAACCGCCGCCATGACCGTCTTCGTCGCGGCCGACTTGGGGATGACTCCGGCAGCCCCGGCGGCAAGTGCCTCGCGCACTGAGGCCGCCCGGTCGGCGATCGAATGGATCAGCACAGCCGAGCCGGTCGCCTGCACTGCCTTCACGTTGCCGGTCACTGTCGAGCCATCACCGAGCGACAGGTCGAGCACGACGACGTCGTTTTCCCGACCGTCGAGGCCATCGACGAATTCCTGCACGGATGCGGCCGCGAGAACGAAAGCAAAGCCCGCGTCGATACAGGCTGCCTTGAGCCCGAGCCGCACCGACTCGTGGTCATCGACCACCGACACCCGCACTGTGGTGGGGTGGGACTCGCGCGTAGTTTTCTCGAAGAATGTCTGCGCCATCGTTCATCCTGTCTGTACCCGCGGTACCGAATCCCAACCATTTCCCGGTGATCAATGGTACCGGGCACTCATCAAACACGGTCATGGATCACGCGTAATGCGCGTCGGCGAGGGTGCGGGTCGGCGAGGGTGCGCGGAAGGCTATGCCCTCGTTATGGTTGCCACCGCTTCGACATGGTGAGTGTTCGGGAACAGGTCGAACGCCCGCAGCCGAGTGAGCGCGTAGCCTCCCAGTGCGAACAGCGCGACATCCCTCGCAAGAGCCACCGGATCGCACGCCACATAGACGATCTGGGCCGGGTTGAGGGTGAGCAGTTCATCGACGACACCCTTGCCTGCGCCGGCGCGCGGCGGGTCGAGGATAACGGTCGCCGCGCCAAGCCGGGCACGTTCGCTCGGGCTCGCAGTGGATCGTAACTGGCGCAGGAAGTTGTCCACCCGCGCCGTGACGGCAGCGGCCCCCACCCATTCCGAGAGATTCACAGCCGCATGATCGGTCGCAAGCGGGTCACTTTCTACGGTGGTGACGCGCAGGTGATTGCCGAAACGGTCCCCGACTGCGGCGGCGAATAGTCCGACGCCGCCATAGAGATCAAGATTCGCCGCGCGCGGATCGAACAGGCTCGGGTCGATCGCCTCCTGCACCGCGAGGGTGAGCGCCTGCGCGGCGTGACGGTGCACCTGCCAGAAACCGCGGGCGTCCAGACGAAACTCACGATCGCCGACCCGCTCGACGATGCGCTGAGGCTTCGGTCGTTCGGCCTTCTCGCCCTTTCCCCGCTCCCGGCTGGGCTTCGGGGTGGTGCCGGTGAGCACGAACGGGTTCCCTGCGCTCGGCACAACCACATCCACATGATCGAAACCGAGGAACTTCTCGTCAAGAGGGGTGATTGCCGCAACCTCCGTCGTTGCCAGCGGCAGGTCCGAGACCGCCACGACGTGGTGGGAACGGGCGGCATACGGGCCCGGGGTGCCGTCGGCTGCGACGTGCAGTCTGAGGCGGGTGCGCCATCCGGTGCCGTCCGCATTCCCGGCAATCGCGTCGACCGTGACGTCGGTCTCGATTCCAGCCATGCGGCGGAGCGAATCGGCAAGGACCTTAGCTTTGAGTTCGCGCTGGTGGGCGATCTCGATGTGACCGAACTCGGCGCCACCTGCCCGCTCTTCCGGTGAACGATCGATGGATGCCGCGCTCCAAATGTGCGGCTGCCGATGCTGCGATGCGGTCACCACGGCAACGGTCTCGGCGCGCCAGAATGCCTTCTTCGAGTCATCCGTGATGCGGGCCATCACCCGCTCTCCGGGAATGGCATCGCTCACGAAGATCACGCGGCCGTCATGCCTGGCTACCGTGACACCCCCGTGAGCTACGTTAGTAATCTCAACTTCGACCTCTGTGCCCAGCAATTCACCCATTCCCCGAGCTTGCCACAGGAGGCGCCGTGCCTAACTCAAGCGTGCCCGACTCAAGCGTGCCCGACTCAAGCGTGCGCGACCCACCCGTGCGCGACCCACCCGTGCGCGACTCACCCGTGCCCAGCTCACCCGCGCGCCATCGGCACGAGTCCCCCTCGCCGGTGGCCGCGCCTCGGTCGCCCATGCGCCTCTATCTCGCCTCGACCTCCCCCGCCCGACTCGCCACACTGCGGGCCGCAGGGATCGAGCCGATTGTCGTGCCGTCACACGTTGACGAGGATGCTGCGGTCGAGGCTGCCGCACCGCTCACCCCAATCAAGATGGTTCTCCTGCTTGCCCGGCTGAAGGCAACCGCGGTCCTCGGCCCAGCGATCGACGGGTTCGTACTCGGCGGTGACTCGGTCTTCGAACTCGACGGCATCGTTTACGGCAAGCCGCATCTTCCGGAGGTTGCGCGCGAACGATGGATGCTGCAACGCGGTCGCACCGGGCACCTCCACTCCGGCCACTGGCTTATCGATCACCGGGCTGGCGCCGTGCGTGGGGCGGTCGGTGACGTCGCAACGGCTGGGGTGACCTTCGCCTCCGACATCACCGACCACGAAATCGATGCCTATGTCGCCACCGGTGAACCACTCGAGGTGGCCGGGGCCTTCACGATCGATAGCCTCGGCGCGCCATTTATCACCTCGGTAGACGGGGATCCCCACGCCGTCGTCGGCCTCTCGCTGTCAACGCTGCGGTCGCTATTGCGCCAGTTCGATGTGAGCTGGCCCTCACTCTGGAACCGATGAACTTGTGCATATCATCACGCAAGCATCCGCCATTCTTGTAGCCCACCACCAAAGGGTGCCTGTCAGTGCCCCCTAGGCTAAAGGACTATGTCGCGCATCACGAAGGTCCTTGTCGCTAATCGCGGCGAAATCGCTGTTCGTGTCATGCGGGCGGCAAAGGACTCGGGAATCGCCTCCGTAGCGGTCTACGCCGACCAGGATCGCGACGCGCGGCATGTGAAGCTCGCCAATGAGGCCTACGCTCTGGTCGGGGCGACGAGTGCGGACACCTACCTGCGCATCGACAAGGTGCTGTCGATCGCCCGCCGCTCCGGGGCGAATGCCGTCCACCCCGGTTATGGGTTCCTCGCCGAAAATGCCGGGTTTGCCCGCGCCGTCATTGATGCTGGGCTTATTTGGATCGGGCCATCACCGGATGCCATCGAAAGACTCGGCGACAAAGTCTCGGCCCGCCACATCGCCGAGAAAGTCGGCGCGCCCCTCGCGCCGGGAACCCTGAACCCGGTCTCCGGCGCCCGCGAAGTGTTGGACTTTGTCGATATCCACGGCCTCCCCGTCGCGATCAAGGCGGCCTTCGGTGGCGGCGGCCGCGGCCTCAAGGTGGCCCGCACCCGCGAAGAGATTCCCGAACTGTTCGAGTCGGCGACCCGGGAAGCCATCGCCGCCTTCGGACGTGGAGAGTGCTTCGTTGAGAAATATCTCGACCAGCCGCGGCACGTGGAGACGCAGTGCCTCGCTGACGCCTTCGGTAAGGTCGTGGTGATCTCTACCCGGGACTGCTCCCTGCAGCGTCGACACCAGAAGCTGGTGGAGGAGGCGCCGGCGCCATTCCTCACCGACGAGCAAAACGCGCTTCTCTACTCTGCCTCGAAGGCCATCCTCAAGGAGGTCGGTTATCTCGGTGCCGGCACCTGCGAGTTCCTTGTCGCCACGGACGGAACCATCTCCTTTCTCGAGGTCAATACGCGACTCCAGGTGGAGCATCCTGTCTCCGAAGAAGTCACGGGCATCGACCTCGTACGCGAGCAGTTTCGGCTTGCCGAGGGTGGCGCGCTCGACTACGACGATCCTTGTCCCGAGGGGCACTCCTTCGAATTCCGAATCAACGGCGAAGACCCGGGCCTCAACTTCTTTCCCGCGCCCGGCCCCGTGCACACGTTACGTTTTCCCGGCGGACCTGGCGTGCGTGTCGACAGCGGGGTGACTACCGGAGACGTGATTAGCGGGGCATTCGACTCGCTGCTCGCCAAACTGATTGTCACCGGATCCACGCGCGAAGATGCCCTCGAACGCTCCCGCCGTGCTCTCGACGAGTTCGAGATCGCCGGGCTGCCGACCGTCTTGCCCTTTCACCGCAAGATCGTGCGCGATCCCGCTTTCACCTCGTCGCCCTTCTCGATCTACACCCGCTGGATCGAGACTGACTTCGTCAATGACATTGAACCGTGGAGTGGGTCGCTCGCCGATGCCGCAACCGCAACTGAGCGACAGACCATCGTCGTGGAGGTCGACGGCAAACGCATCGAAGTCTCGCTTCCGGCGCGCCTCGTATCCGGTGCGGGCGGCGCTCCCGCTACCCTCGGCGCAGCTCCTCAGCGTCGCAGAGGTGCCGGAGCCGTGGTCACAGCCACCGGCAATTCGGTGAAAGCACCGATGCAGGCGACCATCGTGAAGCTGGCAGTGGCCGAGGGCGACGCTGTCGTCAAGGGAGACCTCATACTGGTGCTCGAAGCCATGAAGATGGAGCAGCCCATCGCCGCTCACAAGGATGGTGTCATCGCCAATGTGAATGCCGCCGTCGGCGAGACTGTTGCGTCGGGCTTCCTGCTGCTCGACATCGTGTCCTGAGCGGTCCTCCGTCCACCTCCGCCCCCTGCCTCCACCGTCCACCTCCCGTTTTTACTACCACCACCTTGTTTCAGCACGTCACTGGTAGGAAAAACGGTAGGCGGTAGGGGCGTCACCGGATACCGGCTGATCTCAGCAGTTGCTGCAGGCGCTGGGGTGAGCGGCCCACCTCCCAGGTCCAACGGCTCATTCCGTTACCCGCCGCGCGCAAATCGTCTTCTCGCGCCTTCTCGTCGAGCAGCGATTGCTCGGGGGTTCGGCCGCGAAGAAATTCAGGATCGGTGTACTTGAAGCGACCATCGAACTCGCCGATATGCCGGAACTGCGGCCACCAGAAGTCGACGACGTAGAGGCGGCCACTCGCTCCCCTCAACGTGACTTGAAGTTGAGGAGCAGGCAGTCCAGCAATCGACATCGAAACCCGGCTGATCGACTCCCCAGGCCGATCAGCGAGACCATCCGCGAACTCGATGGCACGCCCCGCCTTCGCCCGTCCGTGCGTTGGCGGAATGCGTGGCAGTTCATCGAGGAGATCCGCACGGGTCAGCATCGTCCGCGGCACTTCGCTGTGCGGATGAAACGTGCGTCTCAATGCCGCATCGAGCGCGGTAACCCCCTCGACAAAGGAGTTGGTCGCCGCGACATCCACCGCCGTGCGAGCGAGATCGGTTACTCGGATGCCGTCGAGTGCCTGCGCGTCTTGCGGCACTCCCACTGGATGCCTAATGAGCTTTGAATTGGGACGACCTGCACCCCCCGACCGCTCGAGAACGTGGATGCGCTCTGGCCACGGGGCAATGCGCGGGAGCCGCCACAGTGCCGCAGCCGATTCGTGGGAGATGACGATGTCACGGCCAGCGTCGAGCGCGACCGCTTCGATTCGGAGCCGGTATTGCGCATGGCGGTCGAGCGACAGCCAGAAATTTGAGTCCACATAAATGCCCGGGAACAATCGCTCGAGTTCGCCTCGGCGCGTTCGAGCGAGCAGCGCTGCTTGGTCTGACGCGTCGATCTGCTCCCGCGAGAAAAGGAAAGGCGTGCGCCACTCGGCCTCGATGAAAGTAGTCATTCACCCAGCGTGGCGATCGCGATGATCCGCCGAGTCCGCCGAGGCCGCCCGGTGCACAACATCCGCCAGTCGCGAGATGTGAGCGGGTGGTCGACGCCGACCACCTCCCGTTTTTCTCACCGTGTGCGTTTCCACACACGGAGGTGGTGGGAAAAACGGGAGGTGGTTGGGAAAACTTAGAGGGAGCAGGGGTTTCGGCACCAGATGAGTCGACGAGATGCAGCAGCCCGATCAGTGGACGATGTGCATTGCCCGCGCGGCATCCGTGATGCTGTCGGAGAGCGAGGGGTAGACGGCAAACGCGCGTGCCACCTGATCGACAGTGAGCCTGTGCTCGACGGCTATCGCGATCGGCAGGATCAATTCGGATGCCCGGGGCGCCACGATTACGCCACCGATGACCGTGCCGGAGCCGGTGCTTGCGAACAGCTTGATGAAGCCGTCCTTGATGCCCATCATTTTCGCGCGCGGATTCGAAGCGAGGGGGAGCTTGTAGATCGCGCCACGGGTGATGCCGTCCTCGATCTCTTTCTGCGACCAGCCGACGGTAGCGATCTCCGGCTGGGTGAAAATGTTCGAGGTGACATTGCGCAGCTCGGTTGGGTTGACTGCATCGCCCATGGCGTGGAAGACCGCCGTGCGGCCCTGCATAGAAGCGACGGATGCCAGCGGCAGGAAGTCCGAGCAGTCGCCAGCAGCATAGATGGACGGCATCGATGTGCGCGCCACCCTGTTCACCCGGATGTGGCCGGATTCGGTGAGCTGGACGCCCGCCTCTTCCAGCCCGATGCCTGCGGTGTTCGGAACCGAACCGACCGCCATGAGGCAGTGGCTGCCTTCGACGGTTCGGCCGTCCGAGAGTGTGACCACCACCCCATCCGCGGTTCGCACAATCGACTCGGAGCGAGATTTGGAGAGCACGGTCATGCCGTTGCGTGTGAAGACGTCTTCGATGACGCGAGCGGCGTCGGCGTCCTCGCCCGGGAGCACCCGGTCGCGGGAGGAGATGAGTGTGACTTTGGAGCCGAGCGCGGTGAAGGCGGAGGCGAATTCGGCGCCGGTGACTCCGGATCCGACAACGATCAAGTGCTCGGGAGTCTCGGTGAGCGTGTACAGCTGCTTCCAGGTGAAGATGCGTTCGCCGTCGGGAACCGCCGAAGGGAGGATGCGCGGACTCGCGCCGACCGACACGACGATGGTGTCGGCATTGATCTCGTCGAAGTCCGTACCGGTCTTAGCCGAGCCGGTCGACACGATAACTCGATTCGGGCCGTCGAGACGGCCACCGCCGTGGATCACGGTGACGCCAGCCTTGATGAGCTGGGACTTCATATCTTCGGACTGCTGGCGGGCCAGGAGCAACAGTCGCTGGTTGACGGCCCCGAGGTTGACTGTGACTTCCGGGCGAACGGGTCGCCCGGAATCACCGCGCACGAAGAATTGCACCCCGAGGTCGGCAGCCTCACCGATGGCGTTCGCTGCCTCGGCTGTCGCGATGAGCGTCTTCGACGGGACCACATCGGTGAGCACGGCCGATCCGCCGACTCCCACGTTCTCGACGACAGTGACCTCCGCGCCCATCTGAGCACCGGTGAGCGCCGCTTCGTATCCCCCGGGGCCGCCCCCGATGACAGCGATACGTTGCTTGCGCTCGAATTTGTAGGCCATGCCCCTATTCTCCCGCAGACCGCGGTGGCGCAGCGAATCAGTGGAACGCTCGGATTGGCCCCCGCGAATCTGTGGCGGGTCTCCCATAGGCTGAGGCAATGCCTAACCCTCTCGATGACTCCGCTGCCGATCCTTTCGAGATCGCTGCACACGCAGCGGCAGAAATCGCCGCGCGCACTGGTGTTGACCATCATGACATTGCCCTGACACTCGGAAGCGGATGGGGCAAGGCCGCCGACCTCATTGGTGAGACCACAGCGACGATTTCTGCTGCAGAAATCACCGGTTTCAGCGCGCCGGCCCTCGAAGGCCACGTCGGGACACTGCGATCGATTCGCCTCGCTGACGGCCGGAACGCGCTCGTGATCGGCGCCCGCACCCACTACTACGAGAACCACGGCGTGCGACGGGTCGTGCACAGCGTACGGACGGCAGCCGCCACTGGCGCGAAAATCATGATCCTCACCAACGGAGCAGGCGGCATCCGCGAGACCTGGAAGCCCGGCACACCGGTGCTCATCAGCGACCACATCAATCTCACCGCGGACTCTCCGCTCGAGGGTGCCACTTTCATCGATCTCACGGACCTCTACAGTGCCCGGCTGCGAGCCATCGCCAGGACCGTGGATCCGACCCTCGATGAGGGCGTCTACACGCAGTTTCGCGGACCGCACTACGAGACCCCCGCCGAGGTTCAGATGGCAAAAACCATCGGCGGCCACATCGTGGGGATGTCCACCGCTCTCGAAGCGATCGCCGCCCGCCAAGCCGGCATGGAGATCCTCGGGCTGTCATTGATCACCAATCTCGCTGCGGGCATCCAGAAGACTCCATTGAGCCATGCCGAAGTGCTTGAAGCTGGTCGGGATGCCGAGCCGGTGATCTCGGCACTGCTTGCACGGATTGTGCAGGAGCTGTCGTGAGCGTCATCGACATCGCCCGGGCCTGGCGCGACCAGGACCCGGATGAGGAGACCCGCGCCGAACTCGATCGCTTGGTTGCGGATGCCGAAGCCGGCTCAGCTGCCTCACTCACAGAACTCCATGACCGCTTCGATTCCCGGCTCGAGTTCGGTACGGCCGGGCTTCGCGGCCGGATCGAAGCCGGGTCCAACCGGATGAATCGGGTGCTGATCGCGCAGGCGGCGGTCGGTTTTGCGCGTTTCCTTCTCGCCCGCGGTGGAACGCCAAGCGTCGTCATCGGCTACGACGGCCGCATTAACTCGAAGGTCTTTGCCACAGACACGGCCGAATTGATGGCTGGTGCCGGAGTGCGAGCGATTCTGCTGCCACGATTGCTGCCGACCCCCGTGCTGGCCTTCGCCGTTCGCGAGCTAGCGGTGAGTGCCGGCGTCATGGTGACCGCGAGCCACAACCCGCCCGCAGACAACGGATACAAGGTCTACCTCGGGGACGCCGATGGGGGATCCCAGATCGTGCCGCCGATGGATGGTGAGATCGCGGCACACATCTTGGCCGTCGCGGCCGACCAGAATGTGTTGCAGCTGCCCCGCGTCACGGCCTACGAGATCGCTGACGAGCGGGTGATCGACGCGTACGTCCGGCGCACGGCCACGATCGCCGGGCATCCGAAGAGTGCAGTGCGCTACGTCTACACGGCCATGCACGGGGTGGGCTGGGAGACCGCGCACCGTGTCTTCATTGCCGCCGGATTCGGCGAACCCGTCGTCGTTGCGGCACAGATCGCGCCGGATGCCGCATTCCCCACCGTCGCCTTCCCCAACCCCGAGGAACCGGGGGCGATGGACCTCGCGTTCGACACAGCCATCACGGCGGATGCCGAACTCGTGATCGCGAACGACCCCGATGCCGATCGCCTCGCTATTGGCATCCCCGATGTCGACGGCGAGTGGCAGCGTCTCAGCGGCAACCAGGTCGGCGCCCTTCTTGGCTGGCGCGCCGCCGAGCGTCTCGCAGCGGCGGGTACCACAGGCACTCTCGCGGCCTCGATCGTCTCCTCCCCCGCCTTGGCTGAGGTCGCCCGCCAGTACGGATTGACCTACGTCGACACCCTCACGGGGTTCAAGTGGGTGTCTCGCGTGCCGGGCCTCTCCTACGGCTACGAAGAGGCGATCGGCTACCTTGTCGATCCGGACAAGGTGCGAGACAAGGACGGCATCTCGGCAGCAGTCGAGTTTCTCGCCCTCGTCGCTGATTTGAAGGCAGCCGGACGGACCGTCATCGATCACCTCACCGACTTCGCCGAGCGATTCGGCGCTTTTGCCTCGTCTCAGGTGTCGATCCGGGTCACCGACGCGGCCGACATCCCGCGCCTGATGTCCGCCCTGAGGCAGTCGCCGCCCGACCAGATCGGTGCGGTTGCCGTTCAGGCGGTCGACGACTTCGCCGGAGGATTCGCCGGTCTGCCGGCCAGCGACATCCTTCGATACCGACTCGACGACGGATCGCGCGTGATCGTGAGACCGAGCGGTACCGAGCCGAAGGTGAAGGTCTACATCGACGCATCGAGCGTCGAGGGCACTGCGGCATATCGACAGACCACGGCCCAAGCCACTGTGGATCGACTCGAAACCGCTATGCGAGCGCTGTTGGCCGAGTCCACCTGACGTCTCGCGGCGGTCAGGGCTCTCGTGGCGGTCAGGGCTCTCGTGGCGGTCAGGGCTCTCGCGGCGGTCAGCGGGACGACGACATCGCCACGACCATCCGTCGCGCGATCAGGCGGTTGAGATCATCCGGCACGGGCTGTGCTCCCGCATCGAGTTGGCCAGCGGATCGGGCGACCCGTTCCAGGGACAGCGCCTGCAGCAGGAAGCCCAGATCCATCGACTCGAGCGAGTTACCGCGTGGTTCGCGGCCGGCCAGATTGACCATGCGACCTCCGGCGAGAAGCACGACGTGTCGACCATCAGCGAATTCGACCCGCTCGATCGCGTCATCCACTTCCACGATGCGACTGGCCGTTGCCGTGAGTAGCGGCACGTCGATCTCCCAGTCGAAATGCCCGCTATTGGCGAGCACGGTACCGGATTCGAGCAGGCCGAACTCGGCTGCCCCGAGTACGCCAGGCCGACCGGTCGCCGTGATGATCGTCTGTGCCCAGCCAACGAGCTCAGCGATCGGTGCCACCCGGTAGCCATCGAGCGCAGCCTCGAATGCCGTGAGATCGTCGATCTCCGCGATCGCGACCCGGCCGCCGAGTGCACGAAGGTATTGGGCGATACCGCGACCGCACCAGCCGTATCCCACCACCACAAACCGGCGACCCGGCACCATGAGACCGGTTATGCGCATCAGGCTCTCGATCACCGACTGACCCACCGCGTGACGATTTTCCCCCACGGCCTTGAGCGGACTGTCGTTGATGACAATGACCGGGAAGGGGATCTGTCCCCGCAGTTCGCCGCGCAGTCGATCGGCACCGGATGTGGTCTCCTCGGTCGCTCCGAGAATCGTGTCGGCGATACCCCGTTCGACCACGCCGGAAATGAGATCTGCGCCGTTGTCGAGGATCATGTCCGGCCCGGCATCGAGCACACTCGCCACATTCGCCCGGTGTTGCTCGATCGTGTCGTCCCGCCGGCCGAACACCACGAGACCCTGCTCACGCAGCACCGCAACCATGTCGTCCTGGGTCGAGCCGTGATTGCCGGTCGCCACGATCTCAGCGCCGCCAGCGGCGAGCACCTCGAGCAGAACGGCCGTCTTGGGATCGAGATGGATCGCCACTCCGATCCGACGCCCGGCGAATGGCTGGCTGGCGGTGAACTCCTCACGGGCGGCCGCAAGAAGACTCATCCGCGAGCGAATCCATTCGAGCCGCTGGTGGCCCCGTTCGACAAGTTCACTGGCCATGGTCGCTCCTGTTCGTTACTCACCATCGATCAAGACGAGCTCTCGCTGGTGAACTGGATTGCGGGTGAACTGGATTGTTAGGGATACGAGTTGCTGGGGATACGAGCTAGCCGAGGGCACGATCGAGCTTGCGGGCAAGCTCGTCGGTGTCGAAGTAGTTTTCGATCACGATCACGTCGGCGTTGGTCGGGCCGATGGCGTCGACAAACTCGCGAGAAGAGAGGATGACCTGCGCGTCCGCCGCATCCGCACTGAGGCTTCCGAGGTGCGCGGCCGTAACATCCGCTTCGAGACCCAATCGAGCGAGCACGCGTTCGGCGTTGACCTTGAGGATGCCCGAACTGCCGATTCCGGCCCCGCAGATCGCGACGATCTTCACGTTGAGGTGCCCATTATCTGCAGCACTTCGTCCACGGATGCGGCAGCCGCGAGGCGGGCGATCGCGCTCGAGTCATTGAAGATGTTCGCGAGCTCGGCGACCGCCTCGATATGGGTATCCGCGGACTTGATCGCGAGTCCGAGCACCACACTGACCGGGTCGTTATGCGGATGCCCGAACAGCACAGGCGTCGCGAGGGTCACCACGGCGAGACCGTCGGCCAGCACGTCGGGGCCGGGGCGCGCGTGCGCGAGCGCGAGCCCTGGCGCAATAACCACATATGGCCCGTGTTCATCGATCATGCGGATCATCTCATCGGCGTAGCCCGGCCGTGCCGCACCGCAGGCGGTGAGAGCATGCCCAGCGAGCCGCACCGCGTCGCGCCAGCCGTCCGCCACAGCCCCGACGATGATAGATGATTCGGCGAGAAGAGGAAGCGGCATCAGGCCTTCTCGAACCCGGCGCTGATCCGATCGGCCAGCTCCTCGCGCTCCTCGAACGGGAGGAAGCTCGATCCGGCGGCGTTCAGCTGGAAGACCTCGAGATCGGTGAGGTCGTAGTCGAAGGTCTCGGCGAGTAGCGCGAGCTCGCGGCTGAGCGAGGTGCGACTCATCAGGCGGTTGTCGGTGTTCACCGTGACGCAGAAGCCCAGCTGGTAGAGCAGATCGAAGGGGTGATCGATGAGGTCATCACCCCACTGTGCGATCGCACCGGTCTGCAGGTTCGACGACGGGCTCAACTCGAGGGCGATCTCCCGATCCTTGACCCACTGCGACAGACGGCCGAGCTCCACATAGGTGTTCTCGTCGTCAGAGCGATCCACCGTGATGTCCTCGGCAAGGCGCACCCCGTGGCCGAGCCGCAGCGCTCGACCGTCAAAAAGCGCCCCACGGATACTCTCCAGCCCATCCGCTTCCCCCGCGTGCACGGTGGTGGGAAAGTAGTGCGCGGCGAGGTAGTCGAAGGCCTCGCGTTGGTTGCCGGCGGGGAATCCGGCTTCTGCCCCCGCGATGTCGAAGCCAACCACGCCGTTGTTGCGGTGACGCACGGCAAGCTCGGCGATCTCGAGCCCGCGATCGGCGTGCCGCATCGCTGTCACCAGCTGCCCGATCCGGATGTCGCGTCCCGCCTGCTTCACGGCCTCGATGCCCTCTTCGATGCCCTCCTGCACCGCCTCGACGGTCGCATTGAGGGAGAGACCGCGAGTGAGATGCTGCTCGGGAGCCCAGCGGATCTCCCCGTAGATCACGCCGTCGGCGTCGAGGTCTTCGACGAATTCGCGGGCCACGCGAGTAAGGCCCGCTGTCGTCTGCATGACGGCGGTCGTGATGTCGAAGGTCGTGAGGTACTCGACCAGGGAGCCGGAGTCCGCCTTCTTGGCGAACCAGTCGGCGAGCGCCGCGGCATCCGTCTCAGAACCATCCATTTGGGGAAGGTCGAACCCGATCTCATCAGCGAGTTCGATGATGGTCTGCGGGCGGAGTCCGCCGTCCAGGTGGTCATGAAGCGAGACCTTAGGCAGCGCGGTGATGTTCGCGCCGCCGCCGGGCAGGAAGAAGTCTGAGGTGGTCATGCCACAAATCTATCGGGTACCACCGCCAGCTAACCTTTCCCAATGGCGAACAAAATCATTCTGGATTGCGACCCGGGGCACGATGACGCGATCGCGCTGATCCTCGCCCACGGTAATCCCGAGATCGAGCTGGTCGCGGTGACGACCGTGCACGGCAACCAGACGATCGAGAAGGTGACCCGCAATGCCATGGCGGTCGCACGAATAGCCGGAATCACCGGTATCCCGTTTGCTGCTGGGGCGCACCGTCCGCTGGTTCGCGCGCCCGAAGTGGCCGATTCGATCCACGGCGAATCGGGCCTTGACGGACCTGTGCTTCCTGCGCCCTCATTCGACGTCGATCCGAGGCACGCCGTCGATCTCATCATCGACACGATCATGGCCTCTCCAGCCCAGACGATCACCCTCGTGCCCACCGGCGCGCTCACCAACATCGCGCTCGCCGTGCGCAAGGAGCCGCGTATCGCCGCGCTGGTCAAGGAAGTGGTGCTGATGGGGGGCGGCTACCACGGCGGCAACTGGAGTGCTGCCGCCGAGTTCAACATCGTGATCGATCCGGAGGCGGCCCACATCGTCTTCAACGAGAACTGGAAACTCACGATGGTGGGACTGGATGTCACCCATCAGGCGCTCGCGACCCCGAATGTCGTCGCCGCCATCGCCGCCGTCGACACCGCGCCGGCCCGGTTCGTCCTCGAACTGCTCGACTTCTTCGGCCGCACCTATCGGGATGCCCAGGGCTTCGAGCATCCGCCCGTTCACGACCCGTGCGCGGTCGCTCTTGTGATCGATCCGAGCGTGATGACCGTGGTGCGGGTGCCGCTCGATGTCGAACTCACTGGCTCCCTGACGCTCGGCATGACCGTTGCCGACTTCCGTTCCACGCCGCCAGACGAGTGCACCACCCATGCGGCGACGGACCTCGATCATGCCAAGTTCTGGGCCCTGATCGTGGATGCCCTGGTGCGCATCGGAGACCCGGCTCAGTAGGCGGCCGCGCGCGCCGGCCCGCCAGCCCGCCCGCCAGCCCGGCCGCCCCGGTGTCAACTTCGCACGCTCATGGCCACTATTTCGATGCGAAGCTGACCCTTCACGCTCAGAACTGGTCCTCCACCAGGGAGGGGCCACTCGGGTTGTCCACCGATCAACCCCCGCGCTATGCGGCGCGATTGGGCCTCGACAAGGATCATTTCGTGGCTCCCCGACAACGACTCCCCTCCGCGTTCGAAACGCGCTCCTTCGTCGTACAGGTCGCCCGCTCCTCGGGCGTCGGGCGTGGGCGGTTACAGGGGCCGGATCTCGCTCGACCGTTTTGGGGAGTGCGGATGCCCCTCCGGGCCCCGGATGCGCAGCTCTTCGGGGCGAGCGCCGACCCGGATGATCACCCGGGGCACGTCGCCGCGCAGCGCGCTCTTGCGCTCGCCCGCGCTTACGCCCCACGCCTGAAACCCGGCCAGTTCTTCTCGCACGTGACGGCGGCGAGGCTTCACGGGATCCCCCTTCCCGCTTCACTCGACCAGGAGGGAAGGCTCGACGTCAGCGTGCCGTCACCACGGAGGGCCGCACGTGCCGTGGGAATTCGCGGCCACAAGCAGATTGCCACACCCTCACAAGTCGTATCCCTCGATGGCCTCCCGGTTTCCGCACCGGCACAGGTGTGGCGTGAGCTTGGCCCACTTCTCAGTGTGGAAGACCTCATCTGCGTTGGCGACTACCTGCTGTGGTGGAGGCATCCGCGGGCCTCCCTCCACCAGCTGGAGGTGATCGCTCGGTCGCGGCTCGGCTGTCCCGGCACAGCCAAGCTTCTCGAGGCGATCCCGCTTCTCACTGACCGTTCGGATTCGCCGCCCGAGTCGCGCATCCGCCATCGATTCCTCATCGCGGGGCTGCCCGCGGTCGCGGTCAACGAAGAGATTTACGACCAGTGGGGATCATTTCTTGCCATGCCCGACCTCGCCTTCCGTCGCTACCGAATGGTGATCGACTATGAGGGTGATCACCACCGCCGAGATCGGGTTCAATGGCAGAAGGACATCGCCCGCGTGCCGAGACTGGAGGGTGCAGGCTGGCACTCGACACGAGTAAGTGCCCTGGATCTTCGGGATTCACGGGAGTTGATCGGCCGCCTGAAGAGGCTTCTTCGCGAGCGAGGGTGGACCGGTTAACCTACGCAGACCTGCCCGCCCCACGCACCACGCACCACGCACCACGCACCACGCACCACGCACCACGCACCACGCACCACGCTCGGATGTCATGTTCGCAGGCCACGCACCACGCACCACGCACCACGCACCACGCTCGGGTGTCATGTTCGCAGGCACACGAAGGCGATCGGCATGCGAAGTTGACACCCGATCACCTGCCGACTACCCACCCGATCACCTGACGACTACGAACCCGCACCTGCCGACTACCAAGCCGATCACCTGCTGACTACGAAGCCGGGCGGGACGACTACGAACACGAGCGGGTCAGGGGCGACGTGGACGACGCAACGCGAGCCACGTGAGCCCGCCGAGTGTCATGCCACCCATGATGCGGCGAAACGGGTTGACCCCCCGGGCCACTTCGTCGACTGACCAGACGGCAAGTGCGAGCACAGCTACGACTCCGACACCGGTGCGCAACTTCGATTCCGGCAGCAGCACTCCAACGAGTGTCGCTCCGGAGAAGATTTTCTGCTCTAGATTGGCGGGCTGGCCGATAGTGATCCGGCCGGTCTTCCGGCTGCGAAACATCCAGTCCAAGCGGTCGCTACGGCGTGACATCAGGCTCCTATTCGTTCGGCGATCAGCGGGCCACCGGTGAGCACCTCATCGCCCGCCTCTCCGATACGGTACGCGCCCTCGAGCGCCTCGAGCGCACGCGCGAACCGTTCTGGCTCATCGGCGCTGAGGGTGAAGAGGGGTTGGCCCGCCGTGACCCGGTCGCCCGGCTTGGCGTGCAGGTCGATCCCCGCGGCATGCTGCACCGGATCCTGCTTGCGCGCGCGTCCCGCTCCGAGTCGCCAGGCTGCGATGCCGAACGGCAGTGCCAGCTGCTCCACCAGCACGCCATCGCGGGGTGCAGTGACCACGTGGGTTTCTCGCGCCACCGGCAGCGCTGCGGATGGGTCGCCGCCCTGGGCGCGGATCATTCGGTTCCAGCAGTCCATGGCGCGCCCATCGGTGAGGGCCGCTTCGACGTCAGCATCCGGCTGCCCGGCGTGCCTCAACATCTCGCGGGCGAGCGCGACAGTCAGGGCGATGATGTCTGATGGGCCGCCGCCGGCAAGTACTTCCACCGACTCCCGCACCTCGTTGGCGTTGCCGATGGCGAGGCCGAGCGGCACGTTCATGTTGGTGAGCAGAGCGGATGTCGCAACGCCGGCATCCTCGCCGAGCGCGACCATCGTCTGGGCGAGCTCTCGCGACTGGGCAATGTCCTTGAGGAAGGCACCG
Source organism: Frigoribacterium sp. CG_9.8 (assembly GCF_015751965.1). Classification (GTDB taxonomy): domain Bacteria; phylum Actinomycetota; class Actinomycetes; order Actinomycetales; family Microbacteriaceae; genus Lacisediminihabitans. Next base: position 294,851 of record NZ_JADOVH010000001.1, on the reverse strand, counting down.
GAACCGAACTTCACGTCGAGCACGAGCGCGGAGGTACCCTCGGCGATCTTCTTCGACATGATCGAGGACGCGATGAGGGGAATCGACTCGACCGTGCCGGTAATGTCGCGCAGTGCGTAGAGCTTACCGTCTGCGGGGGCGAGCCCAGATCCGGCCGCGCAGACCACTGCGCCGACGTCGTCCAAGATCTGCCGCATCCGCTCGCCGGAGATATTCGCCTGCCACCCGGGGATCGACTCGAGCTTGTCAAGCGTGCCGCCCGTGTGGCCGAGTCCGCGCCCGGAGAGCTGGGGCACGGCCACACCAAAGCACGCGACGAGCGGCGCAAGCGGGAGTGTGATCTTGTCGCCCACCCCTCCGGTTGAGTGCTTGTCGGTGGTCTTCTTGGGCAGTCCGGAGAAGTTCATGGTCTCGCCCGAGGCGATCATCGCGAGCGTGAGGTCGCGGATCTCCCGACGTTCCATGCCGTTGAGGAAGATCGCCATTGCCATGGCCGCCATCTGCTCGTCGGCAACGTACCCCCGGGTGTAGGCGTCGACCAGCCAGCTGATTTGCGCGGTCGAGAGCACTCCGCGGTCGCGTTTGGAATGAATGAGGTCGACAACGTCAAAAGCTTCGATGGCCATGGTGAGAGTCCAATCGTGAAGGAAAGGGGAGCAAAAAGGTGAGGGAAACGAATCTAATCAGTCGGCTTCGCGATACTCGGCGAGTTGGCGTGGGCCGAAGGCATCCGGAATCACCTCATCGATGGTCTTCACTCCCGACACGGTCTCAAGAAGCATGCCGGCAGCGGAATGTTCGTAGAGCAGCTGTCGGCAACGACCGCACGGCATGAGGATGTTGCCATGGCCGTCGACGCAGGTGAAAGCGACGAGGCGTCCGCCGCCGGTCATATGAAGTGCCGACACCAAAGCACACTCCGCGCACAGAGTGAGACCGTACGAAGCGTTCTCGACGTTGCAGCCAGAGATGATCCGCCCGTCGTCCACGATCGCCGCGACACCCACCGGGAAGTTCGAGTACGGCACGTAGGCGCGGGTGTTCGCCTCGATAGCGACCAGCCGCAGGGCATCCCAGTCGATCTCCGACATTCTCAGCCCTTCACGTAGGGTTTGCCCGATGCCGCCGGGCCCCGCACGGAGCCCACAAGACCGGCGACGGCGAAGATGGTGATGACGTACGGGAGCATGAGCATGAATTCGCTCGGCACGGGCGACCCGATCGTCGAGAGGACACTCTGCAGATTGGTCGCAAACCCGAACAGCAGGGCTGCGAGGGTTGCCCGGATCGGATCCCATCGCCCGAAGATCACCGCCGCAAGGGCAATGAATCCGGCGCCGGCGGTCATCTCCTTACTGAAGCCGCCAACCGACCCGAGGGTGAAGTATGCGCCACCGAATCCCGCGATCGCACCGGCGAGCGACACGTTCCAGAAGCGGGTGCGGTTCACGTTGATTCCGACAGTGTCCGCCGCCTGCGGGTTCTCCCCGGAGGAGCGAAGGCGCAATCCCCACTTGGTATTGAACAGGCAGTACCAGACCACGAGCACGGCCACATACATGATGTAGACGATGATCGTCTGTCGAAACAGCGTCGGCCCGATGATGGGGATGTCGCTCAGCACCGGGATGTTGATCCGCTGGAATCTCTGCGGGGAGTTGAGAGTCGTCTGATTCGGACTCAGCAGGGTGGAGTACAGGAAGCTCGTGAGCCCGGTGACGAGAACATTGAGCACGACTCCCACGATCACCTGGTCGACAAAATATTTGATCGAGAACGCGGCGAGCACGAACGAGACGAGCATGCCGGCCACCATTGCCGCAAGCAGACCGAGCAGCGGAACGCGCGTCGCAGAAGCGACGAGCGCAGAGACGAATGCCCCGGCAAGCAACTGGCCCTCGATCGCCACGTTGACGACACCGACCCGTTCGGAAATCACCCCACCGAGCGCTCCGAAGATGAGCGGAACGCTGAGGCTGACTGCTCCGACCAGCAGACCGGCGACGGGAATCGCCCGAAGACCGGCGGATGCCCAGACCAGGAAGGTGAACAGGAACAGCACCGCGAATACGGCGATGATCCACAGGGGAACTCGCCGCGCGCGCTGCACGAGCCTCGTCGCCCACGCCGCGATGAGCACCAGGACCACCGAGGTGATGAGGGAAGCCGGACGGGCATCCACCGGAATCATCGGTATCTGGACGAAATCGGTATCAGTGGACAATCGGAAGGTGCTCGTGCCGGGGCGCCCGAAGATTCCGAAGAGCACCAGCGCGAGAATCGCAAAGAATCCGAGGGCGATCGGCGTTTTCCAGTTCCTCACCATCGCCGACGCGAGGGCGATCGGTGCGCTGCTCGAAACTCCCTGGTTTCCTGTCACGGTCGTCATTTGGTCACCACAGCCTTCTTGCCGGAGATTTTTGACGGCCGCAGCCGGGTCACGGCAACGGGAGCCGGAAGGCGGAACACCGCCCGCACCAGTGGAGGAGCAGCGATGAACAGCACGATGAGGGATTGCACGACGAGCACGATCTCGATCGGGACCCCCTGGGAGGCCTGCATCGTAAAACCGCCCGCCTTAAATGCCCCGAACAGGATGCCCGCCACGAAGACACCCCACGGTTTCGACCGACCGAGGAGTGCGACGGTGATCGCATCGAAACCGATGCCCGCGTCGATTCCCGAGCCGAAGCCTGTGGTGATGGATGCCTGCACCTGGTTCGCCCCGGCGAGTCCGATGAGGCCACCGGAGATCAGCATCGCGTACACGTACATGTTCTTCACATCGATGCCGGCGACTCGCGCAGCGTGCGGGTTTTCACCAATCGCACGAAACTTGAAGCCGAGGCTCGACCTATTGAGCAGATACCAGACGAAAGCTGTCGCGGCGATGACGAGGATGAAACCGATGGTGAGGTTGTAGTTCGGCCCGAACAGATCCGGGAAGATCGCGGATGCCTTCATCGCCGGTGACTTCGGATTGCTCGACCCCTTCGCCTGCAGCAGCCCCGGGGTGCGCAGCAGGTAGGCGACGAGGTAATACGCCACATAGTTGAGCATGATCGTCACGATGACCTCGTGCGCGCCAGTGCGCGCCTTGAGCAAGCCGACGATGCCACCCCAGATCGCACCACCCGCGATTCCGACGAGCAGGGCGATGATGAGGTGCAGTGGAAAGGGGATGTCGAAGGAGTATCCGACCCAGCCCGCGGCGGCCGCAGCGATGAGCATCTGCCCGCGCCCACCGATGTTGAACAGCCCGACGCGAAAGGCGAGCGCCACACCGAGACCGGCCGCGATGAGCGGTGTCGCGAACGACAGCGTCTCGGTGAACGGCTTGATACCGGAGGCAAAATCCGGGCGGCTGAAGTTATAGATCGACCCCTGGAACAGGGCGAGATACGCGCCGGAGACCGAGGTCCAGATGGCCTGCAGAGTGTCGCTCGGGCGCGAGAACAGGTACCCGGATGCCGCTTTGACACCCGGATCAGTGAGAGCGATGAGGATGCCGCCGGCCACGAGGGCGAGCACGACGGCGAGCACCGAGATGACAGCGTTTCCCGTCGTGATCTCGCGCAGCACGCCGCTGAATCGGGAGGGAGCCTCGGCTGGCGAACCGGGTGTTGCCGGCGAACCGTGCCCTGTCGAAGAATCGGGCCCTGTCGGCGGTCCCGGCTCTGTAGGCGGTCCAGGCTCGACCGGGGTGGGAGGTCGGGAATCGGTCATGCTGCGGCCTCCGCCGAATCGGGCAGCTCGCCGGCCATCATCAGGCCGAGCACGTCTCTCGGGGTGGTCCCTGGCACGATCCCTACAATTTCTCCGCGATACATCACGGCAATCCGATCAGCGAGCGCGACTACCTCGTCGAGCTCGGTCGACACGACGATGACGGGAGTGCCCGCATCCCGGGTGGCAACGATACGACTGTGCACGAATTCGATCGATCCGACATCCAGCCCCCGCGTCGGCTGCGCCGCAACGAACAGCCGCAGGTCACGGCTGAGCTCGCGAGCGAGCACGACCTTCTGTTGATTGCCGCCGGATAGCTTGCCCGCATGAGTGCCGATCCCCTGGGCTCGGATGTCGAATTCCACGATCTTATGCTCGGCGAACTCAGCCAGGCTGCCGAGCTGCAGGGCACCGGCTTTGACGAATGGTGCACCGTCGGCACGGTCGAGCATCAGGTTCTCCGCAATGGTGAACCCGGCAATAAGTCCGTCCTCCCCCCGATCCTCCGGCACGAAACCGACGCCGGAATCGAGTACCTTCCGGGTCGATTCGCGGCGCAATTCGATGCCGTCGAGCACGATGGATCCGGTGACCCGCGGCTGGAGTCCCATGATGGCTTCGGTGAGTTCGGTCTGACCGTTTCCCTGCACGCCCGCGATCGCGAGGATCTCCCCCGCCTTCACCTCGAAGCTCACGTCGTTGACCACGAGCTGCCCGCGGTGATCGATCACCGACAGGTGGCTGATCACGAGGGCGGCCTCGCCGGCGATCTTCGGGTCCTTGTGCACGGTGAGTTCCACTGGGCGCCCGACCATCAGGGAGGCAAGCTCCGTGTTCGTCGCGCTGGGGGACGCCTCGCCCACGACCTTCCCTAACCGGATCACTGTGATGCGGTCCGCGACTTCGCGAACCTCGCGGAGCTTGTGGGTAATGAAGACGATGGAAGTACCGGCCGCTTTGAGCTGTCTCATGATCACCATGAGCTCGTCGGTCTCCTGCGGGGTGAGAACCGCGGTCGGCTCATCGAAGACAAGAACCTGGGCGTCACGGGAGAGCGCCTTGATGATCTCCACACGCTGTTGAACCCCGACGGGCAGGTCTTCGATCAGGGCATCCGGATCGATATCGAAGCCGAACCGACTCGAGATCTCGCGCACCTGCTGTCGGGCGGCCGTCAAGTTGAGTCGGCCGCCGAAATTCGTCTTCTCATGACCGAGCATCACGTTCTCTGCCACCGTAAAAACGGGAATGAGCATGAAATGCTGGTGCACCATGCCAATCCCTGCAGCCATCGCGTCACCCGGCCCGGTGAAATGTTGCGGCACGTCATCAAGCAGAATTTCACCCTCTTCGGCACGGTACAGGCCGTAGAGCACGTTCATCAGGGTGGACTTGCCGGCGCCGTTCTCACCGAGAAGGCAGTGGATTTCGCCCGGTTCGACGACGAGATCAATGTGATCGTTGGCGACAAGGGCGCCAAACCGCTTGGTGATCCCACGGAGTTCGAGCTTCATGCGTCCCAATCTATCCGGCAACGTTGCACGGTTTTACGACCGGGTGGCCCGGCCGATCTCTGGTTGATCGTTGGTTGATCTCTGGTTGATCTCTGGTTGATCTTTGGTTAAGACGAGCGGGGAGACCAGCACCGCTGGCCTCCCCGCCCACTCGCCTCTCGGTGGCGTCAGCTACCGGAGAGGTAGGACTTGACCGTCAGCTTGCCACTGATGATGTCGGCCTTGAGCTTGTCGATTTCGCCCTGGAGCCCAGAACCGACCTTGGACGAGAAGTCGTGGAACGGGGCGATTCCCACTCCGTCGTTCTTCAGGTTGCCGATGTAGGCCACGTTGTCGAATGTGCCCTTGGCCTGCTTAGCGGTCGCCTTGACCACTGCCTGCGTGGCGGGGTCGATGCCCTTGAGCACCGAGGTGAGGTAGAGCTTGCTGTACGTCGGGAAGGTGTTGTACACGTCAGCGTCGGCCCCCAGAAGCGCGATGTCCTTCTTCGAGTCGATGATCGCTGCCCCCGCACTCTGGAAGATCGGCCCCCCGACCGGGAAGATGACATCCGCACCCTGGTCGATCAGGTTCTGTGCCGTGCTTTTCGCGGTGTCGTTCGCGGCGAATCCGCCGGTGAATGACCCCTTCTGGGTCGCGACATCCCAGCCGACGACCTTGACGCTCTTGCCCTTGTCCTTATTAAACTGCGCAACGCCATCGGCATAGCCGTCCATGAAAATCGTGACGGTGGGGAACTGCATGCCACCGAAGGTTCCGACGGTGCCTGTCTTGCTGTAGCTCGCCGAGGCATAGCCCGCGAGGAATGCTGCCTGCGCGGTGTCGAACACGATTGGCTTGATGTTTGGCTCGTCAACCTTGCCGTCGAAGTTGGCATCGGCTGCGTCGTCGATGATGGCGAACTGCACGGTGGGGTTCGCCTTGGCCGCTGCCAGCGAGGCGGCGGAGAGGTTGAAACCAACGGTGATGATCAGGTTGCAGTTGGCCTGGACCATGCTGTCGATGTTGGGGGCGTAATCGGTGTCGGCGTTCGACTCGGCCTTCTTGAACGAGGCACCGATCGACTTGACTGCCGACTGCAGGCCTTCGAGGCCGAGCTGATTGAAGGACTTGTCGTCGAATCCACCGCTATCCGAGACCATGCACGCAAGGAACTTCGACTTCGCGGCGGTGGTGGTCTCGGCTTTGGGTGCTGCTGCGCAGCCGGCGAGTAGGGAGACTACGCCGAGCAGGGCAAGGCCGCTGAGAGCGGTCTTACGGGGGGTGGTTCTCACAATGTCCTCCAGGAAGGTGCGGCCACGGCAGCGGTTGCCACGGCAATAGTGATGTCAGGTTACCGAATGTTCCGGCAGCGAATCACCCATCCGGGGCGCCGGATGCCCAATGGTTATCAAGATGCGATGGTCAGGAAATGTTGCAGAAATGATTACCTAAAGAACATCGGTGCGCCCCGACAGTTTGAGGGCGTCGACGACAGACTTCACCCGCTGCGCGTTGGCGCTCGTCGTGACCAGAAGAGCGTCCGGTGTGTCGACGACGACGATGTCGGTAACGCCGATGAGAGAGATGAGGCGGCCGGTCTGGCTGATCACCACGCCGCTCGATGCATCCGCAAGAACTCGCGCGTTTTCGCCGAGAATAGCCAGGTCAGACTTGCGGCCTCCCGAGTGAAGTTTGGCGATCGCGGCAAAATCGCCGATGTCATCCCAGTCGAAGTCGCCGGGGATCACAACGAGTCGGCCTGCCGCCGCCGCTGGCTCCGCGACGGTGTAGTCGATGGCAATCTTCTTGAGCTCCGGCCAGACCCGGTCGACCACAGCACCGCGGCGCGGTGTGTCCCACGCCTCGGCCAGCTCCGTCAGCCCGGCGAGCAGCTCTGGTTCGGATTCGCCGAGTTGACGAAGCAACACATCGGCGCGTGAGATGAACATGCCGCCGTTCCAGAGGTAATTGCCGTCGGCGAGATATGACTGTGCAGTAGCCAGGTTGGGCTTCTCGACAAAACTGTCGACACTCACGGCTCGCGGGGCGTCTGGAATGTCCAGGGCTGAGCCGCAGTGGATGTAACCGAACCCGATCGCGGCATCCGTTGGAGTGATGCCGATGGTGGCGATGTACCCGAGGCGTGCGACCGCGACCGCTTCGATGACTGCCCTGCGGAAGCCGCGCTGGTCGGAAATCACATGGTCGGCGGCGAACGAGCCGATGATGACATCCGGTTCGCGCCTCACGAGTATGGCCGCAGCCAGCCCGATCGCCGCTGAGGAATCCTTCGGCTCGCTCTCCAGCACCACGTTTGGGTCGGTGAGGTCGGGCAGCTGCGCTTCCACGGCCGCGCGGTGGGCGCGACCGGTGACGACCATGATGCGGTCAGCACCCGAGATCGGTGCGAGACGATCCCAAGTGGCACGCAGCAGCGTGCTGCCGGACCCGGTGAGATCATGAAGGAACTTCGGCGCGTCGGCTCGGGAGAGCGGCCACAGCCGGGATCCGATCCCACCCGCAGGGATGACGCTATAGAAATGGTCGAGCGGTTCCGGAGGGATTGCCATATCGCCCAGACTATCGGCCGGGACGCGGAGGGCTAGAGCCAGAGCACAGGCACCTATCCGCGGAAGCACAGGCACCTACCCGCTGGAGCACAGGCAAGAAAATATCCCCACAACTCATCACCGGTGAGGGCCGCATGGCGCAGTTCCCAGGATCGCCGGGAATAGAATTGGGCCAGTTCAACAGCGTTTCCCAGCTCCTTACGTGGAGCGGACCGATGCCAAGGAGGGCACCTCGTGTCAGAGAAGTCGGCGGGAGCCCTGGCTGCTCCACTGCCAGACAAGCAATTCCCCACCCCCAAAATTTCAGCACCCCGGATGCCGCGAGGAACGCTGTATCGCGGCCGCGAGGGGATGTGGTCGTGGGTGCTTCATCGCATTACCGGCGTGGCAATCTTCTTCTTCCTGCTCGTGCACATTCTGGACACGTCGCTCGTGCGATTGAGCCCAGAGGCATACAACGCAGTGATCGACCAGTACAAAACACCAATCATGGGGCTCGGTGAAGCTGGCTTGGTCGCCGCAATCGGGTTCCACGCCCTCAACGGCCTGCGCATCATCCTCATCGACTTCTGGAGCGTGGGCACCAAGCACCAGCGGCTCATGTTCTGGATTGCTGTCGGCGTGTGGGCGGTGCTGATGGCTGGCTTCCTGCCACGCCAGCTCATGCACATCTTCGGAGGGGCTTGATTATGACTGCCACGATTGAAACTCCCCGCTCACCGCGCACCGTGCAGAAATCGCGCGTGAACTTCGAGAAATGGGGCTGGATCTACATGCGCGCGAGCGGCGTCGTACTTGTCGTCCTCATCTTCGGGCATCTCTTCGTGAATCTCGTGGCCGGTGTCGGGGTGAAGGCCATCGACTTCGGCTTCGTCGGTGGCAAGCTATCCCAACCCTTCTGGCAAATCTGGGACACGCTCCTGCTGTGGCTCGCTCTGATCCACGGTTCCAACGGCATGCGCACGATCGTGAATGACTATGCATCGAACCCGGTCGTTCGCCGCATTCTCAACGTCGCGCTCCTCGCGTCTGCTGTACTGCTGATCCTTCTCGGAACCCTGGTGATCTACACCTTCGATCCATGTCCCGCGGGCTCACCAGCCGAGCTGCTCCCGTCACTCTGTAAAAATAGGTAGGACGATATAACTAATGGGCACTGACGCAACAGGCACCTCGACGATCATCGACGGCGTGCATCACCACCAGTTCGACATCGTGATCGTGGGCGCCGGTGGCGCCGGGATGCGGGCGGCCATCGAAGCCGGCCCGCACGCGAGCACCGCGGTGATCTCCAAGCTTTACCCCACCCGCTCCCACACAGGCGCCGCGCAGGGCGGTATGGCCGCGGCTCTCGCCAATGTCGAGGAAGACAACTGGGAGTGGCACACCTACGACACCGTCAAGGGTGGCGACTACCTCGTCGACCAGGATGCAGCGGAGATCCTCGCAAAGGAAGCCATCGACGCCGTGCTCGACCTCGAGAACATGGGGTTGCCGTTCAATCGCACCCCCGAGGGCAAGATCGACCAGCGCCGCTTCGGTGGTCACACTCGGGAGCACGGCAAAGCGCCGGTGCGTCGATCCTGCTACGCAGCGGACCGCACCGGACACATGATCCTGCAGACACTGTTTCAAAACTGTGTCAAGCTCGGAATCAACTTCTTCAACGAGTTCTATGTGCTCGACCTCGTGATGACCGAGGTCACCGATGCCTTCGGCAAGACCCAGGAGCAGCCCTCCGGCGTGGTCGCCTACGAACTCGCCACCGGCGATCTGCATGTGTTCCAAGGCAAGGCGATCATCTTCGCCACCGGTGGATTCGGCAAGATTTATAAGACCACCTCGAATGCCCACACCCTCACCGGGGATGGCGTCGGAATCATCTGGCGTAAGGGAATTCCGCTCGAGGACATGGAGTTCTACCAGTTTCACCCCACCGGCCTCGCCGGCCTCGGCATCCTCCTCTCCGAGGCGGCCCGCGGAGAAGGTGCGATCCTGCGTAACGCCTCCGGTGAGCGCTTTATGGAGCGCTACACCCCGACCCTGAAGGATCTCGCACCGCGAGACATCGTGTCGCGGTCGATGGCGACGGAGATCCGCGAGGGTCGAGGGGCTGGCCCGAACAAGGACTACCTGTACCTCGACATCACCCACCTCGAGCCAGCGGTCATCGATGAGAAGCTGCCGGACATCACCGAGTTCGCCCGCACCTACCTCGGTGTCGAGCCCTACACGGAGCCGGTGCCAGTGCTTCCGACCGCGCACTACGCGATGGGTGGAATCCCGACCAACGTGAAGGCGGAGGTGCTGCGCAATAACACGGAGGTCATTCCGGGTCTCTACGCTGCCGGGGAGTGCGCCTGCGTGAGCGTGCACGGTTCCAATCGGCTCGGCACCAATTCGCTCCTCGACATCAACGTGTTCGGAAAGCGCAGCGGCCAGCACGCCGTCGAATATGTGAAGACGGCAGAATTCGTTCCGCTGCCCGATAACCCCGCTGCCGGGGTGCGGGCGCTCCTCGACACAGTGCGAAGTGGGGACGGGTCGCAAAACATCGCGGCCATCCGCAAGGAGCTGCAGGATTCGATGGACCGCAATGCCCAGATCTTCCGCACCGACGAGACCCTCGCCGAAGTGACGAAGCTCATCGAGTCATTGCGAGCCCGCTACAAGAACATCGCACTTCGCGACAAGGGCAAGCGGTACAACACCGACCTTCTCGAGGCGGTTGAGCTTGGCTTCCTGCTCGATCTCGCCGAGGTGGTCGTCTACTCGGCCCGCTCCCGCAAAGAAAGCCGCGGTGGTCACATGCGCGAGGACTACCCGGAACGCGACGACAAGAACTTTCTCGTTCACACGATGGCCTACCTGGTCGGTGACCCCGAGTCCGCGGATGCCGGGGAACACATCTCGATCGGCTGGAAGCCGGTTGTGATCACTAACTACCCGCCAATGGAAAGAAAATACTAATGAGCAACGCAGTCCTGGAAAACCGCCCATCGGTACCGGAGGAGATCCCTACCTTTACAGCGAACCTGGTGATCCGCCGCTTCGACCCGGAGGTGGACCTCGAGCCCCGCTGGGAAAGCTTTGACGTGGTGATGGGCGGTACCGATCGTGTACTCGATGCCCTGCACAAGATCAAGTGGGAGCAGGATGCCTCCCTCACCTTCCGCCGCTCGTGCGCACACGGCGTCTGTGGCTCGGATGCGATCCGCATCAACGGTCGTAATCGTCTGGCCTGCAAGACGTTGCTGAAGGATCTCGACCTGTCGAAGCCCATCACCATCGAGGCGATCAAGGGTCTTCCGCTCGAAAAAGACCTGATCGTGAACATGGATCCGTTCTTCGAGAGCTTCAAGGCGGTGCAGCCCTTCCTCATGGCATCGTCCAAGCCCGAGAAGGAGCGTCTGCAGAGCCCGGCAGAGCGTGCCCGCTTCGACGACACCACCAAGTGCATTCTCTGTGCAGCCTGCACCTCAAGCTGCCCCGTTTTTTGGACGGACGGCCAGTATTTCGGACCAGCGGCCATCGTGAACGCCCACCGCTTCATCTTCGACTCGCGCGACGAGGGATCGCAGGTCCGCCTCGATATCCTCAACGACAAAGAGGGCGTGTGGCGCTGCCGCACGACCTTCAACTGCACCGAGGCCTGCCCCCGCGGCATCCAGGTGACCCAGGCGATTGCCGAAGTGAAGGCCGCGATCCTTGGCAGTAAGGCGTAACCCAACCGCCACCAAGCAAAGTCTTATGGACTAAAAACCGCCGGCTCCCTACTTGAGGGGGCCGGCGGTTTTTGTGTATTGCCAGCGAAGGATCGAGGTCGTTAGCGGTCAGGCGAATGCGGCAGCCCGCGCGCCTGCCGCGGTGCGAGCGCCAAGCGCCGCTGCCGCCCGCGCGCGCGCCTGTTCGAGTGTTACGGTGGCGAGCTCTGCGCGAACGTCGGCCAGTGCGGCTGGGGTCATACTGAGCGTGGTCGCCCCGAGACCGACGAGCACCACCGCGAGTTGGGGATCCGCTGCCGCCTCTCCGCAGATTCCCACTGGTTTGCCACTCGCCGCTCCCGCATCCCCGATGAGCTTGACCAGGCGCAGAACGGCGGGATGCCACGGGTCCTGGAAATGGGCAACAGATCCGAGCATCCGGTCTGCGGCCAGCGTGTACTGGGTGAGGTCGTTCGTGCCGACGCTCACGAAGTCGGCGCTCTCGAGAACCTGGTCGGCGAGCACCGCGAGGGACGGGACCTCCGCCATTACACCGACGATCTTCAGCCCGAGCTCCCTACCGAGCGTGACGAAATACTCCGTCTCCTCGGAGTCGGACACCATGGGCGCCATCACCCAGAGCTCGGCGTGGGTCTCGGCATCGGCGAGCGCGAGGGCGGTGAGCTGATCGCGCAGAATAGGCTCGCTCGCCCGCAGTGCGCGCAGGCCGCGCAGCCCGAGGGCAGGATTCTCCTCGTGGGCGTCGTTGAGGAAGCTGAGCGGTTTATCTGCCCCCGCATCCAGAGCGCGCACCACGACCTTCTTACCCGGGAAGTGCGAGAGCAACTCGGTGTACTGAACCCGCTGTTCCTCAACGGTCGGGGCAGACCTGGAGTCGAGGAATAGGAACTCGGTGCGAAACAGGCCGACACCCTCTGCACCGAGCGCGACGGCAGCAGCGGCATCCTTGGGAGAGCCGAGGTTGGCGAGCAGCGGCACCTTCGTGCCGTCGGCGAGCATCCCGTCGGTGATCGGAGCGGATGCCGCGGCAGCCCGATCCGCAATCCGCTTGCGCGCATCGGCTATCTCACCCTCGCCGGGCGAGACGCGCACGCTGCCGGTGGCGGCATCCGCGATGACGACGGTTCCCGCTTTTAGATCGAGGGCACCGGTCACGCCGACGATCGCGGGAATCGACTTGGACCGGGCGAGGATGGCGGTGTGGCTGGTCGGTCCGCCGTCGCGGGTGATGAGTCCAAGCACCTTATCGAGGTCGAGCAGCGCAGTGTCGGCCGGGGCCAGATCGTGTGCGACCAGGATGAATGGCGTGTCGGAAGTGGGCACGCCGGGCGCCGCGACACCGCGGAGCGACGCGATGATGCGCTGCGAAACGTCACCGAGATCAGTGGCCCGCTCGGCCATCAGGCCGCCCATGCCGGTGAGCATGTCCTGGAAGGCGCCGAATGCCTCGAACACCGCTCGCTCACCGGTCTTGCCCGACTCGATTCGAGCGGCGACGTCGTCAACAAGAGTCGGATCCTGCGCCATCAGGGATGCTGCCTCGAGCACATAGCGTGCCGCGCCGCCGGCCTTCTCACCGCGGGCACGCAACTCGCCAGCAACGCTCGAGAGGGCTGAAGTGACGACGGCGAGCTCGTGCGCTGAGTCCCTGGTACGCGGCTCGTCCCTCGGTGTAGGAAGGGGATCCGGCATTCTCAGGATCGGGCCAACGGCAACTCCACGTCCCACGCCGATACCGTGCAAGTCCATGGATTCCTTTTTCTCGAGGCGACACCCTTTCCAAAACTCTACCGGCGCGCTGGTTAGGCTTAAGTGGTCTACGGGTGCTTCATTGGGCTACGGGTGATGATCGAGAGGAAACGGATGCGCAAGGCAGCCCGGATGGCCGTCGCAAAGATCATGACGCTGAGACCGGTGCGGGTATTCACGCAGTATTCTGCCAAGAACGGCCCGATCCTCGCCAGCGGACTCAGCCTCGTCGCGCTATACAGCGTGTTTGCCGCGCTCTACGTGGGTTTCGCGGTGCTCGGGCTCTCGCTCGAGTCGAACCCCGGCCTAAAAAATGCGGTAGTCAACACACTGTCAACCTCGATCCCCGGGCTCATCAGAGACGCAAACGGGTTCGGTGCCATCGACCTCACTGCCCTGTTCGCCTCACGGGTACTCGGTTGGAGCAGCATCATCGCCGCAGTGGCTCTTCTGGTGACCGCAGTCAGCTGGTTCGGGTCCACCAGATCTGCGGTGCGCGCTGTCTTCGACCTCCCGCCAGACCCCACCTTCTTCCTCCTTCTCAAGCTGCGTGATCTCGCCCTTGTCGTCGCCTTCGCCACCTTAACGATTCTCTCGGCCGCAATCTCCGTATTGTCCACCAGCGCCCTCGACCTCGTATTCGATCTCGTGGGTGTCGGGTACATGACCACATTGGCAGCTGGCATTGCTCATGCCGTCGGGCTCCTCAGCGCCCTCGCGATCGACACCGTCGTGCTTGCGGGGTTGTTCCGCGTGTTGCTTGCGGTGCGGATCCCGTGGCGGCGTCTCGCCACCGGTTCCCTACTCGGCGGCCTGGCTCTCGGCATCCTCAAGGTGCTCGGCGCGATGATCGTACGGGGCGCGGGCCAGAATCCATTACTGGCGTCGTTTGCGGTGATCCTCGGTCTGCTGATCTGGTTCGGGCTGATCTGCCAGGTGATCCTGGTCGCGGCAACCTGGATTTCCGTCGATCTCGCTGACCACGGCCAGACCGCCTCGCTCACGCGCAAGCTCACCGTCGTGATCCCGTCCGAGCGCCACCAGGGTTCGCGCAGGCAACCTGTTGACCGCTCGAAATAACGTCATCCGTCTTCGCTAGGCTCCCATCATGAGCACTCCAATTCGCATCGCCAGTGTCAATGTCAACGGTGTGCGGGCCGCGTTCCGCAAGGGCATGGGCGACTGGCTAGAGGCGCGGGATGTGGACATCCTCGCTCTGCAGGAGGTGCGGGCGGCCACCACCGACCTCGAAGACCTGCTCGGGCCGGGGTGGAATATCCTGCACGATGCCGCGACTGCGAAGGGGCGGGCCGGTGTCGCCCTGGCTAGCCGCAGTCGCGCGGAGATTCATCGTGTCGAACTCGGAGACGAGAAGTTCGACAGCGCTGGTCGCTGGCTCGAAGCCGACTATCGGGTGGGCGACGCGTTTCTCACCGTGGTGAGCACGTACGTGCACTCCGGCGATGCCGAAACCCCGACGAAGATGATTGAGAAGTACAAGTTTCTCGACGCCATGACGAAGCGCCTTCCGCAGCTCACAGCACACTCACCACGCGTTCTTATTGTCGGAGATCTCAACGTGGCGCACCGTGAAATTGACATAAAGAACTGGCGCGGTAACCGCAAGAGCGCGGGTTTCCTGCTCGAAGAGCGCGCCTACTTCGACAAATTCTTTGGGCCGGTCGGCAAAAATGTGGCCTGCGTCGACGGCAAAACTCGACGAGGGCTCGGCTGGGTGGATGTCGGGCGCCAGTGGGCAGGCGAGGTCGAGGGACCCTACACCTGGTGGTCCCAGCGCGGCCAGGCGTTCGATACCAACACCGGTTGGCGCCTCGATTACCATGTTGCGTCGCCCGAGCTCGCGGCATCCGTCACTAACTACGCGGTGGATCGTGCCTCCGCATGGGACACCCGCTGGTCGGACCATTCCCCGGTGGTCGTCGACTACGTGGTCTGACCAGCGCTGCGGCGAGCGCGTGGACCCCGCTGCATATTCTGGAAGACTGAACAGATGAGTTCCAAACCCCGCCTGTTCTCAGGCATGCAGCCTTCGGCCGAGTCTCTCCATATCGGTAACTACATCGGTGCACTGTTGCAGTGGAAAGAGTTGCAGAGCACCCACGATGCCATCTTCTGCATCGTCGACCTGCACGCCATCACTGTCGCGCAGGAGCCGGCCGCCCTGCGCGAAAACACCCGCCGCACCGCCGCACAATACATCGCTGCGGGAATCGACCCGCAGGTGTCGACGCTTTTCGTGCAGTCGCATGTGGCCGCGCATCCGCAACTCGCCTGGGTACTCAACACCATTACGGGTTTCGGCGAGGCAAGCCGGATGACCCAGTTCAAAGACAAAGCGGCGAAGCAGGGAGCGGATACCGCATCGGTCGGGCTTTTCGCCTACCCCACCCTGATGGCCGCCGACATCCTGCTCTACAACGCGGTTGCAGTGCCGGTCGGGGACGACCAGAAGCAGCACGTGGAGCTCACCCGAGACCTCGCGAACCGCTTCAATACGCGCTTTGGGGCGACCTTCGCGATGCCGGAGCCGCTGATCCTGAAAGAGACTGCCCGCATTTATGACATTCAGAATCCGGCATCCAAGATGAGCAAGTCCGCCGAATCCGCAGCCGGGGTGGTCTGGCTTCTCGATGAGCCCTCTGTTACCGCGAAGAAGATCAAATCCGCCGTCACGGATGCAGGCCGCGAGGTGCGCTACGACGTGGCCGAGAAGCCCGGCGTCTCCAATCTGCTCACAATCTTCTCCGTGCTGTCCGACCGGTCGATTTCCTCCCTCGAAGTCGATTACCAGGGTCGCGGGTACGGGGACTTCAAGAAAGATCTCGCCGATGTCGTCGTCGAGACCTTCGCGCCGATTCGGGAGCGCACGCGTGAACTGCTCGACGATCCCGCCGAGCTCGATCGGGTTCTGGCCAGCAATGCCGATCGAGCAGCCGCCATCGCCGATGCGACCCTGGCGAATGTCTACGATCGCATCGGCCTGTTACCCAAGGGATGAAGGTGCCCGCGCCGGTACTTCGAACGGAACGACTGTGGCTCGATTCGCCGGTGCTCTCCGACCGATTTGCGGTCGCAGAGTACTGCCGCGATCCGCTCTTCGAAACACTGATGACACTGCCGTGGCCCTATGAGCTTCGGCATGCCGACTTCTTCCTGTACCGGGCCGTTCCCGGCGGATGGCTCTCCGGTGACGAGCTCACCTGGGCGCTACGCACCAGCGAGGAGGGCCCGCTCATCGGGGTTATCGGCTGGCGCCGGGAGCTCGGTGACATCGGTTTTTGGCTCGGTGCGCCTCACCGCGGAAAAGGGCTGATGACCGAGGCTGTCGTTGCCGTGACGGAGTGGCTCGCCAGCGAATTCGACCTCACCGAGATCGCCTGGGAATGTGTCGCCGGCAATGCGGCATCCGTCTCCGTTGCCCGCAAGTCGGGCTTCGAATTCACCGGCGAGAGGCCAACCACGCTGACGTTTCGTGACGGCACGCATCCAGACTCCTGGCACGGGGTGTTGCGGGTGGCTGCGCCTCGTGTCGAGCATCCCGGATGGCCGTTGTAAGCACACCGCTTAGGCGCACTGTCCAGTGTCGCAACGGCGTGCCACGCCTGCTGGCGTTCCACACCTGATGCCCCGCACCCCGCGGATGGACCGGACTAGCCGGCGACCGCAGCCTGTTCGGTGAAAGCCTGACCGTGCATCGTGGTGAGGATTTCACGAGTCGCGACAATCTCGGCCGCACACTGTTCGCTGGTCCAACCAAGAGACCCGCCGACGATGGTCGCCAGCTCGTCGATCATCGGGCCGGTAACGGCACCGATGAACGCGAGGTCAGTGCGACGAAGCAGTACGTCTATGAGGTGCACGACACTTTCCGTGCGCACGAGGTGATCCAGCTCGGTGGTTGTGTAGTTCGGGGCCGTGCGCAGGGCGACATCGTTTCCTTCGATGATCGCCGCGATGAACTCGGTCGCCCTGGTGCCATAGCGGGTGAGCAACTCGGCCACCCGGGAACGACTCACGCCGACCGCATGGGATTGGATCCAGTCATTTCGGGTGGGCTCGGTGGTGGGGAAGCCCACTCCGCCGCCGATTGACAAGGTCGTGGTGGAGGCGGTGCGCGCGCGCTTCAGGATCGCGAGTACGTCGTTGGTCATGTGCTCTCCGAGGGCGCGGAAGGTGGTCCACTTTCCACCGACCAGGCTGAGCAGCGGAGAGCCGCCGAAGTTGCTCTTCTCGATGCGGTAATCGCGGGAGACGAAGCCGGGAGCTTCATCGTCGTGGCGGGGAAGGGGGCGGATGCCCGCATAGGTGAAGACGATTTGCGAGCGGTCGAGTGCCACTCCCGGGAACACGCGGGAGACGAGCTTGAAGAAGTAGTCGGTGTCTTCGTCTGTCTCGATCATCGGATCGCGGGGGTCGGCATCCACATCGGTCGTGCCAATGAGCACGCGGCCCTTGATCGGGCAAACCAGAACGACACGGCCGTCCGCGTTCTCCAAGAACAATTCACGGCCCTTCGTCGCGGCAAGCAACTCCGGATTGTCGACCACGATGTGCGAGCCCTTCGTGCCGCCCATGAACGTAGTCGGTGCACCGAGGGCGCCGTTGGTGAGGTCGGTCCAGGGGCCCGAGGTGTTCACGACGACGTCGGCGGAGAGCACGAATTCATCGCCGGTAACCAGGTCGCGCACCAGTACCCCGCCGTCCACAGCGCCCACCGCTTCGACGTAGTTTGCGGCACGACCGCCCGCGGCCACGCCGTCGAGGAGCACGTCGAGGCCGAGGCGCTCGGGATGCACCATCACGGCGTCATAGTAGGTGGCGGTGTACTTGAGGTCGGGGTTGAGCGCGGGCTGGTGAGCGAGCGATTTGCGGCGGCCGTGGAACTCGTGGCGTGGCACGCTGCCCCCGTCGCGGGAGAAAGAGTCATAGAGAGCGAGTCCCACTTTGATGAGCAGGGCTCCCCGCTCAGTTGTGCTGCTCTGCTTGTGGGTGAGGAATCGCAGCGGCGCTGCGGCGATACCCGAGAACAGCGAAAAGATCGGAATGGTCGTCTGCAGCGGCTTCACGTAATGCGGTGCAGTCTTCAGTAGCCGGTTGCGCTCCTGGACCGCCTCGCGGACAAGCCGGAACTCGCCGTTCTCGAGGTAGCGGATGCCACCGTGGATCATGTGTGACGACGCCGCGGAGGAGCCGGAAATGTAGTCGCCACGCTCGATCAGTGTGACGTCGACGCCTTGAAGTGCAAGCTCGCGGAAGGTGGCGGCACCATTGATGCCTCCCCCGATCACCAGCACCTGGGAACGCGGGTGCTGAATGAGGGAAACGACGTCGGTTCGTGGGGTTGAGGAAGTCATACACTGAGCATGCATTGCCTGGAGAGAAATTCCAACGCTCATGAACGGATGTGCAGATGAACATTTTCGAGAATGAAGGCGACGGCCGCACTGCTGAGGCGATGCGCGCGGCCCACCTCTACTACATTCAAAACCTCACAATGGATGCCATCGCCTCAGAGCTGACGATTTCCCGGTCGTCCGTGAGTCGGCTCATCGCCTTCGCCCGGGATTCCGGGCTTGTGGAGATCCGCCTCCACTCACCAATCGACCAACTCACCCAGCTGCAGCACCAGTTGCATGACCGATTCGGTCTCACCGCCCACATCGTGCCCACCGGGGATGCCGTGACCGAGATCGACCGCCTCGACCGTGTTGCGATGTCCGCTGCACGGATTCTCACCGACTTTGTCGACTCGACCATGATTGTTGGAGTGGCGTGGGGATCGACGATCGCGTCGGTCAGCCGACATCTCGTACGTAAGCCTGTGCGCAACACCCAGGTCGTTCAACTCAACGGCGCTGGCAATGCCCACACCACCGGTTTGGTCTACGCAAGCGAGATCATCGGACGTTTCGGTGCCGCCTTCGGAGCCACGGTGCAGCAGTTCCCAGTGCCCGCGTTCTTCGATGACCCGGCCACCAAAGAGGCATTCTGGCGGGAGCGCAGCACCGCACGGGTGCTCGCCGTGCAGCGACGGATGGATGTCGCGGTGTTCGGCATCGGATCACCGAGTGCCGATGTGCCAAGCCATGTCTACGCCGGTGGCTACCTCGACCGCGCGGACTATGACGACCTGGCCCGCGCGCACGTGGTCGGGGACATCGCCACAATCTTCTTCCGCGCGGACGGCAGCCATAACGACATTCCACTCAATGCCCGATCGAGTGGCCCCGGATTCACCGTGTTGATGAAAGCACCCCGCCGGATCGCTGTGGTCTCCGGCCAGGCCAAGCTCGCGGCCCTGCGCGGGGCTGTCGCAACCGGGGTGATCACCGACCTCGTGGTGGACGAGATCACCGCGGGTCAGCTTGCCGCGATGGACTAATAGCGAGGAATATTGTCAGCGCAGGCGGGTTAGATAGACTGAGAAACATTAATACGTGCTCCGGGGTCGGTGAAAGTCCGAACCGGCGGTTATAGTCCGCGACCCGCGCCTTTCGAAGAATCGGAAGTAGCGGTTGACTCGGTGAAATTCCGAGACCGACGGTAATGAGGCTCGAAAGAGCTTCTCAGTCCGGATGAGAGGTAGCACGCGTGTTCGCTTTCGAGCGCGCACGAACGCTGTCGGCGACCGTCGACATCGGCCCGGAGTCCGTCTTCGACACGAAGATTTGAGACCACCGGATGACCCCTGCGGCAGCAGGCACAGCGTACGAGGCGCTGATGCGGCGCGCCCTCGTGCTCGCCGCCAATGGGCCGGCGTCCGGAGTAAATCCGCAGGTCGGCTGTGTGCTGACGGATGCCGACGGCACCATCGTCTCCGAAGGCTGGCACCGCGGGGCGGGTACGCCCCATGCGGAGGTTGACGCGCTCTCCCGCGTCGCGGGTCACACCGGTCTCACCGCCGTAGTCTCCCTCGAGCCATGCAACCACCGTGGGCTCACGGGTCCCTGCACCGAAGCACTCATCACTGCGGGAGTCGCGCGCGTCGTTTACGCCGTGTCCGACCCGGGTGAACATTCGGGTGGTGGTGCTGAGCGGTTGCGTGAGGCCGGGGTGCTCGTCGAGTGCGGGGTGCTGGCGGATGAGACATCCGAAGCAATGCGCGTCTGGCTCACTGCCGAACGCTTGGGTCGCCCTTTCATCAGCGTGAAGTGGGCGTCGAGCCTGGACGGACGCGCGGCCGCGGCGGACGGCTCCAGCCAGTGGATCACCGGCACTGCCGCACGACAGAACGCTCACGAACAACGTGGGCAGTGTGATGCCATCATCGTGGGCACCGGTACGGTGCTGGCCGACAATCCGAGCCTCACCGCCCGCGACGAGACCGAAGCGCTGATGTCGCACCAGCCCATTCCGGTGGTAATCGGCGAACGCACGATCCCCGTTGACTCCCAGGTGTACCGGCATCCGCACGCCCCGATCATCAGCGGAACCCGGGATCTGCCGATGATTCTCGCCGATCTGTTTGTGCGGGGCATCCGCCACGCCTTCGTCGAGGGGGGCCCAACGCTCACAAGTGCTTTCGTCACAGCTGGTCTCGTCGACGAGTATCTGGTCTATCTCGCGCCGGTGCTGCTTGGCGGCACACGACTCGCCCTCACCGACATCGGCGTCGGCGGTATCGGAGACGCCAGGCGATTGACGATCGATCGGGTCGAACGGCTGGGCGACGATCTGCTGGTCGTCGCACGGCCGGTTACCGACGGTAGCCAGCCCATTCACGACCGCGCACCTCACGACCGCGCACCCCACGACCGCGCACCTCACGACCGCGCACCTCACGACCGCGCACCTCACGACCATGCACAGGAAGGCATCTGATGTTCACCGGAATCATCGAAGAACTCGGCGAGGTTCTCGACTGGCAGCCGACGACGGATGCCGCCCGCCTCACGATCCGCGGGCCTCTCGCCGTATCGGATGCGGCCCACGGTGACTCTATTTCGGTCAGCGGAGTCTGCCTCACCGTGGTGGACCGGGGCGAGGACTGGTTTACCGCCGATGTGATGGCCGTGACGATTGCCATGTCGACACTCTCCGGAGTCACCACCGGATCCCGGGTCAATCTCGAGCGCGCGGCCCTCGTCGGCGACCGGCTCGGCGGCCACATCGTGCAGGGGCATATCGACGGCACCAGCACGCTTCTCAGCGTCACCGAGGGAAGCGTCTGGAGAGTGCTGAGGTTCTCCCTCTCGCCGGAGGTCGCACCCCTGGTCGCCCGCAAGGGCTCGATCGCGGTAGACGGGGTCTCACTCACGGTGAGCGCCGTTGGCACCGACTGGTTCGAGGTCTCCCTCATTCCCGAAACCCTCGCAGTGACGACCCTCGGGCTCAAAGCCATCGGGGACGCCGTCAACATCGAGACCGACATCCTGGCGCGCCATGTTGCACGTCTCGCAGAGCTGGCATCAACCACAACCGGAAGGAGCGAGTCATGAGTCTCGCCGATATCCCCACCGCCCTCGAAGAACTGCGGGCGGGTAAGCCGATCATCGTCGTCGATGACGAGGGCCGGGAAAATGAGGGCGACGTCGTGCTCGCCGCCCAGTTCGCCAGCCAGGAATGGCTCGCTTGGCTTGTGCGCAACAGCTCCGGCTTCATCTGCGCTCCGATGACCAACGAGATCGCCGACCGCCTAGAACTGCCGCTCATGGTCGCGAACAACGAGGATCCGCGTGGCACCAATTACACCGTCTCGGTGGATGCCGCGGATCGGATCAGCACCGGAATCAGCGCCGCAGACCGTGCGTACACTCTGCGCGTGCTTGCGGACCTCGACTCCACTCCATCGAGTGTTCACCGCCCGGGGCACATCATGCCGCTTCGGGCCAGGGATGGGGGGGTGCGTGAGCGGAATGGC
The DNA here is from genome assembly GCF_015751965.1 of Frigoribacterium sp. CG_9.8. Classification (GTDB taxonomy): domain Bacteria; phylum Actinomycetota; class Actinomycetes; order Actinomycetales; family Microbacteriaceae; genus Lacisediminihabitans. The sequence goes on along the minus strand of NZ_JADOVH010000001.1, from coordinate 272,701 downwards.
CACACCGAGGCGACCATCGACCTTCTCAAGCTCGCCGGTCTCACGCCGGTCGGTGTCATCTCGGAAATCGTCGCGGAAGACGGCGAGATGATGCGGCTGCCCGGTCTTATCCAACTCGGCGAACGCGAGGGCATCATTGTCATCACCATCGAATCGCTCATCGATTATCTCCAGACCCAGCACGGCACAACCCCGGTGCCGGTGGCGGTGCCGCTTTGGGAGGCATCGCGGGTGACCTTCGAAGTAGAGACGACCATCCCCACCAGCCACGGTTCATTTCGTTTCCGTGCGTATCGGGACCGGTTGACCGGAGCCGACCACCTCGCCATCATCAGTGGTACTCCGCATAACGGCGCCCTGATCCGGGTGCACTCGGAATGCCTCACCGGGGAAGTCTTCCAATCACTCAGGTGCGAATGCGGGCCGCAATTGGATGCTGCGCTCGACCAGATCCAGGCCGAGGGCGGGGTCGTGATCTACATGCGCGGACATGAGGGCCGGGGTATCGGACTCATCAATAAGCTGAAGGCCTACCGGCTTCAGGAAGACGGGCTCGATACCCTCGATGCGAACCTCGCTCTCGGCTTCCCGGTCGACGGTCGCGACTACAGTGCGGCGGTGTCGATCCTTGAGGACCTCGGGCTCACGGAAGTGCGCGCGATCACCAACAATCCGGAAAAACTGCGTCAACTGCGGGATAGGGGAATCATCGTGACAGAGCAGGTGCCACTTGTGGTGGGGGTCGGAGCCTTCAATGAGCAGTACCTCGAGACGAAACGGGACCGGATGGGCCATATCCTTCCCAGCACTCCCGAGTTGCGCGGCGACAGCGACCAGCCTGTGCGGGACCGCCAGCCCATTCTCGAAACCCCGCGGGGACACTTCTCATGAGCGGCGACGGCGCACCGGAGATCATCACCGACGGCACGGGCCTGGCGATCACGATCGTCGCAGGGCGCTGGCATAAGGTCATTACCGACGGACTCCTGGCCGGCGCGCATCGGGTGCTCGCGGCATCCGGGGCAGAGGTGACAGAGCTGTGGGTGCCCGGTAGCTTCGAGCTTCCCGTGGTGAGCAAGGCTGCCCTCGACGCCGGGGCGGATGCGGTGGTCGCGCTCGGCGTGATCATCCGCGGCGGTACCCCGCATTTCGAGTTCGTGTCGGATGCTGCGACAAGCGGTCTTACCCAGGTGGCTATCCTCACCGGCAAGCCCGTGGGCTTCGGTGTGCTCACCCTGGAGAACGAACAGCAGGGACTCGACCGGGCGGGACTGCCCGGGTCGAAAGAGGACAAGGGTGCAGAGGCGGCAGAGGCGGCGCTCGCGACGGCCGTCATTCTCCGCGACCTCCGCGGCTGATCCGCGAACAGTGCCGACCGGTAGGCTGAGGGCGTGAGTAACCCATTCAAGCTCCTGATTGCCGTCGCCATTGTCATCGGGATCGTGCTCTCCGCAGGGTTCACTTACATGGTCTTCCTGAGGGAACCGGGCACGGTCCTGCGCTTTAGCGGCGATCACTCCGTCATCGAACCGGCCTGAGGTGCGGCCGCCGATGCGGCCACAAGCGCGACTCATCGTTGCCGTCGCCGCTGTGGTGATCACGGCGCTGGTCGTGCTTATCGTGGCCACCACTGTGGGCTCTCGGTCGACAGTCACCTCGATCACCGACATCACGTACAGCCAGTCGAAATCGGTCAAGGGATTCTCGGGGTCGTCGCATGAGACGTCGGATGCCTCACGCATCGCCGCCTTCACTGCCATCGCGTCGAAGTACCGGATCGATGTCACGCGTTTCGACGAAACGCTCAACGACGTGTGCACCGGGGGCCTCATCACCGACATCACCCTGGGGTTCGCCGACGCGAAGACGGCCACGCTGCGGGTCTATGACTGCGGGCGCACGGTGGCCCGCGGCACCTTCGTGAGCGACACGTCGGCACTGTTCACGCGGTGGCGCGCGCAGGACGACGGGTAGCACTCGAGACCCGGCCCGCGCATCCACCTCCCGTTTCCAATGCCGGCCCGCGCATCCACCTCCCGTTTTTGCGACCACCTCCCTGTTTACGGTGGGAGGTGGTGAGAAAAATGGTGGATGGATGGCCACTTCACGACCACCGGCCTGCCCCTCAAGCGGGGGATAGAGTCATCAGACGGTCATTCTCGTCACAAGGGAGCACTCCCCCATGTCTTCATCCGACGCCACACCCGACGCCAGCGCTACCGCGAGTAGCACCGCGAGTAGCACCGCGAGTAGCACCGCGACGTCCGATACCCGCACCGCCCAATCTGCTTCTGCTTCGGCTTCGGCTTCGGCTTATGATGCGGCTGCCACCCCCGCCAATCCGCGCTCCCGGGTGATTCTCGCGAGTCTCATTGGCACCTCCATCGAGTTCTACGACTTCTACGTCTACGCCACCGCTGCGGTGCTCGTGTTCCCTGCCCTGTTCTTCCCCGCGCAAGCACCCGCGACCGCTCTGCTCAGTTCCTTCGCCGTGTTCGGGGCGGCATTCATCGGCCGGCCCCTCGGTTCGATACTGTTCGGCCACTTCGGCGACCGCATCGGACGCAAGGGCACGCTCATCGCGTCACTGCTCACAATGGGGATTGCTACCTTCTTGATCGGCTGTCTGCCCTCGGCATCCACTCCCGGCTGGACCGTGCTTGCGCCACTTCTGCTCGTGATCTTCCGTTTCGCCCAGGGCATCGGCCTCGGCGGAGAGTGGAGCGGAGCGGCGCTGCTCGCCACCGAGAATGCCCCGGCCGGCAAGCGTGCGATCTACGGCACCTTCCCACAGCTGGGCGCCCCAATCGGATTCATCGTCGCCAACACGCTCTTCCTCGTGCTCAATCTCACGATGAGCCCGGAGGCCTTCGCCGCATGGGGCTGGCGCATCCCGTTCCTCGCGAGTGCACTGCTCGTGTTGGTCGGCCTGTATGTGAGGTTCCGGCTCGTCGAGGCGCCGGCGTTCACACAGGTGATCGAGAAGGGCGCAGTGGCACGGGTACCGCTGGCCCTGGTCTTCCGCACCAGCTGGAGGCAGCTCATCCTCGGCACCTTCATCATGCTCGCCACCTACGTGCTCTTTTACCTGATGACCACCTTCACACTGGCCTTTGGCACCGCCGCGAAGACAATGGATGTTGCCGCCGCCGCCGCGAAGGCCGCTGGCAAGCCGTTTGTTCCCTCCAGCTTTGTGGCCGGCCTCGGGTACACCCGCAATGAGTTCCTCATCATGCTGATTATCGGGGTGGTGTTCTTCGGAATCTTCACCCTTGTATCCGGCCCGCTCGCCGAACGGTTCGGTCGGCGCCGGATGCTGAGTGTCGTCACGATCGGCATCATCGTCTTCGGTCTGCTGTTCGTGCCACTTTCTGGCGGCGGCATCGTGGGCGTCATGGCCTGGCTCATCCTGGGGTTCTCCCTCATGGGTCTCACCTTCGGGCCGATGGGTGCCCAGTTGCCGGAGCTGTTTGCAACAAACGTGCGATACACCGGTTCGGGCATCAGCTATAACTTTTCGAGCATCCTCGGTGCGGCGGTCGCACCGTACATCGCACTTGCGCTCTGGGCGCTGGCAGGAGGCAGCACGATTCTCGTCGGCGTCTACCTCTCGCTGGCGGCGGTGATCACGCTCGTCGCCCTCAGACTGACGCGCGAGACCCGCGACAGCGACTTCACGACCATTGTGGAGTAGCACCGCCCCACGCATCCACCTCCCGTTTTTACGACCACCTCGGTGTTCACGGGGTGAGCCCCACGCATCCACCTCCCGTTTTTACGACCACCTCGGTGTTTGCAGTGGTGGGTGGTAGGAAAAACGGGAGGTGGAGGGCAGACCCAGTCGAGGAACAGGCCCAGTCGAGGAACCTCTGGCCGACGGGGTAAGCAGTCGAGGAACAGCTCAGTCGAGGAACAGCGCACGGAGTCGGCGCGTTGTGAAGATGAGTCCACCGACGATCATCACGACGAAATACAGCACGTGCCCGAGCATCGCGATGCTCAGCGCGCCAGTAGTGAGGCCGCGCACGAGCTCGACGCCGTGCCACAGCGGCAGCGCCTGAATGACAAACTGGATACCCTGCGGGTAGACGCTCAGCGGGTAGAAGGTCGCCGAGAAGAGGAACATCGGCAGAAGAACGAAGTTGACCCAGTCCACCTGCTGAAAGCTCTTCATGTAGCTGGTGATGGCCATCCCGAGGCTCGCGAACCCGAAAGCGATCAGTAGCACCGCCGGGATAGCGAGCACGGCGGTCCACGACAGGTTGAGTCCGAGCACCTGCATCACGATGAGGAAACCGGTGGCATACACCGCCCCGCGCAGCAGGGCGAGGAAGATTTCGCCGAGCGCGACATCGAGCGGGCCGAGGGATGTTGCGAGCATCCCCTCGTAGAGCTTGGAGTACTGCATCTTGAAGAAGACATTCCAGGTGGAGTCGTAGATTGCCCCGTTCATCGCCGAGACCGCGAGGAGCGCTGGTGCGATAAAGGCCGCGTACGAGACCGGCTGCCCGGTGGTGGTCGAGACAGAGCCCACCAGTGCGCCGAGACCGATGCCGAGTGACAGCAGGTAGAACACCGGCTCGAAGAATCCGCTCACCACGATGAGCCAGTTGGAGCTCCGGGTCGCGAGCAGCCCGCGCCCGATCACCGCCCGCGAGTTGCCGGCATAGAGCGCACGGATTCCGCCGGTGCGAGGCGTCGGACGAGTCGGACGAGTCGGAGCGAAGGTCTCAGTGGCGGTCATTTGTTGAGCCTCCGGGTCACGACGATCTGCGTGCGCCGCCAGCCAAAGATGCAGAGGCCGAGCGGATACAGCACGTGCACGAGGGTGAGCCAGCCGGGTTCGACCGCTCCATAACTCACTACTCGGCTGAGCTGGGTTCCGTGCCAGAGCGGAGAGATCCATCCGATCCACTGCAGGTAGATGGGCATCTGGGCCAGCGGAAAGAAGGTGCCGGAGAACAGAAAGAGTGGGATGACGATGAAGCGCTGGATGAAGGCGGGCTGGCCGACATCTTTCTCCACTGTCGATATATAACTGGCCACCACCAGTCCGAAAGACATGCCGGTGAGAATTGCGATCGGGATGTCGAGCACCCCGAGCGGCGACGGCACAGCCGAAAAGGTGAGCATCACCAGGTAGTAGATAAGGGTGGTCGGCAGCAGTCGAGCGAGCACGGCGATGAAAATGCCGTTGGTGATCTGGTTTCCTGAGAGCGGCGCGGCGTTCATTCCGAGAAAGATCGGGTTCCAGGTGAATCCCGTAAGGATCGGATAGGTGCATTCCTGCACGGCCGCCGTGACCGCAGCCGACACGATGAGAGCGGGGGCGACGAAGACGAGGTAGCTGGTACCGCCGAGGCCATTATTTTTATCGACGAGGGTGGCAAGCCCCACTCCGAGGGCGAACAAATACATGAACGGGCTGCCGATCGCCGTGAAAAGCAGCGTCTTGTAATAGCTCCGAATGCCGCGGATGCGATGCTCAGCGACGTACCACGATCCGTACCGGCGCGGCTTCGGTGCCGCGAAATTGGCCGCGGCGGGACCGACAAGTGCAGTCATTCGATCAGGCTCCGCCCGGTCAGCCGCAGGAAAACATCCTCGAGGCTCGACCGGCGCACAAGGCTGGTGATCGGTGTGAGACCCTTGGCCACGATCCAGCCGAGGTCGCCGTCACCATCGTCGGTGTAGATCAGGATGCGGTCGGGCAGTACCTCTACCCGGTCACCGATTCCCACGAGCTGTTCGGCGACGGACGCGTTGAGCTCTGAGCCAAAGCGCAGTTCGACGACCTCGCGGGTCGAGTAGCTGCGGATGAGATCGGCCGGGGCTCCCTCGGCCATGATCGCGCCCTTGTCCACAACCACGAGACGGTCGCAGAGTTGCTCGGCCTCATCCATGTAGTGGGTGGTGAGAAGGAGCGTGGTGCCCTGCTCCTTTAGCCGGAACAGCCGGTCCCAGAGGATGTGGCGCGCCTGCGGATCAAGACCCGTTGTCGGCTCGTCGAGCAGCAGCACCTTCGGATCATTCATCAGCGACCTTGCGATGGTGAGCCGGCGCTTCATACCGCCGGAGAGGTCACCGACCTTTGACTTCTTGCGATCCGCCAGTTGAGCGAACTCGAGCAGTTCCTCGGCCTTGGCCGCGCACGACGACAGGCTCATTCCGAAATACCGCCCGTAAACGATGAGGTTGTCACGAACGCGCAGATCCATATCGAGGTTGTCCTGCTGGGGAACAACACCGAGCTGCGCCCGGATCTCTGGCCCATGATCGTTGGGATCGAGGCCGAGGATGCTCAGGCTCCCGCTCGTGCGCGTGGAGACTGCGCCGACCATCCGCATCGTCGTTGATTTTCCGGCACCGTTTGGTCCGAGTAGCCCGAATGACTCCCCCGGCTCTACCTCGAAAGAAATGCCATCGACAGCGGCGAATTCCTTGTACTTCTTTGTGAGGAGCGAGGCTGCAATGACAGGTTGAGGCACGATAATGCAGACTAACAACTCCCCCTGACCGAGTGCACGCAGCTCCCATGCTCCCTGCGGAGTACGCCTGTCGATAGACAGCATGCCTAAGCTTGACTGTTCGCCCCGGCCATTCGAAAAGACATCATGAGCACCAGCACGCACTCCCCCCGAGCACGCTCTCCGTTTACCCGCCCCAAGCCAGACGACGGGCCGCGGGCGGGCTTCAGCCAGCTGCTGCCCTATCTGCTCGAGCACAAGAAGGTTCTCGGCATCGTGATCGCGCTGAGTGTGCTTGGAGCCGCCACCTCGCTCGGGCAGCCGTTGCTGGTGAGCCAAGTGATCTCACGCGTGCAGAAGAATGAGCCGCTCGGTGCCCTCGTCGTCGTGCTTGTGGCGCTCGTCGTGATCTCTGCCCTGCTCTCGGGCGTGCAGCACTATCTGCTCCAGCGCACCGGAACGAGCGTCGTGCTCTCCGCCCGCAGACAGTTGGTGCGGCGGATGCTTCGCCTCCCGATCAGCGAATTCGACACCCGACGCACCGGTGATCTGGTGTCCCGAGTCGGATCAGACACCACACTGCTCTACGCGGTTCTGACTCAGGGCCTCGTGGATGCGGTCGGTGGCTCCCTCATTTTTCTCGGTGCACTGATCGCGATGCTGGTCATCGATCCGGTACTCCTCGGACTCACCGTGCTCGTAATCGCCGTCTCCGTAGTCACGGTGGTGCTCCTGTCGCGAAGAGTGCGGGTCGCGAGCCGTAAGCAGCAGGAGAGGGTCGGGGATCTCGCCTCGTCCGTGGAACGTGCACTCGGAGCCATCCGCACCGTGCGTGCCTCCAATGCCACCGACCGCGAGACGGCCGCAATCGAGAAGGACGCGAAGGGTGCATGGGAGATGGGGATCCAGGTGGCAAAAATCTCCGCTCTCGTCGTTCCAATCGCCGGAATCGCCCTGCAGGTATCGCTGCTCGTTGTGCTTGGGGTCGGTGGCTTCCGGGTGGCGAGCGGGGCAATCACCATCGCCAATCTCGTGGCCTTCATCTTCTTCCTGTTCATGCTGATCATGCCGCTCGGCCAGGCCTTCGGCGCAATCACCTCGGTGAACCAGGCTCTCGGGGCACTCGGCCGCATCCAGGAGATTGTTGCCCTGCCGAGCGAGGCCGAGCTCGACGGTGCCATCGAACCCGCGGCGCCGCTCCCCTCGGATGCCGCGATCAGCTTCCATGACGTGGTCTTCACCTACCCGGCGCCACCCGTGCTTGCCGGCGCAGACAACGGTGTGCCGGGCCAAGACGATGCAGAAGTTCCCGATGGCGCGCGCAAGGACCTCACCGTCCTCCACGGCGTCTCCTTCGACGCTCCGCGCGGCCAGCGCACCGCCCTGGTCGGACCCTCTGGCGCAGGCAAGAGCACAATCCTGGCGCTCATCGAACGTTTCTATGACCCGACCGAGGGTCTCGTGCGGCTCGGTGGCCTCGATATCCGCGGACTCGATCGCGAAGCCCTGCGTGCCCAGATCGGCTATGTGGAGCAGGATGCGCCAGTGCTCGCCGGTTCCCTGCGCGACAACCTCACCCTCGGGGCGCCCCATGCCACTGACGAAGAGTGCATCAGGGTGTTGCACGACGTGAACCTCACCGAGGTGCTGGAGCGCAGCGAACATGGCCTGAATGCCGCGGTCGGCGAAGAGGGAGTGATGCTGTCCGGCGGCGAACGTCAACGTCTCGCCATCGCGCGCACCCTGCTCGCTGCCCCGCCCATCCTGCTGCTTGATGAGTCGACCTCGTCGCTCGACGGTCTCAACGAGCAGCTACTGCGCGAAGCGATCGACGCAGTGGCCGAGAACCGTACGCTCATCGTCATCGCGCACCGCCTATCCACCGTGGTCGACTCTGACCAGATCGTGGTGCTCGACCACGGACGCGTCGTCGGCGTCGGCACCCATTCGGAACTGGTGAAAAGCACCCCGCTCTACCGCAAGCTCGCGAAGCACCAGCTGCTGGTCTGAGCCCGGCCGGGCTGCAGTGCGACTCATCCGCAGGCCTCCATCATTCAGGAGGGTATGTGGCTAGTGTGGAAAATGAGGCGAGAGGGGTCGTCTCCTGACCCATCCGCCTCTCCATTCACACATCTTCCTGAATAATGGGTTGTCCTGCGGGCCCGGTCTGTGGCGAAGGGGGTCAGGCGAGCGCCCACATCGCCACCGCTGCAGTAGCCGCGACATTGAGCGAATCGATGCCGTGCGCCATGGGAATCTGCACAACGGTGTCGGCATTGGCGAGAGCTTCCGGCGTGAGGCCCTCTCCCTCGGCGCCGAGCACAAGCGCGAGTTTCTCGGGCGCCTCGAAGTCACGCAGGCTCACGGCATCCGCGCTCAGTGCCAGTGCCGCGATCTGGAATCCGGATGCCGTGAGCAGCTGCCGAGCAGACGGCCAGTCCCCGAGCCGGGTCCACGGCACCTGCAGCACTGTGCCCATCGACACTCGGATAGCGCGGCGATAGAACGGGTCGGAGCAGCGCGGAGTGACAAATACAGCATCCGCTCCGATCGCCGCGACGGAACGAAAGATGGCGCCGACATTGGTGGGGTCAGCCACATTCTCGAGGATGATTACGCGTCGGGCATTCTCGAGCAGCGACGGTACCGACGCAAGCGCCGGGCGGTGCATCGCCGCGATCAGTCCACGGTGAAGCAGATACCCGGTGAGCTCCTCGAGAAGTGCGCTCGGGCCAGAGAAGATCGGCACCTCCGCCCCGACCAGCGCACGAGCCTCATCGACGGTGTTGCCGAGGGCGAGTACCGAGCGCGCGCGATGACCGGCCGCGAGCGCCCGCTGCAGCACGAGAGCCGACTCTGCGATATAGAGACCGTGCTCGGTGCCTCGTGATTTTTTGAGTGCCACATCGGTCTGATGGGAGTAGTCGGCGAGCCGCAGATCGGAGAGATCCGCGATCTCGATGACGCTCACGCGACCGTGTGTGGCGCGAGCACGTATTTCGTCTCGAGGTACTCATCGATACCGACGGTGCCGCCCTCGCGGCCGAGGCCGGACTGCTTGACTCCGCCGAAGGGTGCCGCCGCGTTGGAGACGACCCCGACGTTGAGCCCCATCATTCCGGTCTGGATGCTGTCGATCAGTCGAAGTCCGCGGGCGAGATCGCGCGTGAAGGCGTAGCTCACCAGGCCGTACTGGGTGTCGTTGGCCTTGGCCACCGCATCCGCCTCGTCGGTGAAGGTCGTAATCGACAGCACCGGCCCGAAGATCTCCTCGTGCAGGATGTCGCTGCCGGGCGTCACGCCGATGATCACGGTCGGCGCGAAGAAAGTTCCGTCGCGGCCAACGGGTGCACCACCGGTAAGCACGGTCGCCCCGCGCGCCACCGCGTCGTCCACCAGGGTCTTCGCCTTGGCGACAGCACCCGCATTGATGAGCGGCCCGATGGACACACCCACTTCGGTTCCGCGCCCGATTGTCAGGGCACTGACACGTGCGGTCACCCTTTCGGCGAACTCCTCAGCGATGGACTCGTGCACGATGAACCGGTTCGCCGCCGTGCACGCCTGGCCGATGTTACGGAACTTGGCGATCATGGCGCCGTCAACGGCGGCGTCGAGGTCGGCATCCTCGAACACCAGGAATGGAGCATTGCCGCCGAGCTCCATCGAGGTGCGCAGCACGTTGTCTGCGGCCTGTTTGAGCAGGCGGACCCCCACGGGAGTCGACCCGGTGAAACTGAGCTTGCGCAGGCGTGGATCCGCGATGATCGGCGCCGAGACCTCGCCAGAGGTCGAGGTCGTGATGATGTTCAGCACGCCCTTCGGCAGTCCGGACTCCTCGAGGAGCTTCGCAAAGTACAGGGTGGTGAGCGGAGTGAGTTCAGCCGGCTTCACCACCGCGGTGCACCCCGCCGCGATTGCCGGCGCGATTTTGCGGGTCGCCATCGCGAGCGGGAAGTTCCACGGAGTGATGAGAAATGAGGGCCCGACCGGGAAGCGGGTGACGAACATGCGCCCGGTACCCTCGGGATTCACCCCGTAGTGGCCACCGATCCGCACCGCCTCCTCGCTGAACCAGCGAAGAAACTCACCGCCGTAGGTGACTTCACCGCGCGATTCGGCGAGCGGCTTCCCCATCTCGAGAGTCATCAGTAGAGCGAAATCCTCGGCCCGTTCCTGCAGGAGATCGAACGCTCTGCGCAGGATCTCGCCGCGCACCCGTGGCGCGGTCGCCGCCCACGAGTCCTGGGCGGCGACGGCAGCATCCATGGCCCGTGCGCCGTCGGCAATGGATGCGTCTGCGATGGTCTTGATCACCAGCCCGGTCGAGGGGTCCACCACCTCGATCGACCGCCCCGAGGTGGATTCCACCCACTCTCCGCCGATAAAGAGTCGGTCGGGCACACGGGACAGCAGGTCGGATTCGGAGATCGCACTCATAAGCTCAAGTCTAGTTTTGTGCCGAGCTTTCGATCCGCACGCCGGCCGCCGCCAGCCGGGTGAGAGCGAGGGCGCTCGAAACGGGATCGACCCCCGCAATAAGGTCGTTGAGAACTCGAACGGTTCGGCCAGCCGCCACCGCATCCAGCGCTGAGGCGAGCACGCAGTAATCGGTGGCGATGCCCACGACGTGCACCTCGTCGACACCGAAGCCATCGAGCTTCTGCAGCAGCGACTCGCCATCGTCCGTCACCCCCTCGAAGATCGAGTAGGCAGGGCGACCCTGACCCTTACGCACCCCCACCGTCACCGCCGAAAGGGTGAGCGCCGGGTGGTACTCGGCCCCGGTCGTGCCAGCCACGCAGTGCACCGGCCAGGTGGTGACGAAGTCCGGGGCATTCGGCGCGCCCAAGGGACCTGTGGCGAAGTGGCCGCCGTTGTCATTGTCGCCATCGTGCCAGTCGCGCGAGGCAAATACCGTGTCATAGCGATCCGGATGCTGCGCCAGGTAGCGCGTAATGCCCGCTGCAACCGCGGCCCCACCCTCGACGCCGAGGGCACCACCCTCGGTGAAGTCGTTCTGAACATCGATGATGAAGAGCGCGCGGGTCATGGATCAGTTATTCGAGAGGTTGTTGCCGCAGGTGAACAGTGCTGTTGTGATGGTGTCCAGCGCCGCGATGGTGCGGTTGTTGACGGCTCCAAGCGCATATAACGCAAAGGCCAGGGTTGCGCCGTCTGTGGCGTGCACGACACCAGCGAGGGAATTCTCGGTCGCAATCCAGCCGGTCTTCGCGTTGATTGCACCGCGGGCGCCCGCGTTTGCCCCGGTGAAGCGGTTGGTGAGAGTTCCGGTCTTTCCAGAGATCGGCAGCGCGTCATAGACGAGATTCAGATTCTGCTGGCCGGCCGACACCTTCGCCATCAGTTGCGCAACGAATGCGGCGGGCACCGCGTTTTTGTCACTGAGCCCCGATCCGTCGCGGATGGTCATTCCGTCCGTCGACAGACCAAATTTTGCGAGGGCGGTCGGTATCACCTTCGCGAGGGAGGCTGCGGATCCGGTGTTGCCCGCAACCTTCGAGGTCTGCCGTGCCAGGTATTCGCCAAGGGTGTTGTCGGAGACCGGCAGCATGTACGCGACCAGTGCCCGCACCGGCTGGGACTTTACTTCGCCGAGGAGGGTTGCACCGGTCGGGGCAGTTCCGGTGGTGATGCGCTCCGTACCGGAGATGCCGAGTTCAGCGGCGAAAGCGGCGCCCGCATCCGCGATCGGTTCGCTGCTGCGCTGGCTGTCCTGCACCCGGGGATCCGCGCGCCCTCCATCGACGGTAAGGGCGGTCACCTCTGGCTGGGATCCCTTGGACTGTTCACTGCGGTCCCAGCTCGGATCCCATTTGTCGCTCGGGTCCCAGAAGCTCGAATCCAGCACAATATCGGTGATCGGAACGGTGCTCTTCGCCTGCACCTGGGCGGCCAGGTCGCTCAGCTTAGGCGCGCCGCGATACACGCTCTCCTGACCGGATGGCAGCGCGCTCAGCGTGGGGTCACCACCTCCGACAAGCACCACAGTGCCCGGCGTAGCGCCGGAATATACTTTTGTCGAAATCTGATAGTCGGGGCCGAGCACGTTGAGTGCGGCGGCGGCAGTGAGAGTCTTGAGCACGCTCGCGGTGGGGGAGGGCGTCGCACCCGCGCGATCGAACAGCACCTCACCGGTGGCCACATTGATCACCGAGGCCTGAAAGGAGGCCAGGTTCGGATCGGAGGCAGGTGCTGCCACCGAGCAGGTGCGAAGCGTTGTAGCGGCAGCGATCGCGGCAGGCACGGGCCGGGTCGGTGCGGGGGTCGCACTCGTGGTCGCCGCGGGGCCGGGGGCCGAAGCATCCGCCCGGGTCGACCCAACGGCCACACCGGCGACGACCGATCCGGTGGCCAAGAGCACGAAGGCCACGCCGAGCGCGGAGAACAGCCAGGCATTCGGATGCTTCGCAACCAGGGCAAAAATGCCGCCACGGGAGGCGAAGGGCGTTGCAACTTCGAATTCTTCGTTTCGCGAAGCGGTCGCGAGCAACTGCGTCGGCTGCTCGGCAGACGTAAAGATCACCGGAGTAGTTTCGGCCACCTGGCCCGATTTCTCGAACTCACGCGCCTCCCGCCGATTCAGGGGCACTGAGGGGGGCACTGAGAGGGGCACTGGGAGGGGCGCCTGCGTGGGCCGCGTGGGCTGCGCCGGCAGCGCGGTAGAAGGATCGATCGGCACCTGTGCGGGCTGCGGATCCTGCGCGTCATTCACCCATTAATAGTAACCGGGCCTATTCGCCGGGGTATGAGAGCCCGATCTGGGCGCGCACCGCGTCGAGAGTCTCCATGACGCGCACACTTTCCCGGGCGGGAAGCATGGCAGGGCTGTGGTCGCCCTCGCGGATTCGGCGCTCGAACTCCCACGCCTGAAACTGCATTCCCCGATGCGCGACCGGGGTGTCGAAGCGCTCGATCACCTGGCCAGCCGCATCGAAGACCGTGAAAGTAGTGGGCGAGTACCAGACGGCATCCACCTCGATCCGCCCTTCGGTGCCGATGATCACCGCAGTGTTCGATCCCGCAGTGTCGAGAGCCGAATGCAGCACGGCTTGGCGACCGTCGTCGAACCCGAGCAGAATCGCGGTCTGCCGGTCAACTCCGGTCGCGGTCTTCGTCGCCAGCGCCGCCACCGCCGTCGGCGTGCCGAAAAGGTCGAATGCGAACGACACAGGGTAGATGCCGAGATCGAGCAGCGCGCCGCCTCCGAGGGCGGGATTATTCAGGCGGTGCAGCGGATCTTTGGGCAAGTCCTGGTTATGGTCGGCGATGAGCGTGCGAACGTCGCCGAGGGTTCCTGCGGCGATGATCTCGCGGATGCGCAGCATGTGCGGCAGAAAACGGGTCCACATCGCCTCCATCACCACCAGTCCGGCAGCCTCGCCCGCCTCGACAACCGCCAGAGCCTCACGCGCGGTGAGGGTGAATGCCTTTTCGACCAGCACGTGTTTGCCCGCCCCTAATGCGAGCAACGCATTCTCGGCATGAAACGGATGGGGAGTCGAAATGTAGATCGCATCGACGTCAGGGTCAGCCACCAGCGCCTCGTAGCTTCCGTGCGCGGTGGGGATAGCAAACTCCGCGGCGAAAGCATCCGCTGTGCCCTGAGATCGTGACCCGACGGCGGCCACTGTGAAGCCACAACCAAGCAAGTCGGCAGTCTGGAGGTGCGCGATGAAACCGGTACCGAGGATTCCCCAGCGGATCGGCGTGAGCGGGTTCGGTACGGGGGTCACCGGTGCCGGATCAAGAGTCATGAGACGAGAATCTAGCAGGGCACCAGCCGCAATTTCGGCGCGGCATGCAGCGCGAGACCTTCGCCCCTCATTCTCTGTTGTCGGGGTTGTCTGAAATGGGCGCTTCCGATGAGGCCTTTGTTGCAGACCCCATCTCCTCGAAACGGCACTTTTCGCCATCCGAATTGTTCAAATCGTGAAACCAGCCGTGAACGGCGTTCGCCGCAAGCAGCACGATCGAGTCCGCACGCTGTTGCGTATGAGGTACCCGAGTGAGAATTCCATCCGGGCGGGCTATGTGAGACGCCTGGGAAAGGTCAGCTTGGCGATCCGGGCGATGGAGGGAGTATCCGGTCACCATCCCTCCTGCGGGCACCCAGCCCCCTCCGAGCCGTTATCGATGCGTGCTTCCCCCCGAAGTCGGGTGAAAAGATGATTCTTCTGACTATTGTGGACCGTCCCTGATTTCGTGCCGTTTTCTTTCTGGTGGAAAGTCAGGATTTAGGCCGGGAAAGTGCCCGGTGGAGGTTCCCTTGTGACACACCTCGTTCACCGCGCTCTTACGCCCTAGAGAGAGGACTCGGTAGGGTGGGGGGATGAGCGGATCTGCGACGAAGGTCGCTGGCGCGGCCCGGAATAGCACAGCACTGAAGTTGCTCGCCCGGCTCGGCTACGCGGTGAACGGTCTCTTGCACGTGCTGATCGGTGCCATCGCGATCTCGGTGGCGGTGGGCGGCGGCGGGGCAGAAGCCGACCAGTCAGGTGCGCTTTCGGAGCTTGCCTCGAACCCCGTTGGTATTGCGCTCCTCTGGGTGATCACGGTCGGCCTGTTTGCATTGGGGCTCTGGCAGATCGTGTCGGGGTTTCTCGTTCGAGATTCTGACGCGAAGAAGCGTTGGGGCAAGCGGTTGTCGGAGTTCGGCAAGGCGGTGGTGTACGTGGCGGTCGGAGTCACTGCGCTGACTTTCGCGCTCGGGGGGTCCAAGAGTTCGGCTAGCAGCAGCAAGAGCGCGAGCGATCAACTCCTCGCAAAGCCCGGCGGGGTGTTCGTGCTGTTGGTGGTTGGGCTTGCAATTGTTAGCATCGGCGTGTTCTTCGTGGTGCGGGGTGTGACCAAGAAGTTCGAGAAAGACCTCACCCCGCCGTCGGGCTCACTAGGGCGAGTAGTGGTACTGCTGGGTGTGGTCGGCTACATCGCGAAAGGAATCATTCTTGCGGTGGTTGGCATTCTCTTTGTGGCAGCCGCATTCACACTCGACACGTCAAAGGCGAGTGGCATGGATGGCGCCCTCAAATCACTCGCCTCGTTGCCATTCGGCGTGACCATCCTCATTGCCGTTGGGGTGGGACTGATCGCGTATGGACTATACCTCGGCGCCCGGGCGCGCTATGGGCGGCTGGACTAGCCACCCGAGTGGCTGGTTTCCATTTGGGAAAGCGCAGGTCCCGAGGGGTGCGACGACGATTCCAAATTCAGTGGCCAGACACCACAGCAACACCGTCCAACTCGCATTCATCGCAATGGCACAGCCCGCTGATTGTTCCCCTGTGACACACCTCGTCGGCCGTATCGCGCCGGCTGCTTTCGCGCTCGAGCTGCGTCGCTGAACGTCCCGCTGACGGGCGCCCGGTGGGGCGTGGTGGGGGTGAGCTCAGGAAATCGAACCTGCCCAGTCGCCCGATGGGTGTGTTACCCGCGCATGTCAAAACATCAACTGTCCGCTGTCATCTGGCGCGTTTTCGCGATACGCAATCGTTGCTGGGGCGGAAGGATTGTGTCCCGTTTTAGTTTCCGAGTCCGGCGACGAGGTTGACGGTGGCGGCGATGATGACGGATCCGAATAAGTACGCCAAGAACATGTGACGCAGGATTGTCGATCGGATGAGGCTGTCTTGAATGTTGGTGTCTGAGACTTGGAAGGTCATGCCGACCGTGAAGGACAGGTAGGCGAAGTCCGTGTATTTCGGTGGTTCCGGCTGGTTGAAGTCGATTCCGCCGTCGCCGCCGCTGTAGTACAGCTCGGCGTAGCGGAGGGTGTAAATGGTGTGAACCAGCAGCCAGGACAGTACCACGCTGAGGAACGCGAGTCCGGCGATCACATCTTTGCCAAGTCCCGTTGCTGCTTTGGCCTGCCCGAAGACGAAGACTAGGGCGAAGAGGCTTGCGATGCTCGCGATGACGAAGAGCAAGTCGCTGAGGGTGCGTTTGGGGTCTTCGCGGGTGGCGTTTTTGGATGTCGCGGCCGCGTCGAGGTCGTGCACACTTCGCCACACCGCGATCAGATAGATCAGGCACGCAGTGGCCCACCCGGCCGTCGGGGCATAGCCCCAGTTGCCGGTCAGCCCCACGCCGAGCCCGACAACGATGAGGCCGGCCAGCATCGCGGCAACACGCCACCGGTTCACGTTCGGACGGCGGGTGGTGGACTGGATGCGGTCCGAGTGTGCCATTACTTCTCCAATACCTTTTGCCTTGCACAGATTTGGGTGCGGTGGCAGGTGCGCTTCTCTTTGTGTGGGGTCTAGGAAACGCACACACACCGGCGGCCGTTAGCCGCCGACAAGGGTGAACCACACCCCATAGGCTCCGGCAATGCACATGATGCCCGCGGTGGCCCAGCCGAGTGTTGCGGCCAGTCGCCCGTTGCGGTAACCGCCCATGATTTTTCGGTTGCGGGAGATGAGCATGATCACCACCAAGAAGGGTCCGGCTGCGATGCCGTTGACGATTGCGCTGAGGACCAGCAATCCGATGGGATTGGTGCTCACGACGCTGAGGATGGTTCCGGCAACAATGCCAACGCCCAGCAGTCCGTAGAAGAGGGGCGCACGTCGGGGGCTGCGCTCCAGTCCCCAATTTTTGTTGAGTAAACCAGCCATTCCTGCGGCCCCGGATGCGGCCAGGACAGGGACGGCGAGCACTCCGGAGCCGATGAATCCGAGGGCAAAGAGGATCCCGGCGTAGCTGCCCGCGATGGGTTCCAATGCCTGGGCCGCTTGGGCTGCGGAGGTGACCGCCTTGTGATGGGCGCCGAGGGTTGCTGCGGAGGAGGCGATGATGGCGAACATGATCAGCACTGAGAACGCCATCCCCGTGAATACGTCTACCTTCCCATTGCGCAGTCGCCGTTTGGCTTCAGCTGGTGGCCGATCTTTCAGCGCGGGTGCTGTGTTGCCGCCACGGTCTTCGGCGCGCATTTCTTCGATCCGTTGCGCGGATTGCCAAAAGAACATGTAGGGGGAGATGGTGGTGCCCAGCACTCCGACAACAAGACCGAGGTAAGCGGGTGTGAATTTCAACTGTGCACCCACCAGGCCCTGCCCGACCTGTCCCCAGTTGACATGGGAAACAAAGAGGACCCCGATGTAAACGATGAGGACCATGCACAACCATTTGAAGATTTTCCCGATCACCTCAAGTGACCCGAAGATGACCGCGATGGTAATCGCTACGCCGGCGATGATACTCCATAACCATGGCGGTCCCGCGTGGAGGAGGTTCATGCCCTGTCCGATGGCGTTAAGGTCCGCCGCCAAGTTGAAACAGTTCGCAGCAATCAGCGCCACCAGAAGAATGCCGATGGCGATCAGTGGCCCGCGGCTGAACCGGCGACGGATCAGCGCACCAAGACTCTCGCCCGTCGCTAGGGCCATCCGGTCGCAGATTTCCTGGGTGACCATCATTAGCGGAAGCGTTAACGGGACCGTCCACAGCATGCTGGTCCCATAAATGGCGCCAGCCTGCGAATAGGTCGCGATACCCGACGGATCGTCATCAGCAGCACCGGTCACCAACCCCGGACCGAGCACCGCGAAGAACCGTGCGATCGGGGATCGTTTCATCGGTGTCTGCGACGGAGATCCGCTCCCGCCGCGACGAACTTCCTGCGGCAGATTCTCTGAAACCTGGTTCGGGCCCATAAGCAGAATCCGTTCTTCGTCCGCGGAAACCACACACCCGGTGACTGTCATAAGCATCCCACTATCCGTTCGGCCACGACACGAAAAATGGGAGCTAACAACTGAAACTTCGTTCAGAAATCCCCTATACGGCTCCGGAGCAGTATCTACGTCAAAAACGGCCATTAGATCATTCGCTTACGAGCCCCTGATCGGTTCGAAATCAGGCCCCGATCACACCCTTCCGGGCATGTGAAATTCCGCCCGGTGAAGGTTCGGCTTGCGGGCGGCATCGGCTTTGCACAGCTCGAGTTGGCGCTGTGCGCTGTCTCGTAACCGAAGTGCCTCGCAACCCATGGGTTTCGAGACACCGGTGAGACGAAAGGGCATCCTTGAGCTCGCGGGTTAGGCGCCCCGGTTGTTGGGCTCAATATCGGGCCACCTTTACGACGATCCTCCGAGCAGCAGCGAGCTCCACCCTATGAGGGGTGGCCGCGGCCTGCTCGCGATCGCTCTGATCGGCGAGGGAGCCGCCATCGGCGCGCCGCTGCAGATCTCCGTGCCCGCGTTGATTGCCTTGCTGGGCGCCATCTTCGGCCACCTCGGGCGACCCCACGCCACCGGCGAGTAGCTGCGGCCGATCCCTGCTATCCGGCATGCGGTATTTTCGACAGTGACCCTTTACCCGCCGGCGACACCCAGGCCTACAGAGGAGAACAGACGTGCAGGAAAACCTCACCACCGATGTGGTCGTGATCGGGGCTGGTCTTGCCGGGCTCACGGCTGCCTACGATCTGACGCGTCGGGGTATCGCCGTCGTCGTCGTGGAGGCGAGTGACCGTATCGGTGGCCGGGTGCGTGACGTCATGCTGTCCACGGGAGGATCAGCGGAACTTGGAGCGCAGTGGGTCGGACCCGAGCATCACGAGTTGCGCTCGCTGGTGCACGAACTGGGCATCGATCTCGTACCGGTCTCGACCAGCGGCTTGAACGTGTTCGTGGAGGGCGGCACTGCGACCCCATTCGCTGGCCGCATTCCGGAGTCGATGGCGACCCGGGCCGCCATCCTGGATGCAACCGCAACTCTGGATCGACTCGCCGCCAGTCTCAAGACGGATCAGGCTGCGCTGCTGGCTCTGGATGCTCAGACAGCGCAGGGTTGGCTGCGCGCACACGTCAGTGCGCCGGTGGAGCAAGCGCTCGCATACGTCGTGCGCACAGAGCTCTGCGCCGAACCGTCCCAGGTGAGCGCGGCAGCACTGCTCGATCTATATTCGGATCTCGCCAGCGACAGGCTGCTGCGGGACAGCGAGACGGATCGGGTGGCGGGCGGGCCCGAGCGAATCGCCCACGCGCTGGCGGGGGTGTTGACCGAACCGGTTCGCCTGGGACAGCAGGCGGTCTTCATCGAACGTCGACCCGGGGCCAGCGCGGGCAGTGATGTCGTGCGTGTACACGTCACGGGATCAGCTGACTCACAGGTCACTGACTTCGGAGGCGATTTCACCGTCGATGCGAGAGCAGCGGTGCTCGCGGTGCCGTCGGCAGCCGTGACGCGCATTCGATGGGCTCCGGCCCTTCCCGGTTGGCTGGACCAAGGGCTGCAGCGACGACCCATGGGTGCGGTCATTAAAGCGGCACTGGAGTATCCCGAACCCTTTTGGCAGAGTGTCGGACGCTCCGGATCCGTCATTCTTGCCGATGGTGACGTCGCCTCGATCATCGAGAGCACGCCCGACGGAGGCCGCGGAGGCGTACTCCACGCTTTCGTCGTCGGAGACGCCGTGCACCGGGTTTCGCGGATGCCCGTCGACGAACGTCACCGCGTTCTCGTGGCTGCCGCCGTTTCGGCACTCGGTGCAGCGGCGGCGGCACCCCTGGCGATTCACGAGGCGCTCTGGGCCGAGGAACCGCACGTGCGAGGTGGGTACGGGCCGTACTCGCCGCCGGGGCTCGAGGAGCTCGTGCTTCCGGTTTCAGTTCCGGGACACCGGGTATTCCTGGCCGGTTCCGACCTGACGACCGTCAACGAGGGCTATATGGATGGCGCGGTCCACAGTGGTCACGCCGCCGCGCTCCACGTCGTGGCCCTGTTCACGCCCTGACGGGCTGCTCCCTTTCCGAAACCGGCCCGGCCCACCTCCCCCTTACGGGCACGAGGTACCGTACTGGTCGATCCTCACGGCCGTGCTGCACCTCTTCCTCCGCGCATTTCAGTGGTACGCTATCAAGTACTATTACGAGGAGGCGATCATGTCGGCAATAACCGCGACTGAAGCACGAAAGAGTCTGTTCGGGCTGATCCAGCAGGTCAACGATGACCACACCGTTGTCGAGGTTGTCTCCCGGCACGGAAACGCAGTGATCCTGTCGAAAGACGACTACGACGCGATAACTGAAACTGCCTACCTGCTTCGGAACCCCGCGAATGCCGAGCGGTTACTCACGGCGATCGAGCGGGTGCGGCGCGGAGAGTTCGAGCAGCACGACCTCACAACTGAATGAGTCGGACTGTCGCCTTCGACCCGAATGGGCGGGAAGACTACATCTACTGGCAAACTCAGGACCGCAAGACTCTCAAGCGCATCAACCAGCTAGTCTTTGACGCGCTGCGCGATCCGTTCGCGGGGATCGGCAAACCTGAGCCCCTCAAACACATCCTTGCTGGCGCGTGGTCTCGCCGCATCGACGACACGAATCGGCTGGTCTACTACGTCACTGATGACCGCATCATCATCCTGCAAGCTCGCGACCACCACTGACCCGAGGTCTACGTGTCCCGCAAGAAGTCCCCCTGTGACACGGCTCGACCATCGGAATGACTACTGCCGGGCTCTGGGTTCGGCTCTCCCGTTGCTGAGTTGCTTGGCCCGACAACGGGGGCCGGCGAGTGTGTGCTTCAGGAGTTGACGGATTGTCGTTGAACGGTGCGGTAGACAGTGGACCGGGCGACGTTGAACAGCTCAGCGAGCTCAGCCGTGGAATGCGTCCCCGCGCGGTGTACTTCCATCAGGTGGCGTTGCTGGGCTGTCGATAACTTCGGTTGTTTGCCGCGAAGGTGGCCTTTCGCTTTGGCTACTTGCATTCCTTCTCGAGTTCGGGCGCGGATGAGGTCGGATTCGAACTCTGCCACCATTGCCAGGACGTTGAACAGCAGACGGCCGACCGGGTCGGTCGGATCGTGCACGGATCCGCCGATGCTGAGTTTGACGCCCTTGATGGTGAGTTCGTCGATGATGTCTTTGGCATCCCGAAGCGAACGGGCCAGCCTGTCGAGTTTGGCGACGACGAGAGTGTCGCCGTTTCGGCAGGCGGCGAGAGCTTCGCGGAGTCCGGGGCGTGCCCGGTTGGTGCCGGTGAGTCCGTGGTCGGTGTAGATCAGGTTCGATCGAACGCCAAGAGCTTCCAGGGCGTTTTGTTGGGCGGTGAGATCTTGCTCGTTCGTGGATACGCGTGCGTATCCGATCAGAAATTCATTCATAACTGGAACGGTGCACTTCGGCCGGTCCAGGGGTCAAGAACAATCCCGTAAGCGGCCTCTACGCGGGCACCCTCCCTCGGCTGCGAACCCCAACAATTGGGCCCTCCTGGAGGACCTAACTTCGCGTCCGGTCGAGGTCCCGTTTGCGGGAAGGTGAGGCACCGTGGCTGCTATCACCTGAAATTTGTCAGGGCGCGTTGCTGACACAGGGGGATGTCGCCGCCCCCGTGGGCATCCGCGATGCGATCTCGGCATGTGCACCGCCATCTCTTTGACAGCGACAGACAGCTCCGCGATTGTCGGACGAACCGTTGAATGGGCGCTCAGCGACGCTCACCACGATCGGATCATCGTTGTGCCGCGACACACCCGGTTCACCGCGCTTACCCCGCAGGGAGCGAACGGTATGCAGTGGACAGGGAAGTACGGGTATACGTCGATCACCGCGTACGGGCAGGATTACGGCCCCGACGGCCTCAACGAAAACGGCCTCTATGTCGGCATGTACTACTTTCCCGGATTCGCTTCGCATCGCGAATTCGATCCGGCCGAGGTGCACCGCACGCTGTCGGTCGGCGACTTCATGCGGTGGATGCTTTCGACCGCCTCAACGGTTGACGAGGTGCTTGCTGCCCTCGCACGACCCGACGCACCGATGGTGGTGCGCGTCGACGATCCCCGGTTCGGCGGCGCTCCACTGCCGTTCCACTGGAAGATCGCCGACCGGACGGGTTCCAGCCGAGTGTTCGAGTTCATCGGCGACGGTGAGCTGCACATTCACAACCCGATAGCCGGGGTGATCACCAACTCGCCCACCTACGATTGGCACGTTACCAATCTGCGCAACAATCTCGGCCTCAGCCAGGCTCCCGCTGCAGCCGTTACGATCGGCGGTGTGACGCTGACGCCACTCGGAGGCGGTTCGGGTCTCTTGGGCTTGCCCGGCGACTTTACGCCTCCATCCCGTTTCGTGCGAGCTGTCGCTCTTACCGCTAGTGCGAGGCCCTTGCCCACAGCATTGGATGCCGTGTTCGAAGCATTCCGGCTCCTCGATAGTTTTTCGATCCCGGTCGGCATGACTGCCGATTCATCAACGCAAGCGACCGACATTGTCAGCGCCACACAGATCACCGTGGTCAGCGATCTGACCAACCGTTCGGTCTACTTCCACACCATGCACGACCGCGCGGTGCGACGCATCGATCTCTCTCGCGTCGACCTTGATGCCGCCTCGATCGCCGTGTTCGACGACCCGGCACGCATCCAGTCCGTTCGCGATCTTGTCTAACCGGGAACCTGCTCGCGCGCCCGGCAGCAATTCCCATTGAGGTTCCGCTTACGGGCTTCAACGGCCCAATTCCTCTTACACTCAATCGAGCGCGTGGTGTGGCTCTTGCGGGAGGGTGACAGTGATTTTGTCGCCTGGTCGGATAACTCCGGAGTGTAGAACAATTCCCGTAATTCCAGCTTTGCGAATTAATCGTCCTTTGTCATCGTGTCCGACCATCGTCTTCAAAAGTCCAGGTTCGAATTCATTGATCTGAGCACACGGATTTCGCAGTCCGGTGACTTCGATCAGAGCATCAGGGCCGATCTGGAGTCGGGCGCCTCGGGGCAAGGCTAAAAGGTCAAGACCGGCGGTGGTCACGTTCTCGCCCATATCCCCAGGTCGAAGAGTGAACCCGACAGCGGCGACCTCTGCAAATAATTCAGAGTGAATGAGGTGAACTTGACGGAGGTTCGGTTGGGTGGGATCTGCGGCCACTCGCGACCGGTGTTGAACAGTCACCCACAGGTGGGCGTCTCCCGCGACACCAAGCCCTTCCAGCAGCGTGATTGCCTTGCACAATGGCTTCGTAAATCTATGTACGGAGTCGCGGCTCACAGATAAAACGACGGCGGACAGTGTTTGCACCATGAACGCAATCATTCCAGTTGCTTTCAAGCGGCCAATGAAGGTTCCCCTTATGGGACTGCAGGCGGCCGCTGACTGAGAGTATGGGGTGGTGATCGCAGAGAACGTGGTCCTTCGGGACAATGACCCAAGACTTCCTGAATTTCAGAGTCGAGGGTGGCGGATTGTCGCCCGGTCCTGGGCTGCAGAGCTGAACGCTGTCGATGTTGATACTGAACGACTCACCGCTCTGATCGAATGTCTGCGGGGCGAACGTGTGGTGCGTGAGCCGGAAATCTCCGACAAAGCGGCGATTCTGACTTTGGATGCCGCGACAGTGGCTGACTACCCTGGCGGGATTGCGACCCTGCATGATGCGCTGGGCCCGGAACAGGCAACCGTCAGCAGTACGCGTCGAGGATTCGGTGTCACCGGCCCGGACGGCGGCCTTGTTGCGATGACATTTGTCGATATCTACGGAACAAAGGTCGAAACTGACTTCACGGTAGTTGCGAGAGAATGGCGTCGACAAGGGCTGGCAACCGCAGTCAAAGCAGCCTCCGTGCTTGCTCTCCTGAGCGAGCATGCCGAATCCTTCCGAACGGGAGGATCGGATGAAAATATTGCGAGTTTGGCGGCGAACACCTCGGTTGGCTACACACTCGATGAGGTCTGGTCCACCCTGACGCCACCCGCACCGTGAAACGTTCCGCTTGCGGGCGGCCGTTCGCTGGCATGTGGAAGAGTTACACCGTGATGTGGCCAGCACCGGAGCAAGTGGAAACGGAACGGTTTTTGTTGGAACCGCTGTCGGTCGGCCACGCAGCAGAAATGGCAGAGGTTCTCGCCGATCCGTTGCTCTATGAGTTCACCGGCGGCGAGCCCCCTACTCACGAAAGTTTGGTCCGGCGCTACGCCGCCCAGACGGTTGGAGAATCGCTCGACGGCTCGCAGTGGTGGCTCAACTGGGTCATCCGCCGCAAGGATTCTGGCGTCCTTATTGGTTTCGTTCAGGCCACTGTTGCAGGCGAACCGGGGGCACTTGGCGCTGATATTGCGTGGGTTGTGGCACCCAAAGCCCAGGGAAATGGTGTTGCCACCGAAGCGACATACGCAATGATCCAATGGCTGCGGGAACGGGGTGTCGCCACTCTAGACGCAATCATTCATCCCCAACATCATGCCTCGATGGCGGTGGCAAAGAACCAGGGTCTTGAGCCCACGAGCACTATCGAAAATGGTGAAATTCGATGGGAGCTGAACACCACCAGCGACCCGTAGTCGTCAGCTCAACGACGGCGCGCAGACCAAGGGAGCGTGCCTAGGAATCTCCGCAAGGGCCCGCAAAGTGATCTCCCTAAACCCACGCCGCAGCGCTTCTTGTTTGGCCGCCTCAACCAATGTCCGGCCATAACCGCGTCGTCCATGGGATGGCAGGACAGCGAGCTGTTCGAGGTGAGCCACCTCATTCGTCAGAACAACATGCATAAAGCCCACCGCCTCGCCGCCGAAGGATTCAGCCACGACCATTACATAGCCAGCATCTTGTCAACCTAGTCCGGCACCATGGGACAACTGCGACACCCCCCCGAGGGACGCTGTCGAACGCGTTCCGCACAAGCATCGGCTTACGGCCTCGGCGGCGTGCAGCTGTGACGGAGGCAGGCCGGGTTGTTGAGACACTGGCTGTGCTCGACGCCACGGGTTGGAACAGCCAAATCCCTGATTCGGGCAACAATATCGTTGCCCCGGTGCTCAGGTGTTCCCGTTCCAATGAATATTCCCCTGGAGGATTCGCCCAACAGGACTTACTCATTTGACCTGGGGACATGGCCACTTGGGAATGCGGAGCACTCCGCCAGCCTTAAAGGAGGAGTCAGTTGCAACGGCCAATGACAGTGGCTCTGCCAGTGACAGTGGCTCTGGCCAAGTTTAATTTTTGACGGGAGTAAGAGATGGAAAATACCGACCACCGCGTGGCCCAAACCAGCGCGCCTATCCTTGGCGTACTCGCACAGCGTTGGAGTCCTCGCTCGTTTGACTCGACGGTCACCATCGACGAGAAAGTGCTGACCTCCGCCCTCGAAGCCGCACGCTGGTCGGCATCCGCCGCCAACACACAGCCGTGGCGCCTTGTCGTTACCCGCCGCGGAACATCGGAGTTCGACACTATCGTCGCGGCTCTGATGGGCTTCAACACCACCTGGGCATCCTCTGCCGCCGTGCTCATTGTCGCCATTGCAGAGACCATCGACGGCGACGGTAAGCCGCTACGTTGGGCAGAATACGATCTCGGTCAGGCCATGGCTCACCTCTCGGTGCAGGCCCACTCCGATGGCCTGCACGTTCACCAGATGGGCGGTATTTTCGTCGACAAACTCAGCGAAGCATTCCACCTTGACGCCCGTTTCGTGCCAGTCTCCGCAGTTGCACTGGGCGTGCTCGGGTCGCCGGATCTTCTCGATGAGAAGGCCCGTGAGCGAGAACTTGCACCACGCAGCCGGCGCCCCTTGGATGGAACGATCCTCGTAAACGCCTGACCCGGTGTTCGTCGCCCGAAGTGGGCGCAGGCGGGAGCTGCTGAGCGGATGGGGATATGAATCCCGTCTGGCTGCTCGTTGTGCTCCTCCTCGTAATCGTCTTCGCGGGCGTCACCGTCGTCGGCGCCCTTCATCGATGCCGTCAAGTCCGAATCCGAATCCGAAACAACGATGACTTATCGCCCGGTGATCGTCTCGAACCGGGCACCGCGCGAGGGGCGATGGATCGCCTCGGAGAGTCCATGATGGCGGCCGACGTCGGTCTGAATTTTCACCTGGCGTTTGAGCCGCATATCTGCCGGGATTTTCGGAGCCGCTCAAGGCGTTCGGCCAGGCCTTACTCAAAACCAGATGATGCATGATTGCGGAATGTTCACTCCCAGTCGAGCTGCCGGCCTTGAAGCTCTCACCCTGTTCGCCCCGAGCGCGGGGACGGTGTACACGCGAGACCGTAATCACGACACTGGACCTTCCCGTGACAACGTCTCCGGTCTCTCCCCGTACCTTCGCCACAGACTGCTGACCGAGCGTGAAGTGGTTTCGGTTGTGCTTGAGCAACATCGGTTCGGTGCATGCGAAAAATTTGTGCAGGAAGTGTTTTGGCGCACGTACTGGAAAGGGTGGCTCGAGCAGAACCCCGAGGTGTGGCGGCGGTATCGCCGCGACGTGGTCGAGCTCGGTCTCGCTGGCGACACAGGCTCCGGTGATTACCGTGAAGCTATCGCTGGACTTACCGGCATTGATGCGATGGATGCATGGGTGCACGAGCTTCTGGACACCGGATACCTGCACAACCACACCCGTATGTGGTTTGCGAGTATCTGGGTCTTCACACTCGGCCTGCCGTGGCAACTCGGCGCAGACTTTTTCTACCGTCACCTTCTTGATGGCGATGCCGCCTCTAACACACTCTCCTGGCGGTGGGTTGCCGGGCTCCAGACCGCCGGAAAGACCTACCTCGCGACGGCATCGAATATTTCTCGCTACACCGAGGGTCGGTTCTCGCCATCGGGACTCGCCACGTCGGCACGAGCGATCGTCGAAGAGCCACTGCCAACGCGGGCACCGATTGCTCCCGCCGAGTCCACCCCATCGGGCGCCCGAGTGGGGCTGTTGCTGCATGAAGAGGATCTGGACGCAGCAAGTTTGAGCGCCGAGCATCCCTGGTTCGATTCGAACAGCCGACTCGTCGCTATCGCCGGATCCGCTGATCCCGACGAGCGCTCGCCCTCCGGCGCCTCGGATGTAGTCCGTCGATTCACTGCATCAGCCCTCGATGACGGTGCCACGCGGGCGTTGGATACCCTCGGGCGACCAGCAAAAGTATTGCCCGACACGCTCCCCTCTACGGTTCTGAAGTGGGCGGAATCTGAACGTCTGGATGCGGTGGTTGTGCCGTACGCACCGGTAGGCCCGGTGCAGGAACGGATGCTGAGGCTCGGGGCCGTTCTGGCCTCCGAGGCAGTGACGCTCACGACCGTCAGGCGGCGCTGGGACACGATCGCTTGGCCACACGCCGCGCGGGGATTCTTTCCCTTCCGCGAGCGTATTCCGGAACTGCTTCGTCAGCAGGGCTTGTAAACCCGGCATATCGACACAGGGCGTCAGGATCAGCAGAGTCGAGCATCCGCTGGACATATCTTGCGGAACACGAACCCTGCGCTCTACCGCCGGGTGACCGGCGCGAGCTAGTGACGCTTCGCGACCTCGGCCCCGAGCGGAAAATTTCTGTCGCCCTGCCATGCCGCTATGGTCGAGACACCACCATCAATCGGAGGAACTTATCGTGCCTGTCATCGCAATCATCGGAGCAGGACCGGGACTCGGAGCGGCAGTAGCGCGACGATTTGGGCGCGAAGGCTTCTCGATCGCCCTGATCTCGAGGACCCAGTCGAAGCTTGACACCATGGCGGCCGAGCTGAATGCCGAGGGCGTGACCGCGCGTGGTTACGCCGCGGACGTGCGGGTACCGGCCGCGCTTGAAGACGCCATTGCGCGCGCAGCGGCAGAGCTGGGACCCATCGTTGCTGTGCAATACAGTCCACTCCCGGCGCGTGAATACCTGAAGCCGGTGCTCGACATGACCCCGGAGCTGGCGCTGGAAGCAGTGCAGTTCTCCGCTCTTGGGCTCATTCACGCGGTGCGTGCAGTCCTGCCAGCAATGCGTCAGGCCGGAAGCGGCAGTGTCATCCTGGTCAACGGCGGGACCTCAGTGAAGGCGCGCGCCGACTTCGCAGGCACATCAGTCGCGTTCCCAGCCGAGAGTGCCTACGGTGAAATGCTCCACGACGCGCTCGAGGGTGAGGGCATCCGTGTCGCGCAACTCGTGATCCCGGGAGGCATTCCTCAGCTCCAGTTTGCCAATGGAATTGACGATGTCGCCGAGCGCATTTGGAACCTCCACGCCGTTGCGGGTCCGTTCCGAACCATGCTCATCCCGCTCGAGGACGGCAGAGAGTAGGCAGTGCTGCCGGCGTTGCCCATGTTGCCGGCGTTTGCTTCCGGATCAACCCATCGAAGCGGCCGGTGCACCGCAATTAGCTTGACCGCACCCGATCAACACAGGATTGAAGCTCTTAATCTCCTCTGCCGTGGTGGTGATGATCGGATGGTGTTTGGATGTGGTGTCCACAGGTCACGGGTGTGCAACTGAGACAGTGCGGGAATTGATCCGTATCTGTTTCGAGGAATTGGAACTACGCCGGGTGACGGCTAAATGCTTCGCCGACAACACGGCATCCTGGCGCCTGATGGAAAGAGTCGGCATGCGCCGGGAACTGCACGAAGTGCGCGGGTCGCTGCACCGTGCGGAAGGTGGGTCGACAGCCTTGGGTACACCCTGCTCGCAGAGGAATAGCGAGATTACGCCGCAGCAGATGAAAAGGGTGCCACTCGCCAGGAACGGCACGGACAAGGGCAGCAACGAGGCGAGAACCCCGCCAAGGGCTGCTCCCACGGTGAGACCGACAAGACTGAGAACCTTGGACAATGCGTTGACCCGCCCTCGGAGGTGCTCAGGGACAAGACGCTGCCGAAGCGAGCTCACGCAGATTCCCCACACGACGGAGTGCAGGATGTACGCGGCCAGGAGGACCGCGGCCACCCAGGGAATCCGGACGAATGCGAGCGCGAACATAGACGCGGCACCGAGGCAAAGACTCCCCACGATCATCCGTCCGTACCCCACACGTAAACGAAGTGGAGCTGTGATGATCGACCCGACAAGACCACCAAGTGCTGACACCGCCAGAATCAGGCCATACCCCGCCGCACCAAGACCCAGAGTTTGCTGAGCGAACAGCACCAGGACCGAGAATGGCATCATGTACGCGATACTCGCGAGCCCGCCAACTACCGCCAGGCCGCTCAACAAGCGGTGTCCGCGAAGCCAACGGGCACCGTCCACGGCTTCACGGAACACGGATCGGCGAGGCGAGGCAAAGCCGTTGACGACGCCCGGACGCGGGAGCGCGAGGAAGAAGAGCCCGGCCGCTGCATAGAGGCCGCCAGCGGCCCAGACCGGAACCGGAACCGCCACCCCGAGGGCGAACAGGAGTCCGCCCAGTGGCGGACCTGCGAATTCATCGGCGAGGAGTTGGGCTGCCGAGATGCGGCTGTTCGCCTGGTCCAGTTTGTTGGCCGGGACGACCGACGGCAGGATCGACAGCGCCGCGTTGTCCGCGGCGGTCTCCAAAATTCCGACGCCCGCGAGGACGACATACAGCAGCGGAACGGAGCCAAAACCGATTGCGAACAGGACCGCCATCATGATCAAGAGCGACGCCCGGCTGAGATTCGTGATCCACAAGATCGTTCGACGATCGAAATGATCGACATAAACCCCGACCGGGACCACCACGAGCAACCGCACCGCCGAGTACATAGCGGCAAGGCCAGCGATGAAAATGGCATCCGTCGTCAACGATGTTGCCAGCAGCGGTATCGCCACGAAAATCAGACCGTCGCTCAGGTTGCCGGCCGCGTTACCCACCCAAAGCCGCCTGAACCCCCAACCTAACGACACGAGCAAACCCTAGCCGCCCCGAGCGACTCGGTCATCGACCCACCAAGATACGTCTCGACCAGGGTTCTGCCAGCGATTACCCGTCGAGGTGGAAAATTGACAAAGGAGGCATTCTCGTGAGTGCTTTGAAATTTATGATCTCGGGTGAAGCGAGCGCAATTGCGAGTGAATTCGTGAGAAAAGGGTTCCTGATGAAGCTGGTTTGATAGACGACAGCAACGGCGACATTACAGCGGACATAGGTGGGTGCCAGATGGTCAACGGCGAATCTGATTTGGATGCATTGCTGCGCCACCTGTCGCCGCGTCTGAATGACGGCCGATTTGTTTACGCGCAGGTTCAGGGTGACCTGCCGCCTGGCATTGCTCCCATTGTCACGGTCCGGGAGCCCGAAGGGTTGACGGTAGTTATCCCACAGCATGAGGCCGATGATTGTGGATTGGCGTACGACTTCGTCGCAGCCTGGATCACGTTGGAAGTCCATTCGGCGCTTGATGCGGTGGGACTGACCGCGGCGGTCAGTCAAGCGCTCTCAGTTGCGGGTATCAGCGCAAATGTTGTGGCCGGTTTCACTCACGATCACATCTTTGTTCCATACAACTCTGCTGCGCGCGCGATGCGCGCCCTGCAGGATCTCGCCGTCGAAGACAGATGAGCGACGGCGCACCGTCATGTGTGTTCGTGCTGTCCGCCGATAGATTATTCACTCACTGAAATGGCCGCCACCCATGGGTTAGACGCCACCTTGCTGCCGTTTGCAGGGAGGCGGGTCGGTTGTGTGGACCGATGCTTTACTGGAGACCATGCCTTCGCATTTCTATCGTCCAGCAGAGGGTCACCGCCTGTCGCATGACCCATTCAACGCAATCGTCGGTCCGTGACGGCGCTCACTGAAATTCCCCAGTTCTGCTCACTGAAATTCCCCACCCCGGGTCGCTTCCGCTCATAGGAGCGGGCCTTCCTCGATGCTGATGGTCTTCGACCACACACCAGTACGAGAAAGGCCCTGCTCCTATGCTTTCGCCAGGAGGACGACGTGGATATCCACGCGCTCAAACGACAAGGGATGACGATCAGTGAGATCGCCCGCCGCACCGACCACGACCGCAAAACAATCCGCTCATACCTGGCCGGGCAGGCCACTCCGGGGCAGCGTGAACGTGCCGACCCGGATTCGTTCGACAAGTTCATCGCCTATGTCGCTGCGAGGCTCATCGAGGACCCGCACTTATGGGCGGCAACACTGCTCGACGAGCTGCGACCGTTGGGCTTTACCGGCTCTTATCCGACGCTCACTCGCCAGGTTCGGGATCGCGGGTTGCGGCCGGCCTGCACGGCGTGCGCGCATGTGACGAAACGACCGAACGCGATCATCGAGCACCCGCCCGGGGAGGAAACCCAGTTCGACTGGGTCGAGCTGCCTGACGCACCAACCGGGTGGGTGTTTCCCACGAAACGCGCCTACGTGCTTGTGGGGTCGTTGGCGCACTCCGGAGTGTGGCGGGCGGTGATCTCCCCATCGATGGACCTCCCACACCTGCTGGCCGCGATGACTCTGCTGTTGGGCTTGCTGGGCGGGGTGACGAAAGTCTGGCGGTTCGACCGGATGACCACGGTGCTGAAGGCCGGCACGAGTGATCTGACGCCGATGTTCGCCGCGTTCTCCAAACACCATGCGGTCAGCGTGGTCGCCTGCCGGCTCCGCTCGGGGAACCGCAAAGGGGTGGTCGAGAAGAACAACCACACCGCCGCGCAACGGTGGTGGCGGAACCTCGCCGACGAGCTCACCCTCGAGCAGGCACAGCGCAGCCTCACCGCGTTCGCGAGGAGCCAGGATGGTCGGCGCCGCGAGGGCCGCGACGGGTCGACGACCGCGGCGGTAATGTTCGCCGCGGAACGCCTCGCCCCGCTACCGCCGACCCTGTTCCCCGTCGTGGTGACGGAAGAGCGCACCGCGACCCGGCAGGCGCTGATCGACTGGCGTGGCAACCGGTACTCGGTCCCGCCCGAGCTGGCCGCGACGAAGGTTATCGTCCACCAACGGCTCGGCGCGAACACCATCGACATCGCCACAGTCTCCGGTGTGGTCCTCGCCCGCCACCAGGTCACTGAGCCGGGGCTCGGGGTCACTATCCGCGACAGTGGACACGTCACCGCGCTGGAGAGCATCGCCCTGGCGTCGGCGCCTCCCGGCCGCCCGCACCGGAAGAAGGAACGCATCCCGCCGGGGGCCGACGCCCGCGCCGCTGCAATGGAACTAGCCGACGCCCCCACACCCACCACGACCGTGATCAACCTGGCCGTATACGAGCAGGCCGCGAAGAACAGGAACACCCTCCGATGAACACACCCTTCACCACCACAACACCCGCGACCGCGACGAGCGTGCTGACGCCAGCGAGCATCTACCAGCAGCTGAAGGGGCATCTGACCGAGTTGAAACTCGCCGACGCCGCCGACGCGCTGCCGAGCGTCCTCGACCAGGCCCAAGCCGAGGGCTGGTCCCTCACCCACGCACTCGAACACCTTTTGGCGATCGAGGTCACCGCGACCGACGCCCGCCGTCTCTCCGGGCGGTTCCGGTTCGCGAACCTGCCCACCGGCGCGACCCTGGACGACTTCGACCTTGACGCGGCCTCCGGCATCGACCGCAACCTGCTCGCCGAACTGGGCACCTGCCGCTACCTCGAGACCGCGACGAACGTGCTCCTGATCGGCCCGCCCGGAGTCGGGAAAACCCACATCGCCACCGGCCTTGGACACGCCGCCGTGACGGCCGGATACCGCACCTACTTCACCTCCGCCGCTGACCTCGCCGCCCGCTGCCACCGCGCCGCGATCGAAGGCAAGTGGGGCACGATGATGCGGTTCTTCGCCGGGCCAACGTTGCTCGTGATCGACGAACTGGGCTACCTGCCGCTGCCGGCCGAGGCCGCATCAGCACTCTTCCAAGTCATCAACCAGCGCTACCTGAAAACGTCGATCGTGATCACCACGAACAGGCCCGTCGGCGCCTGGGGCGAGATCCTCGGCGACACCACCGTCGCCGCCGCAATGCTCGACCGACTCCTGCACCGATCCGTCGTCGTCACCCTCGACGGAGCCTCCTACCGGCTCCGCAACCACGCCGCCGCATCCAACGAACTACGCCGCGTGACAACCGGCACAAACCTGCGCTAACCTAACCCCGCGACCTGGGGAAATTCGACGAGCAACACTGGGGAAATTCGCTGAGCGCCGTCATCCGCGTCCAATTGGTTGGATCGGAACGCTTTCCCCAGCTGGAGTGCGCAATCTCGCTCCCTACAGCTTCTTCAACGCGTTCTCATACGCACCTCCACTCATTGGCTTCGCAAGTACCGACCGCAAACACACCGCACGCAACGCTGAGCTGAGCGGCGAGTTCACCTGGAACCTCGTGACGCGCGCTCTCACAGAGCAGATGAACGCAACGTCGACGACGGCCGACACCGATGAATTTGTCGCAGCCGGGCTGGAGGCTGCTGAATCTGTGGATATCAGTGCTCCCCGTGTCGCGGCCTCTCCAGTGAGTTTCGAGTGTCGGGTCAGTGATGTCATTGCATTGCGCGGCGCAGACGGGCAGGCCTTTACCGGCGTGCTCACCATCGGGGAAGTTGTCGCGGTGCATATCGATGAAGCCATGATTGCCGGCGGTGTCTACCAGACTGCTCTTGCCCATCCGGTGTTGCGTGCGGGCGGACCGAGCGCCTACTTCGAGATCCTCGCCGAAGGCCGTTTCGATCTAATAAGGCCGCGGTAGAACCTGAATCCGCTGGATCAGCCCGAATCGCTTCGGTGGAGCTTGCTCATGCACCGTGAAAGTGTCTGCACACACCACGGCCAGCCCTACTGGATTCGGTCGGCCTGGCGAAATCGAGTCGATGGCTTCTCAGCAGGGCGGCGCACCATGGAGGGATGCAAGCAACCCGCCGTATTCTGTTTTGGCTGCGGGTGCCGTATGCCGCCGATATCGCACTGGTCGTGATCGGCGTGGTCTTATTGCTCACCGGACGAGCGGTTGGGTGGTGGGTGCTGATCTTTGCTGGGGTGCGAGCAGTCATCGGAACTTTCGCCCTCGTTGTCTTGGCTCCGCGAATCATCGCGCGAAGGTCCATTGAAAAACAGGAGTGAATGACGGATGCCACGGCCCACACTAAAACCGCACACACGACCACAGGAAGTGTGACTTTCCGCCACCGCCACCGCCATCCTCACCGAGGCGTTCCCGATCGAGCGCCGCAACTTCGCTGGGCTTCTCGCCTCGATCAGGCGCGGGGCGTTTAGCTGCCGCTGCACTCACCGGCGTGATTGCGTCCCTCGCGGCCGGAGGCAAGTCCATCCAGGTCGAGAAAGAACAGGAGACTGAGGCGCAGGAGGATGAGGATGCCCCGCAGGGGGTGGCCGCAACGATGAGCAACGTCTAGACCGGGACTCGCCGGGCGGGCACGAAAGGGCGTGGCACCATCGACTGACTTCTCCCGGACTCCGCCGGGCGCCCCGCATTCGTCATTGGCCAGCTCACCCGTCGCCTGCGGTCGGCCCACGGCGGCCTCAGCCACGGCCTGCTGTCCGCGCTGGTGTCCGTGGCCAAAAATGGGCCGCTGCGGCTTGCCGACCTGGCACAGGTGGAGCACGTTTCCGCTCCGAGCACCACTCGCCTCGTCGCAGAACTCGAAGCTCAGTCGCTGATTTTGCGAACGCCCGATCCGGCCGATGGCCGGGCATGGTTGATCCGGGTGACGGATGCGGGTCTCGGGGCTGTGCGGGTGGCGCGACAGGCGCGACAGCAGATCATCGCCGAATTGCTCGAGCCGCTCTCTGCGGTGGAGACCGCCGTTATCGAGGCCGCGCTACCGGCCCTGGAGCGGATGATCGAGCTGCGCAAAGCGCTGGCCCCTCGAAACATCCGCCCCAACAACGGAGTGCCGCTACAGGCTGACCAGGATCTCCTTCATGGCCGTGATCTCGCTCGTCTGGGCGGCGATGATCTCCTTCGCGAGGGAGATCGCATCGGCGTTCTTGCCACCGGTGACCTCGGTCTCGGCCATCACGATGGCTCCCTCGTGGTGGGCGGTCATGCCGGTGAGGAAGAGTCGTGCCGCGTCGGTTCCGGTTGCGCTATCCAGCCCGGTCATCTCGGAATCAGACATCATCCCGCTATTGCCGTGGTCCATGCCCGCCATGCCGCCGTCGGATGCACCCCATGCCTTCAGCCATGACTTCATGGTCTTGATTTCGGGGCCCTGCGCGGACTTGATGTTCGTGGCCAGCTCAATGACTCGGGAGTCGATCCCCTTCTTCGCGAGGATGACATCCGACATCATGACGGCCTGTTCGTGGTGAGGGATCATCATTTGCGTGAACGTGACGTCCTTGGTATTGAAATCTCCTGCCGAGGCGGATGAGCTGGAATCACCAGCCATCCCGCCCATCCCGCCCATGGGCTGCGAGCTTGAACAGCCGGCCAGGGCGAGAGTGGTGGCAAGAATGCCGGTAACGGCGAGTGTGGTGCGGAGGTAAGACATGCGAAGTTTTCCATTCATCAGAGGGTGAGGAGTTCGGTGCTGGTATTACCCGCGAGCGGGTGATCCGAATCAGGTTCTGCAGATGGAGAGAGCGTCGAGGTTGGGGGGCGGAGCCCACGCGGCCGCCGCGAAGGCGACAGCACTGCGAAGCAGAGGCATCGCGACCCGCAACAGCCCTCGCTGCGTGGAATTTCGCAGCGCGCCGATCGCGAGGATTGTGATCAGTAGCGCCAGCACACAGACCACGGTGGCCATTGCATGGCCGGGATCGCACGAGCCAGCGCAGTCGTCTGCTCCGGTGGAAATGAGGTCGCCGATCGGCATGCCGCCGGCCGGATGGGGGGCATGCTGCATTGTCATCGCCGAGGAAGACACCTCGTTGTGACCGCCCATTGCGGACGCGATGGTGTGCATGCCCAGGAGTCCCGCGACGAGTGCACCGACCATGGTCAGGAGGAAGATGGCTCTGCGTAGCGCGGCGGGGCGCATGATCGTTTCGCGGATGCGAATCAGACTCATCGGACATCCCCCTTTCGCTCGCCACAACGCTAGCCGACTGCCCGATGGATTCGCTGAGTCCTGGCATGGCGGCTCTGCGACCGCGGCGATTTTGCTGCTCGAGCGCCTTTATCGAATTGTCGGGGAAGTTTTGCGTCCCAATGTCGACCAGAGCGTTGCCCCGCGCAAAACCACTTCGAATCGCCCGAAAGCCCAGCAGGAGGCTCGCTACCGACGCAGCGAGCAGCGGGACATCGTTCGCGGCGGTCGCCCGCACGATCGAGCGGGCGGTGACTATCACGAGTCGATGCCGGGGCGGTTTTGTTGCCGCCGCTACTTCGCCCACCTGAGAGAAAAATTGGTGAGCATCATCAGAAATCCGATGACCGAAATAATGACACCACCCATACTCGACGCGCCCCAAAGTTGCACGGCTGGGAATGCATCAACGGGCAGCGTGCGGAAGGTCTGCCAGTCTGCCCAAAACCCAAATAATGCACCGCCGATGAAAAGAATCACACCGCCAAGTAACAGGAACGGCAGATTCGCGGCAGACATCGTGCGTTGAGCAACAGATGTCACTTCGATGCCGTAATGGTTGCTCCCGTGCGGTTGATGCTGCGAGTTGCTTGGTTGGCTGTAGCTCTCTTATTGAGGAAAGCCAACCATCAGTATTGCCCACTCTGGGTAGTGATGGCGATGAAGCGATCGTGGTCGATCGGCTAAACCTTCGGCTACACCTCAGACAAAAGGACCGGGACTGGCGGCCCCCGATCCCTTTGTTTACATGGAGCCGCCTGTCAGAATCGAACTGACGACCTTCTCATTACGAGTGGGCTTAGCGGACAAATTGAAGTACATGCAATCACGGTCAAGCACGCAAAAACCCCGTGTTTCCGGGGATTTGCGAGTTCGCAGCACGGTGAGTCACAGTGAATAACTAGCACTTGCTGGCGACCAATTCCCCACGAAATCCCCACGCGCCATTGTCAAGCGTTCGATCACGGCCCGCGCATAGCCACTCAAGATCGTGTCACTCGGCAACCCCTCTAGGTCGGCGTACAGCGCGGTGGTCTGCGGTGAGCGGTGGCCAAGGAGCTGCCCGACGACGGCAAGCGGGACACCATTCTGGATAAGCATGGAGGCGTAGGTGTGGCGCAGGTCGTGATTTTTTGCTCCGGCGAGCCCGGCAGCCTTGGCCGCCGGCAGCCACACTCGGATGCGGAAGTTGTGGTAGCTGACAACGCCGCCCTCTGGCGCGGAGAAGACGAACCCCTCCTTGCGCTCACCGATCTGCTGGGCGAGGAGCGGCTTCGCCCATTCGGGGATTGGGACCTCCCGTGGGCGCTTGCCTTTCGGGTATGGCTTGAGCCGATGCCCCTGGTCATCCCACACCTCAGCGACGCGCACAACGTCGCGCTCAAGGTCGACGCGGTGGACCTGGAGCCCAGCTAGTTCGCCCCAGCGCAGCCCAGTGCCAACTTGGGTAGTAATCATCGCCAGGTTGACTCCATCTAACTTGCTGAGCAGTCGCTGCAGCTCAATGCCCTTGAGGTAGCGCCGGACCTCCTGATGTCCGCCGACAAGATTGATCTTGAAGGCAGGGTTGTAGTCGATCACCTCGGCATCCATTGCTGCAGCCAGTGACGCACTAAACACGTAGACGTGGCGACGTACCGTGCCGACGGCCAGGCCTGATTTAGCCAGCTCAGCCGCCCATGACTTTACGGCGAACCGCGTGATGTCCGAGAGCGGGACATCACCCCACTTTGGCATCATGTGCTTCGTTACTGCGGATAGGTCGCGTGAGAGAGTGCCTGGCTCAACAGCCCGAGAGGCCCACCACTCCTTCTGCCAGTCCCCCCAAGTACGCAAGCCCGCGCGCGGGTCACGCCATTTCAGGGCGCGCGCTTCCACCTCTGCGGCATCGGCTGCCTTTTGTGCTGTTCGTTTATGGGGGAATGATCCTGCTGATCGCCGACTTCCGTCGCGCAACAGGTAGATCCCCCGATACTTCCCCGAGGGGAGAATTTCGGTATATGCCATGCACGTCACTTTACTTTGCCGCACGCAATGGCGCTACACTCAATTTGCTGGCTAAACATAGGAGGACAAGATGGCGTGGATGACCACGAGAGAAGCTGCCCTGCATTCAGGAAGGCACCCAGAAACAGTGCGCAATGCTCTGCGCGATGGTGAACTCAAAGGGGTGCAGCCCGCAGCAAAGTCTGATTGGCGCACAAAAGAAGAATGGGTCGATGACTGGGTTATGGCCCCTCGAGCGCGGAAGCCTCGAAGCGCTGCTTGAAATAGCCAGCTAACCGGTACTCTTAGCACATGGCACTGGAAATCGACACCGACTTTCTTGGGGCAATTCGCACCGCGCTCGTCGATGCGGGAATGCTCCGAGACACCATCGTTGTGCTCGACCCCCAGACCGAGACGGTCACGCCCTATGACCCGCTGACAGACACCGGTGGCGTCTCTACGCCAGCCGTTGTGATTGCGCCGCGCGCGGCCTACGTCCAGGCGATCGGCGCGACGGTCGCCACTGAGGCCGGACTCCTGCAGGGAATCGTCCGCTACCGGGTCCAGTTCATTCCCGAAGCCGGCGACCCGCTAGTGAGCAAGGGAATGATCGTTCGAGTCTTGCCGGGTGGGGACAATCCCGCCCTGACTCAATTCGCTTTCGCTGTACTGGCCGCACCCACCGGCTCCATCGCTGCGCTCAACAAGCTCGAGTGCCAGTCAACTGGCACGCCCGCTGCGGTCTGGGTTGCATCATGAGTACAACTCTTGGCCAGCAAAGCGCCAAGACCCTTGTGGATGGGATTCGGCAGAAGCTTGAAAGCATTCGCAACGAACTGATGGCCGAGATGTCGGGTGCCATGGGGGAGGCGATGCAATCAGGGCAAGAAATTGCGCAAGACCGTATTGAAATGTCGATTACGCGCACCGGTATTGAACGTGAAGCGATGGGGCAAGGGCGCCCTGGCCGTATTGACACTGGCGACTACATCGACGACTTCAAGCACGAGGCATACCAGGTCAACCGGGATCAGCTTCAAGGTCGCTTCGGCTGGCTCGACGGAGGGCAGGAAGCGAATGCCGCGGGCGGCAAGTCTTACTTCGAGCTGCAAGAGAACGGCTTCACGGCCAAGGGCACTGCGGTTGCCCCGGTCCACGCTCTCCTTGATGCCTCAGAGGTGGCCAAGGCTGAGTTCAAGAAGCGCCTGGCCGACTATGTAAAGCGAGAATACAAATGAGCTTCGACGGCATCGACGAAGAGACCAGCATCCGCGAAAAATTGAGCGACCTAGCCGGCGGACGGATCTTGGACATGGCCCCAGATGATGCAGATGTCTTGCTCGATTCTGTTGGCAAGGCGCGGCCCTACATTGTGTTGTCTGTCGGTGCCCCGTTCGCGCTCAATGGCGGTGGCCGCTCGATGGGCGACGGCGAAGACGACATCCCTTACACGATGACGTTTGTTGTTGGCTGCTACGCCGGAGACCGTAAATCGCTAAACGCGCTGTTCAGGGAGGTTGTCAAACGTCTGGTCAACTGGATACCGAGCGATGGAAACGCCACCCCAATTCGCATGCCGTATGCCTCGAATGGGTCAGCCACACGCACCATCAGCCGCCCAGCGATCTTCTCCAAAGTTGCGGCTATGGCGACCACGATCAACATGTCGACCGGGTAGCATACCGCGTTTCTGGAAAATCGCTGTAGGTTTCTCTACACTTAGCTGTATGAGCGAACTCAAGTCCTACAAGCACGAAATCACCGGTCTGGTGGGCCAGTACAGCGATGCTGTTGCAAACCTGTTTCCCGAGCTGCGGCTAGTTACGGCCGAGCCCGAGGTCACCCCCGAAACCGAATCCAATGACGGAGCCCCCGTCACCACGAAGAGCAAAAGAGAGGTGGCCTCCTAATGGCCGACAAAGTTATTGCAGCGGACACCGAGGCATGGGTGCTTATACCCGCTGTCGAGGTTCTCGGTGATCCCCAGTCGATCGGCGTGGCCGG
This sequence comes from Frigoribacterium sp. CG_9.8, assembly GCF_015751965.1. GTDB lineage: Bacteria > Actinomycetota > Actinomycetes > Actinomycetales > Microbacteriaceae > Lacisediminihabitans. Next base: position 232,562 of record NZ_JADOVH010000001.1, on the reverse strand, counting down.
ATCTTTCAAGATCGGCGTCCTGACCGCAGCCGCAGTCAACGAGTACCTGTCCATCGTTGACCGCTCCAGCGCCGGATACACAGGCGCCGGCGGAAACATCACCCTCTCGGTGAAGGACGACTCAAAGCTCGCCCAGAGCAGCTCCGAGACCGACGGCGACAAAGCAATCAACGCCAGCGGCAACTCCGTCGTCCCGACCAGTCAGAACTACGACGCGAAGCTCACCATCTTCCGGGACAAGCTCAGCGCCGCGACAGACTCGAACTACAACCTGGCAAACGACAACATCCGTGCGCGCGGCGTGCGCTACATCGCCTTCCGCCGGATCGGATTCGCATACAACTCTGCTGCGTTGGCGGGCCAGAAGTACAACGCCTTCTACGTGCAAACAGATCACCCGATCGACATGTACGGAGACGGCAACAACCAGACCATCGAGGTTTCCCTCGTCACCAAGTCCATCAGCGTTGAAGACGCGATCCTCCTCTAAGGAATCCAGACATGCCCAACAAGCGCGTACTCACCAACAAGAACCTCGCGTGGTTCTTCGCCCCGGCGACTGCGGTTGCCAACATCAAGGCAATCACCGCTACCGAAGCAGCGACATTCATCAACATCACGGATGCCGCAAAGCTTGACGGCACCAACTTCAACACCAAGGCGAGCCTGTCTGCAGATGACCGCTCCTTCGCGGACGCTGCAGGCGCCAAGACCTCCGGTAACGGCGATTTCGGTGGCAGCCTCTCGTGCTTCAAGGCGCAGGACAGCGACACTACCTCGACGTTCCGTGCTGCCGAGGTGGGCATAAAGCCCGCTGGAAGCGACATCATCTTCCTGAACCGCCCGGTGGAAAGCGCCTCGTCGGCTCTTGCTGCGGGCCACGAGTACAACGCCTGGCACGTCCTTACGGACGCCCCGAGCGACGTGCGTGGCGCATCCAGCTATTCGTGGGTTGTCGAGCTACTTCCGCAGTCCGACATGGCAGTGCGTGGAATCGTCGCTCCAGCGGCCGCAGTTGCCCCTACGGTGTCCATTGTGGCGGGTGCCGCTTCGGGCATCGTCAGCTCTGTCGCTCGCCTCAAGGCGATCTACCAGGGCAAGAACATCACGGTCGGTGCGAAGTGGGTCACCAGCGACCCGAGCAAGGCCACCGTCTCCGAGCACGGCATCGTGCAGCGCATCGCGGTGGGTACGGCAAACATCAGCGTCACCTTCCCGGGCGCGCTTGCGTCGACCGCGGTCGTAATCACAACCACGGCGTAACTTCAACACACAGAGGACCCCGTCGCTTTCGAGCGGCGGGGTTTTTTGCTGGCTAAAGGCTTCCGGCCTACACTGGGAAATGGCTGGGAGGCAGCCCACAATGCTTGGAGGAGCAATGACCGACGCACTGGAAACCACTTCCGACGACATCAATGTCGAGCGGAACGAGGTGGAGGAAATTATCGAAGAGGCCAAGGCCTCCTTCATCGAATCCGGCAGTCTGATCGACAACATCAAGAACCGCGATATGCGGACAGTCAAAATTGACCTCGGCTACGACGAAGTAAATAGCGAGAAGCTCATTGGCATCGAAGCGGCACTTGGCCAGCTCCGCAACATTCTCGACCAGGCTGAGCGCAACGGCAGCGGCGTCGACGAACTCAAGAAAGTTGTCGCCAAGCTCAAGCGCGATATCAAGAAGGCCAATGCTGAAGACGCCGGCGAGATTCAAGACCAGATCGAAGAAGGAGAGCGCCAAATCAGTGAGCGCATTGCCCTGCTCGAGCAGATGGCGCCCTTGCGTGCGAAGCAGATTGAGATGGACATGGCGGCCGATGAGGTCCGGGCGTTGGTCAACAAGGAGTCGCTGTCAATCGAGCTGCGCGCCATTCCTTACAAGATCGCTCGTGGGGCAGCACGACGAGCACGGAAGACTCTCGGGCTTACCGAAAAGGGGATCCCCGAGGATCGACAGGATGAGTTCGAGGAGCAGCAGCTCCTTGAGCTGGCCTTTGACATGGTGGGGCGATTCCGCGACAACAGGAATGGTCGCTCTGGCACGAAGCTCTCGCTAGAAGAGATTGAGACAATCCGCGACTTCATGCCGATCAGCCAGTCCTCAAAGTTCTTCGCAGCGGTCAATGACCTGCAGTTCAGGAACGCCATCTCTGAGTCGGCCATCGCACAAGCGGATTTTTAGCGGGCTACCTGGCATCTAGCGCCGGTGCCAGGTACGTCTCGATCATCAAGGCGGCAATCTCCGCGAAGTTGCCGCCAACGGCGTTTCTATTCCGCAAGCGCAATCCGACAAACGCCCAGTGGAGCGAGTGGGACTACCTCCTCATCGAGGCGGTACAGACCCTTGAGTCTGAGCGATGCCACTGTGGCCTGCCTGTCTATATCTGCCACAGCGACGACCCGCATATCCGTTTCCGCATAGAAGAAGACACTTGTGAGGCAACAAAAGCGGTCGATATTTTCGAGGAGGGCAAGCGCAAAGACGACGCATATAAGAAGCCGCCTGGCTCAACCCTCCGCCCGATGCCGTACACAACTGACGACAGCGATTTCGTCACTTACCGGGACCGGTACTACCAAGCGGAGATGGAGCGCCGGAAGGAAATCATGGACTCTCTGAGGGTTTCCTGAAGGTTGACTGTAGTATTTCAGTGAATCGTTAGAGAGGGAGTGACCGGTGGCCGCCGAAGATTTCAGCCTTGAAGCACGTCTGAACTTCATCATCACTGGGCTCGCTCAGGCCCTCGATCAGCTCAAGGGACTCGAGAAAAGTCTTGACGGCACGATCACAAGCATGGCCGGCCTTGAAGGCAAAACTCAGGCAACCGGAAGGGCACTAGAGAAGCTTGAGAAAGACCTTCTTGGAAACAAGACTGCAGTCACAATTCTCACAACTCAGGTTGGCGAGCTGACTCGCTCTCTCAATACAGAAGAGTCGGCGACAATCCGCGGCTCCGCTGCATGGACCAAGCGCGTCCAGGAAGTCAATGATGCGTCCCGCGCCTACTCGAATTTCCGCAAAAACGCACTGACCGGTGACGAGCCGGGCAAGAAGCTCGATCCCAACAAGGAGAGGGGCAGTGACCAGCTCGATAAGCTCGCCACGATTGCTGCTCGTACTGCAAGCTATGCCAACGTCCTCACGACGGCAGCAAGCGAAATCGCCACCGCTGAGAAACGCATTGCCACTGTTCAGAGCGCAAACGGTGAAGACGAGCAGATTGCCAAGCTCGGGGCGCTTGGGGCTGCACAGCTCCGCGCTGCCACGTCATCTACCAACCTGGCTTCCGCACAGATTGCACTTTCTCGCCTGGAAAAGAAAGACGCCTCTTTGCCTACGCTGGCAAATGCCTCTCGGAATGTCGCTGCAGCTATGGAGGAAGAGCGCGCCGCCACGCAGCGTCTCACCGCTGAAGAGGCCAAGGCCGCTGCTGAAACCACCCGGCTTACTGCAGCGAAGGCCAAGCTGCAGGAGCAGCTCGATGCCGCCAGGGGCAAAGTCGCAAAGATCAATTTGGACAACGCCTTCGATAAGGATGTCAGGGATAACGGGGTCGTCGCTGCCTCCAAGAAACGCGCGCAGCTTGCTACCACCCAGCTCACTGTCGCAGAGAAGGAGCTGCAGGCCGTTCAGCGTAGCTCTCCCGGAAACCTGCAGGCGCAGCTCGAGGCGACCAACCGCGTCGTTGCTGCCAAAGAGAAAAGCCGAGCTGCGTCCAAGGCCCTCCAGGCTGCTGAGGATCAGCCAGGTGGTGGCCCAAAAAAGGCATTTCTAGGTATTGACGAAAGTCGATTGCCACGAGTGCGCTACGCACTCTACGATGTCTCCTTCGCGGCGGCTATAACTGGTACGGCTCTGGTGGGCGCCTTCGCTGCTGCGGCCGGCGCTGCCATCAGTTTCGAGAAAGACTTCGCCCAGGTGCAGCGCACAGTCGGCGCGACTGGGCAGGCCGCACAGTCGCTCAAGGCTGACTTTATTGATCTGTCCCAGTCAATCCCAGTCTCGTTTAGTGACCTATCTGCGATCGGTACTCTCGGTGGCCAGCTCAACATCGCCGCTAATGACCTTACGCATTTCACCAAAGTCACCGCTCAGTTCTCGGCAACGACAAATGTAACCATTGAGGCTTCAGGCACCGCGCTCGGCCGTCTCAACCAACTTTTGCCCGACGTCAACAGCAACTACGAAGCACTCGCCTCCTCCATCCTCAAGGTCGGTGTCAACTCGGTCGCCACTGAGTCGCAGATCATCGCCATTTCCCAGAACATCGCCGGTATCTCTGGCACGGTCGGACTCACTACCGATGAAGTCATCGGACTTTCTGGTGCGCTTGCCTCCATCGGAATTGCCCCAGAGGCTGCGCGCTCGACGGTTACCCGGCTATTTATCTCAATCCAAGAAGCAATCAACGGAGACACGGCCGCCCTTGCAAAGTTTGGCGCGCTCTCTGGGCAAACGGGTGACCAGTTCCGCGCAGCATTCAAGGCCGACGCCGGCTCGAGCCTTGTGGACTTACTCACAGGCGTCAACGCCTCTGGCGACAGCGCAATCGCCACTCTGCAAGCCCTCGGCCTCACTAGCACCCGCGATATCCCCGCGCTACTCAAGCTCGCTCAGAACACCGACATCCTCCAGCAGTCGCTCGGGAACGCTGCCGATGGATTCAAGAATGCCGACGAGCTAAGCGCCCAGTACGGCATCACGAACGACACTCTCGCCGCCAAGCTAACAATCCTCAGCAACACGATAACCGCCATGTTCGCCTCCATCGGCGGGGCGGCAAAGGGACCGCTCAATGACCTGGTGCTATCTCTGACTGATTTTTTCCGACTAATCAGCGATTTCGCGGGAGAAAAAAGCAACCAACCTTTCATTTTTGCAGCTCTTGCAATCGTTGCCCTTACTGGTGTGATTGCACTCGCAGCAGCCGGTACAGCGCGGTTTACTGGATCACTTCTCGCTCTGCGAACTTTCATGCTAGAGGCAACCGCAGCTACGGCAGCAAAAACTGCAGCAACCGCAGCCGCTACTGCCGCTACCGCTGCAAGCACGGTTGCCACGGGCGCTAATGCGGCGGCAACCGGTACTGCCATAGTCGCCACAAATGGGCTTGCGGGTGCCCAGCGGCTCGCAACAGTCAGTTCTATTGGCTTGAAAGCTGCACTCATCAGCACGGGCATTGGTGCGCTGATTGTCCTTATCGGCACTGCCGCAGCGGCGCTCGTCCAATTCAGCGAATCACAGAAGACAGCAGGTGCTGCGGCCAAAGAGTTTTTCGGTGACTCAAGCTCGATCAGCACGGCCATGGCAAAAGACCAGGCTGAGTATGCAAAAACCGGCAAAGCAATCACCACCATCACCACCACCGTCAAAGACACAACCGTTGCAGCAAAAGATTGGGTGGGCGGCATTGAGAGCGCCACTGGGGCACAGGTCAAGCTGAATAGCGGGACCACTAACGCCACGGAAAAGATCAGAAACCAGACAATTGCCTACGGCGAGAACACCAAAGCGGCTCTTGCCAACGAGCTTGCGAACAACAAAACAGTGCAGAAACTGTTTGATGACAATGCCGGCAACCGAGCTATCCAAAGCTTTGGTGGCGACCCGGCCGCGCTGCTGAAAGCATCCATCGGGGATCCCGTCAAGGGTGGAGCTGACTACGTGACACAGCTCACGGACTCCATGGCAAATCAGCTAAAAATTAGCCGTGAAAAGCTCGTCATGCTTTTGGCTGGTCTCAAAGCTGGGCTGAGTAATGACCGCGCACTCTCGTCATCTGGGATAAAAATTGGAGCCATATCAGACGAAGACCTTACAAGGCTAAAGTCTGCGGCACCAGCATTTTTTGACATGGCCAAAGGTGCAAGTGCTATAAAAACCACCGTCACAGATTCAGCAAAAGCAACAGCAGCACAAGCGGCTGCAAACAATGCAGTTGGGGTTTCCGCAGAACAAACCACGGCCGCGTTAAGAGCGCAGGCCGATGCCGCTACCGGTGCCGGAGCTGCCGCAGTGCTTTTCGTTGACGAGTCCAAGAAAACTATCGATGGATTCTTCCAGCAAAGCATCGCTGCGCAGTCGCTCGTCGGAGACCTCAGCACTCTCGGTGGCGCATTCGTCAGCAGCGGCGCCACTGCTGCTCTTGGTGGATCTGCCCTCAGCTCTGTCCTGACAAATATCGTCGAGTCTGCTGGATCCGGCCCAGCCGCTGCCGGACAAATCTCTGCCCTCTTCTCCGCACTCATCGCTGGGGGTTTCGCCTCCGTCGCGCAGCTCACACCACTTCTGGCCACCATGGGCCAGCTTACTGGGGTAGCTATTGCTACCAACAAAACTGGCGCTGATGTCAACGCGATGCTGGCTGCCATGAAGTCTGGGGCCGCCGGTGCCTCCAAGGGTGTCGGCGGAGTGGGCAAATCTGCCAGCGGGGCCGCTAAGCAAATCCGCACTCTCGCGGACTACGGCAATGACTTGTCTGGGGTTTTCAGGCGCATGAACGAGATGCGGTTTGCCCCTCAAACTTCCCTGGACGGCCTTTCCAAAAGCTGGCTCGATATCGCCAGCAACTCCGCTGATGCGAAAGAGAAAATTGACAGCGCCGCCGAGGCAATCGAAAACGCCAACCAAAAGGGCCGCGACGCCAACGCCACTCTCTCTCAGCTCGCGGCAGATAAGAGCAACAGCGAATACTACTTGCGTGTCGCCACAATGTACGGAGATGCTGAGCGGGTCAAGAAGATTCAGGCTGACTTGGCCAAGAACGCTTCCGATACGGCCGCTGCCCAAGCTGACCTCAGTTCGGCCAATGGGGATCAGACCAAAGCGGTAAAAGAGATGTCTGATGCACAGGAGGCTTCGTCGACGAGCCTTACTGGTAACTCTGCTGCGGCAATCGAAAACCGTGGAGTCATCACTGATCTGGTCTCTAAATACCAAGACCTGATTGGCACCTATGCCTCCACGGGTATGCCGGCCGACCAGCTCAAGAAGAAGGTTGCCGAACTCAAGGCCCAGTTCATTGCACAGGCCACCCAGGCCGGCTTCTCCCGTTCCGCGATCCTCGATTACGCCAGCTCCTTCGATGACATGACGCTGGCAATCAACCGCATCCCACGTAACATCACCGTCGGCTTGGATATCACGGGCGTAGATGCAGCAATAGCCGAGTTCGAGGCCAAGCTAAAAGCCGCAAACGCAAGTGGCGGGGGCGGAGGAGGAGGCGGCGGCGGCGTCGGTTCAGGATTCGACTTTGAGGCATTGATGGCGAAGCTCATCGCCGACGCCGGGCTCAACCTAGAAAAAACGATTGTATTCAACGGCGACACGATACTCGTCAACGATGCACTAAAAAAGCTCTATACGGGCATCGACGAGAAGGCTCCGAAAGTAAAGATCGGCGGCCAGACGAAGGGAGCAAGTCAGGCTCTTGGCGACGTGCTCAAGGCAATTGAGCGCGGTGAAAGTTACGTCTCGATCAACGGCAAGATCGTAAAAGCTGAACTTGCGCGCGATCAAATCGTCGCCAGCATCAACAAATCAGTTGGCACAGTCAACATCGACGGCAACACAGTTGGAGCTGGTGATGAACTGATGCAGCTCCTTGGCTCCGTCAACAAGTCAACGGCGACAGTCACCATCAATGGCACTAATATCCCCGCCAAAAAAGTCCTCAGCGCGGCCCTTGCCGCTATTGACCAGGGCCGCGGGACCGTGACGATCGATGGCCGTAATTACGATGCCAAGCTGGCGTTGCAGGCAGCCCTCGACGCTATCAACCTCTCAAAGGGATCGGTAAAGATCGAGGCAACTTGGGACCGTAACGAGCTGTATGGAACCGGCGCTTTGCTGGCTGCAGGCATGCGGCCAGGTTTTGTTAACTACTTCCAGAACAACCCGATCAGTGCAGCCATCCAAAACTCTGGTGGCGCTACCCTCAATTCTGGAACTCGCATGAAGTTCTTCGATCAGGGCGGCTATACCGGTGGCGGTGGAAAGTACGACGCCCGCGGAATCGTCCATGCTGGTGAGTACGTCTTCCCACAAGAATCTGTTCGGTACTACGGGGTCGAAAACTTGGCTCGCATGCACCAACGATCGCTCGGTGGTTACGCCAATGGAGGACCAGTCGGCGGCAATATGCCTGCTGCCTCGGGCCGTGGCTCCTCCGCAGTATCGGAGATGTCCGCCTCCGACCGGATGTTCTTCCGCAATCTCTTCCAGGAATTTGCTGGGTCGCTCACGGTGAGCGATGGTGTCATCGCGCAGGCCGCGAACGCCGCGAATGCACGACTTGTCAGAGCAGGAGTGAAATAGATGGCACAGCAAATGTGGTTTGGCACCCGTGGGCACGAGCAATGGGTGAAGGCCCCCGCTACCTCAGCAAATTTCTCGCGCAAGAAGTTCACCACTCAGCTCAACTTCGTCAACGGAGGGGCGGCGATCCTTGGATCCCGCACTACGCATGCCGAGTACGAGATGAGCTGGCCTGTCGCTGGCCGCCTCGAGATGCGCCCGATTCTCGATTACGCAGGGCACGTTTACGACAACGACCCCTTGGCCAAATTCATGGTGGCTTCTAACCTCATCTACTTCCTCGACCCGATGGAGATGGAACTCAACCTTGCTCCGGTGAACCTCGGGCATGCGGCCCTGGCGGCTTCGGATGCTCCCTCTATGTTTGTTGATGCTCGGCCGTCCGCCGTCGCAACCCCGACGAACACTCAGGGTTATCCGACTTTTTCCGCTGTCTACACCTTCACGGCAGCAACCACCCCTCGCTCGATCTACGTGCCGATCCCGCCAGGATTCAAGCTATGGGCTGGCTTTCACGGTTCCGCCACCGGCACAGCAGGCGTGCAAGTAACACCTGTCGGTGGCGCAGCGCGCAAACTAACACCGCTCGGGCTCGCCGGCCAACGAGTGGTAGACACATTCGTTGGGGTCAGCGGTGTTGACATACAGCTCGCTGGTGCGGTTGGCGACAGCATTCTTCTGACCGCTCTGATCCTCCAGGTCCTTCCCAGCAATGACATGCCCGATGGAGGTGGGTACATCTCGGGCCGCGGTAACTCTGGTTGCGCCTTCGCCGATGAACCCACCGTTACCGCACTATCAACGGTCAACGTCCGTGCTGAAGTATCGGCTGCGGCAAAGCTTGTGGAGGTCGGCTCGTGGCTGTAAATATCGGCATTCAGCAGCCTCCACTGCCGCGCTATGCGATCGGCCTGCCGCTGTCTCTCAACTATCTTGCTACTCCTCATGCGACCCTCCAGCGTCGGCTCTGGAGCTCTACGAGCGCAACCCTGGGGGCGCCGATACTCCGCACCGACGAGACAGAGCAGTTCTTGCGCTTTACGCGCGCGAGTGCGGGAGCCGCGGTCGTTACAATCAACGATTCTTCCCTGGCGATCCCGGCTGGCACATTTGATGTGCGCATCTGGATCCGCACGAGCGCGATCGAGACAAGCTGCACTCTGGGGCTTCGGCGTGGCCAGAGTCAGGTGACGGCAGACAACATCACCGGAGCCATTTTCTCTACGACTACCGCCTGGACCGCGACCCTTGCCACCATCACAATCGATGCTGCCACCAACTGGACGCTAGTCCTGCGACTTGGAAATGGCACAGCGGGCACACTGATCGATGTGAAGCTTGGCTCGATCATGCCCAATGGGCAGATGCCATTTGTCGGTGACAGCAAAGTCGCGCTGGGATCGACAGACTTCTACTACTGGGAGGGGGCAACGAACGGCTCGCGCTCGATCCGCACCACACGCAATCTCAGCAACGCGCCCGGCCCGTACTACGCGGTAGAGAATTTGACCACGTACACGATTTCTGAAAATGCCAGCCCACTCTCACCAGCAGACACCACGGGTGGCGCGACCACGGTGCAGCTTGGCATCCGCGAGTTCGATGACTCCATGTTGCTCGGCGGCGGAGAGCTGACCGTACTCGACTCGGGGCGGGCGATTATCCAAGGCGGAATCTCTTCCCCGACCAGTGACGGCAACACCGTTTCAATCACCAGCATGTCGGTCATAGCGCGACTGAACGTTGTCCGTCGTGTCGCCCCGTTCGTTGGGTCACTAGACGGCTACATTGCCACTCTCCTTGCGAGCGTCGGAGTCACTCGCCCGTTGAACGTTGATATTGGCATTGCCGAGCGGCCCGTTGCCGTACCCGGGTTCAAGGACAACGTTTTGACCCGCGTGAAGGAGTTCTGCGCAGCCCAAGGAGTTGAGTTGAGCGACCTGGGAGATGCCGTTTACATTCGACTCCCACGAACTCGCTCATTCAATGGCAGCGACGTAACACAGATTGGAACTTCTGCAGACGCCTCGCAGCTTGCACAGTCCGTGGAGGTCTTCAACTACAACTCTCGCTACCTTGTAAATGCGCTTGTTTACCCACCCGCCAGCTACGACGACGCGACAGGCACTTCCTCGGATGCCGGCTGGACCATGGACGCTGCGATCCTCTCAGTCGACTCCGGCTCGGTCACGACGATCGAGGTCCCCGTCCTTGGCTCCCTGGTCTCGGTAGAGCAGCCAGTGTGTGTCAAGGAGGTTGCCCCCTCCGACGGCGCGGCCGGCTCCGTCTACACGGTCATGGGACAAGGCAGCGTGGACGGTGGAGCAGGATCGATCCAAACCCTGGATCCGGCGGTCTGGACTCAGCTTGGCGGATCAGTGACGGTCAAGGTGGGTGACAACTTCGACACCATCATCATCACCATCACCTCTGGAACAAATGAGCCCACACTGGCACCCTTTGCAATTTCCATGGGCTCCGGCGACAGCACCTACTACTCCACGCTGCGCGTGCGCGGCACGGGCATCATCAACCGCAAAGAGAAATTCACCTATCTCACAGGGCTCAGCTCCACAGAGGCCTCGGGGGAGGTCGGGGTGACCATCGACACCGCTTATGTCCAGACCCGCGACATGGCCGATCGAGTTGCCAGTGAGACCGTGCCGATGTTCTCTCGCCCCGTTGTCAATATCAGCGGGACTACAGACAATCCTGGCCTGATGCCTGGCGATATCGCTGGGTCCCGTTTTCGCTCGGGCGACTCGGTCTACCGAGTCATCACCGCCCCAACCGGTGAAAGCGGTACGAGCTTCACCGCAGTTGCTGACACGACCATGGACGACTTCGATGCGGTGTGGGCGTTGCGCACATTTGATGACTTCGATGCGGTGTGGGCCACTCGAACTGACTTGCAATTTGCTGGTGCGCCATTGCGTCAGACCTGATTCTGACAATAAGCTGCAAGAATAGTGAGCATGAGCGATGTGCTTACTGATAATGGGCTTCCCGTAGCGGCACAGCCATGGGCTCGGCGCATCGATAAGTTCTTGCGCGACGACGAAACTCGCCGACAGATTCTCGCCAACAACAGCGAGACAGCCATCGTGATGGCCGGCAATGCCATCACTGCCTCAGCCAACTCCGTGCAGGCCCAGATCGCCGCTCAATACGAAATGCAGCGGATTCCCGCGACTCTTGCCGCGACCGCTTTGACGGTCGCCCCCTCGACTTACTTCGATACAAGCGGAGCACCATACGGGCGACTGAATGTGTCTATCGTCCCGAGCGACCTGGACGTCGACGGAAACCCACTCATCCCTACGATTTACCAAGTCTGGGGCCGTGTCTTCTATGCCGATGGCAGCATCGCTAACGGCGACACCACAACGATCGGTTACGGCCCGGGCTACTTGATGCTTGGGACCAGCCCAAGCACAAATGTTCAGGTTGATGCTCTGCAAGTTGGTGTTCAGTATCAAATCCGCGTGGTTGCAATATCTGCGTGGGGCGTTTCCAGCGTGCTCAGCGACTACGTTCTTGCAACCACCCCAGCGACCCTCACAGTTATGGCTACACCGAACTCACCATCTCTCAGCTCTGGCGCTGGCATGCTGGTGGCCGCCTGGAATGGCCTGTTTGGGTCAGCATTGCCCTCTTCTCAGTTTCGTTACACTTACGCGGAGGTCTCGGTTAGTGGCGCTGCAGCCTGGATCCGCATGGGCTCGGCGCTAGTTCGAGGTGGTGGCAGCATCCAGATCGCTGGGTTGATTGTTGGTGCCTCCTACGACGTCCGCCTTATTGCCATTGACAGCCTCGGCGCGGCCACTTTGCCGTCCCCAAGCTCGACTACCACTATCGTCGGCGTCAGTGCAGGAGACTTGACTCCAGCACTGCTCACGGTGGTCAGTACCACGGGCAATAACCTCACTTGGGCCGACACTACTCCGACGGTCAATGGAGTCGTCGAGGGTGATCTTTGGTTCAGGCACAATACTGCGAACAACATTATTGCCCAGTGGCAGTGGATTGGTGGCGCATGGCTTGTGCAGACCATATCCCACGAGACAATCTCTTCAATTGACCTCGGCAGCGCAACCGTAGGCACGCTGAACGGTGGCCTCATAACCGCAGGAACAATTGGCGCGACCTCCATAGTGGCTGGATCCCTGACCGTAAACGAATTGTCTCCCACAGTGGGCCGGGACCTAAACCTTTCTGCCAACGGCACGGTGACAATTCTTGCCGGCCAAGTCGCCGAGGTGGCTAACGGGCTAAGCAGCACATCAAGCAATCTCGCGGCCATGCAGACCTTTTACTCCTTCGGCCCGACTGGCGCAATTATCAGCAACCCAGGCTCACCATTCCAACTCGCACTTAAGCCCGATCGTATTGAGATGATCGAAAGCGGGGCTGTGGTCTCCTACTGGAACTCCGGTCAGCTATTCGTGAACTCTTTTGTTGGCACTGAGGTCGTTTTGGGAAACCACAAACTCGAAAAACTTGGCAGTGGCACAGTCGTTAGGAGCCTATAAACATGGGTTACGCAGCAGGCAATTTTTCGGGACGCTCAAATTTTCAGCTCCAACTCAGCACCTCCTTAGCGAGCCAGAACATCGCGGGCAACTACTCGACAGTCAACTGGTCGCTGACGCTTTACAACAGCGGATCACGCTCTTATCGTTACGATGTCGACTCTTCTTGGTCCGTCAATATCGAAGGGCAAACCGCTTCCGGCTCCTACTCCTACGATCTGTCCGCTGGCCAGTCCAAGTCGCTCGGCTCTGGTCAATTCAATATCGGTCACAACTCAGACGGCACACGCAGCTACAGCTTTTCGGCAAGCTCGAGTAGTCCCGGCACAATCGGGAGCGCAAGCTGCAGCAGCTCAGAAGGTCTTCCAACAATCGCGCGCGCGTCTAATTCGACCTTTTCGCCCAGCCCAATGGTTGCCAACTCGCCCGTGACGATTTACACAAATCCTGCGTCGTCCTCTTTCACTCATACGGTGACCTATTCGTTCGGTTCGCAATCCGGCACTATCGCCAGTGGCGTTGGCAGTTCGACATCGTGGACGCCCCCCCTGGGATTGCTAAACGAGATTCCCAATGCAATGAGTGGCGCTGGTGCGCTGACAACCAACACGTACTCGGGGGGCTCCTTAATCGGAACAACTGCAGTTGGGTTTACCCTCAACGTCCCATCCAGTGTTGTGCCTAGCATCAGCTCGATCAGCCGATCAGAAAACGTTGCTGCCGTCAACTCTGTTGTTGGGGCTTATGTGCAGCAGCTCTCCAAATTGAATCTCGGCATTGTCGGATCTGCAGGAATTTACGGCTCGACGATTGTTTCGTACAAGATCACCGTCGATGGACAAACAATCAATTCGATATCGGGCACTACGGCCGCGCTGAGCGGCTCCGGCACGTTATCCATGGCCGCTTCCGTCACGGACTCTCGGGGCCAGTCTGCTTCCACTACAAGCTCTATCGCCGTGCTGCCCTACATCGCGCCAACGATCGATGCCACAACCTTGACACTGCAGCGTGCTTACGTGGATGGAACCATCCGAGACGATGGCACGTACATCAAGATCACGCTGAATACTGCTGTTCAGTCGCTTGTAAATGGCACCCAAAAAAACTCGCTCACTTACCGAATCTCGACAAGGGCTCGTGGGGCAAGCGTCTACACCAACATCGCCACAGTCACCCCTGGCGGCATCACCTTTGCGGGTTCTCGGCTGATCGGCACCTACGGGGTAGCCAAATCCTGGGAGGTGCTGATTGAGGTCATTGATGTATTTTCTACAAGCTCCATAACCCGCACAGTCGCAACGTCAACCATCTTCATGCACTGGGATGGCGCAATTGGAATGGGTGTCGGCAAATACCGTGAAAACGGCATGCTCGACGTCGCAGGACAGGCCTACCAGAACAACGGTCAAGCCATTCTTGACGTTGGCAGTTTCGCCTCCGATGCAGATGCCATGGCTGGAACTTCGACGACAAAACTTGTGACCCCGCGCTCGTTGGCCGCGCGCGTACCAGCTCAGAACAAGATCATCAATGGTGCATTTCGCACTAACCAACGCGGCACTACTAGCAATGCGGTAATTCTTCCAGAAGGCTTCGGCTTTGACAGGTGGCAAGTGACTTCTAAGTATGCCAATCAAGTTATGAACCCGAGTAACGAGGGAGCTACGCCAGGACTTGATTATGGCGGAACGAATTGCACGCTCGATGTTGGTGATACCACTTGGGCCGCATACGGGACCAAGTCTGTCAACCTCTATAGCCCAACTGGGACTGATTCTTATGTTGACTTTGGTTTCGTTGGCAACAATGGGGGGACATTTCGGCACGGAATGACCCCAGGGCGCACCTACGTTATTAGCGCAACAGGCAATGTCAAAAGTGCGATGACAGGAACTAGCCATACAGGAGAAATTGACGCAAATACAGGCGTATTGCTCCCTCGGGAGCGAGCCATCGTTGTTCATACAAACACACCTGCGGGAGGGTATCAGATGTACCACAGCCCGCAGGTTCCAAACACTATAAATACTCCTACACGAGTGTCGGTTGAAGTGACTGTGCCATTGACTGCAACTCAAGCTTTTGTTCGCCTCTACCTTGGAAACACGGCTGGGCAAATTCGTTGGGACGCTATTCGAGTAGTAGAAAAGAACACTTCTCCAGCCGGAGCTCCTGCCGAAACGACCTACGTTGACCCGTCGGTAACCTCAGGGGTTTCTTGGGCAGGAGCGACACATGCTAGCTACAGCTATTGGGGGTCTCCGGCCACTTACACCTCTTCTCCTCAGGGGCAATTGGTTACGCTTCCGACAAATCTCCAAATCTGTCAAAAGATTGAAAGAGCAAACATGCCAGCAGGTACATATACTGCCTCATGGTCTGGGACGGGCAAGGGTCGTGTTTACGTCGTTGGAGCCACTGCTCCAGTGTTCTCATCTAGCCCTGTCACTGTGGCTCTGAACGGAAGTGGAGACGTATGTGTTGAGTTTACAAGTGGGACTGTTGGTAACGTAAAACTTGAAGCTGGCATCACTGCAACTCCATTTGAGTTACCCGAGATTGGCCAAGAGCTTTGTGCTTGCCTGCGGTATTACTGGCAAGCAAATCTTCAAGCCTATGTTTCTCTGGGAGTAGGTCTGTCTCAAAGTGCTGGCACCAGTCTCATCTCGGTAACTTATCCAGTCACGATGCGTACTACGCCTGTGATTGTAAAACTGGTCAACCTCATCATTACTGACCGAAGCACTTACGATCTAACCGTCACTGGTGGTACGGGCTACTCTCGAATGGGTCTCCAAAGCTGCTATCTAAGCATTCTGCACGCGGGTACTGCTACTGCATATCGGCCAGCTCTTCTTGCCGCAAATATTGGCGGCAATGGTGTATTTGCTCTAGATGCTGAAATTTTATAGGAGAACAAATGCTTGTTTGGAATGTCACTACAGAAGTTGAGAGCTTCACTTTGGAAGCAATGTCTATTGAAGAGGCTTCTGACCTTGCAGCTTCACGGGCAGGGGAAGCCTGCGTTCTCAGCGTGATGATCACGCCCGATGTTCTGCTGACATCAGCCCTCGCAAAGCTTGTCGATCTAGGGCTCACACAGGATGAAGCTTCCGCCGTAGCCGGCGCCGCACCACCCGAACCTAGCTAACTAACAACGTAAGGAGCCAGCTAATGGCCAAAGTAGGAATCATCACATACCCCTCCTCGGGGCCAATCGGTCGGCTCACCGACTTGTTTGCCACGTTTGCGGGTTCGATCAATCAAGCCCTTCCGGTGAAGTTCGTTCCAACATTGGCCGCCTTGAACGCGATCAGCCTGAACGCTGATTCGTTGCCGGCCGGCACGCTCGCAGTGCTCATCGCTGATGACTCTGGGCTGAGCGCCGGCGCGCAATTCACCATGCACCCCGATGGCAAATGGCGCCTCATCGGGACCTGCACAGCAATCAACGTGACTACTTTCATCACCGCGCTCAGCACTTACACGAAGATCAAGACCCTGGCCGGCGCGACGTGCTGGAATGCGGTGACCTCTTCCATGGTCGTATTTACCTCCACTGCAGGCGCCTATGCCGCAATTACCTCAGTCAAAATGGCAAGCGGCTCTGGTGTTACTGCCAGTTCCATTGCTCCGGGTCAAACCCTGGCAATACCAATTACCTACGTATCGAGCACCTTTACTCAAGTGCCCTCAAATGTCATAGCTACGGCTGATAACTCACGCCCCACGCTTGCAGCCAATTCCCGCACCAAGGATGGCTTCAATCTCTGGATTGCCAATTGGTCGGGTGGCGCGCTTGCTGCTGGTGTTACCTACACTTGGACCGCCTTTGCGTAATCTGGACGATTCCTGGGCGTTTGTTGTATGGTGAATGTATAGACCAGGGAGAAAAATGTCAGACCTCACAGAAGGCCAGATCCTCGCACAGCAGCTTGAGCACCTTGATGCGGAGCCCCTCAAAATGGGCGACCCACTGGCGAGCGAACTTGGAGTGGACGAGTAATGGTCGATGTCGCCTGGATTGGTTCCCCGAACTTCTATCCCCAGAATGGCATCGAGAAGCGATTCATCACCCTGCACTGGATGGTTGGCACGCTCAGGACCACAGACACTACTTTCAGCAGCTCGAGCAGGAAAGCCTCCGCAACCTACGGCGTAGGGCCATCTGCCATCCACCAGTACGTGCAGGAAAAGGACTACCCCTTCTCGGACGGCAATACCTACGCCAATCAGCACACTATCTCGATTGAACATGAAGGTGGCTGGCTCGATGGCAACGGTAACCGCGTAGCCCCAAGTGCCGCTGTCCTTGAAAACTCTGCGCAGCTCTGCGCTGACATCGCCCGCAGGCGTGGTTGGTCATCCCTGCAGTGGATGGTCAACGTCTTCCCTCACAATCACTGGGTGGCGACCATGTGCCCGGGTACCACAGACTACGGAACAATCGTCCACCGTGCTAACCAGATCCTCGGAGCCAGCGTTCTGGCCATGGCGGGCGTGAATGGCGGCACTTCGGTCGCGCAAGGCTGGAACGCTTCGTCCTGGTCTACTTCGCAGATCCAAACCGCGCTCATCAAGCTGGGCTACAACCTCGGCGCAACGGGCGCAGATGGCGACTACGGGCAGCTCACCACGGCCGCCGTGCGCAAGTTCGAGCAAGACCAGGGCCTCTCCGTTGACGTTGGCACGGCCGGCCCCCAGGTCGTCGGCAGGCTTGCGCAGCTCACAGGTGACGCGACACCTTTGGCGCAGTCGAACAAACTTGTTGTCGACGGCAAGATGGGCTTGCTCACCACCAAGGCTGAGCAACGCGCCCTTGACGTAGATCCAGACGGAGTGCGGGGGCCAAACACGATCCGCGCCGAACAGAAGCGAACCGGTGCGTTCCCCGATGGCATAGATGGCCCAAACACGCGCGAGCGATTGCAGCTCACCCTAAAGGCACTTGGTTACTACGGCGGCAAGATCGACAAGATCATCGGCCCGCAGTCCATCAGGGCGCTGCAGAGCGCACTCAACGATGGGCGTTTCTAGGATGTCGACCCCCTTTCGGCTTGTGGGTTCCAGCGCTCAGCAGCTTATTAAGCACAGCACCAGAGCTTTCATGCTCATTGCAGAACCGCGAGTAATACGCCTGCTGCAATTCGTGATCTACGTCACGCTGTTATCTGCGAGCGGAAGTGTGATCTTTGCCGCTCCTGACAAGCTTGAGGACGTGCTGGGGCATTCACTCGTTGCAATCCTCGGGGCCTTCATCGGTTTTGGCTCGCTCCTTGGCGCGCTGGCCGTTTTGCCAGGTATTTGGTGGCTAGAACGTGCCGGGATCATTGCTATTTTCACGGGACTGGCGATGTACGTGGCGGTTACTGTAACTCTCGGCACATCGCTTCTAGGAATTTCATTCACCATTTGCTTCATGCTCACTTTTGTCCAGCGTTTCCTCGAGATTCGGAAGTTTCAACTCGCGCCGAAACTGGCGTAGCTCATGGACGTAACGCAGACGGTCGCCTCATATCTTGGGACCGCTGGAGGGGCCGCTGTGCTTGTGGCTCTCATCAGTGGAATCTTCAAGCAACTCTCTGGTGCATCAGGGCGCGAGCGCGCAAAAAACACTTCCCTCGAAGAACAACGTCGCAATGCTGTCGTCGAGCGTGACGAGGCAAACGATCGCGCTGACGACGAGTTCAACAAGCGACGCATCCGTGAACAAGCCCTCGCTCGCGCCAACCTTCTTCTCACCCAGAACGGCATCACCCCCGAAGCTTGGCCAGACCTCGAGCAGACGCTTACCGCTGAACAGCTCAAGGAACTTCGCAAACAATAGGAGACGCCACATTGCTAGACCCCCGCAGCACTCAGCTCCTTGACGATCCCAATTTCATTGCCGACCTACACAGTGGCCTCTCGGATAGGGCTATCGCGGCCAAGTGGACAATTAGCAGCGCCACAGTGAACAAGTGGAAGAAGCGGGCGCGCAAAGATAGCGCTTTTGCCGTCGACTCCAACAACAGTGATGCTATCCGTGATGATTTCGACCAAGATAAAAGTGGCAATCTGAAGTACCAAGTAGTCGCAGATCGGATCTTGCCATTGAGTTTTTGGCTTGATCGGCTGCGCGTTGACGGATTCGACCCGGAAGCTTTTGGTTACTCAATTGGCAATTCCGTCTGGACCCAACACACCAAAGATCAGGTCACTAAAACCCTCTATTCCAACCGATTCAGCGCGACGCTCAAGCCCTCTACCAAGGAAGCTGACGAGCGGCTCGTCAGCCACGAGTCCGTCATCGAGGCCATCCGCTCCTTCACCTACGTCCCTCAGCCCGTTGCCTTCCAACATGAGAGCTTCGTCCTCGTGCCTACTGACTTTCAGTTCGGCAAGGTCGACTGGAATGGGGGCTCTAAAGAGACGATGGAGCAGGTGATGGAGTCTTTCTCCAAGGCCGCGGCGTTCGTCAAGGAGTTCAGGCCCCGCGAGGTGGCTATTCTCGATGCCGGCGACATCATCGAGAACATCTACTCCACGTCGGCCCAGCTCGGCACCAACGACCTTGACCTCCCGCACCAGGTTGTCGAGGCAGCGTTCGCTATGCAGAAGGGCCTGCAGATGCTCGCCCCGCTCGCGCCCTCCATCCGCTATGCCGCGGTCTCCTCTAACCATGGAGCGCACCGCATCGGCCCGAAGTCTCCGGCCGGTGACGCGCACTCCGACTACGGACTGGCCGTAGCCAAGATCCTCGGCAACGCCCTCACGCTTAACCCAGCCGCCTTCGGCCACGTCACCGTGCAGACCCCCGAGCCCTACATGGAGTCGCTCTACTTCCAGACCTCCGGCAGTGACATCGGCCTCGTTCACTCCCACCAGGCATCTGGTGCCGACAAGATCGGCGAGTGGTGGAAGGGTCAGAGCCACGGGAACATGCCCGTGTCGCAGGCGCGCATTCTCGTCTGCGGCCACTGGCACTCCTTGCGCGTTCAACAGTCTGGTGACTCGCGTTGGATCATGGTCGGCCCGGCATCCGATCGGGGCTCCTCCTGGTACACCAACCTCAAGGGCGAGCAAAGCGAGAGCGGGATGCTGAGCTTCACGACCGCGAACAACGTCTGGAATAATCTGCGAGTGCTCTAGGCCAGTGCCGCATTTGTTGAATTTGCCAGCTAATCGTCCGAGAATAGAGCAATGGACAATTCAACAGAGCCCTACTTCATACCCGTCGACCCGATGGACGAGCTGCAATGCGACTCGTGTCAATGACCAAAACAGAGGAGAAATAGCATGGCTGAAGTTACCCCCAAAGACCTCGAGAACGTCGCAAACGCGATCGACGAGGCCGCAGACAACTCGCTTGTGCAGAGTGCCGAGAAGGTACTCGTTCCGCAGATTCCGAAGCACGTCCGCGGCATTCTCTATGAGTCTGGCAAGTGGATCGGTATTGGCGGAACTGTCGGCCTAGTCGTCGCCGGCGCTCTTGAGGGCACCCCGGCGCTGTTCGTCGCCGCCATCGGTGCCGTCCTGCTCGCCGCAAGCAACTTCCTTGCCAAGGCCAACCTCTCGTAGCGATGTGCGCATGTAGGCATGGTCAGTGCGAAGCCCCCTGTGGGCATAGTGGAGCCTGCGACTCCTGCAACTGCAAGCACGCAGCCAGGGCATAAAAAAAGAGCCCCCGTCCAGTGGACGGGGGCTTCTTTTTGCTGGCTATTCGGGCAGCGGGTAGATCGACAGCAGCGTTGGCATGTGCTTCTTGCCAAGAAGGTAGGCGATCGCGTGCCTGGCAGAATCTCGGTCATGGCCAGGACCCTTCCACCACAGCCCCAGCTCCTTGAGCAGGGCGTCGGGAGCATGTCGCTTGAACACGTTGCGCTGGAGCGTCACCGGGCCATGCCAGAGGGCAGCCAGGGCTCCCTCGATGCGCAGCGGGGTGATGTTCGGGAAAGCGGTGCGCCCGTCCAGGATGAACGACTCGGCGACGACCTCATCGAACTGTCCGTCGCGCTCGTGCATGAGCTGGATGAAGCCACGGAGCCCGCCGGCCTGCATCCCGTGCTCGACGTGCGTCAGCGGGGTCTCGTCGCCATATCTCCATATCGACCAACCTGTTGTTTCGCCAGGGTCCAACGCGAGCAGCCTTCGTGCGGCACTCATGCTGCGGCCTGCTCTCTTTTCTCAGTGCGGATTGTGCCCCACTCAGCGGCGTTCATGCCGGCGGGGGTCTGGATGAGCTTGAGTGCGGGGTTCGCGTGGAGTAGGTCAACGAGTAGCCCGGCGATGCTCTTCCACCGGTCACGCTCGCCCTCGGCGCTCTCCCGGTACTCCTCGCGGTCGAGGCGCTTTACCTCGCTCTTTACGTCCGCGATGTAGGTCTCAGTCATGCGGAGGAGGTTCGTGATGCGCCGACGCCAGTTCTCATCTCCGCCCTTCTGGAAAAGCTTTGCCTGCCCGAGCTGCTGCTCGAGAGAGGACTTGATCTTGAGTATCGACTCGTGCGTGCGGTCGATGTGCTCGGGCTCCAGCATGAGCGTCCAGATTTTCCCGTCCTGGAACGCCGATCGCACGATGTAATCCTCATACGTCCTGTCGTCAGCCAGGTCCAAATCGTTCGACGTTATGTTGTAGCTCATCCGATCCACGTTCCCATCTCAATAAGTTCGACGGCGGTTGCCGTCGCTTGCTTCTCTTCCTGCGTTACCTTCTTGACCGGCTTCTTCCGGGGCTCGAACCCCGGAATCAGGTCAGCCAGCCACTCCTCCAACTCGCCGGCGACCTTGACGCTGCGGGGCTGGTGGTTTAGCCAGAACTCCCCGTCGTTGTAGTCGTAGTCCCGGTTATGGACGTCTTTGTCGAGCTTCTGCATCCGCTCCTTCCAAGCCCATTCCGGCTCGTCTTTCACTCTCTTTCCGATCAGCGCACTCGGGGCGTAGTCCGACTGCAGCTCGGTGGGCCATCCCGCTACGTCCCACACCATCGCTTCCTCGAAGCGATTGTTCTTGAAGTGCAGCCGGAACCATGCAGCCTGCGGCACCCAGCCCTGGATCCAGAGGTGCGTTACCTCGATGTCGGGTCGCGTGTCGCCTGCCTTTGCGCCGCCCTTGAATGCGGGGCGAGTCTCGAGCGTCTTTGAGGTGCCGCACTTCACCTCGAACCCAGCGCCGAGCGCCGGAGCGATGTAGCGCTTCGGGCTCGTCGCTGTGACCGATGTCGGCTCCACTTCGGTCATCGGCTCGACGACTGTGATGCCGGGTTCGCCTTCGGGCTCCTCCTCAGTAGGGGAGGTCGATCCATCGCTCTTGCTCATCGAAGAATCCCCCTCCTGGCTCTACATATCGAAGTGAAGTGGCAATTTGCTTCGTGCCGGGCCAGGTCTGAGCCAGCCAGTCGGCCATAGTGAAGCCGAGCGCTACGGGCTTCGACTCGTCAATGACCCACTCGATCCAGTAGGCCAGCTCCTCGGGGTTATCCCAGTGACGAAGCTTCGCCGCATCGCATGCGAACGGTGTCGGCCCCTTGAAAGAGAGCACGCGGGATGGACTTGCCGGCACTGCCGGCGCGAGCTGAATCATAAACTCGACGCCATCACGCTTGCACAGCCCCTCCTTCGCCACCTTGATCGCTGCCATGACCACCGGGGGAACCGGGAACGGCCAGCAGGCGAGGGGGATTACGGCGGTCATGTCCAGGGCTCCCCTTCGATCCTTCTTACTATCCGGCGAACAGTATTTTTATGGGTCCCAAGAAGCCCGCCGATCATGTCGAACGACATCTCCTTGACGGTGTGCGCCTCATAAATGAGGGTCTTCGGCTTGGTCCCCTCAAGGCCGCATTCGGCCAGCATGACCGCAATCTCGAGCTGTTCTGCGTTGAGCGCGGAGACCCCCCACGCCGCTGCCCCGCCCTTGCCTTCGAGCGCCCAGGGGCTGAGCCCGAGCCACTCAGCGATCTGCACTGCGGTGAACGCCTGGTAGGCGAGCAGCTCCTCGGCGGCGGCCATCTTCGCATCGCGGTCTGTGTAGTTGCGTCCGACGTGGTGCTTCGCGGTGGTCAGTGCGACGATTCTCTTCCTTCTGAGGTCCTCGTCTGCTTTGTATGTCGTCATGCTGCTTTCCTTTCTGTGTCTTGAATGAGTGAGAGGGTGAACTCCCCGGACGTCTCCTGGCGCTTGATTGCCCGCCTCTCAGCGATGAGCTGATCGACGAGCTTGTTGGCTTCCCAGACGGGGACGGGCAGGGCCTTGTAGACCTTGGATAGCTCGAGCCTCCCGCCGCCATCTGTGATGAGCCGCTCTACTCCGTCAACGGCTTGGGCGAATTCAGAATCGGTCGTGAGCTTCGCCATGATGATCGCCGCGCTGAGGAATTCCTCGCTGGCGTGGAGAGCGATCACGACGTCGCGCATCTCGACCTGGGGCCTCGCTTCGCTGAGCGCTACCAGTGCCGCCATCTTGAGCACAGTGTTCGGGAAGCGGGCCGCGTAGGGCTTGAGCGCGACCTGGTTCGGCCTCGATTTCAACTCGGCGCGCATTCGCCTCATCCCGGAATTCAGTCGGGCGAGCGCCTCGGGGGCGAACTCCATCTTGATCGGGAAATCGCCGTACCGCTCGAGCCTTCTGTGGATGTTCGACCACTCGGCTGCCCACTGGCGCGGCATGCCGTTGTAAGCCTGGTCGGCGTCTCCATCTACCAACCGAACGTCGAGGTCGTCTTCACTCGGGGTGATGTTCTCACCGATCACGAAGAGCGATCGGACGAGGAAGCCGGACTCCCAGAGCGCGGTGTTCATCGCCTTGGCCATCTTCGCTGTCGTGCCTTGCATCAGCAGCGAGAAGGAGGTGGTGGCCGACTTGCCGGAGATTTCCTTCTTCGTACTGCGGAGCGATGCGCGCACGCGCCCCTCGAAGAACTCGGTCCACCGGGTAATAAGGTCGCCACGGAATCCCTTCGCCCCCGACAGCTCGCCGAGGAGTCCGTGAGCCTCATCGATGACCTGGTAGCTGGGTTTGCCGTCCCGACCAATCAGCGCGTCGTGCAGGGCCTCCGTGGTGGCGTCAGCGCCGAGGTTCGGGCTGTCTTCCTTGAAGAACGCATCTGTCACTGCTTCGGACTTCTCGAGCGCCTCCGTCTTTCCGCTAGAGGACTCACCGATGATGATGCCCCAGAGGTTCACCCCGAGCTTCTTGCCCTCGCGGGGGACGTAGGCGACTAGCCCGAAGGTGACCGACAGCATCATCCATAGGTGTAGACGGTGGTACGGCAGGTTCGAGAGGTTGAGCGACTCCTTGATCCACTCGATGTAGCGGGTTCCGAACCAGCGCGCCTCCTCCGACGCCATGTAAGTGCGCTCAGCCTCGGTGAGCAGGTCGACCTTGCCAGATACGGCGGCCGCCACTGGGGCATCCGCAGCATCTGGCTCGATCGCTGTGAGCCCGGTCGTCTGCTCGGTCACGAACTCGCGGTGCGCCTTCTTCGTCTCCTTGAACAGCATCAGGCGGCCGTCGTACTCGCGCATCATCGTCTCGGCAGCGATGGAGCCCGCGGCGAGTGAGAAGGCTTGCTGGACCGGGAGCCCCGCCCGGAATGACTCCAGGAGGATTTGCCTTCTACGATCCCAGCGCGCGCCCTCGGTGTCGCTGGGCGCGTCAGACCACACCAGGTCCATGAACTGGCGCCCGCGGGAGTCGTACTCGGGCACGCCTTCCTGCGCCTTGATGAGTGGAAGGAGTCGGGGGACCTCTTCGTCGTCGGTCGGGGGCTCGGCGAACTGGCCTGCGGTGAGGGTCCGTGCGGAGACCCACTGCTCGAGGATCTTGTCGTCGCCCCACTCCGAGCCGTAGGTCGGGGTGTGGGTGAGGAGGATCGTCACGGCTGCGTCTTCGGTCATGGCGTAGGCGGTGCTGTTGACCATTCTCGAGAGCCACATGGCTGAGTCGCGGACGGAATCGTGCCAGCCCGCTCCCTCAACCCAGACGTCCGGGAGCGCCTGCAGGCGTCGGGCGATCCAGGCGACGCTCGAGCGCTCCTTCTCAGATGCTTCCTCGACCTGGGTTCCGACGTGCTCGACCTGCGTGTAGGCGGTCTTCTCGGGGATGATGGCCAGCAGCTCGGCTGGAGCCTCCGGGGCGTCAGCGATCGCAGCTAGGTCGCCCTTGTAGGTGCCGGCGGGGACCATGCTGCCTGGCCCGACGACTTGCCCACCGACGCCACGAATGTCGACCTTGGGGTGGATCTTGCCAGCGTTAGTCTGAATCTCCATGCCGTCCGGGGCGCGGTAGAAGATGTGCATGCCACCGCGGGGGGTCTTTGTGCTCGGCCCCTGGAGGAATCCCTGGTCCTTCCACCATGTGATCGCGTCAGCTCCGTCGAGGTCGACGACGAATAGCTGGTCGTAGCCGGTGACGATGCCGTAGTTGGCCTGGGGGCGCTCGGCGAACGCTGCGAACACGGTCTCGATACTGTCCAGCGGGTTGTCCTGCCAGCCCTTGGCGATCGGCACCTTGCCCATCGGCTTGAGCAGAGTGATTCTGAGACCAGCTTCGACGGCCTCGAGTGCGTGGTCTTGGATGGAGAGTGATTTTCTGGCCATTCAGGGCCTCCGTTCTGTAGTGATGGGATGAGTGAGCCCCGCCCCTACCGGTTCGGGCCGGGTGGGGATGAGGCGGGTGGGACCGGGAGGGATCGAACCTCCGTTCTCCGATACAGTGCGTGGCCGCATTCAAGGACTTATCCGCTGTCGTCTGCCGTCCGGCGCCGTGCCACTTGGCCACGGTCCCGCATGGCCGCCGTCATTCATCTCGACCGATTGGCGATTCCCACACGGGGAGTGAGTGTCGGTGATGACGGCGGCCAGGTTTAGCCCGCTATTACAGCGGTGTCGGTGCTCCCCCGGCGGCAGTAGCCCACGGGTCGGCAGTTGCGGCTGCAGCCCACGGGTCGGCGCTCGTTGCCACCGGGGCGGCGGTGGATGCGTTCGGGCCAGCGGGCGGCGCTGCGGCCCACGGGTCGTTCGCCGGAGCGCCCGGTGCGACGGCTGCCGGAGGTGCGGCGTGCATGCGGCTGGTGGATCCGCTGCTCGCCGGCTGCCCCGAGGAGGCGCGGGCCTGGTTGATGAACTTGATCGTGTTGCGCTTCGCGGCTAGCGGGTTCTTCGCAGCCGCCTCGGCGTGGTCCGCGTCGGCCGGGTTGAACTTCGGGTCGTCCTCCACGCCCAGCACCAACTCAACTGCCTTGTTCAGCAGCTCACGGTCGGTGAGGTTCTTGAGCGTGTTCTCGTCGATGTCCTCGACCGAGTAACCGAGCGCCTGGACGAGTCCGATCGACTGGTACGACGGCACCAAGCCCTGGGCCTTGTCGGACCACTGCTCGAACAGCTCCGGGACATTCGAGAAGAAGTTCCGGTTGGCATGCTGGTCGCCTTCGGGGACGACAAACCGCATGCGCAGCGCGTTGAGGCGGCTGTTCGGCGACTCAGCCTTCGTAGAGAAGGGCTGGCGTTCGATGTAGCCGATCGACTTGGTGGACGGCTGGATGACCGCCCGGACTCTGGTGTTGTCGGGCAGGGCCGCCGAGCGGCCTCCGCCATTGCCCTTGTTGAATGCGTCAAGGACTGCCTGTGAAAGTGCCATGTTGTGTGATCCTCCTACTAGTTGTTGGTGCTGGTGGTGTGTGCGTCGACGATCGCCTTGGAGGCGTCGATCTTCGCGTTGATCGCTGCGAACAGCTTCGGGAGTGTGAAGTCCCACATCGGCTCCGTGAAGCCATAGCGGTTCTTGAGTGTGGCGTCCGGGCTCTGGCTCATGTGGCCGACGAGGTGCGGGCGACGAGGCTCCTCATCGTTCTCGTTCTCCTGCCACCCCATGTAGGCCACGAGGTCCGGGATCGAGGCGACGTTCTCCTTGGCGGACCCCGCGAGCTTCATGGTGAGCTTGTCGATCCCGGTCTTCTTGTCCTTCTTCTCCATGCCGTGCGAGAGCACGAGGCCGAAGGGCTTGCCGAGCTGCAGCTCCCAGAGGACATCGTTTGTCCAGGGGGCGAGCTTGCCATAGGCGGCCAGCGCATCCTGCACTCCGGCCGCGTTCTTGCAGGTAGCCATGAAGTATTGGAACCCGATGTCCTGGAAGGTGTCGAAGGTGTCGATCACGATAATGTCGCAGTCGAACGCCGGGGAGAATAGCGCGCCAATCTGCTTCTGCCCGGTCTCGTCGACGTAGCCGAGGAGCCGGTCAAGCTGCGGCTTGGCCTTCATCGGGTCAGTCTTCTTGATCGGCAAGCGGGTGATCTGACCGGTCTTCACGGCGTGCATCACCTGCGGGTCCAGCGCCCAAACGGAGGTTCCGTTCTCGACGTCGATGTAGGCGATCTTCTTGTCCTTGAAGTCAGGGATCTTGACGAGGCCACCGGCGAGGGTGGTCTTTCCGGCTCCAGCATCGCCGATGACGGCGATGCAGGACGGGAAGCCAACCTCCACGCTGTCGGACGTTTCGATGCCGATGATGTCAGCGAGCGAGCTGAGGGAGAGCAGGGTCGGTGCCGCGGGGGCGAGGGTGGATGTGTCGGTCATGGGTGGTTCCTCCTTGAGTTTGTAATTCTGGTTCGATTAGCTGGCAGATGCAAGCAAGTCTGCTTCGGTCATTTCTTGACCACTACATGTGGGGAGTGGTCTCTTCCAGGCACTTGCCTCGGCCTTGTTGAGCAAGGTGCGGCAGTCCTTGCACAGTGGGTGGCGGCGTTCTGTCTTGGACGCGACACCGCACCGCTGGCACGGGCCGAAGTAGCGGCGCTCGTCTGGCCGGCTCACTCGAAGTCGCCGTCTTCCTTGTGCTGCGCGAAGTGGCCCCCCAGGTCGCTGTGCTGGAGTTCTTCCCCACAACCTCTACAACGGTGCGAGTCGTAATTGCAGTCTGAGCAATAGAACGGGCAGTAGTCGTAGACGTGCGGATATTCTTCGCGTGGCAACCACTCGGGGCAGAGGCACACCTTGGCTGCCTCGAATGATGAGCCTTCGTTCTCACCCAAGCGTGCTGCCTGCTCGAGAAGCTGGCGGATGTCAACCTCCTCAGCGCGCTGGCCAAAGTTGTCGGCAAGGATCTTCTGCGCGATCAGCTCGACGCTCATGCGGCCACCACGGCGGTGTTGATGCTCGCCTGGCCGTTGGTGAACGTCGCCCCGAACAACTGGCGGGACTCGTCACGGTCACGCTCCATCAGCAGCGTGTAGCCGCGCCCTGCTGCCTTCTCGGCGAGGCCAGTGAGGCTCTGGCGGTCCAGCAGGTCACCCTGCTTCATGTAGAACAGGCGAACGTCCGGCTGGGCGGCGGTGGCCAGGTCAAAGGCAACCTGCGCCTTGGTGGCGTCATTCAACTGGCGGAACGGTATCCCGCCGACGGTGATCCCGTCGTCGTCGACCGAGAGGCCTTCGATCGGGAACTTCGCTCCGGCAAGTCCGTCCGCCTTGATCTTGTCGACCGATGCGACACGCCCATCCCACAGAGCGTGAGCTTCGCGCTTTGCGGTCAGCTCCCCATCGGCCTTGCGGCGGACCGCCTGAGCCCGGATCGCAGCGTTCGTGGTGTCGGCTGCAGCGAGCTGGGCGACCAGCGCACTCTCGTCCTTCGGCTCAATGCTCGCCGCCTCGATGGCCGCCTCCTTCTCGGCAGCCACCGCTGCACCCGCTGCGACCTGCGCAGCGGCGAACGCCTCGGCCAGTCGTTCCACCTCGCCATGGGCGGCTTGGCGCTGAGCGGTGGCGCTTGCCGCTACTGCTCCCTGGTGTTGCACGAGAGCGTTGTGCTCTCGCACCTTGTCGAGTGCGGCGAGAATCTCCGACGACGGGGTTTCCGTCTCCGGCAGCGTCACGTCGATCGGTGGCATGCCGGCGACCTGAGCGGCCAGCGTGTCCACCTCCTTCTTCGCGTCCCGACGGGCCTCGTATGCCTGGGCACGCTTGGCAGCTAGGGCATCCAGGTCGAAGGGAAGTTCGACTCGGGCGAGGAGGGCGGCGCGCTGCTTCTTGTCGTCGAGATTGATGAAGCTCTCGGCGTCGAAGATCGCACCCCCAGTGGCGTTCAGGATGAACTGGGTTGGGGTGGTTGCGGCGACCTTCTCGATGCCGTTCTCGTCGCGCTCCCATGCCTGGAGCTTGCCGGCGTTGCCCTGCTCCTTCCAGGTGCGTCGGACTCGGGCGGTCGCGGTGGTGAATTCGGCGTAGCTGTTGCCATCGGCGTCAATATTCATGGGCAGCGCGGTCTCCTTCGCGCCCTGCGGGTCGAACAGCTCGCGGATCCCGTCGATGAAGGAGGACTTGCCCTGCCCGTTCGCGCCGGACAGGACGATCAAGGACTCGCCCGATGGGTGGAGGGTGACTTCCCCGCGGATCCCCTTGAAGTTGGAGACGGTGAGGGTTTGGATGTTCTGGCTCATGGTGTGTTCCCTTCGGACTGCGTTGTTGGGGTGGGTGCTTTGCGCTGCGGGATGACGCCGATGAGCGCCTGGATGGCCTCGCCGAACAGGTGCATCTCCGAGTCGCCGTAGCGGTGGTAAAACGTTGCGCGAGCTGGGTATGGACCTCGGCCCCCATCCCGCACGATAACTTCGTAGTTGGCGATGTCGTCGCGGGAGCGGTGCGGGCCGTCCATCTTCATCTGCTCCGGGTTGAGCCGGTTGATTTCGAGGTGGCGGTGACCCGCGCCGTTTGCGATGCTGATGTTGATAATGACGCTCATGGCGTGTCCCTTCGTTGGTTAACGCTACTGAATACGTCGTCGAGATTATGTGCTCCGATGTTGTCAATATCTCGTATGGCTGCAAGATGGAGTGCTGCGGTCCTTGCGGTACCAAGTGCATGCTTCTCAAGGGAGTCTGCGCGTTTGCGATGCTGCTCTTTAGTCGCTGAGCCCCACTTCACACTTATTCCATCGACTGCGAATTCCTCCGATAGTAGCTTGGCATCCCAACTCGCCCGGAGGCCTTTGCCATAATCTGAAATAGTGGACGAAAGTTGCTGCCGAAACATGACTCCAGGGTCGCTTCTCCCCGAGCTCTTTTGCCATTCAGCCTGGACTTCATGCGCAATGGCCTCAGCCTTACCAAGCAGTTCTGGGTTATTGCTAAGCCACTTCTTCCCGCTTGCAAGTTGGAACCAAGCCTCATTGATGAATGTGTCACCGACGATGACCGGGTCACCCTTGCGCAACTTTCCCGCAGGAACACCAGACTCTCGTAACCTCTGACGCATTCCTTCTGACTTGCTAGGTGCAGGCGTGGGTCGCACTGAGGTGGTTTCTGGACGTGGGGACGCGACTACCTCCCGCTCCTTTTCGCGGGTTTCAGACCGCTGGCGGAGTTTTACAACCGACAGGAGGTAAAGAGAAGCAATTGCTTTTATATCAGACTCGTTGAGGGGGTCATTCAGCCACTTCCAAATTGCCGTCTCGTTCGCTGGCGGGGTCGTAATAAAAGTTATCCGACTCCGTTGGGCCTCAGTAAACGTTGACGGTATTAGCCCTCCCGCCACCATGCCGTCCTGGACTGCGCTCATGCTGCGGTCAGCCAAGGGTCGATCGCTTCGACGGGGGGTGCGACGGTGACGGAGGCGCGGACTTCGCGCTTCGCCTCTCCGACGCAGACGCCGCATGCCGGGTGAGGCATGTAGTCGAGCGGTTGCTTGGCACCGGAGTCGAGCGCTGAGGCCATGGCCTGTGCATTCTTCCAGAGCCCGGCTGCGTAGTCGTGGCTGTAGTTGAAGGCGATCGAGACGATGCCGCGCGGGGCTCCCTCCTCGAGGTAGCGGGAGGACTCGCGGTTGTCGACCGTCATGGCCGAGTCGCGGGCGATGTATCCGATGAACGCCTGCTCGACCTTCTCGCCGCGGTTCTCGAGCCCGAGGCCGTAGATGTGAAGCTGGTTCGAGTTGCGGGTGAGCTTGTACTTGGCGTGCTCGATTTCGTCGGCGTAGATACGCTCGGAGACGCCCTTGATTGCCTTGCGGAACAGGCCGGGCTCCTTCTCCTGGTAGACGAGAACGTGGTCGTGGTCGCGGCCGAAGATGGGGCCAGCGCCGCGCATCATGCCGAGAGCGTCACGGATGAAGGCGAGCTTGCGGAGGTCCGTGTTCTTCCAGTCGCCGACGACGTTGCGGCTCGGGACCCAGAGGTCCGTGGTGGAGGTGATGACACGACCAGGGAGCAGCTCACCGATGACGAGCTTGACTTCTGATTCGAGTCCGGGGTAGCGCCACCCGATCTGGGCGAGGTCATCGCCGACCTCGTTGGCCGTGGCGGCTGCGGTCTCGACGTTGTGCTGGATGTGGGAGTGGATCGCGGTTCCGATCACTCGACCGCCCCAGGCTCCGTCCATGATTGGGTCGCTGCGCTCGACGCCGGTGATTTCGTAGGCGCGGCAGCGGTCGCAGGGATTGGCGAGGTTGGATGCGCCGACCTCGGTCTGTGCGTCGCGGGTGGTGCGGGGGTTGAGGAGGGCGATTTGGAAGTCCCTGAACTCGTCTTCTGTCATGCTCATTTTGTTGCTCCGTTCGTGTTGAGGGCCGGGAAGGTAGCTGTGTTGCTACCTACCCCGGCCGGGTCCTGCATGGCCTGTTGATGGTGGTCACTCCTTGTTGGATTGGTCTCTAACAGGGGGAGCGACTTACCTCCTAACGGTGTCTGGCTGGAACACTCTGACCTCCGTTCACTCGGGAGGCAGTCACTGTGACTACCTGTGACTATTAAGGTAGCGTATTTAGCCAGCAAAACACAAGAGGTTTTTCTGACTAATTTTTAGTCGGTCTGAATCACGCCATCAATCCAGACCTGACCGCCCCACACGCCATCGGCGATGCCGGGTGGAAGGTTGTGAGCGAAGGCCCTGCATGCCTCAATTAGCGGGCACTTCTCGGACACGCCAGGCACACCCCCACAGAGCCGGGCAGCTCCTTCTGGGCTTGGCCTATCGCTTGGTTTGAAGCCGATGTAATACTTCCAGGAGCCGGGCTGCCTGCACTTGAGAATCAAGCCGTCCAGGTGCGCCTCCTCGAACTCACGGTCGGCGGTGTTACGGATGAACTGTTGGGCCTTTCGCTTTGAGGCACTCATCACGGATAGCGGATGGTACGCAGCTCGGCGACGATCGACTGCAACCCGGTAGTGAGTTCCCCGCTGCCGCTGTCGCCACTGTTCAGCTCCTCCACAATGATGCTCTCGAGCCTCTCGACTGACGCATTAGCGCTGGTGACTGCCTCGGCCAAAGCGGTGAACATCTTCTCCGTATGCAGGGTTAGCAGATATGCGTTCGGTGACACGTCGGGCTCGGCCTGGCCAACCCGACGCTTCCACTGGTCGTAGCCGTTGAGCAGTTCGTGCTTTTCTTCCTGGTCCATCATTCTCCTTCGTTCGCCTTGAATCCGATGTAGCTCGGCTGATATGCCAGCTCGTGGCTGGATGTGGTCCCTTCGGGGCCAGTGGGCTCCTCGACCTCCTTTGGCGTGCGCTCTACGCGCAGCTCTACTGAGAACTTGAAACGGATAGCTACACCGTCTCGACGTGGGGCCGCGCCAAGCGGTCGAGCCGCTTGCAGCAGGCCTCGCGCTCGGCCTCGAGCTGGGCGATTTTCGACTGGCTCTGCCCCGCGAGGTGGGGATGACCGGCGATAATCTGGTCGGTCTTGCAGTGTCGCTGCAACTCGAGCGCTCGGCCCAGCCGGCGCAGGAGCTTCCGCTCAGCGCGGGCGGTCACTTGGCGGCCTCGGGGCGCTTGAATACCTTGGAGGCGGCGACGTCGATGACGAGAGCCAGGAGGAACGGGGAGCAGCCGGAGATGACGCAGCCCATCACGAGCTGAGGGAGCGTGGTGGCGGTGGTGACGG
This sequence comes from Frigoribacterium sp. CG_9.8, assembly GCF_015751965.1. Classification (GTDB taxonomy): domain Bacteria; phylum Actinomycetota; class Actinomycetes; order Actinomycetales; family Microbacteriaceae; genus Lacisediminihabitans. Next base: position 199,864 of record NZ_JADOVH010000001.1, on the reverse strand, counting down.
TCAGCGTATGGAAGACGTTCGCCGTAGCGCTCACCGCGGCGAGGACACCGATCCAGGCCCAGTTAGAGCGGATGGAGACGCCCTCCTCGCGGTCCATGAACAGCTTCAAGGTGAAGGCGATGATTGCCACGTCGAACATCACCGGGGCGGCGACCTGGAGCCACGGTGTCTTGTCGCCGATCGCCCACGCTGCGGCACCGAACAGGCCGTTGAAGGAGGTGATGAAGGAGGCGGCGGCCATGAACAGCGCCAACGACAGGAGCAGGATGAGCACGAACTTGTGTTGCGCCGAGAAGCGCGGGGCTCGGTTGGCCCCCTCCTTGCGCAGCCGCTCGATGTTCTCTATCTCGATCGTGTTCTTGAGGCGCTCGACCTGGGTTCTCCCGCGGCTCTTGGGCTGGGTTCGAGCGAGTGTGGTGACAGTAGCGGTAGTCATACAGATCCTTCCATTAGCGGGCTAAGCAGCCCGGAGTGAGTTGCGCATTGACTGCGAGGCAGCGTCATGCCGCATGATGATTCCTTCGTCGATCGTTCCCTCGGCGACGATCTTGACGTGCTCGAATTCTCCGAAGTCAGTAGTCATTCCATCACGGAATGACCGCTTGACGAACTGTTCGTTATCGATCTGTGACTCTGATTCTTCGAGCCATACGAGCTTAGAGCATGCAAATTGCAGGCCATCAGTGCCCGTTCCGATGCTGGGGATGGTGCAAACCAGATAGCGGGCAGTTGGGTCTCGGGCGATGAAGCGCTGTTTGATGTCCTCCCGTTTCTTAGGCGGGATGCCCCCGTGCCAGGCGACCGCACCGTAGCCGGCACGCTGCAGCCGCGCTGTGGCCACGTCAACGAAGTCGACGCTGTAGCAGCCGATCAGGACGGGCATATTTTGCCAGATATTGTCGATGATGAACTTGAGCGAGTTGAGCTTCGCGCTAGGCGTGTCGATGTCGAAGGTGACCCGATCGTCCTCGTCGAGGCGAACCTCGCCGAGTGTCATCGTGCGGAGTCGCTGTCGCTGCGTGATCGTCAGGTCGGCCAGGAGGGGCTCTCGCCCCATCAGCTTGCTGGACGGCACCCATGCCATCGACTTGTCCTCCATCGAGAGGTACTGCGCGCTCTGCTGGGGGGTGAGCTTCACCTTGACGATCCGCGGTAGCGGCACCGGATCCGGCTCGTCCCGGATGTAGCAGGGGAGCTGGGCGACGTAGGCACCCTCGTCTTTCTCCCCCACGACCTTCTCCGTCGGAGCGCCGAAGCGATCGCGGATCGGGTCTCCCCCTGGGCCGGTGGGGTACTCGAGCGAGCACCAGACATGTCGCCAGCGGACGAAAGAGTTGTCGATGAGGTCCGGCCAGATCCAGCGGGTGACCTTCCAGGCTCCCTGAAAGTTGTTACCCATGAATGTGCCGGACATCCCGATCCGCCAGTCGCTCTTGATCGAGGTGATCGAGCGAGCAGCCTGCGAGTGGCGGTTCTGCATCTTGTGGACCTCATCGAAGATCACGGCGTCGATGTGTCGCTTCTTCGTGTTGAGGCGCCGGCGGAACAGCTCCTTGTGGACGCTCTGCGACTCGACCTTGCCGGTCGGCAACCCCGTCTTCTTGTCTAAGACGGGCTTGGTGTTGCCGTTGTGGTCGAGGGTCTGGATGACCTCCCAGTCGCGGCTGGTGAGCCACTGGATCCCGGCGAAGTAGACGCCAGGCTCTCCCTCCATGAAGGCCGCCCAGTTCTTCTCCCCGCCGACCAGTGAGTTCATGACGCGCAGCTTCACGCGGCCGTCGCTCTGCCCGTCGATCGTCGCGGCCCACTGCTTGGAGGTATCGCGCACTCCGGTGATGAGCACCCGGTTCCAATCGGAGCGGGTCAGGATTTCAGCTCCCATGAGCGTCTTTCCCTTGCCCATGTCGTCAGCGATCAGCGCGCCCTGGGTGGGCTCCCGGAGGACGCGCTGGATCTTCTCCTCCTGGTCGGGCCGTGGGGTGAGCTTCATTCTGGTGTCACCTGCATCGTCTCCCAGATTTCCTTGCAGTCGGGGCACACCGGGAAGGCGGCGAAGTCGCGGCTGGGCCGCCACTTCTTGCCGCAGAGCGCGGTGATGTCGATGCCCTCGAACATGGAGCGTTCGATGTCGGCCTTCCGGCAGTAGTGGGCGAAGAGGTCGTGGTCTCCAGCGTCGGTGACCTTGACGTCGAGGTCGACCTCCTCCAGTGTGTCGGTGCTCACTTGGCGCTCCCGTCGATCACGGTGGGATCCGTCGCTGCGAGTTCCTTGGCGAAGGCGATGCGCCCTGCCTCCCATCCCGACTCGAACATCTCGGGCACCGCATTGTGCTTCGGCGAGCCGCCGTGCAGCTTGTGGAACGCAGCGCCCATCTTCGGGTCCTGCCAGCTCCCGGTCACTCCGCAGCCTCCTCGCGGGCCAGCTCGGCACCGAGGCTGACGTACTCCTCGAAGCCGTAGTGGTCCTTCGTGGTGACCTTGCGGAGGGCCACCTTGGTAGCTCCGTGGTCGATCGCGTAGTTGATCGCTCGGGCGGCGACTTCGCGGCGCTCAGCAATCTCACGCTCGATCTTCTCCTCAGCCTCACGCCGGATGCGCTTCTTGACCTCGGGGATCGGTGTGATGGTGGAACGCCAAACGCGCCCGGCTTCTTCGATTGCTTGGTGGGTGTTCATGCCGACAAAGCCTACTGTAAGTGTCATGCGTTTCTCCTTCTGCCTATGGGCTACTGTCTCCACAGCAGCTCCGCTTCTTGCTCCGCCAACTCGGCGAAGTGGTCGTCCTCGTTGGCCTCCTCGTCTCGGGCTTCCTCGAGCCGGTACTCGCGCACCATGTCGTCGAACTGGTCGCACGTCATGCGGCCTGCTCCAGGTGAGCACCGACGGCTTCGAGGAAGTGGGCGCTGTTGTATGGGCCGGGGGCCTCCGTCCAGTTGCCCTCCTGCCAGCGAACGAGCGTCCCGGCGGTGGGTCTGAGCACCACCTTGTCAACGGTGCGGATCTTACCTGCGACGTTTACCCGGTCGCCGCGGTTCAGCGCCCAGATGTCGAGCACTGGCGCCAGCGGCGGGGTGGGCAGCGGCGGGACGGCAATCAGGCCTGCGGGTTGGCCGTAACCCATGCGATCACCGCCTCCTCGTTGGCTCGGTCGGCACGCAGCCACTCGGTGACGCCAGCGCCGACCTGGCCCGAGGTGTCGATCGCGTCGATCAGCACCTTGCCGTCACCAGGCCGGACGAACACCTCGAACAGAGCACTCCAGTCGAGCGGGTTGCCCCGGTCGAACTCGGTGGTGACGATCGTCGCGGAGTCGAGGGTGATGTTGAGCGTGCCGTTGAGCAAGCCCCAGAAGAGCTTGAGCCCATCTAGTGACTTGACGGTCACTGCCTCCTTCTTGGGGTCCAGCAGGGCCAGGAAGCTCTCGATCGTGCCGGGGTTCTTGCTGGTTACCTTGCGGAGCGCCACTTTGGTCGCGCCGATGTCGAGGGCGGCTCGAAGGGCGCGGGCTACCTCCAGGCTGTGCCCGCTGATCGCGGCCTCCATGTCGGCCTCGATGCGGGCTCGGACTCGGGATTCGAGCCCCAGCATCTCGATCTTGTAGGCGATCCATTTGCGGCCGGCGTTCTCGACTGCGGCGTCGGCTTCGGGGGTTATGCGGGTCATGCGGGGGTCTCGCTTTCGGTTGGTTTGGGCCATGGCGCCCAGGGTCCATCGTGGACGTCGCCCTCAGTGAAGTGGATGCGGGAGCCCGTGGGGCTCTTCGCTTCCCAGAGGTAGTCGCTCTCGATGTAGTGGATGCGCCATCCCGCGTCGATCAGGGCGTCATCGAGCTGGTCGTCGGCGGCGTTCGGGAAGAATGCGACGCCAGAGGAAGGAGGCTCGAAGTCGTCGAGGATCACTTTCAGCTCGGCGAGGTCCTTCGGCTTCTCGTCGCGGATTCGCTTGAGGGTGGTGTCGTACTTGGCCCAGTAGCCGGTGAGGTCAGGCATGGGTGTCCTCCTTCGTGGGGATGTGCTTCCCCAGGTCGTTGTTGGTGTCGTCGTACATGCCCATCTCGAACAGGGTGAGCAGGTTGTCGATGTAGTTGGTCAACTGCTCGGAGTTGAAGTAATCCGGCACCCGAAGCCGGATGAGCCGGTGTTCGTGGGTTGGCGTGTAGTCGTGGTGGGCGGTGTCGGTCTGGAGGTCGAACTGCACACGGAGGTCTGCCTCGTAGTCGCTTCCCTCAGGGGCGAAGTCGAAGCCGCCCGTCTTGGCTCGGCCGGGGATCGGCTTGTAGTTGTGGATGATGACAGTACGGATTAGCGGGCTATTCATGCGCCGTCTCCTCCGCTCGCCCGGCACTCAGCGTCGAGGCCATCGAAATTCGCTCGCTCGGCACCGATCTGGCCCACCATGGCGCCCATCTCTGCGCTCTTGGCGTTTGCGCCGTCGAAGTCGAACCGGCTGATGAGCGTAATCGCCTCACTGCTGAGCTGAAAGCCCTCAGAGGCGAGCCCCATAAGGCGTTCGGCGGAGTCGAGTGCATCGGCGCAGACGGGAGGCGTCACCTCGTTGGTGACGGTTACCGTCTTGGTCTGCGCCTCGGCGACAGCGGGGGCTGGAGTGCCACCGCCTGCACCGCCAATGCCGACTCCGACGAGAAGCGCTGCGGTCGCGCCGATCAGGGTTGCCTTGTGGGTCTTGATGAACTTCTTCATTTGGTGTCCTTCCGTAGAGCATGGATTAGTGCGTGGCTGAGTTCTATCAGGTTGTCTTCATAAGTCTCGTAGACCTTACCGACCTGCTCGTCTTCGGGGTGTGAGTCGTACTCGGCCTGGTTGGCGTCGTACTGGCCGATGAGCTTCTCGACCAGGGCGCTCTCGGGCTTGCAGTCGCACAGCTCGCCGTCGTCGGGGACCATGGTGACCCCTTCCGGCGGGATGATGCCCCAGCATTTCCAGCACATAGTGTCGTCTTCGGCCTCCCGCTGGGGGTTGCCGAAGTAGACCGTGCCGTCGTTCAGCATGATTCGGAACTTGTCACCGGCCAGCGTGTCGATCTGGATTAGCGTGGTGTCGTCGTCGATCGTGCTGGGGTGGGCGAAGATCGTGAACACCGTAGCGCCCTCGTCGTTGTCGAAGTCCACCGTGCCGGTCTTCCAGTAACCGTCTCGCTTTTCGGCGAGTCCGTAAGCGTAGGTGGGCTCCAGCATCTCCCCCGTGTCGAAGACGCTCAGGGTCGGGTTGGCGGCTCGGGCCGCTGCGGTCGCTTCGAGGTCGAGGACGCTCACTTGTTCACCTCGAACTCGATGTAGCTGCGGAAGTCTGCGAGGTTGAACCAGCCGGTGTCAACGTCGGTGAACCACCACTCGAAGCTGATGTCGTCGCCGTCCGAGAAGGCGATGACCAGCGGCTCCGAGCTTGACTCTCCGACAGCGGACCAGGCGTACAGGTTGCCAGTCTCGGCGGTCTGCGCTGGGCACCAATCTTCGAGGAAGCTGACGGCGGCGTAGGGGGCGAGGTGCAGGTTGCCGTTCGACACCTCGTACTCGCTCTCGTCGATGGTGATGGTCTCGTCGTTGGGCAGGGTGATCGTGCAGGTGCTCATGCGTATTCTCCTTCGTCTTCGTCGTAGTACACGCCAACCTGGTCAGCGACGCCGCGCCAAAGGGTCAGCTCGGCTGGGCTCTGGTCGCCTACCGACACCCCGAGCAGGTTCGCTGCGGCGATGGCCTGCTCTTCGAGGTAGTCGGCTGCTGAATCCCACTCGGTGTTGGCGCCAAGGAGGGCGGCGACGTACCGGCCGAACAGGGCGTACTGGCCGGTGGTTGGCTCGGTGAGTGGTGTGGTGGTCTCGGTCATGCGGTTGCCTCCGTTGCTCCGTTTTCGGTCACGCTGTAGTCGAAACCGTAGTCCTCGTCGTGGGCGAGGCGCTCGGCCAGGACCACTTCGGCCTGCTCCAGTGACTCACAGCGGATGGTTACTATCGACGTGAATGTCTTCACTTTCGGGCCTCCTTCTCTTCGGTGTCGGCGGTGATGGGCATGAGGTCGAACGCTTCCTCGGCGCTGGTGATGCAGATGGCGTGCCCCTCCTTGATGAGGCGGTGACATCCAGCGGATGCGGCGGAGGTGATCGGGCCGGGCACTGCGCCGACGGTGCGACGGAGGTGCACGGCGTGACCGGCGGTGTTCAGGGAGCCGGAGCGGTGGCCCGCCTCGACCACCAACGTCGCCTGAGTCATTGCCGCCACGATTCGGTTGCGCTGCAAGAAGCGCCACTTAGTGGGTGCGGATCCTGGCGGCAGCTCGGAGATGACCACGCCACCCTCGACGATTCGGGTGAGGAGCGCCTCGTGCCCTGCCGGGTAGAAGCGGTCCACTCCCCCGGCGAGCACGGCGACAGTTTTGCCGCTGGCGGCGAGGGTCGCTCGGTGCGCCATGCCGTCAATGCCGTAAGCCCCGCCGCTGACGATGGTCACGCCCTGGTTACTGAGCCCCGCGCTGAACTCCATGGCGCAGTGTTCGCCGTAGCCAGTTGCCGCTCGCGCTCCGACGATGGCCATGGCGGGTGCGTCGTTCAGGATGGAGGCGTCGCCTCGGACGTAGAGCATGGCGGGCGGTGAGTCGAGGTCGTTCAGGCCGACCGGCCAGGCGTCATCGCCGGGGAAGACCATGCTCATGTTGAACCGCGCGGCGGTGCGCCGCACCATTTCGACGCTCTCAGCGATCCGGTAGAGGTGGGGCTGCCACGCTTGCGGGCCGCGTCCTTCAAGGGCCGACTCCAGAGCCCGCGACCAGTCGCCGTCGTTCTCGGCGATGAAGTCAGGGAGGATGCTTGTGCCAGGTTCGGCGAGGATCGAGAACGTGATCCGGGCTTCGGCATTGCTGGGGTGGATGGTCATGAGTGCTCCTTGCTGTTGAGTTGTTGCTGGATGCGTTCGATGTGCTCGGCCTGGATCTGCGTGATGCCGTGGTGGCTGCGCATCGTGGCCAGTGCGTCGCCTCCGTTCGGGGCGAACAGGATGGTCTCGACCATCCCGTCACCCACCCGGATCGTGCTGTAGGTGCCCTCCGGTCGGATGGTGCGCAGCGGCCTTGTGGTCGGCGGGATCGGGCTCACGCGCAGCTCCCGTCGCAGTACATGGTGACGCCCATACTGTCGCCGTTCAGCGACTCGTGGCCCTCGCACTCGTCGTCGTCGCCGTTCATCAGGCCCCCTTGCCGATGCGGATGGCGTCGGTGACTGAGCTGCCCCAGGATTCGCCGACGTCCTGCCAGCGCTGCACCCGGACCAACATATCCAGTGCGTCGGCGTCCATGGTGACCTCCTCCGTGAGGAATTGGGCGATCTGGCCGATGCCTGTGCCAGTTACCTGCGGGTAGTCGCTGTCGTCGTCTTCGCCCTCACGGGGCCAGCGCTCCTGGTCGTCCATCTTGTCGAGGAACGCGACCGGCACCCCGGCGTAGCTCAGGGCGTGGCCGACGATGCACGACACCGCACCGTCTCGGACGTAGTGGCAACCCCGTGCGTCGGGGTCCGTTCCCGACTTGTATCCCGTCTTGTACTTGAAGTCCGCCCCCTTCGCGGCGACCGCCTGGTTGAGGAACTCGATGGCCTGGTCTTTGGTGATGTGGATTGTCATGCGTCTTCTCCCTTGCGTTCGAGCTTGGTGAATCCGATCCGGCGCTCCATGAAGAACAGCGCGATCCGGTCGGCGTTGGCCTGGTCCTGGTACGGGCCGGTCATGGTGATGGCTTCCTGGCGGGTGCCGATGTCGAAGCCATGACGGAGCAGAACCTCCTCGCGCCGGGCCTCCCTGTCGGCGAGGCCGGCGAGGTACTGCTCGGCCTGCGTGAGTAGCGTGTCGGTCTCGTGCTTACGCCGGGCGGTATCGAACGCGGCGGCGGTGCTCTCGCCCTCGTCGTCGTGGCGGAAGTGGCGGGTCATGCTTTGATCCGATCCAGCGCGGCGACCAGCAGGTCGTTGGCGGCGTCGAGGGGCGCACGCTCCCCGGTGAATACCGAGGCGGCGCGGACGGGGGCCTCGGTGCCGAAGAAGTGCCCGTCAGGATCAGAGTAGACCGGGACGAGGCCGATGATGGCGGAGAGCTTGTTCGGCGTGACCTCGTTGCCGAAGACGATCATCTTGAAGCTGTCACTGGGGTGGACGAACCCGATCAGCCTGATCGCATCGGGCCGTCCGTGGATCACCTCGCCGGTGGTGCCGTCGAAGGTGACCGGCCACGGTGCCTGGAAGGTGTCGCGGTTGGGCTCTGCGCTGATGGTGACGATCGTCATGATGCGGGGTCTCTTTTCTCGTCGTTGTAGATGAACCGTGCGGAGTTGAGGATGTCCTCGAAGGTGATGGTGAGGTCGTGGTCGTCGCTGGCCTGCACCGTGTCGAAGTAGTGCATCAAGTCGCTAAGCGCGTCCTGCACGTCGGTGTGCGGCGTGTCGTGGTCGTATTGGTCGCTGCTGACGATTGCCTCACCGCGGGCTGCGGCCTTCTCCGTGGCGGTCGTTTGGATGGTCACAGTTGCGCTCCCCTGTTGGTGGGTGGACGGATGGTTAGGTGTGGGCGGCGACCGGGGCGAGCAGAGCGCCGGTCGTAGTGTCGAGGGCTTCGGCGAGGTAGCCGACCATATCGGCGTAGATGAGGATGCGCCCCGTCTCGATGGCAGACACTCGGCTCTGGTCCCATTTGCCGGGCGTGCCGATGACGTTCAGCTCGGTGACGAATTCAGCTTGCGTGAGGTTCCGTCGCTTCCTCATCATGCGGATATTGTCGCCGATCTGGGCGTTCGTGATATGGGCCAATTTTGCTCCTTATTTCGGGTGTGACTACGGTTAGCTGGCTATTAGTGACATTCTAACCTTATAGCCATATTTTAGTGGGGAATTCAGTTTAGCATAGTCTAGATTTGCTATGGCCCATAACGGTGAGGTCGGGGTTGGCGGCATAACGCTTCAGTTGGGGATCAACGTATTTAGCCAGCTATATGAGCTTATGCCCTTTTTTTCGTTTGGACCTAAGTGGCCGCCAACCAGCATTTTTGTACCTCAGCTATTATCTCTATCTATTCTTTTAACTATATTATTATATACTATATATACTCTTATACTACCTACGAGCGTTAGTGCTGCTCGGAACGGTCGTTTTGGGACCGTTTCGGGGGCCGCTTAGCTGGTGCGTTTCGCGGCCCCTTTTAGCTACCCGAAGACCAGCTCCCCGAAGGCCGCCCACTGGACAATCAGGTCGCCGGTCTCGGCGTCGCCGTCTGCGTCGTCGGGGTCGTGTAGGTAATCGTTGGCGGCGCGGACCTGGTAGCTGTAGTCGGTGATGAGGCCATTGGACAGGTCCCGGATGGCGTCGGCGATCTGCTGCCACGTCAGCTTCTTGATCGTGTAGGTGAGGGTGAAGTCGGGGCGGGACTTGTACGGCGTGATCGTGGTGCCGCTCTTGAGCGCGAGGTGCGGGGGTCGCTGCTCGCCGTCCTCCCAGTAGCCGATCGTGATGGCGGTGTCGTGGTCGGTGGTCTCGGGGTCGGAGGTCTCGACGTAGCTGGCCCAGTCGTAGGGGCAGCCGAGGTCTTCGAGAACCTCGCGGATGGTCTCGCGGCTGATCGTTGCGGTGGTGGTGACGGTGAGGTCGGTGGTTGTGGGCTGCGGGGTAGTCAGGTCGTGGTGTTCGACGCTGAGGATGACTGGGCTCTGGTGTGGGTGTGGGGTGCCGCCGTGGGTGGGGATGGTGGTCATGATGTGCTTCTTTCTGCTGGGGTGAGTGGTGATGCGTGCCCCGCTCCGGTCGTGAACCGGCGGCGTCTTTCGCGGCGGGGCGGTTGTGCGGGGTACCGCTAGTCCACGGCACCACCTCGGGACCAGGCGCGGCTGCTGCTGGTGGCGAAGGCGCCGTTGCTGCTGCTGAGGAGCGGGGTGCCCTTGACCTTGTTGGGGCGTTCGAGCGTGGCGGACTGGGTGAGCAGAGCGTCGGCCTCACGGTCGGTCAGGGGCGCGGCGGGGGCCGTGGTGACGATGGGGCGATTGAGCGTCGTGGTGGTCATGTAGTGCTCCTTTGTTTGGTGGTGCTGGATCGTGCGGCTTTGGGGTGGGGGTGGGTGGCGCGGCGCGGTTAGGCGGATACCGGGACGGTGTTCTTGAGGAGGAGGTGCCAGCTCTTGCCGATCGTCACTCGCTTGTGGTCGGGGTCGCGGTTGAGGGGGGCATGGGTCAGGGTGCCTCTGGCGTAGGTGAGGGTCGCCTTGCCGTTGCGGACCATGGCCACCTCGGTGGCTCGGTGGTTGGTACCGAGGATGTGCGTCTTCTTACTGCGGACCGCGTTGAGGCGGGTGAGGTCGGCGGTTGTCATGGTGGTGATCGGCACGGCGTAGATGTCGCCCTGACGGTGGACGGTGCGGCCAAGGGCCTCGGCGGTCTTGACCGTCGCCGGCTTGAGGTCTGCGTATGCCTCCTGCACCGTCGTTGCCTTGGAGTGCTTGGGCAGTTCGCAGAAGAAGTAGCTGACGCGGGTCTCGTTGGAGTCGAAGCCGGAGAGGTAGCGGGAGGTGCGGGTCTTGGTGATCGTGCGGCGACCTTCGCCAAAGCACAGGTTGCAGGTCGGGCGGTCGAGCCAGTAGCGGGGCAGGTTGCCGCCCAACTCTCGGGTCTGCGGGCCGATGACCGGGGTCAAAACGTTGCGAGTGTCGCCGTCGTAGGTGCCGGATCCGGTGCAGCGGTCGCACTTGATGGTGGTCTGGTAGCGGACGCTGCCGGTGATGAGCGACTCGCCGAGCCAGTGGCGGAGGGTCTCGCGGCGGTAAGCGATGCCGCTCGGGTTGGTTTCGGAGTCATCGGCGACCACCTCCCACTGGTGCCAGCTCCCCTTGGCGGTGCGCAGGGTCTTGCGTCCGGTGGACTTGCTGATAGCTGGGTATTTCGTCCACTCGGCGTCGAAGGCGTCCTCTCGTGCCTTCACTGCGTCGTAGCCGTTCGGGCCGGTCCTGTCCTGCCAGTCGATCGGGCCGACGGCGGCGGCCTTGCGGTCGTCGTATTCGTTGACGTAGCAGTAGGTCTCGTGGCTGTAGGCATGTTGGCTGGGGAGGGATTCGCCGGTGGCGTTGTGGACGTAGACGCCGGTGCCGGGGATGGTCTCGTACTCGTACTCCCAGACCGCCGAGTTGGGCATGTCGATGTGGCGGTGCTCGGTGGTCTCGGTCCAGTCGGCGGTGGCTTCGAGGATGGTGATGCTGGCCTTGTCGATGCCCGCCTCGTCGAGGACCGAGAAGGGGATGATGACCGATGGGAGGTCGGTGCGGGAGATGGCGTGGCGGACGGTGGACTGCTGCCTGCTGGTGGTCACGGAGTAGATGTCACCGTTGACGAGGAAGCGCTCGGCCTGGCGGGTCTTCGGGTTGCGGAGGAGGCGTGCCATCTCCCACCAGCCGTAGGACTGGATGGCGTCTCCTGCCACGGTGACGTTGGAGGACTGGCGTTTGGATAGGTGGCGGGAACCGCCGTCGGCCATGTTTGCAGCCCAATTGTTAGTGAGGGTGTCGGTGATGTGGCTCATGATGCTCCTTGTTGGGTTGTGGCTGGTGGGTTAGGGCTGGTGCTAGTTGCCGGGGAAGAGGGGGGTGTGAGCGATGGCGTCGATGATGATGATGGCCCAGCGACAGATGACCATTGCGGTGATGCCGAGGACGATCAGGGCTCCGATCTGTGCCGCGTCCCGGAGGTTGCGGGCTCGGATGCGTCGGCGGCGATCGGTGAGGGTCGGTGCTATGGCGAGGTGGCGGACGGCGGCGCTGCCGGTGTAGGGGGCGAGGATCGGCCCGAAGGGGTGGCTGTCGCGGTCCTCGTTGCGGAGGGCCTTGTGTTCGGTTGCGGTGAGGCTGTCGAGGGGGAAGGTGCTCACTTGATTACTCCTGTGGCTCGTAGTTCGGCGAAGGTTGCGGGGCTGATCTTTGAGGCGTGGTAGCCGCAGAGGGTGAGCGGGGCCGGGGCTCCATGCCAGACGGTTGTGATGTCGGTGGAGTGGTTGGTGCCGGGGTGTTTGCACTTCATGCGCTCTGTAGCTCCTTGTCGGGGTTTGCGGGGTCGGTGTGGTCGAGCATCGGGGGGAGGTCGGTGGAGGTGTAGTTGCCGGACTCGGCCTCGGACTGGGCGTAGTCCTGCCCGTAGAAGCCCCAGCACTCGATGGTCATGTCCCAGTCCTGGGCGGTGGGGGTATCGCCAGCGAAATCGACGGGCAGCTCGGTGGTGGTTCGGGTGGTGGAGACGGCGTAGCCGATGCCGTACACGTCGCTGTCGAGGTATGCCTCCACGTCGGAGGAGAGGTCGTCGCGGGTGAGTTCGGTGCTGTCCTCGATGCCCATGTCGGCTCTCCAGTCGGGAGCGTCGAAGACGATGGCCCACGAGTAGCGGTCAACGCTGCTGCTGAGGTGGTGGACAGCTCGGACGCCGTGGAAGATGCGGACGAAACGGTCGGCGAGAGCCTCGTCGCGCCACTCCTTGAACGCACGCTCCCAAGCGTCGGGGATGTCGGACTTGCCGCCGATCTGCGTGAAGTCGGCACGGGATCCGTACTCGTAGGCCATGAGGGTTGGGGCTTGACCGTCATAGTCGGGGCTGGACGGCTCAGAGTCGAGCATCATCACGAGGAGGACGCGGGGATCCTCGGTCTCGGCCCAGCGGATGGTGTAGTCGTCGTTGGTGTTCCAGTTGGTGCTCATGTTGCTCCTTGGTGTCTAGTGACTTGACGGGTTAGTAGTCGTCCTGGGACATGCGGCCCCAGATGGCATAGCGGTCGTTGCGGATCATTCGGGCCATCTCGTCGTTCTTGATCGACTCGTCGGAGCCGTAGAGCTGGCCGTTACAGTCGCCGGGCTCGTGGCCGCAGCAGGGGTAGTCCTCGCACATTTTCGGTGTCCTGTCTACTGGTGGTGGTGGATGGTGGTGCAGTTCTGGAACTCACGGGCCGAGTCGTCGGCGGCGAAGCGCCAGCACCGCTCGACGTGCTCAATCGAGATGTAGCCGGGGTCGGAGTAGCCGTAGTACAGGTCCATGGCGACTTCGCCTGCTTTGGCGTAGAGCGGGTGCGTTTCGTCGCGGCCGTCGTAGAGCCGGGAGGTGTTCCACGCGAATTCTTCGGTGAATGCGGCCAGCTCACGCTCTGAGTAGTCGGACTCGTCGAGGATGGGGTAGTCGGCGAAGCTCCGGGCAGTGTCGAGCATGTCGATGAGGTGCTCATCTTCGGGTGCCCAGAGCGACGGCTCGATGCAGACTGAGGTGTAGTCATACATGCCGTGGTGGACGTGGGCACCGGTCCACGATGCGGCCAGTTCGGTGAGGGCGACGGCGTTGGAGGTGTCGAGAATGTCACCCATGCCGCCACCAGCGGAGATGATGACGATGCTGCCGTCGTCGCAGGGCTGGCAGGTGTGGAAGTCGAGCGGGGACTCTGCCAGTAGACGCAGGACTGCTGCGCCGTCGCTAGGGTCTTCTGCTGCGGTCGGGATGTACGGGGCGGACGTGTTGTAGGTGCGCTGGATTGTCATGGCTCAGAGTCCCTTGGTGTCGATGATGGTGTAGAAGGCGGCGAGGAGGTCGGACGGGGTGGGGTGGCTGTAGCGGGTGTGCTCTACGGCCTCAGCGAGGTCAGTTCGGGACCAGTCCTGTCCGCAGGACGAGCACTGGACGCTTTCGGGGTTCTGGGCAGGCTCGGGCTGGATCCACGGGTTCGGGACGTCGGTGACAGAGAAGACGCGGCCGAGGTCGTTGTCGTGGCCGATTCCGGGCGTGGAGGTGTAGACGTAGCCGGAGACGTTCTGCTGCCATGCCGTGGCGAATTGGAGAATCGAGCGAGGCCTGGCATAGGCGTCGATGCCGTCGCACTGCTGCTGGTACTCGGTTTCGAGGTACTTCCACGCTTCACGGGCAGTGTCGAAAAGTGGGACTTCTTCTTGCTCGGAGAGGTATCCGGGGGTGTTGATGATGGCAGAGAACATAGTCGGCTCCTTGGCCTTATTTCAGATAGCCCGCTAATGGCGGGTCGCGCCCCGGCACCTCGTCTGTGAGAGGTGTGCTGCTGCCGGGGCTGTGTGGTTAACCTAGCGGTTTTTAGTGGTGGGTTGGTACTTGAGGGTCCGGGCTTGATTCCGGGCCTGTGTGGCGCGTTTGGCGGGCTTGGAAGACTTCGGGTTCGGCCGGCGGTTCTGCATGTTGGGCGTGGGCATGGTTCTACTGTCCAATCTCGTAGGAATCGATGGTGCGGTCGAGGCGGTGCATGGAGCCGTCTTCGGCGGTGACGTAGACGTAGTTCACGTTGACGCGGGTTACAGTCCCCTGGGCGTCGAAGCCTTCGAGGTCGGGCATGAATTCGTTGAAAGATACGGCTTTGCCGACGAGGGACTGCATCATGGGGTGCTCCTTGGGGTGTTGTGGGTTTGGTGGGCTGTACTGCGTGGCCCACGCTCGGTCTAACCGATGCTCACTCTGAGGTGAGGGCGTGGGCCTGCCACTGTGCTCCGTGGCCGATCCGCGGCTGTGTTAGCCGCGCCTTGTTCGTGCTAAAGAATTGGTACTCATTGCGTTTCTCAGTTCGCGGTCCGAATCGCGGCGAGACAAGTCAATCGCGGCACGTTGAGCGTTCATTCGGTTGGTAGTTATTTAGCGCCGTAGGGGTGCCCTGCAAAGGCTGCATCATTCAAAGTGGATGCCTACAGAAGTCCGTTGTCAGTCTTCTGGTGTCAGATACGGTGGCCTGACGACTTGCCCCCTGACATTCGATCGGGGGCGGTCTATTGCAATGTGGGTATGGGGTGGCCGCTTTCGCGCCCCCTGCCCTGATAGCTGGCCAGAACGCTCTTTGCAAGTCGGGTTCTGTGGCATATTGCCAGCTAATTTTCTATGTGGGTGTTAGAACGTTGGTCGCATGCTAAGTGCGATTCGTTTCGATTCCTCACCATGTCTGTGCGGTTTGTCAGTTGGCTTAGGCCGAGGCTGTAGCGGGAGCAACCCGCTTACTCGACGAACACCAGTTCACCAATTCCGCATACCGTGTATTTCAACGGAGTTTGCGCATGATCCTTTGGTAGCTACCGCTACACATTTGGCTCATTAGCCGGTGTAGTCACACCGGGGAGTCAGAATCCTTACCAGCCGACCGCCATACTTTGCAGGTATGTCGGAGTTCTGGCGTACTTTGCCCATATTCGGGCCTACTTTGTGACCTTTCAGGTACGTCTCCCGACATTCCGTTCTGGCTTGTTACGTTTACTAACCTAGCACATCCGCTAGCCGTTTGCAATTCCACCTAGTTGACCTAGATATGGCTAAGGAGACAAGTCCTCCACCCTCATCCTGGGAATCGTGGGTGTGTCCAGCCTGTATTGCATGGCGTAGCTTTCACGTACAGCCATATCCTCGTGCTCATCGTCCGATGCCCTGTTGTGTGACAATTCAACCCGATGCGAGTCATGGCGTGCCGTGACGTACTAAATAATCCGCGGCCCGAACTTTCCGAACCGCTTGCCTTACAAACACTAACCTAGCACGTTCACTAGGCCCTGTCAAGTCCAGCCTAGTTGCCATAGGAATAGGGAAACAAGTCCTCCGCACACTCCACGGGGGGAGATGAGCGTGTCCATTCCGGCGATAAAGCCGAACCGCCGACCCTGCCGAACCCTCCGGCCGAACCAACAAACATGACACTACCCCGGCCGCTATCCCAAAGTCAAATCGACCTAGTGGGAAGGCTAGCGGAAAGAAGGACGCGCGCGCGACACACGGGGGGGCGCACACACCCACACACACACACGCTCGAAAAAAACCAAAACAAGGAAACACGCGCGCGACGCAAACACCTCCGATTAGCGCACCAGGGGGCGCAGAAACAGGGCGGGCGCAGGTGTGAAAAAAATCCCCTCATCACTGCCGTCATTGCCCCACTTACCCCACCATCCACCGCGAAGCAATAGCCTCCTAAAAAAATTCCTTCCCCCCCTTTCTTGCACAACTGCCCCGCATGCCCCAGAGTGGGGAACAGCCGCAAATAGCCCGCTAAATGCACAGGAGTCCACATGACCGCCACCACCCCCCAGCACCGCAACGAAGTCCTCTCCCGCTTCGACACCCTCGCCAACGAAGCCGCAGCAGCCGCCCTCCATCAGAGCCGCGCGCGGTTCAGCCTCCAGGCCGGCTTCATCCTCGACAACACCCACGTCAACCGCGAACAGTCCCTCGCCCTCACCGCCCTCGAGCAGGCGAAGTTCTGGACCAACCAGGCCATCGCCCTCCACGGCGTCCCACAGAAGACCCCCACCGACTACAGCGGCACCAAAGCTACCGCCTGATGCTCCTCCGCAACCCCCCGCGCCAGCCCCTAACCGCCAAGCAGCTCCGCAAGCGCGAAGCCGCCCGCATAGCCCAGGAACGCGGCGCCACCCCCGACGCCCGCACCTACTTCAACCAGGTCCAGCTCCTCAAGGGCGAACACCTCCGCCGCTACGAAGCAGAGCGCCTCGCCCGCTGATGCTCCTTCCGCCCCCAGCCTGCAGATGCGGCCAGCAAATGTGCCCCTTCACCACCAGGCCCGACATCTTCGGATGCCCTATCTGCGACAAACCCACCAAGATCGGATACCAGTCATGACCGAATTCCAGCCCTTCCCGAAGATCGCCAGGCTCAACCGCGACATACTCATCACAGAAAAGCTCGACGGAACCAACGCCGCTATCGCCATCGTTGGACACCCCCGCGGCGTAAACCTCTTCCCCGACTACGACCGCACCGCCATCGTCGTCAACCACGCCACCCCCGACGTCGAGCACCACGTCTACGCCCAGTCCCGCAACAAATTCATCACCCCCGGCAAGACCACCGACAACTACGGCTTCGCCGGCTGGGTCAGCGACAACGCTGAGAGGCTCGTCGAAACCCTCGGCGAAGGCACCCACTACGGCGAATGGTGGGGCTCCGGCATCCAGCGCGGCTACGGCCTCACCCACGGCGACAAGCGCTTCTCCCTCTTCAACGCCCACCGCTGGGCACACACCGCCGAAGGCTTCGACGCGATCGACCACACCAAGGTATTCGGCCTCGGCGTCGTCCCCGTCCTCTACGCCGGCCCGTACAGCGACCGCTGGATCGAACGCTCCCTCACGCTCCTCGCCTCCCGCGGCTCCTTCGCCACTAAGTTTCCCAAAGCCGAAGGTATCGTGATCCTCCACATCGCCGCGCGGACCTCCTTCAAGGTCACCCTCGAAGACGACGAAGCCCCCGCCAAGACCAGCCCCCGCAACGCCCACGACCTGCTCCCCCAGACCACCGATGAGGCCGCAGCATGAGCGTCCTCACCGCCCACATCGAGCAGGACGACGTGGAGGGCGTCACCACCCTCGGCGGCTACCTCGCTGAAATCTTCACCGCCCTCCTGGACGAAGGCGAAGGCTTCTCCGGCAAGTGCCCCCTCGGCAATAGCGGCTGGCAAGGCAACATCGAAGACGCCCTCGACAGCGCCGACCCCGCGCTGTCCTGGGACGACCTCCGCGACGCGATCGTCGAAGCCCTCACCGGAGTTGCCCAGTGAAGGCCAAGCAGCTCGACATCCGCGCCTGGCGCAAGCGCGAGCGCGCAGCCCGCATCATTCGGGCCGCCAGCACTGCCCTCGCCCCCGTGGCGGCCGTCGCCGTCATTGTCCTGTACATCCTCATCCTCGCGGAGCCCACAAAATGACCGACAAACTGCCAGCCAGAATCCTCCTCCAGATCCGTGAAGGAGTGATGAACAACCTCGCCGACTTCGAGCTGGAGACGCGCGGCACCCCGATCCCCAACCAGGGCGGCACCGTTGACCACGACACCAATACCCTCAGCATTATCTCCGGCCTGGCCGAAGCCCAGCGCAAGCTCGTCCTCAAGGTGCGCGAGCAGGCGCCCGAATACGCCGCTGAGGTAGACGCCTGGGTCCGCGAACTGGCCGACTGGGTGGTGTCCGAATGATCGACATGGCCGTATTCGATTTGGAAACTTCGGGAGTCTCCACCGCCAACGACCTCATCGTCACCGCCTACTTCGGCTTCCTCACCGCCGACGGCACCGTCGCCCGCGAGCAGGAATGGATCGTCAACCCCGGCATCGACATCCCCACAGGCGCCTCCGACGTCCACGGCTGGACCACCGAACGCCTCGCCGAAACCCCCGGCATCCGCCAGGACCTCGACGCGGTGACCCTCGAAATCGCCAGCCTCATACATGCACTCTGCGGCCCGCAGAACCCCAATCCGCTCCCACTCGGCGGCCACAACATCAGCTTCGACCTCTCGATGCTGAACGCCCACCTCCGCCGCCAGTCAGTCGCACCGCTCCCCTTCGGCGAGAACGGAATCAAGGTCCTCGACTCCCTGGTCCTCGACAAGCACTTCAACCGCTTCCTCAAAGGCAAAGGCCAGCGCAAGCTCACCCCTACCGCCGCCCGGTACGGCATTCTGCTCACCGAGGAACAGGCTCACGACGCCTCCTTCGACGCCATCGCCTCCGGCCGGATCATCCAGGCAGTCCTCGCCCGCTACGCCCCCCAGGTCGCCACAACCCCCACGCAGTCCGTCGCGCAGCTCCACAACAGCCAGCGCGGCTGGTACGCCACTCAGCAGGCCGACCTGCAGAAGTGGCTCCGCAAAGGCACTGACCCGACCGCGGTCCTGGAGACCTCATGGCCCACACACGACACCACCCCAACACCCGCCCCAGAAGGAGTAACAGCATGACCGACTCGCCCATCCTCACCGACACCAAGGCCATGAACAAGGCCGAGCTGCGCAGCCAAATCGCCTTCCTCGAAAAGCAGATCATCGAAGCCGGCCAGCGCGCCATCGCTGCCAGCAAGGAGCACCACAACTTCGAGACCAAGGCAATCGCCGCCGGCTACATCCCAATCGAGCTGCTCCTCGAACCGAAGGTCGTCCAGGGTCGCTACTCGACCGAAGCCCAGGTCAAGATCACCGACCCGCGCGTCATCCAGACGCTCCGCACGAAGATCTGCGAGCCCAATACGCTCGCTGGCCTCGAGGCCCACCTTGGCCGCACCCACTCCGGCCGACTCCACTACGGCGGCTACACCGGCGCCCACAACCCCAACCCGCAGATCATCGTCGGGGATCGCTACTTCGGGCAGACCATCTCGTGAGCGCCAACAAGCCCCTCGGCTCCGTCCTCCCCGACACCCGCGGGCGCGTCTCGCTGACCAAGTACCTGCCACCCGCCCCCGGCATCTACCTCGTCTACAGTGACCCCACCAGCGGTGTCATCACCCTCCGCCCGATCGACAACCACGAACAGGCCGCAGCATGACCCCCGATGAGAAGTACCGCGAAGGTGAGACGCTCCGCACCCCGCGCGAGCGCACCTACATCGCCCCCGATGGACGCCAGTACGTCCCCCACATCAACGAGCGGGGATGCCTCATGATGACGGAGGAATTCTTCGATCAGATGATGAAGGACATGGGCTGCACCGAGGTGACCGAATGACTTCCGACCAGGACACCCCACAGGTCGGTGACTACGTGACGTTGGTCGAGAGCCCCGGCGCCCTGACCTGGAAGATCACCGCCATCCACGAGAACGCCAGCGCCAACGGTGCCCTCTACACGCTCGAGTCCGGCCAGACCGGCCGGAAGCGCTACGAGCTGGCCGACAACTTCACCTCCTACCGAAGGATCACCGGATGAAGAACAGTCGCCCGGCGCCCGAGCCTGCCGCCATGCCGGAACTGCCCGAGGGCCAGTTCTTCCGGGTCTACCACCACCTCGGGGAGCAGCCGATGATCCAGCTCCGCACCAAGACCTGGTGCGGCTCGAGATGGATCAGCGACAGCTACGGCATTATCCAAACAACAGACCCGTGCAACCTCTATTGGGTTCCCAGCGAGGCAGAAGTAATCGCTGCAGCGCACCACCTGATGGAGCGCCGCGCCTACCTCCGCAAGCAGAAGGTTGCGGCCAAAGTCCGCTTCGGCGACTACCCACCCAAGAAGATCAGATACAGCGCATGACCCGAATTCTCGTAGACCTCGACGACACGATCGCCGACTGGTCCAGCCGCTACGACTCGGCCCTCAACCGCACTCAGGGAGCCGAGAATATCCCGCGCTCCCACCAGCATGAGAGCTTCGACCTCACGACCGGACGCACGCCGGCTGAGAAGAAGATCATCCACGCGATCATGGCTGAGCACTCCTTCTACGCCGAGCTGCAGCCCATCACGGGCGCCATCCGCGCGCTACAGGAGATGGTCATGGACGGGCACGAGGTCTTCCTGGTCACAAGCCCCTGGGTCTCCAACCCGACCTGCGCGTCCGACAAACTGCGCTGGGTCGAAGACCACCTCGGCACCGAGTGGTCCAGGCGCACTATCATCACCTCCGATAAGACGATGATCCGTGGCGACGTGCTCTTCGACGACAAGGGCGAAATCACTGGCATCGCTACCCCGACCTGGACGCAGATCCTCGTATCCCAACCCCACAACCGCCACACCGAGGGCCTCGTGCGGCTCCGTGGCTGGTTCAACTGGCGCGAAGCCGTCATGGAGGCGCTCAAATGACCCCCCAAGTAATCGGCCTCGGCGGGCGCCTGCGCTCAGGCAAGGACGAAGTGGCCGACCGCCTCGTCAACAAGTACGGCTTCGTCAAGTTCGGCATGTCCGACCCACTCCACGCGGCGATGATGACCCTCAACCCCCTCATCGGCATCGGAGTGCGGATGCAGGAGGAGATGAGCACCCGCCTCGGCTTCTCTCGCATCAGGGAGACACAGGAGATTCGCTACGCAGACCTGGTGGGCCGGGTCGGGTACGTCGAGGCGAAGAAGGAGCCGGAAGTCCGCGGGCTCCTGCAGCGCTTTGGCACCGAGGTCGGCCGCGACCTCCTCGGCAAAGACGTCTGGACCGACATTGCGGTACGCCGCATGAACGCAGCCGTCGCTGAGGGCCACAGCGTTGTCCTCACGGGCGTCCGCTTCCAGAACGAGGTCACGATGTTCGATCGCATCGTCGGCGCTTCCCCGATCACCGCCTGGGTCGACCGCCCTAGCATTGCCACCAACACCGACAGCCACTCAAGCGAAAGCGGTGTCAGCAGCGACGACTTCCAGGTCACCATCCCGAACACCGGCACGCTCGAGGACCTGTACGCCTACGTCGATCAGCGCTTCGGCCAGAGCGGTCCACAGGTGGCACTCAGCCGATAGCTGGCTAACGTTCCAGGCGAAGAAAAGACCCCTCGTTGTGGGGGTCTTTTTCTTTTACTCGATCACCCGAGATGCAACATGGCCATGAGCTTGCCGATCGGGACGCGGTGGACAGTGACCATGAGCTGAAACACCAGCGGGAACATGATCGTGAAGAGATGGCGGGCATCGAACTGGAAGATCGAGTTGCCATCACGCACCCCTGATGGCCTCACGCGCTCGATGAACACCGTTCCATTGCTCCCGGGGTAGACGATGAAGTCATCTCCGCCAATTGCGGGAAGTGGGGCGGTGGTGTTCTGCTGCATGGCTGTTGACGTCCTCTTTAGTTTTAGCTTTCAATACCAAGCCCGGTGAATGTGGCCGCGCTCTTCCTGAGACTCTACACAGACTTGCCCCTGTCCATATACGTGAGGGCTTGACAAACTTAGCCAGCTAGTAACAGGATGGTAACACTGTGATTTACGGCGCAATACTGTAATACACGGATATATCGACCTATAGAAATCGGAATGATCATGACTCTTGACTTATCCGCGCTGCCTGCCGCTACCGGGTACAGCACGACTGATGTCTATTACGGGACCCGCTTCATCCAGGGCGGCCGGACCAACTATCTCCTCGACCTCTCCCTGCTGCAGATCCTTGCGCTCGTCCCGCGGCCGAACCCCGCAGTACTGACCGTCGGAAACCGGCGCATCACACCCAAGCACGCCTCCGATTTTGCTGCCTACTTGCGTAGCGCACCCGAGTGGGTCGTGCCAGGCATCATCCTCCGCGGAGAGCGCCCCTTCGAGTTCGTATCCGCGACCGCCGAGGACGCTGGCATTGCATTCGGCAGCATCAGCTACCAGCGCACTGCCACCAGTGACTTACATATCCTGGACGGCCAGCACCGCATTCTTGGCATGTACGAGGCGCTGGACGGGATCAACGCGGACATCGCCAAGACCAGCGAGTCGATCATTTCGGCACGCCGAAACCAGGACACCAACGCACTCCGCGACTTCGAGAAGAAGAAGGCCGGGCTTGAACTGCAGGCCAAGCGATTCACCAGCGAACACATTCCCGTGCAAGTGATGGTCGAGGGCGACCCGGCAAAGTACCGCCAGGCGTTCTACGACATTGCCGAGAACGCGAAGGGTATTACCGCCTCCGTCCGTGCGCGCTTCGACTCACGCAAGGCCGTCAACCGCGCCCTCGAGAACGTACTCAACCACCCGCTTCTCACCAACCGCACAGAGAAAGAAACCGACCGGCTGCCGAAGAAGTCGCCCTACGTCACCACCGCCAAGCACGTTATCGAGACCGTGCGCGCGCTCAGTGTGGGTTATGAGGGCCGGATCGGTAAGCGGGTCGAGTCGCAGATGAGCGACCGCGACGTCGAGGTGAACTCTGAGGAGTTCTTCGACCTGCTCGTGCGCTCCTTCCCGCCACTAGCTGCGATCCTGAACGGGCAGATCACCCCGGACCAGCTCCGCGAGACCTCGCTGCTCGGCTCGCCAGTCTTCTGGCGGATCCTAGCTGCGACTTATCACAACCTGACAGTAGAGCACGCCTTTTCAGCGCAGATGGTGGAGGACTTCTTCGCCAAGCTTGCCCCGCACCTGGAGGTGCCGATCCACGAGAATAGCCTGCTCCTGGAGCGGGTTGGGATGCCGAGCTTCGTGCCCGGCATGTCTGCTCCCTCCTCGCGCCGGCAGGACGCCGTACAGGTCGTTGACCACTTCGTGAGCTGGGCAATTGATGGGCCGAAGTTCCTCGACGCCAAGCCGAAGGCTCGCCCGAAGCCAGCTCCCGAGCCCGAACCCGAAGAACTGACTGATGAGCAGACAGATGCGATCCTCCGCCCCGAGCTGACACGCGCCAAGGCGGCGAAGTAGAGACCAGCCCCCGACAGACTTGGCCCTGTCGGGGGTTTCTGGGCGTTCGCTGGGAGTTGCCTTAGAATGGCGCGGTGAGCAAAGAGCTGGAATATAGCCGTGGGCTGGCCAACGGGCCTATAGACCGCAAGCTCCTGCGCGCCGCCTCAGACGGTCTCAGCGGCAAGGAGATGTCAGCGGCCGTTGGCGGCACGATCCCCCCGGAGCAGACGATACAGCGCGTGCGAGACCTGCTTGAGTCCCGCAATTGGGCGACGTTCTTCGAGCAGGAGCAGCTCATTCTGGAGTCGATCAACGACATCCTTGCCTCGCTGCGTGAGTGGGTCGCTGCCGGTAGCGTGCAGCACATCAAGGCCGCGCTCCAGGCGCTCAAGATGAAGCAGGACGCCCTCGCCAAGCACCGCATGAGCCCCGAGGAAGCTGCGAACATCGTCCTCGACGGCCAGGCACGCATCATGCTCGCCGCAATCCAGGCCACCATGTTCTCCGCAGCCGATGAGCTGGCCCGGCGCTACCCCGCCGTCCCCAGTGCCGAGCTTCACGAGGTATTCCTCATGGCGCTGCCCGCCGCAGTCGACACCATCGAACGGCGAATCGAGCAGGGATGAGCGCCAACACTGGCTACCTCGCCTCTTTGCTCCCCCGAGTTGTCGACGGCCTCGAGACAGACGCCCGCAAGGCCCAGTACCTCACCGATCCGGTGCTCTGGGCCAAGGACATTCTCGGTGTCGACCTCTGGTGGAAGCAGTGCGAGATTGCTTACGCGATCGCCCGCGGCACTAAGAAGTCGATCGCCGTCCGCGCCGGCCATGGTGTCGGCAAGTCCTTCCTCTCGGCAGTGCTAGTTGCATGGTGGATTGACATTCATCCCCTCGGCAGCTCCTTCGTCGCCACAACCGCACCCTCCGCCGCCCAGGTCAAGGCGATTCTCTGGCGGGAAATCCGCGGGCTCATGGCCAAGAGCATCGAGCGCAACAAGGAGTACCTACGGCTGCAGAAGGACGGCAAGGACACGACGGGCTGGCCCGACCATGCACTGCCCGGCTACATCACCGGTAACGACGAGTGGAAGACCTCGCTTGGCGTGCTCGTCGCCCAGGGCCGCAAGCCCCCGGACCACAAGGAAGACGCCTTCCAGGGAATCCACGCGCAGTACGTCCTGGCGATCGGGGACGAGGCGGTCGGCCTCAACGAGGCCATGATCGATTCGCTCTCCAACATCACCTCCAACGACACCTCACGCCGACTCCTCATCGCCAACCCGACGAACCCAGCCTCCCGGCTCGGCGCGATCTTCTCCGGCAAGATCAACGACAAGACTGGCGAAGAGTACGGCGCGAGCTGGGATTTGCACGCTATTTCCGTACTGGACTCCCCCAACTTCCACGGCGGCGGGCGCTGCGTCGAAGGGTGTGAGCGGAAAGCCGAGCACGACAAGCTGCCCTTTGGGCTCGGAATGTCGGCCGACGCCCTCCGCGCGCTATCCGGCCCCACCTACGTCGAGGAGAAACGCCTGGAGTACGGCGAAGACTCCCCGCGCTACCGCTCGCGTGTCCTCGGGATGTTCGCCTACGACTCGGGCAACAACCTCTTCACCGAGTTCGCCCTCGGCAAGGGACGCGACGCGACATGCTTCGTGGCAGACGATTCCCGTCGGGTGCTCGCCGTCGACGTCGCGCGCGCCGAGACCGGCGACTCCACGTTCTGCTACACCTCCGAGTCCGGGCTCATGTACGAGTGGGTCGAGGTCACCCACGAAGACGGCCACGTCACAAGTGAGCTGGGGGATGTCGGGGTCGTCGACGGCATGCGGATCCGGTTCATCGAGTCATTCCGCGGCCGGCCGTTCTCCGACCGCGTGGAGAACGACGGCAACGGCAACATCGTCAAGACCGTCGGGCAAGCAACCCTTGTCCATCAGCACGCGCTCGAGCAGCGCGTCACCCAGGTCCGCATTGACGCATCCGGTGTTGGTAAGGGCCTCGTCGACGCGCTCTTCTCGATCGACTTGAAAGGTGCCGTGCGGCCCTACATCATCGTGGAGATGCTCGGATCCCGCTCAAGCCCTGACGTCATGGTCTGGAAGAACGACCGCGCCCACCAGTACGACAAGCTGCGCGAGCGCATGGAACACGGCACCATCGACATCGACCCGAACGATGCCCTGCTGATCGAGCAGCTCGGCGACATCATCTACGAGGAGTCCCTACCCCACGGCGCCATCCTGATTGAGTCGAAGGAGTCGATGAAGAAGCGCGGGTTCAAGTCTCCTGACGCGGCGGACACTTGCAGCTATGCCGCAGCGCTCCTTCCCGGCATCGACGACCCGATCAACCAGGCAAAAAGGGGAGACACGTACTTCCGTGACCCCTGGGAACTGTTGAACCAGAAGAGAAACAGCGTGGGCAGCCCGTTGTAGCTGGCCAAGTTTCTGTGAATGGGCTGAAAACTAGCCTAAAGTAAGCTGCATGGCCGAAAACACCTTGAAACTCTCCGAAGAACGTGTCGGACTCCTCGAAACAGTCCTCGACCAGTCGCAGACGATCAACCAGAGCTTGCGCGAGCAGCTCTCCTGGAACGCGATGCTCGCTGGGGAAGACATCGGCTGGGCCAAGGTCATCGGCGGAATGGGAGACCTGCACACTGGCCCCTCGCTCGACGAACTCAAGGAGTGGTCGCGGAAGCTCCGCGAGTCCCTCGGCAACGTCCACATGCAGCGAGGCATGCGGCTGCGAACTAACAACATCTGGAGTGGCAATATCCACTACAGCGACAACGCGCTGCCGAGCGGTAGTGGCTATACGAAGCAGACCAAGAAATACGTCGCCGACCTGTTGAACCAGCGCAACTTCTTCGGACCGCAGGCCCACGACGAGCGTGAGAGCGCGCTGTTCACCGACTCGATATACCTCGTCATCGGCGACCCGTCCGACCACTCCCTCGAGCCCACCTTCATCGAGCAGGTTGGCTCGATCGCATTCAACCCGCTGCGAGCAGACGAAATCATCGCCTACCGGATCGACTACACCGACTACTCGAGGAAGCGAGAGGGCGAATCCGTCAAGGAGTGGATCTATACCGACCTGGCCGACAAGCGCCGCAACAAGCCAGGATTCAAAATCAAGGTCGAGCATGATGAAATCGCCCCGACGAAAAAGGTTATCTTCGACCAGCACGTCAACACGCAGGTCGGCTGGGCCTTCGGTGCTCCCGATGGCCTGACCGCATACGCCTGGGCCAAGATTTACCGCGACTTCGTGATGAACGGCAAGGTCATGTCGGACGCGATGGCGCAGTTCGCCTTCCAGATCGCTACCGGCTCCAAGAAGGAAACCGACAACGCCGCCGCCCGGATCGCCACGCCATCCGACGCTGGCGCAACCTTGATCGGCGCCAACGCGCTCACCCCGCTGCCCACTGCCGGCAAGGGCTACGACTTCGACTCGGGACACGCCCTCCTGGCGATCGTCGCCTCGGCACTCGAGGTATCCGTCGTCTCCATCTCCTCGAACCCCGGCGCATCCGGCTCTGGCGGATACGGCTCAGCCGCCACCCTCGACCTCCCCACCCGACTCGCCATGGAGAGCCGCCGCAGCCGCCACGTTGAGTTCGACCGCCGCGTCCTGACCTGGATGGGCGCCGAGCTTGATGCCAATGACGTCTTCTTCTCTTCTCTCTCGGACGCCAGCGAAGAATACCGCGAGCTGCAGGCGCTGATCCTCGCGCTCGACAGCGGCCTCTACCTGCCCGGCCCCATCGAGGAGCGCATCTCAGAGCTGCTGGAAATCACGGGCAACGCAGTGCCCATCGACTGGATCCAGCCGAACACTCTCACCTCCCTCAAGGCGCAGTCGAAGATCAAGGCAGCCAATGCGCCTCCGCCCCCGACCGTCATGCCCGGTGCTCCAGGAGCCCCAGCCGACCAGGGCCTCAACAAATCCACTGCAGCTCCCGACCAGGGCAAGAACAATCCGGCAGGCGGAAGTGGCGTAAACGGAAACGACGTCCGTAAGAAGGGCATCTCAAAATAGCTGGCTTTTTGCTTTCTGGACGTTTCCTGGGAGTTCGCATAGGATTGGCTGCGTGAAGGTACTTATCGAAGCAGCGCAGCCCGCAACCAAGACGGCGACCGGCCGTTGGCGCGCAATCCTCGCCGTCCCCGGCCAGGGCTCCAGCGGCAAGTACAGCGCCCAGGTCCTCGAGAACTACGGCCCCGTCGCCTTCCCGGCCGGCATGAAGGCCTACATTAACCATGACGAGAACCGCGACCCGCGGGACCTCCTTGGCACCTACCCTGACGGGGCTAGCTGGGACCCGAACGAAGGCCCGAATGGTGCCCTCGTCTCCGAGCTTCTGCCGCTCCCCCGCTACGCCGACTTCGTTGAAGAGGTTGCCCCGCACGTTGCCCTGTCGATCTTCGCGCTCGGCAAGGCCGACAAGGAGGGCAACATCACCGAGCTGATCGCCCACCGCACCAATGGCGTCGACATGGTGGGCTACGGCGGCCTTGAAGGCTCCAGCCTCGGCGACAAAGTTTCCGAGAGAGCAATGTCGCTCCTCGAATCAGCCCGTACTGCCGCCTTGGCAGACGAAAGAAAAGAGGAAAGCATGACCCCCGAGGAAATGAAGGCACTGGTCGACAAGTCAGTAGCCGAAGCTCTCGCCCCGGTCCTCGCGTTCGTCTCTGAGCAGAAGCTAGCTGCCGAAGCTGCCGAGGCCGCCAAGGCCGCCGGCACTGAGGCAGAGCCGACCATCACGGAAGCGATCGCGGCATACGCGGCAGCCTCCGATCTGGTCAGCAAGGCCGATGTCTTCCCCACGCAGGAAACGGCCCTCCTGGCCGCCGCTGCGAAGGGCGATGACATCACCGCTGCGCTCGAAGACGCCAAGAAGATCAAGGCAGAAGCCATCACGTCTCTCACCGAGTCGACCAACACCGGCGGACGCCGCGTTGAGTCCGGTTCGGACAACGAAAGCTACGCACTCGGAATGGAGTGGAACTAATGGGCGCACAAGTCTTCGCAGACATCGAATCCACCCGTGAGGTATGGACGCTCGCCGTCCCGACGCTTCCTCGCGTCGCCGTCATGCAGGGAACTCGCCCCGGCGTGACCCTGAGCGGAACGCCCGGACAGAAGACTTCGATCACTGTCGCCGGCATCACCATCTCGGGCCTCCCGCAGGGTGACAACGGCCAGGGCGCACTCGAGTCTTCGGTCTACACGACCGGAACCTTCGAGTTCCCCATCACTGGTGCTGTCGCCGGAACCGTCCCCGGAGTACCGGTGTACTTCGTCGCGGCCGATGGCACTCTCAGCATCACCGCTACCGGCAACACCTACTTCGGTGTCGTCAACGAGCCGAGCGGATACCTCGTTCGCGGGACCGTTCGCCCCATCAAGATCGGAGTGACCGCATAATGGCCGAGTTCAAGGCGCGGGAGTACCGCGACCAGTTCACCCTTGACCGTCGTCTGCACCCGCAGCCCGGCGTGTCGAAGAGCAAGGTCAAGGAAGCGCAGAAGCTCTTCCGCAGCGCGATGGCCGGCGACTACGTTGCCGACGGAACGCTCCGCGAGGCCGTTAGCTCGACCGACGCGAGCGTGAACCTCACGCACGCCATCAACATCGAGTTCGTGCCGCAGTACGACAAGGCGGTCCACTCCCTCGGAGACTGGGCGGGCGTTCGCACGGTCAAGGACTTCCGTCCCGTCGCGCTGTACTCGCTCTACTGGGGCGAAGGCGACGCCACCGATCCCGACCTCGAGTACAACGAGTCGAACATGCGCGGTGCTGGCCTCGGCAAGCACGGCGAGCCGCTGGTCATCCCCGAGGGCGGACTCTTCCCGATGGTCTCCATGACCGGCGGGATCGAGAGCTTCTACCAGAAGCTCCGCAAGCGCGGTCTCCGGTTCGACTGGACCTGGGAAGCGCAGATCAACGACACCGTTGGTTTCTTCGAGGCCCTGCCGGGCGAGCTGCTCAGCGTGTCGACCGATGGAAAGATCGCCGAGTTCTTCGACGCTCTCCTGTCGGCTACCGCCGTTAGCGCACTCAGCGCCGGAACCTCGCCGGACGGGACCACCATCCCGGCCAACGCGAAGCTGTCGCCCGAGGCCATCGAGGAAGCGATCTTCCAGCGCTCGCGTCGCAAGATCAAGGGCAACCGCATCGGCGAGGCGTCAGGCTACAACCTGTTCGTGCCGATCGGGACTCGTCGCTTCTGGGACTTCCAGATGAACCGCCAGGTGCTGCACGTCACCAGCGGTGGCTACGTCGAAGATGGTGGCCGTTACAACACGGTCCTCGGAAACGTGACCCTCGTTGAGTCCGAGCGCATTCTGGACAACACCTGGTCGCTCGTTCCGAAGCCGGGCTCCACCCGTCGCCCGGTCATCGAGTTCCTCAAGCTGCGCGGATACGAGACCCCGGAGCTGCGCGTGCAGAACCTCCAGGGCTCCTACGTCGGCGCCGGCTCGATCAGCCCCTTCGAGGGCTCGTTCGAGTCCGACTCGCTGGCGTACCGCCTGCGGAACATCGACGGCGCGGTCCTCTGGGCCGAGCTGCACATCGTTCACTCGAACGGAACTGGCGGAGCGATCACCCGCCCGCTGTAGCCAGCAACGCACAATGAGAGGCCCCGGCGCTATTTGCCGGGGCCTTCTCGCGTTAGCTGGCTAATCTAAGATTCTGTGAGTATCCTGGGAGGGTACGCAGGCCCCTCCTTCCTCGTACAGCGGGCTCCCGGCGTGACAACACCGCCGGGAGCCTGACTTATTTCTGGGCGTTTGCTGGGAAGGCCCTTAGACTGATGCCATGGCGAATCCTGGCGTGACCCCCCTCGAAGCGACATCCCCAATCGCTCAAGTTCGTCTCCTCCTCGGGGACGACAGCTCGGTTCCGCTGAGCCCGATCGTTGTCGGTCAAGGTGACTACAAATACTTCGCCGATGTGGCCATCTCCATCTCACTCCAACTGGCCAACGGCAACGTCACCCGCGCCTGCTCAGTGCTCATCAAGCAGCTTGCACTGTCTCTCACGATCGCTGGCCAGTCGATCGGTGCCGATGGCTTCACGATCAACACGCTGGGCAAGGGCCGCGACCTCCTGCAGGTCGCAGAGAGCTACGCGAAGCAGGCTGACGCAGAAGATGCACGCGCCGCGCGCGACGAGGCCCTCTACGCGATCGTGAACACGCGCCTGCGCTCGCATGAGCCAACCCTGGATCTATCCGACCTATTCGGCCGCTAGGCGCTGCTCAGCCGCCCGCTGGATCCGCAGAGCCATCGCAGCCTGCTCGATGAGCTGCTCCTCGGTGGGGGGTGGGTTGGCGGCCCGATACTGCGCTCGATTCAACTCGAGGGCTGCCGCCTCCTTGGCAGCGAAACGGGCCACGTACTTCTTGCTCGGCTCTTTCATGAAGATGAGGGACATGATGACGAAGCCGAAGAAGCCAAGGACCAGGATGATGAGTATGAATATGAAGAGCATGCCTCGATGATCGCAGGCCTGGATGATGACTGCCAACTTTCCCCACGATTCCCCACGCCAGCTCCCCATGCGGGGAATTACAGTCAATCGCTGGCAGCCAATTCCCCACGAATTCCCCACGACAGACAAAAGGACCGGAGCCGATAGGCCCCGATCCCTTTGTTTATATGAGCCGCCTGTCAGAATCGAACTGACGACCTTCTCATTACGAGTGAGATGCTCTACCGACTGAGCTAAGGCGGCGTGCACGCAATTTCTCGCAGGCAACGCCTGAAAGCTTAGCCGATCAGGCTGCGGGCACCGGTCGGAGAATGCGACCCAGTTCGTCGAAGGAATCCTTGAGCCGGTCGGCCAGAGACGTGCCGCCTTGGTTGTCTGCCCAACACACCCACGCGTGCTTCATCGCTCCGAACGCCACGTTGGTAATGAGGCGGGATCGGCTGAGCAACACATCGGAGTCGTCGGCGAGGGCCGGGTCATCCGCCACGAGGCGCTGCGCGACTATCTCGCGTAGCCGTTCCTCATACTCGCGCATGGCCGCCATCCGCATCGCGAAGAGCTGGGGGTAATGCTTGAGCAGGCTGCGGCGCTTCAGCATCAGCTCCGTGTCGGTGGACCTCCCTTCGACCGCTGCGGCGAGGAGCGCACTGAGCCCATCGAACACACTCCCGCTCGCGGCATAAACATAGGCCTGAACTGCATCGGCGGTTGGCGGCTCGGGTGTTTCACCCACCAGGGCAGACTCCTTGGACGCGTAGTAGTTGAAAAACGTGCGCGGCGAGATGTCGGCGACGCGACTGATTTCATCAACGGTCACGTGGTCGAGCCCGGTTTCTGCGACCAGGGTAAGTGCCGCCATCTCGATCGCGCGGGCGGTGGCTAGACGCTTACGCTCCCGCAGCCCGGCACGCGGATTGTCGATGGTCATACGAGTATCCTTGCGCCGCGTGCAACTTTGCGCAAACCTGGTGGCTCGATCATACGGATGCCCCTCGGCACCGCCCATTCAGCACTGCGGGTCTTTTTTGGGCACGGTGCCGTCGACGAAGAAATCATCGACCGTGTTGTTCACGCACGAGTTGGACTTGTTGTAGGCCGTGTGGCCTTCACCGCGGTAGGTGAGGAGGTGCCCATTCTGCAGCTCCTTCGCGAGGGCCTTCGCCCACACGTAGGGGGTCGCCGGATCGTTCGTGGTGCCGACGACGAGGATGGGTGCCGAGCCATCCGCCGAAATCGGTCCGCGCGTGCGCGTGGGCTCGAACGGCCAAGAGGCACACGATGTGTCGTACGAGAGCTGGGGGCCGAGGGTCGGCGCAAGAGACGCGAGCGTCGCCGCATCCACTTTCAAGCTCGCATCAGTCGTGGACTCGGTCGTGTAGTCGAGGCAGTTGATGCCGATGAATGCCTCGGTCGAATTATCGGTATAGCTGCCGTTGGCTTTGCGTCCGTAGTAGCTGTCTGCCAGTTGGAATGCCACCGACGCGTCACCCTTCATCACACTGCTGAACAACTGGGTGAGATTCGGCCAGTTGACCTTGTTATACAGCGGGGTAATGATCGCAGTGAACATGGCACCGCTGGAGAGTTCACGGCCATCCTTGGCGCGCAACGGACTGGCATCGAGGCCTTCGAGCAGGGAACGGATGTCGGTCATGGCGTCGTCTACAGACCCTGTGAATGGACACTCTTTGCCGGTCAAGCAGTCTTTGATATACGCGCGCAGTGCGCTCTCGAAGCCCTGGGCTTGGGTTGCCCCCACGTCGAAGCTGCTGGTCGCCGGGTCGAGGGCACCATCGAGAACCAGGCGGCCGGTCTTTTTCGGGTAAAGCGCGGCGTAAGTCGCGCCAAGCAGGGTGCCGTAGGAGTACCCGAGGTAGTTGAGCTTTTTATCGCCGAGTGTCGCACGCAGCAGGTCGAGGTCCCGAGCGGCGCTGTCGGTGTCGATGAAACCGAGCAGATCCCCGGTGTATTTGAGGCAGGCCGCGCCGAATGCGGTGTTGTTGATCCGCTGGTCGGCGATCCACGCGTCTGAGCCGAAGGGATTGGCTGAGACGCCGAAGAGGAATTTATCCATCTCAGACGGGTCCTGATAGCACTTGACCGCCGAGGACTTGTTTACCCCGCGTGGATCGAAGCCCACAATGTCGTAGTTCTGCTTCAATTTTGCGTCGACCGCGTAGTCGAGGCTGTCCCTCACGAAGTCATATCCCGATGCGCCCGGACCACCCGGATTGACCAGCAGCGAACCGAGAGCAGTGCCAGTGGCGGTCTTGCGGATGAGCGCCAGATCGATCGACTTGGTCGCGGGATTTTTCCAGTCCATCGGCGCTGTGACGGTTGTGCACTGGAAGCCTTCCCCCTCGCAGGGCTTCCATTTCAATATCTGTGTGTAGAACGGCTCAAGCTCAGCAGCTACGCGCTCAGCCGTCGGTGTTGACCGTGTGTCTGGCGTCTTCGGCAGGAATGACGCGACACAGCCGCTGAGCGCAAGGGCGATAACCAGCCCGGCAGCGGTCAATACGGTACGGGTGGTTTTGGTTGTCACAGGCATCCCTTAAACGAGCGGTGAAGATTTAGCGGGCGGTGGAGATCAGCATGGCTTCGAGGGCGAGGGCCGGAGCGACGTTCCCCTCGATGCGCTTGCGGGCGGTGGCAATGGCGTCCATTGTCGCGAGGGTCTCGGCGGCAGTCGAAGCCCCACTCGCGGCGGTCAGCTGAGAGAGGATAGCGAGATTGATCGGCTCGGTGCCGGCGTCGAGTTGCATCAGCAGGATGTCGCGGTAGAGCGAGAGTAGGTCGACCATGATTCGGTCGATGCCATCGCGCAGGCTGCGGGTCGCACGTCTCTTCTGGTCCTCCTCGAGAGCGCGCAACTGGGCTCGGAGCGCCGGCGGAATGGTGCCTCCCGGTTCGATGCCAAGAGACCGCAACGCGCTCTCGCGCTCCTCGGCGT
Organism: Frigoribacterium sp. CG_9.8; assembly: GCF_015751965.1. Lineage (GTDB taxonomy): Bacteria > Actinomycetota > Actinomycetes > Actinomycetales > Microbacteriaceae > Lacisediminihabitans. The sequence continues at coordinate 166,317 of NZ_JADOVH010000001.1, read as the reverse complement.
CGCGCTCTTCGGTGATGGCCCTGGCATCCTCCCCCGCGAGTTCGAGCAGTTTCGCCGCAGCGATCACTGCCCCAGACACGGAACGGATGCCGAGCGCAAGCTGGAGGGTCTGCTCGCGGCGGCGCCGGGCCTCCTCGTTGGTGGCGAGGCGGTGGGCCATGCCGATGTGGCTCTGCGACTCACGGGCGGCCCGGGTGGCGGTAGCGATATCCACCTCGTCCCGCCTGGCGATGAGTTCGGCAACCTCGGCGACATCCGGTACCCGCAGTCGCACGGTACGCACCCGGGAACGGATGGTCGGCAGCAGGTCGGCTTCGCTCGGCGCACAGAGGATCCACACCGTTCTCGGCGGCGGCTCTTCGAGCGCCTTGAGCAGCACATTGGAGGTGCGCTCCTGCATTCGGTCGGCGTCCTCGATCACGATCACGCGATAGCGACTCACCGAGGGCGAGAAGTTGGAGCTGGAGACCAGCCGGCGCACGTCATCCATCTTGATGATCACGCCCTCGGTGCTCAGCACTGCGAGGTCGGGGTGGGTGCGGGCGGCGACCTGGCGGCGGGTGGTTTCGTCACCATCCGGATCGCTGACTTTACCTGTCGCAGCCGGACTGAGCAGCGCCGTCGCGAAGGCGTAGGCAAGGTTGGAGCGGCCCGACCCGGGTGGACCCGTGATGAGCCAGGAATGGGTCATCGCCGAGTCGCCGATCGGGGAGTCACCGAGGGTCGAGTCTGCAGCGGCCGCGCGGAAGGTCGCGATCGCCTCCGACTGGCCGGTCAATTCGTCCCACGCGGTCATGCGCCAAGCCTAAGCGGAGCAGCTGACCGGGTTTCCCGGCTGGTGCTACAAAAGCGGAGTCACCCGAGCGCGAATGGCCTCGGCGATCGACTCGATCGAAGCGGTGGCCGAGAGCACCAGGAAACGGTGCGTCTCGGCCTCAGCGAGTGCGAGGAATCCGGCCCGCACGCGGGAGTGGAAGTCGTTCTCCTCCGCCTCGAGCCTGTCATATTGGGTCCGGGCCTCATCGAGGCGTGCTCGGCCGATCGTCTCGTCGAGATCGAGCAGGATCGTGAGATCTGGCATGAAGCCCTCGGTCGCCCAGAGCGAGATATCCCGAACCTCGATGGGGTCGAGCACGCGCCCAGCGCCCTGGTACGCAACCGAGGAGTCGAGGTAGCGGTCCTGGATCACGATCTCTCCGCGCTCGATCGCCGGCCGCACCTTCGTAGCGATATTGTGCGCGCGATCGGCGGCATAGATCAGCGCCTCGGCGCGGGGAGCGATGTGCCCTCGGCGGTGCAGCACGATCTCCCGCAGCTCGAGCCCGAGTTCGGTGCCACCGGGCTCACGCGAGCGAGTCACAGTGCGACCGGATGCCGTGAGCCAGTCCGCGAGCAGGCTCGCCTGGGTCGACTTGCCCGATCCGTCACCGCCCTCGAACGTGATGAACAAACCGGTCATGTCGCGCTTCGCACCGACGCCTACTGCGCCGACTCGGAGGCCGGGGACGACTTCGCCGCCACCTTCTTCGCCGCCACCGTCTTCGCCGCGGGCTTCGTCGCAGTGGACTTCGTCGCGGCAGGCTTCTTAACCGCTGGCTTCTTCGCGACCGGCTTCTTTGCGGCCGGCTTTTTTACGACTGGCTTTTTTACGACCGGCTTCTTTGCGGCCGGCCTCTTCGCCGCGGTCGTCTTGACCGTCGGTCCCTTCGCACGCTTATCGGCGAGCATCTGCACCGCGCGCTCGAAGTCGATCTCTTCGATCGTCTCCCCCCGGGGAATCGTCACATTCGTCACGCCATCGGTCACATAGGCACCGAAACGGCCGTCCTTGATACGAATCGGCTTGCCACTGACGGGGTCGGCATCGAACTCCTTGAGGGCACTGGATGCTTGGCGCGCACCATACTTGGGCTGGGCATACAGCTCAATCGCCGCGGGAAGGTCGATCTCGAAGATCTGATCTTCCCCGGTAAGTGATCGCGTGTCGACACCCTTCTTGAGATAGGGGCCAAACTTCCCGTTCTGGGCGGTGATCTCCTCACCACTCTCCGGGTCCTGGCCCACGATGCGCGGCAGCGCAAGCAAGCGAAGAGCGGTAATGAGATCAACGGTCGCGAGATCCATTGACTTGAAGATGGAGGCCGTTCGCTGCTTTGCCGCGGCCGCTTTTTTGGGCGCGGCCCGCTTCTTCTTCGGCTCGATGATCTCGCCGGTAGCGGGGTCGACGACGGGCTCGACGACCGCGATTTCGACCGGCGCAACAGCATCGGGTTCGGGTACTGGTTCGGGTTCGGGGTCGACTTCGGTGATGTACGGCCCGAACCGGCCGTCTTTCGCGACCACACTCTTGCCGTTTTCGGGGTTGATGCCAATCACGCGGTCCACCACAACGGGCGCGTCGATCAGCTCATGGGCTTTCGCGACCGTGAGTTCATCCGGGGCAAGCTCCGGGGGGATGTTCACGCGGCGGGGGACTGCCTCCGGTGCGCCATCCGCATCCACGACCTCAAGGTACGGGCCGTACTTGCCGATGCGCAGGGTCACCTCGTCATCGAGCTTGATCGAGTTGATGCTCTTCGCGTCGATCTCGCCCATGTTATCGATGACATTTCGCAGACCGCGGTGTTTTTCGCTGCCGAAGTAGAAGCTGGTCAGCCATTCAACGCGGTCCTCTTTGCCATCCGCGATGCGGTCGAGGTCGTCTTCCATGGCTGCGGTGAAGTCGTATTCCACCAGATCGGAGAAAAAATCTTCGAGCAGTCGAACCACAGAAAAGGCGATCCAGTTCGGCACAAGTGCGCTACCACGGGGGGTCACGTAGCCGCGGTCGATGATGGTCGAGATGATTGACGCGTAGGTCGAGGGGCGCCCGATCCCCAGCTCTTCGAGTGTCTTGACGAGGCTCGCCTCGGTGTAGCGCGGCGGCGCGCTGGTCTCGTGTCCCTTTGCCTCCACTTCTGCGACGGTCAGTTTTTGGCCGACAGTGAGTGGGGGGAGTTTTGCTTCGGTGGGCTCGGCAGCGTCGTTGCGCTCTTCGTCCCGGCTTTCCTCATAGGCCTGGAGGAATCCGCGGAAGGTGATCACGGTGCCACTCGCGGCGAACTCGGCCATGGTCGTGCCCTGCACCGGTCCGGCAGTGATGACCACGGACGCGGTCATTCCCTTGGCGTCAGCCATCTGCGAGGCGACAGTGCGCTTCCAGATGAGGTCATACAGTTTCCAGTCGTTGCCGCGCAGGGTGCCCTCGAGCTGGCCGGGGGTACGAAAAGTGTCCCCAGCGGGACGGATCGCCTCGTGAGCCTCTTGCGCATTCTTGCTTTTGCTCGTGTAGGTGCGCGGCTTTTCGGACACACTTTCGGCGCCGTACAGCGACGCCGCTTGGCTGCGAGCGGCGGTCATCGCCTGCTGGGAGAGGTTGAGCGAATCCGTTCGCATATAGGTGATGTAGCCGTTTTCGTACAGACCCTGCGCCACGCTCATGGTCTGGCGCGCGGTGAAGCGCAGCTTGCGAGCGGCTTCCTGCTGAAGTGTCGAGGTGCTGAAGGGCGCCGCCGGTCGACGCGTATAGGGCTTCGAGTCGACTGCGGACACGACGACTGAGACCGCCGGGTCGCGCAGCGCCTCGGCAAGCGCGGTCGCGGCCTGCTCGTCGAGAGCGATGGCATCCGCCCTGCCAGTGGACGATGATTTGAGTTGTCCCCTGTCATCAAAGTCACGACCGCTGGCAACGCGCGCTCCGTCGAGGCGGGCAAGGCGGGACTCGAATGGAGTTGATCCGTCGGATGCTGCAAGCAGCGCCGACAGATCCCAATAGCCGGCCGCAACAAAAGCGAGACGCTCGCGCTCCCGGTCGACGACGAGACGGGTGGCGGCAGACTGCACCCGCCCGGCGGAGAGTCCGGGGCCGACCTTGCGCCAGAGCACCGGCGAGATCTCATAGCCGTATAGACGGTCGAGAATGCGGCGGGTTTCTTGGGCATCGACGAGGGCGGTGTCGATGTCACGGGTGCTGTCGCGGGCGCGCTCGATCGCTTCTTTGGTGATCTCGTGGAAGACCATTCGCTTGACCGGAACCTTGGGTTTCAGTTCGTCGAGGAGGTGCCACGCGATGGCCTCGCCCTCGCGGTCCTCATCAGTTGCGAGGTAGAGCTCGTCGGCACCCTTGAGGGCACGCTTCAGTTCGGCGACCGTCTTCTTCTTCTGATCGGAGACCACATAGTACGGAAGAAAACCATTTTCGACATCAATGGAGAATTTGCCGAGCGAGCCTTTTTTGAGCTCCGGCGGCAGGTTCTTCGGCTCGATCAAGTCACGGATGTGACCGACCGAGGCCAGCACCTCATATCCGTCACCCAGGTACTGGGCAATCGTCTTCGCCTTTGCGGGCGACTCGACTATGACCAGTTTCTTCGTGCCAGACACGTGACTCCTCGACTACTGCGACTCCCGCCGCCTCTGTTGGTCTCCGGGTGGAACCAAACCTCGCCCAGCCTAGGGCGGCTCCGCTGATGCTACGCACCGCGGATCGGAGATATCGGTTGTAGTCCCGACACGCACACCATACACACAGAAACATAAACATGGCTTCATCCGGTGCCCCCGGTACGCCCCGCATGCACCGCTGATTCGCCGGGTGGGCGCCCCGCGGTGGCCTGTGCAGACACCTCGAAACCGAGCACGGAGGCAGTGACACGCACCGTAGCAGTGGAGCCGTCAACGAGGCATCCGTGCAGTCGCGCTGTGTTGGCTACTGCGACAGTTGCTGCCGCTTCGCACGGGCTTCCGGAGCGGATGCCGACCGCGACATCCGCAGCAGCGAGCGCTGCAGCATCCGCCGTTCCCACCACCCGTTGGGAAACGGAAAACACCGCGACGAGCGGCAGAAGTAGCGAAAACAACACGAGCACGGCAGCAATGATCGCCACCGCGAGCACCGATCCTGACCCTCGTTCGCCAGGCCAGACCCGGATCATCAGCGGCCGCCGTCGAACGCGCAGCTCCAGGCGCTCACCGGAAACGCGGCGATCAAGCCCGAAGTCTTCGAACTGGCAACGGATGCTATGACGCAGACCAACTCCCCCCGATGTTCCACCCGCAGGGTCGCTCCCGGCACGAGAACGGCCGCCTCGCCGACCGGCTCCCCGCGAGCCACACTGCGCGCCTCCATGGTCGCGACCTGCTGAAGCTGCAATTGTTGGCTGGAGAGTTGCAAGCCGGCGAGGCACGCTGCCAGCACGAGTATGACCGCGGGGATGACGGTGGCGAACTCCGCCGAAACGCTGCCGCTGTCACCCTTGCCCTCCATCGAGACCGCCTCACCCCGCGAAGGTGAGCGCACGGTGCACAATCTCAGTGAGCATGCCCCGCACCTCGTCGCTGCGCAGGATCGCGACGAGCAGCCCGGCAAACCCGACAGCCGCGAGGGTTGCGATCGCGTATTCGGCAGTCGCGGCTCCATCGTCCGGGCTGAGTCTCGATAACAGTTTCTTCAGCATCAGTCATTCCTCTCATCAAGCGACCGACGAACTGCCGGACCTCTTTATGCTGCAAGTCAGAGCGAGCCATACCTGCTGGCAGCTGCAGATCAGTGCGGTGATCTCACAATCCGGTCACTGTGGACGAGATGACAGCGATCAGCAGCGGGGCGACTCCGAGCACCATGAAGGCGGGGAGGACACACAGCCCGAGCGGCAGCATCAGGGTCACCGCGAGAGTTGCGGCCGTGCGCTCCCCCGCACTCTTGGCAGCGCGACGCGCCTCGATTGCCTCAGCACGCAATAGCGCCGCTGCCGGGATACCCGCCCGACGGCTGAGCTCGAGCACCTCAGCGATCGCGGCATCGCTCCCATCGGAATCGATCCCGCACCTCTGGCGGGCATTCGCGACCGCCCGCTCTGCGCGGGGCAGGGATGCGCCGCCGGACACAGCGATGGCCATGAGGTCGAGTGCGAGACCGGGGGTGAGGTTCGCCGGGCGAGCACCGTGCAGCAGGCGACGGTTCCAGAGTTGCGCAAGCAGCATCAGCGCGGTTCCGAACCCGAGGCACAGCAGTCCGGGCGGCGTAGTGAACAGCACACGGATCGAGTCGAAACCGAGGGCCATCCCGAACAGGATTCCGATCACCGGCAGCACCATCACCATCCGGGCCGTCGCACTGGGCCCGGCGAGTGCGGTGTCGATGTCCCGCTGGTTCTGGGCGAGCGACCGGAGGGTGTCAGCGAACCGTGCGAGTGTCGGGGCCAGGGGTGCGCCTGCATCGCTGGCCACGAGCCAGGCCGCGGCGAGCCCCCTCCACGCCGATCCATCCGTGTCGGGTCTGCCCCGGCTGCCCGCTCTGCGCATGCTCGGCGCCCCGCTCATGCTCGGCGCCCCGCCTGGGCCAGCAGACCCGGCGACCGCAGCAATCGCCTCGGCTACAGAGCCGCCACGAGCGGCGACGTCGGCGACCCAGCAGGCTCCGGCAGCTGCCTGCCCACGCGCCGCGACAGCGACGTGGCCCCAACCCGAAGCAGGCGCAACTCCCGCCGCGAGTAACACCCCAAGACGTTGCACCACCGCCGCGAGGGACTCGAGGTCTTCGGAAGGCTTACGGCGCGACATCGGACGGCACCATGCACAGGCGATCACGTCGATCGAGCGCGAATCTACCGATTTGGGCGAGCTGACGGGTGTCCCGGTCGCGCTGCAGATGCAGCACGGTACCAATCGCGCTCACCGTCTGCCGTGCGATTGCGGTCGGGCTCATTCCGGCTAGTGCTCCGAGTGCTTCAATCCGCGCCGGCACGTCGTCGAGTGAGTTGGCGTGAAGGGTGCCGGCTCCCCCGTCGTGGCCGGTGTTGAGCGCGGCGAGAAGCTCTCGGATCTCTGCGCCGCGACATTCGCCGAGCACAAGCCGGTCAGGGCGCATCCGCAGCGCCTCCCGCACCAGGCGTTCGAGCCCGAGTTGCCCGGCACCCTCGAGATTCGCCTGTCGCGCCTCGAGGGAGACGAAGTGCGGATGCGTCACGCGCAGTTCGCTGACGTCTTCGATGGCGATGATGCGATCGCTGCGGTTCGCGCTCGACAGCAGCGCCGCGAGCAGGGTGGTCTTGCCGCTGCCACCGGCGCCAGTGATGAGAAGGTTCTGGCGCCGAAGCACCAAATCCTGCACCGTTCGCAGTTCGATTCGGGAGAAGAATCCCGCTGCATCCAGGTCATCGAGTCCGAGTTTCTCCACCCGAGGAAGTCGGATCGAGAGCAGGGTTCCGCCCGTAGAGATCGGTGGGAGAACCGCGTGGATGCGGATGCCATCGTACAGCCGTACATCCACGCAGGGGGTGGCCTCGTCGATGTGCCGCCCGCCGAGCCCGATAAGGCGCACCGCGAGATCACGCAGCGTGCCCTCATCCCAGCCGATGGGCTCCTGCCGCATGGCGCCGCCTCCGCGGTCAACCCAGACTTCTCCCGGGCCATTGACGAAGACATCCGTGACCGCCGCGTCGGTGACAAAGTCGGAGAGCGGACCAAATTCGTCGAGCCCGAAGCCAGCGATCGACCGCCGGCGCGCCGTGGTCATGCGTTCCGACCCCGGCCTGCAGACGACAAATCGATCCTGCCCCAACATGGGCGGAGCGGGTGGTTCATCTGGATCGGCAGCCGACATCCGACGACGGTACCGCCGACCGTCTTGCACCCCGTGCACGAGGTGACGACTTGGGGAAACCGTCTCACCACGAGCCCTGGGGAGGGAGAAGACGGGGAGATAGAGGGGCGGCGCCTGTTGGGGGAACCGACGCCGCCACAGCAACGCTGGATTGGGGGGAATCTCTGCGCGTTGCACGTTAAATTTGCATTCAACGACCACCAGTTTACGCGTGGAGTTGGCGGACACAAGAGGGCAATTCGCACGATCGGAGGACATTCTCAGATTGGACGCAATCGGGCGCAACCCGCGGTCGGTTTAGGATCGGACTACAACTCTGTGCGGGCACCGACGCCCGCTGACTTTGCGAGGGATACCAATGCCCAACACTTCCATTGACAGCCTCCAGCACGAAGAGCGGCGTTTTCCGCCAAGCCCGAAATTCCGAGCGGATGCCGTGGCCACAGCCTCTCTATACGACGAGGCCTCCGCGGATCGACTCGGTTTCTGGTCCGCCCAAGCGCGTGAACTTCTGCACTGGAGCACGGACTTCACGAAGGATCTCGACTGGTCCAATGCCCCCTTCGCCACCTGGTTCGAAGACGGCGAGCTCAACGTCGCGTACAACTGTCTCGACCGACACGTGCTCGCCGGAAACGGCGACCGCATCGCTCTGCACTGGGAGGGTGAGCCGGGCGATAGCCGGGACATCAGCTACTCCGAACTCACGGCGGAAGTCAAACGCGCAGCCAATCTGCTCATTTCCCTAGGAATTGGCAAGGGTGACCGGGTTGCGGTCTACCTACCGATGGTCCCCGAGGCCGTCATCGCGATGCTCGCCGTGGCTCGAATCGGAGCGGTGCACTCCGTGATCTTCGGCGGATTCAGCGCCGACAGCATCCGCTCCCGGGTTGACGATGCAGAGGCGAAACTCGTGATCACTGCCGATGGCGGATGGCGCAAGGGCAAGGTCAGCGCGCTCAAGCCGGCAGTGGATGCCGCCCTCGCCAAGCCGGGGGATCACACTGTGCAGAACGTGCTGGTGGTCAAGCGCGGCAACAATGAGGTCGACTGGATCGACGGCCGCGACCTCTGGTGGCACGAGGCTATTGCTGCAGCAGAGAGCGAACATGAGGCTCAGGGCTTTGCCGCCGAGACACCGCTGTTCATCCTCTACACCTCCGGCACTACCGGTAAGCCGAAAGGGATCCTGCACACGAGCGGCGGATACCTCACCCAGGTCGCGTTCACCCACAAGAACGTGTTCGACCTCCACCCCGAGTCGGACGTCTACTGGTGCACGGCGGATGTCGGCTGGATCACCGGCCACAGCTACGTCGTCTACGGCCCGCTGGCCAATGGCGCGACTCAGGTGCTCTATGAGGGCACTCCGGATGCGCCGCACGGTGGTCGGTGGTGGGAGATCATCCAGAAGTACGGCGTGACCATCTTCTATACGGCGCCGACGGCGATCCGTTCCTTCATGAAGCTCGGGCGACAGATACCGGATGACTTCGACCTCAGCTCCCTTCGCCTGCTCGGCAGTGTGGGCGAGCCGATCAATCCGGAGGCCTGGGTCTGGTATCGCGACGTGATCGGTGCGGGCACCACCCCGATCGTCGATACGTGGTGGCAGACGGAGACCGGGGCGATCATGGTGTCAGCGCTACCCGGTGTCACAACCCTCAAGCCGGGCTCAGCGCAAGCTGCCCTGCCAGGAATCTCGATCGACGTGCTCGATGATTCTGGCAATGGTGTGCCGCCCGGTGGCGGTGGACTGCTGGTGGTCACCGAACCCTGGCCCGCGATGCTTCGCGGAATCTGGGGAGACCCGGAGCGCTTCGTGGAGACCTACTGGTCGAAGTTCACGACGGGTCCGCTGTACTTTGCCGGCGATGGTGCGCGCCTCGATGAGGACGGTGACATCTGGCTGCTCGGCCGCGTCGACGACGTGATGAATGTCTCCGGCCATCGGCTGTCGACGGCGGAAATCGAGTCCGCGCTCGTGTCGCATCCGATCGTTGCGGAATCGGCCGTCGTCGGCGCCGCGGATGAGGCAACCGGCCAGGCCGTTGTCGCCTTCGTGATCCTGCGGAGTGAGCATGTCGACACCTACACCACGGATGATGCCAGCGCGCTGCTGCGCCGACACGTTACCGAGCAGATCGGTGCAATCGCGCGGCCGCGGGAGGTGTTCATCGTCGCCGAGTTGCCCAAGACCCGCTCGGGCAAGATCATGCGACGGCTGCTGCAGGATGTGGCGGAGGGCCGGGACATCGGCGATACGACCACGCTCGCCGACACCTCGGTGATGCAAATCATCAGCGACCGGCTGAAGTAGACCTCGAGACGCTACAGGAATTCGACGATCAGCTCCACCTCGACGGGAGAGTCGAGGGGAAGAGCTGCGACCCCGACGGCACTGCGTGCATGCACGCCCGCGTCGCCGAAGATTTTCCCGAGGAGTTCCGATGCCCCGTTGATGACTCCCGGCTGGCCGGTGAAGGCGGGGTCCGATGCCACGAAGCCGACGACCTTCACGACGCGGGTGACCCGATCCAGCGATCCGATCGCAGACTGCACCGCGGCGAGACCGTTGAGCACGCAGGTTGCGGCGTAGCTCTTGGCGTCCTCAGCCGAGACGGCCGCCCCGACCTTGCCGGTGGCGGGCAACGCGCCGGAGATGAAGGGGAGCTGGCCCGAAGTGAAGACGAGGTTGCCGCTGACAACCGCCGGAATATAGACGCCGGCTGGTGCTGCGATCGCGGGCAGTTCGAGCCCAAGGGCGGCAAGGGAGTCAGAGACTGCGGACATTATTTCTCGCCCTTCAGTTCGCGCTTGAGGTAGGCGACGAGGCCACCTTCTGGTCCGGTGACGACCTGCACGAGCTCCCAGCCCTGCGAGCCCCAGTTGTTGAGAATTGCGGCGGTATTGTGCACGATTAGCGGTGTCGTGATGTATTCCCAGGTGGTCATCGGAACATCCCTTCAGGTTCGACAGGACGATTATCCCTTACCCTGATTCTATGTCTGCCCAAAAATTGAAGCCATCCGGCGTGCTCGGCGGCGTACTCGGCCTCCTCGGGTTCAGCGTTCTCGCCGGAGTCCTCGTCACCGCAATGGTCACCCCGGCCCTCGCTGTCACCAGCATGACGGCGCAGGGCTCCATCGGCATCTTCGAGAACCTGCCCGACTCGATCAAGATCGGCACGCAAGCCCAGCAGAACCAGATTTTCGGAAAGAGCGGTGGCAAGGACGTGCTGCTCGCCACGATCTACAAGCAGAACCGGCAGGTCGTGGGCTGGGACGACGTATCGCCCCTGCTCAAGCAGGCCGCTGTTGCCGGCGAGGACCGCCGCTTCTACACCCACGGCGGTGTCGACCTCCAGTCGATCGCGCGCGCCCTGGTGAGAAACGGTGAGGGCGGGCAGCAGAGCGGAAGCTCCACTCTCGACATGCAACTGGTGAAGAACATCCTGGTTCAGCAGGCGTTCACCGCTGTATATACCGGGAAAGACCAGGCGAAGCAACGCGAAGACGCGATCAAGCAGGCCAACGGCTATTCATATGACCGCAAGCTGCGGGAGATGAAGCTCGCGATCGGGCTCGACAAGGCATACACCAAGAAGGAGGTTCTGCTCGGCTACCTCAATATTGTCGGCATGGGCTCCACGACCTATGGCGTCGAATCCGCTGCGCTCCAGTACTTCAGCGTGCACGCCAAAGACGTGACCCTTCCCCAGGCAGCGAGCCTGCTTGCGATCGTGCAGAACCCCAATACTCAGGGGCTGTCAGATCCGAAGACCTATCCGGCAAACAAGGACCGCCGCGACCAGATTCTGGCGGCGATGCTCGATGCGAAGAACATCACCCAAAAGCAATACGACGATGCCGTAGCGACCAAGATCGAGTCGTACATGAAGCCGAGCGCTGTCGCCAACGGATGCCGCACCGCAACCCCGCGAAGCGCGGCAGCCGCCTGCGACTATGCCCTCGGAGTGATCAAAGCCGCCGATAGGCTGCCGGTCAACAAGGGTGCCGTGCCGGTCGTCGAGTCGCTCGGTGCCAACGCCGCCGAACGACGTGCCAACTGGGACAAGGGTGGATACAAGATCTACACCACGGTCGACCTCGATCTCATCGAGCAGCAGCAGCAGGTTCTCCAGACTCAGACCCCCGCCGAGGAGACCCGGTTCCGGCTCGGTTCGACCGCGAATACGGTCGAAGTGGGCACAGGCAAGATCATCGTGATGGCCCAGAACAAAATGTTCGACGACGGTGCCGCGCCCGAAACCACCACGACCAGCGCCTACAACCTCAGCGTCGACGCCCCATACGGTGGGGCTAACGGATTCGAAACCGGCTCCACCTACAAGGTGATCGACCTCGCCAATTGGTTGGAGAGTGGCAAAGGGCTGAATGACCTCGTCGACGGGCGCGGTCCGAAAACCTACGTCGGCTCGCAGTTCACCGCTCCATGCGACCCGGGGGCTATCCCGACCGCGCCATTCAAACTGGTAAACGACGGCGGGTCCGGCGGTGGCTACATGACCGTGAAATCTGCCTTGATGGGATCCGTGAACAACGCCTTCATGCAGATGGCGACGCAGCAGGACCTCTGTTCCATCCGCGACACCGCGAAGAGCATGGGAGCACACCGAGCGGACTTCGCCCGCGATCTCGATGTCAGTCCGTCGAACATCCTCGGCACTAATGAGCAGGCGCCGCTGACGATGGCTGCTGTCGCAGCGACAATCGGGGGCGCCGGCTTGCACTGCACCCCGATCATCATCGACCGCGTCGTCAACCCGGACGGCAAGACGCTCCCCGGACAACCCGTCACCTGCAATCAGGCCATGAGCGCGGATGTTGCCGCCGCTGTCGCAAATGCAATGGCTGGCAGCATGACCGGCGGCACCAGCCGGCCATCGAACCCCTACGACGGGGTCGCCATCGGAGGCAAAACGGGAACCTCGCCAACGGCTCACCAGGACTGGGTGATATCCACCACCACGAAGGTCGGGTCGTCGGTCTGGACAGGCAATATCGACAGCGCCCAGACCAGCCTGAGGAACTTCGTCAACCCCACCACCCGGCAAAATTATTACACTTCCTCGCGGTTCGCGATTATGAAGGCACTGATCAGGTCGGTCAACGCCATGCCCGCCTACAAGGGCGAGCGGACCTTCCCCGACGTATCGGATGCAATGCTCGGCGGATCATCCTCAATCGTGCCGAGCGTGGTCGGCCAGACCTCCTCCCAAGCCGAGAACCTGCTGACGAGTCTCAAATTCCAGTACACGAATGGTGGACCGGAAGCATCCGCGCTGCCAGCTGGGCGCGTGACCCGCACCGATCCGGACTCGGGTTCGAAGGTGCCATCCGGCACCAACGTCACCGTCTTCACCAGCGACGGTAGCCTCGCCGTCACAATGCCGAAAGTTGTCGGGTTGAGCCGCGTGCAGGCTACTCAGGCGTTAGTGGCAGCAGGCTTCGATCCAGCCAAGATCAGCTACCAGTGGACGAAGGGCAATCCATCGCCCGTGCAATCCGACAGTAAATGCAACGTGCAGGCCTCCAACCCATCATCCGGGTCAGCGGTCACGAAGAGCGATCCGGTCAGCCTGACCGTCTACGGCAATCCGGATGGAAGCGATCCGGGTCTGACGGCCTGCCCCAAGTGAGTCAGGCATCCCAACGGGCCAGCTCGGTTGCGATAGCGCTGGCCGCTATCGGTCTCGGCACACTGGCCTGGGGAACCCTGGTGGAGCGCAATCGGTTCACCCTACGTACTCAGACGCTTGCGGTGCTGCAGCCGGGAGCCCGCCCGCTCACCGTCCTTCATCTCGCTGACCTGCACATGGCACCCTGGCAGCGGAAGAAACAGGAGTGGATCCGGAGCCTGGCTGTATACAAACCCAATCTCGTGCTCAACACCGGTGACAATCTCGGTCACGAGCGTGGCATCGAGGGTATCGAGTATGCGCTCGAGCCGTTCCGCGCGATCCCCGGTATCTTCGTGCACGGCTCGAACGACTACTTCGGACCGGTGGCGAAGAATCCGTTCACGTACTTCACCGCACCCAGGCGGGTGGTTCACTCCCAGCCGGGACTCGACACTGCCAGACTCACCTCCTTTTTCGAGGGACTCGGCTGGCTCGACCTGAACAACACCGCACGAGCGATGAGCATCAAGGGCTCCCACCTCGAATTCGTTGGTGTGGGCGATGCCCACATGGGCTGGGACAACCTTGCACAACTTTCCGTAGCGCTGGAGGAGATGCACGAAAACGTGGGCTGGGCGGATGAACCGGGCGGGTCGCAACCGGTGACTATCGGCCTCACACACTCTCCGTACCAGCGCGTGTTGAACGCGCTCGTCACCTACGGCTCAGAGCTCATCGTCGCCGGCCACACTCACGGCGGACAGGTCTGTGTGCCCGGCTACGGTGCCCTGGTCACCAACTGCGACATTCCGCGTGACCAAGTCAAGGGCCTCAGCCTGTGGACGCACGCCCGTCGCACCGCCTACCTCTCCGTCTCGGCCGGGCTCGGCACATCCATCTACGCCCCGGTGCGCTTCGCCTGCCCCCCAGAGGCGACGCTGTTGACGCTGACGGCTCGAGATATCAGCTATTCTTGACAAGGCTCGTGCTGCGGATTCGTTCGCATGCGGGTATCGGGGTGTGGCGCAGTTTGGTAGCGCGCTTCGTTCGGGACGAAGAGGTCGCAGGTTCAAATCCTGTTACCCCGACAGAGGGTGAATCCGGAAATAGCCAGAATATTTCCGGCAGAGTGAATCAAGAAGGATCGGGACGGTTGAAAAATCATCCCGGTCCTTTTTTACGTTGAGCGGTGGCGTTACAGCTGAAGGTGAAGACGCAATGCGTCGTCGACCCGCGCCATGACATCTGCAGGGGCCCGCCCGAGCATCGCGCCTAACCGCTCGACGGCGATGGAGCGCACCTGCTCGGCCTGGGCCTTGGAGTCCAGAGGTAGCCCGGTCGTACTGGCGAGCAGCAGGGCTTGAAAGGGGAAGATCCGGTCGGTGTTGCTGGTGACCGGCACGACGGTGATCACTCCGCGGCCCAGCTGGGTCGCGATCGAGTTGGCGCGATCGTTGCTGACGATCACCACCAGACGTCGTGTGTTGGCCTCGCTTCCGCGCGCAGGATCCAGATCCACGAGCCGGATCTCACCGCGCAGCATCGGCGATACCGTCAGAGGTGGTCACACTCCACGCTGCGTGGTCACCTGATTCCTCCCACTCGTTCCAGGCGGCCTCGTAATCCGCTTCAAGTTTGGGAAGGCGCAGCATGCGCACGGCATGGTGCAACCCGGCCGACCGTGAGGAGAGGCCGGCAGTGCGAACAAATTCGTCGAGGACGGCCACATCCTCGTCCGGCAGACTGACTTTGAGTTTTACACCAGATGCTACCGCGGTATTACCACAACAGGGCAGGCAACGGCGGCTTCTGGCGCTACCTGTGAGCTGTGCCGCGCCGACCCTCAGCGGGACATCCCTCAGCGGCGCATCCCTGGGCATGTTTAGCACCCGCGGGTTGGTCCCCTCGGTACAGGTCAGCGGTCGCCGCTGCTGATAAACGGGCCCTGTGAACATCGACGATATGACTGTGGCGAATATCGAGTGAGAGAGACTTCGTGCGCTCGTTGAACGCGATATGGCCGTTGGATGGTCGTCTGGTCGCAGGCCACCACAACCGCTCCGTAGACCAGCAGGCTGCGGTCCGAAACCACAAGGGAACCCGCGCCTGGGTCAGAACGAGCATCAGGGAAGTATCGACCAGGCTGGTGATTTTTCCCTATCTCCGACGAGCATGCCTGCTACCCAATCATCTTCCCTGCCATTGCGTCCCGCGGCACCAAGGCGAAGTGTCCCTTCGAAGTGAAAGCCGACACGGCGGGCGACACGAGCGGATGCAACATTGCCGGCATAGGCATGCCACTCGATTCGTACGAGGCCGAGACCTGCGGGTGCGCTGTCAAATCCGAACTCAACGACGGCGTGAGCAGCCTCGGTGAGCAGGCCGCGGCCGCGAAACGGAACTGCCATCCAGTAGCCGATCGTGGCTTGGCCAGAGCCGATGCCATCGAGACTGATGGCGCCCGCGAACTCATCGGCGATCGTGATCGCCCACGTGCAGCTCTTACCACTTGCCCAACCGCAGTCGGAGTAGGCAGTGACGTACTCGTGCGACGTTGCACCTTATCCATCTGTTCACGCTATCGGTTGACAGAAATTGCCGCGTAATCGCAGGGCGCACACGGACCCGTGGGTCCACCCGACACATCAGAGGCGTTCTCCTCTCGTCACGGAAGGCGCCGAAGTTGTATCAAAAGCGGAATCCCGTACGGGAACGGTGAGCGCTCAAATGGTGAGGTCTTCCCAAATGAAAGTTGTCGTCTCGCCCGTTTCCCAATCTCGACGAAGGATTGCATAGGCCACCGATGCCAACGGGTGTGCGCCGGTCACCGGCCAGCCCTCGCGATAGTGCGCTTCCTTGATGAACCCTGCGCGAAGGAAAGTCTTGCGCATCGCGATGTTGTCTTCGCGGGTCTGCCCCTCAAAGCGATTGACGTTCGGCCACCGCTGGACTACCTCAGCGGTGAGGGCCTGCAGAATGGGCGCGCCCAACCCGCGGCCCCGTGCGGCCGAGGATAGCCGCAGGTCGAACAGGGGTGCGTCGTCGAGCAGGTCTTCAAGGATCACCAGGCCCAAACGCCCTTCGGACTCTGATTGGACCCAGAAGCTCGCGTGATCGGGGCCGCCGAATGCTCCCTCGGAAATCTTCCGCTCAAGATCAGTGCGGGTCGGTCTGGCGTTGATATGGAAGGGGAACTCGTTCGACAGCATGAACTGCACAAGCGCAGGGTGGTCAGCGGGCAGATCAATCGCGGTAAATGTAAAGTCCATGCTGCTGTTTCTTAGGTGATCGCGTGACATGGTGCCCTGTGAGCTGAATCGAGCCCGTTCACGTCCGGCTCGACGGCGGTCAACTCCTCTGCCACTTCCTTGCACAACGCTGCCCGAGGATCCTCGAGCGGTTTGATACCGCCGCCGACGAATGCCCATTGGTCGCCCGCCACGTGCCGAGCAAGCAAATAGCGGCCGGTGAGGTCAATTACCGCTGCACTCACGCCGGGCAGGATCAGTGGCCCAAACCCGACCGGTCCACGAATCTCCCTGACGTACCGACGAACAGGCATGACATCGAGGCTACGACACAGTTCCCGACATATGGTTTGCAGCTTCCAATGCAGTGGGGCAACTCATCAAGATGCGACGGGCTGTTCTCGAAACGAAACGAGATCACACCGCACGAATCCGGAGGCTTTGTGGCGCCCGGCCGGGGCCAATCCGCCGAACGACCACGTGTTCCGCGTGATGCGTCACTGGCGACCCCCACGCCCGAGCGAACCTCGCCCTTCAGCTGGAATTGAGGGGTTGCTCAAATCTAGATTCAGCTCGCTGCCTTCCGCGCCCCTCGCCATGCGGCGACGACTGGTCAGCCCAGGAACAAAAACAAGAGCACAATACAGGCGGTCGTGGCTCCTGGTATGAACTGGGCTACCCCTGCAGCGATCGCAACAAGAACGATGCCGATCCATGACGTTGTCGACACGTATGCACTCCTGAGGAGGGCTGGGTGGTCAGATGGCGATCGTACGCGGCAAAACGCAGTCCGCCGAGAACATCGGCGACCAGATTGTTTCTTCAGGTCAATGCTATGAAAGAGCTATCCCCGTACGAGTGCTGAAGGACAAAACCCCATGGTTGCTTACCCCAGCGCTCCCCCAGCCGCTTGGAGCGCTCTGATCGCAGCGTGACTCTTGCGAATGGCACAAACCACAACCCAGGCGCAGCGGGAGGCGCAGGGACAGGGACAGGAACAGGAACTGGAAACGCTGCGGTGGGGGCGGGACGGGTCCCACCTCCGCGGTCTGGCACCGACTACCTCAAGTGGTCCGGTATCCGACCCGTACATTAAGCGCGGTTCTGGGAAAAAAATAGTTTCTCACTGGATGTTTTGGCTATCCGCTCGTTCATACCGTGCTAGCGTGCAACGAACCTACGGAGCCCTCAAATGACAGATAAATACGTGCCGATGCGTTTGCCGGATATCCGGGACTCGAACAGTCTTCGACGGATCACAATTCTTACCCTCGGGCTTTTCCTTGGGGTGGGTGCGCTCATGGGGGGTCATCTCCCAACGGCCTCCGCTGCCCCGGGTTCCCCGGCGGTCAATCAGTGCAACGGAACTGACAATGGTGGCGGGCAAGCGGTGGTCTGTGAAATCACAATCACGAACAACCTCAACCTGGCCACCGGCGCCGTCAGCTCAACGGTGGTCACCAACGATTGCCATGGTGCTGCCGGTGCGCCACCGCCGGTCACCTGCATCCTACTAACCCAGAATTTCCCAACTCTCACGAAGTCGGCGGACCAGTGCAACGGCTCCGGCCTGGGCGGTGGCAGCAATGTGATCTGCAGCGTAACGATCCTCAACAACATTACCGGGACGATCACCCCAACCGCTGCGACAGTGAACCAGTGCGTTGGATCGGGCGCTGGCGGCGGCACGGGCTCGACCCTCAGATGTGATCCCTTCCCGGCGAACACCACGGGCGCTACCGTCACCCAGTGCAACGGATCTGGGAACGGTGGTGGTGGTGTCATTCGCGTGCAGTGCACCGTCGGCCCGTCCACGATCACCTCCGCTTTGCCCGTCACGGTTAACCAGTGCAACGGATCCGGTAACGGCGGAGGAAACACTGTCACCTGCACAGTGTCGATCAGAAACACCGTCTTGGCCGGTTCGACTCCGGTAGTCAAGCTACCTTTTGTTTCGGGTTGAGATTCGACTGCTAAGCGTATGTGGCGCCCCGGCTGGGGATAGTGGCCGGTGGCCCTGAGTCGTTTTACGCGAAGGAAGAGAATGTCTAGGTCGAGTCGTTGGATTCTGATTGCGGCAGCCATCGCAGTGGTGGCGGGTGCGGGTACTGTGCTCGTGGCGGTGGCGAACACAGCAGACCCGGTACCACTCTCAGTGGCACCGACACATCGACCATCGGCAAATTTAACACCAAGCGCATCGGCAACACCAAGCGCACCGACGACACCAAGCACATCGGCAACCCCTGCCTACATTCAGCCGGATGCGGCAACCCTTGCCACGCTGCCGGACGCGAACTACAACGCTGTCATCTCCGGACTCTTGGACGCCGCGGTGGCGGCGAGCTTGCCCCTGCTTGGTGAGACCTTCACCCTCAAGGCGGACCTGACGCCGCTATATGGTGCAGACCGCTCAGGGGCACCTGTCGCGTCCCTGCCGTTCCTGAATTTTCTAGGCGCCCGCACTGTGGTTGTTCCCGTCGTTGTCCACGACGATGGATGGGCCGAGATCCTAACGCCCAGTAGAAGACAACTGCCCAGTGCCTCCGGCACCGGAATCGCTGCATCCCAAACGATGGCGTGGGTGCGCACCGATCAATTGGTCGCCGGGGCCCCCGTGCGCCAGCACGCACTAGTCAATATCAGCACGCAGAAACTTTCGATTATCAACACCGCGGACGGCACGGTGACCGCCACCTACTCCGTTGGAGTGGGAAAGGCTGACACCGCCACCCCGCTGGGGCTCACCTATCTTCAAGCGCGCTACCGCGACCCGAAGCAAGTGACCGGCCACCAGATTTACCTCACTGCCGCACATTCCTCCGTAGCCGACCGTCCCTTCGGCCCCGACCAAGGGCTAGTGGGCCTCCATTGGAGCGCGGTCAATACCGGGGCAGTCAGCCACGCGTGCATCCGCCTCAACGCCGCCGGCGACAACGCGATCTCGAAACTAGAAGACGGCACCCGCGTACTGGTCGTCGAATGATGAAAACAGCCACAATGTGGTCTCGCTTTCAGACTGTCCACGCTTCTTTGCAGTGAAGCGCCCCCGGTTTTCATGCCGCTGATCTATGAGCGGCCGCACCGGTTGATGGGGCGTTGATTTCATCGTAATAGGCGAGCCCGAATTCCTCGGGCGGAACGTTTCCGAGAGCACTGTGCAGACGCCGATTGTTGTACAAATCGACCCAATCGAAGGTCAGCTACTTGGCATCGGCCAAGGTCTTCCACACACCGTTCCAGAACGGTGAGCCCTTGGCCACGGCATCGTTCTTATAGAGCCCCATCACGATCTCGGCTGCCGCGTTGATGCTCCTATAGTTGACAACTGGTTTTCAGGAATGCGTTTTCAGCCGGGCAGACAAGGTGGAGGACCTCGCGGATGAAGTATCTTTTCAGGCAGTGGATGATGTCGCGCAAGGACATACACCCCAACGCAGCACCATCACCACCCTCACCGGGACCGGCACCTGCACCTGCACTTCGAGTGGGAAGTTCAATAAAATGCTGCTTCCAGCCGAGATTAGCGTCATCACAAGCGAAGTCTGAACCCATCGATCGGCTGAGAATCTGCTGGTGCACTAAACAAAGAAGGCCTGACTTATCACGGACAACTGTTCTTGGCGCAATGAGAGATATCTCAGCCGGACTCAAGGCGTGCAAAATTGCCAGTCTCGGCAAGATCACACCAGGTGCAGATGGCGATCGTGCGAGGAATTCTTGCCACATCCTCCGCGTCGTTGGCGTGAATATTCAGCCGCTCACCGATCAGTCCGCTGGCAGGGGGCGCTCGCGTATTCGCTGCAACGCCAACATGGATCGCCTGGTCACCTTTACCTCGCCACGGACCGGGAATGCCTAGCAGAAGCGCGGCCGTGCTGCGACAGCCGAACGCCGATGGAGGCATCCTGAGTCGGAGCAGCCGGCCGCGCTGGTCCAGGTTCGCACTGGGGGCCGTTGAACGAAGCCCTCACACGGTACGGTCGAGATCTGATGTGTGCAGTGGCCGGCACGGAAGCCCATTGGCATAAGTATCCGCGGCACGAAGGCGGGGGGATTTCGCTGATGGCTGCGCGGCACACGAGATCTGCACAGACTGGCGGTTTCCCCAGTCCGCGAGCATCCAGTCCACAACGTGTGCCGGGTCACCTGAACGGGCCGCCAATCCAGCACCTATCGCCGCTATTTCAGACAACTCGAGGGGAGGAGGTAACCCGCGCGGGGCAGTGAACCCGGCCAAGTAATCCCCACAGGGACAGGGCGGTCCGACCTCTACTCAAAGTCCGCGTCGGGCGCCGATCCGTAGACCGTGGGAGGCTGATCGACGAGCACTCGGCGACGATCACTACCGAGCCGGCCGTGACTCTCTTCGAGGTAGCAGGCGCCACAGAGAGACTCGTACGTCACTTCGAGTGCCCCATCGATAGCAACCTGGTCGCCATCGAAGATGAATCGCCCATCGACCTTGCGCGCGTTGAATACAGCTTTGCGGCCGCAGCGGCAGATCGTCTTCAGCTCCTCGAGTGAGTGGGCGATCTCTAGTAGGCGGCGGCTCCCGGGAAATGCCACAGTCTGGAAGTCGGTGCGGATGCCGTAGGCCAGCACCGGCACTTGCTCGATGATCGCAATCCGCAGCAGGTCGTCCACCTGCGTCTCGCTGAGAAACTGCGCCTCATCAACGAGCAGGCAGCTCACGTTCACGCCGGTCGCGGTGAGAACACGAGCGCGCTGACTCTCGAACAGGGAGAAGACATCGTCATCCGGAGCAATGACGAAGTCGACCGGACGCGCAACACCAAGCCGCGAGACGATGCCACCGTCACCTCGGGTGTCGACGGATGGCTTCGCCAACAGCACTTGCTGTCCGCGCTCCTCATAGTTGTACGCGGCCTGGAGCATCGCCGTGCTCTTACCGCTGTTCATCGCGCCGTAGCGAAAATAGAGCTTTGCCACTATTGGAGATATCCGTCCTCGGCGGCCCGGCGGATCAGATCCGCTTTTTTGCTTGCCGGTCTGTTTGCTTTGGTATATTTTTCCCGCACCCGACGCAGGTAGGTCTTGGCGGTCTCGTACTGCACATTCATTTGACTGGCGACTTCGATGGTGCTGAAACCGACCACATAGAGTTTAAATGCCTGTTCCTCGCCACGGCTCAACTTGGGACGCAGCTGGTGCAACGCACCGACCGGCAGCGGTCTCCAGTCCTTCTGCATATTCTCCCCGGCCTCGACGCCCATCACTTCCCGAGCGCTATCCATCACCTCGCGCATCGGAATAGCCTTGGAAAGAAAAGCGGATGCCCCCGCCTTCAGTGCCCGCTCGCGCGCCTCACGCGTATCGAGGCTCGATAACACAATGACCTTTGCCCCGGCGGCCCGGCAGGTACGCACCCGCGCCTCGATCGACACCGATTCTTTGAGCTGAAAATCGATGAAGACGAGCTCGGTCGGAAAGTTATCGCTGTGCACGAGCTGCACCCAGCTGCCCGCACTCAGCACGAGGTCGAAATCGGGGGCGTTTGCGCCAATCCAGCTCGACAGGCTGTCGAGAAGCACCTCGTGGTCGTCGAGAATGGCGAGCCGCACGCGGCGCACGGGGTCACCCGAAACCGGGCTAGGCGTCGTCATAGGAGAACCTTAGTGTGAGCTCGGGTCGGATGTATTCGACCTCCAAATTGGCGAAAACAGCACGTAAGACAGCGAAAAATGGAGCGAACGCGGACCGCATCGCGGAGTCGAAGAATGGCAATTGCGCGGTGATGATCCCCTCACGGCGACCCTGGAAGTCAGTGAAGATAATTCGCAGCTGATCGCGAGTGAAGTCCGGGATGTCTGTGAACGCCACGAGGAACGCGCGGATCGCGGTGCGCTGGCTGACCGTCATCGCAGGAGCCACGCGGTGCGGGTCACTCACCACCACGCGGGCTGCCCCCGGGCGATTCCGGCGCTGGACCCCGCCAGATTCTACGAGGGACTCGAGCCAGGAGCGGTCCACCTCTTCGACCATCACCTGACGGATCGATTCGGCGATCGAGCGCGCACGATCCCGGTCGATATCCGAGACTGTGCCTCGCGCAAGCACCCCGGTGAAGAACGGCAGGACGTCACGATTGAGGATGGTGACGCGGTCCTGCTGTACTGATCGAGCGATCCCGGTTCGGAGCTCGCGTACCAGGCTCACGGATGTCTCCTCTGCCTGCGCCTGCCACCGCTCGATTGACGCGACGACCCCGTGCGAGAACGCTGCGGCCGAAAGGCACAGCGCGAGCATCGGAGTGACGGCAAGCGCGATAAAGGCGAGAGCCGGACCGGGAGTGACGAAGGACGGTACCTGCAGGAAGGTGATGACGCCGATCACGATCGCCGAACACACCCCGCAGGACGCGATCTCCCGAGCGGGGCGGTAGGGGCCGAGCGCCACCAGGAGGACCCCGAAGGTCACCGGACCCCAGTCGGTTCGAATAAAGGCGTTGGATCCAAACTGTCCGAGTGCCTCGCAGACGATCGCAGCCAAAGCAATGGCATGCGCTGCCACATGGGTGCCTCTGGTGAGCGGGGCACGGGTGGGGGTCACGGCGCAGATGATGATGAGTGCGGCGATACCGAGCAACGCAAGGGCGAGGAGCGCGAACACCGGATGGGAGATTTCACTCTGGCTGCGCAGCGTCATGAAGGTCGCATATAGCAGCGCACCCGAGCACAGGAAGATCGCGACCGGAGCCGCCCCGGCAGTTCCCACCGGGTCGAGTTGCTGACGCGTACGTTCGAGAGTGGTCACGACGAATCCACTCCCGGGGAGTGTTCAGAAGAGCGCGATGGCACGCTGATCATGATGGATGTGCCACGGCCGACAGTAGACCAGAGCTGCACCGTGCCGCCGACAGCCTCGATGCGGTAGCGCACCGAATTGCGGATGCCGAGACGGTCGGGAGCCGTTTCCGCCACGTTAAATCCACGACCGGCGTCGATCACCATCACCGAGACATCCGCTTCCGAATCGAACACAGCGACCTCTGCCCGGGTGAGTCCCGAATGGTGAAGCACATTGACGAGGCACTGTTTTACCGCGAGGCCGAGAGCGCCGGAGGGCTCTGCACCGAGCCGCGACACCGCGTCGAAGTCGCCAGTGCATTCGATCTCGAGTCCGAAAATGCGAGCTTCGGTGATTGCACCGTAGACCGGAGACTGCTCCCAGCGCTGCTGGAGGGCTGGGTCAACCCGAGGCTCGGCTTCGGTGAGCCACTCATCCCCGCTCAGAATCTCGAGATCGTGATCGACCTGTACACGAAGATCTGGATCAAGGTCATTCTCGACCGAGTTTGCAATGGCACTGAGATGGCTCAGCACGGTGTCGTGCAACATCGACGCGGCCTTGACCTCGATGCGGTGTCTCATCTCAGCAAGCTGCTCATCGCGGCCGGCTCGATGCAACATCGGCTGGAAGCGGCGCGAACTGCGGCGACTGATACAGCTGACAATGAAGATGAGCGAGACGACGGCGTACGCAAGAAGAGTCGTGGCGTCAAACTTCCAGGGCTGGTCCGTCAAGACGATGGCCGTGCCAGCGCTGATCTCCGCACAGAGATAACCGGCTGTGCACCATGCCAGCCTCTGCGCGAGATGGCTGGCGGATCCGCCCACCATGACGAGCGCAACCATCGGGAGGGCGAGCGCGTCGCTCTCGATGAGCGCGGGACTCTGCAAGTAGAAGGTCAGCACGAATAGAAACGTGCAGGAGGCCCCCACTAGCAGGTACGCGATCGAAAAACAGATGTCTCGCGTGCGAGCACTCAGAAAAAGCAAAATGAGCATCGGAGCGATCGCCACCATGGCGGGCCAGAGAATCGCGGAGGGACGGAAAAGCTGGAAAGCCACAGTCGACACGACCGCGCATATGAGGCACGTGTAGGCCACCGCGTTGAGTGCACCGTCGAATGACCGGCTCGGGATGCGCGGCGTGAGTTGGTTTGGCCTGAGTTGCTTTGGCGCGAGTTGCTTTGGCGTGAGTTGCGTCGACAGTCCGAGGGGCATGCGGTTCCCTCCTGTTTAAGCCCGAACTCAGTCTGACATCGGGCCCAACGAAGATGTACCCCGTTTCACAATGATTTCTTGCGTATCGGCTCTCTACTGCGCGATCTCCAGCGCCTTCTTGGTGGATCCGAGCGTCTTCATGGCAAGCGTGGGGTCCTCTGAGAGCGACTGCCCGTACGTCGGTACCATCTCGCGCAGTTTCGGTGTCCAGCCCGCGATGCGGTTGGGGAAGCAGCGAGCGA
This sequence comes from Frigoribacterium sp. CG_9.8, assembly GCF_015751965.1. Classification (GTDB taxonomy): domain Bacteria; phylum Actinomycetota; class Actinomycetes; order Actinomycetales; family Microbacteriaceae; genus Lacisediminihabitans. Next base: position 141,511 of record NZ_JADOVH010000001.1, on the reverse strand, counting down.
GTACATCAAGCATGATCGGAACGGCAGTGGATGCCCCGGGCGATGCACCGAGCAATCCGGCGATGGAGCCGTCTGCGGAGGTGATGACCTCGGTGCCGAACTGGAGCACGCCGCCCTTCTCCTTGTCTTTCTTGATCACCTGCACTCGCTGTCCTGCGGTGATGCTGTACCAGTCCTTTGGGTCGGCGGTCGGCATGAATTCCCGCAGCTCCGTGAACTTCGTCGACTTCGATGCGGCAAGTTGCGACACAAGATAGCGCACGAGGCCCAGATTCGAGGCACCGGCAGCGATCATGGGGATGAGGTTGTGCGGGCGGATCGTAGCGAACAGGTCGAACCAAGATCCGTTCTTGAGAAACTTGGTGTTGAAGCCGGCGTAGGGCCCGAACATCAGGCTCGCTTCGCCGTTAACGACCCGCGTGTCGAGGTGTGGCATCGACATCGGCGGTGCGCCAAGCGCAGGCTTGCCATACACCTTCGCCTGGTGGCGCGCGACGACCTCCGGATTGTCGGTGCGGAGAAATTCGCCGCTCACCGGGAATCCGCCAAAGCCCTTGATCTCGGGGATTCCCGACTTTTGCAGTAGCCGAAGTGCGCCGCCGCCAGCCCCGACGAAGACGAAACGGGCGCGCACATCCTGGGGGGTGCCTCCGACCTCCTGCACTACACGCAAGCGCCACAAACCGTCTTTCTGGCGAGTGATGTTCGTGACCGCGTGCTCGGTGATCAGCGCAGCACTGTGGGAGGTGAGATAGTCGAACAACCCGTGAGTGAGTGCCCCAAAATCCACGTCGGTTCCCGCATCGATGCGGGTCGCAGCGATGGGCTGGTCTTTGCGACGTCCCGGGATCATGGCGGGCACCCAGGAGCGGATCACCTTCGGGTCATCGCTGAACTCCATCCCGGCGAATAGCGGATGCCCGGCGAGCGCCTCCTGCCGACGGCGCAGGTAGTCGACATTCTCAGTGCCCCAGACGAAGCTCATGTGCGGCACCGGGTTGATGAAGGCCTGCGGATCTGGCAGCAGATCTTTGCCGATGAAGTAAGACCAGAATTGGCGCGACACCTGAAATTGCTCGTTCACCTTCACAGCGCCGGAGATGTCTATTGAGCCGTCAGCTTTTTCCGGCGTGTAGTTGAGTTCACACAGAGCGGAGTGGCCGGTGCCGGCGTTGTTCCACGGGTTGGAGCTCTCGAGCGCCACATCGCCGAGTCTTTCGAAGATCTGCATACTCCAGTCGGGCTGGAGTTGCTTGATGAGGGCGCCGAGGGTGGCGCTCATGATGCCGCCGCCGATCAGCACGACATCGACGGTTTTGCCTGAAATAGTCACATCCCCAGTTTACGGCGGGGAATCTGGCCCTTGTCCATGCACAGGCTCGCACCCCGTGTGCGGGGAAAAAAGGAATGGCTTTATCGTAATAATTCCTCTGTACTGAGGGCGTCAACGCGAAACTCGAGCGGATCTCCATTCCCGGGCCATCCCCTTTCGCCGGTTGCCTTCACCAGACGAACGGACACTGCATGAAAATCAAGCGCATAATCGCCACGGGCGCAGTTCTCGCCCTCATCGGAGGATCGAGCGCCCTCACCGCGGCTGCGGCGATGCCGACTCTGACTCCGACTCCGACTCCGACAACCAATTACGTGAAGGCCGCGGACTTCGGAACTGAAGCATCCCCGTACGCGAGGAACTGGTTCAAGGGGAACGCCACCCCCGCCACTACGGTCTCGGATTCGGCTTCGGGGCTGGTAGTCACCGGTCAGATTCTGAACGGCAACACTCCGACGTCTGGCCTCGTCGGTCTCGTCACGGACGCCGATTTGCGGGTCGAAAGCGGGAATGCCTACTTCCAAGTGCCGGTCTTCGCTGCTGGAACCGACGGGTTCACCACGCTCCGACCGGAGGTTGCCGGACAGCCGTCAGTTTCCGGTACGTGGATCACCTCCCAGGCAATCGCTGCCGCCGACGCCCCGAATGGCAACGGCACCGCTTACGACGCAGGCGATTCCGCGACGCTCACCGCGTTCGCGGCCGCCCTCGGCGAGGATGTCTCGATCCTCGCCTATGGTGCGTTCGTCAACCCAGGCACGTCAGCAACGATCTCTTCTATGACCTGGAACGGTGTGACAAGCGTGTTCACGCCAGAGTCGACGGCGACAGCATCGGCGACCTCGGTCACGCTATCCGAGTTCACCACGGGCGCGGGTGTGACCGTGACGATCACCGGCTTCATTCCCGGTGAGTCCGTGCAGCCAGGATACGGAACAGGCGAGTCGGGTAACAGCTACGGAGACCCGATCGTCGCAGACGAAAACGGTGCGGTAACTGTCAAGTTCGTTCTCCCGAACGCGACCCTCGGCACCTACACCCTTACCGCCAACTCCGATGCTCGCAGTGGTGCACGCGTCGAAGTCACGGTCGTTGCTGACGGCACCGCCATCGCCGCTCCGGCCACCCCGATTTCGGGCAAGGCCAGCTTCGCAGGCTAGTGAACAATCACTGGATCCGCTGGGCATCGGTTGCGCAAACCATGTCCAGCGGATCTGTGCTGTTTGCGGGAGTCGTTCCGCAGCATCCGATCCATTCCCCGTTTTCGAAAGACACAATGCCATCAGGCCGCTTCGCAGCCACCATCGGTGCCCTCATGATCGCCGTACTCCTGCTCACCGGATGCGCACCGGAAATCCGGCGCGACGACAGGACTGAATCTCCTGTTGCCACCGCCAGCGCACCAGCACCATCGATCGGCAGCGCTGCCACGGCAACGGGACCGAACGTGCGAGTGTTTGAGACACCGGACGGAGCGGTCATGGTCCACCCTCGGTAATCCGCAAGCACAGGGCGCGCCGCTGACCTTTTTGGTCGTGAAGACCCAGGGCAAGTGGATTCAAGTGCAGGTACCACAACGCCCCAACGGCAGCACGGGCTGGATACTGGCGAGCTCGGTCACCCTGGCGAACCTCACCTACAGCCTCCAGGTATCCGTCGCTGAGAAAACCCTCTCGCTGTACAACAACGATGTTCTTGTGAAGACCTACCCCGTCGCGACCGGCACCGGAGGCACTCCCACTCCACTCGGCAATTTCTTTCTCACCGAGCTTCTCGCTCCGACCAACTCGGGCTATGGTCCCTTCGCATTTGGCCTCTCCGCTTTTTCCGAAGTGCTGAGCAGCTTCGGCGGCGGACCCGGCCAAATTGGCTTGCATGGCACCGATGACGCAGCGAGTATCGGGCAATCGGCCAGCCATGGCTGCATCCGGATATCGAATGACGCCATCACTGCACTCGCGAAGCTGCTGCCGCTTGGCACGCCTATCAGCATCACCTGACGCGCGTTACATCACCTGACGCCTGTTACATCACCTGACGCTTGTTCGGTGCATGAGCCCGCACCGAGCTAGACGACGGACAGCTGGGCGGCAACAAGTTCCGCGATCTGCACCGCGTTGAGTGCTGCGCCCTTACGAAGGTTGTCGTTGCTGATGAACAGCGCGAGGCCACGTGCGTTCGGCACGCCCTCGTCTTGCCGGATGCGCCCGACATGCGACGGGTCGGTGCCGGCTGCCTCGAGTGGAGTCGGGATGTCGGAGAGCACCACGCCCGGAGCATCCGCCAGCAATTGTTTCGCCCGCGCCACGGTGATCGGCCTGGCGAACTCGGCGTTGATCGAGAGCGAATGCCCGCTGAACACCGGCACGCGCACGCAGGTGCCGCTGACCAGGAGGTCGGGAAGCTCGAGGATCTTGCGGCTCTCGTGACGCAGCTTCTTCTCCTCGTCCGTCTCGAACAGGCCATCGTCGACGAGGTTACCTGCGAACGGGATGACGTTGAACGCGATCGTGCGTGGAAAGGTCGTTGCCGCCGGGAAGTCAATAGCTGAGCCGTCGTGCACGAGACTGCGCGGATCCTGTTCGATCGCTGCTTTCGCCTGCGCGTACAGCTCTTCTCCGCCGACCAGCCCGGCCCCGGAAACCGCCTGGTAGGTGCTCACGATCAGTCGCTGCAGGCCGGCCTCGGCATCCAGAACCTTGAGGATGGGCATCGCCGCCATGGTGGTGCAGTTGGGGTTTGCAATGATTCCCTTGCGTGCCTCGGCGATCGCGTGCGGGTTGACTTCGCTGACGACGAGGGGCACATCGGGGTCCATGCGGAAGCCGGACGAGTTGTCGATGACCATGGCGCCCGCGGCGGCGAAGCGCGGAGCCTGGGCCTTCGACGTAGTAGCGCCGGCCGAGAAGATTGCGATGTCGATGCCGGTGGGATCGGCCGTGGAGGCATCCTCCACCACGATTTCCTCGCCCTTGAACGACAGGGTACTTCCGGCAGACCTGGCCGACGCGAAGAAGCGGATGCGTCGCACCGGGAAGCCGCGCTCCTCCAAAAGCCGACGCACCACGGCACCGACCTGACCGGTGGCGCCGACGACGGCGATGGTGACACCTGCTGCGGGGCTGGCTGCTGCGGGGCTGGCTGCTGCGGGGTCGGCACAGGTGCTCATCGTCCGGTACCCCCGTGCACCTGTGCAAGCTCGTCGGCATCGAGATCGAAAGCCTTGTGCACGACGCGAACGGCTTCATTGATCGTGTCTGCACGGGTCACGACGCTGATGCGGATCTCGCTGGTGGAGATCATCTCGATGTTGATTCCGGCCTCGAACAGCGCGGTGAAGAGCTTTGCCGAGACTCCGGCGTTGGTGCGCATGCCGGCACCCACGAGCGCGAGCTTGCCGATCTGGTCGTCGTACTGCAGAGAAGCGAAGCCGGCTGTTCCTTTGTTGTCTTCGAGCGCCTTCAGCACCTTGGCACCGTCGGCCTTGGGGAGGGTGAACGAGATGTCGGCCAGGCCGGTCGCGGCCGTCGAGACGTTCTGCACGATCATGTCGATGTTCGCATCGGTCGACGCGACGATCGTGAATATCTGGGCGGCCTTGCCCGGAACATCGGGGACTCCCACAACGGTGATCTTTGCCTCGTTCAGATCGGCGGCTACACCGGCGATGATTGGCTCTTCCACGGCTTCGCCTTCTTTCGGATTGACCACGAGGGTGCCCTCGTTGTTGTTGAACGACGAGCGCACATGAAGCGTAACGCCATGCCGACGGGCATATTCCACTGCGCGAATATAGAGGACTTTGGCTCCGGCGGCCGCAAGCTCCAGCATCTCCTCGCTTGTGATCCGGTCGATCTTGCGGGCAGCAGGCACGACCCGGGGATCGGCGGTGAAAATGCCATCGACATCCGTGTAGATCTCACACACGTCAGCGTTGAGGGCGGCAGCAAGCGCGACAGCAGTGGTGTCTGATCCGCCGCGTCCGAGGGTGGTGATGTCTCCGGTGCCACGGTTGAAACCCTGGAAACCGGCGACGATCGCGATCGCCCCCGCGTCGAGAGCGGCGCGCACCCGGATGGGGGCGACATCCACGATGCGGGCGCTGCCGTGTTTTGCGTCCGTACTGAGGCCGGCCTGGCTGCCGGTGTAGGACCGTGCCTCCTGGCCCATGCTCTTGATCGACATGGCAAGCAGCGCCATCGAGATGCGCTCGCCCGCTGTGAGCAGCATGTCGAGCTCTCGGCCAGTGGCGATGGGGGTGACCTGATTGGCGAGCTCCAGCAGCTCGTCCGTAGTGTCACCCATCGCCGAGACCACGACGACGACCTCGTTGCCCGCCTTGCGGGTTTCGACGATGCGCTTGGCTACGCGCTTGATGCTCTCCGCATCGGCAAGCGATGAGCCGCCGTACTTCTGCACGATCAAGCTCACGTGGTACTCCTGGGGGTAGGGATGCCGACTGCTGGCCGACTCCCCATCCTAAATGCTGCTCGGGTGTGTGCCGGCTCTGTGACGTGGGGCCTGGTTTTTGACTTGGTTTTCGATCTAATTCTCTACTAGGCGACGGCCCTCAAACGCGCGACCCAAGGTCACCTCATCGGCGTATTCGAGATCACCGCCGACCGGGAGCCCCGAGGCCAACCGCGTGACCCGCAGGTCGAGATGCATGAGCATTCGCGACAGATAGGTGGCCGTCGCCTCACCCTCGAGATTGGGATCGGTCGCGATAATCACCTCGGTCACCACCCCATCGGCAAGTCGCTGCATCAGCTGGCGGATGCGCAGGTCATCCGGTCCGATGCCGTCGATTGGGCTGATGGCGCCACCGAGCACGTGATAGAGCCCCTTGAACTCGCGGGTGCGCTCAATCGCCACGACGTCCTTCGCCTCTTCGACCACGCAGATCGTCGCGGGCGAACGACGCGGATCGCGGCAGATGCCGCAGAGCTCTTGCTCCGTTACATTGCCGCACACGTCGCAGAAACGCACCTTTTCCTTGACCGTCATGAGGATCTCGGCGAGGCGGGTGACATCGAAAGTCTCGGTCTGCAGAATGTGGAAGGCGATGCGCTGCGCTGACTTCGGGCCGATGCCGGGCAGACGGCCGAGCTCATCGATCAGGTCCTGGACGATTCCGTCGTACACGGCTACTGCTCTCTCGGGGCGACCCGGGGGGGCACGGTCTGTTCTTCGATGAAGCTTGCCCCGAGGATCTCGCGCACCACGGATTCGCCGTAGCGCTGCTTACCGTCGGCGGTCGCGACCGGAGCCGCACGTTTCGGTGCCGCCCGCTCCGGCTTCTCAGCCTGCGTGGCGACCGGCGGGGGCATCCGCTTCGGCTCTGGCATGGTCCTTGGCTTAGTTTCTGGCTCGGCGTCCGTGATCACCGCGGTCTCCCACGTGGCACCGGAGGGGACCGGCGGCTCGATGTCCGGCGCGGTCGGCTCAGGCGCCTCCTGCTGCTGCTGTTGCTGTTGCGGCGCGGCAGGGGCTTCGGATGGCGCGAAGGGCTCGTCCACCCGGGCCGCTTCCGCGCGTGCAGTTAGCAGCGGTCGGAATCCGAGAACGTCGTAGACCGCCTGCTTGAGGAAATCGGAGACGCCCTCGCCGGGGGTCGTGCGCTGCTTGAGCGCGTCCACATCAGTCTGGCTCGCGAACGAGAGGTCGAGGATGTTGCCGTCGCGCAGAGCGAGTGGCGTCGCTGTGTATACAACCATCCACGCGCTGCGCTTGGCTTTCTCGATCCGCTCGAGGATCTCGGGCCAGCTGTCCTTCACCTGCTGGAAGGTGACGACGCTCGGCAGGACAGGAGCAACTGGAGCCGGCTCCGGGGTATCGGCCGGCCTGAACCCGTAGACCGGGCCGGGAGGCGCGCTGGAGAGGGCGGGAGGCGCGCTGGAAAAGGCGGGAGCCTCGCTGGAAAGAGCGGGAGCCTCGACACTCTCGCCGGTACGTGCTCCGTGAGCGTTGGGGGTTTCTATTACGGCACTCGCTACTCGAGCAGCCGGGGCAGTGGCGGCGGGTGCCGCCGGGTCGACGACACCGATGCGACGTTCCAGTCGCTCGACGCGCGCGAGGGCGCCACGGTTGGTCTCATCGCTGGCGGGCACGAGCACCCGCGCGATCATGAGTTCGAGATGGAGGCGGGGGGATGTCGCGCCAGTCATCTCGGTGAGGGCCGCATTGGCGACATCCGCAGCCCGCGAAAGCTCCGCGGTACCAAATCTGCTTGCCTGCTGAGCCATCCGGTCGAGCTCATCGGCTTGGACACCGCGCAGAACAGCCGCAGCTCCCTGGCCCGTCGCGCTCACGATAATGAGGTCACGCAACCGTTCGAGCAGATCCTCGACGAACCGACGTGGATCCTGGCCGGTTTGAATCACGCGGTCGATCGCGGCGAATGCGGCCGAGGCATCCCGAGCACCGAGCGCGTCGACGACCTCGCTGAGCAGGGCACCGTGGGTGTACCCGAGCAAGGCCACCGCACGCTCGTATTGCACGGATGAGCCTTCGGATCCGGCGATGAGCTGGTCGAGCAGAGACAGAGTGTCGCGAACAGATCCGCCACCGGCACGCACCACGAGCGGGAGCACGCCGGCCTCGACATCCACGTGCTCACTCACGCAGAGCGACTGCACGTACTCAAGCATCTGCGCGGGCGGAACAAGCCGAAACGGATAGTGGTGGGTTCGCGACCGGATGGTGCCGATGACCTTCTCCGGCTCGGTCGTCGCGAAGATGAACTTGACGTGCTCCGGCGGCTCCTCGACGATCTTGAGGAGCGCATTGAATCCCTGAGGTGTCACCATGTGCGCCTCGTCGAGGATGAAGATCTTGTAGCGATCCCGGGCCGGGGCGAACACGGCGCGCTCCCTCAGATCACGAGCGTCGTCGACTCCGTTGTGACTTGCGGCATCGATTTCGACAACATCCATCGATCCACCGCCATCACGGCTCAGCTCGATGCAACTCGGGCAGATTCCGCACGGGGTGTCGGTCGGGCCCTCGGCACAGTTCAGGCAGCGAGCCAGGATGCGGGCGGATGTGGTCTTGCCGCAGCCGCGCGGTCCGCTGAAGAGATACGCGTGGTTGACCCGGTCATTTCGCAGGGCGGTGCGCAGCGGATCGGTCACCTGCGACTGCCCGATCAGCTCGGCGAAAGTCTCTGGCCGATAACGGCGATACAGGGCGGTGACCACCGGTCAAGACTACCGCCAGCCACCGACGCGGCCGAAGGTGGTTGCCGCAGGTTGGCGCAGGTTGGCGCAGGTTGGCGCAGGTCGGCGCCCATCCGGAATCACCGGGGTGCGCACCGGAGCCGACCCAAACTACGCGAGTTATGCAGGGGCGTACGGTTGAGGTATGCGTATTCTCATTGCCGGGGGGCACGGAAAGATTGCCCTGTTACTCTCTCGCCAGCTCGCGGATGCAGGCCACGAGCCAGTCGGCATCATTCGAAACCCCGCCCAAGCGGCGGACATTCGAGCCGCCGGAGCCGTGCCGCTCGTGCTCGACCTCGAACACTCGACCATCGACCAAGTCGCCGCGGCTCTCGCCGGGGCAGACGCCACAGTATTCGCAGCCGGAGCCGGCGCTAACAGCAACGCCGACCGCAAGCTGATGCTCGACCGCGATGGCGCCATCCTGCTCGCCGACGCCTCCGTGCGTGCGGGAGTCCGGCGCATGATCGTGGTCTCGTCGATGGGCGCTGACGGGTTCGACGCGGACTCTGACGACGTATTCCAGATTTATCTGCGAGCGAAGAGTGAAGCGGATGCTGCGGTACGGCAGCGGGAGCTCGATTGGACGATCGTGCGCCCCGGTGCCCTCACGGACGAAGAGCCCACCGCGCTCGTGACCGTGGGCAAGACTGTTGACCGGGGCAGCATTGCCCGAGCGGATGTTGCCGCCATCATCCTCGCGCTGCTGGTGGATGTTTCCGGCGTCGGACGACAGTTCGAAGTGATCTCGGGCCAGACACCCATCACCGAAGCACTTGCCGCTCTCCCGCTCGACTAGTACCGAACCAGCCGTCCAACCAGCCACCGAAGGGTCATCTTCGCAGCGTCAGTCCGATCAGGAAGCTGCGAAGTTGACACCTGGGCGGGGAAAACGCACCAGCGCGTAGACCTGGCGGGCGATCTCCAACTCCTCGTTGGTGGGGATCACCAGCACCGCGACTGGCGAACCGTGTGGCGAGATGAAACGGGCCGCACGCGAGACGAGCTCGTTGCGATCGGGGTCGACCGAGATGCCGAGAAACTCCAGCCCGGCGAGCGTACGCCGACGCAGTAGCACGTTGTTCTCTCCCACTCCTGCGGTGAACACGAGCGCGTCGAGCCCACCCAGGTGCGCGATATAGGCACCGATGTACCGGCGAACGCGATGCCGATAGACGGCGAGCGCGGCTTCCGCCGTCGCGTCCCCCCTCGACGCGGCATCCTGCACGTCTCGCATGTCGCCGCTGCCGGTGAGCCCGAGAAGTCCGCTCTTGCGGTTGAGCAGGGTATCGAGTTCGTCGAAGCCGAGTCCCGCCTCCCGATGCAGGTGGATGAGCACGGCCGGGTCGACATCGCCGGATCGGGTTCCCATGACGAGCCCCTCGAGCGGGGTCATCCCCATGCTGGTCTCGACGGAGACTCCGCCATCGATCGCCGCGACGGATGCCCCGTTGCCGAGGTGTAACACGATGGTCTTGAGCTCGGACAGCGGCCGATCGAGAAAAATGGCCGCCTGCTCGGAGACGTATTTGTGTGAGGTTCCGTGGAATCCGTAGCGCCGCACCCGGTATTTTTCGGCGAGCCCTGCGTCGATCGCGTAGGTGTAGGCGGCGGCGGGCAGCGTCTGGTGGAATGCCGTGTCGAAGACGGCGACATGAGGCACGTCCGCAAGCGCCTTGCGTGCGGCGCGGATGCCCTGCAGGTTCGCCGGATTGTGCAGCGGTGCGAGGGCCGAGAGTTCATCGATCTGCGACTCCACCTCCGCGGTCACGAGGGTCGCCCGGTCGAAGGTCGATCCGCCGTGCACCACCCGATGACCGACCGCGACGATCTGCGTAGCCGACCCCAGCTTCTCGAGCACCTGCCGCATTCCGGCCTCGTGGTCTGCGGTTCCGGATCCGGGCTCGCCGATCCGCTCGATCAGGCCACTCAGCGCGACCTCCTCGGTCTCGACATCGATGAGCTGGTATTTGATCGAGGAAGAACCGGAGTTGACCACAAAGATCTGGGTCATCGCACGTCCCCATGCATCGCCTGGGCCTGGATCGCCGTGATCGCCACCGTATTCACGATGTCCTGCACGAGAGCCCCACGCGAGAGGTCGTTGATTGGCTTGCGGAGGCCCTGCAGCACCGGCCCGATCGCTACCGCCCCCGCACTGCGCTGCACCGCTTTGTAGGTGTTATTGCCGGTGTTGAGATCGGGGAAGATGAATACCGTCGCCCGGCCGGCCACCTCGGAGCCCGGCATTTTGGACCTGCCGACCGCGGCATCCACAGCAGCGTCATACTGGATCGGCCCCTCGACGAGCAGGTCCGGCCGACGCGAGCGCACGAGCTCTGTCGCGGTGCGCACCTTCTCGACGTCCGCTCCGGCTCCCGAGGCGCCGGTCGAGTACGACAGCATCGCGATCCGCGGCTCGATCTGGAACTGGATGGCCGTGGTCACTGACGAGATCGCAATGTCGGCGAGCTGGTCGGCATTCGGGTCGGGATTGACGGCGCAGTCGCCGTAGACGAGCACCCGGTCCTGGAGACACATCAGGAACACACTCGACACCACCGAGACACCGGGATCGGTCTTGATGATCTCGAACCCGGGCCGGATGGTGTGCGCGGTCGTGTGCGCGGCCCCCGAGACCATGCCATCGGCGAGGCCAAGGTGCACCATCATCGTGCCGAAGTAGGAGACATCCGTCACGGTGTCGCGGGCTTCTTCAAGGCTCAACCCCTTGTGGGCGCGGAGCCGGGCGTATTCCACCGCGAACCGCTCGCGCAGCTCCGCATCGAAGGGGCTCAGGATCGCGGCATCCGCAATATCGAGCCCGAGGTCGATCGCCCGCGTGCGGATCTCACTCTCATCGCCCAGGATCGTCAGGTGTGCCACGCTGCGCCGCAACAGCGTGGAGGCCGCTTTCAGGATGCGGTCGTCGGAGCCCTCGGGCAGCACGATGTGCTGGGGAGCAGAGCGGGCCCGGTCGAGCAGGTCGTATTCGAACATGAGCGGGGTGACCACGTCGGTGCGGCTCACATCGAGCAGTCGCAGCAGCACGTCCGCATCAACATATTGCTCGAACAGCGCGAGTGCGGTGTCGTATTTACGTGAGGATTCCGGGGCGAGGCGCCCGCGGGTTTGTGTGATCCGCAGTGCGGTGTCGTAGGTTCCGAGGGAGTTGCGGATGATCGGAAGGGTGTTGTCGAGACCGTCGATGAGCAGCGCGATCTGGGGCAGAAGCTCGAAACCCCCGTTGAGGATGATTGCGGCAACGGAGGGGAAGGTCTCGGCGGCGTTGGCCATCAGCACGGCGAGCAGCACATCCGCCCGGTCTCCCGGAACGACGACGACGGCGCCCTCGATGAGTCGGGTCAGCACATTTTCCATCGACATCGCCGCTACGACCACGCCGAGCGACTCACGGCCGAGTAGCGCAGGATCGCCCTTGATCAGGGTGCCGCCGACCGCCTCCATGAGCGAGGCGATGCTGGGGGCGATGAGAAAGCGGTCCTCCGGAATCGCCCAGACCGGCAGGTGAGCACTCTCCGCCTCGACGGCCTCGATGATCGCCCCCATCCGGTGCGGATCGGCGCGGTTGATCACGATTCCGAGCATGTGGGCGTGTGCGCTGTCGAGCTCCTGGCGGGCGAGCGTGAAGACCTGGCGCAGGTCATCGGGGCTGCGGCTGCCCGCGGCATCCGCCTGTTGGCCACCGAGCACCAGAAGCACCGGAGCCCCGAGGTTGGCGGCGATGCGCGCGTTGAATCCGAGTTCGGTCGGGCTGCCGACATCCGTATAGTCCGAGCCGAGGATCACGACGGCGTCACACTGGCGTTCGACGGCCTTGAAGCGCGAGACGATCTGACTGAGCGCGGCTTCCGGATCGGCATGCACGTCGTCGTAGCTCACGCCGACACACTCGTCGTAGTCGAGGTCGACACCATCATGGGCGAGCAGCATCTCAAGCACGTAGTCGCGCTCGTCGCTCGACCGGGCGACCGGGCGGAACACCCCAACCCGTCCGGTTTCATGGCTGAGCGTATCGAGAACGCCGAGGGCTACCGTCGACTTGCCGGCATGACCTTCGATGGAGGTGATGTAGATGCTGCGGGTCACAAAGCAAGCCTAGGCTCCACGCCCCGACGCAACCTGCGTGCCCGAAAATGTAGCGGCTCCTCGCGCACCCGCCAGAGCCCGGTTACCCTTGCTACGTTTCCGTCCTGGGGGAATTGGCCTGGGTGGCGCCACGCGAGGAGCCTCCGACAGCTTAGCCGCATCAACGCCCGATCGTCTCCGACCGGTGCCACGGTCGGGTACGCTATATGTTGGTCTCCAGCTCAGGCTGGCCAGGAGAATTCGCCTAGTGGCCTATGGCGCACGCTTGGAAAGCGTGTTGGGTGCAAGCCCTCGGGGGTTCGAATCCCCCATTCTCCGCATACGATCTGCACGGCCGCCCGGCCACAACCGGGTGTGGCTCAGTATGACGAGCCTTCCATCACACCCGCACGGTGCGATCCTCGAGCCCCCAGGCCTGGCCGTAGCCGCCCTGCGCCTCGGGAAGTGCCATGAGGTCGAGAAAAAGCTCAGCGTCGAAGGCTTCCGGGCCGAGTACCCCGATACCACTCCACGCCCCGGTGGAGAGCAGTTCGAGTGCGATCACCGGGTTGAGCGCGGTCTGCCAGACCACGCACTGGGACTCGTACTCGGCCATCGTCCACTCGTTATCGGCGAGATGGAAGAGGTACACGGCCTTCGGCGCGCCATCGAGCCCTAGTCCGGTGACCCAGAGGCCGGCACAGGTCGTGCCGCTCATCCGCGGCCCGAGGCTTGCCGGGTCGGGCAGCCCGGCGGCCACCACATCGCGCGGAGCCACCTCGACCGGGCCGCCGGCGGAGCGCACCCGCACCGGCGCTGTCTTATCCAACCCGAGCTGATGCAGGGTCTTGAGAATGCCGATGAACTCGTTACCGAGACCGTACTTGAAGGTCGCGCGCTTGGCGTCGACCCAGCGCGGCATCAAGAGCACTTCTTCGTGTTCAACATTGACGCACTCGACCGGGCCGATACCCCCGGGAAATTCGAATATCTCCGGTTCACTGAATGGTTCTGTCGTGTACCAGCCGCGATCCTTTTCCCAGATCACCGGCGGATTGAGGCACTCTTCGATGGTGGTCCAGATGCTGAATGAGGGCGCAAAGATCTCGTTGCCCAGGTCATCGCGCACCACGAGGTTCGCGCCGTCGCGCACTCCGAGTTCGTCGATCTCGCTGAATAGGTGGTCGGCGGCGTAGCGGGCGAACACGTCGCTGAGGCCCGGCTCGACCCCGATGCCGACGAGTGCGAGGCGCCCGGCCAGCTCCCAATCGGGAGCCTGGGCGAACTGGTCGTCACCGAGCTTCACCCCGGTCTCGGAATACGGATCGGACGGATGCGGCTCGGACAGGCTCATCGCCATATCGAGGTAGTCCGCCCCTGCGGCGAGCGCGCCAGCGAAAATCGTCGGCACGAACTTGGGCTCCACGGCATTCATCACATGGGTCACCGCGTGGGCCATCGCGACGGCGGCAACGTCGTCCGGATCGGAGGCGTCAATCCGGGCCGCCACAAATCGTGTTCCCTGCGCACCGTGCTTCGCCTCGATCCAGGCGATAGTCGCCTCTGCTCGTGCGAGGTCGTAATCGCAGACGACCATGGTCTCGAAGAATGTACGACGGGCAGCGATCTTCGCGATCGCGTTGCCCACGCCACCGGCGCCGATAAGGAGGATTCTCATACCCTGACGTTAGCGGGTGGCGGGTGGTTCGGCCTCGGTCGGATGGACCGGCCCGACGCGGTTCTCCCGCTCCGTGAACAGCCGGTGGGCGAGCGGCGCCCAGACGATCACCGCGACCGCGCTGCCGAGCACGAGTCCCCCGACGGTGTCGCTCAGCCAGTGCGCCCCGAGGTAGGTGCGGCTGAGAAGCATGATCACCGTGTAGACCACGCCCGCGGCCCAGATCCAGACCCGGCGCAACACCAGCGCAAGCACCACGGTCATGGTGGCGGCATTAGCCACATGCCCGGACGGGAACGACCCGGGATCCGCTGCCACCAGCATGTCCACCGGGCGCGGCCTTCCGTAGAGGTTCTTGAGCAGCTGCACGAGACCCGCGCTCACAATCGTCGCGATCGCAAAATATCCGGCGGCCCATCGCATCCGGAACAGCAGCAGGAGCAGGATGACCGCGAGCGGCACGACGATGGTGCCGATGATGCCACCGCCGATGTTGTTCATCACCAGTGCCGGTACGGTCCAGAATGCGGATCGGTGCTCGACCAGCTCCCCGAGGAAGGCGAGATCGAAGGAAAACGGCAGGTTGTTCTCCCGGTAGGCAATGACCGCCCCGAGACCAGCGACGAGCAGCACGGCCATGCCTCCGCTCACGAGCGGCCAGCGCCGGCTAATCTGCGCCGCCTGGCGCTCTGGAGCTGACATGGTCAGCGCCCGAGTGCTGGCACTGTGCGCGGACGCACCACACTCCACAGGGCGATCACCGACACCGCCGCAGTCGACGCCATCACCGTAGCCATCGGTACCGCGCTGTGGATGCCGAACAGGCCGACGAGTGGCGAGACGAGCCCGGCGAACCCGAAGTTCACCGCTCCCAGAACGGATGCCGCGGTGGCAGCCTCACCGGCATGGTTCACCAGTCCAAGCACCTGAACAAGCGGAAAACCAAAACCGCAGGCCGCGATGTAGAACCAGAGCGGGATCAGGATGCCGAGCAGCCCCACGTTGAGCGTATCGAGGAGCACGATGGTGAGCGATGAGATGAGCAGCACCAGCGTCGAGAAGGCGAGGATCCACTGCGGTCCGACCCGGCGAACGAGTCGCGAGCTCACCTGCACACCGGCCACGACGCCGAGGGAATTGATGGCGAACAGCAGTCCGAACTCTTGCGCGTTGAGTCCGTAGACCTCCTGGAACAGGAAAGAGGAAGAGGAAAGATAGGCGAACAATCCGGAGAAGGTCATCGCGCCGATAATGGCCACCCCCACAAAGATGCGATCGCTGAAGATCGCTCCGTAGCGCTCGCGTGCGGTGCTGTGCCCGGTGTCGGCCCGGCGGGCGGGCGGCAGGGTCTCGACAATCAGGAAGACCGCGGCGAACACCACGAGCACCCCGTATACAGTGAGAAAGACAAAAATTCCGCGCCAGTCGACGAAGCGCAAAAGCTGCGAACCGATCACCGGAGCAAAGATGGGGGCAAGCCCGCTCACCAGCGCGAGCCTGGACAGCATCCGCACCAGCGGCACACCGCCGAACAGGTCGCGCACCAGCGCCATCGCCACAACCCCTCCAGCGGCGGCACCCATACCCTGCAGCACCCGGAAGAATCCGAGCCAGACGATGTCGGGAGAGAGCACGGCCCCGAGGCTGGCGAGCACGTGCACGGAACTTGCCACGATGAGAGGGGTACGCCGGCCCACCTTGTCGCTCCACGGACCAACGAGCAGCTGGCCGAACGCGAATCCGAGGGTCGTCGCGGTGAGTGTGAGCTGGATGATCGTCGGTGACACCGAGAGATCTCTTTGCAGGGCGGGGAATGCGGGCAGGTAGAGGTCGATCGTAAATGGACCGAGAGCGGTGAGCGCACCGAGCACTATGACGTAGACGAGCCGCTGCCGTCGCGAAAGGGAATCTCCGGGATGCAGGGTAGTCGTCACTTATAGGACTAACGGCCTCAGCTGCCGACTATTCCCTGCACTGCCCATCTTCTTCGAGCAGCGCAGTCCCGGCCGCCGCGCAAACCACCACGGCCGCGCGTAGGAGCATGTCCGCGCACGGCCGTGATGGTCCAGATGCTAGCTGCGCAGAATCGACCCGCCCGCTCGCACCCGCGACACCGCATCGACAGTTGCAGCAAGGATGAGCACGCCACCGGTGACGAGGAAGTTCACGCCGCCCGGGAGATTGAGCAGGCCGAGTCCGTTGGTGATGACGGCGATCACGAGTGCCCCGACGGCAGCATGGATCAGACGCCCGCGACCGCCGAAGAGGCTCACTCCGCCGACGACAGCAGCAGCAACACCGCTCAGGACGATATCGCGGCCGAACGCGGCATCCACTGATCCGACTTTGCTTGCACTGAAGACGCCGGAGATGACGGCGAGCGTCGAGCACACCACGAAGGCGGCCCACTTGATGCCGACGACCTTGATCCCTGAACGACGTGCGGCCTCGGGATTGCCGCCGACGGCATAGAGATACCGACCGAACTTGGTGCGGTCCAGTACGAAGGTGCCGATCCACAGCACCAGGAGGGTGATGGGAACAACGATCGGCACTCCGGACACCGCAAGGAATCCGGTGCCGCGGTTCTGGCTGAGCAGACCGACGACTACGCCTCCGAGCACGGCAATTATTGCGAGCCGGATCCAGAGCAGGGCGATCGTGCGACTGGCAACACCGGCCCGTGATCTCCGACGCCGGTCGAGGAGCGTTGTCACCAGCGTGATGGTGAGGATCAGGGCGAGCATGACCCATCCGCCCCACACCGGGAGGTTGCTGTTCTGGATGGCGATGATCTCCGGCTGCTGGATTCGATAGAGACCGCCATCGCCGATGATGATGAGCTGGAGTCCCTGGAACCCCAGGAACAGACCGAGGGTCACCACGAACGAGGGGATCCCGACTCGAGCAACAAAGAACCCGATGAACAGGCCGATCACCACACCGGTGGCCAGCGAGATGAGCAGCGCCAGAACCCAGTTCATCGCGAGGCCACCCGGGTTGGAGAGCACCACAAACAGTGACATGGCAACCCCGGAGGTCACCCCGGCCGAGAGGTCGATTTCTCCGAGCAGGATGACGAAGACCAGAGCCATGGCGAGCATGACGAGCGTTGCGGCCTGGGTCATCAGGTTCGCAAAATTACGCTCGGTAAAGAAGTACGGGCTGAGAGTGGTGAACAGCACACACAGCACGACGAATCCGGCCACCGCAGGAAGGGCTCCCATTTCACCGCTTCGGACACGCTGGATGTAGCCGGTCACCTGCTCACGGAGCCCGCCGTCCTGCCCGCTGCCGATGACACCGGGTGGGCCCGCCGTGGGGAGATCCTGAGAAATTATTGCGGTCACGCTGACACCTCGATGTAGGTCTTGCTCCCGGTGATGTAGCCGACGACGTCGTCGCTTGTCGTGCGCGATGTCTCCACCGACGCGACCATCTGGCCCAGATAGAGCACGTTGATATAGTCGGCGACCTGAAAGACGTCGACCAGGTTATGACTGATCATGAGCACGCCGACGCCCCGCTCGGCCAGCCGCTTCACCAGCGCGAGCACCTGCTCGGTCTGCGCGACACCGAGCGCCGCCGTCGGCTCGTCAAGGATGACGACCTTCGCCGACTTGAGCACAGAGCGCGCGATTGCCACGGTCTGCCTCTGTCCACCAGAGAGCGACGAAACTTTCTGACGCACCGACTTGACCGTGCGCACGGAGAGGGATTGGAGGGTCTCGGATGCCGCGCGCTCCATCTTCCCTTCGTCGAAGGTGCCGAGCTCGATATCTTCACGACCCAGGAACATGTTTTGCACGATGTCGAGGTTGTCGCAGAGTGCGAGGTCCTGGTACACAACCTCGATACCGAGGTGAGCCGCTTCACGAGGGTTGTGCAGGGCCACCGGTACGCCCTGGAATTTCACCTCACCCTCGTCGTAGGGCTGCACCCCGGCGAGTCCTTTGATCAGGGTCGACTTGCCAGCGCCGTTGTCTCCAACGAGTGCGGTGATTTTGCCCGGATAGACCTTGAGCGAAACGCCTTTGAGAACGCTCACTGGTCCGAAGCTTTTCTTCACGTCGGTCAATTCGATGATTGGCGCATCCATGACGGTTCCTTTCTTGATGCACGCTAAAGACGATGCTGCGGCGATGCGAGAGTTGTCGCATCGCCGCAGCATCGGCGGGATCGCGCGCCGTGAGTTACCGACGCGCGACCCCAGTGGTGTGTCCCTGTTCAGGGACGTTTAGCTGCTACTTGACGCCGTACTTCGTGCAGGCTGCGGCAACATCAGCGGTGCAGATGTCGGACGCCTTCGCGTCGCCTCCATCGATGACCGTCTGCACCTTGTCGGCCGTGACGAGCACGGGAACAACCGCGATGAACGGCTTGCCGTAGAGCATGGTCGCCGAAGTCGGCTTCTCGCCCTTCAAAAGTGCGATCGCGAGGTCTGACGCAGCGGTCGCTTCGAGCTTGAACGGCTTGTAGACGGTGGCCGTCTGCTTGCCGAGGAGCACGTTCTGCAGACCTGCTGTTGAGGCATCCTGACCCGAGACCGGAACCTTCAACATGTTCTTGTCGAGGACCGTGATGACGCCGGCAGCGTTGGTGTCGTTAGCGACCCAGACTGCGTCGACCTTGCCACCGAGAGAGGTCAGTGCCTGCTCGAAGTTGGTGGCGGACTTATCGCCGTCCCAGACTCCGACTGGCTCAGCGGCTGGCTTGATGCCGGCAGCGCTCATAACCTTGACCGCACCATCGTGGAACAGCTTCGCGTTTCCGTCGGTGGGGTCACCGCCCATGTAGACGACCTTTGCGGTGGCGGCATCTTTTCCGGCAGCCTTGAGGCCGTCGACGATCGACTGTCCCTCCAGGGCTCCGACCTTCTCATTGTCGAACGACACGTAGTAGTCGGCCAGCATCGACGGCGCGTCCTTCGAGCCGGTCGTGATGGGACGGTCATATGCGATGACGGGGATGCCCTGCTTCTGCGCCTTCTGGGTGACGGCAACGGCTGCACCGTTGTAATCAACCAGAATCATGACGCCGCAGCCCTTGGTGAGCAGCTGGTCGGCAATGGTGGCGTACTTGTTGGTGTCGCCCTGAGCATTCTGGATGTCGGCGGTGAAGCCAGCCGCGGTGAACGCGGACATGAGTGCGGGGCGGTCACCGTTTTCCCAACGCGGCGACGACGCCGAGTCCGGAAGGATGACACAGGCGCGCTTGGGCGTCGCTGCCGCGCTGCTGGTGGTGCTGCTTCCGCCTGACGCGCATCCGCTCAGCAACAGTGCTGAGGCGGTGACGACGACGGCGACAGAGATCCATGAAGAGGTCTTCATTTCACTCCCTTTCTGATCGGAAGGAAAAAACTCCTTGGTGTCCGTACTCGATATTGAGCCGCGGCTTACGTAGCATACGTAATATGACGGGCTTGGCAACATATTAGGGAGTCACGGTTTGATAACTGATTTACCCGGCCGTGATGCACTGTCGTCAGCGACGACTCCGGGGAGCAAGTAGATTATGCGCATGAGCTTGCCCGTGGGTTCAGCGGGGACCCGCGGCAACAGCAATGACCAGGTTCACCGTCACAACCTGTCGACAATCCTGACCCTCGTGCACCAGGCACGGGGGCTGAGCCGATCGCAGCTCACCCATGCGATGGGACTCAACCGCTCCACCATCGCAGCTCTCGTTTCCGAGTTGATCGAACATGACCTCGTGCGCGAGGAGAGTGCCGAGTCAACTAATCAGGTGGGTCGACCGAGCCTCATGGTGCGTCCGAGCGCTACCCCGGTCGGCTTCGCCGTGAACCCCGAAAACGATGCGATCACGGTGGCCGTAGTCGGCCTGGGTGGCCGGGTTCTCACCACGGTGAGGCAGCAGCTTTCGCAGCCACCGACGGCAATCGAGGCCGCGAGTATCACCGCGCAGATCATCGATACCCTGCGCCCACAGCTCATCGCCGAACACCGAATTGCCGGGATCGGAGTGGCCGTTCCCGGACTCGTGCGCGAGACCGACGGACTGGTGCAACTCGCGCCCCACCTGGGCTGGCGCGGCGAGCCGTTCGCCGAAATGCTCCAGGAGGCGACCCATCTTCCCGTCTCTGCGGCGAACGATTCCCATTTGGGCGCCCGTGCAGAGAGCTCGTTCGGTAGTGGCCGCTCGGTCAAAGATCTTATTTATGTCAACGGCGGGGCCAGCGGTATCGGCGGGGGGATAATCGCAAACGGGATGGCTGTCTCAGGCACCGGGGGATACGCGGGCGAGCTCGGCCACACGATGGTGAATCCCACTGGAATCGAATGCCACTGCGGCGCCTTCGGATGTCTGGAGACCGAAGTGCGGCGGGACCGGCTCCTCGAAGTGACCGGGCTCACGTCGGAATCGGTCGATCGCCTGGCGGGGGCGCTCGCGCTAAGTGCCGACCCTCGCGTGCGCGCAGAAGTGACCAGGCAACTCGACATGCTCATCATCGCGCTGCGCAATGCGATCAACCTGTTTAACCCCAGGCTCATCGTCCTGGGGGGTTTTCTTGCCGCGCTGCAGTCGGCCGATCCAACCCGCCTGGAGGATTTCGGACGGAACAGACCGCTCGATGCCTCATTCCGCGGCGTCGACATCCTGCCCTCCGAGCTGGCGGGAGATCTGCTGATGATCGGTGCGAGCGAGCTCGCGTTCGAGGCACTCCTCGCGGATCCGACCGGTTTTTTCGAATAGTCAACTCCCCCGGGAGTAACAATCGATGCTCGGGGCTGTCCGAATCAGAATCCGAAATCCGGAACTGGCCCCCAGGACTTGCAATAAGTTCCCAGAACCAACAAACTCTTTTTATCCACCAATGATGCTGAAGGACAGACAATGACGATTGCGCTACCCACCCGTGATGACAAGTTCTCCTTCGGCCTCTGGACGGTCGGTTACACCGGGGCAGATCCATTCGGCGGCCCGACCCGGCCCCCGCTCGATGTGGTCGAAGCGGTCACCCGACTCGCTGAGCTCGGCGCCTACGGACTCACCTTCCACGATGACGACCTGTTCCCATTCGGATCAAACGATGCCGAGCGCCAGAGGCAGATCGATCGACTGAAGCAGGCGCTGTCCGACACCGGCCTCATCATCCCGATGGTCACCACGAACCTGTTCAGCGCTCCGGTCTTCAAAGACGGAGGATTCACGTCCAACGATCGCGGGGTGCGCCGCTTCGCGATGCGCAAGGCAATGCGGCAGCTCGAACTCGGAGTCGAGTTGGGTGCGAAGACCTTCGTCATGTGGGGCGGACGCGAGGGTGCCGAATACGATTCGGCCAAAGACATCCGTGGGGCGCTCGAGCGCTACCGCGAGGCCGTGAATATGTTTGCCCAGTACGTGACCGACAAGGGCTACGACATCCGCTTCGCTATTGAGCCCAAGCCGAACGAGCCGCGCGGAGACATCCTGCTGCCCACGGTCGGGCATGCCATGGCGTTCATCGAAACTCTGGAGCGACCCGAGCTCTTCGGGGTGAACCCCGAGGTCGGGCACGAGCAGATGGCCGGGCTCAACTTCGCCTCCGGAATCGCACAGGCGATGTATCAGGGCAAGCTCTTCCACATCGACCTCAACGGCCAGCGGGGAATCAAGTACGACCAGGACCTCGTCTTCGGGCATGGTGATCTCGCCAACGCGTTTGCGCTCGTCGACCTGCTCGAGAATGGCGGAGTCAACGGCGGGGCGTCCTACGACGGTCCGCGCCACTTCGACTACAAGCCGAGCCGCACCGAGGACATCACCGGGGTCTGGGACTCTGCCGCGGCGAACATGCGCACCTATCTGCTGCTCAAGGAGCGGGCGGCAGCATTCCGCGCCGATCCAGAGGTGCAGGAAGCACTCACCGCCTCCCGTGTCGCGCAAATCGCCGAGCCGACCCTCTCAGCGGGAGAGACCTACGACGATCTACTGGCTGACCGTGCCTCATATGAGGACTTCGACACCGACGCGTATTTCGGAGGCAAGGGCTTCGGCTTCGTTCGCCTGAACCAGCTGGCGCTCGAGCACCTGCTCGGTGCCCGATAGCCGCCCCATGACGCTGGTGGCAGGGGTCGATTCGTCGACCCAGAGTTGCAAAGTGATGATTCGCGACCTTGAAACCGGGGCGGTTGTGCGGGTCGGTCGCGCGACTCATCCGGTCGGCACTGAGGTCGATCCGGACCTCTGGTACACGGCACTTCAGAGCGCGATCGCCGATGCAGGCGGGCTCGCCGACGTTGCGGCGATCTCCATCGGCGGCCAGCAACACGGCATGGTTGTTCTCGACAGTGCAGGTCGGATCATCCGCCCGGCCCTGCTCTGGAACGACACACGATCAGCCCCTGCTGCCGCCGCGCTCATCGACGAGGTCGGGGCAGCGGCGTTTGCCGAGCGCACCGGAACGGTACCGGTGGCATCCATCACCATCACCAAGTTGAGGTGGCTTGCGGATGCCGAGCCGCAGAACGCCTCGAGAGTTGCGGCGGTCGCACTCCCCCACGACTGGCTCACCTGGCGCTTGCGCGGGTTCGGCCCCGACAACCCGGTGCTCACCGAGCTGATCACCGACCGTTCGGATGCCAGCGGCACCGGCTACTTCAACGCCTCGACGAACGCCTACGATCTCGATCTGTTGAGCCGCGCCCTTCACCGGAACGCTGATGACATCATCCTCCCGACAGTGCTCGCCCCCGCTGAATCCCGCACAATTGCCCTCGGCAGCACCGCGTTCCCCGCACACCTGCTCGTCGGGGCGGGCGCCGGTGACAACGCGGCGGCCGCATTCGGGCTCGGAGCCAGTACGGGGGATGTCGTCGTTTCTATAGGTACCAGCGGCACTGTTTTCGGTGTTACCGACGCCCCTGCCCACGATGTGACCGGCACTGTCGCCGGATTCGCGGATGCTGCCGGCGGTTTCCTGCCGCTGATCGCCACCCTGAACGCGGCCCGCATCCTCGATGCCACCGCCCGACTCCTCGGCGTCGACCACACCGAACTCGGGCTGCTCGCCCTCAGCGCAGAGCCCGGATCCGCTGGCCTGGTGCTCGTGCCCTACTTCGAGGGCGAACGCACCCCTAATCTGCCGAATGCGACCGGCTCGCTGCTCGGTCTCACGCTCGCCTCCGCGACCCGGCCGAATCTTGCGCGGGCTGCCATTGAAGGACTGCTCTGCGGGCTCGCAGCAGGACTCGATGCGGTCGCCGCTCACGGGGTGGAGGCGACACGCCTTCTCGTGATCGGCGGTGCGGCGCACAACCCGGCTGTTGCCGCGATCGCCGCGCAGGTCTTCGATCTGCCGGTGATGATTCCGGAAGCTGCCGAGTATGTGGCGGCCGGTGCGGCCCGTCAGGCCGCCTGGGCTCTCGCTGGCGAACCGCCGCAGTGGCCGGTGGCGGTGGCGGTTGAGCCAGCGCCTGACTTTCGGGCGATCATCCGGCGGCAGTACGCGGCGGCAACCGCCTGATCAGACGGGCGAGCACCCGACGCGGCACTGGCGATGCACCACGCGGTGCGCGGCCCACACCCGAGCCGATGCACAAAAAAGTCCGGCTCCCGCGCAACCGCGGGGGCCGGACCGATATAGCGAGCTACTTCTTGACGAGCGCCAGAAGGGTCGGGTTGTTCGCGTAGGACTGCGCAGCGTTGTCCTTCGTGACCAGTACCGGCGCGAGATAGAAGGTCGGAACGTCTACAGCACCGTTATTGGTGGCTGGGGAGTTCGTCGAGGCTTTATTGCCCTTCGCGATGTCATTGATCATCGAGATTGCCTGAGCAACGAGCTTTGCCGTGTCCTTATTGATGGTCGAGTACTGTTCCCCGCTCATGATGAGAGGGATGGATGCGGCTTCCGAGTCCTGTCCGGTCACGACCGGCATGACTGGTGTCGCCTTGCCTGCGGCCTTGATCGACGTGATGATTGCGCGACCGAGAGTGTCGTTCGGCGAGAGCACACCGTCCAGCTCCGTGCTGGAGTAGTTTGCCGCGAGGAGGGCATCCATACGGGTCTGGGCGTTCTCCGGCTTCCAGTCAGGCGTCGCCGTCTGAGTGATCTTCGTCTGGCCTGAGACGACGGTGACAGTTCCGTCGGCGATCTTCGGCTGGAGGATCTTCATCGCACCATCGAAAAACACGGCGGCGTTCGGATCGGTCGCTGAGCCAGAGAACAGCTCGATGTTGTATTTCATCTTGTCGGGGTAGCGCGCCTTCATTCCATCGAGAAGGGCCTGGCCCTGGAGCTCGCCGACCTTCTCGTTGTTGTAGGCGACGTAGTAGTCGACATTCTTGGTGTTCTGGATGATTCGGTCATACGCGATGACCTTCGCTCCGTTGGCATGGGCGGTCGCCACCTGCGATCCGAGCTGCTTGCCGTCGTATGCGCCGATGATGAGCACCTTGGCGCCCTTCGTGTTCATTGACGAGACCTGGTCGGCCTGGCCAGCAGCGGTGCCGGTCGCTGGTGCGTACTGCACATCGGCTTTATAGCCGGCCTTGGTGATCGCATCGGTGAAGAGCTGCCCGGCGAGAACCCAGTTCTCTGAGGTCTTGTCCGGAAGAGAGACTCCGATGATCGAACCAGCCTTGAGTCCACTGTTGGATCCCGAATCACCTCCAGCGGCGGTGCGGGTCGAACAGCCCGAGAGGGCCAACAGTGCGGCGCCGGCGATTGCCACGGTCGTGAGGACAGATTTGCGCATGGGTTGATTCACTTTCTTTTTTTGTGGTGCCATGGTGAAATTTGGGAACAGTCATCGTTCCCAGGGACTACGCACGAATAGTCAGTTCGGTGTAGTGGACTGTGGACGCACCGATTCCTCCGTGCTGTCGGTTGGCTCGACCGACGGACGGTCGACCCGGGTGTTTACCTGCGCACCGGACTGAGCATCCGTGAGCGCACTGCGGTTGCGGGTCATCAAGCCGATGATGGAGGGTCTGCCCTGTTTCTTGCTCCACACATCCACTCCGACCGCGATCAAGAGCACCAGTCCCTTGATGATCTGCACCCGGTCGATTCCGACGCCGAGTAGTTGCAGGCCGTTGTTCAGCACCGCGATCACGAGCCCACCGATGATGGATCCGACGATGGTTCCGATGCCGCCAGAAACCGCCGCCCCGCCGATGAAGACCGCAGCGATGGCATCCAACTCCCAGCCGACGCCGTCAGCCGCACCGGAGGCACCGGCACGGGCCACGCCGATCATGCCGGCTATGGATGCGATGAAGGCCATATTCATCATGACAAAGAAGTTGATTCGTTTGATCTTGACGCCCGAAAGCTCCGCGGCGTGCCAGTTGCCTCCGACGGCATAAATGTGGCGGCCAAAAGTGGTGTTCCGCGTGATAAACGAATAGACCAGCACCAGCACACCGAGGATAATTCCGGAGACCGGAAAGCTCGTACCGATGCGTCCGCCGGCGAACAGGAGGGTCGCGTAGACCACGAGCGCGTCCAGTATCACGACCTTCACGACACTCACCCACAGTGGCGACGTCTCGGATCCCATCTTTCTCTGGGTGCTGCGCAGGCGCCATTCCCGCACAATTACGACGATGGCGACGATCAGGCCGAGGATCAGCGTGCCGTTGCTGTAGGTCGTGTCTGGCCCGAAATCCGGCAGGAATCCGGCTCCGATAAAGGTGTAGTCGGACGGCACCGTGACACTGGTGGAGTTGCCGAAGTACTGGTTCGCTCCCCGAAAGATGAGCATTCCGGCCAGCGTGACGATGAATGCCGGCACCCCGACGTAGGCGACCCAGAGGCCCTGCCAGACGCCGATGACGAGACCGAGGGTCAGGCCGAGAAGGATTGCGACGGGCCAGGGGAACTGCCAGCTCGCCATCGACGTTGCAACGACGATTCCAACAAATGCCGCAATCGAGCCGACCGACAGGTCGATATGACCGGCGATGATCACCATCACCATCCCGATCGCGAGGATAAGCACATACGCGTTCGAGTTGACCAGGTTGATCAGGTTGGTCGGGTCGAGGGTGAGGCCGCCGGTCGTGATCTGGAAGAAGATGATGATGACGACCAGCGCCGCGAGTATGCCGACCTGCCGCCCGCTCGATCCACTGCCGAACATCTTGCCGAGGTCGCGGATGCCGCCAGATTTCTTGGCCGCGGTGACTGGTTCGCTCATATCAGGGTGGCTTTCTTCTTCGCTGAGGTCATGCTCTTCATCAGGGACTCGGGATTCGCTTCGACGGCGCTCATTTCGTTCGTAATCGCGCCCTCGAAGATCGTGTAGATGCGGTCCGAGACACCGAGCAGTTCCGGCAGTTCGGAGGAAATGAGGATGATGCCCTTGCCAGAGGACGCGAGGTCACGGATGATTCCGTAGATCTCGGTCTTCGCACCGACGTCGATACCTCGCGTGGGCTCGTCGAGAATCAGCAGGTCGGGATCGGTGAACATCCACTTCGCAAGAACGACCTTCTGCTGATTGCCACCTGACAGCGTATTGACACCCTCGTTTACCCGTGGTGCCTTGATCCGGAGGCTCTTGCGGTATCCCTCGGCGACCCGGTGTTCTTCGACCTTGTCGATCACCGACAGCTTCGCGATCTTGGTCAGCTTCGCTGACACGATGGAATTCTGGATGTCGTCGAGCAGGTTGAGCCCGAGCGCTTTGCGATCCTCGCTCACATACCCGAGGCCGTGTGCAATCGCCTCGGTGACGTTGCGCAACTTGATCTCTTCGCCGTCTTTGAAGACCTGCCCGGAGATGAAGGTTCCGTAGGAGCGGCCGAACAGGCTCATCGCGAGTTCGGTACGGCCGGCCCCCATGAGTCCGGCGAAGCCGACCACCTCACCACGCCGCACGACGAAGTTGGAATTCTTGACCACCATGCGCTCGGCAGTGAGCGGATGCTGCACCGTCCAATTTCTGACCTCGAAGAAGACCTCGCCGATCTCGGCGGTGCGCTCAGGAAAGCGGTTCTCGAGTGAACGGCCGACCATGCCGCGGATGATTCGATCCTCATCAACGCCGTCGGCTTTCACGTTGAGCGTCTCGATTGTCTTGCCGTCTCGAATGATGGTGATTGAGTCCGAAATCTGCTCGATCTCGTTGAGCTTGTGGGAGATCATGATCGATGCGATTCCGCGACCCTTGAGACCGAGAATGAGGTCGAGCAGATGTTGGGAG
The DNA here is from genome assembly GCF_015751965.1 of Frigoribacterium sp. CG_9.8. Lineage (GTDB taxonomy): Bacteria > Actinomycetota > Actinomycetes > Actinomycetales > Microbacteriaceae > Lacisediminihabitans. Next base: position 114,040 of record NZ_JADOVH010000001.1, on the reverse strand, counting down.
TCGGCCTCGTTCAGCGCAGCTGTCGGCTCATCGAGAATGAGCAGCTTCACCGACTTGTTGAGCGCCTTTGCGATCTCCACAAGCTGTTGCTTGCCGACGCCGATGTTCTTGATCTGAGTATCGGGATCGTCTTCGAGACCAACGCGGGCGAGCAGGTCGACCGCGCGCTTCTTGGCCTGTACCCAGTCGATGACACCGAAGCGGCGCGGCTCGTTGCCGAGAAAAATATTTTCTGTGATCGACAACTCCGGGATGAGCGCGAGCTCCTGATGAATGATCACGATGCCGGCGGCTTCGCTCGAGCCGATGTCCTTGAAGCGTGACTCGTGCCCCTGGAACACGATGTCACCCCGGTAGCTCCCAAAGGGGTACACACCCGACAACACCTTCATGAGTGTCGACTTGCCCGCGCCGTTTTCACCGCAGATGGAGTGGATCTCGCCGGCTTTGACGCTGAGCGAGACACCATCCAACGCCTTCACGCCCGGGAACTCTTTGGTTATCGAACGCATCTCAAGGATCACGGTTTCATTCGCCACGGTGCACCCCCGCTCCATCAGCAGAACTCGCCGAGAGGCGAGGGTCGTTCAGGTGTGCAACTGGGAAGGACGCCTGTTGTGTCACGCCGGACTACCTTGTCTCGTTTTGGAGAAGAAATCGATCGCTGTGAGTCTAAGCCGATTTTCTCGGGTTGTCATCAAGTTGTGAACGCAATAGCGTCACTGCGCCCCGGAAATTGTCATCCGCGAAGCAGCCCCGGAGACTGCAACACGAGGGATGCGGCCCCGAGCGCCTCCGCGCGATCACCGAGGGAAGACATCACCAGACGGGTTGCTTCACCAACGCTTGGCACTGCATGGCGCAATAGTCCACGCGTGATCGGGGCAAGCAGAATCTGCCCAAGACTAGCCAGTGGCCCGCCGATGACAATCACCTCCGGGTTGATCAGATTCGCGATACTCGCCAGCCCGCGGCCGATCGCTGCGCCAGCATCATCCATCACGCGCAGTGTCGCGGCGTCGCCAGCGAGAGCGTTCCGGATGATGTCCGAGGTCGTAACCGGGGCGCGGGTACCGAGAAGCGCCATCATCGCCGAGGTGGATGCGACGGTCTCAAGGCACCCGCGATTACCGCAGTGGCAAGGAATTCCGTTGTCGGCGATAGTTTGGTGCCCGATCTCACCGGTGATCCCGAAATTGCCCGAAAACGGGTGCCCATCCAGGATGAGACCGGCACCAATACCGCTGCCGATCTTCACGAAGACGAGATTTTTGACGGTGTTGTGAGTGCCCCAGGTAACCTCCGCAAGAGCCCCCAGATTCGCATCATTATCGAAAACCACCGGGAAATTCAGGGGCTTTTCGAGATCATTTAGGTGGATGCCCACCCACTCCGGCAGGATCGCACCCTGCACAACCGTGCCGGTGCGCCGATCAATCGGTCCGGGAATGCCGACCCCGACACCAAGCACGGCCGCCGGCGGGATGTTCTGCTCCTCGAGCATCCCGGACAGCAACTGTGATGCTCGATCGAGGCTCGCTTCTGCGCGGTGTCCGATCGGCAGTTCGACATGTTGCTCCGCGACAACCTCGAATCCGAGGGTCACGATAACGATGCGTAAGTGGCGTCGGCCGAAATCGACACCAACGGCGACGGCGCCATTGTTACGCAATCGAACAAGAAGGGCCCGACGCCCGGAGCTGGTGGTCGGTTGGGTTTCGATGGATCCGCTCGCCAGCATCATCTTCACGATATTGAACACGGTCGCGGTGGACAGCCCGGTCTGTCTCGCCAGCTCGGCCTGGGTCAGTGGACCACTTCCGAGCAGGGAACTAATCACTCGCTGTCGGTTGAGCTCGCGCAGAGCCGATTGTGATCCGGGATTCCGGTCGCCCTGCGGAGGGGATTGCGTTGTTGCAGGCATGCTGACGAGCATGCATCATCAGGCAGGCCGTCGTCAAGAAGTTAATGCAACGGTTGTACATCTCACTGATCTCCTCTGCCTGCGGCGGCGGATTCGGCTCCGGCGGAACGACGAGGTCCAGGGGCCAAAAAGCGGGCTGGGCGGGTGCCCGCAGGGATGTCCGCGATCGCTGCCCAGCTGCACCTCAGCTGCGGACAACCCGATCCAGCGCGCTGTGCACATCCGCGAGAAGATCATCGACGCCCTCAATCCCCACCGAGAGTCGCACCAGGTTCTCCGGCACGGCGAGCGCCGTGCCGCGCACCGAAGCGTGTGTCATCTCTGACGGGTACCCGATAAGTGACTCGACGCCCCCGAGAGACTCTGCGAGCTGGAACAGCTCCGTCGACTCGGCGAATGCCCGCGCGGCATGCGGGCCGGCGCTGAGAGAAACGGAGAGCATGCCACCGAACCCACGCATCTGTCGAGCGGCAAGCTCATGGCCGGGATGGCCCGGAAGGCCCGGGTAGTAGACGCGCTCGACCGCCGGATGTCCCACCAGTGACTCCGCAATCGCGTGCGCGTTCGCCGTGTGGCGCTCCATGCGTACGGCGAGGGTCTTGATGCCGCGCACGGTGAGCCAGGCATCCATCGGGCCGGAGACCGGTCCGATGGCGAACTGCAGGAAGCCGATCTTCTCGGCGAGATCGTCGTCGTTGAGCACGACGCCACCGCCGAGTACATCGGAGTGCCCCCCGAGGTATTTGGTGGTCGAGTGCGTGACGACATCGGCTCCGAAAGCCAGGGGGTTCTGCAGATAGGGGGACGCGAACGTGTTGTCGACGACAACGATCACGCCGGCGGCGTGCCCGATATCCACGAGCGCGGCAATATCGCTGATCTTCATGAGCGGGTTACTCGGCGTCTCCACCCAGAGCACCCGCGTATTCGGACGGATCGACGCGCGCACCGCGTCGAGGTCGGTCATCTCCACCGTGTCGAGTCCGATGCCCCACGGCACAAAGACCCGGTTGACCAGCCGGTGCGTGCCACCGTAGACGTCGTTGCCCATGATCACGTGGTCGCCAGGAGTCAGGATCGACCGCAGCAGAGTGTCTTCCCCGGCGAGGCCGGATGCGAAGCTGAACCCGTGCTTCGCCCCCTCGAGATCGGCGAGAAGTAGCTGCAGGGAGTCTCGGGTGGGGTTCGCGCTACGGGCGTACTCGTAGCCACCACGCAGGTCACCGACACTCTTCTGCACAAACGTGGAGGTTTGGTAGATCGGCGGAATGACCGAGCCGGTGCTCGGGTCGAAGGCCTGGCCTGCGTGGATGGCGCGGGTAGAGAAGTCGGTCACGGTGGTCTTTCCTGTTACGGGAGCTTTTCTGTTGCCGGGGCTTGTCTGAGGAATGCGGTCAGTCAGAGAGATAGGTGAGCAGATCGTGCCGCGTGACGACAGCGATCGGTTTTCCATTCTCGGTAACGAGCAGGGCATCCGCTGTGCCGAAGGCAGTTCGCGCTTTGCTCACCGGTTCGTACACTCCTATCAAACCCAGCGGAGCTCCAATAAATTTCCCCACCGGATCGGTCATGCTCGCGTCGCCGCTGAACACCTGCTCGAGCAGTGTCTTCTCTTCGATCGCGCCGACCACCTCACCGATCACGACCGGCGGTTCGGCGGAGAGCACTGGCAGCTGCGAAACGCCGTATTTGGTCATGATCTGGATGGCGTCACGAACCGTGTCAGAGGGGTGCACATGCACGAGGGCTGGCAGCGACCCGGACTTGTGGCCGACGACATCAGCGACCGTCTTCTCGTCCGAGACCTGCGTGAAGCCGTAGGACTGCATCCACTTCTCGCTGAAGATCTTATTGAGGTAGCCTCGGCCACCGTCCGGAAGCAGGATCACCATTACCGCCTCGGCCGGCAGTAGGCGTGCGGCTTTGAGGGCGGATGCCACGGCCATGCCGCTCGACCCTCCAACGAGTAAGCCTTCCTCGCGCGCGAGGCGCCGGGTCATCTCGAATGATTCGGCGTCGGACGAGGCGATGATCTCATCGACAACGGATCCGTCGTAGGCCGCCGGCCAGAAGTCTTCCCCGACACCCTCGACCAGATACGGGCGACCGGAGCCGCCGGAGTACACGGACCCTTCCGGATCGGCCCCGATGATAGTGACCGCACCGCCCGAGACCTCCTTGAGGTACTTGCCGACGCCGCTGATTGTGCCGCCGGTGCCGACTCCTGCGACGAAGTGGGTGATCTCCCCCTCCGTGTCGCGCCAGACCTCCGGCCCGGTGGTCTCGTAATGGCTCAGCGGACCGTTGGGGTTGGCGTACTGATTGGGCTTGAACGCCCCGGGGATCTCGCGGGCCAGCCGATCCGAGACCGAGTAATAGGACTCCGGGCTGTCTGGCGCGACGGCAGTGGGGGTGACGACGATCTCAGCACCGTAGGCCAGCAGCACGTTGCGCTTCTCTTCGCCCACCTTGTCGGGCAGCACGAAGACGCAGCGGTAGCCACGCTGCTGCGCGACGAGCGCGAGCCCGATGCCGGTGTTACCCGACGTGGGTTCGACGATGGTGCCGCCCGGCTTCAGAAGTCCGTCGCGCTCCGCGGCATCGATGATTCGGGTGGCAATGCGGTCTTTTGACGATCCGCCGGGGTTGAGATACTCCACCTTGACGAGCACGGTGGCCGCGATGCCATCCGTGACTCGATTGAGCCTGACGAGGGGCGTATTTCCGACCAGGTCGATCACGCTATTGGCAAACTTCATAGTGATCCCAATCTACCAGCGAGGTCCGGGCACAGTTGGGTAACTACTCGCGCTGGGTGACCTGCTGGCTGTAGAGACGGGCGTACACGCCGCCGAGCGCGGTGAGCTCGGCGTGGCTGCCCTGCTCCACAATGCGCCCGGCATCGACCACGAAGATGACATCCGCAGCCACGATCGTCGAGAGACGGTGTGCGATGGCGATGGTTGTGCGGCCAGCTGAAGCCGTATCAAGGGCTTCCTGCACGATCCGTTCAGAGATGGAGTCCAGGGCGCTCGTAGCTTCATCGAGGATGAGAACCCGCGGGTCCTTGAGCAAGACCCTCGCGATAGCGATGCGCTGTTTCTCACCTCCGCTCAGGCGGTATCCGCGTTCGCCGACGACGGTGTCGTAGGCCAGCGGGAACGACACGATGGTGTCATGGATGTTCGCGGCGCGCGCCGCGCGCTCGAGCTCCGCATCCGTCGCGCCCGGCTTCGCATAGCGCAGGTTCTCGGCGATCGTGGCGTGGAACAGATAGGTCTCCTGGCTGACGATGCCGATGTTGGCCACCAGGGAATCCTGCTCAAGCTCGCGCACGTCGTCCCCGGCGAACAGGATTCGGCCGCCCGTCACATCGTGCAATCGGGGGATGAGGTAGGACACCGTGGTCTTACCCGCTCCGGACGGCCCGACAAAGGCGGCGAATTTTCCCGGTTCAATCGCAAAGGAGACCCCCTTGAGGGTCGGAGGTGTGTCATCCCCGGAGTCGGGGTAGGCGAACACCACGTTGTCGAACTGCACGTGACCGAGCTTTGCGGCGTTGACCGGGTGCGCATTCGGGGCATCCGAGATCGCGGGATGCAGGTCGAGATACTCGAAGATTCGAGCAAACAGCGCCTGCGAGGTCTGCAGGTCAAGCGCGACTCGCATGAGTCCGAGAAGCGGCCACATCAGCCGAGCCTGCACCGTCGTGAAGGCAACGATCGTGCCGGCGGTGACCGGCACGCTGTTGGAGAGCAGCCACGCGGTGCACAGGTAAATGACGGCCGGGATGATGGCGAGGAAGATCTGCACCATGGCAAAGAACCACTGGCCGCTCATCTGCTCGCGCACCTGCAGCCGGACCTGGTTGTCGTTCTCGCCGCTGTACCGCGCGACCTCAGTTCCCTGCTGGTTGAAACTCTTGGCGAGCAGGATGCCCGACACCGACAGGGTTTCCTGTGTGATCGCGGTCATGTCACTGAGCGATTCCTGGGTCTTGGTCGCGATTTTCGCCCGCACTCGACCCACCCGACGCTGGGCGATCACCAGGATCGGCATCAGGATCACGGCCACAATCGTGAGCTGCCAGGACAGCACGAGCATGCTCACGAATGCGGCGGCGACTGTCACCGTATTACCCAGCACGCTCGCCACGGTGTTGGTGAGCACGCTCGACACACCACCGACGTCGTTTTGCAGACGGGACTGAATCACGCCGGTCTTGGTGCGGGTAAAAAACGCCAGCTCCATTTTCTGGAGGTGCCCGAACAGCCGCACCCGCAGCGCACCCATCACCCTGTTGCCGACCGTGGCGGTGAGGAAGGTCTGCCAGACCCCGAGCCCCGCAGAAGTGACGTAAATCACGATCATGAGCCCGACGATCTCGAGCAGCACCGAGAAGTTCGGTCGGCCCACGGGCGGGAAGAGCCCGACGTCGAACGCCTGGCGGGTGAGCAAGGGGGGCAGCACGGAGAGTGCAGCGCCGATAATCACGAGTATTGCGGTGATGATCAGTGCCCGGCGGTGAGGCTGGAACAGCTCCGTGATGCGGCCGAGCAAGTTGGGAATACTCGGGGCATCCTCATTCGCGGCCTTCTGGGCCTCCGCATCGGAGCCGCTTATGCGGGTGCGCTGCTTACCCATCCGCCCCACTGGGGTGCTACCGCCACGCATTCCACTCACTCAATTACTGTACGCAGGCACCCTGATAATCCGTGGCGCATTCGCCCTCGGCGCAACTTGACCGCTTCAGGGAGCTGCGGATGCCTCAGCCCTTGGTGCTGCCCGCGAGCAGGCCGCGCACGAAGAACCGCTGGAGCGCGAAGAACACCAGGAGCGGAACGAGTATCGAGATGAACGCCCCCGAGGTGAGTAGCTGCCAGTCCTGGCCGCGACCACCGGTGATCTCCGCGAGCAACTTGGTCATCGGGGCCACTTGACCGTCGGCGAAGACCAGTGCCACCAGCAGGTCGTTCCAGACCCAAAGAAACTGGAATATCGCAATCGAGGCGATGGCCGGCATGGTGAGCGGAAGCACGATTCGGAAGAAGATCTGCCCGTGCCCCGCCCCATCCACGCGCGCCGCTTCGATCAGTTCTGCGGGCAACTCCGCGATGAAGTTATGGAGCAGGAAAATGACGAGAGGAAGTCCGAAGATCGTGTGTGCGATCCAGACCTGCGTGTAGGAGCCGCCCGCATTCAATCCAGAAAACACCTGGACATCGCCGATGCTGAGGCCGCGGGAAAACAGGCTCAGGAGGGGAACAAGGGCCATCTGCAGTGGCACGATCTGCAGCGCAAACACCCCGATGAACATCCAGTTCTTGCCACGGAAATTCATCCAGGCGAACCCGTAGGCGGCAAGGCTCGCGAGGGTGAGCGGAATCAAGGTCGCCGGCAGCGTGATGGCGATCGAATTGATGAACGCCTGTGCGAGGTTCAGCTGGCTGTTGCCTGCCTTCAGAACCTGCGAATAGTTGTCGAAGGTAAGCCCGGGATTCTGGAAGATGGTCCACCACCCGGTGGTGTTGATCAGCGCAGCCGGACGGATGGAGGAGATGAAGAGCCCGAAAGTCGGCACCGTCCAGAGAACGGCGATGATGAGAGACGCGATGGTCGCCCCGCGACTGGTGAGGCGTCTCTTGGTGCGCTTGGTCACGCTGCGCTCTGCCGCGAGTTCGCCCCTCCCGAGGGCGCGTCGGGTTGCTGCGTCGATCGGTAGGTCGATGGGGGTGACAGCGCTCATCGGATCTCCCTCTGCTTCTGAATCTGCCGTGCGTTGTAGATGACGATGGGTAAGACCAGCACGAAGAGCACCAGCGCGAACGCGGCCGAGCGCCCGTTTTCGAAGCCCTTCCACTGCGTATACATCTCATTGGCGATGACGCTCGTGCTGTTGGCCCCGGCCGTCATAGTGCGCACGATGTCGAACACTTTCAAAGACGCAATCGAGATCGTGGTGAGCACGACTATGAGGGAAGAGCGGATGCCCGGCACGGTCACATTGACGAACCGCTCCCAGGCATTCGTACCATCCAGTTCCGCGGCCTCCAGCTGCTCGGTCGGCACGCCCTTGATGGCCGCCGAAAGCACGACCATTGCGAACCCGGTCTGGATCCAGACGAGTACGACGATGAGGAAGAGGGTATTCCACGGGGAGTTCGAGACGAAGTCGGTGGGCTGACCGCCAAAGGCGACCACGATCTGGTTGAGCAGGCCGATCTGGTTTTGTCCTTCGGGGCGGGCCGTGTAGACGAACTTCCAGATGATACTGGCCCCGACGAACGAGATCGCCATGGGCATGAACACCAAGATCTTGAAGAATTTCTCGCCGCGCGACTTGTCGATGAAGACGGCGTATGCGAGCCCGATCGCCGTGGAGAACGCCGGAACGATGAGCACCCAGATGACCGTATTCAGCACGACCCGGATGCCGGTCGGCTGCGTGAAGATCCAGACAAAGTTCTCGACACCCACAAATCGATTACCGCGGTTGTTCTGGAACGCGGCGATCGTCGTCAAGATCGTCGGGTAGACCAGGCCAACAAGGAGCAGGATCAGGGCCGGGGCGAGAAAACCGACCAACTGCATGAGGTAGCCCGCCCCCTTCTTCGCGCGGTAGTCGAGGATGAAGAAGATTCCGCCGAGCACTGCGGCGACCGCGGCTGCCCACAGCACCGAGCCGAGAAACAGGAACATGACGAGCGGCGTGAGAACGCACACTGCGAGGCGGATGACCGTGTAGCGCCGTCCGGAACGCGGAGCGATCTCGACGAAGAACAGGATGACCGCGACGACAGCGACGAACGCGCCGACCACGAGGGGGATCTGAGCCAACGCGGGGAGCGTCGCAATCCAGCGAAAGAAATCTGACATCGTGCCCTTTTCGAGTACGTCAATGGACTCAGGAGCCTGCAGTTGCATTAGCTACCGTAGCAATGGGCGTGACCGGCCGACAGGGAAATTCTCCTGTCGGCCAGCCACGCTGGGATGTTATCTCGGTGCCTGCACCGCTAGCTTGACGGCCAGGACGCGTCGATGGTCTTCAGTACCTCGTCCGTCGATTTGCCGTTGATCCAGTCGACCATGCCGGTCCAGAACGAGCCGGCACCGACAACCCCGGGCATGAGGTCAGACCCGTCGAAACGGAACGTCGTCTTCGGGTCCTGGAGGGTCTTAATCGCAGACTGCAGGATCGGGCTGGATGCGCTGGCCGGATCGAGACCATTGTTGGCGCTGATCACACCACCGAGCTTGACGCGGCTGTTCGCCCACTCGGGGCTGGACAGGTACGCCTGCACCTTTTGGGTGTCGGCGTCATTAGAGAACGCGGCGACCATTTCGCCACCACCGGTGACGGCCGGGCCGGCACTCGCGTCGGTCGGTGGGGTGATGAAGGCCCAAATCTGCTTATCCGGTCCGACAGTCGCGTTGCCATTCTTCGGGTCCTGGATGAATCCATCGAAGAATGATGCCTGATGGGTCATCGCGCAGCTGCCGTTTCCGATGACGCGGGCAACATCACCGAACGGCGTGGCGTTGATCGACTTCACGTCGCCGAGACCGGCGTTCGTGTAGGCCGGGTTCTTGAGAATCTCGCCAACGGAGTCAAACGCCTTCTTGATTGCCGGGTCTGTAAACGGGATCTTGTGAGTGACCCACTTGTCGTAGGTCTCGGCACCGGCCTGGCGGAGTACGAGGTCTTCGACCCAGTCCGTGCCCGGCCAGCCCGTTGCCGCATCCGATCCGAAGCCCGCGCACCACGGGGCCTTGCCCGTCTTCTCCTGGATGGTCTTCGTCAGGGTGAGGAGCTCAGCGTAGGTCTTGGGAACCTCGACGCCCCACTCCGTGAATTTTGCCGGCGAGTACCAGATGAAGCCCTTCACGCTCGCCATCAGTGGCGAGGCGTAGAGCGTTCCGCCGGACGAGGCATACCCGGCCCAGTCCGCCGACCAGTACTTCTTCACGTTGGCTGCTGCCGCGGCAGGCTCCGGCTGAATGAGGTCACGCGAGGCGAGATCCTTGAGGAGTCCGGGCTGCGGGAAGATCGCGATGTCGGGGGCATTGCCACCCTGGGCGCGAACGCTGATCTGCGTCTCGAATTCCTTCGATCCCTCGTACTTGATCGTGATCTTGTTCTTCTTCTCCCAGTCGGCCCACGACTTTTGGAGAAGTTCTGATTCGGTGTCAACGATGGTGCCATAAATGGTCACGACGCCGTCGGCCTTGCCGGCGTCACCGGGGCCCTTGGCGGAGGTGCTGCCACCACCGGATGCCGAACAACCCGCGAGTGTGAGCCCGGCGATGGTGAAGATGGCGATCGGTGCAGTGAACCTGCGGTGGAGCTTCTTGCCGTGTGTTGAGCTGCGGAGCGGGGTCGAACTCATGTGACTCCTCCTCGTTGAGGGTTGGGATTGGGGCATAGGAATGGAATTAGTACACATCGAGCCTGACGGGTTGCCGCTCGAAATAGGGAACCGGTTCCATAGGACAACGTACGGGTGATCCACTCATTCTGCAAGCACTTATTCTGAGGTATCGTCTAACGTTTTCGTTACATCGCTCGCATGTGCCCACTCCGGAAGGGCAAACCGCTAGAGCGCACCACCCGGAAATGTGGTGCATTTCCCACAATGCCTCAGACATGCATAGGATGAACCATCGCCCGTCAACGTTGTCGAATCTGAGGTGCCCGTGAGCGTAATCGCCGATGTCGCTCGCCTCGCTGGCGTCTCGAAGTCCACGGCCTCCCGTGCGCTCAGCGGCAACGGTTATGTCTCAGAGCAGACCAGGGCCCGGGTGAAGAACGCTGCGGCAGAAATTGCCTACATCCCGTCATCGATCGCCTCCAGCCTCGCGACCGGGCACACACGCAATATCGGAGTCGTCATCCCGTTCGTCAACCGCTGGTTCTTTGCCGAGGTGCTCGAAGGGATCGAAAGCGCGCTGATTTCGGCCGATTATGACCTCACGCTTTACCGGCTACACGATGATGCCGTTCGGCGACAGCGCGTCTTCGACTACTTTTTGGCACGCAAACGCGTGGATGCGGTGATTGCCGTTGCCATCTCGCTCAGCGCTTACGAGGTGCAATCGCTCAATGCCCTCGGTAAGCCCATCGTCGGAATCGGAGGAGATATCCCCGAGATCTCCACCCTGAGTATCGACGATACGGGCGCATCGCGGTTTCTCACCGAGCACCTCATCAGCCTGGGACACACCCGAATCATGCATCTCGGTGGGGACCCCAACGAGCAGATGGATTTCGCCGTGCACACCCAGCGCCTCGACGGTTTCCGGAAGGCCCTCGCCGCTGCGGGGCTCTCGCACAACAACGACTTCCGCGCGGTTGCGTACTCGATCCCCGGCGGACACTCCGGTGCGCTCGCGGCACTGTCCGATCCATCGACCCGGCCAACGGCCATCGTCGCCGGCTGCGATGAGATCGCAATCGGCGTGATGCTCGCCGCCCGCGAGCTCGGTATTTCAGTGCCTGCGCAGTTATCGGTCGTCGGAATCGACGGTCATGATCTCGCCGAATTGTTCGGTCTGACGACCCTTGAACAGCATCCGAGCATTCAGGGTGAGCGTGCGGTTCAGCTCATCCTCAGCCGGCTCGGACCTGGAGCCGGGGTGCTCGCCAACGAGCGAATCGGGATTCCTGTCGACTTCGTCGTGCGCCGCAGCACGACTGCCCCTCCTCGGCCGCACTGATTCACCCACACTGATTAGCCCGCACTCATCCGCCCCGAGCATGACTACGGCCCCCGAGCCTGCCTCGAGGGCAGGCGCGGGGGCCGAGGGAATCGTGCGAGAACGATCACCCCATGGGACGAACGATCCCGCTATCGACTACTTGAGGGTGACGGTTGCGCCGGCCTCTTCGAGCTGAGCCTTCGCCTTTTCGGCGGTCTCCTTGTTGACGCCTTCGAGCACAACGCCGGGGGCGTTGTCTACGACGGCCTTGGCCTCGCCGAGGCCGAGGCTCGTGAGGGCACGGACCTCCTTGATGACCTGGATCTTCTTGTCACCGATGGACTCGAGGACGACATCGAAGGAGTTCTTCTCTTCGACCTCTTCGACGGGGGCGGCGGTTCCACCGGCAGCGGCAGCTGCGACGGGCGCGGCCGCGGTGACCTCGAAGACCTCTTCGAACTTCTTGACGAACTCGCTGAGCTCAATGAGCGTGAGCTCCTTGAATGCTTCGATGAGGTCGTCGCCTGAAAGCTTTGCCATGATTTTTCTCCTTGTTATTTCGTGTGTGAACCGCGTTGCCAATCCCGGTGAGGGAATTAGGACGCGGAATCCTGCTTCTCGCGCAGCGCGTCGACCGTGCGAACGGCCTTGGCGAGCGGTGCGTTGAACATGTAGGCAGCACCGAACAGCGAAGCCTTGAAGGCGCCGGCAAGTTTGCCGAGCAGCACCTCTCGGGTCTCGAGGTCGGCGAGCTTGATGACCTCTGCGGGTGTGAGGGGGTTACCGTCGAAGTAACCACCCTTGATCACGAGCAGGGGGTTTGCCTTGGCGAAGTCGCGAAGACCCTTCGCAACGGTGACCGGGTCACCGTGTACGAATGCGATTGCGGATGGACCGACGAGTTCCTCGTCGAATGACGAGATCCCCGCGTTGTTGGCCGCAATCTTGGTCAGCGTGTTCTTCACCACGGCATAGGTGGCGTGCTCACTGAGGGTGGTGCGCAGCGTCTTCAGCTGAGCAACAGTGAGCCCGCGGTACTCGGTGAGCAGTACGGCGGTCGAGTCGCGGAACTTGTCCGTGAGCTCGGCAACCGAAGCTTCCTTGTTCGCCATGTGGCTCCTAGGTGGATTGGTGATGCGTTATGTCTTCGACCCGGACCGCGTCGTCTTTTTGCGTTAAACAAAAAAGGGCTCCGGCGCTGGCGCACGGAGCAAATTCTTCGGGGTGACCCCGAAGGAGTTCTCAATACACCTGCGCAGGTTTCCGTCGCACCCGAATCGGATGCTGCGGACCTTCGATCGGGGCGGATCATCATTTCTGAATCTCTGCGCACCGATAACCGGCGGTCTGTGGCTCCCTGAAGCGTACGGGATGCGCCGGACCGGTGCAAATCGTGACGGCACGCTCTGGACGCGAGTCGCATCCGCTGGATCCGGGGCCAACTCTCGCGAACTGCGCCACTTGGTCGCTATTACCCCGATCGAAGCGACAATCTGCCGCAGTTCGCGTCACTCAGGGCGAAGCATGGGCGACGTTCTCGGGAGTCTCCGAGTTACGCGTGGTCGCGCCAGGAGTGCTCCGGCTCGAATCCAAGCACCCGTCGAGCTTTTTCGATCGAGAGTAGGGTCTCGTGCTCCCCGAGCTCCCGGGTGACGGCGGTGGAGGGGAAAACTTCTGCCGCGAGACTCGCGCTCGACCGCGACATCACGGTGTCGGCCGCGGCGATGATGTAGGCCTCGAAGCCAGGCTTCGCGAGAGCGAGCGCACGCTCGACCGCCTGTGCGCCATCCCGGGCATCGATGTACCCCCAGAGATTCCACTTGCGGATGCCGGCATCCGCATCGAAGCTTCGGAACGGCGCGTAGTCAGCAACCTCCATCACGTTGGAGAAGCGCAGTGCGGCGATGCTCAGCTTCGGATCCCAGCGCACCAGTTTCTGGGCGAGCTGCTCCTCGAGGTGCTTGGTCACCGAGTAGATGCTCTCGGGCCGGGTGTCGTAGTCCTCATCGACGGGAATGTAGGGCGGCGGCGTCTCGAACGGGATGCCGAGCACCGTCTCGCTCGAGGCATAAACGATTGTCGTGATCCCCGCGCGACGGGCACCCTGAAACACGTTGAAGGTCGCCGACATGTTGTTGTGGAAGGTCTGGGAGTCGGGCAGGATGCCACCGGCCGGTGCCGCCGCGAGGTGCACGACCGCGTCGAGGCCGTCGTGACGGTCGTTGATTCCGAACAGCGCATCAATGGTCTGGCCGTAGTCCGTGAAGTCGACCCGCGTGAATCCGGGACCACGTTCGCCGACCACATCGAGGGCATGGACGGCATTCCCGGAGGCCCGGAGGCGCTCGACGACCGCACGTCCGAGCTTTCCGCTTGCACCTGTTACAGCAATTCGCACACTTTTTCCTTACCTCGTGGGACTTCCAGTCTGTCATCCTTGCCACGATCGTCGCGGGCACCGCATGCTCAGCGCGCGACCGACTCGCTGCCACGCGGCTTAGCTTTGGACCCACGATCCACTCCGGCCGTGAGCGGAAGGATCACACGGAAGCTGGTGTCACCCGGCTCGCTCTGCGCCTCCACCGTGCCACCGTGACCCCCGATGACCGCGGCGACGATTGCCAGACCGAGACCGGTGCTGCCGGCGGCCCGCGAGCGCGAGCTGTCACCTCTGGCAAAACGCTCGAACAGCACAGGCTGCAGATCTGCCGGGATGCCTGGCCCGTCATCCGTCACGGTCACGACTGCGTTCGCACCGTCGATTGAGACGGCGGTCATCACGTCGGTTCCCGCGGGGGTATGCACCCGCGCGTTGGCGAGCAGGTTGGCGAACACCTGATGCAGGCGAGCACTGTCACCGTCGATCATCACCGGTTTGTCGGGCAGGTTGAGGGACCAATTATGTTCGGCACCAGCGGCGTGGGCATCGCTCACCGCGTCGATGAGCAGGCGGGAGAGGTCGAGTTGGGCGCTCTCGAGGTCGCGTCCCTCATCGAGTCGGGCGAGGAGAAGCAGGTCTTCAACGAGGGAGGTCATTCGGATCGCTTCCGACTCGACCCGGCCGAGAGAATGAACGACGTCGGCTGGCAGGTCGTGATTGCCTCGCCTGGTGAGCTCGGCGTACCCACGGATCGCCGCGAGCGGTGTTCTCAGCTCGTGGCTCGCATCCGCTAGAAACTGTCGCACCTTGTTCTCGCTGGCCTGGCGGGCGGTGAGAGCGGATGCCACATGACCGAGCATGCGGTTGAGTGCCGCCCCGACCTTGCCGACCTCGGTGTGCGGGTCGGAGTCGTCGTCGGGCACACGCACTCCGAGGGCGACCTCGCCGCGGTCGAGCGGCAACTCGGCTACGCGTGTGGCCGTAGAGACGACGCGCTCGAGCGGCCGAAGGGCGACTCGCACGATCCAGAGCGCGAGGAATGCCGCAAGTACGAGCCCGGCAGCGGTGACGATGGCAATGATGAGGCCAAGCTGAACGAGCGTGGTCTGCACGTCACCGAGGGGAAGTGCGGTGATGACGCGCACGCCGCCGCCATACTCGACTGCCACAGCGCGATAGCTGCCGAGAGATCCGCCGACCGAGACGGTTGTGGCTTTGCCCGTCGATGGCACAGCCGCGAACGCTGCGCTCTGTGACGTCGAGAGCAGCTGTGGGTCACCACGCTCGTCCTTGCGCGCGGCGGCATTGCCCGCGGGCGACACCACCGCGACGACCGTATCCGGAGCCTGCCGATTGAAGATCTCGTTGAGTCTCTCCTGGGAGAAAACCTGCGAGGTCGAGTCTCCGGACTCCTGCCCTAGAAGCCCGAAACCCTTCTGCGAGCGCCCATTGGCCTGATTGAGCTGGTCGTCTAAGCGATTCACCAGGAAGCCCTGCAGCGCGAGAACGCTGATCGAGCCAATCACGATCGCGACGATCGCGAGCAGCCCGACGACCGCGAGCACGAGGCGCTTGCGCAGGGACCAACGGGGGCCGGCTGGGCGAATCGGTGGAATGGTCATCCGGCGGGCTTAATCAGGTAGCCCACTCCGCGCACCGTGTGGATCATCGGGGCCTCGCCCGCATCAATCTTCTTGCGAAGGTAGGAGATGTAGATCTCGACGATGCTCGACCGGCCACCGAAGTCGTAACTCCAGACCCGGTCGAGAATTTGTGCCTTGCTCATGACCCGTCGCGGGTTGCGCATCAAAAAACGCAGCAACTCGAACTCGGTTGCGGTGAGTTCGATGAGGCGGCCATCGCGATGCACCTCATAGCTCTCCTCGTCGAGCACCAGGCCGCCGACACGCAGCTGTGGATCGGTCGAGTCCGCGACCACCACGGACGAGCGGCGAATGAGCCCGCGCAAACGCGCGACGAGTTCTTCGAGGCTGAACGGCTTCGTGACATAGTCGTCACCGCCCGCCGTGAGCCCGGCGATGCGGTCGTCGAGGGCATCTTTCGCGGTGAGAAAGAGGATAGGGGTGTCCTGGCCGTCATCCCGAAGGCGCTTGAGCACGGCGAGGCCGTCGATATCCGGCAGCATCACGTCGAGCACGACGACATCGGGCTGGAATTCGCGGATCAGCTTGATGGCGGTGCGCCCCTCGGCGGCCGTCTTCACTTCCCAGCCCTCATAGCGCAGTGCCATGCTGAGCAGGTCACTGAGCGACGCTTCATCATCGACGACGACAACACGCACGGGCGAACCGTCGGCGCGGCGGAGCTTGGGCGCGGCGGTCGCGGCAGAACTGTGGTTAGTAGAGGTCACCCTCTCTACTATCGCTGCATTTCTATGAACTGCCTATGATTCGCCCCAACCGTGCCTGTGCCCTTCCCCAGACCGAGGGTGCGCCGGGTCAGCCCTGATTGCTGAAGGCTGCGTCGAAAGATGCCGTCGGCAGCTCCCAGAGCAGCGACCGCACAAAGCCGACGGCTTCGGCCGCGCCGTGCAGCCGGTCCATGCCGGCATCCTCCCACTCCACCGAGATCGGCCCGGCATAGCCGATCGACCGCAGCGCCCGAAACGAGTCTTCCCACGGAACATCCCCGTGCCCGGTGGAGACGAAGTCCCACCCGCGACGCGGATCACCCCAAGGCAGATGCGAACCGAGAATTCCGTAGCGTCCGTTGGGCGTGCGCAAGCGGGTGTCCTTGCAGTCGACGTGATAGATGCGGTCGGCGAACTCCGTGATGAACGACACCGGGTCGATGCCCTGCCACATCATGTGGCTCGGGTCCCAGTTGAATCCGAAGGCCGCCCGGTGATCGATCGCTTCCAGGGACCGCACGCTAGAGAAGTAGTCGTAGGCGATCTCCGACGGATGCACCTCGTGAGCGAATCGCACCCCCTCCGAGTCAAACACGTCGAGGATCGGGTTCCACCGGTCGGCAAAATCCTGGTAGCCAGCATCGATCGCTGCGGCGGGAACCGGCGGGAACATCGCCACGTACTGCCAGATCTTCGAGCCGGTAAAGCCCACAACAGTGTCGATCCCCATCTTGCGGGCCACCACCGCGGTGAGTTTCAGCTCCGCGGCTGCCCGCTGGCGCACACCCTCCGGGTCACCATCACCCCAGACCGCCGCACGGATGATGGCCTGGTGACGAAAGTCGATCGGATCGTCGCAGACCGCCTGGCCGGTGAGATGGTTGGAGATGGCCCACGCCTTCAGGCCGTAGCGGTCGAGGATATCGAGCCGCCCCTGCAGGTAGGCATCGTCCTCGGCGGCGCGAGCAATGTCGAGGTGCTCCCCGGATGCCGCGATCTCGAGACCGTCATAGCCCCACTCGGATGCGAGCTTGGCCACCTCCTCGAGGGTGAGGTCAGCCCACTGTCCGGTGAACAGGGTGACGGGGTGAGTCGATCCGGTCATACGGTCTCCTTTGATGCCTGAACGCTGCCGATGGTCACACTAGCTCCAGTCGCGGCCGCACTGGATTGGATCGCGGTGAGTACGCGCTGAACGGCGAGACCGTCCTCGAACGACGGACTCGCCGGCGTGCCCGATTCGATGGCGCACAGGAAGTCGCGCACCTCGTGCACGAAGGAGTGCTCCCAGCCGAGCAGGTGACCCTGCGGCCACCAGGCGGCGAGATATGGATGCTCGGGCTCGGTCACGAGGATGCGGCGAAAGCCCCTCGTCTCGATCGCTTCCGTCGCGTCGAGGAACCAGAGCTCGTTGAGCTCCTCCAGATCGAATCGCAGCGCCCCGGTCGAGCCGAACAGCTCAATCGACAGGGCATTCTTGCGCCCGGTGGCTACCCGTGACACCTCGAGGCTTCCCCGCGTTCCCGAGCCGAAAGTGAGGCCCGCCCACACCGCATCGTCCACGGTGACCGGCTCCGCGCCGTCGTTACCCGACCGCTCGGTCACGAAGGTGTGGGTTCGCGCCGACACTTCCGTCACCAGGTCACCGAGAAGAAACTGCAGCTGGTCGATGGCATGCGAGGCGAGATCACCGAGCGCACCGGAGCCGGCGGTCTCCCGACGCAACCGCCAGGTCATTGGCGCCGCGGCATCCGCAAGCCAGTCCTGAAGGTAGGAGGCACGCACCTGGCGGATCTCGCCGAGGCGCCCATCAGCGATGATGCGGCGGGCAAGCGCAAGGGCAGGTATCCACCGGTAATTGAAGGCGACCATTGATACGACGCCACGGGTGGATGCTGCCGCCGCGGCATCCGCAAGCGCCTCGGCCTCTGCCAGCGTGTTAGCCAGTGGCTTCTCGACCAGTACGTGCTTGCCTGCGGCGAGTGCGGCGGTTGCGATCTCGGCGTGCAGGTGGCCGGGAGCGCAAATGTCTACGATGTCGATGTCGTCGCGCTCGATGACTTTCCGCCAGTCGGTGGCGGATTCACTCCACCCGAACGTGCGCGCCGCAGCTTCGACGCCGACGGCATCCCGGCCCACCAGCACACGCTGTTCGAACGCGGGCACCACGAAGAACGAGCCGACCCGCGCCCAGGCCGTTGAATGTGCGCGACCCATAAAGGCGTAGCCGATCATGGCGATGCGTAAGGGTCTCGCGGAGGTGCTCACGTTCCGGCCTCTACAGCGTCGCCACCGTCGGATCCCAGTCCTCTGGAAGGGCGGGAACCGAGGGGGTTGAGCTTGCGAGCTCGACGAAACTGCGGCTGTCGATCGACTCGCTGATCGACACCATCGTGTCGAGCACGTGGTACGCAAGCTCACCGGAAGCACGGTGCGGCTGCCCGGCACGGATGGCGCGACCCATCTCGAGCACGCCGGAACCGCGCGAACTCGTGGATCCGACCGCCGGGTACGAGGTCCATTCCTCGTCGCCGGCATGCTTCACCCGAATCTCGCCGTCGAAATTGTTGGGGTCGGGGAACGACATCGTGCCCTCGGTCCCGGTCACCTCAACGAAGCCGTGTCGATCCATTGGGGAGTCGAAGCTGAAGATGCTCTGCGACGACTGGCCGCCCTCGAACTCGGCAAGCGCACTCACATGCGACGGCACGGTCACGTCGAACCGCTCGCCGGCCTTCGGACCGGAGCCGATGACCCTGGTATCGCGCGACTTCGAGCCGAGCGCAGCGACGCGGCGCACCGATCCGAAGGTCTGAATCAGGGCGGTGAGGTAGTACGGTCCGATGTCGAAGAGCGGGCCTGCCCCCTCCTGAAATAAAAACGCAGGGTTCGGATGCCACGACTCCGGCCCCGGGGACTGCATCAGTGTGAGCGCGGTGAGCGGCACTCCGATATCCCCGCGCTCGATCATGCGACGCGCAGTCTGAAGACCGACGCCGAGGAAGGTGTCCGGCGCGCACCCGAGACGCACTCCGGCGGTCTTCGCGGCGGTGAGCAGCGCGAGGCCACTGGTGCGATCGAGGGAGAACGGCTTCTCGCTCCACACATGCTTGCCAGCGGCGACGGCGGCGAGGGCTACCTCGACGTGCGCGGCCGGAATGGTCAGGTTGATCACGATCTCCACATCGGGATGCCCGAGCGTGGCATCGACGCCGCCCCAGGTCTCGATGCCGAACTCTGCAGCCCGCTGCTGTGCAACCGGCTCGTAGACGTCGCCAATCGAGTGCACCACGATGTCAGGGAAGGTCATCAGGTTTTCGAGGTACTGCGTGCTGATGGTGCCTGCGCCGATAAGACCGACCCCGATCGGGCCGCTCATGCGGATGCTCCGGTGTTGACGGCTCCAGCGTTGACGGCTCCGCCGGTCAGGTACGCGAAGCTGTCGATCACTGCGTCGAACATCTCGCCGGCAAAGTCGTCGAGTTCGACGACCGCCAGTTCGAGGCTCGTCGCCGCGGCGATGATCTCCCACACTGGCATGTTGCCGTGGCCGACCGCCTGCTGCGAGGCCGGATCGGGTTCGATCGGGCCGTCCTTGATGTGCAGGAGGCGAACACGGTCTCCGAGGCGGCCGAGAAGAGCAACCAGGTCCTGGCCCGCGGCCGCGGCCCAGTAGGTGTCGAGTTCGAGGATCACGGCCGGATTGAGGTGTGAGCTGAGGATCTCGAGGCCGGTGCGCCCGCCGATCACGGACTCCAGTTCGAACCAGTGGTTGTGGTATCCGATGCGGATGCCGTGTTTAACGGCCACTTCTGCGGCGGCGTTGAGGGCATCCGCGGTGCTCTGGATGTCAGCGACCGAAAGCCACTTCGCAGGGTCGACGAAGGGATCGATGACCGTCGGGATGCCGAGTTGAGCGGCCGTTGCGAACACGTCATCGAGGCTGGCGCCGGCACGACTGTCGGCGTCGAGGAAGCGCAAGTGCGCGCTCGGCGCGGTGAGACCGGTTGCGGCGAGAGCGGTTGCGAGGGCATCGGCGCGGGCCAGGAAGTCGTAGGGCTCGACGCGGGTGAACCCGATGTCCGACACGCGCTGCATCGTGCCGGCAAAGTCCGCATCGAGGGCCTCGCGCACGGTGTACAGCTGGAGTGAAAGCGGGGGCGTCGTTGGCACTGGTTCTCCTTGATCGAGCGGCGATGCTGGTCACGGTCATACGTTCTACCCCCGGACCGGGGAGTCTTCGTATATACGATGATCAAACTAAGCTGACTTTTGTCGAAAGTCAAGAATAAGTTATATGTATATCGACATCTATTACTGGTGTGACAATGCGAAGAACAACAGGTCTCACTGGGACCTGGTGGTGACGATCGCACCCGCGCCCCTCTGCCCAAGTCGTGCCGAGCCTGGCGCGAGGAAAGCAGCGGTGTGGTGCGAACGAGAGACAGTGCCGCGGTACAGAATGGAGTGGTGACCGTAATCCAGCCCATGCTTTCCCTCTGGGATGAGCCGGCTGCCGATCACCGTGACCGCATTGTTGCGCGGGCCGCAGACCGGGTGGCCTGGCTGAGAGCCCGCAGTCGCGGAGTGACCGCTACCGATGTCGCGCGGCTCTCGGGCAGTGCCTCGGTTCAGACCGTCGCCTCCGAGAAGATCAATGGGAGCGGCTTCGGCGGCAACGCCTACACGGATCACGGCAGGGCCCGCGAGCCCGAGATCGCCCGCTGGGTAGAGCGCAACTACGGCATTAGCGCGAGCGACAGCCTCTTCCACGCGGCCGGGGAGACCACTCATCTTGCCACTCCCGATGGGGTCGGTGTCACCGCATCCGGGCACCTTGAGCTTGCCGAGATCAAGACCACGAGCTCAGCGTGGCGATCCATTCCCCGCTCCTATTTGCGGCAGGTGTGGTGGCAGCAGTACGTGCTCGGCGCCGAGCGCACGCTACTTGTCTGGGAGCAGCATGATCACTTTGTTCCCACCAACGCGGAGCCCGAATTCCGCTGGATCGACCGCGACGAGAGCCAGATACACCTGCTCGTGCAGCTCGCCGACCAGGTGCTGCGCATCGTGGCCGCCGCCCGCGCTCGTTAGCGCACCAGCAGCGGCGCGGCGAGCTCGGCGGGCTGGATGGCGACCGAGGATGCGGGACGCAGCGCGGTCACCAGGCCGAGCGTGAGCAGCCAGCCGAGCGCAATCGTGGTGGCCGTGAGCTCAAGTCGGCTGCCGAAGTCTGCTTCGAATCGTGCAAGCGAGAGGATTCCTCCGGCGCCGGCGATCACTGCAACGGCGACCGCGGCCCCAAACGAGAACCGGGCGAGGGATCGGTGGCCAACGGCGAAGGACATCTGCAGCATTGCGACACACGCAGCAGCGAAGGCGAGCACGGCGACCACGGTATGTACGAGGTCCTGCCAACTGAAGCTCGCTCCGACCGGAAGTGGGCATCCGGGCGTACAGCTGACCTGTGAGGCGACGAAGAAGAAGCCGCAGCCGATCCACAGAGATACTGCAGGAGCCCACAGGGCAAGGATGGGGATCCGCGATCGGATGCGACGAGCGGCATACGCGATGAGGCTCCCACCAACGACGATGAGCAGCAGCGCGCCTTCGAACCAGCGCGCGGTCGGTTCACCTGCAGCACCGAGTGCACTCACGTAGAGGTCGCGACCCTGGGACAGCCGGGCACCCCAGATGATCACGAGCGCGGCGAGAACGAGTGCAGAACCGAAAACGGCGCCCCAGGATTCGAATGACCGCAGATGCGGGGATTTTGGCGCGGTCATTGTTGAATGCTACGTCTTCCCGCGGCACGCTCCGGCACACAATACTGATTGGCCCAGACGCGATCAAAACCGGGAACACCCGCGGCACGATCATGCTGAGCATGTGCGAATTGGGCTAGAGGGTCAGCTCGCGCACGAAGTCGTCCTCGAAACGATCACCGAGCGCGAATCGCTTGAAGCCAACGTGCTCGAAACCGTGCTTGCCGTAGAACCGGTTCGCCCGATCGTTCTTGTCGTTCACTCCGAGCCAAATGGTCGCTGGACCACGCAACCGCGCGACCGCGATCGTCGCCATCATCAGTTCGGATGCCACACCGCCACCGTGCTCGTCGGCCAGCACGTAGCACTTGCTGAGCTCAGCTGTGGGGCGGGCAGTGACGATTGCCGCGACATCCGCATCCTCGGGATCACCGAACACCAGCATCGTGTAACCGACAAAGCCGGTAGCAGAAAGCGCCACCAGGATTTCGCGATCTGGGTCGGACAGATAGCCCTCGAAAATCTCGGCGGAGAGGTGCATCGCGACATGATTGGCGATCTCGAATCCGGTGGTACCGGGAGGGCAGGCGAGTCCGAAGGTTGCGGCGGGAAGCTCGTGCATGAGCTGACCTTCACCCGCTTCTGCTCGGCGAACGATCATCCGCTCTCCTCATTCCCCATACTCGTTTACTCTCGATAGCCGCCGCCAGAATGCGGAAGGGGACCACCGAAGTGGTCCCCTTCCGATCAGGCGATTCTTGCTAGAGGACGTTGACGTCCAGGGGGATGCCCGGACCGAAGGTGGTCGTCACAGTGCCCTTCTGGATGTAGCGGCCCTTCGCGGAGCTTGGCTTGGCGCGCGTGATCTCGTCAAGCGCCGCCTTGATGTTCTCCTCGAGCTGCTCAACCGGGAAGGCCGCCTTGCCCACGATGAAATGCACGTTGGAGTGCTTGTCGACGCGGAATTCGATCTTTCCACCCTTGATCTCGGTGACAGCCTTCGCCACGTCGGTGGTCACGGTGCCGGTCTTCGGGTTGGGCATGAGGCCACGCGGGCCGAGCACCTTTCCGAGACGACCGACCTTGCCCATGAGCTCCGGAGTGGAGACAGCGGAGTCGAACGAGGTGTAGCCAGCGGCAACCTTCTCGATGAGCTCATCGCCACCGACCTCGTCGGCACCCGCAGCGATCGCGGCGTCAGCGGCCGGTCCGGTTGCGAACACGATAACGCGGGCGGTCTTACCGGTTCCGTGCGGGAGGATCACCGTTCCACGAACCATCTGGTCCGCCTTGCGAGGATCGACGCCGAGCTTGAGGGCGACCTCGACAGTAGAGTTGAAGTTCTTCGAACCGGTCTCACGGGCGAGTCCGACGGCTTCGTTGGGCGTGTAGAACCGGCCCTCTTCCATCTTCTCGGCAGCGGCGCGGTAGGCCTTGGATTTCGTAGCCATTATGCGTCCACCGTGATTCCCATAGAGCGAGCGGTGCCCGCGATGATCTTCTCTGCCGCTTCAACGTCGTTGGCGTTGAGGTCGACCATCTTCTGCTCGGCGATCGAGCGCAGCTGATCCTTCGAGAGTCGTCCCACCTTGGTGGTGTGCGGGGTGCCGGATCCCTTGGCGACTCCGGCGGCCTGCTTGATGAGCTCCGCGGCCGGCGGGGTCTTGAGGATGAACGTGAACGAACGGTCTTCGTAGACGGTGATCTCGACCGGGATGACGTTGCCGCGCTGTGCCTCGGTCGCGGCGTTGTAGGCCTTGCAGAACTCCATGATGTTCACGCCGTGCTGTCCGAGCGCCGGCCCGATGGGCGGTGCGGGGTTAGCGGCGCCGGCCTTGATCTGAAGCTTGATCAGACCCGTGACCTTCTTTTTCGGTGCCATTATTTTTCCTTTTCTTTATCGAGTCGACCCGTGTTGGCCGGCTCTCCCGACATCCGGATGGATGCGGTGCGGTCGCCTCGAAAGGCAACCTCTTTACCTTACGCGAAATGTCAGTGGTTGCCTATTGAATAAGGGTATGGAAGCACTCGGCTACTACTCGGATCAGACCAGATCCGACGTGCGCATCGACACCGCGATCGCGGCCGCCGAGTACGAACAGCGCGCGGTCAACTCCCATCATGCGGCAACCCTGGTCGCCATTCACGAGGTGTTGAGCGAGGCCCGGTTCAGCCCAGAAGTCTTCGTCGGCGACCACGCGTCACGGCACTCGAGTCACGACGTCGAGTTCTCGGAGCGGTCTGCGATCGCCGACCTCGCCGTGCGACTGTCTCTTTCTGAAACCACTATTCATGCGCACGAGCACCAGGCCGTCACGATGATCGGCCGCACACCCCTGACCTGGCAGAAGTTCCGCTGGGGCGAGGTGTCGGCGGCCAATGCCCGCACGGTTTCAGAATTGGCCGCGTCGCTACCGGATGGCGATGATGGCATGTTCGCCGCGTTCGATGCCGCCGTTGCCGAGCACGCGACACAGCTTGCGCCGGCGCGCTTCCGCGCATCCGCCAGGAAGCTTCGCGAGCAGATCGTCGCCGATACCGCGGCTGAAAGACACGAGTCCCAACTCTCCCAGCGCCGCGTCGTCTTCGAGCCCGATATCGACGGGATGGCCTGGATCTCGGCCTATCTGCCCGCCGAGGTCGCCACTGCGGCCCTTTCACTGGTGGATTCCGAGGCGCTCAGGCTCTCGGCAGTGCCCGGCGAAACGCGCACCATGCCGCAGCTGCGAGCGGATGTCCTGGGCGGAATGATCACCGGATTTGGCGGTGCCGGGTCTGGCAGCGCCGGATTTGGCAGTGCCGGATCTGTCGCGGTACGTGTCGGTGTGCTCATCCCCATGCTCACCCTGCTCGGCAAGTCGGAGATGCCGGCCTCTCTCGAGGGCTACGGCCCGATTGACGCCGAAACCGCCCGCACGCTGGCGGGCGACGCGACCTCGATCTACCGCATCCTCACCGATCCCGTCACCGGCGCGATTCTCGACATCGATCAGCCGACAAAGCACATCCCGACGGGGCTTCGGCGGATGCGACAGCTCATCGACCAGACGTGCACCTTCCCCGGCTGCGGCAAACGGGCGGTTCACTGCGACCTTGACCACACGATCGACCGACAATTCGGTGGCCGAACCAGCCTCATGAACCTGTCGCACCTCTGCCGTAGTCATCACCGCAACAAACACAACACGAAGTGGACGATCACGCAGGATGATGCGGGACGAATCGAGTGGACTAGCCCGACCGGGCATGTGGCCGCGCCTGATCCGCCGCCGTTTTAGCTGGCCCGGTCTGTCAGTTTCCGGCGTTGATCGAAACTACGGCGCTACTCGACCAACAGGCTGCTAGAGCTTGCTGACTTGGTCAAAGCTCAGCTCTACCGGCGTCTCGCGCTCGAACAGGGACACGAGCACGATGAGTTTGCCGCTCTCCGCCTTGATCTCGTTGATCGATCCCGGCAGGCCAGCAAACGAGCCTTCCTTGATCGTAATGGTCTCGCCGATCTCGAAGTCGACTTCCTGGGGGATCGAGCGGCCCATGGTCTTTCCGCCCTTTGCGCCGGCTTTCGCGGGAGCCTCGACGATCTGCACGAGGCTCTTCAACATGTTGAAGGACTCCTCAAAACGCAGGGGCGTCGGGTTGTGGGAGTTGCCGACGAAGCCGGTGACGCCCGGAGTGTGACGCACGACAGACCAGCTGTCTTCATTGAGATCCATGCGCACGAGCACATAGCCGGGAATGCGCACACGGGTCACGAGCTTCCGCTGGCCGTTCTTAATCTCGACGACGTCTTCCATCGGCACCTCGACCTGAAAGACGTAATCCTCCATCGCCATCGAGACCTTGCGGTTCTCGATGTTCTGCTTGACTCGCTTCTCAAAACCGGCATAGGAGTGGATGACGTACCACTTACCGAAGGCGGCCTTGAGCTCCCTGCGGAACTCGTCGTACGGGTCGACCTCGACTTCTTCTTCTGCTTCGTCTGCGGATGCCTGCTCAGCGAGTTCGGAGACAATCTCGGCTTCGAATGCGGCGTCGAATGGCACGACTGCTTCAGCGTCACCCTCGGCGGATCCGGTCTCATCCTCGGTGGCGTCGACGGAGGCATCGGCCTCATCAAGGGAGTCGACTTCCAGCGCATCGGCGACGACGGCATCCGCCTCCGGGTCTGCGGCGAGCGCGACCGCATCGAGCGCGGCGTCGAGGTTTGCCTCGACATCGCTGTCGGTGTCATCCTCGTCGCTGTTCGCGTCGACAACGTGGAGTGCTTCGGATTCGACTGACATCGCGGACGATTCGTCCGCGGCCAGCTCGTTGCCCTCCTGCGCTTCGTCCTCCTCGGATGACTGCTCGGCAGCAGTCGCGAGGTCGATGTCTTCGCGGTTTGTTCCTGACACTGTGAATCCCATTTCCATTTCTTGGGGCGAATTCGGCACGTCGCGTGCCTCCGCCGGTTCTTCGAGTTCCGGCTCGTCTTGATCAGATCGTGCGGCCCGATCGTGTTTCAGATCGCTACTTGCCGAAAACGGTATTCACGCCGAGTGCGAAAACCCAGTCCAGTCCGTAAACCACGGCCATCATGATTACCACGAAGACCAGCACAACGCCGGTGTAGCTGAACAGCTCTCTGCGGGTCGGGGTGACGACCTTTTTCAGTTCATTGATTACCTGCCGAAGGAACAGCACGAGACGGCCGAACGGGCCGCGGCTGGTGCCACGTTCCTGCCTGGCAGTCGCGACGACATCCTCACTCGGTTCGTCGATGATATTTCTCGCCACTTCGCTGCTACCTTCGCTATCGCTGCCGACCCGCGCAGGTGCACGAATCGAACTGCAGGGCGGACAGGACTTGAACCTGCAACCTGCGGTTTTGGAGACCGCTGCTCTACCAATTGAGCCACCGCCCTTCGCAGTGAAAGTGACATCATCCGTGCGGCCAACTGCGCTTCAGAGGGACTCAGAGGCGAAATGGGCATACGAAATGATGGCAGATTTCAACTACCTCACTCAGTGTAGGCGACGGCTTCGCGGGGTGCAAAGCTGCCGCGGTGCCCAGCGACCGCACTGCGCACACAGCGGCGCACCAGCGGCATACACAGCGGCGCACGCCACTATTGGGTATGACCACTTCCCCCCACGTGAGCGTGCGCGACCTGCGCAAGCAATACGGTGACTTCGCGGCCGTTGATGGCGTGAGCTTCGACATTCACGCGGGTGAGACATTCGCCCTGCTCGGCCCCAACGGTGCCGGAAAGTCCTCGACCATCGAGATTCTCGAGGGATATCGCGACCGCACCAGCGGTGAGGCGACCGTGCTCGGCGTCGACCCGCAGCGGGGCGGAATCGCCTGGAAGGCGCGCCTCGGTATCGTGCTTCAGTCCAGCGGCGAGAGCGGCAACGTGACGGTGCGTGAACAACTCGCGCACTTTGCCGGTTTTTACCCGAATCCGCGAGACGTCGATGAGGTCATCGCTGCCGTCGGCCTCACCGAGAAGGCACGGGTGCGAATCAGGTCGCTCTCCGGCGGGCAACAGAGGCGAGTGGATGTCGCGCTCGGGGTGATCGGCCGGCCGGAGCTGCTCTTCCTCGATGAGCCGACCACCGGCTTCGATCCGGAGGCTCGTCGCGATTTCTGGGAGCTTATCCGGGGCCTCAAAGCCGAGGGAACGACCATCCTGCTCACCACGCACTATCTCGATGAGGCCGCCCAACTGAGTGATCGTGCCGGTGTGATCGCCGGCGGGAAGCTCATCGACATCGGCGCGATCGACGAGATCGGTGGAGCGGATGCCCGTATCCCGGTGGTGCGCTGGACCGACCAGAACGGCGCCCACGAGGAGCGAACCACCGAACCGGCCTCCGTCGTCGCACGTCTCTTGTCCACTACCGGAATTGAACCCACCGCGCTCGAGGTGCGCCGCCCGAGCCTGGAAGACGTCTACCTCGAGCTCGTCGCCGCTCACACCGAGCGGCAGAAGTCCACGGCAGAAAAGTCCACGGCAGAAAAGTCCATGGCAGAAAAGTCCATGGAAGAGCTGGAGCGCTCACTGTGACCGCCGCCGCCGCGACACAGAAACTTGGCCTCAGGCGCACCCTCAGGCTCGGGGCCAGCCGCATCACCTATGAGGTCAAGACCTACTTCCGTCAGGGTGACTCGGTGTTCTTCACCTTCCTGTTCCCGTTGATCCTGCTCACGGTCTTCTCGGTGGCATTTAGTAAAGGCAGCTTCGGCACGACCGCGGACGGGGCGAAGGTGGCTGCGGCGGATTTCTACCTCCCCGCCATGCTCGCCGTCGGGTTGCTCCTCAGCGGCCTGCAGAACATGTCGATCGACATCGCGACGGAAAAGAGCGATGGCACCCTGAAGCGACTCGGTGGATCGCCGCTTCCGGTGCTGAGCTACTTCATCGGCAAAATCGGGCAGGTGATCGCGACCGGCATTCTGCAGTCGGCACTGCTGATTATTGTTGCGGCCCTCGCGTTCGGGGTGTCGCTGCCGACCGAACCCGTCAAGTGGCTCACCTTCGCCTGGGTGTTCCTCCTCGGTGTCTCAACCTGTGCGGTGCTGGGGATAGCGCTGAGCGCCCTGCCACGCTCGGGCAAGACCGCCACGGCCGTGATCATTCCGATCACGCTGATCCTGCAGTTCATCTCGGGTGTGTTCATCAACTTCTCTCAACTGCCCGACTGGCTCCAGAACTTTGCGAGCATCTTCCCCCTCAAGTGGCTAGCCCAGGGAATGCGCTCCGTGTTTCTCCCCGACTCGTTCAAGGCCCTCGAGATGGGCGGCGCCTGGAACCTCGGTGGCGTGGCCATCGTGACAGCGATCTGGCTCGTCGTGGGACTCGTAGCCTGCTGCCTGACCTTCCGTTGGATCCGGAAGGACTCCTGAGCGCCCGATATCGCGCAGCCGTTAGCAACACTGGCGGTGGCGACAGTGGCGGTGCGGTCATCCGGGACCACTATTCTGGCGAGGTGCTCCTGAGACTGGTTCTGATATCGCGGCCGGTGCTGTGGGTCAATACCATCGGCACGACAGCGATCGCCCTCTGGCTCGCTGGCGCACTGTGGGAGTGGGAAGCCATTGCCCTTTTGCTGTGGGCTACGTTGCCGTTCAACCTTCTGATCTACGGCGTCAATGACATCTTCGACCAGGAGACCGACGCTCTGAACTCGCGCAAGGGCGGGCTCGAGGGAGCCCGGATCGCCTCCACCGAGTCCCGGCGCATCCTTGCCGCTGTCGTGCTGACCAATCTGCCATTCGTCGCCTTCTTCTTCTTCACGCTGCCGCTGGATTCGCTCGCCTGGATCCTCGCCTACATCGTCATCTTCGTGCAGTACTCGGCGCCGCCACTGCGCTTCAAGGCCCGGTCCTATCTGGACGCTCTGAGCAACGCCGCCTACGCGTTCCCCCTCGTGTTCGTGCCTCTCGCCTTCGGAGCGGCCCCGGTCTGGGCCGCAGCGATCGGACTGATGGCCTGGAGCGTGGCCAAGCACACCTTCGACGCCGTGCAGGACATCGACGTGGACAGGGCAGCCGGAATCATCACCACCGCAGTGCGTCTTGGTCCACGCTTGGCAATGCTGTGGTGCACCGTCTGGTGGTCGGCGTCGACGATCTGCTTCGCCTTCGTCAACATCCCCGTCGCCGTGGCGAACGCACTGATCGCCGGCTGGCTGCTGCTTCGCTTGCGACGGGATCCCACCCCCGACGGGGCCCGCCGTCTCTACCGATATTCGATCGCGTTCCCCTATGCCGCCGGTTCGGTCGCCGGTGTGCAGATTGTGGCTTCGCTGCTGCTCGGAGGCTACTGGTGAACACACCATCACCGCGTCGGATCGTGGTACTCGGGGCCGGCATCGGCGGGCTCGCGGCTGCCGCGCTGCTGGCACAGGCTGGCCACGATGTCACGGTGCTCGAAGGCAACGACTGGGTCGGCGGCAAGAGCCGCCGCATCGAGTTAGGCGGCCAACGAATCGATACCGGCCCGTCCCTCGTTACTTTTCCGGCCGTGTGGGACGAACTGATCCGCCGCTACAACGCACTCGGCTCACGCGGCGCACTCGGCTCACGCGGCACACGCGGCACACGCGGTGGCATATGCGACACGGGCGATACGGGCGATTCCGCGGATGATCTGTCGGCGAGTGGGCTGCAGTTGCGGCGCCTGCCCGAGGTTGGACGCTATTTCTACGGCGGGCAGGCGGTCACCCTTCCGGTCGAGGAAGGACATCCCTGGCGGGCAGCCTGGGATCGCTTCGATCGCGAGCACGGCGGCCTCGGACCTCAGATCACCGCGCTGCTCACCACCGATCCGCTCGATCCGAAGACGCTCCCGGCTGTTGGCGCGCTCACGCGCCTGTACGGAACCCGACTCACGACCAAACGCTTTCTCGATTCCCTGACCTGGATGCCAGAGGGATTGCGCGAAGTAATCGCCATTCACACACTCAACGCTGGGGTTCCGCCCACACGCAGCCTGTCGCTCTATGCGAGTATGCCCGCGGTAATGGCGCGGGACGGCGTCTGGGTTCCCGAGGGTGGGATCAACGAGCTGCCCCTTGCCCTCCACCGGCTCGCCCTCCACGCCGGTGCGACGGTGCACACCGGCGAGAGCGTGGTGTCGGTGAACCGGTCGCGGGTGCGCACGATTGCAGCCGAGTACCGGGCCGACCTGGTGGTGAGCTCCCTCGACCCTGGAGTGCTCACCCGGCTCCTTGGTGACCGTCCCTCGCGCGTGCGGGGTCTCACCTGCTCTGGCGTCGCCATTTACGGGGTGCTCGACACGCCACTTCCGGACACCACTGCGACACACTCGGTGGTGATGCCGGATGATCCGGCCGCCCTGCACCGCAGCCTCGCGGCAGGGCTGGCGCCCGAGCAGACGATGGCCTTCGTGAACTACTACCGCGCGGGCGAGATCTACCCCAACGAGAAGGCCACCGTGGCAGTGCTGTTGACCGCCCCGGCCAACGGCCAACGCTACGACCTCGACGATCCCTTCGTGCAACGGGAAGTCGGACGCATCAGCGAAGTCATGGGACTCGACCAGCCCATCACCCGGTTGCTCAGCGACTACACAGTTCTCGACCCCGAGTATTTCGCGGGCTGGGGCGCCACGGGCGGAGCGCTCTACGGCGCGACGCGTCCGCTGTGGCAGAGCGGCCCATTCCACGCACCCGCCTACCGGGACCCTCGACGCCGGTGGCTCTGGCGCGTCGGCGCGTCAGTGCACCCCGGTGGTGGAATCCCGGCGGTGCTCGGCGGGGCGATGATCTCCAGCGCCATGCTGCTTCGAAGCCTGCGCGGCTGATCCCGCGTGAGTACGGCATCCCGGCTCGCAGCACTCAGCTCCCAGCTCCCAGCTCCCAGCTCCCAGCTGGCCGAATGCACGCACCCTTGCTAGCCTGTACCGATTCGTTACTTTCTTGTAGCAGCTCGAAGAACAGGTCCGTGTGTCACGTTTGCCAGCGCAGCGATGACTCACGGCGGAGGACTCACCTGGTGACACAGCGACATCGACAGGCATCAACCCGGTCACGGGTGACCTCAAAAATCACTGCAATCGGTGCCCTGTTCGGCGTTGCGGCGCTCATCGTCTCTACTTCGGTGCCTGCGGCGGTGCTGTACGACGCGGATTCGGCAGCCGCCCGCACCAGTTCTGCGCTGCGCGCGTCAGCCCCAGCCCAGTCATTCGCAGCGAGCTTCGAGGCGTCACTGGCCGCCCCAACATCCGCTGGGCGTGACGGCTATGCGATCAGCCCACCACCGCCACCACCACCGGTGCGCGTGACGAGAATGGCAAGCTTCGCCCCGCGGGGGAGCCTGCTCTACACGCCGAATCCCAACGGCACGATCCAATGGCCGTTCACGCGCTATGTGCCGATCGCCAGCGGCTTCGGAGCCCGCTCTGCCCCCTGCGGCGGATGTTCCTCGTTCCACGACGGAATTGACATGCTTGCGGGAGGCGGTGCCCCGATCGGTGCGATCGCACCCGGGGTCGTCACGAGCGCCGGTGATGACGGGGGCGCCTACGGCACCCGGGTAACAATCGAGCATGTGGTCAACGGCCAGAGAGTGAAGAGCCTCTACGCGCACATGATCGCCGGGTCCACCACGGTCTCGGTCGGCCAGACGGTGACAGTAGGCCAGATCATCGGCCTGGTCGGAAGCACCGGCGCCTCGACCGGTGCCCATCTTCACCTCGGACTCTCCCTCGACGGAGCGTCCATCGACCCGTACGCCTGGCTCATCGCAAACGCCAACTAGGGGCCAGTCCGTCTCTCAGACGTGCACGCCCACCAGCACAGGTTCCGGCTGCAGCATGACGCCGTACGCCCCGAGCACGCGGGTCTGGATGTAGCGAGCCAGTTCGGCGACCTGTGAGGCAGTTGCTCCCCCGGTGTTCGTGATCGCGAGGCTGTGCTTGCTCGAGATCGCCGCGCGCGATCCCGGGAGACGAAAGCCCCGCGTCACACCGGAGTGCTCGATCAGCCAGGCCGCGCTCAGCTTCACACCGCCCGACGCTGCGACGGCAGCCGGCGAGAGACGGCCAGGGTCGTACGCCTCGAGGGGCGTCACTGTCGGGGTCACGGCAGGAGACGGGCCGACGATCGAGCCAGTTGTCACCGGCCAGCGGGGAACATCCGCCGGCAGTGAGCGCGCAAATTCGTGGCTCACGATCGGGTTAGTGAAAAAGGATCCGGCACTCACCGAATCCGGATCGGCGGGATCAAGCAGCATGCCCTTCGCCCCTCTGAGGGCGAGCACCGCCGCGCGCACCTCCGCAACCGGCAGTCGATCGCCGACAGAGGCACCGAGGGCGGTCGCGAGCTGGGAATGGTCGATCGGATCGCTCAGCGCACCGTCGTTGTGCGACAACGCAAGATCGGTGGAAATGACGATGCCCGGGCGACCGCCTTTGAGAGCGGAGCGCCGGTAGCCGAGGTCGAGTTCGTCGGCCGGCAGCCGAATGAGTTCGCCGCTCAGGTAGTCGAGAAACTCGATCGAGACCAGTGTTGACGCAAGCTCCTGGCCATATGCGCCGATGTTCTGGATCGGAGCTGCTCCACACGAGCCGGGGATCCCCGAGAGCGCCTCGATTCCTGCCCAGCCCTGGTCGACTGTGGCAGCGACGAGGCCATCCCAGGATTCTCCCGCCTGGACACGCAGCACAAGGGCATCGCCGGGCAGGCGTTCGATACCGCGTGTGACCACATGGATGACCGTGCCAGGCACTCCCTCATCCGCCACCACCAGGTTCGAACCGCCACCGAGCGCAAGCCAGTCGCCGCCGGTTGCCCAGACAGAACGTGTCGTCTGGATGAGTTGCTCGCGCGTCTCGGGTGCGAAGAATTGGGCAGCGGCACCGCCGACCCGCATGGTGGTGAGCTCTCGAAGATCCATAATCAGGCCACGCTCACCCGCAGCTGGGCTTTTCCGAGGACCGTTGAGCCGTCGAAGGTGACAGTGAGATCGATCCGCGCGACATCACCATCGAGGGTGCCGACTTTCGCGATAACGGTCACGAGCGCGCCATCCGCAGCATCCACCGGCACCGGGCGGGTAAACCGTACCTGGTAGTCCAGCACTCGTCCCGGGTCGCCGATCCAGTCGATGACCGGCTGAACCGCGAGTCCCATGGTGAGCATGCCG
This sequence comes from Frigoribacterium sp. CG_9.8, assembly GCF_015751965.1. Taxonomy (GTDB): domain Bacteria; phylum Actinomycetota; class Actinomycetes; order Actinomycetales; family Microbacteriaceae; genus Lacisediminihabitans. The sequence goes on along the minus strand of NZ_JADOVH010000001.1, from coordinate 80,251 downwards.
TGCGCCAGAACGCCGGGCAAACCCACCGACCGGGCCACGTCGTGGCGATAGTGGATGGCGTTGAAGTCACCGGATGCCCCGGCATAGCGCACGAGCGAGTCCCGGCTGAGCGCAAATTCGGCTTCGGCCACAATCTGCCCGAGCTCGAGGGACGCAGCCGTGATTCCGGTCATTCGTCGCCTCGAACCACGAGGGTGGAAGTGGCCGTGACGACGTGCCCGCCATCGGCACCGACGATCGAGGATTGCGCCGTAACCATCGAGTGGCCGCCGAGCGACTTGATGCTCGCGACGGTCAGGGTCGCCGTGAGCTCATCCCCCGCGACTATTGGGCGCGTGAAACTGAAGCGCTGGTCGCCGTGCACAACGCGGGAGAAGTCGATGCCAGCATCCGGCTCAGACAGCAGTTGGCGCAGCGTGAGCTCCTGGATCACCACGGGGAAGGTGGGCGGCGCCACAATATCGCGATGACCGGCAGCCTGCGCCGCTGCGACGTCAAAACAAATCGGGCTGGTGGCGAAGACGGCGCTCGCAAACTCACGGATTTTCTCCCGCCCGACAAGATAGGGCTCGGTCGGCACAAAGACACGGCCGACGAGCTCGGGGTTCACAATCACTCTGATTCCTTTGGCACAGCAAAATCCTAACGACCGAACTTGCCAATGCAGCGAGCCCACGAATAATAAAGGCCCCGGCAATAAGGAAGGCCCCGGCACCATTGCGGTGTCCGGGGCCTCCTCATAGAACTGAGGCTGATTCGGGTGAGGCCGGTGAATTGCCGCGCTTGGTTCGTTGCGGCGTTTAGGTTACTGGCAGCTGTCGCACTGCAGGTCGTCCATCGGGTCGACCGGCACCGCGTATCCGCCGATGAAGCTGTTGTCGTTGTCCATGGGGTCCTCCTGGGTTGGTGCGTCAAAAGTTTGGCATCTGGTTACCGCGCGTTTGCGATCGGTGCCGTTGTGGTTCCCCACTATATAACCGGAATGACACTCCTGTCATTCCACTACATCTAGTGTTTTCGGTGTGTCGTGACTTTTCTCAGGAATCGAGCGGTTCGACGGCGTCCACTCCACGCCAGTACACCCCAGTTCGCGGGGTTTCCGTTACCCGATTGAGACTTTTCGGGAACGGCTTGTTAGCCTGAGCCGATGACTTCTTACGCTGCGAAGCTTGGCGCCCTCGTGGCAGCGGGTGCTCTTATCGCCACAGTGGCCATCCCCGCCTACGCCGTCGCAGCTCCACCTGCCACGGTCACCAGCCGCACAGCAGCGGTGCAGACGCTCTCACTCGCCACCACAGTGACGCTCGAGACCCCCTCGCGCGACGGTTACTCAGTGACCAAGCCACGGCCGGTGGCCGCCGTCGCCGCTGCGGGAGAAGCTCCGGTAGCCAACCGCTTCAGCGCTGTCACTGTGAACCCCCCGGCTCCGTCCTACAGCGGCGCCGCAGTGCTCGAATATGCGGCCCAGTTCGTAGGCGTTGTGCCCTACGGCACCGGAAACAGCCCGGACACCAGCTTCTCCTGCGACGGGTTCACCCAGTATGTTTTTGCTGGGTTCGGCATTAGTCTCCCGCGCACAGCCGACTCACAGGCGCGCCTGGGGATCAGCATCAGCAAGGCGGATGCCGTCGCCGGCGACTTCGTCTACTGGCCCGGACAGCACATCGGCATTTACGACGGCGCGGGCGGCATGTACAACTCGCCGCGACCGGGGCGCTACGTAGAGCATGTTGGCAGCCTCTGGGGCTCGCCGCTGTTCATCCGCCTGACCGTCTAGTACCTAGACGGGCCAGTACTGGACGGGGCGTCTCTACTCATACGGTCCTGTCAGCGAGGGCAGCTCACCTTTGGCCGGCCAAATGAGCGGTGTCCGTCAGATAACCCCGGTGCATATCGGTTTGCGCGAGAGCTGAAACAAGATGGAAATCCACCAGCTGTGCCCAGCCTGCTGACCAGGTGAGGTGAGACGCGATCTGCCACGTACTCGCGTGCGGCGCGTCCACGAGCACAGCCGCGACCTCGCGCGACCGACGCAGATGATGCTCAGCCGTTTCTGCGGCGCGGTCGGCCACTCCCATGAAGCGGTAACCATGGCCGGGTAACACCTCGTAGTCGGGATAAGCACTCACTCGCGTGAGGCTCGCGAGGTAGTCGGCAAGCGGGTTGGTGTCGCTTGGTGCACCGAGCCCGAGCCCGGCGTACATCATCGGCAGGAGGTGATCTCCGGTGAAAAGAATAGAACGTTCGTCGTCGCGCAGGCACAGATGTCCAGACGTGTGCCCGGGCGTGAGCATCGCGTACAGGTCGAAACCCGGAATATCGAGTCGCTCACCGTCGATCAGCCGGCGGTCGGTGATCGGCGGTGAGAAGTGTGAAGCCACGGTGACAATGCGCAGGATCTCGGGTCGGCGATCATCCGGTACACCCCAGGCGTCGAGCTGCAGCGTGGCGGGGTTGGTGGCGGAGTTCGCGATGGTGGGAGCATCGAATGGTGAGCCGACTGCGGCGGCTTCCGTCTCGTGCAGCTGCAACGACGCTCCGGATGCCTCCCGCAACCGTGCGGCGAGCCCGATGTGATCGGGGTGCAGGTGCGTCGCGGTGATGGAGCGCACATCCTCGATCGAAGCGCCGAGGCTGCCGAGCGTCGCAGTGACAGCCTCGAAGTTCGCGGTCGAACCCCATCCGGGATCGATCACGTGGAATGCGCCATCACAGTCTCGCAGCAGGTACAGCAGGGAGTACGGGAGGTAGCCACCCGGCATCCGCTGGGCGATAGCCCACACGTCGTCCCGCACTTGCTCGGGCGGGGGGATCGTGCCGGCCTTCGACGCCTCGAACTGCGCCGGACTGGTGGGATGCATTGCGCCCTCTCCTGCTGCGGGGCAATAGTCCCCGTGACAAACCCTACGTGCGGCGCACCCTCCCGGGCGTGACCGCGATAATAGGGGCAACTCTTACCGACCTCAGGAATCGAGCCCCATGTCTGCACTGACGTCCGCACCTAACCTTCCCCTGAAACTCGGCTACAAGGCATCCGCAGAGCAGTTCGAACCGCGCGAGCTGGTGGAGATCGCCGTAGCGGCAGAGGCGCATGGTTTCGAAAGTGTCGCGGTGAGTGACCATTTCCAGCCCTGGCGCCACACCGGCGGTCACGCACCGTTCTCGCTGGCCTGGATGGCGGCGGTCGGCGAGCGCACCTCGTCGATCCAGATCGGTACCTCGGTGATGACGCCGACGTTCCGCTACAACCCGGCTGTGCTCGCACAGGCCTTTGCGACCCTCGGATGCCTCTACCCCGGCCGAATCATGATCGGGGTCGGCACTGGTGAAGCGCTCAACGAAGTTGCAACCGGCTTCCGCGGAGCCGGCGCGCAGGACTGGCCCGAGTTCAAGGAACGCTTCGCCCGGCTGCGCGAGGCCGTCTCCCTCATGCGCGAACTGTGGACCGCCGACCGGGTCAACTTCGAGGGTGAGTATTACTCGACGCACGACGCGAGCATCTACGACCGGCCGGAGGGCGGCATTCCGGTCTATATCGCCGCGGGCGGCCCGGTCGTGGCCGGGTATGCGGGTCGGGCGGGCGACGGCTTCATCTGCACCTCGGGCAAGGGGATGGACCTGTACACCGAGAAGCTGATTCCCGCGGTTGCGGCAGGCGCTGAGAAGGCGGGACGGGATGCCGCAGCCATCGATCACATGATCGAGATCAAGCTCTCCTACGATAGCGATCCCGACCTCGCGCTCGAGAACACCCGCTTCTGGGCACCACTGTCGCTCTCCGCCGAACAGAAACACGACCTCACCGACCCGATCGAGATGGAGAAGGCGGCGGATGCCCTGGCAATCGAGCAGGTCGCGAAGCGCTGGATCGTGGGCTCCGATCCCGATGAGGTGGCCGCGAAGATCGGCGAATACATCGACGCCGGCTTCAATCACCTGGTCTTCCACGCGCCTGGCCACGACCAGCGCCGCTTCCTCGAGTCATTCGAGCGCGACCTCGCACCGCGGCTGCGCGCGCGCAGCTAAGCGCAGCACGTGTGGGCTGCGGGTGTGGGCGCGCGGGTGTCGGCGGCTGCGGGCGGGTGTGGGCTCGCGGGTGTCACCTTCGCAGGTTCCTGAGCCTGCCGAACAGGCGAAGTTGACACCCGAGCGTGCACCATCGCCGATAGCGTCACCGCGCAAGACTTCCTCGAGTCACTCACGTAGAGGATGTCGCCCGCTTCGCCGTGTTGTGCAGGACTGCTGCGCGAATGATGGCCTTCAGCGCCTCCTCATCGACGGTGTCGCCTTCGCCGAGCTTGATTGCCCGCCTCTGGTTGCCCGCGAGTTCGTTATTGAAGATCGCCTGCGGATCGGGCAGGCTGGCGCCATACAGGAAGCCGAGTTTCACACTGGTTGTGAACGCCATGCCGACCGCGATGATGCCGTCGTGCTCCCACACTGGCGAGCCCCTCCATTTCCACTCCTCCACGACCTCCGGGTCAGCCTCGTGGAATATTTCGCGGAACCTCGCGAGCATCGCGCCGCGCCAATCGGTGAGAAAAGCAATGTAGGCATCGATCTCTTCACCGGGGGTCACCGGTGCACCGCGTCTACGCTCCGTAAATTCATGACTCAACTATGGCATCAGCCTCGATGCGCGGGGTGAGTCGCGGCAGTTCCCACGGCCACTGATTCGCCTCCAGCAGACTCCATGCTCTCCCCCTCGGGCGAAATCGGGTGCGTGCGCTCGAGCTTGGCGCCCTCCACATCGACGTCAGGGAGGATACGGTCGAGCCATTTCGGTAGCCACCAGGCCGATTTCCCGAGCAGGTGCATCGCCGCCGGGATGAGCAACATCCGCACGATGAAGGCATCCAAGAGCACGCCGAAGGCAAGACCGAAGCCGATCGGGCGGATCACCGTCGACTCAGAGAACACGAAACCGGAGAACACCGCGATCATGATGATGGCGGCGGCCGTGACGACCGCTCGACCGGCGTGCAGACCACGCTGTACCGCGACCTTCGCCGTGGCTCCGTGGGTGTAGGCCTCCCGCATACCCGAGACGAGGAAGAGTTGGTAGTCCATCGCGAGGCCAAACAGCACTCCGACCTCGATCACGGGAAGGAAGCTCAGGATGGGCGCCGGATCGTGCACGCCGAACACGCTGCCGAGCCATCCGAACTGGTAGATCGCGGTAATGCCGCCGAAGGTCGCCAGCAACGACAACACAAAGCCTGCCGTCGCAGTGATCGGCACAAGGATCGAGCGGAACACCAGGATGAGGATCAGCAGCGATAAACCGACCACCACCACCAGGTACAGCGGAAGTGCCGCCGACAACTTCTCGGATACATCGATGTTGGCACTGGCGTTGCCGGCCACTCCCAGCCCGATCGTGCCGGAATCCGAAGCGATCGGAGACATGTTCCGGAGGTCGTTGACCAGGGTTTCCGTCGATATGCTCGTCGGCCCCCCCTTCGGAATCACCTGGAAGGCGACTACCGTGCCATCCGGTGAGACGCCGATTGGTGCGACTGCTGCGACGTTGCCCGCGGAGGTGATCGTCGTACCGATGGCGATCTCCTGGCGCAGCAGCTCGTCACCGGTTGCCGCAGCCGGCAGGTCGGCAACAACGAGAAGCGGACTGTTTTGGCCCGCACCGAACTTGTTTTCGACGGTCTTGTAGGCCTTGTACTGGCTCGACGAGGTCGACTCCGACGACCCGACAGGCAGTCCGAGACGCATGCTCATTGCCGGAAGAGCGATGACGGCGAGAACCGCGACACCGGCGACCAGGGTGACGATCGCCCGCCAGGTCTTCATCGGCGTGTTCGGAATCCGCTTGGTGCGGGCGTGCCCGATATCCAGACGTTCCTTCTTGCGCAGGATCTTCAGCCCGACGAGGGACAGCATTGCCGGGGTGAGTGTGATCGCCACCAGAATCGCCACCACGACGGCGGCGGCACCCACAGTGCCCATCAGTCCGAGGAACGGGATGCCGGTGATGTTGAGCGCAAGCAGCGCGACGATCACCGTTGTGCCGGCGAACACGACCGCGTTACCGGAGGTGCCGTTGGCCAGCCCGATCGACTCGTGCAGCGGCATCCCCCGCTTCAACTGGGTGCGATGCCGGTTGAGAATGAAGAGGGAATAGTCGATTCCGACCGCGAGCCCGAGCATCACACCGAGGACGACCGTGACCGAGTTGAACTGGACGATGCCGGAAAATGCCATTGCGCCAAGCACAGCGGCGGCGAGGCCAACCACCGCGCCGACCAGCGGAAGGGCTGCCCCGATGACGGTGCCGAGCATCACCAGCAGCACGATTGCCGCGACGATCACGCCCACGATCTCACCCACTCCGAGGATGCTCGGCACCCCCTGGGCGATGTCCTGGGAGACGTAGACCTTCACCCCAGCGACACCCGCATCAGCCTTGGCCACGACCGCGCTCTTCAGCGTTGGCGACACCAGGTTGGTGGATTTGGTGAACTGGATGTTCGCGACGGCGCTGCTGGAATCCGTCGAAACGAATCGGATGTTCGCGGACAGGTCGAGAAGCTGGGATCCGAGCTCGAGCTTGGTGCTCTGTTCGTCGAGCGTCTTCGCGTTGGCATCGATGGTCTGCTGGTTGGCGGTAATGGCCGCCTGCTGAGCGGTGATCCCCGCCTGCTGCGCGTCGAGTCTGCCCTGGGCTGCAGCGAGCTGGCCGGCGGCGGTCGCGGCAGCTTTCGCCCCATCGAGTTGCTGCTGGCCCTGGTCCAGTTGCTTCTGTCCAGCCGTGAGCTGGGCCTGGGCACTGGCGATCTGTTCCTTACCAGCGGCAATCTTCGCCCGACCGTCGGTGACCTGCTGGCGCTTGCCGTCCAGATCCGCCTGCGTGGTGAACGGATCGTTGGCCATCTTCACGCCGGTCATGGCGGCGATGTCGGCGAGCATTTTCCGCACGTCGGCCTTCTGCGTGTCCGTGAAGGAGGTGCCGGAAGTCGTCTCCAGCACCAGGCTGCCGCTTCCACCGCTTACCTGGGGAAACTTTGCCGCCAGCTCATCCTGAACCTTGGCTGTCGCAGTGCCCGGAATGCTGATGGACGGGGATGGCACGCCCGCGAACATGGCGTAACCCACTCCTGCGAGCGCGATGATCAGCACCCAACTTACGATGACGGTCCAGTGCCGTCGTGCAGAGAATCGTCCGAGGCGATAGAGGAGGCCGGCCATGTCGAAACCCCGTTCCTTTCCGTGGTGCGTGGGATGTTTTTGAGCGTGCAGGGTGGTGTGGTGATGCAATTCAGCGTGCGCCGGTGAGCCCGGCAGTGATCAGACGGCGGGCAGGTACCCGCGCCTAACGGTGTCGGTGAGTCGCGCGAGAAGATGATCCCAGTCTGCTCGAGCAGCGGCGTCGACCGTGCGATCGCATGATTGCCCCAGCCACCGCTTGGCAATCACGACGAGGCCGTTCATCAGTGAACCGACGAGCACCTCGGTATCGAGAGTGTCTGCCTCCGGATAGCGCCGGGCGACCTCGTGCAGCAGCCTTTCTGCAGCGCGCGTAAAGGTCTCATTGGTGAGTGCTCGGCCCCGGGCATCATCGCCATCCGGGCCGCCGAGGATTCCCGCCACAGACGCGATCACCGAGGGCAGATCGACGTGCCGAAGCGTCTCGGCAAGCTCGGTAAACATCGAGGATCGGCTGCCGTCCCCGACCGGACTTGACGCGACCGCGCCAATGAATTCGTCAATGATGACATCGAGGACATCAGCGGAGAGGGCGAGCAGCACTTCGTCAACGGATGCGAAGTGATTGAAGACCGTGCGTCGGGCCACATCAGCCCGGGCGGCGAGTTCGTCGACGTTGAACCTCGGGCCTCCGTGCTCCTGCACGAGATCGTGTGCTGCCGCCAGGATCGCCGCGCGATGTCGCGCCTTGAGGGCGGCACGTCGGTCGGGGGTGGTCGACGCGGTCATGTGTTAAACACTAAGTGCATGGTTGCATCTAGTGCACCTTTATTGACTCGGGTGCAGCTTTACCATCGAACTGCCAGCATCGCCGAGGTGGTCGGTGGCGATCAGAACATTCCGAGTTGGAGCCGGGCGGCATCCGACATCCGGTCCTGACCCCACGGCGGATCCCAGACCAGTTCGATGTCAATGTCGCTGACACCGGCCACGGATTGCACCGCGGCGCGGGCGTCTTCCTTGAGCACGTCACCCATGCCACAGCCCGGGGCGGTCATGGACATCTTGATCTCGACCCGGTGAGTGCCGTCGGCAAGAGCCTCAGCCTCACAGCCGTAGATCAAGCCCAGATCCACGACATTGATCGGGATTTCCGGATCGAAGACGTTACGCAATTGCGCCATCACCTGATCAAGGTCGAACGGCCCCTCGTGCGCAAGTGCAACATCCGCGGCGCTGTCGCTCAGTCCGAGCGCGGCGGAGTCTTCGGCGCTGATCCGCACGAGATATCCCATCTGGGTTTGCACCGTGACGCTGCCGCCGAGGGTCTGCGTCACGACAACCTGCTCACCACGCTGCAGCAGCATCGGTTGCCCGCCAGGAATGACTGTCGCCTGGCAGCTCTGTGGGAGTTCGATTTTCAGATACTGGCCTGAACCCATGATTTTCTACTCCGTGCCATCTCGGTTGCCAGCCTGTTGGAGAGCGCTGCGCAGTGCTTGCCAGGCCAAAGTGGCGCATTTGACACGCGTCGGGTACTCCCACACTCCCGAGAGAACCGCGAGTTTGCCGACTTCGGCAGGGGGTGCACCGCCCTCGGATTCTGTGGTCAGCATGATGTGTACCCGGGTGAACATGGCGAGCGCTTCGTCGTGGTGCAAGCCCTTCACCGCCATCGTCATCAGCGACGCGGAGGCCTGGGAGATGGCGCATCCGTTGCCCGTGAAGGCAATATCGGTGACAACACCCTCGGCGAGGGTCAGGTAGAGCGTGAGCTGGTCGCCGCACAGCGGGTTAAGAGCCTCGATCGTGCGGGTCGCACCGTCGACCACACGAAAGTTTCGTGGACTGCGGGCATGATCGATGATCACCTCCTGGTAGAGACTTGCGATGTCGTCACTCACCGCAGCTCCCCGCGGCCCGCCACTCATGCCGAAACCGGGGAGTCACCCTGTGCGAACCGGCCGGCGACCAACGCCTCCAGCTGCGCTCGCAGGGGCTCCAGTTCGATTCGATCCACCATCTCCTGCACGAAGGCGTAGACGAGCAGACCGCGGGCAGCATCCAGCGGTATTCCGCGCGTGCGCAAGTAGAGCAGAGCCTCATCATCCATTTGCCCGATCGCTGCACCGTGCGTGCACTTGACATCATCGGTGTAGATTTCCAGCCTGGGCCGGGTGTCTACCTGGGCGCGGTCGGAGAGCAGAAGGTTCTTATTCTTCTGGTTCGCGTCAGTTCCATCGGCACCGTGGCGCACCATGATGTGCCCGTTGAAGACTCCGTGCCCATGACCGTCGAGCACACCCTTGTACAGCTGGTGGCTGGTGCAGTTGGTGGCGAGGTGGTCGACGAAGATCGTGTTGTCGTGAACCTGCTCGCCCCGGGGAAGGTAAATGCCGTCCAGGCTGACCTCGGCCTCCACGCCGTCCAGGAGCACCCGTATTTCGTGGCGGGCGACGCGTGCCCCGAGCATCACCGAGCGGGAGGTGAACCGGCTGTTGCGAGCCTGCCGCACATCCAGTAATGCCAGATGGAAGGCGGTGGTTTGCTCGTCTTGAACCTTGTAATGGTCGATCTGGGCATTCTCTGCCAAGACGACCTCGGTGACGACATTCGTGAAATAGATGTCATTCTCGATGCCGGCATAGGTCTCGATGATCGTCGCACGACTCCCAGCATCGGCGACGATCACCGATCGTGGGCTCGACATCAGGGGCACGCCCTCGGTGTCGGAGAAAAAGACCAACTGGATCGGTTGCGCGACGATCGTGTCCTGTGTCAGATGGATGTAGGCCCCGTCTTCGGCGAGCACGTCATTGAATGCGGCAAAGGCATGATGCTCGCCAGGCGTGTGCTCAAAGAACGGTTTGAGCTGATCAGGGCTCGCGTCCAGAACCGAGGCAAGCGTCGTGACAACGGCACCGGTCGGCAATCCGGCCAGTCGCGAGAACTCCGCGGCGAAATGTCCATTAACGAATACCAGGCGAGGGCCGCCGAGATCGATTGCGGCGGCGTTGATGAGATCCGCTGTGACCCGTGGGCCGGCCCCAGCAGCGGCAGCCTCAAAGGGTACCGCCAGGATTCCATCGAGCGCGGTGTACTTCCAGTCCTCGTCTTTACGGGACGGAAAGCCATGCTTTCCCACCCATTCGAGTGCATCCAGCCGCGCATCGGCGAGCCAGCCGAGATCGCGACCATTCCGCTTCGGTGTCAGGTCTGCGAGCGCACCCCCCGCGGAGCGCACCGGTACCCTCACCGCAGTCATACGGTTGCCCCGACCTGCGCCGTGCTCTCCGAGCGGGGCGTGAGACCCGCATACCCGTTGGCTTCGAGCTCAAGGGCCAAGTCCTTACCGCCGGAATGTACGATCTGACCCGCTGCCATGACATGCACGTAGTCGGGAACGATGTAGTCCAGCAGTCGCTGGTGATGTGTGATGACCAGCATCGCGCGGCCCTCACTGCGGAGAGCATTTACTCCGCTCGCTACGACCCGAAGCGCGTCGATGTCCAGGCCGGAGTCGGTCTCATCGAGGATCGCGAGTTTGGGCTCGAGGATCGCCATCTGCAAGATCTCGTTCCGCTTCTTCTCACCGCCGGAGAATCCCTCGTTGACCGACCGACTCATGAACGTCTGGTCCATCTCGACCAACTTCATGCTCTCCTGAGCCAAGGACAGGAAGTCCACCGCGTCCAGCTCCTCCAGCCCACGCGCACGGCGCAGGGAGTTCAGTGCTGTTCGCATGAAGTACATGTTGCCGACGCCGGGGATTTCGACCGGATGCTGGAAGGCCAGAAAAACACCCGCCGCGGCGCGCTCCTCGGGCGACAGAGCGAGCAGATCCTGGCCCTCATACTGAACGCTGCCGGAGACGTCATAGCCGTCGCGGCCGATCAGCACACTGGCGAGGGTGCTCTTGCCCGATCCGTTTGGCCCCATGATGGCGTGAACCTCACCCGCCTTCAGCTCAAGATTAACTCCCCGCAAGATCTCTGTGTTCTCGATACTGGCGTGCAATTCTGTAATTTTCAGCATTAGCCGACACTTCCTTCCAGGCTCACGGTCAATAACTTTTGGGCTTCGACGGCGAATTCCATCGGAAGCATCTTGAACACCTCTCGGCAGAATCCGTTGACGATCATCGACACGGCTTCTTCCTCGTCAATGCCCCGCTGGCGGCAGTACAGCAGTTGCTCCTCGCCGATCTTGGAGGTCGATGCCTCGTGCTCCACCTGCCCGGTCTGGTTCTTCACATCGATATACGGGAGAGTGTGTGCCCCGCTGTCCTTACCGATCAACAGCGAGTCGCACTGCGTGAAGTTCCGGGCACCGACTGCGGAATGCCGGATATCGACCAGTCCGCGATAGGTGTTCTCGCCGTGGCCGGCCGAAATCGCCTTCGAGATGATGGTGCTCGTGGTGTTCTTACCGATGTGCACCATCTTGCTTCCGGTATCCGCCTGCTGGCGCCTCGCGGTCAGCGCCACGGAGTAGAACTCACCGACCGAGTTGTCCCCCTTGAGCACGACGCCGGGATATTTCCAGGTGATTGCCGAGCCGGTCTCGACCTGCGTCCAGGAAATCTTCGAATTGCGACCGGATGCCATGCCGCGTTTGGTGACGAAGTTGTAGACACCACCATTGCCATCCGCATCTCCCGGGTACCAGTTCTGCACGGTGGAGTATTTGATCTGGGCATCATCGAGGGCCACCAGTTCGACCACAGCGGCGTGCAGCTGGTTCTTATCGCGCACCGGCGCGGTGCAGCCCTCGAGGTAACTCACATACGCACCCTCCTCGGCGATGATCAGTGTGCGCTCGAACTGACCGGTATCGGCGGCGTTGATGCGGAAATAGGTGGACAACTCCATCGGGCAGCGCACGCCCTTGGGGATATAGCAGAACGACCCATCGGTGAATACCGCGGAGTTCAGGCAGGCAAAGAAGTTGTCGTTGTGCGGCACCACCGAGCCGAGGTATCGCCGCACCAGGTCGGGGTGGTTCTGAACGGCCTCGGAGAAGGAGCAGAAGATCACACCGACCTCGGCCAGCTTCTTCGTAAACGTCGTGGCGACAGATACTGAATCGACGATCGCGTCCACAGCCACGCCGCTCAGTCGCTCTTGCTCTCCCAGAGAAATGCCGAGCTTGTCGAACATCGCCCGCAGCTCAGGATCGACCTCATCCATGCTCGACACTTGCTTCTTCGGGCGGGGGTCGGCGTAATAGATGATGTCCTGGTAGTCAACGGGCCCGTAGGTGACGTGCTGCCAGGTGGGAGGCGTCAGGGTTATCCAGTGCCGGTACGCCTTCAGCCGCCAGTCGAGGAGCCAATCCGGTTCGTTTTTCTTGGACGAGATCAGCCTGATGATGTCTTCGCTAAGGCCCCTGGGAGCAACTTCTGTTTCGAGATCCGTAGTGAACCCGTACTGGTATTCCTGGTTGGCGAGCTCACGGACCTCATCGGAAATACCGGTCGTGGTGGTGGGTGCACTCATCTTCGTCTCCATTTCGGTTGCTGTCAGTTTTTCCGCGCCGAGGGCGAGGCTGGGTGCGAAGCCTCGTGTGAAGCGGCGTGTCGAGTGGCGTGCCTGGCGCTGCGCCGATCAACTCCCCTGCGGGGGCAATGCGGCTACCAGCGGATGGTCTCCGGCTATCGGACCTACCTTTGCCGCTCCGCCGGGCGATCCGACCTCGGTGAAGAATTCGACGTTGGCCGTGTAATAGTCGGCCCACACTTGCGGTACGTCATCTTCGTAATAGATCGCCTCGACCGGGCACACCGGTTCACAGGCGCCGCAGTCGATGCATTCATCCGGGTGGATGTACAGCATCCGGTCACCCTCATAGATACAGTCGACCGGGCATTCATCGACACAGGCCCGGTCTTTGACATCGACACATGGCAGTGCAATGACATAGGTCATGAAACGCCCTCCCGTTCAGGCACGATCGGTCCGGGCTGGTTCGCCGCGGAGGCGAGCTCGGTCAGGCCAAACACCACAGGTACCCGATCGAGAGCGGTAAGCAGCGCCTCGACTTCGGCACGCGTGTTGTACAAACCGAAGCTGGCTCGCGTCGTCGCGGCCACGTTCATCCGCTGATGCAGCGGCCGAGCGCAATGGTGACCCACCCGCACAGCGACCCCGGCATCGTCGAGAATCTGCCCGACGTCATGCGGGTGGACTCCCTCGACGACGAAGGACACGGCGCCGGAACGATCGTGGCCGTCGACCGGCCCGATGACCCGAACCCAGGGACGTTCCGCGAGACCGGCAAGCAGAGTCTCGGTAAGGGAATGCTCGTGGGCCGTCACCCGCGACATCCCCACGCGGGTCAGATAGTCGCAGGCTGCCGCAAGACCGACGGCTTGGGCTGCCATCGGCACACCCGCTTCGAAGCGCTGCGGTGGGGCCGCATAGGTCGAGCCCTCCATCCGAACGGTCTCAATCATCGAGCCCCCCGTGAGGAACGGAGGCATGGCTGCCAGCAGTTCATATCGGCCCCAGAGCACGCCGACCCCCATCGGGCCAAGCATCTTGTGACCGCTGAAGGTGAGAAAATCGACGCCGAGATCGACCACGTCCACGGCGAGGTGCGGCACGGATTGGCAGGCGTCCAGGACTGTGAGCGCACCGACCTCGCGGGCCCGGTCGACGATGGCGGCAACCGGGGTGATGGTGCCGAGAACATTGGAGATATGGGTGAACGCGACGACCTTGGTGCGGTCGGTGATCACCGTGTTGAGATCGGCGAGGTCGAGGCGGCCATCGTCGGTGACGCCGATCCAGCGCAGAGTTGCCCCGGTGCGTCGGGCGAGCTCCTGCCACGGTACGAGGTTGGCGTGGTGCTCCATCTCGGTGACCACGATCTCGTCGCCCGGGCCGAGGGCGAATCGCGCAGCGATCAACGGGTCAACGCCATCCATCGCGCCGGCTGCCGCAGCATTGCTGAACGCGTAGGCCACAAGATTGATGGCCTCGGTGGCATTCTTGGTGAATACGACCTCCTCGGCCGCAGCGCCGATGAACGTGGCCACGCTCTCGCGAGCAGATTCGAATTCGTCGGTGGCCTCTTCGGCAAGCTGGTGAGCACCGCGATGAACAGCGGAGTTGTGCTGTTCGTAAAACGCACGCTCCGCATCGAGAACCTGGCGTGGTTTGTGTGACGTCGCCCCGGAGTCGAGGTAAACCAACGGCTTGCCGTCACGAACGGAGCGGGACAGGATCGCGAAGTCGCCACGGATCGCAGCCGACTCCGTTGTGCTGAACGCCCCGCCAACGACTCTTACTGATGAGGACTTGCCATCACGGCTGGTCGGCAACGACGGCGCGGTCACGATAGCGCCGTCACGGTCGCGGCGTCACGGTTACGGCGTCAAGGGGAATGAACGTCGTGCAGACGTGTTCCCCATTGGCGAGCGTTGTCTGGCGTTCGACTCGAACCCCGAGCAGTTGCGAGAACACGTCGGTCTCAGCATCACAGAACGCCGGAAACTCGGTCGCGACGCGCTGAATCGGGCAGTGCCCTTGGCACAGCTGCAGACCGGGCACGGGAACATCCGTTCCGACGGGCACCGGGAGATCCACACCCCCGGGTCGGATCGACGCGGCAAAACCATCGGTGTTCAGGGCCGCAGCCAGTAATTGCGCGCGGGCGGCGACATCCGCACCCGCCGTGGCAAGCTGGGTGGTGTACCGAGCTTCGAGTTGGGCGCTGTGTTCGCGAGCGAACTCGTCGACGGCGCCTACGCCGGCGTGCTTGGCGAGGAAGCGCAATGCCGAGGCAGCCAGTTGCGCGTAGTCGCTCTCCATGCCCGCGTGACCGGCTTCGGAGAGAACGTAGGCACGGGCGGGCCGCCCGCGACTGCGACCGGCATCGGCGGACGGTTCACGTTCCTCGATGATGCCGTTCTCGGCAAGCAACTCCAGGTGTCGGCGGACTGCGGCAGGCGTCAGCCCCAAGCGTGAGGCGAGGTCGGCGGCGGTGAGGGGACCATCCTCGGCGATCGTCTGCTGAACCCGGTCCCTGGTTCGCGCCTCAGAGCCAGGTGGGGCTGGATTGGACGAGTGGGCGGCAGCGGATGTGCGGCGGTCAGTCAATAACACAACACAAGTGTGTGCTAATTGGCCTTCGCGGTCTAGCAAGGGTCACCTTACCGAGGCCAGCTCGCCGCATCTCAGGGCTCCGCTCGAGACCGCACGACCGGGCACAGCCCACGGCCCCAAACGTCAGCGCACGCGAAAAATGGTAGACAGAAGCATGGAAATTCAGTACACCGCTATCGCCCACGCCTCAGGGAATGGCCGCAATGGGCACGTTCGCACCGACGACGATCGCTTCGACCTCGACACTCGCGCGCCCAAGGAAATGGGCGGATCGGGCGAGGGAACGAATCCGGAGCAGCTCTTCGGAATGGGCTACGCGACCTGCTTCCTCGGTTCGCTGCACCGATCCGGCAAGGGGCTTGGCCTCAATACGACGGATGCGGAGATTTCATCGAGCGTGGGAATCGGTGCTGACGATTCCGGTGGTTTCGGTCTCGCCGTTGAGCTGGTCATCTACGCGCCCAATGTGCCGGCCGATCGCTTCGACGAGCTCATGACAGCAACCGACCAGACCTGCGCATATTCGAACGCCACCCGCGGCAACATCGTGGTCACCTTGACCCGGGTCGAGTAACCCGTGTCAGCGGAGGAAGTCGCCAAAACGGACGGCGTGATGACGCCAGCGGATCAGAAGTTGGCCGCTGATCGCGAAGCGCTCGAATTCACGCGGGAGGCATTTTGGGCGGTATGCGGGCCGGTCAACCCGCCGAAGCTCGCACGTGACTACGTGGATTATTTCTGCGCCCGCCTTCCCGCCAACGTCGATGAGGCAAAGAAAATCGAGGCGATCCAGAAAAATGAGCCGAGGAGACGAAGCTTTTACAACGCAGGCGCCACGTATCTGCAGGCCTACTCAGCCCTGGAGCGCGAACTGGCGCAGGCCGGATACAGCCCGCGGGAGGTAACCAGCATCGAAAAAGAGGTGGAATTCTTCGAAGGAGTCCTGCACGAGGTGCGGCTGGCCGCCGGGGAGACGACCGAATAGCTGCGTGCCGGATGGCCGCGCTAAGCCCCGCCCACGTGACGGTAGTACTCGATGCCGAGGTCGTAGAAATCGGGGCCGTTTTCGATGCCGACCCGATCAATGACGAACTCGTCATGCGGTGTGAGCGGGGGTAGGTCGCTGCGTCGGCCTTCGTGCAACGCGAGGTAGCGCTCCTGTGTCAGGTCGATGGGGCCACGTAGCGCCGCCTCGAAGTTGATCTTGGCAGCGGCCTGCTTCCAGCCGACTGCGACCCGCATCGGAATGGCCTCGGCCGCGTCGCCGCTGCCGTATCCGAGGGCAAGCCAGTGATTGCCGGCGAGCTCGATGCCCTCGTGGTGCGCATGGACCAAGCCGGCGGCCAGCCAGGCAGGAAGCGCGGCGGTGTAGAGGTTGCCGAGGTCCTTCATTTCCTCAGCCCCCAACCCCAGCTTGGTGCTGATGATGCGGTCCCATACCTCGGTGTGCAGGAGGTGCCCGCGCAGCTTCCGCGACCACGGGTAGCCTTCGCCATCTCCAAGCTCTTGACCCTCGAAGGGGCTGTCGGCCAGCAGTTCTGCCAGCACCGGCTCTGCATCGAGCCCGGCGTCCGCGCAGTAGCCGCGCAGCTGGGCCTGACCGATCGGGCCATCGGCTGCGAGGGTGAACAGATACGACATCACCCAGCCGGTCGCTGGCATCCGGTGGTAGGGGCGGTGGATGAAGACGGAATCCACCTCGGTGAAGTAGTCGATGCTCTGGCCGGGGCGTTTCGCGAGCATGGCAGCCACCGCGTGGCGAGTGGCGTCGATATAGCAGGTCGTGGAATACCGCCCGTTGAAGACCGGAAGGTCCTGCAGCTGGCCGTCCTCCCGCTCGGGCTGTCGGAACCGAGCAAACGGTTTGCGAAAGTCGGCCACGCGGTACTGGGAATCGCTGCCGGACTCGGCGAGGTCGATTTCGAGCAGGTCGGCGTCGCCGTTCACGAGCATGGCTACGGCGCCGGCGCCCTGCGTCGGCTCACCGGTTGAGCCGATCGCGTATTCGGCGATATCGGCGCTCACGACAATGGCTTGGCGACCAACGCCGTCCGTCGCCAGAAAGCGCAGGGCGGCCTTCAGCCCGTACACACCACCCAGGCAGGCCTGCTTGAACTCGGGAACCTCGCAGTCCCTTGCCAGCTCACTTTGGCCGTGTGCGACCAGGGCCTCGTTGATCATGCCCTTGATGATCACCGCTCCGGCAGAGTTGTCACTGGAGGATTCCGTTCCAAGCGCCAGAAACCCCACCTGCGTCGGATCGATGTCGTAGTCCTGAATCAACCGCCAGACGGCATTGGCGGCGAGCGTGTAGACGCTGTGCTGTGGGCCTCGCATGCGGAAGGAGCGACCTACGACCGCGCGGATCTTGTTCCACGGCTCGTCATTCCACCGGCTCCAGTCCTCGAGCTGCACGCGATACTGCGGCAGATACAGGGAGAGTCCGCTAATTCCAGATGCCAACAGGGGCCCATTTCGAATGGTTGAAGTGTGTTCGGTTGCGATGGGGTCCCCATCATCATCCTCACTTTAGCGACCCCCGCCTGGGCTGCGGGCGTGCGCTTGGGGGAAGCACACTCGGCGACGGGTAAGATTTTGCAGACCCGATCGGAGCACTGCAGTGGACATAACCGTGCACGATCATGCCCGCGCCACCGCTCGCGCCCACAGCAATATCGCCCTCATCAAGTACTGGGGGAAGCGAGACGAGACGCTCAACATCCCCGCCGTCGGGTCGATCTCAGTGACTCTTGATGCTCTCTCAACCACCACCACGGTGACGTTTGATGCGACTGCGGGTGAGGGTGGTCGGGCAGCCGACGACGAATTCTGGCTCAACGGTGTACTGACCGAATCGACTCGAGTGCTCGGCGTCCTCGACCTCGTGCGCGAACAAGCCGGGCTCACTTCGCCAGCCGTCGTCACCTCGACCAACGACTTTCCGACCGGTGCTGGCCTGGCTTCATCAGCATCCGGCTTCGCCGCCCTCGCTCTGGCCTCCAGCGCGGCAGCAGGGCTGATACTGAACGCTCGCGAACTCTCAGTGCTCGCCCGTCGCGGGTCGGGATCGGCGGCGCGCTCGATCTTCGGCGGATACGTTGCACTGCACAGCGGAACCCAAAAGGACGGCCTGGACGCCTTCGCCGAGCCCGTCCTGAATGCATCCGACTGGCCGCTCAGTGTGGTCGTTGCCATCACCACGCACGACGCGAAAACGGTGTCATCCACGCACGGGATGGCAGGGAGTAGAGCAACGTCACCGTTCTACCCGGCCTGGGTTGACTCTGCCGAAGACGACCTCACCGCAATGCGTGCCGCCATCACTACCCGAGACTTCTGCCAACTCGGCGAACTCGCCGAACACAGCTGTATGAAGCTCCACGCGCTGATGTTGACCAGCCGACCAGCCCTGATCTACTGGAATGCCGGAACCATCGCGGCGATGCACACGGTGCGGATGCTGCGCGAGACCGGCATCGCCGTCTACTTCACGATCGACGCCGGTCCGCAGGTAAAAGCGCTCTGCGCCCCGGAGGATGCTGCTGCGGTGGCGCACGCGCTGGCGGCCACCCCGGGAGTCAACGAGACTCGAACGAGTTCTCTCGGCCGGGGCGCCCACCTCGTGGAGGCGTGATGGTGGTGATCCGCACATCCGCTCCCGGAAAGCTTTTTCTGCTCGGCGAGTACGCGGTGCTCGAGGGCGCCCCGGCACTTCTCACCGCTGTCGACCGGCGGGTGCGAGTGAGAATTGAGGACGCGGATGGCGACCGCTGGCGGCTGAACGCCCCGGGTCTCGGCATCGAAAACCTCAGCTTGGACCCGGACGGAACACTGCCAAGTGACCTGGATCAGCCCACCCGTGAAAAGCTTCGGGTATTCGATGCGGTGCGTCAGAGGGTTGCGGAGCGATCAGGCGGCACTCCTCTGAGCGGCACCGCACTCTCGATCAGTATCGACAGCAGCGCGCTCTCCCTGCGGGGTCACAAGCTGGGTCTCGGCGCGAGTGCGGCAGTTGCGGTCGCCCTCACCGCGGCACTGGTGCAGGTTCGGTCAATCAACCTGGATCGCAGTGCACTGTTTACTCTCGCGTTCGACGCTCACCGGCACGCACAGGGCGGTGTCGGCAGTGGTGGCGACGTCTCGACTGCGGTCAATGGTGGGCTCATCAGCTATTCGCGCGGCGCGACGAACGCCCCGCTTCCTCCGCTGACCACGCTCATCTGGCCGCACGATCTCACCATGATGGTGATCGTCACGGGAGACGGCAGCAGCACTCCCGAGCTGGTCGGCCGCGTCACCGAATACGCGACGCGCGATCCAGCTGGCCACCGCGCCGATCTGGCACGGCTGGCTGCGCTTGCCGAGCAGGCCGCGTCGGCACTCGCTTCAGCCGAAACGTTCCTTGCCCTCGCGTCGCGGTACTTCGATGCGCTGGCGACCCTTGATGCTCACGCCCACGCGGGAATCATCAGCGACCGACACCGCGAGTTGCACGCCCTGGCTGCCCATCATGGGGGTGTCTTCAAATCCTCTGGTGCGGGTGGCGGCGATGTCGGGTTGGCCTTCGCGCGCAGCGGCGCGCCGGCACGAGCATTAGCGGCAGCTATCTCCAGCGCGAAGGCACAGATCGTGCCGCTCGGAATCTGCACTGCCGGGGTC
Organism: Frigoribacterium sp. CG_9.8; assembly: GCF_015751965.1. GTDB lineage: Bacteria > Actinomycetota > Actinomycetes > Actinomycetales > Microbacteriaceae > Lacisediminihabitans. Next base: position 60,323 of record NZ_JADOVH010000001.1, on the reverse strand, counting down.
GACACCGACATGACGTTCGACTCGGGGGCCAACGCAACTGGCAGCATGAGGGGTCCAGTGTGAAAAACATGCACCTGCCGAAGTTCTATCGGCTTACCGTTACCGAGCGACTGCAGTTGCTTCACGACCGCGGAATCCTCAGTGACAAAGATTTTTCCGCTCTCAACTCCGGCAGCTACCGTCTCGACGTCGAGACGGCGGATCGCCTCATCGAGAACGTCATCGGTGTGTTCTCGATGCCGATGGGGCTTGGCCTCAATTTTCAGGTCAACCAACGGGAGTATTTGGTTCCCATGGTGGTCGAAGAACCCTCGATTATCGCTGCCGTAAGTTCGGCGGCCCAATTGATTCGGGGCTCTGGCGGGTTCACGAGCGTTGCCGAGACTCCTCTGTTGATCGGGCAAGTGCAGGTGCTTGACCTCGCTGACCCCCATGCGGCCCGAGTCGAGCTGCTTCGGCGCAAGGGTGAGATTTTAGCTCTGGCCAATCAGCAACATCCAAAGATGATGGCGCGCGGCGGTGGGGCGACCGATCTCGAAGTGTTTCTTCGGGGCGAAACTGCCGAGCGCGGCGAGCTGCTCGTGGTGCATCTCATCGTTGACACTCGTGATGCCATGGGCGCCAATCTGGTCAACACGATGTGCGAAGCAGTTGCGCCGCTGGTGACACACATCACCGGTGGGCAGGTTTCCCTGCGCATCCTCTCGAATTTCACCGACCGGGCGCTGGTGCGCGCACGCGCCGTGATTCCCCTCGCTCGGTTGGCGACAGGCACTTTCGCGCCAGAGCAGGTTCGGGATGGCATCATCGGCGCGAACGAATTTGCGGCGATGGATGTGTACCGGGCAACCACGCATAACAAGGGCATCATGAACGGCATCGATGCTGTCGCGATCGCCACCGGCAATGACTGGCGGGCAATCGAGGCCGCCGCACACGCCTATGCCGCGCGCAGTGGCCGATATGGGCCGCTTACCTCGTGGTCGAAAAATGACCGCGGCGACCTCGTCGGCGAATTGGAGATCCCGCTCAAAGTCGGGATCGTCGGCGGACAGGTGGAGTCCAATACCCTCGTGTCCATCTCCCACGCCATCCTCGGAGTCGACTCGGCGGCCGAGCTGGCACAAGTGATGGCCGCTGTCGGACTCGCGCAAAATTTCGCCGCGCTCAAGGCCCTGTCGACAGAGGGCATCCAGAGCGGCCACATGCGCCTGCATGCCCGGAGTGTGGCTGTGGCCGCTGGTGCGCAGGGCGAGAACTTCGAAGAAGTCGTGAACGAACTGGTTGCAAGCGGTGATGTCAAGATCTGGAATGCGCGGCGCATACTCGAGGAGCTGGGCGGCACGGCGGCTCCCTCCGAGACCATCGAGGTTCTCCCTCCCGATGCCCCAGGCCCGTCCGGCGCCGAAAACGCACCGGTCGTTGACGTCGGATCTGACGCGAAGACCACCGGTTTCGGCAAGATCATTCTGTTCGGCGAACACTCCGTGGTCTACGGCTACCACGCCATCGCGGCACCGATCGGTCTGTCGATTCGCGCGCAGGTGACTCGTCAGGAGTCAGGGACACAGCTGATCACCCCCGGCTCTGATTCCCTCGCATCCGCCGAGTCAGACATGCTGATGCACGTGGCCGCCCTGATCACCGAGCGCCTTGGCACGAGCAAGCAGGGGATGCGCATCGAGGTCATTCCCAGCATCCCCTGGGCCAGCGGACTCGGTGCATCCGCAGCCCTCGCCGTGGCGGTCATTCGCGCCGTGGCGCACTGCTTCTCCATCACTCTGACCGACAGGGAGGTGAGTGCGCTGGCGTTCGAATGCGAACAAATCGTGCACGGCACCCCCTCTGGCATCGACAACACCGTTGCCACTTACGGCCTACCGATTCTCTTTCGCAAGGCGAACGGGGCACGGGCTGCGGAGTTCTCGGTCGTATCGCCGCCGCATCCGATTCCCGTCATCATCGGGCTGACCGGGGTACGCTCGCTGACCGCACACACCGTCGGCCTGGTGCGGAGCGCCTGGATGAAGAGCCCGACGCGTTACGACGCGATCTTCGAGCAAATCGACGGACTGGCCCTTGCCGGCGTCGATGCCCTGAAGCGCGGCGATATCGCCGAGCTCGGCGACCTCATGAATATCAACCACGGCCTGCTGAACGCCTTGCAGGTGTCGAGTCCCCAGCTGGAAGCCCTTGTGGATGTCGCCCGCCGGTCCGGTGCTCTCGGAGCGAAACTGACCGGTGGCGGCGGCGGCGGCGCGATGATCGCCATTGCCGAAGAGGACCGCACAGCAGCGGTCGCCGACACGATGCGCAAAGCCGGATACACCACCTACGTGACCGAAATTCGTGCGCCGAGCCAGCCGCCGGCGACCGATCTTGTGACCGGATAGCTCGCGGTTTACTCCGTCGCAGGAACTGTCGCGCAAGACCTGCCGCGCAAGTACTGCCGCGTGCATGGACGAAGCTGGAGTGGCGTCAGTACACTGAGTGTCCGCTAGCCCAGTTCAGTGCGAAAAGAGTCACCTCATGATGAAGGCGTCGTTAATTGCCCTAGTGCGTCACGAGCTCGATCATGCTCGGCAGGCGAGCAGCGGTCGCAGTGCCAAGACCGTGTACGGGGGCACTGAGCGTACGCTGCGACAGACAGTGATTGCCCTGCGTGCCGGTGCCGCGTTGAACGAGCACCAAAATCCCGGTGATGCGACCGTTTTTGTGCTGTACGGACGCGTCACGCTGATCGCGGGAGAGAACTCCTGGAGTGGGTCACCGGGCGACCTGCTGATCATGTCGGAGGGCCGCCACTCACTCGAAGCGGTGGAGGACGCGGCGGTGCTGTTCACGGTGGCAAAGACCCGGTGATGAGTTTTCGAAGGCGATCACGCATGGGATTTCGAGTGGAGCGAACGGAGTCGCGAGATCCCATACTCGACCTCAGATAGTGAGCAGTGGCGGCAGCGCAGCGATCAGGGGGTGGTCCATGGCAAACGGACCTACTTTTGCCGCTCCGCCAGGGGATCCGATGTCGGTGAAGAACTCGACGTTGGCCGTGTAGTAGTCGGCCCACACTTCTGGTACGTCATCCTCGTAATAGATCGCCTCGACCGGGCACACCGGTTCACAGGCGCCGCAGTCGATGCACTCATCCGGGTGGATGTACAGCATCCGGTCACCCTCATAGATGCAGTCGACCGGGCACTCTTCGACGCAGGCCCGATCTTTCACATCGACACAGGGAAGGGCGATGACGTAGGTCACAGTGGCAGGCTCCCTGTCTGGGCGGATAATTTGCAAGGGTACGACAACTGAGGTAATTAAATCCAGATCTGGACCGCACGGGACCGGTCGGTTGGCGTCTGGCAGGTGACACGCTGTGGGGCGGTGGCCTAGGTTGAGAGATGCCGCACAACTCCTGGCCAATGACTGCGGATCGAGACTCTCTCGGCGGCATTCGAGCAAGGAGGCCCACCGTGGCACACAACGTCGCTCAAAAGCTCATTTCGTCTCACCTGCTCAGCGGGGAGATGAGCCCGGGAACCGAAATCGGCCTGCGCATCGATCAGACCCTGACCCAGGATGCAACGGGAACTCTGGTCATGCTGGAGTTGGAGGCTCTGGGGCTCGACCGTGCGCGCACGGAAGTGTCCGTGCAGTACGTCGATCACAACCTGCTGCAGTCCGACAGCAAAAACGCGGAGGACCACGATTTTCTCCGCTCCGCCTGTCAACGTTTCGGCCTCTGGTTTTCGAAGGCCGGGAACGGTGTATCCCATCCGACGCACATGCAGCGTTTCGGCATCCCCGGCAAGACGATGGTGGGCTCGGACAGCCATACGCCTGCCGCTGGGTCGCTCGGGATGCTGGCAATCGGCGTTGGCGGTATCGAGGTAGCCCTCGCCATCGCCGGCGAGCCGCTCTACATCCGGATGCCCGAAATCTGGGGCGTGCGCCTCACCGGGCAGTTGCCCCCATGGACGAGCGCAAAAGACATCATCCTCGAGATGCTTCGCAGACACGGCGTCAAGGGCGGCGTGAACCGTATCATCGAGTATTACGGCTCCGGACTGGCGAACCTTACGGCGATGGATCGACACGTCATCGCGAACATGGGCGCCGAACTGGGCGCAACGACAACCGTGTTTCCGGCGGATGAGCAGGTGCGCGCGTTTCTGGCTGCCGAGCAGCGCGAGGGCGACTTCGTCGAACTGCTCGCCGATGAGGGTGCCAGCTACGACGTGTACGAAGAGATCGACCTGTCGACGATTGTGCCGCTCATCGCGCTTCCCAGCTCGCCAGGCAACGTCGTACCGGTGAGTGAGGTCGCTGGTCGCCCGGTTGCGCAGGTCGTTATCGGCTCGTCGGCAAATCCCGGACTCCGTGACTTCGCGATGGTGGGTGCAATCGTGAAGGGACGCCAGTCTCACGCGGGAGTCTCCTTCGACGTCAACCCGAGCTCCCGGCAGATTCTGCAGGATCTGACCCGGATGGGATCCACGCTGGATCTGATCGGCGCCGGTGCACGGCTGCACCAGTCGGGGTGCATGGGCTGCATCGGCATGGGACAGGCCCCGGCGAACGGCAGCATCAGCCTGCGTACGATGCCACGAAACTTCCCGGGCCGCTCCGGAACCAAGGAAGATTCGGTCTACCTGTGCTCACCGGAGACAGCCGCCGCTGCGGCACTCACCGGGAAGATCACCGACCCGCGAGATTTGGAAGAGCTGTATAACCTGAGCTATCCCGCGCTTGCACTCCCCACGACATCCAGCGTGAACCTCGCGATGCTCGAGGGGCCGTTGCCCCCCGCAGAGGCCGCAGCGGTCGAGCTCGTGAAGGGCGAGAACATCTCTTCATTGCCCGGCTCTACCCCTCTGGAAGATCGGATCGAGGCACCGGTCATCCTGGTGGTCGGTGACGATATTTCGACGGATGAAATTCTGCCGGCCGGCGCGCGGGTTTTGCCCTATCGAAGCAACATCCCCAAGCTGGCTGAATTCACCTTCGACCAGGTGGACGAGACCTACCCCTCTCGTGCCATCGAAACCCGCGATACTACGGGCCACATTGTGGTGGCCGGCGCCAATTACGGTCAGGGTTCCTCCCGCGAGCATGCCGCGATCACCCCTCGCTTCCTCGGGCTGCGCGCGGTACTCGCGGTGTCCTTCGCCCGCATCCACTGGCAGAACCTCGCCAATTTCGGCGTGCTGGCCATCGAGTTCGCGGATGCAAGCGACCACGATCGCGTCCAGAGGGGTGATGTGCTCGTGCTGGAGGGAATCCGCGACGCGCTCGTCGCCGGTACCGAGATCACGGTGCACAACGCGACCCGAAACGAGGACTACGCCGCGCGCCATCGACTCTCGCCACGGCAGGTCGGCATGCTGCTCGCGGGCGGTCTCATCCCCTGGCTCCGCGCGCAGAGAACAGCCGAAGCCGTCGAGAACGGCTGACCAGGGGCGGGGCAGGCTGACGATTGTCGGGGAAGGGCAGCCTCGCGGGAGGTGCTTACTCCTCGCGGCTGACTCCCTGCATGAGTGGGGCAAAAGTCCAGTAACGCGAACTAGCGTCGAAGAGGTGCCGCGCTGCTGCGGCTCCATCTTGTCGCCCCGGAAAGGCCTTCTCATGCCGAACGCCACCGTCACTGGTCGCCGTATTTCTACCTCCGTTCTCGTTATCGGCACGGGAGGGTCGGGCCTGCGCGCCGCGATCGAATTGTCCGAGCGCGGAGTTGACGTTCTCGCTGTCGGCAAGCGTCCCAAGAACGACGCGCACACGTCGCTGGCGGCGGGCGGCATCAACGCGGCCCTTGCCACAATGGACTCCGAAGACAGCTGGCAGCAGCACGCGGCGGACACCATCCAGGAGAGCTACTTTCTCTCCAATCCGCACGCGGCCGAGATTGTGACGAAGAACGCTGCCCGCGGCATCGAGGACCTCGAGCGCTGGGGCATGCCGTTCGCACGCGAGAGTGACGGGCGCATCAGCCAGCGCTATTTCGGCGCTCACAAGTACCGCCGCACCGCTTTCGCAGGGGACTACACCGGTCTCGGCATCCAGCGCACCCTGATCGCCCGCGCCACCGAACTCGAGGTGCCCATCCTCGACTCGGTCTACATCACCCGCATCCTGGTGCGCGACAACGTGGTGTTCGGTGCGTATGGCTTCGACCTGCGTAACGGCAGCCGCGTGACGGTGATAGCCGACGCGGTCATCATCGCCGCTGGCGGTCACAACCGCATCTGGCGTCGCACCTCCAGCCGCCGCGACGAGAACACGGGCGACTCCTTCAAGCTGGCGGTGGATGCCGGGGGCCGACTGCGCGACGCCGAGCTGGTGCAATTTCACCCGAGTGGCATCCTCGAGCCGGAAAACGCCGCGGGCACCCTGATCAGCGAAGCCGCACGCGGTGAGGGTGGAGTTCTGCGGAACGCACTCGGCGAGCGGTTCATGGCCAACTACGATCCCGAGCGCATGGAGTTGTCCACCCGTGACCGGGTCGCCCTTGCCGCATATACCGAGATCAAGGAGGGGCGCGGCACCGCGAAGGGCGGTGTGCTGCTCGATATCTCCCACCTGCCTCGCGAGACGATCATGACGCGCCTGCCCCGCGTCTACCAGACCATGCTCGAATTGCAGGTGCTGGATGTCACCACCACCGCCATCGAGATCGCCCCGACCGCGCACTACTCCATGGGTGGCGTGTGGGTGCGACCGGATGACCACTCCACCGATGTGGTCGGCATGTATGCCATCGGCGAAGCATCCAGCGGGCTGCACGGGGCCAATCGGCTCGGCGGCAACTCGCTCATCGAACTGCTCGTCTTCGGTCGGATCGTCGGTGAGGCTGCGGCCGAATACAGCGCGGGAATCGTCTCCCAGAATCGATCACAGGACGTGATCGACGCGGCCGAGAAAGAGGTGACCGACACTCTCAACTCGGACGGCGAAGAGAATGTGCGGGCGTTGCAGCGCGAAATCCGCAACATCATGACGGACTTCGGCGGAGTGGTACGCGACGAGGCTGGCCTGACGGAAGGGTTGCGCAAGTTGGACGACCTCGACGAACGCCAGAAGAGTATCGGAGTGCATCCGGATGTCGCCGGCTTCTCCGGCCTCGCGCATGCCTTCGACCTTCGCGCCTCTCTCATGGCTGCGCGTGCGACCCTCGCCTGTGCTTTGGAGCGCCGGGAGAGCCGCGGAGCTCACAACCGCAGCGATTATCCAGACATGGATCCCGCTCTTCAGGTGAACCTCGTCTGGTCAGCCGATGGTTCGATTGCGCACGAGCAGATCCCGCCGGTGCGGGACGAGATCGCGGCACTCATGGAGGATGTCAGCCAGGCCGGCAAGCTGCTGGAGTAGTGGCAGCGGGGCAATGATTTTCACCGGAACGGGCAAGTGTCACGGGACGCTTGCCCGTTCTGTGTGCGCCAAGTCAGACCAGGTGAACTACCGCAGCACCGAGGCGCGGAAGGCGCGGAACAGCGGAACAGCGGTTCAGCGGCTGAGCGGTTCAGCGGCGCTCCGGCACACGGAGGCCCGCCATTCCCCCATCTACGGCGAGCAGCGTTCCAGTGGTCGACGACGAGAGCGGGGAGGCGAGGTAGACGATCGCGTTCGCGACTTCCTCGGCGGTGATTAGCCGGCCCATCGGTTGTCGTGCACGCAGCGCCGCGGCTGCTAAGACAGGATCATCCGCACTCTGCAGAAGCCGGCCGACCCAGGGGGTGTCTGCCGTACCGGGGTTGACCGCATTCACACGAATCCCCTCGTGAACGTGATCGGCCGCCATTGCCAGCGTGACTGCCGCAACGGCACCTTTGCTTGCTGAATAGAGAGCACGGTTGGGTAGGCCAACGGTAGCCGCCACCGAACAGGTGTTGACGATGGATGCGGCAGTCGACTTGCGGAGGTGAGGAAGCGCCGCACGGCTCACTCGAGCAAGCCCGACGATATTGACGTCGAGCACCCGGTGCCATTCATCATCGTCGTTTGCAGAGATATCGCCGGATGCCCCGATCCCCGCGTTATTGATCACGATGTCGAGTGCACCGAAGTGAGCGACGACGGCGTTGACGGCGTCATCGACCTGCGCGGTGTCCGTCACGTCACAGACCACGCAGAAGTAGTGTTCGGGCAGTGCCTTGATCGAACGGTCGAGCACCGCCACTCGCGCTCCACGCTCGTGCAGGAGCGCGGCCGTCGCGGCTCCCAGTCCGCTCGCTCCTCCGGTGACGATGGCGACGAGGTTGTTGAATTCACTCATTGCTGTTCTCCTTCTCAGATTCTGGGATCGACGTGCATCTTCGGTCCGGCTCCGGCACCCTCGAAGCGCTCACCGGCAAGAATGGCACCGACCCGGTCGAGCCCGACGGTTGCCGCGACGAGCGGGCGAGGGTCGACCGTGCCGGACGCATAGAGCTCGATGGTGCCAGCCAAGCCGGGTGAGGCACTGAGGATTCCCACTGCGGTCACATCCTTGAGCGCCATCATGCGGGTATCGATGAGACTCGGGCTCCCCGCCAATCCGACGTAGACAACGCGCTTGGCCGGCTCAACGAGTTCGAGTGCCAACGCGGGAAGCCGAGGCGCATTGGATGCGTCGATCACGGCATCCCACGGCAGTGGCGGAAGCTCATCCTGCGTCCAGGCACCCTCGAATCCGAGGCTGCGTGCGAACTCCAGTGGACCGGGTGAGCGGCCCATCAGATGCACCTCCGCACCCTCGGCACGCGCAATCAGAGCCACGAGAAGCCCGATGGTGCCGGCACCGAGCACGAGCGCGCGATCTCCGGGGGCCAGATTGGCCGCCGACACGGAACGGATGGCGTTACCGCCCGGTTCGACCAGCGCACCGGCAGTGTCGTCGATGGCGTCGGGCAGAGCGTGCAGTGCGCTCACCGGCATCGCCAGCTGCTCCGCGAGAGCCCCGGCGAAGCCCCCACGGATCCCGACCTCCCGGCGAAACTCGCAGACGTGCTGGTTGCCGTGCAGGCATCGCCGGCAGACTCCACACCCGAGCATCGTGTCACCGGTGACCCGGCGGCCGATCCATGCAGCATCCACACCCTCCCCGACCGTGGCGACGGTACCCATCCATTCATGCCCAAGGCGCAGCGGAAACTTCTCGTGGCCGTCGTGGAGGTACTGCATTTCACCGGTGTAGAACTCGACATCGGTGCCGCAGACTCCGACCCGTTGCACGTCGATGACGACACCGCCCGGCACAGCGACCGGTGGGGCGACATCCCGAATCTCGAACTCGCGAGGTGCAGTGAGTACGAACGCTCTCATCAGCGCGGTGCGATGACGCGCTGTCGCTGCGAGCCGAGTCCTTGGATTCCGAGCTCCATCACATCATCGACCTGAAGCCAGATCGGGGGCGTGAAGCCCAGTCCGACTCCGGGCGGGGTGCCGGTGTTGATGAGGTCGCCCGGTTCGAGCACGAGAAACTGGCTGAGGTAGTGCACGATGACGTACGGGTCGAAGATCATGGTGGATGTCGACCCAGTCTGCCTGCGCACGCCGTTGACGTCGAGCCACATGCCGAGCCGCCGCACATCATCGATCTCGTCGGGAGTGACGAGCCACGGGCCGGTCGGATTGAAGGTCTCGGCCGACTTGCCCTTCGACCACTGCCCGCTGCGCTCCAGCTGGAATGCACGCTCACTCACGTCGTTGACCACCGTGAATCCGGCAATGGCCTCGCGGGCATCCTCCACCGAATCGAGATAGCTGGTGCGTCTGCCGATGACGATACCGAGTTCGACCTCCCAGTCCAGTTTGGTCGAGCCGCGCGGGGTGCGCACGTCGTCATTGGGCCCGATCAGGGTGTTCGGTGACTTGGTGAACAGGATCGGCTCGGCCGGCACTGCCTGCCCCGTCTCGGCCGCGTGGTCGCTGTAATTGAGACCGATACAGAGGATCTGGTGCGGGCGGGTGATGGGTGCCCCGATGCGCTCCCCTGCGAAGGTCGAAACCGCACCACGCGCCACCCGCTCGGCGATGAGCACGGGCAGCGATGCCAGGCCGTCTGCGGCCAGGAACGCCTCGGTGAAGTCCGGGGTGACATCCGAGAGGTCGACATAGGTGGTCTCGTCGAGGCGGGCGATGGGCTTCTCTGAGCCAGCCGGCCCGATGCGCATGAGGTACATGGCTACTTCCTGTTGAGTGGTTTTTGCGTGCTGGGGCCGCGGAGGGCGGCACAATCCCAGAGTGTGGTCGGGGTGCCGGTGACACCGACATTGGCGAGGAAGAGGAATCCTGCGCCGGGATAGTCTGCCAACTCAACCGGGCTCAGGTCGCGAGATGCCGTGGTGATCAGCAGCCAGTCGAGATCGTCGCCGACGAACGCAACGCTCGAGACATGTGGCACCGGCACGGTGACGGTGTTGCCAGCCACGCCGTACGGGTCAAACGACCGCACTTCCCCTGCTCCCCAGATCGCCACCCACAGATGACCGCGCGCGTCGACACAGATGCCGTCGGGATAGCCGTGCTCGATGTGCACAAACTGGCGGCGAGCGCCACACACACCCGATACCGCATCGTAATCTCGCACCCAGATGATGCCAGGGACGGTGTCGGTGCTGTACATCAGGGTTCCGTCGGGAGACCAGACGAGGCCATTCGAGAGGGTCAAATCGGAGTCGATCGTCGTCAGCGACCCGTCGCGCTCCCAGCGATACAGGGATTCCTGCCCCTCACGACCATCCAGGGCGAGCGTACCAACGAGGAACCGGCCCGCCGGATCCACAGCACCGTCGTTGGATCGGCTGTCGACGCCATCCGCCACGATCAGTGGGCCGTCGATTCGACTGCCATCGGCCGCGATGACCACGAGGCGATCCTGCGCTGCGACAAGCAGGCTGCCGTCGGTGCCGGGAACGGCGGCACCTACTCGTCCGTCGAAATCAAACCGCTGAGTCTGCTCTATTTGCGCACCCCTGATTCGGCCGAGAAAGACCGTGCCCTCCTCGACATCGATCCAGATCAGCTGTGATGAGTCCGCCACCCAGACCGGACCCTCAGCGAGAACATGACGCTCGGAGGATGCCCGCACCGCGTCGAATACGGTCACGATGAGTGCTCATCGAAGGTGCCCTCGATGATCGAGCGGATGACCGGCAGTTCGTCGACGAGCCGCGTCAGCGGGGTGCGGTAGGCCAGCGCACTGATGCTCACCGCGCCGCTCGGTTCGGTCGGCGAGGTGAGGTAGATCGGCAGGGCGAGGCAGTTGACACCCGACTCGTTCTCCTCGTCGTCAACGCTGTATCCGCGCTCCCGCACCGTCTCGAGCTGCTCGTGAAGCATGAGAGCGGTGGTGGCAGTTCGGGATGTCTGACGAGCCAGAACCCGATTGCCCACCCAGCGCTCCACCGCCTGGAGGTCGGGGAGTGTGAGGCAGAGCAGCATCTTGCCGACCGCTGTCGAATGCGCGGGGTTACGGCCACCAACTGTGGATGTGAGTCGCATCGCCCCGATCGCCGGATCGACCTTCGAGCGATAGACGATGTCCTCACCGTCGAGAACCGCGTAGTGCGCCGTTTCGCCGTAGCGCTCCGCCAGCCGGTCGAGGATCGGTTGCACGCGCAGGTGATCGGGGCGTAACTCGTGGTTCGCGAAGGCCAGACGCAGAAATTCGTCTCCGAGCAGGTAGCGCCCCCTGCCATCCTTTGCCGCCAGTCGCGCTCTGCACAGAGAGGCCAGAGCGCGATGCACGGTCGGTTTCGAACTGCTCACCGCCCGCGCCATCTCATCGAGGCTGACTCCATCTGGATACTTCGCGAGTTCGACCAGCACGGCGAGCACCCGATCGGAGCCGACCACACGATCGTCGGCACTGACATGATCGTCCGTATTTGCGCGATCTTCCGTACTGAGATCGACGTGTGTTTCTGCGGCACTCATGGTGTTCCACATGTTAGACATATATTTCAACAAACGGAAGAGAACACGTGACTGAGCAACGGAGCTCCGAGTGGTACGCCGGCACCGACCGCAACTCGTACATCCACCGTGCCTGGATGCGACGCGGGCTCCCCGAGAATGCTTTCGACGGCAGACCGCACATTGCGATCGCGAACTCCGCGTCGGACCTCACACCCTGCAATTCGCACCTGAATGCCGTGATGGAGAGCGTCAAAGCCGGAATCTATGAGGCGGGAGGCATCCCCCTCAACCTCCCGGTCGTCTCCCTCGGTGAAACCCAGATGCGTCCCACCGCGATGCTCTGGCGCAACATGGCCGCGATGGCCACCGAGGAGATGCTTCGCGCCAACCCGATCGACGGCGTTGTGCTACTCGGCGGCTGCGACAAGACGATCCCATCGCTGTTGATGGCTGCGGCATCCGTCGATATTCCGGCGATCGTCGTTCCGGGCGGGCCGATGAAGACCGGCACCTTCCAGGGTGTCGCCCTCGGCTGCGGCACGGATGTCTGGCGCCTCAGCGAGGAGGTGCGCGGCGGAACCCTCAGCGAGCAGGAGTTTCTGAGGAGCGAATCCTCGATGATCTCGAGCCAGGGGCACTGCAACACCATGGGCACCGCGTCCACCATGGCACTCGTGACCGAAGCATTCGGAATGATCATCCCCGGGCTCGCCGGAACCTCCGCGGTCGACAGCCGGCTGCTGGAGAACTCGCACGAGACCGGTCGGCTGATCGTCGAGCTCATCGAGGCCGAGCGTCGGCCGAGTACCTTCCTCACCAGAGGCTCGTTCCAGAACGCGATCGTCGCCCTCGCGGCCATCGGTGGCTCGACCAACGCCGTGGTCCATCTGCTCGCGATCGCCGGGCGACTCGGCATCACCCTCACCCTCGACGACTTCGATGCGATTGGCTCCGGCGTGCCGCTGCTGGTCAACCTGCAGCCGGCCGGCCGATTTCTGATGGATGACTTTCAGCGAGCCGGTGGACTGCTCGCCGTGCTTCGCGAGGTGAAGGATCTGCTCGACCCGACCGCCCTCACGATTACCGGAAAGCCGCTCGTCGACTACCTCGATTCCGCGCGCATCTGGGACCACGAGGTCATCACCGTGCGCGAGACGCCGATGATTGCGGATGCCGGAATCGCGGTGCTGCGCGGAAATCTGGCTCCGGGAGGGGCGATCATCAAGCCGGCTGCAGCATCCGCCCACCTGCTCACCCACCGTGGACGGGCAGTCGTCTTCGACACGATCGAAGACATGCATGCCCGCATCGACGACCCAGACCTCGACGTCGACGCTGACTCGATCCTCGTCTTGCGCGGCTGCGGGCCGAAGGGCTACCCGGGCATGCCAGAGGTCGCCAACATGCCTCTGCCGAAGAAGCTTCTCGAGCAGGGGATTCGCGACATGGTGCGCATTTGCGACGGGCGCATGAGCGGCACCGCGTACGGCACGGTCGTGCTGCATGTCACTCCAGAGGCCGCTGCGGGCGGGGCTCTTGGCATCGTAAAGAACGGCGACTGGATAATCCTCGACGTGCCGAAGCGCCGCCTCACCCTCGATGTGACGCAGGACGAACTCAACTCGCGCGTGCCCAACCAGGCGACCGTCGACGGATTCGCCCGACCGGCGCGCGGCTGGGAGCGGCTTTACGTTGAGCACGTGATGGGCGCCGATACGGGTGCCGACCTCGACTTCCTGCAGGGGACAAGTGGGCACCGGGTGTCCCGGGAATCGCACTAGTGCGAGAGTTGCCCGTGCGCGAGTTGCCCGTGCGCGTTTCCCCTGTGCACGTCTCCCCTTGCCCCAAGCGCGGGCTGGCGTTTATCGGCCGAGAAGGCTGCCGATGAGGCTCTGCGATGTTTTTCCCACCGTCGAAGGACTCGAGGAAGTGGTGGGGACCGGCGTCAGCGACGGCGTGGGTGAGAGTAGCGTTTTCGAAGGTTGTGTCGATTGTGCCGACGACGCCTGCGCCACGGTCACCGACCCGGATGTCGGTGCCGACCTGGACCAGACGCCCCAGGATGCGATGACCTTGTAGGAGTGGGTGCCCGCTGACAGTGAAGGGAAAGTGAGCGACCACCTTCCGCTACTGGCAGATGCGGTGGCAGCAGCCGTAGTCGACCCATCGACATAGAGTCGCACGGTGCTGCTCGCGGAAGCGTTGGTCAGGGTTCCAGAGAGGGTTCCCGGTGTCGCCGTCGTGCCATTAGTCGACGCTGTGACCACTGGGGCAGCCACCGTCACACTCGGCTCCCAGGTGCCCGCGAACGCGGAGGCGACGTCGGGCAAGCCCCGGGCGGACAACATCTCGAAGAAGGTGCCGATCGCGTTCGATGCGCACGGGAACGATGAACTGCTGCTTGCCGAGCTGATGCCGACGGCATTAGAACCCATAAGCGCGGATCCGCCGGAGTCACCGGGAACCAGACAGATATTCGCGACGATCGAATTGACCTGGTACACAGTGGATCCGTCCTGAACGTTCACAGTGGTGTCGACGGACGTCACCGTGCCACAGGTCCAGCCTGAGCGGCTTCCAGACTTGCAGATCTTCGCGTTGACGATCGCAGACGATACCCCGGTGACAGCTTGCGGGGCTGATGCCAGTGGTGCGCCCTGCCCACCGTTCCAGGTGGCTACTGCAGGAACGGGCGTCATCCCGGTCACCGAGACGAGGCCAGCATCCTGCCCGTTGCCAAATCGCGCCGATCCAGAAACGACCGAACCGATCAGCGATCCTCGTGATCCACCGGCCTGCGGAGCGTTTTGCACCAGCGCGTAAACAGGGGTGCTGCTGGTCATCGCTGCGGCGCAGTGGCCGGCGGTAACAAGCTGGTTTGCACCGGATGAAATCGCAAATCCGTTGAAGCCGACGGAGCACTGGCGGCCGCTGGTGGAGGATGTTTGCCAGTACACGCCGGTTCCGTCGTAGAGGGTGCCGGCGACCGGTCGCAGCGGCGCCGCTGGCAGTACTGGTTTCGGTGGAGTTCCGATCGCTGCAACAGCACCGGATGCTGTCACTCGCGCGGCGTCCGCTTCGTTTTTCACGTATACCGTCACGGTCGCCCCATCGATCCGGGACCCCTGCACCGCCACACCAGATTTTTCGAGCGTGCCGACCAGGGCCACAGCGTCGGCAGCAGCCGCACCATCCGCCAGAAATTGCGCACCGGAAAGCCGCAGATCGCGGGTGATGGCCGCGATCATTGCCGGGGGGAGGTTCGCCGCCGCCGCGCTGTAGCGGTCGAGTGTGAACGCGCTCGCCCTCGATGGTGGTTGCGGTGAAGACGCATTCGCTGACGTGCCGACGACCAGTCCTCCGGCGAGCAGCACGGCGACCAGTGGAGCAGACAACAATAGCTTGTTCACGGCATGCCCTTCCGGAGCTGAATTAGTCAGCGCAGGGTTACATCCAATCGTGTGCCAGATGAAAGCCTGCATCAACCTCATTGTTTTGCTCCAAAGCCGAGGGGCTGTGCAACTATGTGTGAGCATAGCCGGGAGTGGTCGTGAAACGAGGGGTCCTACATGCAACTTTCGGTGAATTTCCCGCTGGGGTGCTCCCGCTGCCGTTCACCCACCTCCTCCACGCAAAGACGCCGATATTCGCCCGGGCAAAACGCACCGGTGCGAGTCGACGCGGCTGGCTCGCAGCTGCGTCTATGATCGACTGCATGCCGACTCGAAGTTGGCCGAAGTCACGCGGTGGGAGGTGCCGTGAGACCCGTAGGCGCTTCAGTTCATTGGGCCAGCCAAGCAATAGACCGGATCGGCGTCAGCCGCCGCACAACCCGCAGATTTCCGCCGATCCATATCCACGCAAGAGGGCACGTATGACCTGGTGGCACGACCTCGCGATGCTGTGCGGTTGGCTCGCTTGCGGGCTCTCCTCGATCCTCGCTCTGCCGCAGGCTCTCGCCCTCCGTCGCTCCCCCACTGCGGCCGGGGTGTCACTGCTGCCCTGGCAAGCACTTCTCGCCTCGAACCTGGCCTGGGCCGTCTACGCATCCCTCGCCGGCCGAATGCCGATCATCATCCAAAGCTCGATCTCAGCGGTCATCACCGGCGCGGTCATCATCATGATCTGCCGCGCCACCGCACGCTCCGCGATCATCCAGATCGTCATAACCGTTCTGGTTGCCAGCGTTATTTTGCTCACTCTGCCCATCCCGGCGCTCTTCGGCCTAGCAGCGTCCATCCCGAGCATCACCGGATGGTTGATACAGGTGGCACGCATCCGCAAGACCGGGCGACCCGCCGGTCTGTCCTTCGGCGGAATGGTGATCTACGTGCTCTGCCAGAGCGTCTGGCTCATCTATGCCGTCGCCACCACCGATCTCGCACTCGTCACCGCCGTCGTGCCGCTACTGCTCATTGTCAGCGCCGCTGCCATCATCTACTTGCTCGCACCCACCGATGACCAGGTACGGCACGGGCCATCGACATTCAGCGCTCACCGCCTCCGTACCCGCAACAGCCGTACCCGCAACAGCCGTGCCCGCCACACCCGCCCCGCGCTGCTGCGCCCGACAGGCAGAACGCGAACCGCAGGGCCCCCTTCACGAGGCGTAGTGGCCGACCCTTTCCCCGCTGAAACCCCCTATGTCAGCGCAGCAACCGGGCCGATCACACGTATTGGACGTGACTCTATGCCGAGCGACGGCACCGATGTCACGACACGGGAAATCCGCACCCACACCAGCGACGACGCATAACGCGGTAGCGCATGGTCAGGCTCTGCCGCAATCGACCACGCGGTCCGAGACCTTACGTGAAGAGACTCACACCACCTGGCCCAACCAACAATCCCACGACAATAAGCACAACGCCCCAGAGGAACTGGCGACGAAAGAGCGCGACGATGCCTGAAACAACGAGGATTACCGCAATGATCCAGAGAAGTGTTGCCATGATGTTGCTCCGTTTCGTTTCGCTCCGTCGGCCACACACGCACACACGCACACGCAGCCGCGTTCGGAGGTGTTCTTTCAACCGTACTCTCCGACCGGACTCGCGTTGCCGTTTTCCACCCAGGCACCAGTGGTTCGCCTGAACACGCATGACCCCGTGAGTCGATCCCGAGAACTCTCCCTACCCTGCCTGTTCGTCGTCTCCCCCTGCGCGCACGCGGGTGACGGTCTCCCATGCCGCCGTCGCCACCAGGATCACGGTCATGATGGCGAAGAGTACGAACGGCGTCATTCCTGCGGATGTCGCACACGCAACAACGATAAGGACGGCTCCCGCGATGTGCGACGGGAGCATTTCCTTCACAACTATCCAGCGGAACACGGTGAGTCCGACCAGATAGAGGAATGGCCCACCTCCGATCACGATGGCGGTCGAGACCTTCATTGCGTCATCCGGATGCCCGAGCACCTCTTTGTCTGCCACCGAGCCGAGCACGATCCCCGCGACAATAATGGCGTGAGTGTAGGTGTAAGCGCGATTCCCAATTCGACCCGGCTTGTCAGCACGGGCGATCGCTTTCGTCCCCGCGTGCTGAGCGTGATCGAAATAGAGCCACCACAGAGTCACCGCGTTGACGAATGCAAGCAACACTGAGGCGGCGCCGACGACGGAATACTCTTGAGCGACGAAGGCGAAGCCGGTAACGAGAAACGATTCACCGAGCGAGATGATGACGAACAGGGCGCTGCGCTCGGCGATGTGTGCACCGGAGATGTCCCAGTCCTCGATCCGTGCCGAACCGCGCCCGGGGAGCCTGAATCCCACCGCACCGGACAGGTATTCAATCCCCAGCGCGATGAGCCAGAACCAGATCCGGAATTCGATTGGCAGGATTCCACCAAGAATCCAAAAGACACCGGACGCCGCAAGCCAAATAAGCACGCGGATGAAATCGTGGGACAGATCGCGATCGTGGCGGGCGACGGCAGCGATCATGAATACCGTGCGGCCGATCTGGAGTACGACGTATGCGATCGCGAAGGTCAGGCCGCGAGATCCGAACGATTCAAAAATTGAGACGCTCAGGATGAGTCCGACAAGTGCGAGCCCGATGACAGCGGCGCGCACCGGAAGACGAGCCGGGTCAAGCCAGTTGGTCACCCATGTCGTGTAGACCCAGACCCACCACAAAGCCAGTACGAGCACTGCGGACTGGAGGGCACCGGTGAGCGACTGGTTGTCATACAGGTAGCGCGATAACTGGGTGAGAGCCAAAACGAAGATGAGGTCGAACAGCAACTCGATATAGGTAACCCGGTCACTCTGCTCGCCAGCATCGGGTCGAAGCAGGTTGCGGTGTAACCCGAAACGGGGCAGTCGGGAAGGCTTCGGTGTCGTGGTCACTACCCCATTCTGCAGGAGCGGCTGGGCTGCGCGACAGTGATCCTTCGTGCGACAGAGATCATGTGCGCGACGGTAGCCGCACGACGTGAACCGTCGTGCCAGTGGGCGGGCGGGCTACATCTCTGTAACGCGTTCGGCCGTGCTGACCTTTCCGCGGTCGGCCCATGGCCGAATCTTGGCTGGGTCTCAGGCGGTTTCGAGTTCTTTAAGGGCGGCGAGGAGCCTCTGGTCGGCGTCTGCGGCAACTTCGGAGACGGCCGGGGCGGCACTCAGCTGCACCATGGTCTGTGCATCGATGGTCTGCACGACGGTGGTGCTGGCATCCGGCCCGCGTCGGATGACGACGTCGCAGGGCAGGAGCAGTCCCATGTCCGGGTCCGCGGCGAGAGCTTTCTGCGCGAGCGCAGGATTGCAGACCCCCAGAATGAGGTAGTCGCCGAGGCTCTGCCCGGCATCGGACCCGAGTTTGGTCTCAAGGGTGGCACGGACATCGATTTCGGACAGCACTCCGAAGCCCTGCCCCGAGAGGGCTTCCCGGGTGCGGATCACAGCTTCTTCGTAGGGCAGGGAGACGGTGATGGTGTGTGCGTAACTCATTGTTGTGCTCCTCTATCGGTTTTCTCAGGCGCGCACGGGCCGCGGCGCCGGGGTTTTAGCGGACTTCGATCAGGCCCATCATCCCGTTGTCTTCGTGGTCGAGGATGTGGCAGTGGTAAACGGTTTTCCCGGTGAAGTCGTCGAAGGCGATCCGGACCCGCACGCTGCTGCGCGCCGGAACGTTGACCACGTCCTGCCAGAGCGGAGTAGCTGTTTTCCGGCCACTCTGCTCGATGAGCTGCATGGGCCACACGTGAAGATGGAAGGGGTGGTCCATCGGGCTGGTGTTGCGCACGGTCCACTCTTCAATTGCACCCGCTGCCACAGCCGTGTCCACCCGGGCCGGGTCGAAGGACTTTCCATCGATCGTGAAACCCATCATTCCGGAGCCCGCGCCCATTCCGCCCATTCCGCTTCCGCCCATTCCGCCGCCACCCATTCCGCCGCCACCCATGGCGAGAGTGAGCGTGCGACGACCAGACAGGGGTGCCGCGCGCAGGTCTCGGGGAGCCGGCTGGCGCGGGACTGCTGGCACGGCAGCTGCGGAAGCGCCAGCGACGGTGAGGGTCGCTAGGTTTGCGTCGGTCGAAGCGCGGGAGCCCATCATCGCTCCCGCGCTTCCACGGTCCGCGGAAAGAGTGCGAAGGATGGATGTTCCAGCCGATGCTGTCACCAGCAGATCCGCCCGATTGCCCGGAGTAAGAAGCACCTCCTCGACCGGTTCCGGGAAACGGAAGCGACCGGAGTCTTTTCCGAGGAGTTCAAGTTTCTGGCCGTCAAGTCGAAGCTTCACGTAGCGTGACGTGCAGGCGTTGATCACTCGCCACCGTTCTCGCTCGCCCGGCTTCGCAGTCAGTCCAGGGTTGACCTGTCCGTTGACCAAGACCATGTTTCCCTCGCGCCCGGCCATCCGATCCATTTGTGTCGCCCGGGCGATCTGTCCGGAGGAGTCAAAACTCATATCGGAAATGATCAGTATCCGTTCACGGGTGGTCTCGATGGGAGCGGAGTCTTCCACAATGATCGCGCCGTAGAGGCCACCGAAGACCTGGTCCGCGGCGAGCCCGTGATGGTGTGGGTGATACCAATACACCCCGGCCGGGTGCGAGTCGGGAAGCTGGAATTCGTAGTCGAACGTCTCGCCAGGGCGGATCATGACCAGAGGGTTGTCGCTGTTGCCCTGTGGGGAGACGTGAAGACCGTGAGTGTGAAGATTCGTTGCCGAGAGGAGCCGGTTTTCTAAAGAAACCGCTATCCGGTCGCCGGCCCGCACCATCAGAGTGGGCCCGGGGAGGGTGCCGTTGTAGGTCAACGCGGCCACCGGTGTGCCCGAGATAGGTACTCTCGCTTCGGCCGTGGTGAGTCGGACGGAGAGTCTTCCGTTCGCGCTGCGCAAAATCTCCGGCTCGGACAGCGCCGGGCCCGCGGCGTGGCCGGGCCCTGAATTCCAGGCCGAGGTGAGGCCTGTGCCGCCGGCGATTATCGCGGCGGCTCCGACACCGCCCAGCATGAGCGCGTTGCGCCTGGTGATCGGTTCCATCAGGAACCGGATCCGAGAACGCGAAGACGGTCTGTGTACTCCTCGGTGTTCAGATCTCCAGCCGCATACCGCTCGTCCAGGATTTGTCGAGCCGTCTTGTCTGCACCGCGCACGGCCTGGGACTCCGCAGCGCTACCGGTGTTATCTCGTCGGGATCGGCCGGACGTTCGAACAAGAAGGACAACCAGAAGAACGACACCGACCACGATGAGGGCTCCGAAAATCCACCCTGACCCCATCCCGAAACTATCTCCCCACATCATTGGGTATCTCCTTCGTTTCTCACCGACTAAGTTCAGACGGTACTTCAGGATACCCCCCTAGGTATCTAACAGACTGAGAATGCCAAACAAATACAGAGGGCAGGCGGTCTGGCGAACCCTTAGCCGATCAAAATTTTGATGTCGACGAAAGTTCCCGGGCAGGACAACTCTCGATGCGGTGGCGATGACGATGACGATGACGCCACCGCCACCGTCCCCGGTATCGAGGGCCTCTCCCTTCAGCAGGCGAGCACCGTTCGGGCGATAGTGATCGCGGCGACCACGAGAACCAGCGCAGCGAACATTCTCTGGAGCGCACGGCCGGTGATCCTGGTTGCGAAGCGGGCGGCGACGAGGGAGGCGATGAAGGCGGGGATGGCGAATGTCAGGGTGATAGCCCAGTCGACGCTTCCTGAGCTGGCGTGAGCCAGGAATCCTGCGGTGGAGTTGACGATAGTGATGAGCAGCGCCGTTCCGATCGCAGCGCCGATCGGAAGGCCGAGCAGCAGCACCAGTGCGGGCACGATCACGAACCCGCCACCGACACCGAGCAGGCCCGTGAGGAAGCCGGCACCCACACCGACGAGTACCGCATGGAGCACCCATCGGGGTCTACGTTCGGGCAGCTGCGGCCCTTGCGGGCGGGGCCGGAGCATTTGGATACCGGCCGCGATCATGAGCAGCGCGAACGCGAGCAGGACAACGTGCTGCGGAAGTAGCTGGTTGACGGCGGTCCCCACGAACGCAGCCGGGATGCCAGCGGTACCGACCGCGGCGGCGATCCGCCAATCCACGCCGCCTCGGAGGCGCGGGACGACGGCCGCGACCGATGAGGATGCTGCCATCACCAGCGACGTCGATATCGCCTCGGATACCGGGACTCCGAGGACGTAGACCAATGCGGGCACAGCGATGATCGCTCCGCCGGCACCGACCAAGCCGAGCACCGCCCCGACGAGGAGGCCGAAACCAATAATCCCTGCGAACACGATCAGACGCGCTGTTGGGCGATGAGGACTATTCGGGTATAAGTCATCTCTCGATCCTGAACAGCCTTGCGAAGAACCCGGTCGACGGCTTGTTCTCGTGGCCTGGGCAGCGCTGCGCGTTCGGGACAGCACGCATCACTTGGTCGACGTGCTGGCCACAGCCCGCCCAGGTCGTCTTCCCGCACGTGCGGCATGTCACAGCTCGGCACATGGCCGGCTCCTTTCTCGGCACCTTCCGATGCCCGTTGGCGGCCAACAGCCCGGACGGATGTCGGCCTCACCGGTCAGGCGAGGGCCATAAACAGCTTCTCGAGATCCTTCACCGTCATCGGGTCGGACTCGTCCTGCTCGTCGGTGATGCACTTCTGCATCGCAGTCGAGATGATCTGGAACCCAGCCTTATCCAGGGCACTCGATACGGCCGCGAGCTGGATGACGACGTCGCGGCACTTCCCGCCGTTCTCGATCGCAGCAATCACCGCGTTCAACTGGCCGTGCGCCCGGCGCAGACGGTTCAGAACCAGCTTCTGCGTGGCATCGACACTCTCACTCATTTGGGCCCCTTTTAGCTTCGCCGAAGATACCCCCGGTGGTATTCTTATAATAAAGCACCGAGTGAGCGATCTGGCGCCTGCGCGGCAGCGACACCCTGGATCCTCACGCCGAAACGGATAGGCCAGCCGCGACGGCATCCGCGTAGGCAGCGTCAATGTGGACGACGTCTCGGCCGACGCGATCGAGGATGCTGGATGCAATACCGGCCCGGTACCCAGACGCGCAGTGCACGAGAACCCGCCCGACGGGCACCTCGTCGATACGTCGGAGCAGCTCATGCAAGGGCACATTCACTGCGCTCTCGAGGTGGCCGGTCGTGAATTCATTAGCGCGGCGCACGTCGAGCACGACATCCTCCCGGGTCCGCATACCGGCGGCGGTCGGCCAGTCGACGCGCGGATACGAGCGCGTCAACGCCCCGGGAGCCGCATCGGCTGGGTCTTCGCCGTCTGCGACCTCGACGCCGTCGACGCCGATCCGCGACAGATCCCGGATGGCATGTTGGGATCGCCCCGAGTTCAGTTGACTCGTTGGGTTAGTGGTTTTATGCGGCGTTGAGGACCATGTTTATGGTCTCAAACTCGATCGGGGTGAGCTTACCGAGGCGGCGTTGTCGACACTTCCGGTGGTGGGTCTTCTCGGTCCAGACCACGATCGCGAGGCGTAGTTCTTCCCGGGTCGACCATCGTTGCCGGTCGAGGACGTTCTTCTGCAGGAGGGCGAAGAATGACTCCATCGCGGCGTTGTCGCCGCACGCGCCGACGCGGCCCATCGACTCGGTGATGCCGTTGTTCTTCAACACCCGCACGAACGCGTTGGAGCGGAATTGGGAGCCGCGGTCGCTGTTAAGCCGAATTTGGCTTAATTCGGACGCCGGATCCCAATACACATCCATCCGTTTCACCGAGACCGTTGCCCTCGAAGGTCTGACCGCGTCGATCGGATCCGTCGGCGACGCATACGACAGCGCGGCCGCCGAGACAGTGAACCGTCCCGGGTTTCGTGCCGTTTTCTTTCTTTGAAAGGATTTGGTTATGCCCAACAAATATCCCCTCGAGGTTCGTCAGCGTGCGACCCGGATGGCCCTGGATCGTCTGCCTGATTACCCGTCCCCGTGGGCAGCATGCCGAGACTTGGGTGAGAAGTTGAACGTGGGTCCGGAGACGCTGCGGAAGTGGGTTCGGCAGGCTCAAGTCGATGCCGGGACGAAGTCGGGGCCCTCGAGCGTGGAGCTGGAGGAGATACGCCGGCTGAAGAAGGAGGTTCGTGAGTTGAAAGAGACAAACGAGATCCTCAAAGCTGCTGCGTCTTTCTTCGCGAGGGAACTCGACCCTCGCCGCCACGGATAGTCGCGTTCATCGACCAGATGAAAGCGGATGGTCGCGCGGTCGAGTCGGCCTGTGAGGTCCTGCGCATGCAGGGCGTCCGGGTCGCTGCGCGAACATATCGGGCGTGGAAGAGACGTGCCGCGCCGCCGCGCGCGTTCAGCGACGCCGGAATCCTCGACGTGTTCCACCGGCTCCACCAGCGGGACGCGAAGGGCCGGCCCAAACCCGAGGTCCTCTATGGGCGGCGGAAGATGACGGCGTGGCTGTCCCGCAACGGGTTCCCCGGAGTGTCTAAGCACACGGTCGACCGTCTCATGCGTCTGGCCGGGATGAACGGACTGGTCCGCGGCAGGAAAACCAGGACCACGGTCCCTGCGAAGGATGGCAAACGCGCCGGTGATCTGCTGAACCGGGACTTCACCGCCCCGTTCCCGAACCATTCCTGGGTGACCGACTTCACCTATGTCGCCGCCTGGGCCGGGTTCGTCTATGTGGCGTTCGCGATCGACCTGTTCTCGAGGGCGATCGTCGGCTGGCAGGTCTCCACGGTGAAAGACACCAGCTTCGTGGAGGCATGCCTGCGGATGGCGTTGTGGCGGCGCGATCAAACGAGCCGCCCGATCGAGCCTGGGATGATCCATCACAGCGATGCCGGGTCCCAATACACATCAGTCAGATTCACCGAGACCGTGGCCCTCGAGGGCCTCACCGCGTCGATCGGATCGGTCGGCGACGCATACGATAACGCGGCCGCTGAGACCGTGATGGGGCTGTTCAAGAACGAAGCTATCGCGAAGAATTCACCCTTCCGTGTTGGTCCGCTCAAGACGATCACGGATGTTGAGGAGATCACCTTCGAGTGGGTGACTTGGTATAACAACGAACGACTCCACGGCTACCTCGGGAACATCCCACCCGAGGAGTACGAGCGGAACTACTACGCTCAAAGACACGGCGCATCAACCGGTGACGCCGCCAACAAAACGGCGGCATGAAAACCGGGACGGTTCAGCTTTCCCCATTACCCCCACGATTAAGCCGTGGTCGTGGTCCGATCGGGCGCTTAAATCTGCGTCTTTGCCGCAGATGACGATTCACGACCTCAGACACACCGCTGCGAGCCTAGCTATTTCCGCAGGCGCGAACGTGAAGGCGGTCCAAAAAATGCTTGGTCATGCATCAGCGGAAATGACCTTGGATACCTATGCAGATCTCTTCGATGACGATCTCAACACAGTTGCAGTGCGCCTGAATGAGGCCACTATCCCTTCAAATGTGGTCAGAAGCCCAACAAATGGGGACGACCATCTCTCGCTGATGACCATTTGTCCATACAGACAATGGGATGTAGCGGGAGCGGGACTTGAACCCGCGACACCACGATTATGAGCCGTGTGCTCTAACCACCTGAGCTACCCCGCCGGGACGCCGCCGAATGGGGCTGCGAGAGCCCCCTGTGGGAATCGGACCCACTACCTCTTCCTTACCAAGGAAGTGCTCTACCAATGAGCTAAGGGGGCGTGACCTGTCAATCACGCACAACTGGCGGCATGCAGTTCGAACAATATGGCGCCGCCCGGCACCACACGAGACTAGCATCCGTCCGCACCTCGATCCGCACGTTGTCTGTTGGTGATGCAATAGGGTTTTCGAATGAACTCCGACACTCTGCAGGGTATATCTGCGCCCGCCCCCGCATCCGTTGTCCCCTTTCGTTCTTCTGGATCCGAGTGGTGGCGCTCCGCTGTGATTTACCAGATCTATCCACGGTCCTTTGCCGACGGCATGGGTGATGACGGGCTCGGCGACCTCATCGGCATCACCGAGCGGATGCCCGCGCTGGTTGAACTCGGAGTGGACGCGATCTGGCTCTCGCCGTTCTACACCTCGCCGCAGAAAGACGCCGGATACGACGTGGCCGACTACTGCGACGTCGATCCGATCTTCGGCACCCTTGCCGATTTTGATGCCCTCCAAGCGCGGGCACACGAACTCGGCCTCAAGCTCATCGTCGACCTCGTGCCTAACCACTCCTCCGACCAGCACGCCTGGTTCCAGGCCGCCCTCGTGTCGCCGGCGGGAAGTCCCGAACGTGACCGCTACATGTTCAGCGAGGGCACCGGAACCGATGGCGAGTTGCCGCCCAACAACTGGGAATCCGTATTCGGCGGGCCGGCCTGGAGCCGACTCACGAACGCCGACGGCACAGCAGGCCAGTGGTATCTGCACCTCTTCGACCCTTCCCAGCCCGACCTCAACTGGCAAAACCCGTGGGTGCGCGAAAAGTTTCGCGACATCCTGCGCTTCTGGCTCGATCGTGGCGTCGACGGTTTCCGAGTGGATGTCGCCCACGGTCTAATCAAGGCGGCAGGGCTTCCCGACTACACGCCGCCGGCCGATGGCGGCAGCATGGGTGGTAGCGGCTCTCTCGGCCTGGAGCCGGAGATCGGCGCGCACGCCGGCACAGAACCCTCCACACCGCCCTACTGGGCGCAAGACGGCGTGCACGAGATCTATCGCGACTGGCATTCTGTTCTCGAGGAATACGAGGGTGACCGCGTGCTGTGTGCCGAGGCCTGGGTGGAGCCGCTCACCACGCTCGCGCGCTGGGTGCGCCCGGACGAGATGCACCAGGCCTTCAATTTTTCCTATCTCGAGACGCCCTGGAGCGGCCCGACCATGCGGGCGGTCATAAATTCATCGCTCACCGCATTCACCGGAGTGGGTGCCCCGAGCACGTGGGTGCTGTCGAATCACGACGTCGTGCGGCATGCCTCACGCCTCGCGCTCACCGCAGAAAATCCGCAGGGCCACGGAATCGGGCCGCGGTCGCCCGGGCAGCCGGAGCGTGCGCTCGGCCTGCGTCGAGCCCGCGCCGCCACCACTCTCATGCTCGCGCTTCCCGGAAGCGCCTACGTGTATCAGGGCGAGGAACTCGGCCTCCCCGAGGTCATCGACCTTCCCGATGATGCCAGACAGGATCCAACCTGGTTCCGCACCAACGGCGAGCGATACGGGCGGGACGGATGCCGCGTTCCGCTCCCCTGGGAGGCCGACTCGCCGTCCTACGGGTTCGGTGACAGCGGCAAGAGTTGGCTCCCGCAGCCCGCAGACTGGGCACCCTACGCCCGGGACTGCCAGCGCGGTGTCGTCGGCTCGACTCTCGAGCTTTACCGTGCCCTGCTGGCCGAGCGGGCGGCAGCAGATCTCGGACTCGGCGATATCGAGTGGCTCACCGGCTACCCGGATGCCGTGGTCGCGTTCCGCAATGGCTCCGTCACCGTGATCGCCAACACTGGCGCCGCTGCGGTGGCACTCCCGGCTGGCGAGATCATCGTGGCGTCCGAGGCCTTCGACACGCGGTTGCTACCCGGAGACACCTCTGTCTGGATCCGCTCGTAGGTGCGGGGTCTCGATACGGTCGCGGAGCGACCTACTCGACCACCAGCGCAGTCAGTTCGCAGTCAGTTCGCGTTGGCCTTCAGCCAGGCGAACGGGTCAACCGGCGTGTTGTTGAGGTGGATCTCGAGATGGAGGTGGGTGCCGGTTGAGGTGCCTGAATTGCCAACCTGGCCAACCTCATCCGTCACTTTGATTATCTGGCCGACAACCAGCCGCACTGAGCCCGCGAGCATATGCCCGTAGACGCTCTGCACCTTCTGGCCGTTGATGTTGTGGTCGATGGTCACGCTGTTACCGAGTCCACCGCGGTCGAAGTTGACGCTGCTTACCACTCCGTCGGCGATGGCCTGGATGACGACCCCTGAGCCGGGCGTGAAGTCGAGTCCCTGGTGGAAGGTTGAGCAGTATCCGCATCCGGGAACGACGCGAGGACCGAACCCCGAGCTAATCGGCACCGCCACCGGGAATGGCCACTGGATCGTGCCGTTCGGGTCGTTGGTGTACTCGGTGCTTCGGGCCGCCGACGCGTACCGAGTGGCAATCTGCTGCACGAGAGAGGCGACCGTGTAGGCGTCGCGAGTGGGTGCGGCGGAGGTCGCGAGACCATCCACCCGCAGGTTCTGGGCACCCCCAGTCTGCACCAGCCCGGTCTGCGCCAGCCCGATTGCGGACACAGATGGCATGCCGAGAAAAGCACTTGCCGGCAGGGAGGTGGAGATGAGCAGTGCCACTGCTCCCACCATCGCTCCCGCGGTCATCAGCTTGCGCAGTACGCGACGCACGATGTTTCGGCGCAGTGCTGCCGGGCGGTCCACTGTCTGGATTGCACCGATCCGGCGGATGCGCTCACGCGGCTCGACCCGGCGACGCTCCGCCAACTCACGCCGAGATCTGGCCGGCGGCAGTGGGAGCTCGCCGTTCACGCGACTCCGCGTTGGGGGACAGAGACTTGAGGTAGAGCGTGTCCGCGCACGCGAACGCCGTCACTTGTCGGTAGTGACATGAAGGCTGCTCCTTGCGGCAATGCGTGGCACCCGTAAACGGTCACCACCACGATTTTGCTTCGGGTTCAAAATATCACAATGAGCATGCGATGCTTAGGAACTCGCTAAGACTAGCCACGCGGCCCAGAGAACGCCAGCCCCCGAGTGCGGGGGGACGTCAGTTTGCGTTTGCCTTGAGCCAGGCGAACGGGTCGACCGGTGTTCCGTCGAGGTGCACCTCGAGGTGCAGGTGTGCGCCGGTGGAATGCCCCGTATTTCCCACCTCGCCGAGCTCCTGTGCCACGGTCACCTGTTGGCCGACGACAACCTTGATCGATCCGGCGATCATGTGCGCGTAGATGCTCTGCACCTTCTGGCCGTTGATGTTGTGGTCGACAATCACGTGATACCCGAAGTTGCTGTCATATGCGGCATACGTGACTGTTCCGGGGGCGATCGCGCCGATCGGGGTCCCCACACCGGGGATGAAGTCCAGTCCCTCGTGGAACGAGGAACACCCGCCGCAGGGTGAAACGCGGCTGCCGAACCCAGAACTGATCGGTACCGGCGCGGGGAACGGCCACTGGATGGTGCCGTTCGGGTTATTGGTATAGGCGAAGTTCTGGAGTCCGAACTTCATGCGGGCTTGCTGCATGGTATTGACCACGGTGTAGCGATCGCGCGTGGGGGCAACATCCGTGGCATCCCCATCGACCGCCAGGCTCTGCACTTCCGAGGTCGAGGCAGTGGGCAGCTGTGGGGCAAGGGCGCTCGCTGAATTCAGCTGCAGCGCCACGGCTGGAAGCGAGGTCGCTACGAGTAGTGCACCCGCGCCGAACATCGCGCTGATGGTGATGAATTTACGCAGGAGCGGGGTGCGGCGGGCTGCCGGAGTGTGGGCTGCCGGGGTGCGGGCTGCCGGGGTGCGGACAACACGCGGCTGCGGGGCAGACTTCGCCCCTCGCGCTGCGCCTCGGGTCGGGGCAGCCCTCAGGCTGCGAGAGGCTTTCGTGCGTCGCACGCGGGACGCCGATGCCAGTGCTGATGCCGATGTCTCCTGCTCTCGCAGGGCACGGCGCGTCGTTGGCGCAGAAATCGGTCGGCCCGCGCCCGTCGAGCCGTGGCCGCCGCTGCCGCTGAAGTCGATGTTGCCGTCGAGTTGCCCCACGCTACCGGGCCTCCGGAGTCGCCAGCCGTGCGCGCGTGGATAGATAACGGGTGTTCAAACTGGTGGTCCTCCAACAACGAATACAACGAGAAGGAGAACTCGAGTACGTCTGTAGGTCAGTAGCTGCGTGCGAAAACCCCGAGCCGAGGCCCGAATGGTTTATAACGAATGGCTACAGATTACGTCACTGTCGGGCAAACGGCAATTGCGACGAGTGCCTCGGGCGTTGCGCAAGCCACGACGGACCAGTGGTTTGTGCGGTTTTGCGGTGGTGGCAAGTGCGAGATTCGAACTCACGAAGTCTTAGACGGCTGATTTACAGTCAGATCCCTTTGGCCACTTGGGTAACTTGCCATGCGCGTCATCCACTGCTCCGACGCGCAGGTAAAGAATACAGGGTGAATCACTCCGAAGAAATCGTCGGATTCACTGATGCAGTCCGAGCCCATCCTGCCGTCATCCACCGCCCGATACGCAGCGCACCAACCGCTACTGTGCGGCCGCCTTCGTCGCATAGCCGGTGGAATAGCGGATTACGTCACGGAGATACTGCCCAGACCCGTTATAGGCCAGCACTGCCTGCCGCCAGCCGCCTTCGGTATCGACCGCCTTATCTCCCGCTCGACAGAGATAAGCCGCCGCGGCAAGCGTCGAATCGTCGATGTTCTGCGGATCCTCGACCCCATCGGCGTTGCCGTCCGCATGCCAGTTTCGCCAGGCTTCGGGAATGAGCTGCATCGGTCCGACAGCCCGGTCGATGGTCGGATCTCCGTCAATCACACCCTGATCAGAATCCGGGATGTTGGCGACAGCTCCCCCGTCGAGCGGCACCCCGAAGATCGCCGGAGTAGCGGTGCCGTCCGCGGCGATTCTTCCGCCGAAGATCGTGCCATGGCGCGACTCGATCTCACCGATGCCGGCGAGGGTATTCCAGCCGATCCCGCACTGGCGGCTCTCGAATGAGATCGCGACCCCTGCGTAGGCGGCCAATGCACGCGGGGGAATATCAGTCTTCTTCGCAGTGGCCGCGACCCAGGCTGGGTCTGCACGCGCGGAAAGAGCGGGGCCGGCAGGTATAGCGGCCGCTGTGACCGGCGCGGCGGTCGCGAACCGAGCGAGCGGCGTCGGCGGGCCCGCGGTATCCGGAAGCCCGAACAGATCGCGGCCGCCCGGCACCGCGAACACGATGATGGCGCTGACCACAACCACAGTGGCCACCAGGCCAGCCGCGGAGATCAAGATCACGCGCAGTTTCGACATCGGCTTCTATCTTCGACCAACACGCCCGTTAAGCTGCTGACATGGCTGACCCAACTTTTGACATCGTGAGCAAGGTCGACAAAATGGAGGCCGACAACGCACTCCACCAAGCGCAGAAGGAGATCGCCCAGCGATACGACTTCAAGAACGTCGGGGCGGAGGTGGACTGGAGCGGCGAGAAACTGCTGCTCAAGGCCTCATCCGAAGATCGTGTGAAGGCGGTGCTGGAGGTTCTGGAGGCCAAGTTCATCAAGCGCGGCATCTCACTGCGCAGTCTCGACACCGGAGAGCCCTATCCCTCGGGGAAGGAGCACCGGATCGACGTCTCGCTCAAGAACGGAATTTCGAGCGAGGATGCGAAGAAGGTCTCGAAGCTCATTCGCGATGAGGGCCCCAAGAGTGTGAAGGCCCAGATCCAGGGTGACGAACTGCGGGTCACCTCCAAGAGCCGGGACGACCTCCAGTCGACGATGGCACTGCTTAAAGGTGCAGATCTCGACCTCGACCTTCAGTTCGTCAATTTTCGCTAATCCGGCCTCGTTACCGACCCGATGGTCTCGTTCGTCGTCAACTTTTTTGCAAGTTCGGTCTTCGCAACGATCGCTTTGATTGTGGATATCGCGATTCGTATTGTCGCCGTGATCGTGGTGCCACAGAACCGCAAGCCGCAGACCGCGATGGCCTGGCTGCTGGCGATTTTCCTCATTCCCTACATTGGCATCCTGCTCTTCCTGCTCTTCGGCAGCACAAAGCTGCCGCGGCGCCGACGGGAAAAGCAGGAGGAAATCAACACCTTCCTCCTCGAGACGACCGAGGGGATGGATCGGGTCGAGAAGGAAGACGGCTTCCCCTCCTGGCTCGAGCCGATCGTGGAGCAGAACCGCGCGCTCGGCTCGATGCCTCTCGTCGGGGGCAACACCGCCACCCTGTACACCGAGTATTCACACTCTTTGGCGGCAATGACCGCTGCCGTCGGCACCGCCACACGCTTCGTGCACGCGGAGTTCTACATCCTGTCGTTCGACGCGACAACCAAGCCGTTTTTCGACGCGCTCGAAGCCGCGGTGGCGCGCGGGGTGACCGTGCGGGTGCTGTTCGACCACATCGCATCCATCCGCTCCCCCGGCTATCTGCGCACCGTCCGTCAGCTGAAGCGAATCGGGGCGCAGTGGCACCCCATGCTGCCGGTGCAGCCGTGGCGTGGCCGCTGGCAGCGACCAGACCTGCGCAATCATCGCAAGCTGCTGGTGATCGATCGCACTGTGGCCTTCACCGGGTCGCAGAACATGATCGACCGCAGCTATAACAAGCGGGGGAATATTCGCCGTGGCTTGCAGTGGAAAGACCTGATGGTGCGCTTCGAGGGGCCGATCGTCGCAGGTATCAACGCACTCTTCGTCACAGATTGGTACAGCGAGACCGACGAGTTGCTCATGCGTGAGACCGACCGCATGCCCGAGGAAAAGATCCTGGATGCGCTGGATGCTCAGGTGGTGCCGAGCGGTCCGGGGTTCGATCTCGAGAACAACCTGCGCCTCTTCAACTCGCTCCTGTATAGCGCGCAGCATCGGGTGATCATCACCAGCCCGTACTTTGTCCCTGACGACTCGATGCTGTACGCCCTCACCAATGCCGCCTATCGTGGGCTCGACGTGCAGCTATTCTGCTCCGCGGTGTCCGACCAGCCCGTCGTGTTCCATGCTCAGCGCAGCTACTACGAAGCGCTGCTGCGGGCGGGCGTGCGCATTTGGCTGTACCAGTCGCCGACGGTGCTGCACGCGAAGCACTTCACCATCGACGATGAGGTGGCAGTAATCGGTTCGAGCAATATGGACATGCGCTCGTTCAGCCTCAACTACGAAATCTCGGTGATGCTGCGCGGTCGCCACCTCGTCGCGCAGCTTCGGGAAATCGAAGACACCTACCGCACGCAGTGCACCGAGCTCATGCTCGATGAGTGGCTCACCCGCCCGCTGCGTTCGAAGGTGCTCGATAACACGGCGCGGTTGACGGCCGCGGTGCAATAAGTCCGGTGTTCAGTGCTGGCAGGTGCGAAACCCCTCTGACACGCGCTCAGTCGGACTGACGGGATACCGACACCATCTCGTCACGCGGCACGAGCTTGATGCGAATACGTCCCGCTGGTTCCCCGAGCGACCTTTCGTGTGCATCGAGTCGGTGCCAACCGCCGAGATCAGTAAATTCGACCCCCCGGTCCCGAAGCAAGTCCACGATCGACCCCTCGTCGGGATGAGCCGGAGCCCACCAGTTGGCCTGGTCGTTCACCACATGCTTGACGGTCTCCATCGCGTCACTCTTGGTGTGACCGATGAGTCCGACCGGGCCGCGCTTGATCCAGCCGGTGGCGTAGACGCCGGGTAGCGGGTGATCCGTATCATCGAGCACCTGGCCCTCGCGATTAGGGATAACCCCGCGCTTCTCATCAAAGGGGATCCCGGCCAGCGGCGACCCGAAGTATCCGACCGCGCGATACAGGCCCTGCACCGGCAGCTGCCGGATTTCGCCGGTACCGACGATCCCTCCCTGTCCATCCGGGGCGGTGCGTTCATAGCGGAAGCCCTCGACCCGTCCATCTCCGGTGACCTCCAGTGGCCTCGCATGGAAGTGCAGGTGCAGCCGTCGGGATGCCGTACCCGCCTCGCGCGCGCGCCACTGGGTGAAAACCTTGTTGATCACAAACACCTGCTTATTGCTGGCGATGGCGGCCGTCGAGGCCTCGTCGTAGTCAAAGTCCTCATCGTGCACGATGACATCCACATCGCGAAGCTCGCCGAGCTCGCGCAGTTCGAGCGGGGTGAACTTCACCTGCATCGGCCCACGACGTCCAAAGACGTGTACGTCTGTGACCGGTGAGGCGACGAGCGCTTCGTAGACATTGCCCGGAATGTCGGTGGGCAGCAAGTCATCCGCGTGCTTGGCGAGAATCCGTGCCACGTCGAGGGCAACGTTACCGTTGCCGATTACCGCAACTTCCTTCGCCGTCAGCGGCCAGTCACGCGGCACATCAGGATGTCCGTCATACCAGCTCACGAATTCAGCGGCACCGTAGCTGCCGTCCAGATCGATACCCGGGATGTCGAGGTCGGCATCGCGCACGGCACCGGTAGAGAAAATCACCGCGTTGTAGTGCGACTTCAAGTCATCCAGGGTGACGTCCCGACCGTAGAGCACGTTACCGAAGAGGCGGATGCGTCCGGTGTCGAGCACATCCCGCAGCGCAGTGATGATGCCCTTGATGCGCGGATGGTCGGGTGCGACGCCGTAACGAACAAGTCCATACGGTGCAGGAAGCTGTTCGAACAGATCGATCGACACGTCGAAGTTCTTCTCCGCCTTGAGGAGGAGGTCGGCCGCGTAAATTCCCGCGGGACCAGCGCCGACAATGGCGAGTCTCAGTTTTGTCATGGGTTCCTCGGTTCGTCTGCGGGCATCACGAAAATCACGACCACCGGCGCGGTGCGGTTACTTGGAGCGTTCGACGACGCTGTCCGCAAAGCGGGTGAGGGCTTTCTTCACCGGCCCATCGGGCAGCGGTGCAAGCGCCTCGACAGCCTCGCGTGCCCAGCGGTGAGCCTCGTCGAGGGTCTTCTGCGTCACCGGGTGACCGCGCAGCTGGGCGATTGCGCGGCCCAGTTCCGCTTCATCCGGATTCTCGGGCGAATACTTCGCCGCATTCACATCGCGCTCGATGCGGGTCAGCAAGTCGGCGGCATCGAGGTGGGTTTTTGCGAGGTCACGCAGGTAGAGCAGTGGGAGCGTGGCCACTCCCGATCGCAAATCGGTTCCGGGTGTTTTACCCGTCCCGTCCTCGCCACCCGACAGGTCGATCACGTCATCGATGAGCTGGAATGCGATGCCGATTTTCTCCCCGAATACCTTGACCGGGGTGCGGTACTCCTCGGGAGCGTTGCCGAAGATCACCCCCATCTCCGCCGCAGCGGCGATGAGCGAGCCGGTCTTGTCGGCGAGCACCTGAATGTAGTGGTCGATTGGATCTTCGCCAATCCGCGGGCCAATGGTCTCGTGAAGCTGACCGAGGCAGAGCCGCTCAAAAGTGTTGGCCTGCAGCATGATGGCGCGTTCTCCGAGCCCGGACATCAGCTTGGACGCCCGCGCGAACAGAAGGTCGCCGGTGAGGATAGCCACCGAGTTGCCCCAGACATTCTGGGCGCTCGGGACCCCGCGGCGCATGCCCGCCTCGTCCATGACATCGTCGTGATACAGCGACGCGAGGTGCGTGATCTCAAGGGCCTGCGCCGCGATCACGACCTCAGGAGTATTTCCCGCACCGAGCTGGGCGGTCAGCAGCGCGAGGGTGGGACGTACCCGCTTGCCGCCCGCATTGAGCAGGTACCGGGTGGTGACATCCGCCAGATCGTCTGCGAAGGAGACTTGGTTGAGCAGCCCGGTTTCGACTTGGTTGAGGCCGTCATCGATCGCCGAGGCGAACTTGCGCTCGTCCGCGGACGAGAAGAGCTTGTCGCCGAGTCCCAACGCGGAAGTGAGGGAGACACGGCGTCGGGTGATGGGCACGCTGGGGGTCACGGAGTCGGCCTTACCATCGGTGGCGGATACGAAGCCCTAGGGCTTCGTAGCCGACGGGTTGTCCGGGTTGGTGACGACATCGGTGTCGACGATAGTTTCGATCACCGGCTTCTTCGGCGCTGCTGTTTTGCGCGCCGCACGGCGGGTGACCATGCGAGCCGGCTTATGCCCGCGGTGCAGGGCGACTACCCCACCTGTGAGGTTGCGATAGGCAACGCGGGTGAACCCCGCTCCCCGGATCCACTGGCTCAGCGTCACCTGATCGGGCCACTCCCGGATGGAGTCGGCGAGGTAGGTGTAGGCCTCTGGGTTTGAGCTGGCCGCTCCCACGATCGACGGCATCAGGTAGCGCATGTAGGCACCATAGCCCGCACGGAAAATGGCTCGCGACGGAGTGCTGAACTCGCAGATCACGAGGCGACCACCGGGTTTGAGCACCCGATACATCTCCGCGAGGGCCTGCTTGGGTACCTCCACATTGCGGAGCCCGAACGACGCGGTGACTGCGTCGAATTCGCCATCGGCGAATGGCAGATCCATCGCGTCCGCGACAACGAAGGTGATGGTCGAATGCCTCTGCCTTCCGACCTCGATCATTCCAGGTGAGAAGTCTGCGGCAACGATGTCGGCCCCGCTCTTGGCGAGCGCGGCGGAACTCGTCCCCGTGCCCGCTGCGATGTCGAGAATCCGCTCACCCGCCACAGGCGCGACGGCACGGGTGGTAGCGAGACGCCAGATAAACGAATTGCCCATTGACAGGACGTCATTGGTGCGATCGTAGTGTTTAGCGACCCCGTCGAACATCTCAGCGACCTCTTTGGGTTGCTTAGTCAGATCTGCCTTTGCCACGCCGAGAAGTCTAGTTCAGCGTTCCTGTGCATCTGCGGCTCTCAGCGAGGCCCAGCTAGTGTTGGCACCGTGACCGCACTCGGGCCTTTCGACAATGGTGCGATGGTGCCATCGCTTACAGTTGAGACAACCGCGACGGCCGATCTCGGCCCCCTTGTTCCGCTCCTCGCGCCGCAGCACCCGCTGCTCTGGATGCGCCGCGGATTCGGTGTTGCCGGGCATGGCGAAGCGCTCAGGCTCGAGTTCTCGGGCCCCGACCGCCTGCGGGATGCCGCGATCGCGTGGCAACATATCGGTGCCGCTGCGGCCGTGACAGATCCGCTGAACCGCACCGGCACGGGACTGCTCGCCTTCGGCACTTTTGCCTTCTCCGACACCTCGGCGACGACGAGCGTTCTCATCGTGCCGTCGATCATCATCGGTCGCGATAAGGGTCAGAGCTGGCTGACCCGCATCTCTGTTGGAGAACTCGAACCGTTGGTCCTGCCGACGATCCGCCCCCTGGGTTCGAACTACCGTGTCGATCTCCAGCCGGGAACAATGCCGGATGCCGACTACCGAGACGCGGTTGCAGCCGCCGTGCTGCGCATCCAGTCCCGAGAGATCAGCAAGGTCGTGCTGGCCCGCGAACTGGTAGGTCGGCTACCGGATGGCGCGGACATCCGCCGGGTCATCGATGCACTCGCCGCCGGCTATCCTGACTGCTGGACCTTTGCCGTCGATGGCTTCATCGGATCGAGTCCGGAGACCCTCGTTACCGTGGATGCCGGCTCGGTGACCGCTCGAGTTCTCGCCGGGAGCGCTGCCCGGGGGTGTGACGCCGCATCGGACGAAGAGGCGGCGACCGCGCTCGCCACCTCGACCAAAGACCAGGATGAGCACCGGTACGCCGTGCAAAATGTGCTCGCCTCATTGCGAACGCACAGTCCGAACGTTATGGCCAGCGAGATGCCATTCACCCTCAAGCTGCCCAATGTCTGGCATCTCGCGAGTGATATCGAGGGGGATCTCATCGACGGTTCGACTTCGCTGGACCTGATTCGATCTCTGCATCCCACCGCCGCCGTTGCCGGAACACCGACCACGGATGCCCTGCGCGTCATCGGCGAGCTCGAACCATTCGACCGCGGCCGGTACGCCGGTCCAGTCGGCTGGGTGGGGGCGGATGGCAACGGCGAGTGGGCAGTAGCAGTGCGAAGTGCTCAGTTCGAAGCGGACGGTCGGATCACGGCGTATGCCGGTGCCGGCATCGTCGCCGAGTCAGTGCCCGAACGGGAACTGCTCGAGACGCGGATGAAGTTCCGTCCCCTTGTGGAGGCGCTGGACTGAGGCGCATCAACCGTCAGCGAGCCGCGCCAGTTGCTCCGATACGGAGTACCGCGCGATCGGCCAGTCGAGGCGTAACCCGCGAAGCGCGTCGAGCAGCAGGTGTTGCACCGCCACTCGGGCGTACCACTTGTGATCTGCGGGGATCACAAACCACGGAGCATCCGCCGTCGAAGTCTTCTCAAACGCGACCTGATACGCCTCTTGGTACTGTGCCCAGAATGCCCGCTCGTCCAAGTCACCCGGACTGAACTTCCAATGCTTCTTCGGGTCGGCGAGCCGGGCTGCGAGGCGGGCTTTCTGTTCATCCGGACTGATGTGCAGCATCACCTTGACGATAGTCGTGCCGCTCGCAGCGACCCGCTTCTCGAAGTCGTTGATCGCGTCGTAGCGTTGCTCGATCACTGCGGGGTCAGCCAGGCTGTGAACCCGCGCGATAAGTACATCCTCGTAGTGTGAACGGTCGAAAACGCCAAGCAATCCCGGGGCCGGCAGCCGTGTGCGAATCCGCCAGAGAAAGTCGTGCGAGAGCTCCTCCAGCGTCGGTTTCTTGAAGGCGTGCACCGCGACACCCTGTGGATCGACGCCCCCGACGACGTGCTCGACAATGCCGCCCTTGCCAGCGGTGTCCATCGCCTGGAGCACAAGCAGCACTGAGCGGATGCCGCCGAACCGACTCTCCGCCCATAACCGCTCCTGCAAATCACCCAGCTCGGCATGGCCCTCATCGAGCAGTGCCTTGCCGCCGGCTTTGTCGCAGTCGAGACCGGGTGTCGACGACGAATCGACGCTCGCGAGCGAGAAACCGGCACCCACTTTCAGGAGGGCTCCCGGATCCTCGGACCATGCAGTTTTCGCCATAGGCCAGATGCTACTCGCGGGTCTGCAACACTCAGCGAGGCAGTACCACCTCGACAAGCGTCGGGGCCTCGGACGCGGCGAGCGCCTCATCCAGCTCGCCCCGGTTTCGCGCCACACGATACTCCCACCCGTACGCAGCCGCCAGCGCTCGCAGGTCCACAGACTGCGGCGTGTATTGCACCCGATCGAAGAAGACTGCCGGAGCCGTCGCGGCGACATCGAGCCCGTCGAAGATAGTGCCACCGCCGTCGTTGCCCACCACCACCTGAATTCGCGGCCTCACCTCGCCTCGGCCGAACAGCAGTGCACCGACGTCGTACAGCGCGGTCAGGTCACCAACGAGCACGCGGGTGATTCCGGATGCGCCGCCGCCCTCGGCATCCTGGCTCGAAAGTGCGATCCCGGTGGCCGTCGCAATTGTTCCGTCGATACCTGCGAGCCCACGGTTGGCGTGCACGCGGATGCGCTTGCCCGAAACATAGGTGTCTGCCTCACGAATGAGCCGGGATGCCCCGAGCACGAGCCGGTCGTGTGGCCAGGTCACGCGCCAGACTGCCTCCACGAGCATGCGTCGGGTCACCGGCTCCCGGAATACGGCGAGCTGTTCGCGAGCAAAATCCCCTGCACGCTCTGGAACGTTCGAGGCCGGTGCCAATTCGAGGGCGAGCATGCCGCGACTGGCATGAACCCAGCTGCCGAGCCATGCCCGTGCGGCTGGGGACTCGTCTGATTCCCCGTCATGGACCACTGACTCATCGATGGTCGCAGCACGATGGCCGGGGTTGTAGGCGTGAGCGGTGACACCGCGCACGACGTGCACGACCACGTTCGAGCGGCTGAGCATGGCTGGTATCTGGCGACTGAGCGTGGGATGTCCGAACACGACCGCGCGCTCGATTAGTCCGCCGAACTCAGGGTCGTCGAGCAACCGCCGATAGGCGACGACGAGGTTCGGGCCGTAATGCGATCCGCTCGAGACCTCGGCGAGCAGCGGCACCCCGAGCGACCGCGCGAAGGCCTCCGCATCGGGGCCGGCGTCATGCCCGGCTATGACAACCGTGTGCGGGGCGTGCTCGATCTGACGTGGCGGAAGAGCCGAGCCCGCGGTGATGTCGTAGACCGGGAGCGGGGGAAGTGCCTCGATAGTTCCCGACAGTGGCTCACGGAACGCGAGGTTGAGCTGCACCGGGCCGGGCGTACCGGATGCGGCTGCGAAAGCCTCGCGCGCCAGCGACTCTGCGCCAGACACATCCACCGGCGGCGGCACGTCCCGCACCCAACCAACCGAGCTTCCGAAGATTCCCAGCTGATCGGTGGTCTGGTTGGCTCCGATGCCGCGAAGCTCGGCCGGGCGATCCGCAGTCAGTAGCAGGAGGGGAACGCCGGAGTGATGCGCTTCAAGCACCGCGGGGTGCAGGTTGGCAACTGCCGTTCCCGAGGTCGTGATGATCGCGACCGGAAGCCCGGTCTCCACGGCGATACCGAGGGCAAGGAAGCCAGCGACCCGCTCATCGATTCGCACCCGAAGTCGAACCCGCCCGTCGTGCTCCCAGGCGGCGGCGGCCAAGGCGAGCGCTTGCGACCGGGCACCGGGACACAGCACGATGTCGCGCATACCCCTGCCGATGAGTTCACCGATCAGGGCAACCGAAAACAAGGTAGCGGCGTTACTTTCAGACATCGCTCCAGCA
The DNA here is from genome assembly GCF_015751965.1 of Frigoribacterium sp. CG_9.8. Taxonomy (GTDB): domain Bacteria; phylum Actinomycetota; class Actinomycetes; order Actinomycetales; family Microbacteriaceae; genus Lacisediminihabitans. The sequence continues at coordinate 20,697 of NZ_JADOVH010000001.1, read as the reverse complement.
GCGGCTGTGCTGACGGGAGCCTGGTCAGCAGCCGGGCTGCTCACTTGCTTGTCGAGTTGTTTTGGTCGTCATCCAATTCGGCCAGACGCGCTTCCAACTCGCGGATGCGCTCATCGCGCTGGGTGTCCGCACCCAGCTGGCGCAGGAATTCCGGGTCGTCATCCGGAGCTTTCGGCCCACCACCTCTGGAGGCCGAAACCGGCGCTCGCCCCGACCGCTCCTTGCCGAGGGCGAACCACAGGATGCCGCTGAAGGGAGTCAGAAGCACAATCAGCACTGCCCAGAGGGCCTTCGGGAGCGCGCGCACCCGAGACTGTTCGGTGCGGATGCAATCGATGAGGGAGAAGATCGTGAATGCCACGAAAAGCACTGTGAGTATCACGTAGAACCTGGCCATGTATAGAGCCTAAGCCGGGATCCTGCAAGCAGAGCATGAGCGTTCAGGCGCAGATGCCTAGACTTGACAACGTGTACTCGCGCCAGTGGATCGTCTTCTCCCTCATCAGGGTTGGCACCTTCGCCGTGGCGCTCGCAGTACTGCTGTCGACCGGGCTGAACGTGATCGTGTCGGCCATCGGTGCGGCAGCTATCGGATTCTGCGTGTCGTACATCTTCCTGCGCAAGCAGCGTGAGGCGGTGTCGACCAGCATCGGCAATCTGCGGGCGAACAAGGACCGGGATCGCGACAACGACGTCGAGAACGAGGCACTCGATCGTTTCGACGAGCCGCGCTGATCCCATCCGTTTTTCACCCCTTCGCATTGATCGTGGTGCCTAGAACGCGATCGCCGCAGCCAGCGTCACGCCGAACACCAGAGCGGTGAAGCTTGTGAGCTTGAGCGCGAGGATGAATTCGGGCGCGGTCCTGCCGGTGAGGGTAATCACGACAGCGGGCAACCCCGACAGCAGCGAGAAGTACACGAGCGGCGCTTTCACGTAGAAGATCGCGAAGAAGATCAGGATCACATACGGGATTGCGACAAAGACGGCGAACAGGATGCGCGCGGCACGATTGCCGACGAGCACCGCGAGGGTGCGCTTGCCCGAGAGCGTGTCCTGGGCGATATCCCGGATGTTGTTGACCATCAGCACCGCGCAGGCGAAAAATCCGGCCGCGACAGCTCCGAGCCAACTCTCGACATTGACGGTGCCCACCTGGGTGAAAGTGGTGCCGGCAGTGGCGACGAGTCCGAAGAATACGAAGACGAAGAGTTCGCCGAGACCGTTGTAGCCATAGGGCCGAGTGCCGCCGGTGTAGAGGTAGGCGGCGACGATGCTGACCGCGCCAACGGCGAGCAGCCAGTAGTAGCCCGTTGTGATCGTCAAGGCGAGGCCGGCCAGCCCGCCGAGGGCGAAAAAGACCAGCGCAACGGTGAGCACGGTGCGGGGTCTGGCGGCGCCTGACCCGGTGAGCCGCGAGGGGCCAACACGATTCTTATCGGTGCCGCGAACCCCGTCTGAATAGTCGTTGGCGAAGTTGACACCGATCTGGAGACACACTGCTACGGCGAGGGCGAGCAGTGCCCGTACCCAGTGCCAGCCGCCGTCCGAAAGAAGCTGCGCCGCACCGGTACCGAGCGCAACTGGCGCGATCGCCAAGGGGAGTGTTCGCAGCCGCGCCCCACCGATCCAGTCACGAGCGGTGGCCTTGCGAATAACGACCCTCGGCAGCTTGCCGCCCGGGCGACCGCTCTTGGTGCTGACGTTGCCCATGCTGCGGTCATTCACGCTGCGCGGATCGACGCGCTTCTGGACGGGTCTTCCTGGGTTAGCCACGCGTGCGATTCTACCGACCGGTGCCGGGATGCCCACCCCGTGCTGCCGCGAATTCGGTGAGTGCCCTTCGGTCGGGTTTGCCGTTGGGTAACTGGGGCACGCTTTCCACTCTCACCAGGGCAACCGGGGCGGATGCCCGCCCCAGGGCCGCGACCACGGTCGCCTTCACCTCGGCAAGGGTTGCGTGCCCGGAAGTAAAGATCACGGGCACTTCCCCCCACTCGCCGCTCGGGGATCTCACGGCCACGGCATCCGCAAGACCGTCGATGGCACGAACGACCCGTTCGATCGCATCAAGGGACACCTTCTCACCTCCGGAGATGATCACGTTGTCGAGCCGCCCGGTCACCCGTAGTACTCCGTCGACGACCTCGCCGCTGTCACCGGTGCGGTACCAGCGCACGCCGTCTCGTGCGACGAAGGCGGCATCCGTCAAAGCGGGATCGCCAAGGTAACCCTCGGCGAGCATTGGCCCGGCGAGTTCGACCTGCCCGTCGACGATGCGTGCCACTGCGGTGCCGATCGGGATGCCGTCGTAGACGCATCCTCCGCACGTCTCACTTGATCCGTAGGTTCGCGTGACGTTGAGACCGAGTTCGATGGCTCGCGCGATCAGAGCGGGTGGGGTGGCCTGACCTCCCACCAGGATGCGGTCGAATCGCCGCACCGCAGCGAGCAGGTCGAGGTCGTCATCTGCGGCATCCACGAGTCTGGCGAGTTGGGCAGGAACCAGCGAGGTGAACCGCAGTGGAGCATCCATCGCGCGGGATGCCGCGGCGAACTCCATCGCGTCAAAACGGCCGCCGCCGAAAAACAGCGGCTCAGACCCCGCGGCGATCGAGCGCACGAGCACGTTGATGCCGGCGATGTAGTGGGTCGGCAGCGCGAGCATCCACTGCCCGGGGCCGCCGAGGGCTGATTCGGATGCCGCGGCGCTTGCCAGTAGCGCATCGGCGCTGAGCGCAACGCGTTTCGGCACACCGGTTGTCCCGCTTGTCTCGATCACAACCGCGACGCGCTGTTCGACGGTGGGCGGAAGGCCGGTCTGCGGAAGGCCGGTCTGCGGAGGGTAGGTGCGCGGATTTCCTGGCAGGATCGCGGGCCCGCCTGCAAGAGCCTCCCGAATGGCGACGAGCGCAGCGGCAGGAACGGCGTCTGGGATCACCCTCAACTCGCGGCTCATGGGGTGTCCCGCAGCAGCGAGAACAGCGCAATCAACAGCAGCGGATTGGTGAGCAGGCTCACCAGGACGGCGGCAGCCCCGAAGCGTCGGGCCTGGCCGCGACCCCTGAAGATCGCGACCGAGCCAAGCGTGAATGAGACGGCCTGCATGCTGATGACCACCCAAGCGATCACCGTGGCGGTGATCCACGCGGTCCCACTGCCGCCAGCACTGGTGCGAGCACTGCCGATGCCGATTGCCAGTACTTCGAGCAGCACGGCACTGAGTGCGAGCAGTAGGCCCGAGATCCCGGCACGCTGTAAGGGCCAACGAGCTCTCTCTGGTCGCAACGACTCGGGAAAGACCGTAGCCGAGTCCAGTGACATGGGTTAAGGCTAATCGAGCCAGCTCGCTCAAACGACGGCGGCGGCAGGCTACTTCTGAATGTCGATGGAGAAACGCACAGAACCTTCGTCGTCGATTTGGGCATCGAGCACCTTGTCGATAAGCACCAGTGCAGCGTTCTGCTCGAGATAGACCTTCGCACCCGCGCTCTCGATCACGGTGTCATTCGGTTCGGCTTGGTTTGCGACAGCGAGCGATAGATCGGTTGCGCCAGCCTCGGAGGCACTGATGCGCAGCGCGGCATCCGCTGCATCAGGAGTGCGCTCGATGAGCGTCTTGACAACGGTGGACGCGGAATCGGTGAGTGTAAGCATGAGAAGTCCTTTCGATAGTGCGAATGGAAGTCGGCCACGCTTCCGCACTTCGGTGCTGAGCACAACCCCCGCGCCCAGACACGGAGGGTCCTCCCACCTCCCGGAAAGTCGAGCACAGTCATTGCCGCGCATTACGACAGACTGGAGACATGTTGCCAACGCTGCCTGACATGCTCTCCTGTGCACGTGTCGTCACGCTGCCATTACGCCAGCGGTTTCGCGGCATTGAGCATCGTGAGGTGATGCTGTTCGAGGGTCCGGCTGGCTGGACCGAATTCTCGCCGTTCCTCGAATACGGTGATGCCGAAGCATCCGCCTGGCTGGCAGCGGCGATTGATTTCGGATGGCTCCAGGCGCCCGCGCTCTTTCGCAGCCAGATCCGGGTGAATGCCACCCTGCCCGCCGTGGCTCCGGATGCCGTGCGGGAGATCCTCGACCGATTCCCCGGCTGCCGCACTGTCAAGGTCAAAGTCGCCGAGCCTGGGCAACAACTCAGCGATGATGTCGCCAGGGTCGCCGCCGCGCGTCGGTATCTCGGGCCGGAGGGGCGCATCCGGTTGGATGCCAACGGCGGGTGGAATGTGGATGAGGCGGAGCACGCGATCCATGCCCTCGCCCCAAGCGACCTGGAATACGTCGAACAGCCGTGCGCCACAGTGGATGAGCTCGCCGACATCCGCAGTCGAGTCAAGTACATGGGGCTGCCGATTGCCGCCGATGAGAGTGTGCGCAAGGCCGCAGATCCGCTCGAAGTCGTGACCGCGAAGGCCGCGGACCTGCTGGTGATCAAGGCACAGCCGCTCGGAGGCATCCGTGCCGCGCTGCGGATCGTGGATGCTGCACGCCTGCCCATCGTCGTCTCGAGCGCCCTCGAGACTTCGGTCGGCATCTCGATGGGCGCTCATCTTGCCGCCGCAATCCCCGAACTGGCCTACGACTGCGGGCTTGCCACGGTGAGTCTGCTCAGCTCGGACATCATGATCGATTCGCTCGTCGCCGAGCGCGGGCTCGTGGATGTGCGCCGGGTGACTCCGGATGCCGCCCTGCTCGACCGCTTCGCCGCGGATGCCGATCGAGTGCAGTGGTGGAATGCGCGCCTCGAGCGCTGCCTCGCACTGCTGAGCGCACCCTAGCTTTTAGCGGCCGAGAAGGGGACTGAACTCAGTTTTCATCCACCGGGGTGAACGCCCTCCGCCAATGCTGAACCGCGCCCATCCGGCACCCAGCTAACAGGACTCTCCTCTAGACCGGAACGGGCCATGGTGTCAGACTGCTGACATGGCAAAACACGGCAAGAAATCAAAAAGTCACTCCGACGCCAAGTCTCTTGCCGCCGCCGAACAAGACGCACCGAACAAGTCTGACGCTCGTGCACACCAAATCGGAGTGCTCGACGAGGCATTGACCTACGTCCTCCGTCATGCGGCAGCATCGCTTCGCGGTGCGATGGCCGAGGCTTTGCGGCCGCTCGACCTCTCCACTGCCCAGCATGCGTGCCTCGAACTGCTCGGGCGCAGCCCCGGACTGTCGAGTTCCGAACTCGCCAGAGGCGCATTCGTAAGCCGACAATCGATGAACCTCGTACTGCGCGGGCTGCAGGATCGCGGGTTGGTGACCCGGCCCGAAATCGCACCACAGGGCAGAGCGCTGCCGACAAAGCTCACCGCTGAGGGCCGCGAAGCTCTCAACTCCGCCAACGTGGTCACCCGCTCTGTCGAGAAGCGCATGCTCGCGGCGATACCGGACAAACGCCGTGCACGCTTTCGTACTGACCTTGCCGTCTGCGCCGCTGTACTGGCCCCAGACGACTGAACTGGCCGCAGTGCTCGGCCCGGGTTCACAGCCCGGTTTACAGTCCGCTATAGGCGTGCAGGCCCTTGAAGAACAGGTTCACGATGGTGAAATTGAACATCACTGCGGCAAAACCGACGATGGCGAGGTAGGCGGATCGCGCGCCGCGCCAGCCTCGTGTCGCCCGTGCGTGGAGGTATCCGGCGAAGATGGTCCAGATGATGAAGGTCCAGACCTCCTTCGTGTCCCATCCCCAGTAGCGTCCCCAGGCGTGCTCGGCCCAGATGGCACCAGCCATGAGGGTGAAGGTCCAGAATATGAAACCGACCACGATCACCCGGTAGGCGAGCGTCTCGAGCTTCTCGGCATCCGGCATCGTATCCAGGAATTTGAGCCCTGCGATACTCTTCGCCTCGCGGCGCGCTTGAATCAGTTGCACGAGGGACAAGCCAGCGCCAATGGCGAAGAATGCCGTGCCGAGAGTCGCGACGAACACGTGGATCACGAGCCAGTACGACTGCAGTGCCGGCGGAAGCGGCACCACGTTCACGTAGAAGCCGACGGTGCCAAAGCCGAGCACGATGAGGCAGAAGCCGGTGATGTATGCGCCGAGGAAGCGCAGGTTCTGCCACGCCTGAATGGCGATGAAGACCCCGACGATGATTGCGGATGCGGTGAGCGAGAACTCGAACATGTTGGCCCACGGCACACGGTTGGCTGCAACACCACGCAGCACTGTGCCGATGACATGAAGCACCCAGCCGAGGATGGTCAGTGCAAACGCAGCCCGCTCGAACCGGTTCGAGGCCCGCTGCGGAGCAGCGACCACAGGTTCGCGATCGAGAACTGCCGTGCCCCCAACCCGAGTCATCTGTCCCACGCGCGCAGCGGAATTCACGGTCGCTAGCGGGCTCTCGGCAGAGCGCTTCGCCAGGTCGAGGGTGAAGGCGATAAAGGCGAACAGGTAGACGCCCATCGCAGAGTAGATCGCGGTGAGGGAGTAGGACGCAAGGGCAGCGGATATCACGAATTTAGCCTAAGCCCGAGTTGCTGTGAGTGACGCTGGGCGATGGCTGCGACGGCAGCGTCCAGGGTCGGATCCTCCCCGCGAGCGAGGCCCGCGTATTCGATCCGCAGTCGGCCTCCTGCAAGCTCGACCACCTTGATCCACAGGCGGCGGCGGGGGATGAACAGCGAGGTGAGCAGCCCAGCGAGCACGGTGATGGCGAAGAACAGCACCCAGCCCTGGGTCGGATCGCGGTGCACGTCAAACGAGGCGAAGCGCTGCACGCTCTGCGACAGATCCGCGCCATCAGATGCTGGCGCCTTATTTTCGAAGGTGACGGATCCGAGGCCGCCGGGGATCTGCGCACTCTCCCCCGGCTTCAAGCGAAGTGCCATCGTGCCGTCGGCGGTGCCTGGGCCAGCCAGTGGCGTCATCTTGTCGGTGTCGAGCACATAGACAGACTTGGGCACGCCCGCATTGATGCCGAGATCCCCCGTGAACACGACGAGGGAAAGCACTGGATTGCGCAGGTCGGGGTAGACCGAGCCGAGCACGCCATCCGCATTCTCATTCGCAGTCGGGTAGAAGAATGCCCGCATACCCACTTGGGAGGCGAGTCCGTCAGGCACCTTGATGATGCCGAGTGAGGTGAGGTTGGCGTCCTGGGCGAGAAAGGGCACCGGCTCGGAGTAGACGGTCTTACCCGCCGGATTCTTGACGGTGATCCAGGGGGCGTAGCCGTTTCCGAGGAGGTAGACATTGTTGCCACCGATGCGCAACGGGTCGTTGACCTTGATCACCGCTTTGGTCGCCGTGCCCGAAGCATCGAAGGTGGTGACGTCGGCCGTGTAGTCGATCGGCTGGCCGAGGGCGTTGCGGTTCTTCTCCTCGTAGTTCACGGCGAACTTATCGAGTTTCAGTCGGTAGGGCTGCAGGTCGCTGTCGGTGAAGAACCGCCCCTTGGTGAAGGAGTCGAAGGTGAGGCGCACATTGGCAAACGCCTGCCCGGTAACCAGCACCTTATTGCCGGTGTACCCGACGCCGCCCCCGATTCCCACGGCGACGAGGATACCGATCAGCGAGATGTGGAAAACCAAGTTGCCGGTCTCGCGCAGGTATCCACGCTCCGCGGAGGCGGAGAACTCCGGTCCATCGAGGCCTCGGCCGTCAAACAGCTTGACCCGATATCCCGCCCTGCGCAGCACCGCACGGCCGGAATCGACGGCAGAGGCCGAAGTGAGGGTCGAGCCAGCAGCATCCGCTTCGATTTCGAAGGCACTGAACGAACCAAGCCGCTCGAGGCGTGCCGGAGTCTTCGGGGGTGGCGAGGTGAGCGCCTTCGCGTGATGGATCGTGCGCGGGATGACACACCCGATCAACGAGATGAACAGGAGCAGGTAGATGGCCGAGAACCAGGCAGAGGTGTAGACGTCAAAGAGCTGGAGCTTGTCGAGCACGGGAGCCGCGCTCGCATTGTTGGCGAAGTACTGAGTCACCCCGTTAGGGTCGGAGCTGCGCTGCGGAAAGACAGATCCGGGCACCGCGGCGATCGCAAGCAGCAGCAGCAGGAATAGCGCGGTGCGCATGCTTGTGAGCTGACGCCAGAAGAAGCGGATGTAGCCAATCGGGCCGAGCTTCGGCTGGGAGATGCTTTCGCGAGTCGAGGGCGCCGGGGAGTCGATGTGATCAGAGGGCCGGGACAAAGTTGCCGATCACCGCCCCCTGGAGCTGGTTGATCAGAATCTGCCAGATGCCGGAGACCATGAGCAGTCCGATCAGGATCAGGAATGAACCGCCCGCGATATTGATAACCCGGATGTGCCGCTTGAGCCACGCGACGGAGCCGGTAACCCAGTTGAGACCGAGCGCAACGAGCAGGAACGGGATACCGAGGCCGATGCAGTAGACCACACCGAGCAGCACTCCCCGCCAGGCATTTCCGCTCCCCATGCTGAAGGAGAGCACCGCAGCGAGGGTCGGACCGATGCACGGAGCCCAGCCGAGACCGAACACGATGCCGAGCAGCGGCGCTCCGGCGAGACCGGTGGTGGTGCGCCACTGCGGCTTGAAGTCGCGCTGCAGGAAAGTGAACTGCCCGATGAACACGAGCCCCATCAGGATGAGCAGCCCGCCGGCGATGCGGGTGATCAGCCCCAGCCACGGAATCAGCAGGGCACCAGCGGCCGCCGCCACCACATTGAGGGCGATGAAGACGACGCTGAACCCGAGCACGAACAGTGCAACTCCCGTGAGTAGCCGCCCGCGCTGGCGTGCACCGCGGATATTCTTCTCCGCGCTGCCAGCGAATCCGCCGATGTAGGCGAGATACCCGGGCACGAGAGGAAGCACGCACGGCGACGCGAATGCGACCAGGCCGGCCAGCAGCGCGATCGGCAGCGCGAGGGCGAGGTTACCGTCCAGGATCAGATTGCGGATATCCATTACTTGCTCTCGGCAAGCGTGTCGGAGATGAGCGTGTTCAGGATCGATTGCGATTCGAGCTGACCGACGATGCGGGCGGCGATGCGGCCCTTGGCATCCAGCACGAAGGTCGTGGGAGTGGCGGTCGGGGCCACCGCACCGGCGAAGGCGATCCTCGCGGCACCGCTGTCGACATCCATCACCGAGGGATAGGTGATCCCGTAATTCTTCTCGAACGACAGCGCACCTTCCGGCTGATCGAAGATGTTGACGCCGATGAACTTCACTCCGTCGGCCTGGTATTTCTCATACAGCCCCTGCAGAAAAGGTGCCTCGGCGCGACAGGGCGCGCAGTTCGCGTACCAGAAATTGACGACGGTCACCGGCCCGCGGGGCTCGGATGCCGTGAGGGTCTTGCCATCCACTGTCGTGCCGGTGAAATCGATGGCCGCGATGCGCTTGGCAGCAGAAATCACCACGGGGAGACCCGAATTGTCGGTGAAATTGGTGCCGCCACTTCCGTAGTCCTTGGCGAGGGAATCGGTTGAGCAGCCGCTCAGGACGAGTATCCCGGAGAGTGTTACGGCGATCAGTGCGATGGCTGTGCGCGCTCTCACACGGCACCTGTGTCGATTGACGCGGCGAGCAGTTCTGCAGCGGGATCCTGGTAGCAGACCTCCACGAAACGATCGCCCTCTTTGCGGAGCGTTGTGATGCTCGACAGGTGGCAGCGGCGGTGGCGAGGGTCGTGGAATGGCTTGGCGCCGGCGACGAATCGCTGCACCATCACGATGGGCATCTGATGGCTCACCATGACGACCTCACCGCCATCCGCGGCATTCCAGGCATCGCCGATCACGCTCATCATGCGGTCGATCACGCTCACGTAGGGCTCGCCCCAGCTCGGCTTCCAGGGATTGAGCACCCAGCGCCAGACACGCGGCTTGGTGAGAACGGCCGGTCCGAACTCGAACTTCTCCCCTTCGAACCGATTGGTCGGCTCGATCAGGCGCTCATCGGTGACGATGTCGAGTCCGAATGAGGCGCTCCAGGGAGCGGCGGATTCCTGCGCGCGCTGCAATGGGCTGGCATACAAGGCCGTGATGGGATGCCCGGCGAGCTCGCCAGCCGCGGCCGCGGCCATCCGGTGCCCGAGCTCCGAAAGATGGTAGCCCGGAAGCCGCCCGTAAAGAATGCCCTTCGGGTTGTAGACCTCGCCATGCCGAACGAGGTGAATCAGTGTTGCAGCCACTGTTCTATTCTACGTTTTGCGGTGCTGCGGGATTCCCGTGAGGGGGGTCGGGCTGCTGCTGCTGCCTGCCTGCCTGCCTGCCTGCCTGCCTGCCTGCTGCAATACTGGGCCAGTTCGGTCACTCCGGGCCGGCGTGCCAGCCCGGAATGTCCGCAATCGCCCGGAATCAGGCAGCGGATGGCCGCAGTCGAGGCGCGAGGTCGAGGCGAGGCCACGCAGGCGCCAAGGCCCGCCGCAGGCATTCGCGCCGTGCGCCTCGAGCACTGGTACCGTGACCTCCATGAACAACGACTCCCCTGACCCCCGCGCGGCCGCGATCGAAGCCGGCCGGGAGTTGCAGACGATTCTCGAGAATCACATCGCGCTACTCGCCGCCGGCACCGACCAGGATGATGCTGCGGTCGAGGTCGACCGCGAGCTCTGGGAGGCGGTGGGTGCCTACGGCGAAGCACTCGACGATCTCTACGACGATGAGGATGACGCGGAAGAGGATGACGCGGAGGAGCTGACCTTCACCGTGCGCACCCGCTACGACTACACGGTCATCGATGAAAAAGCTTTTCTCGCCGCGGGTGCGGGGGTGGGGGCCGCAGTTTCTGCGTTACTCGAACGGGCCGGCGGCAAGCCGGTGAGCGCACTCGAGGTGGCGTCACTCGAGACGGGTAGCGGCATCCTCACCGTGCATCTCAACCGGGAGTTGCTGGTGTCAGCCGACTTCCAGGCCGCAGACGAAGAGACCGACCTACTGCTCGTGGCTCCCAACGAAGACCTCGTGTATGTGCTGGACGAGCCTGTCTACGATTCGCGCCTCGAAGCGGAAGCCGCTGCAAAGAACCGCTGATCAGTGGCTAGCCCGGTCATCACCAGCCCGGGGAAAGCCAGACCAGAGCGTTAAACCAAGAAATCGACCACAGCCTGCCCGCTGACCAGCAAGCGGATCTGTGCCCCCACTTTTTGGTGCTCGGGGTGAACCTGGTAGGCCTCGAGCCCCACCTCGTCGTTAAATTCCACGACCAGGCCGAGATCCCAGTGGTTCGGGCCGGTGACGACACTCGGCCCGACGCGCAAGGAGCGGATCGATGGCACAGCGCCAACCAGCGATTCGAGCCCCGCGACGATCGACGCGATCTTTTGCTGGCCTTCGGGACCTGCGGCATCCGCGATCTTCCATGAGACGACGTGTATGAGCATTTTTTAGACCTCCATTAGGGCGGCGCGCAATCGAGCGGGGTCGACGCGCCAGATATTGTGCACGCGCCCGTTGATGAGCACGACCGGAATCTCGTCCGCGTAGCGATCAAGCAGGGCAGCATCTTCAAGGATCGAGAGCTCCTCCACCGTGACGGTGGGAGCGGATGCCTCGGAATCGAGCTGCTGCACGACAGCGGTGATCGTCTCGCGGGCTGCGTCGCACAGGTGACAGCCCGGTTTGCCGATCAGGGTGATGATTGCCGTGGACACCTGACAACAGTATCGGCGTTGTCTGGTGCGGCGCATGGGGTGCGTGCGAACTGCGTTGCGTCCAGGAGCAAAAACGAAGAGCCAAGCTGGAGGGCTTGGCGCTTGGTGTTCCGGCAACGCCCTGGTCGAGGCGGTGCCGGAGGGAGGATCTTGGTGCGGCGCTACTTCTTGTTGCGGCGCTGGTGACGGGTCTTACGAAGCAGCTTGCGGTGCTTCTTCTTCGCCATACGCTTGCGACGCTTCTTGATTACTGAACCCATAAAGACCTCAACTATTGTTCGGACGACGACCGGGTCCAATCAGAACCGCGGAAAAAATACCTTCCGTTAGCTTAGCCGCCCGGGTCTCGCCCTGCTAACCGGGCTATCGCAGGCCACCGCGCGAAGAGCGAACCCTGCCGAAAGCGGGCTATCCGACGTCGGAGATCGTTGTGTCGATGGCTGCGACGACAGCGGACTCCGGAACCCGGAAGGAACGACCGAAGCGGATGGCAGGCAATTCTCCGGAGTGCACAAGCCGGTAGACCGTCATTTTTGAGACCCGCATCATGTCGGCGACTTCCGCCACCGTGAGAAAACGCACCTCAGAGAGATCGCGTGCCATGTCGGGTACTCCTTGTCAGGTTCCAGCGATATTGGGAACAGACACACTCGATCGCCTGTGTTACTGGAGTGCTAAGCGGTAACTGTAGGGGCTAATGTGACTCGCTGGCAACATCCCCGTTCGGGCGGGCGCCTTTTCGCACGCCTATCGAACGCACGCCCAACGCACACCGGCCTATCGAACGCACGCCTATCGGATGCACGCCTATCCAACGCACGCCTATCGATCGCTCTGCCGTGCAAGCTTCTTCTTGATCGGTTCGATCACTCGGCGCTCGAGGTCGTGCTGGGCATCCTGCAGTCGGATGCTCGCCTCGGCGGCTCGCCGACCGATCGCAGTGCCCGCATCAGTGGGATGCTGCAGCGTCTCTGCCGCGCGCCGGAACGGCTTCGGCACCTGCGCGCCCGACCACGCCGCAAACACCGTCGAACCGTCATCGCTGCCACTATCGAAATCCGCGCTGAGGTAGGGAATGAGCCAGTCCTCGAGATCTTCTAGCGGGCTGGTGTCGAGGCTGTAATAGCGGTGCTGGCCCTCCTCGCGCACGGTAACCAGATCGTGGTCGCGCAGCACCTTGAGGTGCTTCGACACCGTCGGCTGGCTCAGCCCGAGCTTCTCAACGATCTCTCCGACGCTGATCTCGCCTGCATTAGCCCGCCCGCGAGTGATGTCGGAAGCTGTGTACCGGTCGAGCAGCACCTGGAGGAGGTCACGTCGGGTCGCATCGGCGACGACATCGAAAATATCAGCCATCCCAACAGGCTACCGGGCACGGCACACGGGTACCATGTCATCCTGTTGCGAGGGGATCGATGGCCACCAGATCGGATGAGCGCGGCGTGCGCTTCGGTGGAGCCTCCGGATCCTTTCGGAGATTCGTTCTCGCCTCGCCCGCACGCTTCGCCGTTGGCGTATTCATCGCGCTGATCGCCGTCTTCACGCTGCTGCTGTCGCTGCCAATCGCTACGGCCGCGCCATCCGGAACCAGTTTTGCCGACGCGTTATTCACCGCGGTCTCAGTGATCTGCGTCACCGGTCTCTCCACGGTGGATATGGCGACGAACTGGAGCGTATTTGGCAACGGTGTCGTGCTTATTGGCGTGCAGATCGGCGGCGTCGGCGCGCTCACTCTCGCGTCCATCCTGGGGCTCGTGATCTCCCGCAAGGTCGGCTTGAGGGCGAAGCTGATGGCCGCGAGCGACAGTAATCCGCTACGAATTCAGCGCGGCCCGGTCGCCGAGGGGCAGGCCGTGCGGCTGGGGGAGATCGGAGGGTTGCTCGCCACTGTCGCCATCAGCACGCTCGTGATCGAAGCGGTGATCGCACTTGCGCTGCTTCCGCGCATTCTGCTCGGCGGGGTCGCCCTCCCCGACGCGATCTGGCAGTCGATTTATTTTGCGGCGATGGCATTCACCAACACCGGCTTCGTTCCCATCGCGACCGGTCTCGCCCCTTACGCACAAGACATCTGGTTTCTCGGGGTGCTCATGGTCGGCGTGCTGCTCGGCAGCATCGGCTTCCCGGTGATCTACGTGCTCTCCCGCTCTCTTCGCACACCACGGCGCTGGTCCCTTCATGCCAAGCTCACCCTGGTCACGAGCGGGATCCTTCTCGTTCTCGGAGCCGCCACCTATTTCGGGCTTGAGTTCAGCAATCCACGCACCTTCGGCAGCCTTGACGGCGGACAGCGGATACTTCAGTCATTTTTCCTCTCGGTGATGACCCGGTCGGGCGGCTTCGCGACCATCGACATCAGCGAGCTCAACGGGTCGAGCCTCCTCGTCACCGACATTCTCATGTTCATCGGAGGCGGCTCGGCCTCCACCGCAGGCGGCATCAAAGTGACGACCCTCGCGGTATTGTTCCTCGCTGCCTTCGCCGAAGCGCGCGGCAAAAGCGAAGTCGAGGCATTCGAGCGCCGCATCCCGACGGACGTGGTGCGAATCGCCGTGAGTGTGCTGCTCTGGGGTGCCACCACTGTCGCCATTGCCACCATCGTTGTTCTTCAACTCACGGGGGAGCGCCTCGACTTCGTGCTGTTCGAAGTGGTCTCCGCATTCGCCACCTGTGGCCTCTCCGCTGGGCTTACCGCCAACCTTCCGGACTCAGCGGTGTATGTGCTGGCAACCACGATGTTCCTTGGGCGCGTTGGTACAGTGACTCTCGCCGCAGCCCTCGCAGCGAGCACCCGTCGCCAGCTGTTCCACCGAGCGGAAGAGAGGCCCATCGTTGGCTGATCCAATTGCGGCGGACGCCGCCGTGCTAGTGATCGGACTCGGTCGCTTCGGCGCCGCGACCGCCGGGGAACTCACGAGGCTTGATCGCGATGTGCTCGTGATCGACGACGACGCTCAACTCGTGCAGACCTGGTCAGAGGTCGTGACCCACGCCGTTCAGGCGGATGCCCGCAACATCGACGCGCTGCGGCAGATCGGAGCGCAGGACTTTTCAATCGCGATCGTCGCGGTGGGCTCTTCGATCGAAGCCAGCGTCTTGATAACCGCAAACCTGGTGGACCTGGGGATCCCGCAGATCTGGGCGAAGGCGATCAGCAAGTCACACGGCACAATTCTTCAGAGGATCGGAGCGCATCACGTGGTCTTCCCGGAGGCCGAGGCCGGGGAAAGGGCCGCTCACCTGGTCTCCGGACGGATGCTCGACTTCATCGAATTCGACGATGATTTTGTGATCGTGAAAATGCATCCGCCACAGCCGATCCGGGGTGTTCCGCTCTCCGAGTCAGGTGTGCGCAAAAAGTTTCGGATCACGGTCGTCGGCGTGAAATCGCCCGGCCAGGAGTTCACCTATGCCACTCCCGACACCGTGGTCTCCGACCAGGACCTCATCATCGTGAGCGGCAACTCGGCCAACATCGAGCGTTTCGCGAACCTTCAGGCCTAGCGGGCGGTCGTGCACCGCGCGGCGAGGGCTGGATACGCGCGGCGGGGTTCGATACGCGCAGCCGGGTTTCAATATCTGCGGCAACCCGCGCTACTCGACCAGCGGGCCCTACCCGGCAGCAAGCTCCTTGGCCCGCGCTAGTGCCGCGGCCGTTGCCCGGTCGAAGACGGCCGAGAGATCAGCCTTTTCGAGTTCCCAGATCGCGCGCTCGGTCGTGCCCTTCGGACTGGTGACTCGACGGCGCAACTCCGCGGGCTCCTCGCCGGATGCCTCGAGCAGTTCGGCGGCACCAAGGAAGGTGCCGTTTACCATGGTCGCGGCTTCCTGCCAGGTGAAACCGAGTGCGACCGCCGTCTTGGTCAACTGCTCGATCAGGTAGAAGACGTAGGCGGGGCCGGATCCCGAAATGGTGCTGAGCGCGTCGATCTTCGACTCGGGGATCTCGAGCACCTGCCCGACCGTATCGAACACGGTGAGCGCGAGTGCGACATCCTCCGGTGTCGCGCGCGATCCCGGACTGACGCCGGTGACACCCCTGCCCACCAGGGCTGGCGTGTTCGGCATGGCTCTCAGCACGACCTGTGCCACCAACGCCTCCATGGTCGAGATGGTCACTCCGGCAGCCACACTCACCACGATGGCGTCCTCGGCGAGCGCCGGGCCGATCTCGCGCAGCAGGTCAGATACCATCGCCGGTTTGACCCCGATGATCACGATTCGCGCTCCGGTGACGGCAGTGATATTCGCGCCAGGATCGTTCTCGAGGGCATACGAGGCGACGGTATCCGATCTCAGAGCCGCAGCCTTGGCCTCGGTGCGATTGGTGACGCGGATGCCGCCCTCGACGGTGACCGAAGGTGCGAGCAGTCCGCTGAGGATCGCCACGCCCATCGAACCGGCTCCGATAATCGCGATGGTTGGAAGGGTGCTCATCACATCATCCTAGGATTGAGCGCATGAGTACCGAAGGCAGTAATCGCGCGATTGTCGCGGCACTGACCGCGAACCTCGGTATCGCCGTGGCCAAGTTCATTGCCTGGGCGGTTTCCGGGTCGAGCTCGATGCTCGGTGAGGCAGTGCACTCCCTGGCAGACACCGGCAACCAGGTGCTGCTGCTGCGCGGGGGTCGGGTCTCGAAGAAGAGGGCGAATGCCGACCATCCGTTCGGCTTCGGTCGAGAGCGCTACGTCTACGCCTTCGTCGTCTCTATCATCCTGTTCACCGTCGGCGGTGTCTTCTCGCTCTACGAGGGCGTGGATAAGATCCAGCATCCGCACCCGCTCGAGAACGTCTGGATTCCCATTGTCGTGCTGCTCATCGCGATGGTGCTCGAGGGCTTCTCGCTGCGCACTGCGATGCGCGAGTCAAATCGCGTTCGCGGTAAAGACAGCTGGATCACCTTTATCCGCCGCGCTAAGGCACCCGAACTCCCGGTCGTGCTGTTGGAGGATGTCGCCGCTCTCGCCGGCCTCGTGTTCGCCTTCCTCGGCGTGATGCTGACGATCATCACCGGCAA
This sequence comes from Frigoribacterium sp. CG_9.8, assembly GCF_015751965.1. Lineage (GTDB taxonomy): Bacteria > Actinomycetota > Actinomycetes > Actinomycetales > Microbacteriaceae > Lacisediminihabitans. Next base: position 4,089 of record NZ_JADOVH010000001.1, on the reverse strand, counting down.
CGGGGTGTGGGATGCGATCGGCACCATCTGCATCGGAGTGTTGCTCGTGCTTGTGGCGATCGTGCTCGGCATCGAGACCAAGAGCCTGCTCGTCGGCGAAGGGGCGTCGGCCGGTGACACGGAGCGGATCCGCGATGCGATCAACGCCGATTCCGATGTCGAGTCCCTCATCCACATGAAGACCCTGTACCTCGGACCGGAGGAGTTGCTGGTCGCAGCGAAGGTCGCCTTTCCCACGAAGATGAAGCTCGCGGAGGTCGCGGCAGCAATCAACTCCCTCGAGGCACGCGTGCGGGCCGAGGTTCCCATCGCCCGGATCATCTATATCGAGCCCGACGTCTACGTCGCGCCCGGCGAGGGCAACCCCTCGACCGAGGCGATCATCATTCGAGCGGCGGACTGAGCATGCCACTCGCCCTTGTTCTGCGGCACCTTGAGATTGCACATCTGGGCAATTTGGAGGCGGTGCTGCGCGATCACGGCTACGAGATCCGCTACGTGGATGTCGCGACGGAGTCACTGCACGATCACCCGGAGCCGGATCTGGTCGTGGTGCTCGGCGGCGATATGGGCGTCTACGAAAAGGAGGCGCATCCCTATCTCGTCGACGAGGTGAAGTATCTCCGCGACCGACTCACGGCCGAACGACCCACTCTCGGTATCTGCCTCGGCGCGCAACTGATGGCGGAGGCGCTCGGTGAAACTGTGCGCAGGGGTTCGACCGTAGAGATCGGGTTCCGCGAAGTGACTCCGACCGAAGCCGGCCTCGACTCGCCGCTGAGGCATGTTGTCGGGGTGCCGGTGATGCAATGGCACGGCGACACCTTCGCACTGCCGAGCGGGGCAGTACGGTTGGCGAGTTCGAGCGCGTACAGCAATGAGGCCTTCGCTCTTGGCGACTATGCGCTTGCGGTTCAGTTTCATCCGGAGCTCACCGCCGACATGCACGAACGCTGGGTACTCGACGGGCTCCCCGAACTGGCCGGACTCGAGATTGACCCCGACGACCTGCGCCGGGATGCCCTCACGAAAGGGCGCGCGATGCAGGCGGCGTCCGCTGCGATGTTCAGCGAATGGCTTGGAGCCCTGTAGCCGGTTGCGGTAGCGGGCCGTCAGCCGCGCTTACCCTCGAAGAAGTCGAGCAGGATTGCAGCGCACCGCTCTTGTTCGACGCCCGCATACACTTCCACGCGGTGCGGCATCCGCCGGTCACGAAGCAGGTCGTAAACCGATCCGGCTGCGCCGGCTTTGGGATCCCAGGCTCCAAAAACGACCACCGGCACTCGCGCCGCCAGAATCGCCCCGGCGCACATCGCACAGGGCTCGAGGGTCACAATCAGTGTCGTGTTGGTGAGATGCCAATCCCCTGTTGCAGCAGCGGCGGACTGCAGCGCCAGAATCTCGGCGTGGGCTGTCGGGTCCTGGCGCAGCTCGCGCTCGTTGCGCCCCGCTCCGATCACAGCCCCGGAGGCGTCGAGCACGAGCGCCGCGACGGGAACATCACCGTGCTCGAGAGCCAGCGTCGCGTGTGCGAGGGCCTCGAGCATCCGCGTGCGATAAATCTCGGGCACGGCCATCACGGCACACACTCCTCTCGCCCAGCTCGGTCCTCGGCTAGATTAAGCCTATGCGAGTACACGTAGCCGACCACCCGCTCATCACTCACAAGCTCACCGTGCTGCGTGATAAGAACACGCCGTCACCCACCTTTCGGGCCCTCGCCGAAGAGCTCATGACCCTGCTGGCCTACGAGGCGACCCGCAATGTGCGGGTCGAAACAGTGACCGTGCAGACGCCAGTTGCCACCGCCACCGGCCTCGCCATCAGCCACCCACGGCCACTCGTCGTTCCTATTCTCCGAGCCGGTCTCGGCATGCTCGAAGGCATGGTCAAGCTGATCCCCACGGCCGAAGTCGGCTTTCTCGGGATGGTGCGCGACGAAGAGACCCTGCAGCCCACAACCTACGCCGAGCGCCTCCCCGAGGATCTCTCCAACCGCCAGTGCTTCGTACTCGACCCGATGCTGGCCACCGGTGGTTCGCTCATCGCGGCCATAAACTTTCTGCTCGCCCGCGGTGCGGTGGATGTCACGGCGGTCTGCCTCATTGCCGCACCGGAGGGTCTCGCCGCGGTCGAGGCCGCGATGGAGGGTCGTGAGGTGACGATCGTGCTCGGCGCGGTTGACGACATGCTCAACGAGTTGGGGTACATCGTGCCCGGCCTCGGAGACGCAGGAGATCGCCTCTACGGTTTGGTCTAGCTGCGCATCTAGCGGAAGATCTCGCTGCGGATCCTGCTGCACAACTAGCTGCGGATCCTGCGGGCTGGCTTGACTTTTGGCCGACCACTGCCAGATAGTTGGAATATGTCGTTCTCCACGCTTGCTCCGGCCGCCCGTGCGGCATCCGGATGCTCCAGCGTGGTGGCGTGTTGTCGAATGTGTGCCTGACGGTCCACCCCTGAGTCGGATTCTGCTCGTTACGAGTCGAGAATCCCCGGATGTGCGCTCCTCATAGCGAGCGACACCCCGTAGTGCATCACCTGAAGTATCCCGAAGGATCACACCCTCATCATTAGAGGCCCTTCACCCCTCTCAAGGATTCTCGACCCATGTCTCTGTCTCTCGCAACCACGTCTCTTGCAACCACGTCTCTTGCAACCACGTCTCTTGCAACCATCGATCTCGACCACCCGTCTTCTGGGCGCAGCCTCACACCCGTAGGAGCAATACCCCTCTCCGCAGCACCCGCTGCCGCGCTGCCGGATGCTCCCGTGCGCATCCGCGCCGTTCCCGGAGGCACCGAGGCACGCGGCTTTGTGCTGTACGTGGGAGTCGACGAGTTGAAGGCCGCGGCCGCAGGAACCGACCTCGGAAGTATCGTCGAGGCGCTGCGCGGTCTCGCGAAGAATCTTGTACCCTCCTCCGAGACCTACGCCGCGGTTGCACTCGCACCACAGGGTGCCGGTGGGCGTGATGTGGAGGTCGTGCGGCTTGCGCTGCAGGATCCCTCTGCCCTGGCCAAGCATCGCCAGCAGCCCGAGCCGACGGAAAAGACCCGCGGGGGTGTGGTGATCGACCTCTCCCGCAAGCGTGTCGTGCTCGATGACGAACCCGCTGCCGTCACCTATAAAGAGTTCGAGCTGTTGCAGTATCTCGTGCTTCGTGAAGGCCGCACCATCGACCGCGCCGAGCTCATCTCATCACTGTGGTCAGCGGGCGATGACGAGACCCCCAACGAACGCACCATCGATGTTCACGTTCGCCGTTTGCGCTCGAAGCTCGGAGCCTACGAAGACATCGTGCGCACGGTGCGTGGGGTGGGCTACCGTTTTGATCGGCATGCGGATGTCGCCATCCGCCACACCGGAACTCCGAGCCCCGATCTGTTCTAAGACTGACCCGCACTAACGGTGGGCTGCGCTACACGATCGCGGGCTGTTCTCACAGTGGGACTGCTCTGGGAGCGAGTTAGAGGGCAGGCGTTGGCGCGTCGGGTTTCGCCTTCTTCGAGTGGCTCGCCAGCCAGTCGCGCTCGGCAAGGAGGGAATTGAGCGTCACGTTCTCCAAACCGGGGCTAACCACGTCGCTGAATGGACTGTCCAGCCCAGTCCTGGAGTACACTGCTGCGGCGTAGGCCGACGCGGCAATCTGCAATTTCGCCGCGGTCCTCTGGGATCTTTTGAGTGAGACGTGGCTGCCTCCGACGGCCTCCGCGTGCTTGCGGAGGGCCTTGATCAGATCCTTGAGCGCTGCATCGATTTTCTGGGACATGACCCTCATTCTCGCGCATGAAGGTAAATAGACTGCAAGCCCAATTGTGAAACGGGATCACGGATGCTCAACGGGTTTCGACTGGGTGCTTCCAAGATCACCCGAACGTCGCTCCGTCGGTGTGAGCGTGTGACGCTATGCCCTCAGATTGCAACAATGAGCAATACGCCAGGAAAATACGCGGGTTTATAGCGGCCGGCAAAGATCTTGCGACCGAAGCGCGGCGAATTCAGGTGGTGAGTGCAACACCCTGAGTTCTAGTGGGTATTTTCGATGGCAAGACCTGTTTCGCCGTTGGCTGTTCGGTTGGCGTTTTG